>CAVUGM010000001.1:0-233688 GCA_963741085.1 uncultured Chloroflexia bacterium
CCACGTATTGCTACTTCGCTTGACCGCGATCGTGCTCATTGCGGAAGCCGTGCTCGTCGTTTCGCTCCAGGTCGTGTTCGTGCCGGTCATGGGCGTGACCGGCTACGTCGGCGCGCTCGCCGTCGGTGCGCTTCACGGTGTCCGGGTGGATCCTTGGCCTTCGGGTCCACCGGGAGCTGGGCATGAGGGGTCACGGTGAGTATTGAGCCTTCGCTCCTCGTTGCGACGGCGTTGCCGCTGGGCTCGGTGGGTAGCATCCGAGGTGGCGGGTCGCTCATCCCGCGGCCGAGCGAACGAAGGAATGGTTGATGCAGGAACGGAGAGGCGGGCGCCCGCTGGCCGCGAACCCGCCGGTGGTTTCGATCATCGGAGCGGCTCGGGACCACCGCTCGTTGTGGTGGCCGGCGCGCTTTGGTCCTTCAGGTCACGCAGAACCTCGACATTACGAAGCTTGCCTATTTCGCCGTAGCTATAGCCGTCGTTGCCGGGTCCGTATACCACGCGTTCCGGACTCGAGATTCAAGGCTGGTGGCGGCCGCGCGGCCGTGGTTGGTCGGTCGATCGTCATCGCGTCAACGATCGGTCTCTCGCTTCCCGTGGCGCTACGCCAACGGGACGCCGCTTGGAAGCTGAATCCCGGGACGCGGCACCGTATGCGCTCGTTGCCGCGGCGCGTGGCTGGCACTGGATCTGGGTGCCGCGGTGTCTCCGTGGTGGCGACAGGGGCAACCGTGGCTGCGGGGTCCCTGGCGACGCTGTCGTTCACGCTGAACTGGGTCCAGCGCCGCAATATCGCCGACCTGCCTCTCGATCGGATTGTGCTTCCCTCCTTCGCCCTGCTGACCGCCTTCTTCGCCCTCGCGGTGGCGAGCTCGATCTGGGTGGGCGCGGCCGGTGGGCATGGGCAACCACCGGCGCCGTAGTGATCGGCCTGCTCCTGCTGACCGGCACGAGGACCTCGCTCGTTCTCGCGGCGCTCCCGATCGTCCTGCTCCTGGACGCCGTCCTCATCGGGGGCCGCAGCATGCTGCGGGCATCGTTTGCGCCGGCTCTTGCCCCGCTACTTGTCGTAGCAGTAGTGGTGGGCCCGGGTCTCCTCCGCGCGCTGCCCGCGACATCTCCGGGCAATGCTGTCGTTGCCAGCCCTGGAGCGGCTCCGAGCCCTAAGGCGGCGGGAGCGGAAGTCCGGGCGCCGGCGCCCCGTGGCGCGGGCCCGTCTGGCTCCGCCCCCACAGCTGGCCCCGCAGGGGGCTCACCCTCAGCGGCACCCACCCCGAGCCCTACTCCCGACACCGGAGGCAGGTACGGCACGCTGACGGAGGTTGTGACCGGAAGCGACATGAGCTTCCAGCTTCGCTGGGCCCAGACGAGCTCCGCCTGGAAGATCTTCGTGAGCTCGCCATTGGTGGGGCGCGGGCTCGGAGTCCCCATCCCATGGGTGAACGTGGACTCGAACCACGATCGCCGACTTCACGTCAGACACGCCGCTGACAGTCCTCGCGAAGTTCGGCCTGCTTGGCATCGTTATCTGGATCGTGATCGGCTGGGCGACCGTCCGCACCCTGCGCCACCTGCGCAACGTCGGGCCGCCAGCGGCGGTGGCGAGGTCCGCCCTCCTCGGGCTTGCGATCGGGTTGATCGTTTTGGCACCGCTCGGGCCGCAGCTGGAAGACAAGGGCACGGCGCTGGCCCTGATCCTGCTCCTCGGCCTGGCGTTTGCCGTCATCCGGGCCTCCGAGCCGGACGAGCCGTCCCTTGCGGCGAACGCGTGAACCGGTCGTGAAGCGCACGGAGCCTCTCGTTTCGGTCCTCACTCCTTCGTTCGAGCAGGCGCGCTGGCTCGAAGACAACTTGCGCTCCGTTGAGGGCCAGACCTACGCGCCGATCGAACGCATCGTGATGGACGGCGGGTCGACAGACGGCTCAGCTCGCATCCTGGAGAACCGATCTCGCGATGGGTTGATCTGGGTCAGTCAGCCGGACGGCGGCCAGTCGGACGCCATCAACCGGGCGTTCGCCCGAAGCTCGGGCGAGATCATCGGCTGGCTGAACTCGGACGATGCCTACTTCTCAAGCGACATCGTGGCCAGGGCGGTCGACGTGTTCACCAAGCACGCCGACGTGGGGGTCGTGTACGGGCACGCGGCACTCGTGAACGGCGACGGGACGCTCCTGCACGTCCTCTGGACGCCGACCTTCGCCCCTGCTCTGCTCCGTGCCTACAACCTCATCTGCCAGCCCGCCGTCTTCATCCGGCGCTCGGCCATCGGTCGCTCGGACCTCGCGGACCCAGCTTTCGACTTCGCCATGGACCTGGAACTGCTGCTGCATCTGGCTCGACGGACTCGCTTCTGCCGCTTGGACAGGATCGTGGCGATCGACCGCCACCACCTCCAGAGGAAGTCGGTGGCGCGCCTGGACCTGTGGGCGCACGACCGGGCGCTGCTCGAGCAGAGGTACCGCCTGCCCTCCCTAGCCACGAACCCCGTGCTCTCCAGGACCGTGAAGATCGGTGCCAGGCTGGCCGGTCTGTCCAGAGTGGGAGAGGCGTCGCGGGGCGGTGACCTGCTCGCGCTGGACGAGCTGCAGCGCGCGCCATCGCCGTCCGGCAGGTCGCCCAACTCCGACGGTGGATGCCGTCCGGAGATCGAACCGGTCGGGGAGCCACTCCGTGAGCCCTTCAATCGGCTCGTGGGCGCCGATCGCGCTCCTGATCTACAAGCGGCCGGAGCACACCCGTCGGACAATCGAGCATCTCCAGCGATGCATCGGAGTTCGACGACAGTCCGGTGTTCGTGTTTGCTGACGGGCCCAAACGCTCCATCGACCTCCCCGCGGTCCTGGAGACACGGGCCGAAGCCCGGCGCCTCTTGGGCAACCGTGCCGTGTTCCGAGAGACTGACGTCAATGCCGGGATTGATTCCTCCGAGATAGCCGCCGTCACCGAGCTATGTGAGCAATTCGGCAAGGTGGTCGTCGTCGAAGATGACCTGGTCGTGTCGCCCAACTTCCTTGAGTTCCTCAATGAAGGCCTTGCACGGTACGAGACGAAACGCGCGTGATGCAGGTATGCGGCTACGTCTTCGACGTGCCTGAGCTGCGGCATTCTCGAGAGGCGATCTTCCTGCCATTGACGAGCGCATGGGGCTGGGCCACCTGGAAACGAGCCTGGGATCTTTTCGATCCAACGGCGACCGAATGGGCCGTGCGGCTTGCTGACAAGCAGGAACGCCGACAATTCAATATCAACGGGAACTTCGACTACACGAAGATGCTCTCACGAGAGATGCGGAAGAGCGTTCCCTCGTGGGATATCCGCTGGTATTACAGCCTGTTCGTGCGGAAGGGCCTGGCTCTGCACCCACCCCAGACCCTGGTCCACAACAAGGGTGACGACGGCACGGGAACACATCTTCGAGCGCTGGTGCCGAGACGCGAGGGCAGCCTGGGATCCGGCGCCTTGCCAGAATTCCCGACAGAAGTTTCACCTTCTCAGTGCACACAGCAGGTATTCCGGGCTATAGGCAGCTTGATGAAGGCGTCACCTCAACAGCGGGTGCGAGCCTTTGCACGGGCCATCTTCTCGCAGCGAGGCAGACCATGAATCCTGTCAAGAAGGCCGGCAAGTGGGTCCGCGTGCGTCGCTTCGAACGAAGGTATTCATGCCGGGTCCATTCGGAAGGGCGGATCGAGCCGCAGAACCGCAGCATTCGAGAGAGCATCGTTGTCGGCGCCCACACCCATATCAGGGGCCACCTATTCACTTTCGCCCATGGCGGACGGATCACCATGGGCAGCTACTGCTACGTGGGGGAGTACTCGAAGATCTGGTCGGCTGCGGAAATCACAATCGGTGATCGCGTCCTCATCGCCCACAACAGCAACATCTTCGACACGACAACGCATCCCTTGAATCCGGCGGAGCGCCACCGACAATTCGTCGCCATCGTGACCAGCGGGCACCCGACGACGTTGAACCTTCGGTCGGAGCCAGTCGTCATCGAAGACGATGTGTGGATTGGCTGCAACGTGGTCATCCTCATGGGCGTGACGATCGGTCGTGGAGCCATCGTTGGCGCCGGCAGCGTGGTGACGAAGAGCGTGCCGCCACACGTGCTCGTCGCTGGCAATCCTGCGCGGATCGTTCGGGAGCTGACTGCGGATGAGCGCTAGGGCCGAGCGCAGGGCCGCGGTCGGCGGGAAGCTGTGAACGTGCGTTGGGGTGGGCGGCAGAGCCGAGCCCTCATGGGCAAGGCGCGTGCCAGGCTGGCTGGGGGAAGTCTCGACGTCGAGCGGGTGCAGCTCGCGATCGGCCGCCACGAGAGCCGCCACGTGAGGTCGGGACCATTCGCGCGGTTGTGCGATGCGGAATTCCGCGTGTTCTCCCAGTTCGGCGAGGATGGCATCATCCAATACCTCATCCACCGCACTCGGATCGAGCATGAAGTGTTCGTCGAGTTCGGCGTCGCAGATTATCGCGAGTCGAACACGCAATTCCTGCTCTGCAACGACAACTGGCGCGGACTCATCCTGGACGGCGGTACCAGGCACATTGATTTCGTTCGATCCAATCCGATCGGCTGGCGGCACACCATCGACGCCCGGTCCGTCTTCGTCACTCGCGACAACATCAACGAGACCATTGCGGACGCTGGGCTCTCGGGCGACATCGGCTTGCTCTCGATCGACATTGATGGCAACGACTACTGGGTGCTCGACTCGCTTGCCGTCGTCAGTCCCAGGATTCTGATCGTCGAGTACAACAGCACCTTCGGGCCGGACGCAGCCGTGAGCGTGCCTTACGACCCGGGGTTCAATCGAACCAGGGCCCACCACTCGAACCTCTACTGGGGAGCATCGCTCGCGGCCCTGGCTCTGGCAGCGGACCGAAAGAACCTAGCTTTCGTTGGCAGCAACAGCGCCGGCAACAACGCGTTCTTCGTGCGTCGCGACGTGCTCGGGGAACTTCCCACCGTGACGCCTCAAGAGGGTTGGGTCGACGCTCGATTCCGTGAGAGTCGCGACACAGAAGGCAACCTGACGTACATCGGCCGACGAACCGCTCGTATCGCGGCGATCGCGGACCTGCCCCTGGTCGACGTCAGGACCGGCGCGTTGACTGCGGTCCGAGAGTGCTCGTGAGTCGACGATCCAGGCGGTGCAAGATCGTGGGTTGCGACCGTTCCTCTTCGCTCCACATCCCCGACAGCAAAGGGCTCATCCCGCGGGCGGGCATCGAGAGTGGGATCGTGGTCCACCCAGCATCGTGAACAGCGTCCTCGTCACTGGCGCCAGCGGATTCATCGGCAGGCACGTTAGCCGCGCGGCCGCTGACCGTGGTCATCGTGTAATAGGCATCGGCCACGGAGTCTGGACCGAGGAAACCTGGCGTCGCTGGGGATTGTCGGCTTGGCACGAGCTCGACGTCTCGCTGGCGAGCCTTGTTGCCCATGCTGGAGTGCCGGACATCGTCGTGCACTGTGCCGGCAGCAGCTCGGTCGGTTTCTCATTCGAGAACCCGGCCCAGGATTTCGAGCGGACGGTGGGAACAACGCTCGACGTCCTCGAATACCTGCGGACCGGCGCCCCACGCGCGGCCCTCGTGTATCCGTCCAGCGCCGCGGTGTATGGCCGCGCGGGCAGCCTGCCCATCTCCGAGGCGACAGGCCTCGCGCCCATCTCGCCCTATGGGGTCCACAAGGTGATCGCCGAGGACCTCTGCCGCTCGTACGCTCGCAGCTTCGGACTGCGCCTCGCGATCGTCCGGGTCTTCTCCGCCTACGGCTTGGAGCTGAGGAAGCAATTGCTATGGGACGCGTGCCGGAAGGCAACGGCAGGTGATCTACGGTTCGGAGGAAGCGGGCGGGAGACTCGCGACTGGGTGAACGTCGAGGACGTGGCTCAGCTGCTGCTCGTTGCCGCCGAGCATGCAGGACCTAACGCACCGACGGTGAACGGCGCATCTGGGATCGAGGTCTCCACGAAGGCAATTCTCGAAGTCCTTCTGGAGGCGCTCGGGGTGGCAGGCGGGCCGAAATTCACCGGCGACGCTCGCGCGGGTGACCCGGATCGATACGCCGGTGATCCGTCACGAGCGGCGGCCTGGGGATGGTCGCCACGGCGACCGTGGGCGGTCGGTGTTCGCGAGTACGCGCGGTGGTTCCTCGAGACGACGGAATGATCCGCGTCGGGATCGCCCTGGGATCTGGGTGGCTGGGAGGGATCACCTACTTCCGCAACCTGACGCATGCGATCCTCTCGTTGCCAGACCGGAGGATGGAACCGGTGCTTCTTGTGGGCGAGCGAGTCGGCGGCGACGTCCTGACCGGGTTTCCGTCGGTCGAGGTGGTACGAAGCGGCGCTTTCGAACGGTCCACCCCCGGCTGGGTCCTACGCCGCGCGTGGCAGCAGGTGTTCGCCGGCGACCCCTACCTAGAGCGCCTGCTGCGCTCTCACGAGATCGCGGTTCTCTCCCACGCCGGCATCCTTGGGAACCGCTCCGGGATTCCGGCGATCTGCTGGATACCCGACTTCCAACACCGCGAATTGCCTGAGTTCTTCACCGCATCCCAGCGGTGGTATCGGGACCGGACCTACCGCCTGCAATGCGACCACGCGGCCCGCGTGATCGTGAGCTCGGACGTGGCGCAGCGAGCGCTCGCGACCTTCAGACCGTCCGCCGTCGAACGGTCGCGTGTCCTGCGGTTCGTGGCCGAGCCGGCGTTCGGGAAGGAGCCCACGCGCCTCGCGACGTTGCAGGCGCGCTATGGTTTCAGCGGTGCCTACCTGCACGTGCCGAACCAATTCTGGGCTCATAAGAACCACGAGCTCATCCTCGACGCCCTGGCAAACTTGAGGGCCAGGGGCGTCCCGCCGCTCGTCATTGCGACCGGACCCACGGACGATTATCGCAAGCCGCGCTACTTCGGCGAGCTGATGGACCGAGCGAAGGCACTCGGCGTGCTCGAGTGGTTCCGAGTTCTCGGCCTCGTTCCCCGCGAGGATCTCGTGGGCCTGATGTCGCATGCGGCCGCCGTCATCAACACATCCCGGTCAGAGGGCTGGAGCACGTCCGTTGAGGAGGCGAAGTCCCTCGGCAAGCGCATGATCCTGTCCGACATCGCCGTTCATCGTGAGCAGGCGCCGCCAGGAGCTGTCTACGTCAGGACTGACGATCCGATCGGGCTGGCTGTCGCGATGGAGGCCATCATCGACTCCCACGACGCGGCGGAGGATCGCGCACGAGCAGATCGCGCCGCGCAAGCTCTCCCGGAACGCATCATGTCGTTCGCGCGGACATACGAGGACATCGTCCTGGAGGTCGTCCAAACCTGATCCAAAGGCGACAATTCGACGATGCGATCGGCCGGAGCGCTCGATGAGCAGCGTCCGGGCCGACTCACCAAGCGCTCCCCTCACATCATCGCCAGGCCGCCGTCCACCCCGAGCACCTGGCCCGTGATGTAGGCGGCCTCGTCGGAGGCGAGGAAGACGACGGCGTTGGCCACCTCGTCGGGGGTGGCGAAGCGGCCGAGCGGGGTGGCGGCCTTGATGGCGTCCTTGACGTTGTCGGGCAGGCCTGTCGTGAGCTCGGTGAGGACGAAGCCGGGGGCCACGGCGTTCACGGTGATCCCGCGCGAGGCGACCTCGCGGGCGAGCGCCTTGGTGAGGCCGATGAGCCCGGCCTTGGAGGCCGAGTAGTTGGCCTGGCCGGCGTTGCCCATCTGGCCCGAGACGCTCGACATGTTGACGATCCGGCCGGCGCGCTGCTTGAGCATCGGGCGCAGGACCGCGCGGGCCATGTAGAAGGCGCCGGTGAGGTTGACGTTGATGACCTCGGCCCAGGCCTCGTCGCTCATCCGCATCGCCAGGTCGTCGCGGGTGATGCCGGCGTTGTTGACCAGGATGTCGATCCGCCCGAACTCCTCGCAGCGTCTCCTCGACCGTCTCGGCGCAGGAGGTCGGGTCGGTCACGTCGCCGCCGACGCAGACCGATCGCCGGCCCATCGCCTGCGACGTCGCCCATGGTGTGGTCGTCGATCAGGCAGGCGGCCCGGTCGATGAAGGCCACGTTGGCGCCCTGGCGGGCCAGCAGCAGCGACACCTCGCGGCCGATGCCGCGCGAGCCGCCGGTGACGATGGCGGTCTTGCCGGTCAGATCGATCATGCGAGGACCTCCTTGTGGGCGTGTTCGGGCTCGCCCGGCACGACGTCGTCGAGGGGCACGTCCACCGGTCCCGGCGCGGCGAGGACGGCGGCGAGCTGGGGCGGGATCGGGTCGACGGAATCCCAGTCGACCGGGAGCCGGATCCGGATGGCGTCGGGGTCCACCGACGCGGCGCGGGCGCCGTTGGCTGGGTCGACCGACCACTCCATGGCCACCGCGCCGGACGTGAAGCCGGCGCCGAAGGCGACGAAGACGATCCGGTCGCCGACCTTGATCCGGCCGCTGTCGACGGCCTCGGCGAGCGCGAGCGGGACCGACGCCGCGGAGGTGTTCCCGTAGCGGTCGAGGTTGACGAAGATCCGCTCCAGCGGGAAGTCGAGGCCCTTCGCCACGGCCTCGATGATCCGGATGTTGGCCTGGTGCGGGATCACCAGGTCGATCTCGTCGGGGTGGAGGCCGGCCCGCTCGATGGCCGTGAGCGCCGACGAGGCGAGCGTGCGGGTGGCGAAGCGGTAGGTCTCCTTGCCCTCCATCCGGATGAAGTGCTCGCCGCGGCTCACCGTCTCCGCCGACGAGGGGCTCTTCGAGCCGCCGGCCGGGAGCCAGATCATGTAGGCGCCCTGCGGGTCGGTGGTCAGCTCGATCGCCGTGCGGGCCGGCCGGCTCGTCCGAGGCCGACACGACCACCGCCCCGGCGCCGTCGCCGAACAGGATGCAGGTGCTCCGGTCGGTGTAGTCGAGGAAGCGGGTCAGCAGCTCGGCGCCGATCACCAGCACGTGGCGGGCCATCCCGGACGTGACGTACGCGTGGGCCGTGGCGTAGGCGTACACGAAGCCGGAGCAGGCCGCGGCGACGTCCATCGCCGCCGCCCGGGTGTTGCCGATCGCCTCCTTGACCAGGGCCGCGGTGGACGGCATCCAGTAGTCGGGCGTGAGGGTCGCCACGAGGATCAGGTCGATGTCGTCCGGCTCGCAGGCCGGCGACGGCGATCGCGCGCGCGCCGGCGACCGCCGCCATCGAGGCGGTCGTCTCGTGGGCCGCGGCGACCCGCCGCTCGCGGATCCCGGTGCCGGCTGACGATCCACTCGTCGGACGTGTCGACGATCCGCTCGAGGTCGGCGTTCGTGAGGACCGCCGCTGGGGCGTAGCTGCCCCAGCCGCTGATCCGGGCCGAACGACCCGCGGGGACGGGCTGCGGGAGGCTCACAGCGGTTCCACCTCGATGAGCGGGTGCTTCGCCTTGACCAGGGCGCCGTTCTCGGCGACCACCCGCACGACGCGGCCCGGCCTGGTCGGACTTGATCTCGTTGAAGAGCTTCATCGCCTCGATGAGGCCGATGACCTGGCCGACGACGACCTCGCGGCCGACGGCCACGAAGGGCGCCGAGCCGGGGCTCGGCGAGGCGTAGAAGATGCCGGTGAGCGGCGCCAGGACGGCGGCCGCGTGCCGGGGCTCCGGGCGTCGTCGCCCGAGGCGCCGGCTGCCGGACGAGCCCGGCTCGGGCGGCCGGGCTCGCGGCCGAGGGCTCCAGACCGCGTGCCAGCCGCCGCGTGCCGGCGCGGCAGAGCGCGGCGGCCTTGCGGAGCACGATGCCCGGTCGCCGCCGGCCTCCACCTCGAGCTCCGGCAGGTCGCTCCGCTCGAGGATGCCGGCGAGGCGGTCGACGAGGGCGAGCAGCGACGCGTCGGCCAGTCCGCTGCCGTCGGCGTCGGCGGCGTGGCGCCGCCCGCGCGCGGCGCCGGCGCCGGCAGTTGCCACCGCCGAACCGCGTCCGCCACGCCACCGGCGTCCGCTGCCGGGACGCCGCACCGGGGCCTCGGCCTCGGCTGCCTCCATGGCCGTCACGAGCTCCGTGCCCGGGTCGCGGGCGAGATCGTCGCTCATTCGTCCCACCGCCGGAAGACGAGGGCGCTGTTCTGGCCGCCGAAGCCGAACGAGTTGCTCACGGCGACGCGCATCGCGCGCTGCGCGGGCGACGTTCGGGGTCAGGTCCAGGCCGGCCGCCGCCTCGTCCGGGTCGTCGAGGTTGATCGTGGGCGGGACGATCCCGTCGCGCAGGCTCAGCATCGTCACGATCGCCTCGATCGAGCCGGCCGCGCCCAGGGTGTGGCCGATCATGCTCTTGTTCGCGGTCACGCTCACCTCGCCGGCCCGGTCGCCGAAGAGGCCGCGGAGCATGTCGAGCTCGGTCCGGTCGCCCTCCGGCGTCGACGTCGCGTGGGCGTTGACGTGCTCCACGTCGTCGAGCGAGAGGCCGGCCTTCTCGAGGGCACGCCGGATCGCCCGCAGCGCGCCGACGCCGCCCGGGCGCCGGCAGCGTGATGTGGCTGGCGTCGGCCGAGGCGCCGTAGCCGACGATCTCGGCGAGGGGCTGCGGCCCCGCGGGCCCGGGCATGCTCGAGCGCCTCGAGGATCAGCGACGCCGGCCCCTTCGCCGATCACGAAGCCGTCGCGCCCCCGGTCGAAGGGGCGCGAGGCGCCGGCCGGGTCGTCGTTGCGGGTGGAGAGCGCGCGCATGGCCGCGAAGCCGCCGACGAGCGACCTCGTGGATCGCCGGCCTCCGACGAGCCGGCGATCATCACGTCGGCGTCGCCGCGCCGGATGATCTCCCAGGCCTCGCCGATGGCGTGGCCGCCGGTGGCGCAGGCGGACGCGATGGCGAAGTTCGGGCCCGAGCGCCCCGAAGATGATGGCCGCCTGGCCGGCGGCCAGGTTCGGGATCGCCATCGGGATGAAGAACGGGCTCATCCGGTCGGGGCCCTTCTCGAGCCGCGACGAGCGACCTGCTCGGCGAAGGTGATCCCGCCGCCGATCCCCGTGCCGAGGATGATCCCGGTCCGCTCGGCGAGCTCGCCCTCGAGGCGGCCGGGCAGCCCCGCCTGCGTCCAGCGCCTGGCGGGCGGCCACGAGCGCGAGCTGCGTGTAGCGGTCGTTGCGGCGCTGCTCCTTGCGGTCGAGGACCGCCGACGGGTCGAAGCCGGGCACCTCGCCGGCGATCCGCGAGGCGAGCCGCGACGGGTCGAATGCCGTGATCGTGCCGGATCCCCGATCGGCCGGCGACGAGCCCGTCCCAGGTCGAGGCGACGTCGGCGCCGAGCGCGGTGAGCATGCCCATGCCGGTCACGACGACGCGCGGCGCGCTCGGCGGGCGTCCCCGCGCGGCTCACCGGACCAGCTTCCCGGTGCGGATGGTGGCGGCGCGGTAGACGTCGCCGGGCAGGCCGCGCTCGGCGACCGCGTCGGCCGCCGCGAGGACGTCGAACGGGGTCCGCTTGATCTCGGCGGTGACGCTCGCCGTCGACGACGTCGATCAGCGCCCACGACGCGGTCGGGTCGCCGTCGAAGACGTAGCCGGCGCTGCCGTCGTTCACGATCACCTTCCAGCCGAAGTCGCGGACCTCGGGGACGTGGGTGTGGCCGCAGCAGATGACGCGCGCGTCGGTGCGGCCGAGGCGGTCGAGGACGACGCTCTCGTCGAGGCCGCGTGTCGAAGCCCGCCGTCTGCGAGCCGGGCGACGCGTGGGTGACGAGGACGAGCGTGCCGTCGTCGGCGCGGACGCGCCGCTCGGCCGGCAGGCGGCGCAGCCAGTCGACGCGCTCCGGGCCCAGCGCGTCGTGCGCCCACTCGGCGGCCGCCGATACGACTCCGGGACGCCGTCGCCGAGCCACGGGAAGGCGGCGCCGTAGTCGAAGTCGGCGACCGCGATGTCGGTGTTGCCCTGGACGACGAGGGCGCCGGCCGCCTCCAGCTCGCGGATCCCGTCGACCGTGGCCGCCGGGTCGGCGCCGTTGAAGGCGAGGTCGCCGGCGACCGCGACGACGTCGGGCGCGGCGGAGGCGACCGCGTCGCGGACCGCCTCGAGCGCCTGGGCGACGCCGTGGACGTCGGAGAAGAGCGCGATCCGGGTCATCAGCGCAGCACCGAGGCGTCGGGGATGACGAACGAGAGCGGTCGCCTCGCAGCAGACCTCGCCGTCCACGCTGGCGACGCCGGCGCCGCGCCCGAAGCGCCGGCCGAGCTTCTCCATCGTGACCTCGAGGCGGATGACGTCGCCCGGCTTGACGACCCGCTTGAAGCGGCACTCGTCGACGCCGGCGAAGAGGCCGATCCGGTCGCCGAAGCCCTCCTGCTTGGCGACGTAGACGGCCATCGTCTGGGCCAGCGCCTCCACCTGGAGGACGCCGGGCATGACCGGCATCCCCGGGAAGTGGCCCTGGAAGAACCACTCGGTGGCGGTGACGGCCTTGACGCCCGACGATCCGCTGCGCCTCGGCGTCGTACTCGTCGATCCGGTCGACGAGGAGGAACGGCCAGCGGTGCGGGATGAGCGCCTCGATCTCGCGGGTGGTGTGGATCGGCTCGGTCACGGAGGCTCCGCTTCGGGTGGTCAGTGTCGCCCGGCGAACGAGCGCCGAGCGGGTGGATGGGTGCAGGCCTGCACGGGTCGCCTCAGCTGCGCCCGGCGAGGAACGCGGCGCCGCCGACGCGGTCGATGAGGTTCGTCGTCACCGTGCCGTCGACGAAGGCCGCGTTGTCGAGCAGGGCCCGGTGGAAGGCGCGGTTCGTGATGATGCCGTCCACGACCAGCTCGTCGAGGGCGACCCGGCCGCGCGCGATCGCCGCCGCCCGGTCGGGCCCCCAGACGATGAGCTTGCCGAGCAGCGAGTCGTAGTAGGGCGGCACCTCGTAGCCCGCGAACAGGTGCGAGTCGATGCGGACGCCCGGGCCGCCCGGGGCGTAGAAGCGCTCCACGGGCCCGGCCTGCGGCCGGAAGTCGTGGGCCGCGTCCTCGGCGTTGATCCGGAACTCGATCGCGTGGCCGCGGAAGGTGACGTCGGCCTGGCTGAAGCCCAGCGGCTCGCCGGCCGCGATCCGCAGCTGGGTCGCCACGAGGTCGATCCCGGTCAGCATCTCCGTCACCGGGTGCTCCACCTGGATCCGGCAGTTGATCTCGATGAAGTAGAAGCTCGGTCGCGGTCGACGAGGAACTCGAGCGTGCCGAGGTTCTCGTAGCCGGCCGCCACGACGGCCCGCGATGGCGCGCTCGGCGAGCTCGGCCCGGGAGGCCGCCGGGAGCGCCGGCGTCGGCGCCTCCTCGAGCAGCTTCTGGTGGCGCCGCTGGACGGAGCAGTCGCGCTCGCCGAGGTGGACGCCGTGGCCGTAGCGGTCCACGACCACCTGGACCTCGACGTGGCGGTTGTCCTCGAGCCACTTCTCCAGGTAGAGGGAGTCGTCGCCGAACGCGGCCCGCGCCTCGGAGCGGCAGACCTGGAGCGCGGCCTGCAGCTCGCGGGCGGTGCGCACCATGCGCATCCCCTTGCCGCCGCCGCCGGCCGACGGCTTGACGAGGACCGGGTAGCCGATCCGCTCCGCCTCGGCGAGGGCGTGCTCGTCGTCGCGCAGCATCCCGTCGGAGCCGGGGATCGTGGGCAGGCCGTGGGCGGCGAGCAGGCGGCGCGTCCCCTCCTTGGAGGCGAACCGCTCGAGGACCTCGGCCGACGGCCCGACGAACGTCGAGGCCGTGGGCCGCGACCGCCTCGGCGAAGCCCGGCGTCCTCGGAGAGGAAGCCGTAGCCCGGGTGGATCGCGTCGCAGCCGGTCACGATCGCGGCCGAGATGATCGCCGACGGCCGAGAGGTAGCTCCGCCGGGCGTCGGCCGGGCCGATGCAGATCGCCTCGTCGGCGAGCTGGGCGGCGAGCGAGTCGCGGTCGGCCTCGCTGTAGGCGAGGACGGCCCCGATCCCCAGGGTCCGGCAGGCGCGCAGGATGCGGAGGGCGATCTCGCCGCGGTTCGCGATCAGGACGCGCTCGAACATCAGCCCGCCTCCCCGTGCGGCGCGGCCGGGGCCGCCGAGCAGCTCGATCTCGACGATCGTCCTGGCCGTACTCGACGGGGTCGCCGGGCTCCACGAAGCTGGCGCCGACGAGGCCGTCGGCCGGCGCGACGACCTCGTGCGGGACGCCGAGGACGTCCACGGCGCCGACGCGGTCGCCGGCCCGGACGCGGGCGCCGGCGACGAGGTCGCCGCGCGGCCGGAAGAAGCCGACCGCGGGCGACGTCGCGATGGCGCGGGTCGGAGGCTGGGACACGTCGCGGACGCGGCCGGGTCGCCCGACGCGGCCGTCCCCGGCTGCCGGTGGCAGTTGTCGCCTTCGCGGCGCGGCGGAAGCGCGCGGTCCGGAGGCGTGCTGGCGCCCGTAGCCCTGCACGCCCGTCGTCGAACTGTGCCCGCGCGCCCGGAGCGTGCCCGTCGCCGCGTCCGGCGACCGCCCGCAGCGGATCCGCCGGTGCGGACCGGCCGTCGGCGGGCATCCGCAGGCGGACGCGCCAGGCGCCCTCGCGGACCTCGAGCTCGCCGAGGCCGCTCGCGCCGAGCTTGGCGACGAGCGCCGGCAGCAGCTCGTCCGCCAGCCGGTCGATCGCGGCGTGGTCGGCGCGCCGCTCCTCGGGCGTTGCGCGGCGTGGTGTCGCCGTCGTCGTCGGTCACCCGTCAGACCTCCTCTCGCGCCGGAGGCTCGTCCCGGCTGTCGCGGCCCTCGCGCCCGGCCCGCCCCGCCAGGGACTTGCCCATCGGCTCCAGGGCGCGCCGCAGGCGATCCGCGAGGCCCGGTCGCTCGGCCGGCCTCGGGCGCCTCGGGCTCGCCGAGGTCGTCGAACGCCCCGAAGTCGCGGTAGCGCCGCGCGCCGTGCCGCCACCAGCTCGTCGGGCGGCGAGCAGCGGCAAGCCGGTCCAGCTGCTCGATGATCGTCGCGCGCAGGCGACGAGCCGTCTCGGCCGGGTCGGCATGGGCGCCCTCGCCGGGCTCCGGCACGATGAGGTCGATGACCCCGAGCTCCAGCTGGTCGGCGGCGGACATCCGCATCGCCAGCGCCGCGTCGGCCGCCTTCTCGGACGTGCGCCAGAGGATCGAGGCGCAGCCCTCCGGGCTGATCACGGAGTAGACGGCGTTCTCGAGCGCGACCACGACGTCGCCGGCCGCGATCGCCAGCGCCCCGCCCGACCCGCCCTCGCCGGTGATGACGGTCACGATCGGGACGCGGATCCGGCACATGACCATGATCGCGTGGGCGATGGCCTCGGCGACGCCGCGCTCCTCGGCCTCGGCGCCCGGGTAGGCGCCCGGCGTGTCCACGAAGGTGACGACGGGGATCCCGAAGCGCTCGGCGAGCTCGAAGAGGCGGATCGCCTTGCGGAAGCCCTCCGGCTTGCGCCATCCCGAAGTTGCGGCGGATGTTCTCGTCGGTGTCGGCGCCCTTCTGGTGGCCGACGATGACGACGCGCCGGCCGTCGATCCGGGCCGAGGCCGCCCACGATCGCCCCGTCGTCGCCGAAGAGGCGGTCGCCGTGGAGCTCGACGAAGCGGTCGGCGATGCCCGCCACGAGCTCGAGCGTGTGCGGCCGGCGGGCGTTGCGGGCCAGCAGGACGCGGGCCCAGACGGCGTCGCGCGGGTCGACGCGGGCGGCGGCGGCACGTCGACGGCGGGCGTCGCGCTGTCCTTCGTGCGGCCCAGCAGACGGTCAACCACGGCGCACGCTCCCGGCGCGCCGTTTGCGGCGGCCGGCGCGGACCGAGCACGTCGAGGATCGCGACCAGCTCGTCGCGAAGCTCGGCCCGGGTGACGATCCGGTCGACGAACCCGTGCTCGAACAGGAACTCGGCCCGCTGGAAGCCCGGCGGCAGCTCCTCGGCGATCGTCCCCGCCGAGACGCGCGCCCCGGCGAACCCGATGAGGGCGTTGGGCTCGGCGATGTTCACGTCGCCGAGGGCGGCGAACGAGGCGAAGACGCCGCCGGTCGTCGGGTCGGCGAGGACGGAGATGTAGGGCAGGCCGGCGGCGCGCAGCGCGCTCGAGGGCGGCGATCGTCTTGACGAGCTGCATCAGGGCCAGGGTCCCCTCCTGCATCCGGGCCCCGCCCGAGGCGCTCACGATGACGAGGGGCATGCGCTCCGCGAGGGCCCCCTCGGCGGCGCGGGTCACCTTCTCGCCCGACGACCGAGCCCATCGACCCGCCCATGAACGTGAAGTCGAGGGCGCAGATCGCGATACGCCGACCGCCGATGGACCCGAAGCCCCACATCGCGGCGTCGCTGCGGCCGGTCGCCGTCTGGGCCGCGACGATCCGGTCCGGGTAGGGCTTGCTGTCCACGAAGCCGAGCGGGTCCCGCGAGACGAGGCCCGCGTCGCGCTCGCGGAAGCGTGCCCGGATCGAGGAGCTGCGCCAGGCGCGTCGGGCGCCGAGATCGCGGAAGTGGTGACCGCACGTCGGGCAGACCCGGAGCGCCTTGTCGAGGTGCTTGTTGAAGAGCATCTCGTTGCAGCCCGGGCACTGGGTCCACAGGTCGGGCGGGTAGCTCTCCCGGCGCGGCCGGAAGGGCAGCGTGATCGGCATCAGGCGAGCCCCCCGGGGAGGATGTCGCGGCCGGCGCGCGCGGCGCGGGCGAGGCGGACGGCGCGAGCCATCGGGTCGGTCGGGGCGCCGCGGGTGAGGCGCCACGCGACGAACGCGGCCCCGGCCAGGCTGAGCGCGGCCGACGTGACGGCGCCGCCGACGAGGAACGGGCGGCGCGAGCGGGATCGCGTCGCGGACGGCGTCGTGGTCGACTGCGCGGCCGGACGGCACCCCGGTCGGCGGACGCGGTCACCGGCCGCCGCCGCCGGTCTCGCGCGACACCGAGGATCGCAGCCAGGTCGGGGTTCGCCAGCTCGCCCGCCAGGGCGTCGTCGCCGAGCAGCGGCGCCGGGAACGGGATCAGGGTGGCGTCGCCGCCGGACGCCGCGGCCAGGCGCATCCCGGCGGCGGCCTCGGCGAGGCGCCGCGCGAGGCGTTCCTCGAACCGGAACGAAGGGTGCACGCGGACGAGCTCGTCGCGCAGGCGCCGGGCGGCGCGGCGCACCGACGGGTCGAGCGGCCGGGTCCGCGGGCGCGTCGTCGGCGCGCGCCGCTCGGCGGCCAGCAGCAGCGCCTCGAGGTAGCGGTCGGTGACGAGCGCCTCGACCTCGATCGCCTCGAGCACGCTGGACGTCATCGGCGACGCCGGCGGCCGGCGCCGGACGCGTCGTCGCGGGACTCGAGGTCGCCGGCTCCGCGTCGCGGGTCCGAGGTCGCTGGCGACCGCTCGGAGCGCCCGGTGGAGGAGGACCCGGACGGCGCCCTCGGACCGGCCCAGGACGCCCGGCGATCTCGGTGGTGCTCATCTCCTCGACGAAGCGCAGGACGACTGCGCGGCGGCGGTCACCGGGCAGGCGGGCGACGGCGGCCCAGGCGGCCGAGGCCTCGGCGCGGGCCATGACGCCGCCCTCCACGTCGTCCGGGCGCGGTCGCGCCCGCCGCGGCGTCGAGCGGCGCCACCGGGCGCCGGCGGAGCGTGCGGCGGTGGTTGGCAACGACGTTGCGGGCGATCCGGAAGAGCCAGACCCGGAACGTGGACGCCTCCGGGCCGGCGTCCGGCGGGAGCCTCCTCGCGGAAGCGCGGCAACGCGCCGAGGGCGAGCAGGAACGTGCGCTCGGTCACGTCCTCCGCCTCGTGGTGGTCGCCGAGCTCGTGGTAGGCAAAGCTGTAGACCTGTGCGACGTACTTCCGGTAGAGGGCGTCGAACCGTGCCGGGTCGGCCTGGGCCGCCCGAACGAGGCTCCGGTCGGGGTCGAGCGGGACCACCCGCCCGACCGCCCCGGCCGCCTCTCCTCCCCTCCTCCGTCCAAACACCGCTCGCTCCGCTTCGTTACGCGCCGGCCGGCGGTTGGGCCGCCCCAACCGCCGCCCCGGCGACCCGGACCCGCACGACCTCGCCGGCGTGGATCGCACGCTCGCCGCCCGGCGCAGCGGCGTCCTCGACGAGCAGCGCGCCCGTGGCCGGGTCCAGGCCGAGGGCGAGGACCTCCTCGGGCGCGCGGCCATGCTCCTCGAGCCGGACGAGCCGCCCCGTGGTGACCTGGCGCGCGAATCCAGTCGTCGATCGGGAAGCGGCCGGCGCGCAGGGCCTCGATCCGCGCCTCCAGGCGGGCCACGAACCCGTCCAGGAGCGACTCGCGGTCGATCGGACGCCCACCCGAGGCGTCCGCCAGGCTCGTCATCGCGGCCGCGATCTCCGGCGGGAAGTCGGCCGCGCGCCCAGTCGGCGTTCAAGCCGATCCCGACGACGACCCGCGGGTCGGCCGTGCCGAGGCCGTCGGCCTCGCCGAGCACGCCCGCCGAGCTTGCGGAGCGGCCCGCCGCCGAGCCCGAGACCGGCGACGTCCGGGGCGTCTTCCTCGATCACGAGGTCGTTCGGCCACTTGAGGCGGATCGCCCCGTCGCGGAGCCCGGCGACGTCCTCGGCCGCGTCGGCCATCGCCAGGCTCACGACCGCGGCCAGCCGCCAGGCCCGGCCCGGCGTCGAGCCAGGTCGGGCCGGAAACCCACCGACAGGAGCAGCCCGGCGCCCGGCGGGGCCGTCCACGTGCGTCCAGCGCGGCCGCGGCCGGCGGTCTGCTCGTCGGCGACCGCGAGGCAGACCTCCGGCGTGCCGGCGTCCAGCCACGCCCGGACGGCGTCGTTGGTCGACCCGATCCGCGCGAACCGCTCCTGCCGGGCGAGGAACGCAGTCACGGAGCCGATGCCGCCTCGCCCGCGTCGACCGGGTCCGGGCTCGCCAGCTCGAAGGCGACGTGCAGGGCGCGCACGGCCGCCAGCAGGTCGTCCTCGGCGATCGTGCAGGTGATCCGCACCTCCGAGGTCGAGATCATCTCGATGTTGACACCGGCGTCCGACAGCGCGCCGAACATCCGGGCGGCGTAGCCGGGCGTGTTGTGGAGGCCGGCGCCGACGATCGAGACCTTGGCGATCGAGGCGTCGGTGGTCATCTCGCGGAAGCCGAGGTCGCGGACGAGCGGGTCGAGGACCCGCTTCGCCTTGGCCAGCTCGACCCGCGGGACGGTGAAGCTCATGTCCGTGGTGCCGCCGTGGCCCACGTTCTGGACGATCATGTCGACGCTGATGCCGTCGTCGGCGAGCGGGGCGAAGACCGCATGGGCGACGCCCGGGCGATCGGGGACCTCGACGAGGGTGATCTTGGCGACGTTGCGGTCGTGGGCGATGCCCCGCACCTTGTTGCGCTGCTCCACGAGCGGGTCCTCCCTGATGAGGGTGCCGGGGGCGTCCTCGAACGAGCTGAGGACCTCGATGACGACGTCGTTGACCCAGCCGAGCTCGACGGCCCGAACCTGCATGACCTGGGCGCCCTGGTGGGCCAGCTCGAGCATCTCCTCGTAGCCGATCACGGGGAGCTGGCGGGCGTCCGGGACCAGCCGCGGGATCGGCCGTGTAGATGCCCTTCACGTCGGTGTAGATCTGGCAGCGGTCGGCCCGCAGCGCGGCCGCCAGGGCGACCGCCGTGGTGTCCGAGCCGCCGCGGCCGAGCGTCGTCGTCTCCATCAGCTCGAGTGCCTTCGCGCTCTGGCCCTGGAAGCCGGCCACGATGACCACCTTGCCGTCGGCCATCTCCGAGCGGATCCGGACGGGGTCGATCCCGGCGATCCGGGCCTTGCCGTACGTCCCGTCGGTGACGATCCCGGCCTGGGCGCCGGTCAGCGAGATGGCCTTCACGCCGAGTGCGTGGAGGGCCATGGACATGAGCGTCGCACTCTGGTGCTCGCCGGTGGCGAGGAGGGATATCGAGCTCGCGTGCCTCGGGCTCGTCGCTGATCGCGGTGGCGAGCGAGAGGAGCTCGTCGGTGGTGTCACCCATGGCCGAGACCACGACACACAGGTCGGCACCCTCGGCGCGCGCGGCAGCGACGCGGCGAGCCACGCGGCGGATCCGGTCGGCATTCGCGACCGAGCTGCCGCCGAACTTCATGACGACGAGTGGATGCGACATCGGCGCGGATTGTATCGTGCGCGAGCGTGCGAGACCCACGTGCGACCCGGTCGCGCGCGGCCAGTGTCCGGGCGTCAGCTCGGCGGGCGGCGCTGGTACCGCGCGGCGCCAGTCCGGGCGTCGACCGATCAGGCGAGCGGGTCACGCGCCTCGATGCGCGGGAACCGACGGAAGTCACGGTCTCGCGTCCAGATCGTCCGCACGTCGTTCTCCAGCATGAGCGCGACGAGATGCGCGTCGGGAACGAGGTTGCCCGACGGGAGGGCGTCGTCGGCCACGTCGCGGAAGACCTTCCAGAAGGCGTCCGTCTCACCGCTGGTCCTGACGTGCGGCCGCGCGAGGAGCTGCTCGACGTTTCCCATCGCCTCGGCGATCGACAGCGGTCGAGAGAAGACGGCGGGATGGGTGGCGATCCGCAGGTAGGCCATGATCGTCGGCCAGAAGAGGTAGGCGATCTCGGGGCCCCTCGCGACCTCCTCGACAAGCGCGCGAGCCCGATCATGGGCGGCATTCGTCTCGTCCGACGCGTTGAGCAGAACGTTCGCGTCGAGGGTGCGACTCACGAGGGATCCACCAACCTGCGGACCGCCTCCTTGTCTTCGAGGTCCACCAGAGCTCCCATGGGTCGCGACGCCCACGCCAGCGGAAGCGGCGGCTCGGGCGCCGGCCTCGCCTCGAGGGCGGCGCTGAGCACCTCAGACGTGAGGCGACCCAGACTCTTGCCTTCGACGCGTGCCCGTCGCTTCAGCTCGCGGAGGATTGTGGGGTCGAGGTCGATCGTCGTGCGCGACATGATGCGTGATGCTACCACAGGACAGCATCTGATGCCGATCGCCGCCCGCTTTCGAGGCGCTGGGCGCGGCCGCGATTTGGCGATGCGGAGTACGATCCGGCCCTCGTTCGTCCGCCTCCGATCGGGAAGCGCTCGTGCAGAGGAGCCTGGAGCCCGGCCCGACCTTCGCCAGGAGTCCCATCATGTGCTTCGATCTCGACAGTCACCCGCCGATCCCGCCGATCGCCGGCGGTGCCATGGACACCGAGGCGGTCGTGCTGCGTGCCCGCGACGGGGCTTCCTTCGCGGGATTCCTCGCCCGCGCCGCGGAGCCGACCGGGGCGTCGATCATCGTCCTGCCCGACGTCCGCGGGCTTCACCCGTACTACGAGGAGCTGGCCCTGCGCTTCGCGGAGGCCGGCATCGACGCGCTGGCGATCGACTACTTCGGGCGGACCGCCGGCGTCAGCGTCGGCGAGCAGGCCGGCCGACTTCGACCACATGGCGCATGTCGGCCAGATGAGCTATCCCGGCATTTCGGGCGATATCGCGGCGGCGGCCGAGAAGCTGCGCGATCGGGGGCCCGCGGGCGCGCGTGCCGTCTTCACGATCGGCTTCTGCTTCGGCGGGCGCCTGGCGCTGCTCGGAGGCACGCTGGGCCTGGACCTGGCCGGAACGATCGGCTTCTACGGCTGGCCGACGGGCTCACGTGGCGACATTCCGGCGCCAGCCGACTCGACCAACCTCATGACGGCCCCGGTGCTGGCGATCTTCGGCGGCGCCGACCAGGGAATCCCGGCCGCAGTGGTGGACACGTTCGAGGGGGCGCTCTCCGCGTCGGACGTTCCGCACGAGGTGGTGTCCTACCCGGGCGCGCCGCACTCGTTCTTCGATCGCAAGGCGGCGGAGTTCGCAGAGACGTCCGCCGACGCGTGGGCTCGGGTGCTGGCGTTCATCGCGGCGAACACGCCGCCGGCATAGGGGGCGGCGGTCGCGTGGCCGTCGGCGCGGGGCGGCAGTCGCTGCGCGCCGGTGTCCGGCGCGCGCCGGGACGTGATCCCCGCCGGCTACGACCCGAGCGGCAGCTCCACGCGGGCACCGGCGTCGCGGGGCGCGACGAGCTCGACGCGGCCCGGCAGGTCGAGGTCGGCAGCCGCCGCGCGCATGGCCGCCTCGATGCGAGTAAGCACCGACAGCGAGTCCGCGAAGGCGATGATCGTGCTGCCGGCGCCTGACAGGCACGCTCCGAGCGCGCCCGCGTCGCGCGCCGCGCCGACGAGCGCCGGAAGCTGCGGGTAGACGGCGGCCCGGTATGGCTCGTGGAGCCGGTCGATGGTGAGGTGGCTGAGACCCGCCGCGCTTCCGGCCGCCAGCGACAGCGACGCCCGAGCGCCACGCGCTGCAGGTTCGCGACCGCGTCGGCGAGCGGGACCTGATCGGGCAGCGCGGCGCGCATGTCGCGGGTCGCGAGGCGAAGGTCCGGGATGAAGAGGATCGCCCGCAGGTCGCGCGGGATGTCGAACCGGATTGCGGTCGGCGGCTCGCCATGGGCGGCGACCGTGAAGCCGCCGAGCAGGGCCGCGGCGGCGTTGTCCGGGTGCCCCTCGAGCTCGGTGGCGAGGGAAAGCGCACGATCGGTCGTGAGGCTCCCGCCCGGCGATCGCGGCGCCCGCGAGCAGGCCGCCCACCGTCGCCGCGGCCGACGACCCGAGGCCACGCGCGAGCGGGATTCGGTTGCGCATCTGGATGCGCCAGCCCAGCTCTCCGCCCCCGGCACCCCGGACCTCTGCGAGGCCCCGCTCGAGGGCGACGACGAATGCGTTCGAGCGGTCCTCGGGCAGCTCGCCGGCGCCCTCGCCCTCGACCGCGACCTCGACCCCGGCGCCCGGACGGGCGAGGCACTCGACCTCGACCCGGTCGACGATCTCGAGGGCCACCGCGAGGCAGTCGTAGCCCGGCCCCGAGGTTGGCGCTGGTGGCCGGCGACCTCGACGGCGACCCAGCGGCCGTCGAGGTCGGCGAAATGGCTCATCGTCATCGGGGAGCCTCGATCTGCTCGTGCCTCGGCCGCCGGCATACGTCAGGCGGACGCGCCCGGGCGCCCGAGCTCATTGCCATCCCAGCGCCTCCATGATCGCGGGGAGGGTGGCATCCGATTCGAGCAGCGCGCCCTCCGCGGCGACACGGGCACCGCTGTCGGGATCCTTGAGGCCGTGCCCGGTGAGGACGCAGACGACGCGCGCCGCCGGGTCGAGCCGCCCTTCCGCCCGCAGCCTGCGGACGCCGGCCAGGCTCGCCGCCGACGCCGGCTCGCAGAAGATGCCGGCCAGGCGCACGACGTCGCGGTAGGCCGCGAAGATCTCGTCGTCGGTCACCGCCTCGATCAGGCCGCCCGACTCGTCGCGGGCCGCCGTCGCCTTCTCCCAGGAGGCCGGGTTGCCGATCCGGATCGCGGTGGCGAACGTCTCGGGATGCTCGACCGGGCGTCCCAGGACGATCGGCGCCGCGCCGGCCGCCTGGAAGCCCCACATCCGCGGCAGGCGGTCGATGATGCCCGACGCGCGATATGCGCGGAAGCCCATCCAGTAGGCGCTGATGTTGCCGGCGTTGCCGACCGGGATCGCGAGCATGTCGGGGGGCCCGCCCAGGTCGTCGCAGACCTCGAAGGCCGCCGTCTGCTGACCCTCGAGGCGGAACGGGTTGACCGAGTTCACGAGTGTGATCGGGTGCTCGTCCTGCTCGGCCAGCTCGCGGACGGCCGCGAGGGCGGCATCGAAGTTGCCGCGGACCGCGAGCACCTTGGCCCCGGCGACCTGGGCCTGGAGCAGCTTGCCGGCGGCGATCTTGCCGGCCGGCAGGACCACCACGACCTCGAGCCCGGCGGCCGCGCCGTAGGCCGCGGCCGACGCCGACGTGTTCCCGGTGGAGGCACACACGATCGACGGTCGCACCCGACTCGACGGCCTTGGCGACCGCCATCACCATCCCGCGGTCCTTGAAGGATCCGGTCGGGTTGGCGCCCTCGAACTTGAGGAACAGGTTCGGGATCCCCCAGGCGGCGCCCAGCCGCCCGGCATGGACGAGTGGCGTGGCGCCCTCGCCGAGCGAGAGACGCGGCGTGGCGTCGGTCAGCGGGCAGGAACGCGGCATAGCGGTCGAGGAGGCGCGGCCGGGGGGTCGTCGCCGGCGCGGAACCCGCCCGCGTGGAGCCGGCGCTATCGGGACGCGGCCGAGGCGAGGGGTGCAGCGGCGGCGAGGGGCCCGGGCTCGTCCATCAGTCGGTGACCGGGTAGAGCGTCACGTCCACGCCGTCGGGCAGGAGCGGCGCGATCGCGGCCCGGACGCTGGCGAGCGGCAGCGGCCCGGTCCGGACGGCCGTCCCGCCTTCGATCTCTTCGATGGCCGCCGTCTCGCCCAGCTCGACGCTCTCGCGCGCGACACCCGGAAGGAACGCGAACCAGGGGCGGTCGGCCGCGAGGACCGACGGCGGAGGATCGGCGGCCAAGGGATCGGCGGCGCCGGCCGCGAAGGGATCGGCGGCGCGTGTGGCCGCCGCGCTCGCAGACGTGGCGATCGCCGGGTGCGCCGCCGCCTCGGCGGGTCCCAGGCCGGCCCACGTGCTGCTCCGGTGACGGGCGATGGCCAGGAGGTCGCCGAGCACGGCGCTGCTCGTCGCGGGCGCCGCCGGCGCCGGGTCCTGAGAACGCGACGTCGCCGATCGGCTCGCCCCGGACCTCGACCCGGTTGAGGACGCCGTCGGTGCCGCCGAGCGCGCCGTTCGCCGGGACCGCGGTCGGGCAGCACCGACGCCTCGATCACGCCCGCGGCGCCCAGCTCCGCGACCGCCAGGAGCTTCAGGGCGAGACCCAGGAAGCCGGCGCCCTCCATTTCGGCCGAGGTGACGCCGGTGACCCCGGGACGGCCCCAGCCACGAACAGACGGCGGAGTCCGCGGCACGCTGGCCGGCGTCGACCCAGCCGCCCGAAGGCGAGGCGCGCGAGGATGACGACCTTGTTGACGGCGTCGTCGCCCTCCACGTCGCCCGCGGGATCCGCCTCGGCGTAGCCGAGGGCCTGCGCCTCGGCGAGCACCTCCTCGTAGGGCTGGCCGAGCTCGCCCATGGCGGTGAGGATGAAGTTCGTGGTCCCGTTGACGATCCCGCGGACGCGCGACACGCTCGTTGCCCGCGAGGTCGGCCGCGAGCGGCGCCAGGATCGGGATCCCGCCGCCGACGGCAGCCTCGAAGCGGAGGACTGCCCCCGCTGCGCCGGGCGATCGCCTCCAGCTCGGGTCCGTGGTGGGCGACGACGTGCTTGTTCGCGGTGACGACCGCCTTGCCAGCGGCGAGCGCGGCGGCGATGAGCGTGTGGGCTGGTTCGTCGCCGCCCATCAGCTCGACGACGACGTCGATGTCGGGGTCCGCCACAAGGTGGGCCGGGGCGTCGGTCAGGAGGTCGGCCGGGACGCCGAGCGCCTGCGCACGCGCGAAGTCCTTCTCGGCGACTCCGGCCAGCACGAGCGGGCGGACCGTCGAACGGGACGAGCTTCCCGGGCCGCTCCAGCAAGGCTCGCACGACGGCACCGCCGACGGTGCCGGCGCCGAGCACTGCGACGCGGAGGGGAGCTCGAGTGGACATCGCCGCAGATCGTAGCCGACGCGCGGGCGGCCGGGGCTCCGTCCCCACACCGGGCGACGACGGGCCGCGCTCGCTGACGAGGCCAGTCGCCTGACGCGCGTCGCCTGCGTCGCCTGACGGGCGCTGCGTCCGCACCGTCGACGGGCCTGCGTCGCCTGACGGAGCCTGCGTCGCCTGACGGGCCACGCCGGGCCCCCGATGCCCGCTACACTCGCCCGCGATGAGCACGCTCGACCCGGCTACCTCGACATCACCTCCAGCCCCGACCTCGATCGCCGCCGAGGCCAACCCGGCCGCCGAGGCAGTCATCCTGGCTTCGCCTGCCCGCATCCGCTGCTTCAGCGGCATCCAGCCGTCGGGCGCGCCGCACATCGGGAACGACCTCGGCGCGATCCGCAACTACGTCGCGCTCCAGGAGCGGTACGAGTCGATCTACTGCATCGTCGACTTCCACGCGCTCACGACCGTCCACGACCCCGAGCGCCTGCGGCGCCAGACGCGCGAGATGGCGGCGGCGCTCCTGGCCCTCGGGCTCGACCCGGAGAAGTGCACGCTGTTCGTCCAGAGCCACCGGCCCGAGGTGACCGAGCTGATGTGGCTCTTCTCCACGGTGACACCGGTCAGCTGGCTGCAGCGCACGCCGACGTACAAGGAGAAGCGGGCAGTCCAGCCCGACGACGTCAACCACGGGCTGCTCGACCTACCCGGTCCTCCAGGCCGCCGACATCGTCCTCTACAAGGCGTCAGCGTCGTGCCGGTCGGCAAGGACCAGGCCGCGCACCTCGAGCTATCGCGCGAGATCGTGCGGGCCTTCAACGACCGCTACGGCGACACCTTTCCGGAGCCGCAGGCGGTCCACACCGAGGCGCCCGATCGTGCTCGGCACCGACGGCGCCAGGAAGATGTCGAAGTCGATCGGGAACACGATCGAGATCTTCGCCCCCGAGGACGAGATCCGGCGCCAGGTGATGGGAATGGTCACCGACACGCTGCGCATCAAGCGCACCGACCCGGGCCACCCAGAGCGCTGCAACGTGTGCCAGCTCCACCGCTTCTTCGGCGACGACTACGCCGAGATCTGGGAGGGCGAGCGCACGGCGCGAACGGGCTGCGTCGACACCAAGAAGCTGCTGGTCGAGCGCCTGCTGCGCCATTACGCGGCCGCGCGGGAGCGGTTCGCCGAGCTCGTCGCGCACCCCGAGCGCGTGGACGCCGTCCTCGAGGCCGGCGCGGCGCGCCTGAAGCCGATCGTCGACGCGACGCTCGCCGAGGTGCACGCAGCGGATGGGGCTGCGATAGCGGCCGCGACCGGCAGGAGCTCCGGCGTGCCGCCGCGCGCGGGCGCTGGATGCGCTCGTGACCGCTCCATTGGCATTTCCAGGGCAAGGCGGCGGTCAAGCCCCGCCGAAGGTGTCGGCGAAGCCTCCTGAGCCTGCGTTGTGGGCTCGCGTGCCAATGGAGCAGGCATCCCGGAGCACAAGCTGGGCAATCGGCACGTCGCGAGGGACCGGCACCGAGACTGTCGCGATCCCAGCCCCCAGAACGACAATGGGGCGGTCACGAAGCGCGCGAAGGGTGAGCGGGGCGGCAAGCAGCGTGGGACGCCGGGCAAGCAGTGACCTCCGACAGCGCCCGGCGGGCGTCGAAGGCGGCGTCCGTGCGCGCCGCCCGAGGTCACGCCGCTGGCGCGCCCTGCTACGATCGTCGCGGAAACAGGGCCCGCCGGGCCCGCCCATCCCGGCTTCGGCCGGACGACCGAGGGTCACGCGAGGGACGTGGACGATCCCGCCGCGATCCACCCGCTCAGGGAGGAGCGCTCGGCACGCCGGGCACCGTCCCCGGCGCCGAGAGCGCCGCCCCGGCAGCCGCGTCCGGCACTGCCCCGGCGGCGCCGGGCACGGCGATGCGATCCTCCGATCCCGGCCGCCTCGCCAGATCCTCCTGACGCCGCGGGAGCGTCGCTGGCTGACGATCCTGATGGCGCTGGGGTCGGTCGCCCTCTTCTTCGTCGTCCTCGACCAGCTGGCGGCCGTCTGGGCGATCTTCGGCGACCTGATCCTGACCTTCTTCTTCGCCTGGCTCCTTGGCTTCATCCTCGAGCCGATCGCGGGCTGGCTCGCCCGGTTCATGCCGCGCGTGATCGCGGTGACGATCGCCTACGGGGCGGTCGCGCTGGCCGCCTTCGGCCTCGTCGCTGCGTGGCCGCGTCGGCACTCTTCTCGTCGATCTCGGACTTCCTCGACCAACCTGCCGCAGTTCCAGCGCGACGTCGTCGCGCTCATCAAGCCGATCTCCGACTGGCTTACCTCGCTCGGCTTCGACAAGGTCGACCGTCAGCACGCAGGTCGACGCCCTCCTGAGCACGCTGGCAGCGCAGGGCCAGAACGCTGCTCGGCCCGCTCCAGGACGTGGCCGTGGCCAGCATCGGCGTGGTGGGCAACGTCCTCGTCGTCTTCTTCCTCGCGATCTTCATCTCGATCGACCGGGCCGCGATCGGCTCGTTCCTCCTCCGGCTGGTGCCGCCCGCGTACAGCGAGGAGGCGCACCTCCTGTCCGAGAGCGTCGGGCGCTCGTTCGGCGGCTTCATGCGCGGGATGGTCGTCATCGGCGGGCTCGTACGCTCTCGTGGCGCTCTTCTGCAACGTCGTCCTCGGCCTGAACTACGCGGCGATCACGACGGCCGCGAGTCGGGATCCTGATGGCGATCCCCTTCTTCGGGCCGTTCGTCTCCTGGTCACCGCCGGTCATCGTGGCGGCCGTCACGAAGCCCGAGGCGCTCCTGCCCGCGCTCCTCGATCATGGGCGATCGGCTGGGTGATCAACCAGAACATCCTCCAGCCGCGCGTGCTGTCCAACGCCGTCGGCCTCCACCCGGTGGTGGTCCTGGCGTCCGTGCTGATCGGGACCAAGCTCTTCGGCATCCCGGGCGCGCTCTTCGGGCTGCCGGTCGCGGCCGTCATCTCCTCGTTCTTCTTCTACTTCCTGCGCCGCAACGTGCATCCGGACGAGCGTTCCGTTGCGGCGCGGGCCGCCACTGCGGGTCGCCGAGCGGGAGGGCCGCCCGCGGCGCGTGCCGCGTGAGCCACGACCCGGCGAGGACGTCGAGATCCCGGGCGACGACGTCGGCGGGCCCGCCGACGCGATCGCCTCGACGCCGGTTGGTCCCGGTTCCTCGATGCCGGCTGGTCCCGGCTCCTCGACGCAGGCTGGTCCCGGCTCATCGATGCCGGCCGGGAGCGTCGACGCGGAGCCGTCGGCGCCGGCATGACCGGGCCGAGCACCGCTGGTCGCTCGGCGCCCCGATGAGCGGGCGCCCCCGCATCCTCGTCACGAACGACGACGGGATCGAGTCGCGCGGGCTGCTGGCCCTCAAGCAGGCGCTGGAGCCGCTCGGCGAGGTCCTGGTCATCGCGCCCGGAGACGAACCAGAGCGCGGTCGGCCACTCACGGACGATGTGGCGACCGCTGCGCGTCCGCGAGCGGACGCTCGCCGACGGTTCGCCGGCCTGGTCGATCGACGGCTCGCCGTCGGACGCGGTCGGGCTCGTCTTCCTGGGCCTCCTCCCGGGGCCCATCGACCTCGTCGCGAGCGGGATCAACCACGGCGCGAACCTTGGCGACGACATCACCTACTCGGGGACGGTGAGCGCGGCGATGGAGGCGGTCCTCAACGGCTGCCCGGCGTTCGCGATCAGCCTCGACGACTACGCGCCCGACGACTTCGGCCTGGCGAGCGCGGCGGCGCGAGTGGTGGCGGAGGCGATCCTGGCCCGCGGCCTCGAGCCCGGCCAGCTCCTGAACGTGAACGTGCCGGCGATCCCGAAGGCCGAGTGCGCCGGCTTCGAGGTGGCTCGTCTCGGCAAGCGCATCTACCAGGACGAGCTCATCCGGCGCGAGGATCCGCGCGGCGTGCCCTACTACTGGGTGGGCGGCTCGCCGCCCACCGGGCACGCGATCCCGGGCACCGACGTGGACGCGGTGCTGAACAAGCGCGTGTCGATCACGCCGATCCAGCTCGACCTGACCGCCGACCGCTTCCTCGAGCGACTGCGAGGCTGGGAGCTGACGCTCGACGGGTAGGCGCCGGGCGCGCTATCGCCGCCGGGCGCGCTAGCGGCGGCGGCGCCGCCGGTCGGCCAGGATCTCCTTCACCGCGTTGTGCCCGGGGGCGCCCGTCACGCCGCCGCCCGGGATGCGCCCCCGGCCCGACGAGGTAGAGCCCCTCGACAGGCATCCGGTAGCGCGCCCAGCCGACCAGCGGCCGCCACGCGAACCAGGCGTCGAGGCCCGGCTCCTGGTGGTACGGGTGACCGCCGGTCAGGCCGTACTCGATCTCGAGATCGACCGGGGTCAGGACCTCGCGCGCGGTGACCAGCGACCCGATCCCGGGCGCCACCTCCTCGAGCGCCGCGACGACCCGGTCGCCGAGCGCCGAGCGCGCCGCGTCGTCCCACGCACCGTCGCGCAGCCGGTACGGCACGTACTGCGCGATGACGCTCACGACGTGGCCGCCCTCGCGCGATGCCAGCGTCGGGTCCACGAGCGTCGGGATCGTCACCTCGAGGACGAGCCGGTCGGAGATCCGCCCGTACTTGCTGGCGTCGAAGGCGCGCTCGAGGTCGTCGATCCCGGTCGCCCCGACGAGGATCCGGCCCCGGATCCGACGGGCCGCGTCGTCGCCGTCGCCGGCCGCCGGGAAGCGCGGCAGCGCCGAGAGGGCGAGGTTGACCTTCGCCACGGTGCCCGGCTGGCGGATGTTGCCCGCCCGCCAGCGCAGGTTCGTCCCGAGGTCAAGGGGCCCGAGCAGCCCGAGGAGCGTGCGCTTCGGGTCGAGCCCGGAGGCGACGATCGGCGCGGCGATCTCCTCGCCGGAGGCGAGCGCGACGCCCGTCACCCGGCCGTCGGTCGTCGTGACGGCCACGACCTCGGCGTCCGTCCGGAGCTCCGCACCGAAGCCGCGCGCGGCGTCGGCAAGGGCGTCCGCGACCGCGCCGGGCCCGCCCCTGGCGAAGACGGCCTGGCCGGCCCCGCCGCCGTCGTTGCCCGCCGAGTCGGCAAGGAGCGTGGCCGTCGTGCCCATCGACCAGGCGCCGAGGCCCGTGAACAGGATGGCGCGGGCCGCGACGGTCGCCCGGATCGCGTCGGTCTCGAAGAACTCGCCGACGAAGTCGGCGATCGCCATCGGGAGGACCCGGAGCAGGTTGCGCGCGTCGTCGCGGCTCGAGGCGCTTGAAGGCGCGCCCGAGGAGGAGGCCGGTGATCGCGTCGGCCAGGCCGGCGCCGATCGTGGCGGGCGGCGTCTGCTCGCCGAGCGCGGCCAGGAAGCCGGCGAGCGCCCGGACCGTGCCGGTCGAACGACGGCCCAGGCCGAGCGCGTCGGCGCCCGACCACGTCGCTCGAGCTCGGCCGCGGTCCGCTCGTTGCGTGGCCCAGAGGGTGACCGCCCGGCCGTCGGGCTGCGGGGCGAAGGCCCGCACCTCGGGCGCCACGAGCGACAGCCCGCGGGAGCCCAGGTCGAGCTCGCGGACGACGGCCGGCCGCAGCCGCCCGACCGTGTGGAAGAGGCCCGGCGCGCGTGAGCCGTCGTCGAGCGTGCGGGTCTCGACGGTGCCGCCGAGGGTCGCCCGCTTCTCGAGGAGGAGCGTCCGGAGGCCGGCCTTCGCGAGGTAGGCCGCCGCGACGAGGCCGTTGTGGCCGCCGCCGACGACGATCGCGTCGTAGCCGGCGGAGGGCTGCGTGGTCGGCGCCATCTACGCCACCTTGCCCTTCTTGGCCTTGAGGAGCTCGAGCGCGGCGAGACGGCCGTTTGCCGCCATGATCCCGCCGCCTGGATGGGTCGACGAGCCGGCCATCCAGTAGTCGCGGATCGGCGTCCGGTAGCGCGACCAGCCGGGCATCGGACGGCTGAAGAAGAGCTGCTCCAGGCTCAGCTCGCCGTGGAAGATGTTGCCCTCGGTCAGGCCCCAGTCCTTCTCCATGTCCCAGGGCGTGACCACGTACGTGTCGACGATGACGTCACGCAGGTTCGGGGCGAACTCGCTGATCGTGTCGATCACGGTGGTCGCCGAATGCCTCGCGCTGGTTCTCCCAGTCGGCCGGCCCCTCGGCCAGGTTGTACGGGCGCGTACTGGACGAAGCAGCTCATGACGTGCTTGCCCGGCGGCGCCACCGACGGGTCCACGAGCGACGGGATGACGATGTCGATGTACGGGCGGCCGGCTGAAGCGCCCGTACTTCGCGTCGTCGTAGGCGCGCTCCATGTAGTCGACCGACGGGACTGATGCTCATGGCCCCGCGCAGGTACTCGGTGCCGCCCGGGTTCGCGGTGAAGGTCGGCAGCGCGTCGAGGGCCAGGTTCACCTTGCCCGAGCTGCCCCGGAACTTGAAGCGCCGCACGGCGGCCTCGAAGTCCTCGGGGAGGACGCCGGGCTCGAGGAGCTGGAGGAAGGTCCGCCGCACGTCGGCCGACGAGACGACCACCGCCGGCCTCGATCTCCTCGCCGCTGTCGAGGACGACGCCGGTGGCCCGGTCGCCCGAGGAGGAGAGTCGCACCTGCGAAACGCCGGCGCTCGGTGCGGATCTCGGCGCCGAGCGCCCGGGCCGCGTTCGCGATCGCGTAGCTGATCGCGCCGGTGCCGCCCTTGTGGAGGCCCCAGGCCCGGAACGCGCCGTCGATCTCGCCCATGTAGTGGTGGAGCAGCACGTAGGCCGTGCCCGGCGAGCGCACGCCGAGGAACGTGCCGATGATCCCCGACGCGGACATCGTCGCCTTGAGCGGCTCGGTCTCGAACCACTGGTCGAGGAAGTCGGCAGCGCTCATCGTCATGAGGCCGATGAAGGCCGCCTGCTGGCGCTCGGGCAGCCTCGCGAAGTCGCGGGCCAGGCCCAGCACGCCCAGCCAGTCGCGCGGGTCGATGGACGTCGGGTCGGGCGGGACCATGCCGAGGATCGGCTTGATGAAGCGGGCCATCTCGGCCATGAGCTGGCCGTACTCCTCGTAGGCGTCGGCGTCGCTCTTCGACCAGCGCCGGATCTCGCGCAGCGTCGCGGCGTGGTCGTCGCGGCGCCACAGGAAGTCGCCGGGGACCGGCGTGAACGTGCCGTCGAGGGGCAGGATCTCCAGGCCGTGCTTGGGCAGCTCGAGCTCGCGGATGATCTCCGGGTCGCAGGAGGCTGACGACGTAGGAGAGGACGCTGAACGTGTAGCCGGGCACGATCTCGTCGCTCGTCGTGGCTCCGCCGAGGATGTGCCGCTTCTCGAGCACGAGCGTCTTCCAGCCGGCCTTCGCGAGGTAGGCGGCCGTGGTGAGGCCGTTGTGGCCCCCGCCGATGATCACCGCGTCGTAGCGCTCGGCCACTCGCGTCTCCTCCTTCGTCGCTGGCTGCGGATCCGGTCTGGCTGCGGATCCCGGGCCCGCTACGCGCGCTTGCGCGGCGGGTCGTAGAACGGGACGTCGACGACGGTCGCGGCGACGAGCCTGCGCTTCGCCTCGACGGTCCACTCGACCTCGACGCGGGCACCGGTCCGGGCGTGCGCCGACCCCGACCGAGGCGAGGGCGATCATCTTCTTGAGGATCGGGCTCCAGCCGGTGCTGGTGACGCGTCCGACCTGGCGCCCCCCGGCGAGGAGCGGGACGTGCGCCCGGCTCACGGTCGGCGGCGCGTAGGGCGCCAGCCCCTCCGCGGCGTAGAGCGCCTCGATCTCGGTCCAGCTGATGTCGAGACCGACGAGGCGGCGCGGCCGGGCCGCCGCCGGCAACCTCGGCGATGAGCGCGCGCTTCCCGACGAAGTCGGCCTTCGCGAGGTCGACGAGCCGGCCCAGGCCGATCTCGTACGGGCTGAAGTTCTGGGCCGGGATGTGGGAGTGGACGGCGCTCGTGTAGTCGACCTCGATGAGGACCAGGCCGGCCTCGAGGCGGGTGACGTCGAGGGCGAGCATGCCGGCCGGACGGATGCGGTACGGCTCGCCGGCGGCGACGAGAGCGTCCCACGCCTCGACGCGCGCGTCGGCCGGGATCCACAGCTCGTAGCCCAGGTCGCCGGTGTAGCCGGTCCGTGACACGTCGATCGGGATCCCGCCGAGGCGTCGACGCCCGCCGGCGGAAGTAGCCGCAGGTCGGCGAAGTCCTCGCCGGTGGCCGCCTCCAGCACCTTCCGGGCCAGGGGACCCTGCAGGGCGATCGCGGCGTCGCGCTCGCTGACGTCCGCGATCGTCGACGTCCGAGGCCGTGGGCGTTGAGGTGGAGCCAGCGGTACTGCGGGTCGGCGGCCGTCCAGCGGATGACCTGCGCCGCCGTCGTCGTCGTCGAGGCGGTGGATCGTGCCGTCGTCGATGACCTTGCCGTGCTCGTCGCACCAGGGCGTGTAGAAGACCCGGCCGGGCATCAGCTTCGTCGCATCGCGGGTGATGAGCCGGTCCACGAGGCGCAGGGCGTCGGGGCCGCGCAGCTCGTACTTGAAGAGCGGGCTGACGTCGATGAGGGCGGCCGCCTCGCGGATCGCGTTGTACTCGATGACGTGGCTGTCGTGGTACTCGCTGGCGGCGAAGAAGCCCGGACCACTCGCGCCACTGCATCCTGGTGTTGAGGGGCGCGGTCCGCGGGTGGAAGGCGGTCCCGACCGTCACGTGCATCCCTCCACTCGGCGCCGGCGCACGCCCGGATCTCCAGCGTGTGGCGGGTATTGTGCCTGAACGCCCGGCGGGCGGGTTCCGGGTGCCCTCCGGCGCGCCCGGCCGCTGCCGCTTGGCGGTGGCTCAGCCCCCGACGAGCGCGAACGCGGCCGTGTAGCCGGCCAGCGTGGGCCCGTCCATGCCGGTGCCGCGGGCCTCCCAGGCGAGCTCGCCTTCCTCGGTCACCACGAGCCACGCGCCGCCGCCGGCATCGACGAGACGTGCGGGCCGGTCGCCGAACGAGGCCGTGCCGGCGTCGGGCGGGCCCGGGATGCAGCCTGCCTGCCCGGCGCAGTAGTAGCCCTCCCGGATCTCGATCCGCTGGCCGGCGGGCCCCTTGTAGGCGATCGCGAGCTTGCCGCCGTTCGAGAGGCGGAAGTCGCCCTTCTCGACGAGCCAGCCGGCCGCCAGCACCGGGCAGTAGACGTCCCACGACACGCTCCCGGCGACGCCCGCATAGAACGCGCGGTTGTCGTCGTGCCGCTGCAGGCGCGGCTGCGCCCGGAGAGGGCGTGGCGACCGCGGCGAGGACGTTGGAGCGGGAGTGGCGGGAGGCGCGGAGGACTCCCCGGCCGACGGCGTGGCGGACGGCGGCGACGTCGGGCCGGACGTCGCGACGGGCTCTCGAAGCGGCGGGCTCGTCGGCGCGGTCGACGGGCTGACCGATGGCGCATCCGAGGGTGCACCGCTGGGGCGCCCCGTGGCGGATGTGCCGCACCCGGCGACGACGATCGACGCGACTGCGAGCGCGGCGATGGCGCGCCGGAGGGGGCGCGTGCGGGGCACGAGGATCACGTTGCCAGACTAACGGGGAGGAGTACGCGCGGTCAACGCGACCCGGCCGGGCGGCGCGACGGCCACTGGAGGCGCAGCGATCGCCGGAGACGCCACGGCCGGGGGCGGCGCGACGGCCACTGGAGGCGCAGCGATCGCCGGAGACGCCACGGCCGGGGGCGGCGCGACGGCCACTGGAGGCGCAGCGATCGCCGGAGACGCCACGGCCGGGGGCGGCGCGACGGCCACGCAGGAGGCGCAGCCGCGATGGCCGTCGCGGCAGCGGCGCTGGCATCCCCGCCCGCCAGGGCAACGTCGACCCCGAAGACGCGGAACACCCGCTCGCGCGTGAGCACTGCGTCGGGCGGACCGTCGGCCACGACGCGCCCGCCGTCGAGCACGACGAGCCGCGGGAAGAAGTGGCGTGCGAGGGCCAGGTCGTGGAGCACGGCCAGGATGGTGGTGCCCGTCGCGCTGCGTTGAGGTCCGCGAGCAGCTCCATGACGGCGACCTGGTGACGGAGGTCGAGGTGGACGGTGGGCTCGTCGAGGACGAGGAGCGGCGCGGCCTGCGCCACCGCGAGGGCGACCAGGACGAGCTGTCGCTCGCCGAGGGAGAGCTCGCGGGCGTCGCGTCCCCGCAGTCGGTCGATGCCGACCCGCGAGATCGCGGCGTCCACCGCCGCCGCGTCGACGGCGCGCGGACCCCGGAGCGGGTCCTCGTGGGGGAGGCGGCCGAGGGCGACGACCTCCTCGACCCGCGCCGAGAACGGGACGGAGGCCTGGCCGGGAACGGCCGCCAGGCGGCGGGCGATCGTGGGCCGGTCGAGGCTCGCGACGGGATCGCCGCCGAGCGTCGCCCGGCCGCTGCGGGGCACGACCAGCCCGGCAAGGACGCGCAGGAAGGTCGACTTTCCCGGCCCCGTTCGGGCCGACGAGGCGACCCGTTCGCCGGCGGCGATGGCGACGTCGACGCCGCGCAGGACGATCCGGTCGCGGTACGCGGCGACGACGCCCTCGAGGGCGGCGACGGGGGCCGCGGTCGCCCGCGTGGCAGCGGGGGGCTGCCGCCCGAGCCGGGCCACCGCCCCGTGGAGACCCGCTGCCGCGCGGCGGTCACAGCTCGTAGCCGCCGCGCGCCGAGCGCAGCAGGGCGAGGAAGAACGGGGCGCCGATGACGGCCGTCACGACGCCCACCGGGATCTCACCGAGGAGGCGTGCCACCAGGTCGGCGCGCACGAGCAGGACCGCGCCGAGGATCGCCGACAGCGGCAGCACGTTGCGCGCGTTGGGCCCGACGACGAGTCGGACCAGGTGCGGCGCCACGAGCCCGATGAACCCGATGAGGCCCGAGACGGCGACCGCGGCGGCCGTCACGAGGGTCGCCAGGCCGAGCAGGATCCCGCGCTCGCGGCGCACGTCGATCCCCAGGTGGGCCGCAGCCTCTTCGCCCAGCAGAAGCCCGTTGAGGACGCGCGCGCGGGCCAGGATCGCGAGGCTGCCGCCGATCACGAGCGGCGCCGCGATCGCGAGCCGCATCCACGACGCCCCCTCCAGGCCGCCGAGGAGGAAGGCGAAGATCTGGCGCAGGTTGGAGCCCGACAGGTACATCGTCATCGCCAGCCCCGCCGCAAGCAGCGACCCGACCGCGTACCCGGTCAGCAGGAGGCCCGGTCAGCGGGCGACAGCGGACCGCCGCGTCCCAGCCGGTAGACGACGGCCACCGCGGCGATCGCGCCGGCGAAGGCGAACACGTTGAGGAGCCCGACTCCGAGGAGGGCGACCCGGACCGGGATGAGGACCGCGATCGCCGCCCCGAGCGCGGCCCCGGACGCCGTGCCGAGCACGTACGGGTCCGCGAGCGGGTTGCGCAGGAGCCCCTGGAAGGTCGACCCCGGCGACCGCGAGGCCGGCCCCGACCACGACCGCCGTGAGGACGCGCGGGAGCCGGAGCTCCAGGACGATCGTCTCGGCGGCCGAGCTCCAGGTCCGCTCGATCGGCAGGCCGACAGAACGCAGGAGGATCCCGACGGTGTCCCCGGGCGCCACGGCGACGCTGCCGACGGCGACGCCGCCCACGACGACCGCCAGCGAGGGCGACCAGCCCGACGGCGACGAGGACCGCGGGGCGCGGGGCGGCGGCCGGCCGCCGAACGCGGACCCGGGTGAGCGCGAGGCTCCGGCCGTCGGTCGTCACGCTGTCACTACCCGCTACGGGCTCGGGCTCGGGGTCGGCGGCAGCTGCGACGGCCGGGTTGATCGCGAGGGCCAGCGCCCGGAGCCCCTCGACGAGTCGCGGCCCGGGCCGGGTCACGACCACGTCGTCGACGGGACGGATCGCGTCCGGCCTTGACGGCGGCCATGCCCTCCCAGCCGGGACGGGTGGCGACCTGGTCGGCCGTGACGCCGTAGGCGGCGTCGCCGAGGACGATGACCTGGGGGTCGGCGACGACGAGCTTCTCGAGCGGGATCGAGAAGACGGTCGGGCTGCCGGTCGTGATCGGCTCGCCGCCGGCGAGCGTGATCATCTCGGCGTAGGCGACTTGTCGGCGGGGCCGTAGATCGTGCCCTGGTAGAGGGATCGAGCTCGTAGAAGACCTTGGGGCGCGTTGCGCCGCCGGCGGCGATCGAGGACGCGATCGCGTCGATGTCCGTCTTCATCGAGGTGGCCAGTGCGGCTCCGGCCGCGCCGCATCGGCCGCGTTCGCCACGAGCTGGATGTCGCTCGAGGACGCTCGCCACGTCGGTGGGCGTAGACGACGAGCACCGGGATGCCGAGAGAGCGGATCTTCGCGATGTCCTCGGGGCTGTTGAAGCCGTTGCCGCCGGCGATGACGAGGTCGGCCTTGAGACCGACGATCTTCTCGATGTCGACCTTGCCCATGTTCACGACGCGCGTGATCGACTTCGCCGCCGCGGGGTAGTCGTCGACGTCGGTGGCCCCGACGACGCGGTCGCCGGCGCCGACGGCGAACAGGATCTCGGTGGTGGCCGGGGTCAGGGAGACGATGCGCTGGGGCCGGGCCGTCAGACGTGACGGCCGTCGCCTTCGTCGTCGGTGAGGACCAGCGGGTAGGTCACCGCGGCCGGGGTCGCCGTCAGGGCGGGAGTGGCGAGGCGGCAGGCCGCGGACGTGCCGGTCGCGGCAGGGGCGGGCGAGCCGCTGGCAGACGCCGTGGCGGACGGTGTCGGGCCCGTGCCGCCACAGGCGGCGAGCGACGAGCGCGACCAGCGCGACGAGCGGAGAGGAGCGCGAGCGGAGCCGGCGGCGCCTGGGCGCCGGATGGACGGGGATCGCACGGAAACCTCGCTGTCGTTCGGGAGACGGGCACGCAGCGGCGCGCGAACGGGAGCGAGGTCCTAGGTGACGGTGATCATGCCTGCCTGCCCCTTTCTCTCGAGGGTTCGAGCGGCTGCACCGTGGGGCCGGCGACCGGACTTCCGTCCCGGAGGGCGGTCACCGTAGCGGGACTGTGCCGGAATCGCACCGGCTTCGCGACCACGCGGTCGGTCTGGGTGACCGGCTGAGCGTAGCACGGGCGCGGGTTACCGGGGTCGGGCCGAACGGCCCCGATTCGGGCCCCGAGCCCGGCCGGCCACGGCTCAGCGGGCTGCCTGGCCGGCATCGGTAAGTGCCGGATAAGGGAGCGCCTGCGAGACGTCGGCGGGTCCGATCGCTCCGCCCCGCCGGTACCCCGCCCTCCTCCCGCCCAGGCCAGGTCCCGCCGGAGGAGGTCACACCGGATGTCGCCCGGATCCCGGGTCCGTCGCCTCACCGCCGCGCTGCTCGCAGTCTCGCTCGTCGCCGTCGCGGCGGGCCCCAGCCTCGCCGCCTACCAGGGGACCGTCGCCTCCAATCACACCGCCTTCGAACCGCCATGCCTCGAGCTTCGTCGACTCGTACCCCGGGAAGATGCTCGTCGCCGCGGCCGCCGCGTTCAGCGCGCTCGGCTACGACACGCGGTCGTACACGGGGACCGGTTTCACGCGGAGCAGCTACCTAGCCCGCACGGCCGGCGACTGGGGGACGTACGTCCATTCGCATGGGGACCACTACTGGCATGCCGCCGACGCCCGTCGCTACTCGGGCTTCCGCGAGGACGCGGGCGACTGCTCGCAGGCGGTGGTCTACTCGAAGGACATCGCGCTGAAGCGTGCGGGGCGCCAGTCGAACCTCGTCTTCATGTCGATGTGCCACGTCGGCGAGGATGCCACGACGATGCCCGGCGCCTTCGGGATCGCCAAGAAGCGCTACGCCGCCGGAACCTGGGGCGGCCCGTCCTTCTTCGTGGGCTACACCGGGGCCGCGTGGGACAGCGATGAGTGGACCTTCGAGGTCGCCTTCTGGGACGCCATTGGCCCCGGCTACGGCGCCGGCCCGGCCTTCGACGTCGCGGCGGCCCGGATCTTCGGCCACCCGTTCAGCGCGGCATGGTGGGGCTCCTATGGGTACACCGGTCGCGCGGGCCCGCTTCCGACCGGCTGCGACCGGTGCGGGTGAGGTGCGTGAGATGAACCTTCTTCATCGTGGATCGCGGCCCCGGCGCCTCGCGGTGCTGGCGGCCGTACTCGCCGCCGGCGTCGCCGTGCTCGCCGGAGCTCCCGGGGGGCCGCGGCCGGGCGGCGCGGTCGATCGCTACCGGGCGGGCGAGCCGGCTTCCGTGCGCTCCGCAGTCCCTGCCGACGCCGAGGCGGCGGTCCGCGGCCGCGGCCTGGCGGCGGTCCACGCGCTCGGCCTGCCGGCCGGGGCGACCTCCCAGATTGCGCGCGTGGTCGACCGCTTCTCGGCATCTGTCGTCGACGAGCTTGTCACGACCGACGGCCGGGGGCAGCGCCTCTCCCTCGTCCAGGTCGACCGGGCGGGCCGTGTCTCGTTGGCGGTGCGCCTTGGCTGGACGCCGCCGTCCGGGCAGCCGATCCAGCTGCCGGCCGTGGGGCCGCGGGCGGCGGCGCTCGCCGCGGCAGCCGGCATTCCCCTCGGCGCGGCGTCGTCGGTCGCCGCCTCCCTCGACGGCGGCTGGCAGGTGACCTGGCCGCGGTTCGTCGGCAACGTACCGGTCCCGGGAGACGGCGCCGTGGTTACCCTCTTCACGGATGGCACGTTCCACGCGGCGGCCCATCGTGAGCGGAGCCTCGCCGCCGCCCCGGCGACGACGATGCCCAGCAAAGCGGCTGAGCGGGCCGCTCAAACCCAGCTCGCAGCCCTGCTCGGACCCCAGGTCGGCGACGCCCGGATCGCGGGCTCGCACCTCGCCTGGGTCGCTCCCAACGACGCCTTCGACGCCAGCGCACCCGACGCCCCCGACCCGGTCCTCCGGCTTGCCTGGGTGATCGAGGCGCGAGCGGCCGGGGCGCTGGCCGAGCAGCTCGAGGCGCTCGAGGTCTACATCGACGCCGGCGATGGCCGGCTCCTCGGTGGAGACACCCTCCGGTGACGGGACGCCCGCCGACCCGCCGCCTCCGCGCTGGCCCACGCCCTCGTGCGACCCCCGCCGTCCGGACGGCGGGGGTAGTCCTCGGGGTGGTCGTGCTGGCTGTCGGCTGCGGCAGCAGGCCCTCCGGCGCCCCGGTCGCGTCAGAGTCGCCGACGCCGACTCTCGTAGAGGCGTCCGCGAGCGGGACCCTCGAGGCACGATCCCCCTCCCCGCCGACCTCCGAACCGGCGGCCGCTCCTGCCGGGGAGCCTGCCGCGTCGCCCGCTCCGGCGGACGGGCGACGCCTCCTCCTCTTCGCGGTGGGACCAACTGGGCCCGCCCTCGAGGTCCGTGACCCCCGGCGACCCCGGGTTCGCGGCATCCCCGTCGACCTCCCGGCGCCGTTCCGGCAGGGTGGGGTCGCAACGGTCGTGGCGGCCGTGGACGGGCGCCTGGCGGCAATCGGGGTCGACGGGTCCACGTGGCTGGCAGACGGCATCCCGCGAGGGGCTCCCGACTCCCCCACCTGGCGGCGCCTCCGCCCCGGGTCCGCCTCGATGCTGAGCTCCGACCCGGTCCTCGGCGGGACCTGGACCGACGACGGCACGGGCCTGGTGCTCCTGGCCGGTCGGCCCGGCTCGGGCAACCGGCGGATCACGTTGACCTGGCTGCCGACCGACGGGACGCCATCGACCTCGGTCAACCTCGCAGTCGAGCCGGACGGCCCCTTCGTCGCGGCACTTCCCGATGGCGAGGTCGCCGTGGTCGGCCGCGATCTCGACGATCGTCCCGTGATCGCGCGCGTCGCCCGCTCGGGCGCGGCCGCGATCGAGCCGGTCGAGGTGCGCGCGATCGCGGCAGGCGGCGACCTGGCAGCGATCGCGGGTGACACCTGGGTTCGCGTCGGGCCGAGTGCTCGGTTCGAGCGCGGCCGGATGCCCGAGTCCGCTCTTCCCCTGGCCGGGCCGGGCCGGATCGGCGGGCTGTCGATCGCGGGCGATGGATCCGCGATCGCGGTCGTCCGCCTCGACGAGCGTGGGGCAGCGGGCCGCGTCGAGATCCTGTGGCGCGACAACGCGCGCCCCGGGGCCTGGCGACGGGATCCTGGACCGGACCTCGTCGTCGAGGCGCCCGACACGAGCGTGACGACCGCGTGGCTGCCCTGAGTGGCGGCCTCGCGCCCCGGTTCGCGAACGGTTCAGCCGCCGCCAACCCGGCAGCAGGAGGGTCGCCGGCGTCAGTTCGCGGCCGCGGACTCCTCGACGGCGGTGAAGATCGACACCTGCGAGGCCTCGTGCAAGCATCTCCCCGAGGATCTTCTGCAGGGTGAGCTGGTGGACGCAGCTGTTCCAGCTCTCGAAGTAGTGGCACGTGCAGTGCCAGGCACCGGCGTCGAGGCTCACGTGATGCGTGTCGTTGTCGCCGCGGAACGTGACACCGAGGCGATCGAACGTCAGGCGATCGCGCTCGCGGGCGTAGCGATTCGCCTTCTCGACCTTGCCGATGAGAGAGCTGTGCATCGCCGAGGTCCCTCCGTGGCCGCGCGGGCCGTTCGAGAGGCCGCCGCCCGGCCGCGCGCTCGTCGGCCGGGAGGGGGCGGTCGTACCGAGAACTCTACTCCCCGCCGCCAAGAAGGGGCGTGCCGGCTGTCCGAGGAGCGGACAGCCGCGCGGCGGTCGAGCCGGACGGCGGACAGCCGCGCGGCGGCTATCGCCTGCGGTGGTCAGCCGCGGACGAGCGCCTCGCCGGCCGCGAGGCAGGCCTCGGCGACCGCCGCGGACGTCGCCTCCGTGTAGACCCGGACGAGCGGCTCGGTGCCGCTGAAGCGGACGAGCAGCCACGAGCCGTCGGCGACGAAGAACTTGAAGCCGTCCTTCGTCGAGAGCTCCACCGTCCGGGTGACCGGCTGCCCGGCGAGCTCGGTCGGCGCCTTCTCGACCAGCTCGACCGCGAGCCGTTCCTTCATCGACGGGTAGACGGCCCGGTCCACGTGGACGTCGACCCGCTGGTAGAACGACGGCCCGGCGATCTCGTGGAGGTGGGCGATGACCGACGAGACGGGCCACCGGCCGGCCGCCCGCTCGCGCAGGAAGAGGTCGAGCAGGAAGAGGTCGGCGAAGATGCCGTCGCGCTCGGGCAGGTGCATGCCGAAGCCGTAGCCGCCCGACTCCTCGCCGCCGTACATCGCGCCGGTCTCGATCATCTTCGGGCCGACGTACTTGAAGCCGACCGGCGTCTCGTGGACGGCGATGCCGTAGCGCTCGCCCGAGCCGCTCGGCCATCGACGTCTCGTTGACGCTCTTCACGACCGGCTGGCGCAGCCCGCGGTGCTCGGCCAGGTAGTACATGAGCAGCCCGTACACCTGGAGCTGGTGGATGAAGACGCCCCGCTCGTCGATCGCGCCCGGCTCGGTCGGCGTCGCCGTCGAGGAGGAGCCCGAGGTCGAAGCCGCCGCCGGCGACCACGTCCGAGGGCCTCGTCGACGTTCGGCCGGATCGGCTCCGGGTTGACGCCGCCGAAGTACGGGTTGCGCTCTGCGTGGAGCTCGACGACCTGGATCCGGCCACCGGCGAGCAGGCGCGTGATCCAGCCCGCGCCGGCACCCCACAGCGGATCGACGAGGATGCGCAGCGTCCGCCGCCCGGAGCGCGTCGAGGTCGAGCGTGCGCCGGACGAAGCGCTCGTACCCCGGGTACGGGATCGAAGCGCTCGACGAGGCCAGCGGCCTCGGCGTCGGCGAACGGGCGCTGCGGGATCGCCGCGGCCGCCGTTCTCGGCGATCGACCGCCTCGAGCGACCGCGAGGATCTCCGGCCCCGCGGCCGCGCCGCTCGGCGCCTTCACCTTGAAGCCGTTGTCGGTCCACGGGTTGTGGCTCGCGGTGATCACGACGCCCGCCGCGGCTCCGCGCTCGACCACCTCGAAGCTCGACATCTGGGTCGGCACCGCGTGGGCGGCGCAGGGCGACCGGGATGTCGTAGGCCAGGAGCACCTCGGCTGCGGCGGCCGCGAAGTGCTCCGACGCGAAGCGCCGGTCGTAGGCGAGGACGACGCCCTTCGCCTGCTCCCCGCGGTCGACGACGTAGCGGGCGACGCCCTCGGCGCAGCGGCGCACGTTCTCGAACGTGAAGTCGTCCGCGATCCTGCGCCCGCCAGCCGTCGGTGCCGAAGACGATGGCCGTCGGGCCGGGGGCGCGGCCCTCCGCCGGCTCGTCACGAGGTGCTCCTCCTGCCCGCCGCGAGCTCCTCGGCGATCCCCCGGACCTCCTGCGAGCGGTCGGCGGCGCAGACGAGCACGGCGTCCGGCGTGTCCACCACGATCGTGTCGCGCAGGCCGATGGTCACCACCAGCCGGTCGCCGGCCATCACGAGCGTGCCCTCCGACCCGACGTCGCGTCGCGCTCCGGATCCGACCGTCGCCGGCCGGCTCCCCCGCAGCTGTCGCGCGCGCCACCAGGGCGTCACGCAGGGCCGACCAGCAGCCCAGGTCGCTCCAGCCGACGTCGGCGCGCAGCATGGCCACCCGACCCGCCGTCGCGGCGCCGGCTCCATGACCGCGTAGTCGATCGAGGTCGCGCGCAGCGTCGCGTAGGCTTCCTCGATCCCTGCGCTTCCGCCGCTGACACCCTCCCGCACGGCCGCCAGGATGTCCGGCGCCGAGGCGTCGAGAGCCGCCACGATCGCCGCCCGCTGCCAGACGAAGATGCCGGCGTTCCAGGCCACGGGATCCGGGCCGGCGAGAAGGGCCGCCGCGACGTCGCGCGCCGGCTTCTCGACGAAGCGCCGCACCGCGTGGGCGCCCGCCTCGGCCCGCGGCCGGTCGGCCACGACATATCCGTAGCCGGTCTCCGGACCGCTTGCGGTGATCCCGAGCGTCACGAGGGGACGATCGGCGGCCACGGGCGACGACCGCGGCGGACGCAACGAGGTCCCGGAACCCGTCCTCGTCGAGGATGAGGTGATCGGCCGGCAGGACGACCATGACGTCGTCGTCGGGGCGCTCGAACGCGACGGCGGCGAGGGCGATCGCGGCCGCAGTGTTGCGGCCCGACGGCTCCGCCGAGGATGTTGGCGGGCGGCAACTCCGGAAGCTCCTCGCGGACCAGCTCCACGTGGCGCCGGTCGACGACGACGACGACGTCGGACGGGCCGCCCAGCAGCGGGGAGCGATCCGCTCGAACGTCTCGCGCAGCAGGGTCCGCTCGCCCAGCAGCCGCAGGAACGGCTTCGGCCGGTCCGGCCGCGAGAGCGGCCAGAGCCGCGTGCCGCCGCCGCCGGCCAGGATCACCGCGTACATCGGCCGATTGTACGAGCGCGGACCTGGCGGACGCGACACGTGTTGCGCGCGACGCTCCGCCTTCAGGCCCCGACCAGCTCCGGCATCGGCATCCCGCAGGCGTCGGCGAGAAGGGCTGCCTTGTCCGTCCGCTCCCAGGGGAGGTCGAGGTCCGGGCGCCCGAAGTGACCGTAGGCGGCGGTCTGGCGGTAGATCGGCGCGGCGCAGGTCGAGCGCCTCGATGATTGCGCCGGCCGGAGGTCGAAGTTGGCGTCGATCGCGGCCCGGATGCGTTCGTCGGGGACGCTGCCCGGTGCCGAACGTCTCGATCGAGACCGAGAGCGGGCCGGGCGATGCCGATCCCGTAGGCCACCTCGATCTCGAAGCGGTCGGCCAGGCCGGCCGCGACCACGTTCTTGGCCACCCAGCGCGCCGCGTAGGCGGCCGAGCGGTCGACCTTCGTCGGGTCCTTGCCCGAGAACGCGCCGCCACCGTGGCGGGCCATGCCCGCCGTAGGTGTCGACGATGATCTTGCGTCCCGTCAGCCCGGCGTCGCCCATCGGGCCGCCGATGACGAACCGGCCCGTCGGGTTGACGTGCATCACCGGGTCGGTCGTCGCGCAGCTCGTGCGGGATCACGGGCAGGATCACGGCCTCGATGAGGTCGTCGCGCATCCGCTCGGCGAACGTCGGGTCGTGCTGCGCAGCGAGCACCACCGCCGTGACCCGAGCCGGCACGCCCGTGCGCGTACTCGACCGTGACCTGGGTCTTGCCGTCGGGGCGCAGGTACGGCAGCTGGCCCGACTTGCGCGCCTCGGCGAGCCGGCGGGCCATGCGGTGCGCGAGCGCGATCGGGAGCGGCATGAGCTCGGGCGTCTCGCGGCAGGCGAACCCGAACATCATCCCCTGGTCGCCCGGCAGCCCTGCTCCGCCGGCGATCCACGCCGCGCGCGATGTCCGGCGACTGCTCCTTGATGCTGACGAGGGCGCCGCAGGTCTGGTAGTCGAACCCGTAGTCGGCCCGCGTGTAGCCGATGTCGCGGACGGTCTCGCGGACCACCGCCTGAAAGTCCACGTAGGTCGTCGTCGTGATCTCGCCGAGGACCGCGACGAGACCTGTCGTCGTGGCCGCCTCGCAGGCGACGCGGGCGTCCGTGTCCTCGCGGAGGATCGCGTCGAGGATGGCGTCCGAGATCTGATCGCACATCTTGTCGGGGTGACCCTCGGTCACGGACTCCGACGTGAACAGGTAGCTGGGAGCGTCGACGATGCTGGTCATGGCGTGCCCGAGCGTAGCACGGGCGCCGTTTGCTGCGCCTGCCCGCCGCAGGCGCCTGCCCGCCGGAGGCGGCTGCGGCGCCCGGGGCGCTGCCGGGCCCAGGCACGTGCAGCGCGCGCGGGCTGCCGCGGGCCGGGGTGCCCGGCGCTCAGACGCAGCGGACCGGCCTGGCGCTGGGCTGGGCGTCGGAGGGAGCGGCGGCCACGGCGGGTCCCGCCTGGCTCGCCACCAGCATCACCTTCGCCCCGTCGCTGTACGGCGTCTCCGAGGTCTGCAGGACGAGGGAGTTGGCGGGCAGGGCGAAGGCCCACGCGAGTGTCTTCTGGTGACGCCGGACCCGGGTGACCCGATACGTGTAGAGGAGGTCGTCGGCGGTCCACGACCCGCACCTCCTTCCCAATCAGCCCGCGACCCGACGCCACCTGGGATGCCAGCAGGATCGGCAGGAACATCCCGGTCCGGGCGTGCGCGAAGAGGTACGAGACCCCGCCGGCGCCGGGCGGCTGGAAGACGGGCGGCCCGAAGAACTCGGCCACGTTGCACAGCGGGAACGTCGAGTTCCTGCGGGATCGACACGACCGGCAGGTCGATCCGGAGGGACGGGATCTCGACCCGGGTCGGCCGGCCGCCGCGGCCAACAGCGAGGCTGGGCGACGGTGTCGGGGAGGAGGTTGGCGAGGGTGCCTCGGACGGGCTCGGCTGGGTGGCCGATGCGACCGCGGACGGGGTGGCCGCGGGCGGCGGGGTGGCGGACGGAGCCGGCCGGGGTGATTCGGCGCAGGCCGCGACCGCGAGGGCGACGAGGAGCGCCGTCGCGATCCCTGGGCGCCGGCTCACGCCGGGGCGCCGCGCCATGGCAGGGCCGGCAGGTCGTCGGCCGGCACGAACCCGAAGACGCCGCCGTAGAAGGCGAGCTCGGCCTGGGCGGAGCGGACGATGTTCGCGGCCTGGCGGAACCCGTGGTCCTCGCCCTCGTACGCCAGGTAGACATGCGGAATCCGCTTGGCGGCGAGGGCCGCCACGATCCGCTCGGCCTCCGTCGGGGGCACGACGCGGTCGTCGAGGCCCTGCAGCACCAGGACGGGGCACGAGAAGCCGTCGGCGTGGAAGATCGGCGAGCGGGCACGATACAGCTCCGCCGTCTCCGGGTACGGCCCGATGAGCCGGTCGAGGTAGCGCGATTCGAACTTGTGGGTCTCCGCCGCGAAGGTTTCGAGGTTCCCGATCCCGAAGTAGCTGACACCGGCCCTGAAGACGTCGTGGAAGGCCAGGGCCGCGAGGGTCGTGTATCCCGACGCGCTGCCGCCCTCGATCGCGAGTCGGTCGCCGTCCGCCTTGCCGCGGCGCGCCATCTCGAGGGCGCCGGCGATGCAGTCGTCGACGTCCGTCGACGCCCCAGGTGCCTTCGAGGCGCTTGCGGTACGACTTGCCGTAGCCGGTGCTGCCCCCGTAGTCGACGTCGAGGACGGCGATCCCGCGGCTCGTCAGGAGCTGCACCGTGAGGTTCAGGCCCGTGTGAGCGGCCGCGGTCGGCCCGCCGTGACTGGTGACGACGAGCGGCGGAAGCTCCCCGTCCGGGGCCCGGAATGCGGCGTTCGCCGGGCCGTAGAGGATGCCGTGGGCGCTGCGGTCCCCGCTCGTCGCGAATTCGACGGGCTCGCCGATCGCCACCAGGGATGGGTCGAGCTCGAGGTCCGTCGAGGGGCGGACGATCGTCCAGGCGCCGCTGACGAGGTCGATCCGGACGAGGGCCCGGAACATCGTCCGGCGCAGCGACGATCGCGACGGCCTCCTGGCCGCGAACCGCCAGCCCGGCGATCTCGCTGAACGGCAGGTCGAAGGCCTTCGGCGCACGCCCGTTCGTCGGGTCGATCCGCCAGAGCCGATCGCGGCCCTCTGCCCGCCCGATCGCGATGACGGAGCCGTCCGACGCGACGCCATGCGAGGTGAGCCCGAAGACCCACTCAGGCGTGGCGAACTCGGCCTCCACGTCGGCCGTCAGCGGCCGGAGCGCGCTCGCCGTCCCAGCGATGGAGCCCGATCCACTCACCAGGCTCGCTGGCAACGAGAAGGCTCCCGTCGGGCGCCCAGCGGGGCTGCGACGTCCACGTGGCGGCATCGCCCGCGACGATCCGTCCGGGTCCCGGCCTGCCGGCCGCGTCGAGCTCGGCGACCACGCATTCGGTCCCGTCCCACGGCAGGTTCGGGTGATCCCAGCGCAGCCACGCCAGGCGCGACGCGCCGGGCGATACCCGAGGCGACGAGACGAAGTCGGAGCCGGCGACGAGCACGCTCACGGCGCCCGGCTCTTCGGCGGCGGAGCCGTCGAGCGGGATCGCGACGAGCGCGTTGACGGCCTCGCCAGGTCCGCTGTGATCCTCGCGAACCGCGAGAAGACGGCCCCGGGCCGCGTCCAGCTCGAGGTCGGCGAAGCGGAAGGCGCCCTCCGGCGTGATCGGCACGCCCGCCCGGTCCGCGCCGACCCGCAGCAGCCGCCCGGACGTGAAGTCCGAGACCACGACCAGGTCGCCCGCAGACGAGGTACGGCGCGCCGCCGTACTCGTGCACCCGCGTGCGGACGTTGACGCCGGGCGGGCTGATGTCCTCGGGCTCGCCGCCGGGCCGCAGGCGGACGAGCGTGAACCGGCCGGCATCCTCGGGTCGGCCCTCCAGCCAGACGAGGTCGTCGCCGTCCCAGCGCGACTCGGCGAGGCGCACGACGCCCGCCACGAGGGCCTCCGGAGCGATCGCCGATCGCCAGCTGCCGTACGGCTGCGACGACCCGAGGATCCGATCTGTTCGTCATGGTGGTCCGTTCGTCTCCGCTTACGTGCCGCTCTGCCAGCTGGCCATGTAGGCCTTCTGCTCGTCGGTCATGTCGTCGATGTGGAGGCCCAGCGCCTCGAGCTTGAGCCGCGCGACCTCCGCGTCGATCGCCTGCGGGACGACGTAGACGGTCGGCTCGAGCTCGGCATGGTGGGCGACCACGTATTCCGCGCAGAGGGCCTGGTTCGCGAAGCTCATGTCCATGACGGCGGCCGGGTGGCCTTCGGCCGCGCCGAGGTTGACGAGGCGGCCCTCGGCGATGAGGTGGAGCTTCTTGGGCCCGAGGTCGAACTCCTGCAGGTTCTCGCGGACCTCGCGGACGTGGCCTTCGGCCAGCGCTCGCAGGGCGACGAGGTCGAGCTCGGCGTCGAAGTGGCCGCTGTTCGCCATGATCGCGCCGTCCCGCATGGCCGCGAAGTGCTCGCGGCGGAAGACGTTCACGTTGCCGGTGGCGGTGATGAAGAGGTCGCCCCACGGCGCCGCCTGGTCGACGGTCTTGACCTCGAAGCCGTCCATCAGCGCCTCGAGCGCCCGGACCGGGTTCACCTCGACGACGGCGACGTGGGCGCCCATCCCCTTCAGGCGCGCCGCGATCCCCTTCCCGACCCAGCCGTAGCCGGCGACCACGGAGCGCCGCCCGGCGAGAAGGATGTTGGTCGCCCGCAGGATCCCGTCGAGCGTGCTCTGGCCGGTCCCGTAGCGGTTGTCGAAGAGGTGCTTCGTCTCGGCCTCGTTGACCGCCACGACCGGGAAGCGCAGGGCGCCATCGTTGGCCATCGCCCGCAGGCGGATCACGCCCGTCGTCGTCTCCTCGGTCCCGGCGAGGACGCCGGGGAGGAGCTCGGTCCGCGCGTCGTGCAGGAGGCTGACGAGGTCGCAGCCGTCGTCCATCGTGACCTGCGGCCGCGTGTCGGCGATCGGTCTGCAGGTGCTCGTAGTAGGTGTCGCGATCCTCGCCGCGGCGGGCGAAGACGCCGATGCCGTAGCGTGCCGTCAGGGCGGCCGCGACGTCGTCCTTCGTCGACAGCGGGTTGCTGGCCGCGAGCGCGACCTCCGCTCCGCCGGCCGCCAGGGTCCGAACGAGGTTGGCCGTCTCCGTCGTGACGTGGAGGCACGCGGCGACCCGGATGCCGGCGAGCGGGCGCTCCCGCTCGAAGCGCTCGCGGATGAGGCGCAGGACGGGCATCTCGCGCTCGGCCCACTCGATCCGGCGGACGCCCTCGTCGGCGAGGCCGAGATCGGTCACGTCGTGGGGCGGCAGGGCGGTCGGGGTCGTCATCGGGCTCGATTCTCCGGGTGGCCGCGGGGTGGCCGGCATGGGCGGGCGGCCACGCGATTATGACCGAGCGACCGCACCGGAGTCCGAGCGTGGCCCGCGGCATGGCCCGGTGGCACCGCGAGCCTCGCTCAGTCCGGTCGCGAGTCGGGATCCGCCCGGCCGAGGAGGCGCCGAACGGGCGCGGCGATCGTCCGCAGGAGCCCGCCGCCGTCGGCGTCGCGATGGACCAGGCGCTCCTCGAAGCGCACGTGCTCCTGGAAGCCGAGCCGGCGGTAGGCGCGCAGCGCCGGCGGATTGTCGGCGCGCACGTTGAGAACGACCTGGTCGCAGAAGCGGAGCAGCTCGGCGGTGACCGCGCCCGTGACCGCGGTCGCGTAGCCCCGGCCGCGGTAGTCCACGTGCGTCATCACGTTGCCGACGACCCCGAGGCGCGCCTCGGGCGAGACGACGTGGGTGCCGGCGGCCGACACGAGCCGCCCGCCGACCCGGATGCCGTGGTAGACGCCCTCGGCCATCGCCGAGGGCGGCAGCCAGGCCGTGAAGCCGAGCTGGTAGAGGCGGTTGAGGTCGCCGACCTCGACCGGCAGGAGCCGGGCGACGTCGGCGGGGTAGGGACGGAAGGAGGCGCGGTCAACCCACATCCGCACCATCTGGGGGCCCGGCTCCACGCGGTAGTGCGCCTCGACCGCGGGGAGGCTCGCGGCCAGGAACGCAGCGTATGCCGCCCGCGGGCGGACGATGTCGCGCAGGATCGCGGAGATGCCGGCCGGCTCGCCCATGACGAAGAGCGGCTGGGGAGCGTAGCCGGCGTACTCGAGGACCACGGCCAGCGGCACCTCGCCGTCGAATGCGACGCCCCACCGCGTTCGGGCGAACTCACGGACGTCGAGGTCGCAGATCGCGTAGGCCGCGAAGAGGCGATCGCGGTCGAGGAAGGCCCGCAGGAGGCTCCGATCCGTCGTCGTGCGCGTGGTGACGCCGCCGACGGCGAGAGACGAGGCGGCGGAGGTGGCCATGTCAGGCGTCGCCGTCGGCGGTCCGTATGGGAGCGTCCGGCGCCGGGGCGGTGAGATCGCGGTTCGCGGGTGGAGCCGCCGCCGGGCGCCGCGCCTCGCGGGCGGCCAGGGCAGCCTTGATGGCCGGTTGGTACGGATCGCGAAGGACGCCCTCCTCGGTGACGATCGCGGTGATGAGCACGGCCGGCGTGACGTCGAACGAAGGATTGATGGCAGGCGTCCCGGCGGGGGCCACGCGCCGGCCGCCGAAGCCGAGGATCTCCTCCGCCGAGCGCATCTCGACGGTGATGTGCGAGCCATCCTCGGCCTGCATGTCGAGCGTGGCGGTCGGCGCGACCACGTAGAAGGGCACGCCGTGGCGGGCCGCCAGCACCGCGAGCGTGTACGTCCCGACCTTGTTCGCGGTGTCCCCGTTGGCCGCGATCCGGTCGGCCCCGACCAGGATCGCGTCCACCTCGCCCGAGGCGAGCAGCCAGCCCGCGGCGGAATCGGCGAGGAGCGTGTGGGGGATGCCGGCCTGTCCGAGCTCCCAGGCGGTCAGGCGCGCGCCCTGGAGCCACGGCCGGGTCTCGCCGACGTACACCTGCAGCTCGCGTCCATCCGCGGCCAATGCCTGGACCACTCCGAGCGCCGTCCCGACCTGGCCGCAGGCGAGCGGACCCGTGTTGCAGTGGGTGAGGAGCCGGAGCGGCCGGCCGGCGGGCACCGGAAGGAGCGCGACGCCGAGGCGTGCCATGAGCGCGTGGTCGGCCGTCGCTTCGCCGATGATCGCCTCGGCCTCGTCGCGCATGGCGGCCGCGATCCCCGGGCCGTCGTCGGACAGCTCCCCGAACGCGGCGAAGCGCGCCATCATCCGCTCGCTCGCCCAGCGGACGGCGACGGCCGTGGGACGGGCGTTGACCAGGGCGTTCGCGGACCCGCGAAGGATCGCCTTGCGGGCGTAGGGCTTGGACAGGCTCGCCCGGCTCGCCGCGAGGGCAAGGCCCGCCGCCGCCACCTGGCCCAGGGCCGGCGCGCCCCGCACCACCATCTCCCGGATCGCCTGGGCCACGTCGCCGGCGGTCTCGCAGCTCACCTCGACCAGCTCGTCGGGGAGGCGGCGCTGGTCGATGAGAATGACGCGGTCGGCTTCGAGGCGGAACGGGCTGCGGAACCCGGCAGGCACAACCGGCGACGAGCTCACGGGGACGCCCGCTGCCGGAGCGGGCGTCGTCACGGACGCTCCCGCGAGCACCGAGCTCGCCATCTCCTGGGTCGTCTCGCGCAGCGCCCCGGCGGCGCCGACCAGGGTCGCCGCCGTACGGACGGCGTCGCTGGCCATGGCCCGGAAGAAGCGCCGCCGGGCGAGGCGCAGCGCCTCGTCGGGGTCCGCCGGGGCGCTGGCGTCGGGGACGGCGCCCGGGGTTGGCTCGGGAAGGTCGCTCCCGCCGCCCGCGTCCGGCGAGACTGGCTCCTCGCCGTCGGTTCGATGCGCCGGGTCGCTCATCGCCTGGTTCCGGGACGCGGCGCGGCTGCCGGACCGTCCGTCAGTACTGGATGACCGACGTGACCGTCTGCTCGACGAGCCGGTCGCGACCCTTGAGGAAGGCAAGCTCGACGAGGAAGGCCAGGCCGACGATCTCGCCCTGCAGGCGGCGCACGAGGTCGACCGTCCCCCGAACCGTCCCACCCGTCGCCAGGAGGTCGTCGACGATGAGGACCTGCTGGCCCGGCTGCGATCGCGTCGCGGTGGATCTCGAGGGTGTTCGACCCGTACTCGAGGGCGTACTCGACGCTGATCGTCTCGGCCGGCAGCTTGCCGAGCTTGCGCACCGGGCACGAGGCCCGGCGCCCAGCTGGTAGGCCATCGGCGCGGAGAAGATGAAGCCGCGCGATTCCATCCCGACCACGACGTCGATCTTCTGGCCGAGGTAGGGCGCCAGCATCGCGTCGATCGCCGCTCGGTACGCCGGCGGGTCCTTGAGCAGCGTCGTGATGTCGTAGAAGAGGATCCCGGGCTTCGGGAAGTCCGGGATCTCGCGGATCTTCGCGCGGAGCTCGTCCGGGGTCATGATCGCGGGAACCTCCAGGGCGCGTCGTCGGCTCAGCGGACGCGTTCGACGGGCGGCGGGGCGCCGTCCCCCGAGAGTCTACCCCAGCGCGACGTCGGCCTGACCCGCGGAGTGGCCCACGGCTCACCGCGCGCCGAACTTGCGCTCCTCACCGCGCAGCAGGCGCCCGATGTTGTCGATGTGGAACAGCCAGATCAGCAGCGGCGCCCCGATGGCGAAGCCGAGATAGGCCTCCGGCATCCCGCTCGTCACGATCTGCACGGCGAAGGCGAGCCCGCCGACGGCGGAGGCGACGAGTGACGCCAGCGACGTGTAGCGCGAGATCAGCAGGACGAGCAGGAACACCGCAAGCGTCACGCCAGACGCCGGCAGCGAGAAGACGAGGCCAGCCCCGAACGCCGCCGAGACGCCGCGGCCTCCGGAGAAGCCGAGGAACGGCGACCGGCTGTGGCCGATCACGGCCGCGAGCCCGGCCAGCACCTGGACCTCCACCCCGGCACCCAGCGCGATGGCCAGCAGGACTGCGACCGTCCCCTTGAGCATGTCGAGCAGGCCCGACACGAGCGCCAGCCGGGGTCCGAGGGCCCGGGCCACGTTGGCTCCCCCGGTCCGGCCGCTGCCGATGGTCCGTGGGTCGGGACCGCCCGTCAGGCGGGCGACGATCACCCCCCACGGGATCCCGCCGATCAGGTAGGCCGCCCCGATGACGAGCACGGCGCGGACGGCGGCGAGCGGGTCCATGGCCGGGGAGTATAGGCCGCTCAGGTCGGGCGCGCCCCCCTCCCCGAGCGCACCCTGCGGCCGTTCGAGCAGCCTCGCGGCCAGCGCCCGAACCGCCGCCGCGTCGCGCGCCCCGAGCGCAGCTGCGGCGAGGGCCCGGAGCTCGGCGCCCGTGGCCGACGCAAGGGCGGCCCGGACCTCGTCGAGCGAGCCGGCGTCGGCGGACAGCTCGTCGACGCCGAGGCCCACGAGCACGAGCGAACCGGCAGGATCCCCGGCCAGCTCGCCGCAGACGGCGACGGGGATGCCCGCGGCGTCGGCGCCCGCCACCACGCCGGCGATCGCCCGCAGCACGGCCGGGTGGAGAGCGTCCTGGAGCCGTCCCAGCGTGGCATTCCCGCGGTCGGCGGCCATCACGTACTGAGTGAGGTCGTTCGTGCCGATGCTGAAGAACGCGACCCGACGCGCCAGCTCGGGCGCCAGCAGCGCGGCCGCCGGGATCTCGACCATGATGCCCGTCACCATCTCGGCGGCGCACGGCTGGCCTGCGGCGACGCACGTCGGCCCGCGCCAGGTCACGCAGCGATTCGAGGAGGTCGACGTCGTCGAGGGTGGCCACCATCGGGGCCATCACGTGGGGTCGCACGCCGGCCAGGCCGCCGGCACGCCAGATCGCCCGGAGCTGGGTGCGGAGGAGATCGGGGTCGCCGTACGCCAGGCGGATCGCGCGCACGCCCAGGAACGGGTTCGCCTCGGGCGGCAGACCCAGGTACGGGATCTCCTTGTCGCCCGCCGATGTCGGCCAGGCGGACGACGACCGGGCGCTGCGGCCCGAACGCCTCGAACGCCCGCCGGTAGGCAGCGGTCTGCTCGTCCTCCGTCGGCGGAACCTGGCGTTTCATGAACAGGAACTCGGTCCGGAAGAGCCCGACCCCCTCGGCGCCGGCGTCGAGCGCCCGCGGGGCGTCGTCGGGGTTGCCGATGTTCGCGAGCAGCGCGACCCGCTCGCCGTCGGCGGTCGCGCCGGGGCGCCCGCGCAGCGCCGCGGCCCGCGCGCGCCGGGAGGCAAGTGCCGCAGCGCGCCCGCCCAGCTCGGCCAGCGCGGCCGCGTCCGGGTCGATGAGCACGTCGCCGGATTCACCGTCGAGCGCGATCTAGCACCGGGCCGCCCGCCGTTGCCGCGTCGTCCACGGCCTCGAGGAGCCCGCCGCATCCCACGACGCACGGGATCCCGAGGCTCCTCGCGAGGATCACCGCGTGGGCAGTCCGCGAGCCCCCTGCCAGCACGATGCCGCGCAGGAACGCGGCCGGGATCTCGGCGGTCACCGATGGCGGCAGGTCGTCCGCGACGGCGACGACGGGGGCGTCCGGAAGCGCGAGCCGCTCTCCGCGCAGGATCCGGGCGATCCGGGCGCCGACGTCGCGCACGTCCGCGGCCCTGGCGGCCAGAAGCTCGTCGCCGAGACCGGCGATTGCGAGCGCCGCCTCGGTGGCGGCGTCCACCACGGCCGCAGCGGGATCGGCCCCTCCGCCGGCCCGCTCGATGGCCGTGTCGACGATCGTCGGGTCGGTGGCGAGGACCGCCTGGGCCTCGAAGATCCCGGCGTCGTCGGGCCGGCCCGCCTCGCGGATCCGGGACGCCAGCTCCTCGAGCTGCGTCTCGGCGGCGCGTGAGGCGGCGCGGATGGCGACTGCCGGGTCAGTCGCGGCGGTCGGCCCCCCGGGAACCGCCGCGACCCGGGCCGCCTGCCGGCCTCCGGCGGGCGACGGCGTCTCCGCGACCCCAGGCGTCAGCGGGCCTCCGGCGGGCGACGGCGCCTCGGCGGCGGGCTGCTCCCGGTAGCGCCAGGCGGGCGCGCTGGCGATCCCGGCTACACCACCGACCCCGCGCAGGCGCCGGGCGCCGGGATCAGCGGACGGCCGCCCGGCGGGCGCAGGGGCGATGCTCGGTACGGTGACGAGCCGGACGGGCCCCGGCGCCGGGGCTCGGGCGGCGGCAGGCGCCGGGGCGGGGGTGGCAGGCGCCGGGGCGGGGGTGGCAGGCGCCGGGGCGGGCGCGGCAGGCGCCGGGGCGCCCCCCGAGGGGGCCACCTGGGCCACTTCCGAGTCGGCGGGGACCTCCTCGCCGAGGCCGGCCTCGATCGCGGCGCGGATCGTCGCCGCCGCCTCGACCTCGTCCTCACCTTCGACGGTGATCCGGACCACGTGGCCCATGCGGATGCCGAGCGGCTGGACGCGCAGCATCTGCTTGGCGTTCGCCGGGCCGGCCCCGCTTGCCAGGTTCTGGATCGTGACGTCCGACTTCACCCTGCCGCAGGTGCGCACGAACTGGCCAAGCGGGCGCAGGTGGAGGCCGTTCGGGTTACGGATCTCGATCTCGATCGTCTGCACGGGGCTCCTCCCGGTTGATCAGGGCGCGGGGTTGGGCGGGATCGAGTCGCCGCGGTCCCCGGGTGCCGAGACGGCCGGCCCGCCCTCGGCGACGAGGGCCGGGATGCGGGCGGGGTCGGCAGCCAGCGCGGCCGCCAGGGCCGGATCGATCGTCGCCGCGTCGACGAGCGCAGCGAGCGCGGCGTTGACGGGAGTGGGGATGCCGGCGGCCAGGCCCGCCCGGGCGACCGCCCCGTTGAGCCAGGCCACCTCGGACGGCCCCCCGGCGCCGCCCCTCAGGTGCAGGCGCAGCGACGGCGACTTGCCGCCCCGTGCACCCCCGACGACCCGCCGGAGCGCGAACCGCGACAGCGGTGCCGGAAGGCGAACGCCGAGAGCGAGTAATGGCACGTTGGCGCCCGGCAGTCGAACGGGCCCGATCCCCTGCGCCCGCATCACGGCAAGCGCCTCCAGGAGCTGGCGGCGCTCAAGGTCGAACAGGGCGGGATCGGCGTAGACGGCAGCCGGGTCGCAGTCGGCGAGCGCCGAGAGCGCGTTGCCGACCAGGTTGGCCAGGAGCTTCGACCACTTCATGGCGCGGGCGTCGGGGAGGCGCTTCGCGGGGAGGCCGGCGGCGCCGAAGGACGCCGCGAGATCCGCGACGAGGTTGTCCACGCTCCCGGAGACGGCGGCCAGGCCGAGTCCGCCGCGGCCCCGCCAGCGGACCTCGCGCGGGCCGGACCGTTCGACCGGCGCAGTGAGCGAGCCGGCAACGTGCGGCACCCCCGGGCGCGCCGAGGCGACGAGCTCCTCGGCGCCGACGCCGTTCTGGATCGTCAACACGGGTACCGACGGCCAGGCCCGCAGGTCGTCGAGGGCGCTCGCCAGGTCGAACGTCTTCACGGCCAGCACAGCGAGGTCGGGCACGACGGCCACGCCGGAGAAGGATCCCACGTGCCGCGCGCGGGCGACGACCCGCCGGCCATCGGGCTCGTGGATGACGATCTCGTCGCCGCCCCCGGGGACCCGCGGATCGACGAGCACGACGTCTGACCCGGTCGCGGCGAGAAGGCCTCCGAGCAGCGTGCCGACGGCTCCGGCACCCAGGACTGCGACGCGCCGCGGCGGGCCGGGCCGGCCCGGCCCGGCGCTCGCGCTCACTCCGGCAGCTTCGGCAGGCTGGCGGCCTCCTCGGCTGCGGCCAGGACTGCGGCAAGGTCGTCGCCGACGCTCGCCTGGACTGCCGCGACGACGGCTCCCTCGACGAGCGGCCCGCCGGAGAGGCGGACACCGGCGGCGGCGTCCTCGCCGAGCAGCTCGAGGGCCGTCTGGGTCGCGAGGACTGCGCTGCCGAGGTCCACCAGGACCAGGACGCCGGCCCCCGCGTCGGCGGCCGTGATCGCGGCCATGATCGCCGCGGCGTCCGTCCCGAGGGAGCCGTCGGCGGTTCCCCCGGCTGCCTCGATGCGGACGTCATCGCCGGCCATCTGCCGTGCGAGCTCGACGGTTCCGGCGGCGATCTGGGCCGAGTGGCTGACGATGACGATCCCGACGAGCGACTCCATGGTCGGCATCCTATCCGGCGCTGATGATCCCGGCGAAGAGCACGAGCCCGTAGACCACCGTGACGACGCCGACGAGCCACAGGGCTCCGGTGATCCGCCGCTCCGTCCGCTCGGTGAAGCCGAAGTCGAACAGGATGGCCCGTACCCCGAGCATCGCGTGATAGGTCACGAAGACGAGGAAGAGGACCTCGAGCACGACGACCAGCGGGTTGGCCAGCCAGGCGATCACGTCCGCGTAGTAGCGCAGGCCGGTGGGCACGACGAAGTGCTGGGCGATCATGTGGAGCCCGAGGAGGACGATCAGGGCGGCGCCGCTCACGACCTGGCCGACGAAGGCCGGGACCCCGCGGGCAGAGGTTCCGGGACGCTCGGCGGGAACGGGCTGGGTGGTCATCTCTGCCTCCCCTCAGTGCACGAAGATCCGCAGCGCCCCGACGAGCGCCACGAAGGCAGCGACCACCATCAGGGCGATGAACAGCGCCTGCTGGCGACTCGCGACGAGTCCGAGCCCGACGAGTCCGACACGAATCCCGTTGAGGCCGTGGATGAGCATGCCCGTCAGCAGGAAGACGTCGAGGGCCAGGAACGGCGGGCTGGTCGCGATGTCGACGAAGGCGTCCCAGGCGTTCGGGCCACGCAGAAGCATCGAAAGGATGAACAGGTGGAGGTAGAGGTAGACCACGAGGCCGATGCCCGGTGACGCGGTTCAGGATGAACGCGAGGCCACCCAGGCGGCGACCTCGCGGGTCGAACCAGCCGCTGATGCCGCGGCGACGCGCCGGACCCGTCGTGGGCCGCCGCCGTTCGACGGTCGTGCTCGCCATCAGCGGGTCCCTCCGAACGAGAAGCGGCGTGCGCCGGGCGGCGGCCGCCGAGCGGCGCAACCGCATGATGGCCGCCGCCGGGTCCACGCCCGACGGGCACGCCTCGCTGCACTCCCAGGCGAGGTGGCAGCGCCAGGCGGCTTGGTCGTCGTCCATCAGGCGCACGACCGGCCCGGGATCCAGTCCGCGCGGCTCCTCGACGACGCGCCACGCCGCGGCGAGCGCGGCCGGCCCGACGTAGCGCGGGTCGCTGCCGGCGATGGGGCAGGCCGACAGGCAGATCCCGCACTCGATGCAGTCCTCGTAGCGCTCGAGCGCCTCGATCCCCTCCGCGGTCTGCGCACCCGGGATCTTCTCGGAGGCGCGCACGAGCGGGCGGCCCGCGTCGTCGAAATCATCGTAGAAGACGTCCATGTCGACCACCAGGTCGGACACGACGGGGAGGTTCCCGAGCGGCTCGATCGTCACGTCCGCGCCGGTGGGGACGGGCGTCACGCAGGCGAGGCCCTCCCGGCCGTCGACCCGCATCCCGCAGGTGCCGCACGATGCGTGGAAGCACGAGTGGCGGAAGGTGAGGCCCGGGTCCAGCTCGCGGCGGATCGCCACGAGCGCGTCGAGGATCGTGGTCCGGGCCCCCACGGCCACGTCGTAGGTGTCGTACCGCAGCTCGTGCGGGTCGTCGCCCTGCTTGCGGCGCGAGACGACGAAGCGGGTGGTACGGAGCTCGGTCGCGCTGTCGGTCATCGCTCGGCTCCTAGGCCGCGTAGTACGCGGTGTGCGGGAGGGTCACGACCTCCCGGGTCCGGCAGGGCGCGTCGACCCCGACCTTCCGGCAGATGACGTCGGCCGTCGTCTCGGCCATCGCGCGGAGCGTCGTCCCCTTGCCGCCCGAGATGGTCACGAAGCCCTCGACACCGTCGGTCTCGCGGTGGTCGAAGCACTTGAACGTGCGGCTCAGCTCGCGCCCGGAGTCCGCGTCCTTCGAGCCGATGAGCGGGCGGGCGGCGGACCAGGCGGCCCGTCGCTCGGCGTGGCGGATCGCGGGGATCATCATCGCGCCCTCGGCGTACATCCGCTCCACGTGGTCCTCGGGGACCCCCAGGTCGTCTGGGTCGTCGACGACCCACGAGCTGGTGCCCGACCACCGAGAGGCCGCGCTGGGGGACCACGATGTCGCCATCCCCGGATGGGTGGAGGCGATTCACGACCATGTTGCACCAGCGCCCGCGAACCGCCAGGAGGACGCCCGGCGAGGGCCGGATCGGCACGTCGCAGCCGGCCATGACGGCGAGCTGCTCGGCCCACGGGCCGGTGGCGTTCACCACGAGGTCGGCGTGGATCTCCTCCTCGACGCCGTTCGTGAGGTCGCGGACGCGGATCCCGGACACGAGCCGGTCGCTGACCAGCGAGCTCGGTGACGGCCGTCCAGGGCCGGATCGACGCGCCCCGCCTGCCTTCGCGCGTGGCGAAGAAGCGCAGGGGCATCCGCATCGCATCCATCGTCGCGTCGGGGACCTGGACCGCCATCTTGAGCTCGGGGTTGAGGTTCGGCTCCAGGCGCAGGGCCTCCTCGCGCGAGACGCGACGGGCGGGAATGTCGCTGGCCAGGCAGGACTCGAAGAAGAGGGGCTCGTAGGCAACGTCCTCGTCGGTGATCGCGACGAACAGGCCGTCGTTCTCCTCGAACGAGCCGGGGCATACGCGCCCCAGGATCCGGCGCTCCTCGATGCACTCGACAGCGGACTCCGCGGTCCTTGACCGCGTAGCGGGCGCCGGAGTGGAGGAGGCCGTGGTGACGGCCGGTCGTGCCGGAGGTGACCTCGCCGCGCTCAACGAGCGTCACCCGGAAGTCCGCGAAGGATGAGGTCGTGGGCGAGCGCGCCGCCGGTGCCGCCGCCCCCGACGATTGCCGACGTGGAACGGCTGGCGGGGTGATCGCGAGATGGTCATGTGCTGCGCTCTCCGCCCGGAACAGGGAGGTGCCCGGGTCCCGCGAGCGGGACCCGGGCACCGGTTCGAGCTAGTCGACCCAGGCGAACGTCCGGGTGACGGCCTTCTTCCACTGCGCGTACTCGGCGTCGACCTTGGCGGCGTCCATCGTCGGATGCCACTCGTGGTCCTTCGCCCAGTTGGCGCGGAGATCCTCGACCTCGGCCCAGTAGCCGACCGCCAGGCCGGCCGCGTAGGCCGCCCCGAGGGCCGTCGTCTCGGCGACCTGCGGCCGGATGACCGGGACCTTCAGGACGTCGGACTGGAACTGCATGAGGAGGTTGTTGAAGACCATGCCGCCGTCGACCTTGAGGGCCGTGAGCGGAACGCCGGAGTCGGCGTTCATCGCGTCGAGGACCTCGCGGGTCTGCCACGCGGTCGCCTCGAGGACGGCGCGCGCGATGTGGGCCTTGTTGACGTACCGGGTGAGGCCGGCGATCACGCCACGGGCGTCGTTCTTCCAGTACGGCGCAAAGAGGCCGCTGAAGGCCGGGCACGAAGTAGACGCCGCCGTTGTCCTCGACGGACGCGGCGAGCGCCTCGATGTCCGTCTGACTTCACGATCATCTGGAGGTTGTCGCGAATCCACTGCACGAGGGCGCCGGTGATAGCGATCGAGCCCTCGAGCGCATAGACGGCCGGCTGGTCGCCGATCTTGTAGGCCAGCGTGGTCAGGAGGCCGCTCTTGCTCGGGACCGCCTTCGTGCCCGTGTTGAGGAGCATGAAGCAGCCCGTGCCGTAGGTGTTCTTCGCCTCGCCGGGCGAGAAGCAGGTCTGGCCGAAGAGGGCGGCCTGCTGGTCGCCGAGGTCGCCGGCAACCGGGACCCGGTCCAGCTCGCCGATGGCCGCTGCCGTAGACCTCGGACGAGGCCTTGACGGCGGGGAGCATCGAGCGCGGCACGCCCAGGAGGGCGGTGATCTCCGGATCCCAGTCGAGGGTCGTGTAGTTGAACATGAGCGTGCGGCTGGCGTTGGAGACGTCCGTCACGTGGACGCCGCCGTTCACGCCGCCGGTCAGGTTCCAGATGCACCAGGTGTCGATGTTGCCGAAGAGGAGGTCGCCAGCCTCGGCCGCGGCCCGGGCGCCATCGACGTTGTCGAGGATCCACTTGACCTTCGGGCCCGGAGAAGTAGGTCGCCAGCGGCAGGCCGGTCTTCGGGCGGAGGCGATCCGGTCCGCCGTCCTTCTCGAGCGCGTCGCAGATGTCCTTGGTCCGGGTGTCCTGCCAGACGATCGCGTTGTAGACCGGCTTGCCGGTCTTCTTGTTCCAGACGACCGTCGTCTCGCGCTGGTTGGTGACGCCGATCGCGGCGAAGTCCTCGGCCTTGAGGTGGGCCTTGGCGAGGGCGCCCTTGATGACGTCCTGGCTGCGCGCCCAGATCTCCATCGGGTCGTGCTCGACCCAGCCCGGCTTCGGGTAGATCTGCTCGTGCTCCATCTGGTCGATGCCGACCACCTGGCCGGCGTGGTTGAAGATCATGAAGCGGGTGCTCGTGGTCCCCTGGTCGAGGGCCCCAACGAATGCCTTTGCCACGTTTGTCTCCCGATACACGCTTTACCTACATGCCGGGCTAGCGCCCGGCCCAGACCTCTGCGGCGGACCGCAGCAGAAGATGGGTTGACGTCGCGCCGGGATCCTGGTGCCCGGCCGAGCGCTCGCCCAGGTAGCTCGCCCGGCCCTTGCGGGCGACGAGCGGCACCGTGGCGAGCATCCCCTGCTCCGCCCCATCGGCCATCCGGGCCACCGCGTCGCCGACGGACGCGCCGTCGTCGATCGCGGCCCGGAGGGCGTCACGGGCGGGAATCAGGGCATCGACCATCGTCTTGTCGCCGGGCTCGGCCTTCCCGATCCGGAGGACCCCGCCGAGGCCGGTCTCGAAGGCCGCGGCGAACTCCTCGAGCGTCAGGGCATCCTTGCCGACAACGGCGCCTCCCATCTGCAAGAAGAACATCCCGTAGAGCGGGCCGCTGGCGCCGCCGACCGTCGAGATGAGGGTCGTGCCGACGAGCTTGAGCGTGGCGCCGATGTCGGTGCCCGCAAGGCCATCCAGCTTGCCGACCACGGCCGTGAAGCCGCGGTCCATGTTGATCCCGTGGTCGGCATCACCGATCGCGGAATCCAGGTCGGTCAGGTACGCCTTGTTCGTCGCCACGACGGCCGCGAACCGGCGGACCCAGGCAAGGATGTCGTCGTGCGAGATCATCAACGACTCCGTTCCCGCGCTACGAGGGCTGCTGCCCAGGCGTTCGGCTCACAGGCCCCAGCGGAGGCCCGGCGTGAGGACCGGCGCATCCCAGTACTTCGTGAGCTCGTCGTCGAGGCGGAGGAGAGTGATCGAGCAACCCGCCATCTCGAGCGAGGTGATGTAGTTGCCGACGAGGTTGCGGGCGATCGTGATCCCCCGGGCGTCGAGAATCTTCTTGAGCTCGTTGAAGACCACGTAGAGCTCGATGAGCGGTGTGCCGCCCATGCCGTTGACGAAGGCGAGGACCTTGTCGCCGGCCTTGAACGGGACGTCCTCGAGGATCGGGTTGGCGAGCATCGCGGTGATTTCGGCCGCGGAGGCGACCTTCATGCGTGTCCGGCCCGGCTCCCCGTGGATCCCGACGCCGATCTCCATCTCGTCGTCGCCGAGCTCGAAGGTCGGCTTGCCGGCGGCCGGGACGGTGCAGCTCGTGAGGGCCATGCCCATCGAGCGGACGTTGTCCTGCACCTTCTGGCAGAGCGCCGTGACCGTCGCCAGGTCGGCGCCCGCCTCGGCGGCCGCGCCGACGATCTTCTCGGCGAGGACGGTCCCGCCGACGCCGCGGCGACCCGCGGTGTAGAGCGAGTCCTTGACCGCGACGTCGTCCGCGATGACGACGCTGGTGACCTCGATCCCCTCGGCCCGGGCCATCTCGGCCGCGAGCTCGAAGTTCATGATGTCGCCGGTGTAGTTCTTGACGATGTGCAGGACGCCGGCGCCGCCGTCAACAGCCTTGGTTGCGGCCAGCATCTGGTCCGGCACAGGCGAGGTGAAGACCGCGCCGGGGCAGGCCGCGTCGAGCATGCCCATCCCGACGAAGCCGCCGTGCATGGGCTCGTGGCCGGAGCCACCGCCCGAGATCACGCCGACCTTGCCTTTCTTGGGGGCATCCGCACGAACGACCACGTTGGGCTCGATCACGCGCACGAGATCCCCATGCGCCGCCACGACACCTGCGAGGGCGTCGTCGACGACATCGTCCGGGGCGTTGATCAGCTTCTTCATCCGTTCCTCCAATGGTCCGCTGCTACCGGGTGCTCGGGAACGTGCATAGGACGGGTGCGCGCCGGCGGCGAGGCCGTCGTGCCGCCGGCGCGCAGGTGCGTGCGGGTCAGGCCATCGGGGCCTGGGTCACTTGGCCGCCTGGTTGACGACCAGCTCGACGAAGACGCTCTGGTACAAGACCGCCGCGATGACGGCCCCGACCAGCGGTCCCACGACCGGGATCCACGAGTAGGCCCAGTCGGAGGTGCCCTTGCCGGGGATCGGCAGGATCGCGTGCATGATCCGCGGCCCGAGGTCGCGGGCCGGGTTGATCGCGTACCCGGTCGTGCCGCCGAGGGACAGGCCGATGACCAGGACGAGGAAGGCGACCGGCAAGGCTCCCACCGCGCCGAGGCCCGGCGGGACCATCTTGTTGTTGCCGAAGCTGAAGATCACGAACAGCAGGACGAAGGTGCCGATCACCTCGGAGATGAAGTTGAAGACGGTGTTCCGGATCGCCGGGCCCGTGGAGAAGACGGCGAGCTTGAGGCCCGGGTCCTCGGTCTCGGCCCAGTGCGGGTAGTAGTGGATGAAGACCAGGAACGCGCCGATCATCGCGCCGATCATCTCACCGAGGATGTAGGTCACGAAGAGGGCGCCATCCATCGGGGTGCCCTTGATCTGGTCCTGGACGAAGATGCCGAGGGTCACGGCCGGGTTGAGGTGGGCGCCGCTGAACGGGCCTGCAATGACCACGCCCGAGAAGACCGCGAAGGCCCACGCCATGGTGATGACGATCCAGCCGGAGTTGTTCGCCTTGGACTTGCCAAGCAGAACGCCGGCGACAACGCCGTCGCCGAGCAGGATCAGCATCATGGTCCCGAAGATCTCGGCAAAGAAGACTTCTTGGTTCATGCTCTCTCCCTCTGGGTTGAAGGAAGCGCGCCACTCGCGCGGAGGGCGGCGCTACGTCGCCGATCGAACCGAGGTTCCGGCGAGCGAGCACCCGGCACGGGCTCGCCGGGCAGGGCACAGCACGATCTGCTGGGTGCGTCCCTCCCGTGATATCGCGGCCTCGGCCTCTGGCCGCGCGACCGTCGGGGCGCGGTCGGCGCACGGCGCCCGCCGGCACCGTTGCGGAAAGGTTACGTCCCGGCACGACCCGGAATCGTCAAGACATTGTCGAGATTCGTGAGGTTCCCGAGCGGAGCTCGAATACCAGGCACCGGCGCTAGCGGCCCAGGTGAAGGCGGGCCTCCCGGCCTGCCGCGCGGCCGGGCGAGGCGGCCTCGATCCCGGGTCAGTCCTCCGCGGCGGCGTCGGCCAGCGCACGCAGGAGGAGCGCCGACGACGACGCCCCCGGGTCCATGTGACCGATCGAGCGCGCGCCGAGGTAGCTCGCGCGACCCTTCGTTGCCAGCAGCGGGATGGTCGCCAGGGCCCCTTGCTCGGCCGCGACCGCCGCACGCACCGACGCGGCGGCCAGCGGCACGCCGGCGCTCACGGCCGCTGCGAAGGCCTCCCGCGCCGGCACGAGCGCGTCCAGCATCGTCTTCTCGCCCCGCCGCGACCGCCCCAGGGCCGCGATCGCGTCGACGGCGCCGCCGAACGCGACGCCCGCCAGCGCTTCGCGGGATGGCGACCCCTCCTCGGACGCCGCAGCGAGCGCGGCCCCGGCCCGCTGGAACGCGCGGCCGTAGAGGGCGCCGCTGGCCCCGCCCACGGTGCTCATCACGATCCTGCCAGCGGCGTCCAGGACGGTGAAGGGCGGGGCGGCCGGGAAGGCGTCGTCCTCGACTCGGCGGAGAAGCTCGCGGAAGCCGCGATCGAGGTTGATCCCGTGGTCGCCGTCGCCGATCGCCGCATCGAGATCCGTGAGCCGTTCGCGCTGCTCGGCGATGCGCCGGGCTGCCAGCCTCAGCCAGCGGATGAGAAGCTCATCCATCAGGAGCCGGCGAGCCAGTCCGGAGGCAGCTTCGGCGAATGGCGCTCGGCGTCGGCAGCGCCACGCACCCGCCCCCGGTCGGCCCCGCCGGCGGCCTCGACGGCCGCCCGGACCGCGCCCTCGACGAGCGGCCCATCGCTCACCTCGACGCGCCTCCGCTCGTCCCCCGGGAGCTCCTCGAGGGCCATCTCGAGCGCCATCGCCGCGCTGCCGAGATCGAAGAGCACGACCGCACCGTCGTCACCGGAGGCCGCCAGGCCCGCCTCGAGCGCCTCCCGGATCGCGGGGCTGCTCGTGCCGAGGTTGCCGGCCCCGGTGCCGCCAGCGATGGCGACGGACACCGCGGGCGCCGCCTGGGCGACCATCGCGCGGAGTGCCTGCAGCAGCTGGAGGCTGTGCCCGACGAGGACCAGCGAAACCATCGCCCCGACTCCCGATGTCCGTTGACGACGGCGCGCGGCCCACGCCGAACGGCCGGCCGCCGTAGACTCAGGCGGCCGATGAAGAGGATAGGATCCCCGGCCCCCAGCGCGCGCGGCGATGCGCGCCGAGCCCCCCGTGAGGCGCTGGCCGCGGCAGACGTGCTGGCCTTCGTCGAGCGCAGCGCGGCCGCGCTCGCCCGCCACGAGGCGCTTCTCGACCGTCTCGACGCGACGCTCGGCGACGGCGACCACGGATCGAACATGACGATCGGCTTCGCCGCCGCCGTTCCCGTGGCCCGGGCCGGCCTGGCGGAGCGCCCGGACGACGTCGGCGAGCTGCTCCGGCTCCTCGGGCACAGCCTCGTGGCGAGCGTCGGCGGCGCGAGCGGCCCCCTCTACGGCACGGCCTTCATCGAGGCCGGCTTTGCACTCGCCGGACAGCGGAGGGCGAGCCCCGCGGAGCTTGCCGGCGCCCTCGAGGAGGGCCAGGCCGGACTCGTGCGCCGGGGACGCTGCGCGGTCGGCGACAAGACGATCCTCGATGCCCTCGCCCCCGCGGTCCAAGCCCTCCGGGCGGGCGCAGAGGCCGGCGACCCGCTGGACGCGTGCATCGCGGCGGCTGCGGCCGCGGCGGCGGCTGGCATGCGGTCGACCGATCCCGCTCGTCGCCCGGCGGGGCCTCGCCCTGCGCCTCGGCGAGCGTTCGCGCGGTCATCGGGACCCCGGCGCAACGTCCTGCTTCCTGATCATCGGCGCGATGGCGCGCGCCGTCCAGGCGGAGCGCCTCAGGTGACCGGTGAGCGGCGCAGAACGAGCCGCACGCGGGGCGGCAGGACCTCGTCCGGGGTGGCGTCCGCCCGCGACGATCTCGCCGCGCTCCGCGCCCGCGTCCGCGAGCTGGAGGCCGAGCGCCGGCGCATCTTCGAGGACGCCCAGCGCGAGGCCGATGCCGTCTTCTCCCAGTACCAGCTCAGCCAGCTCCTGGCCGCCGGCGGGACCGTCGACGAGCTTGCCGCTGCCGTCCTGGCCGAAGTCGCGCGCGCCTCGGGGGCATCGGGCGCGGCACTATGGCTCGCCGCTCCGGGAAGCCGCGCGCTCGATCTCGTGGCGTTGTTTCCCGGCACCGGCGAGGAGCCCGTGGGTCCGGGCTGGGCGACGGTGCCCCGGCGCCTGCAGGACGCGGCGTCGGCGGCTTCGTGGGCCGCCGCCGGCGGCTGGTCGGGCGTCGCGCTGCCGGAAGGGCGTGCGCTCGGGGAAGGTGCGCCGGTCCCGGGGCCGGGTGTCGTCGGATACCTCGCGATCCGCGCCGACGCCGCGACCACCCTGGTCCCGGACCACGATCGGTACCTCGGCTCGGTCCGCCTCGAGCTCGCCATCACGCTGCGAGCCGCCCAGCTGCGCGCGTCCTTCACGCGCGAGCAGGCGACCCTGGCGGCCATCCTCGAGGGCGCCACCGACGCCATCGTCGCCGTCGACCGGAGCCGGCGGGTCGTTCGTCTGAACGCGGCCGCTGCCGCCCTCGTCCAGACGTCGGCGAGCGCGGGCACGGGAATGCGCTGCTCGGAGTTCCTGGGCTGCGCCCGCCCACATCCGGATCCGGCAACCGCCGCAGGGGCGGTCTACGAGGCGGGGCCCGAGCTGCTGTGCGGGAGCCGGTGTCCGTTCGCGGAGGTCCTCGAGACGGGCGGACCGATCGTCGGACGCGAGATCGCCGTCCGCCGCCGCGACGGAGGCAGCATTCCAGTGGCGGCCAGCGTATCGCGGATGCCAACGCCCGACGGTGGCGCGGTGGCCGTGATCCGTGATCTCCGCGCGGCCCAGGCCCTCGACGACGCAAAGGCGAGCTTCGTCGCGGCCGTCTCGCACGAGCTGCGCACGCCGCTGGCCCTCATCGACGGGTACACGCAGAGCCTGATCCACCTGGACCTCGACCGGTCGACCGCCCGCCGCCACGCCCAGCGCATCGCCGACGCCGCAAGGCGCCTCGCGACGCTCGTCGACGACATCATCGACATCAGCCAGCTGGAGAGCGATGCGTTGATCCTGCGGCGGACGCCGGTCGCGATCGAAGGCCTCATCCGAGCCTACGTGGGCGAGCGCGCCGACGGGCTCGACGCCCGCTCGATCGCCGTCTCGATGCCCCACGGCCTCCCCCCCGTCGACATCGACGCCACCCGCATCCGGCAGGTCATCGGCAACCTCGTCCAGAACGCGGAGAAGCACGCCGGGACGCACGCGCCGGTCGAGATCCGGGCTCGCCGGCACGACCTGGCGACGATCGTCGTGACCGTCGCCGACGGCGGTCGGGGGATCGCCGCCTCCGACCGCGACCGGGTGTTCGAGCGGTTCTACCGGGGAGGGCCGGCACGCGAGTCCCAGGTGCCCGGAAGCGGCCTCGGGCTCTACCTGTGCCGCCGGATCGTGGAGGCCCATGGCGGCTGGATCCGCCTCGACGCGACCACGCGCGGGACCTCGATCTCGATGGGCCTGCCGGTCGCTCTCCTGGCAGGGCGGGAGACCGGGGCGCGGTCCGGGGAGCACGCATGACCCGGGGCGCCACCGGGCCGATCGCGGGCCACGGCGAGCGGATCCTGGTCGTGGAGGACGAGCCCGCCTTCGCCGAGCTGATCTCGCTCTGGCTGGAGCGCCACGGGTGGCGCCCGGTGATTGCGCCCGACGGCGCGGCTGCGTTGCGCATCTTCGGCGAGTCGCCGCCCGACCTGATCGTGCTGGACCTCGGCCTGCCGCGGGTCGATGGATGGCTCGTGATCGAGCGCGTCCGCGCGGAAAGCACGGTGCCGATCATCGTCGTCACGGCGCGCGGCTCAGAGGCCGACAAGGTCCGCGGCCTCGCCGCCGGCGCGGACGACTACGTCACGAAGCCGCTGAGCTTCCCGGAGCTGGTGGCGCGCGTCGCGGCGGCCCTGCGGCGCGCCCGGGGATCGGCCGGGGCACGGGCAGCCCTCGCCACGATCGACCTGCCGGGTCTCCGACTGGACGGCATGAGCCATCGAGTCGAGGTCGAGGGCAACGTGGTGCACCTGACTCCCACCGAATACCGACTGCTGCGCCACCTGGCCGATCGTCCGGGCGTCCTGGTGCCGCACGCCGAGCTCCTCGTCGCCGTGTGGGGCAGCGGCTACCGCGAGGACCACCACCTCCTGCGGGTGACGATCCGCAACCTTCGCGCCCGCCTGGCGGGAGCCGCCCCGCAGCGCCGGTTCATCGAGACCGAGTACGGCCTCGGCTACCGGCTGGCGTCCGGCGATCCCGGCGCGCCGGCTCCCGGCTGACCCCGTTCCCCCGGGAGCGCCTTGCGGGCGGCCGCGACACGGGCCACCAGCGCCTGGGTCAGCGCCCACGCACGGGCCGGGTCGCGGGGTACGCGGATCCGTACCTGGCTGGCGGCGAACGTGACGTCGCCGGGGCGGACACCCGGCAGCGGCGCGCCGGCCACCAGCCGCATCGCCTCGCCGCGGGAGAGGCCGCTTCCGAACCGCACCACGAGCTGGCCCTCGTCGCGGGCGACCGAGGCGATCCCAGCGGCCTCCGCTGCGAGGCGCAGCTCCGCGACCTCCACCAGGCGCAGCACGGGCGGCGGCATCGGTCCGAAGCGATCGCCGACCTCCTGGCGGAAAGCAGCCAGGTCGCCGGGCGTGCGGGCGCGTGCGAGCCGCCGGTAGAGCTCGAGCTTCTGGGCCTCGTCGGGGACGTACGCCGCGGGCAGGTGCGCATCCACCGGGAGGTCCACGGTCGCCCCGGGCCGCTCGACGACCGGCTCTCGCCCCTCGTGGCTCGCCTTGCGCTCCTCCACCGCCTCGGCCAGGAGGCGCGTGTACAGGTCGAATCCGACGTCGGCCATGTGCCCCGACTGCTCTCCGCCCAGGATGTTCCCTGCGCCGCGGATCTCGAGGTCGGCCAGGGCGATCTGGAAGCCGGCGCCGAGCTCGGAGGCGTTGAAGATCGCCTGCAGGCGCTTGCGCGCCTCGTCGCTCAGGCGGTCCCGGCGCCGGTACAGCAGGTAGGCGTAGGCGCGCCGGTTGCTCCGGCCGACGCGGCCGCGCAGCTGGTAGAGCTGGGCCAGGCCGAGGGCGTCGGCGCGGTCGATGACGATCGTGTTGGCGTTCGGGATGTCGAGGCCCGACTCGATGATCGTGGTGCAGACGAGGACGTCGGCCTCGCCGCCGGCGAAGGTGCGCATCACCCGCTCCAGGGCGCCCTCCGTCATCTGCCCGTGCCCCACGACGATGCGGGCGGCCGGCAGGAGCCGGCGCAGCTGCTCGGCCTGGGCCTCGATCGTCTCGACCCGGTTGTGGACGAAGAAGACCTGCCCGCCGCGGTCGAGCTCGCGCAGGATGGCGTCCTTGACGAGCCCCGCCGAGGCCTCCGCAACGCGGGTCTGGATCGGCAGGCGATCCTCCGGCGGCGTCTCGATGACCGAGAGGTCGCGGACGCCCACGAGGGCGAGGTTGAGCGTGCGCGGGATCGGCGTGGCCGAGAGGGTCAGGACGTCGACCTCGGTCCGGAGCTGCTTGAGGCGCTCCTTGGCGCGCGACGCCGAAGCGCTGCTCCTCGTCCACGACCAGGAGGCCAAGGTCGCGGAAGCGGACGTCCTTCGAGAGGAGGCGGTGGGTCCCGACCACGAGGTCCACCGATCCGGCAGCCAGCCCGGCCAGGGTCGCGGCCTGCTCCTTCGGGGCGACCGCCCGCGAGAGGAGACGGACGGTCGCCGGGAAGGCGGCCAGGCGCTGGTCGAACGTGCGCAGATGCTGGTCCGCCAGGACGGTCGTCGGGACGAGGACTGCGACCTGGCGCCCATCCTGGATCGCCTTGAACGCCGCCCGCAGCGCCACCTCCGTCTTGCCGTAGCCGACGTCGCCGACGACGATCCGGTCCATGGGCCGGCCCGTCTCCATGTCGGCCTTGACCTCCTCGACGGCCCGCAGCTGGTCGACCGTCTCCTCGTACGGGAACGAGGCCTCGAGCTCCTGCTGCCACGGCGTGTCGGGCGAGAAGGCGTGGCCCTCGGCCGCGGCGCGCGCCGCGTAGAGCAGGAGGAGGTCATCGGCCAGCTCGGCGACGGCCTTGCGGACCCGGGCCCTCGTGCGGGCCCACTCGGCGCCCCCGAGCCGCGACAGCGCGGGCCGTTCGGCACCCGCGTAGCGGCTGACCCGGACGATCTGCTCGACCGGGACGTAGATCCGGTCGCCGGCGGCGAACGACAGCTCCAGGTAGTCGCGCTCCTCGCCCTCGCCGCCCCGACGCAGCATCTGCTCGTAGCGCGCGATGCCATGGTCGACGTGGACGACGAGATCCCCGGGCGTGAGCCGTTCCAGGATGTCGCGCGGGACGACGCGCCGCAGCGCCTTCGGTCGGCGAACACGCACCGTTCCGAACAGCTCGCGATCGGTGACCACGACCAGGCCCTCCGGTCCCCCGGAGAAGCCGGCATTGAGGCTGCGGCCGACGAGGGCGACGGCCCCCGGGCGGAGGAGCTCCCGGCCGCATCGTCACCCCGACTGGAATGCCCGCGTCGCCGAGGAGCTCGGCCAGGCGGGCCGCCTGGTCGGAGGCGATGACGATCCGGGGGACCGGCGCGCGCTCCGCGCCGGGCGCCCGGCGCGACGCCACGCTGCCGGGTGGGACGGCCGGGCGCGGGTCGTCGGCCTCCTCCTCGGCCAGGGGCACCGACGCCGGGCGGCCGGCCCGCCAGCGTTCGACCGCGCGGGCAAGGCCCGAGCTCCGGCCGGGCGGGAGCACCGGCTCGCGCCAGCCGAAGGCGTCGTCCGTCGCCGACGCTCCGCCGATCGCCTCCACGGGCCCGGGTTCCCAGGTCAGCTCGAGAGTGCGCGCCCCGAGGAGCCGCGCCTTCCAGGCCCGCGGCGCGAGGTATGCGTCGGGCCATGCATCCGGGAGCTCGCCCGAGACGACGAGGTCGCGCCGCCGCTCGGCCGCCTGCTCCCACAGGAAGTCGGCCGCGGCGGCGACTTCGCCCGGCTCGTCGACCACCAGCAACGTGTCGTCGGCCAGATGGTCGAGGCCGCTCGCCGGGCAGAGGACGGCCGCCCAGACCTCGGCGGCGTCGCCGACGTCGAGGGCGCGGGCCTGTGTCGCCACGGACCCGGGCCGCGCACCCGCCGGCCGTCCGGCGGACGATGCCGGGGTCGGGCGCGGGCCGGCCCGGGATTCAGCCCCGCCGACGCCTGGTCCGACGCCGGTCCGTCGCCGGTGAAGCGGGAGAGGTCTGCCCGAAGGCGCTCGGGGAGCCGCCCGGCCAGCGAGCCGAGCCGTGAATTGATCTCCGACAAGCCGGCTGCCGGGGCTAGGAACTCGGTGGCGGGCAGGATCGCCACCTCGCCTGCCGCGCGAACCGTGCGCTGGTCGGTCGGGTCGAAGACGCGGATTCCGTCGATCTCGTCGCCGAAGAGCTCGATCCGGACCGGCAGCTCGGCGCCCGCCGGAAAGACGTCCACCAGCCCGCCGCGCCGCGCCATCTCGCCGCGGCCCGCGACCTCGAGCACCGGCTCGTAGCCCATGCGGAGCAGCTCGACGAGGAGGTCGGCCTGGCGGACCCGGTCGCCGGCGCGCAGGGTGCGCGGCGTCGCGGGCAGGTCGTCCGCCAGGATCGTGGGCTGGAGGAGCGCCTGCACCGAGGCGACCAGGACCCGCGCACGGCCACTCCGCCAGCGCGCGAGGGTCGCCACCCGGGCCGCTGACTCGTCGCGGATGAGCTCGCTGCGCTCGTAGGCGAGGGCGCTGCGCGGCTCGAGCACGGTCACGGCGTCGGGGTCGCCGAGCCAGGCCACCAGCTCGTCGGCCACGCGATCGCCGATCTCCGCGTCGCGGGCGACCCAGCAGATGCGCTCGTCCCGGCCCATCGCCAGGGCGGCCACGAGGAAGGACTTGGCCCCGTGCGGGACCGCCGTGACGGCGGCGTGCCGGCCCCGGGTGCCCGGTGCGCCGGCGAGTGCGTCGCTCGAGCGCCCGGCAGGGCACCGTGTCGCGCAGCAGCGGCGGCAGCGCCGAGAGGTCCGGGATCCTGCGCGAGCCGGTGGCGGCCGCAGACCCGGTCGCTTGCGTGCCCGCCGGACTCCTCACCGCTCCTCCGGTTCCGGCCGGACGCGACGCCAGCCGGTCCGGGTCCGGCGCACTCCGTCGGGGCCCGGCGGCCCGTCGACCTCGCCGGGCGGCGCGGTCCGGCTCTCGTCCGCGGGCCGGAGCAGGAATGCGTTGAACCGGTTGGAGGCCTTCGAGAGGCCCTCGCGCGCCCACGCCTCCACTGCATCCGCCGCGGCGTCGAGCAGCTCGTCGAGCCGCTGGCGCTCGTCAGCCTGGAAGACGGACAGGACGTGGTCGACGGCGTCGCGTCCTGGCTCGCCGATCCCGATCCGGAGCCGCGGGAAGGCCTCGGTGTGGAGCTCGTCGATGATCGAGCGCAGCCCGTTGTGACCACCGTGGCTGCCGCCCTCCCGGAAGCGCATCTTGCCGAACGGGAGGCTGAAGTCGTCGGTGACCACGAGAACCTCGTGAAGCGGCGCTCGCTCGCGGGCAATCAGCTTGCGCACCGCAATCCCGGAGTCGTTCATGTAGGTGAGCGGCTTGGCGAGGAGGAGGTCGAGCCCGCGAAAGCGTCCCTGGACGACCGAGCTTGCGTCGCGCGTCCGACCCCGGCCGGCCCAGCCCGCCCGGTCGGCGAGCCGGTCGAGGGTCATCCAGCCGACGTTGTGGCGCGTCCTGGCGTACTGCTCGCCCGGGTTCCCGAGCCCGACGACGACCTTCACCGCACCTCCGCGGGCATGCCGGACACGGCACGCCGAACGGCCCGGATCCGACGCGGACCGGGCCTCCTCGTGGATGGTACCCGGTACGCCTGCGTGCGGGCGGAACCACTCCCGGCCCGCCACGCGATTGCTTCAGGGCGCGGCAGCTGCCAGGACCTCCAGCTCCAGGGCCCGCATGGCGGCCTCCTCGACCGGCTCGGCGTGATCCCAGCCGCAGAGGTGGAGCGCACCGTGGACCACAAGGAGGCGCAGCTCGTCGGCCGGTGACCATCGAGCGTCGCCGGCCTGCCCGCCACGGCCGGCCTCGGCCTGCTCCATCGCCCGCTCGACCGAGACGACGATGTCGCCGAGATGGAGCCGCGTTCCGGGCGGCAGGAGGAATGCCCGGTCGGCGCCGGCCGGGGCGGCGGGCCGGGTGGTGGCTCGCGCCGCCGGCATCGAGGGACCGCGAGGGTGGGGTGGAAATGCAGCCGGCGGCAGGAGCGGGAACGACAGGACGTCGGTCGGACCTGACTTGCCCATGTGGGCGCGATTGAGGGCGGCCAGGCTCGGCATCTCCGGCCAGGATCAGTCCGACCGACGCCGGCTCGGGCGCGCCACCCGCCGAGAGGGCGGCGTGGAGGACCCGTCCCAGCGCGGCCGCGGACACGAGGCGCGCCACGCCCGGCCGAGTCTCGAGGTCGATCCGGAAGGGCGGAAGGTAGATCGGGCGCGGCCCGACGCCAGGGGCCGCCACGCTCGCGTCAGGCACCGGGGCCGACGGCGTTGCGGCGCGCCTCCAGCTCCACGACCTTGTTCTCGGGGTACGCGATGCGCTGGTGGTACATCCCCAGCAGCTGGGAGATGAACGCCTCCCGGATCCGCTCGATGTCGCGGAGGGTGACGTCGCACTCGTCGAACTGGCCGTCCGAGAGGCGCTCCTCGATGATCCGCCCGACCATGGCCCGGATCGTCGGCTCGTCCTGGCTGGCGAGCGACCGGACCGACGCCTCGACGCCGTCGGCGAGCATGAGGATCGCGGCCTCCCTCGACTGCGGGCACGGCCCGTTGTGGCGGAACGGTCGCACGTCGAGGGCATCGGCGGCGTCCTTCCCGGCTGCCGTCTCGAGGCCTCCGTAGGGCGCCGCAGCCTGTTCGCGGGCCTTGGCCCAGAAGTAGGCGATCCGGGCCGTGCCGTGATGCTGCGGGATGAAGGCGATCAGGGGCTTGGGAAGCTTCGCCGCGTAGGCGATGTCGATCCCGTCGACCACGTGACGCTTGAGGATCTGGGCGCTCGTCTCGGGCGGCAGCTCGTCGTGGGGGTTGGCGGCCCCGGCCTGGTTCTCGATGAAGGCGCCGGGGTTGGCCAGCTTGCCGATGTCGTGATAGTAGGCGGCGACACGGGCCAGCAGCGGGTCGGCGCCGATCGCCTCGGCCGCCCGCTCGGCGAGATTTCCGACCATCAGCGAGTGGTGGTAGGTCCCCGGAGTCTCGAGGACGAGGCGGCGCAGGAGCGGCTGGGATGGGTTGGCCAGCTCGAGCAGCTGAAAGACGGTCAGGATCCCGAACAGGTTGCCCACCAGCTGGAATGTCCCGACGGTCGCGATCGCGGCGCCCACGCCGGCGGCAAGCGAGGCGCCCCACAGCTGGAGCGTGCCGGTCATGTCGCGCGCGCCGAGGAGCGAGAAGATCGAGACGACCACGACGTTGGCGACGACGATCGCCAGGCCGGCCTGCAGGAAGATGCCGACCCGGTCGCCGCGCCGCACCGCGATCACGCCCGTGACACCGCCCACGAAGATGTAGGCGGCAAGCTCCAGCGAGAGGCCGTTGGCCGCCCCGGCCAGGATTGCCAGGAGAGCGGTGATCATCGTCGCCGGTCCGGCGCCCGAGCAGGATCGCGACGAGCATCGAGGCGCCCGCGCCGGGCACGAAGAAGGGCAGGATCGACCGGCCCGCGGTGAGCTTGTAGGCAAGGGCCGTCAGGAGCAGCACGAGGCCGAGCAGCGCAAGCGCGCGGGTCCGGTGCCACAGCTCCTGGCGGTAGCGCCAGACCCAGGCGAGCAGGAGGACGACGACGAGCGTCGCGAGCAGGAGCCAGCCCGCCAGGCGCGCGACGTCGAGCCGGGCCTCGGTCAGGCCGAAGGCCTGGAGCTTCGCCATCTCGAGGTCCGTGACCGGCTTGCCGGCCTCGACGATGACCTCGCCCTGGCGGATCGTGTAGGCGATGGGCACCACCGCCGCCGCGGCGGCATCGCGGGCCGCTGCCGTCAGGGTGTCGCTGTAGGTCGCGTTCGGGACGAGGAGCGGGGAGACGATCTCCGTGGCAAGCGCCACGCTCGTCGTCGGTCAGGGCGGCCGAGAAGCGCTCGCCGAGGTTCCGGCGCACGGACTCCAGCTCGGCGTCGCGGAGCGGATCGCGCTGCACGAGGCCGAGGACGCGCATGGCCTCGGCGCTGGTCAGGGTCCAGCGGTCCGCCGATATCGCCAGGAGCGTCTTGCGCGCCGCTGGCGACAGGTCGGGCAGCACGTCCGCGAGGGCGGCCTGGTGCTTCTCCGGCGTCATCTTGCCGGAGAAGGCGGCATCCACCGGGGCGAGCTCGGCCGCCAGCGTGTCGAGCTGGCGTCGAGCCAGCGCCGCCGCCGTCTCCGCGCCGTAGTCGTACTGCGGCGGCACCGCGTCGCGGGCGGCCTGCCGGGCGGTCGCCGTCTCGATGGCGCTGGTGAAGGGGAGCGCGCGCGGCGCGCGCACGTCGGAGCCCGCGAGGTCGCCGAGGTGGAGGTTGCACGGGGTTCGGGAGGTCGTCGATCGAGAGGATCGCGGTGAGGCAGGTGATCAGGAGCACTGCGGCCACGCCGAGGCGGACCGCGTCGCGCCGGGTGAAGGCGGCGACGCGGTCGAGACGTCGGGAGAGCATGGCTGCAAGCGACGGGGGCGTCAGCCCCGGCCGCTGCCTCCGGGCACCGAACCTTCTGGGCGGGCGGCGGGTGGGCGGGCTCCCGAGGCGTCGTGCAGGTGGCCGCCGGCGTCGTGAGCATCCAGGTCTGCGCGGGCGAGGGAGGCGACGACCATCCCCGAGACGACCCTGCCGTCGGCGCGGCCGCGGGTGCGGGGGCCCAGCCAGCCCATGACCTTGCCGAGGTCGCGGGCAGACGACGCTCCGGTCGCCGCGATCGCCTCGTCGACGAGGGCTGCCACCTCGTCCTCGGTCAGGGCTTCGGGCAGGAAGCCGGCGATGATCGCGATCTCGGCCTCCTCCTTCGCGGCGAGGTCCTCGCGCCTGCCCTGCCGGTAGGCCTCGACGGACTCGCGGCGGGTCTTCACCTCGCGGGCGAGCACGGTCAGCGGCCTGCTCGTCGGTGAGGGTCGCGTGGTCGCGCTTCTCGACCGCGTACACGGCACTCCAGACCATCCGGAGCGTGTCGCGGCGCAGCGCGTCACCCGACCGCGTTGCCGCGGTCATCTCCTCGTGGAGGCGGTCTCTCAGGGACACCGGGGTGGCTCCTCCGCTGGGGTGCTGCATCCGGGGATGTTGCACCGGCTGCGATGGGCCTCCGGGGCCCGGGAACGGGCCGGGGAAGCAGGTGGATCGGCGACCGATCGGGGCCGCTTGGAGGGTCCCGGACCGCCGGTCCCGGCGGCTAACCCTGCTGGCGGGTGGCCTTCTTGCGCTTGGCTTCCTTGCGCTTGCGCTTCACGCTCGGCTTCTCGTAGTGCTCGCGACGGCGAGCTTCGGCGAGGATGCCGGACTGCTGGATCTTCTTGTTGAAGCGACGCAGGGCGCTCTCGAAGGTCTCGTTCTCACCAACGCGGATCTCTGCCAATGCCGGGATCACCTCCTCCGCCCTGGATTGACGTTCCGGTGCCTCCGAGGGGCGAGTTCGGCAGGCACGAACGCCCACCGACGCGCGGTTCCGTCGCGCGCCGGCGAGCCCGGCGGAGCATAGACCGGCACCCGCAGGCGGTCAAACGTGCCGAAGGTCGCGAATCTCCTGCACGCCGCCGGTCAGCCGCGGCCGGGCGGACTCGGTCCGCCGCGGGCGCCAGGAGTCGGTCAGTCGCCGCCGGGCCCAGGCCGAAGGTCGTTGCCGGGCAGCAGGTAGAGCGCCATCCGAGCGGCGTCGAGGCGCGGATCGAGTGGGGCATCCCGGGCGGCATCCGGAACCACGTGCCTGGCGCCAGCGCGTGCCGCTCGCCGCCGACGACCGCGTCGCCCGCGCCGTCGAGCACATGGACGATCGCCGGACGGGCCGCGGTGTGCTCCGAGAGCTCCTCGCCGGCGGCGAACGAGAAGAGGACGAGCCGCACGTCCGGCCCGTCGTCGAGGGTCTGGCTGTGGATACCCCGCTCCACCGGCGGAGCCTCGGCGGCGAGGTCGGCGAAGAACGGCACGGGCTCGGGCATCGGGCGGCACCTCCGTGCTGAGAGTACGCCCGCCGCGCTGACGGCCCTCCGTGGGCCCGGACCATTGCACCGCATGACCCCACGCGGCACCATGCCAGCATGGGCACCTTCCGCCATTCGGGGCGCACCCTCGTCGACGTCCTCGAGGGCGCGGTCGCCCGCTACGCCGCCCGCCACGCGGTGGGGCTCCGCCTCGACGACGGATCCACCGCCTGGTGGACCTATGCGCGAGCTGGACCGGCGCAGCCGCCTGGTGGCCTGGCGGCTGCGGGCCCGCGGCCTCCGGCCCGGTGATCGGCTGCTCACCTGGTCGTCGTCGGCGCCGGAGCTCGCGGCCGTCTACTTCGGAGCCATGCGGGCCGGCGTGATCCTCGTCCCGCTCGACCTCAACATGGCCCCCGATGCGATCCGCCGCATCGCCGACCGCTCCGAGGCACGCCAGCTGGTCGTCGGGACCGGACGCGAGGCCCCCGACCCGGCCGAGGCGGACCTGGACCACCTGCCGATCGTCACGACAGCCGACCTGTGCGCCGAGCCGGGCCCCCCCATGCCAGCCGGATGGGAGGTCGAGGTCCGCTCGTGGGCTCCTCCGGCCGTCGATGACGTCTACCTGCTCATCTACACGTCGGGGACGACGGGTATGCCGAAGGGCGTGATGCTGACCCATCGCAACACGGTTGCCGGCGTGGACGGCTTCCACCTCGTGGTCCCGAGCATCGAGTATCGGATCGTCTCGCTCCTGCCCCTCTCGCACCTCTTCGAGCAGGCGATCGGGCTCTACCTCCTCCTCGACCTGGGCGCCGAGATCGTCTACGTCCGGAGTCGGAACCCGCGGGTGATCTTCGATGTATTCCGGGAGCACCGGGTGACCGGGATGATCGTCGTCCCCCAGGTCCTCGACCTCTTCTGGGCCGGCATCGAGCGCGAGGTCGAGAGGCGTGGCCAGGGCGCCGAGTTCGCGCGCGTCCGACGGATCGCGCGCCACCTCCCCATGGGCCTGCGGCGGCGCCTCTTCCGGCGGGTCCACGCACAGATCGGGGGAAGCCTGCGGCTCTTCGTGTCGGCCGGCGCCTTCCTTCCTCCGTCCGTCCAGGGGGCCTGGGAGGACCTCGGCGTGGTGGTCCTCCAGGGGTACGGCGCCACCGAGACCGGCTCCGGGGCGATCACGACCTGGCGCGATCACCCGCTGGGCTGCGTCGGCTGGCCGGTCCCGGGGGTCGACATGCGGATTGCCGCGGACGGCGAGGTGCAGTTTCGCGGGCCCACCGTCACCCAGGGCTACTGGCAGGACCCGGCGGCCACGGCGGCCGCCTTCACCGCGGATGGCTTCTATCGCTCCGGCGACCTGGGCCATCTCGACCTGCGGGGCAGGCTCGTGCTGCACGGGCGCAAGAGGGACATGATCGTCCTTCCCAATGGCTTCAACGTCTTTCCCGAGGACATCGAGAACGCCCTCCGGGAGGCCGGGGTCCGCGATTCGGTGGTGCTCGAGACCGAGCCCGGACGGATCGAGGCGATCGTCCTGGCCCCCGCGACGCTCGAGCGGCTGGCGGCGGGCGGTGCGCCGGCGCCGGTGGTCGGGGGCTTCGCGGCGGGTACCGACCTCGACCGCGCTCGTTCCGCCGTCGATGCGGCCGTGAGAGCTGCCAACGCCAGCCTTGGCTCGAACGCACGGATCGCGGCCTGGCGCTTCTGGCCCGACGTCGACTTCCCCCGGACGCACACCCTCAAGGTGAGGCGCGACCAGGTGCGCGCGTGGGCGGCGGTGTCGGCAGTGCTCCCGGTGACCGAAGGCCCGTAACGCCGTGAGGCCGTCCCGGCCGGCCGGCATCCGACAGTCCGGCGCCGCGGGAGATCAGTCGCCGGGGATGGGCACCTCCGTGCCGACGCTCGCCACGGCCGCGGCCATGGCGGCCGTCCGCGGGTCGGGCGAGGAGGCCGGCGACCAGGCGACGAATACGATCGTGGACCCGACCTGGCGGATCACGAACCGGGTGTCCGGCGGGTGCTGGACCCGGCCCGGCCCGCTCGTCACGTAGGCAGCCAGGTCGGCCGCGGCCGCGGCGGCAGCACCCGGATCCGCCAGCTCGTAGACCACGATCAGCCCACCCTCGGGGTCGTCCGGCAGGACTGCCCGGAATGCCGTGCGGGGAACGTCCATCATCGACGGCGGGTCGCCGGGCCGCACGACCAGGTCCGTCGCCTGCAGGACGAGGCCGCGGGCTCGCAGGGCGGTCTCGAGCTGCACCTGCGTCGCGACGACCGCGGGCGAGGGCGTGGCGTGCGGCGTCGGGATCGGTTCGGCGACCGGCGCAGACCGGGTCGCGCATCCCGCGGCCGCGAGCGCGACGAGCACCGTCAGGGCGAGGAGGCGTCCGAAAGAACACACGTGGCTCGCGTCCCAGGTGGTGCCGCGCCTCACCCGGGAGGCCAGTCGAACGCCCGCCCGCCCATGCAGGTGCAGGTGGAGGTGCGCCACCGACTGGCCGCCCCAGGCTCCCACGTTGGTCGTGATCCGGTAGCCCCGATCGGCGATCCCTTCGGCGCGCGCCAGGTCGGCCGCAACCGCGAACAGGCGGCCCAGAAGCGGCGCATGCGTCTCGGTGAGGTCCGCGGCCGACGCGATGTGCTCGCGCGGCAGCAGCAGGATGTGCGTCGGGGCCCGGGGGGCGATGTCGCGGATCGCGAGGACCAGGTCGTCGTCGTGGACCTTCGTCGCCGGGATCTCGCCCGCGGCGATCCGACAGAAGAGGCAGTGGCGCTCATGGTGCCGCCAAGGGTATGACCCCGAGCACGTGCGGCGCGGGGGCCGCCCGGGGCAGGAGCTGCTGGATCCGCCCGACGACGCGCTCGGGGTCGAACGGGTCGAGGGCAACGACGGCGACGAGGCCGATCTCGCCCTCCAGCACGTGGTCGGCGTCGGGCAGCGGCCCGGACAACCACGTAGTCCTCGGCATGGCCGATCCAGCCAGTCGTGGGCACCGAGGGTGGGACGACGGAGAGCCCGGCCCCGACGGGCGCCAGCGCCAGGCCGTCGGACGGCGTCCTCGAAGAGGACCAGGCGTCGTGGCCCCGACGGCGCGGGCGGCGAAGCGCGCGCGGGCCGCCGCCGCCTCGGCGAGGAGGACGGCCGCCCGTTCGCTTGCGCACCGGCCTCGGGCACCTGGCCGGCCATCCGGGTCGCCGGGCGTGCCCGGGCCGCGGCGAGTAGCGGAAGACGTGCATGCCGGCCGAGGTCGAGGGCGCGGATGAACGCCAGCGAGCGCTCGAACGCGGCGTCGTCCTCGGTCGGGAAGCCGGCGATCACGTCGGCGTGGACGGCGACCCCCGGGATCGCCGCCCGGACCCGCGCCACGACCTCGGCGTAGGCGGCCGCGTCGTAGCGGCGGCCCATCCGTCGAAGCACGCCGTCGTCGCCGGACTGGAGCGGCAGGTGGAGGTGCGGCAGGCAGCGTCCGGCGCCCTCGCCGGTCCAGGTCGTCGAGCAGCTCGTCGTCGACGTGCTGCGGCTCGATCGACGAGAGCCGGATGCGCTCGACCGGCGTCTCGGCGAGGATCCGGCGGACGAGGCCGGCCAGCGTCAGCGCGGCGCCGATGCGGGCGCCCCGCGCGAGCCGCGCTCCGACCAGCCGCCGTCGTACGTCCCGATGTTGATCCCGGTCAGCACGATCTCGCGGTGACCGGCCGCGAGCGCCCGCCGCACGTCGGCGAGGACCACGTCCGGGGCAGCGACCGCTCGGCGCCCCGGGCTCGCGGGATGATGCAGTACGTGCAGTGGAAGCTGCACCCGTCCTGGACCTTGACGTAGGCGCGCGTGCGATCGATCCGGGCCCGGTCGTCGGCGATCCCGTCGATCTCCACGCCGGCCAGCGTCGGTAGCGCCGCGTCGAGCGGCCCGTGGGGCGCCTCCAGACCAGGGATGGTGCCGGGGCGTGGGATCGCGACGACGGCGCCGCCTGCCGCGGAGTCGTCCCGGTCCGCCAGCCCGAGCAGGCGCTCGACCTCGCCGAGGAGGTCGTCCTTGTCCTGGTTCGCCGACGAGCCGGGCGCGCCGGGTCGGCGCGGCGAACGCGCCGGCGTCGACCTGCACCGAGCAGCCGGTGACGATGATCGTGGCCTCCGGGCTCGCGCGGCGGGCCCGCCGGACCGCCTTGCGGGACTTGTCGTCGGCCGACGCCGGTGACGGTGCACGTGTTCACGACGTGGAGGTCGGCGGCGAGCCCAGTCGGTCGACGATCTCGACGCCGCGAGCCCGCAGCAGGCGCACCACCGCGTCCATCTCGGCCTGGTTCACCTTGCAGCCGAGGTTCGTGATCGCCGCCCGCCGCACGGGCGCCGGCGCCGGGCGATCCGTCATCGGGGCGACCGGCGCACCACGTCCGCCGGACCGGCGGTCGCGGCAAGGTGATCGGGGCGCAAGTCGACCTGCGGGTTCAAGGCTGAAGGATCGTAGCGCAGGCGGGCCGAACGGCCCCACCCGAGAGAATCGCGACCGCCGCGTGCGGATGCGCAGGCGTCCCGGCAGTCCAGGCGGCCGGGCGTCGCCGCGCCGGTGAAGCGGGTCCCGGCGTTCACCGCGACCCCCCGAGCTTCACTCGGTCAGGGCGGCCTCCAGGGCCACCCAGTCGCCCTCCGACGTCGCGCCGGACGACCTCGCAGGCCGGCGGGCGCGAACGCCGCCCGCACGTCCGCCTCGCGGTCGACGAAGATGCCCGACGCGAGGAGCCGCCCGCCCGGGACGCAGCTCGCCGGCCAGGTCGGGCGCGAGCGCCACCAGGAGCGACGCGATCAGGTTCGCCGTCACGAGGTCGAAGGGACCGGCGCCGGACGGCAGGGTGCCCTCGCCGGACGCGGAGCCGCCGCGCGAGGCGGTTGCGGCGGGCGTTCGCGAGCGTCGCCTCGACCGCGATCGGGTCGGTGTCGACGCCGACCAGGTCGCCGGCACCCAGCAGTCCCGCGGCGACTCGCCAGGATCCCCGACCCGCAGCCGACGTCGAGCAGGCGGGCGCTCCCGTCGGCGGCGTCGGCCGCGCCCGATGAGCCCCTCGTCGGCCCAACGCTCGATCCCCGCCAGGCAGAGCCGGGTCGTGGGGTGGAGGCCCGTGCCGAAGGCCATCCCGGGATCCATGGCGATCACCACGTCGCCGGGGCGACGGCGATGGCGTCGCCAGGTCGGCCGGATCACGATCCGCCGGCCGATCCGCAGGACCCGCACGTGGCGCTTCCAGGCCGACGCCCAGTCCGACTCGTGGACGACCTTCGTCTGGATCTCGCCGATCTGGCGCAGACCGAACGCCTGCAGGTGGCCGAGCGCGCGGTCGACCTCGCCAGTCGCGCGCCGGACGGCCGCGGCGTCGCGGGCCGGCAGGTAGGCGCGCACGTCGCCGGGAGCCGCGGGATCAACGGCCGCCCCGAGGCCTTCGTCGACGAGGGTGAAGCCCGGCTCGACGCTCACGCCACCCGGGTGCCACCCGCGAGAGGATCTCGCCCGACGGCCTCGACCGCCTCCGGGTCGCAGGTGACCGCGAGCTCGAGCCAGGCGTCGTCGCCGACGCAGGCCGTCGGCCGCCGGGTCGGGCCCGGCGCTCACCCGAGGGCGTCCTTGATCCGGTCGAGGACGCCGCCCCTGGCGCTCCCGACGTTCGTCTCGCCGGATGCCTCGGCGTACGCCTCGAGCGCCTCGCGCTGCTCGCGGTTGAGCTTGGTGGGGATTGCGACGTCGACGAGGACGTGGAGATCGCCCGCGGGCGCTCGCGCGGCGCAGGTGGGGAGCGCCGCGGCCCCGCAGCCGGAGCTCGGTCCCGGGCTGGGTTCCGGGCTTGATCTCGAGATCCTCCTCGCCGTCGGCCGTCGGCACGCGCACGGTCGTGCCGAGGGCCGCCTGGGCGATCGACAGCGCCAGCTCGTGGTACAGCTCGGTCCCCTCGCGTCGCAGGTGGGGGTGCGCGCGCGACGTGGATCGCGACGTAGAGGCTGCCCGGCGGAGCCGCCGCGCGGCCCGACCTCGCCCTCGGCCGAGAGGCGGATCTGGTGGCCGTCGTCGATCCCGGCGGGGACGGAGACGCGCAGCCGCTTCTGGCGCTGACGACGGCCGTCGCCGCCGCAGTCCGGGCACGGCGATTCGACGACCTTCCCCTCGCCCCGGCAGCGCGGGCAGGTCACCACGTTGACCATCTGGCCGAGCATCGTCTGGCGGGCATGGCGGATCTCGCCACGGCCGCCGCATTGCGGGCAGATCTCGGGGGCCGTGCCGGCCGCTGCGCCGGTCCCGGAGCAGGTCTGACAGCGGTCGAGGACCGGGAACTCGATCTCCTTCTCGGCGCCCCGGATCGACTCCTCGAAGGTGATGCGGAGGTCGTAGCGGAGGTCGGAGCCGACGGCGGGCCGGCCGCGCCGGGCTCCGCCGGCGCCGCCGTGGCGCCGCCGAAGAAGGCGTCGAAGAGGTCGGAGAAGGCTCCGAACCCGGCGCCGGCGGATGGGTCGAAGCCGGCCGAACCCCCCAGCCCGGCCTGCCCGAACATGTCGTACGCCTGCCGGCGCTGTGGGTCCGAGAGGACCTGGTACGCCTCGTTGATCTCCTTGAACCGGTCGTCGGCTCCGGCGTCCCGGTTGACGTCGGGGTGCCATTGCTGGGCCAGCTTGCGGAAGGCGCGCTTGATGTCGGCGTCGCTGGCCCCGCGCTCGAGCGCCGAGGATGTCGTAGTAGTCGCGCTGCGTGGTCATGTGCGACGCGAAGTGTACGGGGAGCGGCGGCTCGGGTCAGTCGTTCGGGGCGACGGCGTGGCCGCCGGCGGCGAGGGCCGCCCCGATGATCCCGGAGGTGTTGAGGAACCGGGCCGTCACGATCGGGGCGCGGGACTTCAGCCAGCGGGAGTACTTCGCGTACTCCTTGCTGACGCCGCCGCCGAGGATGATGAGGTCGGGCCAGAACCACGCCTCGAGCAGCGCCAGGAAATCGCTGAACTCCCCGGCCCAGCGCCGCCAGCCGATCCGGCGACGCTCGCGCGCGGCGCCCGAGACCCACTGCTCGGCGTCGCGGCGCCGGTACGGGACGTGCCCGAACTCCGTGGAGTCGAGGAGCTTCCCGTCGATCAGGAGCGCGCTGCCGATGCCGGTCCCGATCGTCAGCAGCAGGACCGTGCCCGGGACGCCGCGGGCGGCACCGAACGCGACCTCGGCGAGTCCGGCGGCGTCGGCGTCGTTGATCAGGCGGACCGGGCGGCCGAGCCGCGCCTGGAGGGCGTCCTGTGCCGGGTAATCGATCCAGCTCTTGTCGATGTTCGCCGCGGTGAGCAGTCGGCCCTGCTTGACGACGCCGGGGAGGCCGGCGCCGGCGGGCATGCCGGGCGTCGAGGTGCCCGTCGGCGGCCAGGTGATCGAGGATCCGGCCGATCGACTCGACGACCGCCTCGGGCGTCGCCGGCTGGGGCGTCTTCTCGCGGATCCGCGGCGAGACCAGCTCGCCGGTCTCGAGGTCGACGACGGCGGCCTTGACCCCGGTTCCCCCGACGTCGATGCCGATCGCCCGGTCGGTGCCCTCGACCGCTGCGTGGCGTCCGCTGCCATGCCCGGGAGGCGCCGTCCGGCGCCGATCCCGACTCGGGCTCCGGCGGGGCAGCTTCCGATCCGGGCGTCCGGCGGGGCAGCGTCGAAGGTGGACCCGGGGAGCGAGTCGGCGGAAGGTTCGCTCGGGCTCGGCGGCAACTCGCTCATGACCGGCAGGATAGCGCCCGCGCACCGGCGCCACGGGAGGTCCGCACGCCGCGCGCCCGGCGCCGGCGCACGGCTCACTTGCAGCAGCAGGCGCTCCAGGCGGCGCGACGAGATCGCCAGGCCGATGACGCCCATCGCGGCGAGGTAGGCGACGTGCACGAGGAGGCCGGCGTCGACGGCGCCCGGTCGTCAGGCCCCGGATGAGGGCCACGCCGTGGTAGAGCGGCGTGAGCTCGACGAGCGAGCTGGATCGCGCGGCGGGTAGGTCGTGATCGGGTAGAACGTGGCCGAGAACAGGAAGAGCGGCAGGATCACGAGCTGGACCAGGTCGAAGTCCTGCCAGGTCCGCATGAAGCGTCGTGGCCGCCATCCCGACCGCGGCGAACGCGAACCCGATCAGGAGCGCGGCCGGGAGCGCGAGCACCGCCCACGGCGACAGGACCATCCCCAGGACCAGCATGACGAGCAGGAAGACGGCGGCGTAGATCCCGCCGCGGATGAGCGCCCAGCCGATCTCGCCGAGGGCCACGTCCCCCACCCCGACGGGCGTGGAGAGGATCGCGTCGTAGGTCTTCGCGTAGTTGAGCTTGAAGAAGACGTTGAACGTCGAGTCGTAGATGGCGCCGTTCATCGCCGAGCTCGCGAGGAGCGCGGGCGCGACGAAGGCCGTGTACGGGATCTCCTGGCCGTCGACGCGTCACGGACCCGACCAGGGCTCCGATCCCGATCCCGATCGAGAGCAGGTAGAAGAGCGGCTCGAAGAAGCCCGACACGATGACCAGCCAGCCGCGCCGGTAGACGAGCAGGTTGCGCTCGATCAGGAGGCCGGCGCGGCGGCCGCCGAAGAGGACCGGCGGGGCGACACGGGCCAGCAGGGTCATCGGCGCGGCCTCACCTGACCAGCCGCCGGCGGAACGTGACGACGGCGGCGGCGACGCCCAGCGGCGGCCATCGTCCCGAGATACGCGACGTGGACGGCGGACGCCGAGCAGGTTCGGCGTGCCCAGGGCGAGCGACCGGCACAGGTCCACGCCGTGCCACAGCGGCGTGAGGACGGCCACGACCTGCAGGAACGGCGGGAGCTGGCGTGATCGGGAAGAACGTGCCCGAGAAGAGGAACAGCGGGATCACGCCGAACCGGAAGAGCGCGTTGAAGCCGTTGGCGTCCTTCTGGGTTGCCGAGAAGGCGATGATCGGGGCGGCGAAGGCGAGGCCGGTCAGGACCGCCGCCGGGACGGCGAGGATCGATCCGCGGCCCGGCGATCGCCCCGAAGAGCACCATGACGAGGAAGAAGACGCCGAGCACGAGGAGCAGGCGCAGGCCGATGTAGACGAGCTTCCCGAGCGACCACGTCCGACGGGCCGGATCGGGGTCGCCATCATCCCGTGGAAGCTCTTGACCCAGACGATGCCGCCCATGATCGGGAAGGTCGATTCGCCGGCGGCCGTCTGCATCGCGGTCGACGGCGAGCAGCCCCGGGGCGAGGAAGGCGAGGTAGGAGACGCCGGCAAGGCCGCGGCCGAGGCGCCCGCCGAGGACCGCTCGCCGCGGCGCCGGCGGCCGCGTTCGCGTCGATCAGGCTCCCGAGGCCCACGCCCATCGCGGCCAGGAAGAGCACCGGGCTACAGGAACGAGCGTGAAGATGCTGCCCCGCCAGGACACGGCGGTAGACGAGCAGCTCGTGCTCGAGGACCCGGAGCCGCCGGCGCCGCCATCGCGTCGCTCCTCAGTCGACGAGGCTGCGGCCGGTCAGCCGGAGGAAGACGTCCTCGAGCGACGACCGCCGGACCAGGACCATCTCCGGCCGCAGGCCGCGCTCGTGGGCCGCCTGGCCGGCCGCCTCGCCGTCGTCCGCGTAGACGAGGACGCGGTCCGGGAGCCGCTCGACGCGCTCCCCGAGGCCGTCGAGCTGCGCCGTCGAGCGTCTCCTGGACGCCGACCGGGAAGCGCATCTCGAGGACCTCGCGGGTGGAGTAGCGCTCGATCAGCTGGCGCGGCGAGCCCTCGGCGACGATCCTGGCCTTGTCCATGACGACGAGCCGGTCGCAGAGCTGCTCGGCCTCGTCCATGTAGTGGGTCGTCAGGACCAGCGTGACGCCCTTCTGCTTGAGCCGGTAGAGGCGGTCCCAGAGCAGGTGCCGGGCCTGCGGGTCGAGGCCGGTCGTCGGCTCGTCGAGCAGGAGCAGGTCCGGCTCGTTGACCAGGCTGCGGGCGATCGTCAGGCGCCGCTTCATGCCGCCCGAGAGCGGCTCGACCTGGTCGTTCGGCGCGCTCGGTGAGCTGGACGAAGTCGAGGAGCTCGTCGACGCGCTGCCGGATCAGCGGGCGCGGGAGGTCGAAGTAGCGCCCGTAGATCGACGAGGTTCTCGCGGACCGTCAGCTCCATGTCGAGCGTGTCCTGCTGGGGCACGACGCCGATCCGGGCCCGGATCCGCGGGCCGTCGGCGAGCGGGTCCATGCCGAGCACGCGGAGCGTGCCGCCGGTCACCGGCGAGACGCAGGCGATCATCCGCATCGTGCTCGTCTTGCCGGCGCCGTTCGGGCCGAGGAAGCCGAACGACTCGCCGGGCGCCACGTCGAAGTCGATCGCGTCGACGGCCGTGAAGCCGCCGAACCGCTTGGTCAGCCCGCGGGCATGGATCAGGGGGTCGCTCGTCGAGGCTGGCATCGGACGGGGAGTGTAGCGCCCCCCGGGCGCTAGACCTCCTTGAACTCGCCCTCGACGGTCTCGTCCTCGGGCGCGCGCCTTCGCCGGCCCCGGCCGCACCGGTCCCCGCCGCGCCCTCGCCCGCCTCGCCGGTCCCATCGCCGCCGGCGTCTCCCGGCAGCGGCAGCGGCAGCCGCGTAGGCCGCCGCGCCGACCCGCTGGAGGACCTCGGCGAGCTCCGTCGCTCGCGCCTTGACCACGTCGACCGGACTCGGTCTTGAGCGCGTTGCGGACGTCCGAGACCTTGCCCTCGACCGTCGGCGCGGTCCTCGGCCGACACCTTGTCGCCGAGGTCCTTGAGCGTCCGCTCGGCCTGGAACGTGAGCGCCTCGGCCTGGTTGCGGGCCTCGACCTCCTCGCGCCGCTGGCGGTCCTCGTCGGCGTGCTCGTCGGCCTCGCGGACCATCCGGTCGACGTCCTTCTTGTCGAGCATCGAGGAGGCGGTGATCGTGACCTTCTGCTCCTTGCCGGTCGCCCGGTCCTTGGCCCGGACCTCGACGATGCCGTTGGCGTCGATGTCGAAGGTGACCTCGATCTGGGGCACGCCGCGCGGGGCGGACGGGATCCCGTCGAGGATGAACTTGCCGAGCGTCTTGTTGTCGGCCGCGAAGTCGCGCTCGCCCTGGAGGACGTGGATCTCGACCTGCGGCTGGTTGTCGGAGGCCGTCGAGAAGACCTGCGACTTGCTGGTCGGGATCGTCGTGTTGCGCTCGATCAGGCGGGTCATGACGCCGCCGAGCGTCTCGATGCCGAGCGACAGCGGCGTCACGTCGAGCAGCAGGACGTCCTTGACGTCGCCCGCCAGGACGCCGGCCTGGATCGCGGCGCCGACCGCCACGACCTCGTCGGGGTTGACGCCGCGGTTCGGCTCCTTGCCGCCGAACATCGCCTTGACCGCCTCGATGACGGCCGGCATGCGGGTCATGCCCGCCGACGAGGACGACCTCGTCGATGTCGGCCGCGGTGAGGCCGGCGTCCTTGAGCGCCTTCTCGACCGGTCCGGCGGTCTTCTGCGATCAGGTCGCCGACGAGGTCCTCGAGCTTGGCCCGGGTGAGCGTCACGACGAGGTGCTTCGGGCCCGACGCGTCGGCGGTGATGTAGGGCAGGTTGATCTCGGTCGACATCGCCGACGAGAGCTCGATCTTCGCCTTCTCGGCGGCTTCCTTGACCCGCGAGAGCGCCTGCGGGTCGTCGCGGAGGTCGATCCCCTGGTCCTTCTTGAACTCGGCGAGGAGCCAGTCCATGACCCGGATGTCGAAGTCGTCGCCGCCGAGGTGGGTGTCGCCGTTGGTCGACTTCGACCTCGAAGACGCCCTCGCCGAGCTCGAGGATCGAGATGTCGAAGGTGCCGCCGCCGAGGTCGTAGACGGCGATCTTCTCGTCGTGCTTCTTGTCGAGGCCGTAGGCCAGCGACGAGGCGGTCGGCTCGTTGATGATCCGCTTGACGTCGAGGCCGGCGATGCGGCCGGCGTCCTTGGTCGCCTGGCGCTGGGTGTCGTCGAAGTAGGCCGGGACGGTGATGACCGCCTCGGTCACCTTCTCGCCGAGGTACGCCTCGGCGTCGGCCTTGAGCTTCTGGAGGATCATCGCGCTGATCTCGGGCGGGGTGTAGCTGCGCCCGTCGCCCATGAGGACCTTGATCGCCGTCGGACTTCGCGTCCTTCTCGACGGTGTAGGGGACGAGGTCCTTGCTGCGGCGTACCTCCGGGTCGTCCCAGCGGCGACCCATGAAGCGCTTGATCGAGTAGACGGTGTTGGCCGGGTTGGTGACCGCCTGGCGCTTGGCCAGCTGGCCGACGAGGCGCTCGCCGGTCTTGGTGAAGGCGACGACGGAGGGGACGGTGCGGCCGCCCTCGGCGGACGCGATGACGGTGGGCTCGCCGCCCTCCATGACGGCGACGACGGAGTTGGTCGTGCCGAGGTCGATGCCGATGATCTTGCCCATTGGGACTGCTGCTCCTCGTGCGGTGGATCGGGTCGTGGTGGTCGAGTCGGTGCTGGTGGTCGGTGTGCTAGTTCGGGAGGTCGGCGGGCGGGCTGCCGTCGCTCACGGCGACGAGCGACGGGCGCAGGACCCGGTCGCGGATGCGATAGCCGCGCCGGATCTCGGCCACGACCTCGTTCTCGGGCCGGCCGGTGCCCGGAGACGTGGCTCAGCGCCTCGTGCTCGCGCGGGTCGAACGGCCGGCCGAGCGGCCGTCGATCGGGCGTCACGCCCTCGCTCTCGAGGAGCGCCCGCAGCTTGCGGTCGATCGCCGCGATCCCCTCGAGCCAGGCGGTCTCGCGGGCCTCGGCCGGAACGTGGTCGATGGCGAGGTCGAAGTCGTCGGCGAGCGCGACGACCTTCGCCAGGAGCGACCTCGTTGGCGAGGCCGAGGGTCTGCTCCCGCTCCTCGGCCGTGCGCCGCTTCAGGTTCGCGTAGTCGGCCTGCGCGCGCTGGGCCAGGGCCAGGTTCTCGTCGGCCCTGGCGACCGCGGCGTCGCGCTCGGCGGTCAGGGCCTCGACCTGGGCCAGGAGCGTCGGTCGCGCTCGTGTCGAGCTCGGCGATCCGCTCCTCGGCGCGCGTCCGGCGGGGCCGTGGCGGTCTTGCTGCCTGGTCCGGCGCTGGTGGCCGGTCGTCGTGGTTCGGCATGCGATTCCCCCGCTGGATCAGGCGTAGAGGTGGTCGACGAGGTCGTTCATCAGGCCGGAGACGAAGCGGACCGTGCCGATCGCCTGCGGCGTAGCGGAGGCGGGTGGGGCCCAGCACGCCGACGACGCCGACGGCGGCGCCGGGTCGACCGTACGGCGCCAGGACGAGCGCGACGTCGGCCATCTCCTCGGGACGGTTCTCCCGGCCGATGTAGACCCGCAGGACGCCGGCGCGGGTGACGTCCTCGAACAGCTCGCCGAGGTAGGTGCGGTTCTCGAGAACGGCGAAGACGCGGCGGAGCTTCTCCGATGCCGCGAACTCGGGCTCGGCCATGACGTGGAGGAGGCCGTCGCTGAAGAGCTGCTCGACGGTGGCCGCGTCGAACTCGCGCAGGATTCGGAGGGCGCGCTCGCCGGCGCGGCGCACGAGCGTGAAGACCGGGTCGTCGGCGGGCGCCTCCTCGAACCAGCGCAGGCGCTCCGCGAGGTCGGCCGCGGTCAGGTTCAGGCACGACCGGTTGAGGCGCCGGGCGGCCTCGGCCAGCTCGTCCTCGGACGTGCCGGGCTCGATCGTCAGGAGGGCCTGCTTGAGGGACCCCTCGTTGAGCACGACGATCGAGGCTGGCCATCCGCTCGCCGATGCCGACCAGCTCGAGGCGCCGGATGCGCGCCGCCCGCGGCTTGGCCGGCGTCGCGAGGCCCGCCGAGCGGGTGGCCGACGCAAGGGTCGTGGCAGCCAGCCGGAACCACTGGTCGGTGGCGAACTCGACCTGACCGAACTGGTGGCGGATCATGAGCTGCTCGATCGGCGGGAGCGGCATCTCGCCGATGAGCGACTCGACGTAGAAGCGGTAGCCCTCGTCGGTGGGGACGCGGCCGGCGGACGTGTGGGGATGGCCCAGGAAGCCCTCCGATCTCGAGCTCCGCAGAGGACGTTGCGGACGGTGGCCGAGCTGACCCCGAACGGGTAGCGCTCGACGAGCGTATGCGAGCCGACGGGCGCGGCCGTCGTGACGTATTCCTCGATGACGGCCCGCAGGATCGCCTGCGCCCGGGCGTCGAGCGGGCCGTTGCTGCGGCGGACTCCTCGCAGCCACGGCTCGGCTCCCTGGGCGACTCCGCATGGCGGATTCGTCCTGCGTGTGGTTGGCACTCACGACGGTGGAGTGCTAATGGAACCGCCCAAATCCTAGCAGTCTCGGCCGTGCGAGTGTCAACGGCTGGACCGCTCGAGCCGGCGAGCGCCGGCGACGCCCGAAAGTGGCCCGGCCGACCCGCCGAGTGCCCCGTCCGGCGCCGTCCGCGCGGATCGTCAGACGAGCCGGCCGAAGAGCTCGTTGGAGAGGAGCCGGCCGCGGAGGGTCAGCCGCACCCGGTCCGCTCCGGCCCTCCTCCACGAGGCCGGCCTCCAGGGCCCAGGTCATCACGTCCGGCCGCGTCGAGCGCACGACTCGCGCGGAACGCCCCGCGCGATCCGCAGCCCGAGGAACAGCTCCTCGGCCAGGCCGCGGTCGCAGCGGTCGATCACCTCGGAGCCGCCCGGCGGCAGCTCGGGCGAAGCCCGGCCGCCGGGGCATCAGCGCCCCGATCCATCCGTCGAGTCGGGCGGCGTTCCAGCGGCGACGTGCGACCGTCGAAGCGCGTGGGCGCCAGGCCCGACGGCCTCGTACGGGCGGCGCGCCCAGTAGGCGAGGTTGTGGCGACTCTCCGCGCCCGGACGCGCCCAGTTCGACAGCTCGTACCACGGCATGCCGGCGCCCTCGAGGCTCGCGTCGGCGAGGGCGTAGGCGGCGGCGGCACGGTCCTCGTCCTGGCCGAGGCGGGCCCGCTCGCGCCAGCGTCGCGCGCCGGCCGTCGTCGGCAGGTGGTCGCCGCCCGGCCCCGTGAGGCCCTCCGCGTCGGGGTCGTCCAGGGTGAGCGCGTAGCACGAGACGTGGTCGGGAGCGAGGTCGATGACCGCCTCGAGCGTCGTCGCCCAGGTCGCCAGGCGCTGGCCGGGCACGTCGTAGAGCAGGTCCACGCTCACCTGGCCGATGCCGGCCGCGCGGGCCTCGGCGACCGCGTCGGCGACGTCTCCCGGCCCGGTGCCGCCGGCCGAGCGCGCGCAGCTCGCCGTCGTCGAGGCTCTGGGCCCCGAGGGAGAGCCGCGTCACCCCCGCCGTCGCGAACCCGGCCAGGTCGCCCCGGTCGTCGGGCCCCGGGTTCGCCTCGAGCGTGATCTCGGCGTCGGGCGCCAGCCCGAAGCGCTCGCCGGACGCGCGACACGAGAGCCTCGACGGCGTCTGCCGGCAGGAGCGACGGCGTGCCGCCGCCCAGGTAGAGGGTGTCGAGCGCGGGACGCGCCGGGCTCCCGGGCGATCCAAGCGCCGCGTCGAGGTGGTCCGCCCGCAGGTCGAGCTCCCGCTCCAGCGCCACGAGGAAGGGGCCGACCCGACTTGCGCGCGCCCACCGCGTCGCGACCGGCGTAGACGACGAAGTCGCAGTAGGGGCAGAGCGAACGGCAGAAGGGGACGTGGACGTAGAGCGCGACGGGTGGCGACGGCGCGCCGGCGGAGACCAGCCACCGTCACTGCCGCGGCGGTCGCCCGTCGTCGGGATGGTCGATCGCGCGCCACCCGGCGGGCGGGCGGCGGTACTCCCAGGACTCCTCGATCTCCTGGCCGCGGGGCGCCGGCTGGCCCGCGTGGCCGGTGCACACGAAGACGGCGATCCGGGTAATGAAGTGGGCCACGAAGGCCGCTCCGATGGCTCCAGTAGCGACGGTCAGCCACCCGGCGACGAACCCGCCGATGAGCGTCAGAAGGAACATGTAGCCGCCGCGGCCCGGGGCGCCGGTGCGCGTCGCGAGGACGTACAGGAGCCCCTGGACGATGACCGCCACCGACCGGGTCGATGCCCGATCAGGAGCAGCAGGCCGAGCAGCGCCCCGCGAAACGTGGCCTCGTCGATGAATGCCGTTCCGAGCGCGTTCAGGACCGCCCCGGGATAGGTCCAGGCCGGCGGGAAGCGGATGCGCCCGTAGCGGTAGTAGGCGTACGCCATGGCCTGCACGCGTGCCGAGGGCCCCGAAGCCGAAGCCGAGCAGGAGCGCCTCCCCGCGGTCGCCGAGCGAGCAGCCCGAGGTCGTTGGCGGGGTTCGGGTGGATCACGCAGGAGCGCGCCGACCAGCGCGAAGCCCAGCAGGATCCAGCTCAGCCGCCGGAGGAACGAGCCGCGCCGCCCGTCGCGCGTCGGCTCGTCGTACTCGGCGGCCCCGAACTTCTCGGCCTCGAAGCGGAGGATGACCAGGAAGAAGGTGATCGCGATGGCGACCAGGCCCCGGATCGGGTCGATCCAGTCCTCCACGTCAGGCGTCCTCGCCCATCTTGAGGACTGCGAGGAACGCCTCCTGCGGGATCTCCACGGAGCCGACGCGCTTCATCCGCTGTTTGCCCTCTTTCTGCTTCTCGAGCAGCTTGCGCTTGCGGGTGATGTCGCCACCGTAGCACTTGGCAAGGACGTTCTTGCGCATGGCCCGGATGGTCTCGCGGGCGACGACGTTCGAGCCGATCGCAGCCTGGATCGGCACCTCGAACATCTGGCGCGGGATGAGCTCCTTGAGCTTCGCCGCCAGCGCGCGGCCGACCGCCGGCGCCTTGTCCCGGTGCACGATCATCGAGAGCGCGTCGACGGGCTCGCCGTTGACGAGCACGTCGAGCTTGACGAGCCGGGCCTCGCGGTAGCCCGCCTCCTCGTAGTCCATGGAGGCGTAGCCCTGGCTCCGGCTCTTGAGCTGGTCGAAGTAGTCGACGATCAGCTCGGCGAGCGGCATCTCGAAGGAGAGCAGCACCCGCTGGGGATCGAGGTACTCCATGGTCAGGAAGGTGCCCCGTCGCGAGGTCGAAAGCTCCATGAGCGAGCCGATGTAGGCGCTCGGCGTGATGACCGAGAGCGTCACCCACGGCTCCTCGATCACCTCGATGTCCCCGGCCGGCGGCATCAGCGCCGGGTTGTCGACCACGACCACGCCCCCGCCCGCTGAGGAGCGTGACGCGGTACTCCACCGATGGCGCGGATGCGATCAGGTCGAGGCTGAACTCGCGCTCCAGGCGCTCCTGGACGATCTCCATGTGGAGGAGCCCCAGGAAGCCGCAGCGGAAGCCGAACCCGAGGGCGATCGAGCTCTCCGGCTCGAACGTGAAGCTGGCGTCGTTGAGGTGCAGCTTCTCCATCGCGTCGCGGAGGAGCGGGTAGTCCTCGCCCGAGATCGGGTAGATGCCCGCGAAGACCAGGCTCTTGGCGGCCTGGTAGCCGGGGAGCGGCTCGGCCGCCGGTGCGGCCGCGTTGGTGACGGTGTCGCCGACCTGCGCGTCGCGCACGCTCTTGAGGCCCGTCGCGATGTAGCCGACCTCGCCGGCGGTCAGGATGGTGCACCGGGACGAGCTGGGGCCGGAAGACGCCGAGCTCGAGGATCTCCGCCTCGGCGCCCGAGCCCATGAGCCGGATCCGTTCGTGCTCGTGGAGCGTGCCGGCGGCAAGGCGGACGTAGGTGACGACGCCCTTGTACTGGTCGTAGTGGGAGTCGAAGACGAGGGCCTGGAGGCGGGCCTTCGGGCTCCCCTTCGGCGGGGGGATCCGCCGGACGATCGCCTCGAGGATCTCGGCGATCCCGATCCCCTCCTTCGCCGAGGCGAGGATCACCTCTTCGCGGGGGATCGCCAGGACGTTCTCGAGCTCATCGATCACGACGTCGGGCTGGGCCGACGGCAGGTCGATCTTGTTGAGGACCGGGATGATCACGAGGTCCTGGCGCAGCGCGAGGTGAACGTTGGCGAGCGTCTGGGCCTCGATCCCCTGGGCCGCGTCGACGACGAGGATGGCGCCCTCGCAGGCCTGCAGGCTGTGGCTCACCTCGTACGCGAAGTCGACGTGGCCCGGCGTGTCGATGAGGTTCAGGCCGTAGACAAGTCCGTCCTCCGCCGTGTGCTCCAGGCGCACGGCCCGGGCCTTGATCGTGATCCCCTTCTCACGCTCGAGGTCCATCGAGTCGAGGACCTGGCTCGTCATCTGCCGGGGATCGATCGTGTGGGTGAACTCGAGGAGGCGGTCCGCGAGCGTCGATTTCCCGTGGTCGATGTGGGCGATGATCGAGAAGTTGCGCAGGCGTTCCTGCACTATTGGGCTGTCGGGGTTGCGTGGGTCCATCAATCCAGAGAGTACAGGGCGCGCCGCCGAGGCCAGGGTCGGATCGCCGGAGGCGCCTTGCACCCGCCATCTCGGCCGGCTGGCCGGAGTCACGGTCAAGGGCAAGTCGCGAACCGGGACGAGGCCAATGACCCCGGCGAGATCACGGGAGGGTGCCGCGCATGGATCGCGTCTCGCAACTCCTGGCGCGAGCATATTCGCGGTTCCGTGCCACGAGACCGGCCAGATGGACTGCAGGCAAGCTGTCGCCGGAGACTCGGCGAAGAGCGGGACGATTGCTTGGCGTACCGGCACGGGCTCCTCGCCACGCCGTCACCGCGGCTCCAAGGCGTGTTGTCGCCGAAGGTCCGCCCTTCACGCCGGATGGATCTGGATCCGATCCCCGGGTCAACGTGATCGGGCATTTCCAGGGGGAATTCGGCATGGCCGAAGCGGCCCGATCGCTCGTCTCGGCGGCGCGGGCCGCCGGCGTTCGAGTCGCCCTTGTCAGCGCTGGCGTGGGCGACCAGCAGGGTGCGGACCTGCGGTTCTCCGATGCGATCGGGGTTGACACGCCCCACCCGATCAACGTCGTCTGCGTGAACGCCAACGACACCGCGCGGCTGATGGACAGGCTTGGCTCCGGCATGACCGGGGGTCACTACAACATCGGATTCTGGTTCTGGGAACTGGCGCGCTTTCCGGCCGCGTGGCAGGAAGCAATCGATCGGGTCGATGAAATCTGGGTCGCGTCCGGCTTCGTCGGCGACGCGATCGCCGCGAGCACAACGAAGCCAGTGCGGACCGTCCGCCTCGCGGTCGATTCGACGCCGTCGCGCGCGTATCGACGAGCGGAGTTCGGACTCGTCGATGAGGCCTTCACGTTCCTGTTCACGTTCGACTTCAATTCGTACGTGGCTCGCAAGAACGTCGGCCATCACGCCGAAGCGCTCGGTCCTGGCGCCGACGAGCGAGATGCGGCGGATGTGCACAGGTGGGCCTCCGGGCGATGGCGCCGGCCGCCGGTCGGGCCGCCCGTCGCCGCCTGATCGGCGACCAGGATCTTGCCGGAGATCGGTACCAGCGCCGCACGGTGTGACGCGATGATCACGAGCGGGGATTGTACGGGACGGGGCCGGCCGGTCCGGCGGTCGGGTCGCGCAGCCGCGATCTGCTACCATTCGCGGTCGCGCCGTCGCGGTGTCCTCTCCCGCTGCGCCGCCCACGATCTCGAACCCATCCACCCCTCCGAACCTAGAGGACCGACTGAACCGTGGCTCACTCTCCCCGCGGCTGGACCGGCGCGCGGACGCCGTCCGGGAAGAAGCGGGTTCGCCAGGCCGAGCGGCGTGCCGCCATCAACGGCCCCCGCGTCTCCAGGGCCAAGACCCTCGTCTCCAAGACCATCAAGATCGCGACCGGCCAGGCCGAGGGCGACGCGACCGCGTCCCTCGCCGAGGCGTACGCCGCGCTCGACCGGGCGGCCAAGATCGGCGCGATCCACCCGAACGCGGCCGCTCGCCGCAAGTCGCGCCTCGCGCGCAAGGTCGACGCCGCCCTCGGCGGCGTCGCGGTCCAGACCGGCGCGAAGGCGACGAAGACGACCGGCACCGCCGCCGCGGCGAAGGCCGCCAAGGCCCGCATCGCGGCCGGCAAGGCCGAGAAGGCGAAGGGCGCCCAGACGGCGGCCGGCAAGGCCCGCGCCGCGCTGGCGCGGGCCGGTCGCTCCGATGCCGAGACCACGAAGGCCAAGGCGCGCGCCGGCGGCCGCGCCGGACGCGGCCGCGCCGAAGGCTCGTACCACCCGGGCGAAGGCACCCGCCGACCCTCGGATGCCGCGCCGGCCAAGGCCGTCAAGGCCGCCGACGAAGGCCGGCTGCCAAGGCACCACGCCAAGAAGGCGCCGGCCAAGGCCGCCGAGAAGCCGGCTGCCAAGGCGCCCGCTGCCAAGAAGGCACCCGCCAAGAAGGCCGAGTAGGCCGCCGGGCAGCTCCCGGCCACGCGCGCTCGCAACGACCCCGGGTCCCCGGACCCGGGGTCTTCGCCAGTGTCCGGCGCCTGCTCCGTAGACTCAGCGGTGTGCCGCTCGCTCGCGATCGCCCTGGTCCTCGGCGCCTCAGTGTTCCACGTCGCCTGGAACACGCCTCGTCAAGACGTCGGGCGACCCGCTCGCGACGACGACCCGCGCCGTCGGGCTCGGGGCGGCCGTCCTTGCCCCGTTCGCGGCAATCGCCTGGGTCGCGACCGGGCGACCCCGGCCTCGAGCCAGCCGGCTGGGTCATCGGCGTCCTGTCCGGCCTGGTCGAGGTCGCCTACTTCGTCCAGCTCTCCGCCGCGTACCGGCACGCGCGATGTCGTCCGTCTACCCCGTCGCCCGGGGCACGGGCGCCGTGCTCGCCGTCGCGATCGGGGTTGCGGTGCTCGGCGAGCGCCTCTCACCGTCAGGGCGGGTCGGCGTCGTCCTGCTGCTCGGGGGGATCGCCGTCGCGGCGCTCCCGGGCGCACGCCGGGCCACACTCGTGCCCGCGCTCCTGACGGGCGTCGCGATCGCCGGCTACTCCGCGCTCGACCGCGTCGGCGTCCGGATGGGCTCCGCCTACCTGTACGCGGCGGTCATCTGCGCGGTCGCCGCCGTCGGGCTCGTGGCGTTCACGGCGATCACCGGAGCCGCCCGTCGCGCGGCGGCGCTGGCCGCGGTGGGGTCGACCCCGGCCGATGTGGCCACGGCCGACGGCAAGGCGTCGAGCGTGCGCCGATCGCTCGCGGCCGGCGTGCTGATGATCGCGACCTACATGCTCGTCCTGGTCGCGCTCCAGATCGCGCCACTCTCCGGCGTCGCGCCGCTCCGCGAGTCAGCCACTGTGCTGGCGGCCGCGTGGGGCGTCATCGTGCTCGGCGAGCGCGACCACGCCGGGTGGCGGGCTCGGCGGAGCAGCTGCCGTCGCCCTCGGCGCCATCCTGCTCGCCGTCGGGTGGCTGACCCCGAGCCTGCACCAGCGTGGAGCGCGGCGGGTCCCCTGCCGGTCGCGTCAGGCTCGCGGACGCCCCGCCAGCGGAGCGGGCGCCGAGGCCTTCGGCCGCACGACCCCGTAGACGGCCGCGCCGCCGAGCCCTCCGAGCAGCGCCAGGACGAAGATCGTCCCCGTCGTGCTCAGCTGCTCGCGCCAGTAGAACGCCGTGAACTCCTCGACGGTCGTGATCGCCGGCTGCCTCGAAGCCTGACCCCTGCCCCTCGGCCAGGTAGCGCTGGTAGACGCAGTCCGCGCCGGTGGTGCAGCCGGCGATCGGGCCGCCGTCGGCGGCGCTTCGGTACCCGTTGTCTCCGTTGAAGAAGATCCACTTCGTGAAGATGAAGCTGAGCGCCAGGGTCAGGGCCGTGAGCAAGGCCCGCATAGAGGCCGTTGGCGAGGATCCGCGACCACGGGCCGGCCTGTCGATTCGATCGCGCGTTGGCGTAGTAGCCGATGAGCAGCCCGGCCGGCAGCGCGAGAAGCCAGATCACCGGCTCGATCGGGATGACGAGGAGGAAGCTGACGGCGATCGTGATCGCCCATCCCGACGCCGACCCAGCCGGCGTAGATCGCGCCGCGATCCACCCAGCGGCTCACGGACGGCACCCCGCGCGCCGCGAACGGGCGCGCCAGGGAGGCGACCCGCCGCCGCCCGACGCGGAGCGGCGCCGGCCGGTCGCCCCGCCGGCGCCGCGTGCCCCGCGAAGGTCACGCGGCAGGAACCTCCGGGAGGGCTCCGGCGAGGGCTGCCCGGCCCAGGTAGCGGGCCCCGGCGCCGAGCTCCTCCTCGATGCGAAGGAGCCGGTTGTACTTGGCGACGCGCTCCGATCGCGACGGGGCGCCGGTCTTGATCTGGCCGCTCCCCATCGCCACCACGAAGTCGGCGATCGTGGTGTCCTCCGTCTCGCCCGAGCGATGGCTCACGATCGACGTCCAGCCGGCGCGGCGGTCCATCTCGATGGTCTCGATCGTCTCGGTGAGCGTCCCGATCTGGTTGAGCTTGATGAGGACCGCGTTCATCGCCTTCTCGCTGATGCCCCGCGCGACGCAGGCCGGGTTCGTCACGAACAGGTCGTCGCCGACGAGCTGGACGCTGTCGCCGAGGCGAGCGGTGAGCGTCTTCCAGCCCGCCCAGTCGTCCTCCGCAAGCCCGTCCTCGAGCGAGACGATCGGGTAGCGAGCAGCCCAGCCGTCCCACAGGTCGACCAGCTCGTCCGGAGTCGAAAGCGTCCGGCCCTCCTTGGCCAGCACGTACCGGTACGGAGCACCGTCGACGCCGCTGCCCTTCTCGACCAGCTCGGAGACTGCCGGGTCGAGCGCGATCGCGACCTCGTCGCCCGGCTTGTAGCCGGCCTTCTCGATCGCCCGCAGGATCACCTCGACGGCCGCCTCGTTCGAGGCCAGCGAGGGGGCGAAGCCGCCCTCGTCGCCCTGTCCGACCGAGAAGCCGTCGTCGTGGAGAAGCTTCCTGAGGGCGTGCGAAGATCTCCGCTCCCGCGCGCAGGGCGTCGCGCGAAGCTGTCCAGGCCCGACGGGCATGACCATGAACTCCTGGAAGTCCGTGGAGTTCACGGCATGCTTGCCGCCGTTGAGGATGTTGAACATCGGGACCGGCAGGATCCGCGCCCCCGCCCCGCCGAGATAGCGGTAGAGCGGCAGGTCATGGGCCGCCGCGGCGGCGTGGGCACAGGCGAGGCTGACGCCGAGGATCGCGTTTGCGCCGAGGTTGCCCTTGTTCGGCGGTCCCGTCCAGCTCGAGCAGGGCGGCGTCGATGTCGGGCTGGTCGGCCGCGTCGGCGCCGATGAGGGCCGGGGCGATCGTCTCGCGGACGTTCTCGACGGCCTTGAGGACGCCCTTGCCGCCGAAGCGGGCCTTGTCGCCGTCGCGCAGCTCGACGGCCTCGTGGACGCCGGTTGACGCGCCCGACGGGACGGCGGCGCGCCCGACGGAGCCGTCGGCGAGGACGACGTCGACCTCGACCGTCGGATTGCCCCGCGAGTCGAGGATCTCGCGGGCGTCGATGTACTCGATCTCGGTGTTCACGCTTCGCCTCCGGCGATCCCGGCGGCCGGCTCGGCGTCGGGGATGATCGCGATGCCCGGCAGCGTGCGGCCCTCGATGAGCTCGAGGGAGGCGCCGCCGCCGGTGCTGATATGGGTCATCCGAGATGCCAGGCCCTGCTGGGTGACGGCCGCCACGGAGTCGCCGCCGCCGACGACCACGGTCGCGCCGCGGTCCGCAAGGTCGGCGAGGAAGCGCGCCATCTGGCGCGTTCCGGCGCCGAAGGCGGGCATCTCGAAGACGCCGAGCGGGCCGTTCCAGAAGATCGTCCGGGCGTCGGCGAGAGCCGCCTCCATGTCGGCCAGCGACTGCTTCCCGACATCCACGATGTGCCAGGACGCCGGCAGCTTCTCGACCGAGAGGGTCTTGTACTCGGCCCCCTGGGTGACTTCCTTCGCGATGACCACGTCGCTCGGGAGGATGAGCTTGACGCCCCGCTCCTCGGCCGCGGCCATGATCCGCCGCGCGTCCTCGACGCGGTCGGGCTCGGCCAGGCTCTTGCCGACGCTCTTGCCCTGGGCCAGCAGGAAGGTGTTGGCCATCCCGCCGCCGACGACGAGGATGTCGACCTTGCTCGTGAGGTTCTCGAGGACCTTGATCTTGTCGGAGACCTTGGCCCCGCCGATGATCGCGGCGTAGGGGCGGGCCGGATCCTCGACCAGCTGGCCCAGGTACTGGATCTCGCGCTCCATGAGGAAGCCCGCGTAGGCCGGCAGGAGCTCCGCCACGCCGTAGGTCGAGGCGTGGGCGCGGTGCGCCGTCCCGAAGGCGTCGTTGACGTACACGTCGGCATATGCCGCGAGGGCCTTCGCGAAGGCGGGGTCGTTCTTCTCCTCTTCCGGGTGGAAGCGGAGGTTCTCGAGGAGCAGGGCCTCGCCCGGCCGGAGCCGCCGGACGGCGTCCTCGGTACCAACGCCGAGCGCGTCGCCGGTGCACGGGACGTTGATCCGCAGCAGCGCCGAAAGGCGCTCGGCCACGGGGCGCAGGCGGAGGCCGTCCTGGACCTTGCCGTCGGGACGCCCGAGGTGACTGGCCAGGATCACGCGGGCACCCTGGTCGAGGAGGTGCTTGATCGTCGGGATCGCAGCCCGGATGCGGGTGTCGTCGGTGACCTGCCCGTCCTTGAGCGGCACGTTGAAGTCGACGCGCACGAAGACGCGCTTGCCCGACGCGTCGAGATCGCGGATGGATCGCTTGTTCATGATGGCGTTCCTGTCGGGGTGATCGGGAGGATCAGAGACCCTTGTCGATCATGAACTTGACGAGGTCGGCGACGCGGCAGCTGTAGCCCCACTCGTTGTCGTACCAGGCGATGACCTTCACGAAGTTGCCGCCGAGGAACATCGTGCAGGCGGCGTCGATGATCGAGCTGCGAGTGTCGCCCCGGAAGTCCGAGGAGACGAGCGGATCGTCGGATACGCCGAGGATCCCCTTCATCGGGCCGGCCGCCGCGGCGCGGAACGCCGCGTTGAGCTCCTCGACCGAGGCGTCGCTTCTCCAGCTCGGCGGTGAAGTCGACCACCGACACGGTCGGGGTCGGGACGCGGAGGCTGAAGCCGTCGAACTTGCCCTTCAGGTCGGGGATGACGAGGGCGAGCGCCTTCGCGGCACCGGTCGTCGTCGGGATGATGTTGAGGGCGGCGGCCCGCGCACGGCGCGGGTCCTTGTGGGCCACGTCGAGGATCCGCTGGTCGTTCGTGTAGGAGTGGATCGTGTTCATCAGGCCGCGCTTGATCGTCCAGCCGTCGTGGACGACCTTGGCCGCCGGCGCGAGGCAGTTCGTGGTGCAGCTGGCGTTGCTGATGACGTGGTGCCTCGCGGGTCGTAGGCGTCGTCGTTGACGCCGAGGACGATGGTGACGTCCTCCTTCTTGGCCGGGGCGCTGATGAGGACCTTCTTCGCGCCCGGCCTCGATGTGGACGCGCGCCTTGTCGGCGTCGGTGAAGCGGCCCGTCGACTCGATGACGATCTCGACGCCGAGATCCTTCCAGGGAAGCTGAGACGGATCTGCGACCTGGAGGACCTTGATCTCGCGGCCGTCGACGACGATCGAATCGTCGGTGTGCGAGACCTCGCCGGGGAAGGCGCCGTAGGTCGAGTCGTGCTTGAAGAGGAGGGCGTTGGTCGGGACGTCGACGATGTCGTTGACGGCCACGACCTCGACGTCCGGGGTGCGCTCGATGAGCGCCTTGAGCGACTGCCGGCCGATGCGGCCGAACCCGTTGATGCCGACGCGGACGGACATGGAGCGAAACCTCCGCTGTGTGGCTTGGCTGGTCAGGTGAACGCGGCCGTCACGAGGCGGCCGGGGACGGGACCGTGGCGTTGACGAACCCGCGGAACCTGCCGGAGCCGCCGGCGAGGAGGGCATCCGCGGGAACGGGGATCCCGTCGTGACGGCCCGAGCGGGTCCATACCCCTGGGCCGCCGAGGTCAGAGGCGGTGGTGAGCCGTGGGGACACGGGACCTCGTCGATGCGGCGGGAACCGGGGCCATTCTAGCAAGCCCCCCGTGAAGCCCCGCCGGGCCGAGCGGCACGCGGTCGTGGTCCGAACGTCCCGCCGCGGTGGTCCGGAATGCACCGAGGCCCCCGCCGTGATCGACGGGGGCCTCGGGTCTGCGTCGAAGAGCGGGCGATCAGCCGCCGATCCTGAACACCTTGGTGCCGCACACCGGGCACAGGCCCGAAAGTGCTGGCTTGCCGTTCTTCATCGTGATCTGCTGCGGGTTCTTGACCTCGCGCTTCGCCTTGCACTTGACGCAGTAGGCCTCGGCCACAGGAGCCTCCCTTCACCAGCGAGGACGTCGCCGGGCTTGTCGCCCCACGCTCGTCCCAGGAACGAGTCGGTGCTTCGCGGCCGAGGCGGGAGGCTGCCCGCGCGACGCGGTCCCCACCTTTGGCGGCCCGAAACTCAACCGAGCATAGGCACGCCCGATCACGAGCGTCAAGCCGATTCCCGCACGCTCGGTCCGTGCTCGACCGGCGCGGCCCGCAGGCCAGGCGTCCAGCCACCCTCCGGCGCCGCCGCGACGGGTGCTCCCACGACATCGGCGAGGCGCGCGGCGATGCGGCTCGCAAGGCGTCGCCGGTCGCGCAGGCGGGCCGCCAGGATCGCCAGCCAGGCGGCAACGAGGACCGTCCCCGCCCCGAGGCCGGCCATCATCGGCCCGGCACTGGGCGAGCCGGGCGTGGCCGGCGTCGCGATCGCGCCGGGAACCGGCCCCGGTGTGTGCGTCGGCCCATCCATCGTCGGGCTCGGCGTGGGATCGCCGTCGGCGGATGGAGAGGGTCCTGCCGCGTCGGGTGCCAGCGGCTCGCCCAGGTCGCCGAGGCGGGCCAGGCTGGCGGCGTCCCCGACCTCGATGAGCGACCCGTCCGGGCCGGCCGCGACCCGACCCACCGCGCTCACGGCGTCGCCGGCCACGAGAAGACCGGCCATCTGGACGGCGTCGGCCGCCAGGCCGAGGGTGGCCCTGCCAGTGCCATCGTCGATCACGACTCGGTCGCCGTCGACTGAGACGACCAGCCCGCCGACGCGCACCCACGTGCCCGGTACGGGAAGCGCCTCGAGGTCTGCATCTCGGGGGCTCGAGGGGCCGCTTCCGTCGAATGCGCCCGCGGTCAGGCCCAGCCCGGTTGGTGACGTCGACGCGCCCGGGCGATGCGCGCCGGTCGCGCCCCCGGCCGCGCCGTTCGAGGACGTTTCCGGCGAGAAGGCCGCGACGCCGATGTCCTTTGGTCCGCGCGGGACGATGCTGAAGCGGCGATCCGTCGCGGATGGACTCGGACGTCGGACGACGCCGACCACCTCGACGGTGGTTCCCTCGGCCATCGAGGTCGACGGGATCCCGGCCCCCGCCATGCCCGCAACGAGCACGGGGACTGTGGCAACGCGCATCTCGGAGCGCCAGCGGTCGCCCAGGCGGCGCAGGTCCGTGACCCGTCCCGTGACCCGGACCAGTTCGCCCTCGTCGTCCACCCCGGGAGCGCCGCGCAGGTCACGCGGCACAGGCGCCGTTCCGGCGCCCAGCACGCTGACCGTGGCCGCGCGGATCCTCGGCGCCCCATACGCCAGGCCGCGCTCCCCGTCCACCCGGACGCGCGTCCCGGGCGGCGGGGCGGCGCTGCCGGTCGGCAGCAGGATCTCGATGGCCGCGGAGGCGTCCTCCACGATGACGCGCCGTCCGGTCGAGTCGAGCAGCAACGCCGGGGTGGTCACCACTCCCTCGACGACCACGCGACCCGACGTCGCGCGAATGGCGGCGACGACCGCGATGACCTGAGGTGACGCCTCGGCGTCGCCCCGCGGGGTCGGTCGCGCCCCAGCCGGGGGTGTGCCCGCGGGCGGCGAGCTCGCCGGAGCGAGGGGTGTCACGTCGCCCACGTCGCGCAACCACACGCGGTAGCCGTCCAGCGAGCCCTTGCGGGTCGCGTGCTGTCCGACGACCCCGACCAGGCGCAGGCGTGCGCCTGGTCGGGCGATCGACGGCCCGACCCCGCTGGCGCGCGCAGCCCGGGCCCGCACCTCGTGCCCCGACGCATCCTCGATTCGCAGCACGAGGTCGCCTGCAGTCTCACGGCCGACCGGTGGTCGCAACACGCCCTCCACGACAACGAGGCGCGCCTCGACGCGCTCGCCAATGGAGACGGCGCCGACGGGCAACGGGTCAGGCAGGCTCGCGCGGCCCCGGATCGACACGTCGGCCACCGCGGGGCGCACCTCGAGCTGACCATAGGGATCCGCGAGCCGGCCGGCAACCCGGAGGACGGTCCCCCGCGGGACCGGTGGGCTGCCCGTCGGAAGCTTGACGAAGATCGCCGCCGTGGCGTCCTGGAGCGCGATCAGGCCGGGCGACCCGAGAAGCCCCGCTTCGGCGGTCGTGACGCCTTCGACGAGCACCCGAGCGCCGATGGGCGCCCCGCGGGCGGCGGCAATCGAGATCGGCAGAGGCAAGGGAGCCGGCGACGGTGATGGCGCGGGGGTCGGCGTCGGGGTGGGCGTCGGGAGGGGCGTGGGGGTCGGTGCGGCGCTAGGCGTCGGGGTGGGCGTCGGCGTGGGCGTCGGGATTGGCGTCGGCGTGGGCGTCGGGCTTGGCGTCGGGGTTGGCGTGGGCTCGACCAGAAGTCCGAGGGCATCGGTCACGAGCACGCGGTAGGCGCCCGTCCCGGTTCCCGTCGTGTCCCGCTGGCCCAGCGGCCCTGTCACGACCAGCCGATCGCCCTTCGTCGGCGTTGGAGCCGCCGCGAACGACAGGATCACGCGGAGGGGACCGCTTCCGTCGTCGATGATCAGCGACACACCCGAGGCAAGGGCGCTCGGCGTGTCGGCGACGATGCCCGCGGCATGCACCATGAGGCCCTCGAGTGGCTCGCCCGCGTCGCCCGTGACGATCGCGACGGCCGGCGGCAGGGCACCGGTGGCGACGACGCTGGGAACCTCATCGAGGCGCAGGGTTCGCTGCGCGTACCGGTCGTCGATCGTGCCGCGAGCGCGCACCACCATCCCGCTCTGAAGCATGTCGCCCGGGACCGCGGGCAGCAACAGAGCGACGCCTCCCGTGGAGTCCTGCAGGAAGCCACCTCGACCATCCTCGAGACTCCCGAGCGGCGTCGTCAGGACGCCTTCAACCTCGACGTGCGTCCCGTCGGGCGCGCCACGCGCCGTGGCGACGTCAACGCGCAGGCTCGGGCTTGGCGTCGGGGTCGCGGTTGGCGTCGGGGTCGCGGTTGGCGTTGGCGTTAGGGTTGGGGTCGCGGTTGGCGTTGGTGTTGGCGTTGGCGTGGATGAGGGCGTGGATGAGGGTGTCGGCGACGGCGTCGGCTCGGGCGAAGGAGTCGCCGGCGTGGGGATCGGAGTTGGGCTGGGAGTCGGCTCCAGGGTCGGGACGGGAGTCGGGCTCGGTACGAGCGTGGGCTCGGGGCTGGGAGATCCAGGCGGCTCCGGCGACGGGCTTGCGGACGGCTCGCCAGTGGGATCGACGGTAGGTATCGGCGTCGGCCCAGGAGTGGGCGCTGGGGTCGGGGACGGGCCGGGCGTCCCGGTTGGCTCCGGCGACGGCACTGGCGAGGCGCCGGGGGTCGGCGTCGGAGTCGGAGCGGGCACGGGCGGGCTGGCGAGCGTCTGCGGCACGGGGGAGGACGTCACGATCCAGTCGGAGGCGTTGTCGTTCGTATCGATCGAGTTCCCCTGGGCGCCGCCCGGCCGGCGCTCGATCGAGCTTCCCGGCGGTGGAGCAACGGCCGCCGCCGTTTCGACGAAGGGGTTCGCGGCGTCGCCCCAGCCGATCGCGTCGATGACCTGGCCGTCGGAGCGCCGGAGGACGATGGCGCCACCGGTTGCGGCCAGCCCCCCGGAATAGGTGGCGTCGGCACGTGCCGCGTAGGTGCCGAGCGCGTTCGCCACGAGCAGGTGGCGACCGGGTTCCAACACTGGACCGGCGGTCCAGGCGGCCTTGCGCGTGATGGTTGCCCCGGTAGAGCTCGAGTAGGCGATCTCGACGCCGGTGAGATCGAGGATGGCCTGACCGGCGTTTGCGATCTCCACGTACTCGTCGGACGCGGAGGCCCCTCCGGTGACGACCTCGGCGACGACGAAGCCGGCAGAGACCGGCCAGGCAACGGCCGCAGCGGTGGCCGCCGCGGGCTCGTTGGAGGGCGGAGTGCCGCCCGAGGCGGATGAGACGACGAGAAGGGAGACGATCACGCCGGCGACGGCGCTCCGTGGCGCGCGCATGGACACCTCCGAGCGGGAGCCGGCGGGGATTGCGATGCGGGGTGTACCACCGGCCCCCGACCTGTCGTTGACCCCGGACTCACCCGCCTCTCACCCGCCGCTTGACTGCGGATGACGTGGCGCGTGCGCCCGTAGCGGTCGCCTCGCGCGTGGCGGCCGCTCGCGGTAGCATTCGGTGCGCCGTCGACGCGCGCGGCGCCCGAGACGCGCGGCACCCGGCGACCGCAACCATTTCGTCTTGCGCGCGCCGCCGGCGGCCGCAACCACCCTGGAGTTCGCGAGGAGGTTCCGTGGCCCGCGCCAAGAGGACCGAGCGCGCCGATGCGCGTCGCCGCTACCGCGCGGCAACCGCCGATGCGGCGGCGACCGAGGGCGACGACGGCATCGACGCGCCGGCCGTGCCGGCCGCGGCCGTGCCGCGCGGCTCGCGCGACCGCCGCCCCCCGTCGACCTCGGGCAGCGGCGCGACGGATACCGCGCGGCCCGGCTTCCTGGGCACCCTTCGCATCGCCGGAGGGACCCTGGACGTCCCCGGCGACATCCGCGCACTTCCGTCGCTCCTCGTGTCCCGGGCGGCCTGGGCGCCGGCCCTGGTGATCCTGGCGACGACCGTGGCGCTGCTCATCCCGTCGCTGGCGGCCAACCAGGTCGTCGTGCTGGCCGGGAACGTCATCCTCCAGCCACCCCCGATGATCATCGCCTTCCTGGCCGGGATGCTCGCTGCGCGCGGCGCCTGGCTCATGGGCGGCCTCATGAGCCTCCTCGCCGGGCTCGCGTACGTGTTCGTCATCTCGATCAACACGGACTACCTCGTGACCCCCCTTGGATTCACGTATCTCGTCCCCACCGAGCAGAAGATCGCGTACGCCCAGAACGTGCTGATGACAGCCCCGCTGTTCGGGGTGGCGGTGGGCGCGTTCGCCGGCTTCTACCGCAGGTTCCTGAACCTCTCGTCGCCGCAGCGCCAGCAGCAGTCGCGCAAGCGCTGACGCCGGGGGCCAGCCGGGCCTGTTCCGTGTCGCCGCGCGTAGTGGGGCCCGGGGCGCGGGGCACACACGCCCTGGAATGCCCGACCCGGATCACCTCCTCTCGGCTGAGCCGCGCGCGGTCCGGCACCTGCGGGCGCGGGCCTCAGCCCGAGCGTCGCATGCCGGCGTGGCCGAGCTGGTGGACGCCGTCCGGGTGGTCCGGCCCGCCTGCATGCCGGGCCTCGTCGACGAGCGGCCGCACCTGGCGAGCCACGACGTTCACGACGTTCGACTCCCGCTGGAGGTCCCCTTCGACGACGAGGAGCGCGTTGCGGCGGACCACGCCCCGGAGGCGCGCCCAGGCGTCCGGCCAGAGCGTGACGTTGACCATCCCGGTCTCGTCCTCGAGGGCGAGGAAGACCGTTCCCTTCGCGGTCATCGGGTGCTGGCGGGTGACAACGAGGCCGCCGAGGCGGACTGGGCCGGGCCGCCGCTCCGCAAGTGCCGCGTTCGGCACGGCTCCCAGCGCCGCGAGCGCCGGGCGGAAGAGGGCGACGACCTGTCGGCGAGCATCCAGCGAGAGGATCGCGTAGGCGTCCCCGAGCCGCTCCAGCTCGGAGAGCGGCGGCAGCTCCGGCGCGGACGTGGCCGGGAGGCGCAGGTCCAGCGGGCGCCCGGCGACTCGGCCGCCCCTGGGAGCCCCCTTCGCCGGCCGCGACGTCTCCCGGAGCTGCCACAGGAGCTCGCGGCGGGGCCTCCCCAGCGAGTCGAGCGCTCCGGCGCGGATCAGCCGCTCGATCACCTCCTCGGACAGGCCCGTCCGTTCGACGACGTCGGCGAGGGACGCGTACGGACCGCGTGCCCGCTCGGCGTCGAGGTGCGCAGCGTGCTCCTCGCCGATCCCCTTCACGAGATGGAGCCCGAGGCGGACGCCCCAACCGGCCGTGCTCTCCGGGGTCCAGCGCTCGCGGGCGGCGTGGTCGGGGATCGCACAGGCGGGCGACCGGACGGGACGCGGACGCATGTCGATCCCCGCCCCGGGCGGCAGCGGCTCGCCCGGATCGCGGTCATGGCTGCCGTCGTCGCCTGTCATGCCCGCCAGCGCCCAGCCCGGACGCCCAACCCACTCGGTCGTCGTCCGATGGGGCGAGGCGTTGACGTCGACCGGCAGGACCGAGACCCCGTGGCGCTTCGCGTCGTTGACGAGGACCTCCACGGGGTAGAAGCCCATCGGCTGGGCGTTCACGAGCCCGACGAGGAACTGGGCCGGGTAGAAGAGCTTGAGGAACGACGATTCGTAGGCGGTGCGGGCGAAGGCGGCGGCGTGGCTCTTGGCGAAACCGAAGCTGGCGAAGCCGGCCACCCGCCGGTAGAGCTCCTCGGCGTCGTCGCGCGACATCCCCCGGATGGTCACGCAACCGTCGACGAAGCGGCCATGGAGCTTCTCCATCTCGGCCGGCGAGCGCCACGTCCCCATCGCCCTCCGGAAGCCGTCCGACTCGGCCGGGCTGAAGCCGGCGACCTCGATCGCGATCCGCATCACCTGCTCCTGGTAGAGGATCACCCCGAGCGAGTCGCGCAGGATCGGCTCGAGGCTGGGGTGGAGGTAGGTCACCTGCTCGAGGCCCTGCTTGCGGCGCAGGTAGGGATGGACCGCGTTGCCCTGGATCGGGCCCGGCCGGATGATCGCCACCTCCACGACGAGGTCGTCGAGGCTGGCCGGACGCGACTTCGGCAGCGTCTGCATCTGGGCCCGGCTCTCGACCTGGAAGACGCCCACGGTGTCGGCGGCCTGGAGCATGGCGAAGACCTCGGGAATCTCCTCGGGGAGCCGGTCGAGGTCGACGCACACGGCGCAGTCGTGCTCGATGAGCTGGACCGTCTCGTCGATGGCGGCGAGCATGCCCAGCCCGAGCAGGTCGAGCTTGATGAGCTTGAGCGTCTCGACGTCGCGCTTGTCGAACTGGACGACGACGCGCCCCGGCATCGTGGCCCGCTCGAGCGGCGCGATGTCGATCAGCGGGGCGGCCGTGACCAGCATCCCTCCGCTGTGGATGGACAGGTGCCGCGGGAAGCCGTCGATCCGGGCGCAGAGCTCGAGCCAGCGCTCCCAGGGCGACATGCCGACGGTGCTCCCCCCGCGCGGCGCCGGCGGGGGCTCGGGCTCGAGGCGTGCGACGGACGGGGGTTGGACAGCGCGGCCGGAGGTCGCGGCGGGCGGCGGTGGGTCGAAGTGGCGTGGACGCCCGAGCCGGTCGACATTGCGGGCGGGCGGCGCGAGGGCACCCGACTCGGGGTCCAGCGCGCGACCATCCACCGTCCCCGGCGACCCGCCCGGCTCCCGCGGTCGCCCGGCCTCCGGGCCGAACGGATGGCCCGCTGGGGTCCCGGCAGCGACGGGCTGCCGGGAGATGCCGTCGGCCGGCCACCCCGGACGAGCCAGGCGACGCTCGCCGGCGAATCCCCGGGGCCACCCTTGTCGTCGGAGATGCCACCGGCCCGGATCGCCGGGGCCGAGCCTGTGCCGGGCAGGGTGCCGGTGCGCCGCGCGCTGTCCTCGGGCCGCGGGAGGCGCCCGTTCCCCGCCTCACCGGCCCCCGCGGTCCGGATTCGGCCGCCCCGAGCATGGTCGAGCTGGCCCATCCCGTCGACGAGCCCGCGGTCCTGCGCTCGCGCTGCCGAGGTCACGCCGGGCGGCTCGTCGAGGCGCCGGAAGAACTCGGCGAACCCGCCGTCGGCCTCGAGGTCGCGCCGGACCATCACCGGAGTCGTACGTCTCGAGCGCCTTCGCCACGCGGTCCACGAGCGGCCGCGGGAACCCGAGCGCGTAGCCGACCTCGCGGACGGCGCTCCGGGCGCGGTACGTCACGAGGTTGCAGACCATCCCCGTGTGCTCGGCGCCGTAGCGCTCGTAGACGTACTGGATGACCTCCTCGCGGCGCGCCGAGCTGAAGTCGATGTCCACGTCCGGGTACGTGGTGCGGCCCTCGTTGATGAAACGCTCGAAGAGGAGGTTGTGGCGGATCGGGTCGACCCGGGTGATCCCCAGCACGTAGGCCACGATCGAATCCGCCGCGCTGCCGCGGCCCTGGGCCGGGATCCGGCGCTCCTTCGCGAAGCGCATGAGGTCCCAGCAGATGAGGAAGAACTCGGCGAGGCCGGTCCGCTCGATCACGTCGAGCTCGTGGGCGAGCTGCCTGACGACCGCCGGCGTCACCGGGTGGTAGCGCCGCCGGATACCGCCGTGGCAGAGCTCGGCGAGGTACGAGAAGGCGGTCTCGCCGGCCGGAACCGGGAAGCCAGGGAAGCGGTACTGCTCGAAGCCGAGGTCGACCCGACAGGCGGCAGCCAGCTCGCCGGCGTTCGCGAGCCCCTCGCGCCATGCCGCCGCGGTCGCCGGGTCGGCGCGCTCGTCGCCGGGAGGCAGGGCCGCCATCTCCTCGGCCGACTTGAGGTAGTGCTCCCCGCTCGGCGTCCGGAGCTCGGCGAGGGTCTCGACCGAGCGGCCGTGACGGATCGCGGTCAGCACGTCGTGCAGCTCGCGGTCGTCCGGGCGGGCATAGCGGACGTCGTTCGTGACGACCACCGGCAGGCCGACCTCCCGGGCCAGGCGGCCGGTCTCGGCGACCAGCCAGTCGTCGCCGGGCAGGAGATGGTGCGAGAGCTCGAGGACGAAGCCGGCCCGGGCGACGGCGGAGACGCCCGATCGGCGGTCCGTACCCGGCCCGGGAACGCCCCCGGCCTGGGCGAAGATCCGTGCGTAGCCCTCCGCGACCGCCCGGGCGCCCGCCCGGTCGCCGGCGAGCAACCGCCGGGCGATCTCGCCATGACGGCACCCGGAGAGCGCGACGAGACCTTCGGCATGCTCGGCGAGCAGGGCCTGCGTGACGCGGGGCGCCGCCTTTCGTGCCCGCGAGGTTGGCCCGGGAGACGAGCCGGCAGAGGCTCCGGTAGCCGGTCCCATCGACCGCGAGAAGGACCAGGTGCGACCCGCGCTCCCCCGCTCCGACACCGCGAAGATCCTCTTTCAGCGCCTCGCGGTGGCCCGGCATCCGGGCGCGCGACGGTTGCGGACGGGCCGGGAGCCCGTCGCGCGGGGCCATCCGGAGGTCGTCCGGCCCACCCTGCCGGTGCCGGTCGCGGGGTGGCGGTCGGCGCGCCGGGATCACCAGGTGGTGAGGATCGGGGACGAGAGCGTCGGCGAGCTCCAGCTCGATCCCGATCACCGGGTGGATCCCGGCCTCCTCCGCGGCCGAGGCGAACCGGACCGCGCCGTAGAGGCCCTGGCGATCGGTGACGGCGAGGCCCGAGAGGCCCAGCTCGACGGCCCGGGCCACGAGATCCGCCGGGCTCGAGGCACCGTCGAGGAACGAGAAGCTGGTGTGCGCGTGGAGCTCGGCGTAGGCCGTCGCGGTCATGGGGAGGCCCGAGACGAGGAGGGACGGCGGCGCGGCCGTCGCGGCGGCGGGGGCGTTCAAATGCTAGAACAGATGTTTCATTCAGTCAATTTCCGGACCGCGCCAAAATCGAGGCCGCCGGGCTGCAACAAACGGGGGCTCCCCTGCGTCTACTGGCGGATGAGCACGCTCGTGGCCGGCACCCGTTCCCTCCTCCCGACGCTCCTCCTGATCCTGCTCGCGGGCGTGCTCGTCCTCGTCGTCCTCCCGGTCGTGCTCGCCGCAGCCGGCGGGCCGGCCACCTGACGCGAACACTTCGCGCCGTCCCCGGTAACTGGGGACCTGGGGCGGCGACCTCCTCCGGGCCCTGTCGCGGCAACCCGCGGCGGGGCCCGTGAGATTCCGGCTCCGCCAGCCCGCGCCGATCGCCGCGCGCTACAGTACGAAGGCACCGGGCGGGCCCGCCGGGAGCAGGAGGACACGATGGGACCGAAGCCACGCGACTGGCTGGGAGCCGTCATCCTCGCCGTCATCCTCGTCGCCTTCACCCTCATCCTCGTGACGACCGCGATGGGCGCGCCGAAGAGCGCAGACACGCTTCTTCATCTCCTCGGCTGACAGCGAAGCGAACGGCCGGAACGGGCCCGACCGGGAATGGCCGGCCGGCCCGACGGCGACGGGGAGAATGGAGATCGGCCGCTCCGGCCCGACCGGCCCGGGCGGTGGGAGCTCGTTCAGTCGTACAGGCGCTCGAGGTGCCAGGTCCCGTCCACCCGGTCGAGGTAGACGAGGGCCAGCCAGCGGGCGCCGACGACCTTGACGTAGTCGCGCGCGATCGGGCGGCCCCACCAGGCCTCCTCGACCCGCCAGCCCGTGCATGCCTCGACCGGCTCGCGGCGTCCGCCCCAGGTGATGGCGACGAGGCGCCCGGCGGCGTCGAGCTCAGCCTCGATGAGCGGATGCTCCCGGAGGAGGCGCGTCACCGGGCAGCTCCCCGGAGGCCCGCAGTCGGACGTGAGGCGGTCATGGCGTCGCTGCCCCGTCGGCGGTCACCGGGTGCCACGTCCAGCGCGTCTCGGGGAGCGGCGCCTCGGGGTCGGCGAGGGCCACCCGGCCCACCCGACCCTCCCCGAAGCGGACGGCGAGGCGGGCGAGCTGCCAGCCCAGACGCGATGCGGCGTTCGCCTGCGGCGTGAAGAGCGCCAGCTGGTGGCCGGTCGCCGGGACGACGTCGAGGAGCTCCAGCTCGAGACGGGCGACCGGCAGGGCCGGCAGCTGCCGCTCGAGCCGCTCGAGGAGGAGCCGCTCGATCGCCTCGGGATCGGAGGTCGGCTCGGGGAGGCGCTGGGTGACGACGATCGCCGGGAGGTCGCGCCGGGGAGCGGAAGACGGCCGGGAGAGAAGGTGGGATCGAGCGTCGCCACCAGCCGTGCCCGGCCCGCGGCCTGGCCCCGGCCGTCGAGCTGCGCGGCCAGCGCACCGGCAAGGCGGCGAAGGACGAAGCGGAGCGCCTCGAGATCGGTGACGGGCTCGTCGAGGGCGATCCCGAGGGCCAGCCGCTCGGGAGCACGGCGCGGCCGGAAGGGGTCGGTCTCGACGCCGTTGGCCCGGTCGTGGAGCCGGCCCCCCTCCTCGACCCCGAAACGGGCGACGAGCGCCGAGCGGGGCAGGACGGCCACGGCCCCGATCGTGAGGAGGCCGAACCGGGCAAGCCGGCCACGCACGTCGGCGTCGCGGGAGAGGGCGGAGGCCGGGAACGGGGCGATGAAGGCGCCATCCTGCCCTCGCGGCACGAGGACGGCGGGCACGGCGGCCGGTCCCGGACCGGTCGCGGCGGCGAGCGCGGCCGCAAACCGCGTGCCCGCGATCCCCGCCCGCGGCGTCCCCGGGAGGAGCGGGGCGAGGGCGGCCCGGACCTTCCCGACGAGGTCCGGCTCGAGGCCCCAGAGCGCCTCGAGCCCGTCGACCTGGACCTCGAGCGACCCGAAGGCCCGGTCGGCCGGGTCGGTCGGACCGGCGATTCCCGGGCTGAACCCGGCAAGGGCGTCGAGGGCGGCCTCGACGGCCGCGGCGTCGGCCGCCGGGTCGGGCGGCAGGAAGACGGCCTCGGGGGCGAGGCGATGCGCCTGGCCGAGGGGGATCCCCCGGCGGACGCCCGATGGCGACCGCGGCGGGGCTGGCGTCGAGGACGACGCCGTCATCCCACGGCCGCCCGCCGAGGATCAGCGGCCCCGAGGCCGGGATCCCCGGATCGCGCTGCCGCGCGAGCCGGAGGGCGAGATGAGGCCAGGAGAGGTGGAGGAGGCGCATCGGTCGATTCCTGGTGCTCCGAGGGAGAGGACGAGCTCGAGAGGAGGGCGGGCCGCCCCGGCGGTGCGACGGGTCCCGGGGCGGAGGAGTCACCCGCGGCGGCCTCGACGAGGAGGTCGTCGCGGGCCAGGCAGCGATCGCGCGGCCCGCCTTCCGCGTAGAGGAGCCGGATGGCCGTCCGCCGATCGGGCGCCCCGTGGCGGTCCTTCGCGACGCGGACCTCGGCCCGCTGCCCGACGACCTCGCGTCCGAGACGAATCCAGCCGCGCCGTCGCAGCTCCAGGCGCAGGTCCACCCCCTCCGTGAGGGCCGATCGGAGCGACACGGAGGCGCCGGCCGGCTCGAGGACGAGGAGGAGCGCCCCGGCCCGCCGGGCGAACGCCACGAGACGAGCGAGCCGGTCCACGGCCCGGGACCCCCGGGTGGGCCGGGCCTCGGTGGCCCTGGACTCGCCTCCCGCGAGGTCCAGGACGAGGACGTCGACCGCGCGCGCCTGGAGCAGGGTCCCGGCCATCGCGAGCGCCTCCTCGGCCGACTCGGGGACGAGGACCGCGAGCCACTCGAGGCGCACGCCCCGGGCGACCGCCTCGACGGGGTCGAGGCTCCGGGCGAGGTCGACCCAGGCGACGAGCGCGCCGCCGGCCTGGGCCTCCGCGAGCGCCCGCAGGGCGAGCGTCGTCGCGCCGCTCGACCCGGTCCCGCGGAGCGCGACCGTGCCGGCGCGCGGCAGGCCGCCGGCGGCGAGGAGCGCGTCCAGCCCGGAGAAGCCCGTGGGGATCGCCCGGTCGCGGCGTCGCGTGCCGGCTCCCCGGGGAGCGGCCGGACCGCCGGCGCGGGAACGCCGCCGCCCGGCAGCGGGACCAGCGCCCGGCCGCGCCGGGATCGGAGGCTCCCCGGGCAGGGGCGAGGGAAGGGCGAGGACCGGCGCCGGGAAGCATCGCGGCCGCCCCGGCCTCCGCCGGCAGCGGGGCAGCCGCGAGCGCCCCGAAGACCTCCACCGCGGGCCGCGGCGCGGCCGCACCCCACCGGGCCCGGAGGCTCGCGAGGGCGGCGGCGCGGTCGGGGTGGCGGTCCATCGGACGTCCAACAATAGAACAGACTGTTCGACAATTGGAAGGCCCTACGTGGCCCGTCGACCGACGTTGCCAGGCGCGGCGGTACGCCGCCCAGGGCGCGCCGCGCCGCCGGCCCGACCCGGGCCGGATGCGGAAGAATGCGCCCGGACCTGGCGATGCCCGCGGCCCCGAGGATGCGCCCGGGAACGTCAGGATCCCGTGCTACACTTCGCGCCGGCGTCCCGCCCCGGCGCGCGGGAAACGCTCCCGTGGGGATGTAGCTCAGCTGGAAGAGCACCGCGTTCGCATCGCGGGGGTCAGGGGTTCGAGTCCCCTCATCTCCACCACCTTCCCGGTCGACCAGGCGAAGTCACGATCCCGATGAAGGTCCTCGTCGCCTACGCAACCAAGCAGGGGTCCACGGCCGAGGTCGCAGCCGCGATCGCCGAGGTCCTGCGCGAGACCGGCCACGCGGCGGACGTGCGACCGGCTCGCGACGTCCAGCGCCTCGACGGCTACGACGCGGTCGTCGTCGGGAGCGGCCTCTACTCGGCCCACTGGCTGCGCGACGCGAACCGCTTCGTGAAGCGTCACCAGGCCGCCCTGCAGCAGGTCCCCGTATGGCTCTTCTCGAGCGGCCCGCTGGACTACTCGGCCGAGTTCGACGACATCCCGCTCTCGCCGCACGTCGAGCCCGAGGTCGCGTCGATCCGCATCCGCGGGCACCGGACCTTCGGAGGCAGGCTCCTCGCCACGACGGCGGAAGAGGCCGGGATCCTCGACACGCACCGGATCGGCGACTTCCGCAACTGGGACCAAATCCGCCGCTGGGCGGGCGAGATCGCCGCGGCGCTCGCCGCCGACTAGCCGTCCGCCGCCCGGGGCCCGCCGGGTCGACCGAACGTCGACCTGTCGACGACCTTGTTCTCGTCAGGCGCGGCCGCCGGCCTCCGCGTCACCGAGCGCCGCGTGGAGCTCGGCCGCGTGGGCCCGCAGCCAGCGCCGGTGGGCGACATGGTCCGGAACCCGCGTCGCAACGAGGTCCCAGAACCGCGGCCCGTGCCCGAAGATGCGGAGGTGGCACAGCTCGTGGACGACGACCGTCTCGAGCACCGCCGGTGGGGCCAGGACGAGACGCCAGGCCAGCATCACGCGGCCTTGGCGGGACGCGCTTCCCCAGCGGCTGCGGGTGTCCCGGACGGCGACCGAGGTTGGGCTCACGCCGAGCGGACCCGCATGACGGCCGATGGCGGCGTCGACCGCATCGCGGGCCCGGACGCGCAGCCACGCCTCCAGCACCCCCGCCAGTGAGCGGCGCTCCGTGGCGGCCAGGGTCACGAGGAGGACGTCCTCGTGCTCGTCGCCGGCCCGCTCCACGTGGGAGCGGCGGCCCCGGGCGCGGACCGAGGCGACCCGGATCCGGTGCGGCTGGCCACGGAATGCGACGAGCGACCCGTCGGCGGTCTCGGCTCCCCCGCCGGCGCGCTCGAAGGCCGCCGTCTGGCGGGCGAGATGGCGGCGGATCCACGTCTCGCGCTCGCCAAGGAACGGCTCGACGAGCCGGCGCGCCGTCGTCTCGCCGGTACGCACGCCGGGAACGGTCGCGATGACGCCGCGGCGGGCGTCGATCGTCACCCGGAGCCGGCGAGCACGGGCGGAGCGGCGCAGGGTGTACGGGAGGTCCCCGCCGCGCAGGCGGGCAACCGCCGGGGAGTCGACAAAGGCCGGAGGACGTGGCACCCCGCGATGCTGCCACACCCGGCGCATGTCGCAGCACGAGGTGCGCGGCGGGCGCCCGGCGGCCGTCGAGCGCCTGCCGGGCGCGGAGCGCCGCACCTGCCTCGACACGGCTGCCCGGGCCGCGAGTTCCGCTATACTCCGCCTCCGGACGACTGGGGCTATAGCTCAGCTGGAAGAGCGTCTGAATGGCATTCAGAAGGTCCGGGGTTCGAGTCCCCGTAGCTCCACCAGCCCCCTGATCATCGCCGCCGAACCGACCCCTCGCCCCAGCGGCGAGGGGTCGTCGCGTATCGAGGCCAACGACGTGACCACCGAACGGACCCGGATCGAGCGCTACGACCCCGCCGCCATCGAGCCGCGCTGGCAGGCGCGCTGGGACGAGCTCGGCCTGTACCGGACGGACCTCGGCGACACGTCCCGGCCGCCGTACTACCTGCTGACGATGTACGACTACCCGTCGGGCGAACCTGCACGTCGGCCACTGGTACATCAAGACGCCGACCGACGCGATCGCCCGCTTCCGCCGGATGCACGGGCTACAACGTCTTCTTCCCGGTCGGCTTCGACGCCTTCGGGCTGCCGGCCGAGAACGCCGCGATCAAGAACCGGATCCACCCGCGCCGAGTGGACCTACCGCAACATCGACAACATGCGCCGCCAGCTGCGGAGCATGGGGGCGTCGTTCGACTGGGAGCGCCGAGGTCGTCACCTGCGACCCGGCCTACTACCGCTGGAACCAGTGGCTCTTCCTGCGCTTCCTCGAAGCCGGGCTGGCCTACCGGGCGACGTCGCCGGTCGACTGGTGCCCCAACGACGGCACGCTCGCCCGCGAGCAGGTCGAGGGCGTCGACCGCCGCTGCTGGCGCTGCGGCGCCAAGGTCGAGAAGCGCGACCTCGCCCAGTGGTTCCTGCGGATCACGAAGTACGCCGACGAGCTGCTGGACTTCACCGGCATCGACTGGCCGGAGCCGATCCGGGTCATGCAGACGAACTGGATCGGGCGCAGCGAAGGCGCCGAGGTCGTCTTCCGCAGCGCGCCGGACACGCATCTTCGCGGGCGGCGACGAGATCCGCGTCTTCACCACCCGCCCCGACACGCTCTTCGGGGCCACCTTCATGGTCCTGGCACCCGAGCATCCGCTCGTCGAGACGCTGACCTCGCCGGGGCAGCGGCCGGTCGTGGCGACCTACGTCGAGCAGACCCGCCGCGCGACCGAGATCGAGCGCCTCAACACCGAGCGCGACAAGACCGGCGTACCCCTCGGGCGCCGACGCGATCAACCCTGTCAACGGGGAGCGAATCCCGATCTGGATCGCCGACTACGTGCTGGCCGGCTACGGCACCGGGGCGATCATGGCCGTCCCGGCCCATGACGAGCGGGACTTCGCCTTCGCCCGCCAGTTCGGCCTGGAGGTCCGCGAGGTGATCCGGCCCTCGACCGATTATGGCTCAGGGCATGATCTCGAGGCAGCCTACGTCTCGAAGACGGACGACGACATCCTCGTGAACTCGGGCCGCTACAACGGGCTGGCCGTGCCGGATGCGATCCGGTCGATCACCGCCGACCTGGAGGCTCGGGGCGAGGGGAAGGCAGCGGTCAGCTACCGGATCCGCGACTGGCTCGTCAGCCGCCAGCGCTACTGGGGCACGCCGATCCCGGTCGTCTACTGCGACGCCTGCGGCATCGTCCCGGTCGCGGACGAGGACCTTCCGGTCCTGCTGCCCGAGACCGTCGACTACGCCGGCTCCGGCGAGAACCCGCTGCAAGCGGCGACGAAGCCTTCCTGGCCACCGCCTGCCCGCGCTGCGGCGGCCCGGCGCGGCGCGAGACCGACACGATGGACACCTTCATCGACTCGTCGTGGTACTGGTTCCGCTACCTGTCCCCCGGCAAGACGGACGGGCCGGTCGACCGCGCCCTCGTCGACCGCTGGACGCCGGTGGACCAGTACACGGGCGGCGCCGAGCACGCCGTCATGCACCTGCTCTACTCGCGCTTCTTCACCAAGGCCATGGCCGACTGCGGCCTCGTCGGCCACCGCGAGCCGTTCCTGCGCCTCTTCAACCAGGGCCAGGTCCTCGGCGCGGACGGCGAGCGGATGAGCAAGTCGCGGGGCAACGTCGAGGACCCCGACGCGCTCGTTGCCCAGTACGGCGCCGACACGGTCCGACTCTTCCTGATGTTCATGGGCCCGTGGGACCAGGGTGGCCCGTGGAGCGCGACGGGGATTGGGGGCGTGGCCCGGTTCCTGAACCGGGCCTGGACGCTGGTGCTGGACCCGCACGGCACCGAACCGGGCGACACGACGGCCGGGACGCTGCCCGCCGGCGAGGACGCCTGGCAGCCGCCAAGGCTCTTCGCGGCGCCGCCCATCGCACGCTGGCGGTGGTGACGGCCGACTACGAGGCCTTCCGCTTCAACACGATGGTCGCCAGGCTCATGGAGCTGGCCAACCTGCTCTTCCGCTACCGCGGGACGGAGGTCGCGGGGGGCGCCGCCTGGGACGAGGCGGTGCGCCTCTTCCTCCTGATGCTCGCGCCCGCCGCACCTCACATCACCGAGGAGCTCTGGGCACGGCGGCTCGCAGCGACGGGCGAGCCATGGCGCTCGATCCACGCGGAGCGCTGGCCGGAGGTGGACGCCGCAGCGGCCGCCGTGGAGACCCGCGAGCTGCCGATCCAGGTCAACGGCAAGGTCCGAGACAGGGTCGAGGTCGCGGTCGGGCTCGGCGACGCCGAGGTCGAGGCGGTCGTCCTCGCCCGCCCGAAGATCGTGGCGGCGCTCGCAGGCAGGGCCCCCGACCGGGTCATCCACGCCGGCGGCGGACGCCTGGTCAACATCGTCGTCCGCGCGTAGCGCCGATGGGCTGGGCACGTTCGACGGGACGCCGAACGGCCGTCCCGCTTTGCGTCCTGGCGTCGGCCCTCTTCGGCGGCTGCGCCGGCTGGACGACGGCACCGGCGCTCACGCTCCACGTGGACAATCGGATCGACCGGCCCCTTCTCGTCTACGTGAACAACGACTGGGTCGGCACGATCCCGGCCGGCGCAGTCGGGGCGACGATCCCCGCTGCGAGCCACGGCGGGCCGCCATGGACGGCCGACGGGCGCGTCGCGAGCGGCGCGGTCCTCGTCACGCTGCCCATTCCGGCGGCGCCTGCGAGCGGCTCCGGGATCTCGACGACGGCCGTCACCGCATGCGGCACGATCAGCATGTCGGTGGGCACGCCGGAACCCGGACCGTCGCTGGCGCCCCCGGCGCCGGGAGCAACGCCTGCCTCCCTGCGGTTGAGCCGCTCCGGGACTTGGAGGCCGCCCGGTGCCCGGCGATACGAGGGCGTGCCCGGGCGAACCCAGCTGCCGTCAGGCCAGCTTCATCTCCGCGCGGATCACGTCGTCGGTGGCAGTGGCGAGGATCGTGAAGCCGACCCTCTCGGCGGCCCGGCGCATTCCGACATTGTCGGCCCGCATCTCGGCGGCAAGCGTGGCGACGCCTTCTGCGCGGGCCACGTCGACGACGCGCCGGAGCAGCTCGGTGCCGACGCCCATCCCCTGCCGCTGGTCGGTGACGAGGATCGCGAAGACGGCGTCGTCGCTCCCGAAGGTGCGCGAAAGGCGGCCGACGCCGACGATCCGCGGCAGGTCGGGATCCGGATGCTCGCACTCGGCCACCAGGGCCATCTCGCGGTCGTAGTCGACGAAGCAGATCCGGACGAGGCGTTCGTGGGCGGTCCGCTCGTCGAAGCCGAGGTGCTTCAGGTAGCGGCGGAACACGGTCTCTTCGGAAAGCGACCGGTGGAACTCCACCATGAGCGGCTCGTCCTCGGGGCGGATCGGGCGGATCGTGAGCACGTGGCCGTCCGGGCAGGTCCAGGCGCTCACGTACTTGCGCGGGTAGGGACGGATCGCGAGTCGCGGCAGGTCCTTCGGATCGGTCGCCGGATCGTGGAGGACGACCCGCGCATCGAGGGCGATGAGCCGCTCCGGCGAGGCCAGGAGCGGGTTGATGTCGAGCTCGGCGATCCAGCGCTGCTCGACGACAAGCTGGCTGAAGCGGACCAGGAGCTGCTCGAGCTCATCCAGGTCCACGCCCCGGCGCCCGCGAACGCCCTTGAGCGCCGTGTAGATCTTCGTGCTCTCCATCATCCGCCGGGCGAGCGTCGTCGTGAGCGGCGGCAGGCCCAGGGCGCGGTCCTTGAAGACCTCGACGAGCTGGCCGCCCATACCGAACAGAAGGACCGGCCCGAACTGCGGGTCGATCGAGCTTCCGATGATGAGCTCGTAGCCGGTCCAGTTGACCATCGTCTGGACCGTCACGCCCTCGAAGTGCTCCGCGCCCTTCTTGGCCGTCACGGACTCGCGGATGAGCTCGTACGCGTGGCGCACTGCGTCGGCGTTCTTCAGGTTGAGCTGCACCCCGCCGACGTCCGTCTTGTGGGTGATCGTGTGGGAGTAGAGCTTGACGACCACCGGGTATCCGATGCGGTCCGCGGCCGCCACCGCCTCGTCGGCCGAGGGCGCCACGATCGTCTCCGTGATCGGGATCCCGTAGGCCGCCAGGAGCCCCTTCGACTCGTCCTCGGTGAGCAGCGTGCGTCCCTCGCTCCTGGCGAGACCGATCAGCGCCTCCGCCCGGGCGCGGTCAACCGGATGCTCCTCGTCGGAGGGCAGGGTTGGCGTCTCGTAGATCTGGCGCAGGTTGTCGGCGAGCCTCCAGGTGAAGTTGAAGATCTTGACCGCGGCGTCGGGGTATTCGAAGCTCGGGATGCCAGCCTCGCGGAGGATCGCCGCGCCCTCGGTGACGTCCTTGCCACCCATCCAGCTGGCGAGCACCGGCTTGCCCTCGATGTGGGCGAAGGGGACGAGCTCACGCGCGGTGGCGGTCGGGTCGGTCATCGCCTGCGGTGTCAGGATCACGAGGAGCCCGTCGCTCCCCTCGTCGCGGGCGGCGACCTCGAGTGCCTTGGCGTACCGCTCGGGGGTGGCGTCGCCGATGATGTCGATCGGGTTGTTGTGGCTCCAGGCGAAGGGGAGGAACCCGTTGAGCTCCTCCATCGTCGCCGCGGAGATCTCGCTGACCTCGCCGCCGCCGGTGATGAGCGCGTCGGTCGCGAGCACGCCGGGGCCGCCGGCGTTCGTGACGATCGTCAGCCGGTTGCCCGTCGGACGGGGCTGCTTGGCCAGGACCTCGAGGACATCGAAGACCTCCGAGATCTCGTCCACGCGCAGCACGCCGACGCGGCGGAACGCCGCGGCCAGGACCTCGTCCGAGCCGGTCAGCGAGCCGGTGTGCGACGCCGCCGCCTTGGCCGCCTGCGCCGTCCGACCCGGCTTGATGATGATGATCGGCTTGGTCAGGGCGACCTCGCGGGCGGCCGACAGGAAGGCCCGCGCGTCGCCGATCGTCTCCATGTAGATGACGATGCTCTCGGTCGCGGGGTCGTTGCCGAAGTAGGTGATGACGTCGCCCCAGCCGACGTCGAGCATCGAGCCAAGGCTGACGACCGCGCTGAAGCCGACCTTCTCGCGCTTGCTCCAGTCGAGGACGGCGGTCAGGAGGGCGCCGCTCTGGCTCACGAAGCCGACCGATCCGGCGGCCGAGATGCCGGCGGCGAAGGTCGCGTTGAGGCCGGTGGGCGGACGCATGACACCGAGGCAGTTGGGACCCACGATCCGCATCCCGTTCGCCCGCGCCGTGGCCAGGATCCGCTGCTCGAGCTCGGCGCCGTCGGGCCCGATCTCCTTGAAGCCCGCCGAGATGATCACCACGGCCTTGACGCCGGCCGCGGCGCATTCCTCGATGGTCGCGGGGATCGTGGTTGCCGGCGTCACGATCACCACGAGCTCGGGAACCTCGGGCAGCGCCGCCAGGTTCGGGTAGGCGCGCACGCCGAGGATGCTGGCCCGACCCTTGTTGACCGGGTAGACGGTGCCGCCGAACGGGCTGCTGATCAGGTTCCAGAAGACCGTCCGCCCCACGCTCCCCTCCTTCTCCGTGGCGCCGATGACGGCCACGGATGCGGGGGCGAAGAAGCTCTCGAGCGGGTTGCGGGTGACGCCGAGGACGTCCGCGGTCTTGTCGCGCATCGCCCGCGGGGACGTGGGCATGTCGAACGGCAGCGCGGTGGGGGCGAGGTCGGGCACGGTGCTGGCTCCGGTCAGGCTGCGGTGGCGCGGGTATCCCGCGGTCAGGGACGACGTGGTGGGGCCAGAGTGCCACGCCCCGACGGGTGGAGCGGAGGGCCGACTCTCCCCCATCCGGGGGCCGGAGGGCCGCCGATCGCGTACTCTCGGACCGCCGCGACTCGTGTTTGTCCGTTCGGTACCTTCGAACACTGCGAGAGGACGCCGAGATGTCCGGCAGGTCAGCCGTCATCGTCCCAATCGAGCTCCCCGCGCGCCTCGCAGTCCTCCGCGCCGCGGGTGACCGGCTGGCCGCTGGTGGCGTCCCCGCGCATGTGACCGTCCTGTTCCCGTTCCTGGCGAACGAGGCCCTGACACCGTCGGTTCGCTCGGCTCTGGCTCGGCTGGCCGCCCGGAACCCGCCATTCGTCGCGCGCTTCAGCCGCGTCGAGCGCCGCGAGGAGATGGTCTGGCTCGTGCCCGCGAGCCAGCGGCCGTTTCTTGACCTCACGCTCGCCGCGGCCGCCCTGTGGCCCGATCACCCGCCGTACGGTGGCGTCCACGACAGGCTGATCGCCCACCTGACCCTCGTCGACACCACGGATCGCGTGGCGCGCGATGCCGCGTGGGCCGCAGCGCAGGAGATCGGTCCGTTCGAGGCGGCGGTTCGCGAGCTCACGGTCATCACCGAGAGCGCGTCGGGCGGATGGCGGACGCGCTGGCGGCTGCCGATGGGCGACCGGGCGACTCCGGCGCCTTCGCCGACGGGAAGGTTGTGATCTTCCCTGCGTCGATGGTCGATCGGGGTGACCGGCGACGGATGGTGAGGCGCGCTCTGCCGACGGACTCGTGACGCGAAAGCCGGCCGCCGTGGGCTACGACACGACGCCGAGGTCCAGGAGGAAGTCGACGAGGCCGGTGAAGTAGGTCTCCTGGTCGTCGTACATCGCGCAATGGCTCCCGCTCGCGCAATACAGGTACCGGCCCTTTGGGAGGCGGCTTGCCATGTCGGCCATGAAGGCGGGATCCATCGTGTCGTGCCGGGCCCCGATCACGAGCGCCGGCACCTCGATGCGCCCGAGATCGTCGGTGCGGTCCCAGTCGAGCAACCTTCCGCTCAATCCGAGCTCGCTCGGCCCCTGCATGGGAACGTAGATCGCAGGGTTGATCTTGGCGAACATCCGGACGACAGGCTCCGGCCACTCGTCGACCGGCATGCGCAGGACGTGTTCGGTGTAGTGGTGCTCCAGGAGCAGCTCCATGTATCGAGGATCGGCGGTCTCGCCCCGCGCCTCGAGGTCCTTGATCTCCGCGAGCGCGGCCTCGTCCATTGCGGGCATGAGCACGTTCTCGGCGTACGCGTTGTAGGCGCGGCAACTCGACATCATGTTCGAGATGACGAGTCCCTTGAGTGCGTCCCCGTGGTGAAGGGCGTACTCGATGGCGAGGATGCCGCCCCAGCTCTGGCCGAAGAGGATGAAGTTCGAGCGATCGAGACCCAGGGCGATCCGCACCTGCTCCACCTCGTCGACGAACCGGTCGAGCTCCCACAGGTCGGAGTCGTCGGGCTGGTCGCTGTACGCGGAGCCCAGCTGATCGTAGTAGTAGTACTCGATCCCGGCGGCGGGCAGGTAGCTGTCAAAGCACTCGAAGCCCTCGTGGGTAGCGCCGGGACCGCCGTGAAGGAGCAACACCTTCACGCGCGGGTTGTTGCCGACGCGCTTTGTCCACACGCGGAAGTTGCCCCTTGGCGTCGTGATCGGAATCATCACCGCCCCGCCGCTCAATCGGTCGGGCCGGCCCGAGTAGTCGAGGTAGGGGTCCCGTGTGGGCATGGCCGCCATTCCCTTCGAGCTACTCCGCCAGAGGCCGATTCTCGCACCCGCGTGCGGCGCCGCGCGAGGCGCGAGGTTGTTCATGGGCCGTGACCGACCATGGGCCGGGCCTGCCCGTCCGGCCAAGCGCGGCCATCTCGGCGACAATCCCGTCATGCTTCCTGCGGTCGTGTTCTCCGCGTCGGTCGACGGCGTCGACTGGCGAGCGCTCAAGGCGGCCCTGGCCGCCGACAACTTCGACAATGGACGGACGCCCGAGGAGTACGAGACCTCGCATCGCGCTTCGTACGGTGTCGTCTTCGCGCACGACGGCCACACCTACGTCGGCAACGCCCGCATCCTGAGCGATGGCGTGTGCAACGCCTACCTCGTGGACGTCTGGACCGCCACGGCCTATCGGCGGCGCGGGATCGGGAGCGAGTTGGTCCGGCGACTGCTCGCCATCGTTCCAGGGCAGCATGTCTACCTGTTCACCGACGACATGGCGGCGTTCTACGGCAGGCTTGGCTTCAAGCTTCAGCCTCACGGCATGGGCATGGTCGTCGGATCCTGGCTCAACCGGCCCCCCGTCGCCCGTAAGCCAGCCTGACCCCACCCTGGACGCCGGGCCATCGCCCACCGAACGCAAACGCAGCCAAACGAGCAGATTGGAGTGTCCGATGAGCAGGATCAGCTCGGCGCCTTCTGCTGGAACCGTACACCGACTGGCCCGCGTTGCTCGAGGCCGGTATCCGGGCGGATCACGGTCGACCTTCCTGATCAAGTGGAGCGTGAGTTGAGCGAAGTCAAGATCGGCGCCCTGTGCTGGAACCAGTACACCGACTGGCCCTCCCTGCTCGAGGCCGGGATCCGGGCGGACCGGCTGGGGTATTCCTCGCTCTGGACGTGGGACCATCTCTACCCGATCGTCGGCGACTCGAACGGGCCGAACTACGAGGGCTGGCTGACGATCACGGCCTGGGCCCAGGCGACCGAGCGGGTCCGGATCGGGCTGATGGTCGGCGCGAACACGTTCCGCAACCCGGCGCTCGTGGCCAAGATGGCCACGACGTTCGACCACATCAGCGGGGGACGCGCGATCCTGGGGATCGGGGCAGCGTGGTTCGGGGAGGAGCACGAGGCATTCGGGCTGGAGTTCGGGTCCGGATTCCCCGAGCGCCTTCGGTGGCTCGGCGAGGCGCTCCCGATCATGCGCGGGATGCTCGACGGAACGGAGCCGACGGCGACCGGCCCACGGTATGCGGCCCGGGCGGTGCGGAATCTCCCGGCCCCGCTCCAGGTGCGGTTGCCGATCTGCGTCGGGGGCGGCGGCGAGAAGGTCACCCTCAAGCTCGTGGCGAGGTACGCCGACATGAACAACGTCGGGGGTGGCGTCGAAGCCGTCCGGCGCAAGGAGGCGATTCTCCTCGAGCACTGCGCCGCCGTCGGCCGAGATCCGTCCGAGATCGAGCGCACGACGGGGATCGGGACGGTCTTCATCCGCGACGACCGGGCCGAGGCCGAGCGTCTCTTCCGGGAGGCATTCGAGCGCAACCGTGTCGCCCGCGCCTGGACGGACCAGCCCGTCGGCACGCCCGAGGATGTCGCCGAGAAGCTGGCTCCCTACCTCGAGATCGGGTACCGGCATCTCGTCGCCGGATTCCCCGCGACGTACGACGAGGAATCGATGACCCGCCTCGCGACCGAGGTGAAGCCGATGCTGGAGGAGGTGTCTTGATGGGCGGTTGGGGGACGGCCGCGTGCTCGTGGAGAGCCGGTCGATACGACGTGTTCGAACGGTCGGCGGAGGGCGGGCTGCGCCACCGGGCGTGGGTGGACGGCGCGCTCGCGATCGACGAGGACCTCGGCGGGACTCTCGCCTCCGCGCCGACCGTGGTGGCCTGGGCAGTCGACCAGGCCGAGGTGTTCGCGATCTTCTCCGACGGCGGGCTCTGGAACCGTTACTGGGACGGCGACTCGTGGCACCCGTGGGAATCGCTCGCCGGAGAGCTCGACCCGGCGTCGACACCGGCCTGCTCGTCGTGGGGCGCCGACCGGCTCGACGTCTTCGCGCGCGGGCTCGACGGCATGACCTGGCACCGCTGGTGGGACGGCGCGCGCTGGGTGACCTGGGAACGCCTCCCCGCCTGATCACGAGCACGACGCCGCCCAAACCGGCATCAGAAGTCCGTGCGGCCACGACGCGCAACCACGCGGGGCTAGCCGCTTTGGGGCGCTGGCCGTCTCGTCGTGATCAGCTCGGAGAACGGCTGGATCGAGTCGCGCATCGCACGCTCCAGCTGGCGCCGCACGAGCGGACCGAGGAGCGCGGCGACGATCCCCGACCGAAGCTCGTAGTCGACGTCGTCGACTTCCTCTGTGCCGCCACCGGATGGGGCGAAATGCTGTGTCCACATCACCCTGGGGCCGTTGTCGTAGGTGGTGACAGTTCTGAACAGCGACGGGCGGTCGACCTCAAGCACCTCGACGGTTCCGGCCATCGTGCGGCCGAGAAAGCTGGAGTGGAAGCGGCAGGTTGTTCCCGCCTCGTCGCCAGCGCCCCGGAGGTCAGTGACGTCCTTCACCGACTTCATGACCTTCGGCAGGAGCGTCAGGTCGACCGCGACATCGAAGACGCGCTCGATCGGCGCGTCCCAGTGGACAACGGTGTGGATGTGCCCCATGTCGATGCCTCCCACGACGACACTGCGTGATCGGGCCGGTCTTGCTGTGGCCCCGGCAAGGTCCCGAAGCGAGCCTGTGTGGGAGCCACCCGCTCGTGAGCACGATGGCAAGCCGGTTTCGGAGGCGTCAACGGCCGAAGGTCACGGCCGGGCGACGCCCGCACAGCGCCGGGCCCGGATAAGGCTGCGATAAGCCGCGCCGCGTAGGCTCCCGGTCGACGCCCGCCGCATCGGTTGTGCCCCCAATGCGACGGGCGTCCACGCGTCCGTCCGGCCCAGGCACGTGCGTGGGACGACCGGTGCGGCGGCGGACTCGCCACGCGAGGCGCACGCCCGCGCGCACGCCATTCGATCGCCAGCCCGCGCGCACGCCATTCGATCGCCCGCCCGCACGCCCGCCGGGGAGTCGAGCGTGGAGCACCCATACCCGTGGCGCGCCCTCGAGGATGCGCCGCAGTCCGGCGAGGGAGGGCCGGTCGACACCTCCACGCCGTCGCCGGAGCGAGGCACGGCGCACGGGCCGACGTCCGGCCGCGGCTTCGTGAAGCCTGTCCGTCGGCATCTCGTCGCGTCGGGCGTCGTGGCGGTCGGCGTCCTCACGGCGCTGGCGGTCGTCGCGGTCGTCACCGTCGGACCTGCGGGCGGCTCAGCCGTCCTTCCCACCGATCAGGTCGCGTCGGACGTCGCGGTCGGGACATCAGCTTCCGCCGAGCCGGGTCGCACGCTCGCCGGCGCATCGCCAAGCGTCGCCGGGTCCACCGCGGTGATCGTGGTGGACGTGGCCGGCGCGGTCCTCCGGCCGGGCGTCTATCGCCTCCCTGTCGGTGCCCGCGTCGTGGACGCCGTGGCGGCGGCGGGTGGCTACGGGCCGCGGGTGGACGTCGCGGCGGCAAGCCGGGTCAACCTCGCCGAGCCGCTGACCGATGGGGCGCAGGTTCGAATCCCGTCCCGTGATGACGCATCGGCGAGGACGGCGACCCCATCCGCGTCCAGCGCGGGTTCGCCGAAGGCGACCGGCGCGAAGCCTGCGGGTGCTGCGAGCACGCACCCGGTCAACCTCAACACGGCCTCCGCCGAAGAGCTCGACACGCTGCCCGGCGTCGGCCCGGCCACCGCCGCGAAGATCATCGCATCGCGCGCGAAGGCGCCGTTCGCGAAGGTCGACGACCTGCGCGGGCGCGGAGTCGTGGGCGAGGCGACGTTCCGGAAGCTGCAGGGTCTCGTGACGGTCGGCCCGTGATTCCCGTTGGCGCCCGGGTGGGGCTCGGGGCGCTGGCCGCGGCACTCCTCGCCGCCGGCGGCATCGCTGGAGTGACAGGTGTCGTCGCACTCGTGGCGGCCGCCACGATCGGGGTGGCTGGGCTCAGGCTCGACGAACGCCATGCGGCCCGCGGGCGCGCCGCGACAGCCCTCGTCGTCGGCGCCTGGCTCCTGTCGGCGCGGCTCCTCCTGGGTGGAGGCGTCGGAGCTGAGGCCCCAGGCCATCTCCCGGGCGGGACCGGGCCGTGGACCGGCCGCGTGACCGCGCTCGGGACGCCGCGTGAGGGAATGCAGCGCTTCACGCTGGCCCTCGACGCAGCTGGCAACACACCCGGAGCTTCGGATGGAGGAGATCAGCCGCGGGCGCTGACAGCCGACGCGGCAGCTACAGGTCCGCTACTGCTGGCGGTGACCGCGCCCCGCTACCCTACGGTCGAGCCTGGCGGATTCGTCCGCCTCGACGGAAAGCTCGAGCCGCCACCCGAGGACGGATACGGCGACTTCCTCCGGCGGAGCGGCATCTCTGGCTCGCTCCGATCGGCCGGGCTCGCGCTGGTGGGGCGGGCCGGGGACCCTGCGGCCGTCCTGGAACGCCTGCGGCGCGGCGCCGACGACGCCCTAGCACGAGCGCTCCCCGAGCCGGCCGCCGGGCTCGCTGCCGGAATCCTCATCGGCCTGCGGGACCGGGTGGACCGTGACCTCGCAGCAGCCTTCACGGCGACCGGTCTCTCGCACGTCGTCGCGATCTCCGGCTGGAACATCGCGATCGTCGCCGGCCTCGTCGGCTCGCTCCTCGCCGGGCGGGCTCGGCGCACCCGCTCGGCGGCGATCCTCGTCGCGATCGTCTGCTACACGCTGCTCGCCGGCGCCTCGCCCTCGGTCGTCCGGGCCGCCGCGATGGCCGGTGTGGCGCTGCTGGCGCGCGAGAGCGGGCGCCCCGGGACCGCCGCTGCGGCGCTGGGCTGGGCCGTCGCGCTCCTCGTGCTCGCGGTCCCCGCGAACGCCCTGGACATCGGCCTCCAGCTCTCCGCCGCCGCGACCGCCGGCCTCATCGCCTGGTCCTCCCCGCTGACCGCGGCGATCGAACGGCGGGCGCCCCGGCTTCCGGGCTGGGTACGCGAGGGCCTCGGGGTCTCGCTGGCCGCGCAGGCCGCGACCCTCCCGATCGTCCTGCTCGCGTTCGGCCGGGTCGCGCCACTCTCCCCGTTGACGAACCTCGCGGTCGTCCCGCTCGTGCCACTCGCCATGGCGGGCGGAGCACTCGCGCTCGCGGGTGGCTTCATCGTCAGCCTTGGCGCACCGGCAATGGTGGCGACCCTTGCCGGCCTCCCCGGCGCGCTCGTGCTCGGCCTGCTCATAGCGATCGTCCGCTTCGCTGCGACGCTCCCCCTCGCCAGCCTGACGCTGCCGCCTCCGGCCGGGGCTCTGGCCGCCGCGGGCGCGGCCGCCGGCCTGGCGGCGTTCTTGTTCCGTCAGCGGCGGGGCACGGAAGCCTCGCGTGCGTCACCCTCGAAGGCGGAGGTTGGCCGACGACCTGCCCCAGTCTCCGCGACGGCGCGCCATTCCGTGGCCCGTCCGTGCGGGCGGTCTGCTCGCCGCGCTCTCCGTAGCGGTCCTGCTGGTCGCCGCGGCGACGCGGCCGGACGGGCGCGTCCATGTCACTGTCCTCGACGTGGGCCAGGGCGATGCGATCCTCGTGACCGGCCCGACCGGGCGCCGGATGCTCGTCGACGGCGGTCCGGACCCCGAGCGGCTCCTGGTCGCGCTCGACGCTCGCACGCCGCCCTGGGACCGCCGGATTGACCTGGTGGTTCTGACGCACCCCCACGACGACCATGCGGCGGGCCTTCCCGCTCGTCATCGAACGATACCGAGTCGGCCGCGTCGCTGAGCCCGGGATGCCCGGAAAGGGGCCCGGCTACGAGGCGTTCGCAGCGTGCACTCGCGGCTCGCGGGGTGCGGGCAGCGCGACTGGCCACCGGCGATCGCTTCGTGCTCGACGGGATCGAGGTGCAGGTGCTCTGGCCGGACGCAGACCAGGTGCCGCGGGCCGCGTCCGATGACGGCAGCGTGGTGAACGATGCGTCGATCGTCCTGCTTGGCACCTTCGAGGGGCGGCGCTTCCTCCTCTCGGGCGACGCGGAGGCGACTGTGGAGCAGACGCTCGTCGCCCGCGGCCTGCCCGCGCTCGACCTCCTCAAGGTCGGCCACCACGGGAGCCGCACCTCGACGACCTCGGACGCTCGTGGCCGCGACGCGTCCTCGTCTCGCCGTGATCTCGGTCGGCGCGAAGAACACGTTCGGCCATCCCTCCCCCGAGGTCGTCGACCGGCTCACGTCCGCGCGGGCCCGCGTCATGCGGACCGACACGGCCGGGACGGTCGACGTGGCCCTCGACCGGGCCGGTGTCGACTGACCGCCCGGAGCGGAGGGCAGCAACGCTCGCGACCTCCGGGCCGCGAGGCGTGACCTCGACCCCCGCGCACGGCCCATCCCCACCCGAGAAGGTCACCGCGCTCCCGTATGATCGACGCGATGCCCGTCCCCTCTCGCGCGGCCGCGGCCGCCCTCCTGGTCTCGCTCGACCCGCCCGCGTGGCAGGTGCGCCACGCTCGCGCCGTGGCGGAGGTCGCCGCGTGGCTCGCGGCTGCGTGTGCGCGCGAAGGGCTGGTCGTGGACCGCCTGCTCGTCGAGACCGCGGCCCTCCTGCACGACGTCGACAAGGCGATCTCGCGGACCGATCCGGCGGCCGCTCTTCCGCACGGCGAGGCCTCGGCCGCGTGGCTGGCGGGCCGCGGCTACGCCGAGCTTGCTCGTGCGGTGGCAGCGCACCCGGTGACACGCCTCGTCTCGGACGACGCCGATGGCTGGCTCGCCACGGCCCCCGTGGAGGAGCTCGTCGTCGCCTATGCCGACAAGCGCGCCGGGCAGCGCCTGGAGTCGATGGACACCCGATTTGCGGACTGGCACCGTCGCTACCCGGCCGGTTGGGATGCGTCGGCCGCTGCCGCCGCTCGCGCGCGTGCCGACCTTCTCGAGTCGGCCGTCTGCGGCCGCGCAGGGGTTGCCGCCCCGGACGTGCGTCGCCTGCGGTGGACCGGCCGGGTGTTCCGCGCGACGGGAAGACGGCGCGTGGGGGTTCCGTCGTGAGCGACGCGGCCGCCGGCCGAACGCCGGTGGGCTACTACTGGGGTGATGACGAGTACGGGCTGGAGGCGGCGGTCCGCGCCCTCGGCACGGAGGATGTCGGGACCGGACGAGCGAGCCACCCAGGCCCTGGCGGACGACCGGCGCTGCGACGCGACCCGGCGAGATCGCCGAGAAGGTGGCCACCGCCACCCTGTTCGGCGGCGGGACGCTGGTGATCGTCGAGGACCCGATGCCGCTCGTCCGGGCCAGGGCGGAGCGGGAGGCACTACTGGCGACCTTCGCTGCGGTCGCGGCCGGCAATGCCCTGGCGTTCGTGGAGCCGAATCGACGGGAGCGGCCGGCGGCCAAAGGCGCTCGAGGAGCTGGCCGGCGCGGTGGGGGACGCCGGGGGCGAGGTCCGCCAGGTCGTGGCGCCCCGCGAGGGCGGCATGGCGCGCTGGATCGAGGAGCGCGCGGCGGAGCTCGGTATCTCGCCTCGAGCACGGCGCCGCCGAGGCGCTGGCGCGCAAGATCGGGGCATTCGTCCGCGAGGGCGACGTCGACCGGCGTCGCCAGGGCCGCCTCGCGGTCGCGGAGCTGGAGCAAGCTCGCCGTCTATCGACTCGACGCCCCGGTCCGCGCCGAGGACGTCGATGCCCTCGTCGCCGACGCCGTCCCAGGCTCGACGTGGGCCTTCGCCGACGCTGTCGGTGCCCGCCGGGCGCGCGAGGCGACGGAGCCTGCTCGACCGCCTCCTCGAGACGACGCCGGAGCCGGTGCTGGTCGCGATCCTCCACCGGCGAGTCCGGGAGATCCTGATGGTCGCGGATCACCGCGCGCGGGGCGACACGATCCAGGCGACCGCACGGGCGCTCAAGCTCAAGGAGTTCCCTGCCCGCAAGCTCTGGGAGCAGGGCATGGCGTGGCGGCAGGACGAGCTCGTCGGGGCGCTGGAGGGTCTCCTCGAGCTCGACGCGACGCTCAAGGGCGAGCGCGACCGACGCGCGACGACGACGGCTGGCCTTCTCGCTGTGGATCGCGGAGCGCGTGGCGCGGATCTGACATGCGGCGGCGCGACGGCCGCCGCCTCGGATGCCCGCCCGGAGGCCCTCAGTCGGCGCTCGACCAGGCCTGCTCCTGGACGACGAGGTCGGACTCGATCGCGAAGACGCAGCGTGCGCGTCCGAGGTGGAGGACGCTCGATCAGCTCGGGGTCGATGTAGAGCTGGTGGCAGTCCTCGCAGAGGCCGGCCGGGATCGCGAAGCAGAGGCGCTCCGCCGCCCTCGACCGTCCGGAAGTCGCGTCGAAACGCGAGACGACGAGGCGGCGGGTGCACTCGGGGCATCGATCGCGCAGGCTCGCCATCGGGGCTTCCGAACCTCGGACTGCAGGACCGATCCGCTCGGCCGTGCCCGGATTGTCGGTGCCGCCGGCGGCCGGCGGCGATGGGTCGCTCGTACCGTCCGCTGGCGACGGTCGTCCCCCACCCGGTCGTCCGACCGGGCTACCGGACGGGCGGTCTACAGGACGCGGAGGATCGTGCGCGCCTCGGCCCACAGCCGCTCGAGCGCGTAGAAGTCACGCTCCGGAGGAGCGAAGACGTGGACGACGACGGCGCCCGCGTCGAGGAGGACCCAGTGCGAGATGCGCCTCGCCTTCGCGTGCCAGGATCGGGCTCCCCTCGGCCTTGAGCCCCTCGGCGATCCCGTCGGCGATCGCGTCCAGCTGGCGCTCCGACCCGCCGCGAGCAGATCACCAGGTAGTCGGCGACGGTCGTCAGCGGCGCGATCTCGAGAAGCACGATGTCGGCCGCCTTCTTGTCCTCGGCGAGCTCGACGATCCGGCGCGCGATGTCGAGCGGATCGCGATCCGTAGCCGGCGGCGGCGTCGTGCGCGCGGGAAGGCCGGCACGCGATGCCACTCGGGAGCCCGCGGCGACGCGCCCGCCGTCGGCGGCTGGATCGGGTTCCAGGCCGTCCGCGGCAGCGTCGGCCCGCGGTCGCCGGCTGGCGTGGGTCGGGCCCGGCGGTCGCCGGCTCTGCGGCAGGGGCGTCGGGCTCCAGCGCAGGATCGGGAGGTTCGAGGACGGGATCGAGGGACATGTGCCTCCTCAGGGACGGGCCGGCAGAGCGGCGGGCTCCGGGCCGGCGACGTACAGAGCGTACTCCGCGATGACGGCCGCCACGGCGTCGGGGACGAGGTAGCGAATGGAACGACCGGCGCGCGCACGCTCGCGAATCTCCGACGACGAGATGGCGAGACGCGGTCGGTCGAGCACGACGAGCCGCTCGGCGGCGGGTTCGAAGCGCTCGCGGAAGGCTGCCGCCACTGCGCCCGCGGACGGGCCGCGAGGAACCACGCACAGCCTGGCCAGGCGGAGGATCCGCAGCGGGTCGCGCCACGAGGCGAACCCCGCCAGCGCCTCCGACGAGAGGATGAACCACGGGTCCGCGGCCACGCCGGACGCTGCCAGCTCGGCCAGGGTGTCGACCGTGTAGCTCGGGCCGGAACGCTCGAGCTCACGGGTGTCGAGGACGAACGCGGCGTTCCCGGCGATCGCCTGCGCGACCATCTGCGCCCGCAGCACTCCGGCGGTCACCGGCCGACCGGCCTTCTGCCACGGCTCGCCCGCCGGCACGAAGCGCACCTCCGCGAGGTCGAGCACCTCGCGAGCCTCCTCGGCGATCGCCAGGTGGGCCAGGTGCGGGGGGTCGAACGTGCCGCCGAGGATCCCCACCTGCCGGCCGCGGGAACCGGCGAACGTAATCATCGTTCGACCTCGTCCCAGGCGTCGGCACCCCACTCGAACTCGACCCGCCCGATGCGGACCGTGTCGCCGGCCTGGACGCCGGCGCGTCTGAGGGCGCCGTCGATCCCCAGCCGGTCGAGGTCGCGCTGGAATCGTTCCGCCGACTCCTCGACGTCGAAGTTCGTCTGGACGGCGATCCGCTCGATCCGCTTGCCGCGGACACGGAACGCTTCTCCCTCGCGCTCGAGCGTGAAACCGTCTCCGGCGGCGTCGAGCCGGTGGACGACGACTCCGGTGGGCTCGGGCTCGGCTGCCAGCCCTGCCGCGTCGGGCAGGAGCTCGGCGAGAATCGCGCGCAGGGCTCCGAGCCCGTCGCCCGCTTCCGCCGAGATCGCGACGGCCGGTACATGCTCGGCTGTGCGAGCGGCAGCGAACGCGGGCCATGCGTCGCGGGCCGCCGACAGGTCGAGCTTGTTCAGGACGACGACCGCGGCTTGTCCAGGAGCGCCTCGTCGTGGAGGCGCAGCTCCTCGCGGATCACCCCGTAGTCCCAATCCGGGTCGCGCGACGCCCCGTCGACCATGTGGACCAGGACCCGGGTCCGCTCGACGTGACGGAGGAATGCGTGGCCCAGCCCGGCCCCCGCCGAGGCGCCCTCGATGAGGCCCGGCACGTCGGCGATCGTGGGCCGTCGGTCCCCGTCGTCGCCGAGGTCCATGACGCCGAGGTTGGGCTCCAGGGTGGTGAACGGGTAGTCGGCGATCTTCGGCCGGGCGGCGGTCAGGGCGGCGAGCAGCGTCGACTTGCCGGCGTTGGGAAGCCCGACGAGGCCGACGTCGGCGATGAGCCGCAGCTCCAGGCGGAGCCAGCGCTCGTCGCCGGGCTCGCCGCTTCTGGGCGTGCTTCGGCGTGCGGTGCGTCGCGGTGGCGAAGTGGACGTTGCCAAGGCCGCCGCGGCCGCCGCGCGCGATCGTGACCACCTGGCCGGTCGCGACGAGATCGGCCAGCAGCTCACCCGTGGCGTCGTCGAGGACGCCCGTGCCGGGCGGAACCGGCGAGAACCAGGTCGTCGCCGGCCTTGCCGTGTCGCTTCGCCCCCGTGCCGCGCCCGCCCGGCTCGGCGCGGAAGTGGTGCTTGAAGCGGAAGTCCCGCAGCGTCGTCAGGCCCGGATCGACCTGCAGGACGATGCTGCCTCCGCGCCCACCGTCACCCCCGTCCGGGCCGCCCGCGGGGCACGTGCGCCTCACGCCGGAAGGTGGCCGCGCCGTCGCCACCGTCACCGGCGCGGACCCAGATCTTGACGCGGTCGAGGAACATCGGCCCGATTGTCGCACGCGGCCGTGGAAATCCGGCCGGGGCGGGCGGATGCGAGCGTGAGCTGCGGCGGGCAGGTGTCGCCTGATCCGGGATCTGGGCAGCCTGGGGGCTACAGGTACGCGAGCGGGTTGACGCGGGTGCCGCCGTTCCAGACCGGTCCGCGCCAGACCTCGAAGTGGAGGTGCGGGCCGGTCGCCCTGCCACTCGCGCCCGATCCGGCCGATGAACGCCCCGCGTCCCACCCGCGCCCCGGCCCGCGTGGCCAGCGACGACATGTGGTTGTAGGTCGTGTACAGGCCGCCGCCGTGGGCGATCCACACCTGGTAACCGCCGCCGTTGTCCCTCCAGCCCGCGAAGATGACCGTGCCGGCTGCGGCCGCCCGGATTCGCCGTCCCGTAGTCGCCCGCGATGTCGAGCGCCGGGTGGTAGTAGCTGAAGTACTGGCTGATGTAGCCACCCGCGACCGGCCAGGGAAGGAGCCGCCGCTGTACTGGCTCGGCGCGGCATAGCTCGTGCGGCTCGACCCGCGGGACGTGGTCGACGGCCGGCTCGACCGTGGCCACGTGGACCGCGGGCGGCTTGGTCGGCGTCGGGGTCGCGATCGCGTCGCCACGTGCGCCGGGGAGGATCAGCACCTGGCCGATCACCAGCGTCTCGCTCGTGAGGCCGTTCGTCTTGACGATGTCGGCGGGGTTGACGTCCTCCGAGGCCGCGATCGAGATCAGCGTGTCACCGGCCTTCACGGTCACCACGAGGCCGTCGACCGGCGGGATCACCAGGACCTGCCCGACCTTCAGGTCGTCCTTCGACTTCAGGTGATTTGCCCACCAGATCGTCATCATCGAGACGCCCGTGCGGCTGGCGATGCCGGTCAGCGTGTCACCCGAGCGGACGGTGTACGTGCGGAGCTGGCTGCTGCCGTCGGGGACGCTCGTGTCCACCACGACCGGCTTGAGGAGCGTCCCGTCTGCGAGGAACTGGCCGGCAACGTCCGGGCCGCCAGTGGCGGCCGCCTGCTGGGCGGCGGCGACGCCGCCGGCCGACTGGTCGATGCCGATCCCCGCGTCCACTCCCCCACCGGCCGGGCCGTTCGGGCCGTCGATCGTCCCGCCCGTGTTGGGACCGGTGTCGCCGCCAATGACGAGGCGGGGCGAGGTGCCGGAGCCCTCGGTCGCACCGCGCGCCGACCGGTGAGTCCCGGTACCGCCGTGATCGACGCGACCAGCAGGAAGACGGCGACGAGGATGGGAACCAGGCGCTCAGGGGCCTCGAGTCGGCGCAGCAGGGCGTGGGGCGTGAGGGCTGGCCGGGCGGCCGGCGCCAACAGCTTCGCGGCGGCGGCGCCTCGGGCTCCCGGACGGAGGCGCGTCGCGGCTCGCCGCGTGGCATTCGCGCGGTCCGCGAGTCTGATGCCGTGGCGTAGCGGTCTCTGGGCCCGGGGCTCGGAATCCCGGCCGTCACCGCGCAGTCGGGACAGTAGTCGCTGCGCAGCGACCGTTGCGTTCAGCAATACGGTCTCCTGGAGCGGACGCCGGCGACCGTCGAGGGGGGTTGGGGAGATGGCCGGCCGTCGCCCGTGACGCGGTATTGAGCTGGGGTCTCGATACGGCGTTCTGGCAGCCCGCCTCCCGGACGAGCGTTAACGAGACGTTAGCAGACGATCAGGGAGACGGCAACTCGGGCCCACGCACCCGGGACCCCTGCCGTTGCGCCTGACCCGGTGGGCCAAACGGCCCGTCGCGCGGCACGAGGACGCGTGCGCGCCCGCCGGCGGCTCTCCGGCCTAGCCGGCAGTCGCGTCGGCGCTCCTCTGGAGGGAGGCCAGGAACAGCGCGTTGTTCTCGGTCTTGGCCAGTCGGTTGAGCAGCAGCTCGATGCCCTCGTTCGTGCCCACGGCCGAAAGCATGCGGCGCATCGTCCAGACCATCTTCAGGACCGGCTCCTCGAGGAGGAGCTCCTCGCGGCGCGTTCCGGACCGCTGGACGTCGATCGCCGGGAAGATCCGCTTCTCGGCCAGCTTGCGATCGAGGATCAGCTCGCTGTTGCCGGTCCCCTTGAACTCCTCGTAGATCACGTCATCCATGCGCGAGCCCGTGTCGACCAGGCAGGTGGCGATGATGGTGAGCGAGCCGCCCTCCTCGATCTTCCGCGCCGCCCCGAAGAAGCGCTTGGGCGGATAGAGGGCGATCGGGTCGATGCCGCCGGAGAGCGTCCGACCAGACGGCGGCAGGGCCAGGTTGTAGGCCCGGGCAAGGCGCGTCACGGAGTCGAGCAGGATCACGACGTCTCGGCCGGTTTCAACCTGCCGCTTGGCGATCTCGAGGGCCATCTCGGCGACGTGAGTGTGGTTCTCGGTCGGCTCATCGAACGTGGAGCTGATGACCTCGCCCTTGACCGAGCGGCGCATGTCGGTGACCTCCTCGGGCCGCTCACCGATGAGGGCGACCATCAGGAGGATCTCCGGGTAGTTCGCCGTGATCCCGTTGGCGATGTTCTTGAGAAGCATCGTCTTGCCGGCCTTGGGCGGGCTGACGATGAGAGCGCGCTGGCCCTTCCCAATCGGGTTGACGATGTTGACCAGGCGCTGGCTCAGGTTCTTCGGGTCCGACTCGAGGTTGAGCAGCTCGATCGGGTGAATCGGCGTCAGGTCGGCGAAGTGCGGCCGGCGACGCGCCGTGTCGGGGTCCACCCCGTTGACGGTGTCGACCCGGAGCATCCCCCAGTACTTCTCGCCCTCGCGCGGGGCACGCACCGTGCCACCGACGCGGTCGCCGATGCGAAGGCCGAACCGGCGCACCTGGCTCGAGCTGACGTACACGTCGTCGGGACCGGGCATGAGCCCGTGGCGCCGGAGGAACCCGTAGCCCTCGTCCACGACGTCAAGGATCCCGGTCGCATAGGCTTGGCCGAGGCGCTCGGACTGGCGCTGCAGGATCGCGTCGACGAGGTCGTCGCGGCGCTCGACGGCGTCGGTCTCGACCTCGAGCTCGGCCGCGGTGGCGCGCAGCTCGGCCGCGCTCATGTCGCGGAGCTCGGCAGCCCCGATCTCGGGGCCCTCGTCTCCGCTGCCGTTCAGCTCGTCGACCTCCGGGAACCCGGACGCGCGCCCCCCCTGGGGACGGCGGCGCGGGCGCCGGTTGCGGGTGCGCTGCGGGTCGGGACCGTTCGGCATGGGGGTGAGATCACCTGCGGGGCTGGGATCGGTCTCGACGACCGATGGGCTGGGCGCACGGGCGCGGAATCTGATCCGCGGCGGCGGTGCGTGTGGGATGAGCGGAGCATACCACGGGGTGTCGGGCCGTCAACGGGGGGCGCGGCGGCATCTCGAGGGCGGCACGCGGGCACGCGGGCGCGGGCGCGACGGCCACCACGCGTGGCACCGGGGGGGCTTGGGTGGCACGGCGAACACGGATGCCAATCACCCGGAACGCACGGTCTCCGGTCGCGCCGCGGTGAACGGGAGACCGGCGGCGGGTGACGCTCGGCAGGCGAGGTCACGCCCGGCCGGCGCCTCCCCCTCGGTCGGAGCCTCCGTGCGCCTCCGCCGGCCTCTCGGCCGCGATTGTTCCCCCGGCCCTACCCCTTGGCCGCGGCCTCGGCGGTCGCCTTCGCCCAGTCCGCCTTGAAGAGCTCGATGCCGCGGTCGGTCAGCGGGTGGTGGATCATCTGGGTGAGGACCTTGAAGGGGACGGTCGCGATATGGGCGCCGGCGAGCGCCGCGTCGGTCACGTGGCGCGGGTGGCGGACCGATGCGGTGATGATCTCGGCGTCGTAGTCGTGGATGTTGAGGATGTCCGCGAGCTCGCGGATCACCGTCATCCCGTCCTCGTTGATGTCGTCGAGGCGTCCGACGAAGGGCGACAGCAGCGACGCGCCAGCCTTGGCGGCGAGCAGCCCCTGGTTGGCCGTGAAGAGGAGCGTGCAGTTCGTCCTGATCCCCTCGTCCGCCAGCCGGCTGATCGCCTCCAGGCCGTTCTCGCACATCGGGATCTTCACGACGATGTTGGGGGCGAGGGCGGCGAAGTGGCGGCCCTCGGAGAGCATCCCGTCGACATCGTCGGCCACGACCTCGGCGCTGACGGGACCCGAGGTGAGCTTACAGATCTGGAGGATGACGTCGTCGTAGCTGCCGCCGACCTTGGCGTAGAGCGTCGGGTTCGTGGTGACGCCGTCGATGACGCCCCACCGCACGCCGGTGCGGATCTCGTCGATTTCGGCGGTGTCGAGGAAGAGCTTCATCGCGGCCTCCGGGCGTGGCGTCAGGGTGCCCGGCGATTGTACGCGGCTACGCAGAAGCGCCCGACGGCACCCTCAGGATGGCACCCTGCCCAGCGCCTCGACCGTTCGGCACGTCACGGGGAGCTAGCCGACCTCGATCTCCCGGACCGGCTCGTCCACGAGCCCTGGGCCCACCGCCCGGCCGCGGACGCGCCCGAAGCTCCGGTTGGCGCCCGTCGCGAAGCGCGACCGCCGTGGCCACGAAGCCGTCGAAGAGCGGGTGCGGACGCTCGGGGCGGCTCTTGAACTCGGGATGGAACTGGCTGGCGACGAACCACGGGTGGTCGCGCAGCTCCACGATCTCGACGAGGCGCCCGTCGGGCGACTGGCCGGAGAGGATCATCCCGGCGCCCTCGAGCAGCGCCCGGTAGCGGTTGTTGACCTCGAAGCGGTGGCGATGCCGCTCGTAGACGACCTCGTCGCCGTAGACGGCGTGCGGCCTTCGAGCCGGGCGTCAGGCGCGCCGGGTAGAGCCCGAGGCGCATCGTGCCGCCCTTCTCCTCGAGGTCGCGCTGGTCGGGCATGAAGTCGATCACCGGGTGCTCGCGTGAACATGTCGAACTCGGTGGAGTTCACGTCCGCCGAGCCGGTCAGCATGGCGCGCGAACTCGATCACCGCGCACTGCAGGCCGAGGCAGAGGCCGAGGTACGGGACCCGGCTGCTCGCGCGCGTAGCGGGCGGCCAGCGACCTTGCCCTCGATGCCCCGGTGGCCGAAGCCGCCCGGGACGAGGATCGCCGGCCGCGCCGCCGAGCTCGGCCTCGACGGTCTCGCGTCGGTCAGCGTCTCGGAGCTCACCCAGCGGATCTTCACGTCCACGCCGCTGGCCCAGCCGGCGTGCTTGAGCGACTCGGTGACGGAGAGGTACGCGTCCGGCAGCTCGATGTACTTGCCGACGAGGGCGATCTCCAGCTCCGGCTTCGGGCGCTTGATCCGCTCGACGAGGTCGCGCCAGCGCGACGAGGTCGGGCGCGGCGCGCGACGTCCGCCAGGCCCAGGTCGCGCACGAGCAGCTCGCCGAGGCCGGCCTCCTCGAACAGGAGCGGGACCTCGTAGATCGTGTCGGCGGTCTCGGCCGGGATGACCGCCTCCGGGGCGACGTCCGTGAAGAGCGCGATCTTCTCGCGGATCTCGTCGCTGACCGGGTGGTCCGAGCGCAGGATGATCACGTCGGGCTGGATGCCGATCCCGCGCAGCTCCTTCACGGAGTGCTGGGTCGGCTTCGTCTTGAGCTCGCCGGTGGCCTGCAGCGCCGGCAGCAGCGTGACGTGGACGTAGACCACGTTCTGGCGGCCCGACGTCCTTGCGCATCTGGCGGATCGCCTCGAGGAACGGCAGGGACTCGATGTCGCCGACCGTGCCGCCGACCTCGACGATCACGACGTCCGCGCCGCCGTCGCGCGCGACGCGCTGGATGCGCTCCTTGATCTCGTTCGTGATGTGGGGGATGACCTGGACCGTGCCGCCCAGGTAGTCGCCGCGGCGCTCCTTGCGCGATGACGGCCTGGTAGATGCGGCCGGTGGTCACGTTGGAGAGCTGGGAGAGGTTCTCGTCGATGAACCGCTCGTAGTGCCCCAGGTCGAGGTCCGTCTCGGCGCCGTCGTCGGTCACGAAGACCTCGCCGTGCTGGTACGGCGACATCGTCCCCGGGTCGACGTTGATGTACGGGTCGAGCTTGAGGACGGAGACGGAGACGCCGCGGGCCTTGAGGAGCCGACCGATGCTGGCGGCGGTGATGCCCTTGCCGAGCGAGGAGGTGACACCTCCGGTCACAAAGACATACTTCGCCACGGGCTGGGCTCCTCCGGGGTTTTTCCGATGCTACCGGATCAGGCTCCCCCGGACAAGGCGTCGAAGGTTGCGAAACGGTGCCGCGGGCTGAGCAGGGTCGTGGCGGGACCAGGCGCTTCGAAGAGGAGATGCCCGCCGGGCGGTCGCTCCCCCTCGTCCAGTCACGCTCGCCGGAGCGGGCGGCGCTCACGTCGACGAGCTCTCCCCTTCGAGCGCCGAGGGAAGCGCTCGCGTAGGCTGATCAGGCCGCGGCAAGCGTGGCGCGGCAAGCGTGCCGCCCGCAACTCGGAGGTCGCAGGTGCCATACGTCGCCCCGCAGGATGTGGCTGCCGTCAGCGATGGCCAAGCGTTGCTGGAGATCGCGGCCGGCCTCGGACCCCCGCCCTGGCGCAGGCCGCTCGCCGCATCATCGGCGCTGCGCGCGGTCCTGTGGGGCTGGCCTGCCGGCTTTCAGACCACTCCCCACGTCCATCCGCGGGCAGAAGAGCTCTTCCACGTCCTCGCCGGACGGGCGTCGTTCGGGTTCGAGGGCGCCGCGCCGCGGACCCTGGGTCCGGGCGAGATCCTCGTGGCGCCGCGAGGCGTCGAGCACGAGATCAGGGTGCTCCAGGGCGACCCGTTCGTCATGCTGATCGTGCTGGCACCCAACGAGGATGCGCCGGACGAGACGATCGACCGGATGCGAGGCCCCGCTCGAGGCCGGCTGACCGGCGGCCGCCCCCCCCGAGGCGCCTCAGCCCGCCGCGCCCGTGCCCTCGGCCTCGACGTCCGCGAGGGCTGCGTCCAGGATCCCGAGCACCTCGTCGACCTCGGCGGCGGTGATCGTCAAGGGAGGGGCGAGGACGAGCATCCAGTGGCTGGCCCGCAGGAGGAGCCCCCTCCGCCGGGCCGCGTCGCGGACGCGCGTGCCGATGGCCGCCTCGGCCGGGAAGCGCTCCAGCGTCGCCCGGTCCGCGACGAACTCGACCCCGACGAGGAGGCCCATGCCGCGCACGTCGCCGATCCATGCGTGCTTCGCCTGCAGCCCGCGCAGCCCGGCCCGCAGCCGCTCGCCCTGGACGACGGCGTTAGCCGAGAGGTCGTCGCCGAGCAGCTGGTCGATCGCGGCGATGCCGATCGCGCAGGCCACCGGATTGGCGCCGTAGGTGTGGCCGCTGTGGAACTGGACCAGGTCGCGCGGCTCGCCCCAGAAGGGCTGGGCGACCTGCCGCGCCAGCACGACGGCGGACAGCGGAGCGTAGCCTCCGCTGAGGCCCTTGCCGAGGCACAGGATGTCGGCCCAGGTCCCGAAGATCTCCGAGGCGAACATCGCGCCAAGCCGCCCGAATGCCGTGATGATCTCGTCGAAGATCAGCAGGATCCCGTGGCGGTCGCACACCTCGCGCAGCCCCGGCAGGTAGCCCTCGGGCGGGACGACGACTCCCGCGGACATGAGGACCGGCTCGGTGATGAAGGCCGCGATCGTCTGCGGGTCCTCGAGCTCGATGACCTCCTCGACCAGCCGCAGGTAGGTTGCGGCGACCGCCTCGGGTGCGAGCACGCCCGGGGCCGCGAACGGGGGGCGGAAGGGATCCGGGGTGTGGAGGTGGATGAAGCCGCCGGCGAGCGGCTCGTAGGGGGCGCGCCACGTCGGCCAGCCGCTGGCGGCGACGGCGTGGCCGGTAGCCCCGTGGTACGACCGGTAGTGGGAGAGGATCTTGTACTTCCCGGCGTTGCCGGTCTGCTTGTGGAACTGGCGGGCGATCTTCATCGCCGCTTCGGTGGCCTCGCTGCCGCCGGAGAGCAGCTTCACCACCGAGTAGCCGGCGGGCAGGATCCCCAGCACCTTCGCGATGAGCTCGAGCGCCCGGTCGTTGGTGGCCATCGTCGGCGCGGCCATCGCCAGGCGGCGGAGCTGTGCCGCGCCGGCGTCGGCCAGGGCCGTGTTGCCATGGCCGAGGGAGGCGCAGAAGGTCCCCGACAGGCCGTCGATGTAGCGACGTCCCTCGACGTCGATGACCCGGATCCCCTCGCCGTCGGTGAGCACGAGGGGATCGTCGGCGAACGACTTCATCTGCATGAAGTCGACCATCGTCCGGGCTGACCTCGTCGTGCACCGTCATCTCCTGCTCGGGCCGGATCGGTGGCGGGACATCCGTCACAGCTCGTAGATGCGCGCCATCAGGGCCCCGTCCACGACGACCTGCGAGCCGCTGACGAAGGATGCGTCGTCGGAGGCGAGGAAGAGAGCCACCCGCGCGATCTCGTCGGGCGACGCGATCCGCCGGAGCGGGTACTCGCGCTCGAGCTTGCGCCGGAACTCGACCGGGTCCGGGTGGGCCCGGAAGAACGCCTGGTTGAGCTCGGTGTCCACGTCGCCCGGGCAGATCGCGTTGGCCCGGATCCCGTCGGGGCCGTAGGTGATGGCGATGTTCTGGGTCAGGGCGATGATCGCGGCCTTCGTCGCGCCGTAGATCGGCAGGAGCGGGTCTGCCACGAGGGCGTTGAGCGAGGACATGTTGACGATGGCGCCCGACCGGCTGGCGACCATCGACGGCAGCACGGCGCGGCAGAAGAGGAAGTAGCCGAGCAGGTTCACGTTCACCACGCGGTGGAAGTCGTCCAGCGTCACGTCGACGAGCCGGGCCTCCTTCTGAACGGCGGCGTTGTTCACCAGCACGTCCACCCGGCCGTGCTCGGCCAGGACACCGTCCACGGCTCGCCGGACGTCGTCCTCGTCGGAGACGTCGCCGCGGACGAAGGTCATCGCGCCGCCGGCCGCCACCACCCCCGCCGCCACCCGGCGGCCCGCGTCCTCGAGCACGTCCACGCCCGTGACGAGCGCGCCCTCCTGCGCGAACGTGCGGGCAATGGCCGCCCCGATCCCGCGCGACGTGCCGGTCACGATCGCGATGCGTCCGGCGAGCCTTCCATCCATGCCGTCGACTTCTCCTTCGGTCTGCCCCGGGGTCGCCCGCAGGCTCGATGGGCCGGCGCCGCGCCGCTCCGGCGCGCCGGGCGGGGATGCCTACGCCAGGATCACCTCGACGCCGAGGTCGCGGGCGTGCGCCAGCTGGTCCGGGTCGGCGGCAGCGTCGGTGACGAGGGTGTGGACCGCGCTCAGCGGCACGATGGGCGTGAACCCCTGGCGACCCAGCTTCGTCGCGTCTGCGACCACCACCACCCGGCGGCCGCGCGAGGCGATCATCGCGCCGACCTCGGCCACCAGGACGTGCGGCGTGGTCAGGCCGGTCTCGGCCGTCAGGCCGTCGCAGCCCAGGAACGCGATGTCGGCCGAGAGGTCGCGCATGTCGGCCACCGTCTGCGGCCCGACCAGGGCCTGGTGCTCCGGCAGGTAGAGGCCGCCGAGGCAGACGAGGTGCGGGCTCTCCCAGCGTCCGACCTCGTCCAGGACGGGCAGGGAGTTGGTGACGATGGTGATCGCGTTCGGGCGCCGCAACGGCCGGCCGAGGTGGGCCGCCACCTGGGCGACCGTCGAGCCCGAGTCGAACGCGACGACGTCGCCTGCGCTTACGAGCGCGGCGGCCGCGGCCCCGATCCGCTTCTTCTCGTCACGCGCCGCGCGGGCGCGCAGGGCGTAGGCATTGCGCCCGTGCTCGCGGGTCACCGCCACGGCGCCGCCGTGGACCCGCCGGAGAAGGCCGTCCTCCTCGAGGATCGACAGATCGCGACGGATCGAGACGTCGGTCACGCCGAACTGCGCCGCAAGGTCGGCCACGGAGATGCGACCTTCGTCGTCGATCCGCCGGGCGATGACCTGGCGCCGCACGTGAGCGGGCACGATGCCCGTGACGACGCTCATTTTCCCATCCCCATCGTGAGCCCGCGGACGAGGTAGCGCTGGAACACCAGGAACACGATGATCGCGGGCAGGGCGCTGACGATCGATCCGGCCATCAGCGTCGGGACGTTCACGACGTGCGAGCTCTGGAGGGTGGCGAGGCCGACGGTGATCGTCCGCACGTCCGGCGTCTGCAGGAACAGCAGCCCGATGAGGAGGTCGTCCCAGATCTGGATGAACTGGAGCACGACGATCGTCACGATGGCCGGGACGGCCAGGGGCAGCATGATGGCCCTGAAGATCTGCCCGTACGAGGCGCCGTCCATGAGCGAGGCTTCGATCAGCTCGGACGGGACGCCCCGGTAGTACGTGGTCATGAGATAAGTGGCGAACGGGGCGCCGATGGCGGCATAGACGATGATCGCCCCCGGCAGCTGGTTGATGAGCCCCAGCTGGCTGATGTTCACGAACTCCGGGATGATGATCGCCTGGATCGGGATCATCATTCCCGAGATCAGGAGCAGGAAGACCGTCGCTGAAGCCGGGTAGCCGAGCTTCGCGAAGGCAAACCCGCCGGTCGTGCTGACGGCGACGATGATCACGATGGCCCCCAGCGTCACGATCGTGGAGTTCACGAGCTGCTGCAGCACAGGGATCGACTGGAAGAGCAGCTGCCAGCTGTCGAGCGAGAAGCCACCCGAACCCACGTACTGGTCGTACGACTGCAGCGACACCAGCGTCATGTAGGCGAACGGGAACAGCATGATGACGCCGACGAGGCAGAGGATCGCGAAGATCGCGGTCCGGCCCAGGCGTCGGCGCACGAGATGCATCGGCGACCCTCAGTCCGTCCGGCTGCGGAGCAGCCGCAGCTGGATGATGCTGATCACGAAGACGATCGCGAACAGGACGACTCCGATCGCCGCTGCCAGGCCGAACACGCCGTTGTTGAAGGCCTTCTCGTAGACGAAGAACTCGAGGGTGGTCGTTCCGTACCCCGGTCCCCCGCCGGTCATGATGAAGATCAGGCTGAAGAGCGCGGTGAACGCGGTGATCAGGGTCAGGATGAAGGCGAACTGGATGAAGCGGAGGAGCATCGGGACCGTCACCTGGAAGAGGGTCGCCCAGGCGCCCGCCCCGTCGACCCTGGCCGCCTCGAACACCTCGCGGTCGAGGGTCGCCATTCCCGTGATGAAGATGATCGTGTTCGTCCCGAACACCGACCAGATGAAGGTGATGATCACGGCCAGCATCGCCGTGTACTCACCGGCGAGGGGGTCGGTCTGCAGGCCGCCGAGCCCCAGGGCGAGCAGGACGTTGTTGAGGATCCCGTTGGCGGCGAAGAAGCGGACGGCCACCATGCCGATGACGACCCAGGAGATCGCGGTCGGCAGGAAGTAGGCCGAGCGGAAGAAGCGCCAGCCGAAGACGCGCTCGTTGAGCAGGAACGCGACGACGAGTGGGATGAGGATCGCGAAGGGGATCGCAGCCAGCAGGAAGATGTTGTTGAGGACGACCCGCCAGAACGTCGAGTCGTTGAAGAGCGCCCGGTAGTTGTCGAGGCCGACCGGCGTCGAGGTGATGCCGTCCCAGCTGGTGAAGCTGTAGTAGAACGTCTGGGCGATCGGCAGGAAGAGCAGCGCCCCCGTGAGGACGAGGACCGGCAGGCTGAAGAGGATGCCGGCACGTCGGCGTGCTGCGCTCAGCCCGCCACGCCGGCGGCGAGCCGCGAGAGGCAACACCCCGGCGACGGGCTGGGACACGGCGGGACCTCGGCTCGGCATGCCTGGGGCACAGGGCGTCGGCGGCCGGGCGCGGCCGGCCGCCGACGCTCCGAGCCTACTTGTACCCGGATGACGACCGGCGGTCCGCCGGCAGCGCCATCAGCGTGTCCTGCATGCTTCTTGAGGGCGTCCGCCGCGGACATCGTCCCGGCGAAGGCCGCCGGCAACGTCTTGTTGCCGGTGTCGACGACCTCGGGCTGGAGGATGTTGTCGGCCATCGGGTAGACCCCGAAGTTCTTGGTCGCCGCGTAGCTCAGGAGATCCTGGCTGAGCGGGTCGCTCGTGGTCGCTCCCTTGAGCCCCGGAATGAGGCCCGCGTCGGAGATGATCTTCTGGGCGTCCGTGGTCGTCATGTAGCTTCAGGAAGTCGGCCGCCACGTCCTTGTGCTGGCAGTAGCTCGTCATGGCGAATCCGTCGCCGGGGAACTGGACGACGCCGTTGAGGGCCTGGTCCGTGAACGGCGGCAGGAAGACCCCGACCTTGCTGCCGAGCTGCTTCTCGGCGTCCGAGATCCCCCACGTGCCCTCGAGGGTCATCGCCGCCTTGCCGGCCAGGAACTGCTTCCACGAATCGGCGTTCGAGAGGACGTCCTTGTTCGTGTACAGGCTCTTGTACAGGTCGATCCACTGCTGGACCGTGGCGACGATCTTCGGGTCGGTGAAGGGGAGCTCGCCCGTGTAGAGCTTCTGCCAGTCGGCGACCGGCATCATCATCATCATGTAGCTGAAGTCGTACCACGGGTAGAAGCTCGGCAGGATCGCCTGGGCACCCGAGCCATACACCATGGGCTGGATCCCCGCGGCCTTGAGCTTCGACGCGGCGGCCATGAACTCCTGCCAGTTGGTGGGCAGCGTGGTGATGCCGGCCTTGGCGAAGAGGTCCTTGTTGTAGAAGCCGTTGTAGAACTGCAGCTCCAGCGGGACGACGTACACGCCGTTGTCAGGGTTGAAGTTGTCCGAAGCCCACTCGATGCCCGACGAACTGCTTGAGGGTCGCCTCGGGGATGTAGGTCGGGCTGAGCTTCTCCAGGTAGCCCTTGTTCTGAAGCATGAAGAGGCCGGTCCACATCGTGGCCAGGCACGGCCCGGTCTTGCTGATCGCGGCCGCCTTGAGAAGGTCGAAGTAGTTGGTCGCCGGCTGGCTGACGACGTCGATGGTGACGTTCGGGTGCAGCGCCTCGTAGCCCTTGACGAGGTTCTGGGTCGCCGTCGCGTTCGCCTCGGTGCCGTAGTTGTGCCAGAGCGAGATCTTGACCGGCTGGCCGCCGTTGGGCTGGCTCGCCGATGGCGCCGGCGAGGCCGCGGCGCTGGCCGCGGCGCTGGCCGCCGCGGATGCCGAGGGTGCCGCGGATGGGGCGGCCGCCGACGGGCTCGGCGAGGCGGCCGAACTGCAGGCCTGCAAGACCAGGCCGACGAACAGCAACCCGACGATGGGGACGGTCAGCTTGCGTTGACGCACCGGTGACTCCTTTCGAACCTGCCGCCGCTCCGCCTGCCGGCGAACGATCGGCATAGCGTGGCCATCTCGCCGACTGGGGCACCGCTCGAGCGTCCGGCCACCTGGTCGTGCCCCTTTCCCTGTGCGTGCCGGCCACGGGAGCGACGGGAATCCCGGCGCTGCTGAGGTGGCCGAGGCGTCGCGATGGCGCGGCGCGCGGACGATCCGAACACTAGCGCGAACGCCAGAGGCGCGTCAATCCAAACAAAACCGTTCATCGGTCGGCCAGAGTGCCGGCGCTCCCTGCCCGGTCGTGCCCGACGAGCCTGCCGGAAGCGAGTCGCTGGTTCCGAACGGGCTCGGCGTCTGCCCCTCGAGCCTCGAGATCCGTCGAAAGGACGGGTAGCGTCACCAAACGATCATCAAACAAGATAGATCCGGAACCATGTGACCTTGACTCCGAAGTCACGTGTGGTAGCCTCTGGGGCGACATTCCGGTCATCGCGGCCCCATGGGCGGCAGGCGTCCACGCGGCGTCGGAGGCCCTGCAGTCGGGGGCCCGACACGATCCGGCAGGGAGGACGAACCCCGTGACAACTGGCGAGTCGATCCGCCTGAAGCGGCTCTTCGACGACGGGCGAAACGCCGTCGTCGTGGCGATCGATCACGGCCTGTACAACGGGCCGCGGCCCGGCTTCGAAGACCTGGCGCCGATCGTCGATCGCCTCCGGGGCGCCGACGCGATTCTCCTGAGCCCCGGCATGGTGGCCCACGTCGGCTCCGTCTTCGAGCGCCGTGGCGCTCCCGCCATGATCCTGCGCCTCAACTGGGGGACTCAGTACGCGACCCAGTGGGGCTACAACGAGAGCCGCAGCGTGCCGATGATCTCGGCGGCCCAGGCCGTGGCTCTCGGTGCCGACATCGTGCTCGTCGGGATGTCCATCAAGACCGGGTCCGAGGCCGTGGACGCGGAGAACGTGGCCCAGGTCGCCGCGTGCGTCGCCGAGAAGCGGATCGTCGGCGTGCCGATCGTGGGCGAGGTCTACCCGGCCGGCCACGAGGACCTCGCTCCGGAGGAGCGCCACGAGCAGATCGCCATCGGCTGCCGGATCGCCGCCGAGCTCGGGTCGGACCTGGTCAAGACCTTCCACACGGGGGCCCGCTTCTCGGAGATCGTCCACTCCACGCCGGTCCCGATCCTCGCCCTCGGTGCCCGCAAGCTTCCGCACGAGGTCGATGCCCTCGAGCTCGCCGCCACGGCGGTACGCGACGGTGCCCGTGGGGTCGTCTTCGGGCGGAACGTCATCGGCGCTCGGAGCCCGGAGCGCTTCCTCGAGGCGCTCCAGGAGGTAGTGAAGCAGGGGGCAGAACCGGCCGCCGCGGCCGCCAGGCACGGCCTGGACTAGCGCCCGGCCCGGCCCGCGGCGACACGCCACCGATGGACCTGCTCCTCGGGCTCGACGTCGGGACGACCTCGGTCAAGGCCGGGCTCTTCGATCCGGCGGGCACCTGCAGAGCCGTCGCCGGCGAGGAGTACCGCCTCGACCACCCCGCCCCTGATCGAGCGGAGCTCGACGCCGACGTCTACTGGCGGGCGGCGCAGGGCGCCATCCGGCGGGTCGTCGGGGAGGCCGGAGCTGCGCCCGGGGACGTGGCGGTGCTCGCGGTCTCGAGCCAGGGCGAGACCGTGGTCCCCGTGGACCACGCGGGACGGCCTCTTGCGCCCGGCGCTCGTCTGGCTCGACAACCGGGCCGTGGCCGAGTCGCGCGAGCTTGGGGAAGCCTTCGGAGACAAGCGGATCTACGACGTGACCGGCGTCCCCTCGATGGCTCCGACGTGGTCCGCCTGCAAGATCCTCTGGTGGCGGCGCAACGAGCCGGACGTCTTCGCCGCAGCGCACCGCTTCCTCCTCGTGGAGGACTTCCTCCTCCACCGGCTGACGGGGCGCTTCGTCACCGAGGGCGGAGTCCACTGCACCTCGCTTCTCTACGACATCGGGCGCCACGCCTGGTGGGACGAGATGCTCGCGGCTGTCGGGATCGACGCGGGGCGCCTGCCCGAGCTCGTCCGGCCCGGCGACGACGTCGGGTCGCTCGCGCCGTCGGCCGCCAAGGCGCTGGGGCTGTCGCGCCGGGTGCGCGTGGTCGCGGGTGGGATGGACCAGGGCGCCGGGGCGATCGGCGTCGGAAACATCCGGCAGGGGATGGTGTCCGAGAGCACAGGCGGGGCGCTCACGCTGCAGGCCTCGGTCGGCCGTCACGGTGGTGACCCGACGCGCCAGACGCCGGTCTACGTCCACTCCGCGCCCGGCAGCTATCTGTACTGCCCGGTCTGCCCGACGGGCGGCATGGCGCTCACCTGGTTCCGCGACCACTTCGGGGCCGACGAGAGAATGCGGGCGGAGCGCGACGGGGTGAGCGCCTACGACCTCCTGACGGCCCTGGCCGCAGACGTGCCGCCCGGATCCGAGGGGCTCATCATGCTCCCCCACCTCATGGGTGCCTTCAGCCCCGAGTACGAGCCGGCGGCGCGGGGCGTCTTCTTCGGCTTCACGCTCCGGCACGGGAAGGGCCACTTCGTGCGGGCAGTCCTGGAGGCGGTCGCCTTCATGGTCAGGCGCAACGTGGAGCTTCTCGCCGGCGCGGGGGCGAGCGCGACGGAGATCCGGTCCCACGGGGGCGGCGCCCGGAGCCCGCTCTGGAACCAGGTCAAGGCCGACGTTTGCGGCCTGCCGGTCGTCACCCTGGAGGGCGACGACGCCGCGCTCCGCGGCGATGCCATGCTCGGCGGGGTGGCAGCCGGGATCTACCCCGACCTCGCCGCGGCCGGGCGGGCCCTGGTCGCGACGAAAGCCCGCTTCGAGCCCGACGACACGGCCCACGCCACCTACGATCTGGCCTACGCCCGCTACGTACGACTCTTCGACACGCTTCGGCCGCTCTTCGCGGACGTGGGCGCGGACTGATCTCCCGGCGACGCGCACACCCGAGCATCGGGACGAAACACACATCCAGAAGGAGGGACGGAGCAGTGGCGATTCGAGCGAAGATCGGCGTCCTGGTCATGGCGCTGCTCGAGGACGACTACAACAAGACCGCCCACATGCGCCCGCAGGCGACGGCGGCCGCCCAGCGGATCGCCGACAGCCTCGCGGAGTACGGGGACGTGGTCCACGCCGGGCTGGTCGAGGAAGAGCACCACGCCGCCGCGGCCGCAAAGCTCTTCAATGCCGAGGATGTCGACCTCATCGTCGCCTTCGAGCTGGCATACACGAAGGGGATCGTGCCGGCGCGCTGCTTCATCGACACGACCGCGCCGGTCCTCGTCTGGAACACCCAGATGATCCGCCGCCTCGGCGAGGACGACGGCTTCGACGTGGTGATGCTCAACTCGGGGATGGCCGGCATGCCCGAGCTGACCGCCGTCCTCCTGCGCACCGGCCGCGACTTCGAGATGGTGACCTCGCACTGGGAGGATCCGGAGGGCCGCCGCAAGGTCCGCGAGGTCATCACCGCCGCGGCGATCCGGCGCCGCCTGCGAAGCGCGCGGATCGGGCTCGTCGGCCATCCCTTCGAGGGCATGACCGACCTCATGTTCGACGGGCTCTCCCTGCGCCAGGACGTGGGGCCGGTCGTCTGGCCGCTCGAGCCGGAGAAGATCGCGGTCCGCTTCGGCGAGATCGCCCAGGCCGACGTGGACACGGCCATCGCCGCCGAGAAGGCCAAGCACGCGGTCGAGATGGAGCCGGCCCTCTTCGAGCGCTCCATCCGGCTCGCGCTGGCCATCGAGTCGGTGGTCCGCGAGCACGGCTTCGACGCCTTCACGGCGTTCGACCAGGTCTGGCTCAGCGACCCGCGCGTCGGGATCATCCCGTCCTTCGGCACCGGGCGGCTCTGCGAGATCGGGATCCCGGCCTCGCCGGAGGGCGACGTCAACTGCGCAGTCGCCCAGCTGATCCTCCAGGAGCTGGCGGGGCAGGCGACCACGGTCGAGAACTACGTCATCGACTTCGACAACAACGCGGTCATGTTCAGCCACGACGGTCACGGCAACCCGGCCCTCGGCACGCCGGGCCAGACGAAGGTGAAGCACTCGATCTACTACTCGGGAGTCCACGGCTTCGGGGCCGGCTTCGAGTTCGCCTACGAGCCGGGCCCGGTCACCAACCTGGCCCTGGTCACGATGGGCGAGAACCTGTGGCGCTTCGTCATCTCCGAGGGCGAGTTCCTGCCCTTCCCGCCGCGGCCCATCTCGGCACCCCAGACGCTCTTCCGTCACGGCGAGCTGGAGATCGCGGACTGGTGCAACGCGTGGTGCGAGGCCGGCGCGCCGCACCACATGGCCGCCGCCCGGGGGAGCTGGACCAGCCAGCTGCTCACCCTGGCGCGGATGCTCGGCATCGACGCCGTCGTCGTCTGACCCGCGGGCCCCGGCGCCGGCCGCGCCCAGGTCGCATCTCCGACGCGCAGGGAAGCTGGTGCATGTGGACGTCGAGATCACGCCGCCGTTCTTCGAGATCGGGCCGAAGGCATACGCCTACGGCCCCCAGATGGTCGAGCTCGCTCGGCGCGCGGACGCCCTGGGCCGCGACCAGGGCGTCAAGGTGATCATCACCCCGCAGGCCGTGGACATCGCGCCCGTGGCGGCGGCCGTCACCTCGGCGCTCGTCTTCGCCCAGCACATGGACTCCCTGCCCGTCGGGCGCGGCGTCGGCTCGCTGCTGCCGGAAGCCGTCAAGGCCGCGGGCGCGTCGGGCGTCCTCCTGAACCACGTCGAGCGGCGGCTCTCCCGCGACGAGATCGCGCGGACGGTCCGGCGCGCTGCCGAGGTCGGCCTGGCCACGATGGTCTGCGCCGACGATGCCCGCGACGCCACCGAGATCGCCGCGCTCCACCCGACCGTGATCATCGTGGAGTCGCCGGAGCTCATCGCGGGTGGCAGCCGGGGTGACGCGGAACGGCGGGCGATCGCCGCCGCCAACGCGGCGATCTGGAGGGTGGACCCGGCGATCCGTGTCCTCCACGGTGCCGGCATCAGCGACGCCTCCGACGTCGCGGCGGTCATCTCGGCCGGCGCCCAGGGAACCGGCTCCAGCAGCGCCATCTTCACCGCCGCGGATCCCGCGGCCATGCTCGAAGCCATGATCCGGGCCGTCCGAGACGCCTGGGATCGGACCCACGGAGGAGCCGCTCGATGACCGTCCGCCACGCTTCGTTCACGATCCAGTCCGACCGCCGGCCCACCTTCCACGACGTGACCGCCGAGGTGGAGGAGGCGCTCGCCGGGAGCGGCATCCGGGACGGGATCCTGGTCGTCTTCTCGCAGCACACCACCTGCAGCGTGCTGATCCAGGAGGCCTCCGACGACACGGACTACTGGGGCGAGGAGCTCCTCATGCAGGACCTCGTCGGGGTCCTCGAGAAGCTCGTCCCGACCTGCCGGACCGAGAACCAGTACCGGCATCCCGGGCCGAAGCACATCCTGGCCGCCGCGGGTCGCAACGAGCGGGCGGCCTGGTCGCTCAACACCGACGCCCACCTGCGCTCGGTGATCATGGGCCGTTCACAGACCGTGCCCGTGGTCGATGGGGCGGCCATGCTGGGCGAGTTCGGGCGGGTCTACTTCGCGGACTTCGACCAGGTGCGGGCGCGCGAGCGGACCGTCCGGGTCACCATCATCGGGGAGTAGGTGCCGGCCCTGTCGGCCGGAGGAGGCGCAGAATGGCATCCGAGCAGCGACCCAGCATCGGCTTCGTCGGCCTCGGGATCATGGGCCGGCCGATGGCCCGCAACCTGCTGCGGGCCGGCCACCGGGTCGTCGTCCTGGACGTGGTCCGGGCGCCGGTGGACGAGCTCGTCGGCGAGGGGGCGGAGGAGCGCGCCACGCCACGGGAGGTGGCCGAGGCGACCGATGTCCTCATCACGATGCTCCCCGATTCCCCGGAGGTCGAGACCGTCTACGCCGGGCCCGCCGGCGCCCTGGAGGCGGTGCGGCCGGGCTGGCTGGCGATCGACATGAGCTCGATCTCTCCGCGGGTCGCCCGAGAGCTGGCGGCCCGCGCCGCGGACGCCGGGGCGGAGCTCCTCGACGCGCCGGTCAGCGGCGGCGACAAGGGGGCCATCGCGGGCACGCTCTCGATCATGGTCGGCGGCTCGGCAGCCGGCTTCGAACGCGCGGGGCCGATCCTTGCGGCAATGGGCAAGACGATCGTCCACGTCGGGCCCTCCGGGGCCGGCCAGGTCGCCAAGGTCTGCAACCAGGTGGTCGTGGCTGTCGTCATCGAAGCCGTTGCCGAGGCCCTCGTCCTGGCCGCCAAGGCGGGCGTCGACCCGGCCCGGGTCGCCGACGTGCTCCAGGGGGGCCTTGCCGCCACGAAGGTCCTCGAGATGCGTCGCGACAACATCCTGGGCGGACGGTTCGAGCCGGGCTTCCGGACGCGGCTCCACATCAAGGACCTCAAGAACGCGCTCGAGCTGGCCCGCGAGGCCGGCGTGGTGCTGCCGGCCACCGCCGAGGTCGAGCAGCTCATGCAGCGGATGCGAATCGCCGGTCGCGGCGACTTCGACCATTCGGGCCTCGTGACGGTCCTCGAGGACCTCGCCGCGGTCCGCGTCGCCGACGCCGTGGGGCGGGCCGGGTAGCAAGGCTCCGGGCTGGCGGGACGCGCCAGCCGGAACGCACCGGCCGGCGGAACGCACCGGCCACGGAGGCACGGCAGTTCGCGAGCCCGCTCCCGGCCAACCTGTTTCGGGGCGGCCCGCGTTCCGGTCAGCCCGCAAACGGCGTCGCGGCCAGCCCTGGGACGCCCGGTCGCACCAGGAACAGGCCGCCCGCCAGCGGCTGCGCCGCCAGCTGGACGTCGGAGAGGCCGTCGCGTGCCGTCGTGACGTAGAGGTCGGTGAGCCCATCGCCGCCGAACGCACAGCTTGTGACCCGGGCCACCGGAAGCATGACGATCCGGTCGAGCCCGCCGTCCGGCCTGTACCGGCGCACGGACCAGCCGTCCCAGGTGGCGACCCAGAGGCAGCCCTCGGCGTCCACGGTCATGCCGTCGGGTACGCCATCGGCCTCCGGAACCCCCAGGAGCGGGCGCCGGCCGGCCGCCGCGCAGGTCGCGGGGTCGTAGTCCAGGACGTCGACGCGGGACGTGGCCGAGTCGATGAAGTACATAAGCCGCTCGTCCGGGCTCCACGCGATCCCATTCGAGATCGTGAGGCCCGTGAGCACCCGTTCCGGCGGGCCGGACGGCTCGACCCGGTAGAGCGAGCCGGCGGCGGGTCGCTCGTCGCGGGCCATCGAGCCGACCCAGAGGCGTCCACGCGGGTCGCACTTTGCGTCGTTGAGCCGGGTCGACGGGTCGTCCGCCTCGATGGCGGCGAGGCGCGCCAGCGGACCATGGTCAGAACTCGCGACCCAGACGCCGTCGGGGAGGGCGAGCGCAAGGCCTCCGCCGCCGCGGGGCACCACCGCGCTCACCTCGACGTCGAGGCGGCGCCTCACGACACGCCCGGTCGCGGGATCAAGCCGCTGGAAGGCGCGGCCCACGATGTCGACCCACAGCAGCGTCCGCGTCGCCGGGTCCCAGCTGGGGCCTTCGCCCAGCAGGTTCCGGGCGTCCACGGCCAGCGTCCACTCCGGCGCCGTGGTCATGGCCCCCCACCTCCGCGCACGCGGCCAGACCTCGCGCTCCGGGCGGGCCCTTCGCTGGGCCCGGCTCCCGGGCTCCACGCGGCCTCTTCGCTCGGCCGGGCCCCTGCGCCCTGCCCGGGCGCCACGCCGCGATCGTCCGTGATCGGCAGGTGGAGCGGGTCGGGCACCGTCCGTCCCGGCCCCCAGGCTTCGGGCCCGCAGATGAAGCCCGTGCGCACGGGCGGGTGAGTCGCCCGCCAGCCCGGCAGGTCGGCAAGCGCCGACGGCAGGCGGCCGTCGGCGAGCGCGGCCCGGAACCAGGCCTCGATGTCGGCAAAACAGCCCCACGCCTCGAACTCGCGGCCCGTTGCGCGACCCCACTCCAGGAGCGCGTCCTTGGCCCACACGATGTCCGCATGGTGGGCGGCATAGCGGTCGCTGCGTCCGTCCCCCACGAATACCACCACGCGGCCGCCGGCCGCGTGCGCGCGCACCCGCTCGCGCTTGCACGTTCCGCACACGAAGCAGTCCGGGTGCCCGTAGGGGAACGAGACCCCGTCAGGACCCTCCAGGCGGTTGTCGTTCGTGGCGATCGGCACGTCGGAGAGCGCTGGATCCAGCCGGGCTAGCTTCGGGGCGATGTAGAAGCCCAGGCCATCGCTCACGACCTCGATCGCGGCCCCCGCGGCCCGGATCGCGGCCACGAACGAGGGGAACGTCTCGTCCTGGGGGATCGAGCCGGCCATCGACCGCAGCAGGTCGGGGTCGTTTGGCAGGACTTCCATGTCCCAGCGGGTCAGGTCGCGCGAGCCGGCCCTCCCGGCGGCGTAGTCGGCCTCCAGGGCTGCGATCGCAGCCTGGTCCACGATGGCATGGGCGGCCAGCAGGACGTCGCCGATATCCTGGAGCGCCACCGTGCCGTCGTAGTCGACGAGCACGCTGACCGGGGCGCCGGACGGGAAGTCCGGGACGTGCGGAGCTCTCATCGCGGGTTGGCGTCCGGGTTGGAGTCGGAGTCCACGGAGGCGCGCGCGCCGGGGCGGCGCTCACCCAGCCGGCCGCAGCCGGACATGGAGACGGCCCCGGCAGCCAGGTCGGGCGCCGGGGCCGTGATCTCGCCGATGTGTCAGACGCCTTCCTGCTCGAGCTCAAGCGCTTCCTCGTCGCTCTCCTCGGTCAGCTTGAGCCACACGAAGAGGCCGGCAAGCACCACGAGAGGGATGACGAGGGCGGCCGCTAGGAGAATCCCCACCAGGGTCGCCAGCGCCTTGATCACCTTCATCCGCCTGCCTCCTTCCGCGGAGCGCCTACTGCCGCTGCAGCGGCGCCGCCGCGATCATCGCCTCGATGTCGTCCTTCGTGAACTCCGCCAGGGAATGGTGCGCGCCGGCGGAGGTGACCATGTGGAGCCGGACGACGTACGCGCCTTCCTGCTCGAAGAAGAAGATGTCGTGCGGGCGCTGGGTGTCGATCCAGCGCCCGAGGACACGGAACGAATTCTCATAGTAGCCCGCCGCGGACAAGTCCGGCGTCGGGGCGGTCGCGGCTGCCTCGACGCCGCGACGGGCGATCGCCTCGTCCATGAACCGCGCCACGTCCTCGTCGAGGAAGGTGAGCGTCTCCTTCACCTGGTGTCCCACCGACTCGGACCAGGTGCCGGTGTCGCCGCCTGAGATCGCGAGGCCCTGCACGATGAACCCGTCGGCTGCCTCCACGAGGAGGACGTCATGCATGCCTCGCTGGTCGAGGAACGCGCCGATCGAGCGCAGGACCTCCTCGAAGTCCTGCCGCGGGCTTCCCTCGTAGATGCGCATTCCGCCTCCCCGGCCCGCCTCCCGCGGGACGTCTGTCCGGTCTCAGCTGCCGGTCGTCTGATTGAACAGCCCCTGCTCGCAGGTGCGGGGCTCGAACGCGGAAGATCGCCCAGTTCACGAGTGTACGCACGCCGGTGGTGCCGCACAAGGCGACAGGCGCACGTGCTGCCCGCCCGCCACGGCCGGGGCGGTGGCCGGCTCGGGGATCGGCGCTCACTGCGCGCTCACCACGATGTTGGCGTTGCTGGTCCGCAACGTGATCGACGGCCCTCCAGCCCCCACCGTGCCTTGCAGCGTGCTGTCTCCCACGGCACCGGTCGTGCGCACGTCGAACCCGGTCACCAGCACGTGGGCGCCGCCCGAGGTCTGGGCGTCGAATCCGAACGACGAGCCAGCCGGGAGACGCACGTAGATCGACTCGTTGGAGGTCTCGAGGTCCTGGGCGGCGTCCGAGAAGGTGCCCTCGAAGCTCGCCGTCGCGTTCGAGGTCGACGCTCGCACCGTCGCCCCGGTCCCCCTCAGCACGATGGCCGCGTTCGAGGTCTCGACATCGTACGTTCCCGTGCCGTCGATCTCGACTTCCTTGTTGGACGTCTGCACGGTGGCGCCTCCGTCCACCTCGGCCAGGCGGACGGCGCCGTTCGAGGTGCGTACCCCGATGGCGCCGGCAACACCGGTCGTCGCCACGTTGCCGTTTGACGTGCGCAGCTCGAGCGCGGCGGCCGCGGGCACCTCCACGACGGCGCTCGCCGCGCGGTTGGAGGGCGACCCCGGGTTCGGCTGGTAGACCGCCCGCAGACCGACCGAGCCGTCGGGGTTCGCGTCGAGGGTCACCTGGATCTTCGCCCGGTCGGCCTCGGCCTCCCCCTTCGAGCCCGCGGCGCCGGTGGTCGTTACCACGGCCGAGACCTTGCCCGCCGGACCGGCGCGGACCTCGATCGGGCCGTTGAACATCTCGACGCGCACGCTGACCGCGGAGGCCCCGGCGGGGACGGCTGTCGTGAGCGTCTGCGTCCCGGAGGAGCGGATGGCAAACGGCCCGTCGCCGGCGCACGCACCGAGGACGGCGACCGCGACGCCGAGCGCCGCAAGGGCGGCGGGCAGGCGGCGCGGCGCGGGCATGGCCAGACCTCCGGCAGCGTGCGCGGCGGGCAGCTTCAGCCGCGAGCGAGGACCCCGGCAAGACGGCCGGCAACCCGCGCGTTGTTGATGATGAGCGCCCTGTTGGCCCGGACGGACCTGCCGTCGGTCAGGTCGGCGACCCGCCGGAGGACCCATGGCGTGAGGGCCGGGCCGCGGACACCCGCGGCGTCGGCCTCGGCGATGGCACGGGCGATCGCTGTCAGCGCCTCGTCCCGCGGAAGCCCCTCCGCGTCCGGGACCGGGACGCACAGCAGGACACCGGTGCCGAGGAGCTCCAGGTGGGTCGCGGCAAGGGCGGCGGCGGAGGCCTCGTCCGGGACCGACTGTGGGGCGGGAATCCCGGACCGCCGCGAGAAGAATCCAGGCAGCTCGTCGGTGCCGATTGCCACGACCGGAACGCCCCGCGATTCGAGGACCTCCAGCGTGGCCGGGACGTCGAGGATCGCCTTCGGGCCCGCGCAGACCACGACGACCGGCGTCCGGGCGAGCTCCTCGAGGTCGACCGAGACGTCGAGGCTCGGCGGGCGGGGCGAGCCCCCGCGGCTGCCGGCGCCCGCCGAGGGCACGAAGGCGCCTGCATGGACGCCGCCGATGCCACCCGTCGCGAAGACGCGGATCCCCGCCGCGTGGGCGGCGAGCATGGTCGCCGACACGGTGGTGGCACCCCAGCCGGCGCTCGCCAGGGCCCCTGCCAGGGTGGGGCGGGCCACCTTGCGGACGCCGTCCGTGATCGCGAGCGCTCGAACGGCGGCTTCGTCCAGGCCGACCAGGAGGCGGCCGTCGCGGATGGCAACCGTCGCGGGGACAGCGCCGCTCTCGCGGACGGCGGCCTCGGACGCTGCGGCCACCTCGAGATTCTGGGGGTACGGCAGGCCGTGGCTGATGAGCGTCGATTCGAGGGCCACGACGGGCCGGCCGGAAGCAAGGGCAGAAGCCACCTCGGGCGCGATCTCGAGGCGGGCGCGGAGGGCGGCGAGGCGAGAACCGTCGGTCATGCGATCACAGTAGCGCGACGGCCCGCGACCCTCCCGGGTTGTACGCTCCGCCGGCGGCGGTGGCCGTGGCGCGCTGGCCCGGGATGCCGCCCCATTGCGCCACCGCGGACCTTCTCCCGTTTGCGCGGGCCGGGCGACCCGCACGACGGCTCGCGCGGGTCTACCCTCACGTGCATGCCTCGATCGATCGCTCCGGCCGACCTGATCCGCCGCCAGGTCGTCCTCGAGGAGCACGACGCGCTGCCCGACGGCAGCGGTGCCGTCGTCGTCCGGCGGGTCGTCCACGGCGAGACGTACCGCTCCCACCTGCACCTCGTGCAGCTCACGCAAAGGGGTGGGCGCCGCGCGCCCGTTGTCCTCACCACGGGAGCCGTCCGCGACTCGCAGCCGCGGGTCTCGCCCGACGGCCGGCACGTGGCGTTCCTGCGCTCGTTCCCGGACGACCCCGACCGGCCCACCGCGGCGATGGTGGCCCCGCTCGCCGGCGGCGAGCCCCGAATGCTATGGGCGCCCGCGCGCGCCGTCGGAGCCGGCCGCGCCCCCGCGCACGACATCTCCGAGCTCGCATGGTCTCCCGACGGACGGCGAATCGCGTACGTCGCCGCCGGACCGGCGGTGCGCTTCATCGTGGGGAAGGAGACGAAGGGACGGGTCGTAACCGCCCGCCGAATCACGCGGAGCGACTGGCGCTGGGACGAGATCGGCCATCGCGATCGCTGGGACCAGGTCTGGGCCGGGGCCGTGCGCGTTGGGTCGCGGCCGCGCCGGCTGACCGATCTTGAAGCCGACGCGAAGGACCTCGCCTGGTCGCCCGACGGGCGCTGGATCGCCTTCGCCGCCGACCCACGGCCCGACGCCGACATCCGCCCCTCCCGTCGCTCTGGGCCGTACAGTCCACCGGCGGGTCGCCGCGCGAGCTGGTCCGCCTCGCCGGGTTCGCCGGTTCGCCGGCCTTCTCGCCGGACGGCCGCTGGCTGGCCTGCGTCGGCGTGGACGTCCCGGCCCCGCTCGACGACGAGATCCCCGGGCTTTTCGTCGCGCCCTTCGACGCCGACGCCGGCGAACCGGCGGCCGCGATCGCGATGGCGCCCGAGCTCGATCGGCCGATCGGTGCCCTCAACGACACCGACCTCAACGGGTGGATGGTGGCCGCGCGGCCGGGGCCGTTCTGGGACGGGACCGACGCCCTCGTCGCGCTCGTGAGCGACGCAGGACGTGTGCAGCCGTGGCGCTTCCCGTTCGACGCCGACACCGGTCGTGCCGCGGGTGCCCCGGCGCGCCTGGCCGGGGCCGACGTCGCCGCCTGGACGCTCGGCGTGGCGCGCGGCGTCGTGTCGGTGGTCGCGACTCTCGACGACCGGCCGATGGAGCTCCTGGCAGTGGAGGCGGGCCGCGCCACGCCCCGGACAACCCTCGGCGGATCGTGGCGCCGCGGGATCCCGTGGCCCGAGCTCCGGCGCGTGGCGGCGCCGGGGACGGGCGGCGAGATCGACGACGCTCGTCGTCTCGCCGGCTGGGGCCGGCCCAGCGCCACTCCCGACTATCGTCAACGTCCATGGCGGCCCGCTCGGCGGCGTGGTCGCCCGCTCCCTCCATCGAGAACGTCCTCCTGGCTGCCAACGGCTACCGGGTCATCCTGCCGAACATCCGGGGCTCGGCCGGCTACGGCAGGGAGTGGATCACGCCGCAGCTTGGCGACTGGGGCGGCGTGGACGCCGCCGACGTGCTCGCCACGGTGGACCACGTCGCGGGGCTCGGCCTCGCCGACCCAGCCCGGCTCGGCATCCTCGGCCTCTCGTACGGCGGCTTCATGGTCAACTGGCTGATTGGCGTCGTACCGGATCGGTTCGCCGCCGCCGTCTCGGAGAACGGCGTGACCAACCAGATCAGCGACTGGGCCAACTCGGATTCGGGTCCCGAGTACAACCGGATGGCCCTCCTCGGCGACCCGCTTTCGGAGGAGGGGGTGATGAAGCTCTGGCGCCAGTCGCCGCTGCGCAACGTCGCCCGCATCCGGACGCCGCTCCTGATGCTCCAGGGCGAGTCCGATCTGCGCTGCCCGGCGGCCGACAACGAGCAGCTCTTCGTCGCCCTGCGCCAGCTCGGCAGGGAGGTGGAGTACGTGCTCTACCCCGAGTCGTGGCACACGTTTGCGATCACCGGGCGACCCGACCGCCGGATCGACCGTAATGAGCGGATGCTGGCCTGGTTCGATCGCTTCCTGAAGGCGTAGCCATAGCAGGCGAGCCGAGGGGAGCCGAGAACGCCTCATGGAATCCGCCGCCTGAAGCGAAGCTCGATCGGGTTCGCCCCGCCGATCGAGAACGGCTTCGCCGCGCCGTCCGCGAACCAGCCCATCCGCTCGTAGAAGCCGCGAGCGGCGGTGTTCGCCTCGAAGACCCACAGGACGGCCTCGCCATAGCCCCGGACGACCAGGCCGCGAATCGCCGAATCCATCAGGGCCCGGCCGGCTCCCAGGTGCTGGGCCGCCGGGTCCACGTAGATCGCGTAGACCTCCCCGAATGCGCCCTCGCCCTCGTGGCGCCCGGGTCCGGAGACGGCAAAGCCAACCAGCCGCGGCGGCAGCGGTGAGTCGAGCAGCCACGCGACGCGCGTCCAGGCGCCGCTCGGGGCAGCCAGGCGTGCGCGCCACCGCGCCTCCTCGCGGCGTTCGTCCATGCCGTCGAGCTCCGCAGCCGGGACGATGCCCCGGTACGCGTTGCGCCACGCCGCCACGCGGACGCGGGCGAGGTCCGCGGCGTCCGAGGGACCGGCCGGCTGGATGACGATCGTGCTCACGCGCTGGTCACCGGGCGCGACGCGCAACGACGAGCGTGCCGGCGATCCCGGCCACGAGCGCGACGGAGCCGGCCAGGGACCACGCGACGAACGACCAGGTGTCGGCGGTCGCCGCGTCGCCGTTCAGCCAGACCAGGACGTCGAAGGCGAACTCCGCGGCGAAGACGAGGCCGGTGCCGAACAGCATGCCGGCCCCGGCCGCGGTGAATGCAGCGGGCAGGGCCACGATGCCCATGGGGAACGAGAGGTAGAGCGCGACGAAGGCCCCCATCCCGAGGCCGATCAGCCAACGCAGTCGCGGCGATCGCGGCTCGACCGGATCGGCGCCCTCGAGCTCAGCGCGCGTGAAGGTGCCGTGACCCGCCGACGCGTCGAGGTCGGCGGGCGGGCCTGCGTCATCGCCGTCGGTTGCGACGCTCGGCGGCCGATCGTCCGTGCTCATCCCAGCGCCAGCTCGGACCGCGGCGCACCGATCTGCCGCGCCGCCGCGCGATTCCCGGCCTTCAGCGCACGTCGAAGGTCGCGCGTCGTGACCGACCGCCCTGCCGCTGCCCACGACGCCAGGAAGCCCGCATCGAAGGCGTCGCCGGCGCCGGTCGTGTCCACGGCAGGCAGCGGGCGTGTCGAGACCTCCAGCCGGCCAACCCGATCTCTCCCGCTCCCGGTCAGCAGCAGCGCGCCATCGGCGCCGCGCTTGACCACCACGAGGGGCGCAAACCGCAACAGCTCGGCCGGTTCCCCTGAACCAAGGAACGCTTCGGCTTCCGCGCCGTTGGTGAAGAGGAGGTCGGGAGCGATCCTGCGAACGAGCGCCTGGGCTGCCCGCCGCCCCCCGGCGAGGAGGGGCGCCGCCGACGCCAGGTCAACCGAGATCGCCGCGCCCGCCTCCCGCGCGACCACGACGGCCTGCGCCGCGGCCTCCCCGAGCGGCGACCCGAGCAGCGAGTAGGCCGGGAGATGGAGCACGCCGGCCCGATGAAACCACCCCGGGCGCAGGTCGCCCGGAGCAAGGAGGTCGGCCGCACCCCGATCCGCAACGAAGCTCCGCTCGCCGGACTGGTCGACGACCATCCCGATCCGGGCGGTTCTCGCGCCCGGCGGACGCGCCGCCCTGACCGTCACCCCGTCCCCGCGGAGTGCGGCGACGAGCGCCCGGCCGGCAGGGTCGCGGCCGACGGCGCAGACGAGGGTGCTCTGCGCCCCGAGGCGGGCCAGCCACCGAGCGGTGTTCGCGGCCGACCCTCCCTGGTGCAGGCGCACCACGCCGGGAACGTCGGTCCCGCGCTCGAGGGGCCTGGCGGGGGCCAGCACGACGTCGAGGGCGAGGTCGCCGAGGACCACGAGCGCGCGGCCGTCCGATTCCGTGGGTCTCGCTCGGCTTCGGTCGCGAGGGCCCCATGGCTCGAGGATACGCCGGCGCTCGCCGCTCGGGCGCACTCCGGAGGGTCGGGCGCAGCCTCGCGGGTCGGGCGGGTCGGGCGGGTCGGGCGGCGGCCCTCCACCTTCGCCTGCCGCGTCCCGCACGCCGTCCGAGGCCACCCGGGCGGCCTGATCGGCCGTCGGGTCGGCCTCGGGTCATCGGCCCCGCCCTACAATGTCGGCACTCCACCTGCCCGCCACGGGAGCCCGACGCGATGACCACCCTCAGCCCCGAGCAGCTGGACCAGCTGGCGATCGACACGATCCGGACCCTCGCGATCGACGCTGTCCAGCAGGCCAACTCCGGCCATCCCGGCGCCCCGATGGGAATGGCACCCGATGGCCTACACGCTCTGGACGCGCTTCCTGCGCCACGCGCCGACGCACCCGGATTGGCCCAATCGTGACCGCTTCGTCCTGTCGGCGGGCCACGCCTCGATGCTCCTCTACTCGCTCCTCCACCTGACCGGCTACGACCTGCCGATGGAGGAGCTGAAGCGCTTCCGCCAGTGGGGCTCGCGCACGCCCGGCCATCCCGAGTTCGGCATGACGCCTGGCGTCGAGGCGACCACCGGGCCGCTCGGCCAGGGCGTCGCCAACGCCGTCGGCATGGCCATCGCGGAGCGGCGCCTGGCCGAGGAGTTCAACCGGCCCGGCCACGACATCGTGGATCACTGGACCTACGCGATCTGCTCCGACGGCGACCTCCAGGAGGGGATCGCGTCGGAGGCGGCCAGCCTCGCCGGCCACCTCAAGCTCGACAAGCTGCTCGTGCTCTACGACGACAACCAGATCCAGCTCGACGGCCCGACCGCGATGGCCTTCTCGGAGGACGTCCTCGAGCGCTTCCGGGCCTACGGCTGGCAGACTCTCCGGGTCAAGGACGGCACCGACGTGGGGGCGATCGACGCTGCCATCCGGCTGGCTCGCTCCGACGACCGGCCTTCGATCATCGCCGTCCGGACGGTGATCGGCCAGGGCTCGCCGAACAAGGCGGGCAGCCAGAAGGCCCACGGCGCCGCGCTCGGAGCGGACGAGGTGCGCCTCACGAAGGAGGCCTACGGGTGGGACCCCGACCGCACGCTTCTACGTGCCGGACGCCGTGGCCGCCTTCTTCTCGCGGGCGATCCTCTTCGGCGAGGAGCTCACGGGCCGCTGGAACGCAGCCGTCGAGCGCTACCGGTCGGCCTACCCGGCGGAGGCCCGCGAGCTCGAGCGCCGCCTCGACGGCGACCTCGCCGCCCGGGTGGGACGCCACGCTCCCCCGCTGGGAAGCGGGCGCCGAGGTGGCCACCCGCAACGCCAGCGCCGACACGATCAACGCGCTGGCCGCCGGCCGTCCCGGAGCTCTTCGGCGGCTCGGCCGACCTCTCCGAGAGCAACCTCACCGACGTCAAGGGCGGCGGCGACTTCACCCCGACAGCTGCCGGCCGCAACCTGCGCTTCGGCGTCCGCGAGCACGCCATGGGCGGGATCGCGAACGGGATCGCGTTGCCACGGCGGTTTCCGGCCGTACGTCGCGACGTTCCTCACCTTCTCCGACTACATGCGCGGCAGCGTCCGCATCGCGGCCCTCTCCGGGCTCCCGGTGACCTACGACTGGACCCACGATTCGGTGGGCCTCGGCGAGGACGGGCCGACCCATCAGCCGGTCGAGCACTACGCGGCGCTCCGCGCGATCCCCAACCTGTGGTTCGTCCGGCCGGCCGACGCGAACGAGGCGGCCGCCGCCTGGGCGCTGGCCCTCGAGCGGACCGCCGGGCCGACGGCCCTGGCGCTCAGCCGCCAGAAGCTGCCCGTGCTGCCCGGCACGGCCGAGAAGGCCCGCGACGGCGTCCGCCGCGGGGGCTACGTCGTGCGGCCGGCGTCGAACGAGGCGGTCCGGCGTCAACCCCGACCTCGTCTACGTCGCGACCGGCTCTGAGGTCCAGCTGGCGGTCGCGGCTGCCGAGGCCCTCGAGGCCGAGGGGATCGCGCACTCGCGTCGTCTCGCTCCCCTGCTGGGAGGCGTTCGAGGCCCAGGACGCGGCCTACCGCGAGTCGGTCCTGCCCGCGGCGGCCCGCCGGCGCGTCGCCGTCGAGATCGGCGTCTCGCTGGGCTGGGAGCGCTGGACGGGCGACGAGGGGGCGATCGTGGCCCTCGACCACTTCGGCACCTCCGCTCCGGCCGGCACGATCCTGGCCGAGTTCGGCTTCACGGCCGACGCCGTCACTGCCGTCGGCCGGCGCGTCGTCCGGGAGGGCTTCCACGGCCGGGTCGCCGCCCCGCCCTCACCCCATCCGGGAGGTGGCCGCTGATGCGCGTCGCCTTCGCCGCCGACCACGGCGGCGCCGAGCTGAAGGCCGTGCTGCTGGGCCGCCTCGCCGACACCGGCCACGAGCTGATCGACCTCGGCGGGGACGGTTCGGATCCCACCGACGACTACCCGGACTTCGCCCGTCGCCTGGCGCACGCGATTCGCGACGGCGATGCCGAGCGCGGGATCCTCGTCTGCGGGAGCGGGATCGGCGCCAGCGTGGCGGCGAACAAGGTGCGCGGCGTCCGGGCCGCGGTCGCCCACGACACCTACTCGGCGCACCAGGGGGTGGAGCACGACGACATGAACATCCTCTGCCTCGGGGGCCGGGTCATCGGAACCGAGACGGCCGTCGAGTGCGCCCGGGCCTTCATGGGCGCGACGTTCACCGGCCAGGAGCGCCATGTCAGGCGCCTTGCCAAGATCCTCGCCATCGAGGCCGAGGGCCGCTGATCGCAGCGCGCTCCGCGGTTCCGCCGGGCGGGCGCGATCCCGGCGACCACGGCGGGCCGCGGGTAGACTCCACGGCGCAGGAGGACCCCATGCCCGAGACCACCCCCTCATCATTCGAGCCGGGCACGCTCGACGCCCGGATCGACGACCCGACCCTCGCCGCGGCCGTGGCCGCCGCCGTCGCCCGGGCGGACGCCGAGCGCTGGGCCGACCGCCTGCATGAGCGCGACACGACCCTCTGGTCGAGCGACCCGGCCGTGCAGGAGAAGGTCGGCAATCGGCTCGGCTGGCTCGACCTGCCGTCCGACTTCAGCGATCGGGTGCCCGGCCCTCGAGGCTTTCGGCGAGACGATCCGCAACCGGGGCTTTATGGCCGCGATCGTCGCCGGCATGGGCGGCAGCAGCCTGGCCCCCGAGGTGATCGCGACCGCCTTCGGCGACGTCGAGGATTGGCTGCAGGTCCGGGTCCTCGACTCGACCGACCCCGCCGCGGTCGCGGCCGCCTGGGACGGCCTCGATCCGCTGGCCACGCTCTTCATCGTCGGCTCCAAGTCCGGGACCACGACCGAGACCCTGGCGTTCCAGGCCGACGCCTGGCAGCGGATCCACGACCAGCTCCGGGCGCACGGCGCCCGGACTGAGTCGCCCGGGGAGTTCATGGTCGCGGTGACCGATCCCGGCAGGTCGCTGGCCGCGATTCCGCACCAGGACGACATGTACGAGGTGTTCCTCAATCCCGAGTCAGTCGGCGGTCGCTACTCGGCGCTGAGCTACGTGGGCCTTCTGCCCGCCTCGCTGGCCGGCGTCGACCTCGACCCGTTCATGGCTGCCGCTGCCGGGATGCACGCCCGCTGCATGGTCCCCGAGGCTGCGGCAAACCCCGGGATCGCGCTGGGAGCCGCGATGGGCGCCCTCGCCTCGGCCGGGCGCGACAAGCTGACGTTCGTGGTGGACCCGGCGATCGGCCCGCTGGGAGCGTGGCTCGAGCAGCTCGTGGCGGAGAGCACCGGCAAGCTCGGCACCGGGATCGTGCCGGTGGATCGCGAGCCACTGGGCGCGCCCGCGGCCTATGGCCCGGACCGTGTCTTCGTGCGGATTGCCCTCGACGGTTCAGCGCCGCCGGCCGCGGCGTCCGACGCCGCCTCCGTCGACGACCTCCTCGACACCCTCGCGGGGGCCGGCCACCCGGTCATGCGCTTCGACCTCGTCGACCCGATCGACCTTGCTGCCGAGTTCTTCCGCTGGGAGGTCGCGACGGCGATCGCCGGTGTCGTCATGGGTGTAAACCCATTCGACGAGCCCAACGTAACCGAGTCCAAGGAGAACACGAAACGGGTGCTCGAGGAGCTGGAGCACCAGGGCCACTTCCCGCACGAGGAGCCGATCGCGGCCGGCGACGGGCTCACGCTCTACGGCGACACGGCGCTGCGAATCACCGCCGGCGATGGGACGCTCGTGAGCGAGCTGCGCCGCCACCTGGACCGGGCTCGACCGGGCGGCTACCTGGCGCTGGGTGCCTTCGTGGCGCCGACCGCCGGGCGCGCCGCAGCGCTCGATCGAATCCGGGGCCGGCTGCGCGACGCGACGCGCCTGGCCACGACCGGCGGCTTCGGGCCGCGCTACCTGCACTCCACCGGGCAGCTCCACAAGGGCGGGGCGCCGATCGGTTGGTTCCTTCAGCTCACCGCCGACCACCCGGTCGACCTCCCGGTACATGGCAGGCATTACTCGTTCGGCCAGCTGGTCGACGCCCAGGCCCGTGGCGACTTCGAGTCGCTCGAGGCGCACGACCTGCCCGTCCTGCGGGTCCACCTCGGGGCTGACGTCGAGGCCGGCCTTGCCGCGCTCGATGCGGCGCTGGCCGCCGCGCTTCGTCAGTAGCAGCGCACCGTTCGCCGGCGTAGACGCGTCGCGTCCCCCGCTCAACAGGAGGTTCCTGATGCGCATCGGCTTCGTCGGCCTCGGCCGGATGGGCGCCAACATGGTCCGCCGTCTCGTCCGGGATGGCCACGAGGTGGTGGCCTTCAATCGCTCACCGGAGAAGACACGCGAGATCGTGACCGAGGGGGCGGAGGGCGCGTTCTCGCTGGCCGAGCTCGTCGCCAAGCTGCCTGCACCACGCGCCGTGTGGCTGATGGTGCCGGCCGGCGATGCGACCGAGGCGATGATCGACGAGCTGATGGGGCTGCTCGCCCCCGGAGACACGATCGTCGATGGCGGCAACACCAACTTCCACGACGACGTGCGGCGTCACGCGAAGGTGGGCGAGAAGGGGCTCCGCTACGTGGACGCCGGCACCTCGGGCGGGATCTGGGGCCTCCAGGTCGGCTACTGCCTCATGGTCGGCGGCGACCGCCATGCGGTAGAGCCGCTCGAGCCGGTCTTCCGGTCGCTGGCGCCCGCGGACGGCTACGCCCACGTCGGCGGGCCAGGTGCCGGGCACTACGTGAAGATGGTCCACAACGGCATTGAGTACGGCCTGATGCAGGCCTACGCCGAGGGCTTCGAGATCATGCAGGCGAGCGACTACGACCTCGACCTGGCGCAGATCTCGGGGATCTGGCGCTACGGCTCCGTGGTCCGAAGCTGGCTCCTCGATCTCCTCCACGACGCCGTGGGCAAGAACCCCGACCTGGCGGGGATCAAGGACTGGGTGGCCGACTCCGGCGAGGGGCGCTGGACGGTGCAGGAGGCGATCGACCACGACGTCCCTGCCCCGATCATCACGCTCTCGCTGCAGGCGCGGTTCCGCTCGCGCCAGGACGAGAGCTACGGGGCGAAGGTCCTCGCCGCGCTGCGCAACGAGTTCGGCGGCCACGAAGTGAAGACCGGGTAGCCGAGCGGTGGTCCGGTCCGCCAACGCAGGGACACCGGTTCCGTCCGCCCGGCCCGCCGACGATCCGCCGATGACGGCGCGCGACCTTCGTCTCGCCCGCGCCGGACGGCGCCGGCCCACCCGGAAGGCGGCCGGCAATCCGCTGCGGGAGGGCCTGCGCCTGGAGCGCCTGCCGGATCCGGCGGCGTTCGTCCTCTTCGGCTCGACGGGCGACCTCGCCCACCGCAAGGTGGTCCCGGCACTCTTCCAGCTCTGGCGCACGAACCTGTTGCCCCACGAGTTCGCCATCGTCGCCGTCGGGCGCCGCCCGTACGCCGACGACGCCTTCCGAGCCGAGCTGCGCGCCTCGCTCGAGCAGTTCAGCCGGGTCCTCCCGATCGAGGCCGGCGTCTGGGACTCCTTCGCCGAACGCATCAGCTACCAGCGCGGCGACTTCGCGGACCCGACGCTCTACGAGGCACTGTCGACCCGCCTCGACGAGCTCGACGCCATCCAGGGCACACGTGGAAACCGGCTCTACTACCTCGCCACCCAGCCGTCGGCGTTCGCGGAGATCATCGCCGGGCTTGGGCGGGCCGGCCTCGACCACGAGCAGCACGGCGCCGGCTGGCGCCGGATCGTCATCGAGAAGCCGTTCGGCCGCGACCTGGCCAGCGCGATCCGGCTCAACCGGGAGGTGGGCAAGGTCTTCCGCGAGTCGCAGGTCTATCGCATCGACCACTACCTGGGCAAGGAGACCGTTCGCAACATCCTGGTCTTCCGGTTCGGGAACGGGATCTTCGAGCCGATCTGGCACCGACGCTACGTCGACCACGTCCAGATCACGGTCGCCGAGTCGATCGGGGTCGAGAAGCGCGGCTCGTACTACGAGGAGGCCGGCGCCTCGCGCGACTTCCTCCAGAACCACCTGATGCAGCTGCTGGCCCTGGTGGCGATGGAGCCGCCGGCGACGTTCGACGCCGACGCCCTGCGCGACGAGAAGGTGAAGGTCCTGCGGGCCATCGAGCCGATGACACCCGGCGACGTCGCCGAGAACGTGGTGCGCGGCCAGTACGGGCCCGGCTGGGTGGCCGGCGAGCCGGTCGTCGGCTACCGATCCGAGGCCGAGGTCGATCCCGAGTCGGAGACCGAGACCTATGTCGCCGCCCGGCTCTTCGTGGACGACTGGCGGTGGGCCGGGATCCCGTTCTACCTGCGCGCGGGCAAGCGGTTGCCAAAGCGGGCCACGGAGATCGCGATCCAGTTCAAGCAGGTCCCCCACGCCATGTTCAAGGAGTCGAATGCCACCCCCGAGGCGAACCTGCTGGCGCTCCGCATCCAGCCCGACGAGGGGATCCTGCTGCGTTTCGCGGCCAAGGTTCCGGGCCTCGGCGTGGATGTCCGGAGCGTGAACATGGACTTCACGTACGGCTCGGCCTTCAGCGTGGACAGCCCCGACGCGTACGAGACGCTGATCCTCGACGCGCTGCTGGGCGACGCGTCGCTCTTCACGCGCTCCGACGAGGTCGAGAAGGCCTGGGGGATCGTCACGCCGATCATCGACGCGTGGGCCGACGCCGCGCCTCCCGACCTCCCGAACTACGCGGCCGGGTCCTGGGGCCCGGAGACCGCGGACGCCCTCCTGGCGAGGGACGGGCAACGGTGGCGCCGGATCTGAGCGGCCGGCCGCCAACTGGGGGGCTGGTGCAGGACGGCGTCGCCTCGGGCATCGTGGTGCCGTTCGACGTCGCAGCCCTGCCGGGCCTGCCGACGCTGCGTTGGGCGGGGCGGGCAACGTCCGTGGCCGGGATCGAGCGTGAGCTCGGCAGGATCTGGAGCCAGCCGCAGGCCCAGTCGGCCCGCGCCGGGGGCCCGGAGCGCCTGGTCGCGGCCCGCACGAGCGTCCTCAACCTCGTGGTCGTGGCGACCAGCCCCGAGCTGGGCGAGCGGGCGGCGGCGACGCTGGCCATGGGAACCGGACGCCACCCGTCCCGGACCCTGATCCTCGTTCCGACCGACCCGGACGGACCGGCCTGGCTGCGGGCCGACGTGAAGGCCTTCTGCATGGTGCCACGTGTCGACGGGCCCGAGACCTGCGCCGAGCAGGTGTACGTGCTGGCGGGCGGCGATGCGGGCCACCACCTGCAGGCGATCGTGGCGCCCCTGCTCATCCACGACCTGCCCGTGACGGTCTGGTGGCCGGGCGACCCGCCGTTCGGCAGGGAATCGACCGCCAGCCTGGTAGGGATGGCCGACCGGCTCGTCGTGGATGGCTCGCGCTGGAACGGTGACGGGCTCGACCGGCTGCGGGCGCTGTCGAGGCTTGCGCGACCCTCGCTTCCGATCTCCGACTTCGCTCTCATCCGCCAGGCGCGCTGGCGCGAGGCAGTCGCCTCGATCTTCGACCACGAGGCGTTCGCGCCGTATCTCCGATCCCTGCGCCGGATCGCGGTCACGTACGCGACCCACGGCGGGCCAGGCGCGGAGGCGGGCACCAACCTCGTGAAGCCGATCTATCACGTGGCCTGGCTCGCTGCGCGGCTCGCGCTGCGGGTCTCGAGGCCGTTGGCGCGGGTCGACCCGCTCGCGGCCGAGGGAGGGCGGCCATCGCAACTCGCGCCGGGCGCCGACCCGGATCCGGGACGGGAAATGCGGGCACTGCTCGCCTGGGAGCGTGGAGCGCAGGTCGAGGTTGTGGTGCGGCCGGTGGTGGCCCCCGTGGTTGCCGGCACGACCCTGCAGGTCGAGCTGCTCGCGGAGCGGCGCGGCTCGGAGCTGCGGGCCGAGGTGTCCGCCGAGGCCGAGGTCGTGCACGTGTCGGTCTGGCAGGATGGCATCGAGGCGCTCGGTCGAACGTTCCACGCCGTGCGGCTGACGGAAGCGGAGCTCCTCGCCGAAGCCATCGAGGCGGGGGGCCGCGACCCGATCGCGGAGGGGACGCTCGCCATGGCTGCACGCCTCGCGGGGCCCGTCGCGGAGGCGGAGGCGTGAGCGGAGCGCGCGGCGAGCCGGCCATCGTGGTTCGGCCCGACGCGCGGGCTGCGGCCGCGGCGGTGGCCGGGATCCTCGTCGACGCGCTGGTGGCTGGCGCCGCGCGGCACGGGCGCGCCGACTTCGCCTCGACCGGGGGCTCCACACCCGCCGCCGTCTACCGCGCGCTCCTGGCCGAGCCGCTCCGGGGACGGGTCCCGTGGGACGTGCTCCATGTCTGGCTCGGCGATGACCGCTTCGTGCCGCGTGGCGATCCCGACTGCAACCTCGGCGCGATCGACCGTGTCCTCCTCCCCGGAGACCCCGCGCGCGGGCTCGCACCGGCCCCGCTTGACCCCGCTCACGTCCACGCCTGGCCCATCGATGCCGCGTTGAGGGACGGCGAGCCGCCGGCTGCCTGCGCGGCCCGGTTCGAGGAGACGCTCCGCTCGGAGCTGCCCGCGGATGGGGAGGACCGCCCGGTCTTCGCCGCGATGCTAGTGGGGGTCGGTCCCGACGGGCACCTGCTCTCGGTCTTCCCTGGCAGCGCCGCCTTCTCCGCGCCGGGCTGGACGACATGGGTACCCGCCCCCATGCACGTCGGGCCGCACCTGGACCGGGTCACGCTTACGCCGCTCGCCCTCGACGCCACGCCAGGCCTGGTCGCGGCCGCCTTCGGCGCGTCGAAGGCGGCGGTCGTCGCCGAGCTCCTCGAGCCGAACGCGGCCCGTGGAGAGGGAACGTTCGACGAGCGTCGCCTGCCCGCCCTGCGCGCCCGCCGGGCCGGGGCGACCTGGGTCCTCGACGTGGCCGCCGCCGCGGGGTTGCCCGCCGACGACCCGCGCCGGCGCTAACGTCCCGCAGCACGGAGGGCAGTTTCGCGGCGTCCGGGCACGCAGTACGATGGCCGCCTGCCACGGCCTCCCTCACCAGGCCAGCCGGCCCGCCCTCGAGGACACGCCACGATGACCGACAAGCCTGCAAAGCCGAGCGCCGCGGTCGAGGCCGCGCCGATCCCGCTCCCGACCCACACGGTCGATGGCCGGCCCTACTCGCCGGGACTGGAGGGGGTTCTGGCTGCCGAGACCCAGCTCGGGCTCGTCGACGGCGCCAACGGCCGCCTCATGTACCGCGGCTACCGCATCGGAGACCTCGTCGCCCACGGCACGTTCGCATCCGTCGCCAACCTCCTCTGGACCGGCAACTGGGACCCGAAGGCGCGCATGTCCGCGGGACGCGTGCCGTCGGCCGTGATGGCGGCCCTGCGGGCGATGCCTCGAACGGCCAAGCCGATGGACGCCCTGCGCACCGCGGTCTCCGTGTGGGGCGCGTCGCAGGTCCTCGACTGGCCGCCGACCGAGGTGCAGGCGCGCGCGCTCACCGAGTTCTCGCCGTCGGCCCTGGCTGCCTTTGTGCGCCTCCGCCAGGACCTCGAGCCGATCGACCCGGACCCGAAGCTGGATCTCGTCTCCGGCTTCCTCTACCAGCTCAGCGGCGAACGACCGGACAAGGCCACCGCGCGCGCCCTCGACGCGTACTTCATCGTGGGCGCCGAGCACGGGCTCAACGCCTCGACGTTCACGGCGCGCGTCATCACCTCGACCAAGTCGGACATGGCCTCGGCCGTCTGCGGGGCGATCGGGGCGATGAAGGGCCCGCTGCACGGAGGAGCTCCGTCCGAGGTCGTCGAGCAGATCCACAAGGTGGGCTCGCCGGAGCACGCCGAGGAGTGGGTCCGCGACGCGCTGGCCCGCGGCGAACGGCTGATGGGCTTCGGCCACCGCGTCTACCGGGCATACGACCCGCGGGCCGCCGCGCTGCGCAAGGTGGTCGAGGCGATGCCCACCAAGCCCGACTGGCTCGACCTCGCGATCAAGGTCGAGGACGTCGCCCTCAAGGTCCTCGAAGAGAAGTATCCCGATCGGCCGCTCAAGACCAACGTCGAGTTCTACGCGGCCGCGGTCCTCCAGGGCGTCGGCCTGACGCCCGACCTCTTCCCCGCCACATTCGCCCTGGCCCGCCACGCGGGCTGGACGGCCCACGTGATCGAGCAGGCCTCGGCGAACCGCCTCATCCGGCCCGACGCCCGGTTCGTCGGCACCGAGGAGCGCGACCTTCCGAGATAGGGCGCCCGCATCGATGGAGGCTCGCCCTGAGCTCCTTCGATCCCGCCCGCCACCGGGTCGCCGACCTCGTCTCGCTGATGAACGCGACCTTCGCGGACCACCGAACCCGGATCTCGTGGAGCGAGGCGGGGGTGCAGGCCCGGGTTGCCGGGCCCGACTTCGAGCCAACCGACACCTCGATCGTGGCGACGACCTCCGGGCCTCGCCGTGGTTGCCTCGAACGTCCACGCCCTCCAGATGTGCGAGGCACATGGCTTCCGGGCGGTCATGGAGTGGCCGCAGTGGGGCCGGGATGCCTGAGGGCGGACCCTCCCTCCGCGGGATGACGCTGCGGGGAGCTCCGGTCAGGCCGTCGGTCGCGCCGTCCGCCCCGAACGTGCCGCTCGCCGGAGCGAGAGGGTGACCGCGACCCCGCCGGCGAGGAAGACGAGTCCGCCCAGCACGAAGGGAGCCCGGATCCCGCCGGCGCTCGCTGCGATTGCCCCCATCGTCGGCCCGATGATGCCGGCGAGGTAAAGCGGCAGGAGCACGAGGTTGAGGGTGGCGGACCGCCGCTCGGGCGCGACCTCGACGGCGACCAGCCCGAAGACCATCGCCTGGGTCGACGCCTGCAGCGCCGAATAGACGACGGCGACCATCGCGAGCACACCGAGCGCCGGTGCTGCCGGCATGACGAGCAGCATCGTCCCGGCCCCGAGGAGCGATCCGGCGAGGACCGGCCGGAACCCGATCCGGTCGCCGAGCGGCCCCGCGAGCGGCGAGATCAGGACGCCGACCAGCGCCGCGGTCCCCGCGACAAGCGCGATGGCGGACGCGAGATTGGCGGCGCCGTTCACGTCCGCCACGAGGAGCGGGATGTACGGCCGGCTCATCTGGTTGGCGAGGATGGAGACGCCGAAGATCGCGAAGATGCGGCGCACCGCCGGGTCCTGCATGACGCCCGCGATCGCCTTCCGCGCCAGCGAGACGGCGCTGCCGACCGGCGCGATCGCAGGCCGGATGTCGGGCGAGGCGACGAGCAACAGGACGACCGAGAACGCCGAGAGGAGGGCGCCGCTCCAGAAGACCGCCGTGAGGGGGAGGCCGAGGCCGTCCACGATCAGGGCCCCGAGGACGGGGCCGATGGCGAAGCCGAGCGGGCTCGTCGCGCCGAAGGTGGCGGTCGCCGTCCCGACCCGCTCGAGAGGTGTCACGTCCCGCAGCCCTGCCAGCATGACCCCCGTGTTGCCCAGCTGGAACCCCACGAGCAGGAGGCTGGCGGCCAGCTGCCATGGCTCCTGCGCGAGCGCCACGCCGGCGAAGACGAAGACCTCGACGACCGCGCTGCGGACGATGACCGCGCGCCGGCTGTACTTGTCGGCCCAGACGCCCCAGAACGGCACCAGGACGATGCCAAAGACGAAGATCAGGCTCGTGAACAGGCCCGTGAAGGTCGGGATCTGGGCGGCGGGCAGGCCCACCTGGGCGAGGCGGAGCGGCAGGAAGGCGAAGACCTGGGACACCCCGAGGGCCTCGATGGTGGACACGATGCCGTACACGACGAGGAGCCGCTTCCAGGCGATCGGCGGCCGACGGGCGGGCATGGCGTGGGCGGGCGCGTCCGAGGGCGGTCGGGTCTCGGGGATCACGACCGAAGTCTATCGGCACGGACTGAAGCTCCGGGACCGGCGGCTGCCTGCGCCCGTGCGGCGCAGCGAGGCGCCCGGCGTGGCACGATCGTGGCGTGACCCAGCCGCCGCCGGAGCCCCCGCACCCACGCTCACCGCGTCGCTACGCCGTGCGCCGGGCGACGCGCGCCGACCTGCCGGTGATCCTCGACCTGCGCCTGGCGTTCGACCGCGAGCTCCTCGGCGGCGACCTCCCGCCGGACCGAATAGGTCCCCACCGCTCCCAGGTCGCCGACTACCTGGCGACGCACGTCGACGACGAGACGTATCACCTGTGGGTCGCGGAAGACGGCGGCCGGATCGTCGCGATGGCCGGCCTCGTGATCGTCGACCGGCCGCCGCACCCCCGGTCGCGGCGGAACGGCGAGGGGTTCATCGTCAACGTCTACACCCTGCCGCGCTGGCGCGGCAGCGGCGCCGGCCGAGCGGTGATGGACGCGCTCGTCGGAGAGGCACGGCGCCTGCGGCTGCGTCGCGTCTTCCTGCGGACATCTGACGCGGGCCGCCCCCTCTACGAGGCGATGGGCTTCCGCGACCCCGGGACCTACCTCTCGCTTGACCTCGACTGACGTGCCCCGCCGCGCTCGGCGTTGCGCCGGCGCCCGGTCCGGCGCGGACAGGCGGCCGCTCAGCCGCCCCCGACGATCAGGAGCGTCGCGACCGCGGCCACGCCGATCCCGGCGGCATGGATCCGTCCGATCGGCTCGCGCAGGATTGCCGCCGCCAGGATCACCGTCGAGACCGGGTAGAGCGAACCGAGGACGGCCGCGACGGCGAGGCCGCCGGCCTGGGCGGAGACGAGGAACGCCGCGTTGCCCGCGAGGTCGAGCACGCCGACGAGGGCGACGAGTCCGACGAGCCGGGGCCGGCCGCGGAACGAGGCCCGGATTGGTGTCCGCCCGAGCACGACGATGGCCAGCACGAGCGCCGACGAGGTAGCCCGGGCGACCGCGAGCGGGGCGAAGACCCCCGATTCGATCTGCCCAACGCAGGTGCCATAGAGGCCGAACGAGACGCCTGCCCCGACGGCCATGAGGATCCCGCGGCGGCCCGTGGTTCCGTCGTCCGCGCTCGAGACGAGGACGATTGAAACGACTGCGAGCGCGAAGCCGCCCAGGCGCACCGGTGTCGGGAGCCCGGCCATTGCGATCCCGACGGCGACCGGGATCGCCGCGGTGAGGACGCCCGTGATCGGGGCCACGATCCCCATCCGGCCGTCGGCGAGGGCCCGGTAGAGGCCGGCCAGGCCGAGAGATCCGAGGACCGCGCCCGCCGCGGCCCACGCTGCATCCGTCGGCGTGGGGACCGGCTCGTGGAGGACGACCGCGGCGAGGATGGCGCCGACGAGGCCCACGACCTGGGCGCCCAGGACTGCGACGAATACCGGCAGTCGCCGCGCCGAGATCCCGCCGCCGAAGTCGCCGGCACCCCAGAATGCCGCGGCGGAGAGCCCCGCGACGGCGGCGAACAGGTCAGCGGGCACGTGTGCGCCGGATGGGCCGAGTCAGCCGGCTGCCGGCGTCGCCTCGGGTACCTCGCCCGTGTCGGCGTCGGTGGCCGTCGGGCCGGGCAGGACCACCACCCTGTCGGCCGCCCGGTCGTAGCGCTCGGACGTGGTCAGGTAGATGACCTGGAAGTCGGTGCCGAGGTCGCGCAGCATCCCGATGGCTCGCTCTGCCCGGCGGTCGTCGAAGGTGACGAAGGGATCGTCGAAGACGAGCGGCGGCCGTCGATCCTGGGTGACCAGCCGCACAAGACCAAGCCGCGCCGCGAGATAGCCGAGGTCGAGGGTCCCCTGGGAGAGGTCGTCGAGGGCGACCCAGCCACCGCGCTCGGGGGCGAAGACCGAGATGTCGAGCGTGGCGTCGTCGACCGCCACGCGGCGGTAGCGTCCGCCGGTCAGCCGGGCGAGATCCCCGCGCATCTGCTTCTCGAGGAAGCGCGTCGCAATTCGCATCGTCGCCACCTCGGCGCGCTGGATCGCGTCGAGCGCCTGCTGGTAGACCCGCTGGCGACGTTGCAGCGCGGCCAGCCGCTCCCGGGACGTCGCGAGGCGCTCGGCCTCCACCGCCACCGCCTCGGCGTCGACAGGGTTGTGCTCGACCCGGGCCCGGGCGCCGGCTTCGTCGTCGCGCGCTCGCTCGAGCGCCGCCTCCTGGTCGCGAACCTCGACCTCCAGCCGTTCGCGAGCCCGCGGCTCCTTGGCGATCGGGCCGAGCGCCTCCAGGGCACCCGACTTCTGCTCGATCGCCAGAGCCGAGGCGTCGCGGAGCGCCGGAAGCGTCTCCACGGGCTCCTTCCCGGCCAGCCCCTCGAGCTGGGCCCGCGCGCGACCGATCGTCTGCACGTGCGCGTCCTCGCGGGCGAGGAGGTCCTCGGCCGCGGCCGGGTCGGCCACGTCGACCGTTGCCAGCTGGGCCGCGAGATCGTGCTCCTTGCGGCGCAGGTCGTCCTCCAGCTGGCTGCGGCCGCGGAGGCGACGGGCGATCTCGTCGTCCCGGAGCTCCTTCTGGTGGCGCACGTCGAAGGCCGCCCGACGGCGCTCGCGAGCGTATGCGGCGAGGACCACGCCGGCGACGCCGGCGACGACGCCGCCGAGGACGGCCGCGGAGAGCGAGGCGAAGACACCGACCGCCACGGCCGCGACGCCGGCCGCGGCGAGGACGAGGGCGAGCCAGGCGATCGGGCGATAGCGGGGCTCCCGCACGACCACGTTGTAGTCGACTCTGGTGGGCCCCTCGCCGAGCTGGAGGCGGAGCGCGGCGATCTCGCGGTCGAGCACGCGAATGCGCTCCACGACCTGGCGCAGGACCGGCAACGGGTTCGACGACGGGTGGCTTCCCTCGAGCACGGTGATCTGCTCCGAGACGACCACGGCCTGGCGGTAGCGCTCGAACCGCTCCTGGGCGACGGCACGCTCCTCCGTCAGGCGTTCCGCCTGGCGCGCCTTCTCGAGCAGCGATCGCCGCTCGGCGAGCACGCCCTCGGCCGCGGACCGGCGTCCGCGGGCTCCCACGAGCGCGTCGCGGTCCCGCTCGAGCTGGGCGAGCTGGGCTTCCCCCTGGGCGAGAGCGGCCTCCGAGACCGTGACCGCCTCCTCGGCGACCCGAAGCCTGCCCGGGTTGCGCTCGCCGCGCGCCTGGAGGTCTTTCAGTGCCTTCTCGAGGCGGCGCTTGCCGGCGCTGGTCCCGCGATCCGCACCGCTGATCAACGCCTGCAGGCGGTCCCGCAGGGCGCCCTCGTCGCGAGCGAGGTCGAACACCTCGTGGTGGCGCACCGACGCGGTCGAGCGGAAGAACTTCTCGCTGGGGATGCCGGTCAGGTCGGCGAGCAACTCGTCGACGCGGGTGGGGTCGGTCACCGTCTCGCCGTCGAAGGCCAGGCGAACGGTTCCCCTGGCGCCCCGGAAATCCTTCTCCAGGCTTCCCTCGTGCGAGCCGTCCAGGTCGTCCTGGACGAAGTCGAGGGCGACCCAGGGTCGCCCGTCATCGGCCGCGCCCCAGCTCCGGAGCCCGTCGATCTCCGCGCCGCTCGCCGTCACCTTGCGGAAGAGCGCCAGCTCGAGCGCGCGCTGGATGGTCGTCTTGCCGGCCTCGTTCGGGCCGCGGACCACGGTGAGGCCCGGGGCGAGCTCGAGGTCGAGGTCGCGGTGCACCTTCAGGTCGCGCAGTCGGAGGCGGCTGATCCTCACAGCGCCACCTCGCGGCCGTCGAGCAGCAGCCGGGCAATACGCAGCGCCTCGCGTGCCTCGGCGGCGGCGTCGACCCGGTCGGCGGCCTCCGCCTCGGCAATCGTCGCCTCCATGTCGCGGACGAGCGAGCCGACGATCGTGTCGGGGGGCGCCGCGGGCCCGTCGGGCAGGGCGGCCAGCGACACATCGCGTACCCGCACCCGGAAGAACCGGTCGCCGATCTCGCGTTCGATCTCCTCGGGGGCCAGGTCGAGCTCGTCGGGCCGGACGCCGATGATCCGGACATCGAGAACGAGGTCGGGATCGGCCAGCGCGACGAGGCGTTCGACGAGCGCCGGCTGGCTGGCGACGGCAGCGGCGTCGAACGCCATGCGCTCGAAACGGGTTCGTCCCACGCGCCGTTCCTCCACCGTCACGTGGCGGCCGCCGCCGCGCTCCTCGAGCGTCACCAGGAGCACGTTCCCAGCGCGGTCCTGGTCCAGGGCGACCGGCTCGGGGGCCCCGCTGTAGGCCCACAGGGTGGCGCCGCTCCGCCCGCGCTGGGTGGAATGCCAGTGGCCGAGAGCGAGGTAGTCGAGGTGCGAGGCCGCGACCTCGTCGCCCGTGAAGACGACCTCGTCGTGCTCGGTCCGCTCCGGGATGCTGAGAGACCCGTGGATCAAGCCGATGTGCCAGGTCGCGCGATCGTCCTCGGCCACGTCGAACCCGGCCAGAGGGCTGCGTGGCCCGCGCTTGGTGGCGAAGACCCTGCCATGCACGACGACGTCGAGCGGGCCCAGCAGGATGTCGGGCCGGTCGGGGGTCAGGACGACCAGTCGATCGGTGCCGGCGGGCAGCCCGGCGAGGGCGGCCAGGTCGTAGGCGCGGTAGACCGAGGCACCGTCGTAGACGTCGTGGGTTCCCGGGATGACGACCGTCCGGATCGCCCCGTCGGCCAGCCGGCGGAGCTCGGTGGCCACCCGCTCGACCGAGCGGCGCGGCTGGGTATTCGAGTCGAAGAGGTCGCCGGCGACGAGGACGAGGTCCACCTTCTCGGCGAGCGCCACGTCGACAGTTGCCCGAAAGGCGGCGAACTGGCGCTCGCGCTGGGCGGCCGCCTGCTCGCCGAGGTCCGCGTGGCGGGCCCCGAGGTGGACGTCGGCCGTGTGGAGCAGGCGCAGCATCGCGGCCATTGTGACAAATCGGCAGGGCGAAGAGGAGGCCGCCGCGTGAGTGAGTCACCCGGCGGGCGGACGAGATGAACCGGCAGACCGGAAGCCGGTCGGGACTGGTCCTGCCCCACCGTCGATGGATCCGTTCCATGACGTCCTTGGACGGCCCCGGCCCGAACCCCGAGCCGTTGGAGGCCATGCCATGGGCGCCGCCCGGCGCGGCGGCGAGGCCGAGGCTCAGCCGTTCCCCACGGCCGTCACCCGAGAGGGCCGGCGGCCCCCGGGGGGAGCGGTGGTATCCTGCCGCCAACGCAACCGGTGCGCGCCCCGACAGGACCCGCTGCACGTCACCCGGCTCGCGCGGCATCAGGCCCCCTTCGCCTCCCCCGCCGCCCGCGGGCGACGGCGGACCCTCCGGGACTGGGCGCCGGTCGTGAGCGCACGACCTGGAGGAGCAGCACCCTTGACCTACATCGACCGGACCCTGACCTGCGTCGACTGCGCCGTGGCTTTCACCCACACGGCCGCCGACCAGGAGTACTACGCAGAGAAGGCATTCACCTCGGATCCGAAGCGCTGCCCGAGCTGTCGCGCCAGCCGTCGCCAGGCGCGCGGCGACGGCTGGGAAGTTCGGAGCATCGGTGGACCCCGCGGCTATGAGCGCGGGGGTGACCCCGTCGATCGAGAGTACTTTGCAGTGACCTGCTCCCGCTGCGGCAACAACGCCCAGGTGCCGTTCCGCCCGCGCCTCGACAAGCCGGTCTACTGCTCCGACTGCTTCCGGGCGGTCAAGGCCGCCGGGTGACGGCGTCGCGCACCGCCGGCTGACGCGGGTGGCCGCGCCGGCTGGCGTCCACTGCCCTGGCCGATGCGACACGCGCCGAGAGCGTTGCTCGATGCGAGAGGAGGCGCCGGCCGGACCGCGAGAGGTGAGCGCAGGCAGATGGTCGTCGGCAGCCGTCATCCGGACGATTCCGCCGCGTTAACGCTCGTCAACTGACGCCTCGCGCGAGTCGGTGGGGCCCGGGTCGGGGCTGGCGTCTCGCTCGGGCCCGGCCGGGCCGAGGTCGAGGCGGAACGACTCGCCGGCGCGGTGACGCACGCGGCGGCGACCGCGCCAGATCGTCACGCGACCCCGTCCCTCCACCCTCCATGCGCCGTCCTGGCCGACGGCGGCGGTCTCCTCGTCGATCCCCATGACGATCAGGCCACGTGGCGCCACGAGCGCGAGGCCCGCCGCGAGCGGTTCGGGCAAGGCATCGTAGTGCGGCAGGACGGCGACACGATCGACGAGGCCGAGGGCGTCGCGCCAGCCAAGGGGAATGCGGAAGCGGCGGCCGCCCACCCTGGGCTGGTGGGCGCCGAGGACCATCGCCCCTGCCGAGCAGCCGGCAACCACACCGCCGCGCTCGTGCACGGCCCGGATCGCCGCGCCGGCCGGGGTTCCCTCGAGAACGTCGAGGAGGTAGTCGGGCTTGCCGCCCGACAGATAGACGAGATCCGCCTCGCCGATTGCCTGGGCGCCGGCCGCGTCGAGCGCGTCGTCACGGCTCCGCAAGTCGACGCCCTCGACCTCGGCGCCGAGAGCCGCGAAGTGGGAGCGGCCCTGCTCCAGCCAGCGTCGGAACGTCTCCTCGCCGTCGGGCCACGAGGCGGTCGGGACCACCGCCACGCGCGGACGGGCCCGGCCCGTGGCCGCAAGCAGGGCGCGATCCACGGTCTCCATGGCGAGCGTGAACTCGCCGGATCCGACGAGCGCAACCAAACCCCGCATGCCGTGCAGTCTACGGTGGACGCCCGGCCAGCCTCGTCGGCCGCCACCGGCGGCCATCGGCCCCCGGGGTCCGGGTGGCGGCGTCGCTCGCGACCCGAAGGATGTCCGGCCTGTGGACGGGTTCGCGGGCCGCCGATCGGGGGACTGTTCACTACCGACGCGGATCGCTATCCTCGGCCCCGTTCGGGGCGTCGTCCCGTCCGCGACGCCTGGGAGGGCGTCGCGAAGCGTCGGTCACCGCGCAGAGGGAGAAACGATGGAACCGACCGGAACGCCCGGAACGCCAGCCGAGGATTCCTCGGCGCCGCAGGCGCCACCGCCCGCGCTCTCGCCACCACCGCCGTCCGCGCCGCCGCCCGCGTCCTCGTCGCCCGCGTGGCTCGCCACCATCACGTCGTCGCAGACCGTGGCCGGGACCGCCGGCATGGTCTACGCGGATGTCCCAAGCCGCATCTTCGCCTACATCATCGACGTGATCATCATGGGGTTCGCCTTCGGGATCCTCTTCGCGATCTTCGCGGGGCTCTTCATCGGCTCGGCCATGGGCGGCTTCGGATTCCTGGCGTTCGTGTGGTTCGTCGTCCTGCTCCTGATCTACGCGGCAGGCAGCGCGATCTACTTCATCTACACGTGGACCACGCTTCGCGGCTCCCCGGGCCAGCGCGTGCTCGGCCTCGAGACCCTCAACGCTGCCGACGGGGCAGCGCTCACCCAGCCGCAGGCGATCCGGCGCTGGCTCTACCTGTTCGGCCCGTTCGTCCTCGGCGAGGTGGCGAGCTTCATGTTCGGCGCTCTCGGCGTGCTCGTCGGCCTGCTCGTCTTCGCCTACGCCATCTTCCTGCTCTACACCGCAGCCAACAGCGCGACCCGCCAGGCGTATCACGACGTCCAGGCTGCCACGGTCGTCGTCAAGGTCCCGCGGTAGCAGAACCCGGGTTGCCCGACGGCGCCCCTGAGCACGATCGACGCCTCGGCCGACGGCCGGGGCGTCGTCATCTCCGCCACGCGACCGCGGACTCGGCACCTCCGTCGCGGGAGCGTGCCGATCTTGCCCCGCTACCGGGTCGCGCCAGCCTCCGACGGAGTGAACGGCGGCAGGCCAAGTCGGCCCGTCCCGAACCGCGTGCCGGCCCGACCCCAGGCCAGGGCGGCGGCGTCCTCGAGGCGCCCGATCGCGGCGAACCGTCCTCCCGAGCGCACGAAGTCGGCGCAGGCCCGGATCTTCGGCCCCATCGACCCGGCCGGCCACGCGTTTGCCTCGAGGCCGGCCAAGGCCTCCTCGGGTGACATCCGGCGGATCGCCTCCGCCTGGTCGGTGCCCCAGCCGCGGTAGACCGCGTCGACGTCGGTCAACAGGAGCAGGGCGTCCGCGCCGACCGAGCGGGCCAGCACCACGGCGGCCAGGTCCTTGTCGATGACCGCCTCGCGGCCCTCGTGCCGTCCGTCCGGGAGCTCGGCGACCGGGATGCCACCCCCGCCCGAGGCGACGACGAGTGCGCCGGCCTCCACGAGCGTGCGGATGGACGGCGCCTCGACGATCCGGAGCGGCATCGGAGACGGGACCACCCGGCGCCAGTGCTTCCCGTCGGGCGCGATCGACCAGCCTCGCTCGACGGCATGCGCGCGGGCAGTCGCCTCGTCGTAGATGGGTCCGACGGGCTTGGTCGGGTTCTCGAACGCCGGGTCGTCTCCGCGGACCACCACCTGGCTGACGACCACCGCGATCTCCCGGGTGATGCCCCGCTCGAGGAATGCGGCGTGGAGCGCCTGGGACATCAGATAGCCGATCTGGCCCTGGGACTCGGCGCCCAGGACATCGAGCGGCGGCGCCGGCACGACATCCGCTGCCATCTCGGCCGCGATCGCGAGGAACCCCACCTGGGGGCCGTTGCCGTGGGTCAGGACGATCTCCGCGCCGCTCCGCTCAGCCAGGTCGACGAGGGCCCGGGCGGCCTTCTCCAGGTTGTGTCTCTGGACCTCGGTGGAGCCAGGCTCTCCACGCCGGATGAGGGCGTTGCCCCCGAGGGCGACGGCGATCCGGGTCATCCCAGGCGCTCCCCACGGCGATCGCCGCCGTTGCCCACGTCGCGGAACTCACGCAGCCCGTGGGCACGGCGGGCATCGACGGCAAGGAATTGTTCGGTCATGCGTCGACCTCTATGCCGTGGCGCCGGACGTTGCCGCGGCCTCGCGGGCACGCGCGATCACGTCCTCGAGGAGGTTGCCGAGGTCCGGGCAGTCGGGCTCGGCGTCGAGCTCTTCGAGCTCGTAGCGGACCCGGACCACCGGCTTCTCGAGCGTCAGGACCCTGGTGAGGTCGATCGGGTTGGCCGCCAGCACCAGGTCCGCCGGCATCGCGTTCAGGGTCTGCTCGAGCTCGTCCATCTGCTCCCGCCCGTAGCCCATCGCCGGCAGGAGGTGCTCGAGGTCCGGGTACTTGGCGAGCGTCCGGGCGAGCTCTCCGACGGCGTACGGCCGCGGGTCGACCATCTCGGCAGCGCCGAAACGGCGCGCCGCGACGACGCCGGCGCCGTAGGTCATGCCGCCGTGGGTCAGCGTCGGGCCGTCCTCGACGATCGCCACGCGCTTGCCGGCAATGTCGCCGCCGACGAGCTGGAGCGCGGAGCGGGCCAGGATCACGTCGGCCCGCGGGTTCAGCCGGCAGACGTCGTCGCGCACGGTGGCGACCTGCTCGGGAGTTGCGCTGTCGACCTTGTTGATGACGACCACGTCGGCCATCCGGATGTTGGTCTCGCCGGGGTGGTAGTGCATCTCGTGGCCCGGGCGGAGCGGGTCGGCGACGACGACGAAGAGGTCCGGCTTGTAGAACGGGAAGTCGTTGTTGCCGCCGTCCCACAGGACGACGTCGGCCTCCTTCTCGGCCTCGCGCAGGATCGCCTCGTAGTCGACGCCCGCGTAGAGGACGCGGCCCGCGTCGAGGTGCGGCTCGTACTCCTCGCGCTCCTCGATCGTGGTGTCGTGGCGGTCGAGGTCCGCGTAGCGTCGCGAAGCGCTGGACGCGCTGCTTGACGAGGTCGCCGTAGGGCATCGGGTGGCGGACCACGACGACCCGGAGGCCCTGCTCCTCGAGGAGGCGGGCGAGGTAGCGCGTGGTCTGGCTCTTGCCCGCGCCGGTGCGCGTGGCGCCCGTCGCGACGACCGGCTTGGTGCTGGCGAGCATCGTGCGGACCGGCCCGAGGAGGACGAAGTTGGCGCCGCCGGCGAGCGCGCGGCTGCGCCTGGTGCATGACGTACTCGTGGGTCACGTCGCTGTAGGCGAAGACGACCCGGTCGACCTTCTGGGTCGCGAAGATCCTGTCGAGCTCGTCCTCCGGGACGATCGGGATGCCCGTCGGGTAGAGCGGACCGGCGAGCTCCGGCGGGTAGCGACGCCCGGCGATGCCGGGGATCTGGGTCGCCGTGAAGGCGACGACCTCGACGCTCGGGTCGTCGCGGTAGACGACGTTGAAGTCGTGGAAGTCGCGCCCGGCGGCCCCCATGATCACGACCTTCGTGCGGTCCATGGTTCGTCCGCTCCTCCCGGCCGTCGCGGGAACGCTGGCGCGGGAGCGGGGTGCGCCCGGGCGCGCGCGAGACGACGGCGTCGGCGGACGAGCCGGTTCCGGCCAGGGCCCGGCGGTCGTCCAGTCCGACGAGTGTCACGGTCGCGTCAAGCCGGCGGGAAGAGCCGAGCGGCCCGGCCGGACCGGGACGTTCGGGCGGGGCCGGGGCGACGCGAAGACCGGCCGATCGGCTCTCGCCCGGCAGCAGGCGCAACGCTAGCCTTCACCCGGCACCCCACTGGAGGACCAGCCGGTGTGACCGGGACCCGAGGCCTCGGCCTCGACTCCTCGAGCATGAAGGGGAAGCAGCCATGATCCTCGTCGTCGGAGCAACGGGTCTCGTCGGTGGCGACATCTGTCGCCGGCTCGCCGTCAGGGGCGTCGCCGGCCGCGCCCTCGTCAGGGCGACGTCCGATCCGGCGAAGGTCGACCTGCTCAAGTCCCTCGGGACGGAGGTCGTCGTCGGCGACCTGCGCGATCCCGCGTCGTTGGAAGAGGCATGCCGGGATGCCTCCGCGGTCATCTGCACGGCGTCCTCGATGCCGTTCGGCTACGAGCAGGACGTGAACGACATCGCCTCGACCGACCTCGCCGGCATCCTGAACCTGGTCGATGCCGCCCGGGCGTCCGGCGTGGTGCGCCACTTCGTCTACACGTCGCTCTCGAGCAACATGGACCTCGACTTCCCGCTGCGCAACGCGAAGCGCGCGGTCGAAACGCACCTGAAGCAAAGCGGCGTGCCCTACACGATCCTGCGGCCGAGCTACTTCATGGAAGTCTGGCTCAGCCCGGCGGTCGGCTTCGACGGCGCCGGCGCGAAGGCCACGATCTATGGCGACGGCACCGCCCCGATCAGCTGGATCTCTCTCGGCGACGTCGCCGAGTTCGCCGTCCGGAGCCTCGACAGCCCGGCGGCGCGCAACGCCGTGCTGGAGCTCGGCGGGCCCGAGGCGCTGACCCCGCTCGGGGTGGTCGCGGAGTTCGAGCGCGCGCACGCCCGGCCCTTCGAGGTCCAGCACGTGCCGGCGGAGGCACTCGCCGCGCAGCAGGCAGCGGCCACCGATCCGATGCAGCAGTCGTTCACCGGCCTCATGCGCTGCTACGCGGCGGGCGACGCGATCGACATGCGGTCGACCCTTCGGGACTTCCCGGTCGCGCTCACCTCGGTCGAGGCGTACGCGGCCGCCAGCGCTCCGGCGATGGTCACCGGGTAGGCCGTCGCGCGACCCAACGGAAGCCGGACGCCATGCCGGCCGCGGCCTCCTCCCGGGCCCTCTATGGCAGCCGGAACGGCTCCCCGTGACCCGGGATGACGATCTCGACGCCGCCCGCCAGCAGCCGCTCGCGGCCCTCTTCGAGCCTGGCCTGGTCCCAGGCCAGCGGATCGACGACCGGCGTCCGGTCGCCGCGCCACCAGAGATGGGTGAGGGCGTAGACGACATCGTCGGCCCGGACGATCAGGGACGCGTCCTCCTCCGTGTGGCCCGGCGTCAGCCAGAGCTCCGCATTGGGAGAGAGCAGATGGCCGTCGCCGTCGTGGTCGAGCCATTCGTCGTTGTGGTAGCGGGCCCAGAAATCCACCACTTCGGCATTCGGGAAGAGGGCCACGTTGATCGTGTGGTCGGGATGGTGGTGCGAGAGGAAGACGTGGGTCACCGCCTCCGGCGCGACGCCAAGCGCGGCCAGCGGGTCGAGGATCCGTCCCCGGCTCGCCACCATCCCCGGGTCCGCGACGATGAGGGCATCGCCGTCGCGCACGAGGGTGACGCTGCTGGCGACGCGGTCGTCGGCGTAGCCGGCGGTGAGCAGGTGGACCGTGGTGCTCATCCGGGACCTCCAACGGGCGTGGTCGCCGCTCCAGGCGGCGCCAGGCGGGGATGGCGCCTGACGCGACCACGCGGTCACAGGGACGATAGCCGCCGCCCGTCACCTCCGCAGGTCGTCACGCGTGTCCACGTCGCGCAGGGAGTCGCCGGCAGGATCGAGGAGACGCCAGCGTTCCTCGACGAGCGTCCCCATGCTCAGCGACCCGAAAAGCCCGAGGAGGCCACGCGCCTCGTCCACGGCGGCCTCGGCGACCGGCCCAACGGTGGCCACGCGGACTGCCGACGGCAGCGGGCGGAGCTGCCCGTCCTCCTCGAGCAGGACCACGTCGAGCTGCATCCCTTCCGGGCCTGGGTCGAGCCACAGGAGGAGCTCGGCCAGGAGGGTCGGTTCCAGGGTCGGCTGGTCGCCGCCGACGAGCAGGGCAAACGGGGCGCGGGCGGCGCCGAGTCCGGCAGCCAGCCCTGCGACCGGCCCGCGTCCCGCGGCCGCGTCGCGCACGATTCGCACGGGAACGCCGAGGTCGGCCGGTAGCGCCGGGCGAGCGCCATCCGCGGCGATCGCCACCACGACCTCGTCGACGACCGTCGCCAGGGCGGCGATCGCCCGGTGCAGCAGCGGCCGGCCATCGACCTCGATCGCCAGCTTGTCGGCCCCGAACCGGCTCGAGGCGCCCCCAGCGAGCACGATTCCGGTCGCCCGCGGCGCCCTCACGACGGCGGCAGGTCGGACAGGGCCACCGCGGGGACACCGGCCGACCGGGGTCCCCGCACGTGGCCGGCGGGCGTCCGCGCAAGGACGCCGCGCCGGTTGAGCTCCTCGAGCAGCGCCATCACGAACTTGCGGCTCGTGCCCGTGGCGTCACGAAGGCCGGCCGGGGTGAGCGGGCCGGGGGTCGCGAGCCCGAGAGCCACGGCCTGCAGGCGGGCGAACGCGGCCGCGGACCACGCGAGGTCGTCATCGACACGCACGATCCGTCCCGTGACCTCCAGGGCCTTCACGCCCTCCGGCGGACAGCCGGCAACGCTGGCCGCCTGCGGCAGAGGGGGCGGCGTCACGGAGTCGAGGGAGACTTCGAGGCGAGCCATCGCGGCAAGGACGTCCGCCGGGATGCCCGGGGTTCGCTCGGGCAGGTGCACGAGGTCACCCGTGCGGGCCAGCTCACCGGCCGAGACGAGGCCCTCGACCAGCGCCCCAGCCGTCTCGAGCGCCACCGCGTGGTCCACCGTCGCGCGCCGCCGCAGGCCGCGCGCGACGAGAGTTCTCAGCTCGGCGAGCGCTATCCCATCGTCGGCCGCCCGGCTCACGACGGACCGCACCTCGACGGCTGCATCGGCCGCGATGGCGGAGGCAAGCACGGCCGGCCCGGCCGTGACGGCGACACCTGTCGCCAGGTCCGCGACCGCGGGGTACAAACGTGGCAGAGCCCCGTGGAGCCCGAGGAGCGCCACCGCCCGGGCTGCCGGGGTCGGTGGCGACGCCGAGCGCGCCGACCTCGACACGTGTCGCGCGGCGCCAGGCGACGCCGGTCGGAGGATGCGGATCGAGCACGCGTCCGCCGGCGAGTGGTTCCGCGGGCGACGGTCGGCGCAGCACGAACCGGTCACCCGGCGCCACGGCGATCGGGGCCGAGCAGCCGCAGGATCGCGGTCCGTTCGCCGTCCGGGCAGGTCGTCGACGTCGCGCCGGGATCGCCGGACCACGGCCCCGACTTCCGCCGTCCCGAGGTGGAGCCGGACCGGGGTGCCTGGGTTGACCGGCGCCCGACGCCGCCCGCCTGCGCCAAAGTCCAGGGCCGGCCGCAGCGCGACGAGGATGCGGTCGGTCGCGACCACGGTCGCGTCGGTGGTGAGGACGGCGCCCCGCTCGATCTCAGCCCGCGCGATCCCGACGATGTTCGACGGCGAGGCGGCCGCCCGGGCCACCCGATGCCACGGGGGAACCCCGGACCTGCAGCTCGCGCGCGCGGACGAGGGCACCTCGGGGCTCGAGGCGGAGTTGCGTGCCGCGAACGATCGGCCCGCCGCGCAACGTGCCGGTCACCACGGTTCCGCGCCCCTTGACGGCGAAGACGCGGTCGACGGCGAGGCGGGGCGCGCCCGGCGTCTCCTCCTCCATCCGCCGCGAGCTCGGTCCCGCAGCACGACGAGAGCGGCCACCAGCGCCCCGATCCCCTCGCCCGTCGACGCCGGAGACGGCCACGACGGGAGCCCCGGCCAGCGCGGTGGCGGCCAGCATCCCGTCGGCCGCGGTGCGAACCTCCACGACGCGCGCGTCGTCCGACGAGGTCGACCTTCGTGAGCGCCACGACGGCCCGGCGGATGCCCAGCGCGTCGAGCAGCTCGACGTGCTCGAGCGTCTGGGCGCGCGGCCCATCGTCCGCTGCCACGACGAGGAGGACCGCGTCGATCTCGCCGGCGCCCACGAGCATGTTGCCGACGAGCCGATCGTGGCCCGGGACGTCCACGAAGTCGAGCACGTCGCCATCGGGCAGCCGCAGGTGGGCGTAGCCGACATCGATCGTCATCCCGCGCCGCCGCTCCTCGGGGAGCCGGTCGGCGTCGATCCCCGTGAGCGCCCGCAGGAGCGTGGTCTTGCCGTGGTCGATGTGGCCGGCGGTGCCGACGACGACGGTCACGTCGGCTGCTCTCGATCCTTCGTCACGAACGCCCGACGAGCTGCGGGCGGCGGGCATTTCGTCCCGGTCCGACCGCGACAAGCGCCCGGCGATCGCACCCGCGAGGTCGGCGTCGGCCGCGGGGTCGACCGTCCGCAGGTCCAGGACGACGCGGCCGTCCTCGATCCGACCAATCACGACGGGATCGCCGACCCGAAGCGCGGCAAGAAGCCGGTCGGCCGACGGCGCGGCCAGCCCCGCGAGCCCGAAGGACGGCAGCGTCTGGCCCGGGCAGCGAGCCGCCGCCGACGGTCGAGCGGAGCGAAACGACCGAGGCGCCGGGGATCCCGCGCGGCGAGTCGCGTCGGCCCGTGCCCGCAGCGCGTCGGCACGGCGCCGCGATCATCCGCCAGACGGGGATCGCGGCAGTCGCGAGGCCCGCCCGGTAGAGGCCAAGCGTGGCGGCCACGCCCGCGAGCGTCGCCTTGTCGGGCCGCATTGCCCGAGCCAGCGGGTCCTTTCGCAGGCGCGCCACGAGATCCGCACGACCGACGAGCAGCCCGGCCTGCGGCCCGCCGACGAGCTTGTCGCCGGAGAACAGTGACCAGGTCGGCGCCGGCGGCGAGGCGCTCCACTCGGCGTCGGCTCGTGGGCCAGGCCGAACGCCGCGGTGTCGAGGAGGGCGCCGCTGCCCGAGGTCGTCGACGACGAGCGCGCCGTGGCGTGGGCGCAGGGCGGCCAGCTCGCGCGGGTCGGGCGCCTCGATGAAGCCCGGACATCGTGAAGTTGCGCGGGTGGACCCGCAGGACCATCGCCGCGCGCCCGTCGACGAGGGCTGCCTCGTAGTCCTCGACCCGCGTCCGGTTCGTCGTGCCGACCTCGACCAGGCGCGCGCCGGCTCGCCGCACGATCTCCGGGATCCGGACGCCGCCGCCGATCTCGACGAGCTCGCCGCGCCCCACGACGACGCCCTGACGGCCGGCGAGACCCACGGCGAGGACGAGCGCGGCGGCGCAGTTGTTCGTCGACGAGGGCATCCTCCGCGCCCGTCAGGGCGACCAGGTGCTCCTCGGCGCACGGAGGTCGCGTCGGCCACGTCTCCCGGTCGCGCGGTCCAGCTCGAGGAGGAGCGCGCTCGCGGGCCGCTGCCTCGGCGGCCCGGATCGCCGCCTCGGGCCAGCGGGCCCGCCCGAGGTTCGTGTGGATGATCACGCCGGTCGCGTTGATGACGCGCACCGGAGCGCGCCGTCGACGTGGGCGTCGAGGCGGGCGACCACCTCGTCGGCGAGGTCGTCGAGGGATCGCGCGGGATCGCCTGCCGCCAGCCGCTCCCGCTCTCGCGGCGATCACCTCGCGTGCTGCCGCCACCAGCGCGTCGTGGGACCGCTCCCCGGCCCGCCGACGAACCGCGGAAAGGAGGCGCTCGACGCTCGGCGGACGCGGACCGGTCGGGCTCATGGCGCGGATGATCGCACCGCTGGCGGGAGCGCATGGGAGTCGAACCCACCCGGCCGCGTCACGCGCGACCGCACCGGTTTTGAAGACCGGGGAGCCCACCGGGACCCAACCGCTCCCGCGGGTGATGGTAGCGCCCGTCCGACGTGGCGACCCGAGACGGGGTGACCGGCCTCCCGCTGCCAGCCGTTGAGAACGCTCTCGACCGCCTCCCCGCTGGTGGGCTAGTGTTGCGGCCTCTCCAGGAGCGTCGAGGGGGACCGAGTGACCTGTGCGAGCTGCGGCGCCGAGAACGACGCCGGACGCAAGTTCTGTCTCGAGTGCGGGGCCGTGCTCGCGGCGGCGTGCCCTTCGTGCGGCACGGCCAATCCGCCGGCAGCCAAGTTCTGCGGCGAGTGCGGAGGGCCGCTCGCACACTCGGGGTCGGCCGGCGGCGCCGCCCGGCCGGTCCCGGTCCCGACGCCGTCACGAACCGCCGTCGCCGAGCGGCGGATGGTCTCCGTCCTCTTCGCCGACCTCGTCGGCTTCACGACGCTCGCCGAGAGCCGGGACGCGGAGGAGGTGCGCGACCTCCTGTCGCGCTACTTCGACCTCGCGCGCGGGCATCGTCGAACGCCACGGCGGCACGATCGAGAAGTTCATCGGGGACGCCGTGATGGCCGTCTGGGGCGCGCCCACGAGCCACGAGGACGACGCCGAGCGCGCCGTGCGCACGGCCCTGGAGATCGTCGGCGGCGTCCACGGACTGGGGTCCGGCGTCCGGGCCCGCGTCGGCGTGGTGACCGGCGAGGCCGCGGTGACGATCGGAGCGGTGGGCGAGGGGATGGTCGCCGGGGACATGGTCAACACGGCGAGTCGGCTGCAGAGCGCGGCACCTCCCGACGTCGTGCTCGTCGGCGAGGCGACGATGCACGCTGCATCCCGCGCGATCGCCTTCGAGCCGGCCGGCGAGCAGACGCTGAAGGGCAAGGCTCGCGCCGGTCCCGGCCTGGCGCGCCCTGCGGGTCGTCGCCGAGCGGGGCGGGCGGGGTCGTTCCGAGACGATCGAGGCGCCCTTCGTGGGCCGCGACGACGAGCTGCGGCTCCTCAAGGACCTCTACCACGCCACGGCAGCGAGACCGGCGCATCCGGCTGGTCTCGGTCACCGGGCAGGGCGGGATCGGCAAGAGCCGGCTCGCGTGGGAGTTCCTGAAGTACATCGACGGCCTCGTCGACGACGGTCTACTGGCACCACGGGCGCTCCCCCTCGTACGGGAGCGGGATCACGTTCTGGGCGCTCGGCGAGATGGTCCGCGAGCGGGCCGGGCTCGCCGAGACCGACGACGAGGCGACCACCCGCGGACGGATCGCGGAGTCCGTCGCCCGCTGGGTCCCGGACGAAGCGGAGCGGCGCTGGATCGAGGCCGTCGCTCCTCGCGCTGCTCGGCGTCGCCGACCCACCGGCCGGCGGCCAGGACCGGCTCTTCTCGGCCTGGCGCACCTTCTTCGAGCGGATCGCCGCCGAGGACCCGGTCGTGATGGTCTTCGAGGACCTCCAGTGGGCCGACAGCGGCCTGCTCGCCTTCATCGACCACCTCGCGGACTGGAGCCGCGGCGTGCCGATCTACGTGGTCACGCTCGCCCGCCCGGAGCTCCTGGACGACGCGCCCGGACTGGGGAGCCGGCAAGCGGAACTTCACGAGCCTCGCCCTGGAGCCTCTCTCGTCCGACGCGATGCGGGCGCTCCTCGCGGGACTCGTCCCGGGACTCGCCCGCCGACGCCGCGTCGCGGATCGTGGCGCGCGCCGACGGGATCCCCCTCTACGCCGTCGAGATCGTCCGGATGCTGGCGGCTCAGGGCTCGCTGGAGATCGCCGACGGCGCCTACCGGCCGGTCGGCGACCTCGCCGACCTGGCGGTGCCCGAGACGCTCCATTCGCTGATCGCGGCTCGCCTCGACGCCCTGGAGCCAGCCGACCGGGCGCTCCTCCAGGCGGCCTCGGTGCTGGGCCACGCGTTCACGGTGGACGGCCTGGCTGCCGTCGCCGCGACGGACGCCGGCGACGTGGAGCGCCGGCTCACGTCGCTCGTCCGCCGGGAGCTCGTGGTCCGGGACGTGGACCCGCGCTCCGCCGAGCGAGGCCAGTTCGCCTTCGTCCAGTCGCTCGTCCGCGAGGTCGCCTACTCGACGCTCTCCCGGCGCGACCGCAAGGCGCGCCACCTGGCCGCGGCGCGGTATCTTCGAGACGCTCGTGGACCAGGAGCTGGCCGGCGCGCTGGCGACCCACTACCTGGCGGCCTACCGGAACGCCAGCCGAGGGCCCCGAGGCGGATGCCCTGGCCGCCCAGGCACGGATCGCCCTCAGGGCCGCGGGCGACCGGGCGGTGGTGCTCGGCGCGCAGGAGCAGGCGCTCGGTTTCTACAGGGACGCGCTGGAAGTGACGACCGAGCCCGTGGAACGGGCGGCACTCCTCGAGCGCGCCGGGACCGCGGCGTCGGCGGCGAGTCTCCACGACGACGCCGAGCGGCTGCTCGGCGAGGCGATCGAGCTGCTCAGGGCCGGGGGCGATCGAGGCGGCTCAGCGCGGGTCACGGGCAGCCTTGGCGACGCGATGCTCGGGCGCTACCGGCTCGATGCCGCGCTGGCCCTCGTCGAAGCCGCGGCCGGCGAGTTTGCCGATCTCGGCGAGGATCCCGGGTACGCCTCGCTCCTTGGCCAGCTGGCCCGCTTCCAGATGCTCCGCCAGGTCGACTTCGCGGCCGCCGTGGCCACCGCGGACCGTGCCCTCGCGATCGCGGAGCGCGTCGACCGCGTCGATCTCGTTGCGGACGTGCTCGTGACCCGCGGCACGGCCCTCACCAGCATGGGACGCGCGTACGAGGGGGTTGGCTGCCTGGAGACCGGCCTCCGCCTCGCCGAGCGGCGTGGACTGCTTGGCACCGAGATCCGGGCCCGGACGAACCTGGGCGGTCCGCTCACCGACAGCGATCCACGGGCTGCCCTCGATGTCTCGCGGGTCGGACTGGAGCTTGCCCGGCGGTTCGGACACCGGATGGGGGTCTCGCTGCTCGTCGTCAACGCCAGCACCGGCGCCTTCGAGAGCGGCGAATGGGACTTCGCCCGGGCGGAGCTCCGGACCGCCCTGGACGAAGCCTCCAGCGACGAGGAGCGGGTCACCCTGCTCCAGTTCCTCGTCCAGGTCCTGGTCGAGGGAGGCGCCAACGCGGACGCCGAGATCGACGAAGTCGAGCAATGGCTGGCGGCGCATCTCGACGAGCAGGCATTCCTGTCGTCGACGGCGAGCGCGATGCGCTCGGCCCGAGCGCTCCAGGCCCGAGACTTCGCGGCTGCCTCGTCGAGCTACCTCGAGGGCGGCACCTTCGATCCGTACAATGCCGTCGCCTCGTATTCCGAGGCGACCTTCCTGGCGCTTCTCGTCCGCGACCGCGAGCATGCCCGGGCAGGGGTCGAGGCGCTTCGCGCCACGGGCTCGCACGCGGCGATCGCCCGGCTGACTGCAGAGGTCGGAGACGCCGGGATCGACGCCCTCGACGGGCGCACGGACCGGGCCCGGGCCGGTCTTCTCGCCGCCTATGCCGGCCTACGCGACGCCGGCGCGGCTCGCAAGCAGGCGATCACCGGCGTCGTGATTGCCACCCTGCTCGACCCCACCGATGCGCAGGTCCGGGCCGCCACGGCCGAGACGCGGCAACTCGTCGAGCGGATGGGGGCCGGCCTCTGGCTCGGCCTGCTCGACGCCGCGGAAGGCCCGGGAGCGGGTGCCGACCCCGCGCGTGCCGCGCCTCACCTTGGCAACGGGTCCGGTGTACCACGGGCCGCGGCATCGAACGCCGGCGTGCCTGCCGATCGCGGATGACCACGACCGGCGGCGCGCAGGCCAGTCCCGGCACCCCGCTCACCGGCATGACCGACTGCGGCGGCTGTGCCGCGAAGCTCGGAGCCGACGTGCTGGCGGAGGTGCTCGCCGGTCTCGGCGCCACGTGCGGGCCGCCAGAGCTCCTCGCGGGCCTCGACCCGCCCGACGACGCCGCGGTCTACCGGCTCACCGACGACCTTGCGGTGATCGGAACGGTGGACTTCTTCCCACCCCTCGTGGACGACCCGGCCACGTTCGGCGCCATCGCCGCCGCGAACGCCTGCTCCGACGTCTTCGCGATGGGTGGTCGCGTCCTTTTCGCGCTGTCGATCGCGGCCTTCCCCGAGGAGCTCCCGGCCCACGTGATGGCGGCGATCGTCCGAGGCGCCGCGGAGGTGGTCCGCGAGGCCGGCGGGACGCTTGCGGGCGGCCACACGATCCGCGATCCGGAGCCCAAGTTCGGGCTTGCCGTGGTGGGCGCGGCACACCCCGACCGACTGCTGCGGAAGGGGGGCGCACGACCCGGAGACACGCTGCTGCTGACGAAGCCGCTCGGGACAGGGCTCCTGGTGTCGGGGGTGCGCCAGGACCGGACGGCGCCGGCCGATTTGGACGCGGCGGTCGCGTCGATGCGCCGCCTGAACCGGGCGGCCGCGGAGGTCCTCGTCGCCGCGGAGGTTCGCGGCGCGACCGACGTCACCGGCTTCGGCCTTCTCGGCCACGGGCTGGAGATGGCGCGGGCGTCGGGGGCGCGGCTGGTCTTCGACGCGGCCGCCCTGCCGGCCCTCCCGGGCGCGCTGGGGCTGGCGCGAACGGGCCTGGAGACGGGCGGTGGCGGGCACAATCGGCGCTTCGTGGCGCCGGCGCTTGACGTCGCGCCGGGCGTGGGCGCCGACGTCGTCACGCTGGCCCACGATCCCCAGACCTCGGGCGGCCTGCTGGCGGCCGTGCCCCCGGGCTCGATCGCCGCGGTCGCAGCCGCGCTCGAGCGCGCGGGCGTCCCCGCCTGGCGCGTCGGCCGGGTCGAGGACGGAACGGGGGTCGCCCTGGCCTGAGGACCGGTCGGAGGGTTCCGGCTCGCCGGCCCGGGTGCTGGTACGCTCCGCTCGGAGGTCCACCAATGGGTGACTGGCGCGACCGGCTGTACGCCGATCCTCTCCCCTGGCTGCTCGACACGGCACACCCGGCGGTGCGGCACCTCGCCCTGCGTGACCTGCTCGACCGGCCGCCCGATGACGATGAGGTCGCTGCCGCACGCTCGGCAGCCACCCGCGCCGATCCGATCGCAGCGATCCTCGCCGCCCAGGACCCGGCCGGCTTCTGGGAGAAGCCCGGACCCGGTTACGGCTCGAAGTACACGGGCACGGTCTGGCAGCTGATCTTCCTGGACCAGCTGGGTGCGGATCCGGATGAGCCCGGTGTCCGCGCCGCCTGTGCCTACGTCCTGGCCCACACGCAGGCACCGACCGGCGGGTTCGGCGCGTCCGGGGCGCTGCGCGAGGCGCCGCCGCCACCCTCGTCCGTCATCCACTGCCTGACCGGGAACCTGCTTCGGGCACTGATCGGGTTCGGCTGGCTCGACGACGAGCGCGTCGCTCGCGCCATTGCCTGGGAGGCGTCGGCCATCACGGGCGAGGGCGAACCGATCTTCAACGCCACCACGCCGGGGCCGGGATTCCGGTGTGGGGCGAACGAGGGGCTCCCCTGTGCCTGGGGTGCCGCCAAGGCGCTTCTCGCGCTGGCGCGCATCCCCCCGGAACGCCGGACGCCGGCGGTCGCGCGCGCCGTCGACGCCTCGGCCGAGTTCCTGCTCTCCCGAGAACCCGCCGCCGCCGACTACCCGATGGGCTTCGGCAACACGAAGCCGAGCGGGTCATGGTTCCGCCTTGGGTTCCCGTCGGGGTACGTCGCCGACGTCCTGCAGGTGCTGGAGGCGCTCGTCGCCGCGGGCGCCGGGCGCGACCCCCGGCTCGGCGGCTCGGTCGAATGGCTCATCGCCCAGCAGGACGCTCACGGCCGCTGGGCGAACCGGTATCCGTACGCCGGGAAGATGTGGATCGACATCGACCGGCTGGGCCAGCCCAGCCCATGGGTGACGTTGCGAGCCTGCCGGGTGCTGCGGGCGGCAACCCAGCTCCAGGGATCACATCTACTTCCCACAGAATGTCGCGGGTTCGAATCCCGTCTCCCGCTCCAACTCCCCCATCCACGCTCATCGCGGGACTCTGCTTGTCGCATACCAGGCGCTTCGGGAGGCTGATGCGGCTGCCACAACGCTCAGTCGGTCCCGTGGACTTGCCCGTCCAGCGCCTCAGATCCGCCTTGCGTGTGGCACGCCAACGTACGGGAACATACGCTCACGAGGCCTCACAAACCAGAATACGGCGATGACGCACGGCGAGCGGCTCGCCCTCGAGCACGAGAACTGGATCTCCTACCTGACAGGTGTCGTGACCTGTACCGGCCCGGCCAAGGTGACGCGCGCCGGCGGGACGGTGGGCATCCTGACCGGTCTGCCGTTCGACTGGTTCAACCAGGTCCTGATCGAACGAGAGGAGGCGACGCCGGCCGGCGTCCTCGCGGGCATGGCCTGGGCGCGAGAGCGAGGGGACCCCTACGTGGTTCGCCTGCGTCAAGGCACCGATGATCGCTTCATCCCGACCTTGACCCAGGCAGGACTGGCGCCTGCGGGGGATGAGACCTCGACACCCGGCATGGTCGCGTTTCCGATCGACCACGACGCCATCGCCAGACATGCCGCTCCCGAGCTCGAGATCCGCCGGGTGACCGACGCTGCCGGCATCGACGTCCATCGCTGGGTCGTGACCACAGGGTTCGGCTCGGATCCTGCGGTCGCCGCGGGGACGGCTTGCCCGGACCTCCTCGACCAGCCCGAGTGCGTCGTCTACGTCGGCTACGCGGGCGGTGACCCCGTCGTCTCCGGGCTTGGTTGGCGCACCGGCCGGACCATCGGCGTCTACAGCATCGCGACGGTCGCGTCGGCACGCCGGCGTGGCTACGGGGCGGCGATGACGGCGCGGGTGGTGGCGGACGGCGTGGCCGAAGGCTGCGACGTCGCGGCGCTCCAGGCGAGCGAGATGGGGCGCCCGATCTACGAGCGCCTGGGCTTCCGAACCGTCGTCAGATACGCGGCATACGTCGATCCGGTACGTGGGGCATGACCGCTCGTGTCAACCGACCGAGTTGACTTCTGGCCTCCACGCCCTCGACTGGCACAGGCGACTCACGAGGGCCAACCGGCTGTCCGTCCGCGCAGCGCCGCACGCTCCATCTCACCTCGCACGGCGCCGAGCTTGGCGAGCCGCTCGCGTTCAGCCGAGGTCGACAGCGAAGAGTCGGTGCGAGCCCTCGAGCCCCTTCAGCTCCACCTCACGACTCTCAAGGAATTCGATGCCCGGACCGGCGACGAGCTCGCGCACGAGATTGGAGACGAGCACCTCGCCCCCGAGAGCGTGGCTCGCGACGCGCGCCGCGTAGTGCACGGTGGTACCGAAGAAGTGGTCCGCCTCGCGGAGGGCGTCGCCGGTGTGGACGCCGATCCTGACGCGGATCGGCGGCGAAGCGTCGGCGAAGGCATCGTCGATCCCGCGTTGGATTGCCCGCGCGCAGGCGACCGCCCGCCGCGCGCTCGAGAAGGCGAGCATCGATCCGTCGCCCTGGGTCTCGACGACCGTGCCGCCATGAGCCGCAGTGGCGTCCACGATCACGGCATTGTGCCGTCGGAGGAGGTCGAGCCAGGCCTGGTCGCCGAGCCTGGAGATCAGGACTGTTGAATCCACGATGTCGGTGAAGACGATCGTCACCGTGCCGTCCGCGGCGAGCGTGCCTGACAGGTCGGGCTGCTCACGCTGAATGGTGCTCTCGAGCTCTTCGAGCGTGCGGGTCAACGACATCCCCAGGTCCTCGTTCGCCTGCGGAAGCGACCAGTGGATCTGCACGGTCTTCCACTCGCCGTGCTCGAGGTGGAGGACGTAGGTCGCGCGCGCGTCGTAGGTCTGCCCCGCCCAGGTGAGCTTGAACTTCACGCTCGCCCACCCGACGGTCCCCTCCTCCCAGGCGTCGATCTGGTCCCAGGCGACCGGGAAGCCACCGAGCTCCTCGATCTGACGCCCCCAGATGCGGCGTGCCTCCCCGCCGCGCCACCACTCGGCAACATCGGTGCCGATCGTCAGCGCCCCCGGGTGCTCCGACAGCCGCCCGAGAGCGGCCGTCGAATCGCTTCCCGATATCGCGATCATCCACCGGTGAACGATGCGGCGGATCTCCTCGGAAGGCTCCATGCGGGTGAGTGTCCTCGAATGACCGACCAGCCGCAATGTCCTGCGGGGGCGTGTCCGCTGTCGGCTGTCAGGGTCGCCGCCGTGCTGAGGGACAACAGGCAGACCGGCTACTACGACCGTACGTACGAGTCCACGCGCGACGAGCTCTATGCGCCGATCCGGATCGCACGAACGGGCTGCCACAACGCTCGGGCAATGGCAACGCGCTCGCCGTGCTTCCGAGCCGCCTCAGCGGCGTTGCAGCACCTGCCCCAGCCAGTGGCTGGCCGCTCGTCAGTGAGCCGGCGTCGGACGGAGGTCCGGGTGTGCGCCGCCCGACTCCGAGATGACCACGGGCTCGCCGCCGGCAGCATCGACGAACGCGACCCTGGCGAGGTTGATGGTGGTGTCAGGGGCGGTCGAGGTGCCGATGATGACTGCGACCCGCTTGCCGTCCGGTGTCCAGCGCGGTTCGCCGATCCGCATCGTCCCATTCATGGAGCTGTGCGTGAGCTGCCGGAGGCCCGTCCCGTCGGGCTTCATCAGGTAGAGGTTGGACGGCTTGTCGGTAGTGTGGATGTTCCCGAGGTCGTAGGAGTTCATCACGATCTCGCTCCCGTCCGGCCGCCAATCCGGGTGGGACATGAACGAGCCGAACTTCGTGAGCCGGTTGACCCTGCCGCCCGCCGCCGGGACTACGGCAACGAGCGATCCGTCGAGGTGGTCATTCGTGGGGTCCCAGTGGAGGATGTCGAAGACGATGGACTTCCCGTCGGGCGACCAGCGCGGGTTGTTATCGAGGAAGTCCGGCAACGTAACCGTGGCGATCGAGGTCATCGCCATCGATGCGAGGTCCAGGACCGCGAGCGAGGCGTCGCTGCTGCTCGGATAGCACACGATGGCGAGCTTGGAGCCGTCCGGCGACCACGACGGATGGTTGACGCCACCCGGGCACTTGCCTGCCCCATCGAAGAGGGGAGTCGCGCCGGTGCCGTCCGCGGAGGCAGTCCAGATCGACCAGTTCGAGGTCTTCGTGTCCATGCTCTGAAATGCGATCCTTGTGCCATCGGGCGACCACGCGGGCTCCCGATGGTCGCCCGGGACGTCGGCGGCGATCGCGTGAGCACCGGATCCATCAGGTCGAACGAGGAAGAGATCCCTCGTGTCCTTTCCTTCCTGATACCAGTCGTAGGCGACCCATGGCTCACCCGGGTGGATCGCCATCGGTGTTGGCGCAGGAGGAGGACCGGTCGTTGCAGCCAACGGCGGGGGTGACGGACTCGGGCTCGGCGCTGTGGGCGCCGCGGCGGCCGAAGGGGGTGGGGCCAGGGAGGCCACGCCTGAAGAGCACCCCACTGCCACGAACATCGCTCCGACGACGAGCGCCACGAGATTGCGGTAGACAGACATACCTCCCCCCAAATGCCCACGACGAGACGGGCGCTGTCCGCTGCCCACCCGGATCGGAACTCGGCCAGTCGCCCGCCGCGGCAGGGCCAAAGCCTAGCGCTGTCACGCGGCGGCAAGCAAGACGCAGCTGGTTTCCGTTCCGCTTGTCGTCTCGTGTCGCTCGGATCGACCCCAAAGACCAACAGGGTCGTCCGATCGAAACGTCCCGCGCCCCTGGACTACACTCCCGGCACGGAGGCGGGTCGTCCGCCCGCCCCGGCATGGAGGCTCGACGCATGGCGAAGAGCTACGTCCGGCTCACCCAGCCGCTCGTCCGCGACGGCGATCGGGCGACCGGAACGCTCCGCCCGGCGACCTGGGACGAGGCCCTGGACCGCGCAGCCGGCGGCTTCCGGAACGCGATCCACCGCCACGGCCCCACGGCCTACGGATGCTTCTCCTGCTCGAAGGCGACCAACGAGGTCAACTTCGCGGCCCAGAAGCTGGCCCGGGCGGTCGTCGGCAGCAACAACATCGACAGCTGCAACAGGACCTGACACGCCCCGTCGGTCGCCGGTCTGGCGACCATCTTCGGTGCCGGGGGCGGCACCAGCTCCTACCGCGAGGTCGAGGAGACGGACCTCGTCGTCCTGTGGGGCTCGAACGCCCGCGAGACCCACCCGATCTTCTTTCACCACCTTCTGCGCGGCGTGCACAACGGCGCCCGCCTGTACGCGGTGGACCCGCGGCGGACGAGCTCGGCCGCCTGGGCTGACGCCTGGCTGGGCCTCGACGTCGGCAGCGACATTGCCCTGGCCAACGCCATCGGACGCGAGATCATCACCGCCGGCCTGGCCAACGACGAGTTCATCCGCCGCGCCACGACCGGCTTCGACGCCTATCGGGCCCACGTGGACTCGTACACCCTCGAGTTCGCCGAGCGCGAGACCGGCGTCCCGGCCGAGCTGATCCGGGAGCTTGCCCACGCCTACGCCACGGCGCCGCGGGCGATGATCTGCTGGACGCTCGGCATCACCGAGCACCACAACGCGGTGGACAACGTCATCGCCCTGATCTCGCTGTCCCTCCTGACCGGGCACGTCGGTCGCTGGGGCTCCGGCCTCAACCCGCTCCGGGGCCAGAACAACGTCCAGGGGGGCGGCGACATGGGCGCGTTGCCCGATCGCCTGCCGGGCTTCCAGCACGTCGAGAACGACCCGCTCCGCGCCCGCTTCGACGCCGCCTGGGGCGTCAGCGTGCCGCCGAAGCGAGGCTGGAACCTGACCGGCATGTTCCACGCCATGGAGACGCGGCGAGCTCACCGCGCTCTACGTCATCGGCGAGAACCCGGTCCAGTCCGAGGCCGATCAAGGCCGGACGATTGCCGCCCTGTCGCGCCTCGAGCACGTGGTGGTGCAGGACATCTTCCTGACCCGGACCGCCGAGATGGCCGACGTGGTCCTCCCCGCGGCCGCCGCCTGGGCCGAGACCGAGGGGACGGTGACGAACTCCGAGCGGCGCGTGCAGCGGGTACGCAAGGCGCTCGACCCGCCCGGCGCGGCGCGTGACGACCTGGCGATCATCTTCGACCTCGCGCGACGGCTGGGGGGTCGGGCCGCCGACTGGGCGCGAGCCGGGAGCGGAGGCGGTCTGGAACGAGGTTCGCCGGCTCTCGCCCGTCCACGCCGGGATGAGCTACGCCCGCCTCGAGGCCGAGGGCGGGCTCCAGTGGCCGTGCTACGACGAGAACCACCCCGGCGAGCTGTTCCTCCACTCCCGCCTCTGGGAGGACCCGGTGCCGGGCAACCGCGGCGCCGTTCGTGCCGGTCGACCACGACCCGCCGGTGGACCGGCTCGACGCCGACTTCCCGATCCGCCTGACGACCGGCCGCCGGCTCGACTCCTACAACACCGGGCGTGCAGTCGGCCGGCTACCGCTCCCCCCTCCGCCGCGGGGAGACGCTCGACCTGTCGCCCGAGGACGCGGCCAGGCTGACGATCGCCGACGGCGAGCGCGTCCGGGTGGTGTCGCGGCGGGGCGCGGTGGAGGCGCCCGTGCGGGTGGACGACGCCCTTCGGCCCGGACTCGCGTTCATGACCTTCCACTTCCAGGACGAGGTCGCCACGAACCTGCTGACGATCGACGCCACGGACCCGAAATCCGGCACGGCCGAGTTCAAGGCGACCGCGATCCGGATCGAGAAGGTCCGTGCGCCGGCGCGAACACGCAGCGCCCCGCCGGCCCGCCCCGGCCGGGACCGGCCCTAGACTGCCGCGATGGACCTCGTGACCCTCGCCCCCCGCGCATCCGCGGAAGAGCGGGCGGCGGTCGACGGCGTCCTCGGGCTCGCCACGACCCGCTGGGACGGCGGCGACCGCGACGGTTCCCGGCGACGACCGGTTCTCGCGGGGCGGTCACGAGGCGCGGGCCCGGCGGGACCTCCTCCTGCCGGTCTTCCACGCCATCCAGGCCCGGGTCGGCTGGATCAGCCAGCCGGCCCTCGAGTACGCCTGCCGGCGCCTCACGGTCCCGCCCGCCGAGGCGTACGGCGTGGCTGCCTTCTACCAGATGTTCTCCACCACTGCCGCGACCGCCGGTCGTGGCCCACGTCTGCGAGGACGTCGCCTGCCGGCTCAACGGCGCCGAGGATGTCTGCGCCGGTCTCGAGCGAGACGCTCGGGCCCGCCGGCGAGCCGGTCCTCGGCGGGGAGGCGACGTGGCTCCGCACGCCCTGCCTCGGCCGTTGCGAGCGCGGACCCGCGGCGCTGTTCACCGTCGCCGGCCTGGTGCCCGAGACGATCGCCGCGGCCCCCGTGGATGCCGCATCGGATCGTCGGCCGGCTGGAGCGCTCGCTGGGCGGGCGCAATCTGGCGCCGCCCCGGCATCGGAAGCCGAGCCCGGCGAGGAGCGGCTGGCCAACGTCCGCCGCTCGATCCCGCAGGCGGGCGAGCCCGGCCTGCGGCTCCTGGGTCGGGTCGGCGTCACCGATCCGCACGAGCCTCGACGACTACCTTGCCAGCGGCGGCTACCGGGGCCTGCGGCGAGCCTTCGAGATCGGGCGCGGGGGCGGTCATCGCAGAGGTGACGGCCTCCGCGCCTGCTCGGACGCGGCGGGGCGGCCTTCCCCACCGGGCGCAAGTGGGCCGCCGTGGCCGCCCAGCCGGCGCAGCCGCACTACACCGTCTGCAACGCCGACGAGTCCGAGCCTGGCACCTTCAAGGACCGCGTGCTCATGGAGGAGGATCCGTTCGCGATCGTCGAGGCGATGACGATCGAGGGCTTCGCCACCGGCAGCCAGCGCGGCCTTCTCTACCTGCGCGGCGGAGTACCCACTCGTCGGCGGCCCGGATGACCGATGCGCTGGCGATCGCTCGCGCGGCTGGCTACCTCGGACCGCGACATCCTCGGCTCGGGCTTCTCGTTCGACATCGAGGTTCGCCGCGGCGCGGGTGCCTACGTCTGCGGCGAGGAGACGGCGCTCTTCGACTCGATCGAGGGCAGGCGCGGCGAGCCGCGCAACAAGCCGCCCTTCCCGGTCGAGGTCGGGCTCTTCGGGAAGCCGACGGCGGTCAACAACATCGAGACGCTGGTCAACGTGCCGGGCATCGTGGCCGACGGCAGCGCGGCGTTCGCCGCGATCGGCACCGAGGACAGCACCGGGCACGAAGCTCTTCTGCCTCTCGGGCGCGGTCGAGCGGCCGGGCGTCTACGAGGTCGAGTTCGGGGCAACGCTGGGCGAGCTGCTGGCTCTCGCCGGCGGGGTTCGCGGCGGCCGCGGGCTGCAGGCGATCCTGCTGGGCGGCGCGGCCGGCGTCTTCGTCGGGCCCGAGGCGCTGGATCTGCCGCTCACCTTCGAGGCGACGCGTGCGGCCGGCGCCACGCTCGGCTCGGGCGTCGTCATGGTCTTCGACGAGGACGGCCGACCTGGTCGCGACGATCCTGCGCCGTCGCCGCCTTCTTCCGTGACGAGTCGTGCGGCCAGTGCGTCCCGTGCCGGATCGGCACCGTGCGCCAGGAGGAGCTGCTCGCCCGCGCTCGCGGCCGGGCGGGCCCGCGGCAGCGCTGGCCGACGAGCTGGCACTCCTGGCCGACCTGGGCCGTGGGATGCGCGACGCGAGCATCTGCGGCCTCGGCCAGACGGCGTCCGCGGCGATCGAGTCCGCGGTCCGTGCCGGCCTGGTGGATTTCGCCGGGCGGGACGCCCGCGGTCCGGGCGGTGGCGCGTGAGCTGGGACCCGGGGCGCATCTTCTTCGAGCCGCCGGCGCGTCCGACCCGCGTCCCGGCGCCCCCGGCGGAGGCGCCGCCGCCGGCGGTCGAGATCACCCTCGACGGGCGCCAGGTGGCTGTCCCAGCTGGCTCCACGATCCTCGACGCCTGCCGGGCCGCGGGGATCGACGTCCCGACCCTGTGCTTCCTCGAGAACCTCACGCCCGTCAATGTCTGCCGCGTCTGCGTCGTCGAGGTGACCGGCAGCCGGGTCCTCGTGCCGGCCTGCTCGCGGCGGGTCGAGCCCGGGATGGAGGTGCAGACCGGCTCCGAGCGGGTGCGCCACAGCCGACGCGTGGTCCTCGAGCTCCTCGGGTCGTCGGTGGATCTCAGCCTGGCCCCGGGGGTCGACGAGATGATGGCGGAGTACGCGGCGGATCCCGGCCGGTTCGGCCCGCCGGCACCCCCGGCGGATGCCGCTGCCCGCGAGACACGTCATCCCGGTCACCACGAGCCCCGGGACGGCCAGGCCGCCGAGACCGTCGCCGGCCCGGTCAAGGTGGACAACGACCTCTACGTCCGCGATTACTCGCGCTGCATCCTGTGCTACCGCTGCGTGGAGGCCTGCGGGACCGACGCCCAGAACACCTTTGCCATCGCCGTGGCCGGGCGCGGCTTCGACGCCCGGATCTCCACGGAGTACGACGCTCCGCTCCCCTCCTCCGCGTGCGTCTACTGCGGCAACTGCATCGGCGTCTGCCCGACGGGCGCGCTGATGTTCCGCTCCGAGCACGAGATGCGGGTTGCCGGCACGTGGGACGAGAGTGCGCAGGCGAGGACCGACACGATCTGCCCGTACTGCGGCGTCGGGTGCACGCTGACACTCCACGTGCAGGACAACACGGTCGTCAAGGTCACCTCGCCGATGGACTCCTCGGTCACCGAGGGTCATCTGTGCGTCAAGGGCCGCTTCGGGTTCGCCTTCGTCCAGGAGCGGCCGCGGGGCTGAGCGGACCCCCTCAACCTGAAACGCCTCGCGCCGCCGGGTCGTGGCCCGTGCAGCGCGTCATTCCAGCGCGATCCGCTCCTCGCCCGCGTAGACGTTGAAGCCGCGACCCCGGACGAACCCGACGAGGGTCATGCCGACCCGCTCGGCGGCCTCGACGGCAAGGTCGGTCGGCGCCGAGACGGCGGCCACGAACGGGATCCCGGCGACCGCCGCCTTCTGGACGATCTCGAAGCTGATCCGGCCCGAGACCACGAGAACGCGGTCGCGGAGCGGCAGCTCGCCCGCGAGCGCGGCCGCGCCGACCAGCTTATCGAGGGCGTTGTGGCGCCCGACGTCCTCGCGCACGGCGAGGAGGGCACCCAGCGGGTCGACGAGGCCGGCGGCGTGGAGCCCGCCCGTCAGCTCGAAGACCGCCTGGCCCTCCCGCAATCGGTCGGGCAGCGAGACGAGGACCGCCGCCCCGACGCGAGGCCCGGTTGCCAGCGGAGCGCACCGGATCGCTACGTCGTCCAGCGAGGCCTTGCCGCAGATCCCACAGCTCGCCGAGGCGACGAAGGCGCGAGCCGGGACCTCAGCCGGGTCGAATGGACGCCCGATCCGGACCGTGAGCTCGTTCTCGGGCGTCGCGACCGCCGCCGGGTCGCCCAGCTCCACGCCGACACCACCGAGGTCGGCCGCGACGAGGATCCCTTCGCTGACCAGGAAGCCGACCGCCAGCTCCGCGTCGTGCCCCGGGGTTCGCATCGTGACGGCGACGTCGACCGGCGCCTGGCCCGGCCCCGCGACCCGGATTGCCATCGGTTCCTCGCCGGCGAGGCGGTCGGGCCGGCGGTGGGCTTCACCCGCGCGCACCACGAGGACGTCCCGGGCGGTCGAGGAGCGGTCGTCGGGAGGCAGCAGCGGCGCCATCGTGCCGCGCAGTGTAAAGGGCGTCGGTCCCGGACCGGCTCTGCTCGGTCCGGTTCCTGCCGGCTCCTCCCGGCTCGGAAGACGAAGCGGCCCCGGGTTGAACCCGGGGCCGTGACGTGGCGCGATGCGCGGCGCCGGAGCGCGGTCAGGCGCGCCGCAGGGCGAAGCAATCGCTGCAGTAGACGGGCTTGCCGCTCGTCGGGCGGAAGGGGACCTGGGCCTCCTTGCCGCAGGAGGAGCAGATCGTCGAGAACATCTCCCGCGGCCCGCGGCTTGCGCCACCGTAGCCGCCGCTGGACCCGCTGCCGTAGCTGGACCCGCCGGCAGAGCTGTCAGCGTAGCTGTCGCCGTAGCTCCGGCCGGCGTAGCCGGACCCGCCGGTATCGCCGCGGGACGCCTTGCGGCTGGCCCGGCAGGCGCCGCAGCGGCGCGGCTCGCTGAACTGCCGGCTGGCGTAGAACTCCTGCTCGCGCGAGCTGAAGACGAACTCCTGGCCGCAGTCGGCACAGGTGAGAACCTTGTCCGCGTACAAGAAAGACCCGCTCCCTGCTATCGCCGGCTTCCGCGACCCTTGACCGTTGATCCTCGCGGGAGCCCGTGAGTAGGGGAGCGATCGTGTGCTGCCGAGCGTATGGCCCCGCACGAGGCGGGGAATTGTCCCCCGCACAGTAGCGAATCGAGGCGGGCAAGGGAAGTGGGATTCAAGCGTCGCCGGCGGCGTGTCCGGACGGGCCGTTCGGCCCGCGAAGCGGGGTGGAGCGGCGGATCCCCGCACCGGCTGGACGCCCCACAATGATGCGGGCGTGGAGGTGGCGGCATGACGAGCGACGCTACGGCCGGGCGGCATCCCCGGCTCGGGATTTCGTTCGACGAGGCGGCGGGTCACGTGCACAGCCTCGGGTTCCTCGACGTGAACGGCACCGCTCCTCAGGCTCCCGGGGGAGCCAACCTCGTCGTCGCCCTCCGCGAGCGTCCGACGCTCGTGCACTTCGATCCGGAGCGCATCGAACACTGGGTCGCCGCCGGGGAGCGTGGCCGGCCTGCCGAGATCACCCGGGCGACCACCCTCCCGCTCGACCGCCCGTTCTCGTGGGGAACGATCCGCGTCATCGACCGCCTGGAGGTCTTCAACTCCTTCCTGACCTTCGGCGGCGTCGTGCGAGCCGTGGCCCGCGACGCCTCGACGACGCTCGTCGTCTTCTCGTCCGAGGCGCCGATCCTCCGCTCGACTGGCCACAGCCAGGGCATCGACCTCTCGACCGGCGAGGTCGGGGCCTTCTTCGCCCGCCTCATGATCCCGATCGACTTCACGCCGGGAGCCGAGGCCCGCATCACCGCGGCCAACCCGATGGCCATCTACTCCGCGTTCCATGCCTCGATCGATGCCCGGCTCGAGGGCTCCGAGGAGCTTCGCGCGTCCCATCCGGGGTTCGACGCCTGGTGCCACCGGGAGCGCCACCGGCTCGCCGAGTCGTTCGGCCCGGAATGGGAGGCCGGGAGCGCGCTGGCCCACGACCTGGGGCTCGCCACGCCCTGAACCCGACCGGCAGGCGCGTCGGATCGCGAGGTGATCCCCTGGCGCGCACCCGCCGGCGACCCGGCACCGGCCACCCGGCAGCAGTCGAGCCCGCGCTACACTCCCCGCCACAGCGTGGAGGGGGCGTGTCCGGATCGGGGTGGGAGCAGAGACCCGAGGCCCCCGCAGCGCCCGTCCGGCGCGGGGCGATCCTCCTCGCGGTGGCACTCGGCTCGGGGATCGTCTTCCTCGACGGCACGATCGTCGCCGTCGCCCTCAAGACGATCGGGACGGACCTCCCGGCGACCCTCGTCGGGACGCTGGAAGGGCAGACCTACATCACGGGCGGCTACCTCGTCGTCCTGGCGGCGCTCCTCATCCCGGCCGGCGCCCTCTCCGATGCCTATGGCCGGCGGCGGGTCTTCGGGCTCGGCCTCGTCGCCTTCGGGATCACCTCCATGGCGTGCGGACTGGCGCCGACCATGGAGCTGCTCATCCTGTTCCGCCTCGCGCAGGGAGCGGCGGGCGCCTTCCTCGTCCCCGGCGCCCTCGCGATCATCACCGCGACATTCTCGGGTGATGAGCGCGGTCGCGCGATCGGGATCTGGGCCGCCTCCACGGCTGCCTTCACGACCCTGGGACCGCTGATCGGCGGGCTCCTGATCCAGGCGGTCTCCTGGCGGGCCGCCTTCCTGGTGAACGTTCCCCTGATCATCGCGGCGCTCGCCGCCCTGCGCTACGTCCCGGAATCGCGCGACGCGGAGGCGACCGGGCGGGTCGACTGGTTGGGCGCCGCCGTCGTGATCGTCGCCGTCGGGGGTCTCTCCTTCGGCGCGACACGTGGCCAGGAACATGGCTGGCAGGACCCGGTCGCAGTGGCCGCGCTCGTCGTCGGCGCGGTCGCGCTCGTGGCCTTCCCGTTCCTGATGGCCGTCCGGCCCGACCCGCTCGTCCCGCTCGTCCTGTTCCGGCGCCGCAACTTCGCGGTGGTGAACCTGTCGACGCTGGTCATCTACGGCGCGCTGTACGTCTCGCTGACGTTCCAGAGCCTGTTCCTGCAGGGCACCATCGGCTACACGCCGCTCGCGGCCGGGGCGCTGGGCCTGCCGAGCGGCATCCTGCTCGCACTCCTCTCGACGCGTGCCGGTGAAGCGGCGGGCCGCATCGGGCCGCGGCCGTTCATGGTGAGCGGTCCGCTCCTCATGGCCGGCGGCCTCCTGTGGCTCGCTCGGATCCCGTCGAGCAGCGCCGCATGGCTGGCCGAGCCGAGCACGCCGTCGAGCCTGGTACCACCGCAGTCATACCTGGTCGACGTGCTGCCGGCGACCCTCCTCTTCGGCTTCGGGCTGGCTCTTCTCGTGGCGCCGCTGACGACGGCCCTGATGGGTTCCGTGCCGGTGCGCCGGGCGGGCCTCGGCTCGGCGATCAACAACGCGGTCTCGCGCGTCGGGGCGCCCCTTGCGGGCGCTGCGCTCTTCGTGGCGATCACCGCCGCGTTCGTGCCGGCCATCGCTGCGGCGATCCCGGGATTCGACACGGCCGTGGCCGACCGGCTGGGGATCGTGCCCCTCGCCCCGCCGCCCGCCGGCGCGCCACCGGGCCTGGCCGACGCGATCACGAACGCGTCCACGGACGCCTTCCACCTGGCCATGGCCGTTGCCGCCGGCCTGCTCGTCGCCGGCGCGCTGATCAACCTCGTGGGCCTCGAGCGTCGGGGGTCGGCCGACAGCGCCGAGGCGATGGGGACGGCCGACCGACCGGTCCCGGACGCTGCCTGACGCGACCGGCGGGAGCGCAGCCGGCGCTGGTCAGCGCGGGAGCGGACGTTCTACGAGCGGGACGTCCCAATGGGCCTCGAGGAGGGCGAAACGGTGTTGCTCCTCGGCCCGGAAGCTCTCCTGGTCGGGGTAGAGGCGCGCCGCGATCTCGCCCTCCGAGTGAGCCTCGATCGCCGCCCAGTCGCGGTAGACGATCGTCACCTTGAGGTCCCAGTCGGCGCGGCCGTCGCCGTGGAAGCGGGGGGCGTACATCCGGACGTCGAGGAAGCGCCCCTCGGCCAGCTGCTCGCGGAGGATCGGCCAGTGGTTGCGCAGGAACAGCTCGACGAACTCGGCGTGGGCGCCCCAGCGAGTGCGGTAGAAGTAGTCGACGCTGATGGGGCCGGCGGCCATGGGCGATACCTCCTGCGGTGCGTGGCAGCGGCGAGTCGACACGCGGTGGCGTCGCCCATTCAAGCCGGCGCGACGGCTCCTGCCGGCGCGGCAGCGCGCAGCGGCGCGATCGCCCACTCGTCCTGCCCGGGCGTATCCTGCCCCCGGAGCCGCTCGCCCGCACGGAGGCCGCCTCGATGCACGTCACGCTGGTCCACGTCCGCGTCCTGCCGGGCCGCGTCGAAGACTTCGTCACCGCGACTCGCGCAAACCACCTGGCGTCGGTCGCGGAGCCGGGGAACGTCCGCTTCGACGTCCTCCAGGCGCCCGACGACGAGACGCGCTTCATCCTCTACGAGGCTTACGCGGACGCCCATGCCGCGGCCGCCCACAAGGAGACCGCCCACTACCTGGCCTGGCGCGAGGCCGTGTCCCCGCTCATGGCCGAGCCACGGCGGGGCGAGCCGTACGTCGGCCTGCTGCCCGAGGCCGGCTGACGGTGCCGGCCGGCGGCCCGGGGGAGGTGGCGACCGGCGGCACATCGGGGGTCACGCATCCCGCGTCGGACCTTGGCTCCGCCGCGGCGTGGTCGCCGTTCACGGTCGCGCGGATCCCGCGCCTCCTGTTCGGGCCCGGCCGGATCGTCGAGGCGCCGGGCGTCGTGGCCGGCTTCGGACGGCGGGCGCTCGTCGTGACCGGTGCCCGATCCTTCGAGTCGGGCCCGGCGTGGGAGCCGCTCCGGCGCGGGCTCGCGGATGCGGGCGTCGAATGGGACCACCTCCGCGTGGCCGGCGAGCCGTCGCCCGACCTCGTGGACGCAGCCGTCGGAGCACGCCGGGAATCCCCTCCGGACGTGGTCGTGGGGATCGGCGGCGGCAGCGCGCTCGACGCCGCCAAGGCGATCGCGGGACTGCTTCGAAGCGGCACGAGCGCCCTCGATCACCTCGAGGGCGTTGGGCGCGGCGTCCCCTACCCGGGCCCGGCGACGCCGTTCGTCGCGATCCCGACGACCGCCGGGACGGGCAGCGAGGTCACCCGGAACGCGGTCCTGTCCGGGCGCCTCCCGGGCGCGGACCCGGCGTCGGCCGCGTTCAAGAAGTCGTTCCGCGACGACCAGCTGGTGGCACGGGTCGCGCTGCTCGACCCCCGACCTCCTCGCCGGGTGCCCGCCGGCAGTGATCGCCGGCGACGGGATGGACGCGCTGACGCAGCTTCTCGAGGCGTACACGTCCTCCGGCGCCTCGCCGTTCACGGACGCGGTCGCCGCGGCCGGACTGCGGGCAGCGGCGGACGGCACTGCCCCAGTGGCATGCCGCGGCAGCCAGGAACGCGCCCGTCGAGGAGGTGAACGACGCCCGGGCGGCGATGGCCTGGGCCGCCTGCTGCTCCGGTATCGCCCTCGCCAACGCGGGCCTTGGAGCCGTCCACGGGATCGTCGCGGCCCTCGGTGCGCGCCGCCCCGTGCCGCACGGCACCGGGTGCGGGATCCTCCTGGCGGCCACGACCCGGGCCAACCTGGCGGCCCTCGTGGAGCGCGAGCCCGGCTCCCCGGCGCTGGCCCGGTACGCAGACGGCCGGGCGGATCCTCGCGGGGAGCACGGCGCTGGGAGACGCCGCGGCACGCCAGGCGTTGCTCTCCACGCTCGAGGCCTGGACGATCGCGCTCGGGATGCCGCGCCTGGCGGTGTTCGGCGTCGAGCGGGCCGACCTCCCCGGGCTCGTCGCCGAGAGCCGCGGCAGCAGCATGCGGACCAACCCGGTCGCGCTGACGGACGCGGAGATCACGGGCATCCTCGCGGCCTGCCTCTGACGACCCGCCACGGGTGCCGCCGGACGGGTACCCGCTGTCGCCACCCGTGGCGGCCAGCCGCGATCCCGGCCGACATGTGCGAATCCTCCATCGCGCCCACACGGTCGCCTCAGGGCCGGTCCTCACAGTCAGGGTCGGCCGGTCTTCCGAGACGGATGCCGGCCCCAAGCCAACGACCCGAGGACCACGACCATGGCCTACGTCATCGCGGCCCCCTGCATCGACCACCAGGACCAGGCCTGCATCGACAGCTGTCCCGTCGACTGCATCACGTTCGAGCCCGGCTCCGACCGGAAGGCGTACATCGACCCCAGCGGCTGCATCGAGTGCGGCGCGTGCGTCAACGAGTGCCCGCAGGGCGCCATCTACCACGAGAACGAGCTGCCCGCGCCATGGGCCATCTTCGCGGCGATCGACCGGACCTGGTACCGCGATCCGGCAACGGCGCGAGCCCACGTGGACGCGAACGCCGAGGCGGCGTGATGGACGGCGCCAACGCGACGCTCCTCGAGCGCCGTGACGTGACGACGAACGTTGCCTCGCTCTTCGTCCGCCCCGACGTCGCGGGCAGCCCGTACCGGCCCGGCCAGTACACGACCCTCGGCATCGTCGACGGCGAACGGCTGATCCAGCGCCCCTACTCGATGGCGACGCCGCATGCATCCGACGCCGCCTGGGAGTTCCACGTCCGACGGGTGCGTGGCGGCGAGCTCACGGAGCGCCTCTGGGACGTCCCGGTCGGCGGTCGGCTCCGGATCGGGACCCCGAAAGGTCGCTTCACCGCCGACGCCACCGACATGCGGGCGCACCTCTTCGTCGCCACGGGAACCGGGATCGCGCCGTTCGTGGCGATGATCCGCGACGACCTGGCATCGGGACGCCGGCGACCGATCGTCGTGATCCACGGGGTCGCTCACGCCGACGAGCTGGGCTTCCGCGACCTCCTGGGCCGGCTGGCCGGTGAGAGCCCTGCCGGGTCCCGCTACGTGCCGACGATCTCGCGCCCGGACGACCCGCGCAACGCGGGTTGGACCGGGGCGACCGGCCGTGCCGAGCGGATCCTCGAGGATGGCTGGGACGGGCTGGGACTGGATCCGGCGGTGACGGTGGCGTACCTGTGCGGGAACCCCGGCATGGTTTCGTCGGCGCAGGCCGCCCTGGCACGCCACGGGGTGGCGAAGGCGGACGTCCACACCGAGTCCTACTGGCTCGAGCGCGCCGCCCCCGCGGCCTGACGGGCAGCCCCTGCCACCTGACCGCGCGGCCCGGACCCTCGTCGCGGAGGCTGGTCGGCGGACTCGACGAGCCGTATCCTTGCGCGGGAGAGCCCTCCCGTTCGAGGAGTCGCCAATGACGGACGACGTCGCACCGACGCAGCCCACTTCGGGTGCGGACGAGCCGGAGGCGGAGACGGCACCCCCCGCTCCCGAGACCGAGGTCACGCAGGTCGCCCCGTCGGAGCCGGCGACTCCCGAGCCCCAGCTGACCCAGCCGCTTCCGGTCGCGGCTGCGCCCGACGCCGCGCAGGCAGCCCCTGAGCGCGACGCCGCGGCGGCGGCTCAGCCCGCCGCGGCGTCTCAGCCCGCGGCAGCTGTCCAGCCCGCGGCGGCGGCTCAGCCGCCCGCGGCTCCCCGTCGCCGGACCGCCGGGGGAGCCGTGCGGAGCATCCTCGTCGGGCTCTTCTTCGTGTTCACCTGCCTGTCGCTCGTGCTCGCGACCACCACCTGGTGGCTCCACGACACGCTTCTCAACACCGATCATTTCGTGGCGCTCACCGCGCCGCTGGCGAGCGACCCGCGGGTCCAGGCCGCCCTGGTGGACGTCACGACGACCCAGGTCGACCAGGCGCTCGACCTCGGCATCGTCGGGCGCTACGTCGTGGCCGGGATTGCCCGCGAGGTTTTCGCGAGCGACCAGTTCCCCGCCGTCTGGGCGGCCGCGATGGAAGGCATCCACAAGCAGCTCGTCACCGTCCTGCGAGGCGACAGCAGCGTCGTCCAGACCACGGACGGCAAGATCGTCATCAACCTGTTCCCGGTCCTCGATGCCGTCTTCAAGCGCATCAACGCGGCCAATGTCTCGCTCGTGGGCACGACCATCACGGCGCCGACGCTCTCCGACCCATCCGACCCGGTCACCAGCCGCGCCGAGCTCTCGACAGCCCTCGGTCGCCAGCTCTCGCCGACCTTCGGCGTTGTCGCCGTCGCGGGCGCCGCGAAGCTCGAGACGGCCCAGCAGATCGTCACCCTCTTCGATGCGCTCGTCGTCCTCCTGTTCGTGCTCACTGCGCTGCTCGCGCTCGTGACCGTCGCCCTCGCCCGCAGCCGCATCCGCGTCGTGGCGCTCCTCGGCCTCGGAACCCTGGCTGCCCTGCTCGTCGCCCGCCTCATCATCGCCTCGGCCGCCGACGGCCTGGCCACGGCGGTGATCGACGGCGGTCCGGGAGCGATCATCGGCGGCGAGATCGTGAAGCAGGTCGCGACGACGTACCGGGAGTTCGCCCGCGGCATCCTGCTCATCTCGCTCGTGGTCGCGGTGGTCGCCACGACCCTCGCCTGGCTGGTCCAGCGTCGGGCATCGACCGAGGCCGGCCCGTCGGGGGAGCGGATCGTGGCCGATGAATGGCTGCTGGGGATCGCTGGCCTGTGCGTCGGGCTGCTGGCCCTGCTCTTCGTCGACCTCACGGCGGCGAGCCTTGCCGTCGCCGCGATCGGCTACGTCATCTGGCTCGTGATCGTGATCCGGTGGCACCGGCACGCGACGGCCCCGACCGCATCGGGCATTCCGGGGGCCGCCGCGGCCTAGCCGTCAGGCGTCCAGGGTCGGCCGGGTCATCTCCTCGGGCCGGACCCAGGCGTCGAACTCGTCGCCGGTCAGGAAGCCCGAGGCGACGGCCGCGGCGCGCAGCGTCGTGCCGTCGTGGTGTGCGGTCTTCGCGATCTTCGCGGCCCTGTCGTAGCCGATGTGCGGGGCGAGCGCCGTGACGAGCATGAGCGAGCTCGCCACGTGGTCGGCGATCCGCTCCTCGTCCGCCTCGAGGCCCTCGACGCAGTGCTCGCGGAACGAGCGGCAGCCGTCGGTGAGCAGCTCGATCGCGTGCAGCAGGTCGTGGGCGATGACCGGCTTGAAGACGTTGAGCTCGAAGTTGCCCTGGCTGCCGGCGAAGCCCGATCGCGACGTCGTAGGCCATCACCTGGACTGCGACCATGGTGAGCATCTCGCTCTGGGTCGGGTTCACCTTGCCGGGCATGATCGACGAGCCGGGCTCGTTCTCCGGCAGGCGCAGCTCGCCGAGGCCGGCGCGCGGCCCCGAGCCCAGCCAGCGGACGTCGTTGGCGATCTTCATCAGGCTGGTCGCCAGGGTCTTGAGAGCCCCCGAGGCGAAGACCGTCGCCTCCTGGCCGGCGAGGCCGGCGAACTTGTTGGGGGCGGAGACGAACGGCGAGGCCGGTCAGCTCGGCGATCCGCGCCGCCGCCCGCTCGGCGAAGAGCGGGGTGGGCGTTGAGGCCGGTGCCGACGGCCGTCCCGCCGAGGGCGATCTCGTGGAGCCCGGGGAGCACCGCGCGCAGTCGGGCGAGGTCGCCGTCGAGCATCGCGACGTAGCCGGAGAACTCCTGGCCCAGCGTCAGCGGGACCGCGTCCTGGAGGTGCGTGCGGCCGATCTTCACGATCCCGGCCCACGCCTGCGCCTTGGCGTCGAGGGCGTCACGCAGCGCGGTGACGGACGGGACCAGGCGCTGCTCGATCTCCGTCGCGACCGCCATGTGGAGCGCCGTCGGGAACGTGTCGTTCGAGGACTGGCTCATGTTCACGTGGTCGTTCGGGTGGATCGGCGACTTGCCGCCCCGGATGCCCGGTCGCGATCTCGTTGGCGCGGCCCGCGATGACCTCGTTGACGTTCATGTTCGACTGCGTGCCCGACCCGGTCTGCCAGACGCGCAGCGGGAACTCGGCGGCGAGGGTGCCCGTCGACCACCTCGTCAGCGCGCCCGGACGATGAGGTCGTGCTTCTCGGCGGGCAGGAGCCCGAGGTCGGCGTTCACGTCGGCCGCGGCGCGCTTGAGGATCCCGAAGGCCACGGATGATCGGGACCGGCATCGTGTCGCGGCTGATCGCGAAGTGGTGGAGCGAGCGCTGGGTCTGGGCGCCCCAGTAGTGGTCGGCCGGCACCTCGATCGGGCCCATCGAGTCGGTCTCGGTCCGGGTCCTGGCGGCGGGCGCCTGCGGGTCGGCGGCAGTCATGACGGTTCCTCGGGTGCGTTGTGCTTCGCTTCCAGCCTACGCCGCTGGCAGGTCCGCCGGCTCGCTCGGACGCCAGGCGGCGCGGCTCCGGGCGGGGATCGTCGGTCAGGATGCGTCACCCCCGAACGGTGCAGCCAGCTCGGAGAGGCGAGCCAAGTCGTCATCGGCCAGCACGAGGTCGGCGGCGGCAGCGTTCTCCTCGAGCTGTCGGATCGTTCGTGCGCCCGGGATGGCGACCGTGTTCGGGTGGTGGATCACCCACGCGAGGGCAACCTGGGCGGGCGTGGCGGCGGACGCCGCGGCGATCTCGGCGAGCGCGCGGGCAAGGGGTTCCAGCCGCGCCGCGCCGCCGCGCCGGTGGAGGCGGTTGGCGCCCCGCAGGCCCCGCGGCCGAGCGGCGCGCGGCATTCCGTCCGCACCGGTTCGATCGCCCCCATCACCGGCTTGCGAGCCGTCGACCGCCACGGCGCCGGGAGCATCGCGGACCCACGCGGCCCCCTCGGCCCCACGGGTAAGGATCCCCTGGGCAAGGGGCGAGTAGGCGACCACGAGCCGCCCCATTGCCGACGCGTACGGCACGAGTTCGACCGCCGGCCGGGGGCTCAAGAGGCTGAAGCGCACCTGGTCGGCGACGATCGGCATCCGCGCCGCCCGCTCCGCATCCTGCCAGCGGGCGAGGCCGTAGTTGCTGACCCCGAGGTGCCGCACGAGGCCGCGCTCCACGAGCGGCCGTAGCGCCTGCATGGTCCGCCGCGCCGAGACGAACGGGTTTGGCCAGTGGGCGTAGTAGAGGTCGAGCGCGTCGACGCCGAGCCGGCGCCGGCTGCCGGCAGCCTGGCGAGCCAGGATCGGCTCGGCCGGCGCGATCGGCAGAAACTTGGTGGCGAGCACCAGGTCGGTCCGCGACTCGACCGGGATCTCGGCGAGCGCGCGCCCGATGATCCGTTCCGAGCGGCCCGGGCCGTAGGCCTCGGCGGTGTCAAGCATCGTGACCCCGAGCTCGAGGGCCCGACGCACGAGCGCGGGCGCCGTCTCGGTGGCGTACCGCTCGCCGTAGCCCCATTCGCGCGACCCGAACTGCCAGGTCCCAAGGCCGATCACCGACGTCCTGAGGCCATCGACCTCGACATACCGCATCTGTTTCTCTCCCGTTCGGAGGGGCTGGCTGCTCTCCCGGTGAGCGTTACCTTGCCATCAGTCCGTCTCGTCGACCTCGAGATCTCGGTCAATGTAGGTACCGTAATCCGGCTGTGACCGTTCGTAGCCGCTTTCCATCAGCGGCGACGAGACCATGATGTCGGCCGACGCTCGGTTGCAGGCGATCGGGATGTTCCACACCACGGCCAGGCGCAGGAGAGCCTTCACGTCGGGGTCGTGGGGCATCGGCTCGAGCGGGTCGGAGAAGAAGACGAGGAAGTCGATGATCCCCTCTGCGATCATCGCTCCCAGCTGCTGGTCGCCGCCGAGGGGCCCGGACTGCAGGCGTTCAACGGGCAGGTCGAGCTCGCGCTCGAGTAGCGATCCGGTGGTCCCAGTCGCCACGAGGTCATGCCGGGCGAGGAAGGCATGGTTGTAGCGCGCCCATTCGACAAGGTCGCGTTTCTTGTTGTCGTGGGCGACGAGGCCGATGCGGAGCGGCCGCGGCTCGGTGAGCGTCATGGAGCCCCTCCTGCGGAGAACGACCGCGTCCGTGCGGCAGGAGTCAGCGTAGCGCCCCGAGCGGGCGGGAACCGAAGCGGCCGGCGGGAATGTCGGACGGAGCGACCCGGTCGAGAGCCACGCAGCCCGAGGCTCCCCGCCGCGCAGATTCCAGCCAACTGGAGTACACTTGGCACTTCCCAGCCGGCGGGTCCACCCCGCCGACACCGGTCCACGTGATCGACGCCGAACGCGCGACCCCGCATTCCCGGAGGCCAGTACCCATGGCATCTCCCATTCCCCGCCGCCCGATGACCGATCCGGGGCCGCGCCACGTCATCGCCGAGTACCGGCACAGGCTCCAGCAGGTGACCTGCGAATGCGGCTGGCAGGGCAGCAGCGCCTCACCCGACGCGCGCCCGTCGGAATGGAGCTCGCACGTCGCGGCAAACCGCACCGGGTCGCGCTGACCCGCTCGACCATTCGTCCATCGCGGCCGACCGTTCGGTTGCCGGCCACCGAGCCTCGCGAGCGCCGCGATCATCGGATCCGGCGCTCGTTCGATTCCCGGGATCGCTAGGCTGTCCCTGCTTTCTCACCAGCGTTTCGTTCGCGAGCACAGGAGCCATCCCGTGAGCTTCGCCTATGCGGTCCTCGGCGCCGGGCGCCAGGGAACGGCAGCCGCCTATGACATGGCCCGCTTCGGCGACGCCCGAGCCGTCCACATCGCTGACATCGACCTGTTCGCCGCGCGACCGTTCGGCCGATCGCGTCAACGAACTTCTCGGTCGCGCCGTCTGTGCGCCGGCGCAGGTTGACGCTGCCGACCCCGCCGCGCTACGTATCTTCCTGGTGGACATCGACTCGTTCCTGTCGGCCGTGCCGTACTGGCTGAACCCGCCGTCGCGGAGGCCGCCATCGACGCCCGCGCATGCATGACGGACCTCGGCGGTAACACCGACCTCGTGCGCGCGCAGCTCGCCCTGTCGCCCCGCGCCGAGGCCGCGGGCATCGCGCATGATCCCGGACTGCGGCCAGGTCCCCGGAATGGGCACGTCCCTCAGCGTGTATGCCATGTCCCTGCTCGACGAGACCGACGAGGTGACGTTCTGGGACGGCGGCAACCCGCTCCATCCGGAGCCGCCCTTCAACTACATCCTTACCTTCAACATCGCCGGGCTCACGAACGAGTACCACGGTGTTGCGCACTTCCTCCGCGACGGCCGGCGGGTCGAGGTCCCGACCTTCCTCGACGAGGATTACGAGACGGTCGACTTCCCGGAGCCGATCGGGCGGATGGAGGCCTTCGTCGCCGGCGGCGGCACCTCCACGATGCCGTGGACGTTCGAGGGAAAGCTCCGCACGCTGTGGAACAAGACCCTCCGCTGGCCTGGTCACTTCGCCGGCCTGGAAGGCCTACATGGACGCCGGCCTGCTCGAGACCGACCCGGTCGAGGTGGGCGGCGTCCCGGTCGTGCCCGCGCGACGTCCTGCACGCCCTCCTCGACCCGAAGCTCCGCGCGAAGCCCGGCGAGCCCGACCTTGTGATCGTCCGCGTGCTCGCCCGGGGTCACCTGGACGGGCGCCCGGCGGCAGGTCGTCGTGGAGCTCATCGACCGCTTCGACGCGGCGACCGGCTTCACGGCAATGGAGCGGACCACCGGCTGGGACGGCTCGATCAAGGCGATCATGAACGCGCACGGGGTCACGCCGCGGGGCGCCAACCCGGCCGAGATCGCCGTTCCGGGGGCGCTGTACGCGGCCGAGCTGCGGCGGCGCGGCTTCAACCTGACGGAGGCGTGGCCCCCGGGTGGGGGCTGACGACCATCGCCCGGCGCATACCGGCAACCGCGGGGCGTGGATCGGGGTGCTTGCGCCGCCCGTGGGCGGCGGTCAGCCTTCGGCGAGGTCCGCCTCCGACAAGGTCGGGATGAAGCGGTAGCCCCGTCCGGGGACGGTGGCGATGAAGCGCGGGTGGCGGTAGTCGTTCTGGAGCTTGATGCGGAGGCTTCGAACGTGGCGATCGACGATGTTGCTCTCGGCGACGAAGTCTGTGCCCCAGATCGCGTCGAGGATCTCGTCACGCGTCACAATCTGCCCGGCCCGGCTGGCCAGCAGGTAGAGCAGGCTCTGTTCGATGCCGGACAGGTGGATGACCGAGGTCCCGGCCCGCACCTCGCGGGTCAGGATGTCGATCTCGATCTGGCCCAGGGTGAGGGTCGGCCTCAGCGGCACGCGTGTCCCGGTCGCGCGGCGGGTGATCACGATCGCGCGGGCGAGCAGCTCCTCGGGCGAGAACGGCACGGTGAGGATGTCGTCGACGCCGAGCTCGAATGCGCGGAGCTTCGTCTTGAGGTCGCCTCGCCGCGTGAGCCCCAGGGCCGGAGTGGCGCGTCTGGTTCGTTGGTTCGATGGGCCCAGCCGCCCCAACAGCTCCGTGCTGTCATCGTGGTCCATATCGACGACGGCCAGGTGGGGTCGCCACGCTGCGAGGATCGCCTCCGCCTCGGCCAGAGTGCGGGCGACATCGACGACGAAGAGACCGTGGTTGAGCGTCAACTCGATCAGGTCCACGACAAGTCGGCGATCGTGGAGCACCAAGGCACGCTGGGCTTCGCCTGGACCTCGGTCCATGTGACTGGCCGACGTGCTCATCCCGATCCCACGCTCGCGATGCCTGCAGCCTGCATGGCGGTCCCTTCTTGAGGGTCGCCCGCACGAATTGTACCCCTGCCGTCATGAAACCCCCACGACGGCAGGCGATCGGGCATCCACTCGAATGGGCCTGGGACGGGACGGCCCCCCGCCGGGCGCGTCCCGCGCGCCCGGCGGGGGGCCTCAGCCCGACCTGCGCAGGGGGAAAACGCGGTCTGGGCGTATGTGGTCCGCGGCGCGATCGGCTGCCTGTCCCCCGTGCTGCGCTTTCGGCACGACGTCAATGTCCGGCGCTGAACCCTCGGCGTCATTACCGGTCCGTCATATGGCGTCCCGGGTCCGGGTCCATCCGCTGGTTTCCCTGGCTCGACGCCAGGCCCCGGTCATCGCCGGTCGGCATGGATGGTTGATCCCGGGAGCGTCAGCGCCGGCTGAGCTGCACGACGCTTGACCGCGGTCGCAGATGCCGCGCATCGGGAGCTGCAGCCCCTGACCCGGACGCGGCCCTACCGATCGGTGCCGGCCGGCGAGAGGGGACGCTGCGGAACCTCGAACAAGGCACGGATCGTGGAGACCAGGCCGCCGACACGCAGGATCGTTGGCATGAAGGCGGCAGGTGGCCACAGCTCGATCCTGGCTTCCTCATGCAGACCGGACATCAGCAAGACCGGGAAGGGTGGCCTGTCTCGGCGCAGGCTTGCCGCGAGGTTCTCGCCGGACATTGCACCCAGCCGAAAGTCCGCCACGAGCAGGTCGAAGGGGCAGTCGGAGGCGACGCTCAGTGCGTCCTCGGGACTGCCCGCGACGAGCGTCCGCCAGCCGTACGCTGCCAGCGGGTCGGCCAGCGCCGAGCTGATTGGCGACACGCCTTCGACGACAAGGGCGAGGCGCTGAACCCCGACCGCGGACGCGGAAGCAGAATCGTCCCGTCGGCTGGAGCACGCTGCTGCCGACGTGGGACCGGGAAACCTGACCATGACGCGAGGGTGGCACCAACTCCACGCCGTCGTCATTACCGGTACGTCATCGTGGCCCAGAGGCGACACACCGTGCCGTACGCGAGGGGCGCGACCAGGCGGGCTGTGATCGCGACCTGCACGCCGTCGAGGAGCAGTGACGAGGCGTCCCAGTGGTCAACAGCGCAGCCGCCGGGTCGCGCCGCCGTCAGAGGTGGCGACCCGAGCGGCCGCGAGGGAACGTTGGTCGGCCGGCGGCATCCCCGGGCGCTCGTCCGGCGCATGCTCCCCGCCATGCGGGCGCGGCAGCGACGTGCGGCGCGGTAGACTCCGGCGGACGGACACGCGGTTCTCGATCAAGCATCCGTGGGGGACTGACATGAGTGACATGGCGCCAACGAACTCTGCTGACCCGGCGACCGCTGAGCCGTCCGTGGAGCCGACCCAGGCCGAGATCGACGAGTGGGCGGCCCGGGAGAGGGCGCGCCGGGAGGCCTGGGTGCAGGGGCCGACCGAGGAGGAGCGTGCGGCCTACGCGAAACGGCTCCGGAACCGAAAGCTGTCTGAAGCATTCGACGAGAGCGAGCATCGCCTGGGGGAAAGCGTCCAGCGGGGCCTGCGGTACGGTCGGGAAGGCCAGCTCGCCGCGGAGGGCGCGGCAAGCCTCTTCTACAGGTGGTCGCGACACATGTTCGCCGAGCTGGTTCGGGCGGGACGGGAATGGGAGGAGGGGACGCCTCTGCCGACCCGTCGACGCCGCGTCCCGCTCGATGAGGACACCGACTGACCGAGCGGGCCGGAGGCCTCAGCGGCATCGGGGCTAGCCGCTGCCGGCCGACCGCCGCATGAGGACACTTCTCAGGCACCCCCGTCGGGTCGGTCACGTCCTGGCCGTCTTCTTCCGCCTGTTCATCGCTCCGGCGCTGCACCTGCCGGGCGCCGACCGGCGACCCGGTCCGGTGCGGATGCGGCTCGCGTTCGAGCAGCTGGGCGGGGCCTGGGTGAAGCTCGGGCAGATGCTGGCCCTGAGATTCGACCTCCTGCCGGTCGCCTACTGCGATGAGCTGTTCGGGCTCCTCAACCAGGTCGCGCCCTTTAGCTACGACCAAGTCAGCGGCATCATCCGCCAGGAGCTCGGGGCCGCGCCCGAGGCCATCTTCGCTTCGTTCGAACCGGTGTCATTCGCGGCCGCGTCCATCGGCCAGGTGCACCGCGCGGTCCTGCGCAACGGCGACCCGGTCGCGGTCAAGGTCCAGCGACCGCGCATCCGCGAGACGCTCCAGGCCGACATCGACCTCATGTACGCGCTGACCTGGCTGCTCGACTGGATCCGCGTGTTCGGCGCCACCGGGAGCCGCGAGGTCATCGACGAGTTCGCGCGCTGGACGGGCGACGAGCTGGACTACCTGGTCGAGGCGCGGCAGGCCGTCCTCCTCCACGACCACGCGAAGGGTGACCGCCACGAGCGAATCGCCCGCGTCTACCGCGACTACACGACGTCGCGCGTCCTGACCACGGAGCTGATCGAGGGAATCCCGCTCGTCGACGTGATGATCGCCAAGCGCAATGGGGATCGCGCGTACCTGGACCGACTCGCGGCGTCGGGCCACGACCTCGACCGGATCTGTCGTCACCTCGACTGGAACATGCTCAACCAGGTCTTCGTGTTCGGCTATTTCCACGCTGACCTGCACCCGGCGAACATCTTCGTCCTGCCCGGTGACGCCATCGGCTACGTGGACTTCGGGATCGTGGGCCAGCTCCCGAACCGCATTCGCGAGTCGCTGACCCGCTACAGCTGGCTGCTGTTCCGCGGCGAGATCGAGGGTGCCGTCGGCGAGCTCATGCGCTGGCTGGCACCGACCGCGGCGACCGATGCGACAGCCGCGCGGTGGCAGCTCATCCGCGTCCACCAGGCGTTCCTGTACGAAGCCACGGCCGACCGATCGCGGGTCACGTCCGAAGCGCCCGGTCCGATCAGCGCGAACCGCGAGAACCCATCGTCGAAGCTGGCCGTCGAGATCCTCGAGACGATCCGGGAGCAGCGGCTGACGATGTCGCCGAGCATCGTCGCGTACCTCAAGATGCTCGTGACGCTCGGGGCGCTGCGTCACCAGCTCTCGGTCGACTACGACCTCCAGGACAACGTCCGTCGCTTCGTGCGGCGGCTGGCACGCCAGCAGGGACTCAGCTGGCTCGACCCGCGCCTCGCGCTCGATCGCGTGTACGCAGGGACGGGTCGGGTGCAGCGAGCCCTCGACTTCGTCGAGTTCCTTGAAACCCAGGAATCGACCATCGTCGAGGCCGAGGGCGTGCTGTTCGGCTTCCGGACACGAATGCAGTCGATCCGCCGCACGCTCGTGCGGCTCGGCGGGGCGCTGCTCGTCTTCGGAGGCGCCCTGTACTTCGTGCTGGCCGATCCCCAGGACACGCGCAGGTTGATGCCGCGTGAGATGTCGTACGACTGGCTGCACTTCGGCCTGCTCGCGATCCTGGTAATCCTGATCGTGGCCGTCATCAACTACGTCCGACAGCTGGGACGCGACGACTGATCGTCCAGCTCGGGACCCGCTCCCTCGTTCCTCACTCCGGCTTCTCCAACACTCTGGAGTCGTCATCGTCAGGATCCCGGGCTTGTACCCACGCTCAGAGACCCTGATGCCACGGTAGCGGTTGCCAGGTCAGCGGACGCGCAGGACGACCGAGGGGAGCTAAGGCCCAAAGGCCCCGTGCTGCTCGGATGGCCCGCTGACCGAACAACGTGAGAACGCCACCCGAGAAACGATTGCCTTCGGCATCTCTCGCGCGACCGGCAGCCGCGAAGGGATCGGCGGTTCGCCCGACACGTCAGCTGCTCGCCAGCAGCCGAGATCGAACGCGGGCTATGCTGCCTGCCCACGCAATGAAGGGCGTCACGGAGGCGGACGTGCTGGGCAACGGGGATCACTTCGAGTCGACGACGGGCGTCGTCACGGGCTCCTGGATCGCCTATCTCCGGTCTCACCCCGGGCCGTCGACGTTCGCCATCCTGTCATTCGGGGCGGCCGCGATCCACTTCGCCGTGTCGCCAGAACACTTCGGCGAGTGGGTCCCCTTCGGCGTCGCCTTCGCCTGCCTGGCCTGGTTCCAGCTCCTGTGGGCCGCGGCCTACCTCGCCCGGCCCGCCCCGCGGTGGGCGAGCGCCGCCGTCGTCGTCAACGCAGGGGTGGTCATCGTGTGGGTCTGGTCCCGGACGATCGGCCTGCCGATCGGTCCAGATCCCGGCGCGACGGAGCCAGTTGGGTTCGCCGATGCCCTGTCCAGCGCCTTCGAGGCACTTCTGGTGCTTGGACTCCTCGCCGGCGGGACCACTCTTGCGGATCGCGTCGCGAGGCAGCCCGCGCGTTGGGGAGCCGCCGTCGTCCTCGCGACCTTGATGGTGGTCGCGCTGACCCTGGTCGCCCTGATTCTCCTTGCCCCGCAGACGGCTTCGATGGGCTGATCAACTGCCCAGGAGTCGAGCCAGGCCCCGGATACTAGGCCTCCGGAGCCAGGAGCAAGTCCGGACTTCACTGCCGGGCCCGGATGCACGTCCCCCCCGGGGCACGCCATGACACCGCCGCGATAAGTCGGAGATAAGGGTCGCGGAGGACGATCCGTGCGGCACGCGAGGTCGGGTCCTTCCCGTCGCGGCCGTTTGACAAGGGCACAAGGAGGTGTCCGCGTGCCCGCCGGCAGGGAGACCGAAGCAGCATCGATTGCGGCCTACGGGAGCGGAGTGGTCGGGGCGAGAGGGATAGCCCCGCCACCAACGACCTTCCGATCACGATGCGCCTCGCCGAGCCGCCGGTGCCCTTCGACCTGGTCCGCAGCGCATGACGCGACGGCCGTCCCGCCCCGCCGAGCGCGCCACCGACCGGGAGGTCGGGGTGGTCGCCGCAGTCCTCGTCGCCGGATCGGAGAAGGCGGCCGCCCACCGCCTCGGCCTGTCGCACTCGACCGTGAAGCACCACCTGGCGAACGCCCGGTCGAAGGTGGGGGCGGAGACGACGGCGCAGCTCGTGTGGATCCTGGCGCCGCGGCTGCCGGAGCCCGAGGGTATGGCTCAGCCGGACGACGAAGGTCGCTCGACGGTGCGTTTCCCGATTCAGCGACTAGGGCCCCGAGCAACTCGCGAGCGAGCGTCGCCGTCGTCCACGCGACCGACTCGTCATGCTGCCAGCCCGTGGCGTCGACCATGTCCGGTACCCGTCGACGCGCCATCGCTCTGGCGTTCGACCACGGCCGCTACGTCCGCGTCGCCGACGGCGCGACCATGCGCAGCGGAGCGTGCTACCTGCTGGCTGGCATGCCGCCAAGCTGCCGCATCAGTCCGGCAACGTCGAGGATTGACTTCCAGTGATCCACGACCTTCCCACTCCGGAGCCGCATGAGATCGAAGGCATCGAACGTCGCGGACCTGCCGGTCGGCGGCATGCCCATGAACTCGCCAGCGTGGGTCCCGTTGAACGTCTTGTACGTCGCGACGAGGTCGCCCTCGGCAACCATGTGCTTGATCTCGGCCGAAAGGTCCGGGAACGCCCTGAAGGTCTTGTCCACCAATCGAGGCGCGACTTCGGCTTGGCCATGCCAGGTCCGGCGGGGTGTGCACTGTCGACGAAGTCGTCAGCCAGCGACTCCTCGCCTACCTCGCGGCGATGGCCGCTCTGCCACTCCTCGACAAGCCTGCGAACAACCGCCGTTTGTCGCAGACATTTGGTGACCATCCTGCTGTGCTGCCATGGCCGGAAGCCTCAGTCGCCGCGGCCGTTGCATGGCCTCACGCTCAGGGTCTCCGCCGGGCCACGCGCATCGTCACCAGTACGGAACGCGGTACGTAAAGGTGGGCTACGTCCGGTCTTCGGTGATCCCAGCCCTGACCGCCCAGACCGCGACCTCGGCGCGGGAATGCATGTCGAGCTGGGTCAGGATGTTCTGGACATGCGTCTCGACCGTGCGCTCCAGAAATGACCAGCAGCTGCGCGATCTCCAGGTTCGTTCCGCCCGGCTGAAAGGTGGGCGGCAATCTCCAGTTTCGCGGCGTGAAAGCCGCGGGCAGGCGATTGATCGACGCGCCAAGCTCTGATGCTCGAGCGAGCAGGTCCTGCATGCCAAGCCTGCGGGGCGTCGCTGTCGCCATTGCAGCGAGGGTCGCAGCCGACGCGTCGGTCACCAGCCCCGGCCCGTTTGAGGAGAGCGTCGGCGAGCGCGACTCGGGACGAAACAATGACGGACCTGATCCGCCCGGGCGGCAAGCTCAGCGGCGGCCCCTCCATTCGCGCGATTCCCGCATCCGATCGACCGGCGAACGCGTCGACGAGGCCGAGGTAATAGCCGACTGGGCCGAACGCACCGATCGCTGCGGCGATCATTAGGCCCTCGAACGGCAGGAGCTGGCTGTGGAGCGTCGTTGCCAGCGATCGATCATCGAACGCGATGGCGAGCTCGGTCATTGCCGCGATCGTCGGGAGCCAATGCTCGTCCCTGTGAGTTGTCGCCCAAGCGCGGTCTCACGTCGTCGAGGCTGGCTCGCGCGGCATCTCGATCGCCGACTGCCAGTTCGAGCAGACCGAGGGTCGCCAGGACCACCGGGTAGTGCCCAGCTGCGCGCGGGCCGATCGCCTCCATGCCCGACGGTCGGGCGCCTCGATCGACTGCGACGATGACGAGCTGCCCGAAGTAGAGCGGCATCGCAGGCGCGGCCTGCGACGGCGGTAGCGCATCCCGAGCCAACGCCGCCAGCCGCTCGGCCTCTGCGAATGCCCCGACGGCCTGGGACCATCCTGCCGAGACCGGGTGGCCAGCCGTGCCACTGCACGAGCGGCTCGCCGTTCGAGCAGCAAGGACGTCGAGAGCGTCGAGACCCTCGCGCATGGCCGCGGCCGTATCGGCGCGACTGCAGGAAGCCATCGATCCGCCACGCGTGCCCGACATTTCGTTGTTGTTCGACCGCATCTTGCCGGGCAAGTTCGAGCATGCGCTCGCCCAGGTCGATCAGCTCTGTCGGACGGACCAGGGCCGACGGCGATCATCTGGCGGGCGTGGAGGGCTGCCGCAGACGCTCGATGGTCCTCGGCCTGCGCAGCGAGGCGGATGCGTGTTCACTGTCGTCGCCGCCTCGTCGAGTTGGCCGCGATGGTATCTGGGCAACGGCGAGTCGAGCGTGTAAGCGCGCTGAGAGCGCGGTGTTCGTTGGCTCGATCGCCTGGAGGGTATCGCGGCACATCGATTCGATGCCGGCGTCGATGAGGGGATCCTGGACGCCGGTGATCGCAAGGGCTGCTGCTGCGCAGAAGGTCGGGCCTTCGCCTGACGCGCGAGCTTCCGCCGTATCGCCGCTTCGCCACTGGCGTGTAGCTCTCCGGACTGCAGGAGGCGCTTCGCCATCCCGAGAAGCCGCTCGCATTCAGCGACCTGATCGTCGAACCTGCCCGCGCCAGATCCCGTGTCGCCCACGAACCCATTGTCGCAGAGTGACGTGATTCGCGTTGGCGCGGCGACAGTGTGGCGCGTGCCCGACAGGCGTCGGGCGCGCACCACCAACAAGTGGCGAGCCCCAATGAGGGCTCCGCGGCCTCTGAACGTCGCCTCGGCCTACGCCTCGCCCTCGTGCAGGCCGAAGAGCTGCTCGAGCAGGATGGTGCTCATCCGGCGACCCCATTCGGTATGCGACGGCAGCCTCGGTCGGTGATGAGGGCCCGATAGGCCGCGGGGCTGATGAGCAAGAGCATGAGGTCGCTGGCTCGCTCGGCGTCAGACTTGGGCGCAGCCCGGACTTGCCGCGGAGGACGTCGATCATCTCGCGATAGCCGTTGGCCGCACTGCCGTCGCGGCGCAGGTATCTGTCCGCCTCGGGGTCGCTCTCGGCGGCTCGTCCGGACAACGAGGTCGAGCTGCGCGATCTTTCCGCACGATCTCGACCTGCATCCTCGACTACGGAACCGTACTGGCGGCCACGTCGGGCTTCGGCGACAGCCTGCCGGTACCACGGCTGCTCCTGCGGCGGCAGTGGGGCTCCGTCACCGAGCACGGCCAGTTCGGGGTGCCGCTGAGCACCTCGGTCTTGGCGTGACGTGAAGTACACGGTCTGGACCGCGACGCCGGCCGCGGCTGCGATGTCGGCCATCGTGGCGCCGGTGTAGCCGCGATCGAAGAACAACGAGAAGGCCGCCCGGCGATGCGCAGCTGGTCGCCGCGTATCGCTCGCGGCGTGGCGGCTGGGTGCGATTGGGCGACTGCTTGACAGGATCCATGACGCCTCCGACAGCAGCGAGGACACTAGAGTCGAACTTAGAGCGGCATGCACACCAGGAGCACCCCGAGATGATCAAGGCAGAGAGGAGCGTCGTCATTGACTGCCTGATCAAGGCACGTCTTCGACTTCGTCGGTGACGAAGGACGGCCCGAGACGGCAGGTGGGCCTGAACCCGAGGTGCGACGGTTCACGGACGGGCGGCCCGGCCTGGGTACCCACGATCGTGCGCACCTTCCTGGGCCGGCGCATGGAGGCGGACAACGAGTAGATCGCCTTCGAGCCCGGCAAGCGATCACGTTCAGGACCACGTCGGTCCAGATGCCCCTCGAAGCGTCATGGTCGAACCCGCGCGCGGGTCACCACGTCCCGGATCGAGATGTACGCCGGCGGGCTTCGTGTCGCTCGCGGAGCCGCTCATCGCCAGGCCTGCGGTGGGACGGTACGTCGTCGACCAAGCTGAAGGGCTGCTCGAAGCACCAGGATCGGCAGCAGCGACGGCGACTTCTGCAGCGCAGTAGGACGGACCGCAGTGGGCTGGCGGCTGAGCGGGCGCCCTTGACATGGTGACGGCGGCGGCGATCTGCTGCTCGGCGCTCGGGCTCCTCGGCTTCGGGCTCCCGGTAGATCTGGATGCTCCACTTCGCCCGGACTGGCGAGGTCTGGACGTTCATGGGCTTCCACCT
>CAVUGM010000002.1:0-282431 GCA_963741085.1 uncultured Chloroflexia bacterium
CTTCCAGAGCCCGTCGACGAACGGGGGGAAGAGGAGCCACCAGACGGGCATGCCGAGGCGTCTCAGCGCCCACCACATCCCTACCAGCCCGCCGACCATGATCAGGCCGACGGCGATCGGGATTGGCAGGGCGACGAGGGGAGCGGTCGCGAGGAGCGAGGGAGGCGGGGCAGCATAGAACACCCCATTCAGCTGAACGTGCCACGGATCGCTTCCACGGAGCCATGCCCGGGACGCCTCGACATACAGGTGGCCGTCGAACCCCGGCTCGCCACCGCGGAGCACCGAGATGCGCATCACGGTGATGGCCGCGAACCAGGCGCCAAGGCAAACGGACACCAGCCGGTCGGTGCGTTTGCGGGCGTCGGCCAACCAGCCTCGAGCATTCCGGGGCGCGGGATCTACGTTGGCCCAGCGCGCGGCCAACAGGCGACCCAGTCGCGCCGTCGCACGCCGCATGGCACTCAATCGAGACCGAGGTGAGTTCTCGGATGGCTCACGATCGGGAGGCCAGGATCGGGGCCCGGTCGCTCAACCCTGACCGGCTGACTTGACCCGGGATCGGGAGCAGGGCCGGATAACAGACCCCGCGCTGATAGCGGCGCGACGAGCCCGACAACGAAGGCGATCGGGTAGACGACGTCGATCGGCAGCCAGAGAGCAGGCAGGATCGCGACCGCCCACCACTGGCGGCGCTCGAGGAGGAGCGCGACCGGCAGCAGGATGATCACCGCATAGTGGCCCCAGACGATCGGCGAGACGAGGACGGATGCGACCGCGGTCACGACGATGCCGACGTCCGCGGCCGCCGTAGCCACGCGAACAGCGTGATCGCCCCGACGGCGACCACGCTCCCCCACTGGATGGTGGTCGCGAGCGGCAGCGGCACCCCGGCGCGGTACGCGATGGCGCCCAGGCTGAGCACGCCGGGCGCGGTTGTCGCGTTTCCGCCGACCCGCGAGATGAGCGCGATCCAGTCGAGCCACGCCCCCGGGCCGGCGATCAGAGCCGCAAGAGCCGCCCCCGCGAGCAGGATCGCGAGGCCCAGCCGCAACGGCGCGGTACCGACGCGTCACGAGGGCCCAGCCGAACAGGAGCGCTGGCTGCAGCTTTGCAGCCGTTCCGAGAGCCGCGGCTGCGCCGCGCCCGGGCGGATCGTCCGCCCAGCGCCACGCGGCCGCATAGGCGAGGAAGAGCAGCGGGGCGACCTGGCCGAGCTTGACCGCATACAGGAATGGCCACGAGAGGCCCGCGAGCAGCACGATCGCCCACCGAACGTCGCGTCGGACCGGCAGGAGCGCGACACCGAGGAGGAAGACGCCCACCAGCATTGCGATCCAGGCCACGGCCGCCGTCGAGGCGGACATGAGTCGGGCGAAGGGCAGGACGGCGAGGATGAAGGTGGGTGGGTAGTCGAAAAGCCCGTTCGGGCCGGGCGCCGTGAACGAGAGGTCGTACAGGGGCCCGCCAGCGAGCAGCCGCCTCGCCGCGCCGTCGTACATGAGGTAGTCGTAGCCGAGCGTCGGCCGGCCGCGACCAGGATCGCGCCGACGGTCGCGATCGGGACCACGATCGCGAGCACCGGCAGGGCGGCGCGGGCCAGGTCGCGGGCGTCGAGCCCGCGGCTGCGAGCCCTCACCGGAGGCCGCTCCGAACGCAGCCTGTCTTGCGCGCCGAGGCGATCATGCGCAGGTCAGCCTGTGACGCGCACGCCGAGCGGCGGCGAGGACGCCCGCAATGAAGGAGCCAGCGATGCGCCGAGTCGCGCTCGCGGAGTGGATCGTCGTGTCTCTGCCCGCGTCTGGCTCGACGCTGGTCGCCTGGCCGGTCCGCTGGTCTGGATTGTGCCCGCATTCGCGACGGGCATGAGCGACCAACTTCAAACGATTGGCAGATCTACCGTGAGGCCGCGGCACTCGGGCAGTCGACGAGTTCGCCGTAGTCGGTGCCAACGGTGTCATGGGACCCGGACCACTACCACCCGTACCTGTATCCACCCACGAGCTGGCCATTCCAGGCCATCGTCAACGTCGCGCCGCCGCGGCTGCTGGCCTTCGGGCTGCTCCCGTTCGCGGCCGTAGGACCCGCATGACCGCCGGAGGATGCTCGTCGCCAGTCATCATCGCCGTCCTGGCCGTGACCGGCACGCTGCTCTGGGGTCTGGACAGTTGGGCCGCTTGGCTTAAGGGTCTGGCAACGGAGGGGCGCTACGTCGACACGCTCAACCGGCTCTCGGACAATCGGCCGGCCGGCTGGTCGCCGCCGCGTGTGTCCTGCTCGTGGGTATCTGTTTGAATACCGGGGTTCGTCGTCGTCGCCTCGCTCCTCGCCAGCCCGGCCGTCTACGTCCACTATCTCGTCACGGTGGCCGCGGGCCTCGTGGGCGTGGCCACTCCAGGGTCGAGCGCGAAGGTGGCGGCGCAAGCCGGACGGCCAGCCAAGCCAGGACCGAGCGGGCGACGTGGCTCCGTCTTGAGCCGCCGGGATGACGCCCGGGGCGAGGTGGACTCAGCGTCGACGCGGGACGCCCCGGTGGATCAGCGGGATCCGGAACAGGTCCCAGGCGACGCGCAGGGCGAGGCGCGGGTCGCGGGTGCATCCGCGAGCCGCGCTTGTCGGACCACTGGATCGGCACGATCGCGATCCGGTAGCCGCGGCGGCGGGCGAGGTAGATGATCTCGACGTCGAAGACGATGCTCGTGATCCGCTGGCGCGCGAAGAGGTCGCGGGCGGCCTCGCGGCTGAAGCCCTTGAAGCCGCACTGCGTGTCCTGCGACGGGCCCGACGACCCACACCGACGCGAGGGCGTGGAACGCTCGGCCCAGGAGCCGCCGGTAGGCCGGCTGCGAGCGACGCATGTCGCGGCCGTCCGGCTGGATCCGGCTGCCCAGCGCGACGTCGTGGTCGCGGAGCGCCTCGCACGAGGAGCGGGATCTGGTCGGGCGGGGTCGCCATGTCGGCGTCGGTGAAGATGACGACGTCGGTGTCCGCGGCGAGCATCCCGGCCCGGACCGCGGCGCCCTTGCCGCCGTGGGGGACCGCCAGCAGCGCGAGGGTCGGCCGTCGCCGCGGCTGACCCCGGCCGGCCTCCGGGCGGGCACGGACGAGCGCGGCGGTGCCGTCGGTGCTCCCGTCGTCCACGACGAGGACGTGGACGTTCGCCGGCAGGTGACCCGCGCCCGGCGCCCCGTCGCGGCCGAGGTCGGACCGCCGGCGCAGGTAGCCGAAGAGCTCGTCGAGGGCCGGCCCGAGGCGGTGCTCCTCGTTGTAGGCGGGCAGGACGATGGTCAGGCTCGGCGAGTCCATGGCGGGTCAGTCTACGGTCGCCCGCCGACCCGCGCGATCCGCCGGAAGTCCCCCATCGTCCGGACCGCTGGGACCACTTGCGGCGCGACGCCCTCGAATGTGAGGATCGCAGCGTGAGTGCACCCTCGTCGACGCGGCGCCCGCCTGGTCGCCGTCGAGCATCCTGCTGCTAGCCGGCGCGACGCTCGGGCTGCTCGTGCTGCTCGTCATCGCGGTCTACTCGCTGGGACGAACTGGGCGACTCCCACGCCTACTGGCTGGCCGGCCGCGCCATCGTCGAGGGACGTTCACCTTATGAGCTGACGACTGGGGCCCAGGTGCCGTTCGCGTACCAGTACCCGCCGCCCATGGCCCAGGTGATGGCACCGGTGTCGGCCGTGATCGGCTCCTGGCCCTTCGAGTACCTGTGGCTCGTCGTCATGGGCGTCTGTCTCGCCTGGATCTCAGGATGGCGGATCGCTGCTGGCCCTGGCCCTGGTAGCCCTGCTGCCGGTCACGATCGAGTTCTGGTATCGGAACATCCACCTCCAGCTGGCGGTCCTCGCGGTCCTCGCGATCCGACGCTGGCCGGCGCTATTCGCGGTTGGCGCCGCAATCAAGCTGTCACCCGGCGTCGGGATCCTGTACCTCGCTGCCGGCGGGCGCTGGAGGGCGGCGGCAGGCGTGGCCGCGCTTTCTCGCCGCGATCTGCGGGGTCGAGCTGGATCCTAGCGCCGGACCTGTGGCGGCGAGTTCGTCGGACGCTCGCAGCACGCGGACCAGGCGACACCTCCGGCATCGTGCCGATCCCCTACGTCATGCGGGTGGTTGCCGCCCTCGCGCTGGCAGTCGTCGCAGGCCGGATCGGAGGCCGACGCGGCGAGATGCTCGTCTTCATCGCGATCGGCGTCGGGTTGCCCACCTTGTGGCTAACGGGCCTCTCGTTCTTCGTGGGCCTGGTTGCGTGGCTGCCACTGACCGCGACTAGCCCAGCTTCGGCTCCCATTTCCCGTGTCTACCGACCAGCGAACGGTCCCGTGTCGACCCTCGGTGCATTGGCGCATCAGGTACGGGCGCGATTGAGGTTACGCTCGCGCCTGGCCCCCTCGATTGTCAGGCTTCAATTCGCGAACCTGGGCCGGATGGGGGATCGCCAGGAGACTTCCCGGCGGAGGTCGGCCGTGACATGGGACCAGTAGAGATTCGCCCGGGGCTGCGTCGCAACCAGCCGATCCGCGCGGAGGGCCGCCAGCAGCCCCATGAGCATGTAGCTCAAGCAGGCGCGGCGGGGCGAGCGTCGAAAGCGTGACGGCAGCCGCCCAGCCGAACGCGTGGGCGCGAGGCGCAGCGCGATCACCATGCCGACGGCCAGGAGCACCAGCCACAGCAGCGGCGAGATCGCGTAGGGCGAGATGTTGCGGATCTCGCCCACCCAGCCCAGGCCGAGCGAGTGCACGTAGTCGATCGTCGCCTGGGGTTCGAGCACGAACTGGACGCCGACGAGCGCGGCCGTCCATGCCGCGAGCGCGCCGACGCGTCGCCAGTCCCGGCGGCCCAGGAACCAGAGACCGGCCAGGAGCGGGAACAGCTTGATGTTGGCGGCGAGGGCGATCCCGAGGGGAGTCCCGATGGTCAGCAGGAGCGTCACCAGGGCTTGTGCCTGGGCGACCGCAAGCGTCCACCCGATGGGGATGCCCAACAGGCCGACCGCGAGCCACGTCTCTCGACGACGCAGGCCGAGGATCCACAGTGTGGCGACGAACGACGCTATGACGACCGCCTCCCAGATGCCAGCGGCGAGTCGCGAACGGCAGCAGGGCCAGCGGCCGGAAGAGGATCGCGAACAGCGGCGGATAGAAGTAGGCCGTGTTGTCGTTGACGTTCTGACCGGGCGGGTAGAGCGGCAGGCCGTTGTTCAGCCGTGCGGCGGCGTCGTAGTAGGCCCTGGCGTCGGCCAGCGGATCCGTCGCGAGATGGTTGAAGAAGAGGGCGACCCCACCCAGAGCTCCGATGATCGCGAGGGCGAAGACGAGGAGGCTCAGCGCATGCCGGTGCGGACCCGCTGGGTCTCTCATGACCGGGGCGCGCGACTCATCGGAACGGTGATCCTGCCGACCCCGGATGGACGGTGGGTCGCGGACCGCGGCGAGAAGCGTCATCAGCATGTAGCTGAGCAGGCGGGGCGTCGCCAGGACGGAAAGGGTCACGGCGGCAGCCCACCCCCAGCGTCGTGCGGGCCAGGCGCAGGACGATCACTCCGCCGACGAGCACGAGAACGGCCCACAAGAGCGGCGAGAACGCATAACGGCGACAGGTTCCGCACCTCGCCGACCTGCCAGAGCGTCAGCGTGCCGAAGAAGTCGAGTGTCGCCCGTGGTTCCAGCACGAGTTGGAGAAGGAGCAGGCCCCGGCCCACGCGCAGCGAAGAGCCGGAGCGATCGCCACTGCCGCCGGCCGATCCACCACAGAGCGATGAGGGCCGGGAAGAGCTTCATGTTGGCACGCGAGCGCGATCGCCCACGGCGCGCCGATTGCCGTCAAGGAGCGTGACGGGCACCTGCGCCTGCCCGATCGCAAGTCGACCAGGCGATCGGCGACGCCAGCAGGCCAGCGACGATCCATGTCTCCCGGCGCCGGACCGCCCAGCCACCAGATCGTGGCGATGAAGCTGGCGACCACCACGACCTCCCAGATCACGGCCGCGGTCGAGTACGGAAGCAGGGCGAGCGGCCGGAAGGCAATCGCGAGGAGAGGCGGGTAGCGGTAGAAGTCGGGGCGTTTGGATCGGCGTCGTCGGGTAGAGCGGCAGCCCGGCGTTCAGGCGGGCGCCCGCGTCGTAGTAGGCCTGGACGTCGCCAGCGGATCCGTCGTCAGGTGAAGCCACAGTGTCTGGATGCCGGCGCGCGAGCCCGACGATGGCAGCGACCGACCAGGCGATCATGGCGCGACGCTCGCTGCTCCTGCGTCGGTCGTCGGCCGCGCCGTCACGCGGCGGACCGCCGGCCGACGCCGGGACGTCGTCGCGAAGCCGGATCGATCGCCAGCAGGATCACCCACGAGTTGATCCAGATGATGGGCAGGGCGAGCCACACCGCGACCGGGACGAGCCAGCGCCGGCCGGTCCAGGCGCCGATGGCGACAAGGCGACCGCGAGGCGACGCGCGGACCAGCAGCAGCTGGCTGCGCCCCGGCGACGGCGAGCAGGAGGTCGATCCAGTCGGCCCACGCGGTCGGATTGAGGGCGAACGAGACCGCGACGATGGCGCCGGTGACCCCGACGGCGAGCGCGAGCGCGCGCCACTCGCGGCGGAACGACGAACCAGCCGACCCCGACGCCCGGGCGTGATCTTGGTGAGGATCGGGAAGCGCCCAGGTGGCGGCAGCGCGGAAGCCCAGCACGATGGCCGCCGCCAATGAGGAAGTGGATGTTCCCGACGCACAGCTCGTAGATGATCGGGAGGGCGAGGATCGGCACGGCCCAGGGCCACGGCCGAACGAGCCAGACGAGGATGACGACCGAGAGGGCCGTCCAGAGCGCGAAGAAGACGGGGAACGGCAGCGCCGAGAACGGCGCCATCGAGCTGCGCGAAGGCCGGCGAGTACAGGTACGTGGAGACGTCTCCGACGCCCGAGCCGACGTACGGATGGGCGAGGTCGATCCCCCAGTACGCGCGCGCGTCGACGCCGGCGAACTCCCACGGCTTGATGCCCTGGACGAAGAAGAAGTAGAGCGCACGCAGGATGCCGACCACGACGAGGGCATCGCGGGCCGGGCGCCGGAAGCGGGCGAGGCGCCCTCCGGGACCGCTCATGCGATCAGCCACGACCGAGGTCGACACCTGCACCCTCCGTCACGGGAAGCGGGGCCGCGCCCACGACGCCGATCTCGGCCGCCACGATTGGACGATCGCGCCTCGAGCTCGGGGCGACGCTGCTGGATCGGCCACAGGGCCGCGAGCACCGCGAGGCCGGCCGGCCAGAGGACCGGGAGGGCGAGGGTCGCGGCGACCGGCACGGTCCACCGCCGGTCGGTCAGCCCGCCCCAGGAGACGAGGGCGAGGGCCGCCGGCAGGCGCAGCCACAGGGGGATGGCGATCGAGAACTGGTTGGCCGGGGCGCCCGAGGCGGAGTTGGCGAGGGTGTACGTCGAACCACTACCGCCAGGCCGCGGGGTCCAGCAGGAGCGAGACGGCGACGACGACACCGGTGACGCCCGAGCGCGATGAACAGCGGGTCTCCACTCGCGGCGCACGGCGAACCAGACCAGCCCCACGCCCGGGGTCACCTTCGTGAGCAGCACGAACGACCAGCGTCCACGGGTACCGGAACCCCAGCGCGATCGCCGCGGCGAGGAGCAGGTGGATGTTCCCGTGGTAGAGCTCGAGGGCGACCGGCGGGAAGGCGAAGACCGACAGGATCGGGCGCACCGGGCGACCGCCGAGCCAGATGGCGGTCCCGACCAGGATCGCCGTCCACAGCCAACGAACTGCCAGAACGGCACCAGCGGCGAACGGAGCGCAGAGCCGGGCGATCACCGGCGAGTAGGAGAAGGCGCCCAGTGAGCCCCAGGGGACGCCGTACGGAGCGGCCGGGTCGACCGACCAGTACGCGTACGCGTCGAAGCCGAACGTGCCGGCCATCGGCGCGACGACGAGGAAGAGGTAGGCGGCGAAGAGCAGCCCGGCGACGATCGCACCGTCCTCGACGGCGACGGCGCGGCCGGGCCCAGGTGGAGCCGGGAGTCGCGCCGATGACCGGTCACGGCGGCATCGTACGAGGCCGGGCGTGCACCTCCGACAGGGGCCGCCCGGTTTGACGGGTACCAGCCCATCCGTACGGGTCCTGAGCCGGGTCGGGTGGTGCTACCGTGCACCGCCGTGGGGACGCCGCTCGCCCTCTATGCGCTCGCGCTCGTCGTGCGGCTCGTGCTGCTCGCGGGCTTCGCCGACCCCGCCTACCCGGATTCGTTCTACTACGTGGACGTCGCCCACAGCCTGGCGGCGGGGCACGGCTTCACGATCGACGCGATCTGGATCTTCGCGGAGGTCGGTGGGACGATCCCGGCCTTCCCGACCCTCCCGGTCCCGTCGAACGCCCACTGGATGCCGCTGGCGTCGCTCGTCCAGGTCCCGTTCATCTGGCTCCTGGGGCCGACGGCGCTCGCCTCGGCGCTGCCGTTCGCGCTGATCGGCTCGCTCGCGGCGCCGCTGACGTGGGCGATCGCCCGCGACGCCGGGACGACGCGCCTCGTCGCGGTGGGGGCCGGCGTGCTCGTCGCGGTCCCGGCGGCGAGCGCGGTCTTCATGGCCCAGCCCGACAACTTCGGCCTCTACCAGCCGCTGGTGGCCGGCGCCCTGTGGATGGGCGCCCGCGGCCTGCGCGGCGACGCCCGGGCCTTCGCGCTTGGCGGGCTGCTCGTCGGCCTCGCCACGCTCGCGCGCAACGACGGCGTCCTGGTGGGGGCGGCGCTGGGGATCGCCTTCGCCTGGGACCGCTGGTCCGCGTGGCGCAGCAACGGCTCGCGACGTCCGGCGATCCCGGCCTGGGCGGCGGTTGCGTGCGCGGCCCTCTTCGTGGTGGTCGTCGCGCCGTGGCTGGCCCGCCAGCTGGCGGTCTTCGGCTCCATCTCGCCGTCGTCGGCATCGGGCAAGGTCTTCTTCATCCGCTCGATCGACGAGTGGAACAGCATCACGACCCCGGCGAACCTGCAGTGGCTCCTGGGGCAGGGCCTCGGCCCGCTCATCGCCAGCCGGATCGGCGGCCTCGTCGCGGCGATCACGATCTTCTCGCTCCTCGTCGGGGGTGTCTTCCTGGCGCCGTTCATGCTCGTCGGCGGCTGGGTGCGCCGGCGGTCGCTCGACTTCGGGCCGTTCTTCGTCTACGCCGGGCTGCTCTTCGCCTTCTCCGCGCTCGTCTCGGCGGTCCACGTGCCGGGCGGGACGTTCATCCACTCGGCGGTCGGGCTGGCGCCGCACGCCTTCATCCTGGCCCTCGAGGGGATCGCGGTCGCCGTGGCCTGGGTCGCGGCCCGGCGCTCGAGCTGGCACGCCGCGTCCGCGACCCGCTTCTTCACGGTCGCGGCGGTCGGGCTGGCGATCGTGATCGCCGCCGGCAGCGCCCTCGTGACGCAGGCGGCCTGGGCCGCGCGGCGCGACGACTTCCGGCTCGTGGCCGACGGCCTGACGGCGGCGGGCGCGGCGCCCGACGACCGGGTCATGTCGATCGACGCGTCCGGCACGCTGTACTGGACCGGCCACGGCGGCGTGGTGCTGGTCAACGACCCACTCGCCACGATCGAGGAGGTGGCCCGCGCCTACGACATCCGCTGGCTGGTCCTCAACCGCGCCGACACGGTGCCGTCGGTGGCGCCGATCCTCGACGGCGCACCGCGGCCCGCGTGGATCGGGGCGCCCGTGGCCAGCCGGCCGGCCCGCCAGCTGCCGGACGCGCCGCCGCTTCCGGCGGGCGCGCTGGGGGTGGGGCTCTACCCGGTCTGCCTGACGCCGGCGACACGCGCTGCGGGCCGACGGGCTCCGTGGGTACGGGGGTGACGCCGTGAGCGCGGCGACGGCCCGGGCGCCGGCACCGCCGACTCGGCTCCGGCGCGCAGCCTGCGGCCGCCTGGTCGCTGTCGCGCCGCGAGGCCTGGCTGAGCGCCGGCCTCGTCTTCCTCGTCGCGTTCGCTCGTTCGCCTCTGGGCGGCCGGCCGCGTCCCATTCCCGATCCCCGAGGACACGACCTACTACTGGGGCGTCGCCCGCAACCTCGCCGAGGGCCGCGGGCTCGTGTCGGACACCATCTGGTCGCTACGCCACGCCGGCCCGCGACCCGGTCACCGGCGCCTTCGGCTTCTTCTTCCCGCGCCCGGCCTTCGAGATCTGGCTGCCCCTGACCAGCGCTGCTCGGCGGCTGCTCGCGATGCTGGTCTCCGGATCAACGGCCTACGCGACGACGCTCCCGGTCGCGGCGGTCGCTCGGCGCGCTCGTGCCGGTGGTCGCCTGGCGGATCGCGGCCGACCTCGCCGAGGAGCGCCGGCTCCCGCGCGAGCGGGCGCGGACGCTGGCGCTCGGCGCCGGCCTCGTCGCGGCGGTCGGCGCTGCCGCTCGTGCTGCCGTCGGCCCAGCTCGAGTCGTCGAACGCCGTTCGCGCTGCCCGCGCTCGTCGCCTGCCTGCTCATGGTGCGGCTGCTGCGGCGCCCGCCCGCCCGCGCCCTCGATCGCGCGCCTGGTCGGGCTGGGCGTCCTCATCGGCGTCGCCGGCGCTGGCCCGCAACGAGGCGGTCTGGGTCGGGCTCGCCTGGGCGCTCGTCGCCGCGGCGGCGCTCAGCGGGCGCGGGGCTCCGTGCGGTCGCGCGCGCGGTGGCCGTGCCGGGCATCGTCGCCGTCGCGGTCATGGCGCCGTGGCTGGTCCGGAACTGGTTCGTCTTCGGCTCGCCCGCTGCCCGGGCAGGCGATCACCAACGCCTGGGCGATCACGGGCAACGAGATCTTCGCCTGGAAGGAGCCGGCCACGCTGCCGCGCTACCTGGCGCTCGGCCCGGCGGCCTGGATCGAGCAGCGCGTCGACGGGTTCGTCCACAACCTCCTCAACGTGCTCCTGATCCCGGGCGCGCCGATCGCCGTGGTCGGCCTGGTCGCCCTGCCCGTGGGCCGCCCGCTTCCGCTCGCTCCGGCCGCTCCTCGTGCTGGCGCTGATCACGTTCCTCGTCACGACCCTGGTCTTCCCGGTCCAGACGCAGTGGGGCACGTTCCTCCACGCGCTCGGTGCCCGCGCCGGTCCTGCTGCTGGTGGCGGGCCTCGCCGGCCTCGACGAGGGCCTCGCGTGGGTCGGGCGGCGCCGGGGCTGGACCCGGCCGGTCGCCTGGCTGGGGCCGCTCTTCGCCGGCTTCGGCGCCGTCCTCTTCATGGTGCCCGGCGTCATCGCCTACGGCGCCCAGTCGAAGGGCACCGAGGAGCGCGTACACGGACCTCGCCGCGCCGCATGTCGCGGGCCGGCGTCCCGCTGGACGGGGCGCGTCCCGTCATCGCGAACCACCCGATCTGGCTCGCGGAGGTGAACCGGGTCGACACCCTGGCGCCTGCCCGACGAGCCCGTGGCGAGCGTGCTCGACCTCGCCCGCACGTTCGGCGCCACGCAGGTCGTGTCGTCGACGGCGACCACGGCAGCTGGCCGGCACGCCTCGCGACGCGACCCGGAGGCCGCCTGCCTGGTCCCCGTGACCCTGCCGCCGCCCGCCGACGGCAGCGCCGACACGTTCCACGTCTACCGGGTGGCGTGCCCATGAGCGCCCGTATACTGGCCGCCAGATGAGCGCGGAGATCGGCGCCGGCGACGCGGCGACAGCGCGGTTCGACACCCTTCACGCCGAGGCGAAGGAGGCGCTCGCCTACGCGGCGAACACGCTGCGGGCGGTGACCGAGCGCTACCGCGAGGCCTTCCACGAGGAGCTCGGCGGCTGGCACGACGAGCGCGACGCCCTCGACGACGCCGATCGGCTCGACGAGAGCGAGGTCGCCGCCGGTGCTCCGGGCGCGAACAGCACCGGGAGCCACGCCGCCGGTGACGGGCCGGACCGCCGGCGATGGAGGCGGCCGAGGCGGCCGCCGAGGAGGGGCGCGCGTCGGCCCTCCGGCAGCGGGTCGCGGTCCGCACCTCGGAGCTCGGCGAGCGGCAGACCGAGCTGGCCCGCCTCGAGCTGGCCGTGCGCGGCACTCGAGCGCACGTGGCTCTTCCTGGAGCGCGGCGACGCCTCGCTGCTCGCCGACCCTTCCGGCGCCGGACCTTGCCGACGACCTCCAGATGCGGATCGTCGAGGCCCGCGAGGCCGAGCGGACGCGCCTGGCCCAGGAGGTCCACGACGGCCCGGCCCAGGCGCTCGTCGAACGCGATCTTCGGCGTGGAGTACATCGAGAAGCTCCTCGACTCCGACCGCGACGCCGCCCGCGTCGAGCTGCGCTTCCTGCGCGACCGGCTCCGGCGCGAGCTCGGCGACGTGCGCGCCTTCATCAGCCAGCTGCGCCCGCCGCTCCTCGCCGAGCTCGGCCTGGACGGGGCGATCCGCGACGCCGCGCGAGACGCTGCGCGCGCTCACCGGCGCGACGATCGAGATCGACCTCGCCGCGCCGGCCAGACGTGCTCGACGACGCGCAGCAGGTGGTCGTCCTGCGCGTCCTCCAGGAGGCGCTCCAGAACGTGCGCAAGCACGCCGGCGCACGGGCATGCCTGGCGTCGCGACCCGGCTGGATGGCGGCCGCTGGATCCTGGAGGTCCGGGACGACGGCCGCGGCTTCGACCCCGAGACCGTGACCGCCCGCGGGCCGGCGCACCTTCGGTCTCCAGTTCATGCGCGAGCGGGCGGAGCTCGTCCGGCGCAACCTTCGAGGTCCGTTCGCGGCCCGCGGGCGGCACGGTCGTCGTGCTCGACATCCCGGTCGGTGACGAGAGGAGAGAGGTCATGAGCTACAGCGGACCGGATCGTCGGCGGGGCGGTCCCGACCGACGAGGCGTCGGCGACCAGATCCGGATCCTGCTCGTCGACGACCACGCGCTCGTCCGCGTCGGCATGCGGGCGATCCTGGAGCGGGAGCCCGACTTCGAGATCGTCGGCGAGGCCGACGACGGCCGCTCCGCCCACGACGCCGCGCTCGAGACCGACCCCTCGATCATCCTCATGGACCTCTCGCTGCCGCCTCCCGGCGGCATCGAGACGACCCAGCGGATCAAGCGCGACCTGCCCGCCACCGGGATCATCATCCTGGCCCCCGACGAGGACGAGGAGGCCCTCTTCCAGGCGATCCGGGCGGGCGCGGCCGCCTTCATCCTCAAGGACGTCGGCCCGGACGACCTGGTCACGATCATCCGCCGGGTCTCCACCGGCGAGTTCCTGATCAACGACAAGGTCTTCGCCAAGCCGGCCGTCGCGTCGCCGGGTGCTCAAGGAGTTCCGCGAGCTGGCGATCTACGGCCAGGAGGCGGCCCCGATCTTCGCCCCGCTCTCCCCGCGCGAGGTCGAGATCCTCGACAACATCGCCCAGGGGATGACGAACAAGCAGGTCGCCTACCAGCTCTCGATCAGCGAGCAGACGGTCAAGAACCACATGAGCTCCATCCTGCGGAAGCTCGCCGTCAACGACCGGACCCAGGCCGTGGTGTACGCGATGCGCCAGGGCTGGATCCGGATGCCGGAGGACTGACCGCCCGCCATGGCCGACGATCCCGTCGCGTCCCCGGCCACGACGCCCGCAGCACCGGCCGGGCCGGAAGACCCGGCCGCGCTCGCCGCGACGCTCGACGGCCAGCTGGAGGGGCTCGACCGGCGAGCTGGCCGAGATCGAGCTGCTCGTCGGGCAGGCGCGCGCCGAGGCGGCCCGCCACGAGCAGAAGCGCGCCCAGGCGGCGGAGCGGGTTGCCGGCCTCGGCGACCACGCGACGCCCGCGGAGCTGGCCGAGGCCAACGCCCAGCTCGTCTCGTTGACGCGGCGCGCCACCCTGATGGAAGCCCAGCTCGACGTCCTGACGGGCAAGCAGAAGACGCTGGAGCGCTATCGCGACGGGCTGGCGCGCGATCCGCGCGACGATCGACTGCCGATGGCCGGCGGGACGCGTCGGTCGAGGGAGCGAGCCGCGGCCTCGCCGACGATGACGCCCGCGGTCGGCCGGGTGGTGCTGGCGGCCCAGGAGGACCTCCGCCGCGACATCGCGCGGGCGATGCACGACGGCCCCGCCCAGAGCCTGACGAACATCGTCCTCCAGGCCCAGATCGTGGAGCGGCTGCTCGATCGCGACCCGGCGGCGGCGCGCGCCGAGGTCCACGAGCTGACGGCGATGGTCCAGCGGACGCTGGAGGCGACGAAGACCTTCATCTTCGACGTCCGGCCCATGGTCCTCGACGACCTGGGGCTGGTCCCGACGCTGCGCCGCGTCGCCCGCGATCGCAGCCGGCGGGCGCAGGTGCCCGGTCGAGTTCGACTCGCTGGGCACCGACCGGCGCCTCTCGATGGAGCTCGAGACGCGCGGTCTTCCGGGTCGCCGACGAGACCCTCGCCGGCCTGGCCCAGGGAAGCCCGGAGCGAGTCACGATGTCGCTCGACTGGGGCGACGGAGCTGGAGCTCGTCGTCCGGGCCGTCCGCGCGGACGTCGCGGAGGACCCCGCGGAGGCGTCCGCGCGCCGACATGCCCGACGCCCTGCGCGAGATGGTGGACGAGCGGCGGGCCGAGGTCGCACGCCCGCGGGATCGTGGCCCAGCTGACGCTCGCCATCCGGCGCGAGGTCACGGAGCGCGGCGTCGCCGCCGGCGGGAGCGTCGAGTTCGACCCGGACGGCCAGGGGGTCGTGGCGCGCTTCCCGCTGCCGGCGCCGCCCGGCGGATGACAGGAGGCGTGCTGGTGGACTCCGCCGCCGGCAGTGCCGCCGCGCGGCGCGCCCGTGCTGCGGCGGGCCAGGGGCTCGTGGAGTTCGGCGCCATCCTGGCGATCGCGGCCGTGGTCGCGGTCGCCGTGCTGGTCCTCTTCCGGCCGCAGCTGGCCTGGGTGCTGAGCATGATCGGCACCGAGGTCGAGAAGACGGGGCTGCTGCTGCGCGCGCTCGCAATGGCGTCGGATAGGCCGGAAGTACCGGCGCGGCGCCCGGTACGAAGTGGTGAGTGGCGGCGGCGGTCGGCGCCGAACGTAGCCTGCGGATGCCCCACTCCCGGGGTGTGCGCACTCATCAGCGGAGGCCTTCATGGCACTGATCGACTACGTCCTCGCCGTCCTCCACCGGGACGAGGAGGGGCAGGGGCTCGCGGAGTACGCCCTCATCCTCGCCCTCATCGCGATCGTCGCCATCGTCGCCCTGATCTTCCTGGGCGGCCAGGTCTCGAAGATCCTGTCGACCGTCGGCAACTCGGTCTAGAGCACCGGTCCCTTCAGGGATCACTCGAGGAGCCCGGCGCGACCGTCGCACCGGGCTCTTCCACGCTCCGGGTCATCCGGCGTGTCCTGGCGGGATTCGCCGAGTGCTGGCGCCGGCGCCGGTGGCGAGCCGCACCACCTGGCGGTCCCGGAGGACTTGACAGGCAGCGGGGTCGCTCCTACGGTTCGCTCGACTCGCCGGCCGCTCGCGATCGCGACGGCCGTTCGGGGACGAATCCACGGGTCGCAGGCGGCCCGCAGCTCCCGCCGGTCGCGGGGGACTCTCGAGGAAAGGAGGTGAACACCAAATGGCATACCTCTCCGGACTCATCTCGTATCTTCTCGATCGCGACGAGGAGGGCCAGGGCCTCGCCGAGTACGCCCTGATCCTCGCGCTCATCGCGATCGTGGCCATCGTCGCCCTGATCTTCCTGGGCGGCCAGGTCTCGAAGATCCTGTCGACCGTCGGCAACTCGGTCTAGCGACCAGCAGCAGGAACAGGCCGCCGGTCGATCCGGCGGCCTGTTCGCATTTCGGGCCCGCGAGGGCCCGTCTCGGGGAGAGTCCCATGGCTCCGGCATCGCGCCGGCGCCGATGGACGCAGTTGAACGTCAGCCAGGCGGGCCAGGGCCTCGCCGAATATGCACTCATCCTCGTCCTCGTCGCCATCGTCGCCATCGCCAGCGTGACGTTCTTCGGCTCCTCGGTATCCGGCTATCTGAGCATGATCGGCAACTCCATCTGATCCGATGACGGCCGCCCGCCGGGCGGCCGTCATCGTCTGCCGGCGGGAACGCATGGCGGCCGCCGCGGATGGGCGCGTGCCGTCCGACGCGGAGCTGCGTGCGGCGATTCCTTCCAATTGTTCCCAACAGTCCTAGCCCATTTGTATAGTCGCGCGGCCATTGGCCGGTGCTAGAGTGGTGCCGCCTGTCACACGGCAACGGGGAGACCAACCTTGAAACGCAGCAATCGCCTGATCATGTTGATCGGCCTCTTCCTGGCAGTGGTCGCGTTCGTCGGCATCATCTATGTCATCGGTGGCAACGGTGGCGGCGGGGGAGGCGGCGACGCCGGCGCAGGCAGCTCCAAGACGACGGTCGTCGTGGCCGCGACGGACATCCCGCTCGGGACACGTTGATCACCGCGGACATGGTCAAGACGCAGGACGTCAAGACCGCGGACAAGCCGGCCGGCTCCTACACCCTCACGAGCGAGGTCATCGGCCAGACGGTCACGACCGACCGTCACCGCGGGCCAGATCCTGAACGGCTCGACGTTCGCGACGTCGACCGTCGAATCCCGACATCGCGCGCCTCCTGGACCCCGGGACCTCGGCGATCGCCGTGCCAGGTGGACCAGGTCTCGGGCGTCGGCACGCTCGTCAAGCCCGGCGACCGCGTGGACGTGGTCATCGGCCATGACCCAGGCCGACAACAAGAACCCGATCACCGTCGAGAAGGCCCCGACGAAGGAAGGCCAGCCGCCCACGACCGTGCAACAACTTCCAGACGATCAACCCGCTCCTCAACTGCGACGACGGTCAAGGTGCTCGTCCAGAACCTCAAGGTGGTCGGGACCCTCCTGCCGCCGCCCACGACGTCCACAGGCACGGCCACCGGCGGCACTCGGGCCCACGCCGACGCCAACCCTGAACGGGCAGACAGCAGATCGTCCTCCTGCCGGTGACGCCACAGCAGGCCGAGCTCGTGCGGTTCGGCGCAGATCGACGGCAACCTGTCGCTCGTCCTGCGCTCTCCGGCGGGCACAAGGAACGCCGCGCCGTCCGCAGAGACGACGGGCATCACGCTCCGCCAGCTCGTCGACAAGTACGGCGTCATGCCGCCGCAGGTCGTCGAGACCGTGGTGCCAAGAGCCGTAGCGGGCACCTGCCCCGCCGGCGCGTGCCGTGCGGCCGTCCCCGCTGCACCGACCACGCGGACCGAGTCCATCCATCCTCGAGTCCGAAGGCCATCCGGCCGATGACCGACCAGATCCGCGTCCTCATCGTCGACGACATCCCGGAGACGCGCGACCACCTGACCAAGCTTCTCGGCTTCGAGAAGGACGTGGAGGTCGTCGGGGCGGCCGCGTCCGGCGCCGAGGCGCTGGAGATGGCGGCCCGCCTGCTGCCCGGACGTCGTCCTGATGGACATCAACATGCCCGAGATGGACGGGATCACCGCCACCGAGCTCCTCATGGCGCGCGTCCCGACCGCGTCGGTCGTGATGATGTCCGTCCAGGGCGAGGCGGACTACCTGCGGCGCTCGATGCTGGCCGGGAGCCCGCGAGTTCCTGGTGAAGCCGTTCAGCTCGGACGAGCTGACGGCCTCGATCCGCCAGGTCTACGCGCGGGAGCGGGAGAAGCACGGGCCGGCTGGCGGCCCCGGCCGCCGAGCGCCGCGTCGGCCGTCCGGCGAGCCGGGGCGGGTCGTCGCGGTCTTCAGCCCCAAGGGAGGCGTGGGACGCACCACGATCGCCGTGAACCTCGCGGTCGCCGCGGCCTCCGAGCCCGGCAGCCTCGGTCGTCCTCGTGGACGGCTCGTTCCAGTTCGGCGACGTCGGGGTGCTCCTCAACCTCAACCCACGCAACAAGTCGATCGCCGACCTGGTCCCCGAGCTCGAGGCCGGCGGCGAGCCGGAGTCGCTCGACACGTTCGTCATCACCCACTCGACGGGGACGCGGGTCCTCCTCGCCCCGCCCTCGCCCGAGATGGCCGAGCTCGTCACCCCGTCGTCGATCCGGCGCGTCCTCGAGGTGCTCCGGGCCAGGAGCGACCTGGTGTCGTGGACTGCGCGGCGGCGTTCAGCGACTCCACCCTGGCCGTCCTGGACGCCGCCGACGTGATCCTCACCGTCCTCACGCTCGAGATCACGAGCATCAAGAACATGCGGCTCTTCCTGGAGGTCGCCGACCAGCTCGGCTACCCCGGGGACAAGATCGAGCTGCTCCTCAACCGCGCCGATTCCGCGCTCGGGATCCGCGTCGCGGACGTCGAGCACTCGATCGGGCGTAAGGTGGACCACACGGTCGTCAGCGACGGCCGGAGCGTCGTGTACGCCCTCAACCGGGGCGTGCCGTTCTTCATGAGCAACCGCGAGGCGCAGGTGTCGCAGGACATCCTCCGCCTCGCCCGGGCGCTCCTCGGGGCCCCGGAGACCGCGCCTGCTCGAGGCCCGCAAGCCGGCACCCCGGAAGTCGCTCTTCGCGTGGCGGTAGCGGGTCGATGAGAGCTCCCCTCCGGGGGCGTGAAGGGTTGGTTGGACGATGTCCCTGCTGAAGCGAATCGAGAGCGCCAGGCCCGGCAGCCCCGGGACCGGCACCACGCCGGGCGGCGCCCCGGCTCCCGCGGGAGGGGCCGGCGCCCCGGCGGGCGGCGCCCCGGCGGGCCGGCGCGCCCGGGCCTCGTGCCTTCCCAGCGCATGCTGCCGACCGCGCCCGTGCGCGAGTCGTTCCGCGACGTCAAGTTCCGGATCCAGAGCCGCGTCATCTCCGATCTCGACCCGAAGCTCGACCTCTCCAACCAGGTCGAGGTCCGCCGCCAGATCGAGGAGATCTTCGGCAAGGTCATCGACGAGGAGGGCCTGGCCCTCACCCGCGCCGAGCGGGTCCGGATGCTGGAGCAGATCACCGACGAGATCATCGGCCTCGGGCCGCTGGAGCCGCTCCTGCGCGACGAGTCGATCACCGAGGTGATGGTCAACGGCCCGCGCCAGGTCTACATCGAGCGCAACGGCAAGCTCGAGCTCACGAACGTCGTCTTCCAGAACGACGACCACGTGATGCGGATCATCGACCGGATCATCGCCCCGATCGGGCGCCGCGTCGACGAGTCCTCGCCGATGGTCGACGCGCGCCTCACCGACGGCTCCCGCGTCAACGCGATCATCCCGCCCCTCTCGCTGGTCGGTCCCGTCATCACGATCCGGAAGTTCGCCGCCTCCCCCTTCACGGTGGACGACCTGATCCGCTTCGGGACCGCGACGCCCGAGATGTTCGACTTCCTCAAGGCCTGCGTCGAGGCCCGCCTGAACCTCTTCGTCTCGGGCGGCACCGGCTCCGGCAAGACGACGACCCTGAACGTCCTCTCCTCGTTCATCCCGAACGACGAGCGGATCATCACGATCGAGGACGCGGCCGAGCTGCAGCTCCGCCAGGAGCACGTGGTGACGCTGGAGTCCCGGCCGCCCAACATCGAGGGCCGCGGCGCGATCCCGATCCGGGAGCTCGTCCGCAACGCCCTGCGGATGCGGCCCGACCGGATCATCGTCGGGGAGTGCCGTTCGGGCGAGGCCCTCGACATGCTGCAGGCCATGAACACCGGCCACGACGGCTCGATGTCCACCGGCCACGCCAACAGCCCGCGCGACATGCTGTCGCGCCTCGAGACGATGGTCCTCATGGCCGGCGTCGACCTCCCGCTGCGGGCCATCCGCGAGCAGGTCGCGTCGGCCGTCGACCTCATCGTCCACCAGGCGCGCCTCAAGGACGGCACCCGGCGCATCACGAACATCACCGAGGTCCAGGGGATGGAAGGTGACGTGATCGTGATGCAGGACGTGTTCGTCTTCGAGCAGACGGGCGTCGTCCGAGGGCAAGATCCAGGGCCGTCTCAAGCCGACCGGGATCCGCCCGAAGTTCGTCGAGAAGTTCGAGGTGATGGGCATCCACCTGCCGCCCGGACTCTTCGGCTTCGTCTTCTAGGGGTCGGGAGGGCACACCGTGCCGTGATGACCATCGTCGTCGCCGCCGTCGCCGCGGTCGCCATCCTCGTCATCACGATCGGGCTCGCCTCCGGGCAGCGGGACGGGCGTCAACGCCCGCCTCGAGCGCTATGCCTCGGGCCGCCAGGAGGCCGTCAAGGCCGATGCCCCGAGCGCCTCGCTGGCCGAGCTGATCCAGCAGAGCGCCGCGATCGCCCAGCTCAACAAGGTGGTCGAGCAGCGGGACTTCGGGACGAACATCGCCCGCGAGCTCGCGCGTGCCGACCTGAAGCTCAAGGTCAGCGAGTACCTCCTGCATCTGGGGCCTGGCGATCGTCGGGATCCCCGTCGCTGATGTTCCTGGCCGGGTTCGCCCTGCCGACGCTCCAGAACCCGATCGTCCTGATCATCGGGGCGGTGGTGGGCTTCTTCCTGCCGCGCTGGTACGTGCGGCGCCGGCAGGGCAAGCGCCTGAACCAGTTCAACAAGCAGCTCCCCGACACGATCACCCTGATCGCCAACGCCCTGCGGGCCGGGTCGTCCTTCCTGCAGGCGATCGAGCTGGTGGTCCGCGAAGCCCGGCCGCCGATCTCGACCGAGTTCGCTCGCGTCATCCGCGAGGTCAACCTGGGCCTGCCCTTCGAGACGGCCCTCGAGAACCTCGTCCGGCGCGTGCGCTCGGACGACCTCGAGCTCATGGTCACGGCCATCTCGATCCAGTACAAGGTCGGCGGCAACCTGGCCGAGATCCTGGACTCGATCGCCTACACGATCCGCGAGCGGGTCCGCATCAAGGGCGAGATCCGCACCCTCACCGCCCAGCAGCGGATGTCGGGCTACGTCGTGGCCCTGCTGCCGATCGCCCTTGTCGGCTTCCTGTTCGTTGATCGCGCCGGGCTTCATGAAGCCGATGTTCGACGCCAGCGTGGCCGTCCTCGGGATCCCGGTCGGGATCATCCTCCTGGCCATCGGCGCCTTCATGATGTTCATCGGCTTCATGATCATCCGGCGCATCGTCGACATCGAGGTCTAGGCATGGCAACGCTGATCCCCATCGTCGTCGCCGGCGCCGCCGCCCTCGCGATCCTGTTCATCGCCATCGGCCTCGCGGGCTCCGGGAGCGTCGACCCGGTCCAGGCCCGGCTGACCCAGCTGGGCTCGATGCAGGCCAAGAACCTCGAGGAGCTCGAGCTCCAGCAGCCGTTCTTCGAGCGCACGATCCGGCCGCTTGACCAGCCGCCTGTCGGGCACGGTGTCCCGTTTCACGTCGGCCTCGTTCGCGTCGCGGACCGAGCAGAACCTGGCCCTCGCCGGCAACCCCGGCGACCTGCGCGTCGCCGACTGGCTGGGCATCAAGGCCATCTCGGCCGGCATCATCGCCGTCATCCTCTTCCTGCTCGCGATGTTCGTGATGAACACTGGGTGTCGTAGCCGCCGTCCTCGGCGGGGTCGTCGGCCTCGTCGATCGGCTACATCCCCCCGAGTTCTGGCTCAGCCGCCGGGTCCGGGCCCGCCAGAAGGCGATCATCCTGCAGATCCCGGATGCCCTGGACCTGCTGACGATCTCCGTCCGGGCCGGGCTCGGCTTCGACGCCGCGCTCGGCAAGGTCGTGGAGAAGATGGTGGGCCCCCTCGTGGACGAGTTCCGCCGGGCGCTCGCCGAGGTCCGGGTGGGCAAGGCGCGGCGCGACGCGCTGCGCGACATCATCCCGCGCACCGAGGTCCCGGCCCTCACGAACTTCATCGGCGCGATCATCCAGGCCGAGCAGCTGGGCGTCTCGATCAGCAAGGTGCTCCAGGTGCAGTCCGAGCAGCTCCGCATCGAGCGTCGCCAGCGCGCCGAGGAGATGGCCGCCAAGGCGCCGATCAAGATGCTCTTCCCGCTCGTCGGGTGCATCTTCCCGTCGCTCTTCATCGTCATCCTGGGGCCCGCGATCATCCTGATCATCAAGAACCTCGGCGGGCCGAACGGCCCGGGCGGCTAGGCCGGCGCCGGCGACCCGGCGGCTCGGCCGGCCGAACGACCCGCTCCCGCTCCGACCGCGCCGAACGTGCCCGACGTGGATCGCCGCCTGCGCGTCACCAACGTCACGCGGAGCTCCGGCGCTCGCGGACTCCGCGGAGATCGCCGAGTCGTTCGGCGGCCGCCTCGTTGGCCTCATGGGCCGGGCGTCGCTGCCGGCCGGGCGGCGGCCTCTGGCTCCGCCCCGCGTCGAGCATCCACATGCTCTTCATGCGCTTCCCGATCGACGTGGTCTTCCTCGCGAAGCCCGACGCCGACGGGGCCAGGCGGGTCGTCTCGCTGCGGGCGAGGCTGCGCCCGTGGGTCGGCGTCGTGTGGTGGGCACGCGGCGCCGACGGCTGCCTGGAGCTCCCGGCGGGAACGGCCGCGGCGACGGGCACGGTGGTCGGCGACCTCGTGCGCCTGGAGGACGTCGACGCCGGCTCGGCGATGATCCTCGCGTAAGCCGGGGGTGAGCGGCCGATGCGCGGCGGTAGGCGGCTCGAAAGCCGGGGGTGAGCGCCAAATAGGCGGCCGATTTGCGCGGGTGCGCGGGCGAGTGGGCGGCCCAAAGCCGGGGGTGAGCGCCCGGTGGGTGGCCGGTGAGTGGCCGATGCACGGCGCGGAAGCGCACGCGTTCATCCTCCGCGCATGGCCGGCATCGTCCTCCCCCGTCCCCCGCGGCCGGGCTCGCTGCCCGGGCGCCTCCTCGACCTCGCGTTCCCGGCGAGCGTGTGTCGGTTGCCGCCGCGAGGGGACGCCGCTGTGCGCCGGAGTGCGGGCGGGCCTTCGCGGCCCGGCGCGGGCACGCCGGCGGGGATGCCCCTCGGCATGCCGTCCGACGTCCCGCTGCCGCTCGTCCAGCTCGAGTGGTGCTGCCCGTACGGGGACGTCTCTCGCGACTGCGCTGCATGCCCTGAAGTACGCCGGCGAGCGCCGCCTGGCGCGACCCCTCGGCGAGGCGGCCGCCGCCCGCTGGCGGGAGGTCGGCGATCGGCGGCGACGTGCTGGTCCACGTCCCGGTCCACGCCGCCCGTCGCGCCGACGCGCGGCTACGACCAGGCGGAGCTGCTGGCGCGGGCGGCGGCGGACGCTCTCGGCCTCCCGGCCGTCCCGGCACTCCGGCGCGAGCGCGCGACGGCGCCCCAGTTCGAGCTCGGCCGCGACCGGCGGGCGGCGAACGTGGCGGCGGCATTCGCGGTGACCCCGGCGGGCGCGGCCGCCGTTCGCGGGCGCTGGCCGGTCCTCGTGGACGACGTGGTGACCACCGGCGCCACGCTCGTTGCCTGCGCCGCGGCGCTCCTCGACGCCGGCGCCGTCGCCGTCTCGGCCCTCACGGTCGCCCGCGAAGCGTGACTCCCGGGTCACGGGCGGGACTCCACCCGTCGTCGTGCCCCTCGCCGGTCGAAGTCGTCCGGGGGCGTCCTATACTCGGTGGACCGGGCTGCTGCCGGGCGTCGCGTCCCGCGGACCGGCCGGCCCAACCGAACCCTGGAGGTCTGCCGTGAGGACGATCGTCAAGGGCAAGAACATGGACGTGCCGGACGCCGTGCGCCAGTACGCCGAACGGAAGATGCGGCGTTTGGAGCGCTTCCTCGACGACCGGACCGACGCGATCATCGAGCTCTCGGTCGAGCGTCACCGGAGCGCCGACGACTGCGCGCATCGCGGACGTCACGCTCGTGATCGACGGCCAGAAGGTCCTGCGGGAAGGCCGAGCGCCGCCACGTGGGAGGCGGCGATCGACGAGGTGGTCGACAAGGTGGAGCGCCGGGCCGTCGACCACCGGGAGAAGCCCCGGGTGCGAGCGCGTGCGCCCGAGGAGAAGGAGATCCTCGCCAAGATCGCCGACGGCACCTCGGAGCCGGGGCGCGAGCGGCGGGTCGTGAAGACGAAGCGGTTCGCGATCGAGCCGATGTTCGAGGAGGACGCGATCGCCGAGATGGAGACGCTCGGCCACTCGTTCTACATCTTCGTGAACGCCGAGAACGAGCGCCTCAACCTCCTCTACCGGCGCCAGGACGGCGATTTCGGGCTGATCGAGCCGGTCGTGGCCGGGACGTACACGCCCGGCCGCGGCGCCAAGCCCGCGGCGAAGGGCTGACGCCGAGGACACCGCGCCCGGCGCACGGCCCACGGGCGCGCGGACGGTACGATGCCGGGCACGATGCCCGCGTTCGTCACGCCCGCCCGATCGCGCTCGCCACGCCAGCCATGGCACCTCCCGCGCGACTGCCGGGCCGGATGTCGTCCCCCGGCGACCCGGGCTGCCCGACGGCCGGCCGCTCGGGGCCCACCTGCCCGCTGGGCGACGGGCATGGTGCGCGCCGTGGAGCGGGCGCACGCGATCGGCGCCGACGCCCTCCAGGTCTTCGCCGACAACCCGACGGCATGGAAGCGGCGGGCGGAGCCGCCGGCCGAGCTCGACGGCCTTCCGGGAGCGGCTGGCCGCGCTGGGGATCGGGCCGGTCGCGGTCCACGCCTCGTACCTCGTGAACCTCGCCGGCCCGGACGACGAGCTCTTCGAGAAGTCCGTCGCCCTCCTGGCCCACGAGATGGCGGTGGCGCCCGACTACGGGGCGCGCTTCGTCAACGTCCACGTCGGGAGCCACAAGGGCGCCGGCGTCGCGGCCGGGATCGCCCGGCTCGCCGAGGGCATCGCCCGCGTCCTCGACCAGGCCCCGGCAGCGGGTCCGGGCGCCGCGCCGGCGAGGCCGCTGCTCGTGCTCGAGAACTCGGCCGGAGGCGGCGACGGGATCGGCGTCAACATCGAGGAGCTCGAGACGATCCTGGAGGCGATCGCCGCGCGCGGCGTGTCCCGGAGTCGGCGGTGGGGCTGTGCCTCGACACGGCGCACCTCTGGGGCGCGGGGTCGCGACGTCGCGAGCGTCGACGGCGTCGGACGACCTGGTCGCGGAGTTCGACGCGCGGATCGGGCTCGGAACGCCTCGCGATGGTCCACCTGAACGACTCGAAGGCCGACCCGCGGCTCGCGGCTCGACCGCCACCAGCACCTGGGCGCGGGCGAGATGGGCGACGCCGCCGGCCTCGGGCGCCTGCTCACGCACCCGGCGCTGGCGCACGTCGCCTTCTTCCTCGAGACGCCCGGCATGGACGAGGGCTACGACGCGGTCAACATGGACCGCGCCCGTCGCCTGGCAGCGGGCCTGCCGCTCGACCCGCTCCCGGCCGAAGCCATGCAGCTCCGCGGGGCTCGCGCCCGAACGCCGGCTTCGTGATTGCCGGCGGGCTGCGTTCGACTCGACTTCGCGTCGTCGGGTCGCCCGCGTCGACGCCTTCGCCGTCGTCGTGCCCGCTCCATTGGCAAATGGGGCCCTTGGCCGCGCACAGCGTGGACGCGAGCGTCCCAGAAGTGGCTCGGCGCGCTCCTTGGGGGTCCGGATGACCGTTGCATTGGCGATCGGGCCGACAAGAAGGCGGCGCGCGGCGCCGGCGGGCGGCGCCCGTAGCCTTCGGCCCCAGCGAGCCCCCAGGATGCCAATGGAGCGGTCACGGGAGCGGACAGCGTCGGCCCGGCCGCGGAGCCCCCGGGTCACCCGGGCTCCCCGAGCGGACTGCCAGGGTGCGGTGGGCGCCGGAAGGGCCGGCTCACTGGCGGCCGGATGCCTGCGACGCCTGCGGCGCGGGCGGGTCGAGCGGCTCCGAGAACGAGCGAACGCCGGCGCCCCAGTACGCCGGCGTTCGCTGTCTCCGGACCCGGGAGAGGAGGGTGGCTCCCGGGACGGAGGTTGGTTCTGAGTCAGGGCCTCCCGGGTGGACGCCGCCCGAGCATCGGGGCCGGGCGGACGGTCGAGACGCGGCGATCGGTCGGAAGGCCGACGACCGACGCGAGCGGGGTGGGCGCGGGGCGCACCGTCGGACGCTCGGGCAGGCCCGGGCGCCGGGGCGGTGACACGGGGCGAGCGTAGCGCCGCATCCGCACCGCGAGGTAGTACTCCATGATCTGCCGCACCTGCGGCTCGCCGAGCGCGTCGTCGGCGCGAAGGGCGTACTCGACGCGGGCCGTCGGGTTCACGGTCGCCCCGCTCGACACGAGGCCCAGGTACTGCGGCGCGTCCGCGTCGTCGCGGAGCTCGCGCAGGCCGCGGGCCAGCTTGGTGGCCGTGCCGAGCGACGGGGTGCGGTCGCCGCGGACGAGGCGGGAGATCGTCGAGTGGTCGACGCCCGACGCCTGCGCCAGCTGGCGCTGCGACATCTTCTTGGCCCTGAGCTGGGCTCGCAGCCACTCGTTGAACGGACGGCCGCTCTGCTCGGTCATTCCCGGTGGGCGCTCCATGGATCCCCGCGGCATGTCCGCGTGGGGCCACTATCGAGAGTGGCGCGTTCGGGAACCATGACCCGTTGGTACCCCCGGTCATGGTCGCGGCGCCGACCGGGTACCGGGACGCGCGGCCGCGGCTGCGCGCGGGTGCCCGGATCGGGGCCGCGGGATGGCCCGATCCGGCCAGCGAGCGTTCGACCGCCAGGGCAGGCGACAGACGCGGATCAGGCTGTCGCCGCCCAGCCTGCGGGAGCCGCCGGGATCCGCCCCTCGCCGCGCGGCTTCGGCGAGATCACGTAGGCGATCGAGCCGAGGACGATCACCGAGAAGACGCTGATGACGCGGTCGAGGAGGGCGATCGCGGTGGCCTCGGCCAGCGGCACCTCGTAGACGACCGTGAGCACGCCGATGAGCCCCGCCTCGACGATGCCGAGGCCGGCCGGGCTGAGCGGGACCGCCGTCAGCAGCGACCCGATCAGGGCGACGAAGACCGCGCCCGAGAGGCCGAGGGAGACGTCGGGGAAGTCGAGCGCCTGGACGACGAAGTAGAGGCGCAGCGCCTCGGTGATCCAGATGAGCCCGGTGAGCACCAGCAGGCGCGGCAGCGCGCGCAGGCCGACGGCCCCGAAGACGCCCTCCTCGAAGCGGTCGTAGAGCTCGAGCATCCGTCGCTTCCGGGGCAGCGGCAGAGCCGCGAGGACCCGGTGCGCCCGACGTTGCGCAGGAACAGCAGGATCAGGGCCAGCGTGATCATCACGCCGACGCCGAGGCGCAGCCACGACCTGGATCGCCGGCGGCAGGCCGCCCCGGAAGCTCCAGAACCCGGCCGCGAGGCCCAGGATGACGATCACGAAGAGGTCGAGGATGCGCTCGATGAAGATGGTCCCGAACGTCCGCGAGAGCGAGGCGTCGCTGTTGATCTTGAGGAGGTAGGCCCGGTAGACGTCGCCGAGCTTGGCCGGCACGACGCAGTTCACGAGCCAGCTGACAGGAAGATGATCTCGGTCGCGTCCTTCGTCGGGCAGTAGAAGCCGGTGCCGCGCAGCAGGAGCGCCCAGCGGTAGCCGCGGAGCGGGAAGCCGAGCGTAGTAGACGACGAACGCGGCCAGCACGAGGGCCGGGTTGGCCGCTGCGATGAGCGCCGGGACCTTCTCGAGCCGCCTGCCAGTTGAGGCCCACGAAGACGAGGATGACGACGAGCGGAACGACGATCGAGATCCACGTCCGCGGCTGGCGGAGGCGGCGCCCGAGCGAGACCTGGTCGGCGGTGATCTCGCGCTCGGCGGGCGGGCGCTCGCGAGCTCCTCATCGAGGTGGACGGGGCTCTCGGGGCTCGTGGGGCGGTCGCCGGCGCGGCGCGCGGGCGTTGGCGCGCGGGCGGGTCGCCGCCGTCGGCGGTTCGGCCCCGCCGGGCGGTCCGTCGCTCACGGGCGGCCCCCGTCCGGCCGGGCGGACGCGCCCATGCCCGCGGACCCGCTGGACCAGCTTGGCGAGCGGGCGTGACGAGCGCGGACGTAGTAGCGTCGCCCGCCCGGGCACGAGTCGCGCGGTCGGCCAGCGCCGCGAGCAGCCCGGCCGGCGTGGACGGATCGCCCTCGAGCGCGCGTCGCGGCCACGCCGACCTCGAGGGTGGAGTGGGCGTCCGAGACCGCGACGCCCGGGAGCCCGGTGGCGCGAGCCAGCTCGGCGGCCTGCTCGTTGCCCTCGCGGAAGACGACCCGCGCGTTGAACGTCTCGACCCAGTCCACGAGGCTCGCGAGGGCCCGGATCGCGTCCTCCGCCTTGCCCATGGAGCCGCGGTAGCGGTCGAACGGGTGCGGGATCCCGACGAGCGCCACCCTGGGCCCGCGCCCGCGCGATCGTCTCGGCCGGCGTCAGCCCCGGCGGGATCGCCTCCTGGAGGAAGAGGCAGATCGAGGTCGCCGCCGGCCGTCTTCACCTCCTCGCCGACGATGACGGTGATCCCCGGCGACGCCCGCGTCGCGGGCCCGAAGGGCGCCGTCGATCCGGTCGTGGTCGGTGATCGCGAGGTGGGTGATCCCGCGGTCGCGGGCCGCCAGCACCACCTTGAGCGGGTCGGCGAGCGAGTCGAAGCTCGCGTTCGTGTGGCAGTGGAGGTCGATGAAGGCGACGCCGGCGGCCGGCCCGGGGAGGGAGCCGTTCGCCGGATCCCCTTCCACGCGGCTCGTCAGACCTGCTGGACGAGCGACTTCTTGAAGAAGTCGAAGTGCTCGAGGGCGAGGCCGGTGCCGAGGGCGACGCAGTTGAGCGGGTTCTCGGCGACGTGGCACGGGACGCCGGTCACCTGGGTCAGGAGCCGGTCGATGTTGCGCAGGAGCGAGCCGCCGCCCGACATCACCATGCCCTTGTCGATGATGTCGGAGGAGAGCTCGGGCGGGGTCTGCTCGAGCACCCCGCGCACGGCCGCGACCAGCTGCTGGAGCGGCATCTCGATCGCCTCCATCACCTCGGACGAGGTGATCGGGATCGTGCGCGGCAGGCCGGCGATCAGGTCGCGGCCGCGGACCTCCATCTGGAGCTCGCGCTCGAGCGGCAGGGCCGTCCCGATCTGCGATCTTGACCTCCTCGGCCGTGCGGTCGCCGACCATGAGGTTGTACTTCTTGCGGATGTAGCTGGCGATCGCGTCGTCGAAGCGGTTGCCGCCGACGCGCAGGCTGTTGCTCACGACGATGCCGCCGAGGGCGATGACGGCGATCTCGCTGGTGCCGCCGCCGATGTCGATGATCAGGTTGCCCGACGGGCCGCTGATCGGCACGTTGGCGCCGATCGCGGCGGCCAGCGGCTCCTCGATCAGGAACGCCTCGCGGGCGCCGGCCTTGAGGGCCGCGTCGCGCACGGCCCGCTTCTCGACCGAGGTCACGCCGGCCGGCACGCTGATCATCACCTCGGGCCGGCTCAGGGAGAGCGTCCCCTTGCGGGCCCGGCCGATGAAGTAGCGCAGCATCGCCTCGGTGATGACGTAGTCGGCGATGACGCCGTCCTTCATCGGGCGGATGGCCTGGATGTTGCCGGGCGTCCGCCCGATCATCTCGCGGGCCTCCTCGCCGACGGCAACGATGCGGTTGTCCTCGCTCACCGCCACGACGGACGGCTCCTGGATGACGATGCCGCGGCCCTTGACGTAGACGAGGACGTTGGCCGTGCCGAGGTCGATGCCGATCTTCATGAAGGCGTGCTGCTCACCTGCTCGGGGAGGCGCTCGATCCGGGCGCCGAGGTCGTGGAACTTGCGGTCGATGTTCTCATAGCCGCGCTGAACGTGATGGGCGCCGTGGATGGTGGACGTCCCGTCCGCCGCGAGTGCGCCCAGGATGAGCGAGGCGCCGGCCCGCAGGTCGCTGATGTCGACCTCCGCGCCGCGCAGGCGCGTCGGGCCCGGTGATCTCGGCGTGGTGGGAGTCGAGCAGCGCCACGGCCGCGCCCATCTTGCGCAGCTCGGCGAGCCACTCGAGGCGGTCCTCGTAGATCGTCTCGTGGAGGCGGCTCGTGCCCGCGCAGCGGGTCATGAGGACGCTGGTGGGCGGCTGCAGGTCGGTGGCGAAGCCCGGGTACGGCGCGGTCTCCACGTCGCAGCGCCCGGTAGGCGGCCCTCGCCGGGCGGGAGCCCCTCGACCTCGATCGTGTCCGGCCCGCACGCCGACCTGGACGCCCATCCGGCCCACGGCGTCGACGAACCCGCCCAGGAACTCGCAGGGCGCGCCCTCGAGGGTGATCCGCCCGCCGACGACCGCTGCGGCGACGACGAACGTGCCGGCCTCGATCCGGTCGGGGATCACGCGGTGCTCGGCGCCGCGCAGGCGGCGCCGGCCCTCGACCTCGATCATGTCGGGGGCGGTGCGCTCCACCGCGGCGCCCATCTTCTGGAGGAACGCGACGAGGTCGTCCACCTCCGGCTCCCGGGCCGCCGGCCGGATCACCGTCCGGCCCTCGGCCAGGGTGGCGGCCAGCATGGCGTTCTCGGTGCCCATGACCGACACGAACGGGAAGGTCACCTCCCCGCCCCGCAGCCGTCCGGGCGCCTTGGCGAGGTAGTAGCCGTTGCGATACTCGATCTCGGCGCCCAGCGCCCGCATGGCGTCGACGTGGAGGTTGACCGGGCCGCCGCCCGATCCGGTCGCCGCCGGGGTTGCTGATGATGACCCGGCCGAAGCGCGCCAGGAGCGGCCCGAAGAGGATGAAGCTGGCCCGCATCTTGGCCGCCGCCTCGAGCGGGACGAAGAGCCAGTCGACGTCGCCGGCCGCGACCTCGTAGGTGCCGTGCGCCGGGGTGGTCCACGACCACGCCCAGGTCGGCCAGCGTGTCGGCCATCACGCGCACGTCCTCGATCTCGGGGACGTTCGTGAGGCGGCAGCGCTCGCCGGTCAGGACGGCCGCCGCGAGAAGCTTGAGGGCGGCGTTCTTCGCCCCGCTGATGCGGACGGTGCCGTGGAGGGGACGGCCGCCCTCCACCCGGAAGACCTCGCGGGCAACGGGATCCGGCCGGTATTCCCAGTGGAACGGGCGCGCGTCCGCCATGCCGTCCCTGCGGCCGTCCGGCGCTAGGCGCGCCGGTGCGGCCCCTCCCGGTGGCGACGCTCGGCGACGCGGATCCGGACCAGGGCCAGCCTGGAGGGCGGCCCGGGCCTGGGCGAGGTCGGCCGGCTCGACGAAGCCCGGCCTCGAGGGCGCGCTCGGCGTCCGGCGTGCCTCGCTGGGCCCGCTCGAGGTCGATGTCCGCCGCGAGGTCGGCCGTCTCCGCCATCACCACGACCTTGTCCGGCCGCACCTGGACGAAGCCGCCGATGATGACGAAGGACTCCTCCCGGCCGTCCTGGCGGTACGCGCAGCTCGCCCGCCCCGAGCATCGAGAGGAGCGGGGCGTGGTGCGGCAGGACGCCCAGCTCGCCCTCGCTCCCGGGCAGGACGACCGCGTCGACGTCGTCGCTGTAGGCCCGCTTCTCCGGGGTGACGATCTCGAGCCGGATGGACATCGGGGGCTCCTAGCCGGCCAGCTTCTCGGCGTTCGCCCGGACGTCGTCGAGCGTCCCGGCGAGGAAGAAGGCCTGCTCGGGGAGGGCGTCGGCCTTGCCCTCGAGGATCTCCTTGAACGAGGCGACCGTGTCGCGGATCGGGACGTACTCGCCGGAACGGCCGGTGAAGACCTCGGCCACGAAGAAGGGCTGGCTCATGAAGCGCTGCAGGCGCCGCGCCCGGGCCACCGTGGCCTTGTCCTCCTCCGACAGCTCGTCGATGCCCAGGATCGCGATGATGTCCTGGAGGTCGCGGAAGCGCTGCAGGACGCGCTGCGTCTCGCGGGCCACGTCGTAGTGCTCCTGGCCGACCACGAGCGGGTCGAGGACCCGCGAGGTGGAGGTCAGCGGGTCGACGGCCGGGTAGATGCCCGAGCTCGGTGATGCTCCGCTCGAGCCGGATCGTCGAGTCGAGGTGGGCGAACGTGGTCGCGGGGGCCGGGTCGGTGTAGTCGTCGGCCGGGACGAAGACCGCCTGGAGGGAGGTGATCGAGCCCTTGTTCGTCGAGGTGATCCGCTCCTGGAGGGCGGCCATCTCGGTCGCCAGGTTCGGCTGGTAGCCGACCGCCGACGGCATCCGGCCGAGGAGCGCCGAGACCTCGGAGCCGGCCTGGGTGAAGCGGAAGATGTTGTCGATGAAGAGGAGGACGTCGCGGCCCTCCTCGTCGCGGAAGTACTCGGCCATCGTCAGGCCGGTCAGGCCGACGCGCAGGCGGGCCCCGGGCGGCTCGTTCATCTGGCCGAAGACGAAGGCCGTCTTCGCGATGACGCCCGACTCGGTCATCTCCTTGATCAGGTCGTTGCCCTCGCGCGAGCGCTCGCCCACGCCGGCGAAGACGGAGACGCCGGAGTGCTCCTGGGCGACGTTGCGGATCAGCTCCTGGATGATGACGGTCTTGCCGACGCCGGCGCCGCCGAAGATGCCGACCTTGCCGCCCTTCTTGAACGGGCAGATGAGGTCGATGACCTTGAGGCCGGTCTCGAAGACCTCGACCTCGGTGGTCTGCTCGTCGAACGGCGGGCGCCGGCCCGGTGGATCGGCAGGACGTCGGTGCGGTCGACGGGGCCCTTGCCGTCGATCGGGTTGCCCAGGACGTCGAAGACGCGGCCGAGGGTGACCTCGCCGACCGGCACGCTGATCGGGGCGCCCGTGTCGCGACCACGACGTGCCGCGGGCCAGGCCGTCGGTCGTGGTCATGGCCACCGCGCGGACCCAGTTGTTGCCGAGGTGCTGCTGGACCTCGCAGACCAGCGGCGCCTGGCCGGGCGCACGATCTCGACGGCGTTGTAGATCGCGGGGAGCTGGCCGGGCGGGAACTCGATGTCCACGACGGGCCCGGTGATCTGGATGACGCGGCCGATGGCTGCGGGTGCGGCGGTCGCCATGGGTACGTCTGCCTCCTGCCGGCGTCGTCAGCGCGCCTGGGCGCCGGACGCGATCTCGATCATCTCGCGGGTGATGTTGGCCTGGCGGACCTTGTTGTAGGAGAGCGTCAGGTCGTCGATGAGCTCCTCGGCGTTCTCCGTCGCGTTCTTCATCGCCACCATCTTGCTCGACATCTCCGAGGCCGTCGTCTCGAGGACCGCCTGGAAGACGCGCGTCGCGACGTAGCGCGGCAGGAGCTGGCGCAGGACGGTGGCCGGGTTGGGCTCGAAGATGAACTGGTTGCCCGGGATCCCGTGGGTCTCCGGCGCCGGCTGGATCGGGAGCAGCTGCTCGAGGACGGGCCGCTGGACGAGCGTCGAGACGAAGCGCGGGTAGACGAGGTCGACGCGGCCGTAGGTGCCGGCCAGGAAGTCGTCCGTGACGAGCCGGGTGAGGGGCGTCACGTCGGCGAAGCTGGGCCGGTCGCCGAAGCCCGCGAAGTGGGCCTCGAGCGGGACGTGGGCCCGGCGCAGGGCGTCGCGGCCCTTGCGGCCGACGGTGACCACGGCCAGCTCGCCCGCGTGCTCCAGGATCTCCTTGAGGCGCGAAGCGGACCGTGTTCGTGTTGAGCGGGCCGGCCAGGCCGCGGTCGGTGGTGATGACCACGAAGAGGCGCCGGCCCTCGGCGTGGCGCGACAGCAGCGGGTCCTGCTCGGCGTCGAGGACGGCGGCGAGGTCCGCGATGACCTCGTCGATCTTCTCGCTGTAGGGGCGGCTCGAGAGCGTCGCGTCCTGGGCGCGCTTGAGCTTCGACGCGGCGACGAACTGCATCGCCCGCGTGATCTGCTTGATGTTCCTGACGGCGCCGATGCGCCGCCGGATGTCGCGCTGGCTGGCCACGCTCCGCTCCTGCTCCGATCTCGTGCCGCTACGCGAGGAAGCTCGCGCGGTAGGCCGCGACGGCCTCGTCGAGGCCGGTCGCGATCTCGTCGTCGAGCGTCTTCGTCTCGCCGAGCTTCGTCAGCAGCTCCGGCCGCTCGGTCTCGAGGAAGCGGTAGAAGCCGGCCTCGAACTCCTTGACCCGCGGGGTCGGGATGTCGTCGAGCGCGCCCTTCGTGGCCGACGTAGAGGATCGCGACCTGCTTCTCCACCGGGAGCGGCTGGTACTGCGGCTGCTTGACGATCTCGGAGAGCTTCTCGCCGCGGGTCAGCTGGTCGCGGGTGGCCTTGTCCAGGTCCGACGCGAACTGGGCGAAGGCGGCCAGCGCGCGGTACTGGGCGAGGTCGAGCTTGAGCGGCGCCGGCGACCTTCTTCATCGCCTTCGTCTGGGCCGCCGAGCCGACGCGGCAGACCGAGATGCCGATGTTCAGCGCGGGCCGCTGGCCGGCGTTGAAGAGGTCGGTCTCCAGGAAGATCTGGCCGTCCGTGATCGAGATGACGTTCGTCGGGATGTAGGCCGAGACGTCGCCGGCCTGCGTCTCGATGATCGGGAGGGCGGTGAGCGAGCCGCCGCCGTTCTCGTCGTTGAGGCGCGCCGCGCGCTCGAGGAGCCGGCTGTGGAGGTAGAAGACGTCGCCCGGGTACGCCTCGCGGCCGGGCGGCCGGCGCAGGAGGAGGGCCATCTCGCGGTAGGCCCAGGCGTGCTTGGAGAGGTCGTCGTAGACGCACAGGGCGTCCTTCACGAGGCCCTGGCCCGGGACCTCGACGCCGTTCTCCATGACCTCCTCGCCCATCGCCACGCCGGCAGTACGGGGCGAGGTACTGGAGCGGCGCGGGATCCTCGGCGCCGGCGACGACGACGATCGTGTGCTCCATCGCGCCGTACTTCTCGAGGATCGCGACCGTCGAGGCGACCGTCGAGAGCTTCTGGCCGATCGCCACGTAGATGCAGACGAGGCCCTTCCCCTTCTGGTTGATGATCGTGTCGATCGCGATGGCCGTCTTGCCCGTCTGGCGGTCGCCGATGATCAGCTCGCGCTGGCCGCGGCCGATCGGGATCAGCGCGTCGATCGCCTTGATGCCGGTCTGGACCGGCGTGTCGACGCCCTGGCGGACGATGACGCCGGGGGCGATCCGCTCGACCGGACGCGTCTTCGTCGCGTCGATCGGGCCCTTGTCGTCGAGCGGGCGGCCCAGCGGGTCGACGACGCGGCCCAGCAGCTCCGGCCCGACCGGGACCTCGACGACGCGGCCCGTCGTCTTGACGACGTCGCCTTCCTTGATCGTCGTGGCGTCGCCGAGGATGACCGCGCCGACGGTCTCCTCCTCGAGGTTGAGGGCCATGCCCGTGACGCCGCCGGGGAACTCCAGGAGCTCGGATGACGAGGGCATCCTCGAGGCCGTAGACCTGGGCGATGCCGTCGCCGACCTCGACGACGGTGCCGACGTTGCGCGTCTCCGCGGTCGCGTCGAAGCCCTCGATCGAGGACTTGATGATGCTGATGATCTCGTCGGATCGGATGGCCATTCCTAGTGCTCCAGTCGGTGCGGCGGGCCGGCGGGCGACCGGCGCGGCGTGGGGCGGGGTCAGCGGGCTCCTGCGACGATGCGGTCGCGGAGCCGCTCCAGGCGTCCCCGCACGCTGGCATCGATGAGGCGGTCGCCGATCCGGACGGTGAGCCCCCCGATGAGCGCGGGGTCCACGACCGTGGCGACCTCGGCACGCGCGCCGGTCATCTCCCGGACGCGCGCGGCGATCGCCTCGAGCTCGGCCGGCTCGAGCGGAACCGCGCTGGCGACCGTCGCCGCGACGACGTCGCGCTCGCGGTCCAGGAGCCGCTTGTACTCCGCCGCCACGGCGGGGACGGTCGAGAACCGGCCTCGCTGGGCGAGGAGGAGGATCAGGTTGAGGGCCTGCGGCGAGATCCGCTGGCCGAGGAGCCGGGTCACGATTTCGCGCCGGCTCGCGAACGGGGATGGCCGGGTTGTCGACGACGCGGGCCGCGTCCGGCTGGGCCGCGACCTCGGCCGCGAGGCGCAGGTCGGCATGCCAGCGCGTCGAGCGTCCCGTCGCGGCGGGCAAGCTCGAACGCGGCCTCGGCGTAGCGGCGGGCGGCCCGGTCGTCGAGCGCGCCATCAGTTGGCGTTCTCCCGGGTCGGCGTCTCGGCCAGGAACTCCTCGACGAGGCGGCGCTGGCGCTCGCCGGTCATCGACTCGCCGACGATCCTGCCGGCGGCCGCGATGGCCAGGTCGGCCACCTCGGCCCGCAGGTCGCGCGATGGCGCGGCTCTTCTCGGCCTCGATCTCGGCGGCCGCGCGGACGCGCATCCGCTCCAGCTCCTCGCGGGTGGCCGCGATGTCGGCCTCGCGCGACTCCTGGGCCAGGCGCTGGGCGCGATCGACGATCTCGCGCGCCTCCCGGCGCGCCGCCGCGATCTCGTCGGCGGCCTTCGCGGCGCGAGGCTTCGAGGGCGACCCGCGCCGCCTCGGCGTCCTTCAGCCCCTGGTCGATCACCTCCCGGCGCTCGCCGAGCACGGATGCTGAGCGGCTTGAGGATGATGATCCAGGCCACCGCGAAGAAGACGAGGAAGTTGAGGGCGGCGACGATCACCCAGAAGAGGTTGATCGTGAATCCGCCCGCGGCCTCGGCCGCCGCTGCCGGCACGGCGGCGCGGACGGCCTCGCTGAGGGCGGCGTAGAGGTGCATTCCGGGCTCCGGTGGGTGCCGGCTACTTGATGAAGATGGCGAGCAGGCCCACGACGACCGCCAGGACGCCGAGGCCTTCGGCGAACGCGGCGAGGATGATCGCGAGGCCGCGGATCTGCGAGGCCGCGTCGGGGTTGCGGCCGATGGCGGCGCTCGACATGCCGGCGAGGATGCCGATGCCGATGCCGGGGCCGATGACGCCGAGGGCGGCGAGCCCAGCGCCGAGATGCTCCATGTTGACCTGTTCCTCCGTTCGGCCCGGGTCGTCCGGGTCTGCTGGCCTGGGTGGATCCGCCCGTCAGTGGGCGGGTGACGCGACGAGATGCTCGTGCTCGCCCGACTGCCTCGGCGACGAGCGCGGCGTCGTGGATGGCGTGCTCCTCCTCGTGGGACTCCATGGCGACGAGCGCGAACATGAGGGTGAGCGTGCTGAAGATGAGGGCCTGGACGAAGTTGAGCATCACCTCCAGGCCGTAGATCGCGACCGGCAGGATGGCGACCGTGAGGGCGGTGATCACGCCGAGGGCGACTTCGCCACCGTAGATGTTGCCGAACAATCGCATGCTCAGCGTGATCGGCTTCACGAACTCGAGCATGAGCTCGATGAGGCCGACGAAGACGGCGATCAGGCCGGCGCCGACCCCGTTCCTGAACTCGCGGAACGGGAAGAACTTGCCCAGGTAGCCGACGCCGAGCGCCCGGAAGCCCTGGAGCTCGAAGTAGGCGAAGGCGACGAGGGCGAGCCCGATCGTCACGTTGACGTCGCTGGTGGGCGCCCGGAACGTCTCGACCTTGCCGACCGGCGGCACGAGGCCGCTCCAGTTGCAGAACAGGATGAGGATGAAGAAGCAGGCGAAGATCGGGACGTGGCGGGCCGCCTCGGGCCCGCCGGTCGGCGCGGGCGAAGCCGTCGCAGCGATCTCGTAGGCCCACTCGACGAAGTTCTGGAGCCGGCCCGGGACGCGCCTGCGGGCGCCGCGTGGCGATGATCCCGACCACGAGCAACGCGATCGTCGACGATCCACATCGTGAGGAGCGTCGAGGTGATGCTGGGGTGGAACGTGATCACGAGCGAGCCGCTCGGCATCGGGTTGGACGGATCGAGGTCCCACACGACGGCGGGCGGCGGGAACTCGAGGTTGCCGTTGATGAAGCAGACCGGGAAGTCGCAGACGTCGCCCGCCGCCCCGCCCTTCGGGAACGGGGGCAGACGATGAAGGCGAGCACGTCGAGGACGATGACGGCGAGGACGAGGTAGAGGATCGGGTGGACGCGGCGCCACGCCGGCCGCGTCGCGGCCGCGTCGGCGGTGGCGATCTCCGGCCCCTGGTCGTTCGTCACGCTCGCTCCATGCGATCGGAGCCGAGCCTGCGCCGCGCTCCGGGCGGTCAGTCTTCGATGTCGGCCAGGAAACGGTAGATCAACCGGTACACCACCCGGGCCCCCACGCCGAGCCCGACGAAGAGCCCGACGAGCAGGAAGAGCGGCAGCGTGCCGAGGTGCTGATCGGCCCAGTACCCCGCGAGCACGCCCACCAGGACGGTCACCAGGAGGACGATGCCGATCTCCGAGAAGAGGGCGAAGTAGGCGAACGTCCGGCCGGACATGGCGAAAACGGGGTCCCTCCGACGCCGCGCGAGTATAGCAAAGGGTTGCGGTGCGGTCGCGTAGGCGCCCCGTTGGCGGACCGGCGGTCCGGCCCGGTGGCGCGCCGGACCCGTGGCGGGCGCTGGTGCCCAACGCCCGTCGCCGCGCTGGGAGTGGGCTCTGCTACGGCGCGGGGGGCGGCTGGATCACCGGCGTCGGCGTCGGGGCGGGCCGTCGCGTTGGCTTCGCGGCCGGCCGGGCGGTCGGCCGTGCGGTGGGCCGAGGGGTCGGCCGGGCCGTCGGGGTCGGCGTGGCGGTCGGAACCGGAGTCGGGGTGGGCGTCGGGGCAGGCGTCGGCGCAAGTGAGGAGGTCGGCGCCGGGGTGGGGGTGGCGGTCGGCGTCGCAGGGGTCGTCGGCGGCGAGGTCACCCCGAGCACGCCGCCGTCCGCGGGCGCGGCCTGTGGCCACACGGTCACGGCGACGAAGGTCGCCAGCACGCCCACGAACAGCACCACGGCCGTGTCCCTCCACAGCCTTCGCCGGGGCGAGACCACCCACTCCTGGTCGGACGGGGCGGCGGTCGGCGCTGACGCAGCCGGCGAAGCCGATGGCACGGTCGCCGCGGGGCTCGTTGACGGGCGCTGAGTGGGCTCCGGCGCTCGATCCGTCAGCCACGCGAGACGATCGGCGGCCATCTGCCCACTGGCGAGGAGAGCCGTTTGCTCGCGACGACGCCGCGCATGCCGGACGATGGTCGCGAGCGCCAACGCGAGGACCACCGATACCGCGGCGACCACGGCGAAGGCGAAGACGGCCTCCACCGTCAGCCCTGCCCCGCCCGGTGCCCCTCGTCGCGGGCCGCATGAAGCGCTTCCGCCGAGCCCGAGCCGATGATCGTCTCGCCGGGGAGGAGCGATCGGTCGTCGGCCGGGTTCGCCTCGTAGCGCTCGTCGGCGAGGATCGCGAGGACGAACAGGCCCCGCGCCCTGAGCGAGCCCACGGTGGCGCCGTCGAGAGCGTCGCCCGCGGTGACATGGAGCTCCTCAAGGCTGAACGAGAGCTCCCCGTGCGACAGGGCTGCATCCAGGAAGTCGACGACGCGGGGGCGGATCGCCAGCTCCGCGAGGCGCCGACCGGCCATCGTGTACGGCGACACGATCCGGTCGGCCCCTGCCAGGGCCAGCTTCTCCTCCGCGGTGGGGGTGCTCGCGCGGCCGACCACCAGCAGGGACGGGTTGATGGCCCGCGCCGAGAGGATGACGTAGACGTTCTGGGCGTCGGAGTCGATCGTCGAGATGAGGCCGCGGGCGCGCTCGATCCCGGCGGCCCGCAACGTCGCGTCGTCGGTGGCGTCCCCCTCCACCGTCAGGCGACCGTCGGCTCGGGCGCGCTCGAGCGAGGTCGGATGGACGTCGATGACGACGAACGGCGTCCCCTCGTGCGCCAGCTCACGGGCGACGGTGGATCCCACGCGCCCGTAGCCGCACAGCACGTAGTGGTCCCGCAGCTCGCCAACCGCGCGTTCCATCCGCCGGGCCAGGCTCCTTCCGCTCGTCGCCTCGGTGATGAGGTACTCCGTCACGAGCCCGACGGTGCCAAAGATCAGGACGACGCCGGTGCCCGACATGATCATCGTCCAGACGCGGCCGGCCGCGTCAAGGTCGCGCACCTCCTTGAACCCGACTGTGGTGACGCTGATCACCGTCATGTACAGGGAATCGAGGAAGTTCCAGCCCTCGACCAGCATGTAGCCGAGCAGTGCCCGCGGCGATCGCGGCGCCGACGATGAGAACCCAGCTCCGCAGCCCGGGCGCTCTGACGAGCGCTTCCAGCGTGTCCTGCACGCCCGCCTCGCCGCCCGCCCGTGCCATTTCGCGAACCTCCGCGTCGGCCGCTCGACGTCCGGCCGGGCCAAGCGTACCCCGTCAGGCGTCGTCGGCGGCCTTCGCGCTGGCGGCTTTCGCGTCGGCGGTCTTCGCGTCGGCGGCCTTCGCGTGGCGGCCTTCGCGTCGCGGCTTCGCGTCGGCGGCCTCGTCCACGGTGACCCTGTCCTCGGCTACCCGGTCGAGGACGAGGATGACCACCCCGAAGACCAGGAAGGCGCCCATGAACGCGTAGAGCTGGCCGGTTCCCGAGAGCACGAGGGAGAGGAGCCCCAGGCCGATGCAGATCGCGTAGATCAGCAGGACCGTCTGTGTGTGGGTCAGGCCGAGGTCCAGCAGGCGGTGGTGGATGTGGCCGCGATCCGGGGAGAACGGCGAGCGACCCTTGGAGAGCCGGCGCACGATCGCGTAGAACGTGTCGATGATCGGGATGCCCGAGGACGAGCAGGGCGACCACCACCTTGGCGCTCCCCAGGATCGACAGGAGCGCGAGCGTGTAGCCCAGGAACATCACCCCGCTGGTCCCGATGAAGATCGAGGCCGGGTGGAAGTTCCAGCGCAGGAAGCCGAGCAGCGAGCCAGCGAGCGTGAGACAGACGAGGGCCAGGACCGGCTCCCTCGTTGGCCCCGTGACGCTGATGATCCCCAGGGTCATGGCGGCGATGAGCCCGACGCCCGACGAGAGGCCGTCGAGCCCGTCGATGAAGTTGATGCTGTTGATCATGCCCACCGTCCAGACCAGGACGAAGAGGGCACCGAAGAGCCCCTCGAGGTGAATCGAGCCGGATCCGAACGGGTTGGCGATCACCCCGACGGTGATCCCGAGGCCCACCGGGATGAGTGCCACCAGGACCTGGCCGAGGAACTGCCAGCGTGCCCGGAGGTCGAACCGGTCGTCGAGGAGCCCGATGAGTGTCGCGACGGCCCCGCCCAGCAGGACCGCCCCGATCGTGGGGCGCTCCGGGTCGTCGATCGGGCTCCACAGGCCGATCGTGGCGTCGGCGACGAGGAGCGCTCCGACCACCACCAGGAACGCGACCGCGACCGCGACTCCGCCGCCGCGGGGAACCGGGCTGGTGTTGACCCGCCGGGCGTCGGGGTGGTCCATGGCGTCGACGCGGCGCGCCATGCGACCGACCAGGGGAGTGATCACGAGCGCCAGCACGGCGGCGGCCAGGAAGGCGACGACCGCCGCGACGAGGAGGCCGGCGGTCACGCGGCCCTCACCCGGCCGTCACCGGGCCCTGGCGCCGGTCGCTTGAGCCACGGTCGCTCACGCCGCCGGCAGCCCCGGGACCGGGAACCGGGCACAGATGTCCCGGACCTCCGCGCCGATGCGGGCCTGCTCGGCTGGCTCGGCGCGCGTGACGAGAGCGTCCACGAGGAGGCGTCCGACCTGGCGCATCTCCGCCGGACCGAACCCGCGGGTGGTGGTGGCCGGCGTGCCGACACGGATCCCCGACGAGACGTTGGGCGGGGCAGGGTCATAGGGGATCGTGTTCTTGTTGACGGTGATCCCGACCTCGTCGAGGAGCTGCTCGGCCTCCCTTCCGGTCGTCCCGAAGGGCCGCACGTCGATCGCGAAGAGGTGGTTGTCGGTGCCCCCGGCGATGATCCGGCCGCCGCGCCCCGCGACCTCGCCAGCGAGGGTCCGGGCGTTCTCCACCGTCCGGCGCTGGTCGTCACGAAACTCCTCCGTGGCGGCCAGGCGCAGGGCGATCGCCTTGGCCGCGACGACGTGCATGAGCGGCCCGCCCTGGATTCCGGGAAAGACCGCGCGGTCGACGGCCGTGGCCAGCTCCGGCGATGCGAAGACGAGCCCGCCGCGCGGCCCGCGCAGGGTCTTGTGGGTGGTCGTCGTCACGAGGTCGGCGTGCGGGAACGGCGAGGGGTGGACGCCGGCTGCGACGAGTCCCGCGATGTGGGCCATGTCCACGAGCAGGTGGGCGCCGACGCCGTGGGCGATGTCCGCCAGGCGCTCGAAGTCCAGGATCCTCGAGTACATGCTGCCGCCGGCGATCAGGAGCTTCGGGCGCACCTCGGCCGCCTGGGCTGCCAGGGCGTCGTAGTCGATCTGCTCGGTGGTCGGATCGACCCCGTAGTGGTGGGCCTCGAACCACTTCCCGCTCATGTTCACCGGCAGGCCATGGGTCAGGTGGCCACCGTGGTCGAGCCGCAGGCCGAGGATCCGGTCGCCCGGCGACAGGACCGCGAAGAATGCCGCCTGGTTGGCCTGGGCGCCCGAATGGGGCTGCACGTTGACGTGCGCGGCGCCGGGGAACAGGGCCAGGGCGCGCTCCTGGGCCAGGCGCTCGGCGACGTCAACCCACTCGCAGCCGCCGTAGTAGCGGCGCCCAGGGAGGCCCTCCGCGTACTTGTTCGTGAGCCAGGAGCCCTGCGCCTCCATGACCGCTGCGAACGTGTAGTTCTCGCTGGCGATCAGCTCGATCTTCCAGCGCTGGCGCTCGGCCTCGCCGCGCATCGCCGCCCAGATCTCGGGGTCGACCTCGGCGATCGACGACCACGCGGAGCGCAGCGCGTCCGTCCTGCTCACTCCTGAATGCCCTCCGGCGTGGCGCCGGCTGCTCGCGGTCCGGCGGCGCCCATTCTGGCCCATGCAGCAGGCAAGCGTCCCTTCCGCCCCCAGGCCGAGCCACGGGCGGGACGCCACGACGTTGGGCGTCCCAGCGGACATCCTCGTGGGCGTCCCCGCCGGCGTCCCGTGGGCGTTACCGCCCTCACCGCTGTGAGCGTTTCCGCGGGCTCCGTGCCGGCGTCCTCGCCGGCATCGCTGCCGGCGTTCAAGCCCCGAATCGGCCGAGGGCCGCCGGCGCAGCACGAACTCCTCCAGGACCTGGGCCGCTCCCTCCTCCGCCAGCGGCGGAGCGACGATCCGGGCGACGGCCCGCACCGCTTCGGGGGCATCCGCCATCGCCACCCCGGTGCCGACGCCGGCGATCATCTCGCGGTCGTTGAGCTGGTCGCCGATGGCAAGGACGTCGACGAGGTCCACGCCGAGCCGTCGAGCCAGGCAGCCGGACCGCCCGACCCTTGTTGACCCCCGGGGCCAGGAACTCCAGGAAGAGCGGGTGGCTGACCGTGGGGTCGGCCCGTCCGGCGAAGTCCGCCCGCGCCCGTGGAAGCGCCGCCTCCACGGCCGGCGGCGCCCCCACCGCGATGATCTTGGTGACCGGTCGCCGCACCCAGGCGTCGAGGTCCGGAACGACCACGATCCGCCCGAAGTTCCAGCGCGAGTAGTCGTCGGCCCGCTCCCCGCCCGCCGGGACGACCATCCGCTCCAGGTCGTTGACGTGGGGCACGAGGCCGTTCGCCCGGCACCAGGCCATGGCGTCGAGGGCGACCTGTGCGGCAAGCGGCCGGTGGAGGAGCAGGCGGCCGGTCCGGGCGCTCCCGGGCGCCGGCATCTCGCGGATCACCGCTCCCTGCAGCCCGATGATCGGCGCCCGCAGGCCGAGCTCGCGGGCATAGGGCAGCGCCGATGACGTCATGCGCCCCGTGGCCAGCGCCACCGGGACGCCGCTCAGGACGACGGCTCGGATCGTGGCCACGGTCCGCGGCGGCAGGCGCAGGTCGTCGCCGATGAGCGTCCCGTCGAGGTCGAGGGCGACGAGGCGGACCCGCGTCCCGCTCATGGGCGCCGGGACGGCAAGGCGCGCGGCGGGCGGCGCCATGCAGCGCCACGCGCGGCAGCCCGGCCAGGTCGGACCGGATCGCGCGTCTGCCACCCCGGCAGGCGTTCGACCGCGACCGCGGCGAGCGCCTCGCCCTGGTCGCTTCCGATCTCGAGGATCGCGACCCCGTCCGGCGCGAGGCGCTCCGGCAGGAGCTTCGAGCAGGCGACGGATCACGTCGAGGCCGTCCGGTCCCACCGTCGAGCGCCTCGGCCGGCTCGAACCCGACGGCCGCCGGCAGCATGCGGGACGACAGCCGACCGGATGTAGGGCAGGTTGGCGCACACGACGTCGAAACGGGCCGGCACCACGAGCAACCCGGTCACCCGGCCAGCCGGCGGCAGGAGATCGGCGACGGCGAGCGGCCGACGCGGTCGCCGACCGCGTGGCCCACGGCGTTCTCGCGGGCCAGCTCGACGGCTCCGTCGGAGGTGTCGGAGCCGATGATCTCGACCTCGCCGAGCATCCCGGTCCGGCGCAGGGCGACCGCCACGGCGACCGCGATGGCGCCGCTGCCGGTTCCCACGTCCGCGACCGCGAGGGGCGGGGTGCCCGGCGGGCGCGGTGCCCGCCCGAGCCGGTCGGCGATCTCGCCCAGCGCCAGGTCCACCAGCACCTCGGTCTCCGGCCGCGGGATGAGGGCCCGGGCGTCCGCGACGAGGGCGATGCCGTGGAACTCGCGGACCTCGCGGATGTAGGCCACCGGCTCGCCGGCCTCGCGCCGGCGCAGGGCTCCCTCGAAGCGCTCGGCCGGCTCCGGCCCCACCGGCTGCCCCGGGTGCGCGATGAGAGCGGTGCGGTCGACGCCGCAGCGCGTGGGCCAGCAGGAGCTCGGCGTCCAGGCGCGGGCTCTCCGAGCCGCTCGCGCGGAGCCGCGCCGTGGCGGCGAACAGCAGGGCCGCGATCGTCGCCATCGCGGGGTCCGCGTCGGCCGGGCGTGGGCCCGTGCCTAGGCGGCGCCGCCCTCGCCGACGAGGACCTGGAGCTTCTCGGCCTGGTCGGTCTCGGCCAGGGCATCGATGAGGCGGTCGAGGTTGCCGTCGAGGACGCCCGGGAGGTTCGAGAGGTCCATCCCGATCCGGTGGTCGGTGACCCGGTCCTGCGGGAAGTTGTAGGTGCGGATCTTGTCGGCGCGATCCCCCGAGCCGACCATCGAGCGACGCATGACCGAATCCGCCTCGCGCTGCCGGGAGCGCTCGGCGTCGAGGAGGCGAGCCCGCAGGATCGCGAGCGCCTTGGCCTTGTTCTTGTGCTGGCTCCGCTCGTCCTGGATCTCGACCACGAGCCCCGACGGAAGGTGCGTGATGCGAACCGCCGAGTCGGTCGTGTTGACGCCCTGGCCGCCGGGCCCCGACGCCCGCTTGACCTCGATCCGGAGCTCCTTCTCCTCGTCGATCTCGAGATCGGCCTCCTCCGCCTCGGGGAGCGCCACGACCGTCGCGGTCGACGTGTGGATGCGCCCCGACGACTCGGTCGCCGGGATGCGCTGGACGCGGTGCGTCCCGCTCTCGTACTTGAGGCGGCTGTAGGCGCCGTCGCCGGAGACCTCGACCACCGCCTCCTTGACCCCGCCGATCCCGGTCTCGTTGAGCGTCATCACCTCGGCCCGGAAGCGGTGGCGCTCCGACCAGCGCAGGTACATGCGCAGAAGATCCCCGGCGAAGAGAGCCGCCTCCTCGCCGCCGGTCCCCGCCCGGATCTCGAGGATCACGTTCCTGTCGTCGTTCGGATCGCGGGGCAGGAGCAGCACCTTCAGGACAGCGACGGCGTCGGCTTCGGCCGCCTCGAGGCGATCCACCTCGTCGCGGGCCATCGCGCGCATCTCCTCGTCGCTCTCCGCGTCGCGCATCTCGCGGGCGCCGTCGAGCTCGGCCCGGACTCCCTCCAGGCCGCGGAAGGCCTCGACGACCGGTTCGAGGCGCGCCAGCTCGCGACCGAGGCGGCGGAGCGCGTCCGGGTCCGTCGACGTCTCGGGGCGCGCGAGCTCCTCCTGGAGGCTCTCGTACTGGGCGACGACGGCCCGCAGCTTCTGATCCAGGGAGTCCACGCTCAGCTCCCGGCGGCCGGCGCGGGAGGGGCGCCCGCGAGGACCAGCTGCGAGCGTTCGATCGTGCCGCTGCCGGCGGGGAGCTCCTCGCCATCGGCGCTCATGGCCTGCTCCATGCTGACGATCGCGACCTCGATCATGTCGTCGGTCGGCTGCTTGGTCGTGATCTTCTGGACCCAGATTCCGGGCTCGAAGAAGATCCGGACGAGCGGGTTGCCGCGGTGGCGGGCGCCGTAGCGCAGCAGCTCGTAGGCGACCGCCGCGATCAGCGGGATGAGGATCAGCCGGCTCGACGATCGTGAACAGGATGTCGTGGCGCCCGACGAGTCGAGAAGGTCACGATCGAGACCAGGATGACGACGACCAGGAACTCGGTGCCGCAGCGCGGGTGGGCGGTCGGATAGCGGCGGACCGCCTCCACGCTCAGCGGATCGCCCGCCTCGAGGGCGTGGATCGTCATGTGCTCGGCGCCGTGGTACTGGAAGGTCCGGTGGACGTCCGCGGTCCGGCCGATCAGGACGAGGTAGCCCAGGAAGATGGCGACCTGGACGACGCCGTCGATGACGCTCTCCACGATCCCGGCCTGGCCGCCGGCGACGAACCTGCGCGATCAGCATCGGGACGAAGAAGAAGAGCCCGATCCCGAACACGAGGGTCAGGCCGAGCATCAGGGCGACGGAACCCTTGCCGAGGTCGGCGGCGTCGGCCGGGCGGCCGTCCGGGGTGGTCGCTGCCGGGAGCTCGCCCGGCGGCGGCGACGCCGGCCGAGCGAACGAGCCAGCGGGTTCCGAGCACCAGCGTCTCGTACAGCAGGACGAGGCCGCGAACGAGGGGCAGCTTCGCCCAGCGAGTTCCCCGGAAACCGGTGCCGAGCCGCTCGGCCGACCACAGGATCCGGCCGTCGGGATGGCGGAGCGCCACCGCGATCGCGTCCCTGCCCCGCATCATGACGCCCTCGATGAGGGCCTGGCCGCCGTACGAGAACCGAGCCATGGGTTGAGTCTACCGGCAGGGAATCACGACGGCGGGCCGGGCGGCCCGCCGTGCGGTGGCGATGAGTCCGGGCGTACGGCGCCTCGCGGCCGGCGTCCGCGCCGTGTCAGCGACCCGTCTGGGCGCGGACCATGCGGCGCTGGAAGCGCTCGACCTGGCCGGCGGTGTCCACGATCATCTGCTTCCCGGTGAAGAACGGGTGGCAGCTGCTGCAGACGTCGACGCGCAGCGACTCGCGGGTGGAGCCGACCTCGAACTCGGTGCCGCAGGTCCCGCAGTGGACCTTGGCCTGGTAGTACTTGGGGTGGATGCCCTGCTTCATCGGAACCTCGAGTCGGCGTCAGGCGCCGGCGGCGGCGGTCTCGGCCGCGACCGGGGCCCCGGCGGCCGCGGCGGCCTCCGCGGCGGCCGGCTCGACGCGGACGCGCTTCTTGCTGCGGGTCTGGTGCTCGAAGTGCACCCGCCCGGTAACGGTGGCAAAGACGGTGTAGTCGCGGCCCAGCCCGGCGCCCGATCCGGCGATGAACGTCATCCCGCGCTGCCGGACGAGGATCGAGCCAGCGGGGACGAGCTGGCCGTCTCCGACCTTCACGCCAAGCCGCTGGCCGACCGAATCGCGGCCGTTCTTGGAGCTGGATCCTGCTTTCTTGTGGGCCATCGATCAGTCTTCCTTCTTGGCGCTGCGGGCGCGCTTCGGCTTGGCCGGAGCGTCGGTCTCGCCCACCGGGGTCTCGTCGGCTGCTGCTGGAGCCGCGTCCTCGGCTGCCGGAGCCGCGTCCGCGGCTGCCGGAGCTGCTGCCTCGGCGGCGTCGGCCACGGCGGGAGCGTCGGCCCTGGCCGGAACGTCGGCCTTCGGCGCGCGAGAGCGGGACTTCGCCGGGGCTTCGGCCTGGGGCGCGGCCTTGGCAGCCTCGGCGGCCTTCCCGGCGAGCGTGGCTGCGAGAACGGCATCGGCCGCGGCCTGCGTCGCGGCAGCCTCCTCGAGACGCTGGCGTTCGGTCTTCTTGGCCTCGGCCGCCTCGCGAGCTTCGGCGGCCGCGCTCTTGCCGTTCAGGTTCACGTCGGTGATCCGGAGGACCGTCTGCTCCTGGCGATGGCCCTTCTTGACCCGCCGACGCGCCTTGGGCTTGTACTTGAACGAGATGACCTTGTCGGCACGATCGTTGCGCAGGACCCTGGCGCTCACGCTGGCGCCATCGACGACCGGATGGCCGATCGCCGCCTCGTCGCCGTCGGCAACCAGGAGGACGCGCTCGATCGTGATCTCCTGGCCCGGCTCGACCTCGAGGAGCTCGACCGCGAGCTCGGTGCCGACCTCGACGCGGTATTGCTTCCCGCCGGTCTGGATGACTGCGTACATGGGTCTCCGGGGTGGGGCCGTGGCGCGCGGGCGCGGGGGCCGCTGGTGAGACGGCCGGTGGGGGCCGCGGGTGGCACAGCGATGCGTCCGGCGTTGCCGGGCGCGAATGGGGAGTGTACGGCGAAGACTTCGCCCGGTCAACCGCGGCGCGTTCCTCTGTGAACGGCCAGCGAATCTGTCACCCATAAGCGGCCAGCGACTTTGTCACCCTCACCGTCATGGAGAGGGAGACGATCACCTTGGACGCTCGAGCCCAGCACCGCCTGTACGTCCTCAACCACGTGCTGACCGGGGAGATCACCGCGGCCGTGGCGGCCGCAAACCTCAGGGTGTGGCCCCGCAGTCAGGGTGGAGTTCCTGGAACGCTCGTTTGCTCTCCAGCTCGAGCGACCTCGCGGCGGACGAACCCTTCGGCTAGCGGCGCGTCCCGTTCATGACGTACCAGGTCCGGTTCGGGACGGAATGGCTCCCGCGCGATAAATGTGTTATACATATAGGAGTGTAAGGCCATGATGGCCCGGTGCCGGGCGGCAGAAGTCGGCCAAACCGCCGAGGAGGTCTTCCAATGACATCACCGCTGCCGCGCGTCGCCCACGAGCACCACGAGCGGCTCATGGAGCACGTGGGGGAGATGCCCGCCCTCGGGGCGATGATCCTGTCCGCGCCCATCGAGGAGCTCCGTCCGCGTCTGACGGAGACCAGCGAGTTCCTCAACGGCCTGCTGATCCCGCACATGGAGGCCGCCGAGGCGACCCTCTACCCTGAGCTCGAGCGAATGATGCAGAACCGGCACTCCATGGCCCCGATGCGTCGCGAGCACGCCGAGATCCGGCGCCTCGTGGCCGAGTTCGCCCGCCTCGAGCAGGCCGTTGGCGACAAGCAGCCGACCCTGGGCAGGAAGGTCGCCCTGCGCCGCGTCCTCTTCACCCTCTACGCGCTTCTCGAGGTGCATCTCGTCGAGGAGGAGCTGTATGTCCCGCTCGTCAACCACGGCGTGACCGACGAGGCCGCCGAGGTGCTGGCGGCCGCCCTCAAGCACCCGGGAATCCCGACCACTTGACCCGCGACCTGACGAACGCCGCCTCCTCCTCCGCCACCCGCCGCGGCGGGTCACGCAGAGAACCACGCGGGACTGCCTTGCCGGAGCAGATGAACGCCTCGACCAAGCATGGGGCCGCGGACATCGAGGAGACGGTCGCCTCCCTGGCAGACGCGCTCGCGTCCGACCGTGACGCCGCCGGAACCCCGGTGCATCGGGGCTGGGCGCCGCTCGGGGGCCGGCACCGCTGGATGGAGCCGTTCGTGCTCGCGGTGCTCGCGACCACCGGGGCGCACGGGTACGCGATCACCGCCGAGCTCGAGGAGATGAGCATCACGGGCGGCGCCGTCGACGTCGGCCAGGTCTATCGCACCCTGCGGGACCTGGAGCATGCCGGCCACGTCACCTCGAGCTGGTCCGCCGAGCCGGTGGGTCCCCAGCGCCGCGAGTACGCCCTGACCCACGCAGGCTACGCGGCCCTCGACGAGTGGGCCGCGGTGATGAAGGAGCGAGGGCGGCTCATCGGCGAGTTCGAGGCCCGCTACCTGGACTCGGTCGCCGACCCCCGCCACCCGCGGTCTTGACCTGTCCCGACGCGGGTCGCGGGTCTCCCGCGAGACTACCCGGGGGCCCGGGGGCTGCCGAGGCCCTTCCGTGAGCGCGGCGACGGCACGATGGTGACTCCTCGGGACCCAGTGATGGGGGGCCGCCGAGCATGACGTCCGGCGCTCGTTCCAAGGAGCCCAGGGCGTGCCGCGTCCGCGACCACCGTGGACGGCTCCGGCCCTTGCCGTGAAGACGCTGGACAGGCGTGATCGACGCTCAGGGGACCGACGGCGGCTCGTTCAGGAGGCGCGGCCGGCCATCAGCTTGACGGAGACCGGGACGACCAGGCCGTCCTCGGTCCGGTACTCGGTGGCGAGGAGATCGAAGGCGGCACGGATTCGCTGCTGGACGTCCAGGCTCTTGTTCGTGATGGTCGCGGAGGTCCGCACGGTCGCTGCCAGGACAGAGTTCCAGAGGGCGTCCACGCTGACCGGCTTAATGGTGAACGCGATGGTGGTGACGGACGTCGGCCAGAAGCCGGCATTGTGCAGCTGGGCGCGGTAGATGTCATCGCTGGCGGTCATGGCGGGGGCGGCCGCGAGATCGCTGGTGGACGTGATGCCCGCCGCCGCGACGGCATCGACGAAGAGCCCCAGCATGCGACACGCCTTGGGATCGTCCCAGACGGTGAGGGCGAGGCAGCCGCCGTCGCGAAGCAGGCGCCGCCAGGACGCGAGCGCAAGCTGCTGGTTGGGGATGTGGTGATACGTGAAGTTGCCGACGACCGCGTCGAACGAGCGGTCATCGAACGGGGGCGACACTGCGTCGGCGATGACGAATGGAAGCTCGGGGTGGAGCCGCACCGCAAGGGCGATCATGCCCCGCGCGAAGTCGAGGCCGATGACCTGCGCGCCACGGGCGGCCGCCTCAGCGGCGACGTCGCCAGGGCCGGTCCCGACATCGAGGACCCGCGAGCTTGACGTTACGTGGGCCGAGTCGAGGAGCGGCGAGATGAGCCTGTGCGTCACGGGTCGGCAGGCGGCGTAGTAGTCGCCCACGGTCCGCTCCCAGCCAGCCCGCTCCAGGTCCCCAAACTCGGTCACGATGGCCATTGTGCCCGGGCCGGGCGAGTTTGTCCGCCTTCCGGCAGCCCGCCCGCGACCTAGCGCAGGACGGTCGTGTTCCGCGCGAACCCCCACGTCGGGCAGCGCCACGAGGAGCCGCAGGGGCCGGCTCACGGTGCATTGCGAGAGGGCGGTCGCCGCCTCAGCCTGCCGGCGCGACCTTCCCCCCACGCCAGGACTGTGCCCACGGTTACGTTGACTCGGCTAACAGCGTGCTGGATGCCGCGCGAGCTCGTCCTTCTCCTCGTCAGACAGGTGCCCGTTGAGGACCCGCAGGTACGGCTGCTCCTCGGCCAGGTGGACCCGGAGCATGGCGTACAGCCGGTAGAGCGCGCCGGAGGCCTATCGCCTCCGCGGGTCCCAGCCGGCATTGCCCAGTGATACCGTTCTCGTCCGTGATGCCCATCCCGCGCATGCCGCGAGGAGGTTCAGCGAGACCCTCCGTCCCGAGTGGCGACGACCCGGAGCGCGCTCAGGGCCGCCTCCTTGGCGCCCGTCACGGAAAGGACTCGCGGTGAAACCACCCAAGCTCGTGATCTTTATGCTCACCGGGCCCGAGAACCCGCGACGGTGCGTCACTCCATTCCTCGTCGCGATGGCGGCGCTCGCGTCTGAATGGGAGGTGAGCGTCTACTTCGCCTGCGATGGCGTTCTCCTGCTCAAGCGTGGAGCGGCCGAGCACGTTGTCGCGGTGGAAGGCGGGCGACCGCTGTCTGAGTTCTTGCGGGACACCATGGAGATGGGCGGGAAGATGTACGCGTGCTCGCCGGCGGTGGCGCTGCACCACCTGACGATGGCGGACATCATCGAGGGCGTCGACGCGGCGGGCGCCACCTCGCTCCTCGAGGAGACCCGCTATGCCGACACGGTGCTCACGATCTGACCGAGCGAGAACTCCGGTCATGACAACCAGCAGTTTGTGGAGCGCCGGGCGGTTGTCCAGCGGCCTTCGCCTGGCGACGAGCCTTGCCCGCTCCGGTTCGGCCGAGGTCGCGGTCTTCCCACATCGAGGCGGTGATCACGAGGCCGATCCCGCGGATCGTCAGCAGCCTCCGGACCCTCGGATCGTCGACGACGAGGGCCGCGATTCGCTCGCTCGGCGGCGGCGACTTGCTCGGAGAGGGTGGTGTCGACGCGGAGGGCAGCATCGAGCGCCAGGCGCTCCTCGACGGGGAGCTCGAGGTACGCGAGTGAGGTCCGCCCGCGGACCCCGAAGAGGTCAGTCGCCGGCGGACGGAGCAGGAGCCCCGGACGACCTCGTCGACGCGCGGGTCTGGATCGGGGTCTTGCGTAGAGGGCCTCGAGGCCTGCGCTCGGGGTGCGACAGTTTGGAGGGGTCTATCTCCGAACCCCCCACCGAAGAAGCTCCAGGCGGTCGTGCGCGCCGTGGCAGAAGCCCGGCTCAGGGGTGACGGACGCCGAGATCTGCGGCCCCCAACGGCCGCGCCGGCCTTCGGCTTTCGGCTGAAGTTCCTCGCTGGCGCCTCCAGATAACAGGGCGCGTGCTGACGAATGAGGAGAGCAAGCAGCGGGATCGCGTCTTCCGGCCTCGGCCCGACTGAGAACCTGTAGCCGATTGCGGGTAGGCTCGGCTCCTGACGGTCGTCACGCTTGCCTGAGGGAAGGGTGATCGACCGACCCTCGTAGGGCCGGTTCGTCGGAGGCCGCTCCGGTTACCGTTGGCGGACACAAGGGAGAGGCGGGCAAACGGGTGATCCTCCCCAGGATCCGTGATCCGAGGTTCATCACGGTGCGTCGCGGCGGCAGCCTCCGCGACGACGACCATCACCTCCTCGCGATGTGGGCCGCTGACTGCGCGCAGCACGTGCTCCACCACTTCGAGCAGGCGCGGCCCGAGGACGACCGTCCGCGACGCGCGATCGACCGTGGGCGGGCCTGGGCGCAGGGGGAGATCACGTGGTGGGAGGCCCGCACGGCGGGCGGCCATGCAAACGCCGCGGCCAGGGACCTGCGTGGGGCAGCCCGGCATGCCGCCTACGCTGCCGGCCAGGCCGCGGCGGTGGGCCATGTGGCGGCCCACGAGCTCGGTGCCGCGGCCTACGCGATCAAGGCGGCACGTGCTGCTGCGCCTGACGACGAGGGCCAGGCGGCTGGCCGCCTGGAGTGCCAGTGGCAGCGTGCCCAGCTCCCCGTTGACATCCGGGATCTCGTGCTCGACGACCAGCGGTTGCGCAACGCGCTGTGCTGGTTCGTGTTCGATTGCTGACTCGGTTCCTCGCCGGTGGCCGGCCCGGCCACCAGGTCGGCTCGGCCCGATGCCTCCCCCACAGGCAGGCGACGCACTCCCCCTCGAGCCGGGTCTGCGCCGACTCCACGGTGTCGGGCTCTGACCCAGGTAGCCTGCGCCCAGCGGCGAGGCGGACGGCCCCCGGCGGCACGAGTCCGGGTCAGCGGCGTTTCGCCCTGCCTCTACCTCTCTCCCGTCAACCGCGGCGCATTCCTCAACGCTGGGAAGCTGACACTCCGCAGGCGACGCGGCGCCGGCGCCTGGTCTCGCGGGCGGCACGCCCTTGCGGTCGCGCTCCAACCAGGGGCACAGGTCCCGACTGATCCCTCAGGCGAGCAGGTCGCGGCGTGCGAAGACCACCAGCGATGCCCACCAGGCAGCGATCGCCACGACCGCGAAGACCGCGACCGACGACCAGGGCACCACCCCCGTGTCGATGAGGTCGGCAACCAGCAGGTACTTGAACGCACCGAGGTTCGCGAGCCAGGCGAGATCGACCTTGACCTGGGCCACGACATTCAGGAGGTACATCAGGATCAGGATCCCGGCCGTGACGCCGCCCCCGATCCCCCGGCTCAGCGTCACCGCGGCAACCAGCGAGGCGACGCCCGCGACCGCGCAGCCGAAGAGCCACAGCACGATTCCGGCCACGGCGAAGTGCCCGGCATCGAAGTCCGCGCCGACGAGGCGCCCGAGGACGAGGACTCCCCCCACCGTGGCCACGGCGAGCACGGCGAGCACCAGCGCCTGTGAGGCGATCGCTGCCAGGAGGCAGCGCGTCCGGGTCAACGGGGTTGCGAGCGCCACCTCCGTCCATCCGCGCTCCACGTCCGCCGCGACGGGCCGCGTGGCAAGGACGATGGCAGCGATCGCGGCCGTGATCGGCCACAGCATGCCGCCGATGTAGGTCGAGAAGAAGACGCCGGGATCCGCGAGGCTGCCCGTCATCCCGAATGCCGCCAGAAACTCCTTCGGGAAGATCTTCATGTAGTCGTCGAACGTCTTGGCGTTGTCCTGGAGGATGGGGAACATCAGCGCCACGATGCCGCCGTAGGCGATGACGATGACGGCGAGCCAGATGGCGAGTCCTCTCGAGCGCCGCAGCTCGAGGCGGAAGGTCAGGCGGGTCATCTCGCCGCGCCCACGCCACGGTCGGCGTCGACTACCGCGTCGGCGTCGACAACCGCGTCGGCGTCGACAACCGCGTCGGCGTCGACAACCGCGGCCGCTGTGCCGCCCGAGCTCGTGCCGACGGTGGAACGGCCCTCGGATCCTGCGACCTCGCCCTCGTAGTAGCGAAAGAAGAGGTCCTCCACGTCGGGCGTCGATATGGCAACGTCACGCACGTCAAGCTCGGCGAGGCGGCGCAGCAGCGGATTCACGTCGCCTCGGACCATGAGGTGGACGTCCTGTCCCGTGGAAGAGAGGACGGTGACACCCGGCAGCTCGAAGGCACCCTCGCGGGCCGGCTGGACGAGGAGCAGGTTCACCGACCGCGTGTGGTCCCCGACCAGGGCGGCGACAGTGGCCGTCTTCACCAGGCGCCCCTCGCGGATGATCGCGACGCGATCGCACGAGCGCTCCACCTCGGTCAGGTTGTGCGACGAGAGGAACACCGTCCGGCCCGCCGCGCGGGCTTCCGCCACCAGGGCCAGGAACTCCCGCTGCATCAGCGGGTCGAGGCCCGTCGAGGGTTCGTCGAGAACCAGCAGCGGCTCTCGTCCCATGAAAGCCTGGACGACGCCGACCTTCTGGCGGTTACCGCGCGAAAGCTTCCGGACCTGCACGGCCGGATCCAGGTCGAGGCGCGACGCCAGCGGCCTCCAGGATCCGCGGGGCAGACCGCGCAGGGCCCCCAGGTGATCGAGGATCTGGCCGCCCGTCATCTCGCCCAGGTAGCCCGGGTCGCTTCCCAGGTGCGAGATGCGCGCGTGGACATCGGTGGCGTGGCTCCAGCAGTCGAGCCCCCAGGCGACGGCCGATCCGCGGGTCGGCCGAATCAGCCCCAGGATCATCCGGATCGTCGTCGTCTTGCCGGCGCCGTTCGGCCCCAGGAAGCCGAATACCTCGCCCTCGCGGACCGCGACGTCGAGATCCTCGACACCGCGCCGCTTCCCGTACCAGCGGGTCAAGCCGCGCAGCTCGATCGCGTCGACCACGATGCACCTCGTCAGCGCGCACCGCCGGTCGCGGTGCGGCGAGACCCTGCCGGGCCTCCCGGATTCTCAGCAGGGTGCGCGCGCGTCCCCTGCAGCGCGAGAGCCGACCGGCAGGATCGCACGGGACGGATCTCCCGGCCGACAGCTCCATCACGGGGCACGACAGGCTGGGACGTCCCGGCCGACGAGCCCATGCGGACTCCTGCGGGCGTGCGCCGGACACTCCCTAGCGGGTCTCTTCACCAGGCCCCCGCACGGTCAGCCCGGGGGTGACTCCTCGTCGCCGACCAGGATCAGGCGTTCACGCACCACCGAGCGCACGAACGGAACCGCAGGCAGCGGGGCGGCTGGTGGCCCTGCGAGCGCGGCGACCACCTCCTCGGGCCTGCCCACCCCTTCCGGGCCATGGCGCAGGCGCATGGCGAGCGTGACCCCGTTGCCGGCAGCCGACCGCACGCGCAGGTCGAGCAACAGCGGTCGGAGATCGTACGAGGTGGTGCGCTTCTCCCGGCGGCGCTCGCGCGGCAGCGAACGGGCTCCCAGCAGGGCGAGGATCGCGCCCTCGACGGTCCAACGCGCGACATCCGCGACGACGACGCGGTAGTCGGCCGCCACCACGGCGGCCGGTGCGGCCAGAGCGCCAACCCATACGTCGTGCAGGTCCAGAAGACGCCATCCGGCGGGCAGCGCGTCGACGACCGCCCGGCGGACCTCAATTCCCGGCCGCCGCGCGGTCAGGAAGACGTCGACCACCTCCCGCTCGCCGGCGATGCCGAGCGGCAGTGGCGCGGCGGGCACGACGCGCGGCCGGCCGCCGCCCTCCCCGGCCAGTGGAAGCCCCGCGCCGGCGAGGATCGCCGCCCAGCCCGCGCCTTCGCCAGCGGAACGAACCTCCGCCTCCCCGGCCGCCGGCCGCGAGACGTAAAGCCGCCAGCGCTGGCGCGCCGAAACGGCGGATCCATCCGGGCGGCGCGGCGCCTGCCCCGACGACGCCGGCGAGTCGGACGCCGCGGGTGCGATGTCCCTGGGCTGGTTCGTCACAGCTCAACGGCGCGCGCCGAGCCTGGCGCACGCCCATCTGGGAACGACGGGGGGTTCACGCGACCAACGATACCGAAGGAGGCCGGGGAGGCGGCGGGGCCGGTGCTGCCCCGCATTCGTCCCCTCTACCGGGCGAATCGTTGCCGCGGGCCGACGACTCCTACCACTCGGCTCGTCGCTGGCGGATTGCGATGCTCTGGAGCACGCCAAGGGCTATCCCCAGGCTCGTGATCGATGAGCCTCCGTGCGTGACGAAGGGAAGGGGGATCCCGGTGATGGGCATCACGCCCAGCACCATCCCGATGTTCACGGTGAGCTGGAAGAGGATCATCGACGCCACGCCGGCGCCGACCATGAGCCCGAACGGATCTCGCGATCTCCACGCGATGGCCAGCACGCGCCAGATCAGGGCCGCGAACAACAGGAAGACGACCACGCAACCGATGAAGCCGAGCTCCTCGGCAACGATCGCGAAGACGAAATCGGTGGTCTGCACGGGAAGCAGGTCTGAACGGTTCTGGGCGCCGTTGGTCAGTCCGGCGCCAAGCAGACCACCCGACGTCACGGCCTTCTGCGCGGTCAGGAGCTGGTACCCGGCGCCCAGAGGATCGCGGGACGGGTCAAGGAAGCTGGTCAATCGCTGGCGCTGGTAGTCGTGGAGGACGAAGGACCAGACGAGGGGCAGAGCGGCCAGGCCGATCGCCGTGAGGCCGGCCAGCCAGCGCAGGCTCGCCCCGGCCATGAACAGCATCCCGCCCAGGATCGCCACGAACACGAGCGACGTCCCGAGGTCCGGCTGGAGCATGACGAGGATCCAGGGCGGGATCATGATGAGGCCGGCTCCCAGGATCGAGGAGAGCGAGTCGAGCTTCCGCTCGCGGTCCGCGAGGTACCGCGCGAGCACCAGGATCATGAGCACCTTGGCGAGCTCGCTGAACTGGAACTGGAACCCGAGGATGCTGATCCAGCGCGCCGACGACTGGTCGGAGCTGCCGAGAACGAGCGTCGCTGCCAGGAGCGCGAGGTTGATCCCGTAGATCGGCCATGTCAGCGTGCGCAGCCACTTGTAGTCGAACACGGTGAAAACCCCGTAGACGACGATCGCGATGCCTGCCCAGACCAGCCCGCGCGCGAACGTGGAGCCGGCGACCATCGCCTCGCCGAGCTGGGCCGTCGTGTGGCTGTACGCCATCGCCAGCCCAATCGCCGCGAGCAGAACCGCGTAGACCGTCAGCTGGATGTCGTAGTCACGCCAGGTGACGCCCGACGCCTTGGCGGCGAGCCCGGTGGGTGTGCTGCGTTCGACTCGCAGGGCGCCCATCAGGTCCGCCCCTGGTAGAAGTTCGTGCGCTCAAGCAGGACTGGCAGCCGGTAGTCGTGCTTGATGCCGAAGTGGAGCTGCAGGTAGTACTTCGCCACCTCGGTGGCGACGTTGCCGAGGGTCCGCGAGTCGTACGTGAAGACCGCGAAGGCGAGTTGCGAGTCGGGCGCCGAGACGTTGCCGCTCGGGTTGTTCTTCTTCCATGCGTTCTTGGGCACGAAGCCGGCGAACCAGTGGCTGTAAGGCAGGACACCGTTCTTGTCCCGGATCCCGAACTCGGCTGTGCCGGTCTTGCCGGCCACGATGATCGGCAGGTCCACCAGGTTGTAGGTGTGGCGGCTGGTGACCACGCGGCGGGCGGCCTCGCGCATTGCCGTCAGGACCGCGGCGGGCGCGCTGAGCTTGTGGATCAGCTGGGGTGTGAACCCACGGACGACCGACCCATCGGGACCAAGGATCTCGCGAACGACCTGCGGCTTGAGGAGCTTCCCCCCGTTGGCCAACGCCGCGTAGGCATTCGCGAGCTGGAGCACCGTGACCAGGTCAAAGCCCTGGCCGATGCCCGCCTGCAGGACCTCGCCGGGGTAGATCGGCAGCCCGTAGTTGTCCATCTTCCACTGGTTCGTGGGGATCAGGCCTCCCGCCTCATTCGGCAGGTCGATGCCCGTCGGGCTGGCGAAGCCGTACTGCCGGGCCCAGAACGAAAGGCGCTCGATCCCGACCCGCTGGGCAAGCTGGTAGAAGAAGGTGTCGCTGGAGTGGCCGAAGCCGTTGTAGATCGTGAGTGGTCCCCAGCCGGCGTGGTTCCACTCCCAGAACTTCGTGGCCCCGATCTGGACGTATGGCTTGCTGGTGATCGTCGACGTGGTCGTGATCCTGCCGTCGGCCAGCCCTGCCGTCCCGGTGATCAGCTTGTACGTCGAGCCCGGGGGCTGGATATCCCCGATCACGTGGTTGATCAGGGGTTGGTTCGGGTCCGTGATGAGCTTCTGGAACTCGGCGTCGGTGATCCCGTGGGCGAACAGGTTGGCGTCGTAGGTCGGGAAGCTGACCATCGCCAGGACCTCGCCGGTCTGGGGATTCAGCACGACCATGGCGCCACGCTTGAGCTTCGCCTTCTGCAGGCCCCACAGCAGCGCCTTCTCGGCGAGCTTCTGCTCCGTTCGTGTCGATTGTCAGAACGAGTGAGTCTCCGGCCTTCGGAGGCGTTTCGACGCCGATCGACGCGGACGATCCGGCCGGTCGCGTCCTTCTCGACCCGCTGCGTGCCGTAGACGCCGCGGAGGTCCGGCTCGTAGGAGAGCTCGACCCCGGCCTTTCCGATCCGGTCGTCCGGGAGGTACCCCTGGTTCTTTAGCGTCCGCGTAGCCCTGCGCGGAGATGGCCCCGGTGTACCCCACGATCTGGGTGAAGAGGCTGCCGGCGAGGTAGTCACGACGGGGCTCGACCGTCACCTCGACGCCAGGCAGGGTGAGGCCGTCTTCCGAGATCAGGCGCGCGATCGGCCTCGGGCACGTTCGTGCGCGATCGGCACGGCGTCGAACCGCGAGACGGATCCAGTGTCGAGCGTCGATGTTGATGGCGGCTGACGTCATGCCGAGCAGCCCGGCGAGACGATCGACGACGTCCGCTCGCCGCGTCAGCGGCAGGTCGGCAGGACGAATGCGCACGGTGAATGTCGGCACGTTCTCGACGAGTGGACGGCCAGCCCGGTCGTAGATGAGGCCTCGCGTCGACGGGACCGGCTCGAGCGCCGTGAGCGGGGCCGCGCCGACGAGGCCAGCCGGCAGCCCCGGGCAGCCGGCGACGGTGTCGCGAGCTGCAGCGAAGAGAGTCGCAGTGTGAGGCCACTCAGCACGATGACCAGGGCGATGCCGAAGACGACGAAGCGCGCCGGCCTCCGCTGGTGAGCGACCGGCTGCTCCAGCACGCTCACCAGTCCATCCTCTCGGTCTCCTCGATCCTCGACCGACGCGCGAAGGCAAGTGCCGGCGGGGTGATGAGTGCGGCGAAGACTGCCGCCAGGACGGCCGACGAGAGCATGCCGGAGGTGGGGTCGACGCCGGCGGGCGCACCTCGCAGGCGCCGAGTAGAGGGTCACGGTGAGCGGCCGGGCCAGCGCGGCCAGGAGAGCTGCGGTCAAGACGATCACGGGGTATGCGGCGCGCGCGACGAGGCGGCCGATCACCCACGCGGCGCCGACGGCGAGAAGGTCGATGAACGCGGTCAGCCCGAGCGGCCGCATGAGGAGTACGTCGATGACCAGCCCTCCGAGGAAGGCCCACACGAGGCCACCCTCGAGGCCCAGCGCCATCGTCCAAACGACGGCGATGACGAGGACGAGATCGAGGCCTCCGCCACCTGAGGCGGCGAATGGCTAGGACAGTTGACTGAATGAGCGCAGCCACCGCGGCACCGACCGCTGCGAGAACGAGGCTCAAGACGGTCGTTCCTCAGTTCGCCCGCGACCGCCGATCCCAACCGGCGCAGCCGCGGGGTCTGCGCTGCCGAGTATACCGAGGGGGCGCCAGCCCGGCCAACGGGCCCCTCCTCCGTGCTCGGCCAGGCATGTCTGCGTCTCTCTTGAAAGGGCGCCTGCGTGACGTGCGAGGTGCAGGCACCTTGCCACGACCCATCTCGGTCCGGCCCGCGGTGGGCGACAGACGCCGTTTCACGTGAAACCGCGCCTGCCCAGAGCGCGTGGCGCACACGACTCGAGGGGCGAGCCCCGGGGCACAAACCGTCTGCGGGACGACCACCACGCGTGGCGACGCGATCCCAACGGACGGCCGCCGGCGGGCCGGACCGGGCGCATGCCGCCACGCCAACCTGCTGCCGCGATCGGACGATCCAACCTCGCGGGCGGTTGCGCGGGCACCGGCGTGGCAGCTCCGCCAAGCGGTCTGCTGACAGACGACCGGCGAAGTCGCAGGTGAGTGGCGGCTGCCACCATCAGGCACGCCGGAGAACCAGGGTCGGACAACCCGACGGCTCGGCTGTGCCGGCGTCCAGGAAGGCGCCGGGCGAGGTGGGAAGGGCCCTCCGATGGTAGACTTTCGATCGTGATCCCTGTTCAGACTGGCTCCTAGGTGGGCCAGACGATGGCCTGCGCCAACCAGAAGGGCGGCGTCGGCAAGACGACCACTGTCGTGAACCTCGCGGCATACCTCGCGGCCGACGGTGCGCGGGTGCTCGTGGTCGATCTCGACCCCCAGGGGAACGCCACGAGCGGACTTGGCGCGTCGCGAGCGGCCGAAGGCCGCGTCGCGTCTACGACGCGCTCGTCGGTCAGGTCCCGCTCGGCGAGCTGATCATCCCCACCGCGACGCAAGGGCTCTCGACCTCGTCGCATCGTCGATCGCGCTTGCTGGCGCGGAGGTCGAGCTTGCGGGAGCGCCCCATCGGGAGCGCCGGTTGGCCCGCCTGCTGCCGCCTGTCGCGGCCGCCTACGACTTCGTCTTCCTCGACTGTCCGCCCTCGCTGGGCCTTCTCACCGTGAACGCGCTCACCGCCGCGGACATGGTGCTGGTCCCCCTGCAGTGCGAGTACTACGCGCTCGAGGGCCTGAGCCAGCTGATCGCCACGGTTCACCTGGTTCGCGATCATCTGAACCCGAGCCTGCGAGTCAATGGCGTCGTCCTCACGATGTTCGATGGACGAACCAACCTGTCGGCCGAGGTCGCGGCCGAGGCGCGACGGCACCTCGACGGCGCCGTCTACGAGACCGTGGTGCCACGAAGCGTGCGGCTCGCCGAAGCACCCAGCCACGGGCGCCCGATCCTCGACTACGCACCGGAAAGCCGGGGTGCCGCGGCCTACCGCGCCCTGGCGACCGAGCTTCGCGGCCGCACTGCACTGGCTGCGACTGGAGGCGTGGCGTGACGGCTCGAACCACTCGGCCCGCTTCGCTCGGTCGCGGCCTTGCCGCGCTCATCCCACAGGCCGTGTCGTCGACGCCGGGGCCCAACGAGATCCCGATCGACCGCATCGAACGCAACCCGTACCAGCCTCGTATCGGCATTCGAGGCCGAGGCACTTTCCGAGCTCGCCGCCAGCATCGCCGCTCATGGGGTTCTTCAGCCTGTGCTCGTGACGGAGACGCTCGATGGCTACCGGCTCGTCGCCGGCGAGCGCCGCCTGCGGGCGGCCCAGATGGCCGGGCTGCAACGGATCCCGGCGCTGGTCCGCCAGGCGACTGAGCAGGATCAGCTCGAGCTCGCATTAGTCGAGAACCTCCAGCGAGCAGATCTCAACGCGATGGAGGCGGCGCGGGCCTATCGGCAGCTTCGCGATCTGTTCGGGCCACGAACGAAGCGATCGCCGAACGAGTCGGTAAGGCACGGCCGACAATAAGCGAACACCCTGCGGCTCCTCGAGCTCGATCCGGAGATCCAGGCAGCCATCGAAGCGGGGTCGATCAGCGAGGGTCACGGGCGGGCGATGCTCGGCCTCGCCCCGGCCGCACAACGCGAGCTGCTCGCACTCGTGCTGGCGCGGGGCCTCTCGGTTCGCCAGGTGGAGGAGCTCGCTCGCCGCCTCCGCGATGGCACGCCAGGTGCCGGGGACCGGCCGAAGCGCGGCGGGCCGCCAGCGGGACGCCGAGATCGAGCGGGTGGAGGACGACCTCCGGCGAGCGCTCGGGACGAAGGTTCGGCTGGCGCGCTCGCGCCGCGGCGGCCGGATCATCATCGAGTGGTACAGCGACGACGAGCTCGGACGGCTCTACGAACGGTTGACCGGAGGGAACGCGTGACGGATCGGGTCCCGGTGAGCTCCGGAGCCGCACGAGCGGGCGGGCGCCCTCGACGCAGCGGGGGAAGCGACTACACCGCCGCCAGCATCCAGGTCCTCGAGGGGCTCGAGGCCGTCCGACGGCGGCCCGGCATGTACATCGGCTCGACGGACGTCCGCGGCCTCCACCATCTCGTGTGGGAGGTGGTCGACAACTCGATCGACGAGGCGATGGCCGGGCACGCCACCCGGATCGAGGTGCGAATCCTGCCCGACGGCACCGTCGTCGTCACGGACGACGGTCGCGGCGTCCCGGTCGGGCAAGCACGCGACCGGCAAGGATGCCCTCGAGGTCGTCCACACCGTGCTGCATGCCGGCGGCAAGTTCGGGGGCGGCGGCTACAAGGTCTCCGGCGGACTCCACGGCGTCGGGGTCAGCGTCGTCAACGCGCTCTCCGAGTGGCTGCGCGTCGAGACGGCCCGGGACGGGTACGTCTGGGCCCAGGAGTACGCCCGGGGCAAGCCGACGATGTCGGTCGCGAAGGTCGGCCCGCAGGGCGATCGACGAGGTACGCGTACGGCCTTCCGGGCCGACACCGAGGTCTTCGACAGCACCGACTTCGGCTTCGAGACCATCGCCCAGCGCCTGCGCGAGTCGGCCTACCTCAACAAGGGGCTCTGGATCGCCCTCATCGATGAGCGGGCCGATCGCGAGCGTTCCTTCTACTTCGAGGGCGGGCTCGTCTCGTTCGTGCGGCACCTGAACCGCCACAAGGAGGTCCTCCACTCCCGTCCGATCTCGGTGGAGCGGCGCGACGGCGCCACGACCATCGAGGTCGCCCTCCAGTACAACGACTCCTTCACCGAGAACGTCTTCGCCTTCGCCAACAACATCAACACGGTGGACGGCGGGACGCACATCACCGGGTTCCGGGCCGCGCTCACGAGCTCGCTCAACGACTGGGCGCGCCGCACGGGCGTCCTCAAGGAGAGCGACGCCAACCTGTCCGGCGAGGACGTGCGAGAGGGCCTCACGGCCGTCGTGTCGGTCAAGCTCGTCGAACCCCAGTTCGAGGGTCAGACGAAGGCGAAGCTCGGGAACGCCGAGGTCAAGGGGCAGGTCCAGGCCGCGGTCACCGAGGGGATCGCCCAGCACCTCGACGAGAACCCCGCCGACGGTCGCCGGATCATCGAGAAGAGCCTTACCGCGGCACGCGCCCGCGAGGCGGCCCGCAAGGCGCGCGACCTGGTCATCCGCAAGGGCGCGCTCGAGGGGATGTCGCTGCCCGGCAAGCTGGCCGACTGCCAGGAGCGCGATCCGGCCAAGAGCGAGCTCTACATCGTCGAGGGGGACTCCGCCGGCGGTTCGGCGAAGATGGGTCGCGATCGCCGCTTCCAGGCCATCCTGCCGCTGCGGGGCAAGGTCCTGAACGTCGAGAAGGCTCGCCTCGACCGGGTCCTGTCCAGCGAGAACGTGCGACCGCTGATCATCGCCCTCGGCGCCGGGATCGGCGAGACCTTCGATCTCGCCAAGCTTCGCTACCACCGGATCATCATCATGACCGACGCGGACGTGGACGGCGCCCACATCCGGACCCTGCTGCTGACACTCTTCTACCGGCACATGCCGCAGGTCATCGAGAACGGCCACCTGTACATCGCCCAGCCACCGCTCTACCGCGTGAGCACCGGCAAGGTGACGCTCTACGCCCAGAGCGAGAAGGAGCGGGAGGCGGCGGTCAAGAAGCTCAACGCCCGGAACACGAGCGTCCAGCGGTTCAAGGGTCTCGGCGAGATGAACGCCGACCAGCTCTGGGAGACGACGATGAACCCGGAGACGCGGACGCTCCTGCGGGCGGAGATCGACGATGCGGTCGAGGCGGACGAGATCTTCACGATGCTCATGGGAGAGAAGGTCGCGCCGCGCAAGGACTTCATCAAGACCGAGGCCCGCAAGGTGCGCAACCTTGACATCTGAGGTCGCCACCGAGGGCGGGCGCTTCGTCGTGGCGCCCCACGCCTGTTTCGCGTGCGGCGAGCTGAGCGCCCACGGCCTCCATCTCGCGCTGCACGTCGCGGGGGAGACCTGCTGGACCGAGGTGACCCTGCGCCCCGACTTCCAGGGCTGGGACGGCATCGCCCACGGCGGGATCGTCGCCACGCTCCTCGACGAGGTGATGGCCTGGGCGCTCGCCAGCCACGGCGCGTGGGCGGTCACGGCGAAGCTGGAGATCGAGTACAAGCGGCCGATCCCGATCGGGGCGCCGATCCGCGGCGAGGGCCACATGGTCGAGCGCAGGCGGCGCCTGCTGACGACCAGCGGGCGCCTCTTCGACCCGGTCACCGGCGACGCGTACGCCGTCGCGACAGGGCTATACGTCACCGTGCCCGACGCGCGCCGGGAGGAGCTCCAGGCCCGCTATGCGTTCCGGCTGGTCCCCGAAACGACCCCCGGCCCCGGGGTCGAGGGCCGGGCGTGACCGGGCCGTCCACGTCATCAGCATCGGTCCGTGGCGCGGCCGGAACCGTCGGGCATGCTGCGGGCGGCCGGTCGGCGCGGCGGGTGAGCGCGACGACCGTGGACGCGCGGGCGTTCGTGGCTGCGCATCTCGAGGCAGCGCGCATCCTCGGGGTGAGCCTCGCGGAGGAGATCGACGACCCGGCGGCCTTCGCGTCAGCGGCCCGCGAGGGACTCGCGGCACTCGCAGACCCGGCCTTCCTCGCGGAGGAGCGCCTGGTGGCGCCCGGAATCGGTCAAACCCTGGGCGTGCGGACGCCGCTCCTCGACGCGGTCTTCGCCGGGATGCGGCATGCCGCGGCCGGCGTCCGCCCGGCCCGGCTCATCCCCGCCGCCGACGCCGTGGCCCGCGACGAGGTCCGCGAGCTCCGCTGGCTGGCGATCCGGGTCTTCGGGTGGATCCTGCCCGACGATCCCGAAGTCGTCTGGCAGGTGCTCCGCAGGATCGGGCGGGACGCCGACGACTGGATCACGGTCGACACGTTGGCCGGCGTCACGGCGGCGGGAATTCTGGGCGAGCCGTTCCGCTGGGCCGAGCTGGAGCAGCTCGCCTTCAGCCCGAGTCGCTGGGAGCGTCGCCTCGTGGGCGCGACGATCGCGAACCTGCCCCACGTCGACCACCGCCTCGGGCGTACCGGGGAGGTGATCCGCCGCGGGCTCGACCTCGTCGGCGAGCTTCTCGGCGATCCGGAGCCCGACGTGCAGAAGGGGCTCTCGTGGGCGCTCCGCGAGCTGGCGAAGGTGGATCCGGCGCCGGTCTCGGCGTTCTGCCGGGAGGAGGCCGACCGGGCTGCGGCGGCCCGCGACGGTCACCGGGCATGGGTCCTCCGGGACACCCTCGCCAAGCTGCCCCCTGCCGAAGCGACGTTGATTCGGGCCCGCCTCGAGGGGGTTCGAAGGGTTCCGGGCGCCCCGTCGTCCTCCCGGGCCGGCTCGATCGCGAGCGCCTTCACCTCGGCAGGCTCGGCCGGTTCGGCAGGCTCGGCCGGTTCGGGCGACCTCGGCCGGCGGTCTCGAGGGACCCGTCTGACATGAGGCGCCGAGCCGCCGTCCCGCCCGACGCCGCCACGCACCACCGGAGATCGCGACCGTGACCGACAACCTGGGTGACGTCCGCACGATCCATATCGAGGACGAGATGCGGACGTCCTACCTCGACTACGCGATGAGCGTGATCGTGGCCCGCGCCCTCCCGGACGTCCGGGACGGCCTGAAGCCGGTCCACCGCCGGATCCTCTACACGATGGGCGAGATGGGGCTCTCCGCGACGAGCTCCTACCGCAAGTGCGCCGCCATCGTCGGCGAGGTGATGGGCAAGCTCCATCCGCACGGCGACGTGGCGCTGTACGACGCCCTGGTCCGGCTCGCCCAGGACTTCTCGATGCGCTACCCGCTGGTGGACGGGCAGGGCAACTTCGGCTCCGTGGATGGCGATTCCGCGGCGGCCATGCGCTACACCGAGGCTCGCCTCACCGCCATCGCGGCGGAGATGCTGGCGGACATCGACAGGCAGACGGTCGACTTCGCGGACAACTACGACGGCCAGCACCGCGAGCCGACGATCCTGCCTGCGAAGTTGCCCAACCTGCTCGTCAACGGCTCGTCGGGGATCGCGGTCGGCATGGCCACCAACATCCCGCCCCACCACCTCGGCGAGATCGTGGACGCCGAGATCGCCCTGATCGACGACCCCGAGCTGACCTCCGACGACCTGTGCGCCTACGTCAAGGGTCCCGACTTCCCGACCGGCGGCTCGATCTTCCGCTACGAGCAGCAGAAGAACCCGATCACCGGCGCCTCCGAGACCGTGGATGCCATCCGGCAGATGTACGCCCACGGGCACGGGCGGGTGGTCATGCGGGCCCAGGTGGCCTTCGAGGAGGCCCGCCGCGATCGCGTCGCGATCATCGTCACCGAGCTGCCCTACCAGGTGAACAAGGCGACCCTCCTCGAGAAGATCGCCGACCTGGTGAAGGAGAAGCGGATCGACGGGATCGCCGACCTCCGCGACGAGTCCGACCGAGACGGCATGCGCATCTACATCGAGATCAAGAACGACGCCAACCCGCACACCGTGCTGAACAACCTGTTCAAGCACACGGCGATGCAGCTGGCATTCAACCTCAACATGCTCGCCCTCGTCGACGGCCAGCCCCAGACGCTGCCGCTCAAGTCGGTCATCGCCCACCATGTCGAGCATCGCCGCGAGATCGTCCGCCGGCGCACCGAGTACGACCTCGGCAAGGCCCGCGAGCGGGCCCACGTCCTCGAGGGCCTCAAGATCGCCCTCGACCACCTCGACGAGGTGATCCGGACGATCCGGGCGTCGGCCGACGTCGAGACGGCGCGAAACAACCTGATGTCCGGCTTCGACCTGTCCGAGATCCAGGCCCAGGCGATCCTCGACATGCGGCTGGCCCGCCTCGCGGCGCTCGAGCGCAAGAAGATCGAGGACGAGTACCTGGCCATCATCCAGCTCATCGCCGAGCTCGAGGACATCCTGGGCAACCCGGCCCGCGTCCTGGCGATCATCAAGGACGAGCTGACCGAGCTGAAGCGCAAGTACGCCGGCGAGCGGCGCACGCGGGTCGTCGACGACTCGAGTCGCGAGATGACCGACGAGGACCTCATCGCCGACGAGGATGTCGTCGTCACGATCAGCGGGCGCGGCTACATCAAGCGCCAGCCGATCGCCACCTACCGACGCCAGGGCCGCGGCGGCAAGGGGATCATCGGCCACGTGACCCGCGAGGAGGACGCGGTCGACAGCCTCCTCGTCGCCAACACCCACGACTGGGCGCTCTTCTTCACCAACCGGGGCCGCGTCTTCAGCGCCAAGGTCCACGCGGTGCCGGATGCCAGCCGACAGGCGAAGGGGATCCCGATCATCAACCTCCCCGGAGTCCAGGTGGAGGCCGGCGAGGTCCCGACGGCGACGATCGTCCTGCCCGACTTCAAGGCCGGGGGCTACCTCGTGATGGCCACCCGCAAGGGGATCGTGAAGAAGACGCCGCTCGAGCAGTTCGAGAAGGTGCGCTCGTCGGGGATCATCGCGATCGGGCTCGACGAGGCCGATGAGCTCGCCTGGGTCGACGTCGCCACGGGGTCGGACGACATCATCATCGCGACAGCCATGGGCAAGATCGCGCGCTTCAACGAACGCGATGTCCGGGCCATGGGCCGCCCGGCGGGCGGCGTCATCGGCATCCGGCTCGCCCAGGAGGGCGACTACGTGGTGGGGATGAGCGTCGTCCAGCCGGGCATGGACCTCCTCGTGCTCACGGAGACCGGGTACGGCAAGCGCGTCCCGCTGCGGGAGTTCCGCACCATGCGCCGCGGCCCGCAGGGAGTGCGCCTCATCAGCCTCGAGGGCCGCAAGACGGGCAAGGTGGCGGCGGTCCAGCAGGTCACGGAGGAGGACGAGGAGCTGCTCCTCATCTCGGCCGCGGGGCAGGTGGTCCGGACCGACGTGCGGACGATCAACCGCCAGAAGGCCCAGGCGCGAGGCGTCATCACGATGCGCCTCAACGAGGGCGACCGGGTGGTCGGCATCGCCGCCTTCCGTGAAGGTCTGGCGGAGCGAGGGGTCATGGGCGACAATGACGGCCCCGAGGCGGAGCCGGACTCCGGGAGCGATCCGGCGCACGCATGAGGGGGTTCGGCGCGGAGGAGGCGACCGTGTACTCCGACTCGTTCGACGTCTACACCGGGAACGCCAACGCGGGCCTCGCCCGCAAGATCTGCCGCTACCTCGGCGTGCCCCTCGGCCAGGCGGAGGTCTTCTCGTTCGCCAACGAGAACATCTTCGTCAAGATCCTCGACAACGTCCGCGAGAAGGACGTCTTCCTGATCCAGCCGACCTGCCGCCCGGTGAACCAGTCGATCATGGAGCTCCTGATCATGATCGACGCCTTCAAGCGGGCCAGCGCGGGCCGGATCACGGCCGTCATCCCGTACTACGCCTACGGGCGCTCGGACAAGAAGGACCAGCCGCGGGTCCCGATCTCGGCCCGCCTGGTCGCCGACATGATCACGGTGGCCGGCGCGGACCGGGTCCTGTCGATGGACCTCCACCAGGGCCAGATCCAGGGCTTCTTCAACATCCCGGTCGACGAGCTGACGGCTGTCCACCTGCTCTCGAACTACTTCCGCCAGAAGTCCCTCGAGGACATCGTGGTCGTCACCGACCTGGGCTTCGCGAAGCGCGCGCGGACCTTCGCCGAGCTGCTCGACGCGCCGCTGGCGATCATCGAGAAGCGCCGGGTGGGCAACCTCGACCAGGCCGAGGTGATGAACGTCATCGGCGAGGTGCGGGATCGGCGCGCGATCATCGTCGACGACGAGATCGACACGGGCGGGACGCTGCTGGAGGTCGTGCGAGCGCTCCAGCGCGAGGGGGTCGACGAGATCTACGCCTGCGCAACGCACGGTGTGCTCTCCGATCCGTCGATCGACCGCATCGCCGCTTCCGGGGTCTGCGAGGTGGTCCTGACGGACTCGATCCCGCTGCCGCCCGAGAAGCGCCTGCCCCAGATCACCACGCTCTCCGTCGCCCCGCTCATCGGCGAGGCGATCCGCCGGATCCACCGCGGCGAATCAGTGGGAGCGCTGTTCTCGTCGGAGGTGACGCTGACCCAGGAGATGATCCTCTGGGAGGATGGCGTCGAGCACACGCTCGACGCCCGCACCGGCGCCCACCTCGAGGGCCACGCCGGCACCGAGGATGACAAGCGCGACGGCGACTCCGCGTCGGCCGTCCCAACCGCCGGCGGCCTGCCGGCCAACACGCCGGGAGACCGATGACCCTCCAGCTGCACCGTCCCGACGGCCAGGGCGGCGTCGAGCCGCAGACCGAGACCCCGAAGGACTGGCGCTCCCAGCTCGAATCGCCGCGCTGGAACCCGCCCCCGCTCAGGAACCCGGAGATGAACCCGACCCGGACCGGGCCGGCGATCCTGTTCTGGCTCGGCCTCGGCGCGCTGACGTTCGTCCTGCTCCTCGCGGGGTACGGCTCCGGCTTCTGGAAGTAGTCTCGCGGCCGTGCGGGGGGGCTGCCCGGCAGCCGCCCCCCTCCGACCCGCCGGCGGCTGCTGATCGGACCCGCCCGTATACTGACCCGGCCATGGTCATGGGCTTCCTTTCCCGTTTCGTCGATTCGAACGACCGCGAGGTCCGGCGCATCCAGCCCCTCGTGGACGCCGTCAACGCGCTCGGACCCGAGCTCGAGGCCGAGTCGGACGCCGAGATTCGGGCCCGCGCCGACGAGATCCGCGCCGATCTCGCCGAGCTGCAGGCCGAGTTCGGGCCGACCCAGGAGGAGCTCGAGCAGGACGACCCGGAGCGCCGGCGCGACATGCAGAAGGAGCGCCGGAGGAAGGAGAACGAGCGCCTCCAGGCCGCCCTGGACGACGCCCTGCCCGAGGTCTTCGCCTGCGCCCGCGAGGCGATGAAGCGGACGCTCGGCATGCGCCACTTCGACGTCCAGCTCATGGGTGGCGTCGTGCTCCACCAGGGCAAGATCGCCGAGATGAAGACGGGCGAGGGCAAGACGTTCGTCCCGACGCTGGCGGCCGCCCTCAACGGCCTGACGGGCCGCGGCGTCCACCTCGTGACCGTCAACGACTACCTCGCCCGCCGCGACGCCCAGTGGATGGGGCCCGTCTACCACTTCCTCGGGCTGTCTGTCGGGATCATCGTCCACGACACGGCCTACGTCTTCGAGCCCGGCTACCCGACGACCGACGAGCGGCTGATCAACCTTCGCCCGGTTGCGCGGCGCGAGGCCTACGCGGCCGACATCACCTACGGCACGAACAACGAGTTCGGCTTCGACTACCTGCGCGACAACATGGTCACCGAGCTCGACGAGCGCGTGCAGCGCGAGCGCTTCTTCGCGATCGTCGACGAGGTCGACAACATCCTCATCGACGAGGCGCGGACGCCGCTCATCATCAGCGGCCAGGCCGAGGAGTCGGCGCGACCTCTACTACACGTTCGCCCGGCTGGTGCCCAAGCTGCAGGCGCGGCCCGAGGGCGACGAGGAGGGCGGCGACTACTTCGTCGACCTCAAGGACAAGGCCGTCTCCCCGACCGAGGCTGGGCGTCGAGAAGATGGAGCGCCTCCTCGGCGTCGCCGAACCTCTACGACGCCGACCCGCGGCTGGCCCGCCACTTCGAACAGGCGCTGCGCGCCCACGCCCTCTACAGGCGCGACAAGGACTACCTCGTCAAGGACGGCGAGATCGTCATCGTCGACGAGTTCACCGGGCGCCAGATGCCGGGCCGGCGCTGGAGCGAGGGCCTCCACCAGGCGATCGAGGCGAAGGAGGGCCTGCGCGTCCAGCGCGAGTCCGTGACCCTCGCCACGATCACGTTCCAGAACTACTTCCGCCTGTACGACAAGCTCGCCGGCATGACCGGCACCGCGATGACCGAGGGCGAGGAGTTCCACAAGATCTACAAGCTCGAGGTCGTGGCGATCCCGACCAACCAGCCGATGATCCGCGAGGACGACGCAGGACCTCGTCTTCCGGAACGAGAACGGCAAGTTCAACGCGCTCATCGACGAGATCGAGGAGATGACCGCCGCGGGACGGCCGGTCCTCGTGGGCACGGTCACCGTCGAGAAGTCCGAGATCCTCGGCGAGCTCCTGCTGCGGCGCGGGGTCAGGCACGAGGTCCTCAACGCCAAGTTCCACGAGAAGGAGGCCGGGATCGTCGCCCAGGCCGGACGCTCGGGCGCCGTCACGATCGCGACCAACATGGCCGGCCGCGGCACGGACATCCTCCTCGGCGGCAACCCGGCCGGCCTCGCCTCGGAGATGCTCCACCAGCGCGGCCTCAACCCGGCCGAGGTGGACCGCGAGACGTACGACGCGGCCTTCCGCGAGGCGAAGGCCCGCTGCGACGCCGAGCACGAGGTCGTTGTCGCGGCGGGCGGCCTGCACATCATCGGCACCGAGCGCCACGAGAGCCGACGGATCGACAACCAGCTCCGCGGCCGCGCCGGCCGCCAGGGCGACCCCGGCTCGTCGCGCTTCTACCTGTCCCTCGAGGACGACCTCATGAAGCGCTTCGCCTCCGATCGCGTGGCGGGCCTGATGGAGCGCCTCGGCCTCGAGGACGACGTCGCGATCGAATCGCGACTCGTCAGCAAGACCATCGAGAGCGCCCAGAGCCGCGTCGAGGGCTTCAACTTCGACATCCGCAAGCGCGTCGTCGAGTTCGACGACGTCATCAACAAGCAGCGCGAGACGATCTACGCCGAGCGCGACAAGGTCCTCCACAACGAGGACCTGACCGATACCGTCCGGGCCTTCCTCGACGAGGAGGTCGAGGCCCTGCTCGACCAGTACTGCTCGGCGCGAGCACGCCGACGACTGGGGTATCGAGGGCCTGGCGCAGGGCCTCCGGATGATGGGTCTCGAAGACGCCGGCACCAGCGAGGACGACCTGTGGGAGGTCGGCGGTCGCGAGGCGCTTTCCGCGCACCTCCGGGAGCTGGCCGACGCGCGCCTCGAGGCGAAGGTCGCCGAGGTCGGCGAGGAAGACTGGGCGATGGTCGAGCGGCTGGTGCTGCTGCGGACGATCGACTCGCTGTGGGTCGAGCACCTCACCGAGCTCGACGACCTGCGGCGCGGCATCGGCCTGCGCGGTTACGCCCAGCAGGACCCGCTCAACGAGTTCAAGAAGGAGGCCTACCTCCTGTACGACCAGCTGCGGGAGCTGATCCGTCACCAGGTGGCCACGACGATCTTCCGGGTGCAGGTCGTGAGGCAGGCGCCGGCGCCGACGCCGGACGAGGCGCAGCTCGCGGCGAGCCTCGCGGCCGGCGCCGCGGCGTTCGCGGCGGCTGGCCGGCCGGCAGCGGCAGCGGCGTCGCCCGGGCCCGACCGGGGAACCGGACGCGCAGCGGCCGGCGGCGGCCTCGTGGCCCGCGGACTGCCGACCGGCCCGGCGCTCAAGGCAATGCAGCAGCAGGTCGGCGACCGTGCGGCTGCGCCGGCCAGCACCGGGGGACCCGGCGCCAAGCTGGGCCGCAACGATCCCTGCTACTGCGGGTCGGGGCTGAAGTACAAGAAGTGTCACGGCCGGTGAGCTCCGCCGGCCGCGCGCCGGCTGGCCGGACCCTCGCCGTGCTGGGCCTGGTCGGCGGGATCGTCGTGGTGGTGGTCGCCGGCTATGCCACGTTCCGGGTCTGGCAGCGGGGCGACGTGGACGACTCGACCGGCCTGGGACCGGCCGACGCGATCGTCGTCCTCGGCGCGGCCCAGTACGACGGGCGACCGTCGCCGGTCTTCCGGGCGCGCCTCGACCATGCGATCGAGCTCTGGCAGGCCGGCCGGGCGCCGCTCCTGATCATGACCGGCGGACGCCAGGAGGGCGACCGGACCACCGAGGCGGCGTCCGGACGGGCCTACGCGGTCGCGCAGGGCGTGCCGGCCGCGGCGATCCTGACCGAGGACCGTGGAAGGACGACGCAGGAGTCGCTCGAGGCGGTCGCCGCGATCCTGCGAGCGCACGGTGCACGGAACGCGATCTTCGTCTCCGACCGGATGCACATGCTGCGGGTGATGCGGATGGCCAAGGACCTCGGTATCGACGCCTACGCGTCGCCGACGACCGACTCGCCCCACGGACGCGACGCTGGTGGCGCGCCTCGACGCCACCGTGCACGAGCTCGGCGCGCTGGCCTGGTACGGGTTCGTCGGCAGGCCGCTTCCCGAGGCACCGACGGCGACTGGCCGGCTCCTGACCACGGCGCCGGCCGGAGCCGGCACCCCGCGGGCATTCGGCCGCGTTGCCCGGCGCCGAAAACTCCCTCTTGGCCGGTGGACGTTCGGCCTCTATACTCGGGCCGATGCTGCGCACGCAAGCGGCGGCGCGCCCGATGTCCCCAGATTCAGGCTGCCGCCTTGGCGTACGCCGAAGCCGACCATAGCGAGGGAGTGGTGAAGCAGGTCGAGGACGCCACCTTCGTCGATCTCATCGCGTGCGAGCGCGACTGCCGCTCCTGCAGCTATGCCGCCGCTCTTGACTGCGATGGCAACTGCGGCGTCTGCCAGCACAACGCGTACTGCCCCTGCGTGAACCCCGTCGTCGCCCGGAGCAAGACGGCCCTCCGGCTGATCGAGCTCCGGCCGATCCTGCTCCAGGACGTGCGAGGCCGGATCTAGGTGGATCGGGCCGACCTGCGCGACCTCGCCGAGCGGATCCACGCGACCTCGGGGCGTCTTTGACCTCGCCGTCCGGGAGGCTCGCCTCGCTGAGCTCGACGCGCTGACGTCGGCGCCCGCGTTCTGGGACGACCAGCGCGGCGCGCAGCGGGTCCTGCGGGAGGCCGACGGGCTTCGCTCGGAGATCGAGCTCTGGCGCCGACCTCGAGTCCCGCGTCACCAACCTCGAGGAGCTCTTCGACCTTGCCGCCGAGGGCGACGACGCGGAGATGCTGGCCGAGATCGAGCGCGACGCCGAGGCGCTCCGGGCGCATCTACGAGCGCGAGCGGACCGCGCTCCTCTTCTCCGGCGAGTACGACGACCGGGCGCGCCATCATCATCGATCAGCGCGGGAGCGGGCGGCACCGAGGCGACCGACTGGGCCGAGATGCTCCTGCGGATGTACCTGCGCTGGGCCGAGCGTCACCGCTTCCGCACCGAGATCATGGACCAGACCGAGGGCGAGCAGACCGGCCTCAAGAGCGCCACCGTCGCCGTCGACGGCCGGCGGGCCTACGGCTGGCTGCGCGCGGAGCGCGGCGTCCACCGGCTGGTCCGGATCAGCCCGTACGACGCCCAGAAGCGACGGCAGACGACCTTCGCCCTGCTCGAGGTGATGCCCGAGGTCGAGGACGAGGGGGAGGTCGAGCTGAACTGGGACGAGATCAAGGTCGACAACTTCCGCTCGTCGGGGGCCGGCGGGCAGCACGTCCAGAAGACGAACTCGGCCGTCCGGCTCACCCACCTTCCGACCGGGATCGTCGTCACCTGCCAGAACGAGCGCTCGGCGACGCAGAACCGGGAGACGGCGGCCAAGGTCCTGGCGGCGCGCCTCCTGGAGCGCGCGCCTCGAGGAGAAGGAGGCCGAGCTCCGGCGCCTCAAGGGCGAGCACGTCGAGGCCGGCTGGGGCAACCAGATCCGCAGCTACGTCCTCCATCCCTACCAGATGGTGAAGGACCACCGGACCGAGCATGGAGACGTCCAACACGGCGGCCGTGCTCGACGGCGACCTCGACGCGTTCATGCAGGCCGAGCTGGAGCGCGAGGCAACCGGCGCGTCGCGATCGGGCGGCAGCCGCCGACTCCGCGTGACCGGCAGCCTTCCGTCGACCGGGACCTCGCTCCGGCGCGCCGGCGCCCGGCGACATGACCGCCTGCGCCGAGGTCTGGCGCGCCGGCCTCGACGACTACGGGACGCGCGTCGGACGTCCCCCGACGCACGGCCGTGCCCGAGTCGCTCCTCGCCGCTGCTCGGCCACCTCCGCGCCACGGATCCGGGCGGCTTCCGGGTTGCCGTCCGACCAGGCTCCGAGCGGGTCGCGAGCGGGTCGTCGCGCTTCACCTCGGCGCTCCGTCGGGAGCACGTCTGGTTCCTCTCCATGCTGTTCGTGCCACCCGGACGAGCAGGGACGCGGGTTGGGCCGCGCGCCTCCTGGCGCGCGGTGCTGCCGCGCCCCGACGAGCAGCGGCCACCCTGGCCACCTGCACCGACGCCGCCCAGCCGATCTCGAACGCCCTGTACGGCCGCCTCGGGATCGTCCCGCGAATGCCCGTCCTCGAGCTCGTCGGGCGGCCCGATCCCCGGCGCCTGGTCGCCCTCCCGGGCGACGTCCGGGCGGTCCCCTTCGAAGCGTTCGGCGGGAGCGAGGCCGGCGGCCCGGGTCGCAGCCGTCTCGCCGACACCCTCGCGGCACTCGACCGCGGCGACGCTGGGATACGCGCATCCCGAGGATCATGCCTTCCTCGCCGCGGCCGGGCGGGTCGGGTACCTCTACGAGGCCGGCGACGGGCGGTCGGTCGGGTACGGCTACACCTCCAGGAGCGGACGCGTCGGCCCGGTCGCCGTCCGAGCGACGAGGAGCTCATGCCGGCGATCCTCGGTCACCTCCTGGGCGCGGTCGAACCCTCGGGCGCTCACTCCGCGTGGGTTCCGGGTGCCGCCGGAGGAACCGTCACCGCCCTGCTGGAGGCCGGCCTGCGCATCGAGGACTTCCCGGCGCTCCTGTGCTGGAACCGGCCGTTCGCGGACTTCTCGCGGTACCTGCCCATCACGCTCGCCGTCCTGTGACCTGCTCGTGGCCCGATAGCGGGCGGCCGGCCGGGCGGCGTGACGCTCCGGCGGGACGGAACGCCGCGGCGGTGGTAGCCTCGGTCGGACCGTGACGAGCGCACTCCTCCCCACGCCGGCCGTCGATCTCGACCCCGGGTCCCGCGCCGGCCGCGGGCGTCGGGCAGGCCGCGCGGCCCGTCGTCGCCCTGCGCGGGGTCGGGAAGACGTACCCCAACGGCAAGGTCGCCCTGCGTGACGTCGACCTGACGCTGGGCGAAGGCGAGTTCGTCTTCCTCGTCGGGTCCGTCCGGCGCCGGCAAGTCGACGCTCCTCAAGCTGCTGATCCGCGACGAGGCTGCCCGACGGCTGGCGAGGTCGTCGTCGACGGCCGGGACCTGGCCCGCGTCCCGCGGCGCAAGGTGCCCGAGCTGCGCCGCCAGATCGGGATCGTCTTCCAGGACTTCAAGCTGCTTCCCGACCCGCACGGTCCGCGAGAACGTCGCGTTCGCGCTGGAGGTGACCGGGACGCCGCGCGGACGGATCCGCCCGGCGGTCGAGCGCGCCCTGGCCGTGGTGGGGCTGGGCGCCCAGGCCGACCAGCTCCCGGTCACGCTCTCCGGCGGCGAGCAGCAGCGGACGGCGATCGCCCGGGCCCTCGTCCACGAGCCCCGCATGATCATCGCGGACGAGCCGACCGGGAACCTCGACCCGCTCATCTCGCTGGGAGATCATCCAGCTCCTGCTGCGCATCAACGAGCTCGGCGTCACCGTCCTCATGGCGACCCACAACGCCGAGGTCGTGACCTCGCTCCGCCGGCGCGTCGTCGCCCTCGAGGAGGGGCGCATCGTCCGCGACGAGGTCGGCGGCTACCACCGCGAGGACTGACGGCCAGGTGAGCGCGATCCTCGGTTTCCCTCGCTTCCTCGCCTTCAGCCTCGGCCGCGCGCTCCAGGGGATCCGGCGCAACACGCCTGATGAGCCTCGCCGCGATCGCGACGATGCTCCTCATGCTCCTGCTCCTGGCGGGGTTCTGGCTCCTGCAGGCCGGCCTCGAGGCCGGCGTCACCTACGTCGAGCAGAAGGTGGAGATCGTCGCCGACCTGAAGGACGTCCCGGGCGCCGAAGTCGGCCCTCGTCGGTGCAGGCGCAGGCGCTCGGCGTCGAGGTGGCGGCACTGCCCGCAGGTGCGCGAGGTCGTCTACGTCTCGAAGGAGGAGGCGCTGGCCCGCTTCCAGCAGCGCCTCCGGGAGCGGGGCCAGGTCGACCTGACCGGCTACCTCGACCGGAACCCGCTGCCCGGCGAGCCTCGAGGTCAACCTCGTCGACCCGCGCGACTACCAGCCTGTCGTCGACCTGCTGCAGGCGGCACCCGGAGGTCGTCGACAGCGTCGTCGAGGTCCAGCAGCTCGTCGACCGGCTCACCTCGGTGACCAACGTCCTGCGGACGGGCGGTCTCGTCGTCCTCCTGCTCGTCGGCGTCGTCGTGCTGTTCATCATCGTGAACACGATCCGGCTGGCGGTCGTCGCCCGTCGCGAGGAGATCGAGATCATGCGTCTCGTGGGCGCCTCGGATGCGTTCATCCGCTGGCCGTTCATCTTCGAGGGCGCCCTCGTCGGCCTCCTGGGGGCTGCGGCCGCCCTCGCCATCCTGGCGCTCCTGGCGCAGCCGGTCGGCGACATGATGTACGGCTTCTTCCGGGTGCTGCCCGCTCGAGCTCGGGTCGCTCGCGCGGGACCTCGTGGTCCTGGTCGTCGGGACGGGCCTCGGCGTCGGCGTCCTCGGGTCGTGGCTGTCCGTGCGGAGCTACCTCGGCGAAGTAGCGGCAGCCGGCGCTCTGCGTGGCCCTGCTGCTCCGGGCGCCACGGCGATGTACGATCCGACGCCTCCCGTACTCCGCCGCCTCGCCTGGATCCACGATGACCGACCCCGCCGTCGAACCCTCTCCCCGCGCCTCGGCGTCCCTCCGGATCCGGCGAGCGGCGATCCGCCGCCTCCTGCGACGAGTGCCCGTCCGCAACCGAGGCGCCGCGCCGATGCCCGCTCGCCCGATCCTGCCGTCGGCCCGGACGAGGCGCCGCGCCGGCGACGGACCGTCAGCCCGCTGCGGGTGGCGCTCGTGGTCGCTCGCCGTTCTCGCGGGCGCCGGCCTCTTCCTGTCCGGCTTCTCGCTGGGCGCCCGGACGGCGGCGACGCCCGGGACGCCCGCCGCGGGAGCCGAGCTCTTCGCGCCGTTCTGGGACGTCTACGACTCGATCACGAAGAGCTACGTCGGCGCCGTCGATCGCCAGAAGCTCGTCCAGGGCGCGATCAACGGCATGATCGGGTCGCTGAACGACCCGTTCTCGGCCTACATGAGCCCGGACGAGCTCAAGCGCGCCCGAGGATTCGATCGGCGGCGAGTTCTCCGGGATCGGGGCGACGGTGACGACGCATGCCTCCAGCGCCACCCAGGCGTGCCCGACCATCGGGCCGGCGTGCCGCCTGGTCGTCGTCTCGACCGATGGACGGCTCGCCGGCGCAGCGCGCGGGCCTGCGGGCGGACGACCGGATCACCGCCATCGACGGCAAGACGGTGGACGGCGCTTCGCTCGACCAGGCGATCGGCAGGATCCGCGGCCCGAAGGGCACGCTCCGTGGTGCTGACGGTCGGCGCGCGACGCGGGTGCGCCGTTCGACGTGTCGATCGTCCGTGACACGATCGTCACGCCCCAGGTCGAGACGCCGCGACCTGGCCAGGGACGCGTCGCCTACATTCGGCTGACGGCCTTCTCCGACGAACGCGGCAGCCGACGTTCGCGACGGCGCTCCGGGCCGCGCGCGACAGGGGCGTGACCAGGTTCATCGTCGACCTGCGCGACAACCCGGGCGGCTTCGTCACGGCGGCTCGCTCGATCGCCAGCCAGTTCATCGCCGACGGCCCGATCTTCTGGGAGGAGGCGCCGACGGACAGCCAGGTCGCCACGAACGCCCAGCCGGGTGGCGCCGCGACACGGGTCCGACGTGAAGGTCGCCGTCCTCGTCAACGGCGGCAGCGCCTCGGCGAGCGAGATCGTCGCGGGCGCACTGCAGGACACGAAGCGCGGCCACGCTCGTCGGTGCGACGACGTACGGGAAGGGCACGATCCAGGAGTGGGTGGACCTCTCGGCCCAGGCCGGCGGCTTCCGCCTCACGATCGCCAAGTGGCTGACGCCGGCGAAGCGCTGGATCCACCATGTCGGCCTCCGCCGGACGTGGTCGTGCCGACCACCGGCGCGGCGGCCACCGCGCCGGGCCCCACGGGCGACCCGTTCATCGACGCGGCGCTCGAGGTCCTCGGCGAGAACGCGCCAGCGGCGAGCCCCTCCGCCTCGCCGGGCGCCGGCGTCCCTCACGCGCCGGTGGGGCTCGCGGCGGCCAGGTCGCGACACGCGCTGCCGGGCCGTGATCGGGCGGCGTGACGGGGCCCGGGGCTCCGCCCCGAGCTCGAGGCGTGGCAGGCCAATCGGGCGAGCACGGGTCCTTGCGCGATCGCCGCGCCGTCCTGTACGGTTCCCGCGACCGAAAGGAGGTGATGTGCAGTGATGGACAGTAGTCAGCGTCGTTGCACCACCTCGCAGGGAGCGGCCGCCTGACGGACGCCACCCGCGGGTGGGGCAACTCGAAACGCGTTCGGACGCCGGTCCCTCGAAGGACCGGCGTCCGTGCGTCCGGGCGCGCCCGTGCTGCCAGCACGAAGGAGCGTTTGACGATGGGCGAGGAGACGATCGCCCTCAACCGGAAGGCCCGCCACGAGTTCCACGTCGAGGAGACGCTCGAGGCGGGTATCGTCCTGACGGGCACCGAGATCAAGTCGATCCGGGCCGGAAAGGTGAGCCTCCAGGAGGCCTACGCGCGAATCGAGCGCGGCGAGGCGTGGCTGGTCGGCGCCCACATCGCGCCGTACGCCACCGGCAACCGTTACAACCACGAGGCCAAGCGGACGCGGAAGCTCCTGCTCCACAAGCACGAGATCCACGAGCTGCTCGGGGTCACGAAGTCGAAGGGGCTCACGCTCGTGCCGCTGCGCCTCTACATCGACGCCCGGGGACACGCCAAGCTCGAGATCGCCCTGGCCCGCGGCAAGCAGCTCCACGATCGGCGGCGGGACATCGCCGAGCGCGACGCGCGGCGCGACATCGCCCGCGAGCTCGCGAACGCGAGCCGGGGTCGCTGAGCCGGGAGCCGGTCAGGGAGTCTCGCCCGACCCGGCGCCAGGGGACGTTGCGGATCCCGGCCGGCGCTCCTCGCCGGGGTCGGCGGCGAATGCCATCCCGGATTGCCCACCGAACGCCGCCGGCAGCAGGCGCTCCACGATCACCACGTCGCGCCAGCGTCCGTCCAGGCGGCCGTGGCGCTCGTAGACGCCCACCTCGCGGAAGCCCAGGCTGCCCAGCAGCCGCCGGCTCGCGTCGTTCTCGACGAAGACACGGGACACGAGCTTCCAGTAGCCGCCTGCCTCCGCCGCCCGCAGCAGGGCGTCCATCGCCCGGCGTCCGTGCCCGCGACCCCGAGAGGACTGCGCGACGTAGACGGAGAACTCCGCGACGCCGTCGTAGCAGGAGCGCGGCCGGTAGGCGGACGTCGCGGCGAACGCGACCACCGCGCCGGCCTCCTCGACCACCACGATCGGGTGGCGGTCGTCGAACCACGCCTCCACGTCGGCGGGAGTGCGCGCCCGGGTCTCGAACGTCGCGATTCGCTCCGCGATCCCCTCCGAGTAGATCCGCGCGATCGCGGCCGCGTCGCGCCGCGTGGCGCGGCGGACCTCGACGCCGGACCCGCTCATCGGAGGAAGTACCGGCGGCTCAGCGGGAGGTCCGTCGCAGGGTCGACGGCCAGCGGTCGCCCCTCGAGCGTCACGCGCCCGTCGCGGGGGTCGACCTCGATCGGCGCCGTCGCCCGGTTGTGCGCCAGCGACACCCGCGCCAGGGCCCGGCACCCGCGCACGGCCACCAGGCGGCGTCGCGAGCCAAGGCGCGTTTCCAGCCCCGAGGCGAGGGCGGGAGCCCCGACGAAGGTGACCGAATCAACCCCGGCGGCGGCACCGACGCCACCCCACTGGGCCCGGTAGCGGGTCGGCTCGGCGCCCTCGAGGGATGCGTTGCCGTCGCCCAGCGGTCCCCAGGCCGGGTTGCCGCCCTTGATCACCAGGGCCGGCTTGACCCCGAACCAGGCCGGCTGCCAGAGGACCATGTCGGCCAGCCGGCCGGGACGCAGCGAGCCGACCTCGTCGGCGATCCCGTGGGCGATCGCCGGCTCGAGCGTGCACTTCGCGAGGTAGCGGAGGACGCGCGCGTTGTCGTCGTCCGCCGACGGCTCGGCCGGCAGGCCGGCGAACGTCGGTGGTTCGCCGTCCGGCGCCCCGGCGCCGCGGCGCCAGGCTTTCATGACGTGGGCCAGCTGGAGGGTGCGGCGCAGCGTCTCGCCGATGCGTCCCATCCCCTGCGAGTCGGAGTTCGTGATCCCGATCGCGCCGAGCTCGTGGAGCGGGCCCTCCGCCGCCATCGTCGCCGGGTGGATCCGTCCCCGGACGAGCTCCAGGTCGCCCGGGACGTCCCAGCCGCCGCCGTGGTTGAGGAGCGTCATCCCGACGTGCTCGATCGGCGCGTTGACTCCGAAGGGCAGGGTCGGCGTCGTGGACGAGCACAGGATCGACGGCTCGCGGACCAGTCCGATGAGGTCCGGCGCATGGCCGCCGCCCGTCCCCTCGACGTGGTAGGCGTGGACCGTTCGGCCGGCGATCGCCGCCACGGTGTCCTCGAGCTCGGCCGACTCGTGGAGGCCGTCCGTGTGGAGGCAGACCGCGACGTCGTGGGCGTCGGCGACGCGCAGCGCCGCGTCGATCAGCTCCGGGTACGCCCCGTAGTCCTCGTGGATCTTGAGGCCGACCGCCCCGGCGTCGAGCAGCTCCTCCAGGCGGGCCGGGTCCTCGCCGCGGGCGCAGGCCTGGAGCCCCACGTTGACTGGCCAGGCCTCGAGCGCGAGGAGCATCCGCTCCATCAGGTAGGGGGGCTCCTCGAAGCCGCCCGTGATGAGCGTCGTGACGCCCGACGAGAGGGCGACCGGGAGGAGCTCGGGCGTCACGAGGTGGACGTGGCTGTCGATGGCGCCCGGGGTGGCGATCAGGCCGTAGCCCATGATCGGCTGGGTGTGCGGGCCGACGACGAGGTCGATCCCGTCGCCGCCGCCGGGGTTCCCAGCCCGCCCGACTCCGACGATCCGACCGTCCTTGATCCCGATGTCGGCCTTGAGGACGCCGAGCGCCGGGTCGACGACGAGCACGCCGGCGACGAGCACGTCGAGCTCGGATTGAGCGGCCGATCCCGCCGACTGGATCATCCGCGGGCCGAGGTTCTTGCCGTAGCCCCAGATCGGCGGGTCGCCGGGAGCAGTGCGATCCTCCTCGGCCCGGATCCAGAGGTCCGTGTCTCCCAGGCGGACCCGGTCGCCGAGGCCCGGCCCGTAGCGGGCGATCGACTCGGCCGCCGGGATCGTCGGTGCGGGGGCGGACGGAGCCGACGACGCGACGGCTCGTGGCGATCCGGCTGTCGCGGGCGAACCCGCCACCTCCCCGGCGGCACCGGACCGCCGGACGAGGCCGACTTCCTTCGCTTCGCCCGGAGCCCACCGTTCGGTCGCCCCGGCCGCGATGTCGAGCCGGAAGCCGGCGGCGCGCCTGCGATCGAAGACGAGCCGATGGTTCGCCTCTTCGAACGGATAGTGGGAACCGACACGCACGACACGTGTCGACGCGCTCGTGACGACGATCCGGATCCGCTCGCGATCCGGGCCCGTGCTCCGATCGCCCGGGGCGGGGCGGATCTCACCGGGACGCAGCGGCTCGCTCACCGCCCGATCCCCGTGATGGCGTCGGGCCCGGGCCCGAGCGGGTCGACGAGAACGACGAGCCGGCTCCCGTCGTGGAGGAGCACCTCCAGCCGCACGTCCGCCACGAGCTGGCGTACGCCGTCGAGGACCTCGGTGGGGTCCACCGCGGCCCGTCCGGCACGCACCACCTCGTCGTAGGCACCCCCGGCTCGTGCCAGCTCGAGCATCGCATCGCAGATCAGCGCAACCGTCTCGGGAGCGTTCAACGCGAGCCCCGCCGCGCGATGCCGCCGCGCGAGCTCCGCAGCGCTGAAGATGAGCAGCCGCTCCTCCTCGAGGGGGGTGAGTCGCATCGTCGGCCGCCCTACGCGCCGCCTGGCGCCCCTGGCCCGACGCCGCGCAGAGCCCGTGCAACCTGGGCCAGATGCTGCACGTCGTGGGTCGCGACGTGGACGGTGTGGTTGAGGATGGTGATCCGACCCACCTCCGCGTGCACCCCTGCGCGCTCCCACGCGTCCGCGGGCAGTGCCCGGAGCTCCGCGACGTGGGCCGCCCGATGGGATCGGAACGCGGCGAATGCCCTGCGCAGGTCGTCGGCGGCGTAGTCGCGATCGAGCGCCCAGGCATCCTGATCGTAGGCCGCGATCGACGGCTCATCCTCGTCGCGGATCGCCCGCATCCGCTCGAGAGCCCGCTCCTCGGCGTCCCGCAGGTGGCACGCGACCTCGACGATGCTCCAGCCCTCGTCCCCGCTGCGGGATCGCCGCGCGAGGTCGTCGTCGACCCCGGCCAGGATCCCGTCAAGGGCGTCGGGTGCGGCGGTCATCGCGTCGAGCAGGTCGCGGGCGCTGTCGTACATGACGGCTCCTCCTGTGGTGCAGGATCTTACCGCCGTCACCCCGCGCGGCCGTCGGCGCCGGCGCCGGCGGCCGGGATCCGGGCAGCGCTGGCCGACCAGCCGGACATCCAGGCTGTAACGATCTCGACCTGCCGGCGCCGACGACCACGCACCAACGACACGGCGCACGGCATCGACGCATCCGCAGGGTAGAATAGGGAGGCCGGCCAGGTGCCGGCGCGGGACGGCCTTCGGGCCGCGCCGATCGGTGGGGATGCGTGGTCTCGACGGGGCCCCGCAGCCCGGGAACGCGAGCCGAGGATGCCGCTCTGGCCTCGTTAAAAGGCGGCAAACCGAAGTACCTGCCAACAAGCAGCCTGCTCTCGCCCTCGCCGCTTAGGCGGTAAGGTGAGCGTGGAAGCGGCCTCCCCTCCGTGGGCCGTGGAAGCGTCAATCAGCGGAGGTGCAGCCCCGGCAAGCGCCGCGTAGCCGGGAGTCAAGCCCGATCTAGGGACACGCAGCTGGGCCGGCCGTCGCCCCTGCCGATGGGGGCGGGCAGGTCGAGATCAAGCATCGGACACGCTCGTAGTGGGTCCGGGTCACGGGTTTCGGACGGGGAGTTCGACTCTCCCCCATCTCCACCACTTCCTTCTCGTTCGACCGGCCTCGTCGGTCTGCGCCCCGAGGGTGCTCCCGTCGAGCGGGCATCCCGCAGATCCGGCCGTCGAGCGGGTCAGCTCGCCCCGAAGCGCGGAGGATCTCGCCCAGCCCGGCCGGGGGGCGTCAGGCGGCCTGGAGCTCGTACGCCTCGAGGAGAAGATGGCGGTCGTGGCCGACCGGGTCGAGCAGGGAGGCGAGGCGTCGCCGGAGGCCGCTGGCCGGCTGGGGGCGCTCGAAACATTCGAGCCAGAGCGCGCCACCGCGCTCGACGACATTCATGGGCGCGCCACAGGCGCAGAGAGGGTTGTTTCGCTCGGCGTCCTCGACGAGAGCGAGGATGCTTGTTCGTTCGTACATCTGCACGATCCTCCTTGTTTGGATACGGATCGTTGCGTATCATATCAGCGTGTCCGTAGATAATCAATACGCACCGTCTCGCAACTCGCCTGCAACGCCGTCGAATCCCCGCCGGCCGCTCGGCCGGCCGCGCAGCGACCGCGCACACCGGGCGATCCTCGACGCGGCGCGGGCGGAGCTGGTTGAGCACGGCTTCTCGCGGCTGCGGCTGGAGCACGTCGCAGCCCGCGCCGGTGTCGGCAAGGCCACGATCTACCGGCGCTGGCCCTCGAAGGAGGCGCTGGCCCAGGAGCTGCTGGCCGAGCTTGCCGCACCGCACATCTCCGTGGACGACGTGGGGGACACGCTCGAGGAGCTGCGCCTCAGCGTCGAGAACGCTCGGCATGCCATCGCCGAGACGGCCTTCGGCCCGGTCATCCGGGCGCTCCTCTCGCAGATCGCGGTGAATCCGACTCTCGGCGACCCGTTCCGGGCGACGGTCGTCCAGGCCCGGCGCGACGAGGTGGCGCGCGTCGTGAACCGCGGAATCGCCCGGGGCGACCTCCGCGACGACGCGGACGTCGACGTGGCGACGGAGCTGCTCGTGGGGCCCGTCTACTTCCGGCTCATGTTCGGCGGCGCCCTCGACCCCGACTTCGCGACGCGCATCGCCGGCGCGGTCTACCGCGCCTTCGCGCGCGGCCCCGGCTCGGGACCGACCACGGGATGACGCTGGCGGGCGGGCGGCCACAGGTCCCGTGGCTGCGTGACGGTTGGCCGGGCACGGGGCCGCCTTCATCGCCTACCCTCGGCCGATGACCACCCCGGGGCTGTCCTCCACCTTGCGCGGATCGGCCGCCGAGCGTCCGGGCGCCCCGGGCGCCCTCATCGCCGTCAGGCGGGCGTTCCAGCTCGCGCTGCTGCCGCTCACCGTCGGCGGCCTGGCCCTGGGCCTCCTCGCGGCATGGGCAGGCCGGGACGATCTCGCGACCTGGGCCTGGACGATCCCGTCGCTCGTGGTCGGGATCCGCCTGGCGTACTCGATCGTGCGCGATCTCCTGGCCCGCGAGGCCGGCGTGGACGTGATCGCCATCCTGGCCATCGGCGGAGCCCTCGCCCTCGGCGAGACGTTCGCTGCCTCGGTCATCGCGGTCATGCTGGCCACCGGGGAGGCGCTCGAGACGTACGCGGAGGGGCGGGCCCAGCGCGAGCTGAGCGCCCTGCTCGGGCGCGCACCGCAGGACGTCAATCGCTACGCGAACGGCAGCCTGGAGGTCGTCCCGATCAGCGCGGTCGCGGCGGCCGACCTGCTCCTGGTCCGGCCCGGCGAGGTCGTGCCCGTGGACGGCCTCGTGCGTGGGGGTGCGGCGATTCTCGACGAGTCGGCACTCACCGGCGAGAGCCGGCTCGTGACGCGCGAGGATGGGGACACCGTGTCGAGTGGCGTCGTGAACGCGGGCGGCCCCTTCGACCTCCACGCCATCGCGACGGCCGAGGAGAGCACCTACGCCGGGATCGTGCGTCTCGTCGAGGAGGCCGGGCGCGCCAAGGCGCCGTTCGTCCGCCTCGCCGACCGGTACGCCCTCTTCTTCGTCCCCCTGACGCTGGCGATCTCTGGGGCGGCCTGGCTCCTGTCCGGCGACCCCGTCCGCGGCCTCGCCGTGCTCGTGGTGGCCACGCCCTGCCCGCTCCTGCTGGCCGCGCCGATCGCGATCGTCGCCGGCATCTCGCGCGCGGCGCGGCGCGGCATCATCGTCAAGGGCGGCGGGCCCCTCGAGACGCTCGCCAGGGCGAACGTCATCCTCTTCGACAAGACCGGCACCCTCACCGCCGGGCGGCCCCATCTCGCGGGCATCGTGACGCCGGACGGCGACGAGGACGAGATGCTGAGGCTCACTGCCGCGGTCGAGCAGGCGTCGCCACACGTCCTGGCCGCCGCCATCGTCCACGCGGCGCGGCAGCGGGGTCTCGTCCTGGCGCTCCCGAGCGACGTGACGGAGACACCCGGCTCGGGCGTCGAGGGCAGCGTGGAAGGGCGTCGCGTGGCGGTCGGCTCGGCGTCGTTCGCCAGCCTCGACGGCGCGCTGCCGGCCTGGGCCCGCGAGGTGCGCCGGCGCGCCGTCCTGGAGGGGGCCACGAACGTCTTCGTGCGGATCGACGGGGAGCTGGCCGGCGCCCTGGTCATGGACGATCCGATCCGTCCCGAGACCCCGCGCGCCGTGCGCAGCCTCCGGCGCGCCGGCTTCACGCGGATCCTCATGGTGACGGGCGACCACCACGGCGTGGCCGAGCTCGTGGGCGCCGCCATCGGGCTCGACGGCGTCCTTGCCGACCGCGCGCCGGGCGACAAGGTGGAGGCCGTGGCTGCCGAGCGCGACCTCGCGCGCGGGCCGCTGGTGATGGTGGGGGACGGGATCAACGACGCGCCGGCTCTCGCCTCGGCGGACGTGGGCGTGGCGATGGGCGCCCGGGGTGCGACGGCCTCGTCGGAGGCAGCCGACATCGTGATCACGGTCGACCGCCTCGATCGGCTGGCCGAGGCTGTCCGGATCTCGCGCCACTCCCGGCGCATCGCCGTCCAGAGCGTGGTGGCCGGGATGGCGATGTCGATGGTCGCGATGGTCCTGGCCGCCTTCGGATTCCTCCCGGTCGTGGCCGGCGCCCTCCTCCAGGAGGCGATCGACGTCGCCGTGATCCTCAATGCCCTGCGTGCCCTGCGCGGCGGGATGGAGACACCCGTCCGCGTCGACGGCTGGGAGGAGATGCGCGCCCGCCTGGCGTCTGCGCACCGGAAGCTGGCCCCCGGGATCGCCCGGCTGCGGGCCGTCGCGGACGCGCTCGACGTGCAGGCGCCCGCGGAGGCGCGCGTCGACCTGGAGGCTCTCGGCTCGTTCCTGCGGGACACCCTGGTGCCCCACGAGATCGAGGAGGACCGGACCGTCTACCCGATGCTGGCTGCCGCGATGGGCAACGATGACTCGACGTCGGCCATGCACCGGACCCATACCGAGATCTTCCACCTGGTCCGGCTCTTCGAGCGCCTCGTGATCGAGCTCCCGGAGACGGGTCCAACGCCCGATGACCGCACCGACCTGCGGCGTGCCCTGTACGGGCTGGACGCGATCCTGCGCCTGCACATGGCCCAGGAGGAGGACCTCTACGCCTCCCTGGGCGAGGAACCCGCCGGCGAGCGACGCGGTCCAGGCCGCCTGACCGTCGGCGGGGCGGCTCGCTGCGCGGCGGCGGCTCGAGTGAACTGCCCTGACCTGCCCGCGGTCCTCCGCCGGAGGACTGTGGAACGGCCCGGGCGCGGGCGCCAGCTACGGCGCGGGCGGCGGCGGCGTGGGCGTCGGGCGTCGGGGTCGGGGTCGGAGTCGGCGTCGGCGTCGACGCGGGCGGCGGCGGCGCGGCTGCGGCCCTCACGCCGACCAGGGTGAGGCCGTTCACACGCGCGTAGTGCGACGTCCAGCTGTCGGTGTGGATGAGAGAGCCGTTCTCCCAGACCGACCGGGTGACGGTGACGTCGAAGCCGTTGTCGGGATACTCGACCACCTTCACGTGGCCCGGCGGCAGCGAGGTCGTCTGCTGGACGCTGCTCGTGGCCACCGAGTAGTTCCGCTTGGCCGAGGTCGAGAAGGAGACCGTGCGGCCGTTCGCGACGTGGTACGTGAGGTTCGTCGAACCCGGGACCTTCGAGCCGCCACCGACGGATGAGTTTCCGTTCGTGGTCACGGTGTACAGCGAGAAGGTGACGATGCCCGGACTTGCCGACGAACGGATCAGGACCGGGTACTTCGTGTCGTTGCGCCAGGACATCGTCGTCACGGCGCCGCCGCTGATCGCGACGGTGGCGTCGAGGCCGGTCGGATAGCGGGTGATGTAGTAGTAGTGGTTGTGCTTCGAGAGGGTCTGGTAGCCGGCCCGCGCCACCGCGTTGAAGAGGGTGGTGGAGGCCGAGCAGATCCCGCCTGCGAGGGCGCCGGTCGGCTGGGAGTGGCCGTTGATGATGGCACCGCCGTCCCGGTAGCCGCGGGCGTAGGTGACGGGCCCGATCGAGCTCCAGAAGTCGAAGACCGCGCCGGGCGCGACGACCGTGCCGTTCAGGTCGTTGGCCGGGATCGTGATGTTCCTGCCGAAGCCGTTCCGCTCGCTGACCTCGTAGTACGTCGTCCACGAGGAGACCTTCCTCATGAGGGGGGCGACCTTCTGGGCCTGGTCGGTGGTCAGCTTGGGCTTGGCGACGGCGACGGCGAGGGCGACCGGCGGCGGTGCCGCGGCCGACGCGGCCCGATCGACGACGGCCTGGGCGACGATGGGCGCGGACGCCGCCACGTCGAGTGTCCGGCCGTCCTGGGCGGCCGAGATGCCGACGACGACGGTGCTCCCGCGACCGACGAGGAAGGTCGCGTCGCGGGGAGCGCGGTTGATCGACTTCGCCAGGGCCGTCAGGGTGGTCGTCGGAGCCGCTGGATCCACCGTCGGGTGGTAGCCGTCCGACGTCAGCTCGAACTGGATCCATGACCGGACGGTGGCCGCCGGGATCGTCCACTTCTCCTTGCCGATGGCCACGACCACGTTCTGCGCCATGCGATTCGCGGCCGCTGCGGCGTCGGCGACCTGGGCGTCATCAAGCGTGGGAGAAACCTGGGCGGTCGTGAAGGCCAGCGCGAGGGTGTCCGGCGCGGCCGGGTCCGCGAGCCGGGCAGTGAGGGCCGCGACGACCTCGGCGCTCGGCAGCGCCTTGCCGGGCGTGGCGGGGGTCGTCGCGAAGCCCGTCTTCGTCGGGGCGACGGTGCCGTTCACGGGGTCGCGATTGACCCGCGCGGCGAGCGCGGCAACCTCGCGTTGCACGGACTCCGGATCGAGCTTCACGATGGGGCCGATGCGGGTCCCGTCGAGATAGGCTCCGGACCCCGCCGACAGCCCGCCCGAGCGGGTCCCCGGCCGTGCGTCCGAGCGCCATCGCCTGGTCCACGAGCGACTCCACGTCGGCCCGGCGCCCAAGGGCGTCATAGGGGATGGTGACCTGCGTGCCGTCGACCGAGACGACTGCGGCGCCGCCGGCATAGGAGGCCATCGCGGCCTCCAGGCGTGCGATGACCTGCGTCCGGGTGAGACCGGAGACGTCGATGTCATCCACGACGACGCCCGGGTAGATCCGTTCGGAGTACTGGCCCTCGTAGGCCAGGAGCGCGCCGGCGCCGAAGGCCAGCGCGAGCGCGAATCCGGCCGCCACGCCGACGAGGAGCTTCCCGAACGGGAAGCTCCGGTGGGTGGGAGCGCCTGGTGTCGTGCTCATCTGAGGTCCCGAATCTACCAGCATCGGCGGACGCGTCGTTCGGCTCGGGGCGGCCGCCCCGCGATCGGGATCAGCCCTGGCGGGGGATGACCACGATCCGTCGGTTCGGCTCCTCGCCGATCGACTGCGTCCCGACGGCCGGGTGACCCCGCAGGGCGAGGTGGACCCAGCGGCGCTCGAGGGCGGGCATCGGCTCGAGCTGGAGCATCTTGCCGGTCTCCACGACCCTGTCGGCCGCGCGGAGCGCGATCTCGCGCAGCTGCTTCTCGCGCCGGCCCCGGTAGCCCTCGACGTCGACGAGGACCCGGGTCCACTCGCCCATCTCGCGGGACAGCATCAGGTTGACGATGTGCTGCAGCGCCGAGAGGCGCTCGCCCTTGCGGCCGATGAGCGCGCCCAGCGCCTCGTGCTCCTCGTCGTCGACGCCGACCACGTTGAGGCGATTCGTCTCCCCGGTCTCGACCACGACCTCGACGTCGAAGCCGAGGTGCTCCATCAGGTGCTCGAGGATCGCCTTGCCGGCCGCCAGCGCCGCGGGGGACGCCTCGGCGGCCTGGAGCTCCTCGCGCTCGCGGGTGAGCGAGCGCGCGTTCTGCACCATCTCCTCCTCGGCGGTGGAGACCGACGCGCCACCGCGGTGATCCGGCGAGCCCGCCGGCCGGGCCGGGCGGTCATCGCGGCGCGGGGGGCGGTCGTCGCGGGGCGGCCGGGCGTCGCGGCGGCGGTCGTCGCGGGGCGGCCGGTCAGCCCTGGGCCGGTCGTCTCCGGGACGGTCGTCGCGGCGCGGGGGGCGGTCGTCGCGGCGCGGGCCGGTCGTCGCGAGGTCCGCGGTCGCTCGCGGGGCGGCCGCGCCGGGAGCGGGGTCGCCTCGGCCGCCGCCGCGCTTGGGGGCCGGCCACCCAGCGCGCTGCGCGGGGCGGCGACGATCCGGGCTGGCTCCGCGCCCATGCCCAGGACGCCCCGGCTGCCCGGGGTGAGGATCTCGAAGTCGAGCTCGTCGAGGCCGACGCCGAACTCCTCGCGGGCGATGCGGAGGGCCTCCTCGACGGACTTGCCGGTGAACTCGCGGTACTCGCTCATGATGTCAGCGCTTTCTCCCTCGGCGGCCCTGACGGCCTCGTTCACGGGGGCGCACGGTGGCCGCCGCGGAAGCGGTGCGGTCGGCCTCGGTGCGCGAACTCGAAGGCGTGGTGGACTGGTCCCCGACCCGGAGCCGCCCGGCGGCTCGGAGCGCAGCGTCGGCGGCTCGACGGGGAAGCGTGGTCGATGGTCCCGGGCGAAGCCGGGGGTCCATCCGAAGAACGGGAACATGGCACCCCATCCGACGATGAGGTACTGCTGGGCGATCCCGAAGATCGTGGTGACGATCCAGTAGATGAACAGGCCGGCCGGCAGGAACCCGCCGTACAGGATCGAGATCAGGGGCAGGAACAGGACGAGCTGGCGCTGGACCTTGCTGTTCTGGTCCTGGTAGGCCGGGTCGGCGGGCGGCATCGTCATCCGGCTCTGGACGAGCTGCAGGACGGCCGACATCAACGCGAGCAGGCTGCAGGCCGCCGATCAGGGGCACACTGAAGAGCACCTGGGGCTTCGAGACGTCCATGTTGCCGAGATAGGTCAGGTGGGTGTCGATGCACGGCAGGTACAGGTTCTGCTCCGGTGTCCCGAGGCCGTTCACGCACTGGATGTGGACCACCTGGTGCCCGAAGACCGTGAGCATCGCCGTCGGGTCGGGGTTCGTCAGGCCCTGGCTGATGACCTGGTAGACGATCAGCAGGAGCGGCAGCTGGAGGAGCGAGCGGCAGGCAGCCCGAGGCCGGGTTGACGCCCCGCTCCTTGTAGAGCTCCATCTGCGCCTGGCTGTACTTCGCCCGGTCGCCCTTGTAGCGCTTCTGGAGCTCCTTCAGCTCCGGCTGGATCAGCTGCATGCGCTTGGTCGACACGGTCTGCCGGCGGAAGAGCGGGACGAGGATGGCCCGCACGACGAGCGTCATCACGATGATCGCGAGGCCGATGTCGCCGGTGATCGAATCGACCCAGACCAGCAGGATGAACAGCGCCTGGAAGATCGGGTTGAAGAGCCAGGCAAGGAGGCTGAGGGGATTCGCCCCCGGCTGGGCCGGCGTCAGCGGCGCGTGCGGGCTCTGCGGTGACGGCCGCGGATGCCGAGCCGCCGGGGACCACGATCGGCGAGGCGCTGCAGGCCGCCGTCACGATCACCACGAGCAGGAGCAGGCCCAGCAGGAGCAGGTGGTCGCGCCGGATGCGGGGGAAGGTCACAGGTTCCTCGTCTTCAGCGGACGGGATCGTAGCCGCCGGGATGCCATGGGTGGCAGCGTGCGATCCGCCTGGCGCCCATCCAGCTTCCCCTGAGGAGGCCGTACTTCTGGATGGCCTGCTCGGTGTAATGGGAGCAGGTGGGGTAGTAGCGACAGCTCGACGGCATCCACGCGAAGACGACCCGGTAGAGATGAATGATCCCGATCCCGATGCGCTTCACGAGTCCGCCGGTCCTCCGAGCACCCCTCCCCGGCGGAGGAGCCGCTCCAACGCCTCGACGAGCGCCGCGTGGTCCGCGTCCACGAGCGCCGGTCGGGCGATGATCAGAACGTCCCAGCCCGGCTGGAACGAGGGCGCCATCACCCTCAGTATCTCCCGGATCCGCCGTCGGACCCGGTTCCGGACGACGGCGCCGCCGAGGGGCCGTCCGGTGGCGAGGCCGAAGCGGACGCCCTCCGAGCCGGTCCGCAGGAACCGGGCGGTCATGAGTGGGTGGGACCGCGAGGTCCCGTGGGCCTGGATCGCCGCGAAGTCCGCGGGCCGGGTGATCATCGCGAGCCGCCCGCGGGGGCGACCCGGAGCCGAGGTCAGACCGCCAGCCGCTTGCGGCCCCGAGCGCGACGAGCGGCCAGAACCCGCCGGCCCCCGGAGGTCTTCATCCGGGCGCGGAAGCCGTGTTCCTTCGCGCGATGGCGCTTCTTCGGCTGATAGGTCTGCTTCATCGGGCGTCTTGTCTTCCTCTGCTGGTCCAGCCATCGGATCGGGGTCGCTCACACGACTCCGGGAGGCACGCAAACGCGCCGGGCGCACGGGCGCCGGGCGCGTCAACGCACGGCGATTATAGGAACGGGCCCGCGAGAGTGTCAAAGGACGGGCCGGGTGCCGGCCCTCTCCCTCGACGCGAGGGTGCACGGCGGCGCGCCGATGGCCGGAATGGGGCGCGCCAGCGCCCGGATGCTGATACCCCCAGGGAGTATGGCCGAATGGGGGCCGATTCGCCTTGCGGGCCTGTCTCGGGCGGTGCTACCATGCGTCGGCCCACGGCGCCGGGACGCCCGCGGGCGACCCCGGGGGATGTCCTCGGGGCGACCCGGAGGAAGGCATCCTGGGGCGCTCGGGCGGCTCGATATCGCGTCCGTCCCCGGTTCCTCGGACACCCGCAACTCGGTCCAGGCAACATTCCATCCGGCGCCAGGCGCCGGGCCGACAGGGTCCTCATGGACGCGAAGCACATCTGGCGCGCCGCGCTCGGGGAGCTCCAGGTCGCGCTGTCCCCGGCCAACTTCGAGACCTGGCTGCGCCACACGTCGCTCATCGACGTTGATGACACGCTGTTTCGGATCGCGGTCCCAAACGGCTTCGCCAAGGACTGGCTCGAGTCCCGCTACCGGTCGCTGATCTCCCAGACGCTGGCTCGCATCGTGGGCTACAGCGTCCAGGTCGAGTTCGTGGTCCGCGAGGAGGCGGCATCGGCCCCCGAGGCTACATCGCCCGCCCCGCCCCGCCCGGTCCGCGTCGAGCCGAACCGAGTCGGCGGCGAAGGCGGCGCCACGAGCCTGAACCCGAGGTACACCTTCTCGAACTTCATCGTCGGCTCGGCCAACCGGCTCGCGCACGCCGCCTCCCTCTCGGTCGCTGAGCGCCCGGGGCACGCCTACAACCCGCTCTTCCTCTATGGCGGGGTCGGGCTCGGCAAGACGCACCTCATGCATGCGATCGGCAACGCGGTCATCGCCCGCTTCCCCCGCAAGAAGGTCGTCTACGCCACCAGCGAGAAGTTCACCAACGAATTCATCACGAGCATCCAGCAAGGCCGGATCGACGACTTCCGGGCGCGCTACCGGCGGATCGACCTGCTCCTCATCGACGACATCCAGTTCATCGCCGACAAGGAGCGCACCCAGGAGGAGTTCTTCCACACCTTCAATACGATCCACGAGGACGGCAAGCAGATCGTCCTTTCCTCCGACCGGCCACCCAAGCAGATCACGACGCTCGAGGAGCGGCTGCGCAGCCGTTTCGAATGGGGGCTGATCGCCGACCTCACGGCGCCAGACCTCGAGACGCGAATCGCCATCCTGCGGGCCAAGGCCGAGGAGTCGTCGGTTCCCATCGGCTCCGACGTGGTGGAGTTCATCGCCCGCAAGGTCGTGAGCAACATCCGCGAGCTCGAAGGGGCGCTGAACCGGGTCGTCGCCTACGCCAGCATGGGCGCGATGCCCATCACGATCGAGCTCGCCCAGGCTGTCCTCTCGAACGTCCTCTACAACCCGAAGAAGCGCCAGGTCACCCCGGAGAAGATCGCCAAGGCCGTCTCGGAGTACTACGGCGTCGGCATGGAGGCCCTGCGTGGCCAGAAGCGCGACAAGGCGATCGTCACCCCGCGCCAGATCGCGATGTTCCTCATGCGCGAGGAGACCGACGTCTCGCTCCTGCGCATCGGTGCCGAGCTCGGGGGCCGCGACCACTCGACCGTGCTCCACGCCTGCGACAAGATCACCCGTGAGTCCACCGTCAACGACGAGCTGCGGCGTGACATCGCGGCGGTCCGCGAGCTTATCTACGCCGACTGAGGCCACCGCCGGCGTCCCCGGCCGCGACCCATGATTCCCGGGCCCGATGGACCCTCCGCACCTCCTCCTTGTGGAAAAGTGTCCAGAATCGGTGGAAAACCGGTCTGCCGTGTGGACAAGGCGCCTCCCGTGCGGCGGGTCGCAGTGCGCGATCAGGGCCCGGATGGGCGGCCCCGGACGCAGGTCGCCGGGCGTGGGGGCCGTGTCCACCGAGCATCCCTTGGCTGCCCACACGGGCTCGCCGTTCTTCCACCCCGACCGGGTCGTCGTCCACCACCAACTGCCGCACGACGCCGCACGGCAATCCACCGCGTCCACCCCATGATGAATACGGTGATGATGTTCGTGCGAAGATGATGTCAACACGATCCCACACCGGCTCGCCCCGGCCCTGCCGGCAGGCCGGCACTCTCCTCGCCCACCCACCGGGAGTGACCCGTCCGTGAACCTGTCGGTCATCCAGGAGAACCTCGCCCGCGGCCTGTCGGTCGTGAGCCACGCCGTGTCGAGCCGGACCACCCTGCCCGTGCTGGCCAACGTCCTGCTCCGCACCGAGGATGCCGGCCTGAAGCTGACGGCCACGAATCTCGAGATCGGCATCACCTACTGGGTGCCCGGCAAGATCGAGACGGACGGCGCCATCACCGTTCCTGCCCGCCTTCTGACGGACGTCGTCAACTCGCTGCCGAACGAGCGCATCGACCTCGAGCTCCGCGATGGCGATCGCCTCCACCTGCGCTGCGGCCGCTTCGAAACCCACCTGCGCGGGATCGAGGCCGACGAGTTCCCGGCGATCCCCGCGGCCGGCGAGCGCCCCACGACCCGAGTCAGCCAGAGGGTGCTGCGCCGTGCCCTCGCCGAGGTCGCGTTTGCCGCAGCCAGCGACGAGGCCCGACCGATCCTGACCGGCGTCCTGACCCGTTTCGAGGGAGACCGGATCACCCTGGCGGCCGCCGACAACTACCGGATCGCGATCACCACGATCCCCGGGCTCGACGCGGTCGAGGAGACGAGCATCGTCGTGCCGGCCCGCTCATACAACGAGCTCGCTCGAGTCCTCGCCGACACCGACGACCCGGTCGAGATCATCCTCTCGGGCCAGAAGAACCAGGTTCTCTTTCATGTCGAGGGGGTGGACCTGGTGAGCCGGCTCATCGATGGCCAGTTCCCCAACTACCAGCAGGTGCTGCCGGCGACCCACACGACGCGCCTCGAGCTCGACCGAGAGGATCTCCTGAAGGCAGTCCGCCTCGCCGCCTACATCGCCAGCGCCTCCGCCAACATCGTGAAGCTGCAGGTCGCCCCGGATGGCGCCCCGCAGGTGATGGTCGGGGCCGCCGCGGATGTCGGCGACCACCAGGGCGTGGTGGATGCCGTCATCGAGGGCGACGGCACGACGATCGCCTTCAACGCTCGCTATCTCGGAGACGTGCTGCAGAACGTCGACGCCGACCGCTTCGTCGTCGAGCTCAACGGACCACTCTCCCCCGGCGTCTTCCGGCCGGCCGACGGACGTGATTACACGCACGTCGTGATGCCCGTCCGGACGACCTCCTAGCGGATCGGGAGGTCGGGCCGAGCCCGGCTCCGGCGCTGCTCGCCTCACTCCTCCTCAACGGGTTCCGCGCCTACGACGCACTCGAGGCGTCGTTCGGGCCGGGCCCCCAGCTCGTCTGGGGCCCGAACGCGGCCGGCAAGACCAGCCTCCTCGAGGCGATCGTCCTGTTGGCCCGAGGAACCTCGCATCGAACCGGCACCGACGCCGAGATGATCCGCTGGGAGGCTCCGTTCGCCCGCGTCGCCGGCCGTCGCGTCGACGGCACCCGCGAGGTGGACCTGGATGTGACGCTGGTCCGCGAGGGTCCAGCGGGCGGCAGGAAGCGCGTGCGGGTCAACGGTGTCCCGCGCCGGGCGTCCGCCCTGGCAGGGGCGCTGCGCGTCGTCGTCTTCGCCCCGGAGGAGATGCTCCTGGTCGTCGGCGCGCCGTCGCTGCGGCGCACCGCGATCGACATGCTCGCCGGCCAGCGCTTCCCCGCCTACGCGGCCGACCTGTCTGCCTATGGCCGGGTGCTGACCCAGCGCAACCACCTCCTGCGGGCGATCCGCGAAGAACAGGCCTCCAGGGACGAGCTGCCGTTCTGGGACGCCCGCCTGCTCGACACTGGCGCCGCCATCCTCGACGCGCGCCGGCGCCTGCTGGGTGAGCTCGCGGGACCGCTCGCCGCCGCGCACGCGGAGATCGCCCCCGGCGAAGGGGACCTTCGCCTCGGGTACGTCACGAACGCCCCGGCGACTTCGGACGAGACCCCGCGGGACGCGCTCGCCCGGCGCCTCAGGGAGACCGCGGAGAAGGAGATGTGGAACGGGACGACCCTCGTCGGCCCGCACCGGGACGACCTCTCCTTCGAGCTCGACGGCCGGACGCTCGCGTCCTTCGCCTCCCGCGGCCAGCAGCGGACGGCGATCCTGGCCCTCAAGCTCGCCGAGCTCGACCTGCTCACGGAGCTCGACGGCCGGCCCCCGCTGCTCTTGCTCGACGACGTCTTCTCCGAGCTGGACCCCGCCCGGCGCTCGCACCTCGTGCGCCGGATCGCCATGCTGCCGCAGGCCCTGGTCACCACGACGACCCTGGACGACCTCGACCCCGCCCTGCGGGCGGCCGGGGTGGCGTGGCACGTGGAGGCCGCCACAGCCGCCCTGGGGCGCGACGCGTCGGGGGCGACGCTCGCGAGGGCGACGACGTGAGCCCGCCACGCCCCTTCGACGACCCCCGCGTGCCGCGCCGGCGGCCGATCCGGCGCGTCGGCGACCTGCTCCCCGACGCGGCCCGCGAGCTCGGTCTCGAGGAGCAGCTCCGCTGGGCGCGGGCGACGACCGCCTGGGAACGAGTAGTGGGGGCGCTCGCTCCGGGCGCCGCTGGCGGGTCGCGCCCGGCGCGCCTGGAGCGCGACGGGACGCTGGTGATCGAGGCGGCCGCGCCGATCGTTGGCCAGGAGCTGCAGATCAGGGCCGAGGAGCTCCTCGAGGCGTTCATCGCGGAACCCGGCGGCCTTCGGGCGAGGCGGCTGCGGGTGGTGATCGCGCACGGTATGATCCGCTCGCCCTGAGCCCGGCGCGTCCGTTCTCGATCGCCCGGCCCGAGGCTCCGGCGTCACGCCGGCGCCCCTTCCACCGTCGTGAGTGCCGATGGCCGTCCGACTCCAGATGAAGCTCGGCATCGTCGCCGAGGCCGATCGCCTTGAAGACTCCCCGGACACCGTCGCCGTCGTCGAGCCGACGATCGGGGCGACGCTCCGCTCGAAGGGGAGCCTCTACCTGGTGGTCTCCGGATTCGGGAGCGCCCGACGCCTCCAGGAGGCGACACGTCTGGTCGCCGACACTCTCCAGAGCGAGTACTACTACGACGAATCGGCCGGCCTCATCGCCTGCCTGCAGAAGGCGATCCTGGCCGCCAACCGCAAGCTGGCGGCCAGCCGTGAACGGCTGGGCCTCGGGGACTCCCCGACGGGCAATATCGGGCTCGGCGTCGCCGTGGTGCGCAACGGCGAGCTCTACGTCTCGACGGCGGGAACAGTGGACGCCTACCTCGTCCACCAGGCCCACCTCCTGAGTCTCCCCGACCCGAACGCGGACCACGGCCTCCCCGCGGAGGACCTCGTTCCGAAGATCTGGCGCGGCGAGATCGCTCCCGGCGACACGCTGGTCCTCGCCTCGCGAAACCTGACCGGCGCCCTCGGCGCCGACGATCTCAAGGACGCCGTCAACACGCTCCACCCGCAGGCCGCCATGGAGCAGCTGCACCGGCAGATGGTGGCCGCCGGGGGGACCGGAAGCGATGGCGCCATTGCCATCGAGGCCGCGGAGGTCGCAGCGACCAGCCAGCGGGGCCGCCTCGTGCCCGCGCGGCCGCCCGAGCCGCTGGCCGGGACCCCCGACCGGTCGCCGATCCCCCTCGCCGACTCGGTGGGCGAGGGAGTGGCCGCCGTCAGCGCCGGCGCCACCAGGGCCAGGAGTGCCGCCGGCAGCGCCCTCGGGCGCGCCCTCGCCGGCTTCCAGGACCTCCTCCCGCGCCGTGGCGCGCGGTACCGCCGCGTGACGCCGGCGGCGACGCGCCGGGAGTCCCAGCGCCGGGCGGCGGTCGCCGTGCTTGCCTTCGTGGCCGTTGCGGCGACCCTGGGGGTTGGCCTCTGGATCAGCGGCGGGACGGCCTCCACGCCGATCGACCAGGTGACGGCCAGCGAGAAGGCGCTCACTGCCGCCAAGGAGGATCTCCGGCTGGTCTTCCACAACGGGGCGAACCTCGTCGTCGACGATCCCCAGAAGGGCGAGGAGCTCCTGACCGACGCCTACGCCCAGCTCGACACGGCGGCCGCGAGCGGCGTTCCCGCCGGCACCCTCACGCCCCTCCGCCAGGAGGTGCTCGGCGGGCTCGACACGCTCTACGGCGTCGTCCATGTCGTCCCCAAGACAGCCTTCTCCTTCGCGGGACAGGCCCAGTCGTTCAACCTTTCGGCGATGGTGCTGGGCCCCGACGGCGTGCCGTACGTCCTCGACCGGACCACGCAGGCTGTCTACCGGGTGGACCTCCGCGCGGGCAAGGCAACTCCCGTGATCAGGGCCGGGACCGTGTCGTCGGGCCTCAAGGTCGCCGAACCCCAATTCCTGGCCGCCGGCGGTCTCGACGTCCTGGTGCTCGACGCCAAGAACATCCTGTGGCGATGGCGGCCGGCGGACGCCAAGGGCAACGGCACGCTCGCCAGGATCCGGGTCGCCGAAGGCTCCACGTGGGGAGCCGATGTCCTGGGCCTTGGAACGTTCATGCGAGACCCAAATGTCGGCCTCTACAACCTCTACGTCATCGACCCATCGGCGCAGCAGATCCTGCGCTACTCCCCGGCGCAGGACGGGAGCGGATACCCGGCCAGCGCCTCCGACGTCCTCAACACGCCCCAGGACGTCACCGGCGTCACGTCGATGTACATCGACGGCGAGGTGTATCTCGCCGATCACGGCGCGGTCCAGCGGTTCGTCGGGGGCGGCAGCACCAAGTGGGCCCCCGCCGACCCACCGGACAAGCTCCTGCGCCCACTGCCCTCCTACTCCCTGATCGCGTCCCCCGGCGATCGGGGCCAGGGCACGATGTACGGGTACGACCCCGGAAGCCACCGGATCATCGCCTTCGACAAGGCCAGCGGGAAGTATCTGGCCCAGTACATGATCGCCGCGGGCGGCACCGACTGGACCGACGTCCGCGGCTTCTTCGTCGTGAATCGCGGCGCGGGTCAGGCGCCGACGCTCTACTGGATCAACGCCGATCGGATCGGGTCCGCCACGCTCCAGGACGCCGCCGCGATCCCGGCGGCAAGCCCCGCCCCGTCCCCCTCGGCGTCGGCCCAGCCGACCGCGAAGCCCAAGGCCACCCCGAAGCCGACGCCGAAGCCGACCCCGAAGCCGAAGGCCACGCCGAGGCCGACCCCGAGGCCGACCCCGAAGCCGACCGCAGCCCCCACCCCGTAGCCGGGGTGACTCCGCCCCCGGGCCGAAGCCGACCATGACCGCGCCCCGAAGCCGTCGGGGTGACGGCCGCACCTGGGCCGGCCGAGCCTGCCGGCCAGCCGCGGCGGGCGTGGGATAATCCAGCCATGGCGGAGCGGCTCGTGGAGATGTCCGTCGAGAGCGTGCGCGTGCACATGCTCTCGACCCAGCACGTGGTGATCCTCAAGGACCTCGCCCGCGAGCGCTACCTGCCGATCTGGATCGGGCCATGGGAGGCCAACGCCATCGCCATGCGGCTGCAGGGCCTCACGCCCGAGCGACCGCTGACCCACGACCTGCTGGCCGCCGTCCTCGACGAGCTGGGGGCCGTGGTGCGCGAGGTCGTCATCACCGACCTCGCCGACGAGACCTTCCACGCCCTGATCCTCCTCGAGGCGGGAGGCCGGACCCACGAGATCGACTCCCGCCCATCGGATGCGCTGGCCCTCGCCGTCCGCACGGGGGTCCGCGTCTTCGCGGCCGAGGCCGTCCTTGAGCGCGCCGGCGTCGAGGCCGACGATGTCGAGTCCGGGGGCGGGCCCGTGGACGACGAGAGCCTGTCGGTCTTCCGCGACTTCGTGAACTCGCTGGACGTCGAGCCGGGCGCCGATGAATTGCGCGAGGGTCCGCCGCGCGACTGAGGATCAGCCCTTGGCGGTGGTCTCGACGATGGCCATCCCGCGGCGCAGCGCGCGGCGCCGGTTGGCCCACATTCGGAGCCGCAGACCCCAGAAGTCGTTCACGGCGCGCCAGATCACGGACACCTTCGCGCCGGTCGGCGAGCCAGCCGTGCGAGGGTAGTGCCGGACGCCCACCTCGACGACGGTTCGTCCGGCCGCCTGGAGCTTGATGAGGAGCTCCGCCGAGAAGAAGGCCCCCCCGGAGTCCACCCGGATCCCCTCCAGGGCCGAGCGCCGGAAGAGCTTGCACGCGCAGTCGACGTCGCTGACCCGGAGGCCGAACCAGATGCGATTCGCGAGCTTGTACAGGCGCGCGTAGACGGTCCGAACGAAGGGGTCGGCTCTCCGGATGCGATAGCCGACGACGACGTCGGGCGCGTCAGCCTGCTGCAGCCGTGCCGTCAGCCGGCCGAGGTCGGCGACCTTGAACTGGCGGTCGCCGTCGGTGAAGCAGACCAGGTCGTAGCGGGCGGCCTGGAAGCCGGACCGGAGAGCCGCCCCGTACCCGAGGTTCGTCGGGTGGTGGACGACCCGGACGATGTCCGGGTGCGCGGCCGCCAGTTGCTCGGCGATGGCCGGCGTCGCGTCGCGCGAGCCGTCGTCGACCGCGATGACCTCGAAGCGGTCGGCGATCGCGGGCAGTGCCGCCAGCGCCTCGGCGACGAGCGCCTCGAGGTTGGCCTCCTCGTTGTGGGCCGGGAAGAAGTACGAGAGGGCGGCGACGCGGGCCGCCGGTTCGCCGGTCATGCTCCTATCCTAGCGTTCGCCGCACGAATGCTCACGGGTTCGGCGCGGTACCCGCCGGACGTGGGCCCACGACCCGGTAGAGGGGCTGCTGGCCGAGCGGGTCGGCGACCATCTCGAGCTCCCAGCGCAGGCCGAGATCGACGATCTCTCGGTAGGGCCGCACGAGGAATACCGGCCGCGACGGCAGGTTCGCGCGGATCACGTCGTCGATCGACCCGAGGTTCTCGTCGAGGCGATCCCGGTCGTCGATGACCCACACGTCCGGGCGCTCGCCGCGGGCCACGGTCCGGTACCAGAGCGGCGTGGAGTAGCTCCACCACGACACGATGACGGAGTCCCGGCCGACGGTGTCGAGAACCCACCCGCTCCAGTCGGCCGCCCGCGTGTCGTGGGACAGGTCGATCCCGGTCCGGGCGGCGGGTGCTGCCATCGCCGCCGGCGCCACCAGGCCGACGGCCAGGGCCACCCCGACCAGCGCCACCACGGCGGCTCGTGCGCCGCCGGGCAAGGTCGGTCCCGCGCGGGCGGTATCGGCAGCGGGATCTGCTGAAAAGGGGTCGACCATGGCGCCATCGACCGTCTCGGAGCGCGACTCGAGCGCGTCGACCAGCACGCCGGCAGCCACGGCCAGCCAGGTGATCGCCAGCAGGGCGGGCACCAGGTAGTAACGATCGATAGCGGCATTCGTGTACGACGCCGCGAACCAGCACGTGATCACCACGCCGACGCCGGTGAGGAGCGCATAGCGCGGCCGGCGGAACACGAGCACGAGAAAGGCCGCCGGCACAGCGACCGCCAGGACGCCGAGCTGGGCGGACGCCAGCCCGGCCAGGTCGGCGGCCTTCCGGGCCAGGTCGCCGAACGGGTTGACCAGGTCGCCGCCGAACTGCTGGGCGAGGACGACGTACCAGAACCCGGCCCAGGTGTTCGGCGTCCCGTAGACGATCGGGGCCCCCATTGCCGCGCGGACCGGCAGCTCGAGATAGAGCGTCACGACGGTTCCCACGAGGACGCCGGCGCACAGCAGCACGAACCGGAGGCGGCGCAGGATGCCGGGCTCGACGGCCAGGACGAAAAGGGCGATGCCGGGAGCCAGGAGGATCGTCAGTGTGTGATTACCGAGCATCACTCCATAGAGAGCCGCGGCGCCGACGAGCCAGCGATCCGCCTTCGCAGCGCCGGCGCGTCGGCGCTGGTCCCAGCCGACGAGGATCACCAGGAGCCCGGCCGTGAGGGCGAGGTGCAGCGTGTGCGGGTCGGCGAACGCACCTGCCCTCCAGGGGATCGGGGTGAGCGCGAGGAGCAGCCCGGCCGCCGCCGCGATGGCGTTGCGCCCGGTCAGCTGCCGCACGAGGACGACGGTCAGGCCGGCGGCGACGCCAAGCAGGATCGCCGAGAGGAGGTTCATTCGCAGCGCGGGCTCGCCGAGCGGCCCCAGGACGAGCGAGGCCAGCCAGCCCAGGATCACGTAGGTCGGGTAGCCGGTGGGGTGCGCGGTGCCGAGAACCGGAGGCACGACCTGGAACTCGCCGGTGTCCCAGAATCCCTGGCCGGGGAGGAGGATGCTGCGGGCCAGGACGAAGGCGACGACCCCGACCCCCACGGGTGTCACGGCGCCCAGCAGGCGGCGCGCCACCCGTGGATCGCGGCCTGCCACTGCCGTCACCGGTGCGCGCCAGGCAGGCCGCAAGAACCGGGCAGCGGCGCGGTCACCGGCGGCCGGGCGAGGACGGGGAGGAGGGAGCGTCCGGGATCGGGGCGCATACCCTGGGCTATACTCCCATCCACCTCAGCGCTCGTTCCAGGAGGCCGTACCAACAACCCGTGCCAGGCCCCGCTGCGGCCGAGCGCGAGCGGGCCGGCGAGCAGGCCCGGGTTCGCATGCGGGACGCCATCGTCCCCCTCGGCGCCCTTCTCGCGCTCGGCCTCGCCCTTCGGTTCATCATCGCATACGTTCTGCTGCCCGGCTCCGGGTTCAAGGTTGACCTGGGGAGCTTCGGTGGCTGGGCGATGGAGCTTGCCCGGAATGGCCCGTGGGGCCTCTACGACCGCGGCATGTTCGTCGACTACACGCCCGGCTACCTGTATGTCCTCTGGGGGCTCGGCCTCGTCTCCCAGGCGACGGGCATCGCCATCGACCAGCTCCTCAAGCTGCCGGCGATCTTCACCGATCTGGCCCTCGCCCTGGCCATCTTCGCCCTGGCGGCGGAGCTGGGGGCCGGGCGGCGCGCCGCGATCGCGGCGGCCGGGGTCTTCCTGCTCGTGCCGGTCACCTGGTTCGACAGCGCGGTCTGGGCCCAGGTCGATTCGGTGGGCACCCTCTTCCTGGTGCTCGCCATCCGCGAGCTCTGGCGGGGGAGGTCCGAGCGGGCCGCGATCCTGACCACGATCGCGGCGATCATCAAGCCCCAGTTCGGGATCCTGATCCCGCTCGCGGCGGTCGTGATCATTCGCCGCCACCTCGTCGAGCGACCCGAGGATGGGAGCCGGCTCGGCGGCGGGCCGATCCGGCTCCTGACCACCACGGTCGCCGGCCTCGTGACGGCCGCTCTCGTCTGTCTCCCGTTCGGGATCACGATCGTCGGGCTGCTCCAGCAGATCGTGAAGACGGCCGGTGGCTACCCGTACGTCACCGTGAACGCCTACAACCCGTGGGCGCTGGTCGACGCTCGGCGGCAACGGGCTGGCCGCCAGCGGCACGTGGATCCGCGACGCCGCGAACCCGGACAACCCGGCAGACCCTTTCTACAGCCTGGCCGGGATCCCCGGCGTGGTGATCGGGGGCGCGATCCTCGCCCTGGCCATCGCGGCGCTCGTGGTGGTCCTGTGGCGACGCCACGACGACAGGCCCGCGCTGCTGGTGGCGATCACGGTGATGGCGATCGCGTTCTTCGTCCTCCCGACCCGGGTCCACGAGCGCTACCTGTACCCGTTCTTCGCCCTCGGCGCGATCCTCCTGGCGCTGCGGCCGCGCTGGGCCGCGGTCTACGCGGTCCTGGCCGCCGCGAACTTCGCCAACCTGTACGGGATCCTGACGCTCCCGTTCTACGACAACCCGGGCCTCGGGCCGATGCTCGGGGCGTTCGGCGGGTTGGGCGCGCGCCTGGGCGAAGCCTTCCGCTCGCAGGCCGGCGTCACCCTGGCCGCGATTGCCCACGCGGGCGGGCTGCTGGCGGCCGCCGTGTTCCTGGTGCGCCCGATGCCCGGGGAGACCGACCGAGTGCCCGGGAGCGGGTGGGCTGGCGTGCCCGTCGACGAGCAGGCCGCAGGCGCGCTCGACGGCGGTCCAGGCGACGCCGGTCCCCCGTCGGCGGCCTCCGGCGCGACGGCCGTCGCGGCCCGACAGGCCATCGGGTCGTCAGCCATCGGGCCGACCAGGCGCCGGGCCATCACGCACCGGGCTAATCGACGACGCGCCTCCACCCGTCGTCGAAGGCTCGCCGAGCGCGCCGTTCGACCGCTCGCGATCGCTCGTGCGCGAGGGAGGCGGCCGCTTCGACCGCCTCGACCTGTGGTTCATCCTCGTGCTCGTCGTCGCCGCGCTGTGCCTCCGCACGTTCCGCCTGGGCGAGCCGCTCCGGATGCACTTCGACGAGGTCTACCACGCCCGGACGGCCACCGAGTTCCTGCAGTTCTGGAAGTACGGCGAGCCGCACGCGATCTACGAGTACACCCACCCCCACCTCGCCAAGTACGCGATCGCGGCCGGGATCGAGCTCTTCGCGCGACAACAAGGTCGTCGCGCAGAGCGACCTCGGGACGCCGGTCCGCGATGTCGCGATCGAGCCGCGCTGGGACGACCCCGCCGCTGCCGCCGCGAACCCGGATGCCGCCACGAGCGGCGGCGCAGCGGCTCTACGTCGCGAGCGGTGATGCGCTCGACGTCTACGACCTGCAGCACCCGCGCCCGGCTGGCCACGCTTCCCGGTGCCCGGGGCGCAGCGCCGTCGCCGTCGCCACGGGGGCCCACCAGGTCTTCGTCGGGACCGCGGCCGGCGAGATCCTGGTCATGGATACGGCGGTGTCTGCCGACACAGCTGCGCTCGGCCTCCGGGGCCGCCCTCGACGCCCTCGCGCCGGCCCCGTTCGCCCGAGCCGCGGTGGGACGAGCGGCGCGCCCGGTCGAGCGGCTCTGGGTCGTCGGCAGCGGCGCCGACGTCATGGCGGGGCTGCCGGGCGGCGCCCTCGTCACGCTGCGACGCGACGACCGCGGCGCCGAGCTGTCGCGGATCGACCGTCGCCGGCCGCGCCGAGGTGGTCGACGCGGGCAACGGTCGACGCGCTCGTCGCCGACTCCCGCGCGAGGTCACGCGACGCGGCCGCGGCCGCCGCCGAGCTGGCCAAGGTGATCGGCGGCGAGCGCCGAGACCTACGCGCGGCTGCTGGCGAGGGACGAGCGCGCAGGTCGTCCTCACCAGCCGAGCTGCAGGCCGACCGCGCGGCCGCTCGACACGGCGATCGCCGACGGCAAGCTCGCCGGCATCTCGGTCCAGACCGTCCCGCGGGTGGCGGTGGCGGGGAGCGGCCGGGGTCACCTTCCTCGAGCCGGCGACGCGGCCGCAGACGGGCATCGTGCCCCTCGACGCACCCGCGACCGGCATCGTGCAGGTCGAGGGCCTCGACGCCCCCGACGCTCTACGTGGCCACCGGCAGCTCGCTCGCGGTCGATCAAGATCCCAGCCGCGGGCGCCGCGGCCTCGGTCGACCAGACCGTCTGGATGCCCGGCCGCGGTCCAGCGCGTCACGTTCAACGCCGCGAGCCAGCTCGTCCACGTCCTGGGCCGGACGCCCGACGGCACGGGATCCACGGTCTACGTGGTCGAGCCGCGGGGCAACGCGGTCTTCGCCGACGCCCCGCTGCCGTTCGCCCCGACGGCGTGGGCGGTCGACATCGCGCCCGCCTACCCGAGCACCGACCGGCAGCAGCTGCTCGTCTTCGCCGCCGACGGAGCCAGCGCCGCCGTCGACATCGGCCAGAACGCGTTCGCCTGGCGAATCCCCGGGCATGTTGGCGGGCGCCCTGATGGCGGGGTTCGCTGTACCTGCTGGCCCGGATCCTCTTCCGGCGCCGCTCCGTGGCCGTCCTGGCCGGCCTCTTCATGCTGGCCGACGGGATGCTCTTCGCGCAGTCCCGGATCGCGATGAACGACACCTACGTGGCCCTCTTCATCGTCGCCGGGCGTGACCGCTCTTCGCCGCCGATCTGGACCGGCGCGTGGCGCTGGCGCGGCGCGTTCTGGGTCGGCCTGCCGGTCGTCGGGCTCCTGCTCGGCCTGGCGCCTCGCCTCGAAGTGGGTGGCGCTCTACGCGATCGGCGGGATCGCGATCCTCATCCTTCTCCGCTCGGCGCTGGGGCGGGTGCTGATCGTGATCGGGCTCGGGGCGATCGCGGCCAGCCTGGGCTACATGGCGATCGTCACCGGGCCCCGAGTCGACAGGCGACGGCAACTTCCTCTTCCTGCTCCTGATGATCGCGCTGACCCTGGTCGCGGCCGCGGTGGCCGCCTATCACCCGGTCGCGTGGACGGTGGAGGAGGTTCGGATCGCCGTCGCGCGGTCCTGCGCGCGCCGGGCGTCATGCTGGCGCTCGCGGCGATCCCGCTCGGCCTCGGCACGACCGCGCTCTGCGGCCGCGTTGGGGCTCATGGCGCTCGGCGGCGTCGGCGGCGGGCGCGTTCTGGCTGGCCGGTCGCGCTGGGCTTCGGGCCCGCTCGCCCCGCCCGCCGCCCCCGACGACCCGGTGGCGCTTCTCGAGCCGGCGGAGCCCGCGCCGGCAGGGCTGGCTGCGCCCGGGGTGGCTGGCAGGCGCTCCCGATCGCGTGGGCCGGCGGTCTGCCTCCTCGGCGATCCCGCTCGCGCGTCTACGTCATCTCGTACCTGCCGTGGGTGGCGCTGGGCAACCGGATCACCGCCCGCTGGCCGCCGGGCAACACCGGGCAGACGCTGCATCGACCTCACGAAGAGCATGTACGAGTACCACAACAACCTGCGGGCGACGCACGCGGCATCTTCACCGTGGTGGGCCTGGCCGGCCGACCTGAAGCCGGTCTGGTTCTACCAGGACAGACTTCGCCGGGCCGACGGTCGGGCGCCATCTACGACGGCGGCAACCTTGCCACCTGGTGGCTCTCGATCCCGGCCGTCGCGTTCGCGGCATGGCAGGCCTTCCGGCGGCGCAGCCTCGCCCTCGCCCTCGTCACGATCATGTTCGCCGCGCTCTGGCTGCCCTGGGCCAGGATCGACCGGGCGACGTTCCAGTACCACTACTACACGGCCCTGCCGTTCGTGCTCCTGGCCCTGGCCTACTTCGTGGCCGAGATCTGGCACGGCCCGTCGCGCCGGACCTGGCTCCTGGCGCGCGCGGCCGCCGCCGGCGCCGTGCTGGCGCCCGGTCGCGCTGTGGCTCTTCCGGGCACCGCTGTGCGTCTTCGTCGGCGTCGAGAAGGCAAACCCGGGCTCCCAGGCCTGTTCGGGGGCCGCCTCGCTGGCGGTGTCGGTGTCGGCCCAGCTGGCGGGCTCCTGCCTCGTCCTCGGGATCGGCGGCGGTCTGCTGGTCTGGCAGCTCCTGGCCCTCGACCGCGCCTCGCGCACCGGCGCCGACCGGGCGGAGACGGGACGACGCCTCGGCGCGACTCGGCGCGACGGCCGCGATCGGCCTGGCGGCCCTCGCGGCGGCGTGGCTCGCCCTCCCGTCGTCGCCTCTCGTCCAGGTCGCCAACGTCCCCGGCGAGGTGCTGGCGCTCGGCCTTCTCGTCGTCCTCGCGCCCCTCGCCTACCTCGTCTGGAGCGACCGCCTCGCCCGCGCCGCTTCGTCGTCGGGGTCGTGCTGGTCGCCGCGTTCATGTTCGTCCTCTTCTACCCGAACCTGTCCGGCCTGCCACTCCCGGCCGGCGTCTACAACTGGTACCAGGGCCTGCTCCCGACCTGGCTCTACCCGTTCCAGTTCCCGGTCAACACCGACCCGCCCGTGACGGTCTCGCTCGCTGAGCCCGTGCCCGTTCGTCCTCTTCGGAGCCGTGATGGTGGCGGCTGCCTTCGTGGGCTACGCGGCCTCGACCTGGCGGGTCGCGCTCGCCGAGAGGACCGCCGCGGCGCTGGCCGATGGCGCCGACGGCCTGGACGGCGCAGACGGCGTCGATCGGGGAGGCACCCCGCCCGGGCCCGGCGCCAGCTGACGCACGTCACCTCGCCGCGCCGGGCGACGAGTGAGATGAGCCGGCCTCCGGCTGCAGCCGGCGTCAGGCCGAGCCGGCGCCGCTCCGCGGGTCCGGCGGGACCTCGGCGCGAAAATGCGGCGGCAGCGCTCCCTGCGCCGCGAGGCGGCGGATCACGAAGCCGTAGTAGGCCTCGACGCGGGCGGCGATCCGGTCCCAGCCGAACTCCTGCACGCGCTCGAGGCCGCTGCCGGCTCATCCGCGCCCGCAGCTCCGGGTCGCCGACGAGTCGGAGGATCGCCGCGGCGAGCTCGCGATGGTCGCCCGGCGGCACCAGGAGCGCCTGCTCGTCGCGCTTGACGACGCCCTTGTAGCCGTGGATGTCGCTGCAGACGATCGCGCGTTCCGGCGGCCATCGCCTCGAGGAGGACGATCCCGAAGCTCTCGCGCCCGGTGGCCGGCGAGACGTAGACGTCGGCGGTCTTGAAGAGCTGGATCTTCTCCTGGTCGGAGACCCGCCCGAGGAACTCGACGTCGGCGCAGGCGCCGGGTCATCACGTAGCGTCGCGCCTCGCGCTCCAGCGGCCCGGAGCCGACCACGAGGAGCCGGCAGTCGACGCCCGTCCGGCGCACGAGGCGGAAGGCCTTCAGGAGCGGCAGGAGCCCCTTGCGCGGCTCGAGGCGCCCGACGAAGAGGATGTTCGGCCGGCCGTCCTGCCAGCGTGCCAGGGGGACCGCGTGGGCGAAGCGCAGCAGGTCGACGCCGTTCGGGATCACCTTGTAGTCGCCGGGCAGGTAGCGGTCGGCGAAGTGACGCGCCGCCGCGCTCACGGCGATGCGCCCGTGGAGCCGGTTCGCGGCAACCGGACCCAGCATGCGTCCGCCGAGCTGGTAGCCGGGTGCGTATCCGGCGTAGGCATGGAAGGTGGCGATGTTGACGCTCCGGGACTCGCGCAGGGTCACGAGCGTGAGGAACGGCACGAACGGCTCGTGGAAGTGGAGCAGGTCGAACCGCTCGCGCTCCAGCGACGTCCTGGATCTGCGCCCGGTAGCGGGGCGAGACGGTGAGCGTTCCCACGGATCCGTTGGCGGGGACCGAGAAGCCCTTGCCGATCCGGATGACGTCGCCCTCGGAGCTGCGCTGGAGGCCGTGGCTGGCAGTCAGGATCCGCACGTCGTGGCCCCGCGCCCGGAGGCTCTCGTAGAGGTGGCCCGACGTGGTCGTTCACGCCGCCGGGCAGGGGGTACACGTAGGGCGTCACGAGGCCGATCTTCACGACCGCCTCCTCCGCGCGGACCGCACGGCCGACTCGTCGAGCGCCGGGCGGGCGCCGTGCGTCCGCCCGGATAGCCGAGGTCGCGCCCGGTCCCGTCGCGGCGGATCCGGCCGAGCACGTCGGCGCGAGCGTCGCGACCGTACTTGCGGAGCTGGCGGCCGAAGGTCGGGAGCTGCGATGTCGTGCCGTGGAAGCTCCCGTGCCAGCCCGTCCGCTGCTCGAGGATCGCCGCCCGCAGGTCCTCGGCCGTCCGGCCGGGGAAGGTCGTCCAGCCGGCCCCGACGCTGCTCGCCTCGTGGGCGTCGCTGTTGCCCACCACGGCCAGGTCGTTCTCGGCGGCGAAGGCGACCACTCGGCGGTGGACAGGCCGCCCGAAGGTCGTCGGGTTGAAGGCCTCCACGCCGTCGGGCCGGACCCGCGGGTCGGCCGAGGCGAGGAGGCGCCGCAGAGCCCATGCCTGGGCGCACATCGGGTACGGGAAGAGCGGGTGAGCCGGGATGGCGAGGCCGCCCTGCTCGTGGACCAGGGCGATCGACTCGCGGAGCGACCGCAGGGGCGGGACCGGCTCCTCGATGAACAGCGCCAGGAGGTGGCCGCCGCGGGTCGAGACTTCCTCGCCGACGACCACCTCGACCGGGCAGGTCGCGCGCGCGCGCCATGACCCGGGCTGCGTGGGCCGCGTCCACGCGCTCGTGGTCGGCGATGGCGATGACGTCGAGGCGGGTCGCGCTCCAGCACGACGGCAAGGATCTCCTCGACCCCACTCACGCCGTCCGACGCGAGGGTGTGGACGTGCAGGTCCGCGCGACCGTGGGGCTCCTCGGGGTCGGGGCCGTGCGTGGAGCGCAGGAGGGTGGCGCTCATGACGCCGCCACAGGGCCGGGCTCCCGCGGGGCTGCCTCGCGAGGGCGAGGCCCCACACTCTCCCAGATCGGGTAGAAGACCGTCCTCCACTGCTCGGGCGCGGTCGCCACCGAGTTCCTCGAACGCGCGCGCCTCGGCGTGCCAGCAACGCCTCGATCCGGGCCCGGTGGGGCAGCCCCGCTGGCGGGAGCGGGACGGACGCGACGCGCCCGCCGAAACGCCGTCCCGCGACCCGTCGCACGGTGGCTACGTGGAAGGGCTCCCCGGCGTCGACGGCGAGGCAGGCGGGTCCGATCGGGCAGCCGGGTCGGAAGCCCGAACAGGGAGACCGGGAAGCCGCCGCCGGTGAGGTCGCGGTCGGCAACGAGCCCCACGCCCTCGCCGCGCGCCAGCGCCGCCCTGAGCTCGCGGCGCGCGTCGGCGAGGTCCACGGTGCGTGCCCCGCCGAACTCGCGGAAGCGGCGCAGGACGCGCTGGAGCTCGGGGTCGTCGATCGACTCCATCGGCGCCGTGATCGGGACGGCAACGCGCTCCGCGAGCACCGCGGCGCCGCCCATCATGGTCCCGAAATGGAGGGAGGCGAAGATGATCGCCCCGCCGGGCGCGAGCGCCGCTTCGAGGGCCTCGGGCGTCTCGATCACGAGGCCGCGCCGGACGTCTCGGGCCGTGGCCGGGGTGCGGAGCGTCTCCGTGTACGTCCGCACCGCGTGCCGGAAGACGAGCCGGACCAGGCGCTCGAGCGCCGCAGGGTCGACGGCGGCGGCACGGGCCCGGGGGCTGCCGCGGCCGTTGGCCGCCAGCCAACCCACCACGTGGGCGAGGTTGCCGCGTGCCATGGCTGCCCGCTCGGGCGCCAGGCGATACCAGAGCTCGCCGACGGCGTCGGCGGCCGCGTCGACGACGACGGTCGGCAGGGCCGACAGGACGACCGCGAGGCCGGCGACGAGCGTGGCCCGGGCGCGCTGGTACGGCGTGCCGCGTGCCACCATGCCGCGCGCCACCGTGCCGCGCACCGCCGTGCCGCGTGCCACGATGCGGCGCGCCGGGGGCTTCTCGGAGGGCGCGGTCATGCAGGCCCCTCGGCGGCCGCGGCTACGGCCCGCGGCGACGGACCCGACCCGGGCACCTCTCCTCCGGCGATTCCGGCGCGGATCGCGGCCGCACGGACGGCCAGGCGTTCCTCCTCCGCCGGGTCGTCGGGCCACATCGGCTTGAAGACGCACCACTGCTCCGGCGCCGAGCGGAGGCCGGGCTCGAGGCCGTCCGCGATCGCCTGTGTCGCCCGCGCGATCTCGGCGGCCTCCGTCGAGGCAACCAGGATCGGCTCGCCGATATCGGCGTCGAAGGTCCCATCCGCCAGGCGACGGCTCCAGAACGGGACGATCGTGGCGCCGGTGCGGGCCGCCAGGACCGCGGGGCCGGAGGGCAACGTGGTCCAGGAGCCGAGGAAACGAACCGGCTCGCCGGCGGGACGGTACCCCCAGTCGACCAGGAGCGCCAGGATCTTGCGTTCGCGGAGGACGCGGTAGACCCCGCGCAGGTTGCGCCAGCGGATCACCTCCACGCCCCACGCCCGGCGCTGCTCGAACATGAGCTCGAAGAGCTCGTCGTAGGCCGTGTCGTCGGCCAGGACGTTGACCGGCCAGCCGCGCCCGGCGAGCGCCGCCGCCGCCGCGTCCCCGTTGCCGAGGTGAAGCCCCACGAGAATCAGGCCGTTCGACGCGGCCCACACCTCGTGGAGGCGATCCGCGGCCGGCGCCGAGAGGAGGTCGACGTGCTCCGCGCGGGACATCCGAGGGAGATGGAATCCCTCCACCACCCAGCGGGTCTGGCTCCGGAAGACCGCCCGGGCCAGGGCGCCCGTCCGCGCGTCGGTCGCGGGGACGCCGAGGATCCTCCCGGCGTTGGCGCGCACGTAGCGGCGCTTCTCGGGCCACCCGTAGTAGACCGCGTCCGAGAGCCAGCCGCCGACGCGAACGCTGGGCTTGAACGGGAGCCGGCCGAGCACCCACGAGCCGCCGCGGTAGGCCGACACGGCCACCTTCTCGCGGATCCGCGGGCCGGCCGCCGCCCGCCGATGGGGCGCCCGGAAGCGACCCGCCACCGCGCTCGCCTCGGGCCCCGGAGCCGCGACCGGAGTCGCGTCGTCCGCGTCCGGGCGACCCGGCGTCCGCTCTTCCACGGGCAAGCCTCGTCCTCGTGACATCACGAAGGAGAAGGATGCGGCATGCGCGAGATTCGCGGGCCGCCAGACACGCAACGGCGGCGCTCGCCCGGCTGCCGCGCGCCGGAATCCGCATCGACGCGGCCGTCCATCCGCTCGGCGCCCGGCTCGGTGGGATGGGCCGGCCCCTGGCGGGCAGAGCCTCGACGATCCTCAGACCACGGATGTCTCGACCCCGAAAGCCGCCACGACGGCCAGCATCTGCTCGAGCGAAAGGCCCTCGGCCCGCTCGCCGTTGACCAGGTCCATGTATTCGTAGCGGGCCGCCGTCTCGGCATACTCGATCCGGTCAACGGCCCGGGTGACCGAGATGTCCGAGCGGGCCATCACTCCGTGCTTGCCCCAGAGCACGATCCGGTGGTTGCGAAGGCTCGCGACGTTGGCGTCCATCAGGGCCTTCGACCCCGGCAGCTCGAACGGCAGCACGCCGATGCCCGACGGCAGGTTGATGATCGTCTCGGGCTCCCAGCGCAGGAGCCGGCGGTTGAGATGCTCCTCGTCCTGGTAGCGCGGGACGTGGCTCAGGTAGACCAGGTGGGGCGGCTGGGCGTGGACCACCGCGTGGAAGTTCGTGCCGGTGCGGCCAACGACGTCGTCATGGACGCCCAGGTGCGAGTTCCACTCGCTGGTGAGGGACTCGAAGAGCCGGCGGGGAGACGTGTGGAGCGTCCCCGTCGTGCCATCCGACCCGATCCGCACCACGCCGAGGCTCGCGGCCGGGTCCACGGCGATGTCCCGCAGGCGGCGGCCGGAGCCGGTCACGATCACCAGCCCGCCCGCCAGGTGTGGCGCGGGGACCGGCAGGCTGACCGGCTCGATCGTCGGGAAGAGCCGCCGCGGATCCATCGGCCAGCCCACGTAGACCGAGATGTTGCCCGCCGCACCTTCGCTGGCGTCGATGGCAACGACGCGGCGACCTCCCTCGCCGATCGAGTCCAGGATCTCGCCGAGGTCAGGGTAGGGTTCGCCCAGGGCCATCACCGTCTCCTGCTCGGGTGCTCTAGCCGCGTCTCAGCCCCAGCCGGCGGCCGAGCCGCCGACACGGGCGGCGGCCCGAGCCTCGGCCTCGCCGCTCTGAAGGTAGGCGCGGTACGGGTCGGCAGGCAGGCCGCGCGGGCGCGCAGCTCGGCGAGGAGCGGCCGCACGTCGGTCGCGTAGGCGTCGGCGAGGAGCCGGTTCGCCTCGAGGACGTCGCCGGCGGCCTGGGCGACGAGCAGCGCCGCGCGGTCGACCAGGAGCGCCTTGGCGACTGCCTCCTGGAGGTTCATGACCGAGCGGATCATGGCCGGGATCTTGGGCTCGATGTTGTGGCACTGGTCGAGCATGTAGACGGTCTCGTTGGCGCAGCGCTGGGCGACCGGGTCCGCGTCGTCGCGCATGGCGTTGACGAGCTCGTGGGCGATGCGGAAGAGCTGGTAGGGATCGATGCGAGCCGACCATCAGGTCGTCGTCGCCGTACTTCTTGTCGTTGAGGTCGAAGCCGCCTAGCCGGCCCTCGGCGAGGAGGGCGGCCACGATCTGCTCGATGTTGACGCCCATCGCGTGGTGGCCCGTGTCGACGCAGACCGTCGCCATCTCGCCCACGGCCCGGCAGACGGAGAGCGACTGACCCCAGTCCTGGACGTCGGTCGAGTAGAGCGCCGGCTCGTAGAGCTTGTACTCCAGGAACATCCGCACGCCCGACGGCAGGTGCGGATAGATCTCGCGGAGCGCCTCCACCAGCCGGTGGCGCCGCCAGCGCATGTCGTCCTGGCCGGGGTAGTTCGTCCCATCGGCAAGCCAGACCTTGACGACCTTCGAGTCGGTCGCGGCGGCGATCTCGCAGCATTCGACGATCGCCTTGATCGCCTTGGCCCGGACGGACGCCTCCGGATGGCAGAGGGAGCCGAGCTTGTAGTCCTGGTCCTGGAACGTGTTGCTGTTGATTCCGCCGATGCGCAGGCCGCGCTCCGCGGCGTAGGCCTTGAACGCGGGCCAGTCCTCGACGCGGTCCCACGGGATGTGGAGCGCCACGGAGCCGGCGATCCCCGTGTAGCGGTTGACCGTCGCCGCGTCGTCGATCTTCTCGAACGCGTCGCGCGGCACGCCCGCCTGGGGGAACACCCCAAAGCGCGTGCCGGTGTTCACGAAGCCCCAGGACGGGAGCTCGATGGCCAGGCCGCTCATGGCCCATTCGATGCGCTCGAGCGCGGAGACGGTGGCCGGGCGAGCGACGGCGGCGATGGGTGTCATGGCGTGACTCCTCGTTCAGGACAGCGTGGCTTGGGCTGGCGTTCGAGCAAGGACGGCCGCGAAGCGGGACCGCGCCTCGGACCACTCGCCCTCGGGTTCGTAGGTGGTGACGGGGAAGGAGCGTGCCACCAGCTCGCGTGCCTCGGCAACGGAGGCGAGCTCGCCCACCGCGATGGCCTGGACGGCAAGATTCCCCGCCGCCGTCGCCTCGACCGGCCCGGCCCGGACCGGGAGCCCGGTGGCGCCAGCCGTGAGCCGGCACAGGAGGCGGTTGCTGGAACCGCCGCCGACGACGTGGACGGCATCGACGGGGTGCCCGACGGCCGCGGAGAGCTGGTCGACCGCCGCGGCGTAGCGGAGCGCGAGGCTCTCGAGCAGGACCCGCACCAGCGCCCCCGGTTCCGCCGGGACCGGCTGGCCCGTCTCGGCGCAGAACGCCCGGACTCGTTCCGGCATGTCGCCTGGATGCAGGAAGCGCTGGTCGTCGGGGTCGATGAACGCCGCGAACGGGGGAGCGGCCTCCGCCATCGCCGCGAGCTCCTCGTAGGAGGGCCCGTCTCCCGCCGGCCAGAGGGCGCGCCGGCTCTCCTGGACGAGCCAGAGGCCCATCACGTTGCGCAGCAGCCGGATCGTGCCCCCGACGCCGCCCTCGTTGGTGAGGTTCGCGGCGAGCGAGAGGTCGGAGATGATCGGCGCCGCCACCTCGAGCCCGATCAGGGACCACGTGCCGCTGCTCAGGAACGCGCTCGCCGGCGAGCGGAGCGGCGCCCCGACGACGGCGGACGCCGTGTCGTGCGTCCCCGGCGCCACGACGCGCGTCGCTCCGAGGCCAGCAGCGTCCGCGATCTCGGGCCTCAGCCCCCCGAGCGCGGTGCCAGGCGCCACGATCTCGGGCAGGAGCGCGGTCGGGATCCCGAGGCGCTCGAGCATCGGGCGTGCCCAGTCGCGGGTGACGGCGTCGAGGCACTGGGTCGTCGAGGCGTTGGTGTACTCCGCGACGGCCGCGCCCGAGAGGAAGTGCCCGAACAGGTCGGCGGTCATCAGCAGCCGATCGGCCTGGCGCAGCAGCGGGTCCCCCGCGCGCACCATCGAGAAGAGCTGATAGAGCGTGTTGATCGGCATGAACTGGATGCCGGTCACCCGGTAGATCTCGTCGCGAGGGACGACCGCGAAGGCAGCCGCCTCGACGCCGTCGGTCCTGGTGTCGCGATAGTGGACCGGGTTTGCGAGCAGCCGACCCCGCGTATCGAGCAGCCCGAAGTCGACGCCCCAGGAGTCCACGCCGACGGACGCCAGGGGGCCGGCCGCGCCCGCCCGGCGCAGGCCCGCGCTCACGTCGCCGAAGAGGCGCAGGAAGTCCCAGTGCAGCGTGCCCGCCAGCGAGACCGGGATGTTCGGGAAACGATGGACATCCTCGAGCGCGAGGCGCCCGCCGTCGAACGTGCCGACGACGACCCGGCCGCTCTCCGCGCCGAGGTCCACGGCGGCCATCCGCAGGGGCGTGTCAGTCAAGGCGGAAGACTTCGTCGAGGCGGCGATGGAAGCCGGTGGCGGGATCCGTGCAGGGATCGATGAGCCGGGCCATGTCGGCCTGCCAGCGGGCGTTCACGGGCGCCGCGTCCATCATGCTCCGGAAGCGGTCGAAGTCGTCGACCTCGAAGACGCCGAAGAGGTCGTCGTCGTGCTGGTAGATCGAGTAGTTGCGGCATCCCGCGGCGCGCAGCGCGTCGAGCATCTCCGGCCAGACCGCCGCGTGGCGTCGCCGGTACTCCGCCTCGGCTCCGGGCAGGAGCCTCATGCTGAATGCCACGCGTTCCATGGGCGCACCTGGGATTGGGCAGCCCCGGCGGCTGGAGGCCGCCGGGGCTGGATCGTTGCGCGGACGGCCTAGAAGCCGAACGACAACACGAACTCGTCGATGTTGGTCTTGGTGAACACGAAGGGTGGCCCGAGGACGACGACGCTGTCCTTGCCGATGGTGTAGGGCTGGTCGTTGTTGAGTCCCTTGACCGTGAAGGTCTCGCCTTCCTTGCCGGTGATCGTCCCGTTGACGAGGTCGGCCGCGACGGCGTAGGCGAGGTAGCCCAGGTCGGTGACGTTCCAGAGCGCGAACTCCTTCGACTCGCCGCCCTTGACGTAGTCCTGCATGCCCTTGGGGGTGCCGAGGCCCGTCACGTAGACGGTCCCGGTCTTCTTGGCGGCCCGGACGACCTGCGCCGCGGCGACGATGCCGACGGTGGTCGGGGCCACGATGACCTTGAGGTTCGGATGGGCCTGGAGGAGGCCCTGGGCCTGCGTCGTGCTGATCTGGGGATCGTCGTTGCCGTAGACGACGTCGACGAGCTTGAGGTTGGCGTACTTGGAATCCTTGAGGGTGGTCTTCATGCGCGTCGATCCAGGCGTTCTGGTTCGTCGCCGTCTGCGACGCGGAGAGGACCGCGATCTCGCCGGTGCAGTTGGGGGCGCTGTCGCACGCCATGTCGGCGAGGCCCTTGCCGATGCCGGCCGTGTCGGCCTGGTTGACGAACACGTTGTAGGCGCCGACAGCCGGGCTGGAGTCGTAGCCCACGACCTTGACGCCGGCCGCCATGGCCTGCTGCAGGGACGGGGCAATCGCGGTCGCGTCATCAGCCGAGACCAGGATGGCGCTGACCCCCTGCGTCGTCGCCGTCTGGATGAAGGGGATCTGCTGCGTGGCGTCCGCCGCGCTCGGGCCCTGCTGGGTGACCGTGCCGCCGAGGGCGGTGGCCGCCTTCTGTGCGCCCTTGTAGGCGACGTCGAAGTACGGGTTGTTGACCTGCTTGGGGATCATCGTCGCGTTCTTGATCGTCGCCCCCGCGGGTGACCCGCTAGGCGCGGCCGCCGACGCAGAAGGGGCCGCCGACGCGGCCGCCGACGGGGCCACCGACGGGGCCACCGACGGGGCCGCCGAAGGGGATGGCGTCGCGCTCGAGCTGCACGCGGCGACCAGGAGTGTCATCGCCGCCATTGCAGCGATGACCCGAGGATATCGATGTGCCATTGACGTGTCTCCTCCTTAGGGACGTTCTCCATTGACCCCGCCAGGAGGGACCAGGGCCGCCGGCGGGTGCCGGCTTGGCAGAGCCCGGTCCACGAACAACCTGGTCTGGCGAGCAAGGTAGGGGGCGGTGACCGAGCCGATCAGAAGCAGCCCGATGGCCACGTTCTGGTAGTCGCTCGAGACACCCGCGAGCCGCAGTGCGCTCTGCAGCACTGAAAGGGTGAAGACGGCGAGGATGACACCGGGGATGGTCCCCTTTCCGCCGTTGATGTCGACACCGCCGAGCAGCACGACGGTCACGATGACCAACGTCAGGCCGGTGCCGTTATCCGACCGGGCGCTGTTGAACCGCGCGGCGAGGATGATACCGGCGAAGGCCGCGATGAGACCGGAAACCACGAAGAGCGTGGTCCGCAGGGTCGCGACGCGGACGCCGGAGTAGCGCGCAGCGTCCTTGTTCTTGCCAATTGCGAACACCTGCCGGCCGATCCAGGTCGCGTGCGCGACGAGCGCGAAGACGACCGCGAGGATGGCGAACACGACCAGTGTCCACGGGATCGGCGTGCCCGGGACGTTGCTGAAGCCGAACGCTGTGAAGCCGGGTGGGAAGTTGCTGATTGCTCGGGTCCCCAGCACGACGTTGGCGAGGCCCCGGAACAGGGCAAGTGTGCCGAGCGTGACCACGAGGGACGGCAGGCCACCCCGGGCCACCAGGAGCCCGTTGACGAGCCCGCCAAGGGCGCCGACGACGAGCACGACGGGGATCCCGACCTCGAGTGGCACGCCCGCCGCCCAGAGCCAGCCGAGGATCGCGCCGCCGAGCCCCATCATCGACTCCACCGAGAGGTCGATGTCGCCGGTGATGATGATGAGGGTCATCGGGAGCGCGACGATCGCGACCTCCATCACGGCGCTGGTCAGGTTCGCGAAGTTCCCGCCAGTGAGGAAGACCTTCGAGACCTGAGTGCCCTCGAACACGAGGAGCACGATGAGCACGAGCAGGAGTGCCTCCCAGCGCGCCAACCGGGACGCGCCACGGCGCAGCCGCCCGCCGGCTGACGTTGGCCGGACGGGTCCGCTGGCGACCGTCGCGGGATCGGGCGTGGCCACGGGCTGGCTTTGGGTCATCGGGTTGCGTGCTCCGCGCTGATGCGTCGCTCGCGTCGTTGGAGCAGGGCATCAGCGCCGATGGCGAGCAGGATCACCGCCCCGTAGATTGCCTGGAGCAACTCCTGGGGCATCTGGAGCAACAGGAGCGAGTTATTGATCAGGGCCAGGAACAGCGCGCCCAGCGCCGCCCCGACGACCGTGCCGGAGCCGCCTGCGATGGAGACTCCCCCGACCACCACCGCGGCGATGATCGGCAGCGACTCACCGGATGCCGACGTCGCATAGATCGTGCCGAACTCGATCCCCCACAGCACGCCCGCCACTCCCGCGAGGAGGCCGCAGAAGGCAAACGCCGCGAAGATGACGACGCGGGAGCGGATGCCGATGATCGTAGCCGCCTCGGCATTGCTCCCCACCGCGTAGGTCTGCCTGCCGAACTGGCTGAGGCGCATGAGCAGGGCGACGATCGCCACGACGATCACGGCGACGATCACGAACAGCGGGATCCCGAGGATCGACGCGCTGGCGGGGTCGGAGTAGCCCGGTGGCAGGTCAGCAAGGTTGACTTCGTGGCCGCCGGCCACGAAGAAGTCGAGGCCGCGGAAGATGCTCAGGGTGCCCAGGGTGGCCACGATCGGCGGCACCCGGAGCACCGTGATGATCGCCCCGTTCACCATGCCGAGGACGAGGCCGAGCCCAATACCGACGAGCCACGCGGCGGGGACGGGCAGGGCATTCTGGCGGAGGATGTCGGCCACGACGAAGGCGACCAGGCCGATCATCGACTCGACCGACAGGTCCACGGCCTTGGTGATGATGACCAGCGCCTCGCCGACGGCCGCGATCGCGATGATCGCGGCGAGCGTGGTCACCTGGCCGAGGTTGGAGGTCGACAGGAAGTGCGGGGCCTGGATCGTCACGACGAGGCACATCACGAGCATCACGCCCGCCAGGGTCAGCTCGCGCGATCGCCCGACCGTCTCGATCAGGTGTGTGGCGACGCCCGTCCGGCGGGGCGGGGCAGAGGCTTCAGCGGCCATCGGACGCCTCGGGCGATCCCTGCGCCGGCGCGGGGGCGGGAAGTCCGGCTCCCCCCGCGGAGGCTGCCTCGGTGGCCGCGACCTGGCCTGTCGCGGCATACATGACGCGCTCCTCGGTCGCCTCCGCCCCGGGGATCTCGGCCGTGACCCGGCCCTCGTGCAGCACGATGATCCGGTCGCTCATCGCCAGGACCTCGGGCAGGTCGCTGGAGATCAGGATGATGCCGAGGCCGGATGCCGCGAGGTCCGAGATGATTCGATGGACCTCCACCTTGGCCCCGATATCGACGCCTCGGGTCGGCTCGTCCAGGATCAGGATCCGCGGGTTCGTGGCCAGCCATTTGGCGATGACGACCTTCTGCTGGTTGCCGCCCGAGAGCGATTGTGCGAGCTGGTCGACGCCCGTCATGCGGACCCTGAGTCGCTCCGTATACCGCTCAGCGAGCGCGCGCTCGGTGGCGTGCCGCACGAAGAGGCGCGGGAAGAGGCGCGTCAGGATCGGCAGCGTGATGTTGTCCGCGATCGAGAAGTCCAACACCAGACCGTCCTGGTGGCGGTCCTCCGGCACGTACGCGATACCGGCGCCAAGCGCGGCCGACGGAGCTGCGAAGTGGACGGCCTGGCCGTTCAGCCGGACCTCCCCGGCTGACGGGCGGTCGATCCCGAAGAGGACGCGGGCGATCTCCGTGCGACCGGCCCCAACCAGGCCGGCCAGACCCAGGATCTCGCCCGCCCGGACGCTGAAGCTGACATCTCGAAACGCGCCAGTGAGGGCGAGCCCACGGACCTCGAGGAGCACGTCGCCGATGGTTGCCTCGTTCCTTTGGGAAGAGGGAGACGGCCCGCCCCACCATGTGGCGAACGAGGTCTGCCGTGGTGAGGTCGCTGGTTGCGGCCGTAGTCACATGATGGCCGTCGCGCAACACCGTGGCGCGGTCGCAGAGGACGAACACCTCTTCGAGGCGATGGCTCACGAATAGGATCGCGACGCCCCGGTCGCGCGTCCGGCGCACGATCGTGAAGAGCCGGTCCACCTCGTGGGCGGAGAGCGATGCCGTCGGCTCGTCAAGGATCAGGACTCGCGCCTCGACGGAGAGGGCCTTGGCGATCTCGATGAGCTGCTGGTCGGCCATCGACAGGCCGCGGACAGGGGCCGTCACGTCGAGTCGGACGTCGAGCTCCTCGAAGAGCGCTGATGCGCCCCTCCGCATCTCACTCCACGAGATCTCGCCCAGGCGCCCCTTCGGGGGGTGCGCGAGGAAGACGTTCTCCGCGACGGAAAGGTGCGGGAAGAGCCTCGGCTCCTGGTGCACGACCGCCACGCCGAGCGAACGGGCCATGGCCGGGTCGGCGATGGTCGTGGAGACACCATCGAGGCTGATCGTGCCTGTGTCCGGGGCATGCACGCCCGCCAGGATCTTGACCAGGGTGCTCTTGCCGGCGCCGTTCTCGCCCACGAGGCCGTGGATCTCACCGGCGCCCAAGTCCATCGAGACGTCGTCAAGGGCGGCGGTAGCCCCGAACCGCTTCGAGATGCCGCGCATCCCGACCCGGGGCACGGCCGCGACGGCCGGGGCTGGGCCGCCCGCCGGCGCGTGCAGCGGCAACGTCACGGCTTCGCACCCTGATCGCGGGCAGCCGTGGCACCCGCCGGCTCCCCGACCTCCTCGACCTCGACGCCGAGCGCGCGGACCGCGGCGACCATGTCGGCCGGAGCGTCGACGTCGGTGATCACGCCGGCCAGGTGATCGGTCCGGCAGAACGACGCGGACGCGACCCGGCCCCACTTCGTGTGGTCGACGACGGCGTACACCTCGCGCGCGGCCGTGACCATGGAGCGCTTGATCTGGGCCTCCTCCTCCATCGCGTCGGAGAGGCCGGCGTCCAGGGTGAAGCCGGCGGCGCCGACGAATGCCTTCTGGACGTTGACGCGACGGAAGACGCCGTCCCCGAGCGGGCCGACGACGGAGAGCGCCTCCCAGCGGACGCGTCCGCCGAGCATCAGGACCGTGATGCCCGCGTGGCCGGCGAGCTCCGACGCGATCCGGATGCTGTTCGTCACCACCGTGAGGTGGTGCCACGCCTCGCGGTCCTTGAGGGTGCGCGCGATGCAGAGCGCGGTCGTGCTCGCGTCCAGGACGATGCTCTCGCCATCGCCGACGCGGGCCGCCGCCGCCGCGCCGATCCGCACCTTCTCCTCGTGCTGGAGGCGCTCGCGAATCTCGAAGGCCAGCTCCGGGCGGCCGCTCCGCGGAGCGATGGCGCCCCCATGGGTGCGGATCACCCGGCGCTCGCTTTCCAGGATCAGGAGATCCTTGCGGATGGTGACCGCGGACACCCCGAAGCGGGTCGCGAGGTCGCTCACACGGGCCCGGCCGCGCTGGTCGACGAGGAGCGCGATCTGCTCCTGCCGCTCACGCGCAAAGGCCCCTTCGGGAAGCTCCGCGGTCCTTTCGGTCACGCTCTCCTCGACCCAGCCGGACGTGGTCAGTTCGACTTCGAATGGTTGCGATTGCGAACACTTTGCATCGTCACATGGCGAGTGTCAAGCCGGTTCGCCACGCAACCGCAATGGTTCGCAGCACCGGGCGAGGGTTGCCCCGGCATCGCCCGCTCACGCGGTGAGCGTGATCACCACCTTCTGACCGTCGCGCCGGGAGGCGTGCTGGAACGCGGGCTCGAACTCGGCGAGGTCGAAGCGATGGGTCACGACGGCGGCGAGGTCCACCCGGCCGGTCGCGGCAAGGGCGATGGCCCGCGGGTAGGTCCGGTTCATGCGCCGGGAGAAGCGCAGGTCCAGGCCCTTGCGTCGTGCAATCGACGCGCTGATCGTCGAGTCGTCGCCGGCCGGGATGCCCGCGATGACGACGGTCGCGGCCGGGCGCGCCAGCGCGATCGCCGTCGCCAGCGCGTCATCGTCGCCGGCGACCTCGATCGCGGCATCCAGCCCGCGGCCGCCAAGGGCCTCCAGCAGCGCTGCCCGCTCGTCGCCGCCGCGGACCTGCTCGGCGATCGCCCCCAATGCACGGGCCGCCTCGACGCGGTGCGCGAGCCGGTCGGTCGCGACGACGCACCTGGCGCCGGCGGCGAGGGCGAGCTGGACGAGAAGCAGCCCGATGGGACCGGCGCCGAAGACGCCGACCGTCGCCCCCGGTCGCAGGCGAGCGAGGTCCAGCGCATGGATCGCCACGCCGAGGGGCTCGAGGAGCGCCCCGTCGACATCGTCGATCGTGTCGGGCAGCGGGACGAGGTTGCGCTCCGGCCAGGCCAGCCGCTCCCTGAGCGCGCCATCGGTGACCCCGTGGCCGAGGAACCTGACGCGCGGGCATAGATGGCCGCGGCCTTCCGCGCAGGTCTCGCAGGCGCCGCACGCCACCTGCGGGTCGATCGCCACCCGCTGCCCGGCGCGAAGCCCGGAGGTGATCCTCCCGGCCGCCTCGTGGCCGAGCACGAGCGGGCGGGTCAGGACCGCGTCGCCGATGGCCGACTCGTCGTACCAGTGCAGGTCGGATCCGCAAATCCCGACTGCGGTGACCTGGACGAGCGCCTCGCCGGAAGCCGGCACGGGCGGCGGCTCGTCGGCAAGGCGGAGATCGCCGACACCATGGAGCCGCAGGGCTCTCATCCGCGGCCGCCGGGCTCGACCCCGGCGTCGGGGCCGCCGGCCGACGCGAGCAGCGCCGCTTCCGCCTCCCGTGTCCAGCGCCCGTCGTGCAGCGCCGCGCCGGCCGCGGGGAAGGCCGCCGGAATCTCGGAGAGCGTAAGCATGCCCGTCTCGTGCAAGGCCGGGTAGACGACGATCTTGCCACCCGACGTGCGCGCTTCGACCGCTGCGAGCGCGTCGGCCACCCCTTCCATGCCGGCGACCGCGTCGACGGAGATGTTGGTGTCGAGGTCTCCCCGCTCGAGCTTGCGGAGAACCGCCTGCATGTCCGGGATCTCGGATCCGCTCGTCCCGAGCAGGTAGACGCCCCGACGAAGGATCCCGTCGAGGTCGAGCGCGGCCCGCGTGCCGGCCGCGAACCCGGCGAAGATGTTGACCCGGCAGGCCACCCCGGCGAGATCCACCGCCTGGGCCACGAGCGGGGGGGCGGGCACCATGACCGCGATGTAGCTGAAGCCGGGGCGGGGCTGGGTGACGCGGCTGTCCAGGAACTCCGCGGCAACCCCGTGGGCATCGGCAAGCGGCCCGGCGATCCCCGCCAGGTGGGCCAGGCGAGCGTTGTCGATATCGACCGCAGTCATCGACAGGCCCTCAAGGCCCGACGACACCGTGCGGATGACGTGCATGAACCCCATCGGACCGGCGGCGCCGATGACCGCCACCCGGTCGCCGGCGCGCAGCTCTCCGTCGGCGGGCACGATCGCGTAGCCCTCGGCGGCCGAGGCGCCGGGCGTGCCGACCCACCTCGTGAGGTCGTAGTGGATGCGACCCACGTCCACCGCGACCGGCCGCCCGAGGACCGCCCCTCCGAGCACGATGTCGATGACCCCGCGCGACGCGATCAGCGTCTCCAGCCATTCGATCCGCTCGGCGTCGGCGCCGAAGTAGACGAGGTCGTCGAAGGTCATCCCGCCGAGGGCGCCGGCAGCCTGCGCGTGCGCCACCGGCTGGGGCCCGGCCGCGCTCCCGAGGGCTGCGCCAACGGCCTCCCGCTGCCCGTCATCCACGAGCAGCGTCGTGACCGAAGCCGGTGTCGCCCCGGCGATGAGCGGCGCCAGCCCCTCGACCCGGTGCCCGGAGTCGGCGACCACCAGCAGGCGGCCGCCCGGGGCGAGCGTCGATCGCTCGCGGCTGGCGTACGAGGCCTCCACGCAGGCCCACGGCTCCAGCAGCGCGACCGCCGATCCGCCGGGCTCCTCGCCCACCGGAATCAGGAAGCGCTCGCCGGTCCCGGGCTCCAGGATCATCCGCTCGTCGAGCAGGACGTACTCCTGCAGCCCGCCCTCGAAGTTGTAGCCGAAGGCGGCGTTCGAGCCGGGTGTCGGCAGGTGGCGATAGTCGGTCTGGACCAGCACCCGCTCGCCAAGCCGATGGTGCCGGACATCGGTGCCGACTGCGACGATCCGGCCGGCGACCTCGTGCCCGGGCACGGTCGGGAGGTCGCCCGGCACGTAGCTCGGGATCTCCGCCAGGGACGCAGGGTCGATGCCTTCGAGCACCTCGGCCTTGCGCAGGTGGGAGGAGAATGCGTGCAGCAGCTTGGTGTCCGAGAAGCAGATCCCGACGGCCTCGACCTTCAGGATGAGCTGGGTCGGCCCCGGCGTGGGGACCGGCTTGGCGCGGTTGTGGACCAGCCTCCCCTTGCCCACGTACTGGATCGCGTGCTGAGTCGCGGGCAACCGGCCCGCGACGCCTGCGCCCGAAGCGGCCGGCCCGGCGGCGCCGGGAGAGGGTTCGTTCACCTGGGGACCTCGTGGCGACGCCGAAGGGACGGCGTCAGCTGAGCATGATCTGGCCGCCGGTGACGGGCAGGGCCTGCCCGGTCTCGTACTGCTGGGCAACCAGGTAGTAGAGCGCCTCCAGGACGTCTGCGGGCGTGCAGCCGCGACCCATCGGCACCCGGGTCTCGTAGAAATGGCGGACTTCGTCGATCGTCGTCGCGCCGGGCACCTTGCCCTCCCGCAGGTACTGGACGAAGAGGCCGTTGTCGGGATCCGACCAGAGGGGCCCGTCGAGGAAGTTGCCGGGGCAGATCGCGTTCACCTTGATGCCGTCGCCAACGAGCTCGAGCGCGAACGACTGGGTCAGCCCGACCCCCCCGAACTTGCTGCCGGCGTAGGCGCTGTTGCGGCTCGAGCCGGCGAGCCCGGACTTCGAGTTGATCTCGATGATGTCGCCCCGGTACGCCCCCCTCGCGCTGTGCTGGCGCGCGAGGATCGGAGCGGCGAACCTGACCGCCAGGAAGTAGCCCCGGTAGTTGACCGTCGTGACGAGGTCGAAATCCGCGAGGGGCTGGGTCGTGACCCCGCCGGCGCGCAGGACGCCGGCGTTGGAGACGAGCAGGTCCAATCCGCCGTAGCGGCGCACGGTCGCGTGGATCCCGGTGGCCACGGAGGCCTCGTCGGTGACGTTCATCTCGACCGCGGTTGCCCTCCCGGGCCCGAAGCGGGCTTCGAGGTCGGCCGCGTGGCCCGCGGCGAGGGCGATGTTGATGTCGGCGAGCACCACGTGGGCACCCTGGGCCACGAGGTCGGCGGCGATCGCGAGGCCGAACCCCTGGGCGGCGCCCGTCACCACCACGACCCGGCCGGACACCCGTCCGGCCAGGGCGTCGCCGGCCCCGACCTCGCGCCGGTAAGCCTCGGCTTCCCACTCCTCGATGAAGCGCCGCTCGCCGTCGGCGAGGTGCCGGATCCCGCCGAGCGCCAGGGCGCCCACGGCGACGCGGAGGGCATCGAGGTAGACGTGCCGCGCCGTGTCAGCCTCCGCGAACGTGTCGCCGGCGGCGAACAGGCCGAGGCCCGGGACCACCGCGATGATCGGCAGGCGGCCACGGTCGGTGACGTGGGCTTCCAGGCTGTCACGCAGGAGGAGGGAAACCTCGTCGGCCGGCAGGCCCGCGGGGATGTCGAGCAGCAGTGGCCACGATCCGGTGTAGACGATCTGGTCCGGCGTCAGCGGTCCGCCCAGCACGAATGCCCGTCCTTCGGGCGTGGCGGTGAAGCTCCTCGCGGGCGGGCTCTCGTCGAAGGTCACGATCCGGAGGTGCTCGCCCGATGAAAGGCGGGCTCGAAGCGCGGGCCCGATCTCCTCGACGAGTGCCCGGGCGCGCGGGTTCGGGGCGGCTCCATCCGGCGCCTCGTCCGGCTGCGCCGCGGTCCCGGCCAGCGGGGCGCGGTCGCCAATCGCCGCGAGGACCGTCTCCACGAGCCACGCCGATGCCTCCTCGATCTCGCGGGCGGTGTCCGCGGCGACGATGATCCCGTGGTTCCCGAGCAGGGTGATGCTGGGAGCCGGGGCGCCGGTCCGCGCCTCGAACGCTCGACGCGCGGCCGCGATCGCCCGCGCCAACGGGAGGCCGGGGTCCGTGTAGGGGATCCAGAGGACCCGGTCGCCATACAGTCGCGCCGCGAGCGCCGCGCCGTCGCGGTTGCAGGTCACGGCGTTGAGGAGGATCGGGTGCGTATGGAGGACCAGCCGCTGCGGGAAGAGGGCGTGGAAGAGCAGCTCGACCGAGGGGCGCTGTCCGCCGGCTGCCGGTGCCAGACGGGCCGCCAAGGCGGTGCGCATGACCGGGTCGTCCCCGGGCACGTCGGCCGCCGGGTCGGCGTCGAGCAGGGCGCGCAGGGGCGCCATGTCGAGCGCCACGAGCGCCCCGGCAGTCAAGGTCGCCAGGGGCGTGCCGCTGGGCTTGATCCAGAGGACGCCGTCGCTCTTGGCCGAGGAGTTCCCCCCGCCGCCGCGCGAGAATCCGGGATCCCGCCCGAAGCGCCGCGAGAGCTCGACCAGCTCGTCGAGCAGCGCGCGCGGCTGCGTCGGGCCGCCGACCGACTCCATCGTCATCGAACGCCCGCCGGCATGCGCCCGGAGATCACGTCCGCGCCGAGCTCGCGGAACCACCGGATCCGCGTCGCGGCGTCGGGGAAGCCGGGGTTGACCCGGCCCACGCCATCCACGAACCCGGGCCGACCGGACGCCCGCAGGTGCTGGTGTGCCGCTGCCACGCAGGCGCCTTCCCAGAATGCCTCCCGGGCGCCCGGGGACGGCAGGCTCCCGTCCCGGCAGCGCGGCTCGAGCGGGATCCGCTCCTGGGTGTTGTGCTCGGTGCCCGCCATGACGACGATCCCGGCATCGCGGAACGCCGAGACGTAGGCATCGATGGCCGCGGTCTCATTCCTGACCGGGATCATCTCGGCGGCGTGGATGCCGCGGTCGAGGAGGCGCTCGGCGAGGGCGCGCGGCGGTTCTTCCCACGCGCACACGGGCGTGACACCGTCGGCCAACGTCGGATAGCACGGGATTCCACCGAGCTCGAGGACCAGGCGCATGCCGTCCTCGAACGAGACCGGCGACTCCGGCTCGAACGCCGGCCGGCCGGCCTTCATGAGCCGCGAGCGGATCTCGCCCTGGATTTGGACGGCGTCCTCGACGTCGGCACGCGGAACCCGCCCGAACGCCCGCTCCAGGACGCGGCTTCGACGCTCGGGCGCCAGCTGCAGGAAGAGCGCCTCCTGGAAGGCCATCGCCACGTGGCGCTCCTGGAGGACCACCCATGCGAGCGGCACCTCGGCCCGCTCGGCGACCTCGGCCGCGATCGCCCTGTCGGTGAGCGACGTGCCAAGCCCCGCGATCGCGAACCAGTCGCGCATGCCGTCGACCATCCGGCGCATCCGCTCCTCGTCCACCGCCCGCACGGCGGCCATCCTGCACCGTGCGTCGGCGCTCGGGTCCGCGAAGCCGGCGATCCCCTTGCCGCACAGGTAGGTCCGGCCGGGGTTCGCGGGGTCGTTCACGAGGGTGCCTGACCGCAGGGAGGCGTCCATGACCGTGATGAGCTCGATGCCGTAGAGGGCGACCACGCCGGCCCTCTCTGCCGCGGCGCCGAAGCGCGCGTAGACACCGAGGTCGTAGAAGTTCGACGCGCCCAGGGCCCGCACGCCCGCGCGCTCCGCGCTCGCGACGACGTCCTCGACCGTCGAGAACGCCGAGAAGTTCGGCGGGAGGTGGACATGGGTGTTCACGAGGCTGTTCCAGGCTGCGCTCGCGGGGATCGCGCCCTGGTCCGCAGCCTCCGTCATCTCGACACGCTCTCGTCCTCGCTGCCCCGCCTGCCGCGACCCGTCGTTGCCGGTATCGTTCCGCCAGCCGCGCCCGTGCTGCCGAATGCTCCCGAACCCTTACGGGTATTTACGATTGGTTGCCTCTTCGTCTATAGTACGTCACGGAACGGAGAGCCTCAACCTCCTCTTCGGCCCCGGTCACGCCGCCCCTGCCTCCTCCGGGGCGGCGTGGCCGGGGCGCCTTCACCCGACCCGCCAGGTCTCGAGCGCCGGGTGCGAGGTTCCGGGATCCCGAGCCCCCTCACGCCTCGTTGCGTGCCGTTGGCGGACGTGCGGGCGCGCACCCCGGGCGGACGAAGAGGACGGCCGGCGACCCTGGGGTCACCGGCCGTTCCGGGGGCTCGATCCGATGCGCCGGGCCGGCGGCCCGACGCCTCGGAGGGGGCCGCGGTCGGGCGGACCCCGAGACGGTCCCGAAAGGGCGGACGCTACTCGACGGCGACCTTGGAAGGCGCCGCGGCGAGCGTCCGGAGCTTGCGCGCGGTCAGCTTCTCGGTCCCCACGAGCGTCTCGTTGTCCTCGCCGCGGATGAACGCCTCGACTCGATTGAAGGCGATGTCATCGTGGAGTCTGCGCCGGCGGGCTCTTCATGAAGTAGCTCGAGGGTGCGACCAGCGTTCCCTTGAGGCCGCGGTCGAGGCCCAGCTTGAGGCAGCGGATCGCGTCGGTGATGACGCCTGCGCTGTTGGGGCTGTCCCAGACCTCGAGCTTGAGCTCGGCGCGGAGCGGCACGTCGCCGTACGTCGTGCCCTCCATCTGGATGTAGCAGAACTTGCGGTCGGTCAGCCACGGGCACGTGGTCGGACGGGACCGACGTGGACGTTGCCGGGCTCGAGCTCGTAGTCGAGCATCGAGGTGACGGCGTTCGTCTTGCTGATCTTCTTGCTCTCGAGGCGTTCGCGCTCGAGCATGTTCAGGAAGTCGGTGTTGCCGCCGAAGTTCAGCTGGTAGGTGCGGTCGAGGCGGACGCCGCGATCCATGAAGAGGCGCGTCAGCACGCGGTGGCTGATGGTCGCCCCGACCTGGCTCTTGATGTCGTCGCCGATGATCGGGAGGCCCTCCTCGGCGAAGCGGCGCTGCCAGTAGGGCTCGCGGCCGATGAAGACCGGGATGGCGTTGACGAAGCCGACGCCGGCCTTGAGGGCCTGCTCGGCGTACCACTTGGTGGCCTCCTCGCTCCCGACCGGGAGGTAGGAGACCATCACGTCGACCTCGCGCTCCTTCAGGATCCCGACGATGTCGGCCGTCGGGCCGGGCGCCTTCTCGATGATCTGGCTGAGATACTTGCCGAGGCCGTCGTGGGTCATCCCGCGATCGACCGTGACCCCCATGTGGGGGACCTGCTGGAAGACGATCGTGTTGTTCGGGTGCGCGTAGATCGCCTCGGAGAGGTCCTTGCCGACCTTCGTCTTGTTGATGTCGAAGGCCGCGACGAACTCGATGTCGCGGACGTGGTAGCCGCCGAGGCTGACGTGCATGAGCCCCGGGACGAAGTCGCTCTCCTTGGCGTTCTCGTAGTAGTAGCGACCCTGCACGAGGCTGCTGGCGCAGTTGCCGACGCCGACGATCGCGACTCGGATCTTGCCGTCCTTGCGGTTCGCGCCGGCCCAGGTGCCGGCCGGCTTCTCGCCGTTCCCGTTGCTTGCTCACGCCGTTGCTCCCGTTCTTCTTGGCCATGGTGTTGCTCGTCCTGCCTCTCGCTGGATGGTGGAATGGGTGGGGTTGGGGATTCGCTGTCAGCTCGTGCGCTCGGCCGCCTCCGTGGTCATGGCGGCCGCGCGCGCCTGGCCACGGGTGTGGAGCACGCGCTGGATGACCGTGATGCGTGGCGCCGACGGCGATGATCGCGAGGGCGCCGTCGATGACCAGGATCCCGGTCGGAGCCGCCCCGCCGGCGGCGCCGTCGGTCCCCAGCAGGGCGCCGACGACGAGGCCGCCGCACAGGATCACGAGACGGATCTCGCGGGGCATGACGCCGACCGCGGCCATCCCGGTGCCGGCCGAGAAGCCGAGGCCCTCCGACTTTGCGCGGGCGTAGCTGACGAGGAAGGCCGACGCCATCGCGGCGGCCGCGAGGATCGGGACCCCAGGCCCAGCCGGCGGCGGCGAGCCCGGCCACGAGGCCGACGTAGACGAGCGCCTCGCCCCAGCGGTCGAAGACGGAGTCCATGAAGGCCCCGAGCTTGCTGACCTGGCCGGTCGCCCGGGCAAGCGTGCCGTCGAACATGTCGAACACGCCCCCGGCGAAGACGACGAGGCCGCCCACGAGCCATAGCTGGAGGCCCAGCGAGGACCGCGCCGAGCGGCGGTGATCCCGAAGCCGATGAGGGTCAGGCCGTCCGGGGTCAGGCCGAGGCGGCCGAAGAAGAGGGCGATCGGCTCGCCCGACCTTCTTCACGCGGCCGCGGGTGTCGTTCGAGATCGTCATCGCTCAGTCCATCCCCAGGATGGCCCGCTCGCGGTCGGCGACCTCCCCGAACGCCTCCGGCCGGAGCGAGCAGATCGTCTCGCGGCCGGCCCGCCGGGAGACGACGAGGCCGGCCTCGCGCAGGCGCCGGAGGTGGTGACTGACGAGCGGCTGGCTGAGGCCGACGTGGTCGATCAGCTCTCCCACGCTGGCCGGGCCGTCGGCAAGGCGGCGCACGATGCGCAGCCGATTCACGTCGGCCAGCGCCTTGTGAAACGTCCGGATCTCGCGCAGGTCGTCGGGCTGGTCGACGATCGATGCGATCGTCGAGCGAAAGCGCGCGGGCGAGGGGCTCAGGTGACGTCTCCGATCGTGCGTTCGTCGGCCCCGGGCCGTCGGGGCGCGTAGCAATGCCGATTTATATAAAGCGCCGTTGATGGTAGGCACGCCCGCCCGCGCCTGTCAAGAGCGCCCGCCGGCGCGGGTCAGCCCCGGCCGCCCTCGTGTGTCGCGACCCCGGGGCGCAGCGCGAGCGTGTAGTTGGCGTAGGCCTCCTCCGTGCTCACCTCGCGCACGACCCTCGCCGCGATCGCCGCCGGCAGATCGGGGACGTCGTCCGGGTCGTCGAGCTCGACCTCGAGGAGGACGAGCCCCGGCGGCTCGCTGAAGACGTCCAGCTCGATCGTCCAGCGGCCGTAGGCGAGGACGTGGCGGACCTTCCGGATCGGGCGGCGGTCCGGGTCGGCCTCGGAGGCCAGGGAGCCGTACTCCTGCGCGAGCAGGTCGGACTCGATCTCCTCGCGCACGATCCCCGACCGGCCGCGCTTGCGGGTCAGCACGTGTCGGGAGCGGCCATCGGCCTCGATCCGGCGGATGCGGCGGACCCAGCCGTCCGTTCGAGAGCAGGTACACCTGCTCGATCCGTGCAGGGCGCGCTCCGAGCGCGAGCAGCTCCGCCCCCGACGGGGCCCCGTCGAGCAGGTACTTTCGCTCGATCTCGATCCCGTTGCCGCTCATCGCCCACCCCCACCTCCAGCCCCGAGCATCGAGTATGCGCCCGACACGTATGACACGCCAGCGCCAGCGCCAGCGCCAGCGCACGGTCGGCGGCGCCCGCGCCAGCCCGCCCCGACGGCCGCCCGCCGCCACCGGAACCCCCTCCGGGGTCCGCCCCGGGGCTGACCTACACTCACGTCGATGAACCGCCGGGTCGCGCTCGTCCTGCTCGCCGTCCTCGGCACGGGCGTCTTCCTGGCGGGCCTCGAGCTGATGATCACGGCCGTCGCGCTGCCGGCTCGATCATCGCCGACCTGGGGAGCTGGACCGACCTCCGCCACGCAAGCTGGATCGTCAACGTCTACCTGCTCGTCTACGTGGCCACGATGCCGCTCGCGGGCCGGCTCGCGGACCTGTGGGGCGTCCGCCGACTCTTCCTGGGGGCGCTGGTCGCCTTCACGCTGGGCTCGCTCCTGGCCGGGATGTCCCAGTCGCTCGACCAGCTCGTGGCCGCGCGGGCGGTGCAGGCACTTGGCGGTGGTGCGCTGGTGCCGGTCGCCACGGCAGCCGCGTCGCATCTCTTCCACGGACACGACCGACCGCGGGCTCTCGGCGTGATCGGGGCCCTGACGTTCCTGGGCATGGCCGCGGGACCGTTCCTGGGGGCGGCGATCCTCGACTCCGTGCGGCCCGAGGTCACGATCGTGCACCTCGGGCTGCAGGGCACGCCCGCCGCCGACTTCCTCGCGCCGGCCTGGCGGTACGTCTTCTACGTCAACGTCCCGATCGGCCTCGTCGCCCTCGCCTTCGGCTGGGCGGCAACGGCGGGCTGGGACACGCCCCGAGCGCGGACCCGGGTGGACGTCGTGGGGGCGACTCCTGTTCACCCTCGCCCTCGCCTCGATCCTGCTCGGGATCTCGCTCCTCGGCGAGCAGGGTGGAGCCGCCGGATCGGGACCGGACCCCGCGGCCGTCTCGATCGTCCTCGCCGGCGTGGGCGTGGTGGCCGGGATCGCGGCTCTCGCGCATGGCCTCCGGCGCCCGGATCCGTTCCTCGACCCGCGCCTCTTCGCCGACCGGGTCTTCGCGTCGGCCGCGCTCGTGAGCCTCCTTACCGGCTACGGGTTCGCGACCGCGATCGTGGGGACGGCGGTCTTCGTCGACCGGGTGCTGTACGGCGGCGCGGACGTCCAGCGGCTGGCGCTCGGCGCCCTCGCCGGGGCGACCGCCGTCGGCGCGCTCGCTCTCGGGCTGGCTCGTCCGCCACTTGTCCCTGCGCGCGGTGACCGCCGTCGGCCTCGCCGCCTCGATCACCGGCCTGGCCTGGATGGCCACCTGGACGCCGCACACTAGCGTACCAGGTCGTGGCGGCGGCGGGGGCGCTCTTCGGCCTCGGCTTCGGGCTGACCGTGACGCCGCGGAGCACCGCGGCGGTCGAGGCGGTGGGCCGGGCGCGCTTCGGCGCCGCCTCGGCGACGGTGACCGTGGCGCGGATGATCGGGATGGCCATCGGCCTGGCCGTGCTCACGGCCTACGGCTCGACGCGATCGACCGGCTCTCGTCCCAGGTCTTCGGCTCACCGGACGCCTACCGGCAGATCGTGCCGCCCGCCCTCGCCGACCGACCGCTCCGCGACCCGCTCGTGGTGGGTGCGCTCGAGTCGTGGGCCGCCGCGCAGGCCGCCGGGACGATGGTCGGCCTCTTCCTGGTGGCTGCCGGCGTGACGGCGGCGGCGATCCCGGCGGCGCTCGCACTCGGGACACGGCCGCGTATGCTCCGCGACGAATCGGACGGCGGCTCCCTCGGCCTGGGCGCCGCGGCCGGCATGGGAGGTGGCGATGGAGCCGGATCCGGTCCCGTCGGGGAACCCGAGCCCACCCTCGCCCTCTGAGCCCGCGCCACCGCGCCCATCGCCCTCTGAGGTCGCGGCATCGCCCGGCAGGACCGAAGTGGCGGCCGGCGGCTCCCCCGGCGCAGGGCCCTTCTCCGCGGAGCTCGTCCGCGAGGCCGAGTCCTCGCTGCGGATCGAGCACTGGCGCGACGGCGAGCAGCGCAGCCTGATCGGGGCGCGAAGCGCTCGTCCACGCCGTGGGCGAGTCCACCGCGCGCCACTGGGTGGACCTGACGGACCCGTCGCCGGAGCTCCTGGCGACCGTGGCGGGCGAGCTGGGCCTCCACCCGCTCGTCGTCGAGGACATCCTCGAGAAGAACCAGCGGCCCAAGCTGGAGCTGACGGACGGGCACGCGCACCTCGTGGTCTTCGCCGTCGCCTGGGAGCACGAGCTCGTGGTCGAGGAGATCGACATCGTCGTGGCCGAGCAATTCGTGCTCACCGTCGCACACGCGGTCCTGGGACCCTCGAAGTGCCTCGCACCTGCGGGAGGGCGCCGGCCCCCTGCTCGCGCGGGGACCGGACTACCTGCTGTGGGCTCTCCTCGACCACGTCGTGGACGACTACTACCCGGTGTTCGACCGCATCGAGGACACGATCGACGACCTCGAGGACCGGATCGTCAGCCGGCCCGAGCGGGACACCCTGGACCAGCTCTTCTCGCTCAAGCGCCAGCTCGTCGAGCTGCGCCACGTCAGCTCGCCCCAGCGCGAGGTCTTCAACCAGCTGACGAACCGCACGCTGTCGTTCATCGCGCCCGAGCACGTCGTCTACTTCCGCGACATCTACGACCACGCCGTCCACCTGTCCGACGAGTACGACGGCTTCCGCGAGCTCGTCACGGCCGCCCTCGACGTCTATCTCTCGACGGTGAACAACAACCTGTCGCTGATCATGAAGCGGCTCACCGGGATCACCGTGATCCTGGCCGGGATCGGCGCCTTCGCCGGGATCTTCGGGATGAGCGAGGCGGGGGCGGCATTCAACTTCGGGGAGGCGCCGGGCTTCTGGATCGTGACGTTCGGGATCACGGGGCTGGCGGTGCTGATCGCGGCCGTGCTGCGCCGGATCGAGTGGATCTGAGGCGACCCGGCGGTCGGCTTGCGCTGGTGGCCGCCGAGGGCGGCTACTGGCAGACGAGCGGCTGGGGCGCCGGGTTCGCCGCCGCGTGATCGGCCGGGCCGACGCTCAGCGGCCGTGCGACCAGCATCGACTTGCCGATCGTGCCCCGCGGTCCCTCCGACGTCTGGAGCATCAGCTGCTCGTCCTTCGCCTGGTAGGCGACGTCGAGGCTGCTCTGGTGGCGCAGGACGCGCGTCACCTCGTACAGGAACAGCTGGTCGTCGTTCGTGTAGACCTGCACGAGCATCCCGAGCATCGAGCTGTCGGGCGTCCGCAGGATCGGGAGGAACATCCCCACTCGGGCATGCGCGTACAGGTAGGTCGTCCCGGGCTGGCCGGGACGGCTCAGCTGGGTCAGGTACTCCGCGACGTTGCAGTAGGGGAAATGGTTCGGGTCGTTCGGCGGCTTGACGACCGGCAGGTCGATCCCGAGGGCCGGCACGACGACCCGCGTGGGCACGCGGTCGGCGGGGGGGCTCGCCCCCGGCGACGGCGATCCGGGCTGTGTGATCGACGGAATCGGGGCCAGGCTCGGGAGGGGCTCCGCGGTCGCCGCGGGCGGAGCGGCGGGCGCCTGCGCGACGGCCTCCGGGGGATCCTGGTAGGAAAGGAGCCCGGCGGCGAGCAGGGTCACCCCGGCCGCCGTCACGACGGCGGGCAGCAGGCGGCCGCGAATCCAGTCGAGCAGCGAGCGCATCGGTTGGGATCCTAGCAAGGAGGCCGGCCCGCGCCGTCCGGCGCGTTCGTCCCGTGCTGGGACGCTGGACGTCCCGGTCCTGTTGCGCCCGGCGTCATCCCGCGCCCGGCCCGGTCATGTCGCGCCCGGCGTCCTCCTGTTGCGCCAGGCCCGCGCGACCCGCCGACGAGTCCGCTACGCTCAGAACCGATGCGCTCGTTCGTCGCCGTCGCCCTCGGCCTCGTCATCGGGGTGGTTGCCGCGCTCGGCCTGGCCGTGGCGGTCTACCTGGTCGTGCCCGCCGCGCCGCTCCCCTCCATCTCGCCTTCGGCCGCGCCCATCGCCACGCCCGGCTCGGCTCCGTCGCCGGCGCCGAGCGTCGTCCCGACCGCGACCCCGCCCGGAGGCAGCCCGACCGCGACGCGCGGGCGCGCCCGGCCCCTGGGCCTTCCTGCCGTCGCCCCCGTGGCAGGGCCTGCCGGCCGCGAGGCGCTCCCCGCCGCGGCCGGCCTCGCTCCGCGCGTCGGGCGAGGCCCCGGGGGGTCTCGAGCCTAGCGAAGGGCCGAGGAGAGCACCTGCGCCGCGTCGCCGACGCTGGCGAGGAACGGCCCCGGGAAGAGCCCCAGCGTCACGGTCATGATCGCCGTGATGGCCAGCCCCACGCGCAGCAGCGGGCCGTGGCCGACCGGGGCCTGCTCGCCCTGTGGCTCGCGCATGTACATGTACACGACCACCCGCAGGTAGTAGAAGGCGGCGACCGCGGCGTTGAGGACGGCGATCACGGCCAGCAGGTTCATCCAGCCGCCCGCCTGCGACCGCGGCCAGGATCACGTAGGCCTTGCCGAAGAAGCCGGCCGTTGGCGGGATCCCGGTCAGCGAGAGCAGGAAGAGGACCATCAGGATCCCCAGCACGGGCTCGCGACGCCCGAGGCCGGCGAACGTCTCGAGCCGGCTGGTCACGCCCGGGCGCTTCTGGAGCGCGGTGATGACCGCGAACGCCCCGAGGTTCATGAAGGCGTAGGCGGCGCTGTAGAAGAGCAGCCCCTCGAGGCCCTGGATCTGGCCCGCGGCGAACGCGGCGAGGCCGACCATCATGTAGCCGGTGTGGGCGATCGAGGAGTACGCCAGCATCCGCTTGACGTTGTCCTGGGTGAGGGCCACCAGGTTGCCGAGCGTCATCGTCAGGGCGGCCAGGACGAAGAAGACGATCAGCCACTCCTGCCGGAGCGGGCGCCAGCGCCTCGGCGAAGACGCGCAGGATCACGGCGAAGGCGCCGATCTTCGGCCCCACCGACAGGTAGCCGGTGACCGGGGTCGGCGAGCCCTGGTAGGCGTCCGGCGTCCAGTAGTGGAACGGGACGGCCGCGATCTTGAAGGCCACGCCCGTCGTCAGGAAGGCGAGCCCCATCGCCAGGCCCGGCGACAGGGGCGCCTGCCCTGCGACGATCGTCGCCAGGTGGGCGGCGATCTCCGTCGATCCGCGTCGAGCCGGTGAGGCCCCAGACGAAGGCGAGGCCGAACAGGAAGATCGCGCTCGAGAAGGATCCCAGCAGGAAGTACTTGATGGCGCCCTCGGTCGAGAGCGCGTCGCGCTTGTGGTAGCCGGCCAGGAGGTAGCCCGGGATGACCATCAGCTCGAGGCCCAGGAAGAGGACCAGCAGGTCGGCCGCCGACGGAGATCAGCATGGCCCCGGTCAGGGCGAAGACGAGGATCGCCGCGAACTCGGCGACCGGCAGGCCGCGCGGGATCGAGGTAGTCGGGGCCGAAGAGGATCGTGAGGGCGACGATGGCGACGAAGATGAGGTCGAGGTACGTCGCCAGGGCGTCCACGCGGTACGTGCCGCCGAACGCGGTTCCCGGGGTCGCCCCGACCCATACCACGAGGGCCGCCACGATCACGAGCCCGACCAGGCTCACGCCGACGACGATGGCGGTCCTGCCCGGGCCAGATGATGTCGGCCACGATGATCGCGCGCCGCCAGCAGGACGACGGCGGCCAGCGGGGCGATGACGGTCAGGTCGGAGAGGATCATCGGGGGCGCTCCCGTCAGTGCCCGATCGCCGTCGCGAGCGACGGGTCCACGGCCGCGAGGACGGCCTGCACCGACCCGGCGATGAGGTTCAGGATCAGGCCCGGGAAGAGGCCCAGGATCACGGTGAGCGCGCCGAGCGGCGCGAGCGTCAGGATCTCCACCGGCCGCATGTCGGTGAGGTGGTGCCCGAGCCCCTTCGAGGAAGTCCGAGAGCGGCCCGAAGCAGGACGCGCTGCTGCATCCACAGCAGGTAGGCTGCGGCGAAGATCATCACGAACGCGATCGAGGCGGCGGTCCACGGGTTGAAGGCGAAGGCGCCGACGAAGACCAGGAACTCGCCGACGAACCCGGCCAGGCCGGGGAGCCCGACGGACGCGAAGACGAAGAAGCCGAGGGCGGCCGCGTAGACCGGGACCGGCGCCCCCAGCCCGCCCATCTTGGCGATCGTGCGGTCGTGCGTCCGCTCGTAGATCACTCCCACGAGGAGGAAGAGGGCGCCGGTGATGAGCCCGTGGTTCACCATCTGCAGGATCGCCCCCTGCATCCCCTGCTGGTTGAAGACGAAGATCCCGAGGGTGACGAAGCCCATGTGGCTGACCGAGCTGTAGGCCACCAGCTTCTTGAGGTCTGGCTGGACGAGGGCCACGATGGCGCCGTAGATGATCGCGATCACCGAGAGGGTGATGATCAGGGGCGCGTAGGCGTGGGCGGCCTCCGGGAAGAGGGGCAGCGCGAAGCGGATGAACCCGTAGCCGCCCAGCTTGAGGAGGACGCCGGCCAGGATCACCGAGCCCGCGGTCGGTGCCTCCACGTGCGCGTCGGGGAGCCAGGTGTGGAACGGGAACATCGGGACCTTGATCGCGAAGGCGAGGGCGAAGGCGCCGAAGGCGAACATCTGGAAGGTCCTGTCGAACCCGAGTGCGGCCAGCCGCTGGAGGTCGAAGGCTCCGTCCCAGGTCCCGGTGGCCGTCCGATAGGCGTACGCCGTGGCGACGATCGCCACCAGCATCAGCAGCGACCCGACGAGCGTGTACAGCACGAACTTCAGGGTCGCGTAGATGCGGTTCGCGCCGCCCCAGATCCCGATGATCAGGTACATCGGGACCAGCACGATCTCCCAGAAGATGTAGAAGAGGAACAGGTCGAGCGAGACGAAGACGCCCAGCATCCCCACCTCGAGGATGAGGAAGGAGATCATGTACTCCTTCACCCGCTCCTTGATCGGCGCGAAGCTGGCCAGGATCGAGATCCAGGTCAGCGTCGTGGTCAGGACGACCATGGCCACCGACAGCCCGTCGACGCCGACCTTGTACTGGATGCCGAAGACCGGGATCCAGGAGAGGGTCTCGACGTACTGGAACGAGGCTGCGCCGGTCTCGCGCCCCGGCAGGTAGCCGAGGAGCAGCCACAGGCTCGCGACCCAGGTGGCCAGCGCGACCAGCAGGGCGGCGCCCCGGATGGCGCCCAGGTTTCCGCGCGGGATGACGGCGATGACGAGCGCCCCAACCAGGGGCAGGAACGTGATCACGCTCAGGATCGGGAAGCGGCCGACGTCGAGGGTCATCGCGCTACCGGGCCACGATCAGGAGGTACGAGCCGGCCATCACGATCAGCCCGATGGCGATCCCCAGGGCGTAGTTCTGGACGCGCCCGGTCTGGACCCGGCGCAGGCCGCGTCCCGCGCCGACGGTCAGCCGGCCGACCCCGTTCACGGTGCCGTCGACGACGGCCCGGTCGAACCACCAGAACGCCGATGCCACCCGGCCGCCGATGACCATGAACAGGAGGTGGTTGAGGTCGTCGAACCACCACTTGTTGAACGAAGCCCGGTACAGGAAGCGGGTCGCGCCGTTGGCGTTCGTGAGCGACTCCACGCGCTCCGGCCGCCCGCGCGCGCCCGAAGGCGCCGAAGAGCCAGATCCCGACGACGAGCCCGAGCGTCGCCCCGGCGACGCTCAGGAGGATCAGCACGCCGTCGATGCCGAAGAGCGCGAACGGCTGCTTGTCGGGGTTCAAGGCCTCCTCCGACGCGGCGAAGACCGGCTCCAGCCAGGCGGCGATCCGGGAGGCGCCGAACGGAAGGCCGAGGAAGAGCCCGATGAGCGCGGACGGGATCGCCAGCAGGACCAGCGGCAGGGTCATCGTCCACGTCGACTCGTGGATCCGGTCCCAGATCCGGCGCGCGTAGGCCGATGGCTCGCCGTAGAACGTCTTGCCCATCAGGCGCCACATGTAGAACGCGGTCATCACGGCGACCACGAGGCCGATGACCCAGACCCACTGGAAGCCGGACTTGAAGCTCTCGCGCGAGGATCTCGTCCTTGCTGAAGAAGCCGGCCAGCGGCGGGATGCCGGCGATCGCCAGCGCGCCGATGAGCATCGTCCAGTGGGTGATCGGGATCTTCCGCCGCAGGCCGCCCATGTTGTTCATGTCCTGCTCCTCGTGGACGGCGTGGATGACGCTGCCCGATCCGAGGAAGAGGAGGCCCTTGAAGAAGCCGTGGGCCATGAGGTGGAAGATCGCCGCCGTGAAGGCGCCGACGCCGAGCGCGGCGAACATGTAGCCCAGCTGCGAGAGCGTCGAGTAGGCCAGGACGCGCTTGATGTCGCGTCTGGGTGAAGGCGATCGAGGCGGCCAGGATCGCCGTGAAGATGCCGATCGATGCCACCACGACCATCACGCCGGGGACCGCGGCGAAGATCGGGTTGGCGCGGGCCACGAGGTAGACGCCGGCGTTGACCATCGTCGCCGCGTGGATGAGGGCGGAGACCGGCGTCGGGCCCTCCATCGCGTCCGGCAGCCAGACGTGGAGCGGGAACTGGGCGCTCTTGCCGACCGCGCCGCAGAAGACGAGGAGCGCGATCGCGGCGATGGTCGGGGTGCCGAGATTCGCGATGAGGGCGAAGGATTCGCGGATGTTGAGCGTCCCGGTGCTGACGAAGATCAGCATGATGCCGAGGGCGAAGCCGACGTCGCCGACGCGGTTGACGATGAAGGCCTTCTTCGCCGCCAGCGCCGCCGACCGGCGCTGGTACCAGAAGCCGATCAGCAGGTACGAGCACAGGCCGACCAGCTCCCAGGCGGCGAAGACCGTCAGCCAGTTGTCGCCGAGGACGAGCAGCAGCATGCTGAACATGAACAGGTTGAGGTAGGCGAAGAAGCGCCAGCGCCCCGGGTCGTGGGCCATGTAGCCGACGGAGTAGAGGTGCACGAGCATGCCGATCGTCGTCACCACGATCAGGAGGCACGCCGTGAGCTGGTCGACGAAGAGCCCGAGGGTGACCTGGAAGGCCCCGGCCGGGATCCAGGTGTAGATCGTGAACCCCGCGCCGTGCTCCCCGAAGCCGCCGGTCAGGGCCTCGTAGACCACCAGCATCGCGATCGCCCACGTGGCCACGATCAGCAGCAGGGGCACCAGGAACGCGAAGCGGCCGATCCGCCGCCCGAAGAGCGCCGTGAAGACGAAGCCCGACATCGGCAGCACGAGCAGCAGGGGCACGAGGTTGAGCACGCTGGCCGCCGTCGCCGAGAGCGGCTCGACCGAGGTGGCGGCGAGCTGGTGGGCGGCGTTCTGGATGAGGGGTTCGAACACGCGGGCCTCGGGCTCCTCGCGGGCTACTGGCGCATCGCGTCGTACTCGTCGACGAGCGGCGTCCGCCGGTTGCGGTAGATCGCCATCACGATCGCGAGGCCGACGGTCGCCTCGGCCGCCGCGACGGCCATGACCATCAGGGCGATCACCGAGGCGCTTACGTTGAGGGCGGGCACGAAGGCGCCGAAGGCGACGATCGTCAGGTTGACGGCGTTGAGCATCAGCTCGATGGACATCAGCATGCTGATCGCGTTCCGCCGGGCCAGGAAGCCGAAGGTCCCGATGGCGAAGAGGATCCCGGAGAGGACGAGGTAGGCGTCGAGCGACTGGCTCATGCGTCGCGATCCTCGCGCCGGGCCAGGAAGACGCCGCCGACGACCGCCGCCAGCAGCAGCACGCTCACGATCTCGAGCGGGAGGACGTACTGGCTGAACAGGAGGCGCGCCAGGGCCTGGGTCCCGGTCGTGAGCCGCGTGCCCACCTCGCCCCAGTCGGTGGCCGTGACGGAAAGGCGCGACCACGACCGCCAGCACGATGGCGGCGATCGCGGCCGGGATGGCCTGGGTCTGGAAGACCAGGCGCACCGGGGCGTTCTTGGCCTGGGTCAGCATGACGGCGAACAGGATGAGCACGGCGATCGCGCCGATGTAGACGAGGACCTGGGCCGCGGCGACGAGCGGCGCGCCGAGCATCACGTAGATGCCGGCCAGGGCGCCGAAGGCGACGATCATCGCGAGGCCGCAGCGGATGATGTCGCGCAGCGTGACGACCAGCAGGGCGCTGCCGAGCAGGATCGCCGGCCAGGACGACGAACAGCACGTCGTTCCAGCTGATCCCCAGGACCGGCACGGTATCCGGTATCGGCACCTGTCCCTCTCTCCGCCGTTGTCTCCCCGCCCGGCCGGGCCCCCAACCGCCCGCGCGACTACGCTCCTGGGCCCGCTCCGCCGGACGTCCCGGCGGTCCCGTGCCCATTGTTGCCGCTGGCCTGCCTGCCGGCTGGCCGTTCCCGTGGCCGTTGCCCTGGCCGCCTGTTCCGCCGCCCGCCGCGCCGCCATCCCGACCCGGCCACTCGCCGCCAGGGACGCGGGAGGACGGGCAGCATCCGCGGGCCCGATGTCGCGGCCCGAGGCGACGGCCCGCTCCGCCCAGTCGCGCTCGCGCCGGATGTAGGTCATCTCGGTCTCGCGGTCCACGGCCGCGATCGCGATGAGGTCGATCATCGGCTCCTCGCGACTCGTGTGCGCCAGCTCGAAGTCGGGCCCGCAGCGAAGCGCGTCGTAGGGGCAGGCGTCCACGCAGATGCCGCACAGGATGCAGCGGCTCTCGTCCACCTCGTACTTCTCGAGGATCCGCGGCTTCGGCATCAGCGCGCCCGTCGGGCACGTCTCCGCGCAGCGGCCGCATGAGACGCAGGGCGTGTCGTTGAGGCTCATGTCGAGCGGCGTCGTCACGAGCGTGTCGAAGCCGATCCGCATGAAGTCGTAGCAGGCGGCCCCCACGACCTCCGAGCAGACCTGGGCGCAGCGGCCGCAGTCGATGCAGCGGGACGGCTCGCGCAGGATGAAGGCGTGGCTGTCGTCGCGGATGTAGTCGTGGTTGTAGCCCGTGAAGCGGTTCTCGGTGACGCTCCGGTAGCCCGCCCCGCGGTTGTTCTGCGGCTCGAGCGTCTTGAGCGTCGTGCCGTACTCGATCCCCAGGCGGCGCAGGTCGCAGAAGCCGATCGCCTCGCAGGTGCACTGCAGGCAGCGCGTGCTCTCGGCCACGGCCTCGGCCCGGCTGTACGGGATCTCGTACTCGACGTACGAGGTCCGCCGCTCCTCGGCGGGCAGGCTCGCAGAGCCGGTGGCGGGACTCCTTCACCTCGGAGGTGAACGGCACGATCGACAGGAACTCGGGCTGCGGCTCGGCCAGCGTCTGGCGCGTCCGGATGGCCGCCGAGGTCCATCCCCTGGAGGTAGGCGTCGACCGCGTAGGCGGCCCGCCGGCCGTCGGCGATCGCCTGGACGACGGTCGCCGCGCCGGTGCGGACGTCGCCGGTGCCGAAGACGCCGGGCCGGCCCGTCTCGAACGTGACGGCGTCGGCCTGCAGGCGGTGCTGCTTGGTGGCCTGGGGCCCCTCGTTGCCGGGGCCGATCCACGCCAGGTCGGGCCCCTGGCCGATCGCCAGCAGGACGCGGTCGCACTCGATGGAGAACTCCGTGCCCGGCGGCCGGCTCCGGGCGGCGCCGGCCCGACGCGTCCGGCGCGCCGAGCTGCATCCGGATGAACTCGATGCCGGTCACCTTCCCGCTGGCCGCGTCCTTGAGGACGCGCGTCGGGCCGGCCTGGAAGATGGTGGTGACGCCTTCCTCGATCGCCTCGTGGACCTCGCTCGCGGCCGGCATGTCCTTCATGTCGCGGCGGTAGACGAGGGTCACCTCGGCCGCACCCTGGCGGACCGAGGTCCGGACGCAGTCCATGGCGGTGAAGCCGCCGCCCACGACCACGACGCGCGTCCCGGCGTGGCCCGGGTAGGTCAGGCCGAGGGTCGCGATCTTGAGGTACTCGAGGCCGTCGATGACGCCGTCGGCATCCTCGTCCGGGATCCCCAGCTTGTTGGTGTCGTAGCAGCCGATGGCGAGCGACGACCGCGTCGTAGCCCTGGTTCTGGAGGTCGTCGAGGCTGAAGTCGCGGCCCAGCTCCTGGTCGCAGACGAAGCGGCCGCCGAGGCGGGTGATGCTCTCGTACTCGGGCTCGAGGACGCGGTCCTTCGGCAGGCGGTACTCGGGGATGCCGTAGCGGAGCATCCCGCCGGGCTCCTCGTCGCGCTCGAAGATCGTGACGTCGTGGCCGGCGATCAGGAGGTAGTAGGCGGCCGACGCGCCGGCCGGGCCCGACCCGATGACGGCGACGCGCTTGCCGGTCTTCGGCTGCATCTCGAACGGGAGCCGGCGGGTCGATGTCCTGCTCGCGCATCTCGCGGAGGACCTGGTCGCCGGCGTACCGGTGGCTGTCGCGGATCGCGATCGCCTCGTCCACCTCGTCGCGGCGGCAGTGCTCCTCGCAGGGCGCCGGGCAGACCCGGCCGAGGATCGAGGGGAAGGGGATCGTCCGCTTGAAGATGCGGGCCGACTCGCGGAACTCGCCCTCGGCGTTCGCCTTGAGGAAGCCCGGGATGTCGATGTGGCTCGGGCACTTGTTCTGGCAGGGCGGCAGGCAGTAGGCGTTGTGGTCGGAGAAGATCAGCTCGAGGTTCGTCCGGCGCAGGCGCCGGACCTCCTCGGTCTGGGTCCGGACCACCATCCCGGCCTCGGCGGCGCGGGAGCACGAGATCGGCGGATGCTCCTCGCCCTCCACCTCGACGACGCACATCCGGCAGGCGCCGAAGCCGGGCAGCTTGGGCTCGTAGCACAGGGTCGGGATCTCGATCCCGTTGTCGCGGCAGACCTCGAGGATCGTCTGGCCCTCGCGACCCTCGACGACGCGGCCGTCCACCTCCAGGCGGATCGACGGGCGCTGACTGCGGGCGCTGTGGCGACTGGGTCCGCAGCAGGCGCTCGGCGAGGCTCTCGGCGGCCGGCTCGGGGCGGGTCGACGGCGACGATGGTCGGCGGGGCGGGAGATCAGGTCGGCCATCGCGCGGTCGTGCCTACCTTCCGGTGGCGGCGGCCGCGAGCCGGATCGGGCTGCAGACGCCGGCGGGGCAGATGCCCCGCAGGATGTGGTCGTCGATCTCGGGGCCGAAGTATCGCATCGCGGTCCGCGAGCGGGCTCGGGTGCCAGCCGCTCGTGGTCGCACAGGGCGCTCGCGGCGCAGTCGTCGGCGAGGTCGGCGAGGAGCTTCGGGTCGGTGGGACGGGCGGTCCCGTCCGCGATAGCGCTCGCCGATCTCGGCGAGCCGGCGCAGACCGATCCGGCAGGGGATCGTCTTGCCGCACGCCTCGTCGGCGCAGTAGCGGACCAGGAGGCGGGCGAGGTCCACGATGCAGGTGGCTTCGTCGGCGACGACGACGGCACCCGAGCCGACGTGGGCGCCGGCGTCGCGCAGGGCGCCGAACGTGTAGGGCGTGTCGAGGAGCTCCGCGGGCAGGAGGCCGCCGCGTCGGCCCGCCGACCAGGAGCGCCTTGAACGCCCGGCCTGCCGCGCACGCCGCCGGCCAGCCCCACGATCTCGCGGAGTGGCGTCCCGGTCGGGACCTCGACGATCCCGGGCGTCGCCACGGCGCCCGAGACCTGGACCAGGACCGTGCCCGGGGCGTCCGGGTCGCCGATCGCGCGGAAGGCCTCGACGCCATGGCGCACGATCCAGGGGACGCTCGCCAGCGTGACCACGTTGTGGACGAGGGTCGGGTGGCCGACAGAGCCCGCGCTCCGACGGGTAGGGCGGCCGCTGCTCGGGCTGGCCGCGTCTCCCCTCGAGGGCCCCAGGAGGACCGTCTCCTCGCCCAGCATGTAGGCGCCCTGCACGGTGCGAACGGTCACGGCGACGTCGCGGCCGGAGCCCAGGACGTCGGTTCCCAGGAGGCCGGCCTCCTCGGCCGCGAAGACGGCGGACTCGAGGGCCCGGACCGCGTCCGCGTACTCGGCCCGGACCGCGAGGATGGCCTCCCGGGCGCCCACCGCGAGCGCGGCGATGGCCACGCCTTCGACGACCGCGAACGGGCCGCGTCTCCATGAGCAGGCGGTTGGTCGCACTGGGCCGGATCGGCCTCGTAGCCGTTGGCGACGACGTAGCGGACGCGGGTCGGCGGACGACGCCACCGCGTCGCCACTTCGTCGCCCGCCGGGATAGCCGCCGCCGCCGCGCCCGCGCAGCCCCGACGCCGCGATCGTCGCGCTGGTCCCGGTCGGGCCCAGGTCGCCCACGACCGCTCCGCAGGGCGACGAAGGCGCCCGCGTCGACGCTGCGGCGAGGTCGGTCGCTCATGGCGGCACCCCGTCGCCGAGGATCGGGCGGGGTGCGCCGGATGGTGACGAGAGGAGCGTCGTCATCGGCTCAGTGGACCGTGCGGGTGGCCGGGTGCTCCCCGGCGAGCGCCTGCGCCCAGGCGGTGGCATTGGCCGAGGTCACCTCCGGCTGGGGCTCGCCGTCGACGGCGACGAGCGGCGCCGCGGCGTCCCGGGAGGTGCGTCGGGAGCCAGGCGAAGCGGATCCGGCCGTCCGGCGTCGGGCGCCCCAGCTCGGTCCGCAGGCCGGCACCGATCGCCTCGGCCAGGCGCGCCGCCGCCGGCCATCAGGCACGCGGTGCAGCGGCAGACGGCCACCTCCTCGACGCTTCGCTCGAAGCGCAGGTGACGGTAGTAGCTGGCGGTCCCGTAGATCATCGCGTACCAGGCACCCGTGCGGTGGCTGATCCGCTTGAGGGCCGCCACGGGCAGGTGGCCGAACTCGACCTGGACCGCCTCCAGGATCGAGAGCATCCGGTGGGGGTCGTAGTCGTGCTCATCGAGGATCGCGTCGACGGCGGCCAGGTCCACCGGCTCGAAGCGGGTGTAGGGGTGGTCGGGGACCTCGCGCCCGGCGCGCCGCAGCGCCGACTCCTCGCGCCGCTCGCCGTACGTCTCGGCGGCGCCCCAGTGGATGGCGAAGCGGCCCCTCGTGTCGACGCCGCCCATGTCGATGCACTCGATCGGGCAGGCCTGGGCGCACTGGAAGCAGGTCTCGCACTTCAGCGTGCCGTGCTCGTCGTAGAGGAGCTGGAGCCGGCCGCGGTTCTTGACCGCGATGTCGGCCGGCACCTCCGGGTAGCGGATCGTCAGCGGCGGCTGGAAGAAGCGCCGGAACGTGAGCGCCATGCCCGCGCAGGAGCCCGAGGCCGGGGACGCTGCTCATCGCCGCGCCCTCACCGGCTCGGCCGCGATGGAGACCGCGATCGCGGTCACGAAGATGTTGAGCAGGGCCGCCGGCAGGAGCCACTTCCAGGCGAAGCCCATCAGCTGGTCCACGCGGACCCGCGGGAAGCGTCGCCCGCATCTGGACGAAGATGAGGACGAAGACGTAGGTCTTGGCCATCATCCACACCAGGCCGGCCACCCAGTCGACGCTGACGAAGGCCCAGCCGAAGGCCACCGCGCCCGACGAGGAGCAGTTGAACAGGATGAAGCCCGATGACGAGCGCCTGGAGCGCGGAGATGCGTGACGAGCCGAGCCAGAAGGGCAGGGCCAGGACGAGCGTTCCCACGACCGGTACGAGGGCGGCGCCGAAGAGGAGGCCGAGGCCGAGGCTGCCCGGGTCGAGGCTGACGACGACCGGGAAGGGCCAGTTGAACGGGGCGTTCCAGCCGCCGAAGAAGAGCACCACCATGACCGCCGAGACGACGAAGACGTTGACGTACTCGGCGAAGAAGAAGAAGCCGAAGCGCATGCCGGAGTACTCGGTGGCGAAGCCGGCCACGATCTCCTGGTCCGCCTCGGTCATGTCGAGCGGCGTCCGGTTGGCCTCCGCGACGACGGCGATGAAGAAGATGATCAGCGCCAGGGGCTGCTTCCAGAGGTTCCAGTCGAGGAACGATCCGGCCTGCTGCTCGACGATCGTGTTCATGCTCATCGTGCCGGCCAGGATGATCACGCCGACCACCGAGAGGGTCAGCGGGATCTCGTAGCTGATCGCCTGGGCCGCTGCCCGCAGCGCCCCGATCAGGCTGTACTTGTTGAAGCTGGCCCAGCCGGCCATCATCAGGCCCACGACGTTGAGGCCGCCGATCGCGAAGAAGTAGAGCAGGGCGATGTTGAAGTCCTGGCCGACCAGGCCCGGCGCGAAGGGGACCACGAGCAGGGTCATGATCGTGGTCAGGAAGACCGCCACCGGGGCGAGCGGTGAAGATCGGCACGTCGACGCCGCGCGGGGTGAAGTCCTCCTTGGAGAGGACCTTGAGTCCGTGGACCACCGACTGGGCGGCGCCGAAGGGGCCGACCCGGTCCGGGCCGACGCGCAGGTTCATCCGCGCGATGACCTTCAGCTCGAGGTAGATGATCAGGAACGCGGTCGGGATCGTGACCACGATGATCGCGGTCGCTGCCACCACGAACCGGACGAGGCGGGGTTGGCGGCCAGGAAGTCGATCAGCGGCGGCAGCAGCAGCACCAGGGCCACCGTCGCGACGCCGCCCAGCGACGAGCAGCGTCGGGAGCGCGACGAGGACGACCCGCGAGGGCACCGAGAGGCGGTTCCAGTAGGTGGTCACGGCGGTCATCGACGGGCGGCCCTCACTTGTCGACGCCGCCCATGACCGGGTCGAGCGAGGCCATGATCGCCATCGTGTCGGCGATGAGGTTGCCCGGCATCAGCAGCCCCACCAGCTGCAGGTGCAGGAAGCTCGGGTCGTGGATCCGCATCCGGAACGGCTGGTCCGTGCCGTCGCTGATGACGTAGGTCGAGTACTGGCCGCGCGGCGCCTCGACGGCGCTGAAGGCGCGGCCCGGGCGCGGCCGGAGGAGGCGCGGCAGGCGCGCCGAGACCGGCCCGTCGGGCATCTGGTGGAGGCACTGGTCGATGATCCGGAGGCTCTGCTTGACCTCGTCCATGCGGAGCAGGTAGCGGGCCAGCGAGTCGCCCTCGCTGCGCGTCGGGATGTCGAAGTCGAGCTCCGGGTAGACGCTGTACGGGTGGGCCCGGCGCAGGTCGAACGGGACGCCCGAGGCGCGCAGGTTCGGGCCCGGTCACGCACATCCGGAGGGCCGTCTCGCGGTCCACGACGCCGAGTCCGCGGGCGCGCCGGACGAAGATCTCGTTCTCGTTGAGGAGGCCCATGCCGGCCTCGAGCTGGTCGCCGGCGCGGCTCATCCAGTCGCCGAGGCGGCTCATGAACTCGTGGTTCAGGTCGCCGTTGACGCCGCCGATCCGGAAGTAGTTGAAGAGGAGCTTCTGGCCGGTCAGCGCGGCCAGCATCTCCATGATCTCGTCGCGCTCGGCGAAGCTCCACAGGATCGGCGTGATCCCGCCCAGGTCAAGGGCGTACCAGCCCATGAAGAGCATGTGGCTGGCGATCCGGTTCAGCTCGGCCGAGAGGACCCGGATGTACTCCGCCCGGCGCGGCACCTGGACGTCGAGGAGCTTCTCGAAGGAAAGCACGGCGCCCCACTCGTTGAAGAGCGAGCTGATGTACTCGAGCGGGTCCACCTGGCTGATGACCTGGTGGTAGTCGGCGTTCTCGCACGAGCTTCTCGACGCCGCGGTGGAGGTAGCCGAGGACCGGGTCGAGGTCGACGACCTGCTCGCCGTTGATCTTGAGGACCACCCGCAGGACACCGTGGGTCGAGGGGTGCTGGGGTCCCATGTTGAGGAGCAGCTCGCCGTCCTTGAGGGCGTAGAACTCCTGCTGGCGCTCGGTTCGGGCGACCGGGATCGGGTCGAAGATCCCGGCGTGGTCGACCGAGATGGAGAGGGTCGGGTCGTCGAGGCTGGCGCGGCTGGGCGTCGTCATCGCGGTCCGTCACGCCCCTGGCGTCGTGCGCCGGAGGGTCGCCTCATCCGCGTCCCGCGGGGCGACCGGCGCGCTCCATGGGACGCACGCCGCCGCCCGGCGAGCGCGCCACGTCGTCCGCGAGGTGGAAGTCCTTGCGCAACGGGAAGCTGACGAACTCGTCGGGCATGTAGATCCGGCGCAGGTCGCGGTTGCCCTCGAAGACGAGGCCGAACATGTCGTAGGCCTCGCGCTCCATCCACTCGGCGCCCTTCCAGAGGAAGGTGAGCGAGGGGACGCGGGGCTCGTCGCGGGGGATCCCGTCGGCGACCACGCGCAGCCAGTCCGGCGTGACTTCGCTCCACAGGTGGTAGACCACCTGGAACGTCGGTCCCCGTGTCGACGCCGCACAGGTCGGCGAGGTATTCGAAGCGGAGCTCCGGCTCGTCGTGGAGCGTGCGCATCACGGCCGGGACGTCGCCGGGCCGGACCCGGATCTCGGTCTCGTCGTGGCGCTGGCGGACCGGCCCCTCGAGCGATCGGGCCCACGGTCCGCTCCAGGAGCGCCCGGAACGCGCGGTCCACGTCAGATCCCCTCCGGGACGGTGGGGCCGATGTCGCGCTCCGGCCAGTGCCCGCGGCGGTCCTTGACCAGCTGCTGGAGCTTCATCATCCCGTAGATGAGGCCCTCCGGGCGGGGCGGGCAGCCCGGGATGTAGACGTCGACCGGCAGGACTCGGTCGATCCCCTGGATCGTGCTGTAGCTCCGCTTGTAGCGGCCGCCGGAGCAGGTGCAGTCGCCCATCGCGACGCACCACTTCGGCTCTGGCATCTCCTCCCACAGGCGGACCAGTGGGTCCGCCATCTTCGTGGTGAGAGTGCCGGCGACGATGAGCACGTCGGCCTGGCGCGGCGATGCGCGGAACGGGAACATCCCCCAGCGATCGATGTCGTGACGGCTGGTGGCGGTGGACATCATCTCGATCGCGCAGCAGGCGAGGCCGGACAGGAGCGGCCAGAGGCTGTTCATCCGGATCAGGTCGAGGACGTAGTCCGCCTTCGTCGGGACGATGTCGAGGGCGCCCCAGCGGCCGTCGTTGCGGCGGCCCTCGCCGGTCTCGTCGTAGCGCTTGAGGGCCAGCGTCGGAGCCTCGTCCACCGGTACCCCGCCGTAGGCCGCCGGGTCGTCCGGCGTCCACAGGGTGTTGGGGACGACGATCGCCTCGCCGGGCACGTCGGCGGCCGGAACGGGAAGGTTCTCCAGCGCAACCTCGAGGGACCCGTCGCCGGCCGGCGGCGGTGTCAGCGCCACGTCAGGACCCCCTTGCGCCAGGCGTAGGCCAGGCCGAGGAGCAGGATCCCGACGAAGAGCAGCATCGAGGCGATCACCCCCGGGATCGGGTCGCGCACGACGAGCGCCCACAGGAAGATGAACACGACCTCGATGTCGAAGGCGACGAAGAGGAGCGCGTAGATGTAGTACGAGACGCCGAACCGGCCGTGGGTGTCGCCGTACGTCGGGATGCCGCTCTCGTACGGGAGCCCCTTCAGCGGGCTGCCCTTCGTGCGATGGCTGATCAGCCACGAGGCGCCGATCGTCAGGAAGACGAACGACACGCCCGCGATGGCGAAGCCGACGACGTACCAGATGCCTTCCATCGCACCTCTCTGCGGCCGGCGGCCGTGACGAGCACGGTGGACTCCGTCGGCCCGGCGGGATGCCCGGGTGAGACGCCGCACGCATGACGCCCGAAGGCGAGCGTGCCCGGCCATCCTAGCAGGGGGCGCTCGTGGGCGGGACCAGGGCCGCGCTTGCGCGAGCCCGGGCGGGGACCCTGGTCAGCCGCGGCCAGGCATCCGGAAGCCCAGCCCCCGCAGCGTCGGCATGGTCGCGATCCCGCGGCCCGCGACCACGACCCGGAACCCTCCGAGATGGCGTGGGTCGAGGAGGCGCATGACTGCGCTCGCGCAGCTCGAGCGCCTCGGCCGCGCTCGCCGCGCGCCCGCGAGCCAGCTCCAGGAGATCCTCCAGCCCGCACCCGACGAGGAACTCGGCCTGGCTCGTCTCGCCGATGCGGTCGAGCCCCGCCGCCACGAGCGCTTCGCCGAGGGCCGTGGTGTCCACGTGGGCGGTGATGTCCCGGGCCCCGACATCGTCGTACGGGGCGCCGGGCGAGCCGTCGGCGACGTGGCCGCGGTAGGTCATGAGCGTCCCGGCCCTCCGGCGGGCAGCGTAGAGCTCGAGGGCCGGTGCGCCGTAGTCGAGGACCAGGACCAGGCCGGCGGCGAGGCGGCGCGCGACCTCGGCCGCCCACGGTCCGGCCGCCGGACGGACCTCGAGGCGCTGGCCCTCGGCCAGCTCGACTCCGTGGCGCCCAGCGCATCGAGGTGCACGAGGACCGCCCTCGAGGCCGGTTCGCCGGTCACCTCCTCCTCGAACGCCCCGTCGCGGCCGATGCCGACGAGCACCTCGAGCGGTCGTCCGCCGCGGACCTCGAGGACGTGGACCGGGAGGGCGTCGAGGTACTCGTTGGCCACCACGACCCCCGGGACCGGCGTCACGTCGAGCGTCGCGGAGTCCACGACCCGCAGGCCGGCGGCCGCGGCTCGCTCGACGAGCTCGGCAGCGCGGTGGCGATTCAGCTCCACCGGCGCGTAGCTGGAGGGCATCCGCAAGGTCCGATCCGTCGTCGCGGAGGCCGGCGAGGATCGCCAGCGCGAGGGTCCCTGCGCCGGCCCCGTACTCGAGGAGCGTGAAGGGCGCCGGCCGTCCGACGCGCTCCCATGCCTCGGCCACCTGGCGCGCGAGCGTGGCCCCGAAGATGGGGTGCAGCTCCGGCGCGGTGAGGAAGTCGCCCTCGCGCGTCGGGCGTGCCTCGGGCGCGGTGTAGTACCCGCCATCGGGATGGCCCAGCGGCGAGGGCCATGAAGTCGGCGAACGGGATCGGGCCGCGCCGGCCGATCTCGTCGCGGATGGCTGCCTCGGCCGGTGTCATCGGCCGCGTGCACGCGAGGCGCCGCAGGCCGGGCCCGACCAACGTGTGGCCGCCGAGGAGGACGGGGATCGGAGCGTCTGCCGCGGATGCCGTCAGCGCTCGGAGCCAAGGGTCCGCGATCCGTGCCGGGAGCAGCAGGTCCGACGCGAACCGGTCCTCGGCGACCGGCCAGGCCGCCTCGTCGACGCCGAGGCGATGGGCGAGCAGCACCCGCGAGTCGATGACGGCGGCCTCACCGAGCCCGGAGAGGATTCGTCCGAGCGCTTCCGGCCCCTCGATATCGAGGAGCCGCCCCAGGAGGGAACACGGCGGCCGCCCATGCCACGTACCGTCCGCCGCCTGCGCCAGACGGCTCGACGCACGCAGGCCGCGCTCCTCGACCACGGCGCGAACGCGGCAGGCCGTCCCCCGCTCGAGCGCGGCAAGCGTGCCCGCCGATGTCCGGCCCGTCACCGTTAGCTCCGCGCGACGGTCAGCCATGACCGACCGTATGCGCTCCAATCGCTGCGGGAGGGGTGATTTCGCCGCGGCCGGCGGGAGCGGCCACCCCGCCAGAGCGAGATCCGCGGGTGAGTCGAGGTCGAGTGCCAGCCGCGGCCGGCGTCGCAGGTCCGCCACCTCGATCCCGGCCACCTCGTCGAGCCAGCGCGGGAGCGCGTTGTCGGAGGGGAGGTCGGGCAGGTCGCACAGGATCGCCGCCTGCGAGACGGCCAGCGCGTCGGCCGAGTAGCGGTTGTTGGCAAGGGCCCTGGGTGCATCCGCCGCGGCCGCGACGACGAACGCCCGGTAGTCGGCCGGGCGGGCGAGGACCATCGCGCCGGAGCCGAGGACGATGACGCCGTCCGTCGCGATCGATCCGGCGAGGCGCCGCAGGCGCGCGCCGAACGGCTCCTCCGCCCCCTCCTCGATCATCGCGACCTCGGCCGCGCCGGCGGCGCGGAACCCAGCCACGTGGCGGGCGGCGAGCTCTCGTCGCGCGGCGTCGAGCGCGGCCGTCAGCGGACCCGCCGTCGCGAGGAGCGGCGGATGGAGGACCAGGACCGTGACGTCGCCCACGCGCGTATTCTCGGGGCATGCGGAGCGTCGCGAGTCCGGCCCGGCACCGGCGCCGCCGCGTGCGCGTGTACGTCGGTCTGGGGGCGAACGTCGGTGACGCCGCCGGGACGCTGGCCGGGAGCATCCATGCGCTGGCTGCCCTCGACGGAGCGCGCCTGGAGGGCGTCTCCCGGCTCTACGCGACCGCACCCGTGGGCGTCGTCGACCAGCCCGAGTTCCGCAACGCGGTGGTCGCCCTCGACGTCCCGGGCGGCCCGGATCCCGGGGCCGGCGCCCTCGCCCTGCTCGTCGGGCTCAAAGGCCTCGAGCGGGCGTTCGGCCGCCGGGAACGGGAACGCTGGGGGCCGCGGGAGCTCGACCTCGACCTCCTCGTCTTCGGACGCCACCGGCTCCGCGTCGTGCGTCCGCCCGCCGCCCGCAGCGGCGACCCCGGCCGCGACGGTGTCCAATGGCTGCAGGTACCGCATCCCGCCGCCCGAGAGCGCCTCTTCGTGCTGGCTCCGCTCGCCGACCTGGCGCCTGGGCTGCGGCCCCCCGGCTGGGCCGAGACGGTTGCCACCGCCCGCCGGCGCGCGGAGGCCGCCGAAAGCCCCGGGGCGGTTCGACCCGTGGCTGGCTGGGACCCGGCGGCTGGAGCGTGGCGGCCAGGCTGAGACGATCCGGGACCTGCAACGGAGCCTGGCCCAGGCGCGCCGCGCCCGGTGGTCAATGCCGGAAGTGGCGCCGCCCAGTGAAGACCATGGCCAGGTGGTGCCGGTCGGCGACCTCGATCGCCATCTCGTCGCGGCGCGAGCCGCCCGGCTGGATGATCGCCGTGACGCCTGCGATCGCCGCGTGCGCGATGACGTCCGGGAACGGGAAGTACGCGTCCGACGACATGACCGCGGTGCGCGCCCGGTCGCCGGCCCGGCGGAGGGCGATCTCGACGGCGACCTGGCGGCTGACCTGGCCGCCGCCGATGCCGACGGCCTGCAGGTTCCGGGCCAGGACGATCGCGTTCGAGCGAACGTGGGCCGCCACCCGCCAGGCGAAGAGCAGGTCGTTCAGCTCCTCGAGCGTCGGGCGGCGGCGGGTCACGACGCGCAGCTGTCCCCGGTCAATCGTGGTGGCGTCGGCCGTCTCGACCAGGAGGCCGCCGTCGACACGCTTGAAGTCGAGGGCCGCGATGCCGTAGTCGCGCAGCCCGTCGGAAGGGTTCGGCGGGACGGTGAAGACCTCGAGCTCCGGCCGCGTGGCGAGGACGTGCAGCGCCTCCTCGGAGTAGCCCGGGGCCACGACGGCCTCGATACGTACCCTCGACGACCTCGCGCGCCGTCGCCTCGTCGACGGTCCGGTTCAGCCCGACGATGCTGCCGAAGGTGGCTGCCGGATCCGTCTCGAGGGCGCGCCGGAAGGCCGCGTCGAGGGCGTCGTCGGAGGCGATGCCGACCGGGTCGGTGTGCCGCACGACCACCGCGGTCGGAGCCGCGAAGTCGTTCGCCGATGCGCCAGGCGGCGTCGAGGTCGAGGAGATCGTTGAACGACGGCTCGCGTCCCTGAAGGCGGGTCGCATCCGCCATCGTGCCGTCGCGGTGGGTGGTCTCCCGGTACAAGGCGGCCCGCTGGTGGGGGTTCTCGCCGTGCGGCAGGTCCATGACCTTCTCGAGGACCACGCTGATGTGGGGCGGGAACGTCGTTCCCGTGACCTGGTTGAGGTACGCGGCGACCTCCGCGTGGTAGGCGGCCACGACGGCGAACGCCTCCGTGGCGAGGCGCTGGCGAAGCTCGGCCGAGACGCTGCCCCGGTCGCGGATCTCGGCGACCACCTGGCCGTAGGCGTCCGGGTTCGAGATCGCCGCCACGCCGGCGTAGTTGCGGCCGGCCGCCGACAGGAGGGCCGTGCCACCGATGTCGATCATCCCGATCGCCTCGTCGAGCGGCACGCGCCGCTCGCCGACCTGCGGGGCGAAGGGCTCCACGTTGACCACGACGACGTCGACAAGCTCGATCCCGTTCTCGGCCAGCTCGGCGAGCTGGTCGGCGCGGTCGCGGCGGGCGAGGATCCCGGCGTAGACCGCCGGGTGGAAGGTCTTGACCATTCCCCCGAGCAGCGGAGGGACGTTGGTCAGGGCGCTCACCGGCTGGACGTCCACTCCGTCGGCCGTGAGGTGCTCACGGGTCCCGTCCGTCGCGTAGACCTCGACGTCGAGTGCCAGGAGCTCGCGCGCGAAGTCCGCCAGCCCCTGGCGGTTCGCGACCGAGAGGAGGGCTCGCACCCGGCTGGACCTCCGTATGGGCGCGCCGGGATCTCGCGCGCTCCGACCCGCGCCGCCCGAGCGTGTGGCGGCGATATCGTTTCGAGGGCCGAGTATAGCGCGCGACCGTGGCATACTCGGGCGGCCGTCCCGGGTAGCCTCCCGGGATCGCGCGGCTCCGGAGATCCCGGGCCGTCCCGTCGTACCGCCGCCGGCCCGCAACCGTGCCCCGAGGAGGCTCCGCGACCGTGACGCTCCCGCCCTGGGACTACCTCTTCACCGCGTTCAACGACGTCAACTTCCCCGACCTGTTCAACGCCATCTGGATCTTCGCGCTGGTCGGGGTCCTGGCCACCGTCGTCCTCTACAACGTGCGGACCCGGCAGCTCCGGCGCCACCAGGTCTACCTCGACCTCTACGAGTGGCTGCTGTGGGCGGGCGTGATCTTCTTCTTCCTGCTCCTCGTCTACGCCGTCTTCCACTTCATCTTCCTGTTCGTGATCGTGTCGATCCCGATCGGGGTCGGCATCCTGGTCTGGATCCGTTTCGTGCGCTTCCCGCCATTCCTCGCCGCCTACGAGACCCAGCTGGCCCGCTCGCGCTACTACTCGAAGCAGAAGTTCGCCCACCCCGAGTCGACGATCCGGCCCAAGCGGTCAGCCGGTTCCCGGACGGCGCGCTCGCAGCGCCGGCGCCGCTGACTGCAGCGGCCGGACGGGCCGGAGAGCAGGCGGCTGGGATCCCATGGAGATCCGCCGCTTCGGGGTCGGCTACCGGCGCCCCGACGGGCCGCCCGGGACCACGGGGGTGGCCGGGCAGGTGATCCACGCCGACGGTCGCGGCGTCATCTCCGAGCTCGCCTTCGCCCGGCGAGCAGTCATGGAGCCGCATTCGAACCCCAACACCACCTGGTTCGTGGTGATCGAGGGCGGCGGCTGGGTCCAGGTCGGCGACGAGCGCGCCCGCGTCGCGGCGCGGCGAGGCGGTGCTGTTGGCCGGCCGACGTGGTCCACGCCGCCTGGACGGAGCTCTCCGAGATGCGGGCGATCGTCGTGGAGTTGGCCGGAGCGACGACGCCCACGTCCGCGGCCTCCTCGAGGCAGGTGCGGCTGTCGCCGGTCGACGATCCGGGATCGGAGACGGGCGCCGCGCCAGCCGAGGGCACGCTGCGCCCCACGCTCGCCGGACCCGCGCCGGCCGGCAGTCGAGGGTGAGCCCCTCTAGACGTGCGGGCTCGCCGCGGGGCGTGGGCGTGAGGCGGTGGTGTGGCCGGAGCCGCCACGGCGGCTCTATCCCGAGTCGATGAGCGCCCCCAGCTGGCCCAGGATCGCGGCCGTCGCGCCCCAGACGATGCGCCCCTCCACGATGTAGGCGCCGTAGCGGAGCGGCCGGCCGCGTGGGTCCGGGTCGACGATGACCGGCGGGACATCGGGGAGGAAGGCCGCCACCGGCGTCTCGAGGATCGCGGCCACCTCGCGGGGATCGGCCATGAAGACCGGGCGCCGGGCGGCCACCGCGACGATCGGCGTCACGAGGAAGTTGCTCGGTGGGATCCAGAGCGCGTCGAGGCGGCCGACGACCTCGACCCCGGCGGCCTCCACGTCGAGCCCGACCTCCTCCCGTGCCTCGCGCAGGGCGGTGGCGACGACGATCGGCGTCGCCCGGGTCGACCTTGCCGCCGGGGAGCGACACCTCGCCCGAGTGGTGGTCGTCCCCATACTCGACGCGCTCGGTCAGGACCAGGTGCGCCTCGCCGCCGCCGCCCGGGTAGACCAGGACGAGGGCGGCCGCGAGCCGGGCGTCGGCCGGCGCCGCCGGCCGCTCGAACGGCAGGCCGTCCGGGAGGCGCTCGGGCCGCAGCCACCCGGGTGGCGCCGGGAGCGGCGAGCGCATGGCCATCACGCGCAGTCGGACCTCGGCGGGCGTCATCCGACCATCGTACGAGGCCGGCCGCGCCGGACCCGTCCGCCGGCGAGCCGGCGATCCCTTCAGTTCAATCGCTCGTCGCCGTCCTTCGTCGTGGGTGCCGTTGACGGCAGATCGAGGACCGAGGCGCGGCCGCGCGCCGCCCCGGATCGCCCACCGCCCGCCACCGCGCCGGCGCCGGCGCCGCGACCGCGCGTCGCGGCGCTCGGCGGCGTCGGCGACCACCGTCGTCCCCTCCTGGCTGAAGAGGAGCGTTCCGCTGACCGGGTCGCCGTCGACCCGGATCGTTGCCCCGGGGCGGAACTCGCCGCGCAGCAGGGCTCGCGCGAGCGGGTTCTCCACCAGCCGCTGGATCGTCCGCTTCAGCGGCCGGGCGCCGTAGGTCGGGTCGGCGCCCTCGCGGGCGATCGCGCTCCGGGCGAACGGCGTCACCTCGACGGCAAGGTCGTGGCCGGCCAGTCGCCTGCCCGAGCTCGGCCAGCAGCAGGTCCACGATCCGCGCGAGATCGTCCTCGGTCAGGGCGTGGAAGACGATCACCTCGTCGACGCGGTTCAGGAACTCCGGCCGGAACGTGCCGCGGAGCAGCCCGAGGACCTCCTTCTTCATCGCCTCGTAGCCGGCGTCGCCGGCCGTCGGCCGCCCGGCGTAGGCGGCGATGGCCTGGCTGCCGACGTTGCTGGTCATGATCACGACCGCGTTCTTGAAGTCCACGGTCCGGCCCTGGCCGTCCGTCAGGCGCCCATCGTCGAGCACCTGCAGGAGGACGTTGAAGACGTCCGGGTGCGCCTTCTCGATCTCGTCGAAGAGGACCACCTGGTAGGGCCGACGGCGGACCGCCTCGGTGAGCTGGCCGCCCTCGTCGTAGCCGACGTAGCCGGGTGGGGCACCGATGAGCCGCTGCACGGAGAACTTCTCCATGTACTCGCTCATGTCGAGGCGGACCATGGCGTGCTCGTCGTCGAAGAGGAAGGCCGCCAGCGAGCGCGCGAGCTCCGTCTTGCCGACGCCGGTCGGCCCGAGGAAGAGGAACGATCCGATCGGCCGGCGCGGATCGCCGAGCCCCGCCCGGGCCCGCCGGACGGCGTCCGAGACGGCTTCGATCGCCTCGTCCTGGCCCACCACCCGTTCGTGGAGCGCCTCCTCCATGCGGACCAGCTTGGCCATCTCGCCTTCCATGAGGCGCTTCACCGGGATCCCGGTCCAGGACCGCGACGATCTCGGCGACGTCGTCGGCGTCGACCTCCTCCTTCAGGAGACGGGGGGCGCCCTCGGACGCCGCGAGGGCGGCCTCCTGCGCCCGCATGCGCTCCTGGAGCTCGACGAGCGTGCCGTACTTCAGCTGGGCCGCCGTCCCGTAGTCGGCCTCGCGCTCGGCCTGCTCGATCCGGACCTGGACGCTCTCCAGCTCCTCCTTCGTGGCCCGCAGGCCGCCGATCGCCGCCTTCTCCGTCTCCCAGCGCTGCTTCATCGCCGCCGGCCTGCTCGGCGATCTCGCCGAGCTCGCGTCTCGAGCGCGACCAGGCGCGCCTTCGAGGCGTCGTCCTTCTCCTTGCGCAGCGCCTCGCGCTCGATCTCGAGCTGGACCCGCCGGCGCTCCAGCTCGTCGAGCTCGACCGGCATCGAGTCGATCTCCATGCGCAGGCGGCTGGCCGCCTCGTCCACGAGGTCGATCGCCTTGTCCGGCAGGAAGCGCTCGGTGATGTAGCGGTTCGACAGCGTCGCCGCGGCGACGAGGGCCGAGTCCGTGATCCGCACCCCGTGGTGGACCTCGTAGCGCTCGCGGAGGCCGCGCAGGATGCTGATCGTCTCCTCCACGCTCGGCTGGTCGACGAGGACCGGCTGGAAGCGCCGCTCCAGGGCGGCGTCCTTCTCGACGTGCTTCCGGTACTCGTCGAGCGTGGTCGCCCCGATCGTGTGCAGCTCGCCGCGCGCCAGCATCGGCTTGAGCAGGTTGGAGGCGTCCATGGCGCCCTCGGCGGCGCCCGCGCCCACCACGGTGTGGAGCTCGTCGATGAAGAGGACGATCCGGCCCTCGGCGTCCTTGATCTCCTTGAGGACCGCCTTGAGGCGCTCCTCGAACTCGCCGCGGAACTTGGCCCCGGCGATCATCGCCCCCAGGTCGAGCGCGACGACCCGCTTCTCCTTGAGCGTCTCCGGCACGTCGCCGCGGACGATCCGCTGGGCCAGGCCCTCGACGATCGCCGTCTTGCCGACGCCGGGCTCGCCGATCAGGACGGGGTTGTTCTTCGTCCGCCGCGAGAGGACCTGGATGACCCGCCGGATCTCCTCGTCGCGGCCCGATGACCGGGTCGAGCGTCCCGGCGCGCGCCTCCTGGGTGAGGTCACGGCCGTACTTCTCGAGCGCCTGGTAGGTGCTCTCGGGATTCGGGCTGGTGACCCGCTGGCCGCCCCGGATGCCGGTCAGGGCCCCGAGGAGGGGCTCGCGGCCGGCGCCATGGCGCTCGAGGAGCGCCTGGCCGTCGCCCCCGACGTCGACGATCCCCAGCAGGAGGTGCTCGGTGGAGACGAACTCGTCGCCGAGGCGCCGGGACTCCTCGGCCGCGCGCTCCAGCACGCGGCGGGCGCGCGGATCGAGCGCCATCTGGCCGCCGGCGATCTTGGCCCGGCGGGCGAGGAGCGCGGCGAGCTCGCCCCGGAATGCGGCCAGGTCGACGCCCACGCGGCGCAGCGTCTGGGCGGGGATGCCCTCGTCGTCCTCCACGAGCGCGGCGAGGAGATGCTCGGCGTCGAGGATCGGGCTCTGCAGGCGCTCGGCGAGCGCCTGGGCGCCGGCGATCGCCTCCTGCGCCTTCTGGGTGAAACGTTCGAGGTTCATGGTGTCGGCTCGTGCTCCGGGATGGGTGTGGCCGGGTCGTTGCCCGGGGTCGGGATCTTGCTCAGGCCTGCGGGCGCGGGTCGGGCTGGTGGATCGTGTCGAGGAAGGCGGCGACTGCCTCCCGGTCCCCGTCGTGGACGGTCGGGAGGACGACCCGGATGCGGACGATGAGGTCTCCCCGCTGGCCGCCTTTGAGGCGCGGCATCCCCTGGCCGGCGAGGCGGATCGTTCGTCCCGGTTGCGTTCCTGCGGGGATCTTGAGGAGGAGCCGGCGGCCGTCGAGGGTCACGACCGGCACGTCGGCACCGAGCAGCGCCTCGCCCAGCGTCACCGGCAGCTCGCGGGTGAGGCTGGCGCCGTCGCGGGCGAAGACGGCGTGCCGCCCGACGGCGACGACGAGGATGAGGTCGCGGGTCGCGCCGCCGGCGCTGCCGCCCTGCCCGCGGAATCGGATCCGGCTTCCGTTCTCCACGCCGGCCGGGATCGTCACCTCGAGGCGTCGCCCATCGATCTCCACCCGCCTGGCCACGCCGGAGAACGCCTCCTCGAGGCTGACCTCGATGGCGGCCTCCACGGTGGGACGCGAGGCGGCCGCGCGGCAGGGCCACCCGGTCCCGCCCCGCCTCCCCCGAAGTCGATCCCGCCCATGCCGGCGAGCATCTCCTCGAGGGTGGCGCCACCCTGATCACGGGACGGGGTCCGCGACCTGGCCCGCGCGCCGTCTCGCGCCACCGTGCCGCCGGCGGCGGCCCCTGCCATCCCGCCCGCGAAGAACGTGCGGAAGAAGTCCGAGAACTGGGACGGGTCGCCCGCGAACTCGAAGCGCACGCCGCCGGGTCCGGCGGTGCCGCCCGCCGCCCGATAGCCGGCAAATGGCCCGCCCGGGCCGAACGGATCTGCGCCCGGCCGGCCGCCCGTGCTGGCGTACTCCTGCCAGTGCGCGCCGAGCTCGTCGTACTGCTTGCGCTTCGCCGGGTCGGCGAGGATCTCGTTGGCCTCGTTGACCTCCTTGAAGCGCCGCTCGGCGTCCGGGTTGTCGGGGTTGCCGTCGGGGTGGTGCTGGCGAGCCAGCTTCCGGTACGCCTTCTTGATCTGGGCGTTGGTGGCGGTGCGCGGCACCCCCAGGACCGCGTAGTAGTCCTTGTACTCCACGGCTCACGCCTCCCCGCGGCAGACGGCGCGCCGGGGTCCGAGCGCCGGGCGCGCTGGAACGCGGCGCGGCCGTGGGAGGCCCCGCCCGACGCGGACGCGCTGGAACGCGGCGGCGGCCGTGGTGAGGCCCCGCCCGACCGCGGCCGCCGCGACGGAGCCTCTCACCGGCCGAACCTCAGTGGCCCGTCGCGATCGCCGGCGGCTGGTCGGCCGGGAAGCCGGGCCGGGGCGCCGGGATCGCCGCCTCGTCCTTCTTCGCGCGCCCGCCGCCGGAGCCGGGCACCCGGATGACGAGCGCCTTCGGCTTGCGCCGGAGGGCCGCCTCGAGGACCTGGTCCATCGAATCGACGAGGATGAGCTTGATCTGGCGGCGGATCTCGTCCGGGATGTCGCGGAGATCCTTCTCGTTCTTGCGGGGCAGGATCACGATCCGCGCGCCCGAGAGGTGCGCGGCCAGGATCTTGCTCTTCAGCCCGCCGATCGGCAGGACCCGGCCGCGGAGCGTGATCTCGCCGGTCATCGCCACGTCCTTGCGGACCGGGATCCCGGTGAGCGCGCTCACCATCGCGGTCGCCATCGTGATGCCCGCCGAGGGGCCGTCCTTGGGGATCGCGCCGGCCGGCACGTGGATGTGGAGGGTGTTCTTCTCGAAGACCTCACGTTCGATGCCCAGCCGATTCTCGTTCGACCGGATCCACGACAGCGCCGCGCGAGCCGACTCCTTCATGACGTCGCCGAGCTGGCCGGTGAGGATGAAGTCCTCGCGGCCCTCCATGCGGGTCACCTCGACGGCGACGACGTCGCCGCCGACCTCGGTGACGACGAGGCCGGTGGCGGCGCCCGTCTGGTCCTCCGCCTCCAGCTCGCCGTACTCGAAGCGAGGCGGGCCGAGGAACTCCATCAGCTTCTTCCCGTCGACGACGGTCTTGCGCTTGCGGCCCTCGGCGACCTGCCGGGCGACCTTGCGGAAGACGTTGGCGAGCTCGCGCTCGAGATTTCGGACGCCGGCCTCGTGGGTGTAGGCCTGGACCAGGGTCGACGAACGCTTCGTCGGTGATCTCCACGTGCTTCGTGCGTCAGGCCGTGGTTGGTGAGCTGCTTGGGGACCAGGAAGCGCTTGCCGATCTCGACCTTCTCGAGCTGTGTGTAGCCCGGGAGAGGGATGACCTCCATCCGGTCGCGCAGCGGTGCCGGGATCGGGTCCAGCAGGTTGGCGGTCGTGATGAAGAGGACCCGGCTGAGGTCGAACGGCACCTCGAGGTAGTTGTCCTGGAAGGTGTTGTTCTGCTCCGGATCGAGGACCTCGAGGAGCGCCGACGACGGGTCGCCGCGGAAGTCCATTCCCAGCTTGTCGACCTCGTCGAGCATGAAGACCGGGTTGTTCGTCCCCGCCGTCTTGATGCTCTGGACGACGCGGCCCGGGAGGGCCCCGATGTAGGTTCGCCGGTGACCCCGGATCTCGGCCTCGTCGTGCACCCCGCCGAGGCTCATGCGCACGAACTTGCGCCCCATCGCCCGGGCGATGCTCTTGCCCAGCGAGGTCTTGCCGACGCCGGGCGGCCCCACGAAGCACAGGATCGGGCTCCGGATCGTGTCCGCCAGGGCACGGACCGCGAGGTACTCGAGGATCCGCTCCTTGACCTTCTCCAGGCCGTAGTGGTCCTCGTCCAGGATCTTGGCGGCCTCGCGGATGTCGAGGTTGTCGGACGTGGCCGTGGTCCATGGCAGGCCGACGAGCCAGTCGACGTACGTCCGGATGACGCCCACCTCCGGCGAGGCGGACGGGATCCGGCTCATCCGGTCGATCTCCTTGAGGGCGCGGGCGCCCACCTCCTCCGGCATCCCCGAAGACTCGACCTTCTCGCGCAGCTCGTTGATCTCGGCCTGCTGTGGGTCGTCCTCGCCCAGCTCGCGCTGGATCGCCTTGAGCTGCTCGCGGAGGATGTACTCCCGCTGGGTCTTGTCCATCTCGGACTTGACCTCGCTCTGGATCTTCCCCTTGAGCTCGAGGATCTCGATCTGGCGGGCGAGGAAGGTGGAGCACAGCTTGAGGCGCTCGACGACGTCGACCGTCTCCAGCAGCTCCTGGCGCTGCTCGGTGGTCATGTCCGGGCTGTAGGCCACCATGTCGGCCAGGAGCCCAGGCTCGCTGATGTTGCGGGCGGCGACGGCGGACTCCGGCGGCACCGGTGCCCCCGACTGAACGTATTGCTCGATCTGGCCCTGCACCGTCTTCATGAGGGCCTCGATCTCGACGCCCTTCGGGGCGATGTCGGGCAGCTCCTCGACCCTGGCAACGAGATGTGGGCTCGTGGCGGCGAAGCCCAGCAGGCGCACGCGCGCCTGGCCCTGCACGATCGCCCGGACGGTGCCGTCCTGGAGCTGCACGACCTGGGCGATCTTCGCCAGCGTGCCGACCTCGTAGAGCTCTGCCGGGTCGGAGATCTCCTCCTGCTCGGCTTCGCGTTGGGTGACAAGGGCAATGAGGCTCTCGGCGCCGACCGCGGCGTTGAGCGCGTTGACGCTCTTCTCGCGACCCACCGTGAGCGGGACGATCATCTCGGGGAAGATCACTGTCTCGCGAAGAGCCACGAGCGGGAGCTCGCGGATGGTCGCGGGAGGCCGGCCGGACGTGGCCTTCGACTTCGGCATGCTGCTCTCCTGGGCCTCGGGCCCTGCGGGCCTCCGGGTGCTGGTGGCGGTCCGCGTGGGCCGCCCGATCGGTGTCTGCTTCGCTCGCCGGCCGGTCGCCCGGCCGGGTCGCGTGGGCGTCGTGTCCGGAGCGTCCTTCGCCGGGCGCTCCTTGTTCTGCGGCTGCTCGGGGTCACCGGCCATGGGCCGCCCCTTCCGTTGCCGCCGTGCTCGCCTCGCGGCTGGCGGCTGTTCCTTCGTCGTAGAGCGCTTCGAGGATCCGCACCCCGAGTCGTTCTTCGAGCTCGAAGAGGATTCGGATCCCCGCCAGGTTCACGCCGCGCTCCTGGGTGAGGTGCCGGATCCACAGGATCCGTCGGATGTCCTCATCCGAGTAGAGGCGAATGTTGCGTCGGCGTCCGCGCCGGCTCGATCAGGCCCTCGTCCTCGTAGATCCGGAGCGTGCGCGGGTGTACCGCGACGATCCGGGCCGCGACGGAGATGACGTAGACGGGACGCGTCGGGTCCCGGTCGAGCCGGTCGTGGAACATGGGCGTCGAGCCGTCAGGAGGCCGCGCCGGCCCCGACGAGCTCGGGCTCGGGCTTGGCGTCGCCGGCCGCGGTGATCCTGATCTGCTCGCGGCTTGATCTCCTCGGCCTTCGGGATGCGGAGGGTGAGGACCCCGTCCTCGAAGCCCGCGGTGGCGCGGTCGCCGAGGAGCCCCTCGGGCAGCTCGAGCGTGCGGCTGAAGCTGTCCGCCGGATCTCGTTGAGGATCCAGGACTCGTCGTCGCGGCGGGCTTCGTCCTTCAGCTCGCCGGCGATCGTGAGCGTGCTCCCGGTAAGGGTGATCTCGACGTCGCTCGGGCTTCCAGCCCGGCAGGCTGGCCTTCACGACGAGGTCGTCCGGCGTGGTCACGACGTCGAGCGCCGGTTCGGCGCCAAGGGTCACCGGGCGCCAGCCGCGGGGCCGGTCGAACGTGTCGTCGAAGAGATGGTCCATGGCCCGACGAAGAGTGAAGAGCTCGTCGAACGGGCTGGTCCTTGCGAATGAACGTCATGGCGTCGCACCTCCGTTGGTGCCTGTGTGCTGTCCTCTCCCGCGCCCCCCGGCGCGAGGGTGCCCGGGCCTCACGGCCGCCCGGCGCCTGCACTGCACGCGCCGGTGGCACGCTTCCGGACACCGCGTAAGGATGGAACCTTGACAATCATGTTGTCAAGAGGGTTATCAACGAGAATCCTGAAGGCCGGGCCGGTCGTGCGGTGCGGGTCCGGGCGTCAGACTTCGGCGGGGATCCCGATCAGCGTCTCGTGGAGGGCCGGCTCGCACTCCGGGCGGCCCGTGGCGATCACCTTGTCGCCCGGGCGCAGGACCGTGTCGGAGCGGACCGCCTGGGCGACATCGTCGCGCACGATGGCCACGATCGCGCAGCCCTCGGGCAGGCTGATCTCCCGCGCGACGCGCCCGACGGCCGGCGACGCGTCGTCCAGCTGCGCCTCGATCAGCTCGAAGTCGCCCGACAGCGACGCGAGGTGGAGCAGCTCGTGGACCGGGATGTCCTGCTCGATCGAGCCGAGGATCATCCGGGTCGGCGAGATGATCTCGTCGACGCCGAGGTGCTTGAAGAGGGGCTCGTTCTTCGGGTTGTTGACCCGCGCGATCGTCTTGCGCACGGCGAAATGGTGCTTTGCCATCTGGCAGATGACGAGGTTGTCCTCGTCGTCGCCGGTGACCGCCGCGACGACGTCGGCACGGTTCGCCCCGGCCTCCGCGAGGGCGCTGCCTTCGCAGCCGTCCTGGGCCACGACGATCGACCCGATCTCGTCGGCGATCTGGTCGGCTCGACGACGGTCCTTCTCCATGAGGACCACTTCGTGGCCCGACTCGCTGAGCTCCTTGGTCAGGTAGTAGCCGACCTTGCCACCACCCACGACCAGGACGAACACAGCTCAGGCCTCCCACGTGCCAAACGGCACGCCAGCGTGCGCGGTGCCCACCGCGTGGATGATCGAATCGCCGGGGGCAGCGTCGGATGGCTGCGGGCTTTCCCTTCGCGGACGGACGGCTCCGACCCGGCGGGGAGGCCGATGGACGCCGAGGAGCGCGTCGGACATCATCGTGGTCCGGCAGATCGTCCCGATACCCAGCTCCGCGTACGCGTCGGCGCGCACCGGGTCGTTGATCTTGGCGTAGACCCGCCGAACCCCGAGCGCCTCGACGGCCAGCTGGGCGGCCATGATGTTGCGGTTGTCGCCCTCCGTGAGGGCCAGGAAGAGGTCGGCGCCCTCGGCGCCCGCGCGGCGCAGGGCGTCCTCGTCGGTGCCGTCGCCCCGGACTGCCTTGCCGCGGAAGCGTGGCCGGAAGGCGGTCGAACGCGCGCGTGACGAGGTCGATGATCGTGACGTCGTGGCCCGCGGCATCCAGCGTCCGCGCCATGCGTGGCACCGACGCGACCGCAGCCGACGATGACGGCTTTCATGTGCGTATCTCCCTCGGGCATCGGCTCGCGCGCCACCCAGACGGCGCACGGAGCGTTCTTGAGGACGTAGGGGACGGTGCGGCCGATGGCGAAGTCGCCGCCGAACCGCTTTCGATAGGGAAGGCCCGAGGACGAGCAGGTCGGCGTCCCGCTCGGCGGCCTCGTCGACGAGGGCGGCACCGACGTCGCGGGCCTGCACCAGGACCGGCTCGATCGTCTGGCCCGGCGTGCTCGGCCTGCGTCTCGGCGATGTCGAGGACGCGCTGGGCCTCCTCGCTCGGTCCCGGCGACGTTCGCGTCGAGGGGCATCGTCCAGTCGATCTCGACGACGTGGACGGCGACGACCTCGGCCGTGGTCGGGCTTCGCCAGCCCGAGAACGAGGCGGAGGATCCGCTCGTCGCGATGAGTCCGCCGCTCAGCGCCACGACGGCGCGACGGAAGGCGGGAACGGGCTTGTCGGCCACGGGACGCTGACGGTCCTCCGGGTCAGGCCGCTCAGCCGGTGTGCCGGTCGCGGGCAGATCTGGGCACCGCCACACGATAGCACCGCGGCCGCCTCGCCGGATCGGGCCGCCGGGCTGCATCCCCGATCGGGCCGGGCTAGGGGCCAGGCGGCTGGTCGTCGGTGCGCCGGAAGACGGACGCCTCCTCGCGCCGGTACGGAACGTTCGTCACGACGGTGTTCGGCCGGCCGAGCAGCGCGCGCCGGAGCTGGTTCGTCGACTGGTTGTAGAGGATCCGCTCCCACCAGTGGCGCGGCACGTACTCGGGGATCACGACGAACGTGATCGGCGCTTCCTTGTCCGGCGGCCAGGCCTGGTCGAGCACGTCGAGGTAGGCCAGGAGCGGGCCCGTCAGCGCGCGGTAGGGGCTCTCGACGACCACCAGCGGGACGCCCGGGAACCTGGCGCTCCCAGCCGTCCCGGACCTCCTCGGCGTACGTCGTGGTCGTCCGCGACGAGGACCGCCCGCACGTCGTCGGAGATGGAGCGGCCCGACGTTGACGGCCTGGACCACCGACCGGTTGAGGCCGTTGACCGGGATGACGACGCGCTCCTCGCGGTGCGGCGGCGCGGATGACCTGGTCGGGACGCAGCTGGCCAGCTGGAGCCCGGGCCGCGGCGTACTGCCGGTGGATGAACCAGAAGAGCGCGACCTGCGATCGGGATGAGGACCAGGACGAGCCACGCCCCTCCCGGCGAACTTCACGCTCGCCACGATGACGAGCACGAGCAGCGTGAGGAGGCCGCCGAACGCGTTGACGACCGCCCGCCACCACCAGCCCGAATCGCGGACCGCGAACCAGTGGCGGACCATCCCGACCTGGGAGAGCGTGAAGCAGACGAAGACGCCGACCGAGTAGAGCGGGATCAGGAGGTGCGTGTCGCCCTGGAAGACGACGAGCAGGCCGCCCGCGATGGCCGCCAGGACCACGATCCCCCAGGAGAAGGCCAGCCGGTCGCCGCGAAGCGCGAACTGGCGCGGCATGAACTCGTCGTTGGCGAGGATCGCCGCGAGGCGCGGGAACGCGTTGAAGCTCGTGTTGACGGCCAGGAACAGGATCAGCGCGGTGGCGACCTGGAGGGCGACGAACAGGATCGAGCCCGTGCCCGAAGACGGCGGCGCCGAGCTGGGCGATGACCGTCGGGCCGCCCTGCAGCGCCGGCCGCAGGCTCAGGTGGTCCGCCAGGAAAGCGAACGCCGACGAAGAGGACGCCCAGGAGCACCGCCATCGATCGTCATGGTGTTGGCCGCGTTCTTCGACTCGGGCGGCTTGAACGCGGGCACGCCGTTCGCGATCGCCTCGACGCCGGTCAGCGCGACGGAGCCGCGCCGCGAACGCCCGCAGGAGCAGGAAGATCGTCACGACCTCGGTCCCGAGCGGGGCCGCCCTCGGGCGGGAGGGGTGCGCTCGGCAGGCTCCCGGTGACGATGCCGAAGAGGCCGCACCTCACGATCAGGAGGAGCGCGAGCCCGACGAAGAGGTAGGTCGGGCTGGCGAAGATGCAGCCCGGCCTCGCGCAGGCCGCGGAGGTTGCCGATCGTGATCAGGGCGATGGAGGCGAGGGCGATCTCGATCCGGAAGTCGTAGAGGCCGGGATCGACGGAGTAGACCTGGGCGACCGCCGACGCGGTCGAGACCGCGACCGTCATGACGTAGTCGATCAGGAGGGCGGCCGGCGGCGACGAGGCCGAACCACTGCCCCAGGTTCTCCTTGGCCACGACGTAGGCGCCGCCGCCGTTCGGGTACGCCCGGCAGACCTGCCGATAGCGAGAGCGCGACGACGGTCAGGAGGCCCGCGATCGCCAGCGCGATCTCGACCGAGTAGCGTCAGCGCCGACGCTCCCGGCGACGACCAGGACGAGCAGGATCTCGTCGGGCGCGTAGGCCGACGAGCTGATGGCGTCCGAGCTGAAGATCGGGAGGGCGAGCTTCTTGGGCAGCCGCTCGTAGGCCTCCTCCTCGTTCGACAGGCGACGCCCGAAGAGGAAGCGGCGGAGGCGGATGCCGGCCCGGCCGCGCGGGTGTCGGCGCGCTCGCGGCCTCCTTGGCCGTGAGCATGCCCGGGCCGGTGTAGCGGAAGTACGGCGAGTGGGGGCGTTCGACGCGGACGCGCCGGTCGCCGACCTTGCGGCCCTGGAGCGGCCGCCGTCCGCCGATCATCCGGCTCTGTCCACGAAGCAGTCCCAGCCTTCCCCGACCGCGGGCCAGCTCTATGCATCCGCGCGCCAGCCATCAGTCGCCGGTCGCCAGGCGGTCGGCGAGCCAGGCCGGGAGCCCGGCGGCCGCGGATGTCGGCCTGGACGTCGTGCGATCGGGTAGGCGACGCGGTGCCACGTGACGCGGCCGCGTCTCCGTGTCGAGCACCAGCGCGCTGGCCCGCGGGTCGCCGTCGCGCGGCTGCCCGACGCTGCCCGGGTTGAGGAGAGGCGTCGCTCGTCGAGCGCGAGCTCGGACCGGCCGTCCGGCGGGCGGACGAGCTCCATGCCGCCCGCCTCCTCGCGCCAGGCGCACGGGCACGTGGGTGTGGCCGTGGAGGCAGTGCGGGGTGTCGAACGCGGCGAGGCTCGCGCGGGCCGATCGGCGCGGTCAGCGACGTACTCCCAGGTGGGATCGCGCGGGCTGCCGTGGACGAGGGTCACCCGTCGATCGTGCGGCGCGCTCGGGCAGCGCCGTCCGAGCCAGGCGCGCGTCTCGGCAGCGATCCGGTCGCGCCGTCCACTCCACGGCCCGCCGGGCCGCCGGGTTGAAGTACGTGCACGTCGAGGCGGCCGAGGGCGGCCTCGTCGTGGTTGCCCCGCACGCCGCCGGCACCGATCTCGCGCAGGCGGGCGACGACCTCGTCCGGGTGCGGCCCGTAGCCCACCACGTCGCCCGAGGTGCCAGACGGCGTCGACCTCGCCCAGCGCCGCGAGCACGGCGTCGAGCGCCGGCAGGTTGGCATGGATGTCCGAGAGGACCGCGATCGCGCATCGCCGGGAGCGTAGCGCGGTACAGCCAGCCGCGCGAGTCGCTCGCCCACATGTGCCGGCCGCGGAGGTCGGCCCGCCCCTCGGCCGCGGTCACGGCCAGCAGTCGGCCGCGGTCACGGCCAGCAGGCGGTCGCCGCCCTGCGGCCCGGAGGCCTCGGCCGACATCACCACGGGTGCCGCTTGCGCTCCGCCGGCGGGCGCGGCCAGCCGGGCGCCGTCCTCCCGACCTTGCGGACGGTCACCAGGACATGCTCCTCCAGGCCCGCGATCCGTGCGGGCGCCGCCGCGATGTCGAGCGTCCCGCCCGCCGAGCGCGGCGACGGCCAGCAGGGCTCGCGCCCGCTCGTCGCCCAGCGACGGAGCGTTTCCATGCGACCAGGAGCCCGCCCGGAACCAGGAGCGGGAATGCCAGCTCGACCAGCTCCGGCAAGGAGGCGACGGCACGCACCGTCACCGCCGGCCAGCGCTCGCGATGGCGCCGATCGGCCGCCAGCGCCTCGGCCCGAGTGGCCGCCACGCGCGACACGTCCGCCGAGACCCGGTCGCCGTCACCGCGATCTCGAGGAAGGCGCGCCTTCTTGGCGATCGAATCGACGAGGAGGGCGTCATCGGCTGGCAGTGCCAGTGCGAGTGGGAGTCCGGGATAGCCGCCGCCCGAGCCGAGGTCGAGGAGCCGCCGGACTGCCCGCAGCGCGGAGCAGCGGCACGGCGGCGAGGCTGTCGAGGAGATGGCCGCGTCACCGCGGGCTCGGGGTCCCGGATGGCGGTCAGGTTGACTGCCGCCGTCCAGGCCAGCAGCAGCCGGAGGTGATCCAGGATCCCGTCCCGGGCGCCCGGCGGCAGGGGATCCGAGGCCGAGAGCGGAGCAGCCCGCATCGAATCGCGTCGACGGCCACGGCCGGGAGGGGAGGACACAGGGACGGGTCGGCCGGGAGCGGCGCGCGGTCGCGCAAGGAACCCTCCGTGGCGTCGAGCGGGTCCCGTGCTTCGCGGACCGCGCCGCCCCCGGCCGGTGATCTGCTCGCACCGCCCGCGACCTGGGAGGACGGTCTCACGGCTGTCCGTCCGGTTCGTGGCCCGGGTTTCCCCGTGGCCCCTCGCGACTGCCGTTCCCCGTCATCGGGTCCGCTGTCGATGCGGACCGTGATCGTTGGCTCGAAGGCGGGCTCACGTCAACGGGGTTATCCACCCGGTTGTCCACCATCTCGCGCACGACCCGTGCAGCGTGTGGAAAACTCGCCCGGGTCAGGCGGCGTCGCCGACCCGCTCGGCATCGGGTTGCCCCGGCCCGCCACGCTCGCCCATGGGTCCCTGTCCGCCCGCAGCCTGGAGACCGGCCCCTTCGCGACCGGCCCGGATGACCCGCCGGACGACTCGCTCCTCGAGCTCGAGGGTCTCGCGCTCGCCGGCTGTCCGCGATCGCGGTCGCGACGTCCGACCTCGCCGCGTCGGGCCTGGCCGGCAGGCCCAGGACGAATGCCGAGCCCGACCCGGGCACGGACGCGACCGCCACATCGCCACCCATCGCTCGCGCCAGGTCGCGGCTGATCGGCAGGCCCGAGCCCCGTGCCCGGGATCCGCTCGTGCCCATCGAGGCGGGCGAACGGAAGGAAGACCCGTTCCCGATCATCGTGACCGATGCCCGGGCCGTCATCGCGCACGATCAGCAGGGCGACGGCGCCTTGGACCCTCGCGGTCACTTCGACGAGACCGCCGTCCGGGGCGAACTTGCAGGCGTTGCCGGCGAGGTTCGTGACGATCTGCTCGACCCGCCGCCGGTCGGCGAACACCGTCCGGATGCGGGGCCCGAGGTCGGCCGCGAGCCTGATGCCGCGGAGGGTGGTGGTCGGAAGGAGCGGCGCCAGGCCCCGCTCGCAGGCCTCGGCGAGCGAGACCGCCTCGAGCCGCAGGCGAAGGCTGCCCGCCTCGAGCCGACTCAGCTCCAGGAGGTCGCCGACGAGGGCCGCCATTCGCTCCACGATGCCTCGACCGCGTTCGATGAACTCGGGTCCGATCTGGGGGTCGGCGAGCGCCCCGTCGGCAAGCAGGTCCAGGTAGCCGCCGAGGCCGGTCAGCGGCGTCCGGAGCTCGTGGACCACCGTCGACACGAACAGCTCGCGCTCACGTTCCCGCCCGTGGAGCTCGCGGCGCTCGACCTCGTCGGCGGCCCGCCGGCTGGCGGCGGCGAGAGCCGCCAGGAGGTGGCGGAGCGTCGAGCGGCGGGAGTCGGCCCGCGGCCGCCGGGGCGTCGCGTGCGTCGACGAGCTCGAGGCCCAGCTGGAGGTCCGTCCCAGGGGCGACGAGGCGCAGCAACCGGTCGCGGAGCGGCTCGCCGCCCGCAGGCGGGGTCGGGCTTCCCGGGTCGCCGTGTCGCGGATGGACGATCGTGATCTCGGCAGGGCCCGCGCCCGCGCGGACCGCGACCGGACGGGCCGGGTCGGCGTCGAGCCAGGCGGCGAGCTCGCGCGCAGGACCTGGGTCTTCGCCGCGAGCCGCCACGACCAGGACGCGCCGGGTCGGCCGATCGGTGACGACCGCAGCACGCCGGGCGCCGACGACCCTCGCGGCGAGGGCCAGGATCTCGGCCACCTGGGTTGTCGCGTCGCCGGGCGCGGCGAGGATGTCGAGGGCGCGGGCCAGGAGCGCCCGATCCTCGTGGACGCCGAGGTCCTCGCCGCGCCGGAACGCGCGGCGACGCTCGACGAACGCGGGAGGCGCGGAGATGGGATCCATGGTTCGGCTGTCGGGAGTCGTGCTCCATGCACCCGTGAGGGTGCGGGCGGGCGGTGCGCCCTGCCATCACCCGAGCGTCGGGAGGGCGCGGCCGGAAGTACCGGCGCTGGCGGGCCATGGAGACGAGGCCGCCACGGCCCGCCGAACCCCCGGCCGCCCACGGCCCGCCGGGAACCCCGGCCGCACATCGGCCGCACACCGGCCGGCCGCCCACCCGCCGGCCGCACCGCCGCCTGCGGCACGGCCGTCGCGGATCGGCTACGCGCGGGTGCCGCTTCGGATCGGCCGCCCGAGCGTGCGGCGCACGACGTCGAGCACCTCGTCGACGTACTGGTCGGCCTCGCCGCGCTCGGCGGCCGTCCGGACGCAGCCCTGGACGTGGTCCTCCAGCACCATGATCGAAACCGCGTCGATGGCGGCTCGCAGCGCGGCGGTCTGCTGCAGGATGTCGACGCAGTACTCCTCGCGCTCGATCATCCGGGAGATCCCGCGAACCTGGCCCTCGATCCGGCTCAGGCGCCGCAGGAGCTGGGCGCGGTCGCGCGAATAGCTGTGACGGAACGTCTGGTCGGCGCCGGTCCCCGGTTCGGTCGCGCCGGTCGGGTGCCGCTTGCGGGCTGGGTCGATAGTCATGCGGTCGATCTCCCGGGGGGTTCGCGGCCAACATGATACTCCCGGTGGGTATCCCGTGACTGCCCGGGCGCGCCGCTACCAGCCCTCGATCGGACCGGCTAGACTTGGGCCGATGGACCTAGCGGCGCACGATCCCGACCCGCAGGCCCCCGGCGACGCTGAGCGCCACCGCGTCCTCACGGAGGTGGCGTCCCGGTGACCGGCGGCGCCCGTCCCCGGCCCGCCTTCGCCCACGCGAGCGAGGCCGAGCTGGCCCGGATCCTCGACTTCTACGAGGTCGCCTGGGAGTACGAGCCCCACACTCTTCCCGATCCTCTTCGACCGCGATGGAAGGGTCCTGGAGAGCTTCAGCCCGGACTTCTACCTGCCCGAGCTCGACCTGTACATCGAGCTCACCACGCTCAAGCAGCGGCTGGTGCGCAAGAAGAACCGCAAGCTGCGTCGCCTGCGCGAGCTCTATCCCGGGCTCCGGATCAAGCTCCTCTACGCCCGCGACTTCCGGGCGCTGCTGCTGAAGTACGGGCGGATCGCGCTCGCCGACGCGTTGAGCGGCGCCGAGGGCCAGTCGACCCCGCCGCGCCGCCAGTCCGCGCCGCGCCCGGATCCCTCCGCGGCATCGCCCGCCGGGGAGCGGACGTCGGTCCCCGGGCGGGCCAGTGAGGCCGCCGTGCGCGTGTCGCGTCCGCGCCGGTCGCGCCGCTCGAGGTCCGAGGCACGGGCCCGCGCCGTCGCCCGGGCTTCGGCCATCGCACTCGGCACGGAGATCACCGCGTGAGCCGTCCCGTCGACCTGGTCGCCGACGTCGCCGAGGTCCTCCTCCCCGAGGAGCGGATACAGGCCAAGGTGGCCGAGCTGGGAGCCCGCATCTCCGCCGATTACGCGGGCCGCGAGCTGACCCTCGTGAGCGTGCTGAAGGGCTCGCTGCCCTTCATGGCCGACCTGATGCGGACGATCACGATCCCGGTCCAGATCGACTTGATGGAGGTCTCCTCGTACGGGGGCGCGGCCACCGAGTCATCCGGGCTCGTGCGGATCCTGAAGGACCTCTCGGCATCGATCGACGGGTGCCACGTCCTCATCGTCGAGGACATCATCGACACCGGGCTGACCCTCAACTACCTGGTCCGCTACCTGCGCGGCAAGAACCCCGCGTCGCTGCGCATCTGCACGCTGCTTGACAAGCCCGCCCGGCGGCTGGTCGAGATACCCATCGACTACCGGGGTTTCGAGATCCCCGACCAGTTCGTCATCGGCTACGGCCTCGACTACGGGGAGCGCTACCGGAACCTTCGCTTCGTTGGCATCCTGCGGCCCGAGGTCTACGCGAACCCGGAATGAGCCTCCACCGCCGTCCCTTCGGGCGCTCCCGCCTGGTGGCGGCCATCGGCTCCATCCTGATCATCGTCGGGTCCGCGCTGCCCTGGTTCCGCGCCGGGGGCAGCGATGGCATCCCCCCGATCGAGGGAAACGCCTTCGAGGGATTCGGCATCCTCGTCTTCCTGGCCGCCCTGGCGACGCTCGCGCTGGTTTCCCTTCCGTATGCCGCGGGTGACAGGCCGGTGGCGGTCGACCGGTGGTGGGCCTACGCGATCGTGGCGACCGTGGCGGCCGTCGCCCTGCTCGTCCGGGTCGTGGGGATCGCCGCCGAGGCGGGCGGCCTCGCGACGATGCTGCCGGACCGGGCGCCGGGCCTCTGGCTGACAGCGATCGGCGTGCTGGGCCTCATCGTCGCGGCGGCCGACATGCACGGTCGTCGCCGGGAGTGATCGTCACGCTCGTGGCCGCCTGGCCGGACTGCCACGCCCATGCGCCAGGCCACACGTCCCGGCGCATTCCGGCACTACGGACCGGATGACGCTCCTCCAGGCGCGCCCGCGGCTGCCGGAGCCGGCCTCGGGGATGCCGGAGCCAGCGCCGCCCCCGGCCGGGCTGACCGCCCGCGGCGAGCCAGGGCCCCACGGCCATGGCCCCTTGAGGTCGATCGCGAACCAGGTCACGTCCGATCCTCCCGGTCCGGCGCCCTGCAGGTCAACCCGGAACACGTAGCGACCGGCGGGCCAGGGTGCCGGCGATGCCGTCCGCCGGGCGCCGGGGGCAGGCGTCACCGGGGGCGGGCCGAACAGGGCGCCGCGGTCGGCGACCGTGCCCCCCGAGACCAGGACCGGAAGGAGCGCGGTCGCCACGGGCGTCATCGGCGCGGTGGTCGGCGTCACCCTCCACACGCGCACAGCGAGCGGGACCCCGGCAGCGCCGCTGGGAGAACCCGGGTCGGCGCCGGTCCCGCCGGACGGGCTCACCTCGAGCCCGGCGGGGATGCAGAAGCCGATCCGTGGGACCGCGTCGGCGAACACGCTGATCGTGGCGATCGCCGGGTCGGTGGGGCCCCCAGCCGGGACCGGGTCGATGCGCGTCCACGAACGCGACGAGGTGGCCTCGGCCACCTGGTCGACGACGGTGGTCCAGATCGAGTCCACGAGGCAGGCAGAGCGCGCCAGCGGATCGATGGGCGACGGCGCCGGGGTCGGCGACGGGCCGGCCGCGCCGACTGGCGGGGGATCCGGGCGGGCCCCCAGGGAGTGGCGGCGGCTCGTTCCAGGCCCATGGCTTGACGACGGCGACCACGAGCCCGACGAGCACGAGGCCGACGGCGAGCTGCAGCCCGCGCCCGGCGCCGCCGCCGCCGCGCGGCCCGATCCGGGTCGTCGGGGGAAGCGCCGGCGAATCGTCGGCCTGCGCCGCGCCGGGGGTGCCCCGGTCGCCGCCGCGCCGGAGCGGCTCGCGATCGCCGGCGGCGCCGGCGCCCTGGCGCCCGTTGCGGCTGGTGCCATCCCCCCACCCCACGGTCGCGCCCCTTCTACGACTCTCCGAGGTACGCCTTGCGGACCATCTCGTTCTCGCGAAGGTCGACGGAATCGCCCGCCAGGACGACCTCTCCGGTCTGGAGCACGTAGCCCCGGTGCGCGATGGACAGCGCCTGGAGGGCGTTCTGCTCGACGAGGAGGATCGTCATCCCGCTGGCGTTGATCTCCCGGATGATCTGGAAGATCTGCTGGACGAGGATCGGCGACGAGGCCGAGGGAGGGCTCGTCGAGGAGCAGGACCCGCGGTCGGGTCATGAGCGCGCGTCCGATCGCCAGCATCTGCTGCTCGCCGCCCGAGAGGGTGCCGCCCTTCTGGCCGGCCCGCTCCCGGAGACGGGGGAAGAGCCCGTAGACGTGCTCCACCTGCTCGAGGTTCTCGACCTTGGTACGGGTGAACCCGCCCATCAGCAGGTTCTCGTAGACCGTCAGGCGCGAGAAGATCCGGCGACCCTCCGGCGCCTGCCCGATTCCCTTGCGGACGATTTCGTGGGCCGCAACGTGGGAGATGTCGGCGCCCTCGAACTCCACCCGGCCGGTGCGCGGGTGGAGCAGGCCGCTGATGGTCTTGAGAGTGGTGGTCTTGCCGGCGCCGTTGGCGCCGATCAGGGTCACGATCTCGCCGCGGTGGACCTCGAGGGTGATCCCCCGGAGGGCGTGGATCGCGCCGTAGAAGGTGTTGACGTCGGTGAGACGCAGGACCGCGGCGGCAGTCTCGGGCGCAGCCGGGATTGCCGACGGGGCGCTCATGCCGCGGGCTTCCCGAGGTAGGCCTCGATGACCCGCGGGTCCTGGCGGACCTCCCCGGGACTGCCTTCGGCGATCTTGCGCCCGGCGTCGAGGACGGTGACCCGGTCGCTGATGCCCATGACGACCTTCATGTCGTGTTCGATCAGGAGGATCGTCAGGCCGAACTCCGTCCGCAGCCGCGAGATGAGCTTCATCAGGTCCTGCGTCTCCTTGGGGTTCATGCCCGCGGCCGGCTCGTCGAGCAGCAGCAGCTTGGGGTTCGATGCCAGCGCCCGCGCGATCTCCAGGCGGCGCTGGTCCCCGTAGGGCAGGTTCTTGGCCAGCTCGTTGCCGATCCCGTGCAGGCCGACGACGGTCAGCAGCTCCTGGGCCCGGCGGTCGGACTTGTCCTCCTCGCGCTGGGCCCGGCGAGTGTTGAAGAAGGCGTCCATCGGGGAGGCGTGCATCCGGCTGTGCGTCCCGATGAGCACGTTCTCGACCGCGGTCATGTTCTTGAACAGACGGATGTTCTGGAAGGTGCGGCCCATGCCGGCCTGGACCATGTCGTTGGGCCGGGCGCTGCGGAAGATGCCGAGCCTCAGGAGCACGTTCTGGTACCAGAGCGGGCGGACGATCGCCAGCAGGAGCGTCGTGATCAGCGACCCGATCGCAAGCGCGCCTGCGAGCACGATCGCGACGCCGGAGAGGATCCCGGCCCCACTCAACGCGATGCCGAGAAGGACGACAAGCACCGGCGGCGTCACCCACACGATCGATTCGATGCCCACGCGCCGCGGCCGCGCGATCATCGCCCGCCCGTCGAAAGCGATGGCTCCATTGGTCGGGTCGATGATGCCGAGGAGGACGTTGAAGAACGTCGTCTTGCCGGCGCCGTTCGGTCCGATCAGGCTGACGATCGAGCCCTCCGGGATCGTGAAGTCGATCTCGTTGACGGCGACCAGGCCGCCGAAACGGCGGGTCACCCGGTCGGCGACGAGGAGATCCCGCGGCTCGCTCATCGTCCGCCCTCCTCGGTGACTTCGGAAAGCGTCATCTCGTCCTGGCCGGGCTGGGTCACCTCGGCATGGAGCTCCCGTTTGCGCCGGCTGTTGGGGAACAGGCCCTCGGGCCGCAGCAGCATCATGCCGACCAGGGCCACGCCGTAGAGCAGGAACTGCAGCTGCAGGAAGTCGACGTCCTTCAGGACCGGGACCCCGAAGGAGTGGAAGAACTGGTTGAGCGACTTCAGGATCACGTTGTTGATCGTATAGATCGTGAAGGCTCCGACGGCCACGCCCCAGAAGTTGCCCATGCCGCCCAGGACCACCATGGCCAGCACCGTGAACGAGATCACGAAGGTGAACTGCTCGGGGCTCACGACGGTCAGCTTGGCCGTGTTCAGGACGCCGGCGATCCCGGCCGTCGATGCGCCGAGGGCGAAGGCGAGGAGCTTGGTCGTGACCGTGTTGATCCCGTTCGCTGCCGCGGCCAGCTCGTCCTCGCGGATCGCCTCCCAGGCCCGCCCGATCCGGCTCTCCACGAGCCGGTAGCAGAAGATCATCACGACGGTGACGATCACCACGGTCGTCACGTAGATCGGCCAGGGGTTGACAGCCGAGTACTGGCCCAGGCCGGGCAGGTAGGGCCGGTAGATGCCGCCGATCCCGTTGGTCCCGTTCGTGACCTGGTCGGAGTTCAGGAAGACGATCGGGACGATCTCGCCGAAGCCCAGGGTCACGATCGCCAGGTAGTCTCCGCGGAGTCGCAGGGTCGGCGCGCCGAGCAGGATGCCGAAGACGGCGGCCACGAACGCACCGACCAGCAGCATCGGCCAGAACAGGAGGCCGACGGCGTCGCCGAGCGGGGCGAGGTTGATCCCCAGGAGCTGGTTGCCGAACGGCGACATGACGTAGGCGTAGGTGTAGGAGCCGATGGCGAAGAACGCCGCGTACCCCAGGTCCAGGAGGCCCGCCACCCCGACGACGATGTTGAGGCCCAGGGCCAGGAGCACGTAGACCCCAGCATTGGCGTAGCCGTCGACCCAGGCGTCCGTCGGCTGGAACGCGGTGAGCAGCGGTGTCATCGCGACCAGCCGGGCAGGACAGCCGACACGATCGCCATCCCGACGATGATCGAGATGGAGCGGTGGCGGCCCGCGAGGACGGCGACCCGGGCCCGCAGGCCGCGCCCCGTCGTCGGCGCGGGCAGGTCCTGCACGACGCTCATGCGCGATCACCCACCTGCTGCCCGAGGATGCCGGATGGGCGGAACACGAGCACGATCACGAGAGTCCCGAAGACGATCGCGGGACCCCACCGGGCGTAGCCGGCGGCGGCCGCCCCGACCTCGATGAAGCCGATGATGAACCCGCCGAGGGCGGCGCCGACCGTGTTGCCGATGCCGCCCAGGACGGCCGCGGTGAACGCCGTAAGGCCGGCCCGGAAGCCCAGCTGGAACTGGGCGACGCCGAACTGCAGCCCCCACGTCACGCCGGCCGCGCCGGCGAGCGCGGAGCCGATGAAGAACGTGATCGCGATGGTGCGGTTGATGTTTACGCCCATGAGCTGGGCGGCGTCGCGGTCGAGGGCCGTGGAACGCATCGAGCGTCCGATGCGGGTCCGGCCGACGAAGAGCTGGAGGGCGATCATGAGGCCCAGCGCGACGGCCACGATGAAGAGGCTCAGGACCGGGATGGTCGCGCCGCCGATCGTGACGGTCCAGTCCGTGGGGAAGACCTGGGGCGAGTTGGTGTTGAAGGGTCCGTAGACGAGCTGGACGATGTTCTGCAGGATGAACGAGACGCCGATCGCGGTGATGAGCGGCGCGAGGCGCGGGGCGTTCCGCAGCGGGCGGTACGCGCTTCGCTCGATGACGACGCCGAGGATCCCCAGCAGGACCATCGTGAACAGGGCGTCGGCGGCGATCACCACAACCAGCAGGGCCGGGTCCTGAATGGCGGCGGCGAACCCAAGGCTCGTGAGGAACCACAGGCTCACGAACGTGCCCACCATGAAGATGTCACCGTGGGCGAAGTTGATGAGCTCGATGATCCCGTACACCATCGTGTAGCCGATGGCGACCAGGGCATAGATCGCGCCCAGCGTCAGGGCGTTGACGAACTGCGCCGGGCCCATGAGGGCGAGCGCCACCACGAGGACGACCGCCACGACTCCAACCTGTATGGCCAGCTGCGCGGCAGGCCCGGAGAGGGACCGGGCGGGAGGTGCGTCGGCAGACGCGGCGGGAGCGGTCACGGGATCCCCTCTCGGCTCACGATGGACGACACTGCTGGCTAGAGGGAAGCCGGGGAGCCCGCTGCGGGCTCCCCGGCTTCGATCAACCCGGGGCTGACGGCTGACTACTTGGCGCCGTAGTTGATCTGCTTGACGAAGGCCCAGTCGCCCTTGGCGCCGGACGCGGTCATGTCGACCTTGTACATGGAGATGATCTTCTGGTTGGTGTCGCCGACCGCGTCGAACTGGACGGGGCCGAGGACGGTGTTGAAGGTGGTTGCGGTGTTGGAGCCGTTCGCCCGGACCGCCTCGCGGGTCACCGTGCCCGCGGCGGCCGCGTCGGCGAGGGCCTTGATGATGATCTGGGTGCAGGCGTAGCCGGAGGCGCTGTAGGCGCCCGGGTCCTGTTTGTACTCGGCCGTGTACTTGGCCGCGAAGGCGGCGTAGTCGGGGATGTCGTGGATCGCCGCGACGGAGCTGTACGAATTGGCGGCCGCCGGGCCGGCGATGTTGATGTAGGAGCCGGAGACGCCACCGTTCTGGTCCTGGATGCCGTCACCGCCGAGGAGCGGGATGCTGCCGAGGCCGGCCTGCGGCATCTGCTTGCGGACGAGGCCGCCGCCGTTGGCGGTGACGCCGCCAAAGAACAGGGAGTCCGGGCTCTCGGCCGCGAACTTGGTCAGGATCGGCAGGTAGTCGGTGGTCTTGGGATCGGCGCCCTGGCGGTCGACGACGGTGCCGCCGAGCGTCGTCCACTCCTTGGCGAAGTTGTCGGCGATGCCCTTCCCGTAGACGGTCTGGTCGTCGATGATCACGACCTTCTTGAGGCCGAGGGCCTGGACCCCGAATGCTGCGACCGCCGGGCCCTGGATGTTGTCGGTGGTGGCGACGCGGATGTAGTTGATCTTGTCCGGGTTCTTGCTGCGCAGCTGCTTGCCGCCGTCACCCTGCGTCAGGTTCTCGTTCGTGTTCGCCGGCGAGCACTGGAGCAGCCCCGCCTCGTTGGAGATCGGGATCTGGACCTTTGCCACGGCGGAGTTGAAGGGGCCCATGACGGCCATGACGGCCGTGTCGGACACGAACGTCGTCATGTCCTTGGCGCCCTGGTTCGTGTCGTACTGGCCGTTCACCGAGTGGTCGAGGACGTACGCCTCCAGGGTGTAGCCCTTGACCGTCCCGGCGGCGTTGGCCTCCTTGATGGCCAGCAGGGCCCCATCACGGGCGGGACCAGCACTTGCCAGCGAGCTGCCCGAGAGCGGAAGGGTGATTCCGATCTTGAAGGTCTTGCTGCTGCTTCCGCTGCCGCTACATGCGGCGACGACAATGGCTGCGGCAGCGACTGCCGCACCAAGTCGGGCGAGTTTCATCAATTCCTCCTCAATGCCTCCCACGCGGCCCGCCCCGGGTCGCGTGCCTCCGTCCAGCCGTGCCGCGTAGCTGTCGGGTCGTTGGCTGCCGGGGGGACCGGAACGCAACCCTTCAGTGGGTTTCGTGCCGCGGGCGGCGTACGGCCTGTGCGTCGTGCGTCATGGGTGGAGCGATGCCGTATATTAGGCGACGGCGACCCGAATGCAATACGGGCGTCGTGCGCCCCGGCGTGGCCGGGCGAGCGCGGAGTCGCGCTCCCCGCCCCGGTGCGGCGCCAGACGCCGAGCCCGGTCGAGCCCGACCGCAAGCTCCGGATACGGATCGGGGGTCGCCAAATCCTGAGCGAGGTCGAGCCCTCGGAGTGGAATACCAGGTTCGAGCAGCACGGATCACCGACGTCGAGCGCATCGTCGCGCTCGTCGGCGCGTCCGGGCCGGCGGGATCACCCGTCACGCTCGATGCCGCGGACCTGCTTCGGCAGCTCGTGTACCTCCCGCAGGCGAGCGTGCTGATCGCGGAGTCGCTCCGGACGACGGCGGGTGCCGCCATCCTGGCGCTTCGGCCGTCGGTCAGGTCGAGCGGCTACGTCGGGACGATCGACCTCCTCGTGGTCGACGATCACCACGACGTGGACCGCGTGACGGGACTCCTCCTCGAGGAGCTTCTGCGCTCGGCACGCAACAAGGGGTGCACCGTCGTGGAGGCGACCCCCAACCCTGACGGCGTCGCGCCGGCCGCTTGGGAACGGGCCGGCTTCCGGCCGGCGGACCAGCGCCACGAATGTCGTATCGCGGCGGACAGGACATCCGCCCGGACGAGGTGATGGCCGGGGCGCGCGACATGCGCGACCGGCCGGCGGGCCGCCGGACCTCCGGCCCCCGCAGCAGCAGAACCTGAGGAGTACCAGTGGGCAAGAACGTCGCCGTCTTCGTGGACGTCGCGAACATCTTCTACGCCGCGAAGGCAGCCGGGGTGGACATCGACTACGTCCTCCTGCTGAAGGCGGCCACCGCCGGCCGGGACCTCGTGCGCGCGTATGCGTACACGGGCCTCGACCCGGACAACGAGAACCAGCGGAACTTCCACGCCTTCCTGGCCCGGAATGGCTTCAAGGTGGTCAGCAAGGACATCCGCAAGTACGGCGACGGCAAGGTCAAGGCGAACCTCGACATCGAGCTCGTGGTCGACATGATGAAGACGTCGCGGAACCTCGACGTCGCCGTCGTCGTGTCCGGCGACGGCGACTTCGCCCCCGCCATCCGCGCGGTCCAGGAGATGGGCGTGCGGGTCGAGGTCATCAGCTTCCGCGGCAACACCAGCTCGGACCTGATGGAGGTCGCCGACAAGTTCACCGACATCACCCAGCTCGCGAAGGTCGAGCGCGGCTCGACCGTCTCCGGACGCCGCGTCGCTTCCGACGAGGAAGACCTCTCGATGACCGAGGTCCCGGACAAGGAATCCGAGGGAACCGGCCGCGGGCGGGGTCGAGGGCGTGGACGCGCCCGCACGGAACGTGTGGACGAGGTCGCCGCCGAATCCGGGCGCCCGCGCGGACGCGGGCGCGGCCGCACTGCTGTCGCGGCGGAGCCCGTCGAGGAAGGCGTGCCGGTGGCTGGCGGAGCCGCCCTCGTTGCGCTCCCCGGCGAGAAGCTGTCGAAGGCCGCGGTCGCGCGCGCCGAGGCGGTCGCGGCAGCACGGCCCGAGGCGGCCGACGAGGTCGAGCCCGAGGACGAGGACCTCGAAGCCGGGGTCGACGGACGCGGAAGCCGGCGCCGACGGAGAGGCGCGGCGCCGCCGCCGCCGCCGCGGTGGTCGCGGTCGTGGCCGCGGACGTGGCCAGGACCTCGCCGGGGGCGAGGAGGCTCCGGCGGCCGGCGCTGCCGAGGCCGAGGTCGAGGCCGAGGTCGGAGGAGGACGAGGAGGATCTCGGTGAGCCGGCCCGCCCGGCGTCGCGTCCGGCGGCCTTCGGGTCGGTCTGGGACTCGCAGATCGGCGTCCCCAGCGCCCCGCGGGCCGCGTCGCCGGTCGAGGACGAGGAGTACGACGACGAGCCGGCAATTCCCGAGTACCTGCTCGCGGAACGCCGTGGACAGCACGTCCGCCGGGCGAGGCCCGAGCCGCGGGCGCGGCAGCGCGGTCGCGGCGGCGCGTACGCCGCGGCGGTCGATCGCGAGCGCTACGGCGGTCGCGGGGGCGAGCCGGCTGTCCCGAGCCGGCCGGGCGCAGTGGCCAGGACGGCGCGCGGACGCGGCCCGAGGCCGCCGTCGCCGCAGCGTCCGCGCGCAGGCGCCGCCCGCGAGCGGGCCCCGGAGCGACGCCCGCTCCTCGCCGGAGCCGTGGAGCGAGGTCCCGCCGGAGCTGGAGGAGCTCCTGCGGGCGCAGCTCGCGCAGAAGCTCGCCCGCCAGGAGCCGGTCCCGGCCCCGGCGGGGTCGGCCGAGACGCCGCGTTCGCCGGAGGCTCCGGCCCGCAGGCCGCGCACCCGCAGGGCGGCGCCTCTCACCGAGGCCGCCCTCCCGGCAACCGCGGGCGCGGCGCCGACGGACAGCGCCGAGGCTCCGGCTCGCAGGCCCCGTGGCAGGAGGCCGGCTGCGGCGGACGCGTCCGGCGCCCGCCGTCGCGACCGGTTCCACCGAGGCCAAGGCCGACGCCCCGGCCCGCAAGCCGCGCACCCGCCGGGCGCCCAAGGCACCCGAGGCTCCGGTGCCGGCGGAGGCCGAGGCTCCGGCCCCGGCGGAGGCCAAGGCCGGCGCTCCGGTCCGCAAGCCGCGCACCCGGACGCGGGCAGCGGACGTGCCGGCGTCCCGAAGCTGCGGCTGGTCCTGCCGAGGCGAAGGCCGACGCCCCGGCCCGCAAGCCGCGCACCCGCAAGGCGGCCGCCCGCCGCCGAGTCCTGAGCCGGGCGGGAGCGGCCCAGGGCGTCGCCAATGCCGTCTGCCCGCGCCCGCCCTCGCGCGTCATCCGTCGACGCGCAGCCCCGTCGGACCGGCCTGCGGCCCCATCGGCCCGGCGGCGAGCGCCTCGCCACGCGCGGCCAACGCCGCCGCCGCTCGCGGCGGTCGAGCGGATGATCGGAGGCCGCGCGCCGCAGGCACTCCTTCTCGTCGGGCCTGCCTCTGTCGGCAAGACGACGCTCGCGCTCGACCTGGCCGCCGGCCTGCTGTGCCACGCGGAGGAGCGCGGCCGCGCGACCCTGCGGCGCCTGCCGCTCCTGTCGCCTGGTCGATTCGGGCGAGCACCAGGACCTGCACCGCCTCGCCCCCGAGGGCCCCGGGCGACAGGTGCGCATCGGCGATCCCGAGGATCCCGAACCGGGCACGGTGCGCCATCTCATCCGCGAGCTCGCCCGCCTCCCGGTGGAAGGGCGCCGGCGCGTCGCGATCGTCGAGGGCGCCGAGCGACTCAACGAGGACGCCCAGAACGCCCTGCTCAAGACCCTCGAGGAGCCGCCGGCGGGCGCCACCCTGGTCCTGTGCGCGGACGAGGCGGAGCGGCTCCTGCCGACGGTACGCTCGCGGACCGCCGTCCTCCGCCTGGGCCCGGTCGGCATTCGGGCCATGGAGGAGCTGCTGGCTGGGCAGGGCGTGGAGCCGCCCCGATCGGCCCGCCTTGCCCGCCTTGCGGATGGTCGGCCCGGCCTCGCCATCGCCCTCGCCGGAGCGCCCGACGCCGTCAGGGCGCGCGAGGAGCTGGCGCGATCGATCCTCGACCTGGCCGGGTTGGGGCCGGCCGAGCGGCTCGGAGCCGGCCGTGACCTCCTGGCGCGGGCCGCCGACCTGGCACGTCTGGGCGGCGCTCCCGGCGACGTGCCGGCGAGCGCCCCCCTGGCCGCCGCAGGCGCGGACGGCGGAGACCCCGATGCCGACGCCCGGCCCGCGCGCGGGACGCCGGCAGAACGGCGCGAGGCGGCCGCCGCGCTCCTGGCGACCTGGACCGCCGTCGCTCGCGACCTCGCCGTCGTCGCCGCCGGGGCCCGGGCCGCCGTGCGTGACCCGGGCCTCCTCGACGACCTCGAACCAGTGGCTGCGCGAATCCCGACTGGCGCGGCGGCGGCGTTTGCGACCCGCCTGGCGCGAGCCGCCGAGCTGCTGGACGCCAATGCCAACCCCGAGCTCCTGGTGGACGTGCTTGCGCTCGCATGGCCTTCGACAACCTCACCAGGCGCGAAGTGAAGGGCGACGCCGACGCAGGGCTCGGCTGGGCCGAGGACGCAGATCTCGCGCGCATCGACGCCACGATCCGCGGGCGCGTCCAGGGTGTCGGGTTCCGCTGGTTCGTCCTCGAGGCGGCCCGTGGCCTCGGCCTCCGCGGCTGGGTGGCGAACGAGAGCGACGGATCGGTCCGCTGTGTAGCCGAGGGTCGGCGGGAGCAGATCGAGGCGTTGCTCGTCGAGCTCGGGCGCGGACCGGCCGGGGCGTACGTCGAGCGCGTGATCCCGCGCTGGGGGAGGGCGGCAGGCGGGATGGGCAGGTTCGAGATCCGGTCCGGCTCGCACCCGGGCGACTGACGCGGTTGCGGGCGGTACCATCGGGGGATGGCCCCCGGGGCGGACCGCGGGCGACCCTCCGGCTATGCCCGAGCAATCGATCGCCGAGACTCTGCCGCGCGTGTATCGCCGCGTCCTCGACGCGGTGGACGCCCTTGAGCGCCTGGGCGGGCGAGCCGAGGCGGCGCGCCTCCGCGAGTCTGCCGTCGTCGCCTACGCGCGGTCGTGGGACGCGCGGAACCAGCGCCGGATCGAGGAGATCGCGGTCCGCGCGGAGCTGGCGCTCGAGCTGCAGCGCTCGAACGGACCGCACGCGGCCTGATCCCGGCCGACCGACACGCAGCCGGTCGAGCCGCGCGCGGCACTTCGGCTCCCTGGTCGTCGTCAGGTGCCCTGCGGCGGGTCTGCGCGGGACGATCCCGGCAGGCCGCCCGGGCGCTACGCTTGCCCGGCCATGACCGACGCCGTCCCGACCAGCCACTTCCCCCCGTTGCCGGCCACGCGGGGCCAGGCGCTGACTGCCGCACTCGCGGCGGTCGATGCCTTGGCCGAGCTTGGCGAGACGGTCGAGGACGAATGGACCTATGTGACGAGCCTCGCGGACGCCGGCCGGGCCCGCGTCCGTGCCGCCGCCGGCCCGGATCACGACGCGACGCTCTCGGCCGAGCGGATGACGGCCGTCGCCGCTGCCTGCGCCGAGGCCGGGCGCATCACCGATCCCCACCGTGCCATCGACTGGCTGTCCACGCTGCCAGCCATCGTCGAGCTGGTGCTCGTCGCCCCTGGCAGGGTCTGAGGGATGCGCTTCCAGGATGCGGCCCGGGACGCTCGCACGGTCGTCTACGCGGGGATCCAGGCCGATCCGCTCGTGGCCCGGCTCGCGGCCCTCGGCGCCGACGCCAGCTACGCGCAGCGGCTGATGGCGCGCGCGGTCATGAACGGCGAATCGACCGACTCCGACGCCTGGCGGGCGATCTTCCCGACTGTGCTCGGCCCGGAGGCACCCGACCGCGAACGCGCCGAGGCGCTCCTCGCCGCGAGCCTGCAGGTGGCGGGCCGCGGGGAGCAAGCTCGCTCCCAGCTCCGGGGCGCCTTCGTGGAGGAGCTGACCGAGGTTCTCGTGCGCCGGCGCCTGGCGCCCGCCGGGCCGGCGGCCACGAGTGCCGTCCGCCGCGAGCGACGCGTCCTCTTCGACGGCGTGGCGGCGGAGATCCACCCCTACGACCTCACGGTGGAGATCGCGGGGCGCGCGGAGGCGTGGGACTGCAAGTGGGGCGCCCGCGGGATCAACGCCGACGTGCTCAACCAGCTCGACGACGCCCGCCGCCACGCGGCGGAGGAGGAGACGTCCCTGCGCGTGGGGCTGGTGGTGTTCGACGTGCGCACGAGCTGTGCCGTCCGGCTGGCCCAGCAGACCGCCCCCCGGCAGGGCACGGCGATCGTCACGCTCGAGACCCTGGACGCGCTGGCCGGCCGGAAACCCGGATGAGCCCCGTCGACCCACGGCTGCCGATCCGCCACGCGGCGGAGTACCGCGTCCGCTTCGACGAGGCGACGCCGGCCGGCCTCGTGCGCGGATCGGCGTTGCTCGGCTACGTCCAGGACGTCGCCTGGCGCCACTCCGAGGCGCTCGGCTTCCCGCGCGCCTGGTACCTCGAGCGGGGTGTCGCCTGGCTCGTGCACGGGGTCGAGGCACGCATCCTTGCCCCGATCGCCGACGGCGAGATCGTCACCGTCACCACTCGCCTGACCGGCTACCGGAAGGTCATGGCCCGCCGCGAGACCGGCATCACGGGCCCGGGCGGCGACCTCCGCGCGATCGTCCTCATCGACTGGGCGATGACCGATGGGAGGGTTCCCATCCGCATTCCCGCCGAGTTCGAGCACGCGCCGATCGACGGCCCCGGACCCTTCACCGCGATCCGCGTCGACCTGCCGCCGACGCCGCCCAGCGCCGCCACGCTGCCCCTCACGCCGCGCCTCCGCGAGCTGGACCCGATGAAGCATGCCAACAACGGCGTCTACCTCGACTGGCTCGACGAGGCGGTCACAGCCACGGGGAGCGAAGGCGCTGCCGCCGCCGCCGCGCCCCGGACCTACCGCCTCGAGTACCTGCGCCCGGCCGAGGCGGGTGCAGCGCTCGTGTCCGCCGCCTGGCGCGACCACGACGCCTGGGCATACCGCCTCAGCGATGCCGTCGGGGCGGACCTGCTTCGCGGCACGCTGCGACCCGCCTGACGCGGACGCCGGCCACCGCCGCGCGACGGCAGCCAACCCGCCATCCATCGACGTTGCAGCCGCCGGCCGTCGCGGGGCACGACCCGACCTGCTCGCGGCTATCCTTCACCGGAACACGGGGACGCCGGGAACCCGCCCCGCGAGGCGTCCGCACCCCGAGGGCCGCGACCCCAGTGCCGGCGCCGGCCGGCGACCTCCGGAGACATGGATGACCGACTCCAGACCGATCGACAGCGTGGTCCTGGTCAAGCAGGTGCCCGACACGCACAACATCACCGGCGAGGTGATGACCAAAGACGGCACGATGAACCGCGACGCGCTGTCGGCCATCTTCAACCCGGAGGACCTGAACGCCCTCGAGATGGCGCTCCAGATCAGGGACGATCACGGCGGGACGGTCACCGTGATCACGATGGGCCCGCCGAAGGCGGCCAACATCCTGCGCGAGTCGCTCTGGCGCGGGGCGGACAGGGTGATCCTGCTGACCGATCGCAGGTTCGCCGGAGCCGACACCCTGGCCACCTCCCTCGCCCTCCAGAAGGCGATCGAGAAGATCGGCCGCTACGACCTCGTCCTGGCCGGGCGCCAGGCCATCGACGGCGACACGGCCCAGGTCGGCCCGCAGACGGCGGAGAAGCTCGGCATCCCGCAGATCACCTACGCGGAGTCCGTCCTGGAGATCGCCGACGGCCGGATCACCGCCGAGCGCGCCCTCGACTCCGGCTCGGAGATCGTCCGCTGCCAGATGCCCTGCCTGCTGACGGTGGTGGGCTCGGCCAACACGCCCCGCCCGCCCTCGGTCCGCCGCCAGATCGCGCGCAAGCTGGCCGCGACCACGGGCGAGCACGCCGCGCTCCGCGAGCGCTGGCCCGAGTTCGAGACCGAGGCGGCGCTCGACGGCGTACCTGGCCGCCCACGACCTCGAGATCCCGGTCTGGACGGCGGACGACATCGGCGCGGCCGCCGAGAGCATCGGCCTGGCCGGCTCGCCGACGCAGGTCCACAAGGTCAACTTCGTGGTCCTCGAGAGCACCGAGAGCAAGACCGTCCCGCCCACCCCGGAGGCCATCGCGGCCATGGTGGCGGAGCTGGTCCACGAGTACATCGTCGGGTAGGCGGCCATGACCGAGCGGAAGAGCATCTGGGTCTTCATCGAGCACACCGACGGCCGGATCGCCGACGTCAGCCTGGAGCTGATCGGCAAGGCCCGCGACCTGGCCGACCAGCTTGGCTACGAGGTCGTGGGCCTGCTGTGCGGGCACGGCGTCGAGGAGCTGGCCCGGGACGTCATCCGCCACGGCGCCGACCGCGTCCTGCTGGCCGACCATCCGGAGCTGGCCCAGTACCGCACCCTTCCGTACGCCCGCGTGGCGATCAGCGAGGCGCGCCGGCGCCAGCCGGAGATCTTCCTGGTCGGCGGCACGCCCAACGGCCGGGATTTCGCGCCGCGCGTCGCCAGCGCCCTGCGCTGCGGCCTGACCGCCGACTGCACCGACCTCCAGATCGGCGACTACTACGTCAAGCGCGAAGACCGGACCTACGAGAACCTGCTCTACCAGATCCGGCCCGCCTTCGGCGGCAACCTGATCGCCACGATCGTCAACCCGAGCACCCGGCCCCAGATGGCCACGGTCCGCGAAGGCGTCATGCGCATGCCCGCCGCCGACCCCGGCCGCACCGGGGTCGTCGAGGCGGTGACGCCCGAGTTCGAGCCCGGCGACTTCGCCCTCGAGGTCCTGAGCCGCCAGGTCCGCCACTCCACCGTCAAGCTCAAGGACGCGCCGGTGATCGTCTCCGGGGGCGCGGGCATCTCCGACGCCGAGGAGTTCGCCCTGCTGCGCGACCTGGCCAACCTGCTCGGCGGCGAGGTCGGCGCCTCGCGCGCCGCCGTGGACGCCGGGCTGATCGACCGCGAGCACCAGGTGGGCCAGACCGGCACGACGGTCCGGCCGCGCCTCTACATCGCCGCTGGCATCTCGGGCGCGATCCAGCACCGGGCCGGGATGGACCAGTCGTCCAAGATCATCGCCATCAACACCGACCCCAACGCGCCGATGTTCCAGATCGCCCACTACCGGATCGTGGGCGACGCGGCGGAGGTCCTGCCGATGATCATCAAGGCCCTGCGCGAGCGCGCCATGGACCAGCGAGACGCCGAATGAGCGAGAACTTCTTCCTCGACAACCCGGACCTGCAGTTCCGCCTCGAGCATCTCGACCTGCGCGAGGTGCTGGAGCTCAAGGAGAAGGGCTACGCGGAGGCCGAGCTGTACCCCACCGCCCCGCGCAACTACGCCGACGCCAACGGACAACTACCGCATCGTGCTCGACGTCCTCGGCGAGGTCTGCGGCGAGCGCGTGGCGCCCCGCGCGGCCGAGGCGGACGAGGAAGGCGCCCACTACGCTGGACGGCGAGGTCACCTACGCTGCGCGCCACCCTTGACGCCATCGACGCCCTGCGCCAGGCCGAGCTCTTCGGGGCCATGCTGTCACGCGAGTACGGCGGCCTGAACCTGCCCGAGTCCGTCTACCAGATGATGGTCGAGATCGTGGCCCGGGCCGAGAGCGGCCTCATGACCGTGTACGGGCTCCAGGAGATCGCCTCCCTGGTCGAGGAGCATGGCGACGCCGAGACCAAGGCCCGGGTCCTGCCGCGCTTCGCGCGCGGCGAGGTCTCCGGGGCGATGGTCCTGACCGAGGCCGACGCCGGCTCGGACCTCGGCGCCGTGGCGACGCGGGCGACACTCGACGAGGCCACCGGCCAGTGGCACCTCAACGGCGTCAAGCGCTTCATCACCAACGGGCTGGCGGACGTGTCGCTGGTCCTCGCCCGCAGCGAGGAGGGCTCGAGCGACGCCCGCGGCCTCTCGATGTTCCTCGTCGAGCGCGACGACACGGTCAAGATCCGGCGCATCGAGAACAAGATGGGGATCCACGCGTCGCCGACGTGCGAGATCCAGTACAGCAACACGCCGGCCATCCTGATCGGCAAGCGCCGCTTCGGGCTCATGCGCTACGCGATGAACCTGATGAACGGCGCCCGACTGGCGGTCGCCGCCCAGGCCCTCGGCATCGCCGAGGCCGCCTACCGGGAGGCCGACCAGTACTCGCGCGAGCGGATCCAGTTCGGCAAGCCGATCCGGGACCTGCCGGCCGTCGGCCGCCTGCTGCTCTCGATGCGGGTGGACCTGGAGGCGACGCGGGCCCTCCTCGCCGAGACCGGGCGCTGGGTGGACCTCTGGAAGGTCTACGAGCGAGCCGCTCGAGGAAGGCGGGTCCGAGACGGACCCGGCGATCCGCGCCCGCCACAAGCAGTGCCAGGCCCTCTCCGAGACGCTGACCCCGATGGTGAAGTACTGCGCCACCGAGATGGGCAACCGGGTCTGCTACCAGGCGATGCAGGTCCACGGCGGCGCCGGCTACATGCGCGAGTTCAACATCGAGCGCCTCTTCCGGGACGTCCGCATCACCAACATCTACGAGGGCACGAGCCAGCTGCAGGTGGTCGCCGCCATCGGCAAGCTGCTCAACCGGTCGCTCGACCCGCTGCTCGCCGAATGGCAGGCAGCCGCGTACCCGGCCGACATGGCAACCGAGAAGGCGCTCCTCGACGAGCTGACCGGCCTCTTCGAGCGGGCGGTGGGCGAGCTCAAGGCGGTCCCCGAGCGTGACCGGGTGGACTACTACGCGGTCGACCTCGTCGAGATGGCGATCTGGGTCACAACCGGCTGGCTGATGCTCCGCGACACGTCAGTCGCCGAGGCCAAGAAGCCGATTGCGCGGGCCTACCTGGCGTCGATCGGGCCGAAGGCCCGGGCGGCGGCCGAAGTCGTCCTGGCGTCCAACCCGGTACCGCTCGACGGCGATCGGGGTCCTGCTGCCGTAGCAGACAGCGCAGCCGAAGCGGGAGCGGACGCGGCGCCGGATTGGCGCCGGCGCGGCACCCGGGGTGGACCCGCGCGCCGGTCAGGGGGCGGCCTGGACGGAGAAGCGCGCGGCGGATGCCGCGGGCACCGCCTGGATGAAGATCTGGCCGCGCGGGAAGACGATCTCGCTTCCGTGGGAGTCAAAGAACCGCGTCCGGTCGCTGGGCGTCTTCTTGCGCCACACCCCCTTCGTCACCCGTCCATCGGCAAACACCCAGGCCGTGTTCGTCCCGATCGAGTCCGCCTCGAGCCGGCCCAGCGCCGGACCCTCGATGGCCTTGGAGCGGCGGATCGGCACGATCATCACGACGACCGTCGTGGGTGCGATCCGCGGCCCAGCGCCGACCGCACCGTTGCCCGGGTTCGGTGTGTCGAGGGCGTCGTGCTGTTCGTGGCCGTCGACCGAGCGAAGCCAGGTGTTCGACGCGCGATCGTAGCGATACCCCACCACGGCACTCGTGTACGTGATGCGGATCGTGCCACCGTCCGGACCGCGATCGGCCTCGGCCGCTGCGTCGCGGAAGGGCTGCAGACGACCCGGAGCGGCGGGGTCATAGGGGAGATGGTCGCTCGTGGCCCCCAGGGCCTGCTCGGCGAAGCGCCGCAGCCGGTCCCCGTCCGTATAGAGGTTGTGGGGTGCCGGCCGGAACCGGACTCGGCTGGTGGCCCGGCCGTCGACGTTCAGCACGAGCTTCTGGGGCCCGGCAAGGTAGGCCACCAGTGGCGGAGGGCCGCCGGCGTGCTCGTAGACCGCGGTCCACTCGCCCGCCCAGCGCACGAAGTACAGGCGCGCGCTGCGGACCGGCCCGATCCGGGGGGCGGTGCCTGACTGGAAGATCGCCATGTAGCGCGGGATGCCGCCCTCGGCAGGGGCCTGCCAGACGATGCTCGCGAACGACAGGCCGGCTTGCTGGCGGGCCGCCGGCGAGTCGTCGATCATGACCGCGATTGGATAGCGGTGCGCCAGCGCGGCGGTCGTCGGGATGCCCGACAGGTCCTCGTAGGCCACCGCTGTCGCGCTCGATGCGGGCGACGGGCTGGCTGACGCGCTCGCGTCCCCGGCCGATGGCGCGCTGGTCGGCGGCATGCCCGATGCCGGGACGCTCGACGCCGGGGTGGACGCCGACGGAGATTGCACGGCGCCCGTTCCCCCCGAAGGGGAGCCCGAGCCCAGCCAAAGGAGCAGCGCGCCGCCACCCAGGACGACAACGATGACGACGATGGCGCCGGCCAGGATCCGCCGATCGTTCCGCAGGTGCTGGAGCATGCGTCGGGGCCTCCTGCCACACGGTCATGTCAACGCGCCGGGAGTGTCCGGCGCTCGGGCTCGGAAGCGCAGCTGGCTCGCCGCCGCGCTCTCCGCCCTGGGCATCCCGCCGAATCAGCGGGACCGCTCGGCCGACTCGGCTCGTGCCTTGATGCCCTTCAGCATCCGGCGTTCCATGGCGAAGTCGCCAAGCTCCATCAGCACGAAGTTGAAGATCGCCAGCCGCGGCGTCCCCCACCTGTAGTCCTGCTTCATGCGCGTCACGAGCCGAGTGGCGCCGCCGGGCAAGGGGGCCAGCCGCCAGGTCCAGGTGCTGTCCGGTTGTTCGGTTGCGTTCGGCCGATGGACCCAGACCATCCAGCTGTTTGTCTCGAAGGCGGTCACTGTATAGGCGATCGCCAGGCCCTGCAGCTCCTTGAACATCGGCATCAAGTCGCCAGCGGCAGGGTGCTGATACTCGTCGAGGATGTGGTCGGCGCTTCGTTGACTAGCGTTGTCGATCAGGTCGTACGTGTAGAACCCAGCCCTGCGGTAGCCCAACTGCACGATCCAGGGCCAGACTCGCTCCGGCGGCGCGTCCACCGTGACGGCCCTGGTCGCATTGAACTGCGCCCTCGGCACGACTTCGTCGCCCGGCATCGCACCCTGCACCTCGTCCAGCGCGGCTCCCCACCGGAGGTGCCAGGGACGGATCAGGGGTGCGGTGACGAACCAGGGAACCGCGGTCAACGCATCGAGGACCAGGGCGATCGTCCTCGCGGTTCCATTCGCAGAGGGCCGATCCATCGATGGTGCCATTCCCTCACCTCACCTCACCGACCTTCGGGCACCGTCGGCTAACCACCGAGCAGGTGATCGACGCCGGGCGGGCATCCGGACAGCTGGTCGTCCCAAGCCTGGAGCCCCACCGAACGCGCCGGTTGACAGGCTTGTTCGTTGGGAGGGCGGTCGCGGCCCTACGTCACGGTGACGACCACGTTGCCCCGCTTATGCCCTTTGTCGACGTACCTGTGAGCGTCGACGATGTCGTCCAGGGAGTAGGTGCGGTCGATCACGGGCCTGATCTCACCCTTCGTGGCCAGCTCGGCGAGCAGCACCAGGTCATCGCGACGAAGCTTCGGCGTTCCATCGTCGACTGAGACGCAGGCGCCGCCGGGAGCCAGCACTTCCCGGCACCGCCGGAGAGCCGCAGCGCTCTTCTTCTTGCCTACGGCGTCGAAGACCAGGTCATAGCGCTCTGCCCCGTCCGTGAAGTCCTCGGTCGTGTAGTCGACCACTCTCGTGGCGCCCAGAGCTGCCACGAGATCCACGTTGACGGTACTGCAGACACCAGTGACTTGGGCGCCGAAGTGGCGTGCCAGCTGTACGGCCGACGTGCCCACAGCACCGGATGCGCCGAACACCAGGACCCTTTGTCCCGCCCGAACGCCGGCCTTGCGCATGAAGTGGAGCGCGAGGAGGCCACCGTAAGGAATGGCCGCCGACTCTTCGTCGGTGAGGTTGCCCGGTCGCGGGACGAGAAGCCCATCCTCCGGCCAGCACACGTACTGCGCGTAGGTTCCGAAGAGATGCCGGTTGAAGCCGAACACCCGATCGCCGGGCCCCAGCGTCCCGACGTCGGCCCCGACCGAATCCACCTCCCCGGAGAGCACCATGCCGAGCACGGGTTGCCTGGGCGCATTCCAGCCGATCGCGAGTCGCGCCATGAGCCGGTATGCGGGAGACAGCCTGAGGCCTCGGAGGTAGCAGTCGCTCGACGTCACGGCGGTCGCCAGGATTCGGATGCGCACCTCGTTCTTTCGGGGAACGGGAGTTGCGAGTTCCTCGACCCGAAGGACCTCCGGTGGACCGTACCGCGTGCAGACGACGCCCTTCAACTCCAAGTCCCCTCAGCCCGCTGGAATGGCCCGCCCGACACGTATCGGTCCGCCCTCACAGCCTACGACATGCCCGGTGAGGGCCGAGGCCCCGCGTCTGCCGGAACCCGTTACAGGATGCCGTGCACCGGGAGGCTTGCGGCAAGACGGGGGACGTGCGGTAGAGTCCCGGCCTGGCTCGGCACATCCACGGATCTGGGAGCTCGCGACATGCGCGTCCTGTTGTCGACCTGGGGCTCGCGAGGGGACATCGAACCTCTCGCGGCACTCGCGCTCCGGCTGCGCCAACTCGGTGCGGAAGTTCGCGTATGCGCGCCGCCGGACGAGGAGTTCATGGCCCTCTTCGCGCGGGTGGGCGCGACATTCATCCCGCTCGGCCCCTCGACGCGGTCGGTGGCGGCCGGGCTGAAGGTGCCGTCCGCGGACGCCGCCTTCAAGCTTGCGGCAGAGCTCGTCGCCGCGCGGTTCGAGACGCTTCCTGCGGCGGCCGAGGGCTGTGGTGCGCTCGTCGCGACCGGCCTGATGCCGGCCGGAGCGCGGGACATCGCCGAGCAGCTCGGCATCCGCTACGTGCTCGCGTGCTTCCACATCTTCGGGCTGCCGTCGCGGCACTTCCCGCCGTCCGCGCGGCCAGGCAAGCAGTCGGCCGAGGACGAGACGGACAACCGGGTGCTGTGGCAACAGGACGCGCAGCGCGTGAACGCGTTGTACGGCGAGGCGCTCAACAGGCAGCGCGCGGCGGTCGGCCTGCCCCCAGTCGACAACGTCCGCGACCACGTCATCACGGACCGGCCCTGGTTGGCGGCAGATCCGGTCCTTGCACCATGGAAGGATCTGACCGATCTCGACATCGTTCAGACGGGGGCCTGGATCCTGCCCGACGAGCGCCCGCTCCCGAACGAGCTGGAGGCGTTCCTCGACGCGGGAGAGCCGCCCGTGTATGCGGGCTTCGGGAGCATGGCGATGCGCACCTCGAAGGACCTCGGCCGGGTGGCGATCGAGGCGGCCCGCGCACACGGCCGCCGCCTCGTCCTCGGCCGAGGCTGGGCCGACCTCGCGCTGACCGACGACCCGGCCGACTGCCTCATCGTCGGCGACGTGAACCACCAGGCGCTGTTCCCACGCGTTGCCGCCGTCGTGCACCACGGCGGGGCGGGCACGACGACGACCGCCGCCCTGGCTGGCGCCCCTCAAGTGGTGGTGCCCCAGATCGTCGACCAGCCGCACTGGGCGCACCGGGTGGCTGAGCTCGGCATCGGTGCGGCCCACGACGGTCCCGTTCCGACCTCGGAAACCCTCGCGCACGCGCTCGGGACGGCCCTGGCTCCCGAGACCTGCGCACGCGCGACCGCGGTGGCCGCCCTGATCCGCACCGACGGAGCCACGCTGGCCGCGAGGCGGCTCCTCGAACTGTAGCCGCCTAGGAGGGCATGGCCCAATCGGCCGAGTAGCGATCGCGGCCCGGGGCGGCGCGCGTTGGCATCCGGCCGAGTACCGCGAAGCAGCGTCAGCTGATCGTTCGAAGCGCCGGCCACATCACGGTCCAGGGCTGGCGAAGGCCGGTGCATACGGAGACGGCCGTGCCCTGCTCGCCGTTCTCGATCCCGAGACCGTTGTCGATGGTCGCGACGTCCCGGCAGCCGGTGAAGTAGTTGCCGAAATCGGTCGGTCGCCAGTCGCCGACGTGGATGACGACGCTGCGATCGTCAGGCGGGGGCCCCCACGACCAGTAGCTGTTGTGGCCCGAATAGACCGGGGGCAGCCCGGTGCCGAGCAGGATGAGCGGGCTCGCCTCGCTGTAGTCGTTCGTCAGGATCACGGCACGAGCGCGCTCGTCGGCGGGAAGAGACGCGACCACTCCCTCGATCGTCGTGACGAACTGTGGCCAGCCGACCTGGTTGGCGGTGTCCTGCACGGCTGCCGGGAGCGATGTCGTGGCGTACGTCGCGACCGGCAGGATCGGCAGCGTGAGCAGCACGATCAGCGAGGCGGATATCACGGCGGCCACGGCGAAGCCGGCGATCTTCAGGCCCACGTGGCCGCGGGCCAGCCAGCGATCGAGAACGACCCCACCGGCGGCCATGCACGCGGACGTGGTCCCGAGCGCGTAGTAGGCCTTGCCCCCGATGACGAAGACGACGACGAGCGCGACGATGCTGGCGATCCCGATCGCTCGCCACGGCGCGGCGGCTTTCGCGAAAAGCATCCAGGCCAGACCGGCGGCGGTCACCGGGAAGAGGAGCGGACCGGTGAACAGCCAGAGCAGGGGCACGACCTGCGCCCGGTTGTCGGCCGCGTACCCGGAGATCTGCGAGGCCATGGTCAGCTGGGGCCAGCCGTTCGCCGCCTGCCAGGCGAGGTTGGGCGCCCAGAGCAGGAGCGCGATCGCGATCGCGGCCCACGCCCACGGCGAGCGCACGACGTCCCAGCGCCGGGCGAGGACGAGCCCCGCCGCCAGCCCCGCGCCCAGGAACAGGATGGTGTCCTTGTTCTCGAGGCCGATCCCCGCCGTCACGCCCACGGCGAGCCACAGCCGACGGTCCCCGCCCGCGAGCAGCTTCACCAGCAGCCAGAGGACGATCGCCCAGGCGAGCAGGTCGGGCTCGGCAGTGGTGTCGAGGTGGCCCGCGCCGAGGTAGCCGGACACGGCGGCGGTGACCGCCGCCAGAACCTGGGCCCGCCGAGACCCGCCGAGGTCGCGCGCCATGAGCGCGACCAGGACGACCACCAGGGCCATCTCGAGCGCGGGCAGCACCCGCACGGCCGTCGGCGAGACCCCCAGAAGGGCCACGGACGCCGCCGAGAGCAGCGGGGTCAGGGGCGGCTGGTCGACGTAGCCGAGGGCGGGATGCTGGCCCGCGACGACGAAGTACATCTCGTCGCCGTGGAAGCCGTACTGCCCCGCCAAGGCCAGCAACAGGGCAACCATGAGCCCGGCGACCACGAGCACGAGCCAGGGGACGGCGAGTCGCGACAGCTGGTCGCCGGGAGTGCTGCCGCGTGCCGTCGTCATGCCCGATCTCCTAAGGCGGTGAGCGTGGGAGGAGCCAAGGTCGAGCGCCCGCCGCCGGGTCTTCTGTGATAGTATCTGAATGATATCACCATGACATTAGGAGAGGCGATGATCCAGGAGCGAGCGGGCCGAACCCTTCCCGGGTACCCGATGTTGTTCGGGTTGCTCGGCATCACCTTCATGCTGGTCGTCGCGCTCGTGCTCGGCTGGGTCGATTTCGACCTGCTCGGGTCGACCGGCAAGCTTGCGCTGCTGGCGCTGGTCGGCGTCCTCGTGCTGGGTTACCGGGGCCTGACAGCGGTGAACCCCAACGAGGCGCGTGCGCTGATCCTGTTTGGGCACTACGACGGGAGCCTGAAGCGGCAGGGGCTGTGGTGGGTCAACCCGTTGACCAGGCGGCCGCGCGTCTCGATCAAGGTCCGCAACTTCGAGAGCCAGAAGCTCAAGGTCAACGACCACGACGGCAACCCCATCGAGATCGCAGCGGTCGTCGTCTGGCGCGTGCGTGATACCGCAGAGGCGCTGTTCGAGGTCGACGACTACGAGCAGTTCCTGAAGGTCCAGACCGAGGCGGCGATCCGCACGCTCGCCACTTCGTATCCGTACGAGCCCCACCTGGAGCGCGAGCTGTCCCTGCGCGGCAATCCCCACGAGGTGGGCCAGCAGCTCCAGACGGAGGTCCAGAGCCGCCTCGACAAGGCCGGCATCGAGGTGATGGACACCCGGATCAGCCACCTCGCATATGCGCCGGAGATCGCCAACGCAATGCTGCGCAGGCAGCAGGCGAGCGCCGTCATCGACGCGCGGACCCGGATCGTCGAGGGGGCCGTGAGCATGGTCGAGATGGCCCTCGACCAGCTCTCGTCGAAGCACATCGTTGCGCTCGACGAGGAACGCAAGGCGCAGATGGTGAGCAACCTGCTCGTCGTGCTGTGCAGCGAGCACGAGACCCAGCCGGTGGTGAACACGGGCACCCTGTACCAGTAGCGGCCGGGGACACGCTGGTGGACCGCAAGCCATTCCTGCTGCGGCTCGATCCCGCGACAATGTCGGCGCTGCGATCCTGGGCGGGTGACGACCTGCGGAGCCTGAACGGCCAGATCGAGTTCTTGCTCCGAAAAACCCTTCGCGAGGCAGGCCGCCTGCCGGCAACGAAGCGACCCGGGGAGGCTACCGAGCCTGCGGCCGCTGGCGCCGACCGGAGCGAGACCTGATTGGATTGAACCCTTCGCCCGGACGATCAACGCGGCAAGGAAGTACTCGTGTCGCGCACCAGGAAGCCGGGCACGAACCAGACGAGGTACCCAAGACCGCGTCGACCCCGAGAGCTGGGGTGGTCACCACCTTCGTCACGGCGACCGCGACCAACGTCGCCGCAGGAGCTTCTCCCAGCGACCCTCAGGCGTTCGGAGCCGCCATTTTCGCCGAAGCGTCGGCAAGCGCGGCTTTGACGGCCTTCACATGGCTGTCGGTTGCCTCGCCTATGGCCTTCTTGATCGCTCGCGTAACGGCGGCCTCGACGGCCTCGGCGTGCTTGTGGTCATAGACCACGATCAGCCCGGCGCCTCCGATCGGGATGGTCTCCTCGGCCTGGGCCTCGAGCGCGCTCTCGACCTTCTTGTGAGCGATCTTGCCGATGCCCGCGCCGACGACTGCCCCGACGGCCGTCGCGACGAGGAGTGGCGGCGCGAGGAGACCGACGATAAAGCCGGCCCCGCCGAGGGCCACCGCTCCTTCCTTGACGATGTGGTCGTGCTGCTCGATCTCCATCGCGCCGTCCAGGCCCTTGCTGACGACGACCAGCCCGAGCAGCGGGGCGCCGCACGCCTGGACGGCCTCGAAGTCCTCGCGGGCAGCATCCCTGGACAGGTAGCCGCCCATCAGGACGTCGACGGTCTGCTTCGGCATCGCTGTCATCTCCTCCCGGATCGGACCTTCAGGCGCTCAGCGCGTGGGCAACGTCCGCGTTCTTCGTGGCCTCGTGCAGCTCGGCCTCTTCATGCTCGAGATGCGGCTTGATGTCGAAGACGACCTTCTTGATCGTCCCGGTGAAGGGGAACGGCGCCTTCGCGGCGTAGCTCCGGTCCACGACGCCGCCGTTGTCCCGACCGATGTCCATGCCGGCGTAACCCGAGAAGCGCATCGGCACCGTGTGGTCCATCCGGCCACCGCCGACGGCCTTGTCATTGACGTAGAGCGTGACCTGGCCCCCCGTGGCCGGCTTCGGCGCGTCCGCGGTGAACTCCATCCGCACGTTGACCTCGCCCGCCGGCAGCGGCTCCGTCGCCTGCTGGCGGAAGATGAAGACGCCCATCATCGAGTAGGTGTGGGTCAGCTTGCCGTCCTCGACGAAGAGCGAGAAGCCTCCGAGGTGGTCCGCCTCGGCGACGATGACGCCCTCGACGCCACCTTCGGGCACGACAAGATCGGCGCTGATCGTGTATGAGTGGTTGTAGACGCGCGGGATCATGCCCGAGAGCACGTTCTGGACGTCGCCCCGGAACTCGAGCTTGGTGGTCGCCGGAAGCGGCGGCAGCTGACCGAAGAACGACGACAGGGTGGCCAGCAGGGGCAGGACCTGGTACCGCTCGGCCTCCTGCCAGAAGAGCTCCCTGAGCTCGGCCACCTTGTCCGGGTGCTGCGCCGCCAGATCGTGCGCCTGGCTGAAGTCGTCGGGCAGGTAGTACAGCTCCGTCGGATCGGCGTCGGGGTCCCAGACGCCCGGCGCATAGGGCGCGATCGCCTGCGGCGTCAGGACCCACGGGATGCGCGCCGTTCGCATCGCGAGCCACCAGCCATCTTGGTACATGGCCCGGTTGCCGACCGACTCGAAGTACTGCTGCGTGTGCCGCTCCGGCGCGTCGGCCGTCGTCAGGCTGTCCGTGAAGGCAACCCCGTGGAGGGGCTGCTGGGCGATACCGTCGACCGTGGTCGGCGCCGGGATGCCGGCGATGTCGAGGATGGTCGGCGCGATGTCGATGACGTGGGTGAACTGCGACCGGAGCCCGCCGCCCGAGGCGACGCTGTCCGGCCAATGGATGACCATCGGGTTGCGGGTCCCGCCCAGGTGCGAGCCGACCTGCTTGCCCCACTGGAAGGGGGTGTTGCCGGCCCAGGCCCAGGCCGCGCCGTAGTGCGGGGCCATGATTTCGGCACCCCACGCATCCATCCCGCCGTACCGCTCGGACAGCTGGAGTTGCATCTCGTCCGTCAGGGGGATGCCGTTCTGCATCGTCAGCTCGTTGAACGAGCCGGTGATGGTGCCCTCCATGCTGGCCCCGTTGTCGCCCCAGATCCAGATGACGAGCGTGTTGTCGAGCTCGCCCAGCTCGTCGATGGCATCGATGACCCGACCGACGTTGTGGTCGGCGTTCTCGGAGAAGCCGGCATAGACCTCCATCTGGCGCGCGTAGAACGCCTTGAGCTTGTCCGGCACGTCGTCCCAGGCCGGGAAGGCCTCGTTGCGCGGCGTCAGCTTCGCCTCGGGCGGCACCACGCCGAGCGCCTGCTGGCGCGCGAACGTCTCCTCGCGCAAGCGGTCCCAGCCCTGATCGAACTTGCCCTTGTACCTGGCCGCCCAGGACTCGGCGACGTGGTGCGGCGCGTGGCTGCAGCCGGTCGAGAAATAGGCGAAGAACGGCTTCTTCGCGTCCTGCGCCCGGATCCCGTGCAGCCATTCGATGGTCTTGTCCGCCATCGCATCCGGCAGGTAGTAGGGCTCCGTCTCATCGCCGTACCGAGGATCGACGCCGATGATCTTCTCGTTCTCGGCCAGGACCGTGTCCCACTGCCCGGCGCCGCCGCCGAGGAACCCGTAGAAGTACTCGAAGCCCCAGCCGGTCGGCCACCGGTCGAACGGCCCACCCGGTCCCTGCTGCCCGTCCGGTGTGAGGTGCCACTTGCCGAAGGCGGCGGTGTTGTACCCGTTGTCGCGCAGGATGCGCGGCAGCGGCGCGCAGTCGCGAGGCAGCGTGGCGGAGTACCCGGGATAGCCGCCGGCGAACTCGCCGACCGAGCCGAAGCCGACGGCATGGCTGTTGCGGCCGGTCAGCAAGGCGGCCCGCGTCGGGGAACAGATGGCCGTCACATGGAAGCGGTTGTAGCGGATGCCGCCCTCGGCCATGCGGGTGTAGTTCGGGGTCTGGATCGGGCCGCCGAACGTGCTCGGGTTGCCGAAGCCGGCGTCGTCGATGAGGACGAGCAGGACATTCGGCGCGCCATCGGGCGGCGTGGGATGGCCGATGAGGTTCCAGTCCGGCTGCGACCCGGCGAGCGTCCGGTTGGTGGTACCCGCGAATGGCGGACGGCGGATGGGCAGATGGCTCCGATCGACACCTGGCATGACTGCGATCTCCTCCATGGTCGTCTGGACCGGGACCGAGCCACCAGGGCCCGTTTCGACGAAGCGGCATTCGGCTATGGCCGAGCTGCGCACGGACGCCGACGGCTCACCTCGGTGCAGCGTGCCCTTCCGTCTGGGCATGGATCCGAGCCACAAGTATCCGATACGACGGGCGGCGGACATCACCCTATCGAGCTGAAATCGCGGCGCCCGCGGGCTTCACTCGGGAGCTCTATCAACCGAGTTGGCTGATGTGTTGTCCCGGTTTCGCCCGTACGTTCTCGCCAAGGGAACGTCCGCTCCCTCGCCACAGCCACTCGACTGCGGCAGAACTTGTGCGAGGAGAGGGAAACGTGAAACGACCGATAGGCATCACCGTGCTCGCGATCATCTTCCTCGCGGCCGGGTTCAGCTACATGATGCTCGGCTTCCAGATGACGACCGCCGTCACGTTCGGACCGCTACCCAGCGGTCAGGGCACCTGGATCTGGGGCTGGCTCATCGTGCTGACCGGTCTGGCCTTCTGGGCTGGCGGCCTCGCGGCCTGGCGCCTGGAGCCATGGGGCTGGATGCTCGGCCACTTCCTGGCGATCCTCGGGATCATCGAGGCGATCTTCGCGCTCCTTGGGACCGGCAACCTGAGCTACGCACTGGCCTCGACGGCCTTCCCGTTCATCCTGCTCTGGTACCTGAACCGGCCGTCGGTCAAGAAGGCGTTCGGCCTCGTCGAGGAGTAGCCGGCGGACAACGAGGAGATAGACCAACCGGAGAGGAGGTCGGCGCCCCCCGTCGCCAAGGCCGCGGTCGTGACTGCCGTCGTCAAGCCCGGCCCGTCGCCGATGGCCAAGGCCGCGGCCGTCACCCCCGGGTCGCCCACACTAGCTGCGCCGTCGTCGCCACCCCGACTCGCGAGCGTGCCTTCGCTGGGTGGTGCTTCACCGTTGAGTGCGACGGGCCGAGTCGGTGGGCGGCCGCCTTCTCCGATCCGGCAACAAGGACGGCTGCGCAGGCGGCGACATCGCGGTCGGTCGCGCGTTCGATCGGGCGGTCCCTCATTGAGACGCAAGCCTATGAACGCGGCCCGTCGATGACGATCCGCTCGTAGGCGGCGTGGATCGCGTCGGACTTCTCCTCTACCAGCTCGGTCTTCTGACGGTTTCGGCCAGGGCATCGAGCCACTCTGTCGGGCGACGGGCCGGAAGTTCCCGCCGCCCGCAGGAGCACTCCAGGCGTCCGGCAAGCAGGCCAAAGCGACCGCCGTGACGAGGCCCCCGCCCGAGGTCCTCGATCGCCGCACGTCCTCCACCCGCCGCCCCAGAGGTCGTCCCAGACGGGTGGGTGGGCCCGCCACGCCGCGGGTCCGCGAGTCTCCACCGGGACGCGGTGTCGGCGGATCCAGCCGTTGCAGTGCAGGTATTGCGGATGCAGCGTATGCGGGCGGCGCTGAGTCCGGTCTCGACCGCCAGGTGGTTGGCGCTGACGCATACAACCGGAACCTCCCCCGTGGCAGGCCGCAGGCTAGCCGGGCTATCGTGTCCGGCAATAGCCCACAGGCATCAGCCGGTTCGTCCGCGCGCCAATCGACGAGGTCTCAACCATGACGTCGCCCGACAACGGAAGAACGCCACGGGCCGGCGCCGGCCGGCCTGTCAAGGACTCAGTCGAGGCGTCGACCCGCGCGACGCCGAAGGCACCCAAACCCGCCAAGCGAACGGCCGGGCACGATAACGTCCTCACGACGCTGCCGGCCGCCATGACTGGCAGGGCAAGCCCCGCGAAGGCCGCGGTCGGCGACAAGCCAGTCTTTGCCTACATCAGCAGCTTGCCGCAGCCGCAGCGCTCGATCGCCGAACGCGTCGATGCCCTGGCCGCCGAGACGCTGCCGGCCCTGGAGCGCTCCGTGAAGTGGGGCATGGCGTGGTACGGCGTCGGCGACGGCTGGTGCTTCTCGTGCGGCGGCTTCGCCGGCCACGTCAAGCTCACGTTCGGGCGCGGCACGGCACTCACGCCCGTACCGCCGGTAACGCCGATCGGGATGGGCAAGGACTCGCGCGGCGTGGACCTCGAATCACTGGACGACCTCGACGAACGCCAAGTCGCGTCGTGGATGAAACAGGCGACGGCCATCCCCGGATTCGGGAGGAAGAAGCGATGAGCGCGGCAAAGGCCGGAAGGGTGTGCTGACGTGAGTGGGCAAGCAGTCACTGTGGAGGGACGTTGATGGCCGTGCGTGTTGACCTGAACATCTCCCTGGACGGCTTCGCGACAACGACCGACCAGACGCGCGAGAACCCGTTCGGGCCCGACTGGGCGCGCCTGGTCGAGGCCTACACCGCGACCCGCACGTTCCGGGCCCGAGTGCTGCACGAAACGTCCGGCGAGGGAACGACCGGCGTCGACGACGAGTACGCGCAGGCGTACTTCGCCGAGGTCGGTGCGGAGATCATGGGTGCCGGCATGTTCGGTCTCCACGCCGCTGCGGATGATGCGGACTGGCGCGGCTGGTGGGGCGACGAACCTCCGTTCCGAGTCCCGGTGTTCGTGCTCACTCACAGCCCGCGCCCGGTGCTCGAGATGGCGGGCGGCACGACGTTCCACTTCCTCGCCGCGACGCCCCGCGAGACGCTCGACCTCGCGCTGGAGGCCGCGGGCGGCAAGGACGTGCGGATCGGCGGCGGCGCGACCGTTGTGCGCGAGTTCCTCAAGGCAGGACTCGTCGACCGGCTCCACGTCGCCATCGTCCCGATCCTGCTCGGCCGCGGCGTCCGGCTCTGGGACGACCTCCGCGGGTTCGAGAACGGCTACAGCGTGACGTCGGAAGTCGCCTCGAGCGGGACAACGCACCTGACCTTCTCGCGCTGAACCGTCAAGTCCCCAGCGCTCGGTCAGTCGCGAGCTTGCTCCGATGAGCGGCGTCCAACGCTCAAAGCAGCCCGCGGTTGCCCGAACCCGAGGGCATGGCCGAAACGGACGAACAGACTCGTCGACGAGGCCCACGGGCTGCCGGGTCCTCCGGCGAACTCAGCTGATCGGGAGAGTGGCGTGCCAGCCGGTGGGATTGGCATCGATGAGTTCGCCGATGACGTGCTGGCGGTCTGCCGCGAAGCGGGCGTGGAGCGCGCAGTCTATTGCGGCCACAGCATGGGCGGAGCCGTTGGGCTGAAGGCGGCGATTCTCGATCCGTCGATAGCGGCGGGCGTGGCGATGCTCGACGGCGCGGTGCTCCTGCCCGAGCCGATCCGGCGCCAGTCGCTTGAGACTCTTGTCCCGGCCCTCGACGGCCCGCGCTGGCTCGAGGCGCTTCGCGGCTACTTGCGCGCGCCGCCGGCGAGGCCGATGTGCAGGCCAAGATCGCCGAGATGGCCGAGGACGATCGGGCGATCGCCGCGCGCATCCACGAGCTCGTCCGCGCGACTAGCCACCGCGGCCCGCCGCCCGCACGCTTGGGCGATGACGGCGCGCTGGTCCGATCCACGCCGGCTCCCGGGCCCCCCGGCCCTGTTGCGACCCCGGGTATGCCCGCGCCGCCACCCCTTCGCCGGCCCACTGAGCGCCGTCGAGCCCTTCCGGGCGCTCCTCGCCGGGGTGGTCATGGGCGGCGCCCTGGGCAGCTTCGTGCTCCCGCTCCTCGTGGAGGGAGGCCCCCGTGCCCGAGGCGAAGGCGGAGCTGCGTCACCGCCTCTGGCGTGCCTCCATCAACCTCCGGCAGCCTGTCGCTCGTATTCGTCCGCGTCGAACCATCCGAGCGAGGATCTCACGAGCAGGTCTGGCCCGACGTTCCACTCCTCCCACCCGACGATGCGCAGGGGGTTCCCCGTGGCGGCATGAGTCCCGCTGAACGTCCACAGGTATGCGACGTGATCGCCGGCGATCCGTAGCCCGTCGCAGACGAGCCTCAGGTCCGGGACATCGGCGTAGAAGCCTGCCGCCATCCGCGCGACGCCTTCACGCCCCTCCCACGGTTCGCCGCGATTGATGACGATCCGGCCGTCGAGAGCGTAGAACGATGCCACGGCCTCCGGCGACCCTGAGTTCCACGCAGCCGTATAAGCATCCGCCGCTGTGCGCAGGGCCTGAGGGTCGATCGCCATCCGGGACTCCTTCGTGAGGCTCTCTGCCTGGACACTTTGGCGACCGAGCCGCGCCCACCCGGGGATCATGCGGGTGTCGCCCACGCCCCAAGCATGCGTGGATCGACCGAATGCGTCGGCATGGGCGATGAGAGTGACGACGACGCGGAGCGGACGCAGTCGGCGTACGCGCACGGACTCGCGCTCGCGCTACCCGAGAAGGTTGCTTTGGCGCGCCCGACAGGTGTCGGGCGCGCGTTAGCAGCCTACAAGCACCACCTGGCGAACGCGCGGTCCAAGGTGGGGGCGGCACGACGGCGCGGCTCGTGTGGATCCTCGCCCCGCGCCTACCGGAGCCCTCTCACCAGGATGAGCCCCACCCGTTGCTGCGTCGCCGGCGGCCGCCCGCGTGAGGGCAACCTTCGTCATCCCGCCGCAGTGCCCGCGGCAGGGGCCGGAAGCTGCACGCCGGTCCAGAATTGTGCGCACCATCCGCCGGTCGACCCAGGAGCGACGAGGCTCGCCATGACACAGCTCGGCCCAGCGCACAGGTCCGTCAACCCCCTCCTGCCGTCGAACGAGTTCATCCCGGACGGCGAGCCCCGGGTCTTCGGTGACCGCGTCTACCTCTACGGATCGCACGACCTCGCCACCGGCGGCATGTGCGCCGGCGACTACGTCACCTGGTCGGCTGCGCTGGATGACGTCTCTGCATGGCGCTTCGAGGGCGTGATCTACCGCGCCCTGCAGGATCCCTACATCGCGGCGCGCCGGGCGGCGGGCAAGAACGGCATGTTCGACCGCCTGTTCGCGCCCGACGTGCTCGGGATCGACGGGCGCTTCTACCTCTACTACGGCGTCGGGCTGTCGGCCTCGGGCTTCGGCGTGGCGGTGTCGGACTCGCCCACGGGCCCGTTCAAGTACGTCGGCCGGGTCCGCTACCCGGAGGGCGCGAAGCCCGCCGGGCGCAAGGACGGCGCCGACGGGAACCCGGACGGGGAGCTCGCCCTCGGGGCCGGCCGCTCTGCCCTGCGTCGTCTGGGCTTCGGGATCGGTGGGTACCCCTACGACCCGGCGGTCCTGCACCACGACGGTCGGCTGTTCCTCTACTTCGGGCTGCTGAACTGCTCGGTCGTCGAGCTGGACCCGACCGACGGGCGGACCGTCGTCCGCAACGCTGACACGGGACGATGGGTGACGCCGATCCTGCGGTCCTCGCCCGTCGGGGCAGTCTCGGCGTGGGTGTCGGGCCGCCGGCGGAAGACGGTCATGCTCAACGGGCCCTCCATCCGCGAGGTCGACGGGCGCTTCGTCCTCTCGTACTGGGCGATCGGCGGCCAGGGGTTCAGCGGCATGTACCACGCGGTCGCGGACTCCCCGGTCGGGCCGTTCACCCCGGCGGGCCCACTAGTGGCGCTGGGCAACGCCTGGAAGGACGGCCAGGCCGGGGCGACCGACCGCATCGGCAACACCCACGGCGGGATGTTCCGGATCGGCGACACCTGGTACCAGATCTACCACCGCCAGACGGCTGACGGACGCCAGGCATGTGGCACCGCCCTGACACGCCGGCCCGACGGGACGTTCGAGCAGGCGGAGTACTCGTCGCTCGGGCTCGACCCCCGCCCGCTAGACGCTTTCGACCGGTGGCCGGCACACATCGCCTGCCACCTGATGGGCCGCAAGCGGCTGGTCGGCCAGGCCGGCCGACCGGCCCTCGTGCTCCGCGAGCACCCGGAGGGCAGCCCGGACCACGACTCGGGCCGGTCCACCCTGCAGGTCCTCTCGGGCACGCGAGACGGCGCGGTCGCGGGGTTCAAGCACCTGGACTTCGGCACCGCGCGCCGCGAGTCCATCGTGTTCGACGTCGAGGTTGACCCGCGCAGCAGCGGGAGCATCGAGGTCCGACTCGACGACCCCGCCGGCCCCGCGGTGGCGACCGTGGCGATCGCCGCCGACGCGGTGGGGAGGGGATGGGCGCACTTCACGACCTCCACGCCCGGGATCACCGGCGTGCACGCCCTCTACCTCGCGTTCCAACCCGATCGGGGCGAACTCGGCGATGTCGCGTTCTTCGGATTCACCCGCGAGCCACCGCAGATCGCCTGAAGGCAGGTCGCATTCCACAGTGCGCCGGCCCGCGAGGTCGGGGTCGTTGCCGCGGTCCCCGTCGCCGGGTCGAAGAAGGCTGCCGCCACCGGCAAGGCAGCCGCCCACCGGCTCGGCCTGTCGCGCGCGACCGTGAAGCACCACCTCGCGAACGCGCGGACCAAGGTCGGAGCGGAGACGACGGCGAACTCGTGTGGATCCTCGCGCCGCGGCTGCCCGAGCCCGAAGGCACGGCCGAAACGGACGAACAGCGGTCTTCTTGACGAGGTCGTGGCGCTAGTGGACTCGCGCCACAAACCTACCAAGTCGTTCCGCACGCCGACGGTGACGCCCGCACCCTCCGAGCGTGCGCGCCGCCTGATCGGGATCGGGGCAGCCCTGACGTCCGAGGAGGACGGCAGTCGTTCACACTTGGCTTATGGCCCGTCGTCGACTCGTCAGCGCAATTCAGTTCTTCCCGCGTGGTGGCTCATCGCACGTCGCGAGGGCCCTCGCGACCGAGCTCCCGGTGTACGGCTGGGACGTCACCATCGTCTCGGGTTCCAGGGCTGATCTGGGCCAGCTCGGCGACGCCACCCACTTCTACGCAGGCCTGGACACCCACCCAGTGTCCTTCGACGACGCGCTCGCCTCGCCCGATCCGCTCGATCCCCCTGGCGACGCCGCACCGATGCACCCGTCGTACGAGGATCGCCCCGGCGCCCCCGACCGGGTGTTCGCCGCGCTCGACGACCAGGCCTTCGAGCGCCAGGTGCGGGCCTGGGCCCGCGCCCTGGCCGCCGCCGGAGCCCCCGAGGCCGACGCGCTGCACCTCCACCACCTCACGCCCATCCACGAGGCTGCAGCCCGCGTCGCCGCGGACATCCCCGTTGTCGGGCACCTCCACGGAACCGAGCTGGTGATGCTCGAGGAGATCGATGCGGGTCCGCCCGCGGGGTGGACGCACGCACAGGCCTGGGCAGATCGGATGCGCACCTGGGCACACCGGTGCGAGCGCCTGCTCCTGGCGTCGCCCTCGCAGGTCCCGCGTGCGCGGCGGCTGCTCGGTCTTGACGCGGACCGGCTGGTGGTGATCCCCAACGGGTTCGACCCAGGCGTCTTCAGCCCTCGCGAGGTGGATCGGGCCGCCCTGTGGCATCGCGTCCTCGTCGATTCGCCGCGCGGGTGGCTGCCGGGCGACGCGACGGGTGGAACACGCTACGCCGGCAGTGACCTCGGCCCCCTCCACCCGGGCGTGGCGGTCGTCAGCGTCAGCCGATTCACCGCCGTCAAGCGAATCCCGCTGCTCATCGAGGCGTTCGTCCGCGCCCGCGCGGCCACGCGGACACCCGCCGGTCTCGTGCTCGTGGGCGGCCACCCCGGCGAGTGGGAGGGCGAGCACCCGGCGGACACGATCCGCAGGCTCGGTGCCGAGGACGTCTTCCTCGCCGGCTGGTACGACCACGATGAACTCCCGGCGCTCCTCGCCGCTGCCGACCTGTTCGCGCTGGCATCGGTCCGCGAGCAGTTCGGCCAGGTCCTCGTGGAGGCAATGGCGTGCGGCGTGCCCCCCATCGCCGTGAACCGCTTCGGGCCGGGCGAGATCGTGACCGACGGGGAGACCGGCTGGCTCGTGGAGCCCGACGACGTCGATGCCCTCGCCACGGCACTCCGCCAGGCGATCGACAACCCGGGCGAACGGGCGCGACGCGGGGCACGCGCACACGCCGTGGCCGCCGAGCAGTATGGCTGGCCGGCGCTCGCGGGACGCTTCGCCGCGGTGCTCGACGAGTCCGTCGTCGGGACAACCGTGACCGGGGTTGGCCGGGCTCGTGCCGGCGATCGCGAGGCGCGGTAGCCTCCCGGTCCCAGCTCGTCTGGATCCTCGCCCGTCGCCTGCCCGAGCCCGACGGCATGGCCCAATCGGCCGAGTAGAAGCCGCGGGCCCGTCGCCCGCACGCTACAAGGCATGACGGCGCGCTGGTCTGATCCACCTGACTCCCGGGCCCCATGCCGGGCTCGACCGTGAAGCACCACCCGGCGAACGCGCGGTCCAAGGTTGGCGCGGAGACGACGGCGCAGCTGGTTTGGATCCTGGCCCAGCGGAGGCCGGCCTTCTCGGACAGCGTCTGTGTCAGGAGACGCCGGCCGGAATCGTCGGTTGAGGCTGGTGATCATTCGGAGCAGCCGCGAGCTGGTGCCCGCCGCACCGGTGAGGCAAGATCAGTCCCTTCGCCTCTGACATGTCACTGCTGATGTCTGCAAACGTCTTCCCTTGCAGCGGGAGGCTACGGCCATCGATGGCCGTCGTGCACCTGGCGTGTTGAAGAGCGAGAACCACATGAGCGGCGGCATCTCGCGGCGACAGCCTATGGTGGACGGGGAGACGGTGGTCCTCGCGATCGGCGCGTTCCTGTCAGGCGCCGTGATCGGCGGGTCGGGGCCGCTGTTCGTCGTGTCGGTGATCGTCACGCTGGTGGCGGGTCCAACATGGGGCGGGATCGTGCTCCTGGCCGCCATCGTCCTCGGGGCCGTGGCGACCGTGGGCGTGCTCCTCGGCCTCGTGCTCGGCCACCGCTCCTACGGCGGGACCGCGGTCGTCGTCGCCTGCGCCGCGCTCATAGCCGGCATCTTGGCGGGGTCGTGGTACGGGGGGTCCGCGCGCCTCGCCGGGTGGTCGCACGCCTACGCGACACCGCAGCCCACCAGAACGTGGTCAATGCCTCCGGTGCCTAGACGCCTCGAGGCGCACGCCGACCTCATCCTCCGGCTCGATATCGGACCCGACTTCGCCCCCAACCCCACGACCGCCGGACCGGAGGGCACGTTCGGACATTGGTGCCAATCCGGACCCGATACGACGCAGCTTGCGGACGTGTCGGCGATGGACGTCGCCCGCCTGGGATCCGCGACCATCTGGGCCGATTTGAAGCTGACCAACCCATCACCGATCGACCTCGGGTCGGCGATCACCTTCCCTCGTCTCAATCTGCAAGTGCGCTACGACGGCGGCCGCCGCACGTACGAGTACGCCGGACCGGTGCGGGTGGTGGCGTCCGACGCCAGGTCGGGGCGGGTCGTGTTCGACGCCCTCGCCGGCAACCCCGCGCCACCGGGATACCCCGCCATCGTCTCGGGCGAACTGACCTGGACCTGCCAGGCCTGGACGCCGGACTGAGCCAGTCGCGCCGCGCCTCCCGAGCCACGACATGGCCCAAACGGCCGATTGGAAATCGCGGCCCACGGCCCGCAGCCTTGCGGGCATGACGGCCGCTGGTCCGATCCACACCGACTCCAGGGCTCTCCCGCCGGGTCAGAGAAGGCTGCCGCCCACCGCCTCGGCCTGTCGCACTCGACCGTGAAGCACCACCGGGCGAAGGCCCGGTCCAAGGTGGGGGCGGCGACAACGGCACAGCTGGTGTGGATGCTGGCCCCGCGTGTGCCGGAGCCATCACCGGGCGGTGAATGATGGCGGAACCGGGACCGTGCCCGTCGAGGACCTTCGCCAGATCGGGACGGCGCGTCCGGATGATCACAGCGGCTGAGAGGCTAGCCTGCCGGCACCAGGCGCTCGATCCCGTCGAGAAGCAGGTCGAGCCCGAACGCGAACCCAGCGTTCTCGTCGAACGGCTGCTCCGCATACGCTGCCGCCACCGCTGCAAGCGCCGGGAAGGCGCCGGGCGGGATCGCGTCGCCGACGTCCTGCGCCGTGTCGGTGGAGTCGCCGCCGTCATCCCTGGCCAGGATCGTCCGCTGCCGCTCGTAGCCGTAGATGTAGCTGTCGAGGACGAGGAACGCGTTGCCCGCGACCGCCGGGGAGAGGCCCGCCCGGAGGAGCGTGCCCAGGACCAGGTCCGCATACGCGAGCCCGCTGGGCTCGGCCTGCATGCGCGTGTCGATGAGCGCGGCCGCCCACGGGTGACGCTCGAAGAGCTCGCGGGCCGACATCGCCCGCCGGCGCATCGCCTCGCGCCAGCCCGTGCCCTCGGAGGGCAGGTCGATCTCCGCGATCACGAGGTCCGTCATCCCTGTGAGGAGGTCGTCCTTGCCTGAGACGTGGTTGTAGAGCGACGCCGCCTCGATCCCGAGCCGTCCGGCGAGCTCGCGCATCGTGAGCGCCTCGATCCCGCGTTTGTCCGCCAGCGCCATCGCCGCCCGAAGCACGCGCTCACGGCTCAAGGTCTCGCGCGGCTCACCATCACGTGTCCTCCGTGGCATGGCGCCTCCATACGTATCGCCCAGGAGGGGCGGAACAACCCTCTTGACATACTAACACTGTTAGTCCAAGATGTGCGGCGATGCTAACAACGTTAGTATCGCGACATCAAGCAGCCGCCGGCGCCGCCCACCGCGGGCCGGCCGAAGGAGTCATCGTGCACACGGAAGTCGTCGGCACCAGGGCACGCCTGTCAGCGGCGTGGGTCTTCGTCATGCTCAACATGATCTTCGCGGACATCCTCTCGTTCATGAGCCCGGGCGCGCTCCAGCAGGTTCTCGCGGGCACCGCCGACGGGATCCAGATCACGCCCGGCTTCCTGCTCGTCGCGGCGGTCGTCGCGCAGGTGCCGATCGCGATGGTCCTGCTCTCGCTCCTGCTGCCGCAGCGGACCGCGCGGTGGGCCAACATCGCCGCCGCCGTGGTGACCGTCGCGTTTGTGCTCGGCATGGGCTCGGCCACGCCCCACTACGTGTTCATCGCGGCCCTCGAGACCATCGGCTGCCTGGCGATCGCCTGGTGGTCGTGGACCTGGCGGCCGGCGGAGCGGCGCGCCCCCTCGGCGACATTCGCGACGGAATAGGTCTGCGCATCCCGGCCGCGGGCAGCCCGCCGAATACACGGGCCCCGCGGCCCCAGCCTCCTCGGGCTCCACGCCCATGGCGCCCGAGGTGCTTCACGCCTACGCGCATAGGGCACCCGACCGCCGGCAACACCGATGACATGGCCCAAACGGCCGAGTAGAAACCGCGGCCCACGACCCGCACGCTTGGGGCCATGACGGCGCGCTGGTCTGATCCACATCGGCTCCCGGTCCCCCCTGCCTGTTGCGACCCCGGGTACGTCCGCGCCGTCACCTCCGCGACGGCTCGATGAGCGGGGTCGAGCTCGTCCTCGCGTTCCTCGCCGGCGTCGTCATGGGCGGCGCCCTCGACCGCTTCGTGCTCCCGGTCCTCGTCGACGCGTGGATAGACCGACTGCGCCGGCATGGGCGATGAGTACAGGGACGATGCGGCCGACCGCCGCCGGGCCGACGTCTACTCGTCGGCCCGCATCGGAGCGGCTGCGGCGCTCACGATCCCCGCGCTCGTCAGGCGGGATCGATCCGGAACACGGGATGCCGGCCCGCCACGGCCTTGAACGCCTCGAGCGGCGCGTCGGTCGCCACAGCGATGTGGGGGCGGGCACCGGCGGCCACCTGAAGATACGCACGGATGATCGGAGCCCGCTCGGGGATGGGCACCTCAACGAGACGGACCGCCCGCAGGCGACCCCGCCGAACCCATGCATGACCGTCCGCCGCCCGCACGTTGTGCACCCACGGGGAGCGCTCGCCGAGCATCGAGACGAGGTATTCGTGCCCCTGGTACCGGGCGACGACCATGGGGATCGCGCGCCGCAGACCGGACCGCGACCCGATGGTCTCGAGTGAGACGACCATCGGCGGTGTCAGCCCGACGCGGCTCAGCGCCGTCCAGAACCTCGCGAAGGCGATGCCCGGCCGGGTCGCCCGCCCGTCGCGGTAGTAGAGCCGATTGCCTCGCCGAAACGCGTCGGTCTGCTCGTATGCGACCTCGAAGGCGACGAACACGCCCACCCCGACGGCTAGCCCGAGGAGGAACAGGCCGAGCCGCCGCCTCATTCGCGCAGACCACGTGTCACGACGACGACGGTAGCGTATGGCGCGCACCACGGCGCCCCACTCGTCACCGGGGCGGCGAAGGGCGCGGATCAGGGGAGCGTGGCGCGCCCGACAGGACTTGAGCGCCCGGACGCCTGCAGACAATGGCCTAGACGCGGGATGTGGCGGTGGAACAATCCCCTCGTCGCATCGGGATCAGCCCGGCGAAAGGTACCGAGTGGAGTGCCCGCCAACCTGAGCGAGTGGCTACACGCTCCTCATCGCCCAGATCCGCCGGCGTCAGGGAAAGCGCGCATACTCTCCGGATCACGCCGACCCCGGACCGCCGCGTCCCGCCGCAGCCCCCGCTGGTGTGCCCAAGGGAGCTGCCAGCGTGTTCCACACTCTCGGATTCCGGATCTCGCCGCCGGTTGGCGCGGCCCTCGGTATCGGCCTGATCGTGCTCGGGATCGCGTCGGGCATTGTGTTCACTGTGATCTGCGGGGCGGTGGTCGTGGCGGCCGCCTCGGTACGGTTCCTCGCCTGGCGTTGACCCTGCGCCGGCGCTCCGGCGCCGACTTCGACCGGCTCCGCCTGGGGCCGCGAGCCGGCGATGGTGCTCGCCCTCGTCCAGGCGGTGATCGCCCTGGTCGTGGCGTTCGGCCTCAACCTCGCACCCGACCAGATCGGCGCGATCCTCGCCGTCACGGCGGTGATCCTCGGGCTCATCACGCGCAGCCGGGTGAGCCCCGGTGTCGTGAGAGACGGGTATCTCCGAGGCTCTCTCCCACGGACGCCGACGGCGCGCCAGATCGACGTCCTCGCCGCCTTCGTCGCCGCTGGCGGCTGCGTGGCGGACGCCGCGGCCCTCGTCGGCGTCCGGCCGAGCACCGCGAAACGCCACCTGGCCGACCTGCGGGCACGCTCAGGCCTCAGCACCGAGCAGCTGATCTACCGCGGGCGGGCCGACGGCTGGCTGGTCGTCGGAGAGCTGGAGCCGAGCTCAGATCGTGAAGATCCCGCTGCCCTCTGAAGGCCGTCAAGTACCAGGTCGAGCCCGTACTCGAATTCGTCCCCGTAGTCGTAGCCGGGCCTCATCGCTGAGATGTAGGCGACGAGGTTGGGGTAGGCGTCGAGGGGGAACGCCCGGAGCGTGACCTGGCCCAACTCCGCAACCTCCTCCGAGGGATCGAATGGGAGGTTCGCCATAAACAGGGCGAAACCGTAGATGTAGCTGTCCAAGAGCGAGTACGCATGCGCGATCGTCGGCATGTCGAGGCCTGCCGACCGCAGACTGCCGATCACCGCGTCGTGGTGGCGCAGGTTCGCCGGCCCCGGCTTCCGCCGCGACTCCATCAGGCCAATTGCCCATCGGTGGCGCAGCAACACGTCTCGTACCGAGATCGCCCGTTGACGCATGGCGGTCTTCCAGTCGGCTCCGCTGGCAGGCAGATCGATCTCGCTGAAGACGAGATCGACGATCCCGTCGATCACCTCGTCCTTGTTGGCGAAGTGGTAGTAGAGGGCCATCGCCTCGACACCGAGCTCCTGGCCGAGCTTCCGCATGCTGAGGGACTCGAGCCCACCCTGATCGGCGAGCTTGACCGCGGTGTCGAGCACCAGCTCCCGGCTCAGCGGGACGCGTCCCTGTGCTCGCTTGCTCGTCTGCGTCAATCGGCCTCCTCTGGGACTCGGTCAACCGAACGATTCCGGGGTTGACATCACCCACTTTACACCGTAAAGTCCTATGTGGCAACTTTACATCGTAAAGCCACAGGAGACCCCATCAATGCAGGCAATCGTTCAAGACACGTACGGCGCGGCGGAGGTCCTGGAGTCACGGGACATTGATCGGCCCGAGATCGGCGAGGGCGAGGTCCTGGTCCGTGTCCATGCCGCGTCCATCCACGTCGGTGACGTGATCGTCATGACGGGCTCGCCGTACCTCATGCGGATGGCAACTGGAATGCGCAAGCCGAAGAACCACGTCCCGGGCACAGACATTGCGGGGACGGTCGAGGCGGTCGGCAAGGACGTGAAGGGGCTACGCCCCGGCGACGAGGTGTTCGGGTGGTGCACGGGCGCCTTCGCCGAGTACGCATCGGCAAGCGAAGACCACTTCGCGCTCAAGCCAGCCAACCTCACCTTCGAGCAGGCCGCAGCCGTCGGGGTGTCCGCGACCACTGCCCTGCAGCTCCTGCGCGACAGCGGACATGTCCAGCCCAGCGACAAGGTCCTGATCAATGGGGCATCAGGAGGCGTGGGCACGTTCGCCGTGCAAATCGCCAAGGCGTTCGGTGCCGAGGTGACCGGCGTGTGCAGCACCAAGAACCTGGAGCTGGTCCGCTCAATCGGGGCCGACCACGTCATCGACTACACCAAGGAGGATTTCAGGAAGGGTGGAGCGCGCTACGACCTCATCCTCGACAACGTGGGTGACCACTCGATGGCGGCGACCCGGCGGGCTCTCACGCCCAACGGCGTGCTGCTCTCCAACGGTGGCGGACACGCCGGCGGCGCGCTCGGCCGCGTGATCCGGCTCGCGATCGTGTCGATGTTTGTGCGCCAGCAGGGCAAGCCTTCCGTCAAGGCGCAGAACCGACCGGACCTCCATGTCCTCAAGGAACTCGTCGAGGCGGGGAAGGTCAAACCGGTGATCGCCGGGACCTGGCCACTGCGAGAGGCGCCCGAGGCGATCGGGCATGTCGCAGCAGGACATGCGCGAGGGACCGTGGTCATCGCGATCGATCGGGCAGCGGCCTGAGGGGTGGCCGCATGAACGAGCCGATGCCGATGGGCAGACCCGTTCAGCGCTCACCGAGCCGGTGGATCGACCGGAGGCATGACGTTCAACCCCAAAGCTCACTTGATCGAGAACGGAGCCGATCGATGCCAGAGGTCCAGATCAAGCTGTCAGCGCTGTGGGTAGCCCTGATGCTCACCTACCTGCTGGGGGACGTCTTGCGGTTCTGGAGCGGCGACGCCACCCCGGGCCAGTTCGGCAGCCTCAAGCAGGAGATGGTCCCGGCGGCGCTGATGTTCGTCGCCGTCCTGATGCTGATTCCTATCGTCATGGTCGTCGTGTCCGTGACGTTGTCCGGGCAGACGCTTCGCTGGGTCAGCGTCATCGCCGCGGTCGGTCTCTTCGCCTTCAACGTCATCGGCCTGCCGACGTACTCGGGGCTGTACGACAAGTTCCTCATCGTCGTCGGGCTGGGATGGAATGCTGCCACGGCCTGGTTCGCCTGGACCTCGTATCCGTAAGGCGGCCGTCAACCCACCTGCGCTCGCTGCCGACGAGCGCCTGGGCTTTCGGACCGCCGGCGACCGACCGCGCTTGACGGCGGGCTGCGGGTCTGGGTCCTGGTCCGCCCGGCACAGAGCTAAGCTGCAGCCCCGCGCTCAGAAGCCGCGCAAACCCTGCACCGCCGGCCATGGTCGCGCAGGTGTAGCACCGGAGGCGAATAGACCGCGCCAGTCGCCCCATCGACGATTCGCGGGTGAAGCTGTGCACGGTCTGTGGTGTCGTCACCAGCCGCGCGGGTAGCCGCTGCAGCGAGCATCCGCGCCTGTCGGGCATCGGTGCCAACCATCACGTCCATGCGGATGCACGATGGGCTCGCCTGTCCAAGCGGATGATCGCCCGCCACGTCGGCCAGCACGGCTACGTCTGCCCTGGCGATGGTCCCGAGCATCCGGCGCATCCAACGCGTGACCTGACGCTCGACCACGTCGTGGCGCTCATCGACGGTGGCGCGCCGTTCGACCCCGCCAACACCCGCGTGCTGTGCCGCTCGAGGAACTCGGCCAACGGAGCGCGCCTCGTGAACGCACGAAGGGCCGACCGGGGGTACCCACACGCGGGTTCTGCGCTCCTGGAAGTCCGCGCCTCCCAATCGTGTGCACGCGGCCGAGTTTCGCGAAAAATATCCGTGCCCGCCGCGGCCCAGGTTCGCCCACGGGCGCCACAGGGCCGGGGACGGTGATCGTTCGGCCGGTCGCGTCGACGCTCGCTGCGTTCGACGGTGACAGCGTGAACAGCCGCTGGTACATCGCCGTCGCCCACCCTCCCGGGTTGGCCCAGACCGCCTTCGCCGGGCGCCAACCCGGGGCCCTTCCACGTTCGGTCGCGTGAGTGGCCATGGCCGTGGTCATCGGGTCACTCCGGCGCCCTGAATGGACGCCGACGGCGAGCAGGTGGGTCGCGAGGTGTACCCCGCGTCCAACGAGTTGCGTTCACCGTCACCGTCTAGGGCATCGCGGATAGGGACTCCGGCGGGCCCAAAGGTTGACGCACTTCGCGAGGTCGAGAGCCGACTCCGCCTGCCCGCTCGGCGTCCCCGGAAGGACTCGGGCACGCTCCACCAACCATCGTGATCGACGGAGTCGACGCGCTTGTCGAGGCTTTCCGGGCCGCCTGAGCCGCGCGGTCCCGGTCCCGACGCTGTCACCGAGCGTCTTGATCACCGTCACGAAGGCGTCTGGGCGCGCACATCCGTCGGCGGGATGTTGTGGTTGATCCGGAACAGATTGTCAGGGTCGTAGCGACGCTTGACCTCGGTGAGGCGGGCGAGCTTCGCCGGGCCGTAGGCAGCCAGGGCCTTCCCGCGCGCGTCGGCGTCGTCATGGCCCAGGAAGTTGACGTATTGGCCGGCCATCGCGTGGGGCCGCATGGCGTCCGAGAAGCCTTTGACCCACGTCGTGCGCGCACCGTCATCGGCAGGATCGGGCCAGAAGCCGTAGACGTTCAGCCAGAACTTCGCGGCGCGATTGGGGAAGGCGGTGGCGTCCTCGGCAACGCGACCGAAGGCGGCGCCCAAGTGGTGGATGTCCGCCGCGGTCCCGACCCAGGTCTGGGCGCCGCAGTGCGCAACCAGGGTGTCGATCATGGCGTCGTCAAGCCGGTCGAACGACGCGTTCCGCCAGTACGCCCTGACACCCTTCGGCATCGCTTCGTCATACGCCGACTGGAACGCCGGCCAGCGCGTCGGATCCATCACGGCGACGTCCGGCGGGCAGGCGGCCGTGAGCCGGTCGATGCTGGCCACGCCCTCCGAGCGATCGGCTCCGGCCCACGCGAAGCCCAGGAACATGAGCACACGGTCTCCCATCTCCCAGGCGGGAGGCGGCACCATGAACGTGACGAGGGTCGTGATCGCGTCCGCCACGTCGGCGGTCCAGGCGACGTAGGCGGCCAGGGCCTCACGCCAGCGCGAAAGCTCGTAGATGAGGCTGCCTGCGAACACCTCAGGGTCGAGTGGGTGGGCGCGGAACTCGAAGGTCGTGACGACGCCGAAGTTTCCGCCACCGCCTCGGAGGCCCCAGAACAGGTCGGCGTTCTCCGATGCGCTCGCCCGGACTCGTTCGCCGCTGGCGAGGACCACGTCCGCGGACACGAGGTTGTCGATCGTCAGGCCGTATTGGCGCGTGAGCCAGCCAATTCCGCCACCGAGCGTGAGGCCCGCGATGCCGGTCCCGGACACGACGCCGACCGGAACGGCCAACCCGAACGGCTCGGTCGCACGATCGACGTCGGCGAGAGTTGCCCCGGCCCCGACGGTGACAAGGCGGGCGTGGGGATCGACCGCCACCGAATTCAGGCGTCCCATGTCGAGGAGGATTCCATGGTCCACGGTGCCGTTGCCCGCGACGTTGTGGCCGCCGCCGCGAATCGCCAGCGGCAGGCCGGTCTCGCGGGCCAGGGCGATGGTGGGTGCGACGTCGGCCGTGCCCCCGGCCTGGACGATCAGGCTGGGACGTCTGTCGATCATGCCGTTCCACACCCGGCGGGCCTCATCGTAGTCGGCGTCGCCTGGAACGAGGACCCGTCCCTCCACGGCACGCGTGAACGTTGCGATCCTTGCGGCGCTTGCCGTCATCCGAGCCCCTCCTCTGGGCGTCCGCCCTCAGGCTGGCGCCGATGCTGACCGCCGTTGGCCGAATGCTCGCATCGACCGTTCTGGGAGTGTCCCTGACCCGCTATCATGTTGGAAGAGTCAGATTCCACCGAATCGGGGCAAACATGCCAGTCATCCGTCGGCCGAGGATCGCCCTCCTCGCGGCGCCCGAGACATCCGCGTCGGTCTTGTACGGGCTCTACGACGTCCTCTCGACGGTCGGCCCGTTGTGGCCGGACATGACGGCCGCCGAGACCGGCGACGCCCTCCTTGAGGTCTCGATCGTCGCCGCGGCCGGGGAGCCCTTCCGCTGCTTCGGCAACATCCTCGTCGAGCCGGGCGCCGCGGTTGCGGACGTCGACGAGGTCGACGTGGCGATCGTGTGCGACATGTACACGCCGATCGACCGTCCGCCGACAGGCCGCTTTGCGGTCGAGATCGAGTGGTTGCGCCGCATGCACGAGCGTGGGGCTCTGCTGGCGACCGTCTGCTCCGGCTCGCTGCTCCTCGCGGAGTCCGGTCTCCTCGACGGGCGCTCCTGCGCCGGTCACTGGGCATACAGGGACATGTTCACCTCGGCGTACCCGAGGATCCGGTTCGTGCCGGGCGCCATCCTGGACGTGGCGAGTGAGGAGGATGGCCTCATCACCGCCGGCGGCATGACCGCCTGGCAGGATCTGGCCCTCCACCTGATCTCGAAGTTCTGCGGTCCGGAGCATGCCGCCCGGACCGCCAAGGTCTACCTGCTCGCGGGCCACGAGGACGGCCAGCTGCCATTCTCGGCGATGACGCGGCCCGTTCGGACCGATGACGCGGTGATCCTCGCGTGCCTGGCCTGGATCGTGGACAACTACACCATTTCGAACCCGGTGACCGCGATGACGGAGCAGTCCGGCCTGACCAGGAGGACCTTCGCGCGCCGCTTCCAGGCTGCGACCGGACGCCGGCCGATCGACCACGTTCACGCGCTGCGGATCGAGGGCGCGCGCCATCTTCTCGAGGTGGGTCGCGGTGGGGTCAATGACGTGGGCTTCTCGGTGGGCTACGAGGACCCGACCTTCTTCCGCCGGCTCTTCAAGCGTGCAACTGGATTGACGCCGGCCGCCTACCGCCGTAAGTACGCGTCGATCGTCGCGGCGGGTTAGGAGGTTGCTCACGCTCTGGTTGGCGTAGCACGCCCGGAGGGTGTCGGGCGCGTGCGGAAGACGCGGCGAGAACACACCAGCACCCAGGACTTGAAAAGGGCTCCGCCTGGGGCATGACCCGGATCGGCCTCGGGAGTCGCGAGGGCACGAGGTGGTCATGGGGTGGATCCTCGGGCCGCTCAGGTCCGTTCGTCGCCGTTTGTGGGACCCTGCGCTCACAACGTTCGAAGATTCAGAGGTTCAGGATGACCTTCCCCAGTCCTGAGATGACCCTGACTCGACTCCTCGTCGTGTCCGATCTCGAACGTGCCAAGGCCTGGTACCGCGACGTCTTGGGCGCCGAGGTGACGGGCGAGTACGGCGGCACCTCGTGCGTCCTGCGCTTCCTGGACGCGTGGCTCCTGCTTGTGACCGGCGGCCCGCCCACGGCCGACAAGCCGAGTGTCACGTTCGCCGCACCAGCGGACCCTGATCGAGTCGGGGCTGAGCTGATCATCGGGGTCCCTGACTGCCGCGGGGCCCACGCCGTCCTGACCGCTCGAGGAGCGTCGTTCCTCACGCCGCCGGTCGAATACCCGTGGGAGATCCGAGCCTTCTTCCGCGACCCGGACGGGCACCTCTGGGAGATCAGCGAGCGACGGACCAGCTCGTAGCCCGGATCGGCGCACCGGACCGGCCACTGACTCGGCATCGTGCGTCCTGGATGAACCAGATCGAGACCTGGTTCGGCATCCTCACCCGCCCGGCGATCCGCTGGGCAGCTTCAGCTCGGTCACGGAGCTCGTCGCCATGATCGACGCCTTCACCCGCAGCTGGAACGACGGCTCGGGCCCGTTCACCTGGGTGCGGACCGCCGACGAGATCCTCGCCAAGGCGGTCCACAAACCGCGAGCGAACAGCGAATCGGGACACGATGCGGGCCGCGGGCGACGAAGTGCTCGCCGCCTATGTTGCGGCGAGCGGGTCGGTCGTTGATGCGGCGGGGCTCGTAGGCATCCGGCCGAGCACCGTGACGCGCCACCTCGCCGACTTGCGAGCGAGGTCAGGTCTCACCACGGTGGAACTCCTCTACGCAGGACGTGCTGCCGGATGGCTCGTCGTCCCGAACCTTGAGCCCGAGCGAACGCGGGCAGGTTGACCCAGTGGTTCAATGGGAAGGCTCGCGCCTTACGCCACGGCGACGACCACGTTGCCCCGCTTGTGCCTGTTGTCGACGTCCCGATGCGCCTAGACGATGTCGTCGAGCGGCAACGGTGCGGTCGATGACGGGCCGACCTCACCCTTCGTGGCCAACTCCCCGAGCAGCACCAGGTCCTCGCGACGGAGCTTCGGCCTCCCGTCGTCGACCGAGACGCAGGCTCCGCCGGGAGCCAGCACCTGCCGGCATCGCCGGAGCGCAGGCGGCGCTCTTCCGCTTCCCCACGGCGTCGAGGATCAGGTCGTACCGCGTTGCCCGCGTCGGTGAAGTCCTCGCGCGTGTAGTCGATCACCGCGGTCGCGCCGAGTGACGCCACGAGGTCCACGTTCGACGCGCTGCACACGCCCGTGCACTTGGCCGCACCGAGGTGCCGAGCAAGTTGCACGGCGGATGTGCCCACGGCACCCGAGGCCCCGTAGACGAGGACCCGTTGTCCCGCCCGAACGCCGGCCTTCCGCAGGAAGTGCAGAGCGCGAGCAGGCCGCCGTAGGGAATGGCCGCGGCCTCGTCGTCGGTGAGGGTGGCCGGTCGCGTCGCCAAGAGACCGTCTTCGGGCCAGCACACAAACTGCGCATACGTCCGAAGCGGTGCCGGTTGAAGCCGAACACCGGCTGGCCCGCTTCGAATGACCTGGCGTCCGGCCCGACCGAGTCCACCTCCCCGGAGAGCACCATGCCGAGCACCGGGTTGCCTCGGCGCGTTCCAGCCGAGCGCGAGCCGCGCCATCAGCCGGTAGGCGGGGCTCAGGTCGAGCCCCCGCACGTAGAAGTCGCTCGATGTCACGGCGGTCGCCAGGATGCGGATGCGAACCTCGTTCTTCCGGGAACCGGGATCGCGCGTTCCTCCACTCGGAGGACCTCCGGCGGACCGTACCGCGTGCAGACGACGGCCTTCACGCTCGAGCGCCCTCGGCCTGCAGATCCGCGACCCGCTTGTCGGCCGGCAGGCCCGCCCCGGAGTCCACGATCTTCACACCCTTGACGAGGAGCCACAGGGCCAGCCCGAATTCGGCGACGAAGCTCAGGGCGAGTCCGGGGTAGTGAAGCGCGGGGTAGGCCGGCAGCAGCAGGGCCTGGAGGAACCAGATCAGGACGGCGATCCCGTCGAGCACCAGGAGGACGCCCAGGCACCGGGGAAGGAAGCCGGACCTGTAGACCAGGTAGCCGAGCGGGAACAGCCACGTGGCGAAGAACAGCTGGGCCGTGACCCAGCCCGTCTTGTAGACGTTGATGGACAGGTACGCCAGTCCCTCCAGCTGTGCCGCCGAGAAGGCCTGCATGTGGCTGGCCGTGTCTCCCTGCTGCAGCGCGGAGACCAGCGACAACATGCTCGCGCCCTGGATGGCGACCCCGACGGCGTTGAGCAGGAGGAAGAGCAGCGCCAGGTTCCTGTTGACCCGTCGCAGGAGGACGTAGAGTCCCCAGGCGACCATGAGGAACAGGAACCCTGTCGTCAGCGCGACGACGAGACCCAGGCGGAACGACCCCTCACTCGTGACGATCGCCTGGTAGACCTGCTGGCGCTGTACCCAGCCCGATCTGTCCCAGCATCGTGGCGAGCACCGAAGCCAGGATGTAGGCGAGGTAGAGGCCGCCCGTGATCCTGGCCACCTTGTCCGGCGCCATCTGAACGTCTGCGGTATTCATTCGCGATCTCCCGTCATCGAAGGGTTCCATCCTCACCGCCCTGTGCGCCAACTGCGACAGGCGAGACACTGAGGCTCACGACCTCGTGACCGCGCAGCGCCTCGAGGAAGGGCTGGAAGCTGCCGCACACCAGGCAGCGCAGGATCGGAGCCGTCAACCTCAACCTCGCTGACTCCGGACGCCCGCTCGATCCGCTGGGCCGGAGGTGCGCCGACGAAGCTGACTTCCACTCGTTGGGTCGGTAGCTCTCTGGTCATGCTCACCATCCTGGGCGGGCACACGGGAGCGAGCATCGATGGAATTCGTGATCGGGTGATTAGTCGACCGGCGCCGGAGTCCCTGCCGTGCAGAACATCACGTTCAGTCGGATGCACGCACTCCCGCGCGGGACCTGTTGCGCTCTTCTTCGGCGTCCGTTACTCGTTCGAAGACGCCATCCGGGCCGCGATCTGGGCGCGCGAGTTGACCCCGAGCTTGTTCAGGATGCTGCGGATGTGGCTGTCGACCGTGTGCACGGAGATGAACAGGCGCGCTCCGATCTCCTTGTTGCTGAGGCCATCGGCGAGCAACCGCGCGACCTCCGCCTCGCGCATCGAGAGCAACGCATCGCCGGCGCCACCGTCCGAAGCCACCACGGCAACGCGGGCGGACTCGCCGAGTGCGAGCCGTATTGCGGCGTCCCGGCTCAGCCGTCGTCCGACCGTCGTTTCGGCCTCGAACCTTGGGACACCAAGGTCCGCGATCGCCGCCTGTTCTGCCTCGCCCACCAGCGGAGCGAGGAATGGCATGTCAGCGCAACCTCCGGCGGACCCTCGAGCTCCTGGAGGACGGCCTTCACCCGGTTGGCGTGGCCCTCGTCATGTGCGACCGGCGGATCCTCTCCTCCGACCCGTCGGACTGGGACGAGCTGATTTCCGAGGCGGCCGGCGCGGAGAAGTACAGCCGCCGGCTGTCCGAGCGGATCACCGACGGCTACGCGGCCAAGTTCGACCACCGCGACGACCCGGGCGGGCACGCAGGGCCTCGGCTTCCGAGCGCCTGCCCGAGCCCGCCGCACACGCTCGAGGTCGACCCCGCCACGATCGGGGTCGCGGTCGGCCTGTTCGAGCGGTACGCCCTGGGCAACGTGAGCGCGAAGGACCTCGCCGAGGAGACCGGCCTCGCCGAAAGCGGGATCCGGATGATCCTCATGAACCCGCTCTACAACGGCTGGGTCCGGCGACACCGCCGCAGCGGTCGAGAGTCGCTGAAGCCGGCACCGTGGCGCGCCAACCCGCCGGTCTCTGACGACCTGTGGGCTCGCGTCGAGGACGTCCGGCGCGCCCGGACCCGTGGTGGGGGACCGAGGGACCGTGACCGGGTCGACCTCCTCGGCGGGCTGCTCGCGTGCGTCTGCGGTCGGCGGCTCCGCAACGACGGGACGTTCGCCGACGGCCGCCACCGCAAGCACCACCCCAACCCGTGCGAGGCCTGGGGCCGCAAGGCCCGCCTCGGCGACGAGACCTGGGAGGCGCCGGTGCTGGCCCACGTCGCCGCCATCGCGCTCGACGAGGACACGATCGCGTCGGTCGTCGCGGCCCTCGGCTCGAGCCGCCAGCCGGTCGCGATCGACCGGGCCCGGATCGATCGCCAGATGCGCGAGCTCGCGCTCGAGCACGCCGCCGGCGGCATGGGCGACGAGGCCTACCTCGCCCGCCTGAGGGTGCTCCGGCAGCAGCGGGACGCGGTCGCGGAACGGACGGCCGCCGGACTACCTGCCGAGCGCGCGGTCGAGTGGCTCCGCGCCCTCGGCGAGTCGCTCCATGGCCCCGAGAAGTCGAAGGAGAAGGCAGACCTGATGCACGCCATCTACGACCGGATCACGGTCGCCGGCCCCGAGATCGTGGGAGTCCGGCTCACCCGGCGGCCTACGCGCACGGATTGGCGCTGGCTCTGCCGGAAAAGGTTGAACTGGCGCGCCCGACAGGTGTTGGGCGCGCGATAGCAACCTATGAGGTCCCGATCGAGGGCCGCGACGAGTGGCTGGCCGCGGCGAGGCGGCTGGCGTGACGGACGGGTACTGCGCCGCTTGTGGTCGACTCACCGGGATGTTCCGCAGTCCGGCTGGAGAGGCGCTGGGTACACTTTCACCGCTTCCCAGCGACCTGCAGCGAGGCATACAAGGAGCAAGCTTGGAGTCCTCCGCGTGGGAATTCGAAGCCAGGTACGAGCGGTGGCTGCCCGGCCTTGCCCTGATGCGGGACGCGGTCATCGAGCCGCTTTCGGACGCGGACCTTGTTTATGACCTCGGCGGAAGCAGCCTGACGTGGGGCCAATTGATCGACGACTGCGCCGAGATGCAGCGCTCCTACCTCGACGCCTTCACCACCTTGGATCAGAGGTGGGCTCCCCCTCGATCGGCTCCTGAGCATGGGTCGACCGTTGCCGAGATCCTCGAGAACTTCCACAGGTTGGATCGTGAGCTGGAGTTGGTGCTCGGCTCGTTTACTCACGATGAATGGGATGCCGTGATCGTCCGCCCGGACGGCACCAAGAGGTCCCGGCGCGGTCAGCTCGAGATCTACGCCCAGTTCATGCTGATCTTCCTGGCCAAGGCCACTGTCTACACACGGGCACAGAACCGGGACCTACGGCCATCACTTCGAACGTTCGTTGGCTGAGCCACGGCCACCATCGGCGAGGCGGCTGGGGTGAGAGCCCGCCGATCCGCAGGACGCGCGACGGACCGAGAGGTCGGCGTCGTGGCCGCTGTGCTCGTCGCCGGGTCGGAGAAGGCGGCCGGCATCATCTGTCAGGGAGGATGCGCGGGGCGCCAGCAAGAGCCACTCTGGCGCGACACCGAGCCGGGCCCGCCACGCAGAGGGCGATCAGGTCTGCCCGTTGGCCCAGGGAGTTGACGATGCTCCGACAGTTGGTCCTTGGCCGATCCCACAGCTGGGGGCAGGGCAGCCTGCTGATCAACACGTCCGAGTCGATTCGGAGCGCCTCCCGGGTCGCACCGGACAAGATCGGATCGTGGCAGGACGGGTTGCCATGACCACCACCCGAACCTGACGGCCCTTAGTGCACCGAGGAGGACCCGTGCCGCAGATCGCCATCGTCGCGCTCGTGATCCTTGGCTACACCCTCCTTGCGGCCCGGCTCGACCGGCTGTCGGTCAGCGGCCCCATGATCCTCGTGACGATCGGCGCAGTCCTCGGACCGTCAGGGGTCGGAGCGTTCGCGGCGCCGGTGACTTCGGAGTCCGTCCAGCTGCTCGCCGAGCTGACGCTGGCCCTGCTGCTCTTCTCGGATGCCTCGTCCATCGGCCTCAAGCAGGCTGGCAGCATCGCCTGGGTCCCGGCCCGGCTCCTGGCGATCGGGCTGCCTCTGACGATCGGCGCCGGGGCGTTCGTCGGCTGGCTCCTGTTCCCGGCGCTCGGCCTCGCGTTCGCCTTGTTGATGGGCACCATCCTGGCGCCGACGGACGCGGCACTGAGCCTGCCGGTGCTCGTGGATCGGGCGATCCCGGTCCGGGTCCGGCGGGCCATCAACATCGAGAGCGGGTTGAACGACGGCATCGCGACGCCGTTCGTCACCTTGTTCCTGGCGGTCGTGGTCGCCGAGCAGGCGTCGGCGAGTCAGCACTGGTTCATCGATGCCGCCGTCGAGATCGCCTTGGCGATCGTGGTCGCGATCCTCACCGGCGGATTCGGCGGCCGGGTCATCGCTCGGGCTCGTCAACGTGGCTGGGCATCACCGGCGTCCGAATCACTCGCCGTGGTCTCCTTGGCGGTCCTCGCCTACGCGAGTGCGACGACGATTGGAGGCAACGGGTTCGTGGCCGCCTTCGCGGCCGGGATCTTCTACCGGACCGCGACGGCGGCGGCCGAGCCATCGGTCGAGTTCGCCGACTGGATCGGCGTGGCGGGGTCCTACCTGGTCTGGCTCGTCTTCGGCATCGGCTTCGTTGGTCCGGTGCTCGCGGCAGGCGTTGACCCGGCTGTCCTCGTCTACGCGGTCCTGAGCCTCACGATCGTGCGGATGGGTCCGGTGGCGCTATCGATGGTCAGATCGCCACTTCGTGCTGACACGGTCGCGCTCATCGGCTGGTTCGGGCCGCGCGGTCTCGCATCCGTGGTCTTCCTGCTAGTCGCCTTCGACCAGATGGGTCCGGCTCATCCGGCCAGTCTTACGCTCAGCCATGTGGTGACCTGGACGGTGCTCGTATCGATCTTCCTCCACGGGCTGAGCGCAGGCCCGATCGGCGCGCTCTATGGTCGGCGAATGGCGAAGGCGCCGACCGGCACGTGGGAGCTCGGGGAGGCCGACGAGCCGCAGCTCCGCCACCGCCTGATAACCCAAGACCGAGGGGCGGTCGACGCTCACGGGAGGACTCCGTGACCCGCGCTACCGGTAACAGCTCCGATTTGTTGGATGCGCGCCTCCGGCGGGCGTCGCCAACGGACAGTCGGGTGTGCGATGGAACGCACCGCACCTGGCGTTGGGTCCATCACCGGCGGCACCAAGGCCCATTCTCGTGGTGGTCGAACGGCTTGTCCTCGATCTTCTTCCGTGCTCCTGGCGCCGGGCTCATGTAGTCAGCATCGCGTCGCCCATTGACGTCCCTAACGTCGTGCGCGACGGCGTTCCCGCCGGCGGACGCCGCACACCGAAACCGGCGACAACGGTCGCCCGAACGGATCGATGAACAATGTCACCGGCCCGGCGGTCGCCGGCACGGACCCTTCGAGGACCTCGAAGGAGTACGAAAGCATCTCAGGCCCGAGCTGCGGATCCCGGAGCACGATGACCACGTCCTCGGGCACGCCCTCGCCGGGCTGGAGGAATGACAGGACCGCGTTGGGCGGGTCGGCCTCGAAGCTATTCTGCCCTTCGCCCCACAGGTTGACGAAGTCGATCGTCGACATTTGCCCGACGACCCGCTGCGGTCGATCCGAGAAGAACAGCGTAGAGAGGGCGACCCCGTCCAATCGCAGGGTCTTCCCATCACTGGTCACCCCGCGGGCGTTCTGGACGAACATCGACTGTTCCGTCTGGAGGTCCGCGACCTGCGGTGTATCCATCGTTCGATCCCTTTCGCGCTCCGAGATACCAGCGTTGTTGGGCACCCAGCGGCTACAAACCTCGCCGGACCTCGATTCGGCCTCATTCGCGGCCTGAACGAACGTATGGTAGTCGCGGTCGATCTGACCGGCGCAGGCGACGGCAAACGATTCGGTGGCCCGCTCGAACCCGTCGCTCTTGCCGAGGTAGCCCGCGATCGAGGACCGGGGACCGAGATGTCTCAGACCTGCAGCGCCTGCAAGACGGTGCTGCCGACCGAGGCGCGCTTCTGCAGCAACTGCGGTGTGGCCATCGTGCCTCCCGCGGAACCGCCGGACGCATTGGGCACGAGAACCTACAGTCAGAACGCGGGCATCGTCGCTGTGGTGTTTGGGATTGCGGCTGCTCTTGCGCCGTTCGTCCTTGGGAAGACCCAGTTCTGGTTCGCGTTCGTGGCCGTTGGCATCGCCTTCGTCGTCGTCGGACTCAGGGAAGCGCTGGGTTGATGGACGGCGTCAGCCTTCACGTTTGGGGGAAGCGCAACCTCGGGGAATATGCCGGTCGATTTCGTGATCCGAAGTCCGTCGTGATGCCGGAGGTCGGTTGCGGGTCCTATCCGGTTCGGCGGGCACCTCCCGACGCTACGGGAGGGCATGACCTCGGCACCATGCACTATGAGTGGACTCCACAGGCTAGGACACAGTAGGCTCGTGCCGCGTCCCCGCGGTGCCCCACGTCTTGCCCGGACGTTGTGGAGTTGCCCCGGTTTCGTGGACGGTGATGCGTCAATCCGGCCGCGACGGCCGGAGCCGAACGATATCGCTCCTCGAACTGCTCGGGACTGAGGTTCCCGAGGCTGCTGTGGCGGCGGATCCGGTTGTAGGAGACCTCGATGTACTCGACGACCGCGGCCCTCGCCTCGGCCGGGTTTGCCCAGTCGGAGCGGTCGATGAGCTCGGTCTCGAGCGTCGCGAAGCGAGGAGCTTGGCCAGCTTGGTTCCAGACTTCCTTGCGTTCAGAGCGCCAAAGACGATCAGCGCCGTCTGTCCCTGACCCGCGGCTTCGTAGGTGATGCTCGTGCCGTCCTTCGAGGTGACGAACCGACGCATTGCTCCCTCCCTATCGCGATCGACTTCTCACGTTGCGCGCCTGCTTCCACCTCGGTCGAGTGCCCCACATGCGTCTCGGCCGCGCCCCGCGCCGCTGCCTCTGGGCAGAATTGATGAGCGTCACAGAGCCGCATCGCCCTTCAGTGGGCCGGGCCTGGTCCGCGAGGATTAGCACTCCCGGCGAATAGATCGCAACCGCGAGCGTCGCTGGTCGCCACGGAGGGGGCGACCTCTTCCTGACCGCTAACGCCGGGTCTCGCTCGACCCGCCACGTGGCAAGGACGGCTCGTCGCCCTCGCACTCGTCTTGGTCATCCTCGCGGCTGCGTCCGTCGTCGGGCTTCGGACACCTCTGGGAGTCGTCGTTCTGGTCGGGGCGGTCATCGCGTATGGAGTGATCGCCACCCTCAAGAGCGACGGTGGGTGGTCGTGGGGCGCGTTCCGGGGGCGTCCCAAGCCGTAGTCTCGGCCTGTCGCACTCGACGGTGAAGCACCACCTGGCGAACGCACGGTCGAAGGTGGGGGCCGAGACGACGGCGCAGCTCGTGTGGATCCTCGGTCCGCGGCTTCCGGAGCCCGACGGCACGGCCGATATGGAGGAAGTGCGGTCTCCTTGAGACACCACCCCAACGAGGTGGCGAGCTAGGCCGAAAGATCCGCTGACGCTCGATCCGTTGACGGGCCGACCCTCGGCGCTTAGGCTCAGGTCAGGGGTGCTGTGCCGCATGCGCGAGGCAGCCCGAGGGCAATGGAGGGCTCGCAGATGATTCGGCGGATCACCGGGATCATCCTTGGAGTGGCGGCCTTCCTGATCGTGTACTGGCTCACGGGCGGGACGGCGACACCGGCCACGCCCAACTGGGCACTGGCGATCCTCGTCGGCCTCGTGGTGGCGCTCATCTGGCCGTGGGTCATGGGCCTGATCCTGGTCAGGCGCGCTCGGCAGCGGCGCCAGAACGAGATCGACAAAGAAGTCCAGAAGCAAGTCGCGCAGCAGCAGAACAACCCGCCACCCTCCTGATCCCCGGGCTCCCGACCAGCTCGCCGCGATCCACGCGGTTCCGGCTGACCGCAGTCCGCGCTTGGGGCATGACGGCGCGCTGGTCTGATCCACACCGGCTCCCGGCTCCCGCCGCTGACCCCCTCGGTCAACTGACCGATACCCGGGCGGGCCGCGCGCGTCCACCCTCAGGACGTGGTCCGCCTCGGTGCTCCGGCTGCTCCGCTGCGGCGGGGCGTCGCCTACTGGTCGGCCGCACCCCGCACCGTGCCGACCCGGCCGCCGGCCTCCGACATGGCCGGCACCTCCCCCTCCGCCTCGCGATGCGACGGCACCGCCCGACGGCGGGCAGCCTGTGACGGGTGACGGCAGCGACGCGGTCGGCATCACGCAGCGCGAGCTGCTCCTCGAGATGCGGTCCGACCTCAAGAACCTGACCGCGACCGTGGACTCGATCGCCAAGGACCAGGCGTTGGGGGCCGAACGCCGGGCGAACATGCAGCGCTCCGCTGACAGCATCTTCCTCCGCCTCGATGCCCACGACCGCGAGCTGGACGACCTCCGCCGCTGGCGCGACCGGGCCGACGGCGCCATGGTCCTCGCCCGCTGGGCGCTCGGCGCCTCGCTGATCTCGCTCACCGCGGTCGTCCTGCAGGTCGTCGCCGCGATCGCGAAGGCCATGAACCCGAGCCTGCCGTGAGGAGGACCTGAGCCATGAACCTCGTGACCGCGTTGCTGACCAACGCTGCCTACGGCTACCCCAAGGGTGCCGCGCGCCGGCGCAAGGCGACGATCCTCGCCTGCCTGCACCAGACCGCCAATACGGCGACCGCGATGGCGGAGCGCACCTACGCCAACCGGGCGCACAGCACCGGGCCGTCCGCGACCGCGTACATCGACCGCGACGGCTCCATCGTCCGCGCCATCCTGCCCGCCACGTACGCCGCCTGGAGCCAGGGCGACGTGGACCACCCCGACCTCACGATCCCGACGGTCAAGGCCGCGGTCGCGTCGGGCGTGAACATGAACGAGTGGGTCTACGAGAGCCTGGAGGTGTGCGGCCGCGGTGCTGAGCCGTTCTCGACGCAGCAGTTCGAGGCCGTCGCCCAGCTCGTCGCAGCCGCCAGCAAGGCGACCGGGATCAAGGTCAACCGATCGACGGTCATCGCCCACCGGGACGTGAACACGGTGAACCGCCCGTCGGACCCGTGGCCGGCAGCGACCCGCGAGGCGCGCCTCAAGCGTGTCATCGACAGGGCGAACGCGATCCTGCGGCCGCCGCCCGCGATCGTGGACCACGTCGTCGTGCGAGGCGACACCCTGGGCGCGATCGCCACGGCGCACGGGCTGACCCTGGCGAAGCTGCTCGCCTTCCCGGAGAACGCGAGGTACCGCGCCAACCCGGGGCTCATCCACCCGGGCGACATCGTCCGCGTGAAGTGACGGGAGGACGCCATGGACACCCAGCCCGGCACGATCTGGGGCCGCGAGCCGGCGATGGTCCTCGCCCTCGTCCAGGCGGTGATCGCCCTGGTCGTGGCGTTCGGCCTCAGCCTCGCACCCGACCAGATCGGCGCGATCCTCGCCGTCACGGCGGTGGTCCTCGGCCTCATCACGCGCAGCCGGGTGAGCCCGGCGTGAGCGACTCACGATGAGAGACGGGTACCTGCGCGGCGCGCTCTCGCCGGAAGGCGACGCAGCGCCAGATGGACGTCCTCGCCGCCTACGTCGCCGCTGGCGGATCCGTCCACGATGCCGCCGAGCTCGTGGGCATCCGGCCGGGCACCGCGAAACGTCACCTCGCCGACCTGCGGGCGCGGTCCGGACTCACCACAGAGCAGCTGATCTACACCGGGCGGGCTCGCGGCTGGCTCGTTGTCCCGAGCCTCGAGCCCAACTGAAATCCGTCTCGGCTGCAGGCGTTCAATGTGAAGGTCAGCGGCCTCATCACGATCGGCCCGGGCCAGGGCCCGGTGAACAACGCGGCGGCGGCCATCGCCCAGGGAGCGAGCGACATCAACGCGAGGATCGCTGATGTCCAGAGCGTGATCGCGGGCATCTAGCAGCGGGTCTCGCCGAAGCAGAGGCGGTCGGGTCTGAGTCCCGCCGGGCGGCAGAACGGCCAGATTCATAGGCTGCCCGGCGCTAATATGCGGCCCATGGCCGTGGCCGAATCGACCTACGCCGCGATCTCCCGCCTTCAGCGGAGGGACGAGCCACTACGAGTGGACGAGGAGGAATAGCCCCATGTGCCTGTTCGCGCTCCTTGCGGGTGTGTTCCCGCGCATCGCCTTCGCGGTCTACTGGATCGCCCGGCCAGCGGTCGTCGACGCGGCATTCGGCACGTTCATCGTGCCGCTCCTCGGCCTGATCTTCCTGCCCTTCACGACCCTGATGTACACGCTGCTGTGGACCTCCGGGAAGGGAATCTCCGGCTGGGACTGGTTGTGGATCGGGATCGCCTTCGTGCTGGATCTCGGCCACTACGGATACAGCGCCTATGGGAACCGGGACAAGATCCCGGGGATGAGCTACGGCGGGGGCGAATAGACAATCGCCACGCTATAACGGCCCGGCTGCCGTAGGGGGCCCTGCGGAGAGGACGGTTAGGCGAGGTTGCTCGACGCCTGACTCGCCGCCCACCAGCTCGGCGCCCTGCTGCGCCTGGCCCGCCTCAGCCGGCTGGCCCGGATCACCCGGCTCCTGTTCGAGAGTCGGTCGCCCGACTCGAACATCAGGACCGGCGGGGATGCCATCTGGTGGGGCATCGTGACGATCACCACCGTTGGCTACGGCGACTTCTACCCGGTGACGCTCCCCGGGCGGCTCACGGCCGTGTTCGTGATGTTCGCCGGCATCGGGATCATCGGTGCGCTCGCCAGCATCCTGGCGAGCCTGCTGGTCTCACCGTCGGCGCCGGCAGAGCCCGAGACCGAGGAGAAGCCCGGTGCAGCGTCTTGGGTCGACGGTGCGGCGATCCTCGACGAGCTTGCGGACCTGCGGGCCGAGATCGCGGCCTTGCGAGCTGGTCTCGGTCATGACGAAAGCTGACTGACGGAGTCGTCGAGTCATGATCGGTTGCCTCGTCGCCGGACTTCTTATCGTCCTGCTGTTCGTGGTGGTCCCGGTGCCTCTCTGGCCGCTGCTCGTCGTCGGGCTGGTCGTTATCTTCGTGATTGCCGCTGCGCGGGGCCTGCTCAAGGGAGTCTTGGCCGCGATCTTCAGGCACCATTAGAGCCGGGGACGCGTTCAGGTTCCGAGAGTCTCGCCCACCACGTCAGAGCGCCCCACGCATACTTTCAGCCGCAACGGCGCGCGAGATCGCGATCCTGATCGTGAGAGTGGGCCCGCAGACGTAGCACCGCAGGCGAATAGACCGCACCGGCCACCCGATCGACGATTCGCGGGTGAAGCTCTGCACGGTCTGCGGCGTCGTCACGAGCCGATCGCTGGAGCGCTGCAGCGAGCATCCGCGCCTGTCGGGCCTCGGTGCCAACCATCACGTCCACGCGGACCCACGATGGACTCGCCTGTCCAAGCGGATGATCGCCCGCCACGTCGGCCAGCACGGCTACGTCTGCCCTGGCGATGGTCCCGAGCATCCGGCGCATCCAACGCGTGACCTGACGCTCGACCACGTCGTGGCGCTCATCGACGGTGGCGCGCCGTTCGACCCCGCCAACACCCGCGTGCTGTGCCGCTCGAGGAACTCGGCCAACGGAGCGCGCCTCGTGAACGCACGAAGGGCCGACCGGGGGTCCCCACACGCGGGTTCTGCGCTCCTGGAAGTCCGCGCCTCCCAATCGTGTGCACGCGGCCGAGTTTCGCCATTTCTGTCACTTCGTGAGCGCGGGGGTGGCGCAGGGGGTAGTGGGCCAGTCGGGCGGCCAGCGCGCGACCTGGGCCACCGTGGGCGCCCGTGGGCGAAGCCAGGCGGGCACCCGATGAGCCGGCTGGCCACCGGCGTGGTTGGCGGAGCTAGCTGATGGGTAGGCGCGGTCCCGCTCCGATGCCCAGCACGCTCAAACGACTGCATGGCGAAACGCGCCCCTCCCGGCTCAATTACCGGGAGCCGCTGCCGCGGCGCACCGCGCCCCGGCCCCCGGCCGACCTCGATCCTGCCGCCAAGGCCATCTGGCGACGGACGGTCCGGGAGATGCCCGCGGGCGTGATCACCGCGGTCGATGCCGACGCCCTGGCCTGCTACTGCGAGGCGGTCGTGCGCTACCGCCAGGCAGCCTCGCTGCTGGCTCGGTCGGCGCCCCTCATCCGCGGCGCGCGCGCGGGCGACCTGATCGCGAACCCGCTCGACCGGGTGACCCGGGGCTGGGCCGACCAGATCCGCCTGTTCGCCCGTGAGCTCGGTCTGACGCCCTCGGCCCGAGCCGGGTTGCACATGGAGATCAGCCCCTTCAGTTCCTCACTTGAGGACGAGATCGGGTTGCCACCTCGGCTTCGGGTGGCCGGCGATGGCTGAGCGGTCGCGTTTCATCTTCGCCGTCACCGGGCGACTCGCGATCTTCGGCCTTGCATCGTCGCGCCGGCTGGGGGCGCAATCGGGGCGGCCGTCAGCGGTCAGCAGGCCAGCGTGGAGGCGCACCGTGAGCGTGCCTCCGAACACCGGCGGACCCCCCGGACGCTGCTAGCCGCAACTGAAGGCCGCCGGGCCTTGGCCTCGTGGGTTCGAATCCCACCCTCTCCGCCAGAAGTCAGGCAACGAACGTCTGGCGGGTACGCCGCCGAGGAGGGGTCGGCCCGAGGGTCAGCTCGGCGCTCGCCCCGTTCCGCGATGCCAGGGGACGGTGCCGTCCAGCTCGATGTCGAGCGAGAAGCTGAGGAACGTCCGCACCAGCACGATGATCCCCAGGGTGAGGGCGCTCTCGATCGTCTGATCGATGGTCACCGTGAGAACGATGTCGGCGATGATGAGGACCTCGAGACCCAGCAGGATGCAGCGGCCCGATTCTTGCCGCAGGCGCTCGTATGCCGGCCGCAGCGGGCGACCCGGAACAGGTCGCGAACGTAGGCGGCGAGGGCAATGAGTCCGCCGCCCGCAAGGACCATGACGCCCGCGATCTCGAAGCCGCGCACGACGCCGTCCATCACTTCGGTGAAGGTCACACGTCCACTCCTTTCGCCGCCGGGACTGCGACGAGGCGTCCGACGCCATCCCTCGCATCGCCAGCCGCATTGAGCTGCATCGGACCGTCGTCTCAGAGCCGCGCCAGGCCACGGCCGAGGCGTCGTCGATAGGCTGGCGCGACAAGTGACCGCCAGATGGGCCCGCGTGAGCGTCCGGACTGCTCGACAATCTCGTCGAGCTCGCGGACGAACCGCTCGATCGAACTGCGCTCGTTCTTTGACAGGGTGGCCGGACCGGCGACGAACTCGCGTGCCCGGGTTGCGCCGACGTGGAAATCGTGCTGGGCGCCAAGGTGGTCCTGGAGCGCGACGACCGGGCGGATGAGCAGCGTGGCCTCGGGCTCGATCGCCTCGCGGACGAACTCCAGCGCATAGCGCAGCCATTTGCCGGCGATCCGGAGCTGGTGGAGCGTAGCGAGGTCGGCCTCGGCGAGGCCATCATCGAATGCCCAGACGGCTCCATAGGCGGCCCAGACCGTCACCGGCATCCGGTTCCGGACAAGCCCGGGGACGTGCGGGACCAGGGGGGCGACAGCCAGGCCCTCCGTCTCGACGAAACCCTTGGAGGCGGCGAGGAATCCGGCGAAGACTTCGGACTCGAGGAACTCGACCAGTTCGCGTCGGCGCGTCTCGCGCTCGGTGTCCCAGGCTCGAACGAGCGGCGCCAGCCCGGCACGGCCGTGCTCGCTGCGACGAACGGCGTAGTCGGCCACGATCTCGAGAAGGACATCGAGATCCCGGACCGCGCCGAGTCGAGCCCCGATCGCGCGGAGGTCGCCGCGGTGGCGACGCATCGCGTCGCGCTCGAACCCATCGCCGAAGACCCGCCAGGCGGCCCGCATCCGGCGCGTCGCGACGCGCATCGCGTGAACGTCCTCCGGGTCCTCGCCCGCGATGACGCCCGGCACGCGCGCGAGCATGCGGGCAAGGTGGAACCGCAGGACCCTGCGACCGGCCTCTGCCCACTGGTCATCGCCGCGGACGCCGGGCGTCCGACCGACCGCGAGGCCGTCAATGGCCAGTCGTAGCTCGGCCAATGGCGAGGGGGCGGCGAGGTCGACGTGGCCGTCGTTTGTGGCGTCGGCGGACTGCGGTTCCACCATCATCTCCACGTCGCCATCGCCGAGGGGACTCCGGCTGCGATCTCCGCCCCCCTGGAGCCCTACTGCGCCGGGCAGGTGGTCCCGAGCACGGTCTCGACCTGGGCGGCGGCCGTCTTGATCTGGTCGATCGCGGTCGTGATGGCGCCGATGCTGGCGCCGAGCCCGGGCTGGTCGCCCATGCCCGTGATGGTTGCCTGCAGCCCCTGCACGGCCGTCAGGAGATTGGTGACGGGCATCAGGATCAGGTCCTTGCCCGAGACGAGCAGCGCCTGCGCGCTCGACTGGACGTTGGTGACCGCCGACTTCACGCCCGCCGTGCCGACCTGGAGGAGCTTGAGGCTGGTGAGCGCGGTCACGGAGGCGCGGAAGGCGGCCGCGTCGCTGCAGATCGCCGTCGGGCTGGAGGCCGGCGCCGACGACGCCGAAGCAGCGGGCGAAGCACCAGCGCTGGCTGAGGCGGCGGCGCTTGGCGAGGCGGGCGGGGCCCCCGACGCTCCCGGCGAGGAGGACGCGCCACCTGAGCAGGCGGCGACTCCCACGGCGAGGGCGAGGATTGGGACGAGAAGGCGAAGGCGACTAGACATGGTCGTGTCCCACCTGAAGAAGCACGTCCCGACGAGCGCCGCCGGGACCCAGGACTTGCCTGCGGGGCAGGACCGATCCGATCGGACCGATCCTGCCCCACGTGTCTCTCGCCGGTTACCCGGCCGGCGCCGGACCGCTCAGCCGGCCGACTTGTCTCCTGCTTCCTTGGCGGCCTGCTTGACCGCGTTGGCGGTCTCGTCGTCGACCGGGGCGGACTTGACGACCTTGGCGTCCGGGATCGTCGCCTTGACGTCGTCGACCGCCGCCAGGGACACGAGAGCCACGATGCCCGACGTGCCCGGGGCGATGACACCCGCGAGCTCGTCGGCCACGCCGCTCTTCATCATCACGTTGCGCGCCTTGCCGATGGCGGCGCCGGCGACGCCGGCGTAGACGGCACCGGCGAGGATCGTGGGCGGGAAGATGAGGCCGATGGCCGCACCGGCCACGGCACCCCAGACGAATCCGGTGCGCGTCTTGTGGTCGGTCATCTTCTGGATGTGGACCTTGCCCTGGTAGTCGGCGTTGGCAACCAGGACGCCGTCGATGTCGATCGCCCGCTTGAGCTCGGCATCCTGCAAGGCGTAGTAGGCGTTCTTGGCGGAGTCCATGTCGGCGAACTGCGCGACCACCAGGGCCTGGTTGCCCTGGACGGCGATCCCGGCCACGGCCTCGACACCGGCGTCGTCGCCCACGGCGACCACGGCCGCGTCGACCGGCTGATCCGGCGTCGTCGCCGCGTCCTTCGTCTCGTCACTCACCTGAGATCTCCCTTCTTGACCGTGCTTGACCCATCAGCGTCAGGTTGCGTTGCTCCTCACTCTGTCTCGGCCTCGACCTCCTCGGCTGCCAGGACTGAGGCGAGCGCCTCCTCGGCTGCCTCCTGCTCGATCATCTCGGCCGCAACGAGCGCGTCGACCGCCTCCTGGGCGGCCTCCCGCTCGATCATGTCGGCCGCGATGAGGGCGCGGACAGCGCGGAGCGCCGCCGCCGCCTCGATCTCGTCGGCCGCGGCCACGGCCTCCTCGGCCTCCTCGGTCGCGGCCTCCTCGACGTCGAGCGACATCCGGACGACGTTCTGCGCCTCGTCCTTGGCGGCCTCTTCGATGAGCTCGGCTTCGAACAGCGTGTTGACCACGTCCTCGGCCGCAGCGTCCTCGACCGCGAGCGCGGTGGCGACGACGTCGGCCGCCTCGGCGATGGCAGCGTCCTCGATGAGCTCGGCCTCGACGAGCGTCTGGGCGATCTCCATGGCGGCGGCCAGCTTGACCTCCTCGGCCGCCTCGATGGCGTCCTCGGCCTCCATCTTCACGCGCAGCTCGTCACCGACGATGGCGAGGGCGTCGGGCGCGATCATCGCCTGCATCAGGGTGCGGCCGCCGGCATCGACGATCGCGTCGCGCAGGCTCGCCGCCCAGTGGTGCTCGATGACGAGGATCGCCGCGGCGCTGCCGGCGGGGATCGAATTGGCGAGCTCCTGCATCCGGTCCACGGACAGCCCGGCGTCGCGCTCGGCGACAGCAAGGGCCCCGCGCTCCGCGCCCTCGACCATGCCCTCGGCGCCACCACCCGCGTGGAGCCCGATAAGCCCGCCGGCGATCGCGCCGAGACGCATCCGTTCGCCCTCGGACAGGTCGGTCAGGTGCATCGAGTTCTCGATGCCGCCGTGCCGGTCCTTCTGGACGAAGATGACGTCCACGAGACGGATCACGCCGCGCTTCCGCACCCGGCGCAGCTCGGCCATGATCCGGCCGGTCGCCTCGAACTTGTCGAACCCGACCACGAACACCTGGACCGGGCCGGTCACGTGCTTGTCTGCCATGTCCCTTGGTCTCCTTCGACCCTGCTCCCCGGGTCCGGCGCCGGTCACACGCCGAACGGGTCCTGCGCACCGCGAACTCAGACTGGGGTCGCGGATCCGTCACGCGCCGCGGCGGTCGCGGCCGCCTTGATGTCCCCAGCCGTCTCCTCGTCGACTGGGACCGTCTTGACCTGCTCGGCCTTCGGCATCTTCTGCGCGACGGCGTCGGCATCCAGCGCCGAGACCAGCGCCAGGATCCCCGATGTGCCCGGCGTGATGACGCCGGCAAGCTCTTTCTCGACCTCGACCCGGTGGTGGAGGTTGCGCGCCTTGCCGGCCGCCGCCCCGGCGACGCCGAGCGCGACCGCGCCTGCCACGATCGTGGCGGGCAGGAAGACCGCCGCGACGACACCACCGACGATGCCCCACTTCAGGCCGGTACGCGTGCTGTGGTCGGTCATCTTCTGGACGTGGAGCTTGCCGTTCGCGTCGGCATTCACCACGAGGACGCCATCGACCTCGAGCAGGCCAGCGACCTCAGCGTCGATGAGATCGTCATACGCCCCGATCGCCAGGGTCGGGTCCGCGAAACGGGCGACGATGAGCGAATGAGGCCCTTGAGCAGCGACCGCGCCCTCGGCGAGCACACCTTGCTCGTCCGTCACTTGGCCCGCGACGACGACGGTATTGTCGGAGTCGGTGGCCGATGTCATCTCGGGGGTCGTCTGTTGGGCTGTCACATCGATACCTCGGTTCCTCGCGGTCGACGCAAGCGTCCCCTTCTGACGGCGGATAGCGCCTCGTGCACAGCAATGTCCCGTCACGCTCGAGAGGACAGTCCAGACACGTCGACCGCATTCGAGACCACCTGGACGATCGGACCGTGGGCCACGATGCAGGCCGCCCGCATCCTCCCCGTCGGAGGAAGCCTTCGCATGCGAGCCCTACGTGCAGCTGTCATCGAGGAGGAGAGTCACGAGCCCGGCGCGAACGTCCAGACCTGCGGCGAAGCCATGAATGGAGTCGGGGCAATCACCCAATCGGCTACGGCGACCACTACCCGGTCATGATCCGCAGGCGTCTCACCGCGAGAGGACTCGACCTGACGGAACACCCACTTCCAGCCCTTGGTCCGGAACTCGCCGACTCGATCAGGCCATCCGCCGCCGCATCGTTCGCCGCTTACGCCGACAGATGCCGCACATCGGCTGCCCGAGCACGATCACCGCGTATTCCTCCGAATAGGAGGAGGTCGGGCGGGGGCCCGCGGGTCCACTATCGTCAAGTGGTCTAAGCCGGGGTACGGCAGCGAGGGAGACAAGCGATGACATCAGCGGCGAAGACCGGCCCAGCGGACGCTACCAGTCAGGCAGACCCAACGCCTCCGCGCGTCCGACGCCGACACATCGAGGGCAACACGGCCGCGGAACACCGCGCATCAGGTCGGGCGGGCCGCACGGAGGTGCCGCTCAGCGCCCACGGCGACTGGACTGTTCCGGCGGATCGACCCGACCCGGTCGCACTGCTGATCGAGCAGGGCGAGACGCGCGTCGAGGATCTCGTGCCCATCCGATATGGCCGGATGCTGGTTTCGCAATTCACCTTCCTGCGCGGCGCCGCGCTGGTCATGGCGGCCGATCTGGCGCGCCTCCCCTCGAGCGGCATCTACGTCCAATCCTGCGGCGACGCCCACCTGTCGAACTTCGGCGTCTTCGCGACGCCGGAACGTCGCTTGAGCTTCGACGTCAACGACTTCGACGAGACGCATCCCGCGCCCTTCGAGTGGGATGTCAAGCGCCTCGCAGCCAGCCTCGTGGTCGCAGGCCTCGGCGCCGGCTATCAGCAAGCCGCGGTCCGCACGATCACCCGCTCGGCGGCCGGCGCCTACCGGACTGAGATGCGGAGCCTGGCCGCGATGTCGTTCCTGGATGCGTGGTACACGCGGATCGACGTCACGGCGATGCTCGCGGAGGTCGAGCAGCGAGGGTCAGCCCGGACCAAGAAGATCGCACACCGGGCCGTCGAGAAGGCCTCCACGAGAACGAACCTCGGCACGCTGAGCAGTCTCGCCGAGCACACCCACGCCGGCTGGCGGATCCGGGCAAATCCTCCGCTCATCGTCCGCTACGATGCCACACCCGAACGCGACGCCGCCCTCCGAGACGGATTCACGGCATACCGCAGGTCGCTCGGCCGGGATATGCAGCCGATCATGGACGCGTACAAGTTCGCCGATTACGCGCGCAAGGTCGTTGGCGTCGGCTCCATCGGGACGGAGGCGTTCGTGATCCTCAACATCGGACTGCGCAACGACGACGCACTGTTCCTCCAGGTGAAGGAAGCCCAGGCCTCGGTCCTGGAGCGCTATACGGAGCAAAGCACTATCAAGGAGCAGGGCGAGCGGGTGGTCGCGGGTCAGCGGCTGATGCAGGCCGCTAGCGATCGATTCCTCGGCTGGCTACGGATCGGCCGACTGGGGCGGCCGTACGACTTCTACGTCCGCCAGCTTCGCGACTGGAAGGCCTCCTACGAAGTGGAGAGCAACCAGGAGAAGCGCCTGGCGACTTACGCGGGCTACTGCGCGATCGCCCTTGCCCGCGCACATGCCCGCTCCGGCTCGGCGTCGGCCATCGCTGGCTACCTCGGCAAGACCGAAGACTTCGACCGCGCGATCGAGCGGTTCGCGGTCGCCTATGCGGCACAGAATGGGCGCGACTACCAGGCGCTTCTCCAGGCCGAGACCGACGGCCGGATCAAGGTACAGCGTGGCGTCTGATACGAGTCGATCGAGTCGGCGGTCCTCGCGCCTCGTTCCGCTGCGACGCTCGATCGACCGCTTCGCATCGGATCCGGCGTCTCTCCGGAACGCTGCCCGACTGATGATCGGCGCGACCGTCGTCATCGTCCTGGTCGGCGGTCTCGTCGTCTGGCTCTTCGACAGTCGGGAGTTCCCGGACTACGGGAGCGCCCTGTGGTACACGCTGCAGACAGTGACCACGGTCGGCTACGGCGATAAGGTGCCCACGAGCCTGGTCGGACGCCTCACCGGCTCGTTCGTGATGATCGTGGCCGTCGCTCTGCTCGCCATCGTCACCGCACTGATCACGTCGACCTTCGTGGAGGCCGCACAGCGGCGGCGCCACGCACAGGAGCAGGATCCTCTCCGGGCCCTCGACGCGCGCCTCGACGAGATCTCCACCAGCCTCACGACGATAGAGCGGTCGTTGGACGCGCTCACCGCCGTGCGGGGCACCGTGCCAGCCAAACCCGCCCCGCCCCATGACCAACCAGCGACGGGGAAATGACGTTGGATGGCCACGGCGACCCACGCACGCCGGCACCCGGCAGGAGCCAGATCAGATGCGTCGCCTGATCGACTTCTACCGGGTTCAGATCCACGTCATGCGGACATGGCGTCCGAGTACGGGTTCACGTCTGCGGCGGCTTCTGGCGACGATGGTCGTCAGCGTCCTGTCCTTCGGCATGGCCATCTACCTGACGCCCGGAGTGGACCTGACGCCGGGCGCGGGGATCTTCAGCACTGCCCTCCTGGCAGCCATCGTGCTGGGCATCCTCAATGTCGCCATCCGGCCCGTCCTCATCGCGGCCTTCGCCGCGGTGTCGGTCATAATGGTCACGATCGCGACCCTCGTCTTCCAGGTCGTGTCGTTCCTCATCCTGCCGCGCTTCGTCGACACCCTCGTGGTGTCGGGCTGGTTCGCGGCCCTGGTCGCGTCGCTGATCTATGCGATGGCGACGACGGTCTTCGTCGCCATCTTCTCCATCAGCAGCGACGACTCCTACTTCGCCATCCTGGTCCAACAATTGTCGGCTCGCGGACAGGACGTCCATCGCTCGGACGCCCCGGGCCTGGTCGTCGTGCAGATCGACGGTCTGGCGCGTCAGATCCTGACCCGCCAGATCCAGGCCGGTCGCGCGCCCCACCTCTCAGGCTGGGTGCGCTCCGGACGCTACACCCTCTCTGGTTGGGAGGCGCTCCTGCCACCCACGACGCCGGCGAGCCAGGCTGGGCTCCTCCATGGGAACAACGACGGCATCCCGGCCTTCCGCTGGTATGAGAAGGACGCGGGGCGGCTCATGGTCACCAACCATCCTGACGACGCGGTGGTCGTCGAGAGCCGGATCTCGAATGGCGAGGGACTGCTGTCGAACGATGGGGCGAGCGTCGGCAACCTCTTTTCGGGCGATGCCGCGCGGTCCTACATCACGATGGCAACGATCAAGGACAAGTCGCAGGGGTTGGGCAAAAGCACGTCGTTCTACTCGTTCTTCGCGAGCCCGAACAACTATCTCGGCACGCTCACCCGGTATGCCGCCGAGGTCGTGAAAGAGTACTTCCAGGCGTCACGGCAGGTACGGGCGAACATCGTCCCCCGGATGCATCGCGGGATGCCCTATCCGTTCGCGCGAGCCACGACGAACGTGGGACTTCGGGACCTCTCGACCGCCCTCGTGGTGGAGGAGATGTACCGCGGGGCGCCCATCATCTATGTCGACTTCACCGACTACGACGAGATCGCCCACCACAGCGGACCCGAGCGAGGGGAGTCGCTGGACACGCTGGACGGGGTCGACGGCGCCATCGCGACCCTCGAGAAGGCCGCCGGCGGCGCGCCACGCCCGTACCGCTTCATCGTCCTGTCAGACCATGGCCAGACGCTCGGGGCCACGTTCCTCCAGCGCTACGGAAAGACCCTCGGCGACGTCGTCCAGGGCCTGATGGGCAGCGAGGGAACCGTCCAGGAGGACACGTCAAGCGGGGAGGAGTTCGGCCAGACGAACGCCTTCCTGTCGGAGCTGACCCAGGTCAAGGGCGTCACCGGGGGCATCGCCCGGACCGCCCTGCGTTCGCAGACGACCGACGGCGTCGTTGACGTCGGCTCGACCGCTCCCTCCGGCGCCGATGTGGACAGGTCCTCGGACAAATCGGCGTCGCCCGCGCCCGAGGATCGTCCCGACCTGGTCGCGGTGGCATCGGGCAATCTCGGGCTGATCTTCTTCCCGCGCCTGCCCGGTCGAGTGACGCTCGAGCAGCTCGCGACGACCTATCCCCGCCTCGTCGATGGGCTGGCGGCACACCCGGGTGTCGGGGCCCTGCTGATCCGGTCGGAGGCGCACGGCGCGCTGGTCATCGGGCGATCGGGCATCAACTTCCTGGACGAGGAGCGGATCGAGGGAGACGATCCGGTCGCCCAGTACGGCGGTCGGTCGCGCGAGGCGCTCATCCGTCTCGACTCCCTCCAGCACTGCCCGGACATCTCCGTGATCAGCCTGTTCGACCCGGCGTTCGGGGAGGTCGCGGCCTTCGAGGAGCTGATCGGCTCACACGGCGGCCTCGGCGGGGTCCAGACACTGCCGCTCCTCTTGCATCCGACGGAGTGGACCCTGGACGAGGAGCTCGTCGGAGCACCAGCCGTCCACCGCCAGATCCGCCGCTGGGCGGAGCGCTACTTGGACCTCCGCTTCGGCAAGGGCGGGACGGCACGGCCCCTCCCGATGCCTGGTCCGGCCTCGGTGCTAATGCGGACCGCCTCAGGATCCGGACCAGAGGTGGAGCAAGAAACGAGAGGTCAATCGAGCGACGGTACGTTTCAGAGGTCCCACCGTCCTGGTCCTGCGTAGAGCCTCGACTCCTTCCCTTTCGGAGGAAGGACCCATCCTAGGAGTCGCGAGGTCCCGCGAGCTCCCCTTGACCAGTCAGACCCGACCGCGGAGTGCCCGCGCCGTTGAGTAGGTCCCCGGCCCGAGGCGACCCGACCGAGCTGAGCACCTGAAGCTCGCAGCGACGACGACCGCGATCGCTCGCGCTGATGGACCGCGATCTGGTGCTTTGCTAGGCTTGCCGCATCGACAGACAGGCTCGGCTTCTGATCCGGGCCGCGGGCCTGGGGAGCACATGTCCTCTCTCGACATCTCCTCCAGCGACGAACTGAACGCCCATCCTCAGCTTGCGCGCGGGTCGGGACTGCCCGCCACCCACGACCCTGTTGTCGATGCCAAGTTCGTCATCCCGCGCCGACCGTCGGGGATGCTGCGCCGCACGCGGCTGCTGCGTCAGCTTCGGTCCGCCGCGGACCGGCCCGTCATCGCCATCGTGGCGCCACCCGGCTACGGCAAGACGAGCCTCCTCGTCCAGTGGGCGACGGAGAACCCCGGGCCGGTCGCGTGGCTGACGGCCGACGACAGCGACAGCGACCCGGTCGTGTTCCTCACCGACCTGGCGACGGCGATCGACCGCCTCGAGCCGCTCGGTCCGGAGCTCTTCGGCGCGATCGCGTCGGCCGCGGTGTCACACCGGACCGTGGTCGGTCGATTGCTGGCAGGGATGTCTCGACCCTCCGAGCCTGTCCGGATCGCCATCGACGACGGGCACCGGATCACCTCCCGCGCGTGCCTCGACATCCTCGCGGAGCTCATCACGCATCTGCCGAAGGGGTCGCAGGTGGCCATCGCGGCACGCGCACGGATGCGCCTCCCGTTCGTCCGCTGGCGGGCTGATGGATCATTGCTCGAGGTCGGTCCCGACGAGCTCGCGATGGACGAGCGCGAGGCCGTCGGGCTGGGCCGCGAGCTGGGTCTGCGGCTGCCGGTCGATACGACGGACACCTTGAGGCGACAGACCGAAGGGTGGCCGGCCCTGCTGACACTGGCGGCGCTTGATGCCCGGATGTCCACGCGGGGCCCGCAGTCGATCGACGCCAGATCCGATGAGCTCGTCTCCGAATACCTGCGGTCCGAGGTGCTCGAGCGCCGCTCCCCGGCAGAGATCGCCTTCCTGACCCGCACCTCGATCCTCGAGCGGCTGTCGGGGCCGCTCTGCGAGGCCGTGGTGGGTGAACGTGGGTCGATGGATGCCCTGCAGCAGCTCGCGCGGTCGACCCTGCTGGTCGACGATTACGGCGGGACGTATCGCTACCACACCCTGCTGCGGGAGTTCCTCCGACGCGAGCTCGCGGCCCGCGAGCCCCACCGTGTGACCACCCTCCACCGACGAGCGGCCGCCTGGTACCAGGCGAACAACGCCATCGAGCCCGCCGTGGATCACGCGTTCGCGGCGGGCGATCTCGACCTCGCCGCCACGCTCGTCGGCAATAGCTTCGGCGCCTATCACTGGTCGGGCCGTCGCGCCACGATCCGGGCGTGGGCGACGCGTTTCGGCGCCGCCGCACTCGCGGCCCGCCCGTGGCTCGCCGTGCTGGCGGCCTGGGAGGAGATGGCCGCGGGCGATGTCGGGGCGACGGTGCGCTATGCGGACATCGCCGAGCGTGGAACGTTCGAGGGCAGGCCGCCAGACGGCACCGCCTCCTTCGAGGCCGGCCGGGCGATGCTCCGAGCCGCCATGGTCCGCCGAGGGCGCGGAGGATGCGCTGGCGAACGCAACCTGGGCGGTTGAGCTCGAGGGGGACGTCGGCGCCTGGCGGGACTTCGCGCTCTGGCAGCTGGCCATCGCGCGCCTCACGATGGGCGATCGGGATGGCGCGGACGCGGCCTTCGCCGAGGCGATCGTCGCCGCTCGATCTGAAGGCCACGCACGCGATCTGCTACAACGTGCTCGGGCATCGCGCTCTCGTGGCCGCCGATCGCGGCGCCTGGGATGCCGCCACTGCCCTCGTCGCCGAGAGCGACGCGATCGCGCCCGCACCTCGAGTCGACGGGTACTTCTCGAGCGTCCCGTCTCGCGCCGTCCGCGTCGAGTTGATGATCCACCGCGGTGACATCGCGGGGGCACGTCGCGAGCTCGCTCGCGCGATGGGCCTGCGACCACTCCTGTCCGCCGCGGGCCCCGGTGGGGCCGTCCAGTGCCTCATCGCGTTCGCCCGCGCCCACCTGGCGGTCGACGACCCAGTCGGTGCGCGTGCCCTCGTCACGCAGGCACGGGAGGTGGTCCGCGATCGCCCCGACCTCGGTGTCCTGCCTGCCGAGGTGGACGCGCTCCGGGCGACCCTGGCGACACGGGCGCCCAGGCGCGGCGAGGGTGCCACGGGCCTTACGGTCGCGGAGCTCCGCGTCCTCGGCCTCCTGCCCTACTACCTCTCCTTCAAGGAGATCGGGCAGCGACTGGGCGTCAAGGAGACCACGGTCAAGTCACAGGCGCTCGCGATCTACGGCAAGCTGGGCGCGGCGACCCGCAGCGACGCCGTCGACCTGGCTGTCGACGCCGGGCTCCTGGAGCGCTTCTGGCCGGCCGCAGCAGCTCTGTCGTCGAGGTGATCCGTTCCCCGGGACTGACGACAGGCGGATCGGCGGCCTCCTCCGACGGGGAGGATGTTCAGGCCGTCGAGAACGGCCGAAATACAGGGACGGTCGACCCGTGGGGAGCTGGCGGGAGGCCGCGGATCGTGGAGTCCTCCCATCCTGGTGAGCCCCCATCCCTGTGAGTTCAGACAAGGACCGCGTCGATGACCGCTCATGAGCCTCCCGGCGGAGGACCGAATCCAGCTTCGGATGCCGGCCCGGCCGCGCCTGGCGGTGGTAGCGCCACCGCCCACGATGTGCCGGCTCGCGCAGATCAACGTCGGCCATCGGTCGTCACCATCGTGGCAGTCACCTACCTTGTCCCGTCGGTCGCCTGGGCGGCCCTGGCCATCCAGGCCCTGATCTCCGCTCGCCTCCTCCTCCCGCTGGGCGGCGGCGTCATCGACACCGAGTCGATGCGGGCCAGCTTCAACGTCCTGGGCGCCGTCGTTGCGATCGGGCAGGCTGCTGTTGGCGTCACAGCCTTCGTGGCCGGCATCGCACTCCTCCGGATGAACCCGCGCGGCTGGCTCCTCGGCATGGTCGCCGCGGTCATCGTCCTCGCGGGGATCTACCTGACCTGGGAGAACCTGCGGACGGCCAGCGAATGATCGGCGCCGCGCCCGAGGCCCGCCGTCCGCTGGTCCCGGACTGGCTGCGCAACGCGGCCTCGCTCGGCTGGCGCGTCCTCGTGGTGTTCGCCCTGGTCGTCGTCCTCGCCGACCTCGCAGTGATCCTGGGGACCGTCGTCGCTTCGATCCTGTTCGCCGTGATCGTGGCCGTGCTGTTCGCGCCGGTGGCGACCCGATTGCGTGATCGGGGCTGGTCGCGAACCAAGACGGCGGGCGCCGTGACCCTCCTGGCGATCCTCGCTGTCGGCGTGATGGTGATCCTTCTCGCGGTTTCTGTTGTCCCGCTCGTCCCCGGGATCGTCGCGACGATCCAGTCGGGGCTGACCAGGCTCCAGGCGGACGCCTTGTCGAGCGGCCTGGGAGGGCAGCTGGGCGACGCGCTCGGACAGGTGCGATCGAACGCGGAGGCGTGGATCGCGAGCCAGGTCGGGAGCGTCGCGGCCTGGTTGGCGACCGCCGTGACCGTGACGATCCTGGGGAGCATCCTCACCTTCTTCCTCCTCCAGGACGGCGACAAGGCGTGGGTCTGGGCATTCCAGGCGGTGGGCATCAGCTCGCGTGAGCTGATCATGTCCAACGGAAACAGGGCCCTGCGGGGAGTCGGGATCTGGCTCCGCGGGACGGCGGCACAGGCAGCTGTCGACGCAGTCACCGACTTCGCCTTCCTGTGGTTGCTCGGCGTCCCGGGCGCCCTTGCCCTGTCGATCTTCGCCTTCTTCGCCGGCTTCATCCCGTACCTCGGCGGCCTTCTGCTCATGACCGTGCTGCTCAGCGTGACCTACGCGACGGGAGGCCTCGCGGCTGCCGCCACGCTCCTCGTTGCGGTCATGGCGGTCAACGTCTTCCATATCGTCCCGCGCCCGCTGGCCAGCGTCAGCACGAACACCGCTACTGCCGGGCCGAACGCCAGCAGCGTGATGATGCGCCGGTCGAAGCCGTCGGCGCCGCCTCGGCCTTTTCCTTCGGGTGCGGCGAAGCCAGCATGGCGGCGATCAGCAGCGCGGGCAGCATGAAGACCAGTTGCCCGATCACGAAGGCCGCCGGATGCAGCACGTGATCGATCAGCCCGCGCGAGGGCGCGGCGCGCGCGCTCGCATAGGCGAACGGCAGGAAGTCGTTCTGCACCAGCCAGATCAGGTGCGGCGTCATGATCGCGAGCGCGACGGCGACCGCGATATAGGGCCCGGGCGTGGCCAGCGCCTTGCGGGCGTCGCGGTCGAACAGGAGGAACAGCGCGAACGGCACCGCCAGGACGACGACGAAGTATTTCGCCCACAGCGAAATCCCGATGCCGATCCCCAGCAGGATCCAGTCGCGCAAGCGTCCGTGCCGGAGCCCGGCGTGGAACGCGTAGCCCGCCAGCGCCCAGAACGGCAGTTGGATGACGTCGTGATTGAACTTCGCGGCGGTGAAATGGAAGTAGTGCAGGCCGTCGATGATCAGGAGTGCGACCAGCGCGCGGCGCGCGCCGACGAGCGGCAGCGCGGTTACCCAGACCAGCGCGAAGGCCGAAACCACCGCTGCCTGCGCCACGGCGTAGTAGGCGGTGTCGAGCCCGATCACCCGGTAGGTCGCCTCGATCGTCCACCACGGCAGCGGCGGCAGCTTGTCGTAGCCCAGTTGCCATTCGCGGCCGTAGGTCAGGGCCTCGATCAGGTCGAGCGGCAGGTTGGGGTAGAGCAGGGCGGGCAGCGCCGTCCAAACCACGAAATGGAGAGCCAGGAACACCGCAAAGGCCGCCTGCGGGCGGCGGTCGATGGTCGCGATCAGTCCGGACATCGATGCGTCACGTGCGGCGGGGCTCCGTGGTGCGGGGCGTTATAGCGGCAAACGGCCGGCGGGCGATAGAACGTCCTGCCGCCCAGGGCCATGGGTTTGCGGCGCAAAACGCGGTAGGATTTATGCCGTCGTGACTTCCGGAACCCGGCCCGCCCGCGGCTGAAGATTGCTTGCACCGGCGCGAGGCGTCGTGTCATTTAAGTTGTGGTTCCGGCGAATTACCGGCACCAGCGAGATCGGACCTGCCTGATGCGTTTCGGGACCATCTTCGTCCTCATCTGCATGCTGATCATTGCGGGCTCGGTCGGCGCGACGGTCTATCTCGCGTTTGGCTTTGGAGGGTCCGAATCGACCACCGTTGCGCTCGCGATCTTGGCCGTGCTCGCGCTCTACAATTTCTTCGCCACCCGCACCGGCATCCGCTCGGCCGTGAGCCATCAGTTCGCCGATCTCGCACGCGGCGGGGCCGATCTGGCGCGCCAGGTCGCCGAGACGAGCCGGCGGCTCGCGGCCGTCGAAAGCAAACTCGAAATCACGCTCGACCGCACGCGGGCGGTCACCGACCCGATCGCGCTCGAAATCGGCGAGCTCGGCAACCTGGTCAAGCAGCTTGCCGAAACCGTCACGGCCCAGCAGGCGGCGCTCGACGAGCTTGCGCAGCGGCCGGCCGCGCCCGCCAGCAACCCGCTCGAACTGGTCTTTGCTCCTGCGATCGCTGCGGCCGCTCCCGCGATTACGGCGCTGACCCCTAGCGTTGCAACGGCTCCTCCCACGGCTCCCGTGGCCGCTGCCCCAGCTCCGGTCGAGCCGGCCCCGCCGCCTGCGGTGGAAGTCGCACCGGCCGTCGAGGCTTCGGCCCGCGATGCTGCCGGCGCAGCGGCCGGATCCGGAACAGGCGGCTGCGCTCACCGCCATCCAGAATGCCATCGAGGCGAGCCGGATCGATCTCTACCTGCAGCCGATCGTGACGTTGCCGCAGCGCAAGGTCCGCTACTACGAGGCGATGTCCCGGCTGCGCACGGATCGCGGCGAGCTCATGCACGCCGCCGAATTTGTCGGCCGCGCGGAAAGCGGCGGCCTGATGCCGAAGATCGACAATCTCGTGGTGTTCCGCTGCGTGCAGGTGGTGCGGCGCCTGCTGCTCAAGAATCGCGAGATCGGCCTGTTCTGCAACGTGTCGGCCTCGACGCTCACCGATCGCATCTTCCCGCAGTTTCTCGAATTCGTGGATGCGAACCGCGCCATTGCGCCGTCGCTGGTGTTCGAATTCACGCAGACCGCCGTGCGCGCGATGGGGCCGATCGAGCACGAAGGCCTGGCGGCGCTCGCCGAGCGCGGGTTCCGTTTCTCGCTCGACAATGTCGTCGACCTGCGCATCGAGCCGCGCGAGCTTGCCAATCGCAACTTCCGCTTCATCAAGGTTCCGGCGAGCTTCCTGCTCAATCGCACGGTCGCCAAGACCGACATCCATCCCGCCGACCTCTCCGACCTGGTCGGCCGCTTCGGCATCGACCTGATCGCCGAGAAGATCGAAAGCGAGGGCTCGGTGGTCGACCTGCTCGACTGCGACGTGCGCTACGGCCAGGGCTTCCTGTTCTCGCCGCCGCGGCCGGTGCGCGCCGAGGCGCTGCAAGGCATCAGCGACCGCAACGACGTGGTCGCGCGCGATGTGGCTCCTCTGGACGATCAAGGCGCCGCACCGCGCATGACGCTGCGGGCCGCGGCGCAAGTGCCGGAGGCAGGCGCAGCAGGAGCGCGTCAGCGGTCTCGCGCAACTCGCACGCGGCGTGGTCAGCCGCGGATGATCCCGCATCGTCAACCCGCCACCACCAGCCCCACCTGACACGCCAAGCTCTCCTGACAAGCCATGTCCGTTGCGTCCCCGTCCTTCACCAGCCATTTCGCCGAATTCGCCGCGGGCTACGATGTCATCCTCAGCGACGTCTGGGGGGTCGTGCACAACGGGATGGTCGCGACGCCGGAAGCGTGCGACGCGCTCACGCGCTTCCGCGAGCAGGGCGGCACCGTGGTGCTGATCACCAACGCGCCGCGGCCGGGCGAGGTCGTGGTGCGCACCATGCTCGACCGCCTCAAGGTGCCGCGCGCAGCCTATGACGGCATCGTCAGTTCGGGCGACGTCACGCGTGCGCTGATCGCCGCGCGCGCGGGCGAGCGCGTGTTCCATATCGGCCCGCCGCGTGATCTGCCGATGTTCGAGGGGCTCGACGCCCCGGTCGCGCCGCTCGAAGGCGCCGACTACGTGGTCTGCTCCGGCCTGACCGACGATACCAAGGAGACGCCGGACGACTACCGCGATGTCATCGCCGGGATGCGCGCACGCAGCCTGCCGATGATCTGCGCCAATCCCGACATCGTGGTGGAGCGCGGCGACACGCTGGTCTATTGCGCGGGCGCCATCGCCGACCGCTATGCCGAGGCGGGCGGGGAGGTGATCTATGCCGGCAAGCCGTACCGGCCGATCTACGAGCAGGCGCTCGCGATCGCGCAGTCGGCGCGCGGCGAGCCGGCCGACCACGCCCGCGTGCTGGCGATCGGGGATTCGGTGCGGACCGACCTCAAAGGCGCGGTGGCGTTCGGGATCGACTGCCTGTTCGTCACCGCCGGCATTCACGCCGAGGAACTCGGCGCGCGCGACAATCCCGATGCGGCAGCGCTGCGCGGCATGTTCGCGCAGGCCGGGGTCTATCCAAAGGCGGTGATGCGGCGTCTCGCCTGGTGACGGTCAGGCGGCCTGCGGCGGGCCCGGCTCCGGGTCGGGGAACACCGCCCGGATCTTGTGTTCGAGCGTCTGGGCGTTGAACGGCTTGACGATGTAGTTGTCGACGCCGGCGCGCTTGGCGGCGATCACGTTCTCGGTCTTGGACTCGGCGGTGATCATGATGAAGGGCGTCTTGCCGAGCTCGAGGGTCGGCGCGGACCTGCTGCAGCAGTTCGTAGCCGGTCATCGGCGTCATGTTCCAATCGGAGATCACCAGACCGTACTTTCGCTGGCGCATCTTGGACAGCGCGGCGCCGCCGTCGGTCGCCTCGTCCACGTCCTCGAATCCCAGTTGCCGCAGGAGATTGCGGATGATCCGCAGCATGGTGTTGTAATCGTCGACCACGAGAATAGGCATCGACAAATCGGCAGCCATTATCCCCATCCCCCTTTGTCAGGCGAAGGTTGGTGCGCAATTGCATTCGCCGGCCTGCAAAGATGCCGTCACGGGGGACAGGACCCACCATCGGAGCCTTCTTCAAGCCCACCCCTCGGCATTTTATTATTAGCAAATAGCAATAAATATCCGGTTAATTGCGCGGGCCCCTGCGCATTCCTTGTGCAATAACGCGGAATTCTTGCAGTGACGCCCAAACCCCTGCGATGACAGCCCAGCCGCCGACTGATCCGGTCCACCAGCCGCCATCTCACGCTCTGCAAATGACTCCAGACCGCGCACCATCATCGCCGTTCACCGTGGTCCGCGACGGGGCGCCCGGCGCGCTGCGTGGCGCCGTGGTGGCCATCGGCAATTTCGACGGCGTGCATGGCGGCCACCGCGCCGTGATCGCCGCGGCGCTGACGCGTGCCAAAGCGCTCTCCCGGCCCGCCGCGGCGCTCACCTTCGAACCGCATCCCCGGGCGTTCTTCCGGCCGGACGATCCGCTGTTCCGCCTCACCGACGAGCGCGCGAAGCTTCGGCTCCTGGCGGCGACCGGCCTCGATGGCGCCATCGTGCTGCGGTTCGACGCCGCGCTCGCCAGCCTCTCGGCCGAGGACTTCATCGACCGCATCCTGGTCGAGCGGTTCGCGGTCAGCGGGGTGGCGATCGGCTACGACTTTCATTTCGGCACCGACCGCAAGGGTTCGCCCGGCTTTCTCGCCGCGCAAGGCGCCAAGCGCGGCTTTACGGTCGATATCGTTCCGCGCTTCGAGGACGAAGGCCGCCCGGTGCGCTCCGGACCCATCCGCGACGCGCTGGCGGCCGGAGAGGTGGTCGAGGCGGCCGAGCTTCTCGGTTATCCCTGGTTTGTCAGCGGCGAAGTCGTGCATGGCGACAAGCGCGGGCGCGAACTCGGATTTCCCACCGCCAACCTGCGGCTCGATCCGGCCTGCGGGCTCAAGCACGGCATCTACGCGGTGCGCGTCGGCATCGGCGAACGCCGCTATGACGGCGTCGCGAGCTTCGGGCGGCGGCCGATGTTCGATGCCGGCTACGCGCTGCTCGAAGTCTTCCTGTTCGACTTCGCCGGCGACATCTACGGCGAGATCATCGAGGTCGCTTTCATCGGCTGGATCAGGCCCGAACTCAAGTTCGACAGCCTCGCCGCATTGGTCGAGCAGATGAAGGACGATTCCGAGAAAGCGCGCGCGGCGCTGGCGCGCATGCCGGACGCGTTTCCGCGCCTCGGCGCCGTGCCGGGTTAGCTTGCCGGCGGAGGCTCGTCGGGCGGCGGCTTGTCCGACGGGGACGCCTTGTGCGCCGTCCATTCCTTGACCAGCCCCGACGTCAGCAGGGCGACACCGGCGAGCGCAGCGATCCGCCGCCATCCGATGGTCCGGCCGATCTCCAGCCCGACCGTCAGCATCGACGGATCGAACAGCGCGGCCGACCGGCGGGCCGCCAGCGCCGCCTCCGCGCGCTGCCGGGCGCGGCGGCGCGCCAAAGCCGCAGCCGCCACGGCGATCAGCGCGATCGCAAAGAAGATTGCCGACAGCACGAGTCCCGCCAGGATCGTGTCGTCGAACCGTACGCTGAGCCAGAGAAACAGCGTGATGCTGAGCCAGATCAGCGCCGCGGTCGCAGCCACGGCGCCGATGACCATTCCGATCAGGACGTTGCCGCTGACGCCGGTCTTCGCCTTTGCGGTGAGCTCAAGATATCCCAGCCAGTCGCCCATTCATCGACCCGATCGGAGTCAGCGACGGGTGATGCCGAGGAGAAACCCGATGCCGACCGCGATGGCCAGCGTCGTATACGGCCGCTTCTTGAGCGACTCGTCGATCGCGCCGATCATGTTGTCGGAGACTTCGCGGACCGCGTCGACCGCCTCCTGTCCCTTGGCGGTGGCGTCCGACACCAGGCCTTCGACGTTGGACTTGGCGCGGTCCCAGGCGACGTTGCCTTTCGCCGCCAGGATGTCGGCGATCTGGTTGGTGAGGCGGGTCACGTCGGCGCGCAACGCATCGACGTCGGCGTTGATGTCGCCGCTGGCCGCCGAGGCGGCCTTGCGCGGTCTCGCTGACGGCGTCCTTGGCGTCCCTGACGGTATCGCGGATCGTATCCCTGACCGTGCCGGAAGTACTCGACATGACGTGCTCCACTCGGTTTTTCGATTATTCGCTGTGCACCTAACGGGGCGCAAGTGAAAAAGTTCCCACAGCGCGGCGGCGTGGCGGTTCGCAGTGTGCGCCGCCACACGGCCACTCGCTCCGTCACCCTCCCCTGGAGGGGGCAGGGTCGGCGCGCAATTGAGCGCAGCGAGATGTAAGCCGGGGCGGGGCGAAGCGAGAGCCGAAAGGTTCACCCCACCCCGCCTCGCTTCGCTCGGCGACCCTCGCCCTCCAGGCTGGAGCTTGCCGCACGCGTGGCACGCAAATCGAAGCTGCGCATAAGGCCGGGCATGACCAAGCGCGAGACGGCGCGCGGCGGCCCTTTCCGGCCGCCGGGCGATCTGCTAGAAGCCCCGCCATGACGGCGCGCTTCGCATTGTTTCGAATAGTCCGCATGGCCGCTCGGCAAATTAGCGGCCCGGCCTCCGCCTGACCGTCCGTTGGCGGAGGACCGGGATCGCCGAGCCCTCATCGCCAATTTCATCCTGGTTCAAGGTCATGACCGACGCCGCCCGCGACTACAGCGAGACTCTATTTCTGCCCAAGACCGATTTCCCCATGCGTGCCGGGCTGCCGCAGAAGGAGCCCGACCTGCTCAAGCGCTGGGAAGGCCTCGATCTCTACCGGCGGCTGCGCGAAGCCGCGCGCGGCAAGCCGAGATTCATCCTGCACGACGGCCCGCCCTACGCCAACAACCACATCCATGTCGGCACCGCGATGGGCAAGATCCTCAAGGACATCGTCGTGCGCTCGCAGCAGATGCTGGGTTTCGACTCGAACTACGTGCCCGGGCTGGGACTGCCACGGCCTGCCGATCGAATGGAAGGTCGAGGAGGAGTACCGCGCCAAGGGCAGGAACAAGGACCAGGTGCCGATCCTCGAATTCCGCGCCGTGTGCCGCGCCTTCGCGCAGCACTGGCTCGACGTGCAGCGCGAGGAGTTCAAGCGGCTCGGCGGCGTCGGCGACTGGGACCATTACTACAGCACGATGAGCTTTCCGGCCGAGGCGCAGATCGCGCGCGAGCTGATGAAGTTCGTGCAGAACGGGCTGCTCTATCGCGGCGCAAAGCCGGTGATGTGGTCGGTGGTGGAGAAGACCGCGCTCGCCGAGGCCGAGGTCGAGTACGAGGATTATGTCTCGGATCAGGTGTGGGTGAAGTTTCCGGTCGAGCGTGCGCCTCGGACCTATGCTGGATTCTCGCAAGGCAGCTAAGGAGGCGCTCGATGCATTGCAGAAGGCGTCGGTTGTCATTTGGACAACAACACCGTGGACGATTCCCGGCTAACCGGGCGATCAGCTTTTCTCCGCAAGATTGACTACGGACTTTACGAGGTCACGTGATGCACCTAGCGGACAATTGGACGAAGGTAGGGTGACAAGCTCGTCATCGCCAGTAAGCTTGCCGTAGATGTGCTTGCGTCAAGCACGCGTTACAGCGTTCAAAAAGATCGTCGACTATCGGAGAAGACGCTAGATCGAATTGATTTGGTGCGCATCCGCTAAAAGGCTCGCTGGAGGCTACGATTTTCCGGTCCCCTTGCTCGCTGGCGATCATGTCACCGACGACACCGGCACTGGCTTTGTGCATACGGCGCCCGGCCACGGCCGCGATGACTTCGACGTCTGGATGGCCAATGCCGCAAAGCTTGCGGACGCGCGGCATCGACACGCACATCCCCTACATGGTCGATGAGGACGGCACGGTTCACCGCGGCCGCGCCCGGCTTCACCGGCAAGCGCGTCATCACCGACAAGGGCGAGAAGGGCGACGCCAACGAGGCGGTCATCAAGGCGCTGATCGAGGCCGGCATGCTGATCGCGCGCTCCCGGCTCACCCACCAATATCCGCATTCCTGGCGCTCGAAGAAACCGGTGATCTATCGCAACACGCCGCAGTGGTTCATCGCGATGGACAAACCCATCTTGGACGCTGACGGCCAGGCCAAGCCGGGCGATACGCTGCGCCACCGTGCGCTCGAAGCCATCAAGGCGACGCGCTGGGTGCCGCGGTCCGGCGAAAACCGCATCAACGGCATGATCCTGAGCAAGCCCGACTGGGTGCTGGCGCGCCAGCGCGCCTGGGGCGTGCCGATCACGATCTTTGTGCGCGAGCACGACGACGGCTCGGTCGAAATTCTCAACGATGCGCGCGTCAACAAGCGCATCGCCGACGCCTTCGAGCAGGAGGGCGCCGACGCCTGGTACGCAACCGGCGCCGCCGCGCGCTTCCTCGAACCCGAGTACCGCTCCAACGAGTGGCGGAAGGTCGACGACACGCTCGACGTCTGGTTCGATTCCGGCTCGACGCACGCCTTCACGCTCGAGGTGCGCGACGACCTCAAGGTCCACCGCAAGCGCGACGGCGGCAACGACACCGTGATGTATCTCGAAGGCTCCGACCAGCACCGCGGCTGGTTCCAGTCCTCGCTCTTGGAATCGTGCGCCACGCGCGGCGTTGCGCCCTTCGACGTGGTGCTCACCCACGGCTTCCTGCTCGACGAGAAGGGCGTCGACAAGATGTCGAAGTCGCGCGGCAACGTGATCTCGCCGATGGACGTGTTCCGCACCAATGGCGCCGACATCCTGCGGCTGTGGGCGGCGGCCTCGGACTATACCGACGACGTGCGCTTCGGCCCGGATATTCTCAAGAACTTCTCCGAGACCTACCGCAAGCTGCGCAACACCATCCGCTGGATGCTCGGCTCGCTCGCGTATTTCCACGACGAAGACCGTGTGCCGCTCGCGCGCATGCCGGAGCTCGAACGGCTGATGCTGCATCGCCTCACCGAGCTCGATGCGCAGGTCCGCCAGGACTATGCCAACTTCGACTTCAAGCGGATCGTGGCGGCGCTCAACGCGTTCCTGACCAGCGATCTCTCGGCCTTCTACGTCGATATCCGCCGCGACGTGCTCTACTGCGATCCGATCTCGTCGCTGACGCGCCACGCCTGCCTGACGGTGATCGACCAGGTGTTCCGCTGCACGGTGACGTGGCTCGCGCCGATCCTCGCCTTCACGGCCGAGGAGGCGTGGCTGGCGCGCTATCCGTCGGCCGACGGCTCGGTGCATCTGCAGTTGTTTCCGCAGGTGCCGGCCGAATGGCGCAACGACGCGCTCGCCGAGAAGTGGCGCAAGGTGCGCACCGTGCGCCGCGTGGTGACCGGCGCGCTGGAGATCGCGCGGGCGGGCAAGCGCATCGGCGCTTCGCTCGAAGCGGCGCCGATGGTCTACGTCTCCGATCCGGATCTGTTCGCCGCCATGGTGGACGTCGATCTCGCCGAAATCTCGATCACCTCGGCCGCGACCCTGGTCGAGGGCGAGGGCCCGCCGGACGCGTTCCGGCTCGACGACGTGAAGGGCGTGGCGGTCGAGGTGCGGCTCGCGGACGGGAAGAAGTGCGCGCGCTCCTGGAAAATCCTGCCGAGCGTCGGCTCCGACCCGCTCTACCCGGACGTGTCGCCGCGCGACGCCCGCGCGCTGCGCGAGTGGGACGCCGAGCGGAAGGCGGCCGAATGATGCCGTTCTTTCGGGGGCACGCCAGCCGCATCGGTCTCGCGGTGGCGCTGGTGACTGCGGCGATCGACCAGGCGAGCAAGCTCTGGCTGCTGTTCATCTTCGACCTGCGTGCCCGCGGCGTCGTGCCGCTGACGCCGTTCCTCGACCTCGTGCTGGCCTGGAATACCGGGATCAGCTTCAGCCTGTTCCGGCAGGACGGCGATACCGGGCGCTGGATTCTGCTCGGACTGACGGTGGTTGCCATCGTCCTGCTGGTGGTCTGGCTCGCCCGCGCCACCTCGACCGCGACGGCGGTCGCGCTCGGTCTCATCATCGGCGGGGCGGTGGGCAACGCCATCGACCGGTTCGCCTACGGGGCGGTGGCCGATTTCGTGCGGTTTCACATCACCACGGAGACATTCGAGTTCAATTGGGCGGTTTTCAACCTCGCCGACGCCGCCATCGTCTTCGGCGTCATCGTCCTGCTCTACGATACCCTGTGGGGAACGCCGCAAAAGCGCCCCGATCATCGCCAAAATGGCGGTGGGGATGCGGCTGTTAAGCCGTAGGGGATGCGGCCATTAAGCCGTAGCTTTGAAGGGGATAAGCATGCGGGTCACGTTCATGAACGCGCGGCGCTGCGGCGTTGCGCTGGCTGCCGCGCTGGCGCTGACGATGACACTGACGATGACATGGGCGAGTTCGAGCGCCTGGGCGCAGAACGCCGAGGACGAGGATCTGCCGGCGGACACCAAGTTCTTCCGTAAGCTTTTCAAAGAGTTCGGCATGCAGAGGGATGACGAGCGGCTGGAGTATCGCGAGCGCGCGCCGCTTGTGGTGCCGCCGAGCCGCAGCCTGCCGGCGCCGCAATCGGCCGATACGGTCGCGCGAAATCCGGCATGGCCGAAGGATCCGGACGTCCGGCGCCGCAACGAATCGGTCACGACGGCCGGACAGAAGGCCAGGCTCAAGGGCGCGTCGGAAACCATGGTGGACGAAGGCCGGCCGTTACGGCCCAACGAACTCAACGTCGGCGAGCGTGACCGCTTCGAGCACCGCCAGCGTCCAGAACCCTGATGCCTCGGCCCGGCCGCTTCCGCCGTCGGCGCTCGGCGGCAAAGGCCTGATGGACCTCTTCTCCACCAAGCCGGACAAACCGGCCGAATTCACCAACGAACCGCCGCGCGCCAGCCTCACCGATCCGCCCATGGGCTATCAGACCCCGTCGGGCTCCCAGCCATATGCGCTTGGGCCTGCGAGAGACGAGCCTACGAAGCCGCAGTCCCTGTGGGATCGGGCGTCAGGGCCTGACAGATAACACTGTCGTTACTAGCTACCGGTCCGGGCTTGAGCTTGATAGATACCGGGCGGGGTTCTAGCCCCGCCTGATCAACCGGACTTCACCGTGGGGGGTGAACTCTAACTCCACGAGAAAGCATTCGTGCCGAAAAATCTCATCTGTTTCCTAGCCGCCCTCGCGACGGCCGTGGCCCTTGCTGCGTCCGCCCGCGCCGAACCCACCTCTCCGGTCAGCCGTTTCGTCCTGTCCAACGGGCTCGAAGTGGTCGTCATCCCGGACCACCGGGCGCCGGTCGTGACCCACATGCTCTGGTACAAGGTCGGCTCCGCCGACGAGACGCCGGGCAAGTCGGGGCTCGCGCATTTCCTCGAACACCTGATGTTCAAGGGCACGGCGAAGAATCCGCAAGGGGTTCTCGGATTTCGTTTCGACCGTCGGCGGGCAGGAGAACGCCTTCACGTCGAGCGATTACACCGGCTATTTCCAGCGCGTGCCGAAGGATCAGCTCAAATCCATGATGGAGTTCGAGGCTGACCGCATGACCGGGCTGGTGCTGACCGAGGACGTGGTCAAGCCCGAGCTCGCCGTGGTGCTGGAAGAGTACAACATGCGGGTCGCCAACAATCCCGGCGCCCGGCTCGGCGAGCAGATCGAAGCCGCGCTTTACCTCAATCATCCCTATGGCCGGCCGGTGATCGGCTGGCGGCAGGAGATCGAGAAGCTCAACCTCGAGGACGCGCTGGCGTTCTACCGGCGCTTCTACACGCCCAACAACGCGATCCTGGTCGTCGCCGGCGACGTGACGGTGGACGAGGTCAAGAAGCTTGCGGAAGAGACCTACGGCAAGGTGCCCCGTGTCACCGAGATCGGTCCGCGCGTGCGCCCGCAGGAGCCGGTGCAGGTCGCACCGCGCACCGTGACGCTGGCCGATCCACGGGTCACCCAGCCAAGCCTGCAGCGCCAGTATCTCGCGCCGTCGAGCACCTCGGCCAAGGGCGGCGAGAGCGAGGCGCTCGAAGTGCTCTCGCATATCCTCGGACGCGGCGAAAACAGCCGGCTCTATCGCGCGCTGGTCGTCGACAAGGGCATCGCGGTGAGCGCGGGCACGAGCTACGACAGCACCGCGCTCGATCCCACCCGCTTCGCGGTCTACGGATCGCCGAAGCCCGGGACGAGCCTTCCGGAGTTGGAGGCGGCGATCGACCTCGTTCTCGCAGAGGTGATCGACAAGGGCGTCACGGCGGACGAACTTGAGCGCGCCAAGAGCCGGATGATCGCGGATGCGATCTACGCCAACGACAATCAGCGCACGCTGGCGCAGTGGTACGGCTCGGCGCTGACGACCGGCTCCACGGTCGATGATGTCCGTGCCTGGCCCGACCGGGTGCGTGCCGTAACCACGGAATCCGTGCAGAAGGCGGCGCGCCAGTGGCTCGACAAGCGCCGCTCGGTCACCGGCTATCTCATCAAAGAGACGCGACCCGAGGAGAAGCGCTCGTGAACGCGATGATTTCAACTTTCGCCGTCATCCGCCGGGCTTGCGCATGTCGGCTGATGACCGTCGCTCGTGGGCGCCGTCGTGTGCCTTGCCGTCACGTCAGCCAACGCCATGCAGATCGAGCGGGTGAAGAGCCCGGGCGGCATCGAAGCCTGGCTGGTGCGCGACTCGGCCGTTCCGCTGATCGCGCTCGACTTCTCCTTCACGGGCGGCACCGATCAGGATCCCAAGGGCAAGCCCGGTGTCGCCAGCCTTGCGGCGAGCCTGTTCGACGAAGGGGCGGGCCCGCTCGACGGCAAGGCCTATCATGAGAAGCTCGAGCGCCTTGCGATCGAAGTTGCCTTCCGCGCTACTCGCGACAACTTCCGCGGTACGCTGCGGACGCTGAAGGAGAATCGCGACGAGGCCTTCGAATTGCTCCGGCTTGCGCTGAACGAGCCGCGCTTCGACGCCGACGCGGTCGAACGCATGCGCGCTCAGATCCTGTCGCAGTTGCGCCACAACAGCACCAATCCGAACGACATCGCGAGCCGCACCTGGTGGGCCGCCGCCTTCCCAAATCATCCCTACGGTCTGCCGACGTTGGGCACGATCGAGTCGATGACCGTCATCAGCGCAAACGATGTAAGAGCCTATGCGCGCCGCGTGCTTGCGCGCGACACCCTCAAGATCGCGATCGTCGGCGACATCGACGCCGAGACGGCGGGGCGGCTTCTGGACAGCACGTTCGGCAAGTTGCCGGCTAAAGCCGATCTGACGCCGGTCGCCAATGTCGTTCCGCAGGGCATGGGCCGCCGCATCGTCACCGAGCTCGACGTGCCGCAGGCCGTGGTGACGTTCGGCGGGCCGGGCGTCGCGCGCCGCGATCCGGATTTCATGGCCGCCTACATCGTCAACCATATCCTGGGGGGCGGTTCGTTCTCCTCGCGCCTTTACGTCGAAGTCCGCGAGAAGCGCGGCCTCGCCTACGGTGTCTCGACCACGCTCGTGTTGCTCGACCACGCCTCGTTGCTGCTTGGCGGCACGGCCACGCGCGCCGACGCCACCGGCGAGACGCTCGCGATCATCGAGAAGGAATTCCGCCGTCTGGCCGAGGAAGGACCCACGGCCGAAGAGGTCGCCAAGACCAAGACCTTCCTCAAGGGCTCGTATGCGCTCGGTCTCGATACATCGAGCAAGATCGCCGCGCAGCTCGTGCAGATCCAGCTCGACAACCTCGGCATCGACTACATCGAGCGTCGGGCGGCGTTGATCGACGCCGTGACGCTGGCCGATACCAAGCGGGTGGCAAAGCGCCTGCTCGACGCCGGCATGCTGGTCACCGTGGTCGGCCGCCCGCAAGGCGTCACGTCGAACTAGATAGCGCGTGTACTCATAAACGCGCGAGGAATGTCCGCTTGTGAGCGCAAAGCGGATTCGCTGTGCCCGCTTTGAGCATTTCCGCTTTTGACCCGACAGAGACATCGGCCGCTCGCGAATGTTGCGGCGCAGTCGGCCGACCTAAACAGACACTAGTCGAGCCGGATTTCGGCCAAGCCGCCCTCTCGGGTCACGGTCGCGCCCAACGCGCCGGAGCGGCTCGCAAGCCGGTCGAGGATGCGGCCGGCCGCCGTACCTGTTGCCGGCCCGGGACGTCCCCGGGTCGCGAAGTCCGTGGGACCCCCGACCCCCTGTTCGTTGAGCACGATCGGCATGGCCCGGGCGGAGACACACCGGCCGTCGCGAAAGGTGCAGTCGACGATGACACCCTCCCAGGCCTCGGCAGGGTAGCGACCAGGGGGCGTGTCGGACTGGAAGATGAAGTTGCCGAGCGAAAAGAACAGCGGCGCGCCGCGATAGACCTCGACGCCCTGTACCACCGGCGCGCCGTGACCGACGAAAACCGACGCGCCGGCCTCGACGCAGCGTCTGGCGAGCGCGCGCTGCCATGCGGGCGGCTGTGTGATGTCGGCGTCCCAGACGTGGTTGTGTTGATAGGCGATGACCGTTTGGACCTTGGCGCGCGCCTGGACGATGGCGCCCAGATAGCGAGCGACGTCCTCGGCGTTCGGCACGCCGGCCTCCACGCGCACTTCATTGACGCCGCCGCGACCGGCGGTGGCAGCGCCGCCCTCACGCACTTTGCCGCTCGCCATAGCGACCAGTCCCACCCCGCCGCGCGGGGTCTCCAGGTAGCCGGGCGCCGCGGCCTCATCGAGTGATCGGCCAGTGCCGGCGAAGGCGAGTCCGGCCTTGTTCAGCGCATCGATCGTACTTACGACCCCGCCCGTGCCGAGGTCGAATGCGTGATTACCTGAGACCGCCAGGAGGTTGACCCGCAGGGCCCTCAGGCAGGGCAGCACGTTCGGCTCGGCGGAATGCACGAGGTCGGCGTCCTCGCGGGTCGATTTTTCCGCCAGCGGACCGCGGACGACCGACTCCAGTTCGCTGAACACCACATCGTTCGCAGACAGATGCCGCACCAAGGGGACTTTCCCTGGCCACGTCTGGGCGCAGAGGTCGTGCTTGATAACGCATTGGCCGAGCAGGGCCGCCTTCAGCGGCGCGCTCGCGAGCGCCCCGGCGTGCGCAGCGCCAGCCGCGCCGAAGCCAAGCATCAGCGCGGCTCGTCGGCTCAGGACGGTGTTGGACATGCTGTTGCGACCCTTGCTTTACGCCGGATTTCGCGGATGACTTCCGAACCGCGCGAATGATAGGCGTTTGCTGAATTGGCTGGAAGCCGAGATTGAGGTACGGCCGGCTGCCGGTATTCCAGCCGTCCGACTGGCGTTCGAGAGTTTGCCTCAAGCACAGTCGGGGCCAAGGCCGGGTTGCGCTCTTGCTCATAAAGCCGAGATGCCTTCTCGACCAAGTTCCCAATCGTCTGCTTGGTCATCCTCAGTCCTGCGCGGCTGAAAATGGTAGCCAAGAAAGTCGAAGCCGCGTTCGATTGCGGCGATACGCAATGTCGCCTATTGTGCAGGTTTTCGGTCGCCGGGAATGATGAGCCAACCACGGGCACCGGCGGCCGGCGACCGAAAAGCGCCAAGGCACGAAATCGCGGGATGTGGGGCAGCGGCGGTGCCGCGGGCGCTATGGGGATTTCGCCACGGGGCCTGGCGTGCGGAGCTTGAACTGAAGCGATTGCCGCGACCGGTTTGCGATCAAACATGGGCGCGTGCGTCGGTTTGAACGAGCGATCTGCGCGCAAAACAACAGGCTTGATGGCGCGGCTGGTGAATTCAGCGAGCCGATGCGAGCTTGGGCGCTACCGGCTGAGAGCCAGCAAGAATAATGGGCGTCGCTGCGGTCGTGGATCGATGGCGACGGCTTCATGAGGTGTCGATCCTGATCGCCGCCGGAGCGGGCGTGGGGCGGTGCTTGGGCTCGCAGCCGCGCGCGAAGGTCTCGATGATGAACATTCGGCCGCCGCAGCACGGACATGGACGCGGCAGCACGCGAGGTTCGTCGATCGCTGGTTTGGGCGGCTCGGATTCTTTTGGGCTGGACGGCACGGCGAGCAGCTTGCGTGCATGTGCAATGTTTGCGGCTCGGTTACCGGTGGCGAGCAGCCCGTAGTGTCGGATTCGATGGAAGCCCTTCGGCAGAACGTGGATCAGGAAGCGTCGGATGAACTCGTCGGTCGCCAGCGTCATCGTCTTGTAGCGGCCCGCCCCCTCGATCCGGTAATCCTTCCATTTGAAGGTGACGCCGGTCTTGTCGGCCGAGATCAGCCGGCGATTGGAGATGGCGACGCGGTGGGTGTAGCGGGCGAGATAAGCGAGCACGGCCTTGGGGCCGCCGAACGGGCGTTTGCTGTAGACCACCCACTCGGCTTTGCGCAGGGGCGCGAGCAAGGCAGCAAACTGTTGTGGATCGATGAGCGCCATGTGCTCACCAAAGAACTGCAGTTGCCCGGCTCCATGCGCGGCGTCGAGCATCTGCAGGAACAGCCGGCGGAACAGGCGCGAGAGCACGCGCACGGGCAGGAAGAAGTTGGGTCCGGCACGACTCCCAATGGTGACCATCGAGCGAGATGCCACCGCCCGGCACGATCATGTGGATGTGCGGATGATGGGTGAGTGCCGAGCCCCAGGTGTGCAGCACCGCAGTGATGCCGACGCGGGCGCCGAGATGTTTGGGATCGGCCGCGATCGTCAGCACGGTCTCGGCCGCCGCCTTGAACAGCAAATCGTAGATCACGGCCTTGTTCTGATACGCGATGTCGGCGATCGGCGCCGGCAGCGTGAACACGACATGATAGTAAGGCACCGGCAGCAGCTCGGCCTCGCGCTCGGCCAGCCATTCATTGGCCGCGGCGCCCTGGCACTTCGGGCAATGCCGGTTGCGGCAACTGTTGTAGGCGATGATGGTGTAAGCGCAGTCCTCGCAACGCGCGACGTGGCCGCCAAGCGCGGCCGTGCGGCAGCGCTCGATGGCGGACATCACCTTCAACTGATCGAGGCTCACGTGCCCGGAATTGGCGCGGCGCCACGCCGCTCCGTGATCGCGGAAGATATCCGCGACCTCCAGGACTGCACCTGACATGCCGCAGGCGCTAGACCGGCGACCGTTCCTTCTTGCGCTTGCGCGGCTGCGACAGCAGGTCGAGCGGGCTCTCGACGTTGGCGATCATGCCGGTGGCGACGCGGGTGTAGTGCGCCGTGGTGTCGAGCTTGTCGTGCCCCAACAACGCCTGGATCACCCTGATATCGGTGCCGCGTTCCAAGAGATGGGTGGCGAAGCTGTGACGCAGCGCATGCAGCGTCACGCTCTTCTTGATGCCGGCGGCGTCGGCCGCTTCATGGAATAGGCGGCTCAGCTGACGCGTGGTTACCGGCTTGCCCGCCGTGCGGCCAGGAAACAACCAGCGTTCCGGCAGCGGCGTTTGTGCATCGTGACGCGTTGGGCGCGCCTTCCACCATTGCCGCAACAGGTCAAGCGTCTCGGGCGACAGCATGACGTTGCGGTCCTTGCGGCCTTTGGACTGCTCGATGCGAATGATCTTCTGCGCGCTGTCGATATGCTTGACCTTCAACCGAACCACCTCGCCGGCACGCAGCCCACAGCCGTAGCCCAGACCCAACAGCACGCGGGCCTTGAGGCTTCCTGCCACCGCCAGCAGACGCCGCGTCTCGTCCGGGCTCATCACTAGTGGAATCTTCTGCGGCTCGCGCAGGTGATAAACCTCGCTGGCAAGGTCCAGCCGCCGCAACGTCACTCGCAACAGGAACCGCAGACCGGTCATGATGCGATTGCGGTTGCAGATGCTCAGCCCAGTCTCCGACAAGTGCAACTGAAACCGACGAATATCTTCGGGCGTGGCCGTCGCGGGGGAACGCTTCAGAAAGCCAGCGAACCGCTTGCAGCTATCAATGTGACTCCTCTGCGAGTGCGGGCCGAGCTTGCGCGCGTTCATGTCCTCGATCATGCGCTGGCGCAGCGGACTGACCGTCTTCGTGCTCATGGGCAACTCCTGTCCGGGATGAGGTTGAACACCCCGATCCTCAAGACAGGCCGCCCCGCATACTACCGACGATCTCCGCGTCCGTTACCCGATCACCGGCCGCGCCGAACGCCGAAGCTTGCTATCGCGCAGCGATTTAGTGCTATGGGGCGCGCGGCGAGACAATGGCACCATCGTCGCGGCAACCAATCGATGGAGCGCCTCATGCCACAACCCAACGACTTGAGCAGATCGCTATTCGCTCTCGAACAAGATGCAACATTGATCGCAGTGATCGAGATGGGCCAGGCGAGCTGGCTCGTTGCGGGTATTGTGCCGGGAATCGAACGCCAGCCGCTGAAGAAACTTGCGGCCGATCAGGAAGGACTACTGCAGCTTCTGCATCGCTGGCGGAAGGAGGCAGTTAAGGCTGGACGCACCATCAAGCGCATCACCGTTGCCTTCGAGGCTGGGCGTGATGGCTTTTGGCTGGCGCGCTGGCTGCGCGCACATGAGATTGAAACGCACGTGATCCACCCATCGAGTGTTCCCGTTTCGCGTGAGCACCGGCGGGCGAAGACGGATCGCCTCGATACCGAACTTCTAAAACGCGCCTTTCTCGGCTGGCTGCGCGGGGAACCGAATCACTGCAGCATGGCTGCAATACCCACGATCGAGGATGAGGACGCGAGGCGGCCGAGCCGCGAGCGCGAGAGTTTTGTCAAAGAGTGCACGCGCATCGTAAATCGAGTGAGGGCCAATCTCGCCCGTCTTGGCATTCGCGGCTTCAGACCGACCTTGGCTCAAGCGTCGGAGCGACTGGAGACGCTACGCACGCCTGAGGGTACCGCTGTGCCACCGAACACATTGGCAGAGCTGCGGCGCGATATGGCCCACCTGCGTTTCGTGAGGCAGCAGATCAAGGAGATCGAGGTGGCACGCGCCGAGCGCTTGGAACGAACGCCCGAAGAAGGACGCAATGCGATGGTGCACCTGCTGGCTCGGGTGGTCGGCGTCGGCATCGAGACTGCGGACATGCTGGTGCAGGAGGTTTTCTCGCGCAAGCTGCGGGATCGCAAAGCGGTGGCGCGATACGGTGGTCTAACAGGGGCACCAGCCGAGAGCGGCAAGAAACGACGCGAACAAGGGCTTGCCAAAGCAGGCAATGCCCGCGTGCGCCGCGGGATGATACAGCTTGCCTGGGGGCACCTGTTGCATCAGAAGGACAGCGCGCTGGCCGAGTGGTATCGGAAACGAACTGCGGACGCCCGTGGCGGCACGCGCAAGACGATGATCGTGGCGCTGGCCCGAAAGCTCCTCATTGCGCTTTGGCGGTTAGCGACCACCGGCGAGGCGCGGCCAGGTCTGCTCCTTCGCCCAGCAACGTAACGACTTGCCTGCGAACAGACACAACTGAGTTTCTGCAGTTCGTTCTCAAATTGATGCCGAGCTGCAGATGACGGCCCGAGGTGGTGGCAACCCGACTTCGCACATGGTCTTTGAGCCGCGATTTAGAATGGGCCCGCCGCCCCGGAGCTTCGCCGCCGATGCGCATGACTGCATCATGGTTCCGATCTTCACGGATCGACCGAATACAAGTTTGTGGCGCGAAGTTCGTGCCTGATGGCGAGCTCACCTCGGATCGTTTCGTTATTCGCTTCCGCCTGGCTGCCAGCCGTCGTCGCCTGGCTCGTCATGGCCGATCGGTGCTGGCTTGCAGCCGACCCCAATCATAGGAGCACAGACTCGAAAATCAGCCTTGACAGAAAATGCCCCATACAAGCCGATCGGTGCCGGCTTGCAGCCGGCCCCCAATCATAGGAGCACGAGACTCGAAAATCAGAGCCTTGACAGAAAATGCCCCATACAAGTGCCCCGGCGCTTAGCGTCGGTTTTCGAATGTCCGCTATTCGGTTGCCATTGGAGGCAAAGCGGACATTCCGAATGCGTGAGTACATGCGCTCAGCCGCAACACGCTACTTCTTCGAGAGGAGGCCGTAAGCGACGATCGAAATGCCCTGAACACTGGCAAACCAACTCAGGGAGAGATTGTCGCCCTGCCGCGCGACCGTGAGGGTGCCATCCGGGCAGCGGCCGCCTTTGTCGAATCGTCCCTGGGTGATGACTTCGACAAAGAAGGCATACGATTTCGACGAACCGGCCCGCGTGAGCTTTCCCGTGCAGGACAGGTCGGGGTACTTCGTCGCGAGGCCTTTGGCGCCGATGGCAAGTTCGAATTTGTAAGGGGCATCCTTGCCCACCTGCGTGAGCTCACCGCCCCAATTGCCGGCGATGGCAGGTCCTTGAGGCGCTGCATTTTTCTTCGGAGTGCCGACGGGTGGAGCGGCATCGTCCGGCGGCGCCGCATCGGGGAAAGGAGATTGAGCCGTCACGGGCACAGTCGCTGCCGCCATGAGAATCAGCAGGGCGGCGCAGCAGCACAATGACCTGATCATGGTTTCCTCCCCTAGCCCCAACACGACTGCGGACGCTCGGATGTGAGCGATGAAGGCTGCTGCCCGCCGATGGCACGATGGCTGCCACTGGAAAAAGGGGACTTCGGCATAGCCCGCCGGGCAGCGCTGCTATCAGGCTACCTCAGTCGCACGGCGATGCGAAAGGGGAGGACAGTCGCTTGTTGACCCTGAGCGACGATTGGCTGACGCACTAATGTTCGGTCGCAAACGGATCAAAGCGGACATCGAGCGAAATTCGCCGCGCACCGAATCTGTAGCGACTGACCCATCAGGGATATTGGCCAGCATCCGATGTTGCAGTAGCGAGGTTAGCTTAGCGTTTATCCAGCAAGCCCTCTACGCGCGGGGCCTCAGCACGGCATCTTGCGGATAGTATTGTTTGGCGGCGATCTCGCAGCGCAGTTCGCTTGCATTGATTGCGCTCGATGGCACCAACTTCTTGGTCTGCTTGTCGTACAGTTCAAGCGCGAAGCGCGTGATCAGCCAATTGAGACTACGATCGTCGGCGTGAAGAATTTCGACCAGGCCGGCAAATCGCTCGGCGCGCTCGATGAGAGCCAGCGCCCCCTCCAGAACCGCCTGCTCATTGCCCTCGACGTCGATCTTGACCAGCACTCGCGGCGGAATGCCGGTAGCCTGCGCGCCGACTACGGCTGTGAGCGTCGTCGTTGGAACTTGGATAACCTCGACTTGGTGATTTTCAGAGCCAGCCGGTAGGCCAGCGATCGTCGACATGCCCGACCAAGTACGGTCGGCGACCAATCTGGCAGTGCCTTGCTGCGCCGAGGCAGCCTGTTCGAGCAATGCGACTGGGCGACCTAACTCGCTAAGCGTGCGTCGCAAATACGTTAGCACATACGGATTAGGCTCTAACGCGATCACTTCGGCGCACGACGGTAGGTCAGAATTGACGAGAAGTTCTCCGTAGTTCGCGCCAACGTCAATGATATGGGTCCAGGTGAATTCGCCAAGCAGAAGGCGCCATATAGTTGACGTGAGAGGATTAAGGTCGCCGCCAGACTGTACGAGCTGCTTGGCGCGCTCGTCGCTCGGATCGACGTAAATCATCCGTCCATTGGGCAGGCGCACGTGATCTGGGATGGAGCGTCTGGCGACGCCAGTGCGTCGTCGTCTCAATCTCGGCAGCGAACGCTTCGCAATGTTCAACAGAAAGCGGGACATTCCAGACAGACTGCTGGCTGGCGTAACGCCGGGGCTTTGCGCCGCGATGACCTTCTCCAGCGCGATGCGCAGGGGACCTTCAAAACCTTCAAGTTGGGAGACGAGCCGTGCAAGACTCTCGGAGCGCTGTATTCTACGATTTTTCCGATGGGCGGAGTGCGGCCAAGTGTGAAACCATGACTGGTGGTTGTCGATCTCGATCCGGTCTGGTCGCAGGACCGATCGTTTGAAGGCCAGATTGATGGAAAGCTGGTCGCGCCGCGAGTAGCGTTGAACCTCCGCGGCCCAGGATTCGAGCATCTGCCGGACGCTGCCGTCTTCATGATGCCGCATCAGAACGCCGGTCCAGTAAGGCTGTTCCAGGAGGACGTCCGGGTCGCTCAGGGCATAGTGATTGAGCTGCTCGAAGACACGATCCGGATCATCCAACAGCAAGCGTTGGACCTCCAAAAATTCATCGAGCGTTGTCTTGCGAAAGCTGTGCCAGGGCAGAGCGAACGGCGATGAGTGCAAATAGCGGTCGAGGATCGCTTCGGGGGGCTGCGTCAGAAGCACCGAGTTATCGATGTAGAGCGTAGTGTCGAAATCAGGCAGGTAACGATGTGGCAACAGCTTGAGCAAACGCTGGCTGCGGACCGGATCCATCGGATAATTCGGCTCAACGCGCATCATGCGCCAAGATTGGCTGCCGAGGGACGGATCGTCGGTGAGACACAAGAACGGGATGTTCGATTGCTGGGCAACGGGCTGCTCGTTGAGGCGCTCGTAGCCGCCGATCATAGTGGTGTAGACGCAGACTTTTTCGGTTCGTCCGTTCAGTCGCCGAATACGAGGTTTCAAGTCCGCACCTCCGGCAAATTGGAGCTATGTCACGTACTGAGGGCCTACATCTGGGTCGCATGCTGGGAATCTACACTTGGCAATGACAATACAAAACGATGCGGTGCCAAAAATCACCCTTCGCGCTGTTTGCTGCCATGCCTGACGGTGGCGTCCGAAAAAGCCCACGGAACGATATGACAGTCGGTCTAGCGGCCTGACGGCAAAGTGCCTCGCTGTTCCGCGCTGCAAAGTGACACGATTGGCCCTTCGCGACATTTCGTGGCATCGCAACAATTCGGTTGCTTTGGGGGCGAAGCGGACATCCGCCCTGCGGTTTGCAGAATCGGATGCGCGTCCTAGTCATCGACGGTGGCTGTGAAGTGCTCGACGCCAACGAATGGAGTCGGTGGAACGACAAGATTCACGGAGGATGGCGATAGGAAGCCACTGCTAACACGCTTGTCAGAAACTCGACCATCAATCGGAGGCCTTGCAACGATTTTGGAAACGTAACTCGCCCAGCACTCGAGGGCGTCTTTGCGATCAATGAGAAAGTCGTGCCGCTGATAGACCGCAGCAACGCCTGAAATTGTCCCGGACTGATGGTTAAGAATCTTGTCGGCAACGTGCGGGGCAATGCCAAGCCGCGCCATCCCCGATACGCAGGTGCGGCGCAGATCGTGCAGCCGCCAGTTCGTGATACCTGACGCTGCATCAAGCCTGACCTTGCAGAAAGAAAAACGCTGAAATGGCTGCGAGCCATTACAGCTGAACATCAAGAGTCCGAGAACGCAAGGGGAGAGGGCGCAGCAACTTGCATCATGCGCACGGAGAGAATGCGCGACGATGCTACTTCGCTTCCATCGCCGCGCGCACGCGCGCCACGACGTCCGGCGGCGTCCTGTAGAGCTGCGCGACCAGGTCGGCGACCTGCTCGCCGCTCAGCGGATCGACTTCGATCTTGAGCTTCTCGGCGTCGGCCAGGAAACTCCTTGTCCTTCATCGGTGGCGTCGAAGGCGCGCCGCACCGCGGCGACGCGATCGGCCGGCACGTTCGGCGGCATGAAGAACGGGCGGCCGAATTCGAGGCGCGCGATCGCCAGGTTGCAGCGCCTGCTTGTCGGCGTCGGTCTTGGCGACGTCGAGGAACATCGGAACGTCGGGCATCTCGGGATGCTTCTTGAGGTCCCATTGCGCCAGGATGCGGATCTTCTTGTCGCGCAGCCAGTCGCTCGACGATCGCCTTGAGCGTCGACCAGTTGGCCCAGGTGCCGTGCACCTCGCCGCGCTCCATCGCGAGATGGATCTTCGGCGTCGCCTCGTAGCCGGTGATGACCTTGAACTTCATGCCGAACAGCGCGCGCGCGAGCACCGGATAGTCGTATTGGGTCGAGCCCGGCGCCTGCGCGCCGACGATCATCTCCTTGGTGTAGAGATCGTCGAGCGTCTGCTGCGGCGCGTTGTGCCAGACATACATCGCCTGCGATTCGCGATTGGTCGATGCCGATCCAGTTGAGCTTGATCGCATCGAATCGCACGCTCGCGGACGGCTGCCAGCAGCGGCGTCGTCGGGCAGGCCGTTGAACGACGCGCCGATCGCGGTGCCGTCGAACGGTCCGTTGTTGAACAGCGTGTTGGTCATGGTCACGCTGCCGGCGCCGGGCTGGTTCTGCACGATCACGGTCGGATTGCCGGGAATGTGCGTGGTGAGATGGCGCGCCAGCGCGCGCGCGTTGATGTCGTAGCCCGAGCCGACGCCGACGCCGACGATGATGCGCACGGTCTTGCCCTTGTAGAAGTCGGCGACGTCGTCGGCATTGGCCGGAACGGCGATGGCGAGATAGCAAGATTGGCAAGACGGCCAGATGCATGCTCATGTCTTCCTCATGCGCGACCCGTCGTCCTTCGGCCGCCTAATTTATTTTCCGTCATCCTGAGTCAGTCGCGCGGCGAGCTGATGGATGCACGCCCAGTGTCTAGAGCCGGCCGCGCCTCGAGGCTCGCTTGGCCGAGCGCCTCAGGATGCGAGATCGAATGCAATTTCGGACAGTCCATGTCTCACGCCGCCGCATCTGGCTCGAGCGGCAGCTTCACCGGCTGCTTGCGCTTGGCCGAAAGGTCGAGCGCCTTGGTCAGCATCAGGTTGCGGTGCGCCTCCGCGGCGGTCGCGGCCTGCGTCGGCAGGCCGAGCGAGATGCGGTTGAGCCAGGACACGGTCTCGTCCGCCATCGGCCCGCGCAGTTCGCCGAGCGCCATGTCGCCGGGCGGATAGCTGCCGAGGAAATCGACCAGCCGGCTCTTGTCCGGCGCGTAGCCTTCGTCCTGCGGCTTCGACACCGCGAGCACCATGTCGCGGTGCGTGTCGTCGATGGTGAGCACGCCGTCGGTGCCGTTGATGCCGACTTCGAGCGAATAGACCGCGCCCGGCCACGTCACCGGCAGCGCCCAGGAAATGTTGAGGTGATAGACGCTGCCGTCCGAGAACATGATCATGCCGGCGGTGGCGTCGATGCCCTGATAGAGCGGCCCGAGCACCTTGTCGATCGAGCGCGCGTAGCATTCGACCGGCGTCTTCTTCTCCATGTACCACATCACGATGTCGAGCGCGTGCGTGCCCGAGATCACCATCGGCGAGATGGTCGCCGGATCGTCGGTGCGCTTGTAGTTGTCGATCGCGACCAGGCGGTTCATGAACGCGCGCGAGGTCACGAGCGTGACGTCGCCGAGCGCGCCGGTGCGCACCTTCTCCTTGGCGCCGAGCCATTTGCGGCGGAAGCGCTGGGTGTAGCCGACGACCGCGTCGAGCTTGGCATCGGTGATCGCCTTGAGCACGCGCGCCGACTGCGCGAGGTCGGTCGCGAGCGGCTTCTCGATCAGCATCGGCACGCCGCGCTCGACCGCGGCCAGGATCGGATCGACGTGCAGATGCTCGTCGGTGGCGATGATGGCGCAGGTCACCTCCGGTCGGCGCAAGCAGCTCCACGTGGCTCTGCGTCACGAAATCGGCGTCGATCTTCGGCGCGACTTCGCCGGCGCGGTTCGGGTTCTTCTCCGCGAGCCCGATCCATTCCACCGCCGGATGGCGCGATCGCCACCTCGCCGCGGAACAGGCCGACGCGACCGCCGCCGATGATGGCGAGACCGATGTCTTTGGCCGATTTCCTCATTGGCGAAATTTCTTGCTCATCTCGGCGACCGCCGCCATCGTCTCGTTGCTGAGCGGCAGGTCGATCGGCTCGCCGCGCTCGGCAGAGAGATCCGCCGCGGTGTAGCACTCCATCACTCGGCGCGCGCTCTCGGGCGTCACCATGACCGGTCGATCCAAGAGGCAGGCTTCGAGGAAATGAATTGTTTCCGGTCCCATCTGACCCGCGAACACGTGATCGACCTGCTCGCCCGGCATCGATGACATCGGGAATTGCGAGCCGTCCTTCACCGTGTTGAGCCAGTTATCGCGATGGGTGTCGTCGAGGATCAGCGCGCCTTCGGTGCCGGTGATCTCCATCCAGGTCGAGCAGAAGTTCGGCCAGCCGGGCGGCAGGTTCCAGCCGCCGCCGATCACCACGAGCACGCCGTTGTCCATTGTGACGGTCGTCCACATGCAATCGTAGGATCCATTGATCGCTTGCATCGCCCCGTACGCGCCCTGCGAATAGACGCGCACCGGCTTCGCAGGTTCGAGCAGCCAGAACACGAAATCGAGATCGTGCGTCGAATTCCATCGCGACCGGGGAGAGTTTCGTGCGCGTCGTGATCTTCTTGCCGAGATTGCGCGTCACGTGGCGGCTCACCAGCGCGGATACGACCTTGCCGAGCGTGCCGTCGGCGATCTTCTTCTTGGCGAATGCGATCTTGGGATTGAAGCGCTGCGAGTAGCCGATGGTGAATTTCAGGCCGCCGCGCCGCGCCAGCGTGATCAGTTCGTCAGCCTCCCACAGTTCGAGCGCGATCGGCTTTTCGAGCAGCACGTTCTTGCCGGCTTTGAGGCAGTCGCGCGTGATCGGGAAATGATTGCTCTCGGGCGTGGTGCAGACATAGACGACGGAGATGTCGGGATTCCTGATGATGTCCTGGTAGTCGAGCGTCGCGGTCGCGGGCTTCGTGAGTGCTTTGACCTCAGCCAGCCGCTCCGGCCTGATCTCGCAGATGTGCAGCTTGTCGACCAGCGCCGAGCGCGACAGCGTTTCGGCGCGGATGCCGCCGCACCAGCCGGTCCCGATCACCGCGGCTTCGACTTGTTTCACGACGCTGCTCCGTTTCGCCCGGCGAGGGATTAAGCACAGCGCAAAGGCTACTTCAAACGCTTTGGCCGACGCCGAACACGCTCACGACAAACTGCGGATAGACCTCGACAAGCTGCGGTGCGATCACCGTACGCAACGCATGGAGCGTTTCGGTGGAAGGCTCGGGAGTTATGGGCACCTGCGCCGGCCGGTCAAAATTGAAGCCGGTGTTCTCTATCACCTCCGCCTCCGTGTGTCCCGGATGCACGCTCGCCAGCGAGAAGCGCCGCCGCGCGCGGTCGAACGAGAACAGGCAGCGGCCCGTGACAAGCGCGATCGGCCCGCCCAGACGATAGACGTTGTCGGCGCTCGTGCCCGGTGCGCTGACGAAATCGACCTTGTCAACCAAGGTGCGCCGCGTGTGCTCCAACCGGAACAGGATGACCTTCGGAACGACATAGTAGAGATACGACGAGCCGAACGAGCCAGGAAACCGCGCCTTCGGATGCTCGTAGTCACCGATGCTCACGAGATTGATGTTGGCCTCGCCGTCGATCTGCCCGCCCGAGAGGAAGAACACGTCGATGCGGCCTTGGCCTGCGCAGTCGAACAGCTCGCGTCCGCCGTCGGTGAAGAAGCTCTGCCGCCGGCTGCCGAGCAGCGACACGTACGGCCGCCCCTTGCCGCGCTCGCGCGCCAGCATCGCGGCCGCGGCCGGGAATCGGTGACGATGCGCCGATGGCGGCGTGTCGCGCATCGCCGATGAGGCCCGCGATCACGTCCGCGAGCAGCTCTTCGGTGCGGTAACCGTCACGCCGCGCGCTGTTCATGGACGTACCGCTGAAGGTATTGCGCAAATCCCTCTGCTGTTGCGGCGAGCCGTGCATATTCCGCGAGATGTGCGGCGTCCGGCGCGTAGTGATCGGCGAGTCCGAGCGGCCATGCACCCTTCGGCGTGACCGCAACCTGCTCGACGTAGAATCCGCCGAGCGTTCCGGCCGCGAGCACCGGATCATCAAAGAAATTGCCTTCGTGGATTTTCTCCACCGTCGCCACCGTCTTTGCCGCCGCGTGCGCCATCGTGGCGAGCTCGCGGTCGCGGCCGATCCAGATATTGCCCTCGCGGTCGGCCATCGGCGCGTGGAACAGTGCCACGTCCGGCTTGATCGCCGGCAGAAGCACGATCGGGTCGTCCTTGCTGAACGGATTGTCGATCGTTCGCCAGTCGGGCCGGTGCCCCAGCACATCCGAACCGACGAGCCCGCGCAGCGGCATGAACGGCACGCCTTTCTCGGCGGCCTGGAAGGCGGCATGCAGTGCCGGACAGGTCGCGTCCTTCACCCGTAGCGTGCCCGCCGTCGCTGCGGCGGTGAAGCGCGGCGCTGGCCCGAATTCGCCAAGGCTCACCGCGGACGTCTCGATCGTTTCGACGCAGCCCGCGCCGATGAGGAGATCGGCCTGCAGGCTCGACGTCGGCAGCGCGACGAGATGGATGCGTTTCACGCCGCGCCGGATCAGCGCGCGCGTTGCCGCCATGGCGACGCCCGATTGCTCGCGCGCCACCGCCAGCATGCAGCCGTCGGTGATCGGCGCGAGTGCCTCGTCGAGTGTCGCGGCGATCATCTGCCCTCAAAAGCGAACCGGCGCACCTTAGCAGATGCGCCGGTCCATTTCCCGCTCGTCTTGTCGCGACTATGCCTGCGACATCGCCTGCTTCACGCTCTCCGGCGTAAACGGGATGCGGCGGATACGCACGCCGGTCGCATCGAAGATCGCGTTTGCGATCGCGGCCGCCACCGGCCGGATCGAGGGTTCGCCTGCGCCCGTTGGAGCGACCGCCGGCCGATTGATCAGCGCGATATCGATCGTCTCCGGCATCTCGGAGATGTCGAGGATCGGGTAGGTGACCCAGTCGATGCTGGTCACGGCCTTGGTGTCGAACTTCACGTCTTCCCACAACGTCCGGCTGATGCCCTGCACGATGTTGCTTTCGATGTTCAGCTTCAGGCCATCCGGGTTGATGATCTGGCCGCAATCGTGCGCGACCGCGAACTTGCGCGCCCAGATTTTCCGTTCGCACGGTTGACCTCGACCTCGGCCACGATCGCGACGCGCGTGCCGCCGCGCTGGGCGTAGGCGAAGCCCCGCCCGCGGGCGATGTCGCCGCTCTGGCCGCGCTGCGGCGAGGGCCGCGACTGCCAGTTGGCCTTCTCCACCGCAGCCTTAATCACCGCGATGTCGCGCGGGTCTTTGACGTGCCGCAGCCGGAATTCGATCGGGTCGACGTTGAGCCCCGCGGCGACTTCGTCGATGAACGACTCGCTCGCAAAGTGGATCTGCGGTCCGACCGGATCGCGCAAGTGCGACGAACGCAGGGGCGAGGCGCGGTCGAGATACGGCGCGATCACCTCCCACGAGGTGCGCTTGTTGGCGAACTCGTAGGATTCCGCCGGCACGCCGAAACCGTCACCGGGTTTCAGTTCAACATTCCGGAAGTGTCCCGCGAGATTGTCGCGCGGCGCGCTGCCGTTTGAGTTCACGTCGACGCGCGAGAAGCCCTTGCTGACGAACTCGTAGCCGATCATCTGGCCGTTGGCATCGATCGCGGCGCGCGCGCGATGGATCGAGGCGGGTCCCTTCGGGTCCCAGCCTGTGCCTTGTGCGCGGGTGTATTGCAGGCGCACCGGACGCCCGGTCATCTTTGCCACCACCGCCGCATCGGAGGCCGCGTCGTCGGCGTCGTTGCGGCCGTAGGAGCCCGGACCCATCGTCCAACGGGTCCGCACCTTGCTCGCCGGAATGCCGAGCGTGTTGGCGACGCCCTGCTGCACGAAATGCGACTTCTGGGTGCCGCTCCAGCAGGTGGCGTTGCCGTCCTTGTCGATCTCCACCACCGAGCAAGCGGGGCCCATGGAGGCGTGCGACTGGAACGGCCACTCGTATTCGGCCTCGATCACGCGCGCGGCGGTCTTGAAGGCGTCGTCCACGTTGCCGGTGGTCTTGCCTTCCACCTCACGCTTGCGGACGGGCGCTTGGCGGATGTGGTTGTAAAGCGCGTCCTGGGCTGGACGAACGGCGGTTTGACGTCCGACCATTCGACCTTGAGTTTCTCGGAAGCCTTGATGGCGTCCCATTCCTTGTCCGCGACGACCGCAAGGAAGCCCTTGTCCCAAACCACCTTGGCGCCCGGAATATCGCGGATCGAGGCCTCGTCCACCTTCACCGGCACCGCGCCGGCGACCTCGGGGCGGATCATGCGGGCGTGCAGCATGTTCGGACGCTTGATGTCGGTGACGTAATCCGTCTGTGCGAGCACGATCGGCGCCATGTCGTCGCGCGGGATCGACTTGCCGACGATCTTGTGGTCCTTCGGGTCCTTCGGCTTGGCCTTGCCCGGGCGCGTAGAGCGTGTTGCCGTACTCCTTGTTCCACTCAGCGGCACGTTGAAGTAACGGCCGCCGATCAGTTCCTTGTAGGATACCGGCTTGCCGGGCGTCGGCCTTCGCGTGCACGATACGCCGTCCACGGCCTCAGCTCGTCGGCCGCAATGCCGAGCTTCTTCGGCCGCCATGTCGACGAGCACGCGGCGCGCTTCCGCGGCCGCCATGCGCATCTGCCGGCCGCCAAGCTGGATGCCGGTCGAGCCCGATGCGCCGCCCTGGTTCACGGTGATTGCGGTGTCGCCGATGTAACGGTGACGGCCTTGTACGGCACGTCGAGCTCCTCCGCCACGATCTGCGCCATCGCGGTGTGCAGGCCGAGGCCCATGTCCATCTTGCCGCAGAAGGCGGCAACCGCACCGTCCTGGTTGATCGCGATGAACGACGAGAGTTGGTCCGGCGTGAGCGGCGGCTTGGCGTCTGCGCGGCCGCATCGGTGATGCCGAGCACTGTGTCGATGCCGATCGGCATGCCGGCTGGCGATCACGAGCGCGCCGGCGCCCTTGAGAGGTCTCGGCGGGAGAATGCGGACTGCCTGTTCGTGTCTGGTCATGTGCGCCTCCCTCAACCGATCATCTCGTCTGCGGCGCGCTTGACTGCGCGCATGATGGCCATGTGGGTGGCGCAACGGCATTTCAGACCGGTGAGCGCGTCCATGATCTCGTCGTCGGTCGGATGCTTGTTCTGCGCCTTCTTCTCGTCGAGAAGCGCGGCCGCCGTCATGATCCAACCGTTGACGCAGTAGCCGCATTGCACGACCTGCTCTTCGACATACGCTGCCTGGATCGGGTGCGGCTTCTCCGGGGTGCCGAGGCCGGCGAGCGTCGTCATCTTGCCGTTGCCGACCGCCGAGACCGGCGTCACGCAGGCACCGCCTCGCCGTTGACCTGCACGGTGCAGGCGCCGCATTGGGCGAGACCGCAACCGAAATGGGGATTGTTCATTCCCACGTCGTTGCGCAGCGCGTAGAGCAACGGCATGTCGGGATCGGCGTCGATCGTATGCGACTGGCCGTCCATGTCGAGGGTTATTCG
>CAVUGM010000003.1:0-413901 GCA_963741085.1 uncultured Chloroflexia bacterium
GCGATGTCGAGTTCCTCCGGCACCACGTCGTGCGGGAGCACGAGATCGGCATTGGCGGGTGAGCCCAGCAACCGGGCGGCATCGGGCTTGAAATAGAAGCTCTCGTCGATGCCGACGACGGCCGGCCAACGGGTGCAGTCCATCCCGTCGGGCGCAGCAAAGGTGAACGCGCTCCGGCGGCGGGGCTCCAGCCCGATGGGCCGCACGCCACAGAGAGCGGCGACGACATCGGCCCAGGCGCCGGCGGCGTTGACCACCGCACGCGCGCGAACGACGTGGCCATTGGCCAGCATAACTGCCCACAGGTCACCAAGGCGTTCGGCACCCGCTACCTCGGCCTCCGTGCGCAGCACGCCGCCGCGGCTGCGCAGGCCGCGCAGGTACCCCTGATGCAAGGCGTGCACGTCGATGTCCCGCGCATCCTCCTCGAGGATGGCGCCGCACAGGCCCGGGGCGCGCAGCACCGGCACCCGTGCCAGGGCTTCGCCTGGGCTGATGCGCCGGGCGTCGGGCGCGTCTTGCACAGATCCCGCAAAGCGCGCTCGAGCTGGTCCTGCTGGCCCTCCCTGCCGACGTAGAGCACGCCGCGCGGCGTGAGCAGCGAGGACTCGGTGAAGCCTTCGGGCGGATGCTCGTAGAAAGCGCGGCTGGCTCGCGTCAGCGCCCGGATCGTGGGCGTGCCATAGGTCTCGATGAACATGGCGGCCGAGCGGCCGGTCGAGTGGTATCCCGGCTGGGGCTCGCGCTCGAGCACGAGCACGCGATCCGCGCCCGTCGCTCAATTGATAAGCGAGCGACGCGCCGGCGATGCCGGCACCAACGACGACATAGTCGAAGATCGGCTCGGTACTCATGGTGTTTCCCGTCAGTTGGCACCAGCCATTGTCCTCCCGATCGAACACGATCCGCCCATTCAACCGCGGACGGGGAGGCGCCATCGCAAGGTCGGACTGGCGCTGGTCGGATTGTATCGTCGGCGTCCGTTCCAACTCCATTGCACGTTTGCCTCGCGGTAAGTCAACCGACCGGTTCGGGGCGAACTGGGACAATCGCCTGTCCGACTATCCGGGGCCACTTCTTCACGCCAAGTTCGGCTGGTTACAGCTGGTCAGTGCAAACGCCCAAATTGCCTGGAAGCGGATCTTCGCGCGCGGGATTGTTATATGTGGGCGAGGACGTCGTGTACGGTTACCGCGTCAGTCATAGTAAGGATTAGCAGAGGGGCACACTTGGTGCCCCCCGCTTTGTTTCTGCGAGGTGACTATCGCGAAAATCAACGCGCCCCGCCCCCAATTTACGAGGCAGCGGTCGCGAGCGGTACACTAAAGGTGCTCGTTGACGTGCGCGAGACCGTGAACCGTAGTAATTGGCTGAAGGAAATGAAATTCATCGACACGCTTTCCGTCAATCGCGAGCTTCCTATCAAGTCATTCAAATCATTCACGATGCGGTGAATTGGCCCCTCGGCAGGGCATGACCTGAAGAGGTATTCCGAACATGGGGAAACGATCCGTAATTTCTCCGGGTACACCTTACGCCGCTGCTACTTCCGCCCCCGGCCTCAAGTCCACGAAGATTGTCCTGATCGCAGGACGCGTGCGCCCCCACGACAGACTTGGGCATCACGACTATGCGGCCGGTTGCGCGCTGCTGGCCGCCCTGTTGCGGCGCGTTCCCGGTGTCGACACGGTCGAGATTAAGGATGGCTGGCCCGACGACGAGTCCATTATCGACGGGGCCGCCGCGATCTTGTTCTACGAGGGTGGCGGCGGCAAGCAGGCCTTCTTGCAGAGCGAAGCGCGCGTTGCACGAGTGCAGAAAGCCGTGGACGACGGCGCCGGACTTGTGGTGATCCACCAGGCCATCGCGTTTCCCGCCGGACTCGCCGAGCGAGGCAAGGCCTGGCTTGGGGGCGTGTACATCAACGGTGAGTCGGTGCGCGGCCACTGGAAGAGCGAGCATCGCGCATTCCCTTCACACGTCGTGACGCGCGGCGTTCCGCCATGGAAGGCCGATGACGGCTGGATGAGCCATATCCGCTTCGTTGAGTCGATGCGCGGGGTGACGCCGCTGCTGTGGTCCGGCAAGCGTCATGGAGGCTCGCCGGAAGGCGGAGTCGATGACGTCGTTGCCTGGATTTACGAGCGGCCTCGTGGAGGTCGATCGTTCACGTTCACCGGATTGGATGCGCATTCGGCATGGTTGCACGACGGATTACGCTTCCTGGTCGGGAACGGCGTCCTTTGGGCTGCCGGCCTGGAGCCTCCCCAGGATCCGTCATGGATGCGCATCGATCCTGCAGTTCTGGCGACTTACCTGACGCGACGCAAATTGCCCGCCATCAAGCTGCTGCTTTCTCTCTGCCACAAGGCCGGCCGGGCCCTTCGAGGGGAGCGCAAGTGGTGAGATAGAATCCTCGGTTCAGTGAACGGCGGACATAGTGTGAACAGGCCCTAGACCAACTGCCTGCCCGTCAGCCGCTCGAGGATCCTGAGCGATGAGCGTTCGGGGTGACGCATCGCCTGTGGCGGCAGGAAGAACGTCTGATCCAGACTGTGCTGGCCGGAGATCGCTCCGTGGATGACGAGATCGGTGATCGCTATCCACGCCGCCCCGGCGGGAAATTCGATGACCTTCTGTGGACTTCGGCTCTGATACGTTTCGTCGCGCTTGGCCTGGCCGCGGATGTCTTCCATGAGTCGATCGTATGCAGTGCGCTTTCCCTTGGTGATACCAAGACGGGCAAGCATTGTATCAAGGCGGCCTACCGGCCTGACCCTGGTCGACGGAACGAAGCGGCGCGCAAATGGTTCGAAGGTCTCGCCGATACGCCACGATCGTGGTCGCTGCATCGGGTTGATGTTGCAGAACACGCGCAGCATGCCGCGCCCCGCGGTGGGACGCCCGTAGCTCGCATCGACATGCAGTCCTTGCGGTATAGAGCGCTCGCACGGCCGGTACGTCGTACGGTCGCGCACTAGGTCCCGCGCATATTCCGGAAACAACCGATTGACGATCCGTCCTGCCCAGTCGGAGTAGCGCGCGAGTACGGTCTCGATCTTCTCGCGCTCCGGCGGCTTGATTCGCGAGCCTAATATGCTGCCGCGTTCGGGGTCATAGATGACCGTCGGTCTTCCGTTACGGCTTTCGCGCTCCCTACGGGTCGGCATGGTCACACTCGCGTCCGAGACGAGATCACGTTCGCGTGCGGTCAGTGCGAAATCCGCCTGCGGGAAGTAAAGGATGCCCCCGCTTTCGAGAGTTTCCAAGGCCCGTTCGCGCACTTCGGGCGAGGTGATCCGACCGGGATCGTCGATCTCAAAGATCGCAACGACTTCGCCGAAAATACCGCTCGCTGCCTTGTCCTTCGGCTCCATTGTGTCGATGACTACTGTGCCTAAAGATATCGTAGCACGCCGTCCCTGAGGCGTGGATCAGTCCCGGACGCTCCCGGAGTAGGGCAAGGCTCCGTGCGCCTTAGTCGAGGTGGCACGGCCATGCCCGGGCGAAAGCACTTGGTCGAGGTGAAAGGCCAGCAGTTCACCCAGCCGGGAATTGCCCACCGGTTCGCGCCCTACGCGCTGGATGATATCGAGATCGGGGGACTTATTGCCTTCGACCAGATACGCGCCATCCTCGAGGACCGCGACGTCCCAGCCAATGGCGATCTGATCCCTAAACGCTTTGTGTGCCCGACATGTGAGTTCGAGCACGTCGGTCCAGAACGGAACCTTGCGCCCAACGATGGACGCCCCGCTCGTCGGGTGCGCATCCCACCAGCGGCTGTCCCGGCGCAGACCCATGTCAGTGGCAGGCCCCAGTTCGCCGGTCCGGATATCGACCGGGGCCGCAATGCCGCCGGCGTGGAAGTTGTCTACGACTACATTCCGGCTGCGTGCCATCCGCAGCACGGCATGCGTGACTTCGGGATGGCCCTGCTCGTTATTGCAGGTCATCACTCTGACTGTGCTCAATACACCGAGGCTGAGATCCGCGAGTTCACGATGGTTCCGTACGCAAGGGCGGATCAGATAACCCTCGGCCAGTGAGAGATCGCGCAGGTGTTGCGCGAGATCCCGCTCGGTCACGACGGTGCCGTCGTTGGCAATGTACGAGCCGTCATTCGCATAGAACCAGCGCGATGCGCCGCGGCCACCGGCGCCGCGGACCGGTTTGAAGAACAGGTCCTGGCGGGGGAGTCTTTCGCCGCCATCGCGGCAGAGAATGTTTCCCGCTGTCGCGGTGGCAAGCGTGGCGATGACGGCAAGTCCATTCCGCTCGCAGCGTGTGGCGAACGCGACCTTGCTGCTCAGCGCGTCGGTCGATGTCTCTGACGACACGCGTCGGCGCAGCATGTCGTAAATTCCACGCTTGGTTTCGTGGCGATAGAGATATTCGGCGGCGCGACGACGATGACTGTTGAGGTAGAGTTCGAAAACATAATACCATGGCGGGGGCACAGCGAGGCGGCACGCGAATGCAAGCTGCTCCGCAAACTGGCGCATTGGGCGCTTGCCAGTCTCGATCCGGACGCGACCTCCGCAGCGCCACGTGCACATGGCCGCAAGGACGAGCGTGGCCGGAGCCCACATCAGGAACCCCGCGGCGAGCACGATGCGGCCCGAGAGCCCGTCTTCGCGCCAGCACTGCCGGCGAAATGCGTGGTGAATTACGAAGGCGGGCGACTGGTCGCGGGGAAGGAAGGTCCACAGTACCGCGGCGCCGCTCAATGCCTTGACCAAGTGGTTCGGCTGGAGCGCCCTCGCCGCGCGACGCAGTGGACCCTGCCGTTCCGTGGATTTCAACATTTCTTCCTAAGTCTCATGCCGCGGATTGAACCACTCGGAGAATCGCTTACGATTCCGCAATCGCCGCCGCTGCGCGCCGACGAAGTGATCCGATAACTCGAGCGTTACGGGTCATTCGCAGGTCTAGCAATAATCTAGGCGGCGTTAGGCAACAGAACTTTCCTGACGACTACTTTGGAAAATATGAAACTTCACCGTGCATCTCACCGTCGGCGTTGGGCAACTATACGGACACCGCCGAGCCGCCCGGTCTCATGCAGATTGACGAAGAAGCTATAGGCCCGGTCCCAACTTTCTCTTTTGGGGTCAACGGATTTCCCAATGGTGGCCACGCGCAATGACCGGTACATCGCCAACCGACCTACGAGTATGCGTGCCCACTCGCGGGAAACGTCTTCGACCTGAATCTCATCGCAGCCGGATTCCCGAAGAAGTTTGCGATAGCCGCCGATCGTCTCTAGCGTCGGATACGCCATTTCGTCACGGAGCCTCGACATTTCCTGGTCGTCGAGTTTGCGGCGCTGCACGATATCTGTGAATGCGATACGGCCACCGGGCCTGACGACACGCGTGCATTCGCGGATCAGGCGCGGCTTGTCAGGGACGTGCACGAACGCCTCCTGCGAGATCACTACGTCGAAGACACCGTCCGCGAATGGCATGTCCAAGGCATTCCCACAGCGAAATTCCACTTTCCCGCTAAGCCGTGCCAACGCTGTCAGGCGGTTCGCCGCCTGACACCGACGCTCGGTCAACTCCAGTCCGGTGACTTGACAACCGATCTGATGCGCTAGCCAGCGCGCGGGCCCTCCCACTCCGCTGCAAACATCCAAAACATGATCCGATTGCGAGACCCCCGCCTTACTGGCCAGCACAGCGTTTGCTTTGATGCCACCAAAATGATCCTGGTCGCATGGACTGAGATCGTCCTGCGTCAGCTTCGTGAGATCAATGCCTGATTGACGAAGGGCGTGCAGGATCTGATCCTCGTTGATCGGATGGCTGTCGTAGAACTGCGTGACCGCCTTGGTTGCCCACTCGTTCGACACGAGTGCTCTTGGCCTCCGTGGACGCTCGACGCAAGCGTCCGCTATAGGACTGTCCATCGATCCGGCCACGATTACGCCCTCATGCGGATTATTGAATGACGGTTACAGAGATGAGTGACCGCCCAAATCGGGTCGAACTGCGACCGTCGACGGCGAGGCGACGCGCGGCCAAGACTTGCCGCTTGCACTTTGTCCCGATAGCAGAAACACGCTCCTCGCACGGCCTGCGTCGTGAGCCCTTATGGCGGTTCAACATGTCAACTCTTGCGCGTACAGTTTGCGTTTACCGAATGTTCAACCAGGAATATCAAATTACCGCAGCATCAATCCGAATGCTATCTGGGAAGCAGTTCGATGGCGCAACAGCAACGCGCCCGTAACGGACTCCCCCGAATCAATTCCATCGTCGTGAAATCGTCGGCACGTGTGCTCATCAGGGCTCATGCGCAGGCTAAACATCCGATGCGCATTGTGCGGCGTCCTTCGGCAATCGCTGGGGCGCCTGGTCGAACCCAATGAGGGCGGCGAGCGCGACCACGATGGATTTGGCTTTATGTCTAATAATGCGACGAACATATTACGAATAGCTGACGACGCGCTGACACTAGGCTGACTCCTCGCGATCGACATCGGTCCAGGTTGGCATATCCCGTCGCTCACCGACGCCCCTCGTCTCCCTGCCCAGCGGCAGTGTGCCGCCGAGCAGTCTCAGAACCTGACCTCCGCCGCGTCGACCACCGACGCCACCCTTCCCGGCGCCCCCGTGTCCCCCCAGGAGAGGTTCGTCATCGCGATCACGGCGGCCGGGGCGGGCATGCCCCAGGCGGTGAGGTCCTCGGTGGTGTGCGCGTCGCCCACCAGGGTCACGTCGTAGCCGCGCGTGAAGGCCCCGTGGATGGTGGAGCGGATGCAGGCGTCGGTCTGGGCGCCGGCGACCACCAGGCGGCCGACCCCAGCGCCCGCGAGGACGTCCTCGAGCACGGTGTCCTCGAAGGCGTCGCCGTACTGCTTGTCCACCAGGGCCTCGGCGGGATCGGGCGCGAGCTCCGGGACGATCCGCCACGGATGGCTGCCGATCTCGCGGCCCTCGGCGTTGTCGGCCACCCAAACGACGGGTACGCCTCCGGCGCGGGCCCGGTCCACGAGGGTGCCGATCCGCGCCACCACCTCGTCGCGCTGGTAGCAGTCGGCGACGACGCCGGTCTGCACGTCGATGATCAGCAGGGCGGTGTTCGGGCGGTCGGGCAGGGTGGTCATGGCCGCGTCCTCCAGCGTGGGGTCCCCTGCGACTCTACTCGCACGTTCACCGAGCGGTCAGCACCGCCGCTGCCGGCGAGATCGAGCGCCACATTCTGGGCCACGAGCCGTCCGACCCTGCCCCTCGAGCCCGGCCGGTGCCAGGCTCCGGGCCACTCGTCGCGGATGCGTCGCCCACTGAAGGAGCGTCGCGGTCGAGGTCCGTGCGACGGTGCCCTCCGCGGGTTCCCGTGGGTCGACGTGATCGTGAGACCGCCCGTCACACGCTGCTGCTCGACGGTCTCGTTGAAGGTCGCGGTGACATGGCCGACCACGGCCGCCGTGCCCTGGTCGACGATGTCGAAGCTTCCGGTGAACGCGTTGCGGGGCGGGGCCGCGGCAGCAGACGGAACGAGGGCCACTACCAGTAGGCCAGCAACGGCAACGGCAAGGACCGGCCTACCTCAAGGCCGTGGGGCGACAGGAATCGGGTGCCTTACGCGCCACCGTGGCCATATCGCGTCGCGCATGGCGTGCGACCGCGGCACACGAGCGCGGATCGGCCTACATTGGTACTGCGTCCAGCGTCCCCGCGACACATGTCAACGCTGGAGGATGCACCGATGCGCACCCGTTGCCGTTCCCTGTCCGTCCTGGTCCTGGCCGCCGCCCTCGCTGGATGTGGCGGCTCCGGGGCGACAGCAGCACCCGCGGCATCCGACATGCCCGCCGCCACCGAGGCCGTCGAGGCGACGTCCGCCCCCGAGGCAACCGAAGCGGCCGTGGAGGGCGCGACCCCCGCACCCGCAGGCGACTTGGGCACGGCCACCGTCACCATCGACGGCAAGGCGACCGACATGACGATCCATGAGTGCGGCGCTCCGTCCGCGGGCTGGCTGCGCGTCGTGGCCGGCGAAGGCGACACCTTCGTCAAGATCGTCCTGAAGTCCGACGGCGGCGTCCCCGAGATCGAGGGCAGCATCGCGGGCACCGCGTTCCTCACGAAGGGCGAGACCGTTGCCTGGCACGGCGGCACGACGGGCACGATCACGAGCAGCGACTACAACAGCCCCTCGACAATCGCCATCACGTTCGCCTGCAAATAGGCGCCGCCAGCGCCTCGCCTTTCGGCACCGGTGCTGGGGTCGCCCGGCCGGCAGACACGCCAGCGGGATCCGGTTGCCAGCTCGCGACGGCCCGCGTACGATCTGGCCGCGGGCGCTGTACGCGCCCGGAAAGAGCGGCGTCGGGCGATGCCGACGCACCCTTGAACGGACAGGGACAACGATCGCGAGATCGCTGCGCCCTGTGAGTTGAGACCCGCACCGAGGTCGGTGGGGGTCTTCTTGTTTAGGCCGGCTGAATGCCGGCGGAGGTTGACGCCATGGACGACGAGATGCTCCGGTTCGAGATCGCAGCGATCGTGCCCGCGTGGCGTGTGCTGGAGGCTGCCGTGCACCGCGCAGGTTACGGGTGGCGAGCCGAGGCCGTGGGGCGCCATCGGTCCGCAGATGTCTATGTGCGGTGGTGGGCCGGCGCTGAGGCGCCGGGCGACGCAAGGACGCTCCTGCTGGAGAGCGTGCGCCGGCCGAACGACTAGCCGCACTTCTTGCCCTTGCCCTCGTTTCCGTCCTTGCCGTTTCGGCGTCAGTCACCACCGCGCTGGGCGTCGCCGCCTCCTGCTGGGCCTGGGTCGTGAAGCCCGACAGCGTCACGAAGGTGGTCCCGCGAGGCGGTCCACAGACGGGGCACGGTTCGTCACCGCAGGCCAGTTGAGCCGTCACTCCGAGGACCGGAAGCCGTCGGGTAGCGAGTCGGCTGAGATGAGTGGTCGGATCGCCCTGCCGCTGTAGGATCGGCCGATGCGATCCACGGCGCGACTCCTCCGAACGCCGACGCGCCGGGTTGGGCATCGGCCGCTGGTCGTTGTCGCGGCCATCTCGGTGCTGGTGTCAGCGTGCGGCGTTACGACCCCCGCGCCGTCGCCCTCGTGGTCCGCCACTGCCGCGTCTGCCGGGACGCCGTCGTCGACCGTCGGTGCGACAGCCCTTCCGACCGCCGACCCGACCGCCGCCTACCTCGCGCAGCTCGACATCCCGGCGCTCCTCGACCGCGCCGCGACGTACGGCTCGCCGGTCGCGCCCAGCGGCGACCCGAGCGCGTTCGTGGCGAGCCTCCAGGCGCAGTATCGGGGGGTCGACCGCGTCGCCGTCCTGCGCGAGGTCTTCGCGCGGCTGACGGCTGGGGCGGCGACCGAGACGGACAAGGAGCGGGCCGTGCTCGGGTTCGTCCAGCACCTCTCGGTCCACGACTTCGCGAGCCCGTTCATCGCCATGCCGATCTTCGACCCGCTGATCCTGTTCCAGACCTTCGCGATGGACTGCCAGAAGGACTCCCGCCTGATCGCGGACCTGTATGCCGCCGCCGGGTACGACAGCCCGGATCGTCGACATGTACGGCCACGCCGTCGCCGAGGTGCGCTACGAGGGCGGCTGGCACTACGCGGACGCCGACATGTTCGGGGGCGGTCAGGTCGTGACCATGCCCGACGGCCACATCCCGTCACTTGCCGAGCTGTCCCGCCAGCCCGCGACTCCTCGACCGGCTCCCGGTCTACCTGGAGAACGAAGTCCTCGCGTCCTACCCGGGATCCACCGGCAAGCACGGGGCGGCGATGCTCTGGACCTACCCGTCGTACGCGTACTTCAGCGCGGAGAACTTCGCCCGCAACCCGGGCTACCCGGTCTACCTGACGAGGAAGACCTTCCCCGCGACCGCCCCGGACCCGGACCTGACGTTCGGCTGGAACGACCCAGCAGCCATGGTCCGCACGCCGGCCTCCGACATCGCGCTGACCTCCATCCCGTCGCGGCCGTCTCCCGACCCGCCCGCGATCCAGTCGGTCGCCACGGGGCCGGGTTCGATCAGGCTGACGGTCAGCCCCTCCGGCGGCGACGCCGGTCGCCGGCTACCGCGTCCTGGTGGGGACGACGTCCCGCGGCTGGGACTACGCGGCCTTCATCGGAACGGCCGCGGCCAAGACCGCCTGGGCCAACCCCGGCGGTTGGACGCCAGACATGTACGAGCGCCTGTTCGCCCTGCCGCCGTCGAATGTCGCGAGCGTCGACGCGGCCGGCCCGACGATCACGGTGCGGGGGTTGGCCCCCGGCACGTACTTCGTCTCGGTGATGGCGGTGGACCCGTACGGCCAGCAGGTTGGGCGCCAGCTCTACCCGGCGTCGAACGAGCTGCGCGTCACAGTTGCCGGCTAGGGGATAGCCCCGCCACCAACGACCTTCCGATCACGATGCGGCTCGCCGAGCCTCCAGAACTCTCCGACCTGGTCCACAGCGCATGACGCGTCGGCCATGCCGCCCCGCCGCGCGCGCGACCGACCGTGAGGTCGAGGTGGTCGCTGCGGTCCTCGCGGCCGGGTCGGAGAAGGCGGCCGCCCACCGCCTCGGCCTGTCGCACTCGACCGTGAAGCACCACCTGGCGAACGCCAGGTCCAACGTGGGCGCCGAGACGACGGCGCAGCTCGTGTGGATCCTGGCCCAACGCCTGCCCGAGCCCGAGAGCCACGACCAGGCTCCGCTCACGGCCGCCCGACCGTCGGCTGGGTCGACATAGCACCGGCGGGTGTCCGTTGACAGACCGCTCGTCGTCTCAGCTGGACAAGAGGGCGAGTTGCGTTGATGTTCGCCTATGCGCTGGCGACGATCCCGGCCGCTGCCGGCGTGCGGCGTGGATTGCGCCGGTAGCGACGGCCTTCCCACCACTCGATGAGTCGGAGGACGTCGCGGCCCCGAGGACCCGGATAGATGTATCGACCGTACGCGTCCAGCTCACGCCGGGTCTTGCGCTCGGGATCCAGGCACACGTCGGCGACCGCGAACCCCTCATCGGCGCCGAGCCTCGTGCGCACGGTGCCGTCGGAGTCGGCGATCGTCGCCTGGCCGGGGAACATGTACCGGGCACCGTTGGACGCATCCCATTCGCCGACTCGGTTCGTCGTCGCGGCGGGCACGCCAAGTGTCCTCGCGTACAGAGGGGCGATCTCGGCAAGGTTCCGCACGAGCCGGTCGATGTCGCTCTGGCTGACGCCGCGTGAAGGGGAACGCGGCACGCAATAGCAGTGGGGCGCCAGGACGACATCGACGTCGGCTGTTGCGATCGCGCGCGCGACGACGGCGCTGTGGGCGTCGAAGCAGATCCCGACGCCAAATCGGCCGAGCGGGGTGTCGATGACATGCGGGCCGGAATCGCCGCGGAAGACTCGGGCCTCGAACATCGACGGGAACTGCTTGCGGACGCGCCCGGCCTCCTGGCCGTCCGGTCCGGCGAGCACAAACGTGTTCCAGAAGTCCGTGCCCGCGGCCTCGAGGAAGCTCGTCCCGATCCAGACGCCCAGCCTCTTCGCAGTCTCGCGGAGCCAGCGGGCGGTGGGGCCGACCGACGGCTCGGCGCCGGCCCAGGCGGTCTCGTCCCAGGCGTAGCCGCCCGGCATGAGCTCGTGGAACAGGATAAGCTCGGCGCGCTGGCCGGCGGCAGCGGTGGCGTGCCCGGTCGCGCGACGGAGGTTGCCGTCGATGTCGCCGAGACGCGAGGGCATCTGCACCGCGGCGATGCGCAACGATCGACTCGCCTCTCCGGCCCGGTTCCGCATCTCCTACCGCTCCCTCTCCAACGAGTACGGGGAAGGTCACGCGTTGACGGACGTGACATTGGAGGTCACCCCGGGGTGGCGTCGAGTGCCGGACGGAGGAAAGAGATCCACGTCAGCGGGCTCGCCCCCCAGGTCGGCGACCCTGGGTTCCTCGGCACCCAGCTCGTGTCGGCCTGACGCCAGCTCGCGACAACGCGGCGGTTGCCACTTGTGCCGGGCGATACGCTGTTGCCCTGGTAGCGCCGCGGTCGTTCCCGCCGTGGGCGCCGGAGGGAGGAACCACGATGTCTGAGCACCCGAACGTCGCCCTGGTCCGCCGCGCGATGCAGGCGATGAACGAGCAGGACATGTCGAAGGCCGAGCAGGAGATGGCGATCGTCGACGCCTTCATGGCCGACGACATCGTCTGGCACGAGATCGGCCGCGCCGAGCCGCGCCGGGGCAAGGCGGAGCTGCGGGCGGCCATGATGGAGGGCGCGCGCGACTGGACAATCACCTATGCGCTCCACGACGTCGTCGCCAACGACGACCACGCGGTCGCGCTCGGCACCGCGACCGCCACCCGCGGCGGCAAGACTCTGACCTACCGGACGGCGGAGATCATCCACATCCGCGACGGCCGGGCCGTGGAGCGCTGGGCCTTCTCGGACGATACCGCCGCGATCGTCGCGTTCTTCGCATAGGCGCGTCGACCCAGGCCCGGCCGCCGAGGTCCCTCGCCGGGGCCAATTACGTTAAACCGTGGGCCACACGTCGATCCGGGACAGACGGCGGGCATGGCTTGGACGGCCGAATGGCGGTCCGTCCCCTGCTGCCCCACCCTCGAGCTTGCCACGACGACATCAGACTGGCGCGCCCGGAGGGCGGGTCCGCCCTCACCGCCAACGACATGCCGATCGAGGGCCGCGATGAGTGGCTCGGAGCGGTCAGGCGAATGGCGTGAATTGAGATCAAACAGCACCGATGGAAGGTGCTACGTCGTCTCCGGCCGGTCGGCTTCCACTCGGCGTTAGCGCGTACTTGGCGAACCGGGTCAGGCCGAGCCATGTCGGGAAGGCTCGCACGAGCGCAGGCGGCCCGTCGAACCGGATGTCGCCCCGGCCCACCGCTTCGGCGAATGGGAGACGTCCGAGCAGCACGCCACCGAGTGCCTGCTCGTCGGCTGTGACGACGAGTTCCGCGTCGCGGCCGGGGTCGTAGTAGCACAGTTCGGGCTGCTCGCCGCCGAGGACGAGCCAGTAGATCTTCGGGTGCTCGGTGAACTCGAACCGCACAGTGAGCGGCGTCCGGGGCAGCCGGTCAAGACGCAGCACCGCGTGGACGGTCTGCATCAGGTAGGCCGGGTCGCAGTCCTCTTGGCGCAGCTCCAGCCAGTGCTGTGCCCAGATGCCGAGCTCGTTGAGGACCGTCTCGAGCTCGCGTCCTGAGCGTGTCGGGTGGTACTCCCAACCCCGTCCGAGTCGATTCGGCCGGCGCTCGATGACGCCGGCGGTCTCAAGCGTCCGCAGCCTCGCGGACAGGAGGCTCTGCGAGATGCGGCCGACGCCGTGCTGGATCTCGCTGAAGTGGTGGCGGTCGAACAGCACGATCTCGCGCAGGATGAGCGGCGTCCAGCGCTCCGCTATCACCTCGCTGGCAAGCGAAACGGGACAGATCTGCTGGTAGCGCATGACCGCAGTTTCGTCCCGAATCAGCCGGATGCAAGTGCAGATTTCGCACGAGCAACTCCATTCGCTGTACTGGCGTCGCCGCCGGGGCGCAGCGATGCTCGGCCCCCAGGTCCCGTCGCCGGGACCACGCGCAGACGATCGGAGACCGACATGCAGACGACGAGTCAGGGGACCCTCAGAGGCGGGTCGCAGGCGGAGGCAGCCACTCCGGTCAGGACCGTGGGTGCCACGGCTCTCCTGTACCGGACGCTCAAGTGGCCCGGTCGTCAGCCTGCTGATGACCGGCGCCGCGCACTTCATGCTCGAGGCCGTCTGGCCGGACCTGCGGAACTCGTTCATCCCGCCCGTCCTGGCACCCATCCTCCTGGCCTACGGCGCGTGGGTCGGCTACCGGGCCATTGGCGCCGGGGGGACGTATCTCCACGCGATCGCGGCGGCCGCCATCCTGGGCCTGCTGCCGATCATGCTCGACGTCATCGGCTTCGGCATGGTGCTGGGCCGCGGGACGGAGGCAGGCGTCCTCGCCGGCGTCTTCGGCTTCGCGGTCATCGTCTTCGGCGCGCTGATCGGCGCCGGCTTCGCACTGAGCGCGCGAGAGGCCGCGCAGGCATAGCACGCGATGCGGCTCCGTCCAGCCGGCAGCCGTGCGCTATTCGACCGAGCTGTCCTGTCGCTCCGGCGTCGCGACGGCCATGGCGAGAACCTCGTCACGCGTCGGCGTCATGTTGTGCATTCGACGGCCGTGCTCGACCGTCGCCTCCACGACGGCAGCCTCTCGCGCCGGTCGTCTCCCAGCCGCACACGCAGCGGACGGTGATCACCTCGTCATCCATGGGCTCCTCCTTCAGCCGAGATTGCGGAACGGTTCAGGGACGTACTCCGCGAGCAGCTCGCGCCAGCCATCGCGGGCAGCTCGGCCGCCACGACCGGATCATCCTTCGCCAGCCACGCCATGTGGCGCAAGCCATGCTCGACGACCTGCGTCGTCGCGATCTCGCGCGGGGCGGCAGTCGCGTCTCCGCGAGCCAGACTCGCTTCGCGTGATCGGCAGGCTGGCCATGGAACCGACCAAGGTTCCGGTCGATCACGACGACGAAGCTGAGGATCGACCGCATCGCGGTCACGTCGCCACGACGTCGAATGGACGAGCAGGGGCTCGCCGACGACGTCGCGAACGATCCGCGTGACGACCTCGACCGGATGGTCCGTCGGACCGAGCTCAAGGAGCCACGGGGCCGGACCGCATGGACCGGTCAGCTCGAGGTGATCACCGGCCAGCCAGACCACGAACACCTCGGCCTGGACCGGACCCTCGACGTCGAAGCCGTCCGGAATAGCTCGTCACGCTCGCGATGGTACGGCGTGCGGGGGTCGCTCCACGACCTTCGCGAGTGGCGGACCATCCGTTGGCCGTCCGGGTCGTCAGGGTGAGGACGGCCATGGAGAGGAATCCGCATGGCCCCGAGCCTCGGCCCGGCAGGCGTAGCACCGCAGGCGAATAGACCGCGCCAGCCACCACATCGACGATTCGCGGGTGAAGCTGTGCACGGTCTGTGGTGTCGTCACCAGCCGCTCGACTCGACGCTGCGGCGAGCATCCGCGCCTGTCGGGCATGGGTGCCAACACCACACCTCGACCACGTCGTGGCACTCATCGATGGTGGCGCGCCGTTCGACCCCGCGAACACCCGCGTGCTATGCCGCTCGAGGAACTCGGCCAACGGAGCGCGCCTCGTGAACGCCGGACGGGCGGACCGGGGGTCCCCTCACGAAGGCGCCCCGACCCTGAACGTCCGCGCCTCCCAATCGTGTTTACGCGGCCGAGTCTCGCGAATTATCCCGGTTTCTGATCGGGGCCCGGGCCAGGTTGGCCCACGGGCGCTACAGGGCGCCGGAGTGGCGCGGTGAGGATCCGCATAGCCACTGGCGCCACCCAGCACACCAGCGCCCCTCAGTTTGCGCCCCGAGCGGATGATCCGAGTGTCAGGACTGGTTCTTCTTGACCCACTCGACAGCCTCGTCGTAGGCACGCCGGACCGTGGCTCCTACCTGCTCGGTGCCCCGGATGACGTTCTCGGGGCCGACCACGTCGGCGATACCCATCAGAGCGAGCTGCTCGTCGATCCGCTCGTTCGTCGACACGACGACGAGCTTGCTGCCCACCGCCGCCAGGCTCTGGGCATAGCGGAGCAGGACGTCCATGAAGGTCGTCCCGAGGTCGCTGCGCCCCCGCAGTCGCAGGATCACCACGGAGTTGCGCGATGCATCGGTCACGGCCGGCAGCGCGGACTCGAAGACCGGCGCGGCCGCGAAGAACAGGCTCCCGTAGGGCTGGAGGACGACCACCTCGTTGGCCGCGAGCACGGTCGGGGGGTCGGACTCGATGACGTGTCCGTCGGCGTCGAGCTGCCAGCGCTTGAGCGTGATCTGGTTCGACTGCCGCACGGTGTGGAGGATCACCGACAGGCCCACGCCGACGAGAACCGCGTACTGCAGCGGGACGATCATGGTGAGCACGAATGTCACCAGGAGCACGGCCTTCTGCACGAGCCCGGTCTTCCAGACGGAGATCAAGATCGGCCGGCTTGATCGTGCGGAACCCGATCAGCATGAGCAGCCCGGCGAGGGCGGGCATCGCGACGTGGCCGACCAGCCCCCCGAAGGCGACGATCACGACCGCCATCACGATCGCCGGCGATCACGAGCGCCTGGCGCGAACGGGCCCCGGCCGCCTTGTTCAGCGCCGACGCCGAGATCGACCCGCCGACCGGCATGCCCTGGAACACCCCCGCCGCCACGTTCGCTGCGCCCTGCCCGGCGAAGTCCCGCGAGACGTCTGGGTAGCTGCCGTCCGGGTTGGGGTAGTTCGCCGAGATGCTCGCCCCCTGCACGAGGCCGACGAACGCGAGCGACAGGGCCGGAACAGCAAGCGACGGGACGAGGGCGAGCACGGGGAGCTCGGGCCGCGGCAGCGAGCCGAGGGCGACGCCGAGGTCGTTGAGCGTGGCCACCTGCCACCCGAGGGCCACTGCTGCGGCGGAGGTGGCCGCGACGGCGAGCACCAGCCCGAGTGCGCCGAGCCTGGTCCGCTCGAGAACGACGATCAACGCGATCGTGGTGGCACCGACCACCAGCGTTGCCGGATCGAGCTGCCCGGGGTTGACCAGGGTGTTGATGGCCCGGGCGATGCGATTGGAGCCATCCGCTTCGTAGCCCGTGAAGTTGGCCAGCTGGCCGAGGATGATGTTGACGCCGACGGCGTTGATGAACCCCACCATGACGGCGTTGGAGACGAACCGCAGGACCGACCCGAGCTTCAGGATGCCGGCGGCCAGCATGACCACGCCGGTGAGGACCGAGAGCGTGAAGAGGGCGCCCTGAGGGTCGCCGGCGTCGTGCACCGCGGGGACGTCCGCCACGATCATGGCCATGGCGCCCGTGGCCTGGATGGCCATGAACGACGAGCTAGTTACCAGTGCGCCCGTGAACGTGCCGACCATGTAGGCGTAGAGACCGGACAGGGGGCTCACGCCGGCGAGCAGCCCGGTGGCGAGACCGTCCGGTACGCTCTGCACGCCGAGCACCAGGCCTGCGACGGCGTCCTTGCGGAGGGTGTCCTTCCTGATCGGCAGGCGACGATCCAATCCCGGCTCCTCGGCTCGTTGAACGTTCAGCATCGCAGTGGTCGGTGGCGACTGCGGGTGGCACGTTCGCCGCCGGTGGAGTTGGGGCGCAGCGCTGTCGCCGGGGTGCCGAACGGCGTTCCGAGCGTCGCTCCGACAGGCATCATAGGTGGGCGGCATCAGCGCGGGCCGCGTGGCTCTGCAACGAGGCGACGCCGATGTCCAGGTCCGGAAGCCCCTCCATGGACCATGCCGATGTTCGACGCTCGCTCGACGGGATCCGCCGGTTCGAGCGCACGGCGCCCCGCTCGGCCGGTCTCGCCGGCGTCGTGTTCTCGGTGCTGTTCACGGCGTCGCTCCTGCTGCTCAGCGTGCGACCGTCGGCAGGACTCGACGAGAGCGCCTTCGTCGACTGGTTCCACGCGCAGGGCCTGGTCCTGGTCACGATCTCGGCGCTCTACCTAGCGCCGTTCGCCGGGATCGCCTTCCTGTGGTTCATCGGGGTGATCCGCAGCCGCATCGGCAGCGACGAGGACCAGTTCTTCGCGACGGTGTTCCTCGGGAGCGGCCTGCTCTTCGTCGCGATGTACTGGGCGGCCGCAGCGCTGCTGGCGAGCCTCGTCGCGGGCAATCGCTACGATGTCGCACCGCCGCTGAGCGCCGGCCGCCTGGAGGACGTCCGCGCCGTGGCATTCTCATTCCTGTTCGTGCTCGCGGCCCGGGCAGGCGCGGTGTTCCTGATCGTGACCTGCACGATCGCCCGCAGGACCGGCATCTTCCCACGCCCTCTCGTGCTCGCTGGGTACGCGATCGCGCTGGTGATGCTCCTGAGCCTGGCGTTCCTCCAGTGGATCGTGCTGCTGTTCCCGATCTGGGTCTGTGTGGCGAGCGGCTACATCCTGGTGGCCGAACGCGGGACGACCCGTCCGGATCACGGGGACGCCGCGGAGTAGGATTTGGGCGAGGGGCCGGCGAGGTGGCAGACGACGATCTGCCCGGCTGCCCCGAGGAGCAACGCCTTGACCGCCTCGAAGCCTGCGTCCCAGCTGACATCCCGCATCAACGCCGATGTCCTCGCCGGCCTGCCGTTCGGCGACGGACCGACTTCGACAACGCCCGGCGCGGCCTGATCGCGGCGGCGACCGGGCAGATCAAGGCGGACGCCGGCCACGTCGCGTGGGACTTCGACCGCTGGGCGTTCCTGGACGGTGAGGCGCCGCCCAGCGGCGAACCCGAGCCTGTGGCGCCAGGGCCAGCTCAACGCCATCGCCGGGATCTTCGAGGTCGCGGACGGGCATCTACCAGGCCCGCGGGCTTCGACCTGTCGGTCGCCAGCTTCATCCGGACGGAGCGACGGGCTGGATCGTCGTCGATCCGCTAATCGGCGTCGAGACGATGCGGGCCGCGATGGCCATGGTCCGCGAGCATGTCGCCGACCTGCCGGTGGTCGCCGTGATCCACACGCACAGCCACGTCGACCACTTCGGCGGGGTCCGCGCGGTGGTCAGCGACGAGGACCTCGCGGCCGGTCGCGTCCGGATCATCGCGCCCGTCGGCTTCCTCGAGGAGTCGGTCAGCGAGAACGTCCTCGCTCGGCAACGTCATGTCCCGGCGGGCCTCGTACATGTACGGCAACCTCGCCGGGCTGGGGCCCGATGAGGGCATCGGCGCCGGGCTCGGCCCAGCTCACCTCCGTCGGGGACGGTGACCCTCGTGCCGCCCACGGACATCGTGTCCGCGACCGGGCAGGAGATGACGATCGACGGGTGCGGATCGTCTTCCAGCACACCCCGGGCGCCGAGGCGCCGGCCGAGCTGTGCTTCTACCTCCCGGAGCACCGGGCCCTGTGCATGGCGAGATCGCGACCCACACGCTCCACAACGTCTACACGCTCCGCGGCGCGAAGGTCCGCGACGCGCTCGCCTGGTCGCGCCACATCAACGAGGCGCTCCACCTGTTCGGCGCGCGAGACCGACGTCGTGTTCTCGTCGCACCACTGGCCGACGTGGGGCAACGCCGAGGTCGTCCGCTTCCTCGAGGGCCAGCGCGACCTCTACCGCTACATCCACGACGAGACGCTGCGCCTCGCGAACCACGGCTACGGCCCGGCCGAGATCGCGGAGATGATCGAGCTGCCCGCCGGGATCGCGCGGCAGCTTCGCGAACCGCGGCTACTACGGCTCGGTCAGCCACGACGTCAAGGCGGTCTACACCTACTACCTGGGCTTCTTCGACGGCAACCCGGCGCACGCTCCACCCGCTGCCGCCGGTCGAGGGCGCCCGGAAGGCGGTCGAGTACATGGGCGGCGCGGACGCCGTCCTCGCCCGGGCCCGGGCCGACTTCGAGAAGGGGGAGTACCGCTGGGTCGCCCAGGTGGTCAACGACGTCGTCTTCGCCGACCCGGACAACGCCGCGGCGCGCGAGCTCCAGGCCGACACGCTCGAGCAGCTGGGCTACCAGGCCGAGAACGGCACCTGGCGCAACTTCTACCTCTCGGCGGCGAAGGAGCTGCGCGACGGCGTCGTGCAGTCGCTGTGCCGGTCCGAGCAGCGCCTCGGACCGATCCGTCCGCGGCGATGTCGATCGAGCATGTTCCTCCAGTACCTCGCCGTCCGCCTGAACGGGCCGAAGGCGGCGGACCGTCGCCTACGACTTCGACCTGTCGTTCACCGACCTCGGCGAGCGGTACCTCCTCGAGGTCGGGCAACGGCGTCCTCAACGCCACCAAGGACGCGGCGGCGGCCGCCCCACCGCCGACGGTGACGCCTCACCCGGCCGGCGCTCGACGCGATCGTCCTGGGGCAGGCGACCGTTCGCGGACCTGGCCGCAGACGGGTCGCTGCGCGATCGACGGCGACGCGCGCGGCCTTCGCGGACTTCCTGGGGCTGCTCGACACCTTCGAGTTCTGGTTCGACATCGTCACGCCGTAGTGGCGTCCGGGCCGCGATCGGCCCGCGGCAGTCGCGGTCGACCGCGGCCGGTCTCTTCATCGGCGCGCCCCGCGATGGGAGTCAGGCCATGATCCCAGAGATCCTCCAGCTCATCACCCAGGTCGCGATCGTGGTCTTCATCGTCGGCAGCATGGCCGCGATGGGCCTCCGCTTGACGATTCCCAAGATCGTCGAGCCCCTCCGCGACGTGCGCCTCATGGCCGCGCTCCTCGTCGCCAACTTCGTCGTCGTCCCGGCCGCCGCGATCGCTGCCGGCCGCCTCCTCCCCATGGAACCAGCGGCTGCTAGCGCCGTCATCCTCATCGGCTGCGCCGCGGGCGCACCGTTCCTGCCGAAGCTCGCCCAGCTGGCCTGCGGCAACGTCGCCCTTGCGGTCGGGGCGATGGTGCTCCTCATGGTCGTCACGGTCTTCTACGCGCCGATCGTGGTGCCCCTGGCCGTCCCCGGGGCGACCGTCGATGCGGGCCAGATCGCCCGGTCACTCATCGTCCTCATGCTCGTTCCGCTGGGTATCGGGCTCGTCGTCCGCGCCCGCTACCCGGGCCTCGCCGACGACTGGGTCGGGCCGGCCGGCCAGGCGTCGAGCGCGGGGCTCCTGATTGGCATCTCCGCAGCGATCCTCCTCACCTGGCAGGACATCCTCGGCGCGATCGGCACGTGGATATTCATCGGGACCGCGCTCGTCCTCGGGACCGGGCTCCTCGCGGGGTGGTTGGCCGGGGGAGCCGGCCCGCGGATCGCGTGCTACTGGGCTTCGCGACGGCCCAGCGGAACATCGCCGCCGCGCTCGTGGTGGCGAGCTCAATCGGCGGCGACACCCTCCTCTACACGCTCGTCGGCGCACTCGTCATCCCGATCGTCCTCATCGTCCTCGCCGGCGAGATGGGGCGGCGCGATGCGTCCGCGGCTGTACCCCCGCCTGCCCAGGCGGGATAGGGCCCTGCGCCCGAGGTTGAACCCGATCACGACCTCGGCAGTGCGGTGTCCGGCTCGACCCGGCCCAGCGGCGCCTGGCGCGGGGTCAGGCTGTGGGGCGAGACGTCCGCCGACTCGGGCATCGCGGCGTGGACGCGCGAGGCCTGCTCGAACCATGAGCCGTAGCGCCGGGCTCCCCACGCCGCCGTGACCCCGTGAACGACGATGCTCAGAGTGACCGTCGCGAGCACCACATCGGTGATCCCCTGCGCTCCGGGCACCGCCAGCCCGACGATGACGTCAGCGAACACGACCGAAACCAGACCGCGAGGTCCGAACCAGCCGACATACAGGATCGTTGGCATGGCGAACCCGGAGCGTAATGTGGCGATCGCGACAGGGAGCATTCGCACGACCGTGAGGCTGAGCACGGCGTAGATCACCGTCTGCGGCGTGATCCGGGCGAGAACCGGGCCGAGGATTGCCGTGCCCAGGAGGAGGAACGCGACCGCCACGAGGCCATCGGCCAACGCCACCGATAAGCCGAAGACATTGGCCTCGTCGGCTCGCCGGAACAGCATCCCCATCGCGAGCCCCGCGATCCACACGGCAAGGAAGCCGCTCGCACCAAGGCGGTCGGCGGCGGCGAAGGTCGCCACCGCGATCGCCGCCGGCCCGATCGACCACCACGCGGGTGCGACCAAGTCCCGGCGCGCCGCGGCGCGGAGCAGCCCGCCACCAGCCGACCCCACGACCAGCCCGAGGATGATCGACCCGGCGATGACCACCACCAGCGTCTGCGCCGCACGGACCTGCGTGTCGACACCACTGGCCGCCAGGCCGATCGCGATGAAGGTGGTCACGATCGGGAGGGCGAGTCCGTCATTGAGCCCACCCTCAACGTTCAGCGCGTTCCGCACGACTGCGGGCACCCGGGGGTCGGCGACAGCGGCGTGGGCAAGAAGGGCGTCAGTGGGGGCGAGCATCGCGCCGACGAGCGCCGCCTGCCACAGCGCGATCCGCGGCCAGAGGGCGATGGCGACGAGCGCACCAGCGAGGACCGTCATTGGCAGCCCGATCCCAAGCAGTCGCCCTGCGAGCGCTGCCTTGAGTGACCCGTTCCGCAGGTCGAGCGAGGATGCGTCGACGAAAAGCATCATGCCCAGCGCCGCCTCCAGGAAGCGAACGAGCAGCTCGCTGTCAGGTCTGAGCTCCACGAGGCCAAGCGCCGGCCCAGCGAGCAGCCCAAGGCATACGAAGAACAGGGGCGTGGAGATGACCGAAGTCGCCAGGCGCGCCGAGACGAGGGCGTAGGCAAGCCCGGCGAGCGCGACGAAGAGCAGCGGCGGGATCACGGGACTACGCGCAGCCAGCCGTCGAAGTCGTCGCACTCCGCATCGGCTATCTGAACGACTATGGCCGGGAGCGCTGCTCGTGGGCTGGAAAGCTTGCCTGCCCCGGGTGAAATAGGCATAGGCGGAGTATCGCGTCACGCGACGGCCGTCCACGCGCTCGTCGTGCGCGGGCTCGTCCGCGGGTGTAGCACCGGGACGGATAGCCCGGAGCGAGAGCCTCGGCCACGCTCCGGCTGTTGACCAAAGGCCCGCAGGCGAGCGTCGCCTGCGTTATCCGCGGCACCGCCGCGGGGCTCGCGCTCCTCCGCGCACACTACGGGGTGCTCTGCCGCTCCTGCAACCCGACGAAAGGGCGCGGGAGACGTCGACCGGGGGTCCCCACACGCGGGTTCTGCGCTCGCTGGAAGTCCGCGCCTCCCAATCGTGTGCACGCGGCCGAGTTTCGCCAGAAATATCCGTGCCCGCCGTCGGGCCCGCCCAGGTTCGCCCACGGGCGCCACAGGGCGCCGGAGTGACCCGATGACCACGGCCATCGCCACTCACGCGACCGAACGTGGAAGGGCCCCGGGTTGGCGCCCGGGGCCCGAGGTCGGCTGGCGGCGGCTCTATCCGGCGTCGCCCTGGGAGCCCGCCGCCGGCACGAGCACCTTGCTGGCGCGCCTGCCCCGGGTCCGGATCGGCTCGGGCGTCTCGACGGCCTCCGGTTCGGTTGGAGCCGACTCGGCCGCCTTGCGGGCGAGGGCCGCCCGGCGCAGCGCATTCGTGTACTGGTTCCAGTGGGGCTTGCACATCCGGCCGAGGCCGTCCTTGGTTGACGGGGCATCGGTGGCCGCATACCGACCTGGCGTTGGCTCGCCCGCGACGGCGCCCCCCGCCATCCTCGGCCTCCCGATACCCCTCCACCCTCTCGATTCCCCCAGGCTCGACGCCCAGGGTCGAGCGGTGTCGAAATCATGTATCTGCCCAGGGCCGCGCACCCGTCACGGGGCAGTCAGGTGACGTCGGTTCCCGCGTGCTCCATGGCGACTGCCAGCGCCTCGGCGCGATCCGGCGTGACGCTGTGCCCGACGATCGGGAGACACCGCTGCTCCTCGGAGAGATGCACCTTCAGCTCGGCGTACAAACCGAAGATGACGCGCCGAAGCGCCATCTCTTGGCCGGCCGAGAGCGGACCGGCGTCGAGCTGAGCACGGACGCTGCGGATCTCTCCGATGTGGCGTCGGATCTCGGCATGATGACGCTTCATCGGACCCACGAGATCCCGGCACTCGAAGAGCCGCTGGAGTTCTGGGTGGAGTGTTAGCTCGGTCGCCTCCATGTGAGGGATGAGGATGCCGGTGAGGAAGGCGAGGACCTCGTCGACGCGCGCTCGGAGCTCGTCGACGGGCGCGAGCCCGACAAGATCGCCTACGGCCGGCATCTGGTCGACGTGGCGCATGAGCCGCTCGTGATGCTCCCCGGTGACCTTGGGCAGCGCCTGCATGGCACCCGTGATGAGCTTGACGGAGACCGGCACGGCCAGACCCTCGGGCGTCATGTAGCCGTCGGCGAGACGGTCGAACGCCTCCCGAATGCGCTCGCGCACCTCGGGCGGTTGACTGACGACCATGGCCGCGGTGCGAACGCTCGAGGCAAGCATTCGGCTCCAAAGGGCGTCCTTGGTGGAGAGTTGCAGGGTGAACCGGATCGTTCCGACCGTCGTCGGGTCGAAGCCCACCGCTTGCAGCTCCTCGTGGTAGGCGTCGTCGGTGGCCGCCATCGGAGGCCCGATCGTGACCTCGGGCGGATGCACCACTCCCACCGCCTCCACGGCATCCACGAACAGCCCCATGAGCCGATTGGCCGCCGGCGCATCCCAGACTGTGAGCGCCAACCACCCGCCTGGACGCAGCAGCCTGCGCCACGCGGCCAGGGCCTGCCGCTGGTGGGGGAGGTGATGGAACGTGAAGTTGCCGACGATCGCATCAAAGGATCGATCCGCGAACGGGGGCGCGGCTGCGTCCCCGACAATGAAGGTGAGCCCCGCGTGCGCCCGTGACGCCAGGGTGACCATCGCCTCCGCGAAGTCGAGGCCGACAACGATCGCGCCGCGCTCCGCGGCGCGCGCCGCCACGTCACCCGGGCCCGACCCGATGTCGAGCACGCGCGAGCCCGCCGACACGCGGGCCGCGTCCAGAAGCGGATCAATGAGCCGGTCCGTGATCGGGCGACAGGAGACGAAGTACGCCCCCGCCCGGCGTGCCCAGCCCGACCGCTCGAGGGCTTCGAATTCGCTCACGGGAGGAGTCTGGGCGACGCTCGATGGGCGCGCCAGAGCCGGTGGCAACGATTTGAGCCAGCCAAGCGAGGAGGGAGCCGTCTCGCACCGGCTGTCATCGGATTGGATGTTCGATGCTGTATATGTGTGTCCTGTATATATGCTTATCACACTTATCCAGCGGGAGCTCTAGGTCCCGAATCTGACCGGCCGTTTGGCGGCCGTCGCGGATGTATCCAACTCGGCCCGGCCCTCGTCTGTGCTGGTAGAAGGCGGGATGGTCCGCCACGACAACGGGAGACAACCCTCGTGAACCTCACGCCCTGGGAGCCGGCCTCCGGCACGATCGGCTTTGGTGTCGATCTCCTTGCTAGCTCAGAGGCCGAACGAGGCGGCGAGCGCCTCGCCGGTGGACGATCCGCAGCCGGTGGGCACTCGCCAGCGCTCGCAGGAGCGACGCCTGGATCGAGTCGATGTCGGGGCCTGTGTTCAGCATTCGCGGTCACTGCCTCGGGTTAGGTCGTGCCGATGCCTTGTCGGCGAGCTCTGGGCAGTTGAGTGGCCAGTGCGGATTATATGTGTTGCATTTGTATATGTTTATGACATATATCTCGCGGGGGCGATGTGTCCCGAATCCGACGTGCCGATTGGCCGTCGTTGCTCCCCCAACGAGGAAGGCTGGCGGCGATGCCGGGGAACGGTCGGGAGCGCCGGAAGCCATGCTGGCCGACACAGGGCGACCCCGGCCAGCCAGGGATGGGCGACCGATGCCTTATCTCAGGTCGCGACAGGGACGGGCGCACCCAGGACCGTCGACCCGTAGGGCGCTCAGCCGGCTCACCACGGTCACGGGGCTTGTACGCCTCGAGCCTCCAGCCAATCGCGCAACGCCGGGATCGAGAACGGGTCGCTCTGGAGGTCTTTGAGCGCGGTCGCAGGCGGCGAGTCGGCGGCGAGGTCGAAGGCAGCGACGATCTCGGACAGGGGCACGTTCCACGCGGCGGCGAGACTCCTGGGCTGGAGACGTCGCCCGGCCATGCGTTGCCGGACGGATCTCCTCCTGCACCCTCGCGCATCAACGTGCACGACCCGTGGAGCGCGGATGGCGATCGGCGCCAGGGACCGTGCGGGTTCCGTGAAGCCGGGCCCACCGTGGGACCCGACCCGACCGCGCGGTGCGGCGACACCCGCCCCGGTGGCCCGTCCGCGGCCCGATCGCCGGCCAGAACCCTCGCGATCTCCACGCCACGTCCACGTGGGATCCATCGACGGCGCTGACGATGAGCCCATCACCGGCGCCTGGTCCGGGAGCTTCACACCGGCAGCCGCCATCGCATCGAGGTAGCAGTTCATGAAGACACTCGCTCTTCCGCTTCGCCGGCGCAGGCCTGGTCCTCCTTCTCGCGGCAGGCGCTGTCGCCGCTGCATCGCCGGCTCCGACCGCTCCGGCGACGGCCGCTCCCGTCGCGACGGCCGCTCCCACCCAGACGGCCGGCACGATCGCCGCGATCCTTGGCCTCACCAACGCCCAGGTCATGGAGTTGCGGCAGCAGGGTCTCTCGCTCGCGCAGATCGCGGAGCGCCAGAAGGTGGACCCCCAGAAGCTGATCGACGCCCTCGCCACCCAGTGGTCCGCGCGGATCGACGCACGCCTCGCCGCAGGCGCCATCACCTCCGACCAGGCCAAGACGCTCAAGGCGAACGTCGCGGTCCAGGCGAAGGCGATGGTCTACCAGGTCACGTTGGGTGGCATGCGGGGTGCGGCCGTGGGCGCCGGACCGAACGGGGCCACGCGCGGCACGGGCGCGGGTGGTGCCGGAATGGCAGGTACTGGTCGCGGCGGCATGATGCGCGCCGCGGGGGCCGGGAACGGCACCTGCCCGCTGGCCAGCCCAGCACCGTCGAACTGATCGCTCGTGCCCAGGGCGGGTCGGCCTCGTGGCCGCCCGCCCTGCGATGATGCGCGCCATGAGCACGATCCTTGTCGTCGACGACGAGCCCCACATCCGCGAGGTCGTGGGGTCCTACCTCGTGCGTGAGGGCCACGAGGTCCGGTACGCAGACGATGGCGACGCGGCCCTGGCGTCCGCGCTCGAGGACGAGCCGGACCTGATCGTCCTCGACGTCATGCTCCCCGGGCGCTCGGGGTTCGACGTCCTTCGTGAGCTGCGCACCGCCGGCCGGCGTTCCGCGGTGATCCTCCTGACCGCCCGTGACGATGTCATCGATCGGGTGGCAGGCCTCGAGATCGGTGCAGACGACTACGTGACCAAGCCCTTCGAGCCCCGGGAGCTCGTCGCGCGCGTGGGCTCGGTGCTTCGGCGCCTGACACCGGTTGCTGTGCCTGCGAGCCCGCCGGTCGTGGCGCCAGCGACGCGCCGGCACCTCGACCTCGAGATCGATGGGCCCGCGCGGGAGGTCCGCCGCGGCCGGGCCGACCTCGGCCTCACCCGGGCGGAGTTCGACCTGCTGCTGGCCCTCACCGAGGTGCCGGGCGTCGCGTGGACCCGCGAACGGCTCGGCGACCGCGTGTTCGGCGAGGCCTACGACGCCTTCGACCGGACGATCGACAGCCACATCAAGAACCTCCGTCGCAAGCTTGGTGAGCGGGTCGGGGGCCGCGAGTACATCGAGACGATCCGCGGCGTCGGCTATCGCGCGGCGCGCGAATGACTCGCGCTGTCCCCCTCATGCCCCGTGGACTCGCCGCACGCCTGGCCCTCGCGTTCGGGGCGGTGGCGATCGGGACGGCCGTGGCGGTGGCGGTCGCCGCGCCGCCCATCGTGGGGCGGGGCTTCGCCGCGATGCAGGCGTCCCAGGCGTCCGGCGCGCCGTCCGCCGGCAGCGGGCTTCGGCCCGGGCCACGGCATGGGTCCTGGCGCCGGCCAGGGGGGCGGCCCGGGGACCTATCTCGCCCAGGCGCAGCAGGAGACGACGACCACCATCATCGTGGTGGCGGTGGTGGCCGCGGCGATCGCCTCGCTCCTCGGGGTGCTGGCGGCCCGCCGCATCGCCAAGCCCCTGCAGCATCTCGAGACGACCGCGGCGGCGGTCGCGCATGGCGATCTGGCGGCCCGGTCGGGCCTGTCGAGCCGGGCGGACGAGATCGGCTCGCTTGGCCGGTCGTTCGACGCGATGGCCGCCGACCTCGAGCGCAACGACGCCTCGCGACGGAGGTTCTTCCAGGACGCCGCGCACGAGATGAAGACGCCGCTCGCGGTCATCGAGGCCACCGCCGCAGCGGTGATGGACGGCGTCTACGAGCATGACGACCGGCACCTGGCAGACGATCCGGTCCCAGGCCCGACTCCTCGGGCGCGTGATCGACGATCTGCGGACGATCAGCCTCGCCGAGGCGGGCGCGCTCCCGCTGCGGCTGGAATCGGTGCCGCTCGCGGATGTCCTCCCGTCCATCGGATCGGCGTTTGCCGCCCGCGCAGACGCATCCGGCGTGTCGCTGTCCACCGCGCACGCCGAGGTCGTGCCCCTCGTGGTTACGGCGGATCGAGAGCGCCTCGGCCAGGCCATCGCGGCGCTCGTCGACAACGCGATCCGGTTCGCGCCGTCCGGCGGCCACGTGCTCATCCGCGGTATCTTCTCGCCGCGGTCCGCCAGCCTTGCCCGGGTCGAGGTGCTCGACGACGGCCCGGGTGTGCCCGCCGACGACATGGCGCACGTCTTCGACCGCTTCTACCAGGCGGACCCGAGCCGCGACCGTGGCTCGGGCACCTCGGGGCTCGGGCTCGCGATCACGCGGGCGATCGTCGAGGCTCACGGGGGGAGCACGGGCGTCGAGAATCCTGCCGAGGGCGGCGCCCGGTTCTGGATCGACGTGCCGCTCGTCCGCCCAGTCTGATCAGGTCAATGCGAGCTGACGAGCCCCGATGATCGAGAGAAGTCGATGAGCGACGAAGCGCAGGTGACGCGACAGCAGTTGTGGGACGAGCGCCATGCCGCCCGCGACCCCATCGAGTCGGACGAGCCCGAGCCGAGCCTTGCGACTCTCCTCGCTGGGCTCGCTCCGGGTCGAGCCCTGGACCTCGCCACGGGTGACGGCCGGAATGCCATCTGGCTGGCCCGCCAGGGGTGGGAGGTCACGGCCGTGGACTTCTCCGCGGTCGCGCTGGAGCGTGCCCGTCACTCGGCCGGCACCGCCGGCGTGGAGATCGACTGGGTGCTCGCGGATCTCCTCACGTGGCGCCCGGAGCCGCGCTCGTTCGACCTCGTGGCGATCATGTTCCTGCACCTTCCGCGGGACGAACGAGTCCCGATCTATGCAGCTGCGGCCGAAGCCGTCACACCCGGGGGACGGTTCGTTGTCGTCGGCCATGACCGCTCGAACCTGACTGAGGGCTCGGGCGGTCCCCAGGACCCGGCGGTCCTCTTCACGCCTGCCGAGATCGCCGCAAGCCTGGTCGATTTCACGGTCGAGACAGCCGAGACGGTGGCGCGGGATCTCGGGGACGGACGGCGGGCCACCGACGCCGTCGTGCTGGCCAGACGGCTTCCGTCCTGAGCCTTGCCTCGGGACATCGCAGGCGGCCGGCGGGATCGAGTCACCCGGCCAGGACGCTGTCCACGCGGATGACCGGTGGATGCTCGAAGTGCTTCTTCACGGCACACTGCTCGGCCGAGCGAACGACCGCGTCGGCGTACTTCGGCGGGAACCCGGTGGGCAGCTCGATCGTGACCTGCACATCGCTCACCAGGTGGGTCGCCGGGTCAACCTGCATCCGCTGGACGAGGCGAATGCCCTCCGCTGAGATCCCGCGCTGACGACAGAAGCCGAGCACGTAGATGCCCGCGCACGTGCCGATCGTCGAGAGGAACGTGGCGAAGGGCGTCGGGGCCGAACTCTCGCCGCCGCCCGACGGCGGCTGGTCGGTGGGAACGACGAACCCTCCGAAGTGCGCGTCGACTCGCGCGCCTCCGGGGAAGTCGATGGTCATCTCCATGGCGCGAAACCTCTTCCTGCCGGGCGCGTTGGTGGCGAACCCGGGGTGGCAGCCGGCGTGCTCACCATCTATCGACGGGAAGTCAGGCGGCGACGATCTCCACGAGGAGCCCGCCGGCACGCTGCCGCTCCTCGATCACCACGAGACCCGCGTCTCGAACGGCCTGGAGCACGTCGTGATCGAGCCGGCAGCCGCCGCTGACCCGGGCCCAGGCCGGCGCCGACCGCTCCTGGAGCGCCCGATCGCGCGATGCCGGGCACGAGCGTGCTCGAGGAGGCGGATGGTGCCGCCGGGGCGCAGGACGCGGCGCGCCTCGCGCAGGCTCTGGCCGACGTCGCCGACGGAGCACAGGACGAACGTCGCGACGACGGTGTCGAACGAGGCGTCGGCGAAGGGAAGCTCGGCGGCATCCCCTTCCACCAGCGTCACCCTGCGTGCCGACGCCATCGGCGCGGCGCGCGGCGAGCGAGAGGGCCGGGCCGCTCACGTCGATGCCGTGGACGGCCGTGCCGACAGGGTAGATCCCGAGGTTCGATCCGGTCCCGATGCCGATCTCCAGGATGTCGCCGCGGGCGCCGCCGACGACACGAGCGCGGGCGTGACGGAGCCCGAGGAGGTCGGCCGCGCGCATCCCGGCATCGAGCATGCGGGCGGTGCGCAGGTCGCCGACCTGGAGGCTGGGCGGGTCGACGCGAGGCGCCAGGAACCGGTTGCCCGCCAGGTTCGCCAGCTCCATGAGGATCGACGCCGCCACGAGCTCGCGCCGTGGCGCCGCTCATCCCCTCGGGTGGTTGCGCCTCGTGTGGACCCGACACCGCCACGCGCTGTCCGAAGGCATACGCGGCGGCCTCATCCGTTGTGAAGGCGTCGCGCCGCAGTCCAACCCCCGTCGCCCACCGGTCGTGGACCGCCTCGCAGGCCTCGCAGCGGTTGATCGAGGTGACGCCGAGCATCGCCGCTTCGCGGGTCCGCGGTGAGACGCGGCCGGGCAGGAGATACGCGGAGGCGAGGGACGGGGCGTGCCGGACGAGGGGCGCCATCCAACGCCGGAGCGCACGGCTCGTGAGCTTCGGACGAACGAGCTGGCGTGGTCTGCATGCCGGTGCTGCCTCCTGTGCGCGGACCGCCCCATCTTCGCGTCTTCGACTCGAGGACGAGAACCGGCGGGCAATCGATACGTGCGGCCCGATGTATCCATTCTGCGCATCGCCTCGTCATCGGGGCAGGGACGGACACTCGCCCGTCGACATCACGAGGACATCGTCATGAAGCTCACGACCAATGAAGCGCCCATCGACCGGATCATCAGGATCGTGCTGGGGATCGGCCTGGCCGGCCTCGCGCTCGCCGGTGGCGTGGTCGCCCCCCTCCTCTACGTCGTCTGGCTCGTCGCCGCGGTCCTGCTCGTGACGGGTATCGTTGGGTTCTGCCCGCTGTACGCGGTGCTGCGCATCAGCACCCGGCGAGCCGCTCGCTGAACGGGACGATCCCAGGTGGCGTGACTTTGGGCGACGACCAGGCAAGACCGGCGGATGACCGGGCTGACGGCGCCGACGAGTTCGCGCGGGCGCTCGTCGCCGAGCTGCCGCGCCTCGTCCGGCTCGCGACCCGGCTCGTGCGCGACTCCGACCAGGCAGAGGACTGCGCGCAGGAGACGATCGTTGGGGCGTGGCGCCGCCGCGACCAGCTTCGTGATCAGGCGGCGCTCTCGGCCTGGCTCCGGCGCAGCCTGGTCAACCGCGTCATCGATCGGTCCCGAGTTCATCGCGATGAGCTCGACATCGACGCCGTCGAGGCCGACTGGCGGGATGATCACTACTCGGTCGCGCCCGATCGGGTCGCGGAGCGCGCCGAGCTGCAACGACGAGCTCGAGGATGCGCTCGCCCGCCTGCCGGTCATCTACCGCCTGCCGGTCGTCCTCCACGACGTCGTCGGCTGGACGGGCGCCGAGATCGCCCGGGCCATGGACGCCGGGCTGCCCGCCACGAAACAACGCCTGCGGAGGGGCCGGATGATGCTGGTCAGCGCTCTCGCCGAGGGGGACGAGCGTCGGCTCGCGAGCCTCGCCCAGCCGCTGCGCTGCTGGCGTGCACGGCGCCACGTCTCTGCGTACCTCGACGACGAGCTGGACGCCGGTACCCGGTCGGCGGTCGAGGAGCACCTCGAGACGTGTCCGACGTGTCCGCCTCTGTACGCCGGCCTGGTTGGCGTCAAGGCCAGCCTGGGCGGCCTACGCGATCCCGACTCGGTCGTCGAGGACGCGATCGCGGGGCGTATCCGCGAGCATCTGGACGAACAGCCGGGACGGTCCCATTCATGAGCGATCTGCACGCGCTTCTGCGGTCCACGGCTAGCCTTCCGGGAGCAGACGCCGTTGCTGGATCCGCCCGACACCATCACCGGAGGGATCCGTGTTCTCGTTCCTGAAGCGACTCGGCGGGCCCCAGATCGACGTCGCGGAGCTCGACGCGCTCCTGGCGCAGGGCGCCGTGCGCGTCCTCGACGTCCGCGAGGACTCGGAGTTCAGGAGAGGGCACCTGCCCGGGGCGGTCCATGTTCCGGTGAAGCGGCTGCCCGACCGCGTCGGCAAGCTCAAGCGCGACAAACCCTACGCGGTGATCTGCGCGTCGGGGAGCCGGAGCCGAGGCGCCACCAACTACCTGCTCGACCAGGGGTTCGAAGGCACCGTGTCGGTGCGCGGCGGGACGGTAGCGTGGGCGCGGAGCGGCCGGCCGATCGTGCGGTGAGCTCGTCCCGCTGAGCCCGCAAGGGATCCGGCGGCTTCGCCCGCAACTTCGGCCGGAGGCGCCCTGGCACGGCCGTTCAGGCGGAAGCGTCGTCCCCGTGGTCGGGACCCGGCGGCAGGCGACGGCCGTCAGGCGTCCGGCCCCACCGGGCGGCCAGCTCGACCAGGACCGCGTCAGCGACCTCGTCCGCGGTCCCGTCCCGTTCCGCCTCCTCGGACCAGGCGAATGCGGCGAGGTAATCGTCGGTGCCGGCCAGGCCTTCCCGCATCGCGATCCGGCTGATCTCCTGCATGAACCATTTCGGCATCCGCCGGTTCGCGACAGCGCCGGTCGCATCGCTGGCCCGCACCTGGGTCGGGATATCGCGCCAGGCGAGGATGCGATAGTGGGCCATCAGGGTCTCCTGGGGTGCTGGGACCGCCCCACGCGGCCGTTTGGGGTCATCAGGCGGCGGGCCGGTCGCCTGGTCTCACCTGAGCGGCTTGCCGCTGCGTGCCCACGCCCCGGTGCCGCCGCGAACCGAGACCGCGCCGTCGAATCCCTGAGCGATGAGGTAGTTCGTCGCGCCTCGGCTCCGACTGCCGGACTGGCAGATGACCACATAGCGCCCGCCGTGGGGCAGCGTGCCGGCACGCGCGGACAGCTGCTTGAGCGGGACGTGGACGGCCCCGGGCACATGCCCTCGCTTGAACTCCCAGTCCGCGCGGACGTCGAGGATGCGGACGGCGCGGTCGCGTCGGAGCTCGTCGAGCTCCTCGACCGTGATCTCGGGGGTGCTGGGGCGGCGGAGGAAGGAGAACATCGGGACCTCGGCTGGCGGAGTCGGGAAGAGATCAGACGCTGCAGGCCCCGCCGCGCACGCGGAGCCGGAGCCGCCAGGCGAGCGTGCCGGCAAGGAGCGCCAGGGAGACGGCACCGATCACGGGCTGGAGCGGGGCGAAGACCGTCATCGCCCCGCTCGTCCCGAGGAGGACGCAGGGCGACCTTGTTGCAGACCGGGCAGCCGATGGCGAGGAAGGCGCCGATACCGGCCGCGGTCCCCAGGACGGTCCCGTCGCGGCGGTGGCCGCGCCGGCTCGGACGAGGTGATCGGCGCGCGGTCGATGCGGCCGGAGGCGGCGCCGGATGCGTGGCACGGCCGGCGAGCCGGCGCCGAGTAGGTCGCGCCGAGCACCCCCACCAGCGGCGCCGACACGAGCCAGACGGCGATCGCGAACGGTTCGGGCGGGATCTGCCGCCCGAAGACCGGGTTCGGGATGATCGCCGCGATCAGCCCGAAGGCGAGGAGCGAGACGGCCGTCCAGAGGGCGGCATGGAGCACGAACCGACGGTCGATCGTCGCCAGGACGGCCGCGGTCGGGCTGCCGGCATGGAGCGATCGCCCGGTCACGAGCGGTTCTGCTGGACGATCTGGCGCCCGCTCGCCAGCCACGCGTTCATCCCGCCGTCGAGGTTCTCGATGTTCGTGTAGCCGAGGTCGAGCAGCGTCTGGGCCGCGATCGCGCTCTCGTTGCCGGAGCGGCAGTAGACGACGATCTTCGCGGTCTTGTCCGCCGGGAGCTCGCCGTCGCGCGCGCGGCGAGCTGCGGTGTACGGGATGTAGAGGTCCGTCCCCGCGATCTCGCCGATGTAGGGCGTCTTCACGTTGAGGAGCGTGAAGTCCTTCGCCTTCATCATCCCGGCCAGGGTGTCGGGCGTGATGTTCGTCCAGTGCCCGCCGTTCGCCTGGATCACGGTCCCCGCGGGAGCGCCTGGCGCGGGGCTGGCCCGGTGGCGCCGGAGCCGCCACCGTCCGGCCCGCCGGAGAGGGCGGCCCAGCCGACGACCGACCGCGACGAGGACGACCGCCAGCCCGACCCCGGCCAGCACCCACCGGCGCCGCGACGGTGATGCTGGCGCGCCGCGCCCAGAGGACGTCGGGCGTCCGGCGGAGCCGGCTCCCTTCGGGGCTTCGCCGGTACCCTTGCCGCTCCGGCGCTTGCTGGACATCGTCTCGAGCTCCTCGGTGCGTCAGGTGTGGCCGCGGCGCTCAGCTCGCGGAGGCAGCAGGGACCCGCGGCTCGGCGGCCGTCGCCGTTGGATCCGCGTTGGGTCCCAGGACGATGACCTCGGCGGACAGCTCGGTGCCCGTGCCGTCGCGCACCACGTAGGCGTGGTGGATCTCCGTCATGCCACTCGACAGCGTTGCGCCGACGCTGCAGTACTTCGTGGCGGAGATCTCGATGGCTCGGCGCACGGCCTCGACGTCGAGCGCCGGCCCCTCGACGACGTGCACGACGTCGATCCGGGTGAAGGCGTTCGGGTGCTCGTCCATCTGGATGCCCTCGGCCCGGACCTCGTAGGACGTCACCTCCTGGCGCTTCTTGCGCAGGATCGAGATGACGTCCAGGGCGGTGCAGCCCGCGACGGCCATCGGGATCAGCTCGGACGGACGCGGGCCGGTGTCGCCGTCGGCCGTCGTCGAGGGCGAAGGTGTGGCCACTGCCGCTGCGGGCGACGAACCGGAGGTCAGGGCCGTCGAGGGTGACGGTTGCGGTCTTGACTGCCATGGGGAGTGCTCCGTTTCGGGTGGCGGGTGAGGCGCTCCGGGGCGGGGAGGCCGGGAGGCCCCGGAGGGGACGGATGGCCGTGGGTCAGGAAGGGCCCTCGAGGGATGCGATCGCGCGCCGCAGGCGCGCCGTTGCCTCCTCGGCGATCGGCAGGATCGTCGCGGAATCGACGATCCCGAGGGCGGCCATGGGATCCATCGCCTCGACGATGGTGTCCGGGCCCTCCTCGCGGAGGACGACGTTGCAGGGGAGGAGCGCGCCGACTGCCGGGTCGGCCTCGATCGCCCGGTTGGCCAGGGGCGGGTTGCAGGCACCGAGGATCAGGTAGGGGGGCCGGTCGATGCCGAGCTTGGCCTTCATCGTGGCCTGCACGTCGATCTCGGTGAGGATGCCGAACCCCTCGGCGCGCAGCGCGGCCTCGACCGCGGGCCGCACGACCGCCACGGGCCCCCGCAGGCGCGTTCCGAACGTGAAGCCGGTGGAGACAAGCATGTCGTCTACCCCTGGGCTGCGGCGAGGGCGGGCACGACGGCGCGACCGTCGGCCGGGCGGATGGCTGGAAGGGCGGGCGCCAGGCGGCGGGCCACGATGGCGTGGATGATGTCGCAGGCGTCGGCGATGGTGGGCTCCGCGAGCCGGTACGTGACGGTGGTCCCGCTCCGCCGGCCCTCGACGAGCCCGGCGCCCCGCAGGATCGCCAGGTGCTGGCTCGCGTTCGGCAGGGCCACGCCGATGGCGAGCGCGAGCACTCCGACGGAGCGCTCGCCGCCGCGCAGGGCGTCGAGGAGCATGAGGCGCTTCGGGTCGGTCAGCACCTTGCAGACGTCCGCATGAAGGCGATAGTGCTCCAGCGTGGTGGGGGTCAGATCCACGGTTCTGGGCGTCCTCCGGGGTGGCGATGCCGCGCGTTCGCGCGAGGAAGACAATACCACGTGCTTGCGTGCTTGCGCAAGTAACGGATCAACACCCGGTCGATGGGGCGGGCCCTGACTTACCCTGGGCCGGCACGGCTGCGACGATCTCGACACGACGACCAGACAGCAGGAGACCGACCATGCCCGCTCTCGTGCTCATCGCGATCATCGGACTCGCCGGCGGACTCCTGTCCGGCCTCTTCGGCATCGGCGGCGGCCTGGTGATCGTCCCGGGGCTCATCATCCTCGCGGGCTTCACCGCCGCGAAAGCGGCCGGAACCTCGCTCGCCGCGCTGCTCCTCCCGGTGGGTCTCTTCGGCGCCCTCGAGTACTACCGCGCCGGACAGGTCGACGTGCAGGCTGCGGTCATCATCGCCGTCGGGCTCCTGGTGGGCGCCTACTTCGGAGCGCGCATCGGGACGACGCTCGACCCGGTCGTGGCGCAGCGCGCGTTCGGGATCTTCTTGCTCATCGTCGGCGTCCGCCTCACGCTGTTCGCGTGAACGGCCCCGACGCTCGCCGACAGGCGCCGGCCCCATTCGGCCCGCGGTGCCGCCGAGGGCATGCCGCGATCGGTGCGACACTCCGTCGGTGATCGACGTCACGCCGTCCCCGATCGCGTTCTCCCTCGGGCCCCTCGCGGTCCACTGGTACGGCATTGCCTACGCGGTGGGACTCGCGGCGGTGTACCTCGTGATCGCCCACGAGGCACGCTGGCGCAGCCTCGACGTGGACCTGCTCCCGGGCGCGATGATCGTCGTCGGGATCGCGGCGCTCGTCGGCGGGCGCCTGTACCACGTCATCGATCAGTGGCAGCTGTACAAGGACGATCCGCTCAAGATCGTCCTGCCGCCGTACTCGGGCCTCGGCGTGTACGGCGGGATCATCGCCGGGACGGTCGCCGCGTACCTCTACGCCCGCTGGAAGCGCCAGCCGTTCCTGGACTGGGCCGACGCGGTCGCGCCCGGGCTGTTCGTGATGCAGGCGATCGCGCGCTGGGGCAACTTCTTCAACCAAGAGCTCTACGGCGCGCCGACGAACCTACCGTGGGGAATCGCCATCCAGTGCGCAGTACCGGACCCAGGGGTATGCATGCCCTCCGGGCTCCGATCCCGCCGCGACGCTCGGGCAGCACTTCCAGCCGATGTTCCTGTACGAGTCGCTGTCCGGCCTCGTCGGCGCGCTCGTCCTGATCTGGCTGGCGCGACGGTTCGCCGGGCGCCTGCGGCCTGGCGACCTGCTCCTCGTCTTCTTCATCTGGTACGGCGCCGTCCGCTTCGCCGTCGAGTCGCTGAAGGCCGACAACTGGACATTCTTCGGCGTGCCGACCGCGCAGATCGTGGCTGCGCTGACCGTCGCGGGGGCGGCGGCGATCCTCGCCCTCCGTCACCGTCGCCAGCCGGGGACCCGACCGCCGGACCCGCCGCCAGACACAGGGACCCGTGACCGAAGGGCTCTTGATCCAGGTCCACTCCGCGGACCGTCGACGAGGCGGAGCCGTTCGGGAGAGTTGTCACCGGTTGGCGGCGACCGCTTCGAGTAGCGACCGCCCGAACCGACGTGGCGAGAGGTTGGGGCGACGATCAGGATGCCGCTGCGACGTTTTCGACCAGGACTCCTCCTGCGCGGTGCCGCTCCGTCAGGATCGTGAGGCCCGCGTCTCGAACGGCACGACAGCCGGGGCGCTGAGCCGCCTCCGCCGCTCCCGCTGCGAGAACCGGAACCGCTCGCGGTCGGTGCAGAAGCTCGAGCGGCGCGCGTCGAGGGTGAGGAACGGCTGCCCGCACTCGCGGCAGAGCCCGGCGCCGCGCTGGCCCTCGGTCACTCGGCGCAGGCCCTCGAGCAGCTGGAGGTAGACGGGCGCGAGCAGCGAGCTCCACCAGCGGCGCTCGTGGACGACGAGCGGGCCGGGGAAGTGGTCCTCCAGGCTCTCGCCCTCGCCGCGAGAGGTCGCGCTCGAAGCCCGCCCGCCGGATCTCCACCTGGAACTCCGCCGCCCGCCGGACGTACGGCTGCCAGCAGCCGGCGCTCGAGCTCGACGAGGCCCCACCAGTCGGCGCTGAGCCGACCCGTGCGTCCACCGCCCCGACGGCGGACCCAGCCTCCTCGTCGTAGTCGTCCCACACGTCGTACCAGCCGATGGTCGGGACCCACAGGACCGGGATCCGTCGGTGCGGTCCGCATCTCGACGTTCGTGGATCCGCCCAGCCACAGCACGCCGCCGGCCGAGTTCTGCAGGGCCGGCTGCGCCCAGGCCGGGTCCCAGCCGTCGTGCGGCTCCCAGCCGGGGCGCGGGGGGTCGGCCCGCTCGCGCTCGTCGCTCAGGCGCGCCAGGGCCGCGAGGTGCCAGCGCACGTTCGCCTGCTGGCGGAGCACGTCGGCCAGGGCATCGTGGAAGCCCGGGTCCTCCCGCACGTGGTGGCTCACCGCGAACGCGTCCTCGGTGAAGAAGTGCGCGAGGTCGAGCACCCCGTGCTCCTGGTACCACGGCGCCGGCGGTCTTCCGGTCCGTCAGGTCGACCCGCGCGAACTCCTCGGCGAGGAGCAGCTCGCTCGCCACCCGCTCGAACGGGTCGTACCCGGCGTCGGCGAAGTCGCCGATGACGTCGCCCCGATGCGCCGAGGTCGGTGGCGCGGCGAGGACCCGCACGCTCGGCCGGCAGCCGCAGCCGGCCGTCGCCGGCGAAGCGGGGACGGAGGGTCACGGCCGTCCATCCTCGGGTGGATGTCATCGATACATTCGCCGTTGCAGTGGACATGTCGGCGCCTCTAGACTGTCCTGGAGCGTCACCAGCAATGTGCATGGACGCGATGACACGGAGGATGCCACAAGTGTCAACGCAAGGGAAGCCCGTGGATGCAATGGACGGGCGACAAGGTCGCCTGCTCCGGATCGAGGCGGTCGCCGAGCGGCTGTCGGTGAGCCGGTCGATGGCCTGGAAGCTCATCGACTCGGGCGATGCTGCGCTCGGTGCGCATCGGCCGGGCCGTGCGCGTCCGGCCGCAGGACCTCGAGGCCTACCTCGCCGATCCCGCCCGCGAGCGGTGACCTCGCCCGCCATGACGGCGACCGCAGCCCGCGTCCGACGGCCGAGGCGCGCATCAGGGCCGCGACCTGGTTCGCGGACCAGGGGTTCGGCGTGTTCAGCGTGTGGAGCGCCGACGCCGACGGGACGTGCCGGTGCTCGAAGGGCGCGGCCTGCGGCAGCGCCGGCAAGCACCCGATCGGCCGCCAGGGGTTCCTCGAGCACACGCGGGACCACGACCGCATCCGGACCCTGCTCTCGGCCGGGTCGGAGCCCAACTACGGCCTCGTGTGCCCCGACGGCGTGTTCGTGCTCGACGTCGACGGCGACGGGGTCGCGCGGCTCGCCGAGCTCGAGGCGCGCCTGGGGGCGCTGCCGCCGACGCTGCGGACGAACACCGCGCACGGCCAGCACGTGTTCCTGCGCTGGCCGGAGGACCTGCCGCGGCCCGTCGGCCAGCTGTTCGGCTACGTGACGCGCTGGGGATCGGGTGCGGGCGCGGGCTACGTGATCGGGCCCCGCAGCGTCCACGCCTCGGGCGCCGTCTACGCGCCGGCGGGCCGTGCCTCGACATCGCCGACGCTGCCCGACGCCTGGGCCCGCGGCCGCCGTCGCGCCAGCGCCCGCGGACGACGACGCGATCGACGATCGGTCGGGCGGGTACGAGCTGCCCGAGCCCGGCTACACCGGCGCCCGCTACGACGCGATCCGCGACTACATCGCGCAGCCGCTACTGCGCGGCATCACCAAGGACGAGATCTGGGCGGGCGTCGTCGGCGGTGCTGGCGCCGCGGTTCGCGGAGCCGCTGCCCGAGCCCGAGCTCCGGGAGCGCTTCGAGCGGGCGTGGAAGGGCACACCAGAGCGCCTGGGCGAGCCGATGGCGGACCCCGATGGCGGAGGCCGCGATCATGGCCGCGGCCGCCGCGGCGCCGGCGGAGCCGATCGCGGCCGACGACTGGCCCGAGCCGCCCGACGACGCGGTCTACCACGGCCCGCTGGGCGAGATCGTGCGCGCCGTCGCCCCGCACACCGAGGCCGACCCGGTCGGCGATCCTGGGGACGCTGCTCGCGTCCGTCGGCGCCGCCATGGGCGGCCTGCGCTACATCTACCAGGGGAGCGCCCAGGCGCCGAACCTGTTCGTCGTCCTCGTCGGCGACAGCAGCACCGGGCGCAAGGGCACCGCGGGCTCGATCGCCCGCGAGGTGATGAACCGGGCGTACCCCGACTGGACCGAGCTGATCGTCGCCGGCCTCGGCTCGGGCGAGGGGCTGGTCGGCTACCTCAAGGCGAACGAGAAGCAGGGCGAGCACCGGGCGCTCGTCATGGAGAGCGAGTTCGGCCGGCTGCTGACGGTCATGGCCCGGGAGGGCTCGACGCTCTCGCCGGTGGTCCGCGACGCCTGGGACGGCGTCCCGATGGGCCGGGTCCTCGCGCGCGAGCAGTCGATCGTCCACTGGCACCACGTCGGGGTCATCGCCCACGTCACCCCGGTCGAGCTCCGCGCGAAGCTCAGCGGGACCGACGCCGCGAACGGCTTCGGCAACCGCTTCATCTGGCTCGCGGTGCGGCGCACGCGCCTCGTGCCCTTCCCGGTGTCGCCCGTCGAGCGCGTCGACCAGCGGGCTCCTCGCCGCCGTCGGCGCGGCGATCGCCGAGGCCCAGGCGCCGGGCGAGGTGCCCTGGTCGCCCGACGCGCGCGACGCCTGGGAGGACCTGTACCTCGAGCTCTCGATGCGGCGGCCGCTACGGGCTGCTCGCCGCCATGACCGCGCGGACCGAGGCGCAGATCGTCCGCCTGGCGCTCGTGTACGCGCTGCTCGACCGGTCGCCGCGTCATCGACGTCCCGCACCTGCGCGCCGGCGCGCGCCCTGTGGGACTACGCCGAGCGGTCGGTCGCGCCACGTCTTCGGCGACTCGACCGGCGACCGCCACGCCGACGCGCTCCGTGCTGCAGCTCGCCGACGGGCCGCTCAAGTGGGAGGACGCGAAGCGGGCGCTCGGCGTCCGGAGCGCCGCCGAGCTCGAGTCCGCGGTCGCGCTCCTGGAGTCGCTCGGCATCGCCGAGCGGACGAAGACGCGGCTCGCCACCTCGAAGCGGCCGGCGACCGTGATCCGGCTGCACCGGAACAACCACAACAACCACGACAACCGCGCTAGCGCCCGCGCAAGCGAAGGGGGTCTAGAGCTGCATGGAAGCTGTGCGGTTTACGTGGTTATTGGCTTGGCGCGTACGTATAGGGGTTTGCGCGGGACCCCTGTGTGGTTTTCGTGGTTCTCGCGGTTGTTCGCGCTGATGGCTGAGCAGGCCGCCCCCCGCCGGACCGACCCGATCGCCGCCGCGCTGGCGTTCGCGATCCGCGAGGCCGTGCGGCTCGAGGCGGAGTGGTCGCGCTTGCCTGTCGCGCCGAGCAGAGCGAATGTCGTCGCCATGAACGCGAAGCCGGAGGTCCGAGGTGGCATGACCGTCCGCGCCCTGCCCCGCTCGCTCGAGGACCTCCGCGGCCGCCGCGCGGCGCGCTGGATCCGCGAGTCGACGGCAGGGCAGGCGACAACTTCGGGCCCGATGCGCAGCTCGAGCAGCAGACCCGCGCCATCGAGCGCTGGGGCCTCGTCGACACGGGCGGCGCCTGGCAGGTCGCCCACTCCGGGCGGACGATCGCGGCGACCGGGCAATGGGCCGAGATGCTCGCCGGCGCCGGCGAGGACTGGGAGGTCCTCGTCGTCGGCTACGTGTCCCGCTTCGCCCGGGACCTGCGGACCGCGGTCAACGCCCGCCACGACCTCCACGCCCGGGGCGCGGTGATCCTGTTCGCCGACGAGCGGGTCCTGTCCTCGGACGAGGACGAGTGGGAGCGCTGGGCCAGAGAGGCGGTCGAGGCCGAGGCGTACAGCCGGAGGCTCGCCAAGCGGATCCGGGAGGGCTACGCCGCGAAGCGCCGGCGGCTCGGCGTCCCGGGCGGCAACAGGGCACCGTTCGGGACGGTCCGGGAGGGCCGGACGATCACGGTCGACGAGGCCTCGCTCGCCATCGTCCGCCGCGCCTACGAGCTCGCGGCGGCGGGCTCACCGACCGCGAGGTCGGCACGGCCACGGGGCTCGCGCTCAAGCACGTCGCCGAGGTGCTGACCAACCCGTTCTACGCCGGCCGGCTCTGGTCGGGCGAGCCGTCCGCCCTCGGGCGCACTCGTCGACCCCGGGACCTGGGAGCACGTCCAGGCGATGCGGGCGCGGTACAGCCGCCGGCACCGCGGATCGGTCAACCGCCGCCAGTACGGCCTCGCCGGGCTCCTCGCCTGCGCGGCCTGCGGTCGCCGCCTCATCGGGCACGTCGGGCGGTACCGCCACACCGACGCCTGCGAGCCGTTCACGGCCGCCGCCCCACGCCGCGTCCAGCGCGACGGCGACGACGATCGACCCGCGGGTGCGGGGCGAGTCCTACAAGGTCGACGTGTACGAGGAGGCCATCGGTCGGGCCTTCGAGCACGTCGCGGTCTCGTCGACGCTCAAGGCCAGACACCGTCGCGCTGGCCAGGCGACCGGAGCCCGACGGCGGCGATGACCTGGCCCTGGCGCGGATCACCGCGCGAGCGCGACCAGGCGGCGCTGCGGTTCGCGAAGGATCGCGACCTCGGCCGGCTCGAGGCGACGATGGCGCGGCTCGACGCCGAGGCCGCAGCGGCGGTGGTCCGCCCGTCACGCATCCCGACGGCGGCCGAGGCGCGCGCCTACCTCGAGTCGCTGCCGGACCTGTGGGCGAAGACCTCGGACGCCGGGCGGCACGCGATCGCCGAGGCCGTGTTCGAGCGGATCGACGTCCTGGGGGTGACCGACTTCACGTTCACGCTGACCGCTCACGCAAAGGCGCGGGGCTGGGACGCGGCCTTCGGGGCCGGCGTCGTCCGCGTGAAGAAGGTCAGTCTGGTCGGGGCGAGAGGGCTCGGACCTCCGGTACCCAGCAGATCCGCGGTTGCACCGTCGTCATCGGGGGACAGCGGCCATGGCTGGACGCGACGCGCATCGCATGACGGGCCGGCCTTCCCGCCCAGCCGAGCGCGCCACCGACCGGGACGTCCCTGGCCGGCTCCGACTAGCTTGAAAGGGGCGAACGAGCCGTCTGCCTCTGGTCATCCGGGGCCGCCCGCGCCGAGAATGGCCCGGCGGGAGGCTGTGACGCGCGGCTCATGCAGCGGCCGCCCGGACCGCGCCGAGCCACTGGCGAGACCGACCCGCTCGCCAGGAGGGCAGCGCGATGGGTCTGCGCAGGTCGTTCTGGTTCCCGTTCTTCGGGGTGCCGCGCGGTCCGCTCGGGTGGGTCGGCGCTCGGTTGATGCCGAGGATGGTCGCGCCGCTCTACCCGATGGTGGCCAAGGAGCTGGACCTCCGGCCCGACGACGACCTGCTCGACGTCGGCTGCGGGTCCGCGAGGTTGCTCGCCGAGCAGGCCTCCCACGTCCGCCACGTCGCCGGCCTGGACATCGGAGATCCAGGTGGACATGGCCCGGAAGCGGCTCGCCGAGCGCATCGCGGCGGGGACGGCCGAGATCGTCCTGGGCGATGCCATGGCGCTGCCGTGGGAGGACGGCCGACTTCAGCGTCGTGGGCTCGCTGAACTGCCTGAAGTTCGTCCCCGATCCCGCGAAGGCGCTGGGGGAGATGCACCGGGTCCTCCGCCCCGACGGGCGGCTCGTGCTCACGATCGACAAGCAGGTCGGACAAGCGGGGCAAGTCGGGCAAGGTCGACGCGTTCGGCCAGTGGCAGTGGAGCGTGGACGATGCGCGGCGGATGATGGAGGAGGCCGGCTTCGCCGACGTCTCCGTCGCGGACCTGCCGACCAAGCTCGGGCTCCAGTTCGTCCGTGGCGTGAAGCGGGCGGCGATCCCTGTCGCGGAGGTCGCCGAGACGCCGGCGCTCGTGGGGGCGGCGGGATGAGCGCCCCGCTGACGAGGACCGTCGCGCGGCGCGCCCGGCGTCACCCCATTGGCTGATCCGCCTCTTCGGGGTCATCCACCTCGCCGGCTACCGGCTCACGGGCCGGCGAGGCTCGGGCTGTCGCGTCCGACTCCCGCCCGCTGGGGTCACATGTGCCTCACGACGACCGGGCGCAGGACCGGCAAGCAGCGGCGCGCGATGCTCGGCTACTTCGAGGACGGCCCGAACCTGGTCGCGCTGGCCGTGAACGCGTGGGCCGATGCCGAGCCCGCCTGGTGGCTCAACCTCCAGGCCCATCCCGACGCCGTCGTCGAGCTCAAGGACGGGTCTCGCCCGGTCCGTGCACGAGCGGCGGAGGGCGACGAGCGGGCACGCCTGTGGGCGCGTTGGCGCGACCTGGGCGAACGGTCCGGCGAGGCGATGATCGCGAATTGCGACGCGTACGCCGCCCGGCTGCACGCGCGAGCCGGCGGTCGTGGTGCTGGAGCCTGCGACCCGGATGGCCGCCGGACAACCGCGGGGCTGAGTCGCCGACGCTCACCGAGGAGGCGAGCGATGACCGCGTCGAGGGACCCGGGCGGCATGTACGTGCGCGAGTCCGGGAGCCCGGGCTCCCCGGCCATCCTGTTCATCCACGGGGCAGGCCAGAGCGGCCGGGAATGGCGCGATCACATGGCGAGGCTCCGCGGCTTCCACTGCCTGGCTCCGGACCTGCCCGGTCACGGACGGAGCAACCGCCTGCCGCTGCCCTCGCGGGAGCGGCCTGGCATGACCTCGCCGCACTCATCGAGACGCACGTCCCGGCGGGACGCGCGCACGTCGTCGGCATCTCGTGGGGCGCCTTCCTCGCGCAGGTGCTCCTGCGACGCCACCCGGACCGCGTCGATCGCGTGGTCTCGACGGCACGCCGATCGCGTGGCCCCGCCTGGTCGGGCCCCTTGCGATCGGGCTCTACACCGTCATGACGCCCTTCCTGCACACCCGTCCGGTGCGAGCGCCTGTACCGCGACATCGTGGACGCGGAGGACCTTCGCCTCGTGTCTCGCCGGGCGTACTGGCGCGCGGTGATGCAGTGCTAGCGGGCGTCTCGGCGGCCGCCGGCGTCGCCCTGCCCGACCCTGCTCGTGGCCGGGGAGAAGGAGAGCTTCATCCGGCCGCCCGACGCCGCCCTGGCAGCGCTCATGCCCCATGCCGAGGCCTGGTACGCGCCCGGCCTGGGTCACTGCTGGCAGCGCAAGGCAGCCCGACCTGCACATCCGGATGGTCGAGGCCTGGTGCACCGGCCAGGACGTTGCCATCCGAGCTCCGGCGCGAGCCGGCGCCGCAGGTCAGAAGCGGTCGAGCGGATGCGACGGAGGGTCGCCGCAGGCGCGTGAGCCGAGGAAGGTAGTAGGACTCGATGCGACTCGCGCCATCGCTGCACCGGCTGGGTGAGGAGATCGTCGGCTGCTACCTCGTCGAGGAAGCCGGAGACGTCACGCTCATCGACGCCGGCGTGCCTGCGTACTACGCCGCCCTGCCGACTGAGCTCGCAGCCATGGGCCGGACGATCGACGATGTGCGCGCGCTCGTGCTGACACACGGCCATGGTGACCACACCGGGTTCGCGGAGCGGCTGCGGGTCGAGCACGGCGTGCCGGTCAGCATCCACACGCTCGATCTGGCTCACGCTCGAGGCGCGGCCGGGAACCCGGCCGCCGGGAGCGGCGAGCGCAGGCTCCGCTCGATGATGCACTACGTCCTGTGGCTCGCACGCCGCGGCGGGATGCGCGCCAGGCCCGTGACGGAGCTCGGCACGGTGCAGCCGGGCTCGACCCTCGACGTACCGGGCGCGCTGCGCGTCATCCACTTGCCCGGGCACACGCCCGGCAGCGTGGCCTTCCATGCGCCCGCGGTCGACGCCCTGTTCGTGGGTGACGCGCTGATCACGGACGCCTTGATCAACCTGCGGCGCGGTCCACAGATCAGTCCCTTCGCTGCCGATCCCGACCAGGCTCTGGCATCGCTGGCGAACATCGAGCACCTCGAGGCGCACTGGCTGCTCCCGGGCCACGGGAGCCCCTGGACCGGCGGCGTCGCGGCCGCCGTCGCCGCCGCGCGTGAGGTCGGGATCGGGCACCTGGCCGACCGAAGGGCTGACGACGCGTCGGATAGTCGCGCCCTGCCGGTCCGATCTCGAAGGAATGACACGATCGGCCGTATAGGAGCCTGGCTTCGCCGCCCGCACCATTGAGGCATGCCGGAGCGCTGGTCCGATCAGCCCCCGGCCGGGACCCCCTCGGTCAACTGACCGATACCCGGGCGGGCCGCGCGCGTCGACCCTCAGGGCGTGGTCCGCCTCCATGCTCCGCGCCCCGCTGCGGCGGGGCCTCGCCTACTGGTCGGCCGCACCCTCCCCTGTGCCGACCCGGCCCGCCCCGTCCGACATCGGGGCACCTCCCCCGCCGCGACCGCCGATGCGATGGGACCGCCTGACGTGGCGACCGCGGGAGACGACGCGGGCCTCACGCAGCGCGAGCTGCTCATGGAGATGCGGGAGGACATCAAGGGCCTGAAGGCCACCGTCGACGCGATCGCCAAGGACCAGGCGCTGGGGGCCGAACGGCGGGCGAACATGCAGCGCTCCGCTGACAGCATCTTCCTCCGCCTCGATGCCCACGACCGCGAGCTGGACGACCTCCGCCGCTGGCGCGACCGGGCCGACGGCGCCATGGTCCTCGCCCGCTGGGCGCTCGGCGCCTCGCTGATCTCGCTCACCGCGGTCGCCCTCCAGGTCGTCGCCGCGATCGCGAAGGCCGTCAACCCGAGCCTGCCGTGAGGAGGACCTGAGCCATGAACCTCGTGACTGCGTTGCTGACCAACGGTGCCTACGGCTACCCCAAGGGTGCCGCGCGCCGGCGGAAGGCGACGATCCTCGCGTGCCTGCACCAGACCGCCAATACGGCGACCGCGATGCAGGAGCGCACCTACGCCAACCGGGCGCACAGCACCGGGCCGTCCGCGACCGCGTACATCGACCGCGACGGCTCCATCGTCCGCGCCATCCTGCCCGGCACGTACGCCGCCTGGAGCCAGGGCGACGTCGACCACCCCGACCTCACGATCCCGACGGTCAAGGCCGCGGTCGCGTCGGGCGTGAACATGAACGAGTGGGTCTACGAGAGCCTGGAGGTGTGCGGCGGCGGTGCCGAGCCGTTCTCGACGCAGCAGTTCGAGGCCGTCGCCCAGCTCGTCGCAGCCGCCAGCAAGGCGACCGGGATCAAGGTCAACCGGTCGACGGTCATCGTCCACCGGGACGTGAACACGGTGAACCGCCCGTCGGACCCGTGGCCGGCAGCGACCCGCGAGGCGCGCCTCAAGCGGGTCATCGACAGGGCGAACGCGATCCTGCAGCCGCCGCCCGCGATCGTGAACCACGTCGTCGTGCCAGGCGACAGCCTCGGCGCGATCGCCACCGCGCACGGGCTGACGCTGGCGAAGCTGCTCGCCTTCCCGGAGAACGCGAGGTACCGCGCCAACCCGGGGCTCATCCACCCGGGCGACATCGTCCGCGTGAAGTGACGGGAGGCGCGATGGACACCCAGCCCGGCACGATCTGGGGCCGCGAACCGGCGATGGTCCTCGCCCTCGTCCAGGCGGTGATCGCCCTGGTCGTCGCGTTCGGCCTCAACCTCGCACCCGACCAGATCGGCGCGATCCTCGCCGTCACCGCGGTGATCCTCGGGCTCATCACGCGCAGCAGGGTGACCCCGGTGCTCGTGAGAGACGGGTACCTGCGCGGCTCGCTCCCGCGGACGCCGACCGCGCGCCAGGTCGACGTCCTCGCTGCCTTCGTCGCCGCCGGAGGCTCCGTTGCGGATGCGGCTGCGCGCGTCGGCGTCCGGCCGAGCACCGCGAAACGTCACCTCGCCGACCTGCGTGCGCGGTCAGGTCTCACGACCGAGCAGCTGATCTACGGCGGACGGGCTGACGGGTGGCTGGTCGTGTCAAGCCTTGAGTCCGTCCCAACTGCTCCACCCAGTGTGTGAAACCTGTCGGTCATGAAGCCGCGGGATGCCGAATGACCTATTGACAGTCGAGCGAAATACATCGACACTCGATAGATGACCACGCTCGCAAGCCGGCTTCTCCGCGTCGCTCTTGTCGTCCTCCTGCTCGGAACCGTGCTCGCACAGGTCCTCGTGCCCGTGTTCGCGTCCGAGGAAGGGAGGATCTTCCCCGAAGTCGCCTACCTCGTCGTCCCGTACTCGGTGGCCGCCATCCTCTTCATCGCATGCGGTCAGGTGGCGCTGCTCGTCGTCTGGCGGCTGCTGTCGATGGTCGACGGCGGGGTCATCTTCACCCGCCGCGCCCTGCGCTGGGTCGACGTCATCACGGCCTGCGCGGTGGTCGCCACGGTCCTGAGCGCAGTCGTCCTGATCCACCTGCTCGGCTTCGTCCCCGGCGGCGGCGGACCGACGGTCGTACCTCGGCTGGCCGCCTGCCTCGCCGGCGGGCTGGCGTTCGTGCTCCTCATGGTCGTCATGCGAGGCCTGCTCGAGTCGGCGATCGCCGACCGCACCGAGCTCGACGAGGTGATCTGATGGCCCTCATCGTCGAGCTCGACGTCATGCTCGCCCGACGCAAGATGTCCGTGGGCGACTTTGCCAACGCCGTCGGCATCACCCCGGCGAACGTCGCCGTTCTGAAGAACGGGCGCGCTCGAGCCATCCGGTTCGCCACCCTGGACTCGATCTGCCGGGTGCTCGATTGCCAGCCGGGTGACATCCTCCGGTGGACCGCCGACCCGCCCGCCTAGCGGGAACGCGTTCGGAAGTCTGCAATCCTCACGATCATCAACGTCTGCATTGGCGTGGTGCGGGGGGCCGTCCGTTCGGCGTGACAAGCCCGGCCGATGTGTTCATGGCCGGGAGGTTTCCCACGCCCGGTGGCGCAGTTGCTGTGCGGGTTCGGACTGACATGGTTTCGCAGGCGTAGCACCGCAGGCGAATAGACCGCGCGAGCCACCCAATCGACGATTCGCGGGTGAAGCTCTGCACGGTCTGCGGCGTCGTCACGAGCCGATCGACTGGACGCTGCAGCGAGCATCCACGCCTGTCGGGCATCGGTGCCAACCATCACATTCACGCTGATCCGCGATGGACCCGCCTGTCCAAGCGGATGATCGCCCGCCACGTCGGCCAGTACGGCTACGTCTGCCCTGGCGATGGTCCCGAGCATCCGGCGCATCCGACGCGCGACCTGACGCTCGACCACGTCGTGGCGCTCATCGACGGTGGCGCGCCGTTCGATCCCGCCAACACCCGCGTGCTGTGCCGATCGAGGAACTCGGCCAACGGAGAGCGCCTCGTGAACGCACGAAGGGCCGACCGGGGGTACCCACACGCGGGTTCTGCGCTCCTGGAAGTCCGCGCCTTCCCTTCGTGTTTACGCGGCCGAGTTTCGCGAATTGTCCCTGGTTCTGATCGGGGATCGGGCCAGGTTGGCCCGTGTGCGCCCACGTTGGCCGACGTGGCGCGATGAGCCGACGGATGGCCACTTACGCGACCGAACGGAGAAGGGCCCCGGCTCGCGCCCGGGGCCTGGCTCGACTGGGCCGGGAACTCCTCGGGCGGCGCTTCGTGCGACTCGATCCCGAACTTCGTCGAGCCGATGCAGCGGCGCCGCGCTGTCGTGGTGGCGTCCGTGGTCATGATGTCGATCTTCTTTGCGGCTCAGCGCTATCGCCTCGGCCTCGATGAGCTCCTGGAGCACGAGTGTCATCCTCGCGCGTGACGTCGATCGAGCCGCCGAAGCGCATGGCGTCGAGCAGCTCGGACAGGGCGGACTGTGAGAGGGCCATCGGGTTGATCTCCTCGTCGTGAACCTACCTCGGAACACGCTGAGGATCACACCGGTGGCTCCTGACCGTCCGGCTGAGCCGGCGTCAGGAGCCCCGCTCACCACTCAGGGACACGACTACTGGCAAGAGGCGAACCGCCCCGGAGACGGGCCCGGATGCACGTCTCCCCCTGGGCACGCCATGACACCGCCGCGATAAGTCGGAGATAAGGGTCGCGGAGGACGATCCGTGCGGCACGCGAGGTCGGGTCCTTCCCGTCGCGGCCGTTTGACAAGGGCACAAGGAGGTGTCCGCGTGCCCGCCGGCAGGGAGACCGAAGCAGCATCGATTGCGGCCTACGGGAGCCGAGTGGTCGGGGCGAGAGGATTTGAACCTCCGACCTCATCGTCCCGAACGATGCGCGCTACCAAGCTGCGCCACGCCCCGACCGAGGTGCTCGTTGAAACAGAGCCCCGGGATTGTAGCGCGGGAACGTCCCGTCCGTCGCCAGGGCGGTTGGCATCGCACGTGCCGAGGGACGCTCCCAGGCCGCTCCGGCCACGGGCTTCACCGCGCATGCGGCGGACATGGACAGACGGTGACGCCCGTCCCGAGGTGGCGCCCGATCACGCGTGGCCACCCGTCGGCCGGCGCCGGCTGGCCGCGCCGCGCCACCATCCCGGCCCCGCTCCCGTGTTTCGACCGGCCGCCGCGTTGCCGGCCCGCACCGCCGCCGCGAGCTCCTAGCCCAGAAGTACTACGACAGGGAGGGTCTCCCGTACGAATGTCCCATGTTCGGCGTTTCGCATCGATCGTAGGTTTCTGACAGGCGCCGATTGGCGGCCCTCGAGTGGCGCGAGAGGGTCGCATCTCTTATCGAACCGCTCAGCGACACGGGTGTCGCGCCGGGAGAACAAACCATGAAGAACGAGATCAAGGCCCGCCTGTTCGGCCTCGCGGTCACGTTCACCGCCCTCGCGGTGTTCGTCGTACCGCAGTTCATGAAGCGCTGGTAGCCGCGCCCGCCGCCTGACGCGGCAAGGTCACGGGGCGCCGCCGCCGCGCCGCCCACGTCGCCCGGAGCCCGGACCGAAGGGTCCGGGCTTCTTCGTGCGTTCCAGGTCGTCGTCCACGAGACCCAGCCGGAGGGCGATCGTCGCGGCCTCCACCCGACCGGCGACACCGAGCTTGGCGAGGATGTTGCCCACGTGAACGCCCACGGTCTTCTCGCTGATGAACAGACGCTCGCCGATCTCGCGATTCGTGCGTCCCGCGACGATCTCGGCGAGGACGCCAAGCTCACGCGGGCTGAGGCCGAAGGAGGTGGCTGTCCGTTCGATGCGGTCCCCGGACAAGCGGCTCCACCTGGTGCTGGACACCCGGGCCGGCTCGGCCGCTGGCCCTCTCGCCGCCGCCGCGGCGGCGGCCGCGAGCGCGTCCGCGGCCGGCTGACCGAGGGGAATCCGGGCCCGCTCGGCCAGGTCGTCGAGTGCCCGCAGAAGCGGGATTGCACCCAGATCGACGGCGATGGCTGCCGCCTCGAGGAGGGGTCCGCGCGCGTCGTCGCGACCCTCCCTCCGCGCTCCCGCCCGTGAGCCCGCCTCCAGGAGCGCCTCGACATGGTGCCGGAGCGCCCGGGCGGTTTCGTACGGGCGTCCGACGGCGCGCCACCGGTCCACTGCCTGTGCCCAGTGCGCCGGCTGGTCGTCCCCGCGGACGCGTGCGGCGAGGGCTCGTCCCGTGGTCAGGTCGGCCTCCGCTTCCTCTCGGATGCGCACGCTCCGGCCGCGCCCCGGAGCCCTCGACGAACGCGGTCATGCGGCGCAGGAGGTCCTCGGCGCGGGTCCGCGCCGCGAGCAGCCCGGCGAGGTCGTTCCGTCCGCGCGCCCGATCCGCCATCGCGTTCGCAACCTCGAGGGCGGCCACTGCCGTCCGGGCAGCCGGGGCCCAGTCCTCCGAGTCGCGCACTCGTGCCCATGCCATGTCCACGGATCGCTGAGCGTCGGCGAGGTCGCCGCGCCAGAGGGCCAGCGAGGCGGCAGCCTGGTAGGCCGGGACCGCGAACTGCAGGTCCGGGATCGTTTCGAGCTCCAGGAAGAGGCGACCGAGGAGGCCCGCGGCCGCGTCGCGGGCGCTCGTCTCGACCTCGATGATGGCCAGCCCCAGGGCAGCGTTCACGAAGGGGATCCCGGACGGGGCCCACTCGAGCGCGCGTTCAGCCATCTCGCGAGCTTCGCGCCAGCGGCCGAGCGTCACGAGCGCGTCCACCGCGCTGCCCCGCAGGAGGTTCCCGTGCACGGCCTCCAGCCCGGCGGACTCGGCGGCCTCGATCCCGCGACGAGAGACCTCCACGGCCGCCTCGCGGCGCCCTTCCAGGTCGAGGATCGTGGCGAGATTTGCGCGGGCCCGGAAGGCGTCGTCGAGCCCGCCCTGCTCGATGGCGATCGCGAGCGCCTCCTCGAGCATGTCGATGGCCGGCCCGGCGCGTCCCAGCCAACCCTCGACGACGCCCAGGGTGCACAGGGCGTGCCCATGCCACGGCCGCGCCTCCGGGCCGGCGCCCGCGGCGGCGTCGAGGGCGCCGTGGGCGAGCTGCGTTGCCTCCGAGAATGCGCCGTCGAGCATCCGGACCTGGGCCATCGTGGCGAGCGCCCGCGCGCGCTCGACCCCTGGACCGTCCGGCAGGAGCTCGAGAACGCGCTCGAATGCCGCCAGGGCCCCGTCGTGATCGCCGCCGGCCAGCCGGAAGGAGCCGAGCCGCCGAGTGAGCTCCGCCTGGGTCGCCCGATCGTGGGGATCGGCGGGCCGTGCCGACGCCGATTCGATGAATGCCTCGGCTCGTCCTGCGTTGCCCGCCTCCGCAGCCGCCTCGGCTGCCCGAATGAGGAGCGCGCGCTCGTCGGCGACGCTGATCGTTCCCGCGGCGCTGGGGGCGCCGGCGAGGCCGATCGCCCGCTCCAGGTGCTCCAGCGCGTCCACCGCCGCGCCGGCCTTCTCGGCGGCGGCTGCTCCCTCGACCTCGCTTCGAAGCTCGCGACCGGCATCGTGGGCCTGGCGCCAGTGGCGGCCGGCCTCCTCGGGCTGATCCGCAAGGACCACTGCCACCGCCGCGTGCATCCGGCGCCGAGGCCCGGGGAGCAGGTCGGCGTTGAGGGCGGCCGCGATCAGCTCGTGCCGGATGCGCAGGAGCCGCTCGGCGGCCGCGGCACGGGGCGCCGGCCGCGAGCGGGGCGCGCCACGTGACGCCGGCCGCTCACCGGTGGGAGCCGTCCCTCGGGGCCGACGATCCACCACCTCGACGAACCCGTGGGTCAATGCCTCCTGCACGCCCGCCGCCAGGTCGCCGCTCATCCCCTCGCCGGCGCGACGAGGGGCGGAGCTGGAGCGCGGCGCCGACCGGCCGACCTCCGTGTCATATGCGGCCGCTACCGCTGCGAGTCGTGAGGGCGTGAGGGGTCCATCGGCGACGGCAAGGATCCGCAGCACGCGCCGGCATTCCGGCGTCCGACGCGCAGCCCGGGCCACGACCATCTGCTCCAGCGGAACGCTGAGCGACGCGCCGGAGAGCTCGCGGCGCGCGACGAGGACCTCCTCGACGATGAGCGGGCTGCCGGCCGACCGCTCGGCGACCAGGAGGAGGACGGGCGCCGACGGCGCCTCGCCTTCGAGGGCCGCCACCAGGGCGTGGAGGGCGCCACGGTCGAGCGGGGCCAGGGTGACCCGCCGCGGGGGGCGCGGCCCGGAGGTGACGGCCTCGAGGGTCGCGCGCAGGGGATGGCCACGCCCGAGCGCCTCGGGCTGGTACGAGCCGACGATCAGGATCGGTCGCTCGCCGAGCGTCCGGGCGAGGAATGCCAGGACTGAACGGGAGGCGGCGTCAAGGGCGTGGAGGTCCTCGATGATGACGACGACCGGCCCCGCGACCGAGAGCCGCCGCAGGACGCCCCGGATCGCCTCGCGCGTGCGGTCGGCCTGCCGCTCGCTCGTGACGGGGACTGGGACCTCGATCGCCAGGCGAGCCGACAGGCGGGGGAGGAGCGGCAGGAGGAGCTCGGCGCCCGTGCCCAGGAGGCCGAGCACCTCGTCAGCCGGCCGGTCGTCGAGCAGGTGCTCGAGGGCGACCCGGAACGGCGCGTAGGGAGCTCCGCGCCAGCCCGGGAGGTCGTCGGCCCGGACGATGACGGGAGCGACGTCGCTCGCATGTCCATCGGAGGCGAGGCGCGCGACCATCTCATCGATGAGCCGCGTCGCGCCGAGCCCGGACGACGCCTCGATCAGGATCGTGTCGGCCCGGCCCAACGCTGCCGTTGCGGCGACGTCGAGGATGGCCCCAAGCTCGCGCTCCCGGCCGACGAACGTCGTCGCACCCCCACCGGTCGTCATGTCCGGCATTCTACGTGCCGTCACGGCGGTCGAGCCATGTTTTGGCGAGGACTTCCTCCCGTCGACTTCGACGCCGGCCCGCGCCGACGCCGATCGGCGGCGGCAGCCGCTCCCGCAACCCGAGCGGCGACGCATACTCGGCTGGATGGAGCGTACCGTCCACCCCGCCAATACCCTCAACGAGCTGACCGGCGAAGAGTGGCTCTACTTCACGAAGTCGCTGCTCGTGACCGCCTACCCTTCGGAGCTGGGCCATGCAGCGCGACGGCGACATGGGGCGAACAAGCCGCCACGCCTGATGGCACGCCTCATCGAGTTCTTCACGAAGAGCGGCGAGCTCGTCCTGGACCCCTTCGCGGGCGTCGGCGGGACACTCCTGGGGGCTGCGATCGCCCGGGGTCCACGCCGGGCAATCGGCCTCGAGATCAACGGCGCGTGGGCATCGATCTACGCCGACGTCGTGACGGGGCTCTCAGGCGAGCGGGAGGGAGCCGGGCCGAGGATCGCGGACCTGGGCGCGGCGGACCCCGGCGGGCCGCGCGGGTTCGACCCGTCCGGCTGCGAGATGCGGGTCGGCGACGCGCTGGCGCTCCTGCCACGCATCCCGGACGCCAGCATCGACTTCGTGGCCACGGATCCGCCGTACACCGTGCAGCTGCCCCTCACGATGGCCGGCGGGCGCCTCGCGGCGACGCACCCCAACCGTCGCACCGACTACGCGATGCGTTCCGACGACCCGGCGGACCTCGCGAATGCGGCCAGCCACGAGGACTACCTCGACGCCATGGAGCGCGTCTTCGGGGAGCTCGCGCGCGTCCTTCGTCCAGGGCGCTACGCCGTAGTCATCGTCCGCGACGCGTACGCAGGAAGGCACCTACAGCTTCACCGGCGCGGACCTCGCCGCGCGGGCCGCGCGCTCCGGGCTCGTCCCGAAGGGCGACCTGATCTGGTACCAGGCCGGAACTCGCCTTCGCCCCTACGGCTATCCGCGCGCCTTCGTGCCCAACATCTCCCACCAGCACATCGTCATCCTGCGGCGGCAGGACGGAAAGGCGGGCTAAGCGTTGGCGCGAGCTGCGAGGTATGCGACGAGCACGTCGCTATCGATCGGCGGCTCGGGCTCCGGGGTCTCGATGAGATCGCCGAGCGTCATCTTGTGGAGCCAGCCGCTCCGCCCGTCGGGGGTCACGACGCGCCGATAGAGTCCGTGGCTCTCGACGACCTCGACCTCGTCGCCCTCGTCGAGGGAGCCGACCGTGGAACCCATGAGCTCGTCGGGCTGGTCAAGGAGACGGACGATCCGGTAGCGGACGAGGCGGCGCTCCGCGCCCGAAGCCGCGGTCGACCCCCGCGCGAAGGTCAGCGACGCGGCCATCGCGCCCTCGGCCCGGATCGGGTCTGACTTCCGGGCGGCCATGAGAGAGGGGCGGCGCCAGCGCGGCAGATCGATGTCGGTGCCGCCCGTGCCCGGGTCCACCATGGGATTGGACGGGATCGGGACGCTGGTGTAGGCAGCGGTCGCGGCCACGGCGGGAACGAGCATGCCCTCCTCGTCGTCGCGCCGGCGGCGGCGTCCGAAGAGGAGGAACGCGGCCAGCAGCGTCACTCCGGTCGAGATCGTCGCCGCGGGCACGATCAGGTTCGACATCGAGTTGTCGGAGAACGGGCCGGCGACGGCGGCCTCGCCGGTGCCGCCTTCCCCACGTCCCGGGCCGAGGGCGGCCGGGCCGTCCGGGCCGCTTCCGGGCCCGCCCGGGACGACGGCGACCACCGGGGGAGTCTGGGTTGGCGCAGTGGAGCCCGGCTCGGATGCGACCGGGCCGCCGGGCGTGGGCGGGGCGGGCGTGGCGGGCGTCGGCGTCGAGCCCAAGATGGGCTGGGCGGTAGCCGTCTGGCCACGCGGCGTTGTGGCGGGTGCCGGCGCCGGCGTTGGGGCGGGTTGTGCCCTGGGGGTCGGAGCGGGCGTCGGCCGTGGGGTCGGCTTCGGCGTCGGCTTCGGCGTTGGAGCCGGCGTTGGTCTAGGCGTCGGCGTTGCGGTGGGCGCGGGCTTCGGTGTCGGTGTTGGCGTGGGGGTGGGCGTCGGCGTTGGCGTTGGCGTCGGCGTTGGAGTCGGCGTTGGCGTTGGCGCGACGGCGCTGACCGTGAGCGGTTGCCCGGCGAGCGAATATGAGGTTCCGTTCGAGCCCGTCGCCATGAATGTCACCGGGTACGTCCCGTTGGCAAGGGGCAGCGAGGTCCTGTACCTGATGCCGAGAGCGGGGTTTCGCGGGCCGTGCGGTTTCATGGTCAGGCTTTGCGAACCGACGTTCACCCAGACCCGTTGTGGCTGGGCACCCGAGGCGTCGGTGTAGGTGACGGCGAACGAGGCGTCCTGCCCGGGGACCACCCAGGTGGGCGAGTCGGGCGACGAGAGCCCGGCGACGGCACCGGCCGCGGGAGCTGCCAACACGACCACGAGGGCGACCGCAAGCAGGAGCGGTGCCGCGAGCATCGTGCGGCGGACGCGAAGCGTCGAAACCTCCAACGCGGCAATGCCTCGATCGGGCCGGGATGCACGGGCTCCCGGAAACGGGCCGAGCATCGCGCGCGGTGGGGCGGCCGGCAATGGTACGGGGGTTCATCCCGGGCCATGACCAGCGGTGCCCATGCCTCCGAATCGAGAGGTCAAGGGCCTCGATCGAGCGGCAGGCTCCGTCCCAGGTCGAGCCGCAGGGTCCGGTCGCGGCCAGGCCGCGGCCGCCTCGAGCAGCCTGGTGCGGTCGCGCACCGGACCTCGAGGCGCCGACAATCCCCTGAACAGGCCATCGACTGACGCGCCCGGACGGAGGCACGATGCGGTCATGGACCTCGCGCCCCGGGCCGCCAAGGCGCGCGCCCGCCAGCCCCGCACCGGCATCACCGTGGTCCTCGCCGCCGGGTCCGGATTCGCGTGGCTCGCGATCGCCGCGACCTCGGCCTGGCTCGTCTTCGGCACGCCCCTGCTGACGCGCGTCACGCAGCTCGACGTCCGCAGCGCGAGCGGCGGGTTCGTCGCCACCGTCGCATGGGCCGTCGCCATGACCGCGCCGGCATGCTTCGCGGTCCTCGGGATCCTTCGGCTCGGCGGTGCGGCGCAGCGTGTTCGAGCCGCCCAGGCGACCGTTCCGCCGGTGACGCGGCGCGCGACCTCTCTCCCGGCCGGCTGCAGCGTCGTGCCGCGCATCCGGCTGCCGGACGGGCGGCGGATCCCCGACGTCGTCGTCGGGCCGCACGGGATCGCCCTCTTCGAGAGCCTGCCACCACGCGGCGCCGCTCGGCGCACGGGCGAGCGCTGGGAGGTTCGCTTCGAGGATGGTCGCTGGCGGCCGATCGAGAACCCGCTCGAGAAGGCGGCGCGCGACGCCGACGGCCTGCGCCGCCATCTCGAGGCGCAGGAACGCGACTTCGTCGTGCGGGTCGTTGCCGCCGTGATCCGCGGCGACCACGACGTCGCCCGGACGGTCGGGTGCGCCGTCGTGACGCTCGAGGAGGTCCCGGGCTGGCTGGCCGCGCTGCCGGCCCAGCGAGGCCTCACGGCCGATCGCGTCGCCCGCATCCGAGGCGTGCTCGAGGAGCTCGCCTGACGGCCGGGATGGGCGGCCTCGAACCCGTGCCGCCCGACGTCGCCGCCCGGGGTGCGCCATCCGCCCAGGTCGCCGCAGGGTGCCCATCGCGGCGCTTGCATTCCGGGGGCGCTTCGGCGACACTCCGCGGGCAATGCAGATCACGACCGTTGCCTGGTTGATGCAGATGCGCCGGCGGCCCCGCCGCGTGGAGGACGGGGTCCTGGGCGCCTGATCGACCTGCACGGTTGATCACGGGACCCAGGATCGGGTCCCGGGGCCGCAGTCCAGCAGGGACTGCGGCTCTTTCGTTCTCCGGGAAGCGCAGCGAGGGCCGCCGACACAGGCCGACGCCGCGACGGTGACGCAGAGCGCCGACGCCGCAGCCGCCGACCGCGGGCCCACCCCTCGTGCCATGCAGCCCCGGAGGCAACCGATGTCCGACCAGCCGACGCTCCGCCCCGAGACCCTCGCCATCCACGCCGGGCAGAGCCCCGACCCCACCACGAACGCGCGGGCGGTGCCGATCTACGCGACGACCTCCTACGTCTTCGACGATGCCGACCACGCCGCGCGGCTGTTCGCCCTGCAGGAGCCCGGGAATATCTACACCCGGATCATGAACCCGACGACGGGGGTCTTCGAGGCCCGCATCGCCGCGCTCGAAGGCGGCGTCGGTGCCCTCGCGTTCGCCTCGGGCCAGGCCGCCGAGACTGCCACGATCCTGAACCTGGCGCGGGCGGGCGAGAACATCGTCAGCCAGCACGAGCCTCTATGGCGGGACCTACAACCTCTTCCAGTGGACGCTGCCGAAGCTGGGGATCACCACGCGCTTCGTTGACGGCTCGAGCCCGGCCAGCTTCGCCGCCGCCATCGACGCCAGCACTCGGGCGATCTACCTCGAGACGATCGGCAACCCGCGCCTGGACGTGCCCGACATCGCGGCGATCGCCGACGTCGCGCACGCCCACGGAATTCCGCTCGTCATCGACAACACCTTTGCGCCGCTCCTGTGTCGGCCGATCGAGCACGGCGCCGACATCGTCATCCACTCCGCGACGAAGTGGATCGGCGGGCACGGCACGTCGATCGGCGGCGTCGTCGTGGACGGCGGGACGTTCGACTGGAAGGGGTCCGGGCGCTTCCCGGACTTCGTCGATCCCGACCCCAGCTACCACGGGGTGAGCTACGTCGAGGCGGTCGGCAACCTGGCGTTCATCATCAAGCTCCGCGTCCAGGGGCTGCGCGACACCGGTGCGGCCCTCTCGCCGTTCAACGCCTTCCTCTTCCTGCAGGGCCTCGAGACGCTCCCGCTGCGGATCGAGCGGCACTCCCAGAACACGCTGGCCGTGGCGCGCTGGCTCGAGCAGGACGAGCGGGTGACCTGGGTCAGCTACCCGGGCCTGGAGTCGCATCCGACGCACGCGAACGCGCGGCGCTACCTCAGCGGCGGCTTCGGCGGGGTCCTCACGTTCGGCATCCGGGGCGGCCGCGAGGCCGGCCGGGCACTCTGCAGCGGCCTGAAGCTCTTCAGCCTCCTGGCGAACGTCGGCGACGCCAAGTCCCTGGTGATCCACCCGGCGACCACCACCCACCAGCAGATGAGCGCCGAGGAGCAGGCGAGCACGGGCGTCACCGACGACCTCGTGCGCCTCTCGGTCGGGCTCGAGCACATCGACGACATCCTGGCCGACCTCGACCAGGGCCTCGCGGCGGCGACGAGCGGCACGCCCGTCGGCGCCGGCGCCTGAGCATGGCCGCGCAGCCGGCCGGCGGCCGGCCGACGGGCGTCCGGGGAGAGGCACGGGCGCCGTCCGGCGTCGCCCGTGCGCCGGCGGAGGCGGGCCACGTCCGACGACGCACAGAGCCCGTCGCCTTTCGACACCGGCGCCGTCGTGACGCGGGAGGTGGGGCCGCTGGCCCTGGGCGACGGCAGCGTCCTGCCGGAGCTCCGGGTCGCCTACCGGCACGACGGCCCGGGGCCCGACGAGGCGCCCCAGGTCCTCGTGATCCACGCCCTGACGGGGAGCGCCGACGCGGCCGGGGACTGGTGGGCCCCGCTGATCGGGCCGGGACGCGCGCTGGACACGACACGCGTCGGCGTCCTCTGCGCAAACCTGCTCGGCGGCTGCTACGGCACGACCGGGCCCGTGAGCCTTGATCCAGCCACCGGTGAGCCCTACGGGGCCTCGTTCCCGGAGATCTCCACGCGCGACCAGGCTCGCGCCCAGTGGGCCCTGCTCGACGCCCTGGGCATCAGGCGCCTGGCGATGGTCTCCGGCGGGTCGCTGGGAGGCATGGTTGCGCTCGAGGTGGCGCTCGAACGGCCGGCCTCGGTCGGATCCGTCCTGCCGATGGCTGCGCCGGCGGCAACGGGCGCCCTCGCGGTCGCGTGGAACGGGATCCAGCTGGAGCTGGTCCGGCGGCTCGGGGCCGAGGGTCTCGACCTCGCCCGGCGCCTGGCCATGACGACCTACCGCAGCGAGACCGACTTCGACCAGCGCTTCGGCCGATCGACCGAACCCGACGGCACGCCCTCGGTGACGAGCTACCTCTCGTACCAGGGCCGGAAGCTGGTCGGCCGCTTCGACGCCGACGCCTATCGGGTGCTCGTCGGGGCCATGGACCGGCACGACGCAGGCGCGGGGCGCGGCGGCCTCGGGCCGGCACTGGCCAGGCTCGCGGATCACGGGGTCCGCCTGACGGGCCTCGGGATCGAGGGCGACATCCTCTACGGGCCGGCGCAGGTCCGCGCGCTGACCGCAGCTGCTGCGGCCGAGGGTGCCCACGTGCGCTACCGCGAGCTTCGCTCGACGAAGGGACACGACGCGTTCCTCGTCGAGTGGGACCAGCTGACCGAGGTGGTCGGCAGGCGTCCTCGCCGAGGCGCTGGCCCCGCGCCCGGTTCCGGCGCCGCGGTGATGAGCCCAGGAGGTCGCGCACCAGGACCGTGAACCCCACCGCTGCCGGCGCCCCGGCGAGCTCGGTCGTCTCGTCGTCAGGGCCAAAGGCGCGGTGCACGATGACGATGGGCGATGCCGGGACCGCCGACGGGAGGGCGCCGAGTGCCGCGACGTCCTGGGCGGGCGTCACGAGCGAGATCCGGGCTACGGGCACCGTTCGGCCAGTGTAGGCTCGCGACCGTGCTGGCTCCATTTCGTGCGGTCCCGTTCCTCAGCGAGCGAGTCTGGGGAGGGACGCGCCTCGCACCTCCGCATGCGCTGCCAATCGGCGAGGTGTGGATGGCCGGTCCGTGGTCGGAGATCGCCACGGGCCCCTACGTCGGGCGCACGCTCGACGACGTCGCCGTGGCGCTTGGCGCTGACCTCGTGGGAACGGCGGCGCCGGACCGCCCTGGACCGCGCTTCCCGCTGCTCGTGAAGCTCCTCGACCCGGCGGCGTGGCTCTCGGTGCAGGTCCATCCGGACGACGCCCTCGCCCGCGCACACGCCGGCCCCGAGGCTGTAGGCAAGACCGAGACCTGGTACGTCATCGAGGCGGTTCCCGGCGCCACCCTCCTCGTCGGGGCGCGGCCGAACGTGCGCCAGGCAGACCTGCGGGATGCCATGCGACGGGGAGCCGGCACGGACCGACTGCTGCAGAGGCACCCGGTGGCCGGCGGCGACGTGATCCTCCTGCCCGCCGGAACGCTCCACGCCGTCGGGCCCGGCGTCCTGCTCTACGAGCTCCAGCAGCCGTCCGACATGACCTACCGGGTCGACGACTGGGGGCGTCCGGCAACTCGCGAGCGGCCACTCCACACTGCGAAGGCACTCGCGGCGCTGGCGCCCAACAGCAAGCCCGTCCTCCGGACCGGCGGCGACCCGGGACGAGTCGCCCAGTGCGCGTACTTCACGCTCGACCTCGTCGACGCCGCGCAGCCGCTCGACCCCGAGGGCCGCACCCTCCACCTGGTCACCGCCATCCACGCTGCGGCAATGCTCGAGTCCGGGCGTTGGACAGAGCGGCTCGAGCCGCTGCAGACGATCGTCGTCCCCGCCACGGCCGGCGCCTACGAGCTGCGCCCGGAGGCCGGCGGAGCCGCCCTGGTCGCCGCCGTTCCATAAGGGGCCGCTCCAGCTGATGGCACGGCTCGGCCGGCGCGCCTCGCGCCTGCCGGCCCCGCCGAGGGCGCGATTTCGATCCCTCGGCTATCCTTCGCCGGACGCGAGGGACCCCTCGCGGAAGCACGGGACCAAGAACCGAAGATCGCCGCCCGGCAGGCCCCCATCCTGCCGCCAACCGTCCGATCCGGTCGGTGCCCGCGTCGCCCCCCTTCGCGACGCCCCTCCGCCGCGCCCAGCGCGGCACCAGTTCTCTCGTCTCTGGCCGCGCAGTGCGCGCGCGCCAGTCCTCGTGCCGGGCGGCGTCCAGCCCATCGCCACCGTGGAGCTACCGCGGTGCCCTGGCAGAGAGGAGCACAGTTGCCGAGCCGATCGCGCCTCAGGGCGCTCACCATGGCGGCGTTCGCCGCCCTCGTCGTCGTGTCGATCCAGTCGCCGGCGCCCGCGGCCGCCGCCTCGCCCGCCGATCGCGTCATCGCCGTGGCCGTGGCCCAGCGCGGCCGCCCATGGGCCTATGGTGCGAGCGGCCCGCGCGCCTTCGACTGCTCGGGTCTGGTCCTGTACGCGTTCGGCCGGACGCACCAGCTCGGAGCGATCGGCAATGGCCGCTACCGCGGCGGCTCGGCAATGCTCCGCTGGGCTCGTGCCCACCACCTGACGACGGCCCGCCCTCAGCGCGGCGACATCGCCGTCTGGGGCGGCGGCTCGCACGTCGGGATCTACATTGGCAACGGTCGGGTCGTCAGCACGCTCGTGAGCGGCGTCCGCGTAACCGGCGTCCGCGCCCTCACGACGCCCTTCACCACGTTCATCCGGACCGGTCTCTCGGGTTCGTCTCGGGTCGTCGCGACGTCCGCCGCCGGGGCACAGCCGCAGCGGACCGCGGCCGCGAAGCACGTCCCCGCCTCGCGGATCGTCTCTCGGCGCGTCATCGTCACGGCCGGAGCACGTCTCCGGTCCGCGCCACGGGTGGGTGCCGCGGTCCTGCACCTCCTCGGCCGCGGCACGCATGTCGGCGTGCTCCAGGCGTCGCGGGACCACGCCGGGCGAACCTGGTACCGGGTCGTTGCCGGTCAGCAGGTCGGTTGGGTGGCCGGCTGGCTCACTCGCGCCGCGCGCTGAGGCACGGCGCCAGCACCTCACCCCCACGCCGTCACGTCATTCCCGACGCCGTCGCCCACGGGCGGCGGCGTCGCCCCGTGTGCGGGCCGCCGTCCAAGGACCACAGGCCAGGTGGGCGGAAGGGCGACGCCTCGCCGTGGCGCCACGACGCCGGCATGGTAGGGGAGGGTGGATTCGAACCACCGACGTGGCGTGTATAAGACGCCTGCTCTAACCGCTGAGCTACTCCCCCGCCGTTCCGGTGCGGGCCGGGTTCGCCGAGCGTACACCGCGGCGTGCGCCGGCGGTGGAGACCGTTGGCGTTTCATTGCCAGGGTGTCGAGCCTGTGACATCGCTCCGCGTTCCGGCAACGCCGGCGCGACGCGTGGCGACGGGCGCCCGGTTTCGGCGCCGGGACCTACTTCGACCGCGAACCGAAGCGGCTGGCCAAGCCCCAGATGGATGACCGCCGGCTCTCGGCGGCACCGGCTCGCAAGCTTGCGGCTGCGTCGGTCGAGGGGGCGGCTGGGACGCCGTCGGGCCCCGCCAGGCCCATCACGGCGACCGGTACCTCCGGGCCTGGTATCTCCGCGATCGCGGGAGGGGAGACCTCGGCAGACGGGAGAACGGGCGTCGCGACTGGTCCACCGGCCGACGGAGCGCGGACGCGCCCAGAGGCCGGGAAGAAGAGGCTCCCGGTCGTCATCAGCCCCCGGCTCGACTCGAAGAGCGCTCGCTCCTCGTCCGTCTGGTAAGCCGCGATAGGCAGGTCGTCGGGATCGAGAGGTCGCTCGGTGTCCGGCACCGCCTTCGGGGCCCGCGAGTAGGCGGGTGCCCCATAAAGCGCCGGGAACGAGAAGTACGGATCAGGATCCGCGTCCACGGTCACATCTTCCAGCGAGCGCCGGTCGGGGCGCAACTGCCCCGGCTGAACGGACGTCGGGAGCGTACTCCAGCCGCACTCCGCACCGCCAGACCCCCCTGCCCAGCCGGTGGCGCGTCCACGCACCGGTCGATGGTGCTCGTGACCGATCCGATCGTGCAGACGCACTGGCCGGGTGGGCTGCCACGCGGGCCGCCCCGGACGCTCACACGCCGAACCCCACCAGCACCGGCTTGACCACCTGGAACAGGATCACGAGCGCCAGGTACGCGATGGGGAGGGCGGCGAACAGGCCCAACGCGGCGCTCCATTTGCTGCGGATGCCCGGGCGTCCGGGCTGCGGCACGACCAGGTAGGTCAGCCAGGCGCCGAGGATCGCCACCCCAGCCACGAACGCGAACCCTGCCAGGAGCCTCAGGTCGCCGCCCGGCAGCACGGCTCCGGAGTCGAGCGTGAGGTCGTACGCAAGGAAGAGGACGCCGAGGACCGCGGCGACGGCGACGCTGCTCGCTACCGCCCGCACGACCGGAGTCGGCGCGCCGCGAAGCTGGCGCCAGCGCACCTCGAGCCAGCCCCGCCGGTGGACGTCGGAAGGACGACGGGCCCCGTCTCCGCCGGTCACCTGGCGGGCAGCTCGAGGAACTCGATCGTCGGTCCGGCTGGCAGGGTCGCGGGGCTGTGGGCTGCGATCTCCTCGACCCCATCGAGGACCCGCCGGAGCTCGTCGTCGGTGGTGAAGAAGGCGACCGACAGGCGCACGACGTCGCGCCCGGGGATCGAGCGGACGATCGCGTGCACCCGCCGGCCGAGCGCCTGGGCAACCTCCTCGCCGGTCCAGCCCGCCACGCGGAACGACACCAGGGTCCCCATCCGGTCCCGCGGCGTAACCAACGTGACCCCCGCCGTCGCGGCCAGCCGGTCGGCGGCGCCGCGCGCGAGGCGGGCGGCCCGCGCGTGGGCCCACGGCAGGCCGACGAACATGCCGAGCCAGCCCGCGCTGCGCGCCAGGCCGACGATCGACGGCTTGTGGTAGCCGGCGGTCTCGAAGCGACGGGCCTCCTGCCAGAGCGCGGCGCTGCCGACGCGATAGGGCACCGCCGAGCCGAAGTAGCCGCCAACCGGCGGCAGGACCTCGCGGACGATCCCACGGCGAACGACGAGGGCGCCGGTCCCCTCCGGGCCCAGGAGCCATTTCTGGCCGCTGACCGCGTAGAAGTCCGCGCCGATCTCGTCCACTGCGACCGCGATCGCGCCGGCGGACTGGGCGCCGTCGATGACGCCGACGGCGCCGGCGTCGCGGGCGAGGGCCGCGATCTCGCGCACGGGCAGGACCGCGCCCGTGGACCAGGTGACGTGCGAGGCGACGATCGCCCGGGTCCGCCCGCCCGCGGCCGCCTCTCGCAGCGCAGCGAGCGTGTGCGTCGTCGTCGCCGCCGTCGCCGACCGCCGCTTCCACGACCTCGACGCCCAGCCGGTCGCGGAGCATCGCAAGTGGCCCGGTGACGCCCGGGTGCTCGAGCGACGTGGTGACCGCGCGGTCGCCGGGCCGCCAGTCGATCGTTCCGAGGGCAAGGTTGACGCCCTCGGTGGTGGAGTGGGTCAAGGCCACCAGGTCCACGTCAGTGCCCAGGATGGCGGCCATCACGGCGCGGGCCTCGTCCATGCGCTCGAGGAGTTCCTCAAACGCATCGCGGCTGGCGCGCCCGACTGCAAGCTCTCGCTCCGTCACCTCGGCCATCGCCGCGGCTGCTTCGGACGGGATGGGGCCGGCCGAGCCGGTGTTGAGGTAGATGCCTGCCCTCGTCGCCGGGAGGACGGCCCGGAGCGTCGCCAGCCGCTCGCGGTCGGCGGCCGCGTCGGGGTCGACGGCGGCGTGTGCGCCGGTGACCGTGTCCGGTCCATCGTGAACCGGTGGCGCGCCGGCGGCAGTGTCGCCTTCTTCGCGCGCGTCGTCGGGCCGGGGGAAAGTCGATGTCATGGGCTCCGTATGATACGGATCAATGTCCGGCGCCCACGCGCGACCCGAGCTGCTCGCGTCTCCCGACTGGCTGGCCGAGAATCTCGGCCGCCCCGAGGTGCGCGTCCTCGACGTGCGCTGGCGCCCGGACGGCGCCGGCCGGGTCGTCTTCTCCGAGGGCCACGTGCCCGGGGCGATGCACCTCGACTGGCGGGAGACCCTGACCGACCACGAGGCACCTGACGGCACCCTGCACCTTGCGCCGCCCGACCAGGTGACCCAGGCACTCGTCGCCGCGGGGATCGGTAACGCCACCACCGTCGTCCTCTACGACGACACCGCAAGTCTCTACGCGGCGCGGACGTGGTGGAGCCTGCTGGCCTGTGGCCTCGACTCGGTTCGGATCCTCGACGGCGGCTTCGCCACCTGGACCGAATCGGGCCGGCCGGTCTCGCACGCCGTGCCCGAGCCGCCGCCGGGCGCGTTCTCGCCGCGAGCGCAGCCCCGCCTTCGGCTCGGCGCCGCGGACGTCAAGGCGCTGCTCGGATCCGCCGAGGCGCTGGTGCTCGACGCGCGCACCCCGGCCGAGTACAAGGGCTTCGCCGGCAACGGCAAGCGGCTCGGCCACATCCCGGGCGCCATCAACCTGCCCGTGGCGGGGACCACGCTGCCAGGCACCGGTCGCTTCCTCGACGGCGACGACCTGCGCGACCTGCTGGCGCCGGGCCGGCGCCACCCGCAATCGGCGGATCGTCTGCTACGACGGGGCCGGCGTGGGCGCGGCCAAGCTCGCCTTCGTGCTGGCGCTGATGGGCCACGACGATGTGGCCGTCTACGACGGCGGCTGGTCCGAATGGGGCAACCGCCTGGACCTGCCGATCGAGCGCTGAGCGCCGGCGCGGGAGTGGCGCTCTCGGTCAGCCCACCCCAGCCAGGGGAGCGCGGGCAGGAGTCACGTTCGCCGCCCGCCACCGACCTCGCCCTGCGCCGTCCGAGCCTGGGAGCTCGGCGATCGAGCCGCCGCAGTGAAACCCCTCGTCGCCGCGGCGCCGGCCGACCGGAAGGTCAGCGTGCCACCCTCGGCCCAGAGACTGAGCGTCGAGTTGCCGATCTCGGACAGGGACACCGACAGGAGCCCCTGCAGGTACGCAGGCGCCAGCGAGGCGGCGCCACACGAAGCAAGGCTGTACGGGTCCGCCTTGAGCGTCAGCCCGGTCCATGACGAGCCGGTTCGACCCGACGAGACCTGCCCATAGGTGCCCGTGACGGCGACACAGTCGGTGGTGGCGCGGAACGTCAGGTCCGATCGGAACACGATGGTGTACTTCGAAGGGTCGGGCACGACGAGGATCGCTGCGTCCGAGGCGGACGAGGCCCGCGTCAACTGCCATGTCGTCCCGGTGAGGATGCTCCCCGGCACCGGTGGAGGCGTCAGCGCGACCGCCAACCGCGCCACGATGATGGCCGCCACGAGGCTGGTGATCGCGACCACCACGATGCCCCGGCCGACCGGCCCCTCCCTGACACCTCGAATCGGACGAACATCCATGATCCGATTCTACGTTGGCCATCCGACAGCGGATCTGGCACATCCCTGCCCGCGGAGCACATTCCTTCAAACACCGGGATGCCGGGATGCGCGCCCGCCGTGGCCCGGTGACGGACGGCGGCACTCCCGAGCCGATGCCACTCCCCGCCCGGCGCCCCCACGCGCCACGCCCGTACTCCATCCATGCGCAAATAGACCGATGCGCACATTCGCATGGGGCCGATCGGCCCTGCCATTCGATACAGGCCCCAGCGGTATGGTGGCGAGGTGAATCCGGAGCCCGACGTTCGTATGCTCGCGCGCGCGAAGTGGGTCGGCGTCCTCCTGCCGATCGCCCTCATCTGGGGCTTCGAGCTCTTCCGCTAGCACCGTCATCGAGCCGACAGCCCCCGTCGACGACGTTCACGTCGTCTCCGCCCTGATGATGAGCGGCGGCGCAGTGCTGTTCGCCCTGGCCATCTTCGCCGTCCTCGACCGCGCCCAGCGGCGCCTCGTGGGGACGAACCAGGACCTGGCCGCGACGCACGACGTGGCGTCGGCGCTGGAAGGCGGCGACGACCTCGTGGCGACCCTCGAGACCGCCCTCGACCGCGTCCTCGTCCATACCGGCGCTCGCGGCGCTCGAGGTCCGCGTGGATGGCCCCATCGGCCGCACCCTGGTGGTGCGCAGGCCACCCGATCTCGGCGCCGGCATGCATTGGGTGACCACGATCCTCGACGACGCCCCCGGGGACGGGGCCGGCGTCACGCGCACCGACCTGGCCGCCGTCGACGCCACGACGATCGATGTCCCGCTGCGCAGCCCCGCCGGCCACGTCGGCGCGATGCGCCTCCTCGTCCACCCATCGGCGACGCCCTGATCACGCCGCAGCGCTCATGGACATCGGCGAGAGGATCGGGAGCGGCCGTCGGCCTCGCCATCTCGCTCGCCGACCTGCGCCGCGAGGAGCACGAGCGCGTCCGCGCTGTACGCCGTCGCCCTCTAGCTCACCGGGCGCGCCGAGCTGCGCGACATCCTCGACCTCATCACGAAGCATGCTCGCGAGCTCCTCGGCGCCGAGCGGGCGGTCGTCTGCCTCGCCGATCCGCGGGCCGACGGCCACGGCGTACGACTGGGCGAACCGGCTGGCGATGGCCGACGACGGGACGCACCTGCCTCCTGGCCCACCCGAGCCGAGGCGGCGACGACGACGCACCACAACCCGGCCTGCCCGATCCAGCACGATGGACCGACGGCGCGAGGTCCTCGAGCGCCCGCTGCGGGGCGCCGACGGCTTCCTCGGCGAGCTGTGCGTCATGCGCACGAACGGCGTGCCGTTCGACGGACCGCGACCGCGAGCTCCTCGGCGCCCTGGCCGACATGGCGGCGATCGCGGTCGGGACCGCCCGCCTCCGCGAGGCCGAGCAGCAGTACACGATCGTGGCCGAGCGGGACCGGATCGCCCGCGAGCTCCACGACAGCATCGCCCAGGTCCTCGGCGTGATCCACCTCCGACTGCGAAGCCTCGAGCCGGAGGTCCGGGACGTGCCCGGCAACGGCGTCGCCACCGAGATCGGCGAGCTGGCCGAGATCGCGGACGAGGCCTACAAGGACGTCCGCGAGGCGATCCTGGGCCTCCGCGAGTCGATCACCTCCGCCGACGGCCTCGAGGGCGCCCTGGGCGAGTACCTGCGCAAGTACTCCCGCCAGACCGGCATCAAGACGTCGCTCCGCTGCGACGCCGCGGCGCGCCGGGCGCTGACCCCGCGCAGCGAGGTCCAGCTCCTGCGCGTGGTCCAGGAGGCGCTGACGAACGTCCGCAAGCACGCCGGCGCGCAGCCACGTCGCGGTCAGCCTGAACGAGGACGACGGCGTGGTGACCCTGGCCGTCACGGACGACGGCGTCGGGCTTCGACCCGGCGCGCCTCGAGGAGGCCCTCGACCACGGCTTCGGGCTTGCGTCGATGCGCGAGCGCGTGGAGCAGATCGGCGGTACCCTCGCGGTGCATACCGCGCCGGGCATGGGGACCCGCGTGGTGGTCCAGCTCCAGCAGGAGGAGATCGCGTGCCGCACACGCCCCCGTCGCTGCGCGTGCTGCTGGTTGACGACCAGCCGCTCTTCCGCAAGGCGCTCGCCGGTCTCGTCAACGCCCAGCTCGACATGACCGTCGTCGGCGAGGCCGATAACGGGCTCGACGCGCTTGACCGCGTCCGCGAGCTCGGACCCGACCTCGTGGTGATGGACGTCAACATGCCGGGCTCCGGCGGCGTCGACGGCGTGCGCGCGATCCGCGGCGCCGGCTTCCCAGGCGAAGATCGTGATGCTCACGGTCTCCGAGGATGACGACGACCTCTTCGACGCAATCCGCGCCGGCGCCAACGGCTACCTGCTCAAGAACATCCGGCCCGAGGTCCTGTTCGAGGACCTCCGCGGCGTGATGCGCGGCGAGGCGCCGATCGCACCGGGGATCGCCCACAAGCTCCTCGATGCGCTCCGCGAAGGGCCGCCCCGCCCGCGCACGGCCGGCCGCGCCCGCCGAGGGCGAGACGGCGCTCACCCGTCGCGAGACGGAGATCCTCCAGCTCGTGGCGGCCGGCCTCTCCAACAAGGAGATCGCCGCCCAGCTGGTGATCACCGAGGGCACGGTGAAGAACCACGTCCACAACTCCCTCGAGAAGCTGCACCTCTCGAACCGCACCCAGGCGGCGGCATACACGGTGGCCCAGGGCCTGCGCGCTGCCGCGGCCGGTGGCGGATCCCGACCTCGGCTGAAGCGCCCACGCCGTATGTCCTGCGTCCCGCGCCGTACTTCCGCGCCCCGCGTCCCGCGCCTCGCGTCGGCGCCGATGGGGCGGTGGGTCCGGGACCCACGACGGCGGCCGCGTTCCTGCGCCTCGCGCCCCTCGACTTGGCGAGGCCGATCGGCCCTATCCGATCGGGTAGGCAGGGGGGCCGTTCGGTGCCGTTCGATAGACCGAACGGCACGCTAATTGTGCCGTCGGGCGGATGGTGACCTGCTTCGGCGCCCCATAGCATCGGCAGGCAGCCAAGCCGTCCCAGGCCGCCCGTCGCCATGCAGGAGCCCGACGCCCATGTCGGAGCCGGTCAAGGTTCTCGTTCTCTACGACCACCCGCTCCTCGGGGAGGGCCTCGGTGCGCTCATGGAGGCCGTCGCCGAGATCTCCGTCGAGCGCGTGGCGATGAGCGAGCCCGACGCCATGGAACGGGCGCTCGCCTATGACGCCGACGTGGTGATCCTGGAGGAGGGCGGGCCGGTCGGCCTGCTTGACCTGCTGCGCCAGTCTAACTGCCGGGCAATCGTTGATGTCAGCATCAGCACGTCGCGGGCCTGGGCGATCCGCCGCGAGGAGATCGCGTCGGACCCCGAGACGCTGATCGAGCGCCTCGTGAACGCCTGCCTCGGCGACCGCCGTGGGATGACCCCGGTCGGACCCGGGCCGGAACTGACGCTCGTCTCCGGGCCCGTGCCGGCCGTCGGCTGAGGCGCCCTCGGCCGAGAGGCGTCTCCCGCTCCGCAGTCGCCCGCACAGAGACTCGGTCGGGCTGGTGAGCCCGAACCTCGCGCGCGTCACCGTCGTAGAGTCCGCGCATGCCCGACGCCGACCAGCACCCGGTGACAACGGTGGATCCGGCTCGGCTCTCGCCCGGCCGATCGACCGCCGGCGTGCGCTGGCGATCATCGGGTCGTCCGTCGCGGCGGTCGCCTTCCTCGACGCCTGCGGCTCGCGGCACCACGGCCAGCGCCGGTCCGTCGGGCTGGGTGCCCGCCGACGTGAACCCGGCCGACCTCGCCGCCGGCCAGCCGGCCCAGGTCCAGTTCGCCGGCACCGTGTCCGGCTCGCCGGTATCGGGCTCCGCCTGGCTGGTCAAGCAGGCGACGGGCGACCTGGTGGCGTTCGACCCGCGCTGCACCCACGTGAAGTGCGCCTACGCGTGGACCGACCAGGACCGCTTCGCCTGCTACTGCCACGAGGGCTTCTTCCGCATCGACGGCACGGTGATCTCCGGACCGCCGCCGCGTCCCCTCGACCGCTTCGGTGTGCGAGAGGAGAACGGCAAGGTGGAGCTGGAGGTCCCGGCGGACTTCTCGACGCCGCGCCCGAAGGCCTGACGCAGGGCGAACGGGATCGAGCGCAGACGTCGGGGCCCGGCGCGGACGCCGAGCCCCGACGAGCGAGCGAACGAGCGGTCAGTGGGCCGGCATCGTCCCGTTGACCTGGGCCGTGGCCCGCGCGGTGACCTCGGCCTTCTGGGCGTCGGCCTGCGCCTGGGTGATCGTGCCCGCCTTGACGGCCGCGGCCAGCTCGGCCTGCCCGTCGGCGACGAAGGCGTCGATGACCTTCTGCGGGTCGACGTTGTGGGCCTTGGCCACCGCGGCGATCGTCTGACCGCCGTTGACGGCGGTCGTGAGATCGGCCTCGCTGATCCCGATCGCCTTGGCCGCGACCGACGTGTCGGTCACCGCCTCGGTGGTCATCCGGCCGCCGGGGCCGCCGGGGCCGCCGGGACCGTGGCCGGTGAACGTCCCGTTGACCTGGGCCGTGGCCCGCGCGGTGACCTCGGCCTTCTGGGCGTCGGCCTGCGCCTGGGTGATCGTGCCCGCCTTGACGGCCGCGGCCAGCTCGGCCTGCCCGTCGGCGACGAGGGCGTCGATGACCTTCTGCGGGTCGACGTTGTGGGCCTTGGCCACCGCGGCGATCGTCTGACCGCCGTTGACGGCGGTCGTGAGATCGGCCTCGCTGATCCCGATCGCCTTGGCCGCGACCGACGTGTCGGTCACCGCCTCGGTGGTCATCCGGCCGCCGGGGCCGCCGGGCATGCCCTGGTCGCCGCCCGTGGGCGCAACCTGGGTGCCCGTCGACGGCGACGCCGACGGGCTGGCGGCCGTGGTGATGGCCGGCCCGAAGAGGAGGGCACCGGCCGCGACCCCGACGACGAGGGCGCCGGCGGCGGTGCCGCCTGCGAGGATCTTGCGCATCGACTGCTCCTTTGCAGATGCGGAAGGGTCGAGACCACCGCGGTCTCGTACGCGCACCTTCGGGCAGCGAGCCTTTCGATCGGGTGACGGTGTCCGGGGGTGCTGCGGCGAGGGGTCGGCACGTGAGGCCCCCGTCGCCCGGCCGAGCTGACGCTTCACCGGGCCCCGGCGCGTCGCGACACCTCGTCCGGCCGATACATGCCTACTTGGGCGTCACGGGCGGCCACCTGTATCGATCTTCTACCCCCCGGCGGATTGGAACGCACGCTCAGGCCAACCACCATTCAGGCCGGTGGGGTGTGCCAACCGGCGTGCCCTCGATGAGAACGCGTCCCCAAGAAGGCTGTAACGCAGGTGGGCAAGATGTTCCGGGTCACGTCCCTCTCGCGCATGGACGACCGCCAGCTGAACAGGTGGATCAAGCGCCTTGCGCTGCTCCTGGTGGTCGGCAGCGTCCTCTTCACGGCGTTCTACTTCTTCGACCGCTGGCGACCCGCGCCACGACGCCGATCGTCGACCAGCAGCTCGCCTCCCTGGAGCAGGCCGTCCGCGACAAGCCGGACGACATCGCGTCGCGCGGCCAGCTTGCCGACACGTACGTCGCGCAAGGGCCGCTTCCAGGACGCGATCGACCAGTACGACCTGATCCTCAAGACCGGCAAGGACGAGGAGCTCGCGACGTTCGGTCGCGCCGCCGCGTACATGGGCCTCTAGCAGTACGACACGGCGGCGAAGGACTACCAGCGCGTCGTCGACATCGCCAAGACCGGCGAGATGGCGAACGTCGACTCCGATGCTCGAGAGCGGCCTACTACGGCCTCGGCCAGATCGCGATGAAGCAGGGCCAAGCCGGCGGACGCGATCACGTTTCTCGAGAAGGCGCTCGCGATCAAGCGCTCGGACGCCGACGCGCTGTACCTCATCGGGACGGCCTACACGGCCGACGGGGCCAGACCGACAAGGCCGAGACGGCGCTCCGCGACGGCGGTCGCCTTCGTGCCGATCGGCTGGAGCGAGCCGTACACGGCGCTCGCCGACACGTACACGAAGGCCGGCAAGACCGAACCTGGCCGAGTGGGCCGGCGCCATGGCCGACCTCGCCGCCGGCAAGCCGGAGCTCGCCGAGCCACGCCTCGCGCGCGATCGTCGACACGGACGCTGCGGTCGACGCGGCGATCGGCCTCGGCCTGCTCTACGAGACGAAGGGCGACACGGCGACGGCCGCCGCGCTGGTACGGCAAGGCCCTCGCCAAGGATCCCCAGAACGCCGCGGCCACGCCTCGGCCTGAGCCGCGTCGGGGCGGACCGAGCGCGTCGCCGCTGCCGGCCCTGCCGACACCCGGCGCGCCGGCCGGAGGGAACAACTGATGACCGCCGAGATGACCGCGGACGGGCCTGCCCCTGCCGCCCGAGACCGTCGAAGGACGAGCCCGAGGAGGAGGAGCCGACGGCGCGGCGCAAGGCGATCCTGCTGCTCCTCCTGGTCGGCCTGCTGGCGATGCTCGCGACGATCGCGCTCTGGTACCTGATCTTCCGCCAGCCGATCACGCCGCCGCATCCCGGTGATCCCGCAGTCGCGCAGTGCCGACCTACTCGACGAGCGTCTACGGCGCCAGCCGCCCTTCGGCGTGGCCGTCACGCCTCGGGCGACCGCATCTACGTGACCCAGTCGGCGGGCGACTCGACCGGGCATCGTCTTCGACGCGAGCGGCAACAAGGTCGGCACGATGGCGCCGCCGCGAATCGACCGGCACGAGCCACGCGCCCGTCTACGTCGCGATCGATCCCCTCAACGGCGAGGTCTACGTCTCCGACCGCCTGACCGGCACGATCTACGTCTACGACCGCGACGGGGCGTACCAGCGCGAGTTCACGCTCGCCGCAGCCGCGGCCGGGCTGGCAGCCGCTGGGCCTGGCCTTCGACAAGGACGGCCACCTCTACGTGACGCGACCTGTCGGGCCCCTTCCAGAAGGTCCTGGTGATCGATCGGACGCGCCCAGGTCGTCCGCACGCATCGGCGAGAACGACAAGCTCAACTTCCCGAACGGGATCGCCGTCGACGGATGCCGGCAACGTCTACGTCACCGACAGCAACAACGGCCGGCTGCTCGTGTTCGACGCCGACGGGCGCGGTCCGTCGCCCAGGTCGGCCGCGGCTCCGGCGAGGGCAACCTCGGGCCTGCCGCGCGGCCTCGCCGTGGACGGCAGCGGCCGCGTCTTCGTCGCCGATTCGACGGGCCAGGGCGTCTTCGTCTACCGGGCGCCGAGCCACGGACAGCCAGCGCCTCGACTACCTGGGCTTCGTCGGCGGCCAGGGCGTCGCCGACGGCCATGTTCCAGTACCCCAACAGCGTCGCGGTCGACGCGCGCGGTCGCGTGTACGTGGCAGACACGTTCAACGACCGCGTGCAGATCTGGAGCTACTGAGGCTCCTGGCAGCCAGCAAGAGGGAGGTGAGCCCGGTGACCATTCGCCGCCGATCGTGGCGGCCCATTCATCAAACACCCGCAGAGTCAGAGAAAGGAGGTGAGGACAGTGAGGCGATGGACGCTCCTGCTTGCAGGAGCCGCGCTCTGGCTGTTCCTTGCCGCGATTCCTGCCCTGGCGGATGGTGGACCCCACGTCGCCGCGACGAACTACGGCGCCGGCAGCGGCGGCCTCACGGCCGACAGCTGCGCCGGATGTCACCGGGCCCACACCGCGCAGGCGACACGCTCCTCATCGCAGTCAGGACAGATCCGCGCTCTGCCTGACCTGCCACGGCGCAGGACGGCACCGGCGCGACGACGACGTCGAGACCGGCGTCCAGTACACCCCGGCGGGCCGAGCCAGCGGCACCGGACCGCGGCGTCGCATCCTCGGCGCCCTCCGCGACGGCGGCTTCGTCCAGGCCCGCATCGGCGTCCAGCACCGCCGTACAAGGCGATCGGCGTACCGAGCGCTCACGGCTATCCGTCCACGGCCAAGGTGCCGGTCCTCAAGGACGGCACCGGCGCGATCGCCGGCGCACCCGTGACGTCCGCCCACCTGCCCCTGGCGGGACAGGTCACGTCCTTCACCGGCACGACCTGGGGCAACGTCGCCCGCGCCAGCGACACGTCCGTCGCGGGCCACCGGCGTGCACCATCGAGTGCGCGTCTTGCCACAACCCGCACGGGAACGGCCAGTACCGCATCCTCAATCCGCAGTCCCGGTCGTCAGCGCGGCGTCGGGCACGAATCTTCCAGGCGCGCGGCAACGCCCGGTGCAGTCGTCACGGACGCGGCGCTGCCGCCGAGCGGCGACACGCGCAACTACACGGTCATCCAGACCGAACGGCGGCACCGGCACGCTCCTCGCGAGCCAGGTCACCGCTCTGCCCTCCGACGACCGCCGGCGACTACTTCCGCCGGAAGGTCCCCTGGAACGGGGCGAGCGGCGACGAACGACGCGCCGAACGGACAGTCCGCCACCTTCAACGCCCAGATCAACGCCTGGTGCGTCACGTGTCACACGCGCTACCTCGCTCGGGCTGGCAGCGCTGATCACACGACCGCGACGCGATCTTCCACAGTACCGGCACTACGCTCGCCAACGCGACGTCCCGGACGCCCGTTGCACCACGTGCCACGTGGCGCACGGCTCGAACGCCCAGATGACCCGGGCAGCTACTCGGCGTCGATGCCATACCCGGGCGGCGCGGCCGCCCCGGTCGGCGACAGCCGCCTCCTGAAGGTCGACAACCGCGGCACCTGCCAGCTTGCCACGACCCGACGGGGACGATCGTCACGGGGACGCGGTCGGGCCGCACTCCGGCCCCTGTCCTTCCCTGATCTAGCTTCGTACCAGACTGGTCTCCGCGGGCCGGCGTCACGCCGGCCCGTGGGACCTCCCAAGCCCGTGCGGCTGCTGACGAGTCACCGACCGCCTCACCCGAGACCAGTCCTGAACGCGATGCAGCACCGCATCCGATCCAGCCACCGCGCCGGCCCCCTCTTCGGGGCCTGCCTCGTGCTGGTCGCGACGGCCCTTGCCTTCACGCCTGCCGTTCCGCCCGTCGGAGCGATCGACCCGACGCCGTCGCCGGTGGCCGACTCTCCGGCACCGAGCGTCGACCCCGTCCTCACTCCAGCACCCGCCGCGACCCCCGATCCGACGCCAACGCCGACGCCCGATCCGACGCCCACCGTGGCTCCCGATCCGACGCCAACGCCGACGCCCGATCCCACGCCCAGCGCGACTCCCGATCCGACGCCAACGCCGACGCCCGATGCCACGGTCGCCCCGAGCGCCGATCCAACCGTGGCGCCGACTGGCGCCCCATCGCCAACGTCGTCCCCCGTCGTCGCGCGGGGCACCGTCAGCATCACCACGAATGCGCCGGCGACGGGCCGTCACCGGGTCGACCCCGGCAGCGACCTGGCGGTCAACGCTGACCGGACACGCGGATGACGCGATCGCTGGTGCGCAGCTCGTGATCACGCTTCCCCCGGGCGCCGCCGTCCTCGGCACGCCGGCGGCGGAACCGTGGACTCGATCGCTCGCACCGTGACGTGGGACGTCGGCAACCTCGCGAGTGGCGGCGACATCTCGGCCACCCTCCACGCTCAGGGTCCCGCCCCTGTCGCCGTCGGGCGCGCCGGCCTTCGACGCGAACCTGAGCGCTCGTCTCGACAGTTCGAGCGGCACCGTCGCCGACGCAACGACCACCGTTCTCGTCGCGCCCGCGCTCGTGGTCGCGCACGCCTTGCTGGGGAAGCTCGGGCGCCGGGTGCGGACGCCACCTACGGCGCTCCCGACGCGCCGCTCGACGCCGTCGGCCGGCTCGACGCCTTCCGGGTCCGCTTCCAGGTTCGGAACGCCGACCTGGTGGCGGCCACGCTCGCGCCGCGCCTCGAGTACCGGGCAGCCGGTGATGCGACCTGGACGGCCGTCGGGAGCAGCGCAAAGCCGGCAGGCATCTTCGCCCCCTACACCGAGTGGCGGCCGACGGCAGACGGATCGGGGCACGCTACCCGGGCCGGACGACGAGCCGATCGCGCCGGTCGACCTCCTCGTGCGTGACACGACACCACCGACCGCAGGCCCCGGCTGCCGGCGAGCGGGTCATGGGCGGCGAGAGCGCGCCGGGCATTAGCGCTCGCCGCCGACACCTACACCGAGATCGAGTTCACGCTCCAGGCGTCGTTGGATCTCCCGTTCGACCAGGGCTACGAATTCCGGCTCGTCGACGCGGGCAAGCCGATCCTCGGCGCCGCGGTCGCGCGGCTTCAATCCGGCCCTCAGCCGCAGCTGGTCCTCTCCCCTGGCCAACGAGACGGGATCCCCGTCGGCCCGCCGAGCGGCACGCCGTCGACGCCGCCGGCCGGGATGAGCGGCGTCGACTACCCGCTCGTCGACCGCGCCGACCGCCACAGCCGCTGCGTCAACGAGCGGCGGAGGTCCGCGCTACCTGCTCGCCATCGCGGTTCCGCCGGCCTCGACCGCACAGGCCGCGCTGAGCGCGCCCTTCACGTCGCCGCATACCCCGGACACGTCGCTCACCTCGGACACCTGCGCGATCTGCCACCGCGCACATGTCGGCCAGGGCCCGAGCCTGCTGGCCGCCGGGCCGTCCGAAAGCACCGTGTGCTTCACCTGTCACAACGGGACCGGGGCCAACCAGAACGTGGCCGGCCAGTACGCGGACAAGAACGTGCCGGCCAACGACGCGGTGAACCGCTTCATCTACCGCCACGACGCGGTCAACGCTCCAGTTGCACCGAACACGCACACGCTCTCCACCGACAACGAGTTCGGCGGTGTCTCGAACCGGCACAGCGTCTGTGCCGACTGCCACAACTCGCACAACGCAACCGCCGCGGTGTCCACCCAGACGAAGACGGGCTGGACCGTTCCCGGCCAGCTCGCCACGGTCTCCGGGGTGGCGGTGTCGAACGGCACGGACGGGTCGCCGCCGACATACACGCTTCCTGGATGGAACCGCCGGGAACCAGCCCGACCGCGAGTACCAGCTGTGCCTGAAGTGTCACTCGGGCTTCACGGTTCTCCCGTCGAACACCGTCGCCGGGACGAGCACTCCAATCCCGGCATCCCAGCAGGTGCTCGACAAGGGCATCGAGCTCAACCCGAACAACACCTCGTTCCACCCGGTCGAGGCTGCCGGCAGGAATCAGACCGACGCGATGGCCCAGAGCCTCGCCGGCACGTCGCCCTACAAGCAATGGGACTTCACGACGGATGCCACAGTGCGGTGCGCGAACTGCCACGGCGACCCGGCCGGGCTCGTGCCGGCGCTCCCCGTGGCCGGCCAGACCCCGACGGCCGCTGGCGACGATATCTCGCCCCACACGAGCCAGTACTGGGGCCTCCTCCTGCAGAACTACCGTGACGGGAGGTTCCCGGGCACCGCGCCGCTCGCCGGCCAGGGGCTGAAGCCCGCGACCGAGCCATACGCCGAGCAGGACTTCTCGCTGTGCTATTTGTGCCACGCGGAGGCGCCGTTCCTCAACACGGCCACGGGGGCGACCAACTTCGACAACCACGCCAGCCACCTGACCGGACACGCCGCCAAGGGCTCGAACCCCGACCCCAGCATCGACACGCCCGGCGCCGGCCAGGGCAACGCGATCTGCGCCGAGTGCCACTTCCGGATCCACGGCACGGCGCTCGCCTACAACGTCGCAGACCGCGGGAACCCTGCCCTCGTGAACTTCGCCCCGAACGTCGAGCCGCTCAACGGGGTGCTCACGTTCACGAAGACGGCCACCGGCGGCACCTGCACCCTCGTCTGCCACGGGGCGCCACACGACAACAAGTCGTACCCCTGAGCCGCGTGGCGGCTCAGCTTGCGACGAGGACCCGAGAACGATCCGCCCGTCGGACGCGTTGCCGCCTCCCCGACCCGCCCTGTATCGCCCGATACACCCGCCGGTGCCCTCCCCTATCTCCTGAACGCGTGCATGTCTGCGCATTTGTGCCCCCCGGCGGATGGGAGCGCCGGCCCCTCGTGACGACACTTCAGGTCAGGTGTCACGGACCGGGCATGGACCCGGGTCCAGCAACGAGGGCAACCCGGATGATCACAGCACGAGCGCGCGCCCCCGAGGCGCGCCCGGCAGGAGGCGCGTGATGGCGCCGGCCGCCGCAGGTACGTCCATGAGCCCCGAGAAGCTCGAGCGCGACCTCCTCGCTCGCCTCGGGCTCGACCCGTCCGCCACCGCCCGAGGACGTCGCCACCGCCCACGAGACGGTGTCCGCGTACCTCGCGGCCGCGCCGCGCGACCTCCGCCGCTGGGCTCGCAGCCAGGCGGCGGGCGCGGACGAGGCGTACGCACTTCTCACGGATCCGGCCGCGCTTGCCCGCGCCGTCGCCCTCGTCGGGGCGGGCGCGCGACCGGCCGTCCTTCCCGGTGAGCCGGCGACACCTCCGGCTCACCGGGATACCCCCATGCCGACTGCCGCCGCGGTTCCCCCCACCGCGGCGGCAGCTCCGGCGCTTGCCGCCACCGCTCCCCAGGTGGACGCGGACGGCAAGCGGATCGTCAGCGACGACGAGATCGACGCCCTGCTGGCCGAGGTGACGCCCGGCGCCCACCGCGAGATGGTGGGGACCGCCGAGGAGCGTGCCCGGTCGAAGAGCCGCCGCGGCGCCGCGCTCGGCCGGCCTCATGGCCTTCCTCGGCTCGGCGGCCTTCCGCAACCTCGCCCTCGTGGGCGCCACCGTGGCCGCCATCGGGCTCGTCGCCGTCTTCGGCTTCAACGCCGGCGGCACGAGCGCGGCCGGTATCGGCGCCAACCCCAGCCCCGCCCCCAGCGCGGCACCCAGCGTCGCCGCCCTGGACCAGGCCCTGGTGGCCGGCCTCATGCAGAAGATCCAGGCGAACCCCAACGACGCCGACTCCCTGATGGCCCTTGGCGACGAGTACTACCGGACCAGCGACTTCAAGACGGCCGGTGACTTCTTCACCAAGGTCACCGCCGTCGAGCCGACGAAGGTGCGCGGCTTCCTGGCGCTCGGCGCGACAGCCTTCAACCAGGGCGACTCTGCTGGTGCCGAGAAGGCCTGGAAGCAGGCCGTCAGCATCGACGCCAAGAACGTCGAGGCCCACTACGACCTGGGCTTCCTGTACCTCAACGCGACGCCGACGGACCTCGCCGGCGTGAAGAGCGAGTGGGGCCAGGTGGTGGCCCTCTCGCCCGAACAGCGACATCGCCAAGACGGTGCAGGCGCACCTCGACGCGCTCGCCAGCATGGCCCCCGGCTCTCCGGCTCCCTCCGGCGTTCCCGCAGGCAGCCCCGCTGCGTCCCCCGCCGCGTCCCCGGCGGCCAGCGGGGCTCCCGCAACTCCCGCCCCCTCCCCCGCTCCGTCGGGGGCCCCGTCCGGGAGCCCGCAGCCATGACCGTCGGCGCCGGCATCGGCCTGGTCGTGGCGTTCCTCGCCGGGGTCGTCTCGTTCGCCTCGCCCTGCTGCCTGCCGCTCGTGCCCGCCTACATCGGGTACATGGTGGGCGCCACCGGCGAGGCGGACCGGCGCCGCAGCTTCATCCACGGCCTTGCCTTCGTTGGCGGCTTCACCCTCGTCTTCGTCACCCTGTGGGTCTCGATCGGCCTCGTCGGCTACGCCCTCGCCGACTACGCGCAAGTACCTGCGCCAGATCGGCGGGATCGTCCTGATCGTCTTCGGCCTCCAGGTCGCCGGCGTGATCAACGTTCGCGCCCTCTGGCGCGACACGCGCCCGATGCCGGCGTTCGGCGGCTCCTTCGGCGGCGCCACCATGGGTGGTGGCAGCCGTCGGCGGCGGCACCGTCGCCATGGGCGGGCCCGGCGCAGGGATGCAGGGTCCGGGCTACGGGCGGTCGGCCGTCTTCGGCGTCGTCTTCGCGGCCGGGTGGAGCCCCTGCATCGGCCCGATCCTCGGCGGGATCATCGGGCTCGCCATCGGTGAGCGCGAGCGTGGCCCAGGGGACCGTCCTCCTCCTTGCCTACGCGGCCGGCCTCGCCGTGCCGTTCCTTGCCGTCGCCATGGGTGCGACGTGGGTCGCCAGCCGCCTCGGCTGGGTCACGCGCCACCAGCGCGCCGTCTCGCTGGTGAGCGGGGCGATGCTCGTCGGCCTCGGCTTCCTCATGGTCACCAACCTGGTCGCGCGTCTCGCGGCGCTCTCAGCGCCGTTCGGCGTCTGACGGAGGCGCACGATGACTGAAACCACCGGAACCCGGAAGCTGGCCGGCGGCGCCGTGCCGGCGCCCGAGGCGGCGGCGGACCGCCCGCGGAGCGTCGACAACGCGCTCGAGCGGCTGTGGCACTTCCTCACGTCGATGAAGTTCGCCCTCATCCTGATCCTCGTCTTCGCCGGGCTGACGCTCGTCGGGACGCTGCTCATGCAGATGCCGGCCGGCGTCGTCGACGACCCGCAGGCGAAGGCCGACTGGATCGCCTCCGTCCGCCCGAAGTACGGCGGCTGGACGGACCTCCTCGACGAACCTCGGCTTCTTCAACATGTTCAGCTCGGTCTGGGTCCGCCTCACCGGCGCCCTCCTGGCGGCATCCACGATCGCCTGCACCGTGCAGCGCATCCCGGGCACGTACCGGACGATGCGCAAGCCCACCGTGAACGTGGGACCGGCCTTCTTCGAGCACGCGCCCCAGCACGAGGCGATGACCTTCCACAAGTCATCCGAGGCCGTCCTCGAGGCGACCCAGGCGGTCTTTCGCAAGCGCCACTACCGGACCCTCCTCGCCGACGACGGCACCGTCCACCTCTACGCCGACCGCAACCGGTGGGCGCCATGGGCGGGCCTCGTGGCCCACTTCAGCATCGTGGTGATCCTGGCCGGCGCCCTGCTCGGCTCGATGTTCGGCTTCCGCGACTCGCAGTTCATGCTCGCCGAGGGCGCCACGTCGGCCGTCCCAACCAAGGGCGACCTCTCGATCACCCTGAACTCGTTCGCCGACAAGTACGACCCGCAGACGGGCGCGCCGATCGACTACGTCAGCGACGTGACCCTCACCCGTGGCGGCCAGGCCGTGGCCCACCAGCTGGTCCGGGTCAACGAGCCGCTGCGCTACGAGGACGTCTCGTTCTACCAGGCGTTCTTCGGGCCCGCGGCGGTGATCGCGGTCAAGGACGCCGCCGGCAAGACGGTCTACGAGGGCGGCGTGCCGCTGGCCTGGACCTCGAACAACGGCGGCAACAAGATCGGCTCGGTGACCATCCCCGGCCAGAAGACCACGACCTGGATCGTGGCCACGACCGGCACCGACGACCCGACCATCAAGCCCGGCCAGCTCGGTGTCGAGATCTACGACGCCGACCACGGGCACCCTGGTCGTCCAGAAGACGATCGACCAGGGCAAGGCCACCGACGTGAACGGCCTGACCTACACCTTCGAGCGGGAGGCCAAGTACACGGGCCTCAACATCGCGAAGGACCCGGGGACGCCGCTCGTCTGGCTGGGCTGCTTCCTCCTCGTCGTCGGCTTCGTCGTCCGCCTCTTCGTCCCCTACCGGCGGGTCTGGGGCCGCCTCACGGTCCGGCCCGACGGCGGGAGCTCGCTCTCCATCGCCGCGGTGGGACGCCACGACAGCGGCTTCGACGCCGAGTTCACCAACATCGTCACCGACATTCGCCAGGCCGTCACCGGCCAGGCGCAGAGCTAGGAGCGCGCGACCATGGGAAAGATGGCTGAGTACGCGTTCGTCGCCGGGACCCTCAGCACGGTCCTGGCGCTGATCGGGTACCTCTTCTACGCGGTCTCGGGCCTGCGGGCGGCCCGCATGGCCACCGCCGGCGTCAGCATGACGACCACGCGTGTCGGCTTCGTGTCCGGCCCCCGCACGGCGTCGATCGGCCACTACGCGTCACTCCTGGCCTGGCTGGGCTTCTTCTGCCTGGGCGCGAGCCTGATCTTCCGGACCGTCGCCACCGGCCACGGGCCGTTCGCCAACATGTACGAGTTCTCGATCGCGTTCGCCTTCGGGATCCTCGGCGCCTACTCTGGTTCGAGCGCAAGTACCACCAGCGGATCCTCGGGCTCCTCGCGCTGCCGGTCGCCCTCGCGATGCTGGCCTACGCCGGCCACCGTCCCGGCCACGCATCGAGCCGCTCGTCCCGGCGCTCCAGAACAACATGCTCCTGACGATCCACGTCGCCTGCGCGATCGTCGCCTACGGCTCGTTCACCGATCGCCTTCGCCGCCGCGATCCTGTACCTGATCCAGCCGGCGGGCGGGCGCTGGGGCCTGCCGAAGCCGGAGATCCTCGACGAGATCGGCTACCGCGCCATCGTCATCGGCTTCCCGTTCCTGACCCTGACCGTGGTCCTCGGCGCCCTGTGGGCCGACATCGCCTGGGGCTCCTACTGGAGCTGGGACCCGAAGGAGACCGCGTCGCTGGTGACCTGGCTCATCTACGGCGCCTACCTCCACGCTCGCGTGATGCGCGGCTGGCGCGGCAACAAGGCGGCCTGGCTCCTGATCCTCGGCTTCGCGCGCCACGCTCCTCACCTACTTCGGCAACCTCTTCTTCGGCGGCCTCCACAGCTACTCCGGCCTGGGCTGACCGCCCGGACGGATAGGGAGACGATCATGGATGCAGCCCAGGTCACCGCGGTCCGGCCGGCCAGCCGTGCCCCGGGCCGGCTGCGGACGATCCTCGTCCTAGCCGTGGCCGCGGTCCTCGTCGTGGTCGCGGCCTGGTACGTGGACCAGGGGTCGGGCGGCTCGAACGTCCGCGCCGGCAGCGCGCCCATCGGCGACCCGCCCAAGGTCGGCGAGACGCCGCCCGACTTCTCCGCCACCGCGATCGACGGGCTGGCGGTCTCCATGGCGGCCCTCAAGGGTCAGCCGACGTGGCTGACCTTCGGGGCCAGCTGGTGCCCGGACTGCCGGGCGGAGGCGCCCGACGTCCAGGCGACCTACGCGAAGTACAAGGCCAAGGGCCTGTCCGTGCTGGGCGTCTCATCGAGGAGGACGAGGCGGCCGCCAAGGACTACGCGACCCGGGTCGGCTTCACGTTCCCGCTGGTCGCCGACCCGCAGGGCAAGATCGCCGACCAGTACCGGACGTTCGGCTACCCCATCCACTTCTTCATCGGGCGCGACGGGACGATCAAGCAGGAGCGGATCGGTCGCCTCACTCCGTCCGACATGGAGCAGCTGGTCCAGCAACTGCTCAGTGGCTGACGGAGTCCACCCATGAGCGAGCCCGGAGCGGGCGGCCAGGCCGAAGCGGGCCGGGCCGACACGGGTCGGGAGACCGGCGCGCGCGCCGCCGGCGCGGCCGGCGAGCCAGAGGCGCACCAGGCCGGCGAGCCTCTCGAGGTCGCCGGCACCATGCCGTCTCCGGCTGCCGTGACGCTCGGATCCGGGGGCGACGCCGGAGCCGCGGGCGAGGCCGAAGCCGCCGCCGGTCCTGCGCATGACACCGCGGAATCGCCGGCGCGCGCCGAGGAGCCACCAGCGGGCGCCGCGGTACCGCCGGCGAACGCCGAGGAGCCGCCCGGAAAGGGCCTCCGCGGTCGCGCGGTGAGCCTGCGGGTCCGCCTCCCGCGCACCCGCCGCGGGATCTTCGCCCTCCTCCTCGTCGTCGGCGCCTTCGCCTTCGCCGGCATCTGGACCAGCGTGACCCTCGTCCACTGGACCGAGACCGCCGACTTCTGCGGCCGCTGCCACCAGATGGGCCCGGAGCTCGCCGGCTACGAGGCCGGGGCGCACCAGGACGTCACCTGCGGCGAGTGCCACGTGGAGCCCGGCGTCGCCGGCTGGATCAAGGCCAAGCTCAACGGGACCCGGCAGCTGATCCAGGTGCTCACGGGCACCTACCCGAAGCCGATCCCGCCGCCCGACCACAGCGACCTCCCGGCGGTCCAGGACACCTGCCTGAAGCTGCCACTCGCTCGACCGGCTGGCGACGTCCACGCTCGTACACGCGCACGTCGTTCGCCGAGGACGAGCCCAACACGCGCCGTTCGTCGGCCTCATGATCCGGCCCAGCGGCGGCGACCCGCTCGACGTCACCCGGAGCGTCCACTGGCACGTCCTGCAGGACGTCCAGTACCGCTCACCGACCGAGAACACCGCAGACGATCGACTCGTCGAGGTGAAGCGGGCCAACGGAACGGTCGACGAGTACATCGCCCAGGACCAAGATCAAGGTCACCGAGGACGTCCAGCCCGACATCGACGCGATCAAGGCCTCCGAGACCGGATCGCACGGATGGACTGCCTCCAGTGCCACAACCGGGTCGGCCACCCGATCCCGAACCCGCGCACGGGCCTGGACACCGACCTCACCGCCGGCCTGATCGACCGCACGCTGCCCTACGTCAAGCGCGAGGGGATGCGGATCCTCTCGGCCAGCTACCCGAACGCCGCGGCCGCCGACACGCGAGGCCGACAAGCTGGCGGGCTTCTACGCGCTGAACTACCCGGACGTGGCGCAGAAGGACGCCGCCTCGATCGACCAGGCGATCACCCAGATCAAGATCCTGTACCGGCTCACCGCGATGCCCGACATGAAGGTGACCTACGGCTCGTACCCGGACTTCATGGGCCACCAGGACTTCCCGGGCTGCTTCCGCTGCCACGACGGCGGCCACTTCAAGGTGGTCAACGGGGCGGTCACGAAGGACGTGATCCCGTACACCTGCGACACGTGCCACACGTTCCCGCAGATCGGCAGCGGCGGTCGCCAGCCTGCCGCTCGGCGCAGCCGCCCGCCACCCACGCCGACTCGCTCTGGGTCTTCAACCACAAGAGCGTCGCGACGTCGATCGGACCCCGGTGGCCAGAGCTGCGGCGAGTGCCACGCCCGCGACTACTGCGCAGGACTGCCACCAGACGGGCGCGGTCAACGTCAAGCCACGACGAGATGGCGACGAACCATGCCCAGGCGATCCGCGACCACGGCAACCAGTCGTGCGCCTACTGCCACCAGCCGGTCTACTGCGCCCGCTGCCACTCCGAGCCGGTGCTCCCGCCGTCGTCGCCGTATGTCTCCGGCACGGGCAGTCCGTCGAACGCGCCGGCGGGCGTCAAATGGCCCCTCGTCGTCACGGGACCGTCCGTTGCGGGCCGGGGGCCGGGTGCGGTCGTTCCGGGGGGCGCCGCGCCGTAGCTGCGAGGCGGCGGGGCCCGCGATCAGCGGGTCGCGCTGCGAGGCGCCGGGGCCCGCGAGCAGAGCGTCGCGCCGCGGGTCGCGCCGCCGGTCTCAGGCCCCGGGCGGGTCGGACGGCGCGGGCGCAGGGGGAACGGCGGTCGCCGGTTCCTCCGCGGCTCCGGCCGGGCGCGCCATCCCGGCCCACGGATCGACCTCGTGGAACGGTGCGAAGACCTGCGCTCGAGCGTGGTTGACGGCGAGGTACGGCACGGTCTGGCGGTTTTCGCCGACTCGATCGGCCGAGAACGTGGCGTCCGTGACCGGAATGAACGACCCGCGGAGCTCCGACAGGCTTGCCCGCAGGCCGCGATCGGCGAGCAGGTGCACCTGGCCGACGATGCGGAAGGGCGGCACCGAGATGAGCGCCCGCTCGCTCACCTTGGGGGTACGGAGCTCCCTCGTCGCCTCGACCGCCGTCAGCGAGACCGCGAACAGCACCGACCCCAGGTTGACCTGGGCGAACTCGGCCCGGAGCGGCGTCTCGGTCGAGCCGTACTCCTCGATCGTCACGTCCTCGAGCACGAGGTGCGGCTCCGAGGCCATGTTCAGGATGTCCGTCACGCGGTGCTGCGAGGTGAGGACGATGCCCCTGACGATGAGCTGGTCCGTGTAGATCGTCAGCGGCACCGGCCGCGTGCTGCCGGGACCATCGAAAAGCATGTCCATGTGCGCAGTCTATGTCGGCCGCAGCCCTCGAGACCAGAGAAGCCGCCACACCGACCCGATCCCGGCGCCAGCCGGCACCGGCGAATCGAGGTGGGGCCAGGCGCAGGACTCGCTCGCAGTCATCCGCCCAGTGCGGCGGACGGCGCCCCGACGCCAACCAGGTGCTCGCCGCCGTGCTGCAGCTCGCGCCAGAGCCGGTCGACCGTCGCCAGCGTGTCGATCCCATCCGGTCCCTTGTCGGTGCGCAGGCGGGCGATCCGCGGGAAGCGCAGGGCAAACCCGGACGCGTGCCGTCCGCGACCTCATGATGACGTCGAAGGCGACCTCGACGACGACCATCGGCTCGACCTCTCGATATCGGCCGCGGCTCGAGATCGTGTGGGCCTCGAACCAGCGCGTCATGTCCGCGATCTCGGCGTCGGTGAGGCCCGAATACGCCTTCCCGATCGTGACGAGCCGTCCGCTCGCCTCGTCGCGGACGGCGAACGTGTAGTCCGACAGGACGCCGTGGCGCTTGCCGTGGCCGACCTCGACGCCGACGACGACGCAGTCGAGCGTCGCCAGCGCCTTCTTCATCTTCAACCAGCCGTAGCCGCGCCTGCCGGGCGAATAGGCGCTCGAGGGGTCCTTCACCATGAGCCCCTCGTTTCGGCGCGCCCGCGCGGCCACGAAGATCTCCTCGAGGTCGTCGCCGGACCCCGCCGTGGAGAGTCTGCTCAGCCCGAACCGGCCGCCTTCCGCCGGCCCCGGCCCGAGGACGAGCGCCTCGAGGCGCGCCCGTCGCTCACGGAGGGGCACGTCGAGGAACGGCTCTGGGACGCCGCCGCGCTCGCCCAGGGCCAGCACATCGAAGGCGACGAAGGAAACCGGGCACTTCCTCCCGCATGGCAGCTGACGGTGCCTTGCGCCCGAGACGCTTCTGGAGCGCCAGGAATGGCAGCACCCGCCCGTCGCGCATGGCCAGGATCTCGCCGTCGAGGATGCCGTCCCAGGGCAGGTCGCGGGCCGCCGCCACGACCTCGGGGAACTGCGCCGAGACATCGTGGAGGTCGCGCGAGAAGAGGCGGACCTCCTGGCCCCGGCGATGGAGCTGGGCCCGGATGCCGTCGTACTTGTCCTCGGTCCAGACTTCCGGCCCCAGGCGGGCGACGATCTCGGCGGCGTCCTCCGCCGGGGACGCCAGCATGAAGCGCAGCGGGTGGAAGAGACGCAGTTGGGCGTTCGCCAGGCGATCGTCACACGCCAGGACTGCCGCCTCACCCAGGTCGCCCGTGAGCATGACCGCGCGGGCGACCTGGGCCGCGGGGCGGTCGAAGGCACGCGCGATGGCCGCCTCCACCAGGCCCTCGCGGAGCCCGATCCGCAGCTCGCCGCCAAGGATCTTGACGATGTACGTGGCGGTGAGCGGGTCGCAGCGCGCGAGGAGCGCCTCGAAGATGGCCGACTTGGCGGCCGGGCCACGGGCGGCCTCGATCGCAGTGAACGCGGCGGCGACTTCTCGCACGGTCGGGCCGGGAATCGCGCCGCCGTCTCCGGCCGGGGCGCCGGAACCATCCGCGGTGCCGGTCGCGACACCGCCAACCGCCCCGTCGCGGGCCAGCACGTCGCCGACGGCCTGCCCGAGGTCGGAGTACCGGTCGTACGCGGCGCCCAGCTCGGCCCGGGAGACGCCGGCCACCCGCGTCACCGAGTCCGCGAGCGTCGCCCAGCCGAGCCCTAGGGCGCGACCGTCGGACTCCGCGAAGGCGCGGCCCGAGAAGAAGACCGCCGCCGGCGCCAAGCGACTCGGCGTCAAGCGCTCGGAGATAGGTGGCGAGGAGCTGCGTCTTCTCCGAAGTCCGCGTCGTGGCGGCGATCCGCTCGGCGACTTCGCTCCACCGGCGCATGGACTGGATGGTATACGCTCGCCGGAATGCGGTCCCGGAGCTGGTTCCCCGATGCGATCGAGGGCAGGACGGTCGTCCTGCGCCCCCATTCGCCGCGCAATCTGGCAGCCTTCACGCGCTGGTATGCGGATCCCGAGGTGGCCCGCCTGACGCGCTACCAGGACGGGCCGATGCACCCGGAGGAGGTGCGTCGGTTCTTCGACGCGCGGGTCGCGGGGCCGGGTTCGCTGGCGCTCGCCATCCACCTGCGCGACTCGAACCGCCTGATCGGCACCTGCGCCTTCAGCCAGCTCGACGGCGACAACGGGTCGGCGCTCTTCCATATCACGATCGGCGAGCGGGACTGCTGGGGCAAGGGCTATGGCAGCGAGGCGACCGAGCTCATGCTGGAGCACGCGTTCGGCACCCTCCACCTCCATCGCGTCGGGTTGGCGGTCTTCGCCTTCAACGAGCGCGCGATCCGCGCCTACGAGAAGGTCGGATTCGCCCACGAGGGGCGAGCACGCGAGGCGATCTGGCGCGGCGGCGCGTTCGCCGACGAGCTCCAGATGAGCATCCTGGAGCACGAGTGGCGCGCGATCCGCGAGACGCGGGGGCTTTCTGCTCCCGGCGACCGGGCCAGCGCGGCCGAGCGGCCCGGCGTGACGGGAGCAACCGAACCAGCCGGCGTCACGGCTGCCACCGAGGCGCGCCGATGACGAGCAGTGGTCCGGCCGCCGACGAGGCACGGGCCGCCTTCCGGGCCCACCTCGACGCGAAGGGTCACGCCGTGGACAACGCCCGCGCCGCGGCCGCCGTCCTGGAGGCGGCGTTCGCCTCGGGTGCGCTGGTTCGCACGCCGGCGCTTGACCAGATGCTGGCCGACCTCGCCGCCGCCCTCGACGTGGACGCCGACGCGGGCGACCGCCTCGGAGGAAAGTCGGCCGAGGCGGCGCGACTCATCCTCCGCGCGATCTCCCGCGAGCTCGACGCGGCCTGACCGGAGCTCACCGGGCCGGGCGCGAATGCTCGTCACGGCGGGGCGGGTGTTCCGCGGAAGCGGAGTGCTCGCCACAACGGGGCGGAAACGTCGCCGGGGCGACGCGGGAATATCCGGCTTCTTTCATGGCGGAGCGGAGCGCCACGGGCCGGGGCGGGACCGCCCGAGTTCTCCCACGGGGGCGGGGCGGGCCGAAACCCCGCCCCGCAGTGACCGTCCGCGCTAGGGCTGGACGACCGTGACGTCGGTCGCGGGACCGAACGCGAAGTTGCCGAAGCCCGGGAACCCGGGCGCGCCCGTGCCGTCGGGCCTGGGCGTGGCGTTCGGGTCGGGCGAGGCCGCGTTCGGAGTCCGCGCACCGGGGGTGACGGAAACGTCGCTTCCGACCGCGACAGCGCCTGCCGACGATGGCGAGGCGGTGTGGTACGTCGTCGAGGAGTTCAGGGGGATCGTGACCGACGCTCCGGAGGCGAGCTTGACGGTCACCGAGTCGGCCGAGATCGCCGTGACGGTCCCCTTGACGCTGACGCCTCCACCGAGCCCGCGGCCGCCGAACCCTGCGCCGCCGCCGGTGCCGCCCGGGACCTGGCCGGTGCCGTTCCCACCGAACTGTCCTCCGCCGCGCCCGGTGGACGCGGCTGCCGGGGCCGTCATCCGGCCGGCCGCGAACGCCAGGCCGCCGATCGCGATGGCGGCCGCCAGCCCCATCAGCAAGGTGGTGCCGCGTCCGGTCGACGACTTCGGCTTGGCGATGACGCTGGCGAGGGGCGGGGCCGGCGGCAGCTGGGCGCCAGCGAAGTCGGGGGGAGGCGCGTAGGCCCCCTGCTGCGCGACCGGAGCAACCTGCCCGCCGGGTACCGGCATCACGGGCGGAACTCCCTGGGCCGCCTGCGGAGCCGTTGGCGGAACGGCGGCGGGAACCGCCGGCGCGGGCTGGGCCGGCACGGGTTGGGTGGTCCCCTCGACGGGACGCTGGGGCTCGGTCACGTTGATCTCCTTACTCGTAGCGCAGCGCAGTGATGGGGTCGAGGCGTGCCGCCTGGCGGGCGGGCCACACCCCGAAGATGACGCCGACGGCAAGGCTGAAGCCGACCGCGACGACGACGGTGATAGGGCTGAAGGTGAAGCCCCAGCCGGCCAGCTGGGCGATGACCGCCGAGGCGGCGACGCCGATGACGATGCCGATAAGGCCGCCCGCGAGCGAGATGACCAGGGCCTCGATGAGGAACTGCAGGAGGATGTCGCCGCCGCGGGCGCCGATGGCCTTGCGGATGCCGATCTCGCGCGTCCGCTCACGAACGCTGACCAGCATGATGTTCATGATCCCGATCCCGCCAACGATGAGGGAGATCGACGCGATCCCACCCAGCAGGAGCGTCAGCAGGCCCGTGACCGACGAGAACGTGTCGAGCAGCTGAGCCTGGTTGGCGATGTTGAAGTCGTCGTTGGTGCCGTTCGTGCCGTGCCGGACCTCAAGCGCGGTCGTGATCCGGCCCTGGGTGGCGGTGATGTCGGACGACGAGTCCACGCTCACCGCGATCGAACGCACCGTGGTCCCGGAGACGAAGTAGCGCTGGGCGGTCGAGATGGGGATGACGACCTGGTCGTCCTGGTTGCCGACGCCCGCCGATCCCTTCGCCTGCATGATCCCGACGACCCGGAACGGGATCCCGTTGACCAGGATGTCGCTGCCGATGGAGCTCGCCCCGAGGCCCAGGTCGTCGGCCGTCGTCGCCCCCAGGACCGCGACGCGCAGGGATGCGTCGTTGGCGGTCTTGGTGAGGAACGAGCCCTGCCACATGCTGTAGGTCCGGATCTGGAGGTAGTCGGGCGTCGTTCCGACGATCGAGGTGGTGGTGTTCTTCTTGCCGGCGACGACGACCGCCTGGGCCGAGACCTGCGGCGCGACCGCCGCGACGCCGGTGATGCCGGTGATCGCCTGGGCGTCGCCGAGGGTGAGCGTGGTGGCGGACCCGGCCGCCCCCCGGACGAAGCCCTGCGTCGCTGCGCCCGGGTTCACGGTGAGCAGGTTGGTGCCGAGGCTGGCGATCCGGTTCGTGATCCCGCTCGTGGCGCCCTGCGCCACCGACACGAGGGCCACGATCGAGCCGACCCCGATGATCACGCCGAGCATGGTGAGGACCGCCCGCAGCCGGGCCGCGGCGATCCGCGACATCGCGAGCTGGACCAGCTCCACGTACCTCATTGGATCAGCAGCCCGTCGCGCACGTGTACCTGGCGCGTGGCGGCAACCGCGACGTCGGAGTCGTGGGTGATGAGGACGATCGTGGTGCCCGCGGCGTTCAGCTCGTGGAGGAGCCGGAGCACCTCGATCCCGGACGCCGAGTCGAGGTTGCCGGTGGGCTCGTCGGCCAGGATCAGGACTGGCCGCGTGATGAGGGCGCGGGCGATCGCGACCCGCTGCTGCTGGCCGCCCGAGAGCTCCGACGGCTCGTGGTCAAGCCGGTCGCCCAGGCCCAGGCGCTCGAGCGCCGCTTTCGCCCGCTCGAGCCGCTCGTGGCGCGGGACGCCCTGGTAGAGGAGCGGCGTCGCTACGTTCTCGAGCGCCGACGTGCGCGGCAGCAGGTTGAACGACTGGAAGACGAAACCGATCGCTCGCCCGCGCACCCGCGCCAGGTCGTCGTCGTCGAGGGTCTCGACCGACGTGCCGGCCAGGTGATAGCTGCCCGACGTCGGCCGGTCAAGGCAGCCGATGATGTTCATGAGGGTGGACTTCCCGCTTCCCGACGGACCCACGATGGCGAGGAAGTCGCCGGCGCGCACGTCGAGGTCCACGCCGCGGAGCGCCGCGACCTCCAGCCGTCCCGTCGAGTAGATCCGGGTGATCCCGCGCAGCTCGATGACCGGCGATCCGTCGGGCTTGAGCCACGTGCTCGCGGTATCGGGATCGGGGGGCGCGACGGGAGGGACCGCGTAGCCACTTTCGGCTGGGGCGATCATTGGCCGCCGCCCGGGACTGGGAACCCGCCGCCGCCGCCGGGGAAGTTGCCGCCGCCGAAGCCGCCGTTGAGGCCGCGGGCGTTTGTGTTGGTCGTGGTCGAGCCGGTGCGTGCGCTGGCGGTTCCTGTGACGACCGCCGTGCCCTCGCTTATCCCCGACTTGATCTCGGCGAGAGAGGAGCTGATGAGCCCGACGGTGACCGGGACGGACTGGGGCTGGCCGGCGCTGTTGAGGACGCGCACGGTGTACGAGCCGTCCGCGGCCGCCTGGAGCGCGATCGCCGGCACGGCCAGGACGTTGGGCGACGAGGCCGTCGTGACGCTGACCTGCGCGCTCATGCCGGGCACGGTGCCGGTCGGGGGCTTCGGGAGCGCCACCTGGATCGCGTAGCTGACGACGCTGGACGTCGACGAGGCCGGCACCTGGCCGATGGAGCTGACCGTCCCGGTCGCCTGCTGGCCGAGCGCGGTGACGGTGACCGTGACGGACTGCCCAAGCTTCACGCTGGGCAGGTCGGATTCCGTCACGCTGGCGGCCACCTGGAGGTCAGTGGAGCGGATGGTGATCGCGGCGCCGGACGGGGCGGCGAGGCCGGGCGTGACGTTGACGGCCACGATGACGCCGTCGACTGGGCTCACGAGCTTCGTGTAGTTCAGCGCGGTCGTCGCGTTGGTCACGGCCTGCTGGGCCTGGGCGATGCCGGCCTTGTCGGTGGCGATCGCTGCCGCGTTGGCGGTCACAAGCTTCTGGTCATAGCCCAGCTGGGCGGACTGGACGCCGAGCGATGCCGAGCTCACCTGGTTGGCGGCCTGGGTGTTGCTCTGGCTCACCTGGAGCTTCGTGCTGGCGAGGTTGTCGCTGGCCTGGGTGACGGCGCTCTGGTCCTGGCTCAGGACCGTCGCCGGCTGGCCCGATGCCGTGTCCGCGGCGAGCTTTGTCTTGGCCGTGGCAAGTGCGGTGGTCGCCTGCCGAAGCTTGAGGCTGTTCTGCGCTTTGGTGCTCGAGTACGACGTCCGGGCCTGGGACAGCTGCTGCTGGGCCTGGGTGACCTGCAACTTGGCGGACGCTTTCTGGACGGCGGTGAGCGGGGCCTTGTCGGTCGCCAGCTTGGCCTCTGCCGAGGCGAGGTTCGCCTCCGCGACCGCGAGCGTGAGGGCGGCGGTCGAGCCGTCCGAGGTCGCCAGCACGTCGCCTGCCGTGACGGGCTGCCCCGCGACCGCGGTGACGGTGGCAACGTTCCAGGTCGTGCTGTTGCCGGATCCTGCGGACGAGCTGCTGTTCGACGAGCTGCTGCTGGACGACGAGGCTGCCTGGATCGCCGGCGCGCTGCCGAAGGCGAGAGCGTACGTGGTGGCGGCCTGGACCGTGCCGGTCGCGGCCACCGAGTCGACGACGTCCGTGACCGTCGCCTGGGTCGTGAGGTATTGCGCGGCCGCTGTCCCGCCGAAGCTGGGTCCGGCGACCGCGACGACCGCAGCTCCGATCCCGACGACGACAAGGAGGGCAGCGCCGATCGTCTTCCAGCGCATCGAGGCTCCATCCGGTCCATGTCCGCGCGGCGAGGTGAGCAGCCGCGCGCGTGGTGCGGATGGTCGCCTCCAAACCTGAAGCGAACCTGAAGGAGCACAGCGATCGGGCGGCGGGGCCTCGCGGCCGCCACCCGCGACGCCGAGCACTGCGAGGGTCTCGAGCGCGACCAGCGCGGCTCCCTCTGGCATCGGCGTCGCCGGCGGTCGACGAGGGGCGACGCCATGCTTGCGACCGACAGCCTACGATCGGCTCCACAAGCCGCATTCGGGAGACGCCGCAGCCATGACCGACCTCAAGCTCGGGATCCTGCTCTGGAGCCAGGGCGCCACCTGGCCCGAGATGCTCGACGCCGCCCGGCGCGTGGACCGCCTCGGGTACGACTCGCTCTGGACGTGGGACCATCTGTACGCCATCTTCGGCGACCCGTACCAGGGGATCTTCGAGGGTTACTCCATGGTCTCGGCGTGGGCGATGGCGACCACGCGGACCCGCCTGGGGCTGCTCGTCGGCGCGAACACCTTCCGCAACCCGGGCCTGGTGGCAAAGACGCTGGCCACCCTCGACCACATCTCGAACGGGCGGGCGATCGCCGGCCTGGGCGGAGCCTGGTTCGACCTCGAGCACGAGGCGCACGGCATCGACTTCGGGACCGGCTTCGGCCAGCGGCTCGACTGGCTCGACGAGTCGGTGTCGGCGGTACGACGCCTCCTCGACGGCGAGACCGTGACCTCGGAGCCCGGCGGCCGGTATGCCTTTGACGGGCTCGTCCACCATCCAGTCCCGGTCCAGCGCCACCTTCCGATCATGATCGGCGGCGGCGGCGAGAAGAAGACGCTGCGGACCGTCGCGAAGTACGCCGACGAGTGGAACGTCCTGGGCACGGTCGAGGAGCTGGCCCATAAGGTCGATGTCCTGCGCGGCCATTGCGACGCCGTCGGCCGCGATCCGGCCGGGATCGAGTTCACGCTCGGCATCAAGGCCACGATCCGCGACAGCGAGGCCGAGGCCGACCGGGCGTGGCGCGCGGCGATGGAGCACAACCAGACGCCGATGGCCGAGGTTGCCGACGACGACTCGTTCTGGAACGGCACCCCCGAGCAGCTTGCCGCGCGATTGGCTCCGTACGTCGAGCTCGGCTTCACCACGGTCCTGTCGGAACAGCCCGCTCCGTTCGATGTCGAGACCCTCGAACGGCTCATCGGCCAGGTGAAGCCGCTGGTGGACGCGGGGTAGAGCGTGCCGAACCAGCGCGAGGAGACGCCGGAGGGCATGCTAGAGCCGGCCGCGGGCCGGGCCGCCACGGTCGAGCTCGAGCACGTCACCAAGCATTACGACCGCCGCGAGGTCGAGCGCGGCGCGCCGGGCGCCGTGAACGACCTGTCGCTCGTCGTCCCGGCCGGGAGGATCTGCGTGCTCGTCGGCCCGTCGGGCTGCGGGAAGACCACCACGCTGAAGATGGTGAACCGGCTCATCGAGCCGACCTCCGGGCGGATCCTCCTGGACGGCGTCGACGCCGCCACGCGCAACCCGACCGAGCTCCGGCGCAGCATCGGCTACGTCATCCAGCAGGTCGGCCTCTTCCCGCACGAGACGATCGGCGAAAACGTGGCCACCGTGCCCCGCCTCCTCGGCTGGTCGGGTCCGCGCCGGCGCGAGCGAGCGGAGGAGCTCCTGCAGCTCGTTGGCCTGGATCCCGCGACATACGCCGGGCGGTATCCGGCCCAGCTCTCCGGCGGCGAGCGCCAGCGGGTCGGGGTGGCGCGGGCGCTGGCGGCCGACCCGCCGGTGATGCTCATGGACGAGCCCTTCGGCGCGGTGGATCCGATCGTCCGCGAGCGGCTGCAGGACGAATTCCTGCGCCTCCAGGAGGCGATCGCCAAGACGATCCTCTTCGTGACCCACGACATCGACGAGGCGATCAAGATGGGCGACCTCGTGGCGGTCCTCCAGGAGGGCGGCGTCCTGGCCCAGTTCGGTCCGCCGGCCGAGATCCTCGCCTCACCTGCCTCCCCGTTCGTGGCCCGGTTCGTGGGCACCGACCGGGGCCTCAAGCGCCTCAGCCTGAGCCGCGTCGCGGACCTGGATCTGCTGGACCCGGTGACGGCGCGCGAGGACGAGGTCGCCTCCGACGACATGTGCCGGGGGCTCGAGACGTCCTTCCCGTGGCTCCTCGTGGTGGACGCGGCCGGCCGGCCGACGGCCTGGGTCGCGCCCGAGCACGTCGTGCCCGGGGCGCCGATCGCGGGCCTGCCCGGCATGCCCGCCCAGCCGCTCCTCGATCGCCGGGCGACCGTGAAGGACGCGCTCTCGATCCTCCTCGACGCAGACGTGCACGCTGGGATCGTGGTGGACCGCGAGCGTCGAGTGCTGGGGCTGGTCACGGTGGCCGGCATTGCGGGGCTCCTGCGCGAGGGCGCCCGGACGGCGGACGGGGCCACGGGTGGGGCGCGCGTGGCCGGTCCGCCGGGCGTGGAGACCGGCGCGGCCGGTCCGGCGGACGTGGCCGGTGTGGCGGCCGGTGCTGCGGCGGTGCTTGGAGCCGGGGAGGCCGGCCCGTGAGCATCCGCTGGGACTGGATCGCCGGCAACCTCGACCAGGTGGCGGGCGCCACGATCTCCCACCTCGAGCTGACCCTGATCGCCGTCGGCGTCGGGTTCGTGCTCAGCCTTGCCGTCGGCCTCGTTGTCTACCGCTGGCGGGCGATCTACGGCCCGATCGCCGCCGCGGCGGGCATGCTGTACACGATCCCGAGCCTGGCCCTGTTCGCGCTCCTCGTCCCGATCACTGGCCTCTCCGTGGTGACCGCCGAGATCGGCCTGATCAGCTACACCCTCCTGATCCTCATCCGGGGCGTCGTCTCGGGGCTCGATGGGGTGCCCCGCGACGCGGTCGACGCCGCGACCGGGATGGGCTACACCGACGGCCGGCGCCTGCTCAGGGTGGAGCTCCCGCTCGCGGTGCCGGTGATCCTGACCTCGCTCCGCCTGGCGACCGTCACCACGATCGGCCTCGTGATGGTGACGGCGCTCATCGGCGAGGGCGGGCTGGGCCAGCTCATGCTGCGCGGCCTCAACCGGGGCTTCCCGACCATGGTCTACGTGGGCGTCGCGGCATCGGTCGCGCTCGCGATCGGCCTCGACCTGTTGCTCGTCGGCATCCAGCGCCTGCTGACGCCGTGGTCGCGGGCGCGGGGAGGCTGACGGGATGGACGTTCTCGGCAGCGGGGTCGGCTGGTTGCTGGCGCCGGCCCACTGGAGCGGGGCGGACGGTATCCCGACCCGGCTGCTGGAGCACCTCGCGATCTGTGCCGCGTCGCTCGTCATCGCGGCGCTCATCGCCGTGCCGGTGGGGCTCTTCACGGGTCACACGCGGCGCTGGGGCACGGCCGTGCTCAACGTCGCAAGCGTGGGGCGCGCGATCCCGTCGTACGCGCTGCTGATCGTGTTCTTCACGCTCACCGGCGCACTGGGCGCGCCCTCCACGATCCCGACGCTCGTCCTGCTCGCGATCCCGCCGCTCCTCGCGGGCGTCTACGTCGCCATCAGCGAGGTGGACGCAGACCTCGTGGAGGCGGCGCGCGGCATGGGGATGCGCGAGGGCGAGATCCTGCGCAGAGTGGAGATCCCGATCGGGCTGCCGCTCATCCTGGTCGGGGGAAGGACGGCTGCTGTCCAGGTGGTGGCCACCGCGACGCTCGGGGCCCTCGTGGCCGGCGGCGGCCTCGGCCGCTACATCGTGGACGGCTTTGCCCTGCGTGGCGACGAGGGAACCGCGCGCCTCGTGGCGGGCGCCATCCTCGTGGCTCTCGTGGCCGTGGCAACCGAGCGGGCATTCACGCTCGTCGAGCATCGGGTCGTCGCCCCTGGCGTCGCACGCGCGGCCCTGCCTCTCGAGACGGCGCCTCGGGCCGGACTGGGGGTGTAACTGTCCTGCGCCCGCGCCCGGCGGCCGCGCCCGCCGGCGGTTGGCCTGAGCCGGCGCCCGGCGGGTGTAGGTGGCGTGGTCCGCCGCCCGGCGGCCGCGCCCGCAGTGGATCGCTGCCATGGTCCGGCGCCCGGCTGGCCGAGCCGGCTGGGATAAGTCAGGGCAGCTTGTCGGCGAGATTCCAGGCGCGAGCGGCGCTGAGGGGTAGCCTGACCACGAAGCCAGGTGGACGGCGCGCCAGGTCGGCGTAGGCGCGCCCTGCGTCCGGACCGAGGTAGCGCGACGCGACGGCGAGACGAGTGCTCGAGTCCTCGTCGGGCTCGATGGTCGCTCGGGCGCGCACCTGGACGCCTCGGAAGGGGCGGATCGCCTCGAAGACGAGGAGCGTGCAGAGTGGTTCACGGCGGAGGTGCGCCAGCTTGTGATCGGTCGCCGCGACGACGACCTCGAAGGAGTCGAGAGTGACCCGGAACCACACCGGCGACGTGACCGCCTGGCCGTCCTCGCGGTTGAGGGTCAGGGTGGCCGGCGACGCCGCTTCGAGAAGCGAGCGCAGATCAACTGACTCGAGATCGATCTTCATGGCGCAAGGCTAGCCGGCGGGGCGGCGGGGCGGGCGGGGTTGCCGCCGGCCGGATGGGCTGCATGGCGAAACAGCCGGGCGCCGTACCGCAGGCCGCTGGCGGGCGTTGCCGGACCGCGGATGCCATTCCGCGCCCTGCCGACCGCCGCCGATTGGCCCATCGGCCCACCCCTGATATTGTGGCCACCCGCGACCATTGGGGGAACGCGGACGCACGAGAAGGAGAACCCATGCGGAAGATCCGCGCGGGCGCTCTCGGGGCGACGGTGCTTGCGCTGCTGGTCGGCGCCTGCTCGTCGGGTGGGAGCAGCCCAACGCCTGCGGCCTCGGCCGCGGCATCCGGGACGCCGGTGGCTTCGGCGCCGGCATCGGCGGCACCCTCGGCCAGCGCCGCCACCAGCCCATCGGGTGCCACGTTGGCGAGCACGCTCGTGCTCGGCGGGCCGCCCGAGTGCCCGCAGCGCCCGTTCTGCGCGGTGGGCCTGCAGAAGACCTACGGGCTCACCTTCAAGGACTTCAAGCCGCTCGATGCCGGCGGCCCGATCACGGTCGCGGCCGTCAAGAACGGCACGGTCGACGTCGGGCCTGCTGTTCACGTCCGGACCCGTCGATCGCCGCCAACGGCTTCGTCCTCCTGAAGGACGACAAGGGCCTGCAGCTGGCCGACAACCTGGTGCCGGTCCTGCGCCAGGCGGTCCTCGATGCCACGCCCGGCGTCGCCGACCTGCTGAACGGCTGGACCGCGAAGATCGACCAGGCGACTCTCACCGACCTCAACAAGCAGGTGTCGGTGGACCAGAAGGATCCGAAGGCCGTGGTGAAGACCTGGCTCGCGGCGAACGGGCTGGCGACGGACACGCTCGGCGCCGGCAAGAAGATCACCGTCGGCGAGACCAACTTCTACGAGCAGGAGATCCTCGGCGAGATCTTCGCCCAGGTCCTCGAGGCCAACGGGTTCACGGTCGACCGCAAGACCAACCTTGGCAACCGAGAGGTCGTCTTCCCGGCCCTCCAGAAGGGGGACATCGACATCGTGGCCGAGTACGCGGCCACTCTCCTCGAGTTCGTCAACAAGGGCGCCGGCGAGGCGACGACAGACGCCGCCACGACGGTCGCCAAGCTGAAGCTGCGCCTGGCGCCGCTCAAGCTGACGGCGCTCGCCCCGGCCCCAGCCACCGACCAGAATGGCTTCGTCGTGACGAAGGCGACGGCCGACAAGTACAACCTGACCAAGCTCAGCGACCTGGCCCAGCCGGCGCCATAACGCCCGCCTGGAACGGGGCGCCGGCGGGCATCCCGAGCCGCAACTTCGACGCCCGCGCCGAGCCATCGCCGCGGGCGTCGTGCTGTTTCCTGCCAGTTCGCGTTCGCGCCCGCTCGAGCGCCGAGCCCCGTGCTTTCAGGCGTGCATGCCCGTTCGCCAATGGTTGACTTCGCCGTGCTGCGCCCAGACGCGCGCTACTGCGAACGGACGCGTTGCTCCGAGCGCCCGAAGGCTGTCACGAGCAGGCGCCGGAAGCTGGGCGCCTGGCCGTACATCAGGACACCGGCGCTGTAGACCCGGCCGGCCGCCCACAGGCAGACCACGATCGTGACCACGAGGATCCCCGCGGCGAGCGCAACGTCGGTCGGGCCGGCCTCCCCGGAGATCACCCGCGACAGCATGACGAACGGGCTCGTGAAGGGGAAGTACGACAGCAAGACGACCCAGCCAGCGTCGGCCGGGATGAGCCCGAGCGTCGAGTAGACGCCGACCAGGTAGGCGAGCGTCGCGACCAGCGACATCGGCGCGACGACGTTGTTGACGTCCTCCATCCGCGACACCATCGAACCCGCCGCCGCGTAGAGCGTCGAGTAGAGCAGGTAGCCGAGGACGAAGAAGACGAGGAACGCCGAGAGGACCCCGGGGGTCAGCGCCTGCGGCAGCTCGATCGACGAGGCCGCCCCACCGAGGATCCTCTCGGAGATCACGCCCTGGAGCAGGAAGGCGACGAACGCGGGGACCGCCGCGGCCAGCAGCTGGACGAGGCCGAGGCCACCGACGCCGATGACCTTGCCGCCCAGGAGCTGGAACGGCGTGGCGGCGGAGATGACGATCTCCATCACCCGGCTGCTCTTCTCCTCCGCGGCGCTGGTCGCCACCCATTGCCCGTAGAGGATGATCGCGAGCAACAGGAAGATCACGAGCACCGAACCCACGATCGCGCTGGCGGTCGAGTCCGCCGACGACGTGGACCCACCCCCTGGACTCGGCACCGGCTTCTCCACCGCGACTTCCGGCGGGGCGAACAGGGCGGCCTGGTCCGCGGGCGCGACCCCGAGGCGATCGAGGCGGTCGGCGACGGCCAGGGAGTACGAGGCCTGGCGCAACAGCTCCGGGGTGCGGCGGCCCGCCGGCTCCTTCGAGACGACGACGAACGAGAGATCGGGTCCGGGCTTCCGCTCGATCACGAGGGCGGCGCTGATGCCGCCCTTCTCGACGGCCGCGCGCGCGGCTGCCTCGTCGGGGATGGCGACCACGGTGAAGTCCTGCGTGCCGGTCGTCGAGTTGGCGTTCAGCTGGATCGAGAGCCTGGTGACGGGATCGAAGGTGAGGCTCGGGTTTGTCGCCAGGTCGACGACGCCGACCTTCGTGGTCACCTCGCCTTCCACCCAGCGGATGACGACCGGCGCGAGTGCCATGGCCGCTCCGGCGACCGCCAGCAGGATCGTGCCCAACAGGAACGAGCGCGTGTGCGCCCGGACGAAGAACTCGCGCCGGGCAACGGCAAGCACGTTGCGGGAGGTCGCGCTCACGTTCGGGCCTCGGGAGCGGAACCTCCGGCGTGCCCGGGCTCGCCAGGGCCACCGGGGTCGCCGGGGTCACCGGGCTCGGCGGGCTCGCCGGAGTCGCGTGCCCGGTTCGCGCCTGCTCCGGGTATCCCTGCCAGCGAGACGTCCTCGCGGGCCGACTTCCCGACGCGCTCCATGAAGATCTGCTCGATCGATGGGTCGGCGATCTCGAAGAGCGTCACCCGTTCGCCGCGCGCCAGGGCGGCGTGGAGGATCACCTCCGGGTCCGTCGAGCCGAGGACCTCGAGCTCCGCGTAGTCGCGTCCGGGCCGGACGACCGCGACGCCCTCGATGTCGGCAAGCCACGGGAGGTCGGGGTCACCGTCGGTCGCCAGGCGGACCACCCGCTTGCCCGTCGAGCGCTTGACCTCGCGCGTCGGCCCCGAGGCCACCAGGCGCCCGGCGTCGATGATGGCGACCGCGTCGCAGAGCTCCTCGACCATGTCCATCTGGTGGGTGCTGAAGACGAGCGTCTTGCCGCGGTCGCGCATCTCGAGGAACGCCGCCTTCAGGAGGGCGACGTTCACCGGGTCGAGCCCCGTGAAGGGCTCGTCCATGATCAGGACATCGGGATCGTGGAGGATCGCCGCGATGAACTGGATCTTCTGCTGGTTGCCCTTCGAGAGCTGCTCGGCGCGCCGGTCGGCGTATTCGGGGACCCGGAAGCGCGCCAGCCAGGTGCGCACCTCCTCCTCGGCGACCTTCCGCGGGACGCCGTAGAGGCCGGCGAAGAAGACGAGCTGGTCGAGGACCTTCATGCGCGGATAGAGCCCGCGCTCCTCGGGAAGGTAGCCGAACGTGCGGCGGGGCAGCTCGGTGGACGACCGGCCCTTCCAGGTGACCTCGCCCGCGTCGGCGCGGAGGATGTCGAGCACGATCCGCATGGCCGTGGTCTTGCCGGCGCCGTTCGCGCCCAGGAACCCGAAGACCTGACCGGGATCGACGGCAAAGCTGATCCCATCCAGCGCCTTCACGGTCCCGAACGACTTCTGCAGGTCCCGGATGACCAGGCTCATGCGGGCGTTTCCCCGTGCGTGGTGGCGTTTGCGCCGGTTGCCAGCCGCGCCGAGCGCGACCGGCGTCCGGCCAGCGTAGCGCGGCGCTGGAGCACCTGTCAGTGACGGATGGCCCCGTTCTGAGGGCGGGTCTCCAGGGAGACTCCATGCCGGCCGGCTCACGCAGGTTCTCGTCCGCCGGCGGGCGCGGGTGGGCCGCCAGCGGGTCGGGCGGCCCCTGGTGGGTGGCCGGTGGCGCGCCCGGCGGCAGGTCGGGCGGCTCCTCGTGCGTGGCGGGAGGCGCGCCCGGCGGCCTCTCGTGCGTAGCGGGCAGGTGGGCCGCCGGCGGCGCGCCCCGCGGCCCGTCGTGCGGGGCCGGCGGCCTTGGCACCTGTCGTGACCACTCCATGAGCATCCCCAGGGCAAGGAAGGGCCTTGGGATGGCCCTGGTGTGTCCTCCGGGGTCTCCGCTCGCATCCGGGGCCCGGCAACGGACGCTCGCGTGCTCATCCGTGCTCGCACGAGCGGCGCTGGTCACCCCAACGGCGCCTCCCGCCCCTGCTCGGCCAGCTAAGCGACGGGCAAGTCCCCGAAACGACAATGGAGCGGTCATTCGAGCCGTATCTGCCCGGACGTTGGGCGTTCCGGGCTACACCCAGGGAGCGGGATGCCCGGGCGGAGCAGAACGCGACTCGCTGTCGATGCCGAGCGCCGGGCGCTGGAGCAGTGCGCGCGCCTCGGGACCGAGGTCCGCTCCGGCCGCCGCGCGAAGCGACTGACGCAGCATCAGCTCGGCGAGCGTGTCGGCCTCGGCCGCCAGTCGATCAGCCTCGCCGAACGAGGCCGCGGCGCGGGGCTAACGCTCGACGCCTGGCAACGGATCGGGCTGGCGCTCGAGCGTCCGCTGTCAGTGACTCTCCGGGCGCCGACCACCGGCGAGACCGCCGATGCCGGCCACCTCGCCATGCAGGAGCTCGTGCTCGGCCTCGGGCGGGCCGCCGGATACACGCGTCACTTCGAGCTCGCGACTCGACCCTCTGAGCCGTGGCGGTCGACCGATGTCGGGCTGGAACACGGTTCGGGGAGGCGGTTGATCCTCGTCGAGTGCTGGAACTCCATCGGCGACGTCGGCGCGGCGGCGCGTTCGAGCGACCGAAAGCGCGCCGAGGCGGAGGCGCTCGCGCTGGCTCGCTGGGGCGCGACCGGCATGGTCGGCGTGCTCTGGCTCGTGCGGGCCACGGCGCGCAACCGGGCCATGGTCGCACGGTACCCGGAGGTCTTCGCCGCAAGGTTCCCGGGCTCCTCCGCGGGCTGGGTGCAGGCACTCACCGGACGAGCGGCGGCGCCCAGCGATCCCGGCCTCGCCTGGTGCGATCTCGCCGCGACCCGGGTGTTCGCCTGGCGTCGCCGGGGATGACGTCGCCGCCGATGGCGCGGCCGCACAGCCTGCCGGCACGCCGGGCACGCTACCGGCCGAGCCGCGGACGTGGGCCCAGCCGCCGACAGGTTCCTCGCCGCCGATGGCGCGGCGCGAAGACCACGGCCGATCCTGCCGGACACTGGGACACCGACACTGCAGGGAACCCGATCGCGGCGGACACCGGACACTGACCGGGCGCGGCCACGACCGATCCTGCCGGACACTGGACACTGACCCGGCGCGGCCACGACCGATCGCGGCCGCCACGGGCACTGACCCGGCGGGGGACACAAGGCTCCGAGCTGCTGCATGCGTCGAGCGAGGCGCCAGAATCCGAGCCCCTGGCGGGCGCCCGCCCGACTACGATCCGCGGATGAGCGGCACCGACCTGGTCGAGGCGATCCGGCGATCCGTCATCGGTGACGATGAGGCCGTCGCCGGCCCGTACGGCATCCGGCGGGTGACGTACGCCGACTACACGGCATCCGGACGCAGCCTCACCTTCATCGAGGACTACCTGCGCGACGCCGTGCTGCCGCTGTACGCGAACACGCACACCGAGTCGTCGGGGACCGGGCTCCAGACCACGCGCTTCAGGGCCGAGGCGCGGCAGATCGTGCGCGACGCGGTCGGCGCAACCGAGGAGCACGTGGTCATCTTCGTCGGCTCAGGCTCCACGGCGGCCGTCGATCGGCTGGTCCACGTGCTCGGCCTGCGCCTGCCGGGCGAGCTGGATGAACGGTACGACCTCTCCGCGCGCATCCCGCGCTCAGAGCGGCCGGTGGTATTCATCGGGCCATACGAGCACCACAGCAACGAGCTGCCGTGGCGCGAGTCGATCGCCGACGTGGTCACGATCCCCGAGGACCCCGACGGCCGGATCGACCTCGGCCGCCTGGAGTCCGAGCTGATCGCCCACGCCGATCGACCCCTCCGGATCGGCAGCTTCTCCGCGGCCTCGAACGTCACCGGCATCCTGTCGGACACGCGCGCGATCTCCGTCCTCCTCCACCGCCACGGGGCGCTCTCGTTCTGGGACTTCGCGGCCGCCGCCCCCTACGTCGAGATCGACATGGCGCCCCACCGGCTGGCCACCAACGGCTCGGATGCGGGCGGTTCCCCCGGCGCTTCCGGCGACGACGCGGCCCTCGACACCAAGGACGCCATCTTCATCTCGCCCCACAAGATGATCGGCGGGCCGGGGACGCCGGGCATCCTCGTGGCACGCCGCGACCTCTTTCGAAACCGCGTCCCCACGGTACCCGGCGGCGGGACCGTGGCCTACGTCAACCCGACCGAGCACGTCTATCTCGACGACATCGAGCACCGCGAGGAGGGCGGCACCCCGGCCATCGTCGAGTCGATCAGGGCCGGCCTCGTCTTCCAGCTCAAGGAGGCCGTGGGCGTCGAGGCGATCCGCGAGCGAGAGGAGGACTACATCCGGCGTGCGATCGCCCGCTGGGACCGCGAGCCGGGACTCCAGATCCTGGGCAACCCGGACCTACCGCGCCTCTCGATCGTCTCCTTCGTCGTGCGACACCGCGACCGCTACCTGCACCACAACTACGTCGTCGCCCTCCTCAACGACCTGTTCGGGATCCAGGCGCGGGGTGGCTGCTCCTGCGCCGGGCCGTACGGCCACCGGCTGCTGGGGATCGACCTCGAGCGTTCCCACGCGTTCGAACGAGAGATCAGCCGCGGCTGCGAAGGGATCAAGCCCGGCTGGGTGCGGGTCAACTTCAACTACTTCATCAGCGAGGCCGTCTTCGAATTCGTCGTGGAGGCGGTCCGCCTGGTCGCCCGCGACGGCTGGCGCCTCCTGCGGGACTACCGCTTCGACCCCCTGACCGGCCTCTGGCGACACCACGCCGGGGCGCCAGAACCGCCGCTGTCGCTCCACGACGTGCGCTACCAGGATGGGGCGATGCGCTACGTGGCTCACCGCCACCGCGAGCCGGAGGCGCGCCTGGCCGCCTACCTGGAGGAGGCCCGGGCCCTGCTCGCGGCGCGGCCGGAGCCCAGCGAACGCCTCGACGATCCGCCCGGCGTCGGCGCAGACTTCGAGAGCCTGCGTTGGTTCTGGCTGCCGGCGGAGGTCGGCGCAGAGCTGGCCAGTGAGGGAGGTCCCGCCTGATGTGCTGTCTCGCCACGGTGCTGCTGCTCCTCGGCCCCCGGTTCGGAATCGTCCTCTGGTGGCTCGCCGATCCGACACGCTGGAACCTCGCGTTCAGCTCGTTCCTCTGGCCTCTGCTCGGATTCCTGTTCCTGCCCTGGACCACGCTCGTGTTCGTCGCTGTCTTCGCCGGCGGCGTGACCGGATTCGAATGGGTCTGGATCGGGCTGGCCTTCCTGGTTGACGTCTTCTCGTACGCGGGCGGCGGTTACACGAACCGGAGCCGCTTCACGGGCTACAGCTCGAACGCCTGAGCGGGTCGCCCGCCGCCGAACCAGGATGGACGGCCGGGCGAGGATCTATGGCTTGGCGGCCTGGTACGAGACCTGCAGGGCCCCATCCGCCGCGCGGAGCTCGAGGTTGCTGCCCACGAAGTCATACGTCGCGACCCTGGCCAGCGCCGTGAAATAGGCGCTCTCCTGCGAGTTGACCGCGTCACCGCAGGCCATCTGCGTCGTCGCCAGCGTCCCGAACGAGAGCTTGGTGCCGTCGGTCGTGTACGTGCCGCTGTACGTGTTGCAGCCGCCCGAGCCGGACACGCTGCCGTCGGTCGCGAAGGTGGCGGTCACGTCGGTCCCGGTGACCGAACTGACGACCCCGCCCTTGCCGTTGTTGATGCCGGTCGCGACCCATTTCGTCCCGGTCAGGGCCGGAGCGGGCGTGGCCGCGAACTCCAGGCCGACGACGCCTTCGGCGGTCTTGAGCATCAGGGTGTCACCGCTGATCACGAAGGTCGCGACCCTGGGGAGGACGGCCAGGTAGGCCTGCTCGAGAGCCATCTGGGCCTGCCCGCAGGCCATGAGGGTGGATATCGTCTGCCCGATCGTCAGCTTGTTGCCGTCGACCGCGTACGACCCCCTGTACTGGTTGCAGCCCGAGTTCCCGGTCATCGCGGCCTCCTTGAAGAGCGCCGTTGCCGCGATGCCGGCGGGCACCTTCACGCCGGTCCCGCCCGGACCGAGGTAGCTCGTCAGCGTCCAGTTCGTGCCCTCGAGCGGTTTCGAGGCAGCCGCCGATCCACCCGAAGGCGACGGCGATCCGCCACCGGCTGCCGAGCACGCCCCGAGCACGACCGCCGCGGCGGCAGTCATCGCGACGAAGGGGAAGGCGCGGCGGGCGAGGCCCAGCCCGATCGGCGTGCGCAGGATCAACGTGCTGCTCCTCGTCTCCGGCTCGTCGGGAGCCGGGTCCAGGTCGGCCGGCCAGGCGCGCGCGACGGCCCGGTAAGCCGCGCGTCACCGACCGAGATTGTAGGACCGCCGAGATACCCTCGCCATCAGCGCCCCGCCTCGAGATGGGCGCGTCAGGGGAGCGATAACCTCGGGCTGGAGGCCGGCGTGGCCGTCACGAGGCCGCGTGGCGCGAGCTCCGCCGTCGTGGGGCCGTCACGGGGCGGCCCGCGAGCTCCACCCGCGTCGTCGCCGTCAGGGGGCGGCCGGCGCGAGCTCCGGTGTCGGCGTCGGCGTCGGCGTCGGTGTCGGCGTGGGCGTCGGCGTGGGTGTCGGCGTGGGTGTGGGTGCCGGCGTCGGTGTCGGTGTCGGCGTGGGCGTGGGCGTGGTGTCGGCGTGGGCGTGGGCGTGGGTGTCGGTGTCGGCGTCGGCTCGGCGCGGCGTTGGCGTGGGTGTCGGCCCGACCACCTGCAGGAGGCGCTGGCGCACGACGACGCCCCGATCGGCCAGGGCCAGGCCGCCCGGGAGCACCGCCCCGACCTGGACCAGGTACGACCCGCCGGCCGCAGGGGCGACGAAGGGGAGGTCCAGCGTCACGGCTTGACCGGGCGCCAGCGCCGCCGCCAGGTTCGCAGACCCGACGAGCGGGCGCGCCGCCGCCCTCTCGACCCGACCGTCGTAGAACGGAACGGCTGGAACGACCCGCGCCTGGACGGCGGTCCCGGCGGGAAGCGTCGAGATGCCCCGGTTCGTGATCGTCACGCTGTATGTCCCCGCCCCCGACGCGAGGAGCCGGTCGGGCCCGCCGATGATCGCGTAGCCCGCGCCCCAGGGGCGGCTGTTGAGCCACTGCGTGATCGCCGTGTACGTGCCGGCCGCGATCGCCTGCCGTATTGCCGGGCTGCGGAGCTTCGCAACGTCACCCGGGTTCGTCATGAACAGGCTCTCGAGGAGCATCGAGGGAACCGCCGACGCGCGCGGATGCTGCCCTGCCAGGTAGGGCGACAGCACGTAGAAGTCGTACCAGTGGACACCCCGGTTGACCGGCGTCCACGCGCTCGTCCGGTACGGACGCAGGGCGTTGATCACGCCGCCCAGCACGAGACCGGCGAGCCGGCACGACTCCGCGCCGAAGACCCGGTCCGAGCGGCACCACGCCGACGTTCCCCGAGCGGAGCGTGCACGCGACGCGTCGTTGTGCACGTGGATCGACATATCCGCGCCCGCCAGCGTCTCGGCGTCCACGAGGGCCTGCAGCTCGTCGCGGACTGTGAAGATGCCGTCGCCGGTGACGTCCAGGCGGCGGGCGTTCAGGGCGACATTGGCGTTGCGGGTCATCACGACCTGGATCCCCGCCCCGCGGAGCATCGCCGCCAGGCGTTGCGAGATGTCGAGGTTGTAGGTGGCCTCGTGACTGCCGTCCACGCCGGTCGCACCCGGATCCCATCCCCCATGGCCAGGGTCGATGACGACCACGATGGCACCAGGGTTCGCCGAGTACGGGATCGAGCGCGATTTCGTGGCCCAACCGCTGTAGGCCGTCGTGGTCGCGCGGCCGACGGTCGCGGAGACCCGGAAGCGGTAGGCCGCGTCCGGGATCACCTGCGATCGGGCATTCCGCCCATTCCAGGCGATGTCGTACGTGCCGGCGGGCGTCGGTCGCCCGGCCCACAGCACGCGCACGACCGCGCCGGCCGGGTCCACGACCGCCACGCTGACGGTGGCTGGCGCCCGGAGCGACATCCGGAGTGAAACGCTCTGGCGGCTCCCGACGCCGCCCGGATAGAATGGCGAGCCGAGGACCGCGACGGATGCGATGGGCGAGGAAGCTGCGGCGGGCCCCGCCATCCCGACCGCGACGAGCACCCCTGCGAGCGCGAGCGCGACCGGGCGGAGGCGACGCGCGCCTCCGAGGCCACGCCGCCCGGGCGCGAAGCCTGCGGGGAAGATCGGTGCGGCGCGTGCTGGTCGAGCGGAGAACAAGGTTGGCCTCGGCCGGCGGCTTTGCTGCGACGAGCGGTGTCAACGAGCGCCGGCGGAGGGGATGGTGCGCCGACGCGCCGCCGATCACAAGCGCAACGGAGGTCCCGGTTGCCCCCCGGCCGATCGTCCCCGTCCAGCCTGCCCGCCTCCGGTGCGCGGCGCCGACGACCCCGTCCTGCCGCAGCCCCGCATGCGTAACCCCCGCCTGGGCATGAGGCCGCGCGGAGGCTCATCAGCGCAGCAGGTCGGGGGTCCATGTGGCGACGGCGGCCACCCAGAGGAGGACCAGGTCGATCGCGACGCCGAACGCCAACCGAGGACGGAAGAAGGCAAGCAGCAGTGCCAGCGAGGTCAGGGCCCCGATCGCGACCGTGACGTCCCACCAGCTCGCGGACAGGATTCCGAGCGAGGCGAGCGCAGCCAGGACGTCCGAGGCCAGCGTCCCGACGACGAGGACGAGGGCGACGGCCCCGACGACACGCGGTGGCGGGCGCAGGAAGTCGAACAGCCACGAGCGGTCGAGGTCGAACGGCCAGGGTGGCGAGCCCGGCCGCGCCGGCGGGCGAGGGGTCACGAAGAGGAGGTGAATTCCGCCGTGAGCAACGAGGAATGCCGCGAGGAGGAACGCGGCCACCGCTACGGCGCTGGTGAGGGACCAGCGCCCGCGGGCGCCTCGGGCGGCAGCTTGCCGGCGGCAACGCCGGCGGGTGATATGGCGGCGACGACGCCACCGGGCGAAATGCCGGCGGCCACCCCTTCGGACGGACTGCCGGCGGGCGGACTGGCCGCGGATGACGAGGCAATGCCCGCGACCCTTTCGGCGAGGGCACACCCCCAGGCGTGGGCCCGCTCGAGCTCACCCTCGACGAGGCGGTCGTACATCGGCCCTGTCGGGCCGCCGACGAGGAAGCTCTCCGGCGGAACGACCACGTTGAAGCCGAGGGCACCGAGGTGCTTGGCGGCGCTCTTCGCCGCCGACCCCCACAGGATGGCCGGCCCCTTGATCCGGGTATCGAACGCCGTCGCCGCGATTCCTCGCCTGCCGCGCACCGCGCCGAGCCATTCGCGCAGGCCGATCCCCGGAGACACCAGGCCATCCCGCGCCTTCTGGTCCGCCGACCGCCGGGACTCGACGTTGGCCAGCCCGTGGGCGTGCGTCGGTCCGCCCACGACGACGAGTTCGACGCCATTCGGGATCTCCAGGGGTGCCGTGCCCACCTCGACGACATCGACGCAGAGTCGGGCGGCAAGGCCATCGGCGACGGCCACGGCAACGTCCCGTGTGTTCCCGAACATCGACTCGTAGATCACCAGCGCGCGCGCCACGGATCGCCTCCCGTCGAGGGCCTGCTTGACACGCCAACCATCCGTCGCCCGCTCTCGGCTGCGCCAGAGCCGCCCGGCCCCGCGCGCTCACGACCGATGGCCCACGGTCGAGCTCCGCCCCTCAGGGTGGAGTCCGATGTCGGTTCGCGGGACCTGGCCGGCGTCGCGGTAGCGGGGCTCGGCCGGGCTTCGCGGTCGCGGGACCTGGCCGGCGTCGCGGTCGCCGGGTCCGGCTTTCAGACACGTTTAAGCCGTCCGGGCGAGAATGTCCGGCGAGTGAAGCTCGGTGAGCATGATCCGACGCCTGCTGCGGTGCAGGACCGGGCCGCCGGGCGAGGCACCGGACCCTCGACGACAGTCGTCGTCGAGCCTGAACCACTGGACCGAGGTCCATGCGTGGACGCTGCCAACGACATTGACGTCGCCGTCGCACCGCCGCTCGCGACCGACGCGACGCGGGCGCTGGGACGGCGCAACGGTCGACTCCTGCTTGTTGGCGTGGCGGTCTACAGCGTCTTCATCGTCGGCCTGATGTTCCTGCGCGGCATCGACATGACACCGGACGTCCTCGCGGTCGCGCTGGGGCTGGCGGCAGTCATGCTCGGGCGGGGCAGGCTGTTCATCCGCGACTGGGTTCCGTTCATCGCGCTCTTCCTCGCCTATGAGCTCGTCCGCGGCCTGGCCGGGAGCCTGGCTTTCCCGGTGCACATCGGGTCCATGGTCAGCGCCGATCAAATCGTCGGGCTCGGCAGCGTCCCGAGCGCCGCGCTGCAGGCGGCGTTGAGGCCCACGAGCGGCGTCGACCTCGTCGCCGAGATCGCCACCGTGGTGTACATGCTGCACTTCGTCCTGCCCCTCGTGACCGGCTTCATCCTGTGGCTCTGGCGCCGCCCGGCGTACTACGACTTCGTGGCGGCCCTGATCCTTCTCAGCCTTGCCGCATTTGCCACCTACGTGGTCATGCCGACGGCACCTCCCTGGTACGCCGCGCAGGCGGGCGCGCTGAACGACGCCGCCGGGAAGCCGATCCTCGCCTATCTCAAGCCCGACGCCTTCGACACGCTTGCCAACGCATTGGGGTTCAAGGCCAGCTATCTCTATACCTACGCGTTCTACGACATCAACCCGGACAACGTCGCCGCCTGGCCGTCTCTCCACGTCGCCTATCCGTTCCTGGCCTTCCTGGCCCTGCGCCGGGCGTTCGGGCGGATCGGCTACCTCGCCCTCGGCTACACGGCTCTCGTCGCCTTCTCGGTGATGTACACGGGCGACCACTGGCTCATCGACTGCCTCGGCGGCATCGCGTATGCCTACGTCGCCTACTACGCCGTCGTCCACGCCCCGGCCCCGCTCCGCCGCCGCCTTGCCCGCCTGCGCAACGATGCCGTTGCCGCGCGAGGCAGCGGCGAGGGGGTCCGCGCGTACGTCGCGGACCTCCGCACGAGCATCGGCTGGCCGACCCTGGTCGCGGGCCTCTTCCTGGTCGTCGCCGGCTGGAACTGGGTCCAGGACATGCAGCACGCCGGCGAGTTCCAGACGTGGCGCTACCTCCTCCCGTGGGGCGTCCTGTTCACCGGTCTCTGCCTGTTCGCAGGCTCGATCATCCGGCGCCGACGACCGGCCCCCGCGCCCCCTGATCCCGCCGCGCTCACTGATCTCGCCGCGCTCCCTGATCCGGCCGCGCTCCCTGATCTCGCCGCGCTCTTCCGGCCGCACTCCCTGATCTCGCGGCGTTCCCTGATCCCGCCACGCTTACCGATCCGGACGTCCGGAGCACGGGGCAGACGACGGCTGACGCCACGGGAGGCCTCGTCCGGGAAGCGTGAGGATGACCCGCGCCGCGTCGAGCGGGTGTGCCGACCTGATCCGGTCTGAGCCGGGTCGCGCAGGTTTCAGAGGCATTGTTACATCGGAGTGGGCTCATCTGTTATCATGAGGGCATGATAAGGACGCAGGTCTCCCTCACCGACGACCAGATGCGGCGCCTTCGCCGGGAGGCACGTCGACGGCAGGTGTCGCTTGCGGCTGTCATCCGCGATGCGGTCGACCGGGTGGTGCCCGACGAGGAGGCGCTGCGGCACGACCGCATCGAGGCGCTCCTGGCCGCGGCCGGCTCCGCCGCGTCCGGGACGGGCCTGGTCGCGCGGGACCACGACGCCGAGCTCGATGGTGAGCGCTGGTGACCATCTTCGTCGACTCGAGCGGGATCCTCGCCCTCGTGGACCGCGACGATCCGGCTCATGCGGGAGTCGTCGAGGCGTTCACGCTGGGCCGATCCGAGGTTCTCGCGACGCATGCCTACGTGGTTGTCGAGACGCTGGCAGTCGCGCGCCGACGCTACGGCCCGGCAGTGGCGGCCGACCTCATCGACCACGTCATCCCGGCCCTCGACGTGACGCCGGTTGACGCCGACCTCCATTCCGCCGCGGTCGCAGCCTTCCGGGACACCGTCGAGTCATCGGTCTCGCTCGTCGACCGGGCGAGCTTCGCCTTCATGCGCCGCGAGGGGATCGAGCGCGCGATCGCCCTCGACGCCGACTTCCGAACCGCGGGGTTCGAGACGCTCCCGTAGCGAGGTCGGCCAAGATAGTCGGCCCCCAGCCGGCTCGCGCAGGGTCGTTGATCGGCCGAACGAGGGCGACCTCGAAGGCGCAGGCAGCGAGTAACCCTAGGCATCCCCATCGCGACCCGGCGGCCAGGTGCCCATGACCTGGCGCAGGATCGCGAACTCCCCGACGTGGTAGGCGCCGTGACCGGCCACGATCCGGATCTCCCGCAGGATCGTGTGGCCCGGGGTGCCCGGGATCGTCGCCAGCAGGTCGATCGCGGGGTCCGCGACCAGCTCGCGGAGCGCCTCGCGGTCGAGCTGGTAGGCCTCGATCGTGCTGGCGAACTCGGCTGGCGTGGCCACGGCATCCTGGGCCGGCCAGTACTCGTCCGGCCAGGCGGGCGCGAGGTAGGCCCGGTCGCGGATGTAGTCGAGGATGTCCCGCTGCGCCGTCCGGATGTGCTCGAGCAGGTGCCACGGCGTGTAGGGGACGTTCGGCGCCCGGCGGTTGATCGCCTCAACCGGGAAGTCCCGCACGGCGGCGTCGAATGGCAGGTGGGCGTCGCTCCCGTCGATCATCCCTGCGAGCTGCTCGCGCAGCAGGTCGGTGGCAGCCATCTCTCGTCCCTCGTTTCGGTATGCGCCCATCCTGCACCGTGAGGCGTGACCCTGGGGCGAGGACGGCCGTCCCGGGTAGCCCGCAGGTCGCCGCTTCACGCCGACCCCGAAGGATCTGCGCAAGCCGACGCCCGGCGGTCGCGTGTGGCGATGATGCGTCGTCGACCATCCGAGTGGGAGAACACGCCGGGCGCGGCCGTCGACGCCCACCGCCTTCCGGTACCGGGCCGGCTGCTGTACGCTCGGCCATCCACGAACGCTGGGGGGGGAGACGTCGTTGCTCTGCTCGAACTGCGGGGCCGAGAACAGGGCCGGTCGGAAGTTCTGCTCGGAGTGCGCCGCGCCGCTGGCGACCACCTGCTCGTCGTGCGGCGCCCCGAACGAGCCGGGCGAGAAGTTCTGCGGTGAATGCGCCGCGCCCCTTGCAGCTGCTGGCACCGCCGCCGTGGCGAGCGCCACTTCCTCCGGCGGGACCCCCGTCGCCGAGCGCCGCATCGTGTCGATCCTGTTCGTCGATCTCGTCGGTTTCACGACGCTCGCCGAGGGGCGCGACGCCGAGGACACGCGAGAGCTCCTGAGCCGCTACTTCGATCTCGCTCGGGACGTGATCGGCAGGTATGGCGGCGCGGTCGAGAAGTTCATCGGCGACGCCGTCATGGCGGTCTGGGGGGCGCCGGTTGCACACGAGGACGACGCCGAGCGAGCGGTCCGGGCGGGACTTGATCTCCTCGTCGCGGTGCGTCAGCTCGGCCCGGACCTGCAGGCCCGCGCGGGCGTCCTCACCGGCGAAGCGGCGGTGACCGTCGGCGCCGTGGGGCAGGGCATGGTGGCCGGCGACCTGGTCAACACGGCCTCTCGCCTCCAGGCGGTGGCTGCACCCGGAACGCTGCTCGTCGGCGAGACGACGCAGCGTGCCGCGTCTCGGGCAATCGCCTTCGAGCGGATCGGGGAGCAGAAGCTCAAGGGCCGGACGGCCCCGCTCCAGGCCTGGCGGGCCCTCCGGGTCGTCGCCGAGCGCGGCGGACGGAACCGGAGCGAGGCCCTCGAGGCCCCGTTCGTCGGCCGCGACGACGAGCTGCGACTCCTCAAGGACCTGTTCCACGCCACGAGCCGGGAGAGACGCGCACGCCTCGTGTCGGTCATCGGGCCAGCCGGGATCGGCAAGACCCGCCTCGCCTGGGAGTTCACCAAGTACCTCGATGGTCTCGTCGAAGACGTCTGGTGGCACGACGGGCGGAGCCCGGCCTACGGCGACGGGATCACGTTCTGGGCGCTCGGCGAGATGGTTCGCGAGCGGGTCGGCCTCCTCGAGACGGACGACGCAGTGACGACCAGGGCCAAGGTCACCGAGACCCTGGCAACACACGTGCCCGACCCGGACGAGCGGCGTTGGATCGAGCCTGCGCTCCTGGCGCTGCTCGGCGTCGAGTCCGGCATCGGCGCGGACCAGCTGTTCGGGGCCTGGCGCACCTTCTTCGAGCGCCTGGCGGTGACCGCCCCGGTGGTCATGGTCTTCGAGGACTTCCACTTCGCCGATCCAGGCCTGGTCGACTTCGTGGACCACCTGATGGAGTGGTCTCGCAGCCTCCCGATCTACGTCGTCGCGCTCTCCCGCCCGGAGCTTCTCGAGCGGCGCGCCGACTGGGGCGCCGGCAAGCGCAACTTCACCTCCCTGTACCTCGAGCCGCTGCCGGAGCCGGCCATGCGTGAGCTCCTGGCCGGGCTCGTCCCGGGCCTGCCCGGGCCTGCAGTTCGGGCGATCGTGGCCCGGGCCGAGGGCATCCCGCTGTACGCGGTTGAGACCGTCCGCATGCTCCTCGCGGACGGCCGCCTCGCCCTGGACGGCGGGGTCTACCGCCCCGTCGGGGACCTGGCCACGCTGGCCATCCCGGAGACGCTCACTGCGCTCATCGCCTCTCGCCTCGATGGGCTCCACCCCGCCGACCGGGCGCTCGTCTCCGACGCGGCGGTCCTCGGTCAGGGCTTCACCCTGGCCGGCCTGGTGGCGGTCTCGGGCATTCCCGCGGCCGAGCTGGAGCCGCGCCTGCAGGCGCTCGCCCGGCGCGAGATTCTCAGCCGGGAGTCCGACCCCCGCAGTCCTGAACGGGGCCAGTACACCTTCGTCCAGGCTCTGATCAGGGAGGTTGCCTACAACGCGCTGGCCCGCTCGGATCGCCGGTCCCGTCACCTGGCCGCCGCACGCTTCTTCGAGATGCTCGCCTCCGACGAGCTCGCGGGCGCCCGAGCCGGTCACTACCTCGCGGCCCACGAGAACGCTCCCGAGGGCGCCGAGTCCGAGGCGATCGCGACCCAGGCACGCCTCGCGCTGCGGGCAGCCGCCGAACGGGCGGTCGCCCTTGGCTCGCATGACCAGGCGCTGACCTTCATCGAGCAGGCGATCGACGTGACGACCGACGACGGCGAGCGGGCAGACCTGCGCGAACGTGGGGGTGCGTCGGCTCTTCAGGCGGGCCGCTACGACGACGCGGAGCGCAACCTGCGGGCGGCCCTCGACGCGCACCGAAGTCGCGGAGATGCGATCGGGGTCGTTCGAGCCACGACGCTTCTCGGCCGAGCGATGACGAACAGCGGCCATCCGGGCAACGCCGTGGCCCTGCTCGGTGGCGCGACCCAGGTGGCCGGGGCGGACCTCGAGCCGGCGCTCGCATCGCTCGATGCCGAGCTGGCGCGAGCGCACTTCATGCACGACGAGCCGGACCGAGCGATCGAGGTGGCCGACCGGGCGCTGCGGGTAGCGGAGCACCTCGGCCTCGTCGCCGTGGTCGCCGACACCCTCGTCACCAAGGGCACGGCGCTGAGCGAGGTCGGGCGCTGGCACGAAGGGCTCAGCCTCATCGAAGGCGGCAGAGGGCTCGCCGAGTCGAACGGCTTGGTCTGGACGGAGGTCCGCGCCTTCACGAACGCCTCCTCGGGGCTCGTCGTCCGAGACCCGAGGCGCGCCATGGACCTCGCGGCACGAGGGATTGCGATCGCGCGGCGCATGGGCCTGCGCACGATGTTCAGCTCGCTCTTCGTCAACGCCGGCACTGCCGCCCGTCGGACCGGGGACTGGGACTGGGCGATCCGGGAGCTCGACACCGTCGACGACGACCTGCTCGAGCCGGCCGACCGGGCGGCCGTCCTTGCACCCGTGATGATGCTCAACGCGGCACGCGGCAAGCCGGTCACGACAGAGCTCGCACGGACCGAGGCGGACCTGGCCACGATCCCCGACCAGCAGGCCGTGTCGCTTTCCGGGCTCGCCAAGGCGTTCGTCCTCGGCGTGGGGGAGCGATACGGGGAAGCGTCGGATGAGTGCTTCGCATCAGCGCGGGCGAGCGGCGTCCTGCGGCTCTGGGCTCTCCCCCTGGCGGGGCGCTACGCCGTCCTCGCGCGCGACTCGGAGCGGGCCCGGGAGGCGATCCGGGAGCTCGAGGCATCCGGCGCGCCGGGACCTGCCCTCTCCGCGGATATCGAGACGATCCGAGCTGGCTGCGCAGCCCTGGAAGGACCGCGGCTCGATGCGATGGGTGGCTATCGGCGGGCGTTGGCCGCCTGGCGGGACCTGGGGCTCGCGTGGGACGAGGCCCTGTGTGCGATCGACATGGCCACCCTCCTGGATCCGGGCGACCCCGAGGTCCGGGACGCGGGCGAGGCGGCTCGCGAGATCCTCGTGCGGCTCGGGGCGGCACCGTTCGTCGCACGCCTCGACGCCGCGCTTGCTCGTCCTCCGGACTCGCCTGCCGTTGCCGCCCCGCCCGCCGATCTTCCGACCGGAGCGCCTGCCTGATCGCCCCGCTGACCCCCGCGATGTCGTCGCGGGGCGTTGACGCGCCACCGACGTGGCCAGGCCGCCGGCGCCACCTGAGCTACCGGCGCCGCGGGGAGCGGCGGCGCCGATCGACGCATTTCACGCCGGGACGCCGCGGAAGCCCATCGCATCGAGCGCAGCCACGTAGGCCGCCTCATCCCGCGCCAGGCCCGACGGGTTGTGGACCGCGTAGCGCACGACGCCGTCCGGGTCGAGGATGAACGTGCCCCTGTCGGCTTGTCCCGCCTCCTCGTTCCAGATGCCGTAGAGCTTCGCGACGGCGCCCACCGGCCAGCGATCGGACAGGAACCGATGCGTGTAGCCCTGCTCGCTGCGCCAGGCCCGAAGCGCGTGGGTGGAGTCGACGCTGATCCCCACCACGGTGACACCGCGCCGTTCGTAGGCTCCGAAGTCGTCGCGGATCTGGCACAGCTCGGCGGTGCACGTGGTGCTGAAGGCGCCCGGGAAGAACACCAGCATCACGGGTCCTCCGCGCAGCTCGCTCAGGGTGACTGGCTGCTTGTCCTGGTCGGGGAGCGTGAAGTCGGGGGCGAGGTCACCCAACGTCGGCATCGAAATCCTCCTTGATCATTCGCGCTGGCCTCCGGTCAGCGCACATTCGCGGGCCCGCTGGGCCCACCGGACCTCGGCGATCAGGCAGCCACGATCCCGATCTTCCAGCCATCGTGGACGTCGCCCGAGAAGAGGTACCGGCGCACGCCGTGGGAGAACCGCGGCCCGATGATCGCGTCGAGACCGTAGTAGTTGCCGGCGCCGATGACGCCGAGGCCGAAGGCCACCACCGCGTAGGTGAGGTGCTGGTTGACGATGCCGGTCGAGAACGACCAGGCCGCCACGAAGAAGAACAGCATCATCAGGGTCGCCATCCCCGCCGCGAAGCGGGTGAGGAGCCCGAGGACCAGCGCGATTCCGATCCCGATCTCGCCGGCGATGACCAGGGTGTTGACGGCCGTCATCGCGCTGGCGTTGCCGGCCAGGTTGACCCAGAAGTCGTGGGTCGGGTTGTAGATCGTCTTGGGGTCGGGGGTGCCGGTGACGAACGGCCAGCCGAGCGTCCCGTTGGTGGCGAACTTCAGGAACGCAGCCGCGGTCCAGGACCCGCCCTGGCCGTCGCCGCCAATGAGCTTCTCGAGGCCGGCCCACAGGAAGATGGCCCCGATGACCACCCGCCCGATGGCGATGGCCAGGGCGTGCGTGCGATCGACCACCCGCATGGCGTGATCCCCCCAACCTCGCGGCCGCCAGGGGCGGCGGCCATCCCATCGCCAATTCTGACGACGTGCGTCAAGGGAGCCTGACCCGCAGGGACAGGGACGTTTGGCGGGCGGTGTGGCCCTCCATCCCGCGACCGCCGGTCGACGACGGGGTAGGCTGACGGGACCATGACCACTCGACGCACGCGCACCTTCGTACCGGACCTGAGGCGCCTCTTCCCGCCCGGGCACGTCGCCATCCTGCGGTTGTACGGGCCGATCGCGGGCGGCGCCCGCACCGCCGACTGGATCGAGCTCGTGCGCCGCCTCCGCGAGTCGCGGCGCGTACCGGCCGTGGTGCTCGACATCGACTCGCCGGGCGGCTCCGCGACCGCCTCCGACGACATGTTCCTGGCCCTCGAGCGACTCGCCGCGAGGAAGCCGCTCGTCGCTGCGATCCGCGGCACCGGGGCCTCCGGCTCCTATCTCGCGGCGATGGCCGCCCGCACGGTCGTCAGCCAGCCCAACGCCATCGTGGGCTCGATCGGCGTCATCTCCGCAGGTCCGCGCCTGCCGCGCCTCCTCGATCGCCTGGGCATCAGCGTCACCGAGAGTCGCGCGGGCCGGCTCAAGGGGATGGGCGCGCCGTGGCGCGACGAGACCGACGAGGAGCGCGACAAGGAGCAGGCGATCGTCGACGCCTTCTACGCGGCCTTCATCGGCCGGGTCGCGAGGAGCCGGAGGCTGACCGACGAGCGGGTCCGGGAGCTCGCGACGGGCGAGGTCTGGCTGGGCGGACAGGCAGTGGAGCTCGGGCTGGTCGACGAGATCGGCGACCTCGAGCGAGCGGTCGAGCTGGCCGCCAAGCTCGCCGGCGTCCCGCCTCGGGCGGCACCCGTCCGGCTGCGCCGGCCCTTGTTCGAGCGGCTGATCGGACGCTTCGGCGCCAGCCTCGGAGCGGCGGTCGCCGACGAGATCGAGGCCCGCCTGGAGACCCGCCTCCGGACGTGACGGCCCTCGGGCGCCCGGGCTGCGGCGACGGCAGGTGGCGCGTCCCGGCGGGCAGGGGTGGCGCCTGCTACCGTCTCGCCGCGTGACGAACGAGGCCGAGACGTCCATCTGGCGCAACCGCGCCTTCGTGCGCGTGTGGGCGGCCGCGACAGTCTCGCTGTTCGGCTCGCTGATCACGCGCCTGGCCCTTCCCTACGTCGCGATCCTGGTCCTGGCGGTTGGGCCCCTCGGGGTGGCCGGCTTGCGGGCAACCGAGATCGTGGCGGGGCTCCTCTTCGGCCTCGTGGCCGGCGTCTGGGTCGATCGCCTGCGCCGGCGACCGGTGATGATCGTGGCGGATGTTGGCCGGGCGATCCTCCTCGCCTCCGTTCCGCTGGCCGCGCTCGGCGGCTGGCTCAGCCTCCCGCAGCTCTTCATCGTCGCCTTCGGGACGGCGGTCCTGACGGCCTTCTTCGATGCGGCCGACCCCGCCTACCTGCCGACGATCGTTGCCCGGGCCGCGCTCGTCCGGGCCAACGCCGCCCTTGCCGCGAGCTCGTCGGCCGCCGAGCTGACGGCCTTCGGCCTGGCCGGCTTTCTCGTCGCCGCCTTCACGGCGCCGATCGCGATCGGCATCGACGCCGTCTCCTTCGTGATCTCGGGGCTGCTTCTCGGCTCCATCCGCCGCCCGGAGCCGGCGCCCCCACCCGCGAGCGACAGGGACCCGGTGCTGGACGAGATCCGCGAGGGCTTCCGGGTCCTCGCCGCGGATCCGATCGTCCGCTCGCTCGCGATCGCGAGGGTCATCAACGGATTCAGCTACGGCGTGTTCGGCGGTCTGTGGCTCATCTTCGTGACGAACGAGCTCGGAATCGGGCCGATCGCCGTTGGCCTGATCGCGGCTGTCGGCGGAGTCGCCTCCCTGTCGGGCGCGGCCCTGAGCAGCCGGCTGACGCGACGGTGGGCGATCGGCGCGGTCCTGGTCGCGACCCTGCTCATCGACGCAGTCGCCGGCCTGGCGATCCCGCTCGCCCCGTCCGGGGCGCCGCTCGTCGCCGCGGCCTTCCTCGTCTTCGCCCAGCTCGTCGGGGATAGCTCGGCGACCGTGTTCGAGATCGGTGATGTGTCGATTCGGCAGGCGCGAGTGCGAGAGCGTGCGCTCGGACGCGTGAACGCGTCGATCCGGACGGGGACGCTGCTGACCGAGCTGGCCGGAGCCATCGCCGCCGGTGTCGTCGCCGCGACGATCGGCCTCCGAGCGGCGGTGTTCATCGCCCCGGCGGCGGGACTGCTTGCCGCCTGGATCCTGTGGCGCTCTCCGGTGCCCCGGTTCGGGGCACCTGGTGCGCCGATCCCCGCCGCTCCCGAGGGCGAGAGCCGATAGGGCGCGCCGGCCCTCCCCTGATGGTCGCGATGCGCCCGGCTCAGCAGGTGGCGTGCAGGATCGCGTTCGTCGTGGCGAGGTCCGCGTCGGCGGCCGAGAGCAGCTCGCAGGCCTCGCCGGTCGGGAGGGCGACCAGCTCGACGCCGCGCCGGTCGGCGTCCTCGATGACGTCTTCGTCGATCGGGAGTGCGCCGTCCGCGCCCGTGCCCACCACCAGCCGCCGGCAGTCCCAGGGGATCGGCTCGAGCAGGCTCAGCGGCGTGTGGCCGTAGCGGTCCCGGAGGGGTTTCGAGGCTTTCTTCTTGCGTTTCCCGACGCGCCCGTGCTCGATGATCACGTCGTGGTCGAAGCGCTCGCCGTCGATCTCCAGGAGGCCGAAGGAGATGAGTCGCGCCCTCATGTGATCATCGTACCGGTGCGGCGCTGGAGTGGGGACGGGCGATCCTGTTGACCGATCCCGGCGCGGAAACCACAATCGTCGCTCAGCCGCGACCCGGATCGCGTCGAGGCTCCGACCGCGACGCCAGCGCCCCTGATCAGGAGACAGGTCACCCATGACTCACGGCTCTGCCCCGGACGACTTCGTCGACGAGATCCACGTCCAGACCATCGAGGAGGATCCGGCGCTCGGACTGCCGTTCCGGGCGAAGATGGAGATCCTCGTCGCGGTCATGCTCGGCCTGTTCCTGGGCGCGCTCGACCAGACCATCGTGTCAGTCGCGCTGCCCCGGATCGTCACCGAGCTCAACGGTAACGACCTCTACGTGTGGGTCGTCACGATCTACCTGCTCACGAGCACGATCAGCGTGCCCTTCTGGGGCAAGCTGTCCGACCTGTACGGCCGCAAGCCGATCTTCATGATCGGCATCGGGATCTTCCTCGTGGGCTCGGCGCTGTCCGGCCTGAGCCAGACGATGCCGCAGCTCATCCTGTTCCGGGGCATCCAGGGCATCGGCGCCGGCTCGATCTTCCCGGTGGCACTGGCCGTCATCGGCGACCTCTTCACGCCGGCCGAGCGGGGCAAGTACCAGGGCCTGTTCGGTGCCGTGTTCGGGATCGCCTTCATCATCGGCCCGGCCCTCGGCGGGTTCATCACCGACACGTTCAGCTGGCACTGGATCTTCTTCGTCAACATCCCGATCGGGATCGTGTCGCTGTACCTGATCGCGCGCCTGCTCCCGACGGTCAAGAACCCACGCGCGACACGCAACTTCGACATCCTGGGCGGAATCGTCTTCACGGTGTCGATGGTCTTCCTCCTGGTGGGCCTCACGAACAAGGGCATCACGAACACGACCACGCACCAGCTCAACGTCTGGACCGACCTGACGGTCGGCGGCTTCATGCTGATCGCCCTGCTGGGGGTCGTGCTGTTCGTGATGGTCGAACGGCGGGCCAAGGAGCCGATCATCCCGCTCGGCCTGTTCCGGATCTGGACCTACTCGAGCTCCATGATCGCGACGTTCTTCGCCGCCTTCGCGTTCTTCGGCTCGATCATCTTCCTGCCGCGCTGGTTCCAGTTCGTGCAGGGCTACTCCGCGACCGCGTCGGGGTACGCGGTGTTCCCGCTGCTCGTCGGGCTCATCGGCAGCTCGATCGTCTCGGGCCAGATCGTGGCGCGCACCGGTCGCTACAAATGGCTCACGGTGGTGTCGATCGCGATCATGGGCGTCGGCACGGCACTCATGACCCAGCTGTCGGCCACCACGCCGCTGCCGGTCCTCTGGTTCTGGATGTTCGTGGCGGGCGTCGGCGTGGGCCCCACGCTGACGGTCTTCACGATCATCGTCCAGAACGCGGTGCCGTTCCACGAGCTTGGCGTCGCAACGTCGAGCCTGACGTTCTTCCGCCAGATCGGCGGCACGATCGCGCTCGCGATCTCCGGGACCGTGTTCGAGACGGCGTTCAACGACCAGCTGGTCCCGAAGATGGGGGCCGCGGGCGTTCCGCCCCAGATCGTCACCGGCATCCAGCAGGCGATGGGAACCGGTCGGTTCGACCTCAACCAGGTCGCGGGCGTCGGCCTCGACCTGGGCAAGGCGATCCTGGCCGCCCTGCCCGCCGCGGCCCAGGCGGTCGTCGCGCCGTTCGTCTCGAACATCGTCACCGGGATCTACGAGGCGTTCAGCGCGGCCGTGGCCCAGACGTTCTACATCGGGATCGTGGCGGCGGCCATCGCCGCCGTCGTCGCCGCCACGATGCACGAGCATCCGTTGCGGACGACCCTCGGCGCCGAGGAGAAACGGGCTGCCGTCCCGTCGACTTAGGGGGCGATCACTCCATCGGGGAGAAGCGGCAGCCCGCGCAGCCGCACGCCGGTGGCGGCGAAGATGGCGTTGGCGAGGGCAGGGGCGATGGCGATGATCGGGGTCTCGCCGGCCCCGGCAGACGGAAGGTCGCGCCGGTCCACGAGATCGACCTCGATCGGCGGCACATCGGTGATGCGCGGGACCCGGTAGTCGGCCATCGAGGCGTTGAGGACCGTGCCCGCCTCGAACCGCACTGCCTCGAACAGCGCCGCCCCGAGGCCCATCACGAGTGCGCCCTCGACCTGGTTGGCCAGGCCGTCCGGGTTGACGATCCTGCCGCACTCGAACGCGGTCGCGACCCGCAGGATCTCGGGCCGGCGGTCGGCTCCGACGCGAACCTCGACGGCCGTCGCGACGCGGGCGCCCTTCTCGACGCCCCCGGCAATTCCGACACCCGTGCCGGGCTCCCGTCGAGCGCCCCCAGTCGATGCGTTCCGCCGCGGCACGCAGGACCGCCACGAGACGGTCGTCCCGGAGGTGGGCAATGCGAAGCTCGAGCGGGTCCACGCCGAGGGCGTGCGCCACCTCGTCGAGATGGGATTCGCGGGCGAAGTGGTTCGCGGTCGCAGCGAGTGCCCGGTACGAGCCCTGCGGAAGCGGAGAGTCGGCGGGCTGGTAGTCGAGGCGCTGGTTCCGGATCTCGTAGGGGCCGACGAGGCCGAACATCCCCGAGTTCGTGTTGCGCATCTCCCAGGCCGTGATGGCCGCACCGCGCGCGCCGCTGCGCACGTCGATCACGGCCGCCGGGCGGAGGTAGCCCTCGGTGAACTCCTCGGCGCGGCTCCAGCGCACCTTCACCGGGAAGCCGCAGGCCCGGGCCAGCCGCGCCGCCTCCAGGGCCACCGGGCCGGCGTGCTTGCCGCCGAACCCGCCGCCCGTGTCCGGGACGATGACGCGCACCCTTGCCTCGGGGACGCCGAGGGCCTCGGCGAGCTCCTGCCGGACGCCAAATGGGACCTGCGTCCCGGTCCACACGGTGAGCCGACCATCGCTTCCCCACTCTGCGAGCGCCACGTGGGTCTCCAGGGGAACGTGCGCGATGTAGGCCGTCGTGTACGTCGCGGTCAGGTTGACGCGCGCCACAGCGAGCGCGGCATCGACGTCGCCCACCTCGCGGTGGAAGGAACCGCTCCACTCCTCGTCGTTCTGCACCGGGTGAGAGCGAAGCCAGTCATCCAGCTCGGCCTGCGCGGGCTGCGGCGAGCGATCCCAGGTGGCCTCGATCATCCCGAGGGCCCGGCCGGCGGTGAACGGGTCGGCCGCGAGGACACCCACGAACGAGCCATCGTGGATGACGGTGACGCCGGGCACGGCCGCGGCTGCGCCGATATCCACGCTGCGCAGCGTCGCCCCGCGGGCCGGCGCTCGCAGGACGCGACCGTGGAGCATCCCGGGCCGCGACAGGTCCGACGGGTAGCGCCTGGCGCCGGTCACGATCTCCGGTACCGGCCACGCGCGGGGCCGGCCGCCCGACCAGCCTCTCGGCGGTCCCGCGGGCGAGCCGCGCGTCGGTGGCGACGCGTTCGACCCGCCGCAGGCCCGTCACGAGCTCCCCGTAGGGAACCTGGCTGCCATCCGGTCCGCGCCGGACCGTGCCGTCGCGCGCCAGGAGCTCCCCGGCGTCCACTCCCCAGCGCGTCGGCGGCGAGGCGGACGAGGCACTCGCGGGCTGCCGCCGCGACCGGCCACAGAAGCTCACCCGCATCGGGAATCGACCGGCTGCCGAACGTGCCAAGGTCATGGGGGCAGACATCCGTGTCCCCCATGACGAGCCGCACGGCATCGAGCGGCAGGCGCAGCTCCTCGGCGACGAGCAACGAGAGGGCCGTGCGGTTGTCCTGGCCGACGTCGACCTTCCCGGTGAATGCCGTGGCCACCCCGTCGACGCCCAGGTGGAGCCAGGCGCCGAAGCTCGTGGTCCACCCCGCCGACGGGTCCTGGGCGGGTTCGAGGACCACCACGAGGCCCTCCGGAAGCACGTCGAAGTAGTCCCGCTCCTCGAGGCGACAGAGGTCCCAGGGGTGCCGCGGGCGGAGGCCGGCGGAAGCGCCCGCCCCACCGTCCGGCAGAGCCGGGACGCGGGTCTGCCGGCTCCGCGCCCCGCCTGAGCTCGGCCGCTCGGCGCACGGCACGGAGGATGCGCGGGTAGGTGCCGCAGCGACAGACGTTCTCCTGGAGCGCCGTCTTGATGCGTTCGTCATCGGGATCGGCGTCCTGCTCGAGCAGCGCGACCGTGCTCATGAGCATGCCCGAGGTGCAGTACCCGCACTGGAAGGCGCCGATCTCGCGGAACGCCTGCTGGACCGGGTGGAGCGCGCCGTCGACGGCCAGTCCTTCGACCGTCCGGATGGCATGATCCTTCGCGTCGGCGACCTTCACCTGGCACGCGCGGACGGGGGCGCCGTCCACGAGGACCGTGCAAGCGCCGCACACGCCTTCCCCGCAGCCGGGCTTGGCGCCGAGCAGCCCGAGCTCCTCGCGGAGCGCGAAGAGCAGGCTCCGCGGCGGGTCGGCGGCAAGCTCACACGTCGACCCGTTCACCAGGATCCGAATGGGATCGCTCATGACCCACCTCCGCGGCGCCGAACCACGCCGAAGGATAGCCCGGTGTCGGCGAACCGCGAAGCAGAAGGCGGATCCGGACCGCGCGGCCCCGCGCCGGTTCGCGCCCCCCTTGCCGGCTCTGGCCGTCGCGCGGGCCGTGGTCGCGCTCGCAGGAGCGCCGGTCGCAGGGTGACCCAGGGGACGTCGGCGCCCGCCAGCAAATCGCCGAGCCAGCCGGGGACGGAGTGCTAGACTCACCCCCGCGCCGACATAGCTCAGCGGTAGAGCAGCTGTTTCGTAAACAGCAGGTCCTCGGTTCAAATCCGAGTGTCGGCTCCACCCTTTCCCGCGTGAACCGCGCCGACTTCGGCCGTCATGGCGCGCTTCAGCGTCCTACCTGCGGGACGTCCCGGAGATCCTGGCGCCATTCCTCTACAGTGTCCCGATCCAGCTTCTGGCAGTGCGGCTCGCCAGGCTGCGTGACCGATAGCCCGGCGTGGTCGAGCGGTCGAGCAAGGTCACCGCTGCGGCGTAGCGCCGTGCGCACGGCATCGACTCCGGTGTCGGGCACCCGCCGGGGGACCAGAGAGATAGTCTGCTCTCAAGCGGAGAGTTGGTAGATGGTCGAACGAGCCACGCGGAGCGGCGAGATGGCGCAATACGTCTTCCAGGCGGGGGACGTCATCCGGTACCGATTCCCGACGCATACGAACGACCTGCTCATGGATCGCCGAGACGCTGCGACGTCGGAGGCATTCCTCGTGATCTTGGAGCCCGGCGAGGCGCCCCCGATCCACGTCCACGACGACGCCGAGCAGGTGTTCTTCATCCTCGAGGGTCGGGGAGAGCTCGGGGTCGGTCCGAGTGCCGCCGAAAAGCACTCGCTCAAGGCTGGCGACTTCGTCCGTACGCCACCCGGGATCCCGCACTCGGTTCGTTGCGTCGGCGAGAACAGGCTTGTCTATCTCAGCATCGACTGCTTCGTGGCGGGCCCCCCAGCGGACGAGCCGACCTGGGACAGTCACGTGCGCGCCATGTGCGAGACGAACGGCTGGACGTTCGACCAGGTCCGGCTGGGAAACCTCCCGCCCGGGAGCATCGCTTTTCCGCGGCCGGCGGCGCCGAGGCCTCTGGGGCCTGGAGGAGATGTCTAGCGGGTAGTCGTCTCCGCGTCCGCGACAGGGCTTGACGCTCTGCCAGCCGAGTTGATCTCCCCGGGAGCGCCACGGGCGCGTCGGCTCATCCCCAAGGCTCCTCGACGCTTGGCCTCGGTAGGCCAGGCTTCGACCAGGGACGCCTCGGCCAGGAGGCACGCGACCACCCGAACATCCTCTCGCCGCGGACCGTGGGGCAGCGACGCTCTACGCGGGGTTGCTGGGGACCGGGCCCGGCACTGGCGTGAGCGGCCCGCGGGCGGCGATGGAGACGAACCCCGCCGCCAGGACGAGCAGACCACAAACGAAGACGACCGGCATCGGCCCGACGAGGTCGGCGATGGGCCCGATCACGATGATCGGCAGGAAGCTCGCCACTGAGCTCAGCATGTTGAGGATGCCGAATATCCGCCCGCGCACCTCGTCGGGCAGCTCTTCCTGGAGTTCGGTCTGGGATGGGATCGCGATCATCGCGTAGGCGATCCCCGCGGGGAACGCGATCGCGATGACCATCGCGAGGACCGACACGAGCACCGACGCATCGACCGGTGCGTGGGAGAAGTCGACTCGCTTCTGGAGGGCGAGGCTGATCGGGCCGACGACCGTGAGGAGCGTCAGGAAGACGCCGAGACCGACCAGGCCGCCTTCGATCAGCCGGCGCCAGGGCACGCGACGTCCAAGGCGGTTAAGGAGGAGGACCCCGGTCACGACCCCCGCCCCGAGGGGCAGGACGACGATCACGAAGTCGTCCGGCCGGAGGCCGAGCACCGTCGTCGCGAAGCCGGGCCCCAGGGCGCCGAGGACGCCGATGATCGACGCGGCGATCGAGAGATAGGCGAGCGACCACGCGACCGTTCGATGGTCGCCAACGTACGCGACACCCTCTCGCAGCTGGGAGACGACCAGGCCGATCGCCGCCCATCTGCCCGCGGGCTCGCCATCATTCGCTGTCGCGTCGGGGGCGGGTGGTGCCGCGGGCAACGTCCAGCAGAACGCTGCAGCCACGAGGTAGCAGACGGCGACGACGCCGATGAGAGTGGTCGGTCCGGCAAACTTGACGACGAGCGGACCGAGGAGCGCGAACCCGAGGGCGAACGCGGCGTTCGCGGTCAGCGTGAACACTCCGTTCGCGCTCAGAAGCAGCGGGCGCGGGACGACGAACGGGATCATCGACCCCTCGGCCGGGCCGAAGAACGTCCCCGCGGTCGAGACCAGGATGTTGAGGGCGTAGACGACGTAGATATTCGCGCTCGCCCAGATCATCAGGGCGAAGAGCCCGGCTCGGACGAGGTTCGTCGCGACGAGGACAAGGCGCCGGTCGAGCCGGTCGACATAGACGCCCGCGAGGGACGAGAACAGGATCGCGGGGGCGAGGAACGTGAGGAGGAGGACGCTAACGGCCGAGTTCGATCCGCTGGCGCCGTAGACGAGCACCGTCAGGCCGTAGATGACCATGTTCCCGCCGACCTGGGTCGCGACCTGCGAAAGCCAGAGCAGCAGGAACGGCCGGACGCGGAAGACGGCGAGGCTCGTCGCCCCATGGCCGGCCTCGGCCTCCGCGAGCACGGCCGCAGTGTCTGCGAACGGATCGCTCACGGAGCTCGACTCCCCACGCTGCGACAGAGCGCAGGTGTGGCCCGCAGTGCGACATTCATGGCGTGTGTCGCGCCGACGGCGTTCCGCCGATCAGTGGGCCCGGTCGGCGATCTCCTCCGCCATCTCGATCTCGGTCTCGCCGGCCGCGGCGGTCGCGGCCCCGGCGGCGACCTCGACGACCGCGTCGGCGGCGACGCCCCGAGCAGCCTCGACGACCCCCACCCCGGCCTCGACCTCGGCCCTGCCGACGGCGGCCTGGGCGAGGCCCTCCGCCGCCAGCGCGTCACTCCGCGCTGCGAGCGCCTCACCGACGGCGAGCCGGGCGATGCCGCTCGCGGCCTGGCCCGCGGCCACCTCCCCAACCTCCTCCGCGGCGGCATCGAGGGCGCCCGCGACGAGGCGCGTCCCCTGCGACCCTGCGAGCAGCTCCACCGACAGGACCTGGAGCTGGACGCTCCGGTCGTCGAGGAAGACCGCCAGGAGCGGCATCCCAAGCCGGCCCATGAGGCGACTCACCGCGGACAGCTCGCCCGAAACCCGGGCGACCGCCAATCCGCGCTCGAGCTGGGCCTGGCCCATTGCGCGGACGACATCGGTCAGCTCCGCGATGTCGTCTGCGACAACGGCCGTTCCTTCAGCCCTCGCGTATTCGTCCATGCCGCCTGCCATCGCCATGCCGGCGAGCTGCTCGCCCTGCTCGGCAACGGCCACCTTGCCGGAGCCGAGCGCGACATCACTCGAGCCCAAAGCGACCGCGGCGATCCCCGTGTCGGCTGCGTCCCGTGCCATCGCGATGTCCGCCGCGCCGGCCGCGACCTCGACCGAGCCCTGCTCGACGTCGGCAACGCCGCTCGAGGCGAGGCGACCGGCGGTGTCCTGGAGCTCGCGCTTCCCGACCCTCACCCGGGGCTTGCCGCCACCTGGCTTCACCCCGTTTGCCGCGATCTTCGCGGGAGTCTTCGGCGTCTTCCGTTGTGCCATCTCAAAGGGCCTCCAAGTGCGGGCCGTGCGGCGGCAGACTGGGGTCTCAGCATCCGATCGGTGACGCTGCCGCGCACGGCGGCCGAACCGGGCCGGCACCGTCGCTTTGATCGACGACGAGATCGTAGTCCTTCGGTCGTCCGCAGTCAGGGGATTGGCGGTCGGGTCTCTCGCTCCATCTCTGCCGCTGCCGCCAGGTCCGTTGTTGCAGGCCGCAACCAGCAGCCCGACGCGCCACCAGGGGTTCATCGTGTCCGGGCGCGGCTGATCAGGTCTCTCGTATCACCCGTCTGGCTACGAACCTGATCGAGACCGGAGCGCCCGCGCGCCGGGTGGCGATGGAAAGGATCGGCCAGAGGCGAGGAGCTCGACGAGGGACTCCGGCGCGAGTGGTCGCGACAGGAGGAACCCCTGGGCGAGCCGACAGCGAAGCTCCTGGAGCTTCCGGAGCTGCTCCTCGGTCTCGACTCCCTCGGCGGTGACCGTGAGCCCGAGGGCGCGGGCGAAGCCGAGGGTCGCGCTCACGAGGGCGCTCTTGCCACGCCCGGGAGCAAGCCCCTGAACGAACGATCGGTCGATCTTGATCCCGTCGACAGGCAGTCGGTCGAGGTAGCTGAGCGAGGAGTAGCCGGTCCCGAAGTCGTCGACGGCGATGTGGACCCCCGCCGCCCGGAGGGCGCGCAGCGTCTCGACAGCAGCCGTCTCGTCCGCGAGGAGCACGCTTTCGGTGACCTCGAGCGTGAGGTGCTCGGGAGTCAGCCCGGTCGTCGCGAGCGTCCCAATCACCCCTGCGACGAACCGGGGCTCGGCGAGCTCGCGGGCTGACGTGTTCACCGAGATGGCGAAGTCGGTCAGCCGCGTTTCCCGCTGCCAGCGCCGGGCCTGTTGGCACGCCTCAGCGAGGACCCACCGACCGATCGCCACGATGTCGCCCGTCTCCTCCGCGAGTGGGATGAACTGGTCGGGGCCGATCGGGGCGCCATCACGGTCCCAGCGGAGGAGCGCCTCGGCCCCGATGATCTGGCCGGTCGCGAGGGCGACGATCGGCTGGTAGACGAGTCGGAGATGACCAGCCCTGAGCGCCTGGCGTAGTTCTCCCTCGAGCTCGAGGCGCACCAGCTGGCGAGCATGCATGGCGGGCTCGAACAGCGCCAGGCGACCCCGCGAGGTCGCCTTCGCCTGGTACATCGCCGTGTCGGCGTTGCGGAGCAGGTCGACCGCGCTGATGCCGGACGCGCCGCGGTCCATGGCGGCGCCGATGCTCGCGCGGACCGAGACCTCCCGGCCCGGCAGAGCGAGGGGCAGGGCGAGCGCCTCGATCACCCGCTCGGCCGCGGCGACGGCTTCTCTGTCTGCCTCGACGTCCTCGAGCAGGATGGCGAACTCATCGCCGCCGAGCCGGGCGATGGTGTCGGTGGTGCGCATACAGCTCCGGAGGCGGGTTCCGACCGCGGCCAGAACCTCATCGCCGGTCGCATGGCCGAGGCTGTCGTTGACGAGCTTGAAGCCGTCGAGATCCAGGAACAGGACCGCGACCCCCTTCCCAGTCCGGCCCCGCCGTGAGAGGGCATGGTTGACCCGATCACTGAACAGCCGGCGGTTGGGGAGCCCGGTCAGCGGGTCGGTCACGGCCGCCTCGATGAGCCGATCGTGGATCGAGGCATTCTCGAGGGCGATCGCGACGTGGTTGGTGAAAAGGCGCACGAGTTCGAGGTCGTCGGCCTCGAACTCCCGGTTTGCCCGGTACAGGCTCAACGCGCCGATGACTCCCTCGGAGGTGCGGATCGGGGCCACGATCATCGACTCCGGTGTCGACGGGCGTGCCCGGGATCTGGATCGCGCGCGGATCGCCGGTGACGTCGTTGATGATCTCGGCCTCGCCGTTCTCGATGACGTCGCCCGTGATCCCGGCGCCGAGGGCCGGGCGGCTCGCCAGGATCTGTTCCGCGTATTCGTCACGGGCCAGGGTCGGGACCAGGCAGCCGGCAGCTCGGTCGACCAGGTAGATCGTCAGCGTGTCGTGCGGGACCACTTCGGCCAGGGTGTCGGCGATCGCCTCGAAGACGGCCCCGCCCTCGCGGTGGAGGAGGAGCCGATCGGTGATCGCGAGCAGCTGCCGCTGGCTGGCCAGGCGGCGCTCGAGCGCGGCGCTGCGGCGCTCGAGCTCCTCGACCTGGCGGGCGTTGACGATGGCGACCGACGCCTGAGCGCCGACGATCTGGGCAAGTCGCAGGTCGGTGGCGTCGAACGCTCCACGGCCGAGGCGGAAGAGCTCGATCACCCCGAGCAGGCGATCCGCGTAGCGCAGCGGCACGACGACCATCGATTCGTCGATGTCGGCAGTCCCGGGGATCTGGCGTGTGCGCGGATCGTGGGCCGTGTCGTTGACGATCTCGGCGGTACCCGTGGCCGCGATGTGCCCGCCGAGACCCTCGCCGAGGTGCAGGCGGACGAGGTCGGGAGTGTGACGCGCGTAGTGGTCAACCTTGTAGGCGAGCTTGATCGGCTCGAGGGTGAACCCGTCGTCGGCGAGCAGGTAGAAACGCAGCCCGTGCCAGTCGATGACCGACTCGATCTGGCTCGCGACGGCCTCGGCGACGGCCGCGACGGCGCGGGATCGGTTCAACTCGCGGGAGAGCGCCTCGATCCGCTCGAGCTGCTGGCTCCAGCGGACCGTCTCGTCCAGGAGTTGCCCATTGTGAAGGGCGAGGCCCGCCTGGTTCGCGATCGCGGCCAGGCGCCCGAGATCTTTGACCGGGACAGCTCTGGGCCTGAGGCTCGCGAGCGCGAGGACGCCCCAGGTCTGTTCGCCGAACCGGATCGGGACGCAGGCAAGCGAGCGAATCCCGAACTGGCGGATCGGTTCGCTCTGGTAGGCGGGGTCGGCGTCGAGATCCTCGATGACGCACGGCTCGTCGCGCCGGAGGGCGATGAGAAGCGGGGAGGTCGGCTCGAGCGTGAAGCGGGCACCCGTCGGGACCCCGAGTTCGTCGCTCTCGACGAGGGTGACGAGCTCGTCACCCTGGAGGCGCATCAGTCCGACGATGTCAACCTGGTAGATGCGGCGGAGGCGGGTGTCGAGGTACCGGGCGATCTCGCCCGGTCGGGTGAGTGTCGCGAGCTCGCCGGCTAGCTCGTCCCAGGCGTCGCTCTTGAGGGAATCGAGCTGGGTGCGTGTGGCTCCTGAAGGTGCGGCCTGAGCCCGCGGGGGATTGTCGGATGCACGCTGCAGCATCTCGCCCTCGAGATACGCATCGAGCGAAGAACTTCGAAAGCGCCACGTTCGGCCGACCTTGACGGCCGGGACGTTGTGGCGTTGGGCGAGCCGGTACATCGTCCGGGTTGGCACGGCCAGATGACGGGCGGCAGCCTCGATCCCGATCCAGCGATCCGAGGCGTCGGCCGGAACGGGATCCCCGAGGGGCGGTCCCGCCACGAGATCCTCGGCCACGCCGCCCTCCGATTTGCCCGTTGCTGCCGTCTGTTGCGCGAACGTACCCGAGCGGTGTCGTGCCTACCATGGGCCGGCCGGATGTCGGCGGGCGCCGATGGTCCCTGTCTCGATCTCCGGCGAGAGGCCGCCTGGGAGAGCGAGATGCTGCGACGGATGGCAGAGGGTCGCTCGAACCAACACAACGCCGGCCGCATGTTCGGAGGTTCCCACTCGCCTGAAGCCCGGCGCCGATCAACCGTAGAATCCGCGAGTGAAGAAGATCGGGTTCCTCTCGTTCGGGCACTGGTCGGCCTCGCCCTACTCGCAGGTGCGGTCGGGGTCGGACGCACTCGTCCAGTCGATCGAGCTGGCGGAGGCGGTCGAGGACCTGGGTGCCGACGGCGCCTACTTCCGGGTCCACCACTTCGCCCAGCAGCTCGCGTCGCCCTTCCCCCTGCTCGCCGCGATCGGCGCCCGAACGAAGCGCATCGAGATCGGCACGGCGGTCATCGACATGCGCTACGAGAACCCCCTGTACATGGTCGAGGACGCCGGAGCCGCCGACCTCATCGCAGGCGGTCGCCTCCAGCTCGGGATCAGCCGCGGCTCGCCCGAGCAGGTCATCGATGGCTTCCGCTACTTCGGCTACGCGCCGCCCGAGGGCACGACGGACGCCGACATGGCCCGCCAGCACACCGAGGTCTTCCTCCAGGCCCTCTCGGGCGCCGGGTTCGCCGAGCCCAACCGGTCGCCGATGTTCCCGAACCCGCCCGGTTTGCTTCGCCCCGAGCCGCATTCGCCCGGGCTGCGTGATCGCATCTGGTGGGGCGCCGGGTCCCGCGCGACGGCGGAGTGGACCGCGCAGCAGGGCATGAACCTGATGTCGTCGACGCTCATGACCGAGGACGCCGGCGTGCCGTTCCACGAGCTCCAGGCGGAGCAGATCCGGCTGTTCCGCGAGGCCTGGACCGCGGCGGGGCATGTGCGCGAGCCGCGGGTGTCGGTCAGTCGCAGCATCTTCGCCCTGGTCGACGATCGGGATCGCGCCTACTTCGGACGCGGCAACCAGGCAACGGATCAGGTCGGCTACATCGACGCGCAGACGAAGGCGATCTTCGGGCGCTCGTACGCGGCGGAGCCCGACGTCCTCGTCAAGGAGCTCGCCGGGGACACGGCGATCCAGGCCGCCGACACGCTGCTGCTGACGGTCCCGAACCAGCTCGGCGTCGAATACAACGCCCACGCCATCGAGAGCATCCTCGTATACGTGGCTCCGGAGCTGGGCTGGCGGTAGCCGTCTGGTGCCTTCTCTTCAGACGCCGACCGGCTCGCGGACGAGCACGACGGTCGTGCGTCCGGGTCGCCATTCGCCGAGGATGAGGAGGACCTTCTCGAGCGAGGTGTCGACGCCGAGTCGCTCGCGGACCCTGTCGTTCTCCCAGGGGAACACGACCTCGCGGATTCGTCGCATCGCGGCATCGAGGTCGGGCACCAGCTTCTGGCTGCCGACGACGAGGATCAGGCGCCCCGCGCCCGCGGCATAGGCGCCGAGCTGGCTGCCCGTGGCCGAGGCCGCGACGAGCGTGCCGTCGGCCGTGATCGCGGCGACGCTGCCCAGCATGAAGTCGGGCGCCGACGAGAGCTTGCGCATCTCGCGGCCCTGCGTGGCCCGGTCCATCGCCATCATGCGCGGCCGGATCGCGTCGTAGCGGCCGGATTCCACGAGCGCGGCGTAGAGCCCGATGTCCTCGAGCGTCTTCGACTTGCCGGTGTGGACCTCCGCACCCTCGGGGATCAGGCCAAGGACGAACGCGCGCGCCGCGTCGCCGTCCTCGACGACGACCGTCTCGATGTTGTGCGCGCGGAGGGCGGCCGCGACCTCGTCCAGGCGATGTGCGGCGGACGCATCGCCCGGGCGGCCCCTGTCGTCGGCGGTCACAGCGGGAGTCCGACCGCCACGAGGCCGACAGCCACGCCGATCGCCAGGCTGGCAACGCCGATCTGGTTCGAGCGTGCACGGTCGCGCCGGAGGGCGTCGGCGTCCTCGACCTGCACGGTCTGCCCGAGTTCGCCGAAGTTGTAGATCCCCCGCGACCCGAAGCCGGCGCAGAACCGGAAACGGGCCTGGAGATACCCCGACGCGGCAATGGCCGCCGGAAGAGCGACCAGTAGCCGGCTGGGCGGCGGCGCGCCGACCGCCACGAGCCCGCCGAGCAGGACGATCGCCGCGCCGAGCCCGACGTGCCCTGCCCGGCGTCGCCTGGCGATCTCCGCAGGACCGATGTTGCAGACCCCTGGCAGGTAGGCATCGCCGGACGCAGATTCCGCCGGCGTGTTGGGTGTCGTCTGGGACGCGAGCGTCATCGTGTGCTCCCTGGCTCATCGGTCATGCGGGTCATCCCCCGCATCGCCCGCATGACCTGGCGCGGCGTGGGGGGTGTCGGCAGCGGATGGGCGCGATCGGCGCGGAACGCATCGAGCATGAGCGCGGCGAACCGCCGCCACGCGTCGGGCGCGGCCTCGCCGGCACCCTGGACGACGCCGGCGTTGGCCATCAGCAGGAGGACGAGGTCCTCCGGGACGAAGTCGGGGCGCAACGCGCCCGCTTCCTGGGCCCGTTCGATCATCCGGACGGACAGCTCGTAGCTGCGCGTCCGGTGCGCCTCCATGGCCCTCGCGTCGGGGAATGTCCTCGTGAGCACGTCCTTCAGGCCGCGGTCGGCGGCCTGCATCGCGCAGACGCGCTCGACGTAGGCGCAGAAGCCGGCCCAGGCGTCTGCGGCCTCGAGCGCCTCCGCGGCCGCGTTGGCGTATTCGGCGACGCGTCGCTCGAAGCAGGCGGCGATCAGGTTCTCGCGGGTCGGAAAGCGCCGGTAGAGGGTGGCGATGCCCACCCCGGCGCGCCCGGCGACATCCTCGAGGGGCACGTCGAGACCACGCTCCGCGAAGGCTGCCTGTGCGGCCTCCACGATCCGGCCGCGGTTCCGCGCCGCGTCCACGCGAAGCGGTCTCGTCGGGTCGGTTTCGGCTCTCATGGCCCCATCTTACACCAAAACGGAGGCATGCCTCCGGTTGTGGTGACGATCTGGCAGAATGCCCTCCCGAATCTCGCCCCGGACGATTCATCCCCCAGGCCTCGGGGTTCGGCGATCGATCGCTGGCCGATCGATACTGGCGACCGTGAGAGTCGCGGACGGCGTCGAGCGGGTCGAGGGGCTGCGGATCGGCAACGCCTACGTCGTGCTGATCGACGACGGTCTGCTCGTCGTGGACACCGGGATGCCCGGCGGTGCGAAGCGCGTCCTCGCCGCCATCGGTGCGCTCGGACGTGAGCCGGGCGAGGTCCGCCACATCGTCCTGACCCACTGGCACCCCGACCACATGGGCAACGCTGCCGAGCTGCGGCGCGTCACGGGGGCCCCCATCGTGATCCACGAGCTCGATGCGCCAGTCCTGGCGGGACGCGAGCGGCCTGCGAAGGGCCGGCGGGCGATGGGCATCCTGCTGCGGGCGCTCCGGGTGTCGCCGATCACCCCCGACGTCACCCTCCGAGCAGGCGACGTGATCGGGGGCCTCGAGGTCACCCATGCGCCGGGCCACACCGCCGGCAGCATCGCCCTCCTCCGCCAGGACGGTGTCCTGTTCTCCGGCGACGCGCTGCTCGCGGACCGCCACGGACGTGTCCGCCCCCCGGACCCCGGGTTGAGCCTCGATCCGGTCGAGGCGTCCGAGTCGGCCAGGGTGCTCACGAGGCTCCGCCCGCGGTTGCTCCTCGCGGGACACGGAGCGCCGTGCGAGCCGGAAGAAACGCTGCCAGCTGAGTGACTTCAGCTCAGGAGGACGCCACCTTTGACGAGAGCCACGCTCAGCTGAACTTGTCGACGACCGCTCACGGCGGGGACCGGCGTCGAGGGCCTGCGCGAGGCTAGCGGAGCAGGAGACCGCGGCGCGGATCTCGCCGTTCATCGAGGTCGGCATTCGCGCTGCCGGCAGGGGCCGGCGTGCTTGGTTCGGCGTTACTTCCCGTGACGAAGCCCAGGATCGCGTCGACGAGGCCATCTGCAAGCGGGTGGTCGTCGTCGGCGTAGCCGGCGACGATCTCGCTCTGGCTGATCGTCGATGGCGCCCGCGTCTCCGACTTGTAGACGTGGTTGGCGTTGGCGATCGTCACCCGCGTCTTGTTCTCCACGTCGCTCCCCAGGGCCGCGAAGATCTTGTCCGCGTCGGACCCGGGCACCTGGGCGTCGTTGGCGGCCGAGACGACAAGGGCGCGACCGCGGTAGGCGTGCAGCGCCGCGAGCGGTTCCGCGAAGATCAATTCGCGCGCGACCTTCTGTTGCAGGGGCGCGTGCGTCGCTTGCCACAGGCCCGCGGCCTCGGGGAGCGCGGACAGATCGGGCGCCGATGCGTCTGGGTCCAGCATCGCTGCGCGAAAGTCCCCGAGCGCCTTGTCGACGACGGCGGCGTCATCTCCCGCCTTGATGCGGATCGCCCGGATCTGCTCAATCGCCGTCTCGAGGAGCGAGCGCGAAGGCCCGGACAGGCTGATGAAGCCGCCGAAGCGCGGGTCCGCCTGCTTCGTGATCGCCGCCGACGAGGCATGGATCGATCCTTCGCTGTGGCCGAGAAGGTAGATCGTGCCGCACCGGTCGCGGGTCGCGAGCTCGTCGAACGCGGCTGCGGCCTCGTCGACGTAGTGGGTCAGCGACAAGACCTCGAGCATCTCCAGATCCGCTGGCGCACTGCTCTTCGGCATGTTGACGCCGGAGCCGACCTTGTCGAAGCGGATCGATCCGACACCGCGCGCCTGTAACTCGAGCGCGAGCTGTGCGCCGCTGCCGTTGTTGCCGGGCAGGAGGGGCGACGTCCAGTCGCGGTCGGTCGGCCCGCTCCCGGCGACGAACACGACGCATGGCGCGGCGCCGTCGCTCGCCGGCAACAAGATCGTCGAGGGCAGTGTGTAGCCGGGCCTGCCGATGACGAGGTCCGCGTTCACCGCGGCGTGCCTCATTGCTGGCCCCGCGAGCGAGCACGGCCGAGAGACGATTCGTGCGGCATGTTGGGGACGTTAGCACGGCGTACAGGAGACGAGACGCGCTCTATTTCCGTCGCGAGTCGCAACGGCCTGGCCGTTCGCGTCTCCGCCCCACCCGCCCCTCGACTATGAAGGCCAGCTTCGCCACGGCCTCGGGCCTCCGTGTCTCCAGAGTGGCGGCGCCAGACGGGCCTAGATTCCGGTCAATAGCCCCCTCAATTCGCCCCCAAGTCAGTTAGTCTCCACGCACGGCTTGACCTTGAAATGGTTGAGGCCGGACGCTGTTTCGTAGACAGCCGGTCCTCGGTTCAGATCCGAGTGTCGGCTCCAGCGATCACGAACTCGGAAGCCGGCCACACGGCCGGCTTCTGGGGCTGTAGGAATCCATTCCGGACACCCCTCGGGGCCACTCCAGGTACCAGTCCTTGAGGCAGCTCGATTGGGACTGAAAGTCAAGCGGACGCAGCCAGCGACCACCGTTTCGTGGTTCTGGTTCTCGGCATGAAGGTGATGACGCTCACGAGTCAGCGCGACCCGCCGGGGGCAAGCCCGATCTGCTGGGCCACGCCGAGCCGATCCGCCACTCCCCAGTGCTCGACCAGCCGCCCGTCAACGATGCGGGCGATGTCGATGACCGTGATGTCGATCCGGCGCCCGGTCGCAGGCATGCCCATGAACGGGCCCTCGTGGGTGCCGGTCGCATGGAGCCGCAGCCACACCCGGTCGCCGTCGGCGACCGCGTCCTCGACATGGAGGTGGAGGTCCGCGAAGGCGGAGCGGAGCACCTGGATCGAGCCCTTCACGCCGTCACGCCCGGGCGCGATCCCGGCCTGATGCTCGACGAAGTCGGGCGCGAACAGTTCGTCGATCGCGGCGAGGTTGCCCTTGTTCCAGCCTTCCTCGATGGCGCGTCGGAAGGTCGCGGTGTTCTCCTCGGTCAAGGGGACGGTCGGTGCGGTCATGGGACGACTCCTTACTACACTCTGGCTCTAGTTATAACTGCAGTGATACTCTAGTTCTGTGAGTCCTGTCAAGCCTCTCTCCGGCGGTTCCGGCGACGGCCCGCGTCGTCGCGACCGGGCCGAGACGCGGGCACGTATGCTCGATGCCGCCCGGCGGTTGTTCCTCGAGCGCGGCTACGCGGCGACGACGATCCCGCAGATCGCCGCGGCAGCCGGCGTCGCCGTGCCAACGATCTACTGGGCGTTCGGGTCGAAGCGGGCGATGGTCGGCGAGATCCGGCAGGCATGGTTCGAGGCGGCCCGCACGGGTGACCGGCTCCGCGAGGTCCTTGCGATCGACGAGCCGGGAGCCCGCCTGGACGCCTACGCGGCGTTCATGGGCAACCAGTGGGCGACGGGCGCCGAGGCGCTCGCGATCCAGCAGGACGCGATGCGTGCCGACCCCGAGATCGCCGCCGAGATCGCCGCCGTCCTGGCGGAGCGGGCCGAGCGCCTCAAGGCGGTCGTCGTGCCACTCGGCCCGCATTTGCGCGAGCCCCTGACGATCGAGACAGCTCACGACCTCCTACTGGCGATGAGCCTGCTGGAGGTCTACCAGGAGCTCCGCGACCACGGGTGGTCAGACGCCCGGTACCGGGCGTGGCTGGGGCGGATCCTCCGAGAGGAGTTGCTCGTGGCCGGTGGAGCAGTCGCCCCCCACCCCCCACGCACTGACTGAGCGTAAGCCGAGACGTACTGGAAGCTGCGCAAAGACAACAGGTCCTCGGTTCGAAATCGAGTGTCGGCTCCAGCGACAGGGATCGAGAGGCCAGCCGCGAGCCTGGCTTCTGGCGATTGGGTGGACGTTCGGGCCAAAGGGGACCTTGTCGTGGCTCCCAACCACGTCGGGCTGGCCGGGAACCGCGGGGGCCAGGCTACGTGCGTGGTCCTTCAGGCAGGGCTCGGGGACTTGGGTGCTTCGGCTGGTAGATCGCGAGGTCGGTCCCTCCATGGAGCGACCTCGGTGACGAAGCCCACGCTTCTTCTCTGACCGGCCGACTCACGGCCGCGCCCTTGTGCTCCAGGCTCGCCAGGGTCGCCTCGATGTCTTCGCACATGAGGTAGATCTCATGGCTCGGCAAGTCGGCCGGGTGGACCGCGAGCTCGGCGGGCAGCAGGGCGAATCGGCGCTGCACCTTCGGCTAACGCTGGGACTCGACAACCTCGACGCGGAGGTCGCGACCCTCCCAGCGGCCGGACCCCGGCCACCAGAACGTGAAGTCCACCGCCGCACCGGGAGCCAGCCGGTCGGACCCCGGCACGTCGACCAGCCAGACACCGAGGCCCGTGTCCCGGGCGTCGAGATCGGTCCACGCCTGCCATCGGTCAGTCGAATATCGGACCCGCGCCTGGGCCATCAGCTCCAGGCGCAGAATGCGACCCGCTGGCATCGACGGCCGCGGCGCCGTGAACCGCCACGTCGCCCGAGTCTTCCTCGGGGCAATGCCGCGGTAGCGCCGCCAGGCCACCTCGGGGCGGTCGATCGAATGGCCCAGCGCGATCGACCTGACGAGCTTCACGTACTCCGCATGCGCCCAGGCGAGCGGCATCGCCGAGCCGCTCGGCCGGCCAGGCGCGAGGTGGCGTTCGGGGAGCGGCGCCCGGTCCCAGACCTGCTCGGGCAGCATCCCCCCGTCGGAGCCCATGCGCCGCATCGCTTCGAGGTAGGGCCGTGCGTCGCGCCCGGCATCGAGCTCGTAGTGCCCGCGCTCGCCGACAAGGAGTGGCCAGCCGCGGCCGATCCCTGTGCCGTCGTAGGCGCTCCCGTCCTCGTGCTCGCCATAGCCGTCGCCGTTGTAGCGATGCCAGACCGGTCCGCTCGGCGTCTCCGTCCGCAGAAGACCATCCGCGACAGCGAGACTCGACACGATCCGCGGGTCATCGGGAAGTCGGAGCCCGAACCGGACGAGCGCCAGGAAGTCGGTCCCGACCATCTCGTCGCCCGGAACCATCGACGATCCCGAAGGCTGGTTGCGGAGGGTGACCGGCGTCGAGAGGGGCGCCCCCACGAGCACCTCCGGCGAGGCGATCCGGACGTAGTGTCCGTCGACGCCCTGCTCACTTGCGAGCCGGGTGCCGCGGGCGTACGTCCAGTCCTCGATCGAGGCGTTCCAGTCGTCCGCGAGCTCCAGGCAGTAGGTGGCGGCGGGCTCAGGCAGGTGCCCGGCGGCGACCACCAGGGCGGCGACGACCGGCGCCAGCGTTGACGGCGTCAGCCCCGCGGTCTCCTCCCAGCGATCCTGGCTCGTGGCGGGGCCTGTTCTCGCGATGAAGCGGGCGGCCCGAGCGATCATGAGGTCGAGCGACGGCTGGCTGACGAGGTTCTGAAAGGCGTCTTCGTGGGGGCCGGTCTTCCCGTGCATGTGGGCGGCGCCTGTGCGGAGGGCCCCTGCCAGCAGAAGCGGGTAGGCGGCCTCGTCGAGCTGCAGGCCGGTCCAGTACGGCACCCCGTCGACCCACTGGTTCTGGGGCCAGTGTCCGTCCGGCTCCTGGGACGCGACGAGGTAGGCGAGCGTGCGCCGGGCCGTGGCAACCGCGCCCAGCGCAACGAACGCCCCCGCAGACTCGACGAGATCACGCGACCAGACCAGGTGGTAGCCGCCGAGATCGTTGCGGGTGTTGCCCCACGGGATCGACAGGCTGGCCACGGTCGCGCCCGGCAGGGTCCGGTCCTGGTGCGAACGCAGCACCGCGGCCGAGGTCAGGTACAGGTCGCGATCCTCCGCCGGCAGCTCGGCCGGAGGATCGACCACGGTCCGGGCGAACCCATGCCAGTTGACGATGTACTCCTCCCAGGCGCTCTCGAATGGACCAGCCAGCGCGGCAGACGCCTCGAGCCCGGCCTCCTCAGGCCGGGCACCGAACGCGAGGGCGAGCTGGGCCACGCCATCGTCGAGCGCCAGCTCGGTCATGCCGGCCACGTTGCCGGCGTCGGTGCGCGCATACGTCCAGGTCATCCGGCCGTTCGTCGCGAAATCCTGCCAGCCGTCCGATGCCCCCACGTAGCCGACGCCCTGGCGTACCGGGGCTGGTTCGGATGCCAGCGCCAGGGCCCACGGCCCGTCCTGGGCGAAGAGCATCGGGCGGCCCTTGTGCGTGTCGATCCATGCGCGGCCATGGAGGCCGCTGAACCCAAGGTGGGGTGCCAGCAGCGGGTAGAGCCGCAGCGGGTGGGCCGTCTGCCCGGGGTCGTTCGGGTCCCGAAGGTCCTCGAGCCGGGCCTCGATGCGCACGACATCGGCGTGGTCGTCGGCGCAGACGCGGAGGGTGAGCCGGTAACGGGGATGGGTGTGCACGGCCGAGATCGCCGGCACGCCCATGCCCTCGTGGTGGACCCGGTGTGCGGCGTCGCGCTTGACCTCGCTCCAGAACCCGACATCGTCGGCGACGATGAACCCCAGGTCCCGGACCTGCGGCCGGTCCACGTGCGGCCAGTAGACCTCGTTGAGGATGCCGCGCCCGATCGTGAACCAGACCCGGCTCGAGTAGTGCGATGTCCCGATCGCGTCCTTGTCGCTGCTCGACCAGGTTGGCGAGATGCCCGGCGCCCCCGGGGCGACGGGTCCGTCCAGATCGTTCACAGGACCAGCGTGACCTCGGCGCTGACCTCGCGCAGATGAAGGCCCGCGGACGAGTGCTTCAGGATGTTCAGCACCTCCGAATAGGCCGCCATTGTCCCGCTCGTGGCGAGAGGGGTCACACGGCCGCGTCGCGACCTGAGTTCGGTGCCGCACCGTCCGCGACCGGTAGCGCGGGTCTGGTGGATCCCGGCCACTCCGCGTCGCTGCTCTCCATAGGTCTGCCTGCCAGTGACAGCACATACGCCCAGAGTTGGACCTCAGGCACTGGGTTGTGGTCCCGGTCGGGAGCGCGTTGGAACCCGAGGCGTTCATAGAGTCGGTGGGCCGCCTCCATTCTGGGAGAAGTGGAGATCGCGATGCCACTCCGCCCCGCGGCCTGAGCCCGGGCGATGCAGGTGCGAACGAGCGCTTCCCCTATGCCCCGTCCCCTGGCCTCAGGAGCCACGCCGAGCATCCGAAACCCGGCCTCACCGTCGCGTTCGACTTCCGCGTACGGATTTCGGGAGTCCGGGACATAGCTCACGCTCCCGAGCAGCTCGCCAGATGAAGCATCGATCGCAACAAGGATCGAGCAATGGCGAGCGCGCTGCGCGGCGTCGCGGATGAAGGCGAGGTATGCGTTGTGGCGCGGTCCGGGCAGTGTCCCGTACGCGCGCACGACAACCTCGCCGGCGGCATCAAGCTCGGCTGGCAGCGCCTCTCGGATCGTCACCCCCAGTGTCACGCGCCGATTCTCCACGTGCGACCCCGATCCAGCCTTTCATTCACAGTCAGCCGGGCAGCTTCTCGCCGGGGACGGCCGGGGCGCACCAGCGAGAGCAATGGCTAGCGAACGAGCCGATAGGTGATGTGCGTCGCGAAGGGCGACTGGCGGACGCCGACGTGCACGAGATCGAAGCTCTCGTCGAACCCCTCGAACAGGCGCTTGCCCGACCCGAGGATGACCGGCGCGATGGTCAGGGTGAACTCGTCGATGTGCCCGGCCCGGAGCGCCTGGCGAATGACGTCCGCGCCACCCATGATCTGGATGTCGCGGTCGGCGGCCGTCGCTCGTGCCCGCTCGAGGCCGGCATCCAGGCTGCCGACGAACGTGAACCCGCCCACCTGCGGTTCGTCCTGCGGGCGATGGGTGACGATGAAGAACGGCACCGGCCAGGGGTTCGTCCCGCCCCAGTGATCGGCGGCCTCGTACGTCCATCGACCACCGATCACCGCGCCGACGTTCGCCATCGAGGCGTCGAGGTAGTCCTTGTCGGCGCCGATCGCCTCACCCCGAGGGCCGCCGTCATACGACCAGCGGCCGCCGAAGACCCAGGCATGGAGGCGTTCGCCGCCGTCGCCGAGTCCCCGGCCCGGGCCGTCGTTCGGTCCCGTGATGTAGCCGTCGACCGAGGTCGTGATCCCCGAGATCACGCGTCCCACGTCGTCACCTCCCGGCCGATGTGGGCCTGTCCTCGCCAACGAGGACCTCGCGCAGCGTGGCCGCGAAGGCGTCGGGGCCGCCGCCCTGGTTCATCTCACCCTCGAGGAACCCACCATGGCCGCCGGGGAAGACGACCGGCGTGGTCCCGAGCCGCTCCGCGACGGCCTGCGTCGCGCGACCGGTCATGACGCGGCTCGACTCCGCTCCGACCCCGAGGACGATGCGGGTCGATGCCGCGCGCAGGGCCTCGAAGTCCGGCTGGAAGTGACTGGCCGAGATCATGTTCTGCCCGAGCAACGGGTCGGTCCGGGTGCCGTCGTCCTCGGCCGGCAGCCCGAACATCGCCGGGTCGGGAGCTGGTCGGCCGGCGTAGTCGGCCGGGAACGGGCCCTCGTAGCTGACGAGGGCGATGAACTTGGCCATCGCCGGGCCGAAGCCATTGCGCAGATACGTGTCGTGGATGTCCACCGCGGCCGCCAGTCCGACCTCGCGGTCCGGGAGCACCTGCCAGACCGGCGGCTCGTGGGCCACGAGCGTCGTCACCTGCTCTGGATGGCGGGCCACGAGGGCGAGCGCGTTCACGGCCCCGCCGCTCGATGCGAAGAGCTCGACGGGGCCGGCGTCGAGCGCCGAGATCAGCCGGTGCAGGTCGTCGGCGTGCTCGTCGGGCGTCGTCTCGAGCGCCGCGTCGGTCCGGGGGCTCCGGCCCGCGCCCCGCGGGTCGTACGTGACAACGGTTCGCTCGGGGAACCGCTCCGCCAGCGCGGCGAAGCCGTCGGCCGCCATGGGTGAGCCGATGATGAGCAGGACCGGTTCGATCGAGGTGTCGTTGGGGCGAATGTCGTAGGTCAGGACAGCGCCGGGCACCTCCAGGGTCAGCGTGGTCAACCTCGTCATGATGGCCCCCTTGTGGTGCTGCAGTCTCGTTGGTACAGACTCGCCGGGTCCCCGAAAGTCATCGGTCGTCGGCACCCTTCGCCGCCCCACGGGGTGATCATGCGCCGCTTGTCGCTGTAGGGCAGAACCTCGAAGGATCGCCTGGCGCCGGGATCGGCAGCAAGGGCCGAAGCGAGATCGGCCGGGACTTGACCGACGTCGAGTCGGCGGCCGTCGCGAGAGTCATGTGAGAATGCGTCAGACTATCGGAAGCCCGGTGTGACCGGCCATCGCCAGTCGCAGACCCAGCGGAAGATGATGGTGTCCAGCCGCCCGAGGGCGCGGTCCGTGACCCTCGCCACGATCTGGTCGGGTCGGGACCATGGCTGGCATCGGGCCGACAGCTCGAGGTGTCGCCGATGGCTGTAGCACGCATCGTCTTGGACGGTCTCGCGATGGGCGAGTCGCCCCGCTGGCACGAGGGTCGCTTGTGGCTCGCCGACTGGGGAACCCGCGAGGTCGTGGCGGTCAGCCCCGAAGGCCAGCGCGAGGTGGTCGTCGGCCTGTCGAGCGCGCCATTCAGCATCGACTGGCTGTCCGACGGCACGCTGCTGATCATCGCCGGGCGCGAACCGCGCCTGCTGCGGCGGGAGCCCGACGGGACCCTCGTGACCCACGCCGATCTCGACGTCGGGGCGCATCCCTGGAACGAGATCGTTGTGGACGGTCGGGGCAATGCCTACCTCAACAACATCGGCTTCGACTTTCCCGGCGGAGAGTTCGCACCCGGATTCGTCGCCCTGGTCACCCCGGACGGGACGGTTCGGAGGGTCGCCGACCGGGTCGCCTTCCCGAACGGCATGGCCGTGACGCCCGACAACTCGACGCTCATCGTGGCCGAGTCCTACGGCGAGTGCCTTACCGCCTTCGACATCGCACTTGACGGGAGCCTGTCCGGCCGGCGGGTCTGGGCGACGACCAGCGGTCACCATCCGGACGGGATCTGCGTCGACGCCGAGGGTGCGATCTGGTACGCGGACGTCGGGACCAAGCGCTGCGTTCGCGTGCGGGAGGGCGGCGAAGTGCTCCAGATCGTCGAGCTCGACCGTGGCTGCTTCGCCTGCGCCCTGGGCGACGTCGATCGACGCACGCTCTACATGGTCGCGGCCGACTGGTCCGACCCGGCGGCATTGATGAGCGGCCGGACGCGAACCGGCCAGGTCCTCGCTGTGCCGGCGCCCGCGCCGGGGGCAGGCTGGCCGTAGCTTGAGCTCGGCGGCGACGGTGGGTGAAGGCCGGATTCGCCACACGAAGCAGCAGCTCCAGCTTCCTACGATCCTGTGTCTGTCACAACCCGGACCGGCCGGCCCAGGAAGGCACCGTACGATCGTGCGACCGCGCCGAGCTCGTCGACGGCGTCGCCGGACAGTCGTCCGAACGGGTTGATTTCAACCACGATGTCTCGAGCCGTGATCGTCCGCCGCCAGGTCCCGACGACCTCGCCATCCACCACGATCGTCGGCTTGAACATCCCGTTGGCGCCCGGGACGATCGCGTCGGCGTGCTTCGGCGCCAGGGCGGCCGTCCGGTCGCCGTAGCCGAGCAAGTACTCGTCAAAGCCCGGCAGGAGGTGCATGCGGGTACGAGGCGGTGCGAGTTCGAGGGTCTCGGGCGCGAGGTGGTAGGTCACGTCGTCGACGTCGATGATGGTCAGCTGGCCACCCGCGATGGCGAGCCCGCTTCGCACATCTCGGGCGGTAAGGCCCGACCAGCGCACGAGGTCCTTCACCGTTGCCGGCCCGTGGCTGCGGTAGTACCGGAGAGTGAGCTCACCGAGCGCCTCGTCGCGATCCAGGCGCCGTGGACTGGGCACCCAGTCGTCGAGAAGGGCGAAGGTCTGGCCCCGCCCATCCGATGCGCCGAAGACGAGCGTGCCGGTCTGAGCGAGGTACCACAGGAGGTGATATCCGCGTTGGCCTTCGGTGCTGACGCCGGCCGCGTCGAACGTGGCAAGCAGCGCCTCGCGGGCCATCGTCCGCCGGTCCGTCAGGCCAGCGACTGCGATCGTGCGCGCCCGATCCACGTCAGCGTCGGTGATCCCGAGCGCGGCCCGTCGCGCCGCGGCGGAGGCGAGCGCGCGCGGCGCCGTGAGCTCCAGCATCCAGATTAGATCGTCGGCCGCCACCAGGTGGAGCGTTCCCCGGAGCGGCCACGACCGCACGATCTCGCCAGCGTCGAAGGCTGCCTCGACCCCAGCCTCTGTCGCGCCCGCCTGCCGGATACCGACCGACCACTTGGCGCCTGGGAAGTCCTGGGCTTGGATGCCCAGCATCCAGCGGACCGCGTCCACCGCCGTCGAGGCCTCGTTCGTCCCCAGGCGCTGAGCGGCGAGGCGCAGGCCGGTGATGCGGCGGCGAGTCTGGGTGAAGGTACGTCCCGCCATGCGCGCAGTATCGGGCCAGATAGTTCGTCAGCTTCCGTCGCGGTCGTCGCTCACCAGGACGAGCATCTCCCATGACACGTCCGCCGCCCCGATGAGCAGGATGAGCACGGCGGCCATGAGCAGGACCGTGCTCCTGGCGTCGGCGTTCGCGAAGTAGGCGATGGCCACGTAGAGCAGGATCAAACCGCCGGCCACCGTCCAGCCCATCCGGCGCAGAGTCGGGAGCTGATCGCGGAGTCGATCGCGGTTCCCGACGACGACCGAGACGCCGCGCCCGATGCGCAGGAGGCCCAGGCCGGCGATCGCGGCGATCCCCGCCCCGATGCCGTGGGGTTCAGGGTTCGGGATGAGCATGACGAGCGAGATGCCCAGGACGTAGAGGAGGTTGGCGAAGGCAAGCCGCGCTCGGGCGCGCAGGTCGGCCCGCTCGGCGGCGGCGATCGTTCCCAGGTTGATTGAGACGCCGACGAAGAGGAGTCCGAGCAGCGCAGCGGAGGCACCCGCGGTGGCGAGGAAGAAGTCGTGCCACCCGAGGATCGAGCCGGCGAACGTCGATCCGTCCATCGGGCGACAACGATACCCCGGCATCGATCCACGGCGGTCGGGCGATCGCCACCTCGGATTGACAGCCCGCCCAGCCCGCGTGGCCAAAACCGTTCCGTTCGCTGGGCTCGATCCCGGGCTCAAGTTCCTCTGGAACGAGATCGAGGCAGGACGCCTGGCTGGACAGGGGCGCGTGGACATTGGTTCCGAGGTTTAGGCCGGCGCTGCCTGCCGGGCTGCGGCTTCGCCGTCTGCCCGCGCATCTGGGGCATACAACCCCTGGACGACGGTCTCAAGCGGAGTCGGGGTGATGGATGGGAAGCGTCGAACGGTCGTTGACGCGTCGAACTTCATGTCCCGGGTATCCATGACGACGGCCGCACCGATCATGCCTGCTAGCGCCGGGCGGAACGGGCGCAGCAGGATGGACATCAGCCGGAGCACGGGCACCGGCACGTGGTCGATCCGGCCGGACCGGCCGGTCACCCGCTCGACCGTCGTGAGCAGCTGGTTCATCGACACGTTCTCCGGGCCGCCGATCTCGAGCGTAGCGCTGCGCAGGCCGGGATCGACGAGTGCGAGCTCGACGATCCGAGCGACGTCAGTGGTCGAGACGAGGTTCAGCGGGTTGTCGCCCCGACCGAAGACCCGCGTCCGGCCCGTCTCAACGAGCGGGTCCGCGGCGAGGTGGAGCCAGGTCTGCATGTAGAGCGCCGGTCGGATGATGGTCCAGCCGAGTCCGGACGACTTGAGCTCCTGCTCGGCCGCGTACTTGGAGCGCATGAGCTCCATCGGATGGTCCGGCGAGGCTTGCGTCACGGACAGCAGCACGAAGTGTTCGACGCCGACCAGACGAGCCGCCCGGATGAGCGCGATATTGCCGTCTCGGTCGATCGCCCGCGGACCGGGTCCCTTCGGGTCGCCGAAGCCGGTGAACGCCGAGATGACCGAGCTCGCCCCTTCCAGCGCTTCGGTCAGGCTGGCGGTATCGCGGACGTCGCCGGCGACCAGCTCGACGCCATCGCCCAGGATTCCGCGGGCTCGCGCCGGATCGCGCGTCAGGACCCGCAATCCGTGTCCGCTCGCGGTCAGCAGGCGGATGAGTCCGGGACCGAGGTGGCCAGTGCCTCCGACGAGCAGGGTGGTCACGACTCGCCCCCGGTGATCGAATGGCCGACACTCTGACGCACCGCCGACTCGGGGCCCGGCCCCCCGGCCTCGACGACCTCCATGTAGAAACGGACCCAGGCGATGGCGTCGCCCTCGACACCCTGGATCGTCACACCCGCCATGTGGTGGGGCTGCCCGTCGCGACGCGTTCCGGTCCAGTCCCACTCGGCCCAGACCGTGTCACCGACGACGGTCGAGCGGACGAGTTCAGCCCGCAGGTCCGGGACGCCGGCCAGGATCTGGCCCCAGTTGCGACGTACCTGGTCGCGACCCGCAAAGTCCCTGGCGGGATGGGCAGGCGCCTCGCTCCGGTAAGCAGGCGAGAAGCAGCCGACGAGCGCATCGAGGTCGTGCGCGTTGATGGCCGCCCGGAGCCGCTCGACGACGGCCATTGGATCGGCGCTCACGGTTAGAGTCATCGGGACGCCTCAGTTCCGCTATACTCATGGTATGTTGGTTAGACGTGCAATCTAGTAGACATGACTGACCGTGTCAAGCGTCGATATCGCTCACCCCTGCGACAGGCGCAGGCGGCATCGACGCGCCTCGCTATCCTCCGGGCGGCCGGCCGACTCTTCATCGAGCACGGGTATGTCTCGACCTCGATCGACGCGATCGCCGAGGCGGCCGGCGTGAGCCGGGCGACCGTCTTCAACTCCGTCGGCGGCAAGGCGACGATCCTCAAGGCCGCTTACGACATCGCGCTCGTCGGTGACGACGCTCCGATCGCCCTCCCGGACCGACCTGCGTCGAGGGCCGTCATGGCGCGCACCGACCCCGCCGCCTTCCTCGATGGTTACGCCGGGATCATCGTCGACGTCCACGGCCGACTCGCGCCGATCTACGAAGCCGTTCGAGGGGCCGCCAGCGCGGACCCGGAGGCGCTAGAGGTCTGGGAGAAGGTCGCGGCCGAGCGCCTCGGCGGGGCCAGGAACGTGGTGGCGGGCGTGCAGGCGCGCGGGGGCTTGCGCCCCGGCCTCGATCCGGTCGCCGCAGCCGACGCCGTCTGGGCGCTGAACGATCCCGGGCTCTACCACCTGCTGGTGAGCCAGCGCGGGTGGACCCAATCGGCCTTTCGGCACTGGATCTCCGAGGCGCTCCGCTGGCAGCTCATGCCGGCCGGCCGAAGCGACCTCCCTTCCGAACAGCGAACGCCCCCCGATTCACGCCCCGGATGATTCACCTCCGCACGAATTGAGCGTGAGATCGGGGCGGTGGCACCTTGTTTCGAGAACAGCAGGTCCTCGGTTCAACTCCTGGTGTCGACTCCAGAGATCGAGAACAGGAAACCCGGCCGCGGGGCCGGGTTCGGACGTGTACCGCGGCCAGTCCCCGGATCACGCCGGCCCGAGCCAACGCGCCGACGACGAGCACCCGCCGCCATCTGCATCGTCGGTCAGGGATTGAGAAGCGCTTGCCGCAGCCACGGGCAACAATCACGGCGCGCAGCCAAGCTGTGTCACGACGACCGGTTTGGAGTCCATGCGGTAGCTCCCGCGAACCCGTGGGCATTTCCGGAAGTCGAGGCTTCTCTCTGACGAGTACAGGAGCGTGTCATGTCCTATGTCGTCGACTTCGACAACGTCTCGACCACCGGCCTGGAGTCCTCACCGGTGGCAGCCGCCCTCGCCGGGCTGCGGGCGAACGAGGCGCGCTACTTCAAGAACAAGTACGACTACGACTTCACGGTGGAACCGGCGAGCAACGCCAAGGAGACCATCGACTGGGTGCACCGCATCCTCGAGGAGGAGCGCGGCCTCGTCATCTCGGCCCGCCCTCTTGAGGCGACGGCTTTCCAGGTGGCGAACATCCGGATGGCCTACGTCTTCTACGAAAGCGGCCTGTCGATCAACGTGATGTACACCATCGAAGACGCAAGGAAGAGGGCAGTCGGGTTCAAGCTCTCCGACGGGATGGAGGTCCCCGCCGAGCTCGCCTCGCGCTTCAAGTTCGCACGCCAGAAGTCGAAGCTGGCGGGAACCATCCGGGGCTCGTTCTTCGTGATCAAGGGCGAGTACTGAGGGGGCGCCGACAGGGTTCCTCCAGGCTGCAGCTCCTCGAGTCGAATCGAGTGTCGTCTCCAGCGATCACGAACTCGAAGCCGGCCGCGAGGTTGGATTCTTGCTTGTTGGGCTCGCGGCGCTCGTGTTGACGCGGATCGAGAGTGCGCCTATTTGGTCGCCAGTGCGGAGCGAACCGGGATCGACATCATCGCCTCGTTCGACCGGGCGGCCGCCCTCGGCAGCGGGCTGGTGGACCTGATCGTCGCCGCCAAGACGCTCGAGTGGGAGCGCTACCGGCGACAGGTGACCCCATGGGAGATCGAGACCTACCTCGATCGGTGCTGAAGAGCAGGGAGTGAACCGTGTCAACCGCAGCAGAGGCAACGGGGGCCCTCTACGCAGGCTACTTCCACGACGCCCACGCAGCGATGCGGACGGTGGTGAGCGGCCTGAGCCCGGCGCTCCTCGACTGGAGGCCCGGCGACGAGACGAACTCGATCGCCGCCCTCATCGCCCACACTCTCGACTCCGAGCGGAGCCTGACATCGAACGTGGCCGGCGTCACGCTGCCGCGCGACCGCGAAGCCGCCTTCCGTGTCAGCGACCTGGACGCTGACCGGCTCGTGGCGATGATCGATGCCGCCGAGCGGGAGGTCGACGGCTTCCTCGGCGGTCTCACACAGGAGCGTCTCGACGCTTCGATCGAACGGCCGTTGCGAACCGCGACTGGGGCGTCCTGGTTGCTCCACGCCGCCGTGCACACCCGGGAGCACATCGGCCAGGCCACGCTCACGAGACAGCTCGCGGAACAGGCCGCGGCGCGAGGGCAGGCGACCTGAGCGATCCCTCGTTCAGCGATGGCGGCGGCGCCCGCCTCGCGGTTGACAGCCACAACGACGGCCGCAGGTCCTGCCGGACCTGCCGGCGGCGCGCGCCGGCAGGTCAGCCGCGGGGCGCAGTGATGTTCACGAGCCAGCGGACGCCGAACCTGTCGGTGCACATCCCGAACGTGTCGCCCCACGATGCCGTGGCGAGCGGCATGGTCACGCTGCCGCCATCGGCCAGCCTCTCGTAGTAGCCGCGCAGCTCCGCGTCGTCCTCGCCGCTGAGCGACATCGTGAAGTCCGTGCCCGTGTGGTGCTCGATCCGCGCCGGCGCGTCGGCCGCCATGAAGCGGATCCCCGGGGGCCCCTCCAGGTCCGCGTGCATGACCAGCGCGTCCTCGCTCGGGTCGGTGGAGGCGTGGAAGTCCGCAAACGTCGCGATCGTCAGCTTCCCGCCGAAGACGGTTCGGTAGAACTCCATCGCCTCGCGCGCGTTGCCGCGGAAGTTGAGGTAGGGGTTGAGCGAGGTGCCCATGTCTGGTCCTCCGTCGAGTCGAATGTCATCGTGCCCGGTGGCGCCCTGTGCGTCCCGGGGGGAGAGGCAAGGCCGGGAGCCCCTGGGGGCAAGCCGGCTCCAAGCTCCGCCCGGCGTTCACCCCCAGATGGCACGTCCCGCCGAGCGAGGTACGTGGCGGCCGCCGCGGCGAAACCGGGCGCCTGGCGACTCTCGCGGGTGGCCCCGGACGCCCGGGCAAGGGCAGGTCGAGTGGGGTCGACGCTACGCCGAACCGACCCGCTTGAGAACCTGGTCGGCCTCGTCGAGCGTGAAGGCCCGAAGCGTCTCGGTCCGCGTATTGCCGGTGCCCGCGACGCCGGCCGACTGCGCCAGCATGGTCTCGGCGTCCGGCGCCTCCGCGATCACGACGATGTCGTAGCGCCCCTGGGTGAGGTACCAGCCGTGCATCTTCACTCCCAGGCTCGCCCCGCGTGCCATGTTCGCCTCGATGCCCTTGCGGAGGTCGTGGATGTTCTTGGCCCCCTGGTCCGTGAACTTGCCCAGAACGACGAACATCGCCATGGTCCACCCCCTTCCAGGCTCTGCCGAGTCAACGGCCCGGCCGCACGAACCTGGTTGGCCGGATTCTAGGCCGAACGTCGGGCATGCGCCGGCGCTCGGTCCGGGAGGTCGTCCGGCGTCGAAACGGAAGCCCCGTCCGGCCCTTGGGGGTAGTGCCGGACGGGGCGGGCGAGACGCGACTGGCGCGCATCGTTCCACACCAGCCAGCGGCAGATTCGGCCGTTTCGCACGGATCGCCACGACCGTGGCGACGAAGTCGGGCAACCGGTCGAACCCGGCGAACGCCCGGCGGCGAACGTCGTGACGAGAGCAGGCTGCGCGGAAACGCTATCCGGGCAGCGCCCCGAGCTGGCGCATCATCCCCGTCTGGTCGTACTGGTGCCAGTGCTCGATCACCCGGCCGCCCCGGATGCGGAAGATGTGAATCTCGCCGATCGCGTAGCCCTTGCCGCTCGGCTGCAGGCCCAGGAACTCCCCCACCTGGGTCGCCCGCGCCGTCACCCGGACCGCGACGCGATCGGCCTCCGCGATCATGTCTTCGATCGTGAACTCCACGTCGGCGAGGACCGTCGAGGTACGGTCGATGGCCTTCCTGAGGTCCGCCTTGCCGTCGCCGGTCGAGCGCCACGTGTGCGAGACGAAGTCATCAGCGAGGAGATCGTCGACCGCCTCGGGTCGGCCCTGCACGAAGATCTCTTCGACGAAGCGGCGAACGAGTGCCTTGTTCTCCTCGAGGCTCATTCGTGGTCCCCTTTCCTCGTGAGCTCGCGCTGCGATCCGGAATGTCGCGGCCGACGAGCTCACGCTACTCGTTGTGCCCCAATCGCGGACAGGCTGGGACCCGTTGAACCACGCGCGCCAGGTCTGCCCTCCTCCTGGTCGACGGCGACCCGACAACCGCCATCTCGGACTCGCTGTCGATCCGGGCGGTGTGGCGCCGCGGTGTCCTCCAGCCAGCCGTGGCCTGAGCCGGCTCTCGTTTGCGGTGGAGGGCGGAGGCGGTGCCGGTCGGGCTCGTCCAGGGCCTCAGGCCCCGACGACCGGGTCGATCGGGTAGGGGTGAAGGAGGGAGCCGCCCGACGGCGTCACCCGGTAGACGTCCTCGTGGCGCACGCCGCCGAACCCCGGGATCGCGAGGACCGTGTGCCCGATCGTCATCGTCATGCCCTCGCGCAGCGGGACGTTCCGATGGGGCGGGATGATCGTCGAAGCCGGCGTCTCCTCGAACCGGAGGCCCAGGCCGTGGCCGATGCCGCGGATGTGGTACTCCTCGAGGCCCAGGCGCGAGAGGACCCCGCCGACGACGCCGTCGAGGTCGGCAACAGTTGCCCCCGGCCGCATCGCGGCTCGCGCCGCACGGATCAGCTCCGAGTAGGCGTCGAGGAGGGAGCGCTGCCGAGCGTCCGGCTGCCCGACCGTGAACGTCCGGGCCAGGTTGGCGCAGTACCCCTCCACCTGCGGGGTCAGGTCGATGACGGCAAGCTCGCCCGCCCGCAGCGAGTTCGGGCTGACGCGGCCGTGGAGCATGCAGGTCTCGATGCCGAAGGTGACATACACGGGCGTGCTGGTCCGCTCGGCGCCGGCGCGCATCATGGCGTAGAGCGCCTCGGTGGCGATCGTGTGCGCCGTGACCCCCGGCCGCAGAAGCTCGCGCGCGCGATCCATGCCGATCCCGGCCACGCGCTGGGCCTCGGCCATCAGCGCGAGCTCGCCCTCATCCTTGATCATCCGCAGTGGGTCCATCACGGGGTCCGACGAGACGACCTCGATCTCGGGATTGACCTTACGGAACAGCTCGACCAGAAAGGCCGGCGTCTCGAACCACATCTGCATGCCGACCTTGGGCCGGCTGTCGGCGGGTGTCCCGAGGCGGCCGATAATCTCGCGTAGGAGCCCCGTGACCTCGTGGATCTGCCCGCCCACGGAGCCGAAGACCAGCACCTCGCTCTCGGCGCCGGCTTCAAGGCTCGCCCGGATCTCGGGCTCCTCGCCCGTGAAGGCGATGATCGTCGGCGGCCCGTCAGCCGGGACGACAGCCCGGGGTTGCACGCGGTCCTCGCCGAAGAGGTAGCGGTAGTCGTCGTGGTTGACGATCACGATCGCGACCAGCCCTTCGTCGCGCATCCGCGCCTGGACGCGGGCGATGCGGTCCCTGCGAACGTTCATCAACCCTCCTGGCGACGCGCTACAGGCAGATCGACCGAAGGCACCGAGTCGAGGACGACGAGCTTCCGGTAGCGGTCCGCGGCGATGTCGACGACAGCGTCGAGCGCCCGCGCGATCTCCGCGTCTCGCGCACGCCTCGAGCGCGGCCTCGAACTCCGGCAGCAGCGCGGCCCGCGGCCGGCCGGCCACGAAGACGCAGTAGCGGAACCCGAAGCGAGCCTCGTAGGCGGCGTTGAGGCGCTCGAGCTCTGCCGCGATCCGCGCCGCTCGGCGTCGGCCGCCGGCCGCGGCGCGCCGATCGTCCGCGGTCGTAGCCCTGCTCGACGAACGAGAGCGAGCCGACACGGACCCGGGCGGCGCGCCGAGGCGCGGGTGGGCGTCGATGAGCTCGAGCTGCTCGGGCTCGGGCATCGCCTGCGCGATGTCGCGGGCGGCTGCGAACAGGCCGGGCCGGTCGCCGAACGGCCGGCTCCGCGCAGAGTCGGGCGAGGAAGCTCGGCGCGCCCTCGAACAGCGGCACGAGCGCGGCGACGACAGCGCCTGTGCGTCGAGCGCATCGAGCTCGGCGACTCGTGCGGCGGGCGTGTCGGTCACGCGCCGTCAGGAGCCGCGGTACGTCGTGAGGCCGAACGGCGCGAGCAGCAGCGGCACGTGATAGCTGCGGTCGGTGTCGTCGATCGCGGAAGTCCAGGGCAAGCCGCGCCGAAGAACCCGTCCGAGGCGAGGCGCGAACTCGAGACGGTAGGCGCCGGCGGCTCGAGCGTCGCGCCGCCGAGGAGGTCGCGGATCCGGCCGTCCTCGTCGGTGACTCCCTCGCCGACGATCGGCGCGCTGCCGTCCTCGGCCGGGCCGCCGCAGCCGGACGACGGACGCCGGCCCGTGGGCTGCCCGCGGCCGTGTCCAGGACGTGGGTGGAGATCGTCGGCCGGTCCTGCGACACGCGCTATCCTCCGCCGATGAGCGATCTGTCGATCCGGGTTGGTGACCTGCACTTTAGCGCCCGCTGGGAGCCTGACGCGCCCCGGACCGATCGCGGCGATCCGGGCGACTGCTGCCGCTCCGGGCCCGGCTGATCCACTGCCGCTGGAGCGGCGAGTCCACGTGGATCCCGTACGGCGACCTGCGCCCCGACGTGGGCTGGGAGCACCACACGTCGCACCCGGCGCCGGGCCAGCTGGCCCTCTATCCCGGCGGCATCAGCGAGTGCGAGATCTTCCTCCCCTACGGGGCCTGCACGACGTCGTCGAAGGTCGGCCAGCTGGCAGCGAACCACTTCGCGACGATCGAGCCGGACGAGGGCTGGGCCGATCGCCTCCGCGAGGTCGGGCGGCGGTGCCTGTGGGAGGGCGCCCAGGAGATCGAGATCCTCGAGGGCCGCGTAGACCGTGACCGACCTCCTGGTCCGCGGCGGCATCGTCGTCACGGCCGCGGGTCGACCCGCCGCCGGACGTCGCCGTCGAGGGTGGCCGGATCGCGGCCGTGGAGCCGGATCTCGGCGGGCTCGCCGCGTCCGCGCGGGAGGTCGTCGACGCGACCGGCCTGCTCGTGCCTTCCCGGGCGTCGTCGACGTCCACACGCATACGCGCGTCGCGACCGACGAGCGTGCCGGACCGCTTCTTCGACGACTCGGTCGCCGCGGCCTTCGGCGGCACGACGACGTTCCTCGCCTTCAACAACCCGGGCACCGGGTCGTCCGCCGCCGCGACCCGCTCGCTCCTCACCGGCCTCCGCGAGTGGCGCGCCGCGACCGATGGCCGACGCCGCGGTCGACGTCGCACCGAGCCTCGTCGTCACCGCCTCGCACGAGGATCCGGCAACCGAGATCCCCGCCGCGATCGACGCCGGCGTCCCGACCTTCAAGGCGTTCATGGTCTACGACTTCGGCCTTGACGACGCCGCGATCCTCCGGGCGCTCGAGGCGAGCCGGGCGACACGGCGGGATGCTGCGAGGTCCACTGCGAGAACCGGGCGATCCTCGAGGCGCTGACCGCCCGCCACCTGGCGGCGGGCGAGGTCGGTCCCCGCTACCACGCGATCGTCGCGGCCGCCGTACGTCGAGGCCGAGGCGACCGGCCGGGCGATCGCCCTGGCCCGGGCCGCCCGGGCACCGCTGTACGTCGTCCACCTCTCGTCGGCGGACGCGCTGGCCGAGGTGCGGACGGCCCGCGCCGACGGGCTCCCCGTGTTCGCCGAGACCTGCCCGGTCTATCTCGACGCTCTCCGACGACCGCTACGCGGGCGACCCGGAGGAGGCAGCCCGCTATCGTGATCTCGCCGCCGCTCCGGCCGGCCGAGCCATCGGAGGCGCTGTGGGCCGGCCTCGCGGCAGGGCGACCTCTCGATCGTCGCGACCGACCACGTGCCCGACCGGGTCGGGGTCGAGAAGCAGAGCTGGCGCGAGTCGTTCGACCGGATCTCGAACGGCGCGCCCGGGATCGAGACGCTGCTCGCGCTCGTGTACGACGCGGGCGTGGTCACCGGGCGGATCACGCTCGAGCGGATGGTCGACCTGCTCTCGACGACGCCGGCGCGTCTGTTCGGGTTCACCACGAAGGGTGCCGTCGCGGTGGGCCTCGACGCGGACCTCGTCCTGTTCGACCCCGCGGCGCGCCGCACGATCCGCGGGGCCGACCTCCACCACTCGAGCGACTACACGCCGTTCGAGGGCCGCGAGGTGACGCGGCGCCGTCCGCTCGACGATCGTCCGCGGGTCGTTCGTCGTCCGCGACGGCGCGTTCGTCGGCCGCAGCGGGCTTCGGCCGGTTCGTGGAACGGGCGATCGGAGGACTCGCCTGACCGTCTCGCCAAGCGGGCGCCGGCCGGTTCAGTCGAGCAGGCGGTACGCGTCCGGGTGAGGAACTCGGCGAAGTCGTCGGCGAGGACCAGGTCGTCGAGCAAGCGCCGCGGCCTCGGCGACTCGCCCGGTGGCAGCGCCCGATCCTCTCCAGCTCCTCGTCCCGGATCCGCCGGTAGCGATCCGCCGTGAACGGCGTCGCCGTCCTCGAGCGGCGGTGCCGTGCCGCCGCCACTGCCACAGCTGGGAGCGCGAGATCTCCGCCGTCGCCGTGTCCTCCATGAGGTTGTCGATCGCCGCCGCGCCGTTCCCGCGCAGCCACGCGTCGAGGTAGCGGATCGCGACGTTGACGTTCTGACGGACGCCGGCCTCGGTCACCCGGCCGCCCGGGCACCGTGACGTCGAGGAGCGCGGCCGCCGCGACGTCCGCCTCGCCCGGGCGCCTCCTTCTGGTTCGGTCGCGTTCCCGAGCACCCGGTCGAAGACCTCGCGCGGCCACCGGGACGAGGTCCGGATGGGCGACCCACGTGCCGTCGAACCCGTCGCCCGCCTCGCGCTCCTTGTCCTCCCGCACCCGCGCGAGCGCGTTCGCCGTGACCTCGGGCTCGCGGCGGTTCGGGATGAACGCCGACATGCCGCCGATGGCGTGGGCGCCGCGGCGGTGGCAGGTGGCGACGAGCAGGCGCGCGTAGGCGCGCATGAACGGGACTGCCATCGTCACCTGCCCACGGTCGGGCAGGACGAACCCGGGCTGCTCGCATGAAGCCGCTTGATGAGGCTGAAGATGTAGTCCCAGCGGCCGGCGTTGAGGCCAGCCGCGTGCTCGCGCAGCTCGAAGAGGATCTCGTCCATCTCGAACGCGGCAAGGATCGTCTCGATGAGCACCGTCGCCCGGACGCTGCCGCGGGGAATCCCCAGCGCCGCCTGGGCATGGACGAAGACGTCGTTCCACAGGCGCGCCTCGAGGTGACCCTCCAGCTTCGGGAGGTAGAGGTATGGGCCGGAACCGCGGGCGAGCGTCTCGGCCGCGTTATGGAACAGGAAGAGGCCGGCGTCGAAGAGGCTCGCCGACACGGGCCGGCCATCGACATGGATGTGGCGCTCCTCGAGGTGCCAGCCGCGCGGCCGAACGAGCAGGGTCGCCGTCCGTTCGGCCAGCCGGTAGGCTTTCTCGGGCGTCTCGACGGCGAGCACGCGCCGGACCGCCTCCTGGATCGCGAGCTGGCCCTCGACCACGTTCGACCATGTCGGGCTCAGCGCGTCCTCGAAGTCCGCCATGAACACCCGCGCGCCCGAGTTCAGGGCATTGATCATCATCTTCGGCTCGGCCGGACCGGTGATCTCGACGCGGCGATCGTCGAGATCCACGGGCGCGGCGGCGACCCGCCAGTCGCTCGCGCGGACGTCGGCCGTCTGCGGCGAGGAATCCGGGCAGGTCTCCGGCGGCGATCTCCGCGTGGCGTGCCTCCCGTCGCCGGAGCAGCGCCAGCCGCTCTTCACGGAACCGACGCTCGAGGTCCGCGAGGAAGGCCACCGCGGCCGGTGTCAGGAGCCGTTCCCGGCCGAGGAGCTCGGGGCCGGCGATACTCGACCCCGGGCGCGAGGCTGGTCATGAAGGCGACCGGCGGACGGTCGCCTCGATCAGGCCGTGCGGCTCGGCCGTCGCAACGAAGATCTCGCCGCGGTTCGTCTCCCCGAACGGTGCGACGTCGACGGGCCAGTGGTGCAGGTTCGGCAGCGACATCCGGACCTCGTCGATCTCGGCGTGGCGCTCGAGCATCGCGGTGGCCATCACCCAGATCGAGTGCTGGACGGACTCGCTCTCGTGGGCCGCGAAGACCTCGAGCAGCGTGGCCGAGATCGCCTCGTGGCTGGCGTTCCAGTCGGCGGCCGGACCGGCGTGGCGCCACGTAGCCGTCAGCCTTGTCGCCATGATCCGGTCCCGCGCTTCGGCCAGCGTCGTGTAGCCGTCCCGAGAGAAGCCAGCGAACGCCGACTTCGCGGTCTTCATGACGAGGAGGTCCTCGAGGCCCGACTCCACGATCGAGCCATCCCGGGTGGCCGCGACGCTCGCTGTGCGGGTCGCGTCCCCCGCGCGCCGGAAGGCATCCGGAGCGGGCCCGCCGGCACCGGCGATCGGGACCCAGCGGTGCCCGCGGAGCGAGATGGTCGATCGCTCGACCTGCGGGAAGGCCAGGAAATGGGTGGCAAGGATCATCCCGAACGGCTCGATCGCGTGGCTCAGGTGGTCCGCTGCCAGGGCGTAGACGGTGTTCTTCATCGTGTCGGTCGCAACCACCAACGCGTTGTCGCCGGCCGTGTGCGCAGCCGCGAACTCGCCCCTCGAGAGCCACGTCCACGGTGAGGTCCCAGACCCGATGACCCGAGGGACCGCGGACGACCTTGACGAGCCGGATCGCCTGCTTGCCGTAGCGGTTCGCGCCGAGCTCGATCACGCTGGTCCTCCCGGGCGTCTGCGTGGGTCGCGCAAGGGTGGGGTCGTGCCGCGGAGTGTGTCAAGCGTCGGGGCCGCTCGTCGCGCAGCGCCGCGGGTAGCGGCGCTCCCGGCCGGGTCAGGAGGTGCGGCCCCGCCGGAGGGCGCGGCCGGGCGTCGCGCCGGTGTGTTCGCCACCGTCGACCACGAGCACCCCGTTCACGAGCACGTAGGGGATCCCTTCGGGAAAGCGGCGCGGCTCGTCGTAGGTCGCGAGCGCACGCACCCGAACCGGGTCGAACACGACGAGGTCCGCCATGAGGCCATCTGCGACGATCCCCCGGTCGGCGATCCCGAGCCGGGCTGCCGACGCCCCGGTCATCTTCCGGACCGCCTCCTCGAGGCCGAGCAGGCGTTCCTCGCGGACGAGCTGGCCGAGGATGCGCGGATACGTCCCGTACGTGCGGGGAGCCGGCTTCGCCCCGATCATCACGCCGTCCGTGGCGATCATCGCCTGCGGGTGCTGGATGAACCGCTCGATCCCGACTCGATGGGACCCGGGGGTCACCTGGTTGATCCGGAGGTCCTCCGCGATCAGCAGGTCGCAGATCGCATCCACCGGGTCCAGTCCGGTCGAGGCCATGTACTCACCCAGCGTCCGGCCTTCCCACTCCCCGTTCTCCGGGCGGGCGAAGTAGCCGAGGCGCACCTCGTCCCACGACCGCTCGCCGGCGAAGAGGCGCCCGCGTGCCCCGGACTCCTCGCGGATCCGTGCCCGAACCTTCCGATCGGCGAGGCGCTCGCGCAAGGGTCCCAGGCCGCCGGCCTGCATCCAGTTGGGCAGCATGATCAGCAGGCGGGTGCTCGCCCACTCGGAGGGGTAGAGGTCGAAGGTCACGTCGAGGCCCTCGGCGCGGGCGTCGTCGACGAGCGCGAGCATCACCTCCGGCGGGCCAGGGAACGTCGGACCGGTGGTAGAAGTGGGTGATGTGGACCGGGCAGCCCGACCGCCGCCCGATCTCGATCGCCTCCCGGTACGGATCGAGGAACCCGTCGCCCAGGGGATAGCGCACGTGGGTGTGGTAGATCCCCCCGAGCCGGGCCGCCTCGGCCGCCAGCTCGACGAGCTCGGCCGTCGTGGCGTACGACCCGGGCGGGTAGTCGAGGCCGGTGGACAGGCCGAAGGCGCCCGCCTCGAGGGCCTCCCGGAGCCGCGATCGCTGGTTGGCCATCGCGGCGCGATCCGCCTCCACCTCGTCCCAGCCCACCGAGGCGATCCGAAGCGGCGAGTTCCCGACGACGTAGGCCACGTTCACCGAGACCCGGCCGGTCGTACCGACCGAGGTACTCGGCGACGGTCGCCCAGTCGTAGGCGATGTCCGGCCGGCCGTCGAGCCCGCCGTTGAGGACCACGTAGTCCTCGAGATCCCGGCGCGAGGGGAACGGGGCGTACGCGTTGCCGTCCACGCCGATCAGCTCGGTCGTCACGCCCTGGCGGACCTTCGGCTCGTTGAGCGGCTCCGCGAGCATCACCAGGCCCCCGTGGCTGTGAAGGTCGATGAAGCCGGGGGCGACGACGAGGCCGCGAGCATCGATCCGCCGGCCGGCTCGAACGTCGGCCCCGCCACGATCGCCATCGCCGCGGCGCCGGATCCGTCAGCCGGTAGGACGACGAGCCGGTCGGCAACGACGGCGACCGAGCCCGGGAAGCCGGGCCTCCCGGTCCCGTCCACGATCGTGCCACCCTCGATGAGCACGTCGGGATCGGTCAACGTGACGAGCCCGGCCATGCTTCGAGGTGGCGCCCGCGCGCGCGCGCACCGCAGGCCATGCCGCCACGCGCCGGAATCCCAGGCCGGGCCCACGGGCCCGCCGCGCTTCGAAGGCACTCGCAGGTTGCGATCTCTCCGTGCCCGGGGCGCGTGCGCCGGGCGCCCAGGTGACGAGGTGTCCACGCCAGGATGCTACCGCGCCACGGAGATCCCCCAAGCGCCCGGCTACGAGAGGCGCTTCTCGAACCAGTGGTGGGCATACGGCTCGTCGTTGAAGGCCGCGACCTCGCGGAAGCCGCTCCCGCTGTAGAGCGCGATCGCCTCGTTCAGGGCACGGTTCGTCTCGAGTCGGACGACCTGCGCGCCCCCGTCGCGGGCCAGCCGCTCCAGCTCTCCCAGGAGCCGACGCCCGAGCCCGATGCCACGCGCCTCCGGCGCCACCCACATCCGCTTGAGCTCGGCCGGGGCACCGGAGTGGAACTTGATGGCGCCGCAACCGACGGGCCGCGCATGCACGCGGGCGATCAGCAGCGCACCCGCCGGAGGCGTCAGCTCGTCCGCGTCAGCCGAGATGCTGAGCGACGCGTCGAAGCCGGCCTCGAAACGCGCGTCCAGCTCGGCGAAGTACTGCTCGAGGCACCATCGGGCATCAGCGGATCTCGGATCCTCGATGACGAAGCGCACCGCAGATGCCCGCAGCAGACGCTCGACCTCCGCCATCGCCGCAATGAGTCGTTCACGTTGGCTGGCGCTCAGGGGTTCCAGGATTCCCGACGCGACGTCGTCTGAACGTCGATCGAGCTCCGCTCGTTCGGCGAGCCCCGCCTCCGTGAGCTGGACGCGGCGGACCCTTCGATCGTCTGGGCTCGGGCCGACCGTGACCAGGGACTGCTGCGCGAGGGACCGCAGCACTCGGCTCGTGTAGCCAGAGTCGAGGGCAAGTCGGATCCGCAGCGCCCGTATCTCCGTGCCGTCGGGGCCGATCTCCCAGAGGACCCTCGCTTCGCCCATGGGTCGGGCGCGACCGAGGAACTGATCCGTCAGCGCGCCGATCCGCTCGGCGACCTCCCGGTTGAACCGGCGAACCTCCTGAACCTCCAGCTCGTCCATTTCTCTGACATTAGTCAGAGAGTTCTGTCGCGTCAAGCCTCCGCGCCGCTCGGGCCGTCGTCAAGCGGGGCTGGACAACTTCGTCGGCCCACACTCCTCGCCATGCGCATCCTCGTCGTCGGCGCCAACTGCTATGTGCTCCACCCGGTCCATGGCAGGCTCTTTCGCGGGACGGTCGGCATCCTCGCAAGGCGAGCTCGTCGGCGGACGGCGCCCGACGTCTCTCCCGCGGCGGATGACCAGCCAGGGTGAGGCGCGTCACCGGACCCCGCAAGGGCCATAATCGTCGCGGTGACGATCCCACTTGCCCCTCCAGTTGCGGGTGTCCCGTTCGATGTCGAGACCACCGACGGCCGGGTCGCGGGCTACCGGCTGGGCGAGGGGCGGACCGTCCTGCTCCTGCACAGCTTCAACGCGGCCGGTGCGGGCGTGGAGCTCGCGCCGCTCGCGTCACGGCTCGCCGAGCGCTGCCGGGTCGTGCTGGTCGACTGGCTCGGCTTCGGCACTTCGGATCGACCCGACGCTCCCTACGGCCATGCGCTCTACGGGGAGCAGCTCGAGCTCATCCGGGCGGCCGCTCTCGGACCGGGCGAGACCTCCGTCGATGTCGTCGCGCTCTCGCTGCCGGGGCAGTATGTCGTCGTCGCCGCCGCGGATCATCCCGAGCGGTTCGGCCGCATCGTCCTCATCAGCCCCACCGGATTCGGGCGCTTCAAGGGCAGCGCCGGTCGCACATCTCAGTGCCTCTACCGGTTTCTGCGCCTGACGGGGATTGGCCGCCTGTTGTTCGCGGTCCTCGCCCGGCGCCAGGTGATCCGCTGGTTCCTCCGCCAGACCTTCGCGGATCCGGAGCGCGTCCCCCGGGAGTACGAGCGGTACTGCTGGCGGACCTGCCAGCAGCCGGACGCCTTCCGGGCCCCCCTGGCGTTCGTCGCAGGGCTGCTCAACGATCCACGGGCCGAGGGGGCCTACCGGCGGCTCGCGAACCCGACGCTCCTCGTCTTCGGGGATCATCCGCGCTTCGCTGACCCAGCGGCCTCGGAGGCGCTCGTTGCGGCGAACACCAGCCTGCGAACCGACACGATCGAGAGCGCCGGGGATCTCCCCCAGCTGGAGCGGCCCTACGAGACGGCCGCCGTGGTCGAGAGGTTCCTGCTCGACGAGGCCGTCTGATCCGATCGCGTGACGCGGCACGCGACGGAGTGGGCCCAGCGGATAGGACGACCGCCCCTCCCGCCCCCCACGGCCGTCGTCTGGTTCGGCGCGACCTCAATGCAGCCGACGACGAGGACGAGCATCTCGACCCGGTTGAGGCTAGCCAGGGTCTCCGCGACCACGTTCCCATCCCGCGTCCGACCCGGAGGCGGGGGCCGGAATGGGCCCGCCTGTCCACTGCTTGTACACCTTCTCACGAGGTCGTGGTAGCGTTGTACATACCATGTACACAATCAAGGAAGCCTCGGCCCGAACGGGCGTCGGCGCGTCGCTCATCCGCGCCTGGGAACGGCGTTACGGCGTCGTCACGCCGACGCGTACGCCGTCCGGCTACCGGCTGTATGACGAGAAGAGCCTGAAGGTCCTGCGGGCGATGCGCTCGCTCGTCGATTCCGGCTGGAGGGCATCCGAGGCCGCCCGCGCCATCACCACCGGCGAGGTCTCCGTCGACCAGGCCGTGCTCGAGGCGCAGGAAGCGCGGGCCGCGGTGGACGGGAACGTGTCGTCGTACCGGTCGCGAATGGTCGAGCGGTTCGTGGCCGCAGCGGAGGTTGCCTCGCCCGCCGACACCGAGGCCAGCCTCGATGAGATCCTCGCTTCGGGCTCCTTCGAGGCGATCGCCGACGACCTGCTGCTGCCCGCGGTGGCGGCCCTCGGCGACGCGTGGGCCGCGGGCCGGCTGAGCGTCGCCGGCGAGCACGCGGCGAGTGCCGCGGTGGCCCGCCGGCTGGCGGCCATCTACCAGGCGGCGGGGGTCCCGGGACGAGTCTCGGTCGTGGTGGGCCTGCCGCCCGGCGCACGTCACGAGCTCGGTGCGCTCGCCTTCGCCGCCGCGCTACGCCGACGGGGAGCGGGTGTCCTCTACCTCGGGGCGGACGTGACGGTTGACGGCTGGGTCGACGCGGTGGCGCGCACGCACGCGCGCGCCGCGGTCATCGGCATCGTCACCACGGGCGACCGGGCGGCGGCTCGCGACGTCATCTCGGCATTGCGGTCCCAGGACGGCCCGCTGATCGCGGTCGGCGGCAGCGCCTCGGAAGACGATCCCGCGTTCGACGGGGTGGCCCACCTACCGGAGCGGGTCGTCGACGCGGCCGCCGCGGTGGCGAACCTCGTCGCCCGGCCCGGCTGAACACTGCGGGCGCCGCCGGTCACCTCCCCGGTGCCGGGTCGACGCCGCCGGTGAGCCCCACGACGAGATCCCAGAGGCGCCGCCGGTCGCCGGCCGTCAGCCGCGTGCCGGGCACCCGGTCGAACGGTCGCGGGTGCCGGTCCAGGAAGAGGCTTCCGCTCAAGCGTGCAGGGTCGGGAAGCGCGGCCATCCAGGCGATGGTGTCGACGCCCTCGGCCGGCGTCCGCAGGAGCGGACGCATCAGGCGATGGAATCCGGGCAGCGCCTCCTCCAGACCTGGGGTGTCGGCCCAGCCCGGGTGCATGGCCATGCATGCGATCCCGTCCGCGCGCAGCCGGCGGGCCCACTCGCGCATCAGCGCGGTCTGCGCCCGCTTGGCCCGCGCGTATGCCCGCGGCCCGGAGTACGTGCCACGCCTCGACTCCAGGTCATCGAGGTCGACGGGCTGTGCATACATCCCGCCGGAGGTGACTGCGATGACCCGCGCGGCGGGCGTCCGGCGCAGCAGCGGCAGCAGGTTGGCGACGAGCGCGAACGGCCCGGCGGCCAGGACCGCGAACGTGGCCTCGATCCCATCGGGGCCGTCGAACCGCTCGGGGTAGATCGCGCCCGCGTTGTCGACGACCACGTCGAGGCGGGACTCCGTGGCGAGGACCCGATCGGCCGCCGCGCGCACCGACACGAGCGAGCCCATGTCCGCGACCACGACCGGGAAGCGGTCCTCGGCGTGGCGGGCCACGAGCTCGCCGCGCAGTCGGGCGAGACGCTCCTCGCTGCGGCCGAGCAGGATCACGCGCGCACCGAGCGCGGCGAGGGCGTCCGTGGCGGCCCGCCCCAGACCCGATGTCGGCCCCGTGACGAGGATCGTTCGTCCGACCAGGGCGGCGCCCGGCAAATCCGGCCAGCCGAACAGCCGCCGGCGGATCGCCGGGCCGATGCGACTGAAGCTCCCGACGACGGTCAGCTCGAGGAGCGTATCGGCGAGCACCCTGAGGTCCACCGCCGTCCTCCCGGAGGCGGCGCCGTGTCGCCCGCTGGCTGCCTGCATCGGATGAACCTCCATCAAGATTGGACAAAGTATGTGCATTGGCCTTGACGTCCAACCCGTCCGCGCACTAAGGTAGCACAGACATTGTACAACGCAAAGACAGGAATGCAGGACATGGCCATTCTCCGGGAACGGATCGAGACCTCTCTCCCCATCGACGATGCGTTCGCCTTCGTCGCCGACTTCGCCAGCTCCGCCCAATGGGATCCCGGCGTCGCGTCCGCCGAGCGGCTCGACGCCGGCCCGCTCGGTGTCGGGGCGCGCTACCGGCTGGGCATCCGGCTGGGTGGTCGGGTCGCCCCGATGGACTATGAGGTGACCGTGTTCGAGCCCCTGCGCCGGGTCGTGCTGGCGGGTAAGGGATCTGGCGTAGAGGCCGAGGACGAGATCGTGTTCGAGGCCACCCCGACGGGCACCTGCATCGACTACACCGCCGACATCCGGCTTCGCGGCCTGATGCGCCTGGCGACCCCGTTCGCGAACGGCGCCCTCGCCCGGATCGCCCGCGATGCGCGCGACGGCATGCAACGCGCCCTCGACCAACGCGCGGCAGCGGTCTGAGGAACGAGCACGATGGACATCGCGATCATCGGGTCGGGTGTGAGCGGCCTCACCGCCGCCTATGCGCTTCGGGAGGAGCACCGCGTCACGCTCTTCGAGCGGGATGCGTTTCCCGGCGGCCACGTCGCCACCGTTACCGTCGACACACCGGACGGTGCTGTCGAGGTCGACACGGGCTTCATCGTCTACAACGAGCGGACCTATCCCCGCTTCGTCGGGCTGCTCGCCGAGCTCGGCGTCGAGACGCAGCCCAGCGACATGTCGTTCGGATCCGCGTGCGACGCCTGCGGGATCGCCTACAGCTCGCGCGGCGCGCGCGGGTTCTTTCCTGACCTGCGGACGCTCCGGCGACCTTCGCACTGGCGGATGCTGGCCGACATCGCCCGCTTCTACCGCCATGCCCGCGAGACGATCGACGCGCCCGAGCGCAGCCGGGCGACGCTCGGTGGGTGGCTGGACGAGCGCGGCTACGGCCGCGGCTTCCGGGAACACTTCATCGTCCCGATCACGTCGGCGGTGTGGTCGACGGCGGCCGACCGGGCGCTCGAGTTCCCGGTCGACTACCTGCTCCACTTCCTCGACAACCACGGTCTCATCGGCTACGGCAACGCCCCCCAGTGGCGGGTCGTCACCGGCGGGTCGAAGGCCTATGTGGCCCAGCTCATCGCGGCCCTGCCGGAGGGCACCGCGCGGACCGACAGCCCGGTGGTCGAGGTGCGGCGCGACCCCTTCGGGGTCATGGTCCGCACCGCGGGGCGGGCGGCTGAGCGGTTCGAGGCGGTGGTGCTGGCCACCCACGCCGACGAGGCGCTCCGCCTGCTCGGCGACGCCGACGCTCGCGAGCGCCGCGTCCTGGGCGGCTTCGAGTACTCGGACAACCAGGTCGTCCTGCACACGGAAGCCGGGATTCTGCCAGCCGATCGGCGGGTGTGGGCATCGTGGAACGTCCACACGCCGGATTGCCGGAAGCCCGACGACGCGCTCACCATGACCTATCACATGAACCGCCTGCAGTCGCTTCCCGGCCCGGTCGAGTACTGCGTCTCGCTCAACCCCGGCGAGCGGATCCCGGCCGAACGGGTGATCCTGGCTCGCCAGTTCAGCCACCCGATGTACAGCTTCGCCACCCTGGCGGCCCAGGACGGCGTCCGCGACCTGCAGGGCCGACGGCGGACATGGTTCGCGGGGGCGCACCTCGGCTACGGGTTCCACGAGGACGGGTGCCGCTCCGGCTTCGAGGTCGCGGACCTTGTGCTCGGCACCAAGTTGGAGGCCGCGGCATGAGGTCCCACCTGCTCGAGGGCAAGGTCCGACACCGCCGAGTGCAGCCGTTCACCTACGGCCTCGAGCACGACGTCTGGTACGCGGCGCTCGACGTCGACGAGCTCGACACGCTGGACGGCCAGCTGCGGCTGTTCCGGCGAAACCGCCGAAGCGTGGCCGAGTTCCGGGACGCTGACCACCTGCCTGAGCGGTCACGCGACGTGGCGGCTGGGATCCGGGCGCTCCTCGGGTCCGAGGGCGAGGCGCCCGACTGCTGGCGGATCACGCTGGTCACCAACCTGCGCGTCCTGGGCTACGTGTTCAACCCCGCAAGCTTCTTCCTCTGCCGCGACGAAGCGGGCACACTGCGCGTGGTGGTGGTCGAGGTGCACAACACGTTCGGCGATCGGCACCTGTACGTGCTCCGACCCGGGTCGAAGGCGCGTGGGACGGAGGGTGGTCCATTCGTCGCCACGATGGCCAAGGACTTCTTCGTGTCGCCGTTCATCAGCGTTGACGGGCAGTACACGGTCCACGTCCGCGACGCGGCAGATGGCCTCCGGTTGGCGATCGACCTGCGCCAGGCCGGTCGGGCACTGCTCAGCACGAGCCTGGTGCTTCGTAGGCGACCTCTCGCCGATCGCATGCTCCTCCGGCTCCTGCTGCGGCACCCCCTGGTGACCCACAAGACGATCGGGCTCATCCACTGGCACGCGCTGCGGCTCTGGCTGCGAAGAGCGCCGTCCTTCCCTCACGGGGCCTGGGTCCAGGCCCGGGAGGCTGTGCGATGACCAGCAGCGCGGCGCTCGGCCGGACCTCACTCGTCGGCGACCGGATCCTCGAGGAGACGGCGCGGCGCGTGATGCTCGGCGCGGCCAGCCGGATCCGGGTCGGCCGCCTCGCCGTCGTGCTGCCCGACGGCAGCCGCCGCGTCTACGGCGACCCGGCATCCCCCCACGTCGGAGAGATTCGCGTGCATGACGGGGCGGCCGCCGTGCGCATGCTGCTGGGCGGCGCGATCGGCGCCGGCGAGGCGTACATGGACGGCCTCTGGTCGAGCCCCGACCTGCCCGCGCTGCTCAGGGTGGCGGCACTCAACCGCGAGGCCCTGGCGCTTCCCAAGGGATGGTGGCGGCTGCCGTTTCGACTCGAGAAGACGCTCTGGCATCGGGCCCGGCGGAACACGATCGCCGGGAGCCGTCGGAACATCGCGGCTCACTACGACCTCGGCAACGACTTCTACCGGCTGTTCCTCGACGAGACGTTGACGTACTCGAGTGCCGTGTTCACCGCGCCGGACCAGACGCTCGCCGACGCCCAGCGGACCAAATACCGAGTCATGGCGGAGCGCGCCGGACTGCGGCGCGGCGAGCACGTGCTCGAGATCGGCTCGGGCTGGGGCGGCTTCGCGCTCCACGCAGCGGGCGAGCTCGACTGCCGGGTCACGTCCATCACGGTTTCGCGAGCGCAGCACCGGCTGGCGACCGAGCGGGTCCGTGCGGCCGGGCTGGCGGACCGGGTGCGCATCGAGCTGCGCGATTACCGCGAGATCGAGGGCACCTACGACGCGATCGTCTCGATCGAAATGCTCGAGGCGGTGGGCGCCGAGTACTTCACGACGTTCTTCGAAGCCTGCGACCGGGCACTCCGCCCCGGCGGCCGGATAAGCCTCCAGGTCATCACGTTCCCGGACGTCTCCTACGAGCCGCAGCGACGAGGCGCGAACTGGATCCAGACCTACATCTTCCCGGGCGGCCTGCTGCCGTCGCTGGCGGTGATCGAGCGCTCGCTCCATGGCACGCACCTGCTGGTGCGGCGAGTCGACGACATCGCCGAGTCCTACGTGCTGACCCTGCAGGCATGGCGGGCGGCCTTCCTCGCCCACGTCGACGAGGTCCGGGCGATGGGCTTCGACGAGCGCTTCACCCGGATGTGGGACTTCTATCTGTCGACCAGCGAGGCCGGCTTCGCCACCGGTCTGACGCAGGACCTGCAGATCGTCCTCGAGAAAGGGCGCGGGCTGGCCTGACGACCCAAGCCCTCGCCTCGTGACTCAATCGACGTCGTCCACCCGGAGGAAGGACTTGATCCCGATGGCCGGAACGAGCGCCCGCAGGAAGGGGTTGAAGTCCGCCCGCGCATCCGGCCATTCGACGACGCGCGGATACCCGACCCGGTGTTCTCCTCCCTGCCAGCGGACCGAGGCACCGCCGGCGGCGAGGACATTGCGCGTCCACTGGGTGGCCTCGCCGAACGGGATCGGGATCACGAAGCCGGCCGGCGCGCGCTGGATGGCGACCGGCGTCTTGTAGGCCCGGCCGGAGCTCCGCCCTACGTGGGCGACGATCGCCCACAGCGGGAACCATCGGCGGCCGGAGACCGGCCCCGACACGGCAGCGCCCGCGCGCGCGATGGCGCGGAGCAGCCTTGTCTTCCGGGAGGTATCAGGTCGCTCGCTCGATCGCGGAATGGGCATAGGGTCGAGGACGGTCATCGGGGCGCTCCGTGCGTGGGGTTCGTTCGGGATGATCGTAGGGTCGGCGCTGACGCCCGACATCCCGGCATGCCGGGATGTGGGTGTCACGGATGACCGGGATGGACCGGCGTCCGGCGCCTCGGATCAGGCGAGTCCGTTCCGGATGGCGAAGGCCGTCGCGTCGGCCCGGCCACGAGCGTCGATCTTGCGGTAGAGGTTCGCCACGTGCCGCTCGACCGTGTTGACCGTGATCCCGAGGCGGCCGGCGATCTCCCCGTTCGACTCGCCGGCCGCGACGAGGCGGAGCACCTGTCGCTCGCGAGGGCTCAGGGCCGCTGCCGACCCTGTCCCGGTTCGCCTGCCCGACCGGGCGTCGGCGACCGGCCCGGCTCCCGCGGCGACCCCGAACCGCTCGCCCGCTCCCCTGCCTCGAACGTTACCGACGACGAACGAAAGGATCTCCTCGACGATCGCCTCGGGCTGCTCGAAGAACAGGCTCGCCGACGAGCCCTCGACGACCCGGAGCTCACCCCGGTCGAACCCGGCGGCGAGCTCCTCCGACACTTCGATCGGGATGACCGTGGCCTCCCGTCGATGGAGGACGAGCACCGGGCAGCGCACCGCCGCCATCGCCTCGGTCACGTCGATCCCGCTCGCCGTCTGGATCGTCGCCCGGGCGACCGCCGGCGTGGTGGCGGTCCGGAACCACTCGACCGCGAGCCGGCCCTCCTCGCCGGGCGGCCAGCCCAGCCATGCGTGGGCGGCCGACTCGGCGAACGTGTCCCAGTCGCGCTCGATTAGGCTGAGCAGGGCCTGGGTCGCCTGACCGCTCATGGCGTTCCAGCCCCGGGCCGAGCCACCGAAGAGAACGAGATGGCTGACCCGTTCGGGGTGCCTCGCCGCGTAGTCGATCGCCACCATGACCGAGTTATAGAAACCGAGCAGCGCGAACCGCTCGAGCCCCGCGGCGGCGGCGACCGCATCGAGGTCCCGCTCCATCGCATCCAACGAGAAGTCCGTGACATCGCGCTGCGAGCGGCCCGTGCCACGGCCGTCGAACTGGAGGAACCGGAGCTCGCGCCCGAGCGTTCCGAAGGTCTGTCGGAGGACCGGGATCTGCCACTCGGCGACGAAGTTGCTGAACGGGACGCCCGGCAGGTGAACGAGCGTCGGCCGTGCGCCGGCTGACGCCCCGACCGGGTCGCCGATCGACGTGTAGGCGATGGTGACCCCGTCGGACGTGCGCCCGAACGCGATCGTCGGGTCCATGCCCCCAGTGTGCGCTCGTGTCGCGGAACGGGCAGACCGGCGAGCAGCCATCCGGGCCTCGCGCGTGGGTACGTTCAACTTGCCGGCCGGATCAGTCCGAGTAGCCCGAACGGCCCTATGCCGCGACGGCCGTTTCTCCCGAGACTGCCCCGGTCTACGCCCACCGGACTCCACAGGGAAACGCACATGGCGAACGGCCGGATCCTCACCTCGCTGGCGGTGCTCACCGCCGGGCTGGCGGCGGTTGCCGCCGTCGTCGGGCTGCTCTGGGACGGTGGCACGGCGCCAACATCGGTGACATCCATCAGAGGCGAAGCGGTCGAGCTCCTCGGCCATGGCCTCTACCGCTACGACACGCTGCTCGCGGGAGCCGGCTTCCGGGGCGTCGACCTCGTCATCCTCGTAATCGGGGTGCCGCTGCTCCTGCTCTCCACGGCCCTCTACCGCCGCGGGTCGCTCCGGGGACACCTCCTGCTCGCGGGCATGCTTGCGTTCTTCCTCTACGACTATGCCTCGATGGCGGTCGGTGCCGCATACAACGAGCTCTTCCTCGTCTACATCGCCCTCGTATCGACAAGCCTGTTCGGCTTCATCCTGGCCTTCGCGACGGTGGACCTCGACCGGCTGCGCGCGGCGGTCGCGCCGACGCTGCCGGTGCGAGGCATCGCCGGCTTCCTGTTCGTGACGTTCGCGGGGCTCGTCGTCATCTGGCTCTCGCCGATCGTGGCGGGCCTGGTCGAAGGAAGGCCGCCCGCGGTCCTCGGCACCTACACGACCATCATCACGTTCGTCCTCGACCTCGCTGTCGTCGCGCCGTCCATCCTGCTGGCGGGACTTCTCGTCCTGCGTCGCTCGGCCTTCGGCTACCTGCTGGCCGCGACGGTGCTCGTGGTGACGCTGCTGCTCGCGCCGGCCCTCATCGCGATGACGGCATTCCAGCTGGCGGCCGGCGTCACCTTCACGCCAGGAGAGGTTATCGGTCCGGTCGTGTCGTTCACCGTCATCGGCGTCGCCGGGATGGTCTTCGCAGCCGTGCTCCTGCGCGATGTCGGCGAGCACCGCGGCATCGCGGCAACCGCGTGACGGCCTTTCTGGGTCCACGCCAATGAATGCCGTCCCGGGAGGTATCCGCAGGTTCAGCATGCGGACCCCTATCGCCTGGGTGCCCGTCTTCGCGATCGCGGGCCTGGTCGTGGTCGGCCTGGTGGCGCTCTCGCCGCTCTACGGGTTCCACCGGGACGAGCTCTATTTCATCGTGGCCGGGCGCCACCCCGCGTTCGGCTATGACGACCAGGGGCCGCTGACCCCGATCCTCTCGGCCGCCGCTGCCGGCCTCCTGGGCCTGTCGCCGACGGCGATCAGGATCCTCCCGGCACTCGCCATCGGCGCGTGCGTGGTCCTCGCCGGGCTGATCGCGCGCGATCTCGGCGGCGGCCGGCGCGCCCAGGTGATCGCCGCGGCCACCCTCGCGACCTCCGGGTATCTCGCGGCTGGTCACCTCGACTCGACCACGACCTTCGACATCCTGGCCTGGACGATGGTGCTGTGGCTGGTGGTGCGCCTGCTCGTCGGCGCCGATTCGCGACTCTGGCTCGTCGTGGGGGTGATCGTCGGGCTGGGGCTCGAGAACAAGGACATCCTCCTGTTCCTCGGGGCCAGCCTGGTCGGCGGTCTCGTGCTCGCGAGGCGTTGGGACGTCCTCCGCTCGCCGTGGGCCTGGGCCGGCCTGGGGATCGCCGTGCTGCTCTGGGCGCCCAACCTCGCCTGGCAGGCTGCCAACGGATGGCCGCAGGTGCAGATGGCTGGACACATCGGCGGAGGGTCGGACAATCGCGTCAAGCTGATCCCGGAGCTCCTGCTGCTCGCGGGTCCGCTCCTCTTCCCGGTAACCCTCGCCGGGGCCTGGTGGCTCGCCAGGGATCCGGCGTCGAGACCGTGGCGGGCCGTCGGCTACGCGGCCCCGATCCTCCTCCTCCTCGTCCTGGCGTCCGGCGGGAAGAGCTACTACGTGGCCGGGATCTTCGCCCCGCTGATGGCCGCGGGCGGGCTGGTCGTGGACCGCTGGCTGGACCGCGGCCGGTCCTCGCTGCGCCTCGGCGTGCTCGTGCTCGCCGGTTGCGCGTCGTTCCTGATCACCGCCGTCCTCGTCCTCCCGATCCTGCCGCCTGCGACCTTCGCCGCGTCGCCCATTCCCGGCATCTACAAGGAGTCGTCGGAGCAGCTCGGCTGGCCCGAGCTCGTCGCCACTGTCGCGCGCACGGTCGACGACCTGACCCCGGACCAGCGGGCGCGAACGGTGATCCTCACCGACAACTACGGCGAGGCCGGGGCCCTCGAGCTGCTCGGATCGGGGCTGCCGCCCGTCTACTCCGGCCACAACGCCTACGCTCGCTGGGGGCCGCCTCCCGACGACCGGACGGCGGCAATCGTCGTCACCCACGCCACCACAGCGGACTTCGGTACCTACTGGGGCCTCGGGAGCTGCCGGCGACTCGCGACGGTCGACAACAACCTTGGACTATCCAACCAGGAGCAGGGCGTCGGGGTCTGGGTGTGCCCGGAGGTGACCACGCCCTGGTCGAAGGCCTGGCCGGCGATCAAGCACCTCGACTAGCCAGGCCGTGGCGAGTCCTCAGCCGCGCGCCCGCACGAGGGCGAGCTTGGCGGCGCCGATAGCGAGAGCGCCGAGCGCCAGGGCGAGGAGCGCCAGCGCGAGGTCCGGCAGTGTCCAGAGCAAGAAGCGCCAGCCGGCAAGGACGTTGCCCGGCTGGCTCGATCCGGTCGAGCCGATCAACAGGGGAACCCCGAGGAGGACAAGGACCGGCAGCACGGCGTCCGCCAGGATGGTCCGCCCCACGAGGAGCCCCGGGTGGCGCGAATCGGCAAGGCGCCCTCGCCAGGTCCGCACCCGGACCATGTGCACCGCGAACAGCGCCACGAGAACGAGGAGCAGCAGGTCGACGGCCAGGTAGACGGTCCGGACGGTCGGGGCCGATGATGCTGCGCTGGTGCCGGACGCCAGGCGGAGGACGTCGAGCGCGATGTCGGCCGCACCGGCGGGCACTCCCAGGAACTGCGTGGGGTTCGCGTTGAGCACCACGACGACACCCAGCCCCCGACTCGGCATCGTCAGGATGTCGGCGTTCGAGGTCAGGGTGGAGCCGCTCTGGCTGACGATCGCCCCTGCCTCGTCGGGGCCCAGCGGCTGCCAATCCGTGCCGTAGTCGCGACGGACCTCCGACGGGCCGTGCGCGCCGACGATGTCGACCCCTTCGTGGACGCCGCCGTTGGTGAGGGCCGCGACGAACGATGCAAGGTCCGTGACGGTGGAGACCTGGTATCCGGCCGCGACCATGCCGGTCGGGTATGGCTCGTCGAATGGGACGGGCACGCCGAACAGGTACCGGTGACCCTGGGCGGGGCCGCTGGCCGTGGCGTCGGCGAGGCTCGTGAAGCTCCTCGTCATGCCGAGGGGAGCGAAGATGTGATCGCGGGCGTAGGCGCCGTACGCCTCGCCGGAGGCTGCCTCGACGATCACGCCCAACACGACGTAGTTCAGGTTCGAGTAGGCGTAGGTGCCCGGGGCAACGGTCGCGCCGACTTCCGCGAGCCCGTGAACGACGTCCTGCGGCGTGCGCCCGAGCGCATACCAGCTCGGATCCTGGCCGTCCGCGGTCGAGAGGCCGCTCGTATGGTCGAGCAGTGACCGGACGGTCATCGTGGATTCGGCACCGTCCGGACCGGCCAGCGAGAACCACGGCAGGTACCGGGTGACCGGAGCGTCCAGGTCGATCCGTCCGGCCGCGACAAGCTGCCGGACGGCGAGCGCCGTGATGGACTTGCCGACCGACCCGATGACGAGGGGGGTCGCTGGGGTCATCGGACGGCCTGGACCAGCCGTTCCGAACGCGGCAACGTGGCTGATCCTGCCATCCTGGGTGACCGCATAGGCGATCCCCGGGACCCCCGAGGCTTCCATCGAGGCCCGGACGTAGGCGTCGGTCGCGGCGTAGCTGCCGGCTTCGTCGGCCGCGGACATGGGGGCAACGGGAAGCAGCAGCCCGGCCAGAAGCAGGATCGCCGCGCTTGCGGCTCTCGCGGCGGGTCTCCTGATCGTGGTCATGCTCAGACAATGCCGCCGTGTGGCGCGGGCGGCCGAGACTGCCGTCGGACGCGCTGGTTGCAGTCTGGCTCCGGCTCGGCCCGGCGCCATAGGGCCGACGCGCATGTTACCGCGAGGCCGAATGGACGAGGCAGCCACCGGTCCGCCGCCTGCCCGTCAGCGGAAAGGCTGGCTTCGTCCGTGTCGCGCGAGCTCCCCTACTGTCCGGCCGGGGTACCCGCGAGCGCCACCGCGTCCTGGCCCGGTCGGCTCGACCCGCGGACCAGGCTGGTCGCGATCCCCACGCAGCAGATGGCCGCAGCGACGACGAAGGCATCGTGGATCGCAGCCGCGAGCGCGTCGCCCTCGAGCGCAGCCGCAGACGTGCCCGCCAGCTGCGCGACATGGACGGGCAGCCGCGTCGCCACGATCGCAGCGCTCAGTGCGATCCCGAGCGACTGGCCGGTGACACGCACCTGTGCCAGCGTCCCGGACGCCGTCCCCACGCGCCGCCGTGGCACCGACCCCAGCACGGCGCTGCTGTTCGGGCTCATGAACATGCCCTGGCCCGCCCCGAGAAGCACCAGCCGCCAGGTGAGGTCCGGCAGGGCGAAGTCCACCGGGAGCTGGGTCAGGCTCAGCAGCGCGAGGGCCATGACCGCCATCCCCGTGCTGGCAATGACGCGCTGCCCGAATCGGTCAGACGCCGCGCCGCTGAACGGCGCGACGATGGCCATCGTGATCGGTACCGGTACGAGCAGCAGGCCGGCCTCGATGGGCGAGAAGCCGGATCCCTGTTCCAGGAGGAAGGGCAGCAGGAACGTCGCGGTGAACAGCCCGGCAAAGGCGACGCCGGCGCTCGCCAGGCCCGCGGCGAACGGACGGATCCGGAACAACGCCAGGTCGATCAGCGGCTGGAGCGAGCGCCGCTCGACGGCGACGAAGGCAGCCCCGAGGACGACGAAGGCGATGAGCAGGCCGATGGTCGCGGCGCTCGTCCATCCCCAGGCCTGGCCCTCGCTGAGGGCGAGCAGCAGCGCGAACAGGGACAGGCTCGAGAGCGTCGCGCCCCGCAGGTCGAAGGACTGGCCCGTTCCCCGCGTCTCGGCCGGCAGCACGCGCGCCGCCCAGGCGATGGCCACGATCCCGATCGGCAGGTTGATCAGGAAGATCGCCCGCCAGGTAGCGACCTCGGTCAGGAGTCCGCCCAGCACGGGCCCCAGGCTCAGGCCGATGGAGACGCTGATCGCGTTCAGGCCCAGGGCCCGTCCGCGCTCCTCGGCGGGGAACGTCCGGGCCACGATCGCCGGACCCATCGCCATGATCATCGCGGCGCCCACGGCCTGGACCATTCGGAAGGCGATCAGCGCCGTCTCGCTGGGCGCGAGACCGCAGCAGACGCTGGCCAGGGTGAAGATCGTGAAGCCGACGAGATAGACGCGCTTGAAGGTCACGACCTCGCCCAGCCGGCCGACCGGCAGGAGCAGGGCGCCGACGACCAGCAGGTAGGCGACGACGACCCACTCGACGGTCGTGAGGTCGATCCGGAAGTCGGTCTGGATGGCCGGCAGGGCGATGTTGACGATGCTGCCGTCGAGCGTCGCCATGAGCGAGCCGAGCGACACGCTCGTGAGGATGAGCCACTTGCGATCCATGGCGGGCCCCGATGACGAAGCGCGTGTCTCTGCACGCTACCCGATGGCGGGGCTCACGTCCGGCGTGCGACCTCAGGGCCCGGCTCGGGACGGCCTTATGGGCAATGACCGGGCGATTCTTCCCCCCCCCCACGATCCACCGGCCAGGCATGCGTTGAGCGTGAGCACCTTCGTGGTGGATGCTGGTTCCTGAACAGCAGGCCCTCGGCTCATGGGGCTTCAACGTGCGTTCGGTCAAAGTTCCCGTGTACCTGAGGTATGGGCGCGAGGACACGCTTGTCCCAGCTGCACACGGAGACTGGCTCGCCTCCCACCTGCCCGGCGCGACGGTCGTCGTGCTCGAGACGGGCCATATGGGCGACGACGCGACCGTCGAGGCCGAGATGGCGTGGCTCGCCGGCGAAGGCTGACGCGGGAGCGGTCGGGCTCTCGCCCATACAGCTGGTTCTGGAGCCCGGAGGTGAGCGCGCTAGGCGTTACGGAACCTCGGGCCGATCGCGGCCGACAGGATCGGTTCCCAGACTGGGAGCGAGGGTGGTCCGTCCGGCCGGCGACGCCACCGCGCGTCGCTCCAGCGAGCGGTACAGGAGATAGACGGTGAACGAGGTCGCGACCCATCCGACGTAGTTCTGGACCGGAACCCCGTACAAGGGACCGCTTCGCTCCCACACCCAGGCGCCGACGCTCGGGCCCGACAGGACCGGGTCGATCAGGAGATCCCAGCCGGCCATGACGAGGGCGCCGAGGAGCGCCAGCCCGACCAGCCTTCGCCGACCTCCGGGCGTGCCGGCCGGCCAGCCGCCAACCAGCACGTTGGCCAGGACGTAGCTCGGGTAGATCAGCACGAACCAGGCGAGCGGGATGAGGACCGGAACCGAGCCGAGCCAGGGACCCAGGGTCGCGGTGTAGTGATAGGGGCCGTAGACGAGCCCCGTGGCCACGCCGACCTCCTCGAGCAGCCACGACGTGACAGTCGTGATCGTGAGGAAGGCGAGCGCCAACTGCGGACCCAGGGCGACCGACGCATGCCAGACGCAGAACAGAACGAGGATGACGATCAAGCCATCCAGGCCGCCCAGGATCACGAGCAGTCGGGCCGGATCCGGCCGCGGCCGTGCCGGCGGAACGCCACGTGGACGCGCCCGCAAGTCACCGGCGGCCCTCGGCGGGGAGAGATCCCGCGCCGGTATGCTGCCTCGGCCGGGCCTGGAGACCCGCGACCCGGCCAGGCGACGGGACTGCCATCAGCCGCCGGGCGCCCGATAGCTCGGCGAGAGCTTCGCCGCCCGGTCGACGTCCTCGGGGGTGAGGAGGACGACGGTCCGGGTATGGACGGCGCCGGACGCGGAGGTAGTCATCGCTGCGGCGGCCGCGGCGGCATTGTCGGGCAGGTCGCCGATGATGAAGAAGTCGTCGCTGCCGAAGGCGAAGTAGTACGACTCGAGGCTGCCGCCGACCGACGCGAACATCTTCTCGACCGCGGCGCGGCGGCTGCTCCCGCCCTCGGCCATGACGCCCCTGGCGCCCTCGGCGCCGAAGCTGCCCGTGAACAGGTACTTGGCCATGGAGCCCCCTCCGACCGCGGGCGTCCCGAACGGGCGCATCTCGCCGCGGTCGGCCAAGCGTACGGGCCGCGAGGAGCGTGTCAAGCATCGGTCACGACGAGGGCGCAGCCCGGCGAATGAGGCCGGTGTCTGCAGTCCCAGGCCGTCACTGGGCTGGGACTACGCGTCATCTGGCGGCACCTGGGACGCGGCGCGAGCGGCCGCGTTCTCGCGCCCGATGGCGTAGCGCAGGCTCCCGTAGGCGACGAGGTCGACGACCAGCCCGCCGAGACCGGCCAGCTGGGAGCTGTAGAACACGAAGACCTGGGTGACGAGGATCCACACGAGCAGGCCCCGCATGAACCAGTGGAAGGCCTCGACACGGGAGCTCCGAAGGGCGACGACGCCGCGAGCGATCAGCGCCGCGCCCACGATCGTCGAGCCGATCTGAGCGGCCAGCGCGCCGGCGGACGTGTCGGAGGCGGCCCCGGCGGGTGGCGAGACGATCACGACGACCACGCCGGCGATCGCGAGCACCGCGTAGGCGACAACCCCGATGGCGAGTGCCGTGTCCGCCCACGGCGCGGCCATGAGGCGCTCGTAGCCGGCGGCGAGACGCCGGGCCGCGATCTCGAACGGGCTGTCGCGATCGGCCACGCCGGGCATCGCGGCGAGGTACTGCAACGCAAGCCCGGTCCGCGGGTCCCCCGAGTCGGCCTGGGCGAGGAGCTCGCGGATGCGCGCTCGATCGTCAGGCTCGATGCCCCTGGCCGGCGCCCCGGCCAATCGTTGGAGGGCGTTTGCGAGCGCCTCGCTCCCGGTCAGCCGCCGCCTGCCGACGAGCGTTCGGGCGACCAGGAAGGCGACCACGAAAACCGCGTAGATCAGGGCAATCGCGGGCCGGAAGAAGTAATCGTTGTCGGCCGTCACGAACTTACCGATCTCGTCGATGAACGTGCCGAAGCCGAGTCCCGCGATGACTGCCGCGACGTGCGCGACCGACCGATCGAGGAAGGCGAGGAGGAGCATGAGGGCCGCCAGCATCAGCAGGCCGCCCCACAGCATGTGCGCCACGTGGATCCCGCTCGACCCGATCCGCGGGTAGCCCGTCGCCGCCAGGAACCAGCGGATTCCCAGGAACGAGGCCACGGCCGCCACGAAGAAGGACTCGAAGAGGAGCGGCGCCTCGCTGTTGCGGGTCAGTCGACCAAGGGATGGACGGGTCATCGACGCGAGCATATCGGGCCGATGTTCGGGCGATGTGTGAGTGGCCGCCGTTGCCGAAGGCCCGGCAGACCGGGCAGATGTCCCGCGGCCCGAAGGCTCGAAGGCCTGCGATCGGGGCGCGAGCGGCCGACGGCGCACAGATCGCCACGTCGTCCGTTGGCGCCCCCGCCCGTGGCCACCCTGTCCCGGCGGCGAGGGCCCGGGTGCGCCCGCGACCGGCGAGCGCCAGACTTGTCAGCATGGACCACCGAGACCACGTCAGGCTGATCCGGGAGGGCGTCGAGGGGGCCGGCTCGACGTGGGCGGACCTTGGGTCGGGCGAGGGGGCGTTCACCCTCGCCCTGGCCGACGTCCTGGGCCAGAGCGGCACGATCCACTCGGTCGACCGCGACGCCCGCGCCCTGCGAGTGCAGGAGCGGGCGCTCGGCGACGCGTTTCCAAGCGTCCGGGTCACGCCGATCGTGGCCGACTTCAGGCGACCGCTCGACCTGCCGCCGCTCGACGGGATCGTGATGGCAAACTCGCTCCACTTCTGCCGTGACCGCCTCGCCGTCGTGCGTCTCGTCCGCGGATACCTGCGGCCTGCCGGCCGCCTCGTCCTCGTCGAGTACGACACCGACCACGGCAACCCGTGGGTCCCGTACCCGCTCGCGTTCGCCTCCTGGCAGGCCCTGGCGGCGGCGGCCGGCTTCGGGGAGACGCGGCAGCTGGCGTCGATCCCGAGCCGCTTCCTCGGCTCGATCTACTCGGCGGTCAGCGTCCGCTGAGGGTCTGACGGCCATGCGTCCGCGGCCGTGCCACCATGCGCGAATGCATGGAGAAGCGCCGCGCCCCGGCAGCCACGACGTCGTTCGCGTTACCCTCCGCCACCTCGCGTGGCCCTGGCGATCCTCGGGTCCCCGGCGCGCCGGCGCCATGGTCGTGATGGCGGCGCTTGTGGCCGCGTGCAGTACGACCCCGACGTCGGCACCCTCGTCCGGCACGCCCGGCGCCTCCGCGAGCGGACCCGCTTCCTCGGCGACGTCGCAGACGACGACGCCATCCGCTACACCCTCGGAGGCTCAGACCGCGAGCCCGGGCGGAACGCAGGGCGCCACACCGGGCGCCACGCCGGCTCCGAGGCCGTTGGCAACCCCAGCTCCCACCCCGACCCAATCCCCCACCCCGACCCCGACGCCGCCTGCGGCCGACTGGCCCGTGTACCACGGCGACGCCGCCCGCACCGGTGTCGATGCCGCCTTCCCCGCCCCGAGGCACCCTGCCCGGGCCTGGTCGACGCTCCTCGACGGGGCGGTCTACGGGCAGCCGATCGTCGTCGGCGGCCGGATCATCGCTGCCACCGAGGGAGACACCGTCTACGCCCTCGACCCGCGGAGTGGGCGGATCGAGTGGAGCCGGCACGTCGGCACACCGGTGCCCCTGGCCGCGCTGCCGTGCGGCAACATCGACCCGCTCGGGATCACGAGCACGCCCGCCTACGACCCGGGATCCGGCTCGGTCTTCGTCGTCGCCGAGGTCCGGGGGCCTCAGCACGTGCTGTTCGCGCTCGATCCCGCCTCCGGCGCCATCCGCTGGTCGCGCGTCGTCGACCTGCCCGGGGACGATCCGCGGACGCACCAGCAGCGGGCGGCCCTGGCGGTCGCCGGCGGAATTGTCTACGTCGGGTTCGGGGGGCTGGCGGGCGACTGCGGCCAGTATCGTGGCAAGGTCGTCGGCGTGCCGACGAACGGACGGGGCGCGACGCATCGCCTACCAGGTCCCGGTCCAGCGCGAGGGGGCGGTCTGGGCGACCGGCGGGCCGGTCATCGACGCAGCTGGCCACCTCTACGTGTCCACCGGGAACGGGAGCTCGACGACGACCTACGACGGCAGCGATTCGGTCGTCGAGCTGTCGCCGACACTGACCCTCGTGTCGCGCTTTGCGCCGACGACATGGGCGGCCGACAACGCGAACGATGCCGACCTCGGCTCGCTCAGCCCGGTGATCGTCCCGGGGGGCTGGATCTTCATCGCCGGCAAGAGCGGGACCGGGTACGTCCTGCGCCAGGGCGCCCTCGGCGGCATCGGCGGGCAGGTCTCGGCGGCACCCGTATGCCAGGCCTTCGGTGCGGCCGCCCAGAGCGGCTCGATCGTCTTCGTCCCTTGCACCGACGGCATCCGGCAGGTGCGCATCGACGCGAAGGGCAGCATCCACGTCGGCTGGCACACCGGATCGGGGGCCAACGGTCCGCCCGTGATCGGCGGCGACGCGGTCTGGAGCGTCGACGTCGCGGCCGGCGTGCTGTACGCCCTCGGCTTGCGCGACGGCGCGGTGCTCGCGCGGATCGGCCTTGGGGCGGTCCCCCACTTCGCCTCGCCGACGCTCTGGGACGGGCTGGTGCTCGTGGGGACGATGCGCGGCGTGGCGGGGGTCCGCGCGGCACCCTGAACAACTGCTCGCCGTGGAGCGAGAAGGAGCCCTCCCGGGAACGTCGGCGCGCTGGTGAAGTGGTTGCTGGCCCCGCTCGCGGATGGCACCCTGTCAGCCCGGGGCCGAGCACGCGGAGTCGTGCCCTCCGCGACCCCTTCGGGCCTCTCGCGTATTGTTTCTTCGTGACCAGGATCGTTGTCTACACGGGCAAGGGCGGGGTCGGCAAGACGAGCGTGGCCGCCGCCACCGCGCTGCTGGCCGCGGAGCGCGGGTACCGCACGATCGTCATGTCGACGGACGCCGCCCACAGCCTCGCCGACTCGTTTGACCGCCCCCTGGGACCCGAGCCGGTCGAGATCGCGCCGAACCTCTGGGGGCAGGAGTCCGAGGTCTACCACAACATCGAGAAGTACTGGGGAACGATCCAGGATTACGTCAGCAGCGTGCTCCGGTGGCGCGGCCTCGACGAGGTCCTCTCGGACGAGATGAGCGTCCTGCCCGGCATGGACGAGCTCGCCAGCCTCCTCTGGATCGCGGATCACCACGACCGTGGCCTGTATGACCTCATCGTGGTGGACGCCGCTCCCACCGGCGAGACCCTCCGCCTGCTCAGCCTGCCGGAGGCTGGCCGCTGGTGGCTCGATCGGATCTATCCGATCCAGCGTCGGATCTCGCAGATCACGGCTCCGATCCTCGGACGGATCACCGGGATGCCCATGCCCGGGAGCGAGGTCTACACCGCCGGCGAGGAGCTCTTCGGCCGGCTCGAGCATATGCACGATCTGCTGTCGGATCCCGACCTGACCTCCATCCGGATCGTCCTGAACCTCGAGCGCATGGTCATCAAGGAGGCGCAGCGCTCGTTCACGTACTTCCACCTGTACGGCTACCCGACCGACCTCGTCGTCTGCAACCGCGTCCTCCCGGACGACGCCGGGGCGTACTTCGAGGCCTGGCGCGAGGCGCAGCAGCGGTACCGCCCGCTCGTCGACGAGGCGTTTGCGCCGGTCCCCGTCCGGGCAGCGCCGTTCTTCGACGAGGAGGTCGTGGGCGAGCGGATGCTCCGACAGCTCGGAGAGGCGGTCTTCGGCGGGGCCGACCCGACCGACTTCTTCTACCGCGGGCGGCCGTACACGGTCCGCCGCGAGGGCGACCGGTTCGTCCTGGAGCTCGACCTGCCGTTCACCTCGCGCGAAGAGGTCCGACTGTCGCGTTTCGCCGACGAGCTCGTCATCGCCATCGGCTCCTGGCGGCGGAACCTCATCCTGCCGCGCGTCCTCGTCGACGCCGAGACCCTCGGCGGCGGCTTCCACGATCACACCCTTCGGATCGAGTTCTCGGCGGCCGAGGCGGTCGCAGCTGGGTCGAAAGGAGCATGAGAGATGGCTGACGCGGCTCGAGAGGCGGAGCTGACAGCCCGGCTGGCGGTCCTCGAGGAGCGCCTCGCGGAGCTCGAGAGGCGGGAGCTCGACATCGAGGCCCAGGCCGGCGAGGGCGGGTTCGAGTTGATGGAGTCGCTCGTCATGAGACTCCTGCCGTCGGATACCCGCGGCCACCTGCGAGCGGCCCGGAAGGAGCAGCTCCTGGCCGTTCGGTCGATCATCGACCACGCGATCGCCCGCGTGGACCGGACGCCGCCCGAGCGCCGGCGCCGGGAGTCGATCCCGCTCGAGGAGAACTGAGGGTCGGCTTCAGATCAGGCGCCGGCATAGCCGCCGGAAGCCTGACCCTGAGATGGCGACCGCTCCCGAGCGGGTGGCAGCTCAAGTAGCAGAGTGTGGGCTGGTCCAGCGCGACGACGAGCAGCATGGGTGACACCGGATATCGCAATGGGTACACGGCCACGCTGCTGCCCGATGGCGCAGTGCTCGTGGTCGGTGGCTTCAGCGACCCACGATGTCCCGCTTGCTGCTGGCTGGCATCCGCCGAGCCGTACGACCCGGGGAGCGGGACTCCGTAGGGTTGCTCTCAGCCGGGCATTCCCCCATGCCAGCCCTGGGCGGCCCGGACGATCTCTGGATCGCGGCCGCGGTAGGCTACCGAATGTGACCAGGCACTCAGCCGACGACGCCGCGCAGCGAGCCGGGGTCGAGCCCGGCTATCTCGTTCGGCTGGTTGACCTGGGGATCATCGCCCCGGATGTCAGCGGCTTCTCTCCCGGCGACGTGCGGCGCGCGATGATGGCCAATTCCCTGGAGGAGGCTGGGATCCCGCTCGACGGCGTGGCCGCGGCGATGCGGAGCGGAGCGATCTCGCTGGCCTTCCTCGATGCCCCCGCGTTCGAGCGGCTGGCCGCCCTGTCCCCAGAGACGTTCCGCGACACCAGCGCCCGCACTGGGATCCCGATCGAGCTGCTCACGCTCGTCCGCGAAACCATCGGCATGGCGCAGCCGTCGCCCGACGACCGGATGCGCGAGGACGAAATGGCGATGGTGCCCGCCCTGCAGATGATGGTCTCAGCAGGGTTTCGGCCGATCTCGATCGAGCGCCTGCTTCGCGTCGAGGGTGATGGCATGCGCCGGATCGCAGAGACCGAGGCCGCCATCTGGGATGCCGACGTGATCGTGCCGGCGATGGCGGCGGGTATGAGCCCGGAGGAAGCCGTCCACCCCGAGCTCGCCGGCCGGCTCGGCCCGCTTGCCGAGCAGGCGATTCTGGCGACCTACCGCGCGCAACAGGCGCGGGCCTGGACCGCCAACGTCATCGAGAGTTTCGAGATGCTCCTGGCCCAGGCCGGGCTCCACAGCCGGCTCGAGCGACCACCGGCGATCTGCTTCCTCGACATCACGGGATATACGAGGCTGACGCAGGAGCAGGGCGACGACGCGGCCGCGGATCTCGCTGCGACGCTGGCAAGGCTGGTGGAACGGAGCTCGGTACGGCACGGCGGGAAGCCCGTCAAGTGGCTGGGCGACGGAGTGATGTTCCACTTCCGCGACCCCGGACCCGGCGTGCGCGCCGCTCTCGAGATGGTGGACGGGCTGGCTGCCACGGGCCTGCCGCCCGCCCACGTCGGCCTCCATGCCGGACCCGTGCTGTTCCAGGCGGGTGACTACTTCGGGCAGACCGTGAACCTGACGGCGCGCATCGCCGACTACGCCAGGCCCGGCGAGGTCTTGGTCAGCCGGGCCGTGGCCGACACGGCGCAGGGATATGGGATCGAGTTCGCGGACATCGGCGAGGTGGAGCTCAAGGGCGTCGCGGGGACGACGCACCTGCTGCGGGCGCACCTCGCATTCCTGGCGGATGGTTCGGGACACAATAACTAACGCCGATTCCCAAGCAGACTGTCGCGGGTCCGGTGCGCTCCGTAGGTGCCGGGTCTTGATGCCCTGTCGGCGCGCCAAGCTCCCGAGAAGCAGCGCCGCAGACAACCGGCGATCGGTAAGGACAAGCTCACGGACGACCGCGGGGCGCATCACGGGAGGCGGGCTTCCTTCAGCGCCATCGCGGTGATCGGCTCGCAGCCCGCGGTGAACATTGTCGCGATCCCGACGAGCTCGCCTTGTCGGACATAGCACGAGCTCAAGTCCGGGTCTCGACGCTACAGTACGGCTCGTGGACAGGTACGTGATCGCCGAAGCGGCCGCGCGGGCCGGGGTCAGCGTCGACGAGCTGCGCCGGCTGATCGAGTTGGGCATCCTCAAGCCGGACACCGAGAACCGGTTGACGCCCGGTGACGTGCGCCGCGTCGGGATGATCGGGAGCCTGACCGCAGCGGGCATCCCCCTCGACGGACTGGGCGTTGCGGTCCGAAGCGGCCAGGTTTCGCTCGACTTCCTTGATGAACCTGCCTACGAGCGGTTCTCGGCGCTCAGCGGCGTCACGTTCGCGCAGCTCGCCGAGCGGACCGGCGCTCCGGTCGAGCTGCTCATGCAGATCCGCGAGGCGGCCGGCTCGGCCCCGCCGCTTGCGGACGACCAGATGCGTGACGAGGAGCTGTCGTACGCCATGTTCATCGAGGCCCAGGTCAAGGCGGGATTCGACCCGGCGGCCAGCCAGGGGCTGCTCCGGGTCCAGGGCGACAGCCTGCGCCGCATGGCCGAGACAGAGACTGCCTGGTGGCGGTCCGAGGTCATCATGCCCGCCGTGGCGGCAGGCAGACGGCCCGACGAGATCCTCGGGGTCGAGTTCGCGAATTGCATGAGCATGCTCGCCGAGCACGCGATCCTCGGGATGTATCACCTCCAGCAGGGCCAGGCCTGGAACGCCACGATCATCGAAAGCCTGGAAATGCAGCTGGCCAGGGCCGGCCTCCACAGCCGCCTCGAGCACCCCCCGGCCATGTGCTTCCTCGACATCACCGGGTACACGCGGCTGACCCAGGAGCGGGGCGACGCGGCGGCAGCGGGGCTGGCCGAGCAGCTCGGTCCGCTCGTGCAGCGGGCATCGGTCAGGCACGGGGGCCGGCCGGTGAAGTGGCTCGGGGACGGGGTCATGTTCCACTTCCCGAACCCGGGCCCGGGGGTGGTGGCGGCCCTCGAGATGGTCGAAGGCGTGGCCGAGGCCGGGCTGCCGCCGGCCCACGTGGGCCTGCACGCCGGGCCCGTGATCTTCCAGGAGGGCGACTACTACGGCGCCACCGTGAACGTCGCGGCGCGGATCGCGGAGTACGCCCGACCCGGCGAGGTGCTCGTCAGCCAGGAGGTCGTCGACGCCTCGGGCCCGGCCGAGGTCGCCTTCCGCGAGGTCGGCCCGGTCGAGCTCAAGGGCGTGGCCGGCGCCATGCGCCTGCACGCCGCCTCGCGGGCCGGCTGAGCCGGGCGGGGCTGCCCGCGGCCCGGAGGCGCGCTGACGGGAGTCGCGAGGCTGAAGCCGGGTGGTGTCGACCGGCGCAAGAGTGTCAGCCAGGCGATCCGCGCCGCACAATGCACCGGGATGAATCCCGCCGACCAGCCACCGACCCTCTCCGTCGCCGATCTTGGTGACCCGATCGGTCTCGGGCGTACGGCGGAGGTGTTCGCTCTTTTCGACGACGAAGCGGTGAAGCTGCTGCGCCCCGGGATCCCTGACATTCTCGGCGAGCGCGAGGCGAAGGTCGCCGCCCTGGTCGATGGTGCCGGCATCGCCGCGCCGCATTTCGGGGGGACGATGCGCATCGGCGGACGCCTCGGCCTCGTCTACGAGCGCCTCGTCGGGCCGTCCATGCTCGACCGGCTGTCGCGCAACCTGCTCGAGATCGACCGGCTGGGACGACGCTTCGCGGAGCTGCACGTCGCGATGCACGACGCCGACGGCTCGGGGTTGCCGGACCAGGTGACGGAGATGCGCCGGATGATCGACCGCGCAGGGGACCGCCTGCCGGACACGGCCCGAGTCGCGGCGCTCGCCCGCCTCGATGCTCTGCCGTCCGGGCACGCGATCTGCCACGGGGACATGCACCCGGGGAACGTTCTCATGACCTCGAACGGACCGGTCGTGATCGACTGGATGACATCGACGTGTGGCAACCCGGCCGCCGACGTGGCCCGAACCCTCTTCCTTCTTCGCCAGAGTGGCATCCCAAACTACATTCCAGCGATCCAGCGGAACCTCATCACCCTCGCCCGGCGCCGCTTCGGCAGCGTCTACCTGCGGCGGTACAACGCGCTGCGCACGATCGACGAAACGGACGTCGACGCGTGGCGCCTGCCAGTCCTCGCCGCTCGCCTCGGCGAGGGGATCGAGGAGGAGCGCCCGGCCGTGCTGGCACTGCTGGCGCGGGAGATGAGCTGATGCCCGGTACAGTACGGCTCGTGGATCGGTACCAGATCGCGGAAGCGGCCGAGCGAGCGGGCGTCAGCGTCGAGGAGCTGAGCCGGCTTGTCGAGCTGGACATCGTCACGCCCGATGACGAGGGCCGGTTCTCCGAGGGCGATGTCCGGCGGGTGGGGCTCGTGCAGAGCATGGTGGCGGCGGCCATCCCCGTCGAGCTCCTGGCGGCGGCTCTGCGAGGCGGCGAGCTCACCCTCGCGTTCATGGACGACCCCGCCTACAGCCTCTTCTCGTCGCTCACCGGCGAGACGTTCCGGGAGCTGAGCGCCAGGACCGGCGTACCTCTGCCGCTGCTCATGACCATCCGCGAAGCGACCGGCTCGGCAATGCCGACGCCCGAGGACCGGGTCCGCGAGGACGAGATGGCCGTCGTGCCGCTGCTCGAGTTCCAGCTCGCCCACGGCTTCCGGCCGATCGCCCTGGAGCGCAGCCTGCGCACGACGGGCGACAGCCTGCGGCGCATCGCCGAGACCGGAGGCGATACCTGGCGCTCCGAGGTGCTGGAGCCTCTGCTGGCGGCGGGCCACACCGCGAAGCAGGTTGCGACGGCTACGAGCGAGGTGTCGGAAGCGTCATCGCCGCTGGACGAACAGGCGCTGCTGGCGCTCTACCGGGGCCAGCAGACGCACGTCTGGCGGGCCAACATCATCGGCACCTTCGAGTTCGTCCTGGCCCGGGCCGGCCTCCACACCCGCGTCGAGCACCCCCCGGCCATGTGCTTCCTCGACATCACCGGGTACACGCGGCTGACCCAGGAGCGGGGCGACGCGGCGGCAGCCCAGCTGGCCGAGCAGCTCGGTCCGCTCGTGCAGCGGGCATCGGTCAGGCACGGGGGCCGGCCGGTGAAGTGGCTCGGGGACGGGGTCATGTTCCACTTCCCGAACCCGGGCCCGGGGGTGGTGGCGGCCCTCGAGATGGTCGAAGGCGTGGCCGAGGCCGGGCTGCCGCCGGCCCACGTGGGCCTGCACGCCGGGCCCGTGATCTTCCAGGAGGGCGACTACTACGGCGCCACCGTGAACGTCGCGGCGCGGATCGCGGAGTACGCCCGACCCGGCGAGGTGCTCGTCAGCCAGGAGGTCGTCGACGCCTCGGGCCCGGCCGAGGTCGCCTTCCGCGAGGTCGGCCCGGTCGAGCTCAAGGGCGTGGCCGGCGCCATGCGCCTGCACGCCGCCTCGCGGGCCGGCTGAGCCGGGCGGGGCTGCCCGCGGCCCGGAACCGCGCTGACGGGAGTCGCGAGCAGTACGAGAGCCGGGCCTCCGCGAACGGATGACCCGGCCCGTGTTGAGTCCGGTGAAGCGGGGTCGCTCGCGCGGACGCGAGCGACCCTGGTCGACCTGCTAGTAGTCCATGTCTCCGCCATACCCGCCGCCGGCGGGCACGGCCTGCTTCTTCTCCGGCAGATCGGTGACGAGGGTCTCCGTCGTCAGGACCATCGCCGCGATCGAGGCCGCGTTCTGGAGGGCCGAGCGCGTGACCTTGGCGGCGTCGACGATGCCCTTCTCGAACATGTCGCCGTACTCGCCCTTGAGGGCGTCGAAGCCGTGCCCCGCGGGCAACGTCTTGACGTGCTCGACGATGACCTCGCCGTGCGCCCCGGCGTTGTTGGCGATCTGGCGCAGGGGCGCTTCGAGCGCGCGGCGCAGGATGCCCGAGGCCCACGGCCTCGTCGCCCACCAGCTCGACCAGGTCGAGCGCCGGGATGGCCTGGAGCAGGGCCACGCCACCGCCCGCGACGAGGCCTTCTTCGACCGCTGCGCGGGTGGTGGACACCGCGTCCTCGATGCGGTGCTTCTTCTCCTTGAGCTCGACCTCGGTCGCCGCGCCCACCTTGATGACGGCCACGCCGCCGGCGAGCTTGGCGAGGCGCTCCTGGAGCTTCTCCTTGTCGTAGTCGCTGGTGGTGTCCTCGATCTGGGCCTTGATCTGGTTCATGCGGGCCTTGATGTCGGCCTCGCGACCCGAGCCGTCGACGATCGTCGTGTCGTCCTTGGTCGCCACCACGCGGCGGGCCTGGCCGAAGTCCTCGACCTCGACCGAGTCGAGCTTGCGCCCGATCTCCTCGCTGATGAGCGTGCCGCCGGTGAGGACGGCGATATCGCGGAGCGTCTCCTTGCGCCGATCGCCGAAGCCCGGCGCCTTGACGCCCAGCACGGACACCGTGCCGCGGAGCTTGTTCACGACGAGGGTGGCGAGGGCCTCGCCGTCGACGTCCTCGGCGATGACGACCATCGGCTTGCCCTGTCCGACGGCCTTCTCGAGGGCCGGGAGCACGTCCTTGACGCTCGAGATCTTCTTGTCGGTGATCAGGATGAGGGGGTTCTCGAGGACCGCTTCCATGTGGTCGACGTTGGTGACGAAGTACGCCGAGAGGTAGCCCCGGTCGAACTGCATGCCCTCGGTGTATTCCGTCTCGAGGCCGAGCGACTGGCCCTCCTCGACGGTGATGACGCCGTCCTTGCCGACCTTGTCCATGACCTCGGCGATGATCGTGCCGACCTCGGGATCGGCGGCGCTGATGGCCGCCACGGCGGCGATCTGCTCGCGGTTGTCGACCGGGCGTGACTGGCGCTTGAGATCGGCGACGATCGCGTCGACGCCCTTCTCGATGCCGAGCCTGACGGCGATCGGGTTCGCCCCGGCGGTGACGTTCTGGAGGCCCTCGGCCACGATCGCCTGGCCCAGGACGATGGCGGTCGTGGTTCCGTCGCCGGCCACGTCGTCGGTCTTGGTGGCGACTTCCTTGAGGAGCTGCGCGCCCATGTTCTCGAACGGGTCCTCGAGCTCGATGTCGCGAGCGATCGTGACGCCGTCGTTGGTGATCGTTGGCGAGCCGTACTTCTTGTCGAGGACGACGTTGCGGCCCTTCGGCCCGAGCGTGACGCGGACGGCGTCGGCGAGGTGGTCGATGCCGCGCTTGAGGCTGCGCCGAGCCATGTCGTCGAAGAGGAGTTGCTTGGCCATGGCGTGGGGGTCCTTTCAGGAGGTGCGCGAGGCGCGCCGGCAGCGGCCGGAGGGTGCCGGAGTCGGAGCCTGACCGATGGTCAGCGCTCGACGACCGCGAGGACGTCCTTGGCGCTGACGATCAGCAGGTCCTCGCCATCAAGCTTGAATTCGGTGCCGGCGTACTTCGCGTAGAGGACCGTGTCGCCCGGCACGAGGTCCATCTTCTCGCGCTTGCCGTCGTCGAGGACGCGACCCGGACCAACAGCCAGGACCTTGCCCTCCTGGGGCTTCTCCTTGGCGGTGTCCGGGATCACGATGCCGCTCTTCGTCGTCTCTTCTCGTGGACTCGGCTGGACGATCACCCTGTCGCCCAACGGGCGGAGCTTCTTCGTGCTCGGGGTGCCGGTGGCGCGCCCGGTCGACTTCGAAGCGCGGACGGGCTTGGCTCTGGTGGCGGTGGCCACGGATGATTCCTCCTCAACGTCTTGTTGCCGCCACGGACTCAACCATGTGCGACAAGTCGGCGGCGAAGCTCGAAATCACGGTTGGATCATGTCCCTCGGTCCAGCTGGCATGGGCCGGCTCGGCTGGCGAGGCCCGTCAGCAGTGTGGCGAATCGTTTGTCTTGAACCATCTGTAGTGTATGGTACAGTACGAAGTATGTCAACGGAACAGCTGACGCCCACCTCATATCTCGTTCTCGGCCTGCTGGCTCGGGAGGGTCGGTCCACGCCGTACGAGCTCAAGCGCCATGTCGCGGCGACGCTCGGCCACTTCTGGTCATTTCCGCACACCCTGCTGTACGGCGAGCCCGCCCGCCTGGCAGGTCTCGGGCTGTTGAGCGAGGAGCGCGAGGAGGGCGGACGTCGACGCCGCATGTTCACGATCACGCCGGCCGGCATGGACGCTCTCGGCGCGTGGCTCGGCCGGCCGTCGCGGGAGCCGACGGAGCTGCGCGACCCCGGGCTCCTGCAGCTCTTCTTCGCCGATCTCGGACCACCCGAGGCACGCCACGCGATCGCCGCCGAGCAGCTCGAGATCCACCGCGCGAAGCTTGGCGAGTACGAGGAAGATCAGCGCGTCGAGCGAGGATCTCGCGATCCAGGTCCGGGACATCGCACCGCCGAGCGCTGGCACGGGGAGACCGTGCGGATGGGCCTGCTCTACGAGCGCGCCGCGGTGGATTTCTGGGCGAGCATCGCCGGGAGCGCCGGTCTTCCCGAGGCAGCCGGGGCCCGGGCACGCGCGGAAGATGACGGGGCCCGCGTCACCTGGTGAGCTGATCACGGTGACGGTCGGCTCGAAACCGGCCCCGCCCGCCGGCTACATGAGCGATGCGAACCGTCGCTTGACGAGCTCGACCAGCGCCAGGTAGGCGACGACGAGCACCGCGAGCAGCAACCAGAAGATCGGCGGCAGCGCCTCGAAGCCGAGGGCCGGACCGAACGGACTGAGCGGGACGAGCACGGCGGCCGCGAGCGCTCCGACGATCGCGCCCACCAGGGGCCGGCTGGGCCGGCTCCGCCAGAACGGGCTGCAGGCGGGTCCGGATCACGAGCACCACGAGGACCTGGGTGAAGAGCGACTCGACGAACCAGCCGGTGTGGAAGGCCTGCTCGTTGACGCCGAGCGCCAGGAGCAGCAGCGCCGAACGTCAGCGAAGTCGAAGAGCGACGAGATCGGGCCGAAGATCGAGCATGAAGCGCTGGATGGCGTGGACGTCCCAGCGGGCCGGCACGGCCGCGACGTCGGGGTCGATCGTTGTCGGTGGGGATCGCGGTCTGCGACGCGTCGTAGATGAGGTTGTTGAGCAGGATCTGGCCGGGCGTCATCGGCAGGAAGGGCAGCAGCAGCGCCGCCCCGGTCATGCTCAGCATGTTGCCGAAGTTGGAGCTCGTGCCCATCCGGATGTACTTGAGCGTGTTCGCGAAGGTCCGCCGGCCCTCGCGTCACGCCCTGGCCGATCGCGGCGAGGCTCGGCTCGAGCAGGATGATGTCGGCCGCCGAGCGGGCCACGTCGGTGGCGTTGTCCACGCTGATCCCGACATCCGCCGCGTGGAGCGCGGGCGCGTCGTTGATGCCGTCGCCGAGGTAGCCGACGACCGCCCCGCGACTCGTGCAGGGCGCGGATCACCTGCAGCTTCTGGTCCGGGTCGACGCGGGCGAAGATGGTCGTCCGCTGCGCCCGCGCCACGAGGGCCGGATGGGTGAGCGCCCGCATCTCGTCGCCGGTCAGCACGCCGTCGACCGTCGAGCCCGACCTGGCCGGCGACGTGGCGCGCGACGAGGTCGTTGTCGCCGGTGACGACCTTGAGCGCGACGCCGTCGCGCGCGAGCTCGGCGATCGTCTCCGCGACGCCGGCCTTGGGCGGGTCGCTGAAGAGGATCACGCCCTCGAAGACGAGGTCGCGCTCGAGCCGGTCGGCATCCTGCAGGCTCGCCATGGCCCCGGCAGCCGGGCGCCCGAGCTCGTCGGGGGCGAGGGCTCGCGAGCCGACGGCCACCAGCCGGAACCCGTCGGCGGACGCCTCGTCGACGAGCTTCGCCAGCCGCTCGTGCTCGGCCGCGGTCGATCGGCCGCGCCGCGTGGTCCTCGCGCACGTGGCTCGACGCGCGCGAGGACCGCCTCGGGCGCACCCTTCGTCACGAGGAGCGGCGGCTCGCCGTCGCGCTGGACGACGACGCTCAGCAGGCGGCGGGTGAAGTCGTAGGGGAGCTCGGCGAGCTTGCGGTAGGTCGCGAGGTCGGCGGGCGCCGGGGTGCCGGCGAGGATCGCCGCGTCGAGCGGGTTGGCGAAGCCGGTCTGGAAGTGGCTGTTGAGGTAGGCGAGCTCGAGGGCGCGGGCGGCCTCGCTCGCGTCGTCGCGGTCGATCCCCACCGCGCGGACGAGCTGCAGCTGGCCCGTCGGTGAGGGTGCCGGTCTTGTCGGTGCACAGGACCGTCACGCTGCCCAGGTTCTGGATCGCCGGCAGGCGCTTCACGAGGACGCCGTGGCGGCTGAGCGCGCGCGCCCCCTGGGTGAGGTTGAGGGTGACGATCGCCGGCAGCAGCTCGGGCGTCAGGCCCACGGCGAGGGCGATGGCGAACAGCAGCGACTCGAGGAGCGGGCGCTGGAGCGCGATGTTGATCGCGAGGACGCGCGATCGACGAGGACGGTCGTGACCCGGAAGATCAGCACGCCGAAGGCTCGGACGCCGCGCTGGAAGTCGTTCTCGGGTGCCCGCTCGCGCGAGCTGGTGGGCGATCTCGCCGTAGCTGGTCCGCGCGCCGGTCGCGGTGATGACCGCGCCGCCCGGTCCCGCTGACGACGCTCGTGCCGAAGAAGACGAGGCCGTCGCGGTCGGCGTCGGCGGCCGGATCGAGCGTCGCCGTCGCGGGGTGCCTTCAGCGGCCGGCGCCGACTCGCCGGTCAGCGACGCCTCGTCGACGTAGAGGTGGTCGGCCTCGACGACGCGGCCGTCGGCCGGCACGATGTCGCCCGCGCCGAGCAGGACGACGTCGCCGCGGACGACGTCGTGGATCGGGCACGTCCGTGCGGCGCGCCGTCGCGCACGACGGTCGCCCGGAGCGTGAGCCGGGCCTGGAGGGCGGCGACCGCCGTCTCGGAGCGGGCCTCCTGGACGAACCCGAGGGCCGCGCTCATGGCCACGATCGCGAGGATGATCGCCGGCGTGACGGCGTCGCCGACGACGAGGCTGACGAGGCTCGCCGCGACGAGGATCAGCACGAGCGGGCTCGCGACCTGTGCGACGAGGATCGCAGCCAGGGTTCGGCGGCCGCCGCCGCCGATCGCGTTCGGGCCGTCCTCGCTCAGGCGAGCGGCCGCCTCGGCCGCCGTCAGCCCTGCCGCGCGCGATCCGGAGAGGACGGCCGCGCCGAGAGCCGGGTCGGACGGAATCGGATCGGCGGCGTCGGTGGGCGTCATCTCCATCCCGGGGGCATTCGCCGTGATCTGCCCACGACGAGCGTGGTCACGATACCGACCTTCTCACCAGAGCACAGCGCGACGTCGGGTCGGCAAGAACGCGCACGCGAACAGGACCGGCCCCGGCGGAGTCGGTCCTGTTCGGAGTGATCGGCCCTTGCGCGGCGTCGAGGGAAGTCGAGGTCCGCGGGCCGAGGTGACTACTGGCTGGAGTCGGCGAAGGTCCCCGGGGTGTCACCGGCCTCGGTGAGTGGCTCGGTCCTCTCGCCGGATGCAAAGTCGCCGTGCAATCCTGTCACCAGCTTGCATCTCACCGCACGCCGGATGTTCGCGGCGCCGGCGCCCGGCGCGCGGCGGGCGACGATCCCGTCGTACCGGGCACGATGGTGGCGGGATCGTCGTGAAGCTCACGGTACCCTCGATTATCCAGCCCGCAATGTCCGAGTTCACCCCTGCGCCAGGGTGTGCGTGGGGTACGATCGGCACGAGGCTAGGAGGCCCCCACGTGGGTTCGAGCGAACCGGTTGGATCCCATCTCGCCCGGCTGCTCCCGCGAGCCGGCGCCGGCACGCTGCGTCGCCTCGAGCATGGGGCTCGGCAACAGACCTTCTCCCGCCGTGACCTTCTGCACGCGCGGGGTTACCAGTTGCCGCCGTTCGTGGTGCTCGATGGGCACGTCATGAACCGCCGTGTCGTGGAGACGGGACAGGTCTACGCCGCGCTGATCGCCGGGCCCGGCTACCTCGGCGGACTTCGCTCGATCAGTGACCCGGAGGCCGATGCGCTGTACGAGCTGATCGCGCTGAGCGACGGGACGTGGGCCACCTGGGATCCGGGGTTCATGCGTCAAATGGCGCTCGAGGACGCGGGGCTCGCCGTGGGCCTCCTTGACCTGTCATCGGATTTCGCCGTGGTCCTGAATGTGCGGCTCGATGAACGGTCCTTCGCGAGTGCGCGCCAGCGGATGGCCGCCATCCTCCTCCGCTACGGCAGCGTGATCTTCGACACGCCCCATCCGGTGGCGCTGCGCGCCGACCTGGCAGCCATGATCGGGACGAGCCGCGTGATGATGTACCGGACCCTGCGCGGGCTAGAAGAAGACGGGCTCGTGAAACGCCAGCACGGCGGCGGGATCAACGTCGTCGACGAGGAAGGGCTCGCCCGACTGATCGACGTGGCGGCTCCGGACGGCGCCCCGGCGCTCTGACCACAGGGGCCGCCTGTGGCGGGACGACGCTCCCCGGGGCCCAGTCTGGGTGTAGCGGCGGCGAGTCTCGACGGAGACATGCAGGACGGCGCTGGAGCGGCGATCGCGCTCGCCGACTATGGCGCCACCCACCAGATCCGGATCGTCCGGATTGAGCCTCGCGCCGGACGGCAGGCCCGGCAGACGGATCAGGCGCTTTCCTTGTCCTGGTGCTTGGGTCCCCGGATCGCGTCCTGGACGTCGCCGAGGCTCTTCTGGGCATCGCCCTGGACCTGCTTGGCCTTGCCGTGGACCTGCGCTTCCTTGTCGCCCGTCACCTTGCCGAGTCCTTCCTCGATGGTCCCGGTTGCCTTGCTGACGGTGCCCTTCGTGTGCTCGTCGGTCATGTCGATCATTCCTATCGTCGACTTGTCGGCGTGCTCGCCGATCGGAGCCGCCGGCTCGGTCGGGCGGAGTGCGATGACGGCGCCCACGAGCAGCGCCGGCGCGGCTCCGGCCGCACTGACCAACCGCGGCGCGCCGGCGAGGCGGAGCCCGGCGCCGAGGCCGACCGAGGTGGCCGCGATCCAGCGCAGCGTCGAGTCGGGCAGTCTCTGCAGCGCGCTCGTCATCTCGTGCGCGCCGACCCGCGTCGCGTGGACCGTTCCGGGCAGGCGCTCGCCGAGCGTGCCGGCGCTCGTTCGGACGAACTGGATCGCGCCCGACACTCGCCGGGCGACGCCCGTCCGAGCCTCATCGAGCGTCGTGTCTTGCGTCCGGCGTCTCGGGTGTCTGCGGGTCGAGTTCTGCGCTGGTCATATCAATGTCCTCGTCTGATGGGTGTGGCCTGGGTTGCGGGTGGGAACGGCCATTGGGGTTCGGTCGCGCCGTGGGGGTCTGCGGGCGACGCCCGCGGAATCCGGGGTCGCTCTCAGCGGTGGAGGAGTCCGCGCGAACCGGTCGCGAGGTGCACGACGTAGACGACCGCGATCGCGCCGAGCGTGGCGATCAGGATGCTCTCGAGGTTGATGCCGTTGACGGTGGTGCCCATCTTGAGCACATTCGTCGCGACGAACCCGCCCACGAGGCCGCCGGCGATGCCAAGCGCGACCATCATGAGCAGGCCCTCACGGGCGCGCATGACCTTGCTTGCCAGGAAGCCGGCGATGGCGCCGACGACGATCCACGCGATGAAGCCCATCGAAATCCATTCCTTGCTGTGGTGCGCCGCCGCTCCGGCGTACGCGGCCTGCGGACGAAACCCCGCCCGCCGGGGGACCGCTGGCGCGGTCACACGCTCGTCGGTCAGGCCGGCTCGCGCCGGAAGATGCCGATGGCCCAGAGCACGATCAGCTCGATGATGCGTCCAGCCGACGAAGGCCACGATCGCGGCGAGGTCGAGGACCGAGCCGCCCTTCGTGAGGGCGTTGGTGTTGAGGATGCCGTCGAAGGGCGCGACGAAGACCTGGCTCAGGTTGAGGATCGCCGGACACGAGGGCGTTGGCCTCGCGCGCGTCGAGCAGGAGCAGGACGATGCGCGCCCCGATGAGGATCTGGACGAGCCCGAACACGAGGACGACGACGCGCCGGGCGAACTCGCGAGCCGCCGGGTCCGCGTCCTCGTGGTGCGGCGGCTGTCCGTCCGCACCGTTTCCTGGCCCGCGGGCGTCAGCGGGTGCCTGGGTGACGACCGACCGGTCGATCTGATCGATGGCCATGACTTCCTCCGTGTGCCTCCAGGCATCCGGGGAAGCGGGGCCTCATGACCACCGCCGGGCGACGCTCCGGCCACTGCTGTCCTTGCAGTAGACCATGCGTTCGTGATATTGTCAACTGTAGTTATCGTAATCTACAGTAGGACATGGGAGCCGTTGTGACGCCAACGATCGGAGCCTTCCTGCGACGGGCCCGCCGAATCCGCGGGCTGTCGGGCGCGGATGCGGCGCGTGCGGCGAGCATCTCGCCCGCCTACCTCAGCAAGCTCGAGAGCGACGCGGTCAAGAAGCCTTCGCCTCCGGTTCTCCACCGCTTGAGCGAAGCCCTGGCAGTGCCGTACGGCGAGCTCATGCGCCTCAGCGGCTACCGCGTTCCCGGCGACGGGGAGACGAAGCCAGCCGAGACGGTCGCCGCGGCTCTCTTCGCCGACCTCACCGACGACGAGCGGGAGGAGCTGCTCGAGTACCTCGCCTGGTATCGCGCCCGGCGACGACAGGCGCTCGACGGCTCGGCTGGTGGAGCAGCTGGCGTGGCTGGTTCCGACCTGCTCGTTCGCTCATGAGCTCAGGACGCGGACGCCGACCGGTCCCGGAGGGCGCTTCAGCCGTGGTCTGACTGGGCGGACACAGCCACGGCGGTCCCGAGCGTTCCGGCCGCGTTCACAATCACGACAGAGTCGGCTTGGGTGTCGCGTGGCGCGCGGGCACAGGCACAGGCACGCCGTGCAGCGGCAATCCGCCAGCTCCGACATCGGGCCCACGGCGCTCTCACCCTCACGTCGAGCAGGGCATGACCCGAGGCAACGGCCCCCGGACGCAGGGTGCGCCGCGCCCCCAGTCTCGCGGCGGCGACCGAGCGTGCCGGGGGCCGTCAAGTGTTCGATGTCCACGCGATGGGCGGGGATCGTGGCCGTCCCGGCGTGCTGCGTCAATAAACATTGGCCCGATTCCAGAGGACCGCCGGGCACGATTTCTAGCCGAGGACGATCCGGACCTGGTGGGTTGCGCCGTCGTCGACGAGCGGGATGGCCGCGCCGCCGCCGGCCAGCACCTGGCCGTCGAGCTCCGCCACCGCCACCCCCCGGCTCACCCCCTGCGGGTTCTCGACAACGATTTCGTAGCGGGCGGTGTGGTATCGGAAGTCGATCTCGTAGTGCGGCCAGGCGCGGGGGATGCATGGGTCCACGACGAGCGTCGTCCCGCGCAGGCGGAAGCCGAGGATCGATTCGACGCCGGCCTGGTACATCCAGCCCGCCGAGCCCGTGTACCAGGTCCAGCCCCCGCGGCCCACGTGGGGCGGCTCCGTGTACACGTCGGCGGCCATGACGTATGGCTCGACCCGGTAGCGATGGACCCCGGCCCGCGTGCTGGCGTGGTTGATCGGGTTCAGGATCGAGAACAGCTCGCCGGCCTTGTCACCGTTACCCAGGGCGGCGAAGGCGAGCACCGACCAGATCGCTCCATGGGTGTACTGGCCGCCGTTCTCGCGGATGCCCGGCACGTAGCCCTTGACGTACCCCGGATCGACGTCGGAATGGTCGAACGGCGGAGTGAACAGCAGCACGAGACCGTCGCCGCGGCGGACGAGGTACTCCTCCACGGCCGCCATCGCTCGCTCCGCGTGGGGTGGGTTGGCCGCTCCCGAGAGGACGCTCCATGATTGGGCGATCGAGTCGATCCGGCACTCGACGTTGGTGGCGGAGCCGAGCGGGGTGCCGTCATCGAAGAACGCCCGGCGGTACCAGTCGCCGTCCCAGCCATGGCGCTCGAGCCCCCGCCGGAGGGACTTCATCCGGGCCCGCCAGCGTTCGGCTCGGGGTCGATCGCCGCGCGCCTCCGCGATCGGCGCGAATGCGGCCAGCACGGTGTGCAGGAACCAGCCCAGCCAGACACTCTCCCCGCGGCCCTCGTGGCCCACCCGGTTCATGCCGTCGTTCCAGTCGCCCGACCCGATCAGTGGGAGCCCGTGCGCGCCGGCCGAGAGGCTCCGGTCGAGAGCGGCCGCGCAGTGGTCGAACAGCGAAGCCGCGTTCGATGAGCGCTCCGGCTGGAAGTAGGCATCCACCTGGTCCGGCTGCAGGGACGGTCCCTCGAGATACGGGATGGGCTCGTCGAGGATCGCCACGTCGCCCGTGACGGCGAGGTAGCGATCGACCGCGTACGGCAACCACACGCGATCGTCCGAGATCCGGGTCCGGACGCCGCGACCGGTAGGCGGATGCCACCAGTGCTGCACGTCGCCCTCGACGAACTGACGTGCCGCCGCCCGCAGCAGGTGCTCGCGGGCCAGGTCGCGCCGCGCGGTGATGAGGGCGACGACGTCCTGGAGCTGGTCGCGGAATCCGTAGGCGCCGCCGGCCTGGTAGAACGCGGTCCTGGCCCACAGCCGGCAGGCGAGCGTCTGGTAGATGAGCCAGTGATTGAGCATGATGTCCATCGAACGGTCGGGCGTCCGGACCCGGATCTGCCCCAGGGTGTCGTCCCAGTAGCGCGTCACGTCGCGCAGCGTTGCCACGTGGTCGGCAGCTCGCCCCCGGCGGATGAGGTCGACCGCCGCAGGGGCGCCGTCTGCCTCGCCCAGCAGCACGACGAACTGGGTCCGGCCTCCGCCCGCGAGCTCGAAGCTGGTCTGGAGGGCGGCGCATGGGTCCATGCCGGCGCCGGCGGCGCCCTGCAGTCGGGATCCGCGGTCGAGGCCCGCCGGCCGCTCCGGAGCGCCGTTGCGGCCGAGGAACTCGGTCCGATCGGCCGTCCATGACGTCTGGCGCCCGCCGAGGTCGAGGAAGGCGACCCGGCCGCCGAACTCCGTGTTCCACGGGTTGCGGACCAGGAGCGCCCCGGTCTCCGGCTCGAGCGCGGTGATGATCCGGTGGGCGCTGGCGCCCCTCGAGGTGCCCAGCACCCACTCGGCGTAGGCGGTCACCGACAGGCGCCTGGAGCGCCCGGAGCGGTTCTCGACGGTGAGGACCGAGACCTTGAGCCGATCGTCGAGCGGGACGAACTGCACGAGGTCGAGCGCGATGCCGCCGTGCAGGTTCTCGAAGCGACTGTATCCGGCCCCGTGTCGGGCAACGTACGTCGACTCCTCGCAGCGGATCGGCTGGGCCGTGGGGCCCCACAGCTCGCCCGTGTCGTCGTCCCGCAGGTAGATCGCCTCGCTCACCGGATCGCTGACGGGGTCGTTGGACCACGGCGTCAGCTGGTTCTCGCGGCTGTTCCCGGACCACGTGTACCCCGACCCGGATTCGGAGACCTGGAAGCCGAACGACTCGTTGGCGACGACGTTCAACCAGGGTGCCGGGGTGGACTGGCCCGGGCCGAGGATGGTGACGTACTCGCGCCCATCGTCCACGAAGCCGCCGAGCCCGTTGAAGTACTCGAGCTCGGGGCGCGGCACGGCGGGCTCGCTCGCGGGCCGGCTCGAGCCGGACGGCGCAGCCGGGCGAGGAGCTCTCTCGGGGCGCTCCAGGCGGATGACCTGGTCGGCAAGGCTGCCCCGGCGACCCAGCAGCACGACCCGCGCAGTGGCCTGGAGGAGCGTCCGATCCTCGGCGGAAAGCCGCTCGCCGCGAAGGATGTGCACGCCGCCGCGAGCCGGACCGCCCTCGTGGGCCAGGCTGGACTGGCTCGTGCGTACGAGGCCCTCGAGCGAGTCGTGGAGGTCCTGGGCGTAGGTTGCCCCGTGCTCGTTGAGGATGACGAGGTCAACGTCGAGGAGCTTCAGCCGCCAGTACTCGTGGGCGCGAAGCAGCTGTCGAACGATGTCGAGGTCCTCGGATTCGTCGACCCGGACCAGGACGATCGGCAGGTCGCCCGAGATTCCGTGAGCCCACAGGCCGGGCGCTCCCCATTCATTGCGGGCCAGCAGGCTGGCCGGAGGTCGAAGCGTCCGGTCCGAGTACAGGATCCGGTTGGCCAGGCGCTGGAAGAGGTGGGCTTCGTCGGACTCGATGCCCAGGTGATGGAGCTGAACCTGGGCCTGTGTCCATGCCAGCATCGCCGCTCGCTCGAAGGTGGCCGACTCGCGGTACTTGTCGGCCAGGTCCAGGACCTGCTCGCGCGTCTCGGCGACGACGGTCGAGAAGATCGCGTGCGTGGTCGCGCCAGGGGCGAGCCTGACCCGGCAGCGGAGGCTGAAGATCGGATCGAGCACGGAACCAACGGTGTTCGAGAGCGGGCGCCCGTCGATGACCGAGGCAGGGGAACGCACGGACCTGCCGCGGCCCAGGAACCGACCGCGATCCGTCTCGTACTGGAGCACCCCGGCCGACTCCCCCTCGACGACGGCGACGTGCGCGGCCCAGATCGGATGCTCGTCCCTCGAACGCGGCCGGCGGGTTGCCAGGAGGCCCCCGATCTCGGGCGCAAACTCGGTCTGAACGAAGAGGTTCTGGAACGCCGGGTGGGCGACATCGGCCGCTTGCGGAGCGAGGACGATCTCCGCGTAGGAGGTCAGCTCGATCTCGTGAGCCCGCGTCCCGAGGTTGGTCAGGGTCACGCGACGGATCTCCGCGTCGTGCTCGGCCGACACCACGATGGTCAGGCTGGTCGCGATCGAGCCATCACGACGGGCGAGCTCGGCGTGGTCCTCCGCGTACTCCACCTCATAGCTGTCGGCTTCGATGCCGCTTGGCTGATGGCCTGCCGACCACACCGCGCCGGAGTTCATGTCGCGCAGGAACAGGTAGCTGCCCCACGAGTCGCAAGTGGAGTCCTCGCGCCAGCGCGTGACCGCCACGTCCTGCCAGCGGCTGTAGCCGGAGCCGGCGGCCGTGACCATCACGGCGTAGCGCCCGTTCGACAGCAGGTGCGTTCGCGGCGTCACGTCATGGGGCGAGGTGAACCGTCGGGGGACGGGCGGCACGAGATCGCGCACGTCGGCCGCGCTCTTGACCTCCTCGGCCCGCGGTCGGGCCACGAGGACGTCACGCGGCATCCGCTCCTGCAGCAGGAGCTCGGTCGCCTCGACGATCGGGTCGGCGTGGAAGCGCTCGACCATCGCCTGGTCGTTGAGCACGTTGCCGAGAGCCACCAGGGTCATGCCCTGGTGATGGGCCATGTAGCTCTGCACGACGGCGACCGACTCCCCTTCGGGGAGACGGCGCGCGGTGTAGTCGAGCGCCTCCCTGAAGCCGTACGGCCCGTCCGCTCCCGCACTTCGGAGCCGGGCGAAGTTTCGGACCGCCGCCGCGGGCTGGATCATCGCCCCGAGCGCGGTTGCATACGGCGCCACGACGACATCCTCGCTCAGGCCTCGCTTCAGGCCGAGGCCGGGCACGCCGAAGCTCGAGTACTGGTAGGTCTGCTCGAGGTCGCGCGCGTTGAACGCCGACTCGGAGATGCCCCAGGGCACGCCGAGCTCGGCCGCGTAGCTCATCTGGCGGGCGACCACGAGGCGGTACGTGTGGTCGATCAGGCTGAGCGCGGGGGCGCGCATGACGAGCGCGGGCATCAGGTACTCGAACATCGACCCCGACCAGGAGACGAGCGCGGAACCGCGTCCGACGGGCGTCAGCGCACGTCCGAGCCTGAACCAATGGTCCGGCGCAACGTCACCCTTGGCGATCGCGAGGAAGCTGGCGAGCCGGGCCTCGGAGGCGAGGAGGTCGTAGTAGCTCGGATCCAGCGTACCGTCCCGGACCCGGAAGCCGATCGAGAAGAGCTTCCGGACCGGGTCGAAGAGAAAGCCGAACTCCATCTCGCGGAAGAGCTGCTCAGCCTGGTCGGCGACCGCCTGGAGCCGCCGCACGAGCGAAGCCGCGGCCGGCGATCCGTCAGCCGGAGCGGCGCCCGGCGGATCGGACAGCTCTGCGATCGTGGGAAAGGCATCCATCCCGGCCGTGGGTTGGAGCAAGGCAAGGTCGAGGGCGTGGCTGCTCACGGCCTGGCGAACCGCCTCCGCCCAGGTCACGAGCTCCGGCTCCCCGCCATCTCCACGTTCCGCCGTGAGGGCCGACGCAACGTCCGCCAGCGTCCGGGCGTGACCGGAGAGCTCGGCCAGGAGAGCCGCCCAGGCGGCGGGCGTCGCGGGGTCGGGAGCACCCTCTTCCAGAGGAAGGTCGAGGGCCTCTTCAAGCTGCCGCCGGGTGAGCGTCTGGCTTCGCCGGTCGTCTCGGATTGTTCCGGCGGCTTGGCGCGTCAGCGCCATCGCATCCCCGATGCCGGCCAGGGCGGGCCCGACCGGAAGCGGCTGGTCGATCATCTGGCGGCACGCGTTCGACAGGGTGAGCAGGTGACCGGCGAAGTTCCCGCTGTCGACCGAGGAGACGTACGCCGGCTCGAGCCGCTGAAGGTCGCGCGTGTCGTACCAGTTGTAGAGGTGGCCGCGGTACCGCTCGAGGTTGCCGATGGTCTCGAGCGTCGCCTCGAGGCGCGCCACCATCTCGAGGGTGCCGATCCAGCCGAAGTCGCGAGCAGTGACGGTCGCGAGGAGGTACAGCCCGATGTTCGTCGGAGACGTGCGATGGGCGACGACGGGCACGGGATCGTCCTGGTAGTTGTCGGGCGGCAAGGCGTGGTCGTCTGGCCCGATGAAGGCCTCGAAGAAGCGCCAGGTCCGACGCGCGACCAGCCGGGCTGCCTGGACATCCGCGGCTGGGAGCTGCTCGGCGGCCGAATCCGAGGGGGGCAGGCTGATCCATCGAGCAACGGCGGGCGAGAGGAGCCACAGGGCCACGAACGGCGCGGCGACCCAGCTCTCGTCCGGCTTCAGGACGAGGACGAGGGCCGCGGCGACGACCGCGAGCACGACGGCGCCAGACATCTGCCGGTAGATCCCGGCCAGCCCGAGGTCCTGGCGGGACTTGGCCTGGGCCGTGGTGGTCCACTCGAGGAGGTTCCTCCGGGTGACGTACAGCCGAGCCAGGGTGCGCAGGATTGCGTCGGCCATCAGCCACGCCTGGTGGGCGAGCAGGATCACCCCGAGGCCCACGTGGGCCGTGGCGCCGGCAACGTCGGCGCCGACAGCTCGCAGGTGGCTGCGCTTGGAGATGCCGCGTCGTCGCGGCAGGAGTCCCGCCACCACGGGCAGCGCGGCGGGGATGATGATCGACCCGAGGACGAGCGCGGTCCACAGGCCCGCCGAGACGGATGGGAGGGTCCAGGCGGCGACGAGCGTGGCCATGGCGAGCGGCGCCGACAGCGTGCGGCGCAGGTTGTCGATCATCTTCCAGCGGGCGATCCCGGGGATGGAGCCTGGGACTCGACGACCGCTGGCGCCGCCGGCGCGGCCGACGATCCAGGGAAGGAGCTGCCAGTCGCCGCGTGCCCAGCGGTGCTGGCGGGCCACGGAGACAAGGTAGTTCGACGGGAACTCGTCGAAGAGCTCGATGTCGGTCACGAGCCCGGCCCGCGCGAAGATGCCCTCGAACAGGTCATGGCTCAGGAGCACGTTCTCGGGGACCCGGTCCGCCATCGCGGCCCGGAAGGCGTCGAGGTCGTAGATCCCCTTGCCGGTGAAGCTCCCTTCCTGGAACAGGTCCTGGTAGACGTCGGACACGGCGGAGGCATAGAGGTCGATGCCGGCCGGGCCGGAGAAGGTGCGCTGGAAGATCGATGCCCCGTGCTCGGCGGGAAGCGTCGAGGTGATGCGTGGCTGGAGCAGCCCGTAGCCCTGTGTCACCCGGCCGGCCCGAGCGTCGAAGGTCGCCTCGTTGAGCGGATGCGCGATCGTCCCCACGAGGCGCCCCACTGCGCCCCGGGGCAGCCGCGTGTCGGCATCCAGGGTGATCACGTAGCGCACGTCCCTCGGCGGGGTCGACGCGGCCCGCCCCGTCGCCAGGATCCCGGTCGACGACGAGCCCCGCAGCAGCTCGTTCAGCTCGTGGAGCTTGCCGCGCTTGCGCTCCCAGCCCATCCACCGGCCCTCGGACTCGTTCCAGGTCCGCGGCCGGTGGAAGAGGAGGAACCTGGCGCCGCCCCCCGGAGCTTCGCCGTGGCGTTCGTTGAGCCGGTCCACTGCCGCCGCCGCCGCCGCCAGGAGCTCGTCGTCGCCGGGAACCCGCTCGGTCGGGGCGTCGACCCAGTCGGAGAGCAGGGCGAACCGGAGATCGCCGTCGCGGTTGCCGAGGTAGTGGATCTCCATTCCGCTGACCTGCGCCTCGACCTCGGCCGTGCTCGTGAGGAGCATCGGCACCACGACGAGCGTCCGCAGCCGGGACGGCACGCCTTCGTCAAGGTCGAGCCGGGGCAGTGGCCGGGGCCCCAACACGTAGGTGACGAACCGGTTGACGAGGGCCATCGAGAGGTCGGACGCGGGGCCAACCGCGAGCAGGGCCACGACGAAGAGAGCGACCCCTGCGCCTCCCCCGCGAGACAGCGCCAGGGGCACGGCGAGGATGAGCGCTGTCACGATCCCAAGGGTCCCGAGGTACCCACGCGCGCCGGCCCCGACGTAGGCGCGACGAAGCCGGGTCGCCACCGTCACCTGGACGTTGAGGGCGCGTTCCAGGGCCAGCCGGCCGCCGGAGATCAAGTAGTAGCCCGGATCCCGGAGCCGGCCTTCGGGACCCTGGTCCGCGGCGACGGCCGTCGCCGCGTCGGCCATCGCCACGGCCTCCTGGGCGACCTCCACCTCGGTGAGGCCGGATCCCTTCGCCAGCTCCTCCACGGCGTGCCGGTAGCGATCGCGAGTCGCGAAATCCATCTCTCCGAATGGGCTCCGCGCGCGAAGGACATCGTCGACCAGGCTGACGCTCTCGACGAACTGCGCCCAGTCGAACCACGAGATCAGGCGCATGCTCGTGATGACGTTCCGGACCGTCACGTTCATGGTCGCCTGGCGCTGGTGCTCGAGCCGGACCATCTCCTCGGCGGTGGTCTCCTCGGCAGCCAGGACCTCGTCAAGCCAGCGGAGGGCGGGCGTGACCGCCGGGTCCTGGTCGCGCAGGCGCTGGAACAGCTGGACCCGGGCCGCCGTCGGCAGCGCGGTGCGGGACAGCCGCCTGAATGACGCCGCCGCGGTCTCCGAGTTGTCCGTTCCGAGACCGAGCAGGCTGTCGGCGATCTCGTCGGCCTGCTGGCGCGCTGCCCGGCTGCGCACGATCTGCTCCGCGAGGCGGCGCAGGTTCTCGACGAGGAGGATCCGCAGGCTGATGGCGATCGCCCACAGCTCGCCGATCGTGAGCGGCTCCACCGCCTGGTACGCCCGCACCATGCGGCGCAGGGTTTCGGGATCGAAGCGGCTGTCGGTGTGCGCGATGTAGGCCCAGGCGAGACCCATGACCCGCGGGTAGCCGGCGAGGTGCCCCGTGGCCAGCTTGGGCAGCTCGCGGTAGTAATCCGGGGGAAGGTCGTCGCGGATCTCTCGGAGCTGCTCGTCGACGATCGGGAAGTTGTCGACGAGCCATTCCGCGGCGGGCGTGATGGCACGTTCGTCCTTGATCGCCCGGGCGAGGACGCGGTAGGCGTCCACGAGGACGCGGCCGTTCTCGGCGATCCGGGGAGCGATGGCCGCTCCGCGACGGGGAGTGCCGGTGACCGCCTGGGCCGCTGCAAGGGTCTCGGCGTGCTGCTCCAGCCGCTCCACGCTGAAGAGCTCCGCGAGGATGGGCTCGTCGAGCTCGACCGGCGAGCGATCCCGCCGGCGGTCGCGACCGGACAGGTCGCGGAGCGACGGGTTCGAACTCATTGTTCGCCGCCGGAGCGTGGCCCGCCCAGGTCCCGCCTCCCTCCGCGTGGGGCGGTGCCGATCATAGCGACCTCCCCTCGGGTTGGATCAGCAGGCCGGCCCGGCTCAGCCTGCGTCGGTGGCGCGAAGTGCCGACGATCTCCGGGCGGCTGGAGTCGGGACGCCTCGGCCGCCTTCGCCCCGGCCTGCGCCCGTTGGGGCTGGACCGTCCACCAGCTTTTCGAGCGGCGCCTCGATCGCGACCAGCCAGGGCGCCAGTATGCGCCCCAGCGAGGAGCGCGGCGGCTCCTCGTCGAGCTTCCCAGCCTCGCGAGAGGGGCTAGGCGAAGAACGCGGCGATGGCCGCGGTGTCGTCCGAGAACGCCCAGCGCTCGACGACCTGGCCGTCCCGGATGTGGTAGATCTCGGCCGTCCGGTAGCTGAACGTGCGGCCGCCGCGCGTGGCGACGGCGTCGATCAGGACCACGGCGTGGTCGTCGCTCGCGAGGATGTCGTGGACGGTGCCCGTGATCTCGTAGTCGGCACCCCCTCCCAGCCCCGCGGCCCGCAGCTCGGCCTTGCCGCGCCGGGGCTCGGAGCGCCCGATCTCGTGCCACACGACGGCGTCGGCCGTCAGGCGATCGAGGGTCGCCATGTCGCCTCGATCGAAGGCGTCGGTCAGCTCGCGGGCGACCGCGGCATTCACGCTGGCTGGCATCGGATCTTCCCTCCCCCGCCCGCCTCGCTGCCCGCTCGTCCGAGGGGCGCCGCGGACGTCTGCCGGGGAGTGTACCGCCCGACCCGGGTCCGGGCTTCCGCGGCCGCTGGAGGAGCGCGAGCTACTGGGTCGGCGTCGAGCCTTCCCCGTCTGTCGGATCGGCGGCGAGCGCCGCGGATCGCTTCCGCGCCCGGTGGCGGGCGGCCTTCGCGCGGTTGCCGCAGCTGGCCATGCTGCACCAGCGGCGACGTCCCGTTCGTGACGCGTCCTCGAAGACCCAGCGGCAGCCGTCGTTGCCGCAGATCCGGATCCGGTCGGTCGAGCCGGTCGCGATGACGGCGACCAGGGGCTCGGCCAGCGCGGCCAGCGCGTCGTCGAGCGGATCGCCGACGTGGCGGTGGGCCAGCGCCACGCCGCCCTCGCCCGGCACGAGCTCCACCGGGCTCCGGGCACGCAGCACCCGGTTCACCGTGTCGAGCGCTCGCGCCTCGACCGGGCGCCCGGCGACGAGGGCTTCGACGACCCCGCGCAGGCCGCCGCGGACCTTGAGCACGTGGCCCAGGAGCCGGGCCGCACGCGCCGCGGGGGCCGCGTCGATGAGCCGGCGGCGCGACGCGTGGAGCAGGCCGTGATCCTCGAGCCAGCCGGTCGCCTCCGCGAGCGAGCCAAGGTGCTCGATCGGGCGGCCCGACCCGTCGAGCTCCGCGGTGTTGAGGAAGTCGAAGGTGTCCTCGAGGGCTGCCCCGTGGCGATGGTGTGGATGGGTGATCGGGATCATTGATAACCACTCTAGGGTATTGACGGGTTACGCACAAGAGGCTACCATACGTAACTAGTCAAGCCGCCGAGGCGGTTACGTCAACCGAGGACACCCGGGGGGGTCACACCGATGTTCACGCTCGCCGCGCTCTTCATCCTCATCTCGAGCCTTGCGCTGTTCGCCCTCGCCGCCGATGCGTTCGGCGTCGACAGCCGCGACGGCTACGCCGGCGACCGCCGCTGAGCGAGGAGATCCCCATGATGTGGCAGCACCACTACTTCATCCACCAGATGCAGATGGAGCGCCTTCGCGCCGACGCCGACCGGGCGCGCCGCTGGCACCTGGAGGACATCGAGAACGGCCGTGCCGTCGCGACGACGCCCGGTCCCGGGCGAGTCCTGGTCGCGCGCGGCATCGCCACGCTGAGCCGCGTCGCGGCCCGCACCGCCCGGCGCCTGGACGGGCGGGCAAACGTCACCCTGGGTCCCGAGCGGACCCTGCGAGACAGGTGACGACCGCCCAACTGATCGTGACATGAGTGCGGAGCGGACCGCGGACCTCGGACGGCCGGCGATAATCCGCAGACTGGCGCCGGGCCAGTCGACCTCGCCAACATGTCCGCGCCGACCGGCGGGCGTCCGACCAGCGCGCCCGGGACGGGTCAGCTGGAGCTCATTCGATCTCGCCGTCAAGGCAGGAAGGACCCGTGGACCTCGCCGCAAAGCTCCAGCTCCGGCCCGGGCAGGGCCTCCGCATTGTCAGCCCGCCCGAGGGATTCGTGCTCGAGGTCGAGGCGTCCGGGAATGTCGCCGCCGAAGGTCTCCTCGTGTTCGCCCGGGACGCGGCCGCCCTGGCGATTCACCACGCCGCCATCATCGCGTCAGCGCGCGCCGGCAGGCTCACGTGGGTGGCCTACCCCAAGGCCGGACAGCTCGGCACCGACCTCAATCGCGACCGGCTGGCCGCGGCGCTCCGTGACGCTGGCGCGGCACCCGTGCGGCAGGTCGCGCTCGACGAGACCTGGAGCGCCCTGCGTTTCCGCCCCGCCTGAGTCTCCCGCCGAGATTTCGCGCCCCGGAGGCAGCATGGATACCTATCGCAACGACCCCAGCGGCCCGTTCTCACTCGCCAACGAGCGGCAGTTCTTCGGCGACTGGCTCCACCTTCCCTCCGACCCCGAGGCGGTGGTCATGGCGTTCCCGGTCGAGGGCTGGCGGGGGTCCGCGGCGGTCGTCGTTCGCCAGGGTGACGACGGGATGATCTTGGGAGAGGTCACCCCGACCGGCGACGCGGCCGCGGACCCGGCCTGGTCGCAGGCGCTGGCCAGCCTGTCGCTCGACGTGGATGGGGCGGGGTTCCCCGGTGTCGGGGTTCGCGACCCCATGATCGGCGACCTGCAGCGCCGCTACGGGTGGCTGCGGCCCGTTTGCTTCCACAGCCCCTATGAGGCGGCCGTCAACTTCATCGTCGGGCAGCGGATCTCGATGCGCCAGGCCCGCGCCGTGCGCGCCCGAATGGCCCGCGAGCTCGGCGAGCCGATCGAGGTCGCGGGGCAGACGGTCCACGCGTTCCCGGTGCCGGAACGCCTGGCCGACCTGTCGGCCTTCCCGAGCCTGCCGGAAGAGAAGGTCGCTCGGTTGCGTGGAGTCGCCCGGGCCGCGGCGGAAGGGGCGCTCGACCGCGGGCGCCTGCGGAGCATGCCCGTGGCCGAGGCGCTGGCCGAGCTGCGGCAGTTGCGAGGGGTCGGCCCGTTCGCATCGCAGGGCATCCTGCACCGGGGCGCCGGGCTCGCCGACGAGGTGACCGACGACGACGTGACCCGCGAGGCGGTGCAGCTCGCCTATGGCCTGCCGAGCCGGCCATCAAACGGGGAGGTCCTGGCCCGCGCCGAGGCCTGGCGGCCGTATCGGATGTGGGCGACGGTGCTGCTGCACGTCTGGCTGCGCCGAGAGCGGGGCGGCCCCGGGCGCGCCCCTACCGGCGGGTGAGTCGCGCGACGATGTCTGCGTTCGAAATTGGGACGATGGTCGGGGCCAACCCGCCCAGGGTTCGCCCCCTTCCGCCTCAGCGACCGTGCGCGAGTTGACGAACGCCAGCCGGGGATCGTTGCGGCCCGCCTGAGTCTCGTGCGGCGACCCTCAACCTCGGCCGGCGTCGTCGACCATCCCGCGGCCTGATGCGCCCGCATACACGGGGCAGGCCGGCGTCTCGGCCGTCAGCATCGCGACGATCTCGTTGATGGGGCGCGGCGTGCGTTCGGCGACGAGCCGTGCGATCCGCCACGGGTCTCCCCGCGTTCGGGCGAGGCGAACCGCATCCAGGCGAGGCCACAGCAGCAGCGCACCCCGGCGACATGCGCGGGCCGCTTCGCGTCGTGCCACGGAGCCTTCGACGATCCACCAATGGATGGTCGACTCACCGCGGGCGGGCGCATCGACCCGCCGGGCGGGTCTCGCCGTGGCGGCCGTCACGTCCGCGCCGCCGGGCTCAGTCGTAGCCCAGCTCCGTTCGCAGCCGCTGGTCGCCGATGCGCCGGAAGACCGCCTGGATGCGCTGATCGAGGATGCCATCCAGGTCGGATGCCAGGCGCTCGACGGCGACGTCCGCCGCGGCCGCCGCCGAGCGGCGGATCCTCGCCTCGATGACGGCCCACTCGTCGGGGTCGACTGCGAAGCGGGCGTCGGGACCGAGGGCGTTGATGCTGATCGCGAGGAGAATCTCGTCGAGTCGTGCGCACTCTCCCTCCCCGCGGATGCGGACATCGAGGAGGTCGCGGCGAAGCATGGCTTCGTGGATCGTGCGGAAGTCCGGCGCGGATGGAGTCGGATCGGTCGCTGTCATGAGACCCCCCGAAGCGGCGAACGCACCCGCCGTCCTGACGGGGGAGTTGCAGGCTCAGGGATCATGGCGACGCCCGAATGAGAAGGCCGTGAGAGTCGGTCAGGCTGGCACCCAGAACCAGAACCTCGCGCCCCCGCCCTGCCGCTCCTCGTAGCCGATCGCGCCGCCATGCGCGTGGACCGCGGCGGCGGCCGTGGCGAGGCCGAGCCCGGTCCCCGGCGAGCCGACGGGGCGAGCCATCGTGAACGGCTCGAACAGGGACGACTGGAAGTCCGCGGGCACGCCGGGTCCCCGGTCGAGCACCTCGACCCGCAGGCGCCGTCGCGCCTCGTCAACGTGGAGCCCGGCGGCCAGCTCCACGGTCGACCCAGGCGGCGCGAAGTGCACCGCGTTGGCCAGGAGGTTCGCGATCGCCTGCATGAGGCGCGGTTCGTCGACGCGGACCATGACGTCGGGCGCCCGGACCTCGATCGACACATCCTTTGCGGTGGCGGTTGCGGCGACGAGGTCGACGCCGCCGTGGATCAAGGGTGGCAGGAGGATCTCCTCGGTGTCGAGACGACGACCGTTCGGCTCTGCCGCGGCGAGGCGCAGCAGGCCGTTGGCGAGATCGCTCAACCTGACGGCGTCGGCGTGTGCCGCCTCCACGGCCGTGCGCAACGAGGGTCCGTCATCGGCGTGGAGGAGGGCGAGCTCGAGCTCCGTGCGAAGCGCGGCCAGGGGCGTGCGAAGATCGTGCGAGGCACCCGCGACGAACGCCCGCTGGCGGCGTACCGACTCCTCCACCCGCGCCAGCATCCTGTTGAGGGTCTGGGCCAGCCGGCCGAGCTCATCGTCGCCTTTGACGCCGACAAGCCGGCGGTCCAGCTCGCTGCTTCCGATCGCGTCGGCCTCGCTCGCGAGGCGGGCGACCGGCGCGAGAGCCCGCCCCGCCAGCCACCAGCCGCCGAGCACCGAGAGGATGACGATGGCGCCACCCGCGAGCACCATCGCTTCCGCGAGACTGCCGAGGTTCTGGTCGATCTCGGCGAGCGTGCTGCCGACCACCACGGTGCGGCCTCCGCCCGCTGGAGCGACATAGACCGCGTCGCTCGCGCCGCTCGTCAAGCGGACAGTCGAATGGCCCTGCTCGCTTCGGGTCACGTCGGGGGCGCCCGGGGTGGTGTAGGTGGGCCGTCCGTCGGGGGCGAGGATCACCAGGAACACCCCGGGCGGCAGGTTGCTCGGGTTGGGCTGCCCGGCATCATCGGTCTGCAGGATGACGACCGTGGCGCTAGCGGTGGCCTCGAGCACCTGGTCGAGACCGCGCCGGAGGGCCGCTCCGTACTGGAACCAGACCACGATGGCGACGACGAGCAGGGTCGAGAAGAAGGCAACGGCGTACCAGACGGTGAGGCGCAGCCGGAGGGTCATGTCGTGTCCGCCGGCCCTGACTCATCGTCACGTCGACCGCGTCGCGTGCGCCCAACCCGACCGGGTGTCACCGACGGCGCCACCCGCAGGGAGTACCCGACCCCCCGAACCGTCTCGATGCGCGGCGCGGCGGCGTGCGCCGCCAGCTTGGAGCGCAGGTATCGGACATAGACGTCGACGACGTTCGACGTCCCCTCGTAAGCCCAGTCCCAGACGCGCTCGATGATCTCGGCCCGGGTCAGCACCTCGCCGGAGCGCCGGACGAAGAGCTCGAGCAGGGCGTACTCGCGGGGTGAAAGGCTCAGTGGCTGCCCATCGACCTCGACGGCGCGCGAGGCTGGGTCGAAGGTGAGCGCGCCGACGACCATGATCGCCGGTCGCTCCGGGGCGCCGCGTCGCGCGAGCGCGCGCAGTCGGGCGCTCAGCTCCGCGAACGCGAATGGCTTGACGAGATAGTCGTCGGCCCCGACGTCGAGCCCTCGGACGCGGTCGGGGACGGCATCCCGGGCGGTGAGAATCAGGACCGGCGTCCAGATCCCCGCGCGTCGGAGGTCGGCGCACAGCGCGAGGCCGTCGCCATCAGGGAGCATCACGTCGAACACGAGAGCGTCGTACAGGTTCTCGGTGGCGAGCCAGCGTCCATCCTCGACGCGTGCGGCGAGGTCGACGACATGGCCTTCAGCCCGAAGGCCGCGTTGCAGGAGGCTTGCCAGCCGCGTGTCGTCCTCGAGCACCAATAGGCGCATCGCCTAGTCCCCCCGCGACTATCGTGCACCGGATCGAGAATCGACGCACGCACGCGGGAGATCCCGCGATCGCACGGGCCTGGCATCCTCTGGCACCCCCCGGGGGGGATCCGACGGACCGGTCGACGGGAGCTCGGGCATCGGCTTGGCGTCTCGGCGAACGGGAGGCAGACGCCATCGCTGGGGACGAGGCAGCGCAGTCCAAGGTGGCTTCAGGTGGCGCCGCGTGACCCCGGCGTCAGGACGTCGTCGCGGGACTGGACTCGGCCGGGGAGCTCTCCGTCACAGCCGGCATCGGCAGTGCCTCGCCCGGTACGGCCGGGATCGCCGAGACGGCGGGCAATGCCGGTGCCGCGACGCCCGGGTCATCCGTGCCGTCCACGGCCTTGCGGAAGTCCCGGATCGCCCGGCCGACGGCGGCGCCCGTCTCGCGCATCACGCGTCTTGCGGGCAGCGGTCCGATGGTGCGCCCGGTGACGGGCGGACGCGGGGCGTTCAACTCGAGGCGCGGCTGACATCGCGACGGCCGACAAGGCAGCGATGGGCTAGGTGCGTCCTCTGCGAGCGAGATAGTGCCGCATGACGAGCCGCACCTCGGCGGGTCGGAGGGCATCGTCAGCCCGGAGTGCGTGCTCGACACGGGCCGCCGGATCGGCGATGCGCCCGTCGGCTGGACCTTCGAGCTGACCGTCGGCTGGACCTTCGAGCTGAGGTGCGCCCAGGTCGTCGGAGAGCTCGCCGAGCGCCCGCGCGAGCCGGTCAGCCGTGTCGAGCGATGGGACGCGGTCCTCCCGCACCAGGCGGGAGACTGTCGAATGGTCCACGCCCGAGCGGCTGGCGAGCTCGCGCTGCGAGATCTGGCTGTTCCGGAGCTCCGTTCGAAGCCAGTCGCCGAATGTCGGCCGAGGGGTGCCGGCATTCCTGCCATCGGAGATGGTCAACGGTCTCACCCCTTTACTCCCACCGATGCTGCGCCTCGCCCGACGGCCTGGCCGTCGGCGCCCTGGCCGAACCGCGTCCCGAGCCGTCCCGAGCGGTTTGTCGTTCTGCCGGGACACGTTTGAAGACCCTACGGTGGTCAACATGAAGGAACGATGAGCGGCGACCCGTACGTTCGGCGAGCTCTGGTGGCCCTTCTCATCGTCTTCTCATGATCGCCGTCATACGGTCTATGTCCGGCGCCCGGATGGGACCAGCGCCGAGCGGGGTCGTGACGCATCCCATGCTCGTGGGGCGCCTCACGTATCACCGAATGTCATTGGCCCCCGGCACGACCCTGTGCCCGGTCGCACGTTCTTCCCTGGGGGGTTGGCCGCGATCATGGGTCGGCCGGGGGCCATTGCCTGCTCTCGTCCAGCAGCCAAGCATCGTGTGCGTCGAACCTCGTCGACGGTGCCGATCGGCGACCGGCGGTCGCGGCCTCATCCCCGGCTGATCGTCCGTCTGCACAGCGGGCGCGATCCTCGACGCTCGTCTCCACGAACCGCCCGACGGCGCTGGCGCGACCTCACGTCCGCTGCAGGTACAATCGCGACTCGTCGACCGGTGCTTGAGGAGACCCGCGTAGCGTGCGCCTCGCCCACATTCCCAAGAACGCCCTGATGCTCATCGCCGGCCTGGTGTGGTGCGCGGCGGGCGCCATGGTGTGCATGATCGGGTTGCCGCTGGAGCTCGGCCTGGCGCCTTCGCACCTGATCCTCCTCCCGCTCGCGGGCGTGATCTTCCTCGCGTTCTACTTCTTCGTCTTCTCCCGGCTGGTTCGAAAGCACACCGGTCGAATCCGCGCACGGCCAGAAGATCGGCTCCCCTTCTGGCACTTCTTCAACGCCTCGTCCTGGGCTGTCATGGCGGTCATGATGGGCGGGGGCATGGCCCTCCGCCTCTCGCACCTTGTGCCGGACTGGATGATCGCCTTCTTCTACACCGGGCTCGGCGTCGCCCTCTTCCTGTGTGGCGTCCGATTCCTGGGCGTCTTCGCGCGCAAGGACGTTCTGGCCCTCGCCCCGGAGGGGATCCGCTCCGACCCCTGACGAGCGCGCGACCCGTCCAAGCGGCGGATACCTTTCGCGCCTCGGTGACGTCGCTCCCGCCGAGCGCCCTGCACGACCCACGCGACCACCGATCCGACCGCCAGCGTCCAGCCAGCTGCCCAACGCCCGGATCCGGCCGGCCGTGCGCGTCAGCGTTGACTTCGGGGGCGACAATCAGGCTCGAAGGCAAGCACGCGAACCATCGGCTCGGCCGCTTGCCGGGAGGGGATCGAATGGAGCCTCCGGGCCTGTACCTTGGCAGCGTCCTCCGGGTGCCATCCAAGTCCGCACGCTGTACCTGCGAGCACTGGGCCCACTGCGACTGTGCCTGCCACGGCCGTCACTGCGACCCAACCGAAAGCTCGTGTGACCCGGCATTCCTGCCCGACGACGGCGGCCTCGCCGTCTGGGGCTGCTCGAGCTGCACGCCGGGCGCCGGAGCGCCCCACTACCTTGGATGCGAGCTGATCGGCTGGACAGTGCCGATGCAGCGATGGGAAGGGTCCTCCCCGTAGGGCGGAGCTCGCCGACAGACCACGTGGCGAGCGCGCGGGCGAGCGCCGCCAGCGCGTCGACGAGCGCCTCTCCCGCGCTGCCTGCTCGACCTCGCTGGGCGATCAGGGGTTCTTCAGCCCGCGGGCAAGGACCACGATGCCGAGTCGGAACGCGTCGTCGACGTCGCCCCCGAGGCGGAACGCACCTGCCGCCTCCATGCTCGTGAACCCGTAGGCGAACGCCGTGACGACGCGTGCCGCGGCAAGCGCGTTGTCGGCTCCGGCGAGTGCGCCGGCAACGTCGACCACGGGTTGCGCAGCCAGCGCGGCCGCCTCCACCGGCGCCCTGGTGCCCGGTCCAAGGTCGGTGAAGAGCATCCCCGCCGCTCGGGGTGCGCGTCGGGTGAACGCGCGATGAGCGGCCGCCAGCGCTGCCAGACGTTCCTCCGCCGAGGTGCCCGGACCCGTGTCGGCCTCCGCCAGGATGCGGCCCAGCTCGAGGGCCGCGTCTGACGCGATCGCCGCCAGCAGGGCTGCGCGGTCGCGGACATGCCTGTAGAGCGATGGCGGCCGCACTCCGACGTGCTGGGCCACCGACGCCATCGTGACCGCTTCGAGGCCCTCGGCTTCGAGCAGGGAGCGAGCGGCCGCAACGATGGCTGAGCGCGACGTCCGCGCGGGCGTGGGGCTCATCGTCCCAGCCGCCCGAGATGCGTGTCCTTGAACGCCGTCGGGTACTTCAGCCCGTAGCCGGCGAGACGATCCATCCCGACATGACCGACGAGGATCGTCCCGGCGAGGAGGAGCGGCGTCGACGTCAGCGCCCAACCCGCCCCGAGGACGAGCAGGCCGGTCGCCCAGTTGTGCGCCAGGTTGTAGACGAACGCGCCCGGCCGCGGACCGACGAGATAGCCGGCCATCGAGGCGTCGACGAGCAGGAGGAGCGGAATGAGCCAGATCAGCTCGCCGTCGAGCCTCCAGTAGAGCACGGCTCCTGCCGCGAGCGCCGCCATCCCTTCGAGCCGCAACCAGATCAGCGGCGCTCCCTCCACCGCCCCCGTCGCGCGCGTCTTCGCCCCCTCGGGACCGTCCTCCATCACCACCCTTGTCATCGCGGATCGAGCCTCCCAGGTTCAGGTCTTCGACTGGATGGCTACGATACGTCGCCTTCATAGCTACTGTCAATAGCGATGAGCCGCCTTGCCTGCCATTCCCCTTCGTCGTCCTGGTCCCGTCCGCAGGGCTACGGTGGTTTGCAACGTAATGCCATGTCTTGACATGATGCGCTAGGTCATGGGACGATCCGTCGGATGACAGCGGAGACGGAGCATGCCGCCCAGGAGACCCCGTATCGGGATCTCGCTCCGCAGCGGCAGCAGCGGATCCTCGACATCGTGTCCTCGAGGCGCGCCGCTCGACTGGAAGACCTGGGCAACGCGCTCGGGGTGTCGGTCGCGACGGCCCGGCGGGACGTGGACGAGCTCGCCTCCCGGGGCCTCCTGCGGCGTGTGCACGGCGGCGCCGTCGCGGTCGCCGTCCAGCGAGAGCCGCATTTCGAGGTCAAGGCAGTCGAGGCCGCGGCGGAGAAGGAGCGGATCGCCGCCAGGGCCGTCGGCCTCCTGGCCCCCGACGACACCGTCTACCTCGACAGCGGCAGCACCGTCCTCGCCGCCGCGCGCCTGCTGCGTGGCTGGGACCGCCTCACGGTGGTGACGAACAGCCTGCCGGTCGCGGTCGAGCTCGGCGGCTCGGGTCCCCGGCTGATCCTGGTGGGTGGGGAGTACCGGCCGACGAGCCAGGCGTTCGTCGGGCCGCTCTCCCGCTACCTGCTCGAGAACATCCACGCGACGAAGGCGCTCATCGGGACCTATGCCCTCTCGCTGGAGGACGGCCTCAGCACGACCGACGCGGCGGAGGCGTTCACCAAGTCGCTGGCGGTCGACAGGGCGACCGAGGTCATCCTGCTCGCCGACAGCCGAAAGCTCGGCGCGCACTCCTTTGCGCATGCCGGCCGCCTCGACCAGGTCGACGTCCTGGTGACCGACACCGACATCGACGACCACGTTGCACGGACCCTGCAGAAGGCAGGCATCACGGTCATCACGGCGTGACCGCCTCCGGTCGCGCGACCCCCCATCGCCACGAGCCTCGGAGACCAGAGTGACCACCCACGTCCGACCCAACCCGTCCACCGCCTACCGCAGCGACGCCCGCCCGGACTTCGCGCCCTTCGAGGAGGATCTCGGGTCGATCCGGGGCTTCGTCTACGCCGGCGACGTGGCGACCGAGGTCGCGGCCGGGACGCTCGACCGGCGGAGTGCCCTCGACCTGCTCGACGACATGCTGGCCATCCGCGAGGCGGAGGAGATGATCGTCCGCCTTCGCGGGGGCGGCGGCTACGAGCCTCTGCCCGGCTATGACTACCGCGGCCCCACGCACGTGTCCATCGGGCAGGAAGCCTCGGCCGTGGGGGCGTCCTCGGCCCTGCGGATCACGGACAACGTCACCTCCTCGCACCGCGGCCACGGCGACGCGATCGCCAAGGGCTTCTCCGCGCTGCGCCAGATGAGCGTCGAGCAGCTGCGCGCCCGGACCGGGCACCCGGACGGGAGCCGCGACGAGCTCCTCGCGGAGGCGCTCGAGGAGCACGTGTACCGGGTGATCGCGGAGCTGTTCGGCAAGCACGAGGGCTACTCGACGGGCCGCGGCGGCGGCATGCACATCGGCGACTTCTCGACCGGCAATCTCGGCGCCAATGCCATCGTCGGCGGCAGCGTGCCGATCGCCACCGGCGCCGCCATGGCTCACCGGTACGAGCGCACCGACAGCGTGGTCTGCTGCTTCGCCGGCGACGGCGCCTACGCCAACGGGGTGGTCCTGGAGGCGCTCAACTGGGCCGCCCAGGACCAGTGGACGAATCACCTCGCGGGCGACCGGCCGTTCGGGCTGCCGGTGATCTACTTCATCCAGAACAACCACTACGGCATGACCCACCGGACCGACGACGAGGTCATGGGGGTCCGACACCTGGCCCGTCGGGCCGCGGGCTTCTCCTCTGACAACATGCACGCCGAGGTCGTGAACGGCATGGACGTGCTCGCCGTGCGGGATGCGGTCACGCGCGCCGCCGCCCTGTGCCGGGCCGGCGAGGGACCGGTGCTCATCGAGGCGTCCACCTACCGGTACTACGGGCACTCGCTGTCCGACCCGCGCAACGAGTACCGCACCCGCGACGAGGAGGCCGCCTGGCGGGCCGTCGACCCGATCGAGCGCCTGAAGGGACAGCTGCTGGCGACCGGCGTGGCGACCCCCGACGAGATCGCCGCCGTCGTGGCCGGGGCGACCGAGCGGAACGCGCGCGCGGCGACACGGGCCGCCGCCGCCGCCGACCCGGATCCCGGCTCGCTGCTCGACCTGCTCTACACCGACGGCTCGTCGGAGATCGTTCCGGCCGAGGCCGCCGAGGTCGTCCTGGCGGCCGAGCCGCCGGTGGCCAAGCGCGACGCCGAGGGCCGGATCCTGTACCGCGACGCCCTCCGCGAGGCGCTCGTGGAGGAGATGAGCCGCGACCGCCGGGTCATCTTCTACGGCGAGGACGTCGCCGACTACGGCGGCGCCTTCAAGCTGACCAAGGGCCTCCTCGAGGCGTTCGGCCGCGACCGCGTCTTCAACACGCCGATCTCGGAGGCGTGCATCTGCGGGACGGCGGTGGGCGCCGGGATCGTCGGCCTGCGGCCGGTGATCGAGCTCATGTACATGGACTTCGCGCTGATGTCCTCGGATCAGATCGCGAACCAGGCCGCCAAGTGGCACTACATGTCGGGCGGCCAGGTCGAGGTGCCGGTCGTGTTCCGCTGCTCCGTCGGCGCGGGCAAGGGCTACGGCGGCCAGCACAGCCAGAGCCTGGAATCGCTGTTCACCCACATCCCAGGGCTGTACGTCGTCTATCCGGCGACCGCCGAAGACGCCAAGGGACTGCTGAAGAGCGCGATCCGCACCAACAACCCGGTGGTCTTCGTCGAGAGCCAGAGTCTGTACGCGACGAAGGGCGTCGTGCCCGAGGGTGACTACACCGTGCCGCTCGGAAAAGCGAAGGTCGTCCGCGAAGGTACCGACGCGACGATCGTGGCCTGGGGCCCGGCCGTACCGGACGCGCTGGCGGCGGCCGAGACGCTCGCTGCCGAGCGCGGCCTCTCGGTCGAGGTGGTGGACCTGCGCAGCCTCGTGCCGCTCGACATGGACACGATCCTGGCCTCGGTTCGCAAGACCGGTCGAGCGGTGGTCGCGGCACAGGCGATCCTGACCGGCGGATTCGTCAACGAGATCGTCGCCCGGATCCAGGCCGAGGCCTTCGACGACCTCGACGGCCCGATCGGGCGGATCGGCGCTGCGCCGGGGATCAGCCCGCAGGCCGAGGCGCTCGAGAGGGCGTTCCTGCCAACGCCCGCCGACATCGCGGCAGCCGTCGCGGCCATCTTCTGACCGCCGAAGACGCCGAGGAACCGAACGATGGCCCACCCGATCCGGATGCCCAAGCCCGGCCAGATGACCGAGGAGTGCACGCTCGTCCTCTGGCGCACGGAGGTGGGCGCTCCGATCCACCGCGGCGACGTCCTGTTCGAGATCGACACCGACAAGAGCAGCATGGAGGTCGAGGCCTTCGAAGAGGGGGTGCTGCTTGCACAGGTCGTCGCCGAGGGCGAGACGGTGCCGGTGAACACGGTGTGCGGCTGGATCGGCCAGCCGGGCGAGACACTCCCTGAGGCGGCGGCGCCCGGTGCGCCGGTGACGGCCCCTGCGCCGGTCGCGGCCGGCACTTTGGTGACGGCAGCTGCTCCGGCGCCGATCGGCGAGGCTGCGCCTGCGCCCGGTACGGACGGCGCCGATGTTGTGACAGGTGCGGCCGCGGGAGCGACGGGCGCCATCCGCATCAGCCCCCGCGCGCGCCGACTCGCCGACGGCGCCGGCATCGACCCGGCGCGCCTCGCCGGCACCGGCCCCGGCGGACGGATCGTGGAGCGCGACGTCGAAGCGGCGATCTCAGCCGCCACGGCAGCGCCGGCAGGTCCCGTTCCGGTGGCCGGGAGAGCGCCGGCGATCGCGAGCACGCCCGTGCTCGACGGCGAGCCTGAGCCGCGCCCGCTGTCGCGCATGCGGCGCGTCATCGCCGAGCGGCTGACGGCGAGCTGGACCACGACGCCGCACTTCACCGTCACCGTGGCGGTCGACATGACGAAGTCGCTCGCGCTTCGCGAGCGACTCAAGGCCGCCGGCACGAACCTCACCGTCACCGACTTCGTCCTGGCTGCGACGGCCGACACCCTGGCCGAGTTCCCGGACGTCAACTCGCGCACCGACGGCATGTCGGTCTGGCCGCGCAGCCGTGTCCATCTCGGCATGGCCGTGGCGGTCCCGGCCGGGCTCGTCGTGCCCGTGATCCGCGACGCCGACACGCTCTCCGTGAGCGAGATCCACGACCGGGCAGCGGCCCTCGCGACCGCGGCACGGGAGGGCACCGCGTCCGTCGACGACCTGAGCGGCAGCACGTTCACCGTCTCGAACCTGGGCATGTTCGGCGTCGACGAGTTCAGCGCGATCATCAACCCTGGCGAGTCCGCGATCCTCGCCGTCTCGTCCGCCGTCCCCACGCCCGTTGCCGTTGGCGCGGCGGTCGAGGTGCGCTCGATCATGAAGCTCACCCTGTCGGCCGACCACCGGATGGTCGACGGGGCACTTGGCGCACGGTTCCTGGCAGCCCTCAAGGGCCGGCTCGAGGATGCGACCTCGTTCCGACTCGGGACCGGCGCGGCGGGCGCCGTCGCCGGGCAGGAGCGCGGCGCCGGCGGGGCCGTCAGCGCCGCCGCCGGAGCAGCAGTCGCCCGGGTGGACGGGCCCGACTCGTTCGACCTCGTCGTCCTCGGCGCGGGCACCGGCGGCTACACCGCCGCGTTCCGCGCGGCCCAGCTCGGCCTCAAGGTGGCCCTGGTCGACGCCGACCGGATCGGTGGGACCTGCCTCCACCGGGGATGCATCCCGACCAAGGCGATCCTCGAGTCGGCGGACCTGGCGCATCGCGTCCGCGAGAACGGGCGCCGCCTCGGGGTCCTCGCGACCGACATCGTCGTCGACTATGCCGCCGTCGCCGAGAACAAGGACCAGGTCGTGCGGCGCATGTGGACGGGCCTGAAGGGCCTCGTCCGGAAGAACCACGTCGAGTGGGTCGCCGGTCGCGGCCGCCTCGACGGACCGGGCCGGGTACGGGTGCAGCTCCATGGCGAGGACGGCACGCCGGGTACCGGTGGCGAGCGCGTCCTCGCAGCGACGGATGTCATCCTCGCGACGGGCTCCCGCGTGAAATCGCTGCCCGGGATCGTCCCGGACGGCCGGCGCGTCCTGACCTCGGACGACGTGCTGACGATGACCGAGCTGCCGGCGAGCATCGTCATCGTGGGGGCGGGGGCCGTCGGGGCCGAGTTCGCCTCGGCGTTCCACGACCTCGGCGTCGCCGTGACCCTCGTGGAGTACCTGCCGGCGATCGTGCCACTCGAGGACCGCGACATCTCGGCGACCCTGCAGCGCTCCTTCGAACGGCGCGGGATCACGGTCATCGCCAGCGCACGCTTCGACGCGGCCTCACTGGTCGTCGGCGATGACGGGATCCGTCTGGCCGTCGGGCCCGATGGGGCGCCGCCGACCGAGCTGGCCGCGGACTGCCTCCTGGTGGCGACCGGCCGGGCCGCCAACGTCGAGGACGTCGGCCTCGAGACGACCCGCGTCCGGACGGCGCAGGGGATCGTCGAGGTCGACGGCCAGATGCGGACGGCCGAGCCGCACGTCTATGCCATCGGTGACATCGTCGGCGGCCTGTGGCTCGCCCACACCGCCGCCCACGAGGGACTCACCGCCGTCCACACGATCACGGGCGACCCCGCCGTCCACGCCATGGACTACGTGAACCAGCCGCGCGCGACGTACACCCGGCCGGAGATCGCCTCCATCGGCCTCACCGAGCAGGCCTGCGACGACCGCGGCCTGCCCGTCGCGGTCGGCAAGGTCCCGTTCGCGGCCATCGCCAAGGCGGTCATCGGGGGGGAACCCGAGGGCTTTGCCAAGGTGATCACCCACCGCGACACGGGGGCGATCCTGGGCATCCACGTCATCGGACCGCATGCCACGGAGCTGATCGCCGAGGGCTCGCTCGCGGCGACGCTCGGCGCATCCGCGGACGCGATCGGGGCCAGCACCCACCCGCATCCGACCCTGTCCGAGATCCTCGGCGAGGCGGCGATGGCTGTCTCCGGGCGCTCGATCAACTTCTGAACAACCAGCCCACGCCGGCCCGCCCGGTCCCCGGGGAGGCAGCGTGCCGGCTCGCACCGTTCCTACTGCGGCGAGCGCGTCAGCTCGGCATCAGCGTGTCGAGCGCCGAACGCGTCCTGCCACTCGGAACCAGGTCAGCGCCGCGAGACAGCCCGCTGTTCGACCTCTCCGCGTCGACGTTCGCCTGGGGGTGACCCGGGTCGACCGCGCGCGCTCGCGCGGCGACGACACCTGCGACGACCGCTACTCGGTGGTCCTGCCGTCGAAGTGCTCCTCCGCGGCCTGCGCGTCCGACTTCGTCCGGTGCACGACTCCATCACGATGCTCGGGCGGGCCGTAGAGCGTGTACAGCTTGAGGGGCTCCGAGCCGACGCTGCACACGTTGTGTCGCGCGCCGGCGGGGACGATCACGACGTACTCGGCCGTCACCCGCTGTGTCTCGCCGTCGATCGTGATCTCCGCGTCGCCGGACTCGACGCGGAAGAACTGGTCACGATCCTCGTGCACCTCCGAGCCGATCTCCTCACCGGGCACGAGGGTCATCAGCACGAGCTGAAGATGGTGACCGGTGTAGAGCACGCGGCGAAAGTCCGTGTTGCTCGCGGTGAGCCGGCCGATGTCGTCAACAAAGCCCTTCATGACGGTGTGCCGTCTCCTCTCGTGACCCGCCGTGCGGTGCGGGAGCTCCCCGGCTGGCCGCGGCGAGTCACGGTCGAGCCTACACGCTGCAGCGGCCTGTCCGAGTGCCGGTCGGCCCCCCCGGATCGGGCGACCCGGTTGAGATGGCCGCCGACGACCGGTGGCCCCGTCTGCGCAGGGCGGACGGGATGAGGGCCGGCGTTCGCCCTCCGTCAGCCGCGGGCTACCTGTCCCCTGGCCCACGCATAGAGCGCGGCGTAGACCGGGAGCTCGAGCTCGAGCTGGCGCTGGTCGTCGAGGCCGAGGAGCGCGAAGCCGTCGGCGATCGCGAGGAGACCGGGCGACTGGGGCGTCGCGTCGCGGTCCTCGGAGACGTCGGCCCCGTGGACCACGCGGGCTACCAGCGCGAGGGCGGGATCCGCGCCGAGGCCGTGGTCCTCGACCAGCACCTCGAACGAGCAGAGGCCGTCGCGGTGGGTGTAGCGGGCGCCCGTCGCGTCGAAGCTGATCGCGCCCTCGCGCTCCGCGAACAGGAGGACCTCGTCAGCCGGGACGTAGACGATCTCGGCGTCCGGGTCGATGAACGTACGGATGAGCCACGGGCAGGCGATCCGGTCGGTTCTCGGGTGCTCGCGGGTGACCCACTTCATCGCTTGTCTCCTTCGTCGGTTCGGTGGCCGTCGGGATCTGCGTCGCCTTCCCGCGCGACCGGAAGCCCGGCGGCCGCCCAGGCCTCGAAGCCGCCGATCACGTCGGCCACGCTGGCGAACCCGAGGTCGCGCAGGGTGGCGGCGGCCAGGCTCGAGGAGTAGCCGTGGGCGCACAGGAGCACGACCGGCCGTCGCAGGTCGGAGAGGGCCGGGTCGTCGTAGCCCGAGCTCGGGTCGAGGCGCCAGAAGAGCACGGACAGCGGGACGTGCACCGAGCCCGGGACGACCCCGAGGGCACGCCGGTCGTCGCCGCTGCGGGTGTCAACGAGCAGGGCGCCGTCGGTCATCGCCCGATGGGCGGCGTCGGGCGTGAGCCGATCGATCCGCGCCCGGGCGCCCGCCAGCAGGTCGCCGATCGTCCGTCGCTCTCTCATCGTCCCCCCGCACGCAGTGCTATCCCCTCGCGACACGCTCCCGAAGCCAGCACATCTGGGCGACCTGGTGGAAGCCCTGGCCGCCCTCGTGGTCGTTGAACGGGTACTCGCGGATCTCCCGCGGACCGCCGTATGCGTTGTACGCGGCGTAGACCGTGGACGGCGGGCAGGTCTCGTCCATCAGGGCGACGGAGAAGAGCGCCGGGTCCTTCGCGCGCCGACCGAGGATCGCAATGTCGAAGTAGGCCAGGGTCGCCATCACCGTCTCGACCTGGTCCCGGTGAACCTTGAGGTACCGCGCGATCTCGGCGTACGGATCGCTGTCCCGGAGCCTGACCGCCCGTGGGAAGTCGCTCAGGAACGGCACGTCCGGCATCACGCCGGCGAGCCCGGGAGCGAGGGCCGCGACGGCCACGCTGATCCCTCCACCCTGGCTCGCGCCGGTCACCGCCACGCGGTCCGGGTCAACCATGGGATGCCCGCGCACGGCATCGACGGCCCGCACGCCGTCGGCGTAGACGCGCCGGTAGTAGTAGTCCTCCGGGCGCAGGATCCCGCGGGTCAGGAATCCCGGGTGGGCCGGGTCGCCCGGCGCATCGGGGTCCGGGGTCTCCCCGACCGACCAGCCCGAGCCCTGCCCTCGGGTATCCATCACGAAGTGCGCGTACCCGGCCATGGCCCACAGCACCCGCTCGTGGGCAAGGCCGCGGCCTCCGCCGTAGCCCACGTACTCGACGACGGCGGGCAGCGGCCCGTCGGCGTGGGCGGGGAGGTGGAGCCAGCCCCGAACGCGCGCCCCGCCGAAACCGGCGTAGATCACGTCGAAGCTGTCGACCTGGGTGAGTCCGCTCTGGACGGGCGCGAACGTGGCCGCGAGAGGATGGGAGCGCGCCTCGACCAGGGTCCTCCCCCAGAACGCGTCGAGGTCGTCGGGCTCGCCAAGCGCGGGTGAGTAGTCCCGAAGCTGGGCGAGCGGAAGGTCGTAGTGGGCCACGGTGGTCGCTCCGGCTGCGAAACGCACCCTCCCCGGGTGGTCTCGGCCGATCATAGGGTCTCGGGCGAGCGGAGGTGCCCACTGAGCGCCGGCGGACCCGGCGCACGGCCGCGTGGGCGTCTACGCTCGTTCGATGGAGAACGCGACGCCGCACAGGCTCAGGCACCGCACCGCCGACGTCGAGCTGACGATCCGCGGATGGGACGACAGTCCGCTCGCTCACCGGGAGGTTGTCGTCGTCCAGCGAAGCCACGCCTTCCGGTTCGGATGCACGGGTTTCGAGGCGGTCGAGCTGGCGGGCGCGGACCCCGGCTCCGGGAGCGCCCTCGACGCCGGCCGAAGGGCGGCGAACGAGCGGGTCCTCGAACGCTGGCTCGAGCTGTTCAACACCGCCACGCTGCCCTACTACTGGGCGCGCTTCGAGCCGGAGCGGGGCCGGCCGGACACCGGGCGGCTGCTGGCGGCCGCCCGCTGGTTCGCCGACCGGGGCTGCCTCGTCAAGGGCCATCCGCTGTGCTGGCACACGCTCGCCCCCGGCTGGCTCCGCGCCCTGTCCACCGCCGAGGTCGAGGCGGCGCTGCGGGCGCGGATCACCCGCGAGGTGGCCGGCGCCGCGGGGACGATCGACACCTGGGATGCCATCAACGAAGCGGTGATCATGCCGGTCTTCGACAGGGAGGAGAACGGCATCACCCGGCTGTGCCGGGAGCTGGGTCGCGTTGGCATGGTCAGGCTGGCCTTCGAGACCGCCCGCCGGGCGAACCCCGCCGCAACCCTGCTGCTCAACGACTTCGATTTGTCGGCCGACTACGAGCGACTCGTCGAGGAGTGCCTCGACGCCGGGATCCGGATCGACGCGCTCGGCCTCCAGTCCCACATGCACCAGGGGTACTGGGGCGTGGAGAAGACGTTGGACGTGCTCGGGCGCTTCGCGCGCTTCGGCCTTCCTCTCCACTTCACCGAGAACACGCTAGTCTCGGGCCGGCTGATGCCGCCCGAGATCGTGGACCTCAACGACTACCAAGTCGCCGACTGGCGCTCGACGCCGGAGGGGGAGGCGCGCCAGGCCGAGGAGGTCGTCACCCACTACACCACGCTGCTCTCCCACGCGGCCGTGGAGTCGATCACCTGGTGGGGCCTGCCGGACGGTGGCTGGCTCAACGCGCCCTCGGGGCTCATCGATGCCGACGGCACGCCCAAGCCCGCCTTCGACGCCCTCCACGGCCTCGTCAAGGGCGAGTGGTGGCTGGCCCCCACCCGCCGGGTCACCGACGACCGGGGCCGGGTGACGTTCAGTGGCTGGCTCGGGGAATACGAGTGCTCGTGGGCCGAGGGATCCGCGACCATGACCCTGGATCGCCCCGGGCCGATCGCCCTCCAGGTCCGCCCGGAGAGCTGACGCGCCGCCGATCGCCTCGAGCGACGGAATCGATGCGGGTGGCCGCCGCCCTCCTCAGCGACGCGGCGGCGCCGTGCTCTCGCGGACGACCAGCTCCGTGGCCAGCTCGACCCGGGTCTGGGCCGGCGCCTCGCCACGCGCCAGGGCGATGACGAGACGGGCGGCGGTCACGGCCATCTCGGACAGCGGCTGGCGCACCGTCGTGAGCGGCGGACCAACCCACCCGGCGGCCGGCAGGTCGTCGAACCCGACGACGCTCAGCTCGTCCGGGATGAGGAGTCGCGCGGCGCGCGCGGCCTGGTAGACGCCGAGCGCCATCAGGTCGTTGCCGGCGAAGATGGCCGTCGGGGGGTCGGGCCGGCGGAGCACAGCCTCGGCGTACTCGACGCCCGATCGCACGTGGAAGTCGCCGCAGGCGACGAGCTGCGGGTCGACCGGCACGCCGGCGGCGTCCATCGCGGCCCGGTAGCCATCCAGCCTCGCCCGGCTGCACATGAGGTCCCCGGGTCCGGTGAGCATCCCGATCCGGCGGTGGCCGAGGCCCAGGAGGTGGCGGGTGGCTGCCAGGCCTCCGCTCCAGTTGGTCGCCCCGACCGACGGGGTGTCGGGCAGCTGCTCGCCCGTCGGGTCCACCACGACGAACGGGATGCCACTCGCGCCGAGCTGCGAGCGCATCCGCGGGCTGAGGTCGGAGAAGACCACGATGAGCCCGAGCGGGCGCCGCTGGAGGACGCCCTCGATCCACCCGCGTCCCGGCGTGTGGCGGCCGTGGAGCTCGGTGGTGACCAGCGCCAGGTGGTTCTCGCGAGCGACCCGACCCGCGCCCATGACGATCTCGAGCGCCCACTCACTCTCGAGCTCGTGGAAGACCAGCTCCAGCAGCCCTGCCTGGCGTACCGCCCTGCCTCGACGTCGATAGCCACGCTCGAGGATGATCGCCTCGACGCGCCGACGGGTCGCGGGCGAGACGTCGGACCGACCGTTCACGACCTTCGAGACCGTCGGGACGGAGACGCCGGCCTCCCGCGCGACATCCGCGATGGTGGTCCTGCCGGACCCGCTCGTGCCAGGTGGAGGCATAGGTCTCATTCCCCCATTCTACCGCAACTTTCGAAGGGCGCGGCTTCGGTTCGTGACAATCGGGGATTGACGACAGGTGGATCGACACCTAGAGTGCCTCCGAGGAGGCTGCCAACCGTGTTCGCAACTTTCGGGCATGAATGCCCCATTTGCACCAGGACCACAAGGAGGAACCGCCTGGACGTGGCACGTAGGGTCCGCTAGCGCGACCGCGCGTTCCGGTCGTCAATCGGGGATCACAGGAGGTCGAATCGTGTCCATCCGCATGCGATCAGTCGGAGTCCTCGGGGTCATCGCCCTGTTGGTTGCCGCCTGCTCGAGCTCGGCCAGCAACACTCCGAGCGTGGCTCCGTCCGTCGCGCCGCCCAGCGTGGCGGCCAGCGAGGCGGCCAGCCCGAGTCCGTCGGCCGCCGCGGTCGCGATCAACTGGTATCACATTCAGAACAGCGACCCGGGCAAGAGCCTGTGGCAGAAGCTGGCCGACGAGTACACGGCCGCCCACCCGAACGTCAAGATCAACCTGACCGTCCTCGAGAACGAGGCGTTCAAGACCAAGCTCACCACCCTCCTCCAGGCGGGCACCCCGCCGGACCTGTTCCAGTCGTGGGGCGGCGGCGGACTGCGCGAACAGCAGAAGGGCGGCCTCGTCAAGGACATCACCGCCGACGTGTCGTCGTGGGCGAGTGAGATCAACCCGGGCGCCCTGGGCATGTACCAGGTCGACGGCAAGCAGTACGGCATCCCGTTCGACCTGGGAATGGTCGGCTTCTGGTACAACAAGGCCCAGTTCCTCAAGGCCGGGATCACCTCGGCGCCCGCCACCTGGGACGACCTGCTGGCCGACATCGGGAAGCTCAAGACCGCCGGCGTGACGCCCGTCGCCCTGGCCGGCAAGGACACCTGGACCGGCGCGTTCTACTGGGCGTACCTCGCGGTCCGCGAATGCGGCCAGCAGGGCATGGACAAGGCCGTCACGACCGGTGACTGGTCTGACCCGTGCTTCGTCAAGGCGGGTGCGGACTTTAAGAAGCTGATCGATCTCAAGCCGTTCCAGCAGGGCTTCCTCGCTGCGCCGTGGGATGGCGCGGGCAGCGGTGCCGCCGCCATGGCCAAGGGTGATGGCGCGATGCAGCTGATGGGCCAGTGGCTGCCCGGAACGGTCCAGGCCAACTCCGCCGACAAGAAGGGCATGGGCGCGAACCTCGGCTGGTTCCCGTTCCCGGCCCTGGCCGGCGCGCCAGGTGCCGCCACCGACGGTCTCGGCGGCGGCAACGGTTTCGCGGTCGGCAAGAACGCGCCGCCCGAGACGGTCGACTTCCTCCACTTCCTCGTCAGCAAGGACGCCGCCACCCGGTGGGGCGCCCTCAACACCGGCATCCTGCCGACCACCGTCGGGACCGAGTCGTCGGTCACCGATCCTCAGCTGACGGCGGTCCTGGACGCTCGCGCCAAGGCCAACTTCGTCCAGCTCTATCTCGACCAGGCGACCACCCCGGCGCTTGGCGGGTCCATCAACGATGCGGTCGCCACCCTGTACGCAGGCAAGGGCACACCCGAGTCGGTCGCCTCGGCGATCGCGACGGCCGCGAAGACCCAGTAGTCGCGACGACCCGGCGATACCGAACGGGCCGGCCACAACGCCGGCCCGTTCGGTATCGTCCGTGCCCACATGGCCACCATGATCGACGCCGATTCCCCAGTGCGCGCCCGGCGCGGGCCCGGCCGGCGCACGACGATCGCCCTGTTCCTGCTGCCCGCGCTGATCCTGTACGCGGTCTTCGTCCTCTTCCCGATCGTCCAGGCGGTCCACTACAGCTTCTTCAAGTGGAACGGCCTGACACCGCTGTCCGACTTCGTCGGGATCGCCAACTACCAGCGGGCCCTGGCTGACCCCATCTTCCAGGGGGCGGTCACCCACAACATGCTGATCGTCGTGCTGTCGCTGGTGGTCCAGATCCCGTTCGCGCTGGGCCTGGCCCTGATGCTCAATCGGCGCTTCCGCGGGCGCCTGGTGCTCCGGCTGATCTTCTTCGCCCCGTACGTCATCGCCGAGGTGATCACCGGGGTCGTCTGGAGCCTGATGCTCCAGCCGGGCGGACTCGCCGACGGCCTGCTCCACGCGGCCGGTCTCGGGTCGCTCTACCAGCCCTGGCTGGCCGACCCGTCGACGGTGCTGCTGGCGCTGTTCGTGATCATCTCGTGGAAGTACTTCGGCTTCCACATGATCCTGCTGCTGGCGGGTCTGCAGGGGATTCCCCGCGAGCTGGACGAGGCCGCCGCGATCGACGGCGCGAGCCGCCGCCAGGCGATCCGCTACGTGACCCTGCCGCTGCTCGGGCCAACCCTGCGGGTGTCCGTGTTCCTGTCGGTCATCGGCGCGCTCCAGCTGTTCGATCTGGTCTGGGTAACGACCGGCGGCGGGCCGATCAACGCGTCGAACACGATGGCGACCTACATGTTCACCTGGGGCTTCAAGCGCTTTGAGCTGGGCTACGGCAGCGCGGTCGCGGTGGTCCTGTTCGTGTTCGCCCTGATCGTGGCCCTGGCCTACCAGCGATACGTGCTGCGCCGGGACATCGAGGGCGCGCTCACCACGGGCGGAGGGTAGGTGATGACTCCGACGACCAGCTTCCGCGCCGACGGGTCCGCCCCCGGGCGCACCGGGCGCGGCGTGGGCAAGGTCCTCCGCTACCTCGTGCTGCTCACCGTGGCGGCGATCATCGTGATCCCCGTCGCCTATGCCGTCCTGGGCGGCTTCAAGGACTCCGCCCAGCTGGCGAACGATCCGGTCGGGCTGCCCAACCCGTGGGTGATCAGCAACTACACCGACGCGCTGACCTCGCCGAGCTTTTGGCGGCAGCTCGGCAACAGCACCCTGATCGCCGCCATCTCGACGATCCTGGTCGTCCTCTTCGCGGCCCTCGCCGCGTTCGTCTTCGCGCGCCGGGCGTTCCCTGGCCGGGAGACCCTGTACACGCTGTTCACGCTGGGCCTGCTGTTCCCATCGGCAGTCGCGATCCTGCCCCTGTTCATCCTGGTTCGCGACCTGGGGCTGCTCGACAACCCGCTGGGGATCGCGCTGCCCGAGGCTGCCTTCGGGCTGCCGCTGACCATCCTGATCCTGCGCCCGTTCTTCCGAAGCATCCCGGCCGAGCTGGAGGACGCCGCGGCGATCGACGGCTGCGGGTCGTTCGGGTTCTTCTGGCGGGTGCTCCTGCCGCTGTCGAAGCCCGCCCTGGCGACCGTCGCGGTCCTGGCCATCGTCGCCAGCTGGAACCAGTTCCTGTTGCCGCTGGTCATGCTCTCGAACCAGGACCTGTGGACGCTGCCGCTGGGGGTGACCAACTTCTCGACGCAGTACACGACCGACACGGCGCGAATCCTGGCCTACACGTCGCTGGCGCTGGTCCCGGCGTTCATCTTCTACCTGTTCGCCGAGCGCCAGCTCGTCGGCGGCCTGACTGCGGGGGCGGTGAAAGGCTGATGACGACGACACAGGCGCTCTACCGGGATGCCGGGCTGCCGATCGAGGCGCGGGTGGAGGACCTGCTCGCGCGGATGACCCTGGAGGAGAAGGTCGCGCAGCTGGGCTCCATCTGGTCGTTCGAGGTCGTCAAGCACGGGGGGCTCGACACCGATCGGGCGCGCGACCTTCTCGGGGCTGGCATCGGCCAGGTCACGCGCGTCGCCGGGGCGACGAACCTGGACGCCCTCGAGGTGGCGGCCGCCGCCAACGAGCTCCAGGGCTTCCTGGTCGAGGAGACGCGGCTCGGGATTCCCGCGATCGTCCACGAGGAGAGCCTCCACGGCCTCCTGGCCCGCGGCGCTCCCACGTTCCAGCAGTCGATCGGCGCGGCGGCCTCCTGGGACGCGGATCTCGTGGAGCAGATGGCCACCACGCTCCGCCGACGCATGCTCGCGACCGGCGCCAGGCACGCCCTGAGCCCGGTCCTGGACACCACCCGCGACCCGCGCTGGGGCCGCGTCGAGGAGACCTACGGCGAGGACCCCTACCTGGCGACCGAGCTGGGCTGCGCCTACATCCGCGGCCTGCAGGGTCCCGACCTCGCCGAGGGGGTCGTCGCGACGGGGAAGCACCTGGTCGGCCACGGGCTGGCCGAGGGCGGGCTGAACCAGGCGCCGGTCCACCTCGGGTCGCGCGAGCTCCACGACGAGCAGCTGCGCCCCTTCGAGGCGGCCGTCCGCGAAGTCGGCCTGGCGAGCATCATGCCGGCCTACTGCGACGTGGACGGGGTCCCGTGCCACGCCTCGCGGGAGCTGCTGACGACGATCCTCCGCGATCGCTGGGGGTTCGACGGGATCGTTGCCTCCGACTACACCGGGATCCCGATGCTGGCCACGCAGCACCAGCTGACCGCCGACCTCTCGGTCGCCGCCGGGCTCAGCCTGTGGGCGGGCGTGGACAGCGAGCTGCCCAAGTCGGCAGCCTACGCGGCACCGCTCCTGGCGGCGGTGGACGGCGGGCGGGTCGACGAGGCCCTCGTGGACCTCGCCGTCGGGCGGATCCTGCGCCTGAAGCTCCGACTTGGCCTGTTCGAGCACCCGCTGATCGAGCTGCCGAGCGCGGCCGCCATGGCCGAGCTGGCTCTCGAGGAGGGGCGAATCGCCCGCGCCCTGGCGCGGCGCTCGATCGTGCTCGTCGAGAACGACGGCATCCTCCCGCTGGCAACCGATCGGCGGCGGATCGCAGTCATCGGACCGAGCGCCGACAGCGCCCGCAACCTGCTCGGCGACTACAGCCACCTGCTGCACATCGAGACACTCGCCGAGATGCGCCACAAGAAGGACAACGTGTTCGGCTTCCCCCTCGACGACGAGGTCGAGACGGTGGACGAGTTGGCGGGACGGCAGACGATCCTCGATGCGATCCGGGCCCGCTTCGCCTCGTGCGAGGTCACGCATGCACCCGGCACCGGGCTCCGTGACGGCACCGACGCCGGGATCGAGGAGGCAGCCCGGCTGACCGGCGACGCCGACGTGGCGATCGTCGTCCTCGGCGAACGGTCAGGTTTGACTGACGATTCGACGACGGGCGAGTTCCGCGACCGGCGTGACCTTGGCTTCATCGGGCGCCAGCAGGAGCTCCTCGAACGGGTGGTCAAGACCGGCACCCCGGTCGTCCTCGTCGTCCTGAGTGGCCGTCCGCTGGCCATCGAATGGGCGGCGGAGCATTGCGCTGCGATCCTCCTCGCGTGGGCCCCGGCCGAGGCCGGACCCGAGGCGATCGTCGACGTCCTGGTCGGCATCGAGAACCCGGGCGGCAAGCTGCCGATCTCCGTGCCGCGCAATGTCGGCCAGGTGCCCGTCTCGTACCGCCACCATCCGACCGGCGGGCGGTCGAACCCGAAGGGTCCATACGTGGATGGCCCGGCGACACCCCTCTGGCCGTTCGGGTTCGGACGCTCGTACACCACGTTCGAGATGTCGAACCTGCGGCTGGATCGGTCCGAGGTCTCCACGGACGGCGGCGAGGTGGTGGTGACGGTCGACGTGGCCAACACGGGCCCGCTCGCGGGCGACGAGGTCGTCCAGCTCTACGCTCGCGACGTCGAGGCGACCGTCGCGCGGCCGGTCATCGAGCTGGTCGGGTTCCGGCGCGTCGGGCTTGCGCCCGGCGAGAAGCGCACCGTGTCGTTCCGCCTGTCGGTCGAGCAGCTCGCCTACACGGGCGCCGACTATCGGCGAGTGATCGAGCCGGGCGACGTCATCCTGTCCGCCGGCAATTCCTCGGTCAACCTGCCCCTGGCGGCCACCCTCACCCTCGTGGGATCGGTAGTGGATCTGACCGTCCGGCGCCGGTTCCTGACGAAGACCGTCGTTGGCTGACGCGCGGGCGGCGATCGACGCCGCGGCCCGCATCGGCGTCGTCGACGGGCGCCTGTTCGGGTCGTTCGTCGAGCACATGGGCCGGGCGATCAACGGCGCGATCACGTCTCCTCCGGGACGAGCTCGCCCAGTTCGTCGCGACCGGCGTCGACCTGGCTACGCGGCGCTCCCGATGCCGTTGGCCGCCGAGCGTGCCAGGTCCTGCCAGGCTGAGGCCTGGTCCAGCGGAACCCTCACCCATGCCTTCATGGGACGACCCATGCCGGAGGGATCGAAGAGGGCGGCTCCTGGGAGCGCGATCGCTCCTGCGTGCGCCTCGCCGTCGAGCTTGAAGACCATCGCGTCTCCGAAAAGGCCCGCGAACGCCTTGCCGCCGAGGTACAGCGTCGGCATCCCCATCATCTTTCCGGGGCTGGCGCCGAGGGATCCCCCGAGCTCCCCGGCGATCCGCTCGAACGCCTGCTGCGCGTCGGCCGACGCGACGGGTCGATCCATCCCTCAGGCCTCCAGGATCCGCTTGACGGCGTCGAGCGCCGCCACCTCGGACTCCATCGTCCGCTGGACCATCCCGCCCATGAACAGCTTGCGAAGCCCGCCGAGCTCGGCGTCGAGGCTGAAGGTCAGGCGAGTCCCGGCGTCGGTTGCCTCGAGGTCGTAGAGGCCGTGCGGTCGCACGGGTCCGGCCGTGGTCCGGAACTCGATCCGCCGGTTCGGTTCCCAGCCCGTGATCTCGTAGTCGGCGGCGATCCGTCGGCCCATGGGCCCGCGCACGCCCTGGGCATAGCGAGTGCCGACACCTTCGCCGGAGACCCGCCTGATGTCGAGGACCCCGGGGCGCCACTTCGGGCATTGCTCGCCGTCGGCGACGAAGGCGAAGACCTCCTCCACCGGTCGATCGATGGTGATGGAGCGGGTGGCTCTCGGCATCTGGACCTCCCTCGAATCAGGCGGCGCTGAAGGAGACCTGATGGTGGCCCCGCGCGCCGTCCGGGGCGGGTGGCGTAACCTGGTCGGTCTGGACCGCGCCGGTTCCGTCGATCGCCCTGACCTCGGCCTGGTGCGTGCCCGATGAGACCGTCACCGGTGACACCCACTGGACCCAGGTCGCGGCGGAGATGGGCCGCGAGATCCGCGCCCGCTGCCACGCCCCGCCGTCGATTCGGACCTCCACTGCCGAGACCCCGCGATCCGGGGCCCAGGCCACACCCGCGACCTCGATCGGGCCAGCCGCGACGCGCGCGCCGTCGGCCGGGACGTCGATCCGTGACTGGGTGAGGATCGGGCCGTCCTTGGCCCAGCCGAGCGGGACCCAGTAGCCGTCCACGGCCTCACGGGTCGTCAGCTGGATCTCGGACAGCCATTTCGTGGCGGACACGTAGCCGTACAGGCCCGGCACGATGAGCCGTGCCGGGAAGCCGTGGGCGGCTGGGAGTGGCTCGCGGTTCATCCCGACGGCGATCATCGGCTCGCGCTCCGCGGCGAGTGCCCACGAGGTCGGGAACCCGACCGTGAAGTGGTCGACCGATCGCCCCACGATCTGGGTTGCGCCAGCCTGCACGCCCGCGGCCGCCAGGACCTCCTTGAGACGGACCCCGGTCCACAGGGCGTTGCCCACGAGGTGGTCGCCGACGTTGTTGCTGACGCAGGCGATCGTCACGTACTGCTCGAAGAGAGGCATCGCGAGCAGCTCGTCGTAGGTGAACGTCAGCTCGTGGTCCACCATCCCCGTCACCCGCAGGCTCCAGCTGGCCACGTCGACCTGGGGGACGAGCAGGGTGGTGTCGATCTTGTAGAACCGGTCGTTGGGGATCACGATCGGGGTCAGGCCGGCGGTGTCGAGCGCCTGGTCGGCCGTGTCGAGCGCCTGGTCGGCCGTGAGCGCAGCGGCCGGGGTCAGCGCGGTTGGGAGCTTCGTGGACGTCACGACGCCCTCGCCGTGCTGGGCATCGACGAGGGCCCGGCCCACGCCGCCGGCCACGACGACGGCGCCCAGCGTCCCGGCACTGGCGATGAGGAACTGACGCCGCGGCCAACCCTCGAGCGGGGCGGCGGGGGAGCTGGCCGCCGGCGAAGGGGTCCGCGGCTCCGCAGACAGGTCGGTCGCTCCTGCGGAGGCATCCGGCACGGTCGCCTGGGATGCCGCCGATGGCCGGTCTCGCTGCAGGATTCCGAGAAGGACCCAGAGCGTCACCAGGCCGGCGCCGACGGCGATCGTGGCATTGAGGATCGCCAGGGGCGTCGAGTTGAGCGGCATCGCGGCCGCGGAGAAACCCGCAACGGCCCCGAAGACGACGAAGACCGTCGCTCCGGACGAGAACCGGGCGGCCGCGAGGATCCCCGCGCCGGCGCCGACGACGATCGTGACGACCACGATCAGCACGTTCAGCGCGAGCTTGTCGTTCGTGCCGAAGAGGCCGACCATCAGGTCCTTGGCGCCCGGCGGCTGGAGGCTGATCACGAGGCCCCCGACAGCCACCACGAGCGACGGCGCGCCGATCAGGCCGGCGACCAGCTCAGACGCCGCGATGGCTGCCCCACCAGCGAGTGCACCGGCAAGCGCCGCCGCCCACCGCGGCGCGGCGCCGGCCGCTCCCAGAATCCCCACAACCGCATCGTAGCCGCTCCCGGGAAACGTGCAGCGAGTGCGGTTCCTGGCGTCGCTGCCCCGGGGTCGTGAGGGAGCTCCCGCATGCCTCGCGGGCCGGGGCGGTCGACCAACAGCACCTGCCCCGGCGGACGTTCGGCCCTACCGATCCACTTCGGTCCGCGCCACGGTTCGTCCGGCACGATCTGTTGATCGGGCCGCTCGACCTCATCGCCCGGCGGGGCCACGAGCCCCGATCGTGCGGCCGCCTACCTCGCGCTCACGCCCACGGAAGCCCGACCCACTGCTGCCGGCATCGCCGGCGAGGTTGACCGATGACATCCGCCACTTCCAGCCGACCGGCCGCCACGGAGATCCCGCGCCCGGAGCTCCACGCGGCCGGCAAGACGGCGATCGCCTGTCTCGTGCTGCTCGGCATCGGGGCGCTGGCCGGCGGGCTCGCCCTCGTGTCGCGGCCCGACGGGAGCGTCATGCAGTTCGACGTTGCGCTCCTCGCGGGGAGCCCGTTCTCCGACTTCCTCGTCCCTGGGCTCATCCTCGGGGGCCTGTTCGGGATCGGGTCGTTCGTCGTCGCCGCGATGGGTCTCCGGCGCTCACGCCTGGCCCCGTTCCTGGCGTTCGGGATCGGCTGCGCCCAGATGGTCTGGATCTCGGTCGAGCTCGCGATCATCCAGGAGCTCAGCTTCCTGCACCCGACTTTCTTCGGGGTGGGGCTCGTGATCGCGCTGGCGTCGGTCGCGTGGGGCTGGCCGACGTTCAAGGGCTGGCGCGCCGCTCGCTGAGCCGGCCGATCCCCGAGGGCGCGCCGCGCCGAGCGGCAGCAGTCCCGCGAGTTCACGGCGCCCGTCGAGCGGCGGCAATCCCCGCGGGCGTAGCTCTCGACGACCGAGGTCAGTCCCCGGCGCTGGCCGCTTCGGCCGGGTCGGGTGACGGCCGATCCCAGCGCCAGAGGCTGGCGAAGATCCCGGGCAGGTAGCGCCGCTTCCGGACGAGGAGAGCGAGCGCGACGACGAGGTATATCGCCGAGAAGACGAGCCGGACGTCCGTGGTCGGGAAGGGGAACTGGAGGACGAAGAGCCCCAGGATGGCGGCCGCCTCCCAGAGACCGAAGCGCCGGTCGGCAAGGACGGCGAAGGCCAGCAGCGCCTGGGCGCTCGTGAGGAGGAACTCCTCGGTCTGGCGCCCGTCGAGCGGCAGCGGCGCACCGCCACCACCGCCCAGCGAATAGGCAACCCACAGGCTGCCGACGAGCAGCGTCCACTGGTTCACCTTGGCCGAGAGCAGCATGCCGAGGCCCTCCTCGGCGTGCAGGCGCCAGGCGAAGATCGCGGCGATGATCAGCTCGGGCGCCTCGGACGAGAGCGGAGCCAGCCACTGGACGAGCAGGAACTGGTCGATGCCGAGCCTGGCCCCGGTCGCCACGAGGCCCTCGGCGAACGGCTTGGCCGCCATCACCACGATCGCCGCGGCGAAGAGGAAGAGCCCGGTCACGAGGATCCGTCGCCGGCGTCGCGGCAGGGCGGCGATGTCGGCCGCGAGGCCGATCAGCTCGGGCTCGCTGCGACCTTCGCGAGTGACCCGCCACAGGTAGGCGCCGAAGAGCGCCAGCAGCACCACCGCGTCGTACCAGGCGATCGTGCGGGTCAGTGGGATCAGGAACGCGTAGGCGCTGGCGATCGCGAGGAACGCGAGCTCGACGCGGTTGCGCGGCGGCAGGACGATCGCCGGTTCGCGGTAATGAGCGGGGGCCGCCTGAGACCCGGATGCTGGAGGGGCCGGCTCGCCCGGTGCGTCGGCCTCTAAGGTGCTCGCGTCGCCGGCTGCGCCACGCCGCCGCGCTCGCCGCATGGCATAGAAGCCCACGAAGGCGACGAGCGGCCAGCCGATCCCGATGAGGAGCCGGTTCGAGCCGGTCATGTTGGCCGCGGCGTACTGGGTGTAGGTCGGGTCGCCGCCGGCCGTGTACGAGAAGTAGAGGTCCACCGCGTACTCGGGCAGGACGGCGATGAGGGCCAGGATCGCGATCGCAAGGCTGCCCGAGATGTCGACCTGGGCCGCCTCGGCAGCCCAGGACAGCAGGACGGCCGATGCCACGACGCCCGCGCCGTAGACCAGGACGGTGAGCTCCGGCGAGACCTCGGTCCCGGTCAGCCGCAGCACGATCGCGGGCAGTGCGAAGAGGGCGGTGAGCCCGAGCCTGCGCCACATGGTCGACACCTCCGATCCGCTGAGGTGTCGCCGGGGGTGCGGCGGAACCTCGACCAGGCTCTTCCTGGTCGAAGGTCTCATCCGCCTCGAGTCGAGGTGGGGGACCGGGCCGAAGCCGGGTTTGTCGATCTCCCCTGGCCGCCGGGGCGGGCGACCGGACTACTCCCCTTCGCGGGTCAGTGTAGCGCCCGAAGCCCGATCGATGTCGCGCCTGCGACGTCCCGGCGCCTGCCCTACTCCGGGCGAAATGCCTCGGCGGCGGCCCAGGTGTCGAAGAACTCGCGGAAGCGCGTGACCTTCCCGTCGACGACGGTCACCAGGTGGACGAAGTCCATCTCGTACGTCCGCCCCGTTGGCCGGGCGCGGACGACCATGTGGCCGGCGACGGCCGCCTCGTCGCCGTCGACGAGCATCCTGTGCACCTCCAACGCGAGGATCTCCTCCGTCGCGTTGCCCACCTGGAGCCACTCGACCACTCCCGGGACCCCGTGACGCGTCCCCGCCGACGGGATGTGAGGGTTGTCCGGCTCGCCCCATTCGACGTCGGGGCTGAGGAGACCGAGCAGAACCTCGACATTGCGCGCACTGAACGCGCGATAGGCCGCCTCGACCACCGGGCGGGTCGCCGGTGCGGATGGTGGAGCTGTCGGCTGGTCGAAGTCGGGCCCTGTCATCGTCGCGGCGAACCCTACCCGCGGCTGGATCGGTGGTTCGAGGGTCGATGGTCCCGATCCGCCGGGCGGCTGGACCTGCCATCGGCATGCCGTCGGCGGGGGCCGGTTCTTTCGTGCGGATGGGCGCCACCAGAAGCCGACCACCAAGCGGCGACAACGGGCCGATCGGCACACCACGTCGGCGACGAGTTGGCCGAAACTCGCGCGGGGTGCCACTCATCCTTCGACCGGAGTCGACCGTGGTCCTGGCAGGCGCGATGACCGAATCCTCCGACCAAGCCGACGTGGGTGCGAGCTCCCCGGCGCCGCCCGTGCTCCGCTGCGCCGGCCTGCGCAAGCGCTTCGGCGAGCGGCAGGCGGTCGACGGCGTGGGGTTCGAGATCGGCCCCGGCCAGACGTACGGCCTCCTCGGTCCCAATGGCGCCGGCAAGACCACGACCATCTCGATGATCTGCGGGATCCTGGCCCGCGACGAGGGCGAGGTGCACGTCGTCGGCGAGCCGCTCGACGTCGATACGACCAGCGCCAAGCGCCTCATCGGGATCGTCCCCCAGGACCTCGCGATCTACCCGGACCTGACAGCCCGCGAGAACCTCGACTTCTTCGGCCGGCTGTATGGCCTGAGCGGACGGGCGCTGCGCGACCGGATCGGCGAAGTCCTCGACGTCGTCGAGCTGACCGACCGCGCCGGCGAGCGAACCGCCGGCTACTCGGGCGGGATGAAGCGGCGCCTCAACATCGCGATCGGGCTGCTCCACCGGCCGCGCCTGCTGATCCTCGACGAGCCGACCGTCGGCGTGGACCCGCAGAGCCGGAATGCGATCCTGACGAGCGTCGAGGCACTCGGCAGCGAGGGCATCGGAATCCTCTACACCACCCATTACATGGAGGAGGCGGAGCGCCTGTGCGACCGCGTGGGCGTGATGGACGAGGGCCGGATCATCGCCGAGGGCACCCGCGACGAGCTGGTGAGGCTCGTCGGTGGGAGCGACCGGATCTCGCTCGGCGCCACCGGCAACGTCCGGGCCGCGGAAACCAGGCTCCGCGAGATGGCCGGCGTCCTCGAGGTGACAGCGCGCGAGGGCGGCCTCGACGTGCTCGTGGTGGATGCCAGCGGAATCCTCCCGGGTCTCCTGGAGGCGGCGACCGGCGCCGGGGCCGCCGTCCGGTCCGTGGAGATCGTGGAGCCCGACCTCGAGGCGGTGTTCCTGCACCTTACGGGCAAGGCCCTGCGGGACTGAGCGGATGAGAAGGCAGGCCCGCGCCGGGCTGCTGATCGCGACCCGGATCCTGCGCCAGCGGATCCGTGACCGCTCCGCGATCCTGTTCGCGGTGGTGACGCCGCTCGGGCTCGCCCTCGCCTTCTCGGTCCTGATCCCGAACGACTTCTCGTCGTTCCACACCACATTCGTCGTGGTCGACAACGATCACGGGCAGTACGCCAGCCACCTCGTTGACGGAGCGTTCGCCGGGCTCGCCAAGGCGGGAGTCGCCGAGACCACGCGCGCCGACAGTGAGGCGGCCGCGCTCGACACGCTGCGGGCTGGAAACGCCGGTGCCGTCATCGTCATCCCGGCGGGCTTCAGCACCGCGATCGGGTCCGGCCAGCCCACCACGATCCGGCTCCTCGGCGGCCAGTTCCCGGCCTCCTTCGAACTCGCCCGCTCGGTGGTCGGCCGCTTCGCCAGCGAGGCCGGCGCGGCACAGCTGATGATCGCCACCGCGTCGGCCGGCGGCACCCCGAGCGCAGACGCGGTCCAGCGCGCGACCGAGGCGCTGGCCGCCCCGAGCCCGATCCTCGTCGTGGCAGACGTCCCGCCCGCGCGCCAGGCCGGCCGCACGACGTTCTATGCCGCCGCGATGGCCGTCATGTTCGTCTTCTTCGCCACCCAGTACGGGGCGCTCGCCATCCACGCGGACCGGCAGGCGGGGACCCTCAGCCGGCTCCTCGCGGCCCCGATCTCGCCGGGCGCGATCGTGTTCGGGGCGGCCCTCGCCAGCTTCGTCCTCGGTCTCGTCGCGATGAGCGTGCTGGCGCTCGTGACCACGCTCGTCGTCCACGCCAGCTGGGGCCAGCCGCTGCTCGTGGCGATCATGATCGTTTCCGCCGTCGTGGCCGCCACGGGCGTCTCGACGGTCGTCGCCACGCTGGCCCGCACCCCGCAGCAGGCCGGCGCGCTCATCTCGATGGTGGCGCTCTCCATGGCTGCGATCGGCGGCGTCTTCCTGCCCCTCAGCCAGGCGCCAGCCTCGATCGTGGCCCTGTCGCAGATCACGCCCCACGCCTGGTTCCTGCGCGGGATCGACGTCCTCGCCGACCCGAAAGCCGGTCTCGCCGACATCCTGCCGTCGGTGCTGGTGCTCCTGGCGATGGGGCTCATCCTGGGCGGGATCGGCCTCGCCCGAGCTCGCCGCGCGCTGGTGGCACGATGAAAGTCGCGGCGATCGTCCGGGCGAACCTGGTGCGCGCCAGTCGGGACCGGACCGCCCTCTTCTTCTCGATCCTCCTGCCGATCATCCTCATCCTCGTGCTGGGGTTGACATACGGCTCCGGAACCTCGGCGCGCATCGGCGTCATGGACGCCGACGGCGGCCCGCTGGCCGCGCGGCTCGTCTCCGACGTCGCGACGAGCCCGGAGCTTGCCGTGGAGATCCGGCGCTTCGATTCCGTGGACGCGCTGCGGGATGCGGCAGCGCGCGGGATCGTGCAGGTGGGCATTGCCATCCCCGCCGGCTACACCGACACGTTGCGGTCGGGCGGCCAGGCAAGCCTCACCCTGGTGTCGCCACCGACGGCGGTGGCCACCGCGGTGGGGGCCATGGTCGATCGAGCGATCGCCGCCCAGGCGGCCCTGGCGAGAGCGGCGCGCTTCTCCAGCTCGGCGACCGGCGCCACCTTCGACGCGTCGCTCGAGGCTGCCGCCACGCTCGCGGCGAGGCTACCGGGCGTCGCGACGCGGGTGGAGCCGGTCAACGCGGCGGCCACGCGGAGCAACGGCTTCGATTCCGGCGCCCAGAGCCAGCTGGTCCTCTTCATGTTCCTCACCTCGCTGACAGGCGCCACCGAGCTCGTGATCACGCGCCAGCTGGGCATCTCGCGACGGATGTTCTCCACCCCCACCGGCGTGTGGACGATCATTGGGGGCGAGTCCCTGGCCCGCATCGCGTTTGCGCTCGTGCAGGGCTTCTTCATCGTCGCGGCGTCGGCGCTGCTGTTCGGCGTGAGCTGGGGAGACCCGCTCGGGGTGGTCGCCGTCGTCGTCGTCTTCGGCGTGGTGGCCGGGGGCGCGGCGATGCTGGTCGGAACGGTCGCCTCGAACCCCAGCCAGGCTGGCGCGCTCGGGCCGGCGATCGCGCTGCTCCTGGCGCTCATCGGCGGCGCGATGGTGCCGTCGGAGGTCTTTCCCGAGGCGATGCGGACGCTGTCGCACATCACCCCCCACGCCTGGGCGGTCGAAGGGCTGAGGGCGCTCGGCGCGCCGGGCGCGGGTATCACGAGCGTGCTGCCGCAGCTGGCCGTGCTCGCCGGCTTCGCGGCTGTCTTCTTCGGGATCGCCGTGGTCCGCTTCCGCCGGGTGCTCCAGGGCGGCTCGTAGGCCGCCGCGGCGGATGCCATCGCCTGCGTCCTGGTCCAGGAAGCGAGGGCGCTCGGGCCGGCGCCTTCCGCCCTTCCCTCGACGAGCCGTCGGTTGACCGTCCACCGGCAGGCTGGCAGAGTCCGCATGCGGGCCACGTGGGTGTGACGCGGCCCGGATCAGAGGGGGATGCTCATGAGCAGCGGGTTCAGCGGGTTTCGTCCCGAGGCGCTCGAGTTCCTCGTCGAGCTGGCCCTCAACAACGACCGGGCCTGGTTCCAGCCGCGGAAGGCCGAGTACGAGCGCCTTCTCAAGCAGCCGCTGGAGGCCTTCTGCACCGCCCTCGACGTGGAGCTCAGGGTGCGCGCCATCCCCCTCGCGTCGGACGCGGCGCGCTCACCGTTCCGGATCTACCGCGACGTGCGGTTCAGCAAGGACAAGTCGCCGTACAAGACGGCAGCCAGCGCCAGCTTCCCGTGGTCGGGTGATGGCGGCGGGGTCGGCGGGTACTTCCACCTGGAGCCCGGCGAGGTGTTCGTCGGTGGCGGGATGTGGCACCCCGCACCCGCGCGCCTCGGGGCGTGGCGTCAGGCGGTGGTCGGCGACCGGGCGGGCGTCCACCGGATCCTCGAAGGCGAGGGCTTCCGATCGACGTTCGGCGATGTGAGCGGGGAGCGACTCAAGCGTGCGCCAGCGGGGTTTGCGGCCGACGACCCCGACGTCGAGCTGCTCAAGCTCAAGGACGTGACCTTCGGGCGCCGGCTCGCCGACGCGGAGGTGCAGGCACCCGAGCTGCCCGCCGTCGTCGCCGAGACCCTGGGCCACGCGATTCCGCTGCTGCGCTTCCTGGCCGGCCTGCCCGGCGAGGAAGAGCGGGCGGCCTGGCTGCGCGACTGAGGGCGACCGAACCGGGCCGGCCAGCTGTGCGAGCGGCACGTGCCCGGCCCGGGTGCCAGCGACCCGGCGCCCGGTCCCTACTTGACCACGATCGTGGCGGTCATTCTCTGGTGGATCGAGCAGTGATAGGTGAACGTGCCCGGCGCCGCGAACGTGTGCGTGAACGTCGACCCGTTCGCGATCGTCTTGCTGTCGAACGAGCCATCATCCGCCGTGACCGTGTGACCGACCGAATCCTGGTTGGTCCACGTCACCGTCGTGCCCACGGGCACTGTGAGCGACGGCGGACCGAACGCGAAGCCGCTGATGGTGACGGCGCTCCCGCCCGCTGCCGGCGACGCCACGCTGCTCGCGGCGGCCGACTCGGCGGGGGCCGGCGACGCCACGCTGCTCGCGGCCGCCGACGCTGCGGGAGCCGGCGACGCCACGCTGCTCGCGGCGGCCGACGCGGCGGGAGCCGCCGACGGCGCCGGGGTCGAGGATCCAGCACATGCGGCGACCACCGCCGCCACCGCGAGAACGGCGATCGCGACACGGGGTGACGGGATGAAGGCCGGGAAACGCATGAGACTCCCCTCCGAGCTCGTTGGCCGCGCCGTTGCGCGACGTCAGTAGCGGGCCCCGCCGGGTCCGCACGCCGCCGCGACGAGCGGGACCAGGAGCAGCGCGGCGAAGGCGGCCCGGCGTGCAAGGCGCCCGGCAACCATCGGTACGAGGTTCACGGAAGATCCCCCCCTCAGCGGCGTGATGAACCCCATACGCCGCCTCCGAGCGTGCGGTTTCGGGGCCCGTGAGAACGATCTCGTCGCTGCGCCTTTATCGGCGTTCGGTCGGGCGATCGCGAGGCGAACGGCCCCGATGTCAGAACGACAGCGGGGACTCGGGCAATGGGGCCTCCGGCGCCGGCGACGAGCCATGCGTCCACGACGTCTCGACGGCCGGCGGTGCCAGCAGCGTCTGGAGCACCACGCAGTATCGCTCCGTGCGCTCCAGCAGCTTCGCTAGCCGCTCCTCCGGAAGGTCGACGCCCACGACAGTGAAATGGACGCGGATCGCCTCGAAGCCGACGGGGACGTCGGGCGTCCCGAGCGTCCCCCTCAGGTCGAGATCCCCTTCGACAGCCACGCCGACCGACACGCCGTCGAGGCCCATGTTCGTGGCAACCATCTGGCAGGTGATCTGGGCGCACGCCGCGAGCGCGCCGAGGAGGAGGTCACCGGAGCAGGCCGAGGTCCCCGCCCCGCCCACGCCGGGGTGGGCCCCCGCCGCGTAGAGGGCCCGACCGATGTCCACCGAGCAGCTCATCGCCCCCTCGCCGGTCGCACCCGAGCCCGTGGCACGCAGGGTCACCCTGGCCGCGGATGGCTCGGCGGTGTAGTGCTCCTTGATCGGCTGCTGGAGCTCACGCAGGTTCATATGACTTCCTTTCGCTCATGCGCTCTGCGAACACCTGCATTCCATGATGCCGATCTCGGACGCCGCGGGCGCTCATATGCCTTGGTGGACGGCAATGACGATCCCGGTGATCAGCCGTGCGTGCGCTGCCAGAGCAGCGAGGCAAAGAAGGCGATCCCGGTCGGGGTGAGCACCACGAGGTACGCCATGCCATCGCCCCCGTGCGCGATATCCCATACGTAGGCCGCGAGCGTCAAGACCATCGCGACGCTTCCCGCATGTGCGGTGGCGCGCAGGTTGAAGCCGGCCAGCCGCTCGTCGGGCGGCTGGCCACGGAGAACCGCGACGGTGTCGCTGCGGGATCCGAGAACGATGAGGAACCCCGCGTAGACGAGCATCACGATGAACGAGGTGATGCCGACGAGGGGCTGCCCGCCGGCGAGGGCGGCGGCCAGGAACACGGTGCCGAGGGCGACGCAGAAGCCAGGCAGGAACCAGTCACCGATCGTCCAGTTCCTCATGGAACACCTCCTCCACCTGCTTCCCGAAGAATCGGCAGAGCTGGATCGCGAGCGGCAGCGAGGGAAGGTACCGCCCGGTCTCGATGGCGTTGATCGTCTGCCGGGATACGCGCATGGCGACCGCCAGGTCTGCCTGGGTGAGAGTCCGGTCCGCGCGGAGCTGGCGGACGTCGTTCTTCATAGTGACAAGGTAACTTGACATCCGGCGTGATGTCAAGTCTCATTTACATCTGCGCGGTCGTGCACATCGCCCGCGGAAGGGGGAGGCTCGCCGAGCCCGCTACCATCACCAGAATGCGAACCCAGCGGGTGGCCGTTGCGGAAGGAGTGGACCTCGTCGTCGACTCCTGGGGCCCGGCGCTTGAGGAGCAACCCCCGGCGGCGCAGATGTCAGCCGCGGCCGACGCGCTGCCGGCCGCTGGCCCGCCGGCGTTCCTGCTGGTCCACGGGCTCGCCTCGAACGCACGCCTGTGGGACGGCGTGGCGGCGGTCCTCGTGGCAGCCGGCCGTGCGGCGCTCACGGTGGACCTTCGCGGTCACGGCCGCTCGTCCAAGCCCGACGGCTCGTACGACGTGTCGACCGTCGCCGACGACCTGGCAGCGCTCATCGCCGCCCTCGGCCTGGATCGGCCGATCGTCGCCGGCCAGTCGTGGGGTGGCAACGTCGCAATCGAGCTGGCCGCCCGCCATCCGACCGCCACCCGCGGCATCGTCTGCGTCGACGGGGGCTGGCTGGAGCCGAGCCGCGCGTTCGCCGACTGGGATGCCTGCCGCCAGGCCCTGTCGCCGCCTCGCCTGGCAGGGCGCCGCCTGGAAGAGGTCGAGGGCCACGTCCGCTCCGCGCATCGGGACTGGCCCGAGGCCGGGATCCGGGGAACGCTTGCCAACTTCGAGCTGCGGGCCGACGGCACGATCGCCCCCTGGCTCACGTTCGAGCGCCACCTGCTCGTGCTTCGCGGGCTCTGGGAGCACCACCCCTCGGCACGCTACCCCGACCTGGGCGTGCCCGTGCTGCTCCTGCCCGTGGACGGCGGTGACGCCGACGGATCCGCGCGCAAGCGGCGGGACGTGGAGGGAGCCCGGCATGCGATGCCTCGGGCCCGCGTCCGCTGGTTCAGCGGCGACCACGACATCCATGCCCAGCATCCCGGCGACGTGGCTGGCGCGATGCTCGAAGCGGCAGCTGACGGGTTCTTCGGATGAGCGGCCCGCGCGTCCTGGCGATCATGGGCTCGGGTGAGACCGCGCCCACCATGGCCAGGGTGCACCGGGCGCTGTTCGAGCGCCTGGGCCCGGATCCGGTCCCGGCCGCCATCCTCGACACGCCGTACGGCTTCCAGGAGAACGCCGACGAGCTGACCGCCCGGACGATCGAGTTCTTCGGGACGAGCGTGGGGCGGGCCGTGGCGGTGGCCGGCCACCGGTCGCGCGACGTCGACGCCGTGGCCCTCGCCACGGCCCTGGCCCGGATCCGCGAGGCGCGATACGTGATGGCCGGGCCCGGCAGCCCCAGCTATGCGCTGCGGCAGTGGGCCGGCGGGCCGATCCCGGACGCGCTCGCCGCGAAGCTCGCGTCGGGCGGAATCCTGACCATGGCGAGCGCGGCGGCCCTGACCGCCGGCGTCGTCACGATCCCCGTCTACGAGATCTACAAGGTCGGCGACGATCCGCACTGGCTGGCGGGACTCGACCTGCTCGGGCGGGCGACGAGCCTGCAGGCGGCCGTCGTCCCGCATTACGACAACGCCGAGGGCGGCACCCACGACACACGTTTCTGCTACATGGGCGAGCGCCGGCTGCGGCTCCTCGAGGCAGCGATGCCAGGTGGCGCCTTCGTCCTCGGCGTCGACAGCCACACCGCCCTCGTCCTCGACCTGGAGGCCGGTATCGCATCGATCAGCGGGCTCGGTGGCGTGACCGTGCGGGTCGATGGACGAAGCGCCGTCTTCGCGGGCGGCTCCGAGGTTGCGATCGAGGCCTTCCGCGAGGCGGCTCGCGAGCTGGCGGCCGGCCGGGCGGTCGACGTGGACCGCGAGTTTCGCCTCCAGCAGGGGGACGCCAACGCCGGCCGGCGACCGGCCGCGCCGGGAGCCGCTCCCCTGCGCGACGCGATGGCCGAGCTGGAAGGCACGTTCATCGAGGCTCTCGGGCGCGGCGACGCGCGAACGGCCGTCGGAGCGCTGCTCGACCTTGATTCGACGATCTCGGAGCGGGTCCGCCACGGCGAGGACAGCCCGGACCTGGACAGTGCCGCCGCCACCTTCCGGGCCCTGATCGCCCGCCTTGGCGAGCACGCGGAGGTCGGAGTGCGCGACCCACGGGAGGCGGTGACGCCGTTCGTCGAGGCGCTTCTCGAGCTCCGCGCCCGGGCCCGCGCCGGGCGCGACTGGGAGACGGCCGATCTGGTTCGCGATCGGCTTGCCACCGCCGGTGTCGAGGTCCGTGACGAGGCAGGCGGCTCGACGTGGACGGTCGAGGGACCATCCCCGGCCTGATCCAATCGCGCGCAGAGCGGACAGACGGGCGCCCGGGCCGCGATGATTGAGGCTCACGTGCCGGAGGCGCCGCCCGTGGAGACCCGCAGCAGGCAATCTCGCGACGTCGCGCTCCTGTTCCTCACCCGCAGCCTGCGGATGTTCGGCTACGGCTTCCTCGCGGTCGTCCTCGTTCTCTATCTGAACGACCTCGGGTTCTCCGGTGGCGAGGTCGGCGTGCTCCTGGCCCTGACCCTGCTGGGCGACGCTGCCATCTCGCTGTGGCTCACCACTCACGCCGACAGGATCGGGCGGCGGCGCGTCCTGGTCGTGGGCGCGGTCCTCATGCTCGGCGCCGGACTGGTCTTCGCCGCGACCCCCGTCTACGTCGTCCTCGTCGCCGCGGCGACGCTCGGCGTGATCAGCCCGTCGGGGAACGAGGTTGGGCCGTTCCTGGCGGTCGAGCAGGCGTCACTCACCGAGCTCGTAGACCCGCGCGGCCGGACGAGCCTCTTCGCCCGCTACCAGCTGGCCGGCTCGCTGGCCACGGCCGCGGGATCCCTGGCCGCCGGGATGATCGCCCAGGTCGCGATCGGCCGCGGGGCGGGCGCGACCGACGCCTACCGGCTCGTGATCGTCGGCTACGCCCTGGTGGGGATCGTCCTGGCCGTCCTATTCACGCGGGTCTCGTCCGCCGTCGAGGTGCCGCCCGAGCGGGTGGTGGACCCGACGATCCGCTCACGCCTCGGCCTCCACCGCTCGCAGGGTGTCGTCCTGCGGCTGTCGGCGCTGTTCGCGCTCGACGCCTTTGCCGGCGGCTTCGTCATGCAGAGCTTCATCGCCTTCTGGTTCAGCGAGCGCTTCGGCGTGGACCCGACGACGCTCGGCGCCATCCTCTTCGGCGCGAACATCCTGGCCGGCTTCTCGGCCCTGGCTGCCGGCCGGCTGGCGGCGCGCTTCGGCCTGGTGAACACGATGGTCTTCACCCACCTGCCCTCGAACGTGCTGCTGGCCCTGGTTCCCTTCATGCCGACGCTGCCACTGGCCGTGGCGGTCCTCCTGGTCCGCTTCAGCATCAGCCAGATGGACGTGCCCACGCGCCAGTCGTACACGATGGCGATCGTCGAGCCCGACGAGCGCTCGGCCGCGGCCGGGGTGACCGGCATCGCCAGGAGCCTGGGCGTGGCCGCCGCACCGCTCATCGCAGGACCGCTCTACCTGGGCGCGTCGCTCGCAGGCTCCCCGTTCGTGATCGCCGGCGGCCTCAAGATCCTGTACGACGTCCTCCTCTACCGGCGGTTCCAGGCATTGCGCCCGCCCGAGGAACGGGACACGCCGAAGGAGTAGCGCGCCGCCGGGAGGGCCCACCGGGGGCGCCTCGAGGTGCGCGCCGCCGCCTCGGGCCGCACGCCGGACGCCGCTGCGCGCTAGGCTCCCGTCGGGCGGCCAAATTCGATCTGCCGGCCTAGAACGGCCACGAGCCCGAGGAACCGGCACGTGACCAGGAGCCGGCACCGGGTTGAGGAACCGGCACGGAGTTGAGGATTCGGCACGGGGCCGAGGAGCGGGCACGTGGCGAGGAGCCACCACGGGGCCGACAAGCCACCAGCAGGAGGAGGCACGCGATGGGCGACAAGGCGGAGATCGGTGTCTTCGGCGGCTCCGGCTTCTACTCGCTGCTCGAGGACGTCCGCGAGGTCAAGGTCGACACGCCCTACGGTGCACCCTCGGACAGCGTCTTCCTGGCCGAGGTCGGCGGACGGAAGGTGGCGTTTCTGCCCCGCCACGGGCGGCGCCACACGATCCCGCCGCACCGCCTGAACTACCGGGCCAACGTGTGGGCGATGCGGGCCCTGGGCGTGAAGGCTGTCATCAGCCCCTGCGCCGCCGGCTCGCTGCAGCGCCACGTCGCCCCCGGCGACTTCGTTGTCTGCGACCAGTTCGTCGACCGTACGAACGGGCGCGCCGACACGTTCTTCGACGGCCCGATCGTCAGCCACCTGAGCTCGGCCGAGACCTACGACCCGACCCTCCGACAGATCGCGATCGACGTCATCCGCGAGCACGGCATCCCGGTCCATGAGCGCGGGACGGTCGTCGTCATCTCGGGTCCACGCTTCTCCACGAAGGCTGAGTCGCGGTGGTTCTCGGACGCAGGGTGGGAGGTCATCAACATGACCCAGTACCCGGAGGCCTTCCTGTGCCGCGAGCTCGGGATGGCTGTCGTCAACATCAGCCTGATCACCGACTACGACGCTGGCGTGCTGGAGGGGACGGAGGCAGTGGATGCACTCAGCGTCTTGGAGGTCTTCCAGCAGAACGCGGCGAGGATCCAGAAGGTAGTCCTGGACATGATCGCGCGCTTCCCGGGCGACCTCGACGCCCTTGGCGCCCGCGACGCCCTCGCGGTGACGCGTGGCGACGGCCACGTCATCTCGCCGCTCGACGTCCGGCTCTTCGAGACCGGCCTCTAGTCACCCGGCCGAACGCGCTCCCGGTCGAACGCGGCGCCCGGCCGCGGGCGCGAGACGCCCAGGCGGGGGGTTACGCCCCGCTGCCGACGGGCCACACTCCGCAGCCCGAGGGGCCACGCCCGGCAGCGATCGCTCGTCAGACCCCCGATTCCGCCGCCACCCGGCCGGCCTTGATGGCCCCGAGAAAGGCCGCGTGGTCCCGCTCCGCCTGGTCGGCATAGGCGACGGCGAACGCGTCGATGGCGTGCTCGAACTCCCGGTCCGTTCCCAGGTAGCCCGCGACCTCAGCCGGTTGGCCTGACGCCGCGTGGCCCCGGGCGAGGGCCCAGCCGCAGAGCTCGCCCCAGGTCGCCAGGTCGTCGGGCGTCATCGCCTCGACCACTGCGCCACCCTTCTGGTCCTGCAGCTGGCGGATGTACCAGTGGCGCCCCGCGTCACCCACCGTCCAGCCGAGGAGGATGTCGCTGGCGGCCTGCAGCCGGCGCTGGCCGGCGACGACCCGCGCACCGTGGCTCGGCTGGTGGCTGGGGGCGAGGAACCGCTCCAGGACCGACGCCTCGGCCTGTTTGACCTGCAGGAAGAGCGGGTCGTCGTCATCTCCGCCCAGCAGGAGAGCCGCCAGGGCGTACAGCCCGACGCTGCCCACGCCGACCACCTTGAGCGCGTAGTCGACCAGCTCGTAGCGGTCGAGGAGGACCCGGCGGTCCTCCTGGAGCGAGTCGCGATAGCCCGTGAGCGCCGAGGCAACGAGCTCCGGGGCGAGCTCGGCGGAGTGCGTGATCACCGGAGGGCGGTCCACGATCCGGCGGTGCCCCTCGGCGTCGACGGCGGTGAGCTTGGGGAGCTCGTGCAGCGCGTCATGGTGGGCCGCCGCTCGCACTGTCGTCTGGAGGAACGGACGCGCGCGCTTGTCGACATACGCAAGCACGGCGGCTGCGTCGACGCGCGCGTAGTAGACGTCGATCGCCCGCATGCCGGCGTACGCGGCCATATGGCTCGCGTACGATCGCGCGGCGAGGTGGACGGCATGCCGGCTCGCGTGGTCGTCGAAGCCGCGCGAGCGCCCGGCCACGACGATGCTCGCGGCGAGGCGCTTGACGTCCCACTCGAATGGCCCGTGGAGCGTTTCGTCGAAGTCGTTGATGTCGAAGACGAGGTCCCGCTCGGGAGACGCGAACAGGCCGAAGTTCGAGAGGTGGGCGTCTCCGCAAAGCTGGACGACGACGCCGCTTGCCGGGGTGGCGGCCAGGTCCGCGGCCATCGGCAGGGCCGCGCCACGGTAGAACGTGAACGCCGAGACGGCCATACGGCCATGCCGGATCGGCACCAGGCTCGGCACCCGGGTCTTCGCCTGCTCGAGGAGCAGCGCCACCGGGTCGGCGCGGCCGGCGGGCGCCGTCCACCCGCCCAGCGCGGCGGGCGGGACTCGCGCGCGTGCTGCCTGCCCAGTCCGGCGACGTTCCTCGCGCGATGGCACCTGCGACAGCACCGGCTCAGCCCTCCGTGGGCGTCGTCCCGGCAGCGGGCTGGGCGCTCGTGGCGGGAGCAGCCGGGGCGGCTCGATAGGCAGTCAGCACGTCAATGGACGTCGGGAAGATGTAGTCGGATCCGATCATCTCCGTGAGCCCGTAGGCGTCGAGCAGCTTCCGGACGGCGGGGTCGACCGAGCACATCACGAGCCTCGCGCCGCGGCCCTCCAGCTCTCTTGCCACCTGACGAACGGAATCGGCGCCGGAGAAGTCGAGGTCGCCGATCGCCGCCGCGTCGAACGCCAGCCACCTGATCGCCGGGTCGGCGGCATCGAGGATCTCCATGATCTCCTCGCTGAAGCGGTTCGCGTTGGCGTAGAAGAGCTCCGCCCCGAACGCGTAGATCACCAGGCCGGGCGCGGCCTGGACGGCCGGCGCCACGTCGCCGAGCTCGGGCTTGCCGTCGGCGGCGAACGAGACGACCCGGTCGTGCGGCTTGTAGACGTGCGTCAGGACCACGACGACCGAGAGGACGATCGCCAGGATGATCCCCTGCTCCACGCCCACCACGACGACGGTCGCGGCGGTGATGAGCGCGACGACGAACTCGTCGCGCCGGAGCCGGTAGATGAGGGCCATTCCCCGGTAGTCGACGAGCTTGAGCCCGATGAGGAAGACGACGGCCGACAGGACCGCATTCGGCATGTACGAGAGCGGCACCGTCAGGAACAGAAGGACGACCACGACGATCACGCTTGTCGTCAGCTGGGCGATCTGGCTGCGGCCGCCGGCGCTGTCGACCATCTCGGTCTTGGTCGGGCTGCCATTGACCACGAAGGTCCCGGAGAGGCCGGCGGCGAGGTTGCCGAGCCCGAGCCCGATCAGGTCGACGTTCTCGTCGAAGCTGTCGTCGTACTTCATCGCGTAGGCCCGCGACGTCGCCGCGGACTGGGCAAGGATGAGGATGAACATCGAGAAGGCGACCGGGAGGAGGGCGACGATGTCGCTCCCGAGCTGGTCGGCCGGGATCGCCGGCAGACCGATCGGGGGCAGGCCGCTGGGGACGGACCCGATGGTGGTGATCCCGCGGGCCGCGAAGTCGAAGGCGTAGCTCGCGATGATCATCCCGACCACGGCGATCAGCGCGCCGGGGATCTTCTTGTTGACCCGCTCGAGGCCGACGATGACGACGAGGACGGTGATCGAGACGGCCAGCGTCGCGTAGCTCGTCTCGCCGTTCGCGATCGCCTTGAGCGCGTTGGCGAACTTCTCGAGGGTCGTCCCGCTGCCCTCGCTCACGCCGAACAGCCCGCCCACCTGGCCCAGCGCGACCTGGATCCCGACGCCGGTCAGGAAGCCGATGAGCACGCTGTGGGAGAGGAAGTTGGCGATGAAGCCGAGGCGGATGATCCGGGCCACGATCATGAAGACGGCGCAGATGATCGCCGACAGACCCGCCATCGCGACCCATTGCGGCGATGCCGGCGCGCCGGCGGCGGCGATCCCGGCGAGCCCGGTCGCCATGACGGCGGCGGTCGCCGAGTCGGCCCCGACCACGAGGTGGCGCGAGGAGCCGAAGATCGCGAACGCCGCCATCGGCAGGACCAGGGTGTAGAGGCCGGTGATCACCGGCATCTCGGCGATCTTCGAGTAGCCCATGACCTCGGGCATCGCGAGTGCGGCGAGGGTGGCGCCGGCGATGATCTCGGTCGGCAGCCGGGCCGGGTCGAACGGCAGGATGCCCCCGAGGATGAACGATGAGTGGCGCTTCCGACGGGCCGTCACTGTTGCCATCTGCTGTCCCTCCCCGCGCAGCCGGAGCGCCGTCCCCCGCGCATGATGGGCCAGCGCGACGGCAGGGTCCACAGGGAAGAATCCTGCACAGCGCGGGCGTGAGTCATCGCCCGATGAGGATGATGAGGGCGGCGATCCCCTGACCGAGCTGCGCCGCGATCGTCAGGGCGTCGCGAACCTGAAGCTCTGCACGATTGGCGTGGCGACCGCCAGCAGCTGGTCCCAGAGCGTGCCGTCGAAGGTGTCGGTGTCCACGACGACCGTCCCACCGCCGGGGACGTCCAGGAGGTCGAGGCGCAGGCGCTCGCTGCCGGCGATCACCCAGCGCAGCTGCCCGTCCGAGCCCACGAAGAGGGGCACGGTCGGGAGGCCATTGGCGAACGGGCACGACGCCTTCCAGCCCGATGCGATCGCCACGTCGAGCTCGGTGCCGCGGAGGCCGCCCACCGTCACCAGCCGCGGGCCGCTCGACGGTGAGGCCGGGCAGGCCGCGGATCCAGCTCACCAGCTCGATCGAGGACGTGCCGACGCCCGGCTGGGCACTCGTCGGACAGGTTGGATCCTGCGAGGCGGGGAGTGGATCCCGAAAGAGATTGATGCTGATGACCGTGTCGGCCTGGGCCGGCTGGAGAGCGAAGAAGGGCGCGCTGTCGGCCGGGTTCCACCAGCCGGACGGCAACGTGTAGGTCAACGCCGGCTTGAAGACCGCCGACGTGTATGTGCCAGCGGCGAGGGCAGTCGGACCGCTCGGCGCGGGCGAAGCGCCCGCCGTGCACGCGGACATGACCATGACCGCGACGACGGCCGCCGACACGGCCCTGGCAAGCGTCATCCGGCGCGGCACTCGCGGTCCTCCAGCTGCGCGAGCCCGGGCGGGCCGGCTCGCAGGCAGCCGAAGTGTATCCATCGCCGCGCCGCACAACCCTCACTGCAGACGTACCGTCCTCTGACAATCGAGTTCGAGTGCCATTGCCGGGCTGGCGCGGCGTCGAACCCCGCCTCGCCACGATTGACGCCCCGCGCGGAGCGGCGTCACGTACCCGCGGCAGCTGCCTCGAGGAACGCCGCGACGTTCTCCCAGGGCACGTCCGGTTCGTCGACGTCGTAGGCCGGGCACAACACCAGGCCGGCATGACCGAGCGTCTCGATCCGCTCACGAACCTCCCGATGGATCTCGTATGGGCTCGCGAAGGCGAATGTCGTCTGCCGGCCCACGGTGCCCCACAGCGCCAGCCGGGGGCCGTACCGCCGGCGGATGCGCGCGGCATCCATGTGCTCCGGCTGCAGCGGGTTGATGCCATCCACCCCCATCTCCACGAGATCGTCGAGGATCGGCTCGATGTGGCCGTCGCTGTGGTAGAGCACGCGGAGGTCTGGCTGCACGGCCCGGGCAGCTTCGATGATCGCCCGCAGACGGGACCGGAAGAACTCGCGCCACGTGGCCGGGCTGATCATCATCGTGCCTGGCATCCCCACGTCGTCGTCGAGGGAGAGGACGTCGACGCCTGCCCGCGCGAGCGTCGTTGCGTTGCGACAGGCCAGCTCGGCGAGCCGGTCCAGAAGGAAATGCGCCATCTCCTTGCGGGTCAGGAGATCAAGCAGGAAGCGCTCGAAGCCGCGCAGCCGCCAGGCTGCCTCGAAGAGCTCGCCGCCCAGGTGCGGCGTGTTCCCGCCCGCCGCAAGGCCGCGCTCGTGGAGGTTGGCAACCTGGCGCGCCAGCCCGTCGACGGCATATGGCGCGCTCACGTCTGGGAACGGGAAGCGCTCCAGGTCGGCCAGTGTCCGGGCGCGCTCGAGGGGATTGGCGTTCTCGGCCGCCTCGGGATGGTAGCCCCAGCTTGCGTAGCGCGCCGCCTGGACCGTCGTGCCGAGCCGCGTGTTGCCCTCGTATGGCATCGCGCGGCGCCGCAGGTCGGCCTCCTCCGGAGAGACGGGGAAGGCCACGAAGGCGACATCGACGAAATCGTCCCGCCAGGCGCCGGGCGGGGCCAGCGTGGATCCGTCGACCTCGTAGAAGCTCAGCGCCCGCGGGATGCGGTCGGGCGCGCGTCCGTGGAGCGCTTCGAGAATGCGCTCCCGCCCGTCCATGACCGCCTCCAGGCTTCTGTTCCCAGCACAGCATCGGCCCGTCGGCGCCCGGCCGCAACTGGAAGCCCTCCAACCGCGAAACCGACGTCATCGCGCGCCGCGTGATGCGCACTGTTCAAGGGGAGCTGGTGCCGGCGCCGCCGCCGTGGCTTTCGTGACCCTCCGGCGCCCAGGCGACGGAGTACGCTCCGAGTGGAGGCTTGCGGCCGCGGGTCGCTGGCGCGGCTCGGCCGCGGTCATGGAGCACGGGCATTCTCGCCCTGGTGATCAACGAGGGGAGCACGTGAACACGTCGACGATCGACGTGATCCTGGAGGCGGTACCGCGCCGGGCGTTCGCCATCGCGCCGGAGTGGCCGGGCTGGGCGCGCAGCGCCAGGACCGACGACGAGGCGCTCGAAGCGCTCCTGCGTGCCGGGCCGCGGTACGCGGCGGCACTGGCCGCGTCCGGAATCTCGTTCGGGGCGCCGGCAGACCTCGACCGGCTCGTGGTCGTGGCGCGCCTCCCGGGCGACAGCGGAACCGCGTTCGGGGTCCCTTCGGTGCCGCTCCCGGGTGACGACGATTCGCTTGCCGAGCCCGAGCTCGAACGCCGTCTCGGAATCCTCCGGGCAGCGTGGGGAGCCTTCGACGCGGCGGTTGCCGCCCATGCCGGCTTCGACCTCGCGAAGGGTCCGCGCGGAGGCGGACGCGACCTCGCGAAGATCGCCCTCCACGTAGAGGAGGCGGAGCGGATCTACCTCGGCCAGCTCGGCGTCCGGCCCCCGAAGGGGCCCAACGCGCCCGCGCCGATCGCGGAGGTGCGGGCGGCCGCACTCTCGGCGCTGCGCGCACGCGCACTCGGCCAGCCGATCGCGGAGCCGACCCGGGTGGCCAGGCCCTGGTCGCCTCGCCGGCACATCCGGCGGGCAGCCTGGCACGCGCTCGACCACGCCTGGGAGATCGAGGACCGGGCGCTGCCACCGAACTGACGCCACACGCGCGGGGAAGACGCGCGCCGAACCGTCCGGGCCCACGCGACATCGCGTCGACCAGGCCGAATGGCGCCGACCAGGCCGAATGGCGCCGACCGAGGCGACATCGTGGCGACCGAGGCCGAATGGCGCCCACCGAGGCGACGAGCCGAGCCGCCTGCGCCGCGGAGGTCCGATGCCCGCGGACCTCGGTGTACCCTTCGAGCAAGGGCGCGAAGCGGGCATCGGAGGTCCGGGCGATGAACGAGGTGAGCCGTCGGGACGGGCTGAACGTGGAGACGATCCGGGCGGCCCCGAAGGTCCTCCTCCATGACCACCTCGACGGCGGGCTCCGGCCCCGGACCGTCGTCGAGCTCGCCCAGGAGACCGGGTACGCCGGCCTCCCCACGGCCGACGCTGACGAGCTGGCAGACTGGTTCCAGCGCGGCGCGGCCCGCAAGGATCTCGTCCTGTATCTCGACGGCTTCGCGCACACGGTCGGCGTCATGCAGACGCCCGAAGCCCTCGAGCGGGTCGCCGCCGAGTGCGCGGAGGACCTTGCCGCCGACGGGGTCGTGTACGCCGAGGTCCGCTTCGCGCCGGAGCTCCACCTGGAGCGCGGGCTGACCCTCGACGAGGTCGTGCGCGCCGTGCTGGCCGGCTTTCGGCGCGGGAGCAGCGGCCGGCCGATCGAGGTCCGGACGCTGGTCACGGCCATGCGCACCGCCGCCCGCTCGCTGGAGATCGCCGAGCTGGCCGTCCGCCACCGCGACGAGGGTGTCGTTGGCTTCGACATCGCCGGCGCCGAGAAGGGTTACCCGCCCAGCCGCCACCTGGACGCGTTCCACCTGATCGCTCACGAGAACTTCCATTTCACGATCCACGCCGGTGAGGGCTTCGGGCTGCCCTCGATCTGGGAGGCGCTGCAATGGTGCGGGGCCGAGCGCCTGGGGCACGGCGTCCGGATCGTGGACGACATCACGGTCGGCGGCGACGGGCGCGTCGCCCTCGGGCGCCTCGCGGCCTACGTCCGGGACCGGCGGATGCCGCTCGAGATGTGCCCGACCTCCAACGTCCACACCGGCGCGGTCGCCTCGATCGAGGCGCACCCGATCGACCTCCTTCGCCGTCTCCGCTTCAGGGTCACGGTGAACACGGACAACCGGCTCATGAGCGGGGTCACCCTTTCGTCCGAGTTCGGCGAGCTCGTCCGAACCTTCGGCCTCGACCTGGCCGAGATGCAGTGGCTGACCCTCAACGGCATGAAGAGCGCCTTCTGCTCGTTCGACCAGCGCCTTCGGCTCATCAACGAGCAGATCAAGCCCGGCTACGCGCGGCTGATGGCCGCCGCCTCGCGGGTCGAGGTCGCCTCCGGGTAGGCTCCCGGCCGGCTCGCACCCGTACTATCAGGTGAAGGCGGCGGTGCGTTCCGTCACGTTCAATGGCGAGGCCATGGAATCGCCGGCGCCAACCGAACCGCGCGCCGAAACCGCGGCCGATCCCGCCGATGCCTCCGGAGCCGGCGTTGACGTCCGGCGTCTCCTGCTGCGCGCGTTCGGGACCGTCGGGGGTTTCGCCGGCGTGGCGCTCCTCGTCGCCGCCGCGTTGGGAGGGAGCTGGACGCTCCTGGCGCTCGTCGCCATCGCCGGAACGACCGCCGTGACCGCCGTGGTCACCACGCGCCGCGTCGGGAGCGTCGTGGCGATCCTCGAGGACGACCGCCAGACGGTGCGACAGGCATACGTCCAGGCCCGCCTGGACGCGCGGATGGACACCCTCACCGGACTCGGCAACCATCGCGCCTTCCAGGAGGAGCTCGCCCGGCAGGTGGCCGACGCGCTTCGCTCGGAACGTCCGCTGTCGCTCGCGATCATCGACCTCGACGACCTCAAGAAGCTCAACGACACCGACGGGCACGCCGCCGGCGACCGGCTCCTCGTGAACGTCGGCCGCCTGATCCGGGCGACGCTGCGGACCGCCGATCGGTCGTTCCGGATCGGCGGCGACGAGTTCGCCCTGCTGCTGCCCGCCACCGGCCCGGAGGCGTCGTTCGGGGTCGTCCGGCGGCTCCTCGCGAGCGCGACGGGCGGCCACCCGATCCTGCGCGAGATGCCGCGCTTCTCCTTCTCGGCGGGCATCTCCACCTGTCCCGCCCCGAGCGCCGACGGCGCGCGCCTCATGCACCACGCCGACGCGGCGCTCTACTGGGCCAAGCGCCACGGGCGCACGGACATCCAGGCCTTCGACCCGGCGCGCCACGGGACGCGCGGCGACGAGCGCAGCGCCGAGGAGCTCGCGGCGGCCGTTGCGCAGGTCGCCTCGCGGCGGGCGCTGCGGCCTGTCTTCCAGCCCATCGTGTCGCTCGCCAGCGGGTACCCCGTCGGGTTCGAGGGGCTCGTGCGGCCGGCGCCCGACTGCGGGTTCGCCAACGCGACCGCCCTCTTCACGGCCGCCGAGGTGGCCGACCGCATCGTGGAGCTCGACATGGCGGCGATCGAGACGATCGTGTCGCACCTGGACCACCTGGACCCCGGCCTCTACCTCAGCCTGAACATGTCGCCGCGGACGCTCGAGACCGACCAGTTCCAGGTCGGCGTGCTCGTCGGCATCCTGCGCCGGGGCGGCCTCGAACCGGCGCAGGTCGTGGTCGAGCTGACCGAGCGCGAGACGATCGAAGACCTGACCCGCCTGAAGGCCAACCTGGAGCGCCTCCGGGTCGCCGGGTTCCGCATCGCCGCGGACGACGTGGGCGCCGGCAACGCCGGCCTCCGGCTGCTCAGCGAGATCCGCTTCGACATCGTGAAGATCGACCTGTCGCTCGTGCAGCGCGGGGTCCTCGAGGAATCCTCGCTGGCGGTCCTGCGCGGCCTGCGCGAGATGGCGCGCCGGTCCGGCGCCGTCGTGGTCGCCGAGGGCGTCGAGACACCGGAGCAGCTGGTCGCGCTGCGTCGGCTCGGGGTCGCCTCCGCCCAGGGCTACCTGCTCGGGCGGGCGACCTCGCGACCAGTGACGACCCCGGTCGACCTCGACCTCATCGAATCGATGTCCAACCTCGACGACGCGTCGCTCGCGTCCTGACCAGGCCAGTCGCGTCCCTGGCCAAGGCGGCGTCGCGACAGGGCCGGCGTACCGTGGGCACCTCGAACGACGGACACCGGGAGGGCGGCGGCCCCGCCGCCTACCCCATCGTGAGGGCCATCACCGCCTTCTGCGCGTGGAGCCGGTTCTCCGCCTCGTCGTAGACGACCGAGTGCGGGCCGTCGATGACGGCGTCCGCGACCTCGACGCCGCGGTCGGCCGGGAGCGGGTGCATGTAGATCGCGTCGTCGGCGGCGAGGCCGATCCGTCGCTCGTCGGCGATCCAGTCCGTGTACCTCTTCGCGATCTCGGCGCCCTCGGCCTCGTCCTTCGCCGTCAGGAGGGCGCCCCAGCTCTTGGCGTAGACGACGTCCGCGCCGCGCATCCCGGCGTCGAAGTCGTCCATGAGCTCGAAGCTGCCGCCCGACCGGCGGGCGTTCTCGCGCCGCCTGGTCGACGATGTCGCCCGGCAGCCGGAACTCCGGCGGATGGACCAGGCGGACGTTCATGCCGTAGCGCGTGGTCAGGAGCGAGAGGTCCACGGGGACGCTGATCGGCTTCTGGTAGCTGGCCGCGTAGGCCCAGCTGATGGCGATCGTCCGGCCCCGCGGGTCGCCCTTCTTCTCGATGGATCGTCATGAGGTCGGCGAGCGACTGGTGCGGGTGGAACAGGTCGCACTGCATGTTGAGGACGGGCACCCGGCTGGCCGCGGCGACGTCGCGGATGTAGCCGTTCCCGACGCCCCAGTCGACGTTGCGGATCGCGATCCCGTCGTTGTAGCGGCCCAGGATCTCGCCGATCTCCGTGGCCGTGTCGCCGTGCGAGATCTGCGTGGTCCGGCTCTCGATGAACTGGGCGTGGCCGCCCAGCTGCGCCATGCCGGCCTCGAACGAGGCCCGGGTCCGCGTGCGACGAGAAGAAGAAGAGCATCGCCAGGACGCGGTCGCGCAGGAGCGGGTGCGGGATCCCGAGGGCCCGCTCCCGCTTCAGCTGGAAGGCGACGTCGAGGACGGTGTCGATCTCCTCCTTCGTCCATTCCTGGAGGCTGATGAGGTCGCGGCCGCGGAGGCCCGTCTGCATCGCCGGCCCCTACTCCGCCGCGCCCAGGATGAGCGCGAGGAGCCCCATCTTGAGCGCGACGCCGTTGAACGCCTCGGCCCAGTAGCGCTGGTGGCGGGTCGCGTCGACGTCCTCCAGGAGCTCGTCCATGCGCGGCAGGGAGTGGAGGATGATCGAGCTGCGCTTGGCCTTCTCGCGCAGGAGCTCGCGGGTGACGCAGTACTCCGGCGGGGTGAGGCCCACCTTGTCGCCGCGCTCGACGCGCGACGCGGTGTAGTCGGCCTGGACGACCGGCTCCATGTAGATCACGTCGGCCTCGCCGATGACGTCGCGGACGTCGCCGGCCTCCTCGTAGTCGACGTTGAGCGCGTCGATCTCGGCCTTGAACTCGGGGAGGAGGCTCATGTCCGGCGGGCCGACCACGATCGCCTTCGCGTCGAACTGGGACAGGGCGTACAGGATCGAATGCATGGTCCGCATCCGCATGTCGCCGACGAGGAGGTAGGTCAGCCCGTCGAGCGTGCCCTTCTCGTGGAGGGTCGTGTAGAGGTCGGTCAGGACCTGGGTCGGGTGCTCGCCCCAGCCGTCGCCGCAGTTGATGATCGGCACGGACGACCACTTCGCCGCCTCGTGCGGCGCGCCCTGCTGGAAGTGGCGGATCGCGATGACGTCCGCGTAGTACTCCAGCATGTGGAAGGTGTCCTTGATCGACTCCTGGTAGAAGTCGCCGGCGCGGGTCATCTTCGAGTCGGAGAAGCCCAGGACGTGCCCGCCGAGGCGATGCATGGCGGCCTCGTGGGAGAGGCGCGTCCGCGTGCTCGGCTGGTAGAAGGCGGTCAGCAGGGTCTTGTTCTTCAGCAGGTCGGTGTTGCGACGGTCGCGGGCGAAGGGTCGCAGGTCGTCGGCGACCTGGAAGACCCGGAAGAACTCGTCCCGGCTGAAATCCTTGAGGGACAGGATGTCCCGGCCCAGGAAGCTCCGCATCAGATTCCTCCGTTCGCGGCGTGGTGGGAGTGCAGGCGCCGGTGCGCCGCACGGGTGACGGGCTGGTCGCCGGGCGCCGGCGCGGGCGGGCGCCGGACGGCGCCGGTGAAGAGGACGGCGACGGTCTCGTCGGGCCCGACGGCCCGCGTCCGCACGAGGTCGATGAGGCCGGCGAGGCCGGCCGAGCCGGTGGGGTCGACGTCGATGCCGGTGGTCGAGCGGGCGAGGTCGTTCGCCTCCTCGAGGCGCGCCTCGGAGACGACGACGCGCGCCGCCTCCGCTTGCGCAGCATGCCCGTCGACGCAGGCCCGCCAGTCGTACGTCTCGTCGTCGATGATCCCGTGGGCCACGCTGTGCGGCTCCTGCTCCCAGGGCCACATGAACGCCGAGCGGTGGCGGGCGGCATCGGACAGCGCACGCGCCGAGCCGCCTCGCCGGCGGCCACCCGCGCCCGGACGCGCTCGAACGCGCGGGCCAGCGGGTGAACGGTGGCCGGCTGGACGGCATGGATCCGCGGCAGGCGCGGCGCCGCCGTACCGTAAGCCGCCGATGACGGATGACGAGGAGGGCGCCGCCGCCGACCTGGACGACGACCCGGTCGAGGCGCGGCGGACCGCCCGGCGCGCCGACGGCCGCGGCGAGCTCCCAGCCCAGCGTCTCCCCGCCCTCGATGGCCAGGCCGTTGAGGTTGCCCTGGCAGGTGAACGGGACCGCGCCGGCCGTCGATCGCCCGCAGGAGGGCGTGGTAGGTCGGGTCGCCGGCGACGCCCGGCTCGCGCTCGCAGACCGCGCAGGCGCGCACCGAGCGCGCGCAGGCGCTCCACGACCACCGGGTCTGCGTCGGTGCGGGATGAAGACGTCGAGGTGGCGGCCCGCGGCGCGGGCGACGACGGCCGCGGCCAGGGCGGCGTTCCCGCAGGAGGCGATGGCGAGCGGGGCGCGCGCGGGCCGCCCGGACGCATCCGATTGCCCGGCCGAGTCGGCGAGCCCGGCCGGGTCGGCGTTCGCAGCCGCATCGGTGTTCCCCGTCGCGTCGGGCGACCCTGCCGCGTCGGCCCGGGCCTCCTCCACGGCCAGCTCCAGGAGCGTCCCGAAGAGGTGGCGGGCCTTGTGCGAGCCGGAGACGTTGCCGGTCTCGTCCTTCACCCAGACGCCGCCGGCGGCCGGAGAAGCCCGAGGGCGTCGCGAGAGCGGCCCGCTGCGGGCGAACGGCGTCTCGCGGAAGCCGTGGCCGTCGACCAGCGCGACCGCGGCGTCGAGCCGGTCGACGAGCGCGACGTAGTCGTCGTCGGTCCAGCCGAGGGCGCGGGCCCGGTGCCAGGCGTGGAAGCGCGTCCGCCAGCGCACGAACGGGCTCGGCTCCGCCGGCGTCCACCGGCAAGGGGTCCGGTGGCCGCGTCGAAGACCCGGACGAGGACGTGGTCGACGTCGTCGCCGGGCCGCGCGGCCGGGCAGGCGAAGGCGAGCGGCGCGTCGTCGGGGACGCGATGTCCGCAGCCGGCGCAGACGAGCGCGGTCGGGCAGGGCGGCAGTCCTCGGGTCGGTGACGCGCGGTCCCCGGCGTCGTGACCCGGTCATCCGCCCGCCCCGACGCCGGCCCGTGCGTTCATCTCGGCGATCGCCTCGTCCCAGGCCGGGACGCTCGTCGCGAAGGCCGCGCCAGAAGGCCTGGTCGCGGCGGGCCACGAAGTCGTCGAACGCCACGCCCTGCTGCTCCACCCACGTGAAGTAGCCGAGGTTGAAGATCCGCTCGCGCTCGGCGGGCGTCAGCTCGAGGAGGTCGTCGGTGCCGGCGCCGAGGACGTGCCGGCCGAACGTCTCGGCCGGCCTCGACCGCCCCGAACCCGGCCGGGAAGTCGCGCGCCAGGACCTTGTCCACCTCGGTCAGGTACATCGCCGCGCCGTCGGTGGCGATCGTCACGACGGCGTCGTCCGGCCCGAGGTCCAGCTGCCTGGCCGTCTTGATCGCGGCGAGCGACGTTGCAGATCGACGAGATGCCGAGCGACGGCAGGAGCGGCCAGCACCGTCCTCGGGCACGCCGCGGCGCGGCCAGGTGGGCCCGGCCGGCGGCGGTGTTGAGGAGCACGAGGAGCCGGTCCGTGGCCTGGTCGGAGACGTCCGACGACGAGGTCCGTGTTCATCACGTTGTGGATCAGCGGGATGTGCTTGTCGCCGATCCCCTGGATGTTGTGCTCGCCGAAGCCGTTGCGGAGCATCGTCGGGCACTCGAGCGCCTCGACCGCGACGATCTTCGTCCCGTGGCGATCCTTCAGCCAGTCGCCCGCGCCGATCGTCCCGGCCGAGCCCGTGGCCGACACGAAGGCCGCCGGGCGCAGGCCGGGGTCGCCTCGGCCAGCGACCTCGACGACGCGCTCGAGCGCGCGGCCCGTCACGGCCCAGTGGACGAGGTGGTTCCCGTACTCCGAGAACTGGTTGAGGATGACGTTCGCCGGGTCGCGCGCCAGCTCGGCGCAGGCGTCGTAGATCTCCTTGACGTTGCTCTCGGTGCCCGGGGTCCGGATGATGTCGGCCGGGTCGGCGACCCAGCGCTCCAGCCACTCGAAGCGCTCGCGGCTCATGCCGGCCGGGCAGGACGGCGACGCCGCGGCAGCCGAGGATCCGCGAGATCGCGACGCCGCCGCGGCAGTAGTTGCCGGTGGACGGCCAGACGGCGCGCTGGGTCGTGGGGTCGAACTCACCGGTGACGAGGCGCGGCACGAGGCAGGCGTAGGCGGCCAGGACCTTGTGGGCGGCGATCATCGGGAAGCGGTCGCCGAGCGCGACGACGATCGGCGCCGCGACGCCGGTGAGCGACGGCGGGCAGGACGACGTGCTCGGGCACGTCCACCAGCCCGCGGCGGTCGGCGGCGTTGTGCCAGTGGACGCGGAAGAGGTTGCGGGGATCGGGCGCGTCCGGGTCCACGCGCGGCCAGCGCCGCGCGCGTCGGCGGCCGGGATCGAGGGCGGGTCGGCGAGCTGGGCGAACGTCGGCAGCACGATCCGCGTCTCGCGGAACCGGCGCACGGCCGCTCGTAGGCGGTGCGATCGCCGGGCTGTCCGTCCGGCGCTCCCGTGCGGGCTGTCCGCCGTCGCTCCCGTCATCCGTCTCCTCCACCGCGGGCGCCAGGCCCGAACCTCGCGCCCTGCTTCGGGCCGGCCCGCGCGCGAAGTTCGGGCCGGACGGCACGCTTCCCACCGGGAGCGTGCTGGACGAACATTCGGGCACCGGCGAGGTCGCCGGAAGGGCCAGTTGGTCCCCGCCCGCAGGACCGGGGTCGCACGATGGACTTCATCCTGAACGGCCAGCCGGTCTCGGTCGAGGTCGAGCCCGGCGCCAGCCTCCTCGAGGTTCTCCGCGAGGGCTTCGGGCTGCGCTCGATGAAGGACGGCTGCGCCCCCGAGGGCTCGTGCGGCGCCTGCACGGTCCTGGTGGACGGCCGCCCGGTCGTCTCGTGCGCCCGCGACGCCGGGCGCGTGCGCGGGCCACGAGGTCGTGACCCTGGAGGGCCTGCCCGACGAGGTTCGGGCAGCCTGGGCCGAGGCGTTCGTCGCCACCGGCGCCAGCCAGTGCGGCTTCTGCTCGCCGGGCATCGTGATGAAGGCCGAGGCGCTCCTGCGGCGCGAGCCGGCGCCGGCGCGCGAGGAGATCGCCCGGGCGCCTGGCGGGCAACCTCTGCCGCTGCACTGGCTACGTCAAGATCGTCGACGCGATCGAGGCGGTCGCGGCCGGGCGGCGAGATCCCGCGGACGATCGCCACCAGGCGGCCGCACCAGGCACGGGCACCACGCGCCGCCCGGGGCCGCTCGCTCGCTTCGGCGGCGTCGGTGCCCGCGCGGACCGGATTGCGGCCGGCGAGATGGCGCTCGGGGAGCAGCTGTTCGTCGCCGACATGGTCGGTCCCGGGGATGCTCCACGGGGCGCTCCGCTTCAGCGACCACCCGCGCGCCATCGTCCGCCGGATCGACATCACGCCGGGCCGCGCGCGGCGCCGGGCGTCGTCGCGGTGGTCACCGCCGCCGACGTCCCCGGCGAGCGGATCGTCGGCCTCATCAGCCACGACTGGCCGGTCCTCGTCGCCGAGGGCGAGACGACCCGCTTCGTCGGCGACGTCCTCGCCGCCGTCGCCGCCGCGGACCCGGCGCGCAGGCGCGCGCCGCCGCCGCCCTCGTCGATGTGGAGTACGAGGTCCTCGATCCCGTCGTCGATCCGTTCGTCGCCCTGGCTCCGGGCGCCCCGGCGATCCACGCGAAGCGGCAACCTGCTGTCGACGTCCGTGGTGCGGCGGGGGGACGTCGAAGCGGCGCTGGCCGGTGCGGCCCACGTCGTGTCGCGAGCGCTTCACGACCTAGCGCGGTCGAGCACGCCTTCCTGGAGCCGGAGGCCTGCCTGGCGGTGCCGGGCGGCTTTGCGGCGGCGGCTGGCGACGGCGCGGCGGCCAGCGCGGAGTCGTCCGGCCGTCCCGCCGTCCAGCTCTTCTCGCAGGGCCAGGGCGCCTGGGACGACCGGCGCCAGGTCGCGTCGCTGCTCGGCCCTGCCGGAGGCCGACGTCCGCGTCACCCAGGTCCCCACCGGCGGCGCGTTCGGCGGCAAGGAGGACCTCTCGCGTCCAGGGGCAGACCGCGCTCCTGGCGCAGGTCTCCGGGACAGCCCGTGCTGCTCGCCCTGTCGCGCCGCGAGAGCCTCCGCCTCCACCCCAAGCGCCACGCGCTCGTCGATGGACTACGAGGTTGGCTGCGACGCCGACGGACGCCTGCGTCGCCGTCCGCGCGCGGATCGTCGGCGACACGGGCGCCTACGCGAGCGTCGGGAGCGAAGGTCCTCGAGCGGGCCGCCGGCCACGCCTGCGGCGCCTACCGAGTCCCGAACGTGGACGTCGAGGCGCGCACCGTCTACACGAACAACCCGCCGGCGGGCGCCTTCCGCGGCTTCGGCGTCCCCCAGGCGACCTTCGCCATGGACGGGCTGCCTCGACCGTCTCGCCGAGCAGGTCGGGCATCGACGGCTGGGAGATCCGCTGGCGGAACGCGGTGCGAGTCGGCGACCGGTTCGGGACGGGCCAGGTCCTGGGGCCGGGCGTCGGGCTCGAGAAGACGCTCCTCGCGGTGCGCGACGCGTATCGCGGCGCCCGCGTCGCCGGGATCGCGTGCGGTGCGAAGAACGTCGGCGATCGGCAACGGGATGATCGAGCGCGGGCGCGCCATCCTGCGCCCCGAGGCCGACGGCACGCTGACCCTCTGGCACTCGTGGACGGAGATGGGCCAGGGCGTCCACACCGTCTTCGCCCAGGTCGTCGCCCAGGAGCTGGGCGTCGATCCGGCTACCGTCCGCGTCGCTCGTGGACACGGAGCGCGAGCTCGACACCGGCGAGACGACGGCGTCGCGGGCCACGACGCTCGGCGGCCAGGCGGTCGCCGACGCGGCGCGCAACCTGCGGGCGGCGCTCGAAGCGCTGGGACCGGAGGCTCGCCTGGACGACCTCGCCGGCCACGAGTTCCCCGGCGAGTTCGTCGTCGACTGGACGACCCCCATCGGCGAGGGGATCGAGGACCCCGTGACGCACCTCGCCTACGGCTGGGCGACCCAGGTCGTCATCCTCGACGATGAGGGCCGGGTGGCGCGGGTCGTCGCCGCCCACGACGTCGGCCGGGCGATGAACCCGACGCTGCTCGAGGGCCAGGTCGAGGGCGGCGTCCACATGGGCCTCGGGCTGGCCCTCACCGAGGCGTTCGTGCACCGAGGGCGGCGTCCCGGTCACCGACACCCTCAAGTCGCAGGGGATCATGCCGGCCGCGTCCATGCCGCCGGTCGACGTGATCATCGTGGAGGAGGCCCAGCCGGAGGGCCCGTACGGCGCGAAGGGCGCCGGCGAGGCGGTCCTGGTGCCCGACCCCGGCGGCGGTCGCCGGCGCGCTCCACGCGTTCGACGGCGCGCTGGCGGACGGCGCTGCCCGATGCGCGAACTCGGCCGCGGCGCGCGCGGCGCTCCCGCGGGTCGACCTCCTGCCGCGGCGCGGGCGACTCGCGGGCGGCGACGCGGTCGCCGACGGCGGCGTCACGGGTCGGCGGAGTCCGGGAGGGGTCGGCTGATGTCGGCGCTCACGCCGGGCCTCGTCTGCGCCCACCACCACCTCTACTCGGCGCTCGCCCGCGGGATGCCGGCACCGCCGAAGGTCCCCACCAGCTTCGCCGGAGATCCTCGAGCAGGTCTGGTGGCGCCTCGACGCCGCGCTCGACCTCGAGATGATCCGCTGGTCGGCGATGCTCGGCGCCCTCGAGGCGCTCGAGAGCGGGACGACGGCGATCGTCGACCACCACGAGTCGCCGAACGCGATCGAGGGCAGCCTCGACGTGATCGCCGCGGCCTGCGCGGAGGTCGGGGTCCGGTCGGTCGCTCGCCTACGGGATCACCGACCGCCACGGCCCCGACGGCGCCCGGCGGGGCCTCGCCGAGAACGAGCGCTTCATCCGGGCCGGCGGCCGGGGCCTGGTGGGGATCCACGCCGCCTTCACCTGCTCGGACGAGTCGCTGCGCGCCGCCGCCGGCCTGGCGGAGGACCTGGGCGTCGGCGTCCACGTCCACGTCTGCGAGGGCCCCGGCGACATCGACGCGCCGCGCCGGCTCGCCGGCCTCACCCGCGACGACTGGCTCCTGGCCCACTGCGTCCACCTGCCGACGGACCACGCGCTGCGGGGCACGATCCTCCACAACCCGATGTCGAACCTCAACAACGCGGTCGGGTACGCGGACCCGGCCCGCTTCTCGAACCCGGTCGCGCTCGGCACCGACGGGATCGGCGGCAACGTGCTCGAGGCGTTCCGGCTGGCCTACGTCCTGCAGCGCTCCGTCGACGTCACCTGCGGACCGGACTACGGCCTGGTCGTGGCTCGAGACCGGCTGGGACCTCGTGCCCGAGGCGCGCGACCGACGAGGTCGCCTGGTCGTACGACCCGATGGACCCCTGGCATGTCGCGTTCACGCCCGGGATCCGGCCGCTGCGCGGGTCACGATCGACGGCGAGGTCGTCTTCGCCGACGGCCGGCCGACCCGGGTGGACGCCGACGAGGTCCGCGCCAAGGCCCGCGAGCAGGCTGCCCGCCTGCACGCCCGGCTCTGAGGCGGCGCCAACGAGGAGGCACCGATGTCCGACCGCTTCCGCCCCATCTCGATGGAGCAGCTCACCGACTGGGTCTTCACCGAGCTCGAGGCCGAAGGACTCGCTGTTCAACGTGCCCCAGCGCGGCGTTCTTCGTCCCGCGCGCCGACCACCGCTTCCGGCGTCCGCGAGCACGGCGTCGAGCTGGAGACGCCGTTCGGCGTCGCCGCCGGTCCGCACACCCAGATGGCCCAGAACATCGTGGCCGCCTGGCTGGTCGGCGCCCGGGTCATCGAGCTCAAGACGGTCCAGACCCTCGACGAGCTCGAGGTCCACAAGCCCTGCATCGACGTCACCGGACGAGGGCTACAACGTCGAGTGGTCGCAGGAGCTGAAGGTCCACGAGTCGTTCGACGAGTACCTGCGCGCCTGGGTCCTCATCCACGCGCTGCACCAGGCGCTCGGCTGGCCCGGCGAGCGGCCCGGGGTCGTCTTCAACATGAGCGTCGGCTACAACCTCGAGGGGATCCTGCGGCCGAACGTCCAGTGGTACCTCGACGCCATGGCCGACGCGTCCGCGCACCTGCCGGCGTACGTGGAGATCGTCGCCCGGCGCTTCCCGGCGGTCCGCGACGTCGAGATCCCGGCCCGCCTCTCGGACACGGTCACGCTCTCGACGATGCACGGCTGCCCGCCCGACGAGATCGAGCGGATCTCGCTCTACCTGCTCGAGGAGCGCGGCCTGCACACGTCGGTGAAGTGCAACCCGACGCTGCTGGGCGCGGAGCGGGTGCGCGGCATCGTCAACGACGATCTCGGCTTCGCGGACGTGTCGATCCCCGACGAGGCGTTCGGCCACGACCTGCGGTACGCGGACGCGGTGCCGATGTTCCGGAGGCTCCGGCAGGCTGCCGACGCGCGGGGCCTCGACTTCGGCCTGAAGCTCTCCAACACGCTCGAGGTGGAGAACCGGCGCGGCGTCTTCGAGCACGACCCGACGATGTACATGTCGGGTCGGGCCGCTCCACGCGGTCACGCGTCAACCTGGCCGCCACGCTCGCCGAGGAGTTCGGCGGCGACGATCCCGCTCTCGTTCGCGGGCGGCGCCGACGCCTTCAACGTGGCCGACCTGCTGGCCGCCGGCATGCGGACGGTCACCGTCTGCTCGGACCTCCTCAAGTCGGGCGGCTACCTGCGGATGCTCCAGTACGCCGAGAACATCGACGCCGCCTTCGACGCGGTCGGCGCGCTCGACACGGCCGACTTCATCGGCGCCGGACGGCGGCAGGCTTCGACGGCGGCGGGCATTCGAGGCCGGGAGTCCGGATCCGGCCGGAGCCGACGCGGCTCGCGGTCGCCGACTGCGCGCGGTTCAACCTGCGCGCGCTACGCCGACGTGGTCCGCCACGACTGGCGCTACCGGAAGGACTCCTTCCGGACGGACCGCTCGAAGACGCGCCGCGCGCTCGGCCTCTTCGACTGCATCGCCGCGCCCTGCGTGGACGAGTGCCCGGTCGACCAGCAGGTGCCGCGCTACATGGCGGCGGTCCGCGAGGGCGACGTCGCCGGCGGCCGTCGCGATCACCCGCCTCGACAACCCGCTGCCCGCGATCCTCGGCCGGGTCTGCGACCACCTGTGCGAGAACACCTGCATCCGCACCCACCTCGACCAGCCGCTCGCGATCCGCCAGGTCAAGCGCTTCATCATGGAGCGCGAGGTGGCGGGCTCGCGTCCCGCCGGTGCCGCCCCCGGGCGGCCGGCCGCGGGTCGCCGTCATCGGCGCCGGACCGGCCGGGCTGGCCGCCGCCGAGTGGCTGGCCCGGGCCGGCATCGGCGTCACGATCTTCGAGGAGCACCCCTACGCCGGGCGGCATGGTCGGCGGCGCGATCCCCGCCTACCGCCTGCCGCAGGCGCAGATCGACCGGACCTCGCGGTCCTCGATCGCCTCGGCGTGGAGATCCGCTACGGCCGGCGGGCCGGCGTGAGCCTCACGCTCGACGGCCTGCGGGCCGACGGGTTCGCGGCGATCTTCGTCGCCGTGGGAGCGCAGCGGGCGAAGCGCCTCGGCCTGCCGGGCGAGGACGCCGAGGGCGTGATCGACGGCGTGACCTTCCTGCGCGGCGTCCGCGAGGGACGGCCGGCTGCGATCGGGCCGCGCGTCGCCGTCGTGGGCGCCGGCGACACGGCCATGGACTGCGCCCGGACCGCGCGACGCCTCGGCGCGACGTCCGTCTCGCTCGTCTACCGGCGGACCGTCGACCAGATGCCGGCCGACCCCGAGGAGATCCACGCCATCCGCGAGGAGGGTGTGGATGTCGTCGAGCTGGCGCGCCCGTCGGCGCTCCGGGTCGTCGACGGCCGGCTGGCCGGCGTCATCTGCACCCGGACCGAGTACCGCGGGAAGCGGGACGCGGCCGGCCGCAAGGTCCCGCTCGACGTCCCGGGCTCCGAGTTCGAGATCGAGCTCGACACGCTCGTCCTCGCGATCAGCCAGGACCCGGTGCTCGACTTCTTCGGCGCCGAGGAGCCGGATCTGACACCGGCCGGCTTCATCGCCGTCGACCCGGCGACACTCGAGACGTCGGTCCCCGGCGTCTACGCCGGGGGTGACGTGGCAGCCGACGGCCCAGCCTCGATCGTGAAGGCCGCCGCGGACGGCAAGCGCGTCGCCGGCGCCATCGCGGCGCGGCTCGGGATCGGCGCGGACGGTCTGGAGCGGCACGAGCCCCCGAATCGACCCGGCTGCTCTCATGGTGCGTCGGGCGCACCGCGAGTACCGCGTGCCGATCCGCGTCACCGACCTCGACCGCCGAAACGGCTTCGAGGAGACGGTGCTGGGCTACACACTCGAGGAGGCGCGCCGGGAGGCGTGCCGCTGCCTGGACTGCGACCGGATGTGCAGCCTGTGCGTTGGCGTCTGCCCGAACATCGCCCTCATGACGTACGGGACGGCGCCGGTCCGGGCCGACCTGCCGGTGCTGGCCGTGGCGCGTGGTCGCGTCATTGCCGTCGGGTCCGCGCCCTTCGTCGTGGACCAGCGGCTCCAGGTCGCCGTGCTGACCGACTTCTGCAACGAGTGCGGCACCTGCGTGACCGCCTGCCCCACCTCCGGCCGGCCGTACGTCGACAAGCCGCGGCTCTACCTCGAGCGGACCGACTTCGAGGCGCAGCCGTCGAACGCCTTCATGTTCCTCGGCGACGCGGCCGTCGAGGGGCGCTTCGACGGCGCCACCCACCGCCTCGACCGCCGGCCCGGGGAAGCGACCCTGGCCTACTGGTCCCCGCGGATCCGGGCGATCCTCGATGCTGCGACCTTCGAGGTCATCGAGGCGGAGCCGGTCGGCCCTCCCGGGCCGGCCGCGGACGCCATCTCGCTCGAGCCCGCCTTGATCATGGCCACCCTGCTGGCCTCGTTCACGGCGTCGCTGCCCTACCTCCCGACCGGACTCGGCGCGGGCGACGGCACGCGGGTGGCCGCCCCTGCCCTGTCGCTACCCGGTTGATGTTCGGTAGGCGAACGGGGACGGCGACCGCGCCGCAGGGGCGCCGGGGTTCTGCTGGCCGAGTCTGCGTCGCGCGATTTCGCGGACCGGCGCTGGCGCCGAACGGCTCGGTACCTGCGCGCCTGTCGCCCTAGGCGGGCGGCCCGGCCGGCACGACGCCGAGCTGCTGCATCAGCGCCATGGCGTCCATGACACCCCAGTGCTCGTGGGCGCGGCCGTCGGCACCAAAGCGGAACATGTCGATGAGATGCACGTCAACGCTCTTGCCGGTCGGCGGGATGCCCATGAACGCACCCCGGTGGGTGCCCGTGTAGCGCACCCGGGCCACGACCTTGTCGCCATCCCCGTAGGCGTCCTCGACGTCCATGTGCATGTCCGGGAACGCCGCTTGCTGCATCCGGAAGAACGCTGTGACGCCGGCCTTCGTCGGCTCGAGGCCGGGCGTCACCTCATGCTCGACGAAGGCGTCGTGCAGGAGCCCGGCGAACCCGTCGATATCCCCGGCGTTGAGGAGCTCGTAGAGGCGTCGCGCGGTTGCCACGTGGTCCATGGTGCTTCCCCCCTTTGACCGTTAGCAGGAGTGTACGCAGGGACGGCGTCGAAGTGGCGACTCTGCCGGCTCCTCGAGGAGGACCCAACGAGGCCGACCCCGCGGGTGGCTCGGTGGAACGGATCCCGTTGACGGACCGCCTCCCCCCGCCGCCCTCGGTCAGCTTCCGGCGCGATGGAGCGCGAAGACCCCGCCTTGCGGGTCGCGGACGATCGCGAAGGTGCCGCCAGGGAACGGCGTCGGCGGCATCATCTCGGCTCCGCCGGCCGCCAGGGCACGTGCGAACGCAGCCTCGACGTCGTCGACCGCGAAGTAGACCATCCAGTAGGAGGGCACCTCCGCCGGGACCATCGGGTGCATCTCGATGGCGCCCGCCACCGCCGTGCCGTCGAGCGACAGGTGCGCGTAGGGACGACCATCAGGCATCGGCTGCGACGTGTGTGTCCATCCGAAGACTTTCTCGTAGAACGGGAGCGCGGACTCCAGGCCACGGGAGTTGAGCTCGGCCCACTGGTACGTTCCCGGCCCGCTGCTGGAGAAGCCCGGCATCGTATCCGGCTGCCAGGCCGAGATGAACGCTCCCGACGGGTCCTGGAAGACGGCCATCCGGCCGACGTCGCCAACGGCCATGGCTGGCATCACGACGGTGCCGCCGGCCGCCTGCACCTCCGCCCCGAGCGCGGCCGCGTCGTCGGTGCCGATGTAGAGCATCCACGCCGTGGGCGCGCCGGGCTGGGTCGGCCCGATCCCGGCCACGTCGTGCCCGTCGACCCTGGCCATCGCATAGCCGCCGTACTGGGGATCGTCGGAGACTTCGACCTCCCAGCCGAAGACGGCCGCGTAGAAGGCCCGCGAGGCCGCTGGATCGGTGGTCGACAGGTCCACCCAGATCGGCTTCCGGGTGACGGCGGTATCGGGCATCTCGAGCACCTCGGGTGGACGCCCTTGCCCCCACGGCGGGCGTCGTCGAGGGATTGTGCCCCAGCGCCGCGAATGCGTCATGCGGGGAGGCTCGCGCCGCCGAGCCGCCATCCAGGCACGGAGACGTGGCCGGGCAATCGCCGACTTCGACCTACCAGCCGCCGGCGTCGCGGACGATGCGGTGGATCACCCGGCTCGCGACCGCGCGGCGGTACTCCGCGGTCGAGCGCACGTCGTCGATCGGGGCGATCTCGGCGCCAAGGGTGGCGGCTGCGAGGGCGGCGATCTCGGCGCCGGGCAGGGCGCTCTCGAGGACCGCCTCGGTGGCCCGCGCACGGATAGGCGTGGGCGCGACGGAGCCGAGCGCGACGCGGACGTCGTGCCACGACCCGAAGACTTCTTCCTTCTGCGCGCGCCAGGCAACGGCCATCACCACGACGCTGATCGCCTGGGCCCGGCGTGTGCCCACCTTGCGGAAGGCGACGCGGCGATCGGGATCGAGCGGGACACGGACGCGTAGGATCAGCTCGTCGGACGCGAGCGCCGTGCGCCGGTAGGCCGGGAAGAAGGACGCGGCCGGGATGCCGCGCTCGCCCCGGACGCTCCCGACGACGATCTCCGCGTCGAGCGCGAGGAGGACGGGAAGGCTGTCGCCAGCCGGCGAGGCCGTCGCGAGGTTGCCGCCGAGCGTGCCCCGGTTCTGGATCTGGGCGGCGCCCACCTGGGCAGCCATCTCGGTCAGGACCGGCGCGTGCTCGCCGACGAGGACGGCGCGGCGCAGATCCGCGTATGTCGTGGCGGCGCCGAGGACAAGGTTGCCGTCCTGCAGCCGGATCCCGCGGAGCTCGTCCAGCCGCCCGAGGTCGAGATAGCCGCGCGAGTCGGGGATGCCGGCCGCGTGTTCGACCAGGGCATCCGTGCCGCCGGCGATCGGTCGCCACGCCGCCCGTCGCGAGGAGGCCGTACGCCTCGTCGAGGGTGCGGGGCGTGAGCGCGGCCGGGTCGCCGAGGTCGAGCGCACGCGTCAGGCGCGACATGAGCCGGCACAGCCGGCGCATCGCCGGGCACGTTGACCCTCGGATTCGTCGCCGCCAGGCGGATCGCCTCGACGATGCGCCCGTAGCCGGTGCAGCGGCACAGGTTCCCCGAGATCGCCTCGCGGATCGCGGCGCCGCCCGGCGTCGTGTCGGCTCCGGCACCGGCCGCGTCGAGGAACGCCCGTCCCGCCATGAGCATTCCCGGCGTGCAGATGCCGCACTGGACCCCACCAGTCTCCAGGAACGCGGCCTGCAGCGGGTCGAGCCGTCCGCCGGCCACCAGGCCTTCGACCGTGCGGATCGCCCGGCCCTCCACCTGGCAGACGGGCACGAGGCAGCTGTCCACGACCTCTCCGTCGAGGAGGACCGAGCACGCCCCGCACTCGCCCTCGCCGCAGCCTTCCTTGGACCCGGTCAGGCCGAGGTCGAGGCGCAGGACGTCGAGCAGACGGCGTCCCCCGGGCAAGCTCGACCTCGACGGGCTGGCCGTTGACAGTAAAGCGGACGGTGCGGACGGCCTGGACGTCGCGGGCCCGGGGCGCGGCCGTCACGGTGTCGCCTCCGGCACAGCCTCGTCGGACCGTTCCTCCTCGAGCGCCCGGAGTGCCGCCAGCACCCGCGCCGGCGTCGCCGGGAGCTCCGTGATCCAGGCACCCGTCGCGTCGTGGATGGCGTCGACGATGGCCGGTGCGCCGACGTCCATCGGCAGCTCGCCCAGGCCTTTGGCTCCGTGCGGCGCATCGGGGAACGGCTCCTCGAGGAGATGCACCTCGATCACCGGGGCATCGAGCGCCGTGGGATGAGGTAGGTGGCCAGGCGATCGTTCCGGTAGCGACCCTCCGCCACCTGCATCTCTTCGATCGTGGCGTAGCCGACCGCCTGGAGCGTGCCACCCTCCACCTGGCCGCTCGCAAGCATCGGGTTCACCACCCGGCCGGCCTCGTCGACCGCCACGATCCGGCGCACGGCCACCACTCCGGTGTCGAGGTCGACGTCCACGAACGCGACGGCTGCCGCCCAGCTGTATGCCGGGTAGGCGTCGCCGCGGTAGCGCTCCTGGTCCCATTCGATGCCCGGGTAGCCCGCGAACTGCGCGTCGATGCGAGTGGGCCCATGCGTCGTCGCATCCTCGACGGTAGGTATCGACGAACGGACCACCCGTGCGCAATTCGACCTGCGTCCGCAGCTGCCGCGCGGCGTCGATCACCAGCCCGCCGACCACCATCGTCGTCCGCGAGGCAACGGTCGGACCGCTGTTCGGCACGAGCGCCGTGTCGAGGGGAGCCGACTCGACGGCCTCGGCGGGCACGCCGAGCGCCTCGGCGGCGATCTGGGGCAGGACCGTCGCGGCGCCCTGGCCGATCTCGGTCTGGGCGGTGAGGATGCCGGATCCGGCCAGTCGGCGTCGAGCTCGATCGCGGCCCGGCTGGCGAGCGTCTTCTCGCCGCTCCCCGTGAAACCGGCCCCGTGCCAGCCGAGGGCGAGCCCGACGCCCGCGGCGATCCGTTCGGGCCGGCAGCGTTGTGAGCGTCGGCCGCGCGAAGCGCGCCGCGAGCCTCCCGCGCCCGAGCCGTCCGTGTCCGCTCCGCCTCGAAGTCGGATGCCTCCTCGGCGCGCTCGAGGACGTCGATCGCGGCAACGCTGTGGCGGCAGGACCTGGCCGGTGGCCGTGACGTCGCCCTCGCGGAAGGCGAGGCGCCGGCGCAGCTCGGCCGCCGGGATCGCCAGCGTCTCGGCGATGCGCGCCAGGTGGACCTCTGCCGCGAACTCGGTCTGGGGGGCGCCGAAGCCGCGGAATGCGCCGTTCGGCGGCGTGTTCGTCATGACCGCCCGGGCACGGACACGGACGTTGGGACAGCGGTACGGCCCGGTCGCGTGGAGCGCGCCGCGCGACAGGACCACCGGGGAAAGCGTCGCGTATGCCCCCGCGTCGATCACGACCTCGATCTCCTGGGCCACGAGGCGCCCGTCCGCCGCCACGCCGGTCCGGTGGCGAACCACCGCCGGGTGCCGCTTCGTGGTGGCCGCGATGTCCTCGTGCCGGTCGTAGGTCATCCGGACCGGGCGCCCTGCCGCACGCGCCAGCAAGGCTGCGTGGCAGGCGAGCATCGACGGGTACTCCTCCTTGCCGCCGAAGCCGCCGCCGGTCTCGGCCTGCACGACGCGGACTTTCTCGACCGGGAGGGCGAGGGCGCGGGCCAGGGCTGCGTGGACGTAGTACGGGCATTGGAGGGACCCGGTGACGGTGATGCCCCCGCCGGCCTCGGGGACCGCGATCATCGCCTGGGGCTCGATGTAGATGTGCTCCTGGTGGCCGACGCGATACTCGCCCTCGACGACGAGGTCGGCTTCCGCGAACCCGCCGTCCACGTCGCCGCGCACGATCTCGTAGCGGGCGAATGACGTCTCGGCGGCGAGAAGGTCGAGGACGGGCGGGAGGGGCTCGGTGCGCAGGCGGATGGCTGCACGCGCGGCCCGGGCCGTCGCGGGGTCCGCCGCCGCCACGAGGGCGACCGGTTCCGCGTGGTGGCGGATCTCGTCGATGACGAGCGCCGGCTGGTCGTCGTACATGAGGTTGACGACGTCCTCGCCGGGGATGTCCGCCGCGGTCACTACGACGACGCGCGACCAGTCGAATGCCGGGTCCCGCTCGATGCCGAGGAGGCGGGCACGCGCCTCGGTCGAGCGAACGGTCAGGCCGTACCAGGCGCCCTGGACGACCAGGTCATCGGCGTAGCGCGCGGCGCCCGTCACCTTGGCCGGGGCGTCGCGGCGGGGAACGGACGTGCCGATCAGGCCGCTCATGTCCGCGACTCTGGCGCCGGCCCGGGTCTGCGTCAAGGGACAGTCTGCCCGCTCGCGCGGGGCCTCCGGCCGCTGGTCGCGGCATCTTGCGGGAAGCGCGACGGCTGGTGGGGCAGCATCGGTGAATCCCGGGATCCGGCCCCGTCAGGCCCGGAGCCGCTCCCCCATCGTCGCCAGCTGGGCCGCGAGCTCCGGCGGCAGCCGGTCGCCGAATCGCGCGTAGTGCTCCTCGAACTGCGGGAGCTCCGCGATGATCGCCGCGGCGTCCACCCGCAGCAGCTCGTCGAGGTCGGCCGCGGCGATGTCGAGGCCGGTCGTGTCGAGGTCGCCGGGGGCCGGGCAGGAGCCCGATCGCGGTCGCCTCGGCCTCGGCCTCGCCGTCGCAGCGCCGGAACATCCACTCGATGACCCGGCTGTTCTCGCCGAAGCCCGGCCACAGGAAGCGGCCGTCGGCGTCGCGCCGGAACCAGTTCACGTAGAAGATCCGGGGCAGCCTGTCGGGCGTCGTCGCCCGTCCGACGTCCAGCCAGTGGCCCCAGTAGTCGGCCATGTTGTAGCCGCAGAAGGGGAGCATGGCGAAGGGGTCGAAGCGCAGCTTGCCGACCTCGCCGAACGCGGCGGCCGTCGTCTCCGAGCTCATGATCGAGCCCATGAAGACGCCGTGCGTCCAGTCGAACGCCTCGCGCACGAGGGGCACGATGGCCGGCTCGGCGGCCGCCGAACATGATCCCGTCGATCGGCACGCCGGCAGGGTCTTCCCAGTCCGGGGCGATGGCCGGGTCCTGGCCCGCCGGGGCGGTGAAGCGCGCGTTGGGGTGCGCCGCCAGCCGGCCCGCGTCGGGCGTCCAGTCCTGGCCCTTCCAGTCGATGAGGTGGGCCGGCGGCGTGTCGGTCAGGCCCTCCCACCAGACGTCGCCGTCGTCGGTGAGGGCCACGTTCGTGTAGATGCAGTTGGCGCACGAGCGTGCGGATCGCGTTCGAGGTTCGTCTTGGTGCTCGTGCCGGGAGCGACGCCGAAGAAGCCGGCCTCGGGATTGATCGCGTAGAGCCGGCCGTCGTCGCCGAACCGCATCCAGCAGATGTCGTCGCCGACCGTCTCGACCGTCCAGCCGGGCAGCGTCGGCACGAGCATCGCCAGGTTCGTCTTGCCGCAAGCCGACGGGAAGGCGCCGGCGAAGTGCTTCACGCCGGCCGTCGGGCGACGTGACCTTGATGATGAGCATGTGCTCGGCGAGCCAGCCCTCGTCGCGGGCGATCGCCGAGGCGATGCGCAGCGCGTAGCACTTCTTGCCGAGCAGGGCGTTGCCGCCGTAGCCGGATCCGTACGACCAGATCTCACGCGTCTCCGGGAAGTGGACGATGTACTTCGTCTCTGGATCGCAGGGCCAGGGGACGTCGAGCTCGCCCGGGACGAGCGGCGCCCCGACGGTGTGGAGGCAGGGCACGAAGTCGCCGGTCCGGCGGATCTCCTCGAGGGCCGCCGCGCCCATGCGGGTCATGATCTTCATGTTCACGACGACGTAGGCCGAGTCCGTGATCTGGACGCCCGAGGCGGCTGATCCGCGAGCCGAGCGGGCCCATCGAGAACGGGATCACGTACATCGTGCGCCCGCGCATCGAGCCGCGGAAGAGGTCCGTCAGGATGGCCCGCATCTCGTCCGGGTCGTGCCAGTTGTTCGTCGGGCCGGCGTCGGCAGCGTCGCGGGAGCAGATGAAGGTGCGGTCCTCGACGCGGGCGACGTCGGAGGGGTCGGAGCGGGCGAGGAAGCTGTTCGGGCGCTTCTCGGGCGAGAGCGGCGTGAACGTGCCGGCGGCGACGAGCTCGTCGCACAGGGCGCGGTACTCGTCGTCGGCTGCCGTCGCACCAGTGGACGCGGTCGGGCGTGGCCAGGGCGGCGATCTCGTCGACCCAGCGGACCAGGTCCGGCATCCCCTCCGGCCGGGCCAGGCCGGCATACGGCGTCTCCGCCCCGCCCACGTTCGCCTCGACGCTGCGCATCCTTCACCCGCCTCCATGCCGGACCGCGCCCGACCTGCCGCGGGCTGTTCGTGCGAACGATAGCCGCCTCGGCGCACGGCGCAAGCGGGCCGACCTTACTGCGGGACACGGGCCGAGACGCCCCTTCCCGTTCGAGTACGATCGAGCGCATGCCGCGCCGTCGAACCGGGCGTGCCGCGGGGTCCGCCGTCCGCGCCATCCTGGCCGGGACGCTCGTGCTGGGCGCCGTCGGCTCCTGCCAGATGCCCAGGCCGAAGATCCCCTCGATCGGGGCGCTGCCGACCGGGGCGCTCGAGCGACCGGGGCGCCGAACGCGACCGGGGCTCCGGGGACCGCGGCGTCAGGGACCGGGGCTCCTAACGCGACCGGGGCGCCGAACGCGACCGGGGCCTCGAACCCGACCGGGCGCCGAACCCGACCGGAGCACCGTCAGCGTCGAACCCGGCGCTCCGGGTCGACCCGGCCTGATCGCCCATGCCGACCGCTTTCGACACCGCCTACGCGAATGGCGGCGTGCCGACATGGGACATCGGCCGGCCACAGCCAGCGGTGGTCCGGCTTCTGGAGGCCGGGGCGTTCGGGGGCCCGGGCGCCCGGGTGCTGGACGTGGGCTGCGGGACCGGCCAGCACGCCCTCCTGCTTGCCGCGGCCGGCCAGCATGTGCTCGGCGTCGACCTCGCCGCGGAGGCGATCCGGCGAGCCCGGGAGGCCGCAGGGGCACCGACCCTCGAGCCGGCTCCGCGCTTCGTGGTCCACGACGCCCTAGACCTGCCGGCCGTCATTGCCGAGGAGCCCGGCCCCTTCGACGCGGCGCTCGACGTCGGCCTCTTCCACACCTTCTCGGATGCCGACCGGCCGCGCTACGTGGCAAGCCTCGCGGCGGCCGTCCGGCCCGGCGGTCGGGCCTTCGTCCTCTGCTGGAGCGACCGCAACGCGTTCGGGTTCGGGCCTCGGCGGGTCACGCGCCGCGAGATCCGGTCGATGTTCCGGGCGTCGACCGGCTGGCGCGTGGACGCGATCGAACCTGCCGAGCTCGCCTCACGCCTCCCCGGCGGGCGGGTCCACGCCTGGCTCGCCCGGCTGACCCGGCGCGACTGAGGGACCACCCGGAGGCCATCGCAGCCCGCCCGACGCGGTGGCTGGTGCGACGTCCGCCGCGCCCCGGCCGCTGGCCGGCTCGGTCTCCCAGTCCTGCCAGCTGACGTCCGGGTGCCCGGCGAGGTACGCGCGCACGGTCATGCCGATCGTCGGGTGGAAGTGGTCGGCGCCGAGCCTCTCGAAGATCCCGTACGCCTGGAGCCGATCCTTGACGTGCCCCTTCAGCTCCGAGAAATGAAGCTCCACGCCTTCCCGGGCGAGGTCCGTGATCAGCTCCTCGAGCATGTCGGCCGCCGTCGTGTCGATGTCGGTCATCGGCTCCGAGGCGATCGCCAGCCAGCGAGCCTTGGACGGGACGTGCCCGACCACGTCCAGGGCGTGCTCGCGGAAGAGCTCGGCGTTGGCAAAGAAGAGCGGCGCGTCCCAGCGGTAGAGGACCAGGCCGGGCACCTGGCGGGCGTCGGGATGACGCTCGATGTCGTGGTACCCCTTGTAGTTCACGACGCGGCCCAGGACCGCGTCGTGGGGCCGCCAGGCGCGGCGGATGAAGTTGAGCAGCGACAGCCCAACCGCGGCCGCGATCCCCGGCAGGGCGCCAAAGAGGACCACGGTGAGGAAGGCGACAAGGGCGAGTCCGAGCTCCGAACGGCGCTGGGCCCAGAGTCGCCGCAGCCCCTCGAGATCGAGGAGGCTGAGGACGGCCGAGATCACGATCGCGGCCAGGGCGGCGGTGGGAACCGGTGCCAGCAGCCCCGGGACGAGCATGAGCAGCGCGAGGATCGCACCAGCGCCGACGAGCCCGGTGACCTGGGTGCGAGCTCCGGCCGACTCCGCCACCGGCGTCCGGGTGGCGCTTCCACTGGAGGCGAATCCGCCCACCAGCCCGGCCGCCACGTTCACGACCCCCAGGGCTGCCAGCTCATGGTCGGCGTTGACGCGCTCGCCGCGACGGGCGGCGAACGTGTGCGAGATGACGCTCGTGTCGGCGAAGGCGATGAGGGCGATCCCGATGCGCCGTCGGGAAAAGGGTGACGAGATCATCCAACGAGACGGGTGGGAGGCCCAGGGCCGGCAAGCCGTGGGGTACCTCGCCCACCACCTTCAGCTGTGACTGGAGGCCGAAGGCGTAGACCACGAGGCCGGCGGCGGTGATGGAGACGAGGACACCCGGGATGCGCGGGTTGACCCGCCGCAGGCCGAGGATCAGGGCCAGGCTGGCGATGCCGATGGCCGCCGCGACGGGCACGACCTCTCCGTTCGCGATCCCCTTGACGAGCCCCTCGATCCCGCCGACGACGTCGCTGGCGGTCACCGAGAAGCCGAGGAGCTTCGGGAGCTGGCTCACCAGGATGGTGATGGCGATCCCGTTCATGTAGCCGACCCGGATCGGCCGGGAGAGCAGGTCGGTGATAAAGCCGAGGCGGGCGAGGGAGGCGGCGAGGCACAGGATCCCGACCATGATCGCCAGCGCCGCGGCCAGGGCGATTGCGCGGGTCGGGTCGCCGGCCGCGAGGGGCACCACGGCGGCCGCAACCAGCGGCAGGAGCGCCGAGTCGGGCCCGAAGACGAGGATCCGCGACGGCCCGACCAGGAAGTAGGCGACGAGGGCGCCGATGGAGGCGTACAGGCCGGCGATCGCCGGCAGCCCGGCCGCCTCGGCATAGCCCATCCCGACGGGAACGAGCAGGGCCGACAGGGTCAGGCCGGCGACGACGTCGTCCCGCAGCCAGCCCGGCGAGTACTCGCGCAGGCGGCCGATCGTCGGCAAGGCCTCCGCGAGGAATGCCCGAGCGCGGTGCGACGGGCCGGCATCCGCCGCCGGAACCGCCCCGGGTTCAGGCTCGTCCATGCCCACGCCCCGCAGCGCGCGACGGATCCTCGGCCGCCGCGATCACGGGCATCATGACGCCCGGCCGACCGGCCTGCACCCTCCCGGGGAGGCCGGCCCGGCCCTCAGGCCTTCGGAGTCGTCACCCTCCCCTCCTCGATCGCCGCGAGGTAGGTCGCATAGTCGCGGGCGTTGACGTCGGCATACGTCTCCGAGAAGTCGGCGATGGCGCCATCGAAGCGGTCGCCCAGCCCGAGGTAGGCCGAGATCGCCGCTGCGTCGCCGGTGCGCGCATGCGCCCGCGCCAGCGACCAGCCGCAGAGGCCGCCGTAGAACCCGAGGCCCGGGGGCAGGATGGTGGTCGTGTCCACCGAGCCCTTCATGTCCCACAGCTGGCGCAGGTAGAAGTCGCGCCCGCCCGGGCCCTTGGTCCAGCCCAGGAAGATGTCCGACGTCGCCTGCATGAGCTGCTGGCCGATGACGACCCGCTGGGCGTGGCTGGCATGCCCGCTCTTCTTGACGTACGGCTCCAGGACCGACGCCGTCGCCTCCTTGGCCTGCAGGATGAGCGGGTCGTGCTCGTCCCGGCCCTCGAGGACGAGGATGAAGCAGCGCGTCCCGACGCTCCCCACGCCGACGACCTTGAGGGCCCAGTCCACGAACCGGTAGCGCTCCAGGAAATCGCGCCGGTTCTCGGGCATCGTGGCCCGGTAGTCGGTGAAGACCTTCTCGAACGACGCCGTGCCGCCCGGCATCTCGACGTGGGTGACCACGGGCGGGTCCTCGAGGATCACCCGCCGCCCGTCGACGACCCCCGTGAGCGACTCGAAGGCGCGCATGCCGTCCCGCTGGCGGGCCTTGCTGAAGATCCTCTCGAGCCGGGCGCGGCGCTCAGCACCCGAACGGCCCGCGAGCAGGCCGCTCGCCTCGCCCGCCTCCCGGATGTCGGCGTCCGTGATCTGCGCGTACCAGACGTCAAGCAGGCGCATGCCGGCATAGCGGGCCATCCACTGGCGGTAGCCACGGACGGTGGCCATCGCGGCCTCCCGGTTCTGGGCGGCAGTGAAGCCGTTGGCGCGCCCGGCGATGACGATGCTCGCGGCGAGGCGTTTGACGTCCCACTCCCAGGGTGCGGGCAGCGTCTCGTCGAAGTCGTTGGCGTCGAAGACGAGGGTCCGCTCGGGGCTGGCGAAGAGACCGAAGTTGGAGAGGTGGGCATCGCCGCTGGCCTGGACGATGATGTCGGTTCGCGGCGTGGAGGCCAGGTCGAAGGCCAGGACAGCGGGCGTGCCCCGGTAGTAGGCGAAGGGCGACTCGGCCATCCGCTCGTGGCGCAGCGGCACGAGCTCGGGGAGCCGGTCCTCTTCCTGCGCCTCCAGGATGGCGATCGGGTCGCGCCCCGGCGCCGGCTCGAAGGCGGCGTGGCTCGTGCGCGGGACGCGCTTGCGGGCCTCCCTGCCCGTTGCCGCGCGTTCCTCCGGGTTGACCCACGGCCGTGCCGTCCAGGTCGGACCCTGGGCCGGGAGATCGGCCGTCCAGGCGGCGTCGTACACCGCTGCGGTCGCCTTGTCCGGGACGGTCCTGCGCGACCGCCTCACCGGCCTGGTCGGTTCGGTCATGGCTCGTTCCTCTTCATGGTGCCGCGGTCGCCCGCTCGTGCGCCACGGCAGTGTAGTTGACGTTCAACTCCACGGGTGCCCCGAACGCCAGCGCGAGGTTCGTGGCGAGCGCGGCGGTCGAGGCGGGCGCGTCCGATCCGGCAAGGTTCAGCGTGACGGTGTCGCCGGCGATCGAGTAGGAGGTGACGACGAGGTCGCGGCCACCGATCCAGGCTCGCACGATCGGCGCGCCGGTCGTGCTCCTGATCATTGCCTGGGCCGTCTCGTACCCGTGCGAGGCGAGCGGGATCGCGACGAGGACGAGGAGGACGACCGCGGCGATGAAGCCGTTGCGGAGCCGGTGGCGCTCGCGGAGCATCTCCCGGCTGGGGACGGCCCCGAGGAGGACGAAGACGACGCAGGCTATCACCATGATCGCGGAGAAGTTCGTGAGGAAGAGTACGAGCGCCCCGCCCGCGTCGTCGACGCGGCCGAGCTGGAGGCAGATCCCCACCGTCGCCAGCGGCGGCACGAGGGAGACCGCGATTGCGACTCCCGGCAGGGCGTCGCTCCCGGTCCGGCGCGCCGCGACGTAGGCCCCCGCTGCCCCGGCCGCGAGAGCGACGCCCAGATCGAGGAGGCCGGGCGAGGTGCGTGCGGCGAGCGATGGCGTCAGGGTCAGCAGGCTGGGCAGGACCCACGCAACGACGTAACCAATGACCACGACCATCAGGCTGCCCAGCGCGACCTGCAGGAAGGAGATCGTCTGCCAGCGGGTGCGGCCGGTCACGAGGGCCCCCGCGAAGGCCATGATGGCGCCGCCAAGTGGGGCCACGACCATCGCCCCGATGATCGAGGCCACCGAATCCTGGTAGAGCCCGAAGGACGCGATCAGGCCCGCCAGCGCCAGGAGGACCGTGTAGGTCTGCAGCGAGCGGCGGAACGAGCGCTCGTACGGGAAGAGGTCGTCGAGCATCGCCGGACCGAGCGACTGCCGGGCGTCGACCAGGGTCACCGCCGGCGGCGCGGCATCGGTGCGCGCCAGGATTGGGCTGCCCTCGTCCCTGCCCGGATCGCCCGTCATTCGACTCCCTCCGTCCGTCAGCTTGTCAGCAGCGCCGTCGCGAGCTCGAGCACGGCCGGCACCTACGGTAGCGCGCTCCCGGCGCGCAGGCGGGGCCTTCCGCGCCGGCGGAGCCCTCGTGGGCGCGCACGACTGCGTGAGCTCAGGCCTGTTGGGCTCCCGGCCGCGGCGTCGTCCGGCTGAACACGCCCTCCTTGGGGACCTCGGCCGCCTCAGGGATTCCCGGGTCCGCCGCGACTACCCGGGCGAACCAGCTGGCGTACCGGCGGGCTCCCCAGGCCGCGCTCATGCCGTGAGCCACGAGGCTGAACGCAACCGTGAGCAGCACCACATCGGTGATCCTGTCGGCGTTCGGGACTGCCTGCTCGACGACGAGCCCGGCGAACACGATCGACGCGAGGCCGCGCGGCCCGAACCACCCGACGTAGGCGACCGTGGGCCGAGAGAGCCGCGTCCCCAGCACCGAGATCGCGACCGGGACGAGGCGGACGAGGGTCAGGCTGAGCGCCGCGTACGCGACGGCCTGGGGCGTCGCCCGCCCGAGCACAGGCCCGAGCAGTCCGGCCCCAAGCATCAGGAAGGCGACGGCCGTGAGGACGTCGGCCAGCTCCTCGGGCAGGTGGAACGCCGCGTCCTCCACGTGGTTCCTGACCACCGCGCCGGCGGCAAGTCCGGCGACCCAGACGGCGAGGAACCCGCTTGCCTCGACCTGGTCGGCCACGACGTATGTGCCGACTGCCATCGCCACCAGCGCGATCGACTGCCACGGTGCGGCGGCGAAGCCCCGCTCCGAGGCAACCCGGATCAGCCAGCCGCCGCCGACCCCGGCCACGAGCCCGATGAGCGAGGAGCCGCCGAGTGCCACGAGCAGCACCTGCCCGGCGCGCAGCTCGGTCTCCGCGCCGCCGGCCACGAGCCCGAGCGTGATGAAGATGCTCACGAAGGGCAGGGCGAGCCCGTCGTTGAGTCCGCTCTCGACATTCAGGGAGTTGCGGATGAGAGCCGGAACCCTCGGGTTCGCGACGACGGCTTGGCCGAGGGCGGCGTCCGTGGGGGCGAGCATGACCCCGATGAGGGCTGCCTCCCACGGCGCGATGCCGGCGAAGAGCACGGCGGCCGCGAGCGCGCCCGCCAGCATCGTGAGCGGCAGGCCGATGCCGAGAAGCCGCCCGGAGAGGCTTGGCTCACTCGTCCAGCGCCGGATGTCGAGCCCCGAGGCGTCGGCGAAGAGGACCGCCACGAGCGCCGACTTCAGGATCAGGCTCAGGAGGTCGTCGTTGGTCGCCACGCGCACCAGGCCGAGCACGGGCCCGGCGACGAAGCCGGCAAGGGCGAAGAAGATCGGGGCCGTGATGATCGTGGATGCCAGCCGCCGCGACACGAGCGCGTAGGCGAGCAGCGTGCCTGCCACGAAGACCAGCGGCTGGACCACCCGCGCGCTCCCTTCTCCCGGCCCACCGTCCGTGCACCCTACACCGACAGATCAGATCTGCGCGTGCCGTGGGCGCGGCGACTCCAATGGCCCGCGACGCTTCAGCCGCCGCCGTGGCAGTGCTTCACCTTGCGGCCACTGCCGCACGGGCACGGGTCGTTGCGGCCCGCCCCCGCGGCCGCTGCCCGCAGCCGCTCATCCTCGGCCGCATACCAGGCGATCATCTCGGAGGGGGCGCGACCGCGGCGCAGGAGGTCCGACATCATCCGCATCGGCCGGTCGATATGGCCGAAGAAGGCCTTGTACCCGGCGCACAGGTAGTTGAGCCCCGGATCCCCGTCCGGTGTCTCGATGAAGCGGTCCTTCGGGCAACCGCCGTGGCAGGCGAAGCGGACTTCGCACTCGCGGCAGTAGCGCGGCAGAGTGTCGCGTTTGGCGAGCCCGAACCTGCGCTGCCGATCCGAGGCCACCAGCTCGGCCATCGGCGTCTCGGTGATGTTGCCGAGCCGGTAGTCCTCCTCGACGAAGTGGTCGCACGAGTAGAGATCGCCGTTGTGTTCCAGGGCCAGGGCGGTGCCGCAGGTCTCCGAGTGGATGCACAGCGTCGGCGGCTCACCGTGCCAGTTCGCCAGGGCGACGTCGAACATCTGGACGTAGACCTCGCCGACGTCCCGCCGGACCCACTCCTCGAAGACCCCGATCAGGAAGCGGCCGTACTGCTCGGCCGTGACGGAGCGGTCGGTGACGAGGCTCCCCTCCTGGCGGTAGAGCGGCCGGTCGCGCCACGAGCGCCACGGCGCCTCCCGGGCCAGGCCCGGCGAGAGGCCCAGCTCCGCGAGCGGCACGTCGATGCGGGGAGCCGCCAGGCGCTCGATGATCGGGATGAACTGCATGAATCGGGCCCCGCATTCGTCGCGCAGGAAGCGGTAGACCTCGACCGGGTGGTCGGCGTTCGCCCTGTGGAGGGTCGTGAGCGCGTTGTATTCGACCCCGTGCGCCCGCAGGCGTTCGAGTCCGCGCCGCACTCGCTCGAACGTCGGAGCACCGCCCTTGTCGACGCGGTACGCGTCGTGCATTGCCGGCGGGCCGTCGATGCTGATCCCGACGAGGTAGTCCTGCTCTTTGAAGAAGGCTGCCATCTCGTCGTCGATCAGGGTGCCGTTCGTCTGGATCGTGTACTCGACCGTCATCCCCGGCCGACGGTGCTTCTCAACGTACGCAGTAGCCCGGCGAAAGAAGTCGACGCCCATCATCGTCGGCTCGCCGCCCTGCCAGGCGATCGTGACGTACGGGATCCGGTGCGCCTCGATGAGCTGCCGGATGTAGGCCTCGAGCAGCTCGTCGGCCATCCTGAAGCGGCTGCCTGGGTAGAGCATCTCCTTGGACAGGAAGAAGCAGTACTCGCAGTCGAGGTTGCAGGTGGCCCCGGTTGGCTTCGCCAGCAGGTGGAAGGCCGGCGGGCCCTCGTGCGACGGGGACGTCCCCGCCGGGCTCACGTGGACCCCCCAACCGCAGTCCGCGTGCCCTGGCGCGTGGCGAACGCGGCGAGGAGGGAGGGCTGAGCGATCATCACGACCGCCACCGCGAGAACTGCCACGACGACGTGGACGTCCGGGTGGACCGGCCTGGCGGCCGTGACGGCCTCGTCCGCATCGATGCCGTCACCGGCGGCGGACGGCAGCGACGGGGCGCGGGTCAGGTCACCGGCAAGCTCCCCCACCTCGCCCTCCCCATGCGACAGCCCCGGCCGGTCGACCGGAGTCCGGGCATTGTGTCACCGGCCGGCGACGCCGGCCGGTGACCTCGGGCAGCCGGGCAGGGCGAGGCGTGTCGCCTCGGGTTCGCGGCGCCTAGAAGCGGCGGCGACCAGGCGACGCGACCGCGCCGACGACCGCCACCTTCGCGACCGGCGACGGGCCGGGCTTGGCGACGGCCGACCCGACGACGGCTGCCTTGGCGACCGGCGACGGGCCCGGCGTGACGGCTGCGGTGACGACCGCGGCCTTGGCGACACGAGAAGGTCGAAGCGGCATGTCAGACTCCTTCAGCCATGAGGGCCTCATCCGCCTCGACGGCGGCGATGATGGCCTGGATGGGGATCCGGCCGTTGGCGATCAGGTGGCCGCCGGCATGACGGACGGCCGCCCCGAATGGCGCCGCCCACAGGTTCTCGACCACGAGCACGGCACCCAGGCTCCCGGGCGACATGACCTCGCCGAACTTGAGGACGTCCTCTTCTGCCAGGGTCTCGGCCAGCTCGGTCTCGAGCCGGGCGAACTCGCCCATATCCTCGAGGTCGCCCAGCTCCTGGGCCATGACGGTCCCGTCGAGGCCCTTGCCGATGATGACCAGGTCCATGACCCGGATGATCCCGGCATCGTGCAGCCGGAGCAGCTCCTCGGCGGCCGCGCCGGTGAAGTTCTGTTCCCCGGCCGGGAATTCGACCACCAGGTAGTCGATGGGTCCCAGCTCATCGAGCGAACGTTCAGTCACGAGTTCTCCCTTTCCATTGTCCTTCTTGGTCCCTTGCTCGCGAAGCCATCTGGCTCGCGACCCCGGCACCCCTTCCGCGCGGCCCCGCAGCCGCGGAGCTGTCGCAGGTCCGACCACTTCCTATTCGGTCCCCCCTCCGTAGCTCATCCCCGGGATCTTGTCCCGGTTTCCATAGGCGCTGGAGCCGTAGTGGCCGAGGTCGAGCACGAAGGCGATCCCGATCCACAGCCAGTCCCAGCCCGAGATGCCCTTTCCCGAGGTCCAGAGGATCGTGTACATCAGGGTCGTGAAGGGCAGGAAGATCAGGCCCAGTAGCGGCCACACGAACGACCCGAAAACCGCGTCCACGACGGCGGGCCGGGCGATCCAGTAGATCGCGAAGGCGATCCGCGGGAACAGGCCAGCGAAGATCGCAAACAGGCACATGGTGCTACTCCTCCTCGTCCAGTCGCACTCGTCCCTCTCCCATCGGCCGGGGGCTACCCGCCGGCGCCGGCGCCGACGCCGGCCATCGCGGCGTGCTCGTGGAGCACCTTCTGCTCGGCAATGCTCATGGGCTTGAGGTCGAAGACCACGTTCTTGAGCGTGCCGGTGAAAGCGTACGGCGCCCTGTCCTCGTACGCGAGGTCGACGACCCCGCCGTTGTCGCGGCCCATGTCCATGCCGGCATAGGTCGTGAAGAGCAACGAGATCGTGTTGGGCATCCTGCCCTCGCCGATCTGCCTGTCGCCGGCCCACAGCGTGACATTGCCGCCCGTGCCAGGCCTGGGCTCATCGGCCTCGAACAGCATCCTGAGGGTCACATCGCCGGTCGGGATCGGCTCGGTCGAGGTTTGCTTGTAGGTCTCGACGCCCAGGAACTGGTAGGTATGGTTGAGGTGGCCAGTCTCGTCCACCCACAGCGAGAAGCCGCCGATGAAGTCGGCGAAGGCGCAGAGGACGCCCTCGGCCCCACCCTTGGGCACGTTGACCGCCGCCTCGATCGCGTACGACCGGCCGTAGATGTGCGGGATCATCGTGGTCTGGATGTTCTGGACGTCGGCCGCGAAGGTGAACCGGGTGACTGTCGGCATCGGGGGCAACATCCCGAAGAACACCGCGAAGCCGGCGAGCAGCGGCAGCACCCGGTTCCGCTCCGCTTCCTGCCAGAACAGCTCCTTGAGCTCGGCGACCTTGTCCGGGCGCTGCGTCGCCAGGTTGCGCGCCTGGCTGAAGTCGTCGGGCAGGTAGTAGAGCTCCCACTCGTCCCGGTCGGGGTCGTACCCGCTTCCGGGCTTGAAACGGGCCAGGGTGGTCGGTGAGAAGTCCCACGGGAGCTTGTCCAGCTTCGAGCAGGCCCACCAGCCATCCTTGTAGATGGCCCGGCTGCCGTACATCTCGAAGTACTGGACCGTGTGCCGCTCGGCGGCATCGGCGTTCTCCAACGTGTACGCGAAGCTGGTGCCGTCCATCGGCTCCTGCACGATCCCGTCCACTGTCGTGGGCTGGGGGATGCCGACCAGCTCGAGCACCGTCGGCACGACGTCGATGCAGTGCGTGAACTGGGTTCGCATCGTCGGATCGGGCTTGATGTGGCCGGGCCAGGCGACCACCATCGGATCGCGGGTGCCGCCCAGATGGCTCGCCATCTGCTTCCCCCACTGGAAGGGGGTGTTGTTGGCGTGGGCCCAGGCCGCCGCGAAGTGCGGAGCGGTGTGGAAGCCGCCCAGCTCCTCGATGCCACCGTACTTCTCGATGATCGCCATCTGCTGCTCTGCCTCGAGCACGAGGCCGTTGAAGAACGTCGTCTCGTTGAACGAGCCGGTGAGCGTCCCTTCCATGCTGGCGCCGTTGTCGCCCCAGATGTAGACGATCAGGGTGCTCTCGAGGTCGCCCATCTCCTCGATCGAGTCGAGCAGGCGCCCGACGTTCCAGTCGGCGTTCTCCGAGAAGCCGGCGAAGACCTCCATCTGGCGCGCGTACAGGCGCTTCTGGGCGTCGGTCAGGGAATCCCAGGCGGGGAACAGGTCGGGGCGCTCGGTCAGCTCCGCCTCCGGCGGGATGATGCCGAGCTGCTTCTGGCGCTCGATGGTCCGCGCGCGGTAGGCGTCCCAGCCGTCGTCGAACTGGCCCCTGTACTTGTCCGCCCAGGTCTTGGCGACGTGGTGCGGGGCGTGCGTGGCGCCGGTCGAGTAGTACAGGAACCAGGGCTTGTGCGCGTCCTGCGCCCTGACCGCGTGGAGCCACTCGACGGCCTTGTCCGTGATGTCGTCCGGGAAGTAGTAGAGCTTGCCGTCCTTGCCCTCGGGCACGCCGAGGGTGGAGTTGTCCTGGGTGATGATCGGGTCGTACTGGCCGGCGGCACCGGTCAGGAAGCCCCACCAGTGGTCGAAGCCCCAGCCCTGGGGCCAGTGCTCGAACGGACCGGCGGCGCCCATCTCGCGTCCGGGCGTCATGTGCCACTTGCCGAACCCGGCCGTGACGTAGCCGTTCTCCCTCAGGATGCGCGGCAGGGCCGTGCAGCTTCGCGGTCGCGTGCCCGTGTAGCCTGGGAACGGGCCCGGGAGCTCGGCGATGCCGCCCATGCCGACCCGGTGGTGGTTGCGTCCGGTGAGCATCGCGGCGCGCGTCGGGGAGCAGACCGCGGTCACATGGAAGCTGTTGTACGTCAGGCCCATCTCCTGGACCCGCGTCAGGTTCGGGGTCCGGATGCCGCCACCGAAGGTGTCCGGTCCGCCGAACCCGGCGTCGTCGATGAGGACGATGAGAACGTTCGGGGCGCCGTCCGGCGGCCGCGGGCCCGGAATGAAGCTCCAGTCCGCGACCGACGATTCGAACGTGCGGCCAGCCACGCCACCGAACGTCCGGTCGGGGATGGGGAGCACCGTGCGATCGGGTTCGAACTTGCCCATCGCCTCGGCGAGCGAGTCCTGGAGCGCCGCGACGCCTGACTTCTCCGATTCCGCGACCGAGAGAAGGAGGGCCCCAGCGAGGGCTCGCTCGACCGCGAACCGCTGGTCCTCGCCAAACATCGCCAGGATGACGGCTGTGCCCGGCTTGAGCGCCTCGCCGATCTTGTCGTGGAGGCCGGTCTCCACCTTGTGCTTCGCGAAGTGTCCGGCGATGCCACCGGCGGCCGCGCCCACGACCGTCGCCGCCAGGAGGGGCGGGGCGGCGAGGCCGACGAGAAACCCGACGCCCCCGCCCCACGCGACGCCCTTGCGCCCGAGGCTGTCGCCGGTCTGCTCGACGACGACCTCGCCGGCCTCGTCATGGGAAACGAGAATCGCGCCCTCGATCCGGACGACCTTGCCCTTCACGAGCTCGACCAGCCCGTCGAAATCCTTGGTCGCCGCCTCGATGCCGCGGTATCCGGCGACGAGGACGTCGGTGAGTTCCTCAGCCATGGGTGATCCTTCCCTCCGAACCGCGCGCTCCGGACTTCGATCATGCGGGTCGGCCCGGGGCCCCGTACCGGTCATCCCGGGCGCGGTTGCTGGTGCGCCTGTTGGCCACCATTCAAGCCGGGCATGGCGTCCCGGGCATCACCCCGCCGGGATGATCCGGCGGCGCCGGCAGGGCCGGCGCACCCGTAAACCCCGCCGTCGATGCTCGCCGCCGCTTTCACCCCGGCAAGGTGATGCGGACCGGGACAGGATGGCGTGGAATGGGGTTGGGACTGTCCCTCGGCGCGTTGCTCCCGAGATGGTGAGCCAGATGACCGTTCGGCCCGTGGAAGACGCGTTTCGCCGCCTCACGATCGGTGACGCCGGCATGATCGCGGCGATGGCAGGCTCGGGGGGCGGCGAGCCGGACGCGCTGCGCCTCGACGTGCGCACCGAAACTCTGCTCCGGATCGGCGCGCTGATAGCCCTGGACGCACCCCCGTCGTCGTATCGGACGGAGGTGGACGCCGCCATGACTGCGGGCGCGCGCCTCGAGGACCTGCTCGGAGTCCTGATCGCGGTGGCCGGCCCCGTCGGTTCGGCACGCCTGATCTCGGCGGCGCCGAGGATCGCGCTTGCCGCCGGCTACGACGTCGAGGCGGCCCTCGAAGACGTCGCAGGTCTGGATGGCGAGCCGCCGATCCCGGGGCGTGCCGAGGCGACGTCCACGCCAACGCCCTGACCCCACGCACGGGCGGACAGGGCGGATCGACGCGCCGACCCGCCGTCCGGGGCACCTCAGCGGCGGCCGGCCGCGCCCGTCGAGGCCCGGGGCGACGTCGTGGTAGGGTGTCCGGGTGTCCCGGTATCGGGCCGCGGCCACGGGAGGGTCGTCGATCTCGTCAGTCAGCTCGCGGCAGGGACGGAGCGTCCGACGGGAGGGCAGCACCTTCCGGCCCGCGACGCTGCTCGTCGAAGCCAAGCTCCATCCGCCCGCGCGTCGAACCGGGATCGTCCGCCGGCCCCGGCTGCTCGAGCTGCTCGCCAACCCGGCCACGCCACCCATCGTCTCCGTTCTGGCCCCGCCGGGCTACGGGAAGAGCGTCCTGCTGGCCGACTGGGCGGCCAGCGACCGTCGTCCTGCCGCCTGGCTCAGCCTCGACGACAACGACAACGATCCGGCCGTGTTCCTGGCATACCTCGCCGCTGCGTTCGATCGGATCGAGCCAGTCGAGGACGGGATGCGTGCCGCCATCGCGGCTCCGCGGGGCCGGATCCTGGCGACCGCGGTGCCCCGCCTCGCGTCGGAGCTGCATCGCTGGGGACGGCCGGGGCTGATCATCCTCGACGACGTGCACCGGCTCGTCGATCGGGTCGCCCTCGACGCGCTGACCGCGCTCCTCGATCACCTCCCGCCTGGCGCCCGCGTTGCGATTGCAGCACGCACCCAGCCCGACCTGCCCTTTGGCCGGCTCCGGGTCCGCCCGGGCCTCCTCGAGATCGGCCGGGAGGCATTGGCGTTCACCGACGACGAAGCCTGCGAGCTGGTGACTGCCGCCGGGCGAAGCGCCTCGCGAGCCGAGATCCAGCGCCTCACCGAGCGGACCGAAGGCTGGCCAGCCGGGATCTACCTGGCGACTCTGGCGCCGTCCGAAGCAAGGAGCGTGGGGGCGAGACTCGGAGCGGTCACGGGCCAGGACCGCTACATCTCCGAGTACCTCCGGGTCGAGCTGCAGGCGAGCCTCGACGAGGACGACGTCGGCTTCCTTCTCCGGACCTCGATCCTCGAGCTCGTCGAACCCGCAGTCGCCGACGCGGTCGTCGGGCAGCCGGGCGCCGCAGATCGGCTCCGGCGACTCGCCCGGACCTACCTTCTGGTTGAGCCGGTGGCATCCGGCGGGGCATATCGCTACCACAACCTCCTTCGAGACTACCTCGCCGACGAGCTGGAGCGGCGCGAAGCCGGGGCGGCAGCCGGGCTCCATCGCGCCGCGGCGGCCTGGTACGAGGCCGCCGGGCGCCACACGGAGGCGGTCCGCCATGCGATCGCGAGCGGTGACGTCGACGCGGCCGCGCGCCTCGTGACGGGCGTCGCCCTGCGAACCTTCTACGGCGGGCAAAGATCCACACTCGAAGGATGGCTGCGTCGCTTCGATGACACGGCCTTCGAGCGGCACCCCCCGCTCGCGGTCATCGCAGGCTCGATTCACCTCCTCAACGGGCGGGCCGCCGAAGCCGACCGCATGGCGGACATCGCGGACCGTGCGACCTTCGACGAGCCGCCCGGCGACGGGTCTGCCTCCTTCGAGTCGTCGCGGGCCATGCTCCGGGCCATCATGGCCCGCCATGGACCGGACGCCGCCCTGGCGAACGCCGAATATGCCGCGGCGCAGGAGGAACCGAACAGCCCGTGGCGGACGAATGCCCTCTGGCTGCTCGGGGCGACTCGCCTGCTCGTCGGCGACGTCGGAGGGGCGGACGGCGCGTTCGCCGGAGCGGTCGCCGTGGGAGCGCTGGCGGGGGCGACCAGCATGGACGCGCTTGCCTACCGGGCGGCGATCGCCATGTCACGCGGCGACTGGACGACGGGCGAGCGCCTCGCCCGCGACAGCCTGCAGATGCTCGAGGCGGCGCACTTCAACGAGATCGTGGCCGCGCTGATGCCCTATGCGGTGGGTGCTCGGGCGGCCGTCCATCGGGGTGATCGGCCCGCCGCGCGACAGCTGCTCGTACGTGCGCAGCTGGTGCGCCCGTTGGCGACCCACGCGGAGCCCTGGTTCGCCGTTGGCTCCCTCCTCCACGTCGCCCGCGCCTACCTGGCAATGGCAGACACGGCCGGAGCCCGGAGTGCAATCCTGGGGGCGCGGGAGATCCTTCGCGCTCGCCCCAACCTCGGGACGCTCGTGCCCGAGTTCGAGGAGCTCCGGCAACGGGTCGACGAAGCTGACTCGGCCCTCACGGGGCCGTCGACCCTGACGCCCGCCGAGCTGCAGGTCCTCGGGATCCTGCCCACCTACCTCTCGTTCCAGGAGATCGCCGACCGCCTGACCGTGTCACGGAACACCGTGAAGACACAGGCCCTCTCGGTCTACGGCAAGCTCGGGGCGTCCTCGCGCAGCGAAGCCGTCCAGCGGGCGGTGGAGCTCGGCCTGCTCGAGCCATTCCCCGGCCTCGCGGTCACTCGGATGCCGTCGCGACCCTGATCCCGGGGGGCGCGGCACCGCACGCCGGGGACGCGGCAAGCCGATCGGCGGGCGTCGACTACCGCCGGCTACTCACGGGAGAGCATCGCCGCGGCCTCGCGCTCCATGTCCACGAACGGCTCGCCGCTCACGTCGACCGCGACCCGGTGGATCGTGCCGCCCGTGAAGCGGTACGGCGACACGCCAGGGTAGTCGTCCGTCACTGGCTCGCCGCCGTCACGACCGACTGCCAGGCCCTCGCCGGCGAGCGAGAACATGCCCGGCTGCGTCTTGATCCGGCCCTCACCCACCTTCTTCTCGCCGTGGTACAGCGACAGGATGCCGGTAGAGACGTGGGGCGGATCCTCGCCGTCCTTCTCGAACGATGCGGCGAGGATCAGGTTCGTGCCCGTCGGGAGGTCTTCGGTCGCGTCGATCCGCTGCGCGAACATCCCCACGAAGCTGTTCACGTAGTGGAGTCGATTGTCCTTCACATACAGGGCTTGCCCGCCGAAGCGGGCCCCCTGCGAGAACAGCACGCCCTCTGCGTCAGGTGCCGGGATGTCGACCAGGGCGCCGATCGTGAACGAGCGGTTACGGACGTTGACGGCCAAGGCCTCGGGGACCTCGGCCAGGTCAGGGTAGTACACGTAGCGCTGACGCGGCTTGGTGAGCTGCGGCCGGGGCGTCAGGATGATCTCGAGCGGCGTCCGGTCGTCGAGCGGGAACGCACCGTTCCGGCCCGCCTCCGCGTACCAGAGGTTGACCAGCTCGCGCAGCTTGTCGGGGTGCTCGCCGGCGAGGTCGTGGAGCTCGGACCGGTCGCTCTCGACGTGGTACAGCTCCCAGGTGTCGTCGTTGAAGTGGCCCCAACCGGCGATCGTGGGGTGGGTCGTGACGGCCTTCCAGCCGTCATGCCAGATCGCCCGGGAGCCGAGCATCGAGTAGAACTGCGTGCCCCGCGAGGACTGGGCGTCCGGATGGTCCCGCGTGTAGCGCATGCTCACGCCGTCGAACGGCGTCTGGACGTGGCCCTTGATTCGGGCGGGCATCTCGACGCCGAGGACGTCGAGGATCGTGGGCGCGATGTCGATGGCGTGGTGGTACTGCGACCGGATCTGGCCCGCCGCCACCTCGTCGCCCGGCCACGAGATGATGCACGGGTCCGACGTGCCGCCGTTGAACTCGTAGCGCTTCCACATCTTGAACGGCGTGTTGAACGCCATCGCCCAGCCGTTCGGGTAGTGGTTGTAGGTCTTCGGGCCGCCGAGCTCGTCGAGCATCGCGAGGTTGGCCTCGAGGCTGTCGGGGATCCCGTTGAACAACAGGTTCTCGTTGACCGAGCCGTCGGGGCCGCCCTCGCCCGATGCGCCGTTGTCCGAAACGACGATGACCATCGTGTTCTCGCGCTCGCCGGACTCCTCGAGGAAGTCGAGCAGCCGGCCGATCTGGTTGTCGGCGTGCGACAGGAACCCCGCGTAGACCTCGGCCATCCGCGAGAAGAGGCGCTTCTCGCCGTCGGAGAGCGTGTCCCAGGGCTTCGTGTACTCGAGCGGCGGGAAGCCCTTCCCGTCGGGCCCCTGCCGTGTCTGCGCCGTCCCGATCGGGTTGAGCGGCGGGAGCTCGGTGTCCGCCGGGACGAGGCCCATCTGCTTCTGGCGAGCGAGGGTCTGCTCGCGCATCGCCTCGTAGCCCGTGTCGAAGGCGCCCCTGTACTTCGCGATCCATTCCTTCGGGGCGTGGTGCGGAGCGTGTGCCGCGCCGGGAGCGTAGTACAGGAAGAACGGCTTTTCCGGCGCGATGACCTTGGAGTCCTTGATGAACTCGATCGCCTTGTCCGTGATGTCGACGCTGAGGTGGTAGCCGTCCTCGGCGAGCATCGGCGGGTCCACCGGGTGGTTGTCGTAGACGAGGTCGGGCGCCCATTGGTTGGTCTCGGCGCCCAGGAAGCCGTACCAGCGCTCGAACCCGCGGCCGCTGGGCCAGTTGCGACGGGTCGCGGCGACGGTCATCTCGTCGGTCGGGCACAGGTGCCACTTGCCGACCATGTAGGTGTTCCAACCGCGCTCCGCCAGGATCTCCGACAGCATCCCGTTCTCGGGCGGGATCACGCCATTGAGGTTGGGGAAGCCGCTGGAAGCTTCTGTGATGCAGCCCATTGCATTCCGGGTGTGGTTGCGCCCGGTGAGGAGGCAAGAGCGCGTCGGCGAGCACAGCGCGGTGGTGTGCCACTGCGTGTATCGGACGCCGCCGGCCGCAACGCGGTCGATGTTAGGCGTGTCGATGGGGCCGCCATAGCAGGACAGCGCAGAGAAGCCAACGTCATCGAGCACGATGTAGACGACGTTCGGCGCACCTTCGGGGGCCTTCGGGGCGCCGAAGGGCTCCCAATCCGGCACCGAGTCACGGATGTCGACGTTGATGGTGCCTTTGAACGGCGCGCTCATGGGAAGCCCCACCTCCAGCTGCTGCCTGATCGAAGCTTAAGGTACGGTGCCAAGAAGTAGCGTGCCAAGAATGCGCCTTGCCGCGATCAGGCGCAGTCGACCGTGCGCTCGTGGCACGAAAGCGGTCAGAGCACGCCACAATCCGGGGTGACCACCCCTGCGGTCGATCGAAGAGGTGCCGCGATGAGCGAGCTCCGGGGTTCGGGGTCGAGCCTCCCCGCCGCGCCCGGCGGCGCGGCCGGGCCGGGCGACGGTGCCTGGCGGCTCGTCGCGACGGTCGCAACACCGGAGCCGAGCTCAGCGTCCGCGGCTGTCGAACCGGAGACGGCGGCTGTGGCCGTCCTCGACCAGGCCGGGCGTCAGCTGCGAGCGCCGTGGGCGGCGAGTGCGGCCGGGCTCCTCTTCTCGATGCTGTTCACGGCGGCGATGGTCCTCCTGCGAACGTCCCCCCTGACGACGGCCAGCGACGCGGAGCTTCGGCGCATGTTCGCGGAAGGCCAGGACCTCTCGATCGTGGTCGGTGCCCTCTACCTCGCGCCGTTCGCCGGCGTGATGTTCCTGTGGTTCGTCGCGGTGATTCGGGACCAGGTGGGCGATCGAGAGGACCGCTTCTTCGCCACGGTCTTCTTCGGCAGCGGCCTGCTTTTCGTGGCCCTCGTGTGGGCGTCGGCTGCCGCCTCCGGCGCGATCGTCGTTGGCGTTCGGTACTTCGGGCTCGAGGTACCACCAGCGGCCGTCATGGGATGGATGCGCTCCCTGGCCTACGCCTTGGCATTCGCCTTTGCGACACGCGCTGCGGCGGTATTCATGATCTCGGCCGCGAGCATTGGACTCCGGAGCAAGACGTTCCCAAGCTGGTTCGCGTGGACCGGCTACCTCTTCGGCGCCGTCCTGCTCCTCGGCGTGGCGTTCTGGGACTGGATCATCCTTCTGCTCCCGGCATGGGTGGCGGCAGTAAGCCTGTTCATCCTCCGTCGCGAGCGGTCGCGCAGCCAGGCCGCCTGAGCCCGCGACCGGCGCGCCGAGTACCCGAGCGCACCACAATGGAGCCCGACCGGCCGAGCCCCAGCCACGAGCCAGGAGTCGCGATCCCGATGAACGGCACCCCGCGCCTCGAGATGAAGAGCACAGCCTACGAGCTCTTCATGGCGCTGCTCACGCTGCTGTCCACCGTCAACCTAGTGGTGCTCCTGTTGCCCTTGGAGGGCGCCGGAAAGCAGGTTGTCTTCGCCGTCGACCTCGTTCTCGCGCCGATTTTCCTCGTCGACTTCCTCGTCCGCCTGGCGACGGCGCAATCGCGTCGTGGATATATCGTTCGCGGCTGGGGCTGGACCGATCTCTTGGCGGTGTCCCCGGTTCTGCGGACCTTCCGGCTCATGCACGTGGCCGCCGTGGTCCGCGAGCTCCGCTCGCGCGGGACGGGCACGATCGCGGAGGAGCTGTACGTCTCGAGGGCCGCGGCGACCTTCTTCGTGACGATCTTCATGGTCCTCGTCGTGCTCGAGGCCGCCGGCGCGCTCGTCCTCAACGCCGAGGCCGGCGCAGCCGCAGCCAACATCAAGACGCCCGGCGACGCCCTGTGGTGGGGCTACGTGACGATCACCACGGTGGGCTACGGGGACGAGTACCCGGTCACGCCGTGGGGCCGGATCATCGGCGTCTTCCTCCTCACGGCCGGGGTGGCCCTGTTCAGCGTCTTCACGGGCTTCATTGCGAACGCCTTCCTCGCTCCCCGGCGGGCGCCCCGCCGGGCGAATCGCCGGGTCGAGGCGGGCAGCGTCCTCGCCGAGATCAGCGCGATCCGCGACCTCCTCGCCGAGGGCGAGGAGCGCAACGCCGGCCTCCGGTCGCGGCTCGACGCTCTCGAGCGGGCGCTAGTCGGGGTCGCCACGCCCGAGGCGCTCGCCTCTCCGCCCCCGGCGGGGCGGTCGCCCGGCTCCTCCGGGGCCTGAGTGCATGACCGACCGCGTCTCGGCCGGCATCCTGCTTTTCCGGCGCCCGGCAGGGGGCGGCCTCGAGGTGCTGGTTGGCCACCCGGGTGGGCCCTACTTCGCCGCGAAGGACCTTGGCGCCTGGTCGATCCCGAAGGGCGAAGTCGAGCCCGGCGAGGATCTCTACCAGGTCGCGCGACGCGAGTTCCACGAGGAGACCGGCCATCCGGCGCCCGGCGGGCCCGCGATCCCGCTCGGGTCGATCCGCCAGAAGGGCGGCAAGCTCGTCCATGCCTGGGCACTGGAGGGCGACCTGGACCCGGCAGCCGCGGTCAGCAACACGTTCTCGATGCCATGGCCACCGGGGTCCGCGTCGCTCGCGGCCTTCCCGGAGATCGACCGCGTCGCCTGGTTCGACCCGGACGAGGCGCGGCGGCGCCTGAAGGAGGCCCAGGCGACCTTCGTCGACCGCCTCGCCGCCGCGCTGGGCTGAGCTGTCGGTCGCGGCGGCGGATCGTCCTGGGGCCGCCTGCGTCGCCCGCCGCGGGTAGACTTCGAGCGTCCCTGAGAAAGCCTTCGCGCGGAGGTCCCCGATGTCCCGCTTCAGCGACGCGATCAACGCCCAGGTCGGCAACGAGTTCGGCGCCTCGCAGCAGTATGTGGCGATCGCGGTCTGGTACGACGCTGAGACCCTGCCGGGGCTGGCAGCACACTTCTACCGCCAGGCGGTGGAGGAGCGCAACCACGCGATGATGCTGGTGCAGTACCTCCTCGACGCCGGCGAGCCGGTGGTCCTCCCCGGCCTCGCCGCCCCGACGACGAGCTTCTCGAGCCCGGTCGAGCCGGTCGAGCTCGCCCTGGCCCAGGAGCGGCGGGTCACCGACCAGATCTCGAACCTCGTGACGATCGCCCGGGAGGAGAACGACCGGATCGCCGAACAGTTCCTGCAGTGGTTCCTCAAGGAACAGCTCGAGGAGATGTCGACCATGAGCGCGCTGCTCCGCACGGTGGAGCGCGCGGCGGCCGTCAACATCCTGCTCGCCGAGGACTACCTGGCTCGGGTGGCGGCAGCCAGCGGCGGCGCCGAGGTGGACGCGCCGCGCGCGGCGGGCGGCGCCCTCTGAGCCTCCGCGATCGACGTCGCCGTTCCCGCCTGGAGCCGCGGCGATCGGGACCCGCCGGCGGGCGCGGGCGCGCCGCCGCCATCAGCCTGGCCCTCGCCCTGGTCGTGGCCGGCTGCTCGGCGACCGCCACTCCGAGCCCCGCACCGTCGGCCTCGTCCTCGCCATTCCCCCAGGCCTCGTTCACCGGTGGCACCGGAGGCGCCCGCCTCACCCAGCCCGGGAACGTGGCCTGGGACGGAGGCTGGTGCGAGCGCGGAGCCGGCGACGCGTGGCTGGCGTTGAACATCGGATCGCCGAACGGCGCCGAGTACTTCGGCCTGGTCGTGGGTCAGAGCCCGTACACGCCGACGGCAACGCGCGGCGCACTGGGTGGCGGGACCTTCGGGGGCACCGAGGCAATCATCACCTGGCGCCACCAGGGCGCGGCGACCTCGGTCGTGCCGGCCGGCCTGGACCTCGAGATGGCAAAGGACCTCATGCAGGGCTCGTTCAGCGGCCGTCTTGCCGACGGCACTGCGGTGCAGGGCACGTTCTCCTGCTGACGTCCTGAACCGCCACCGCGGTGCCCCCACGGGCGAAATGCCTGCCGGCGACCGGCTCGGCGGTTCAGGTTCCAGCGGTCAGCGACGTCGCCTTGGCCCGCCCGGGCTGGGCCGTCGCCGGCCCGGCGCATCGGTCACCGGTATGACGACGTGGCCTGCTTGCGGCCGGCGAAGACGCCGACTCCCCAGGTGCCGAGGTCGAGGGCGAACGCGGCGACCAGGAAGATGATGTTCAGAAGGCTCAGCCCGTTCCGCTGGACGATGCCGTAGACGAACGTGGTCCACGGGAAGAACAGGAATCCCCCGAGGAACCAGATCTGCGCCCCGAACAGGGAGCCCCAGTAGGCCTGGTCGTTCGACCAACCCACGAGGAGGAGAAACCGCGGCATCAGGACGCCGATCACCGCCATCGCGCAGCCCACAGACCACCTCCCGTGATCCCGACCGGCTCGGACCCGGCTGAAGCCGCACCCGCGATCGAGGCCGATCGACTCGCCCGGAGCCACCGGCTGGGCGCCAGCGTACGCCACCACCGGTCGCCACGGAAGCCTCGTCCGGGACTGGCTCGCCCCCGTCGCGACCCGCGGCCGCGCCGCGCCACGGGTTCCCGTTCCGGGCCGCTCGTCAGGCCGAGGCACGCACCTCGATCAGGCGCCGAACCAGGAAGGCGCGCTCGGCGTCGTTCGTGACGAGCGCGAGCGCGTGCTCGTAGGCGGCTGCGGCTTCGGGGCGACGGCCGAGTCGCCGGAGCAGGTCGGCCCGCGCCGCGTGGTAGAGGTGGTAGTCGTCGAGCGCGCCGTCGGCCCCGAGCCCTTCCACCAGCAGCAGCCCCGCAGCGGGGCCGTCCGCCATGGCCACGGCGACCGCGCGGTTGAGCTCGACGACGGGGCCTGGGGCCACCCGCGCGAGCTCCCCGTACAGTGCGGCGATCTCGGCCCACGGCGTCCCCGCGGCAGTGCCGCTCCGGCCGTGACAGGCGGCGATCGCGGCCTGGAGGAGATACGGCCCGGGCGCCGCGCCGTCGGGCAGGGCGCGGAAGCCGGCCTCGACGAGGGCAAGCCCCTCGTCCACCTGGGCGCGGTCCCAGCGCGAGCGATCCTGGTCCTCGAGGAGGACGAGCCGGCCGTCGGGTTCCGTGCGAGCATCGCGCCGGGAATCCTGGAGGAGCAGGAGCGCCAGCAGGCCACTCGCCTCGAGCGCATCGGGCATCAGGGCGACGAGGAGGCGGGCCAGCCGGATCGCCTCAGCGCACAGGTCGCGGCGAACCAGGGAGTCGCCGGCGGTTGCGCTGTAGCCCTCGTTGAAGACGAGGTAGAGGACCGCCAGGACTCCGTCGAGGCGATCGGGAAGCAGCTCGTCGGGCGGCACCCGGTACGGGATCCCGGCGTCGCGGATCTTCCGCTTGGCGCGGACGATTCGCTGGGCCAGCGTCGCCTCGGGGACCAGGAACGCCCGCGCGATCTCGGGTGTGGTGAGGCCGCCCAGGGTTCGCAGCGTGAGGGCGACACGAGCGTCCAGCGCCAGCGCCGGGTGGCAGCACGTGAAGACCAGGCGCAGCCGGTCGTCTGCGAGGCGGCTCTCGCTCCCCAGGCGCACGGTCGACTCCGTTCCTGCGGCCAGCAGACCGCGTTCGAGCTCGACGAGCTTCTCGGCGTGGCGGCGGGCTCGGCGCAGCCGGTCGAGGGCGCGGTTGCGGGCGGTCGTCGTGATCCACGCTCCCGGGTTGGCCGGGATGCCGTCGCGCGGCCACGTCTCGAGCGCTGCCACGAAGGCGTCCGCGACGGCCTCCTCGGCCGCCTCGAAGTCTCCCCCGAGGAGCCGGATCAGGGTGGCCAGGACGCGCCCGGATTCGTCGCGGAAGGTCCGCTCGACGCCGGTCCGGACGTCGGTTCGGCTGCCGGCCGACCCGACGGGAACCCCGGCCTCGTCCGCGTCGGTCATCCGCGTCGCGCCACCGCCGCCCTACATCCCCACGATGGGCCGGACTTCCATCGAACCGTACAGTGCGCCGGGGCAGCGGGCGGCCGCCTCGAGGGCCAGGTCGAAGTCGTCGGTGTCCACGATGTAGTAGCCGCCGAGGACCTCCTTGGTCTCGGCAAAGGGCCCGTCGGTGGTGAGCGTCCGGCCGTCGCGGACCCGGATCGTGGTCGCCGCGCTGGTCGGGGCAAGCGGGTCGCCGCCGCGGTAGATCCCCTTCTCACGGAGCCAGTCCGTGTAGGCGTTCCACGGCGCCATGTCGGGCATCCCCTGCCCGGCCTCGCTCCGCGCCTCCTCCGGCGTGTAGATCAGGAGCATGTACTGCATCCGAGTCCCCTCTCTGGCGACGGGCGGGACGCCCCGCCTTCACCATCCCGACGAACGGCGGGCCCGGGAATCGACCGGGACCGGCGACGCCGAGCGGCTCGACCAATCCGGTGGCCGACGGTCGGCCCGTGGTCAGCGTCGCCGGGCTGTCAAGGGCAGGCGCCCGCCCAGTGCGGATTTCGTCGACGAAGTTGGCGACGTGGGATGATGCCAGCCTCGATGGATCAACCCCACCCGCGCGCCGCCCTCGGGATCGAGCCGATCCGCACCATTTCGCGCGACGAGCTCAAGGCGAAGCTCGAGCGCGGCGAAGACGTCAGGCTCGTCATGGCCCTGAACCGTTGGGCATACGAGGCGAAGCACATCCCGGGCTCGCTCCATTTCGACACGCCCGACGACCTGTATGCGGCACTCGGCCCCGGCGACGAGATCGTGGTCTACTGCTCGCAGAACGATTGCCTGTCGAGTGTCGCTGTCTACCGCGACCTCGTCGCCCGCGGCTACCGGAACGTGCGCCGCTACTCGGGCGGACTCATGGACTGGGAGGACGCCGGTCTGCCACTCGAGGGCACGTTCGTCGCCCGCGCGGCGTCCTGACCGGACCGGCCTGACGATGAGCGCGGGCGGTTTCGATGTCGCGGCGGGGTCTGCGGAGCCGCGGCCGGATCACCCGTACGCCGCCGAGATCGAGGCCGAGCGCAGGGGCTGGTACGAGTTCGCCGCCCTCGTGCGCTCGCTGACGCCCGAGGAGTGCCTGGTGCCCGGCTACTACGTCGATCCAGACTGGACCGTGCGCGACCTGGCCGCGCACATCGGCCCCTGGCTCGCCGAGGCCGAGATCCAGCTCGAACGGCTGAACGCCGGAACCTACGAGGGCCACGACGTCGAAATCGATGCCCTCAACGCGGGCTTCCGGGAGGCGATGCGCGACCAGCCATGGCACGTCGCCTGGACCCAGGCGAACGCCGGACGCACGCGGATGGTCGAGGAGTGGTACGCGCTCCGCGAGCAGACCGACGAGGCGGCGTGGTGGATGCGCAAGTCCGGCGCCGAGCACTATCTCGAGCACATCGGCCGCCTTCGGGAATGGGTCGACGAGCTGATCGGCCGGCGCTCAGCAGCGACCGAGATGGATCCGCCAGACCCCGAAGGATCGGCGGCATTCGAGGATCCGGTGGTACCACGATGACCGACGAGGCGTGGCCGGCCCTGCCCTATCCGGAATGGGCACCGACGAAGAAGACGCTCCACATGGTCGCGCAGATGGTCGGCAAAGCGCGCCTTGGCCTGGCACCCCCAGAGGCCGAGTGGCTCGGGACCTGCCTCTACCTCGACCCCCGCGGGTTTACGACGGGCGCCATGCCATTCGGGGTGAACGTTGTCAGCGTCTGCATCGACGTGTACGACAACGCCATCCGGATTGACGTCAGCGATGGTCGTCGCGCATCGGTCGCCCTCGGTCCGAACCGCTGCGTGGCCGACATCTGGGCGGATTTCCGGGCGGGTCTCGACGGCCTTGGGATCGACGTCCACATCTGGGAGAAGCCCCAGGAACTCACGGACACCACGCCGTTCTCGGAGAACCGCCACGACTGCACACTCGTGCCCGACCACGCGCAGCGGTTCCACCGCGTCCTATGTGCGATCGATGGCGCGTTCGAGGAGTTCCGCTCGCCGTTCTTCGGGCGCACCGGCGTCCAGTTCTGGTGGGGCGGCTTCGACTTCGCCGTCCTCCTCTTCACCGGCCGCAAGCTGGCGGCGCCCGACGATCGCGGCTACATCATGCGCTACGACCTCGACGCCGAGCAGCTGAATGCCGGCTTCTGGCCGGGCGACGACAACAGTCCAGAGGCACGGTTCTGGGCCTACGTCGTGCCGAGACCTGAGGGTTGCGAAATCGCGCCGATCCGACCCTCTCCCGCCGCCTGGGTGGAGTCGATCTCCGAATGGCTCCTGTCCTACGAGCAGGTCCGTGCGAGCGATGATCCCCGCCGGGCGATCCTGGACTTCCTCAACAGCGTCTACCGCGTTGCGGTGACCAACGGCGGCTGGGACGCCGAGACGTTCCGCTACGCGCCGCCGCCTGCGCCCCGAGCCTGAGTGTGAGTCGCCGCTCCCAGGGTGAGGCTGCTGCGAGTCGCTCAACCCAGGCTACTGCTCGTAGCCCTCGACGGTGCGGGCGGTTCGGAGGGTCGCTCCGGACGGATCCTTGCCTGCGTCTCGGCGACCCTGCCGTTGGTGAAGCAGGTCGTAGCAGCGGTCCAGCTCGACTTTGATGGCCTGCAGCCGATCGCGCTCGCCGTCAGACAGGCCGCTCCCGTCACCGGCCTCCTGGTAGAGGCGTTCTTCTTCGCTCGAGAGGGCGTTGATGTACTCGAAGATGTTGGTGTCTGCCACGTCACGACTCCCCATCGTTTCACGGACCGAGGACTGCTGGGTGGCTGCCAGTCCTCGTCACTCTACTCGCGCGTCAGGCCATGTGGACCGGTCCAGTACTTGGCGTCGGGGTGGTCGACCATCCACCGTGGCCGCCTGTCGTTGCGGTTTCAGCGCCATCCACACGGCGTTCGACGACTCGCTCTCCGGGCGCGGCGTCAAACCCGTGCCGATGTTCTGACGCCACCAACCGGCCATCACGCACGGGGTGCCCGCCAACGGCGGCTTACAGGCTCAATCGGACCGGCCGCCGCGAGCCTGCTCGACCGCCGCCCGGACCCCGCTCGACCGGCCGCGTATCCTCGGGCATCATGCCGCCCCGTCCCGCGATCCTCGCGGTCAATGGCCGCGAGGTGGCCGTCAGCAACCCCGACAAGGTCTTCTTCGCGGATGCCGCGGGCGGCCCGATCACGAAGATGGAGCTTGTCCACTACTACGTTGCCGTTGCGGACGGTGCCCTCCGCGGCGCCGGGGGCCGGCCGATGGCCCTCAAGCGCTACCCGAACGGGGCCGCCGGCGACTTCTTCTTCCAGAAGCGGGCGCCCGACAAGCGCCCCGACTTCGTCCGCACGGTCGAGCTGCGATTTCCTTCCGGCCGGACCGCCGACGAGATCGTCGTGGACGACGCCGCGGCCCTCGCCTGGGTGATCAACCTGGGATGCATCGACCTGAACCCGCACCCTGTCCGGGCCGACGACCTTGACCACCCCGACGAGCTGCGAGTGGACCTGGATCCCGTCCCGGGGGTGGCGTGGGACGACGTGCGCCGCGTCGCGCTCGTCGTGCGCGACGCGCTTGCCGACGTCGGCCTGGTGGGCTGGCCCAAGACCTCTGGCAACCGGGGCATCCACGTCAACGTCCGGATCGAGCGCAGCTGGACCTTCCCGGAGGTTCGGCGCGCTGCCCTTGCCTTGGCCCGGGATGTCGAGCGACGCGCCCCCGACCTCGCCACGAGCAAGTGGTGGAAAGAGGAGCGGCACGGCGTCTTCATCGACTACAACCAGAACGCCAAGGATCGCACGGTGGCATCCGCCTTCTCCGTCCGGCCCCGCCCGGATGCCCGGGTCTCCACCACGCTGCGGTGGGACGAGGTGGCCGACGTGGACGCGGCTGCCTTCACCGTGAGAACCGTTCCCACGCGGTTTTCCGACGAGGGCGACCCCCACCTCGGGATCGACAATGCCGTCGGCAGCCTCGAGGGCCTCCTCGAGCTCTCCGCGCGGCACGAGGCGGAGGGCCTCGGCGACGCGCCGTGGCCGCCCAACTACGCGAAGACGCTCGACGAGCCGCCGCGGGTCCAGCCGTCGAAGCGACGGATGAGCACGAAGCCGCTGATCGAGATCGGGCGGGCGGCGAAGCAGGCCGACGCGATCGCGGGCCTCGAGCGCTGGAAGGCTCGCCATCCCGAGACCTGGCCGCACCTCCGCCCCGCCGACGTCCTCGTGGACGCCATGCGTGGCCGCTCCACGACCTGGACCCGGATCCGGGTCAACCTGGAGAACGTCCCGCCGGACCTGCGCCCCCCACAGGAGCCGCTCGACCCGGACTACGACCCGTGGGCGGGCGTGGAGTGGCCGGGGAAGCCGTCGGGCTGAAGGCCAGACTGATGGCAACGCCTGCGGTCGAGGCCGAGCTCGAAGGCGCCCGCATCGTCGCCTTCCCGCTGCGTGGCGAGTGGAGAGCCGTCCATACCCCGGCGAGCCGGATCCCGAGCCACGGCACCGACATGCTCGGCCAGCGCTACGCGTTCGACTTCATCCGGTCCGATCCAAGGAGGGGCTCCCTGTACCATCCCGCCGGCGGCTTGCGGACGCTGCTCACCGGCGTGCCCACCCACGAGTGCCATGGCTGGGGCGAGCCGATCCACGCCCCGCTCGACGGGGTAGTGGTCGCGGTCAGGGACGGGCTCCCGGAGCGCAGAAGGATCCACCCCGTCCGGGAGCTCGTGCTGGCCCTCAAGAACAGCCTGACCTTCCGCCCTACCCCGGGCCACCTCGATCGCGTCATGGGCAATCACGTCGTCCTCCGGTGTGGCGACGTCTACGCCGGGTTCGCCCACCTCACGACCCGCTCGGTGGCGGTGGTGGCCGGCCAGCAGGTACGGGTCGGGGATCTTCTAGGACGGGTCGGGCACACGGGCAATTCGACGGCTCCCCACCTCCACTTCCAGCTCATGGACGACCCCGACCCGCTTGCTGCGCACGGCGTCCCATGCGGATTCTTCGAGTACGACGTCTGGCGCGACGGTGCCTGGCGGCGTATCGAGAACGCGATCCCGAGGGACACGGACTGGATCCGTTCGGTATCCGGCTGATCAGTCGAAGTGCGCCGCCCTGCTCGCGGCCGGGCGCGACGTGGACGCGGGCGCGGGCGCTGCCTCCTGGCGGAGCGGTCCGACAGCCTGGTCGGGGCGACGGGACGACCGATGTAGAACCCTTGCGCGTATTCGACGCCGAGATCGTCGAGGTAGGCGAGGGTCGCCTCGTCCTCGACACCTTCGGCCACGAGCCGCTTGCCGAGACGGTGCCCAAGAGCGACGACGGCCTCGACGATCGCCCTGTTCCGCGTATCGGCCAGCACGCCGGTCACGAACGACCTGTCGATCTTGAGGTAGTCGACCGGCAGATCGCGCAGGCGCCCGAGAGACGAGAAGCCTGCCCCGAAGTCGTCGATCGCCGTCTGGACTCCGAGCTCGCGGGCGCGCTCGACAACGTCGCCCACGCGCTCGGGGCTCTCGAAGATCCCCTCCTCGGTGACCTCGAGGATGACCATGCCCGCCGCCAGGCCGTGACGCTGGAGTGCGCCGCGCACGAGTGCGAGGAAGCCCCGGTCCTCGAGCGAGTCACGCGACACGTTGACGCTGATCCGGATCGCGAGCCCGGCGTCACCCCATGCCCGGCCCTGCGCGCAGGCGAGGTCGAGGACGCAGGACGAAGTGGACGAGGGCCATGCCCCCGCCGAGGATGACGATCACGACGTTCGACCAGACCCGCCAGGCGAACATGTCCCGGCGGAGGCTCGCCGTCGGAAGGGCGAGCAACCCGAGGAGCATGAGCGGATAGAAGCCGAGGTAGAACGCGTCCGCGATCGAAGGGAACGGCTGCTGGCCAACCTGGTCGTAGACGCCATAGACGACGTTCCCGATGAGGTTCGCGCCGAAGGCGATGGTGAACATCCACCAGGCGAGACGCGCCTGACGGCGGGGCTCCCGGGCGACGATCGCGATGCCCAGCGCGATCCCGATCATCTCGAGTGGAACATCTCCGAAGTCGGAGAGGAACGCGGCGCCTTCGGCTCCCGCTGGCCTGCCAACGTAGGCGCAGACGTAGAGGAACAGGTATGCGACACCGACCAGGGCGAGGACGCCCGTCCAACCTCGCCAGAAGGCGCCGATTCCCGATCGATCGAACCGCTCGCGTCGTGCGAGCGGCATCGCGATCGGGGGTCCCAGGCTCATCGTCCCGGGACGAGCAAGGTCGTCAGCAGGGTGGAGGACACGGCCGAAGTGTCGGCGACGATCCCGAGAGGGTCCACCGTACGCGCGGTGCGGCGCCGTGCGCCGATGGTCCCGCGGCGCATCGAGCGTGCCGCCTCCCCGACCCTGCCCCCGGGCGTCCGCCCGGATCCCGGCGTCGGGCCCGTGAGCGGTGAAGATTGCGATTTCTATATCCCGATCTGGACATAACCGCAACCTGGTCCTCCGACACTCCGCGCCACGGAGAGATGGTGGGGCTCTCTCGGGGGGGACCGCTGACACAACACCCGTGTCAGCGGTCGCCCTGGTCCCGTCGCGAAGCCGACTGCCAGCGGCTGACGGTGCAGCTCCGTTCCGGGGCTTGACATGTGACTAGATTGTCACATAACCTTCCGCCTCATGGACCCGGTGTTCAGGGCACTCGCCGACCCGACGAGGCGCCGCCTGCTCGACGAGCTCTTCCGTGAGGACGGCCAGACGCTCGGGGCGCTCGAGAGGCGCTTCGGGATGACCCGTTTCGGGGTGATGCGCCACCTGCGGGTGCTCGAAGAGGCTGGCCTCGTCGTCACGAAACGGCGAGGCCGCGAGAAGCTGCACTTCCTGAACCCGGTCCCGATCAGGCTCGTCCACGACCGCTGGGTGAGCAAGTACGCGGAGCCCTGGGCGGCGGCCCTCGGCGACCTCAAGGAAAGGCTGGAGCGTCCCGTGGAGAAGGTGTTCGAGATCTACATCAAGACCACGCCAGAGCGCCTCTGGGAGGCGATCACGAACCCGGAGATCCGGGCCAAGTACAACTTCGGGGCCCGACAGGTCACCGACTGGACGCCCGGCTCGCACTACGAGATGGGCGCGCCGGGCGCGCCCGGGCTGCTTGGCGAGGGCGTCAACCTGGAGGTCGACCCGCCGCGCCGCCTGGTCCAGAGCATGGTCGCCCTGTGGGGCGAGGACGTGAAGGCCGAAGGTACGTCGCGGGTCTCCTGGGTCATCGAGCAGGTCGCCGACTCCTGCCGCCTCACGGTGACCCACGATCAGCTGCGGGAGGGCGCCAACGAGGAGCTCTACGGCGGCTGGCCGATGATCCTGTCCGGCCTCAAGACGTGGCTCGAAACGGGTGAGCTTCTCACGACCCCGGGCTCGCTGATGTACTCCTGAGCGCATGGCGCCCGCGGCTCCCCGGCGGGAGGCGCCCGCGACACCGCGTCGCCCTTGCGTCCCCGTCGGGCCGGGTGCCCGGCGTCAGGGTTTCGACGAAGGCCGCGCGCTCGCGCTCGGCGACGGTTTGGCTACCGTCGGGAACAGCGCCCGGGCCAGGATCCGGACGACATCGTCGCCGACGAACGTGTCCCGATTGAACAGGACCGCCACGGCCACGCCTTCGGCGGGGAAGTAGCGGATGCCTGCGCGCGTTCCGGCCAGGGCGCCCGTGTGGCCGTAGGCAATTCGCCCCTGGAAGGTCACCCGGCTCACGCCCAGGCCGTACGCCGAGATCGTCCCGTACGAGTAAGCCTTCACGAACGTCAGCATCTGGCGACGGGTGGCCGGGGTGAGGACGTCCCCGGCGTAGAGCGTCCTGGCCCATTGCGCCAGGTCGGCCGTCGTGGATGCGATCGCCCCGGCTGATCCCGCCGCGGTGACGACCGACGTGAACGGCACGACGTCGGTCCCGTCGGTGCGGGCCTGCGGCGTGGGGCCCTTGTTGCCGGCGATGATCTGGTAGGCGCGCGCCGGGGCGACGGCGGGCTGCTCGTCACCCTGGACGTAGGTCGATGCCAGCCCGAGCGGGTCGAGCAGCTCGGAGCGAACGAGCGCCGCCCAGGGGGCTCCCCCGACCTGCTCCGCGACGAGGCCGAGCAACGCGTAGTTGGAGTTCGAGTAGTCCCAGCCCTTCCCCGGCGGGAAGACTGCCCCCGGCGGCTCGTAGGCGTCGAGCGCCGCCTGTGGCGTCCAGGTCTGTCCCTTGTGCAGGTTCAGGACCGCGTCGAACTTGGCGCTCTGGAGGTAGTCGGGGATCCCCGAGGTGTGATTGAGGAGCATCCGGATCGTGATGGCGCCGGCGTTCGGCCAGGCCGGGATCCAGCGCGAAAGGCGGTCGTCCAGCCCGAGCCGGCCCTCGTCGACGTAGCGCAGGATGAGGGCGGACGTGAACGTCTTGGTCACGCTGGCCGCCGCGAAGGGTGTCTCGGGGGTGACCTGGCGGCCGGTCTTCACGTCAGCCAGGCCTCGCACGCCGGTCCACGAGGAGCCGTCGGCGAACGTCACGGTGGCCTCGACGCCCGGCAGCCCGAGCGACTTCTGGGCAGCAGCAAGGGCCCGGTCGAGGCGCGCGACGAGCGCCGGGGCGACGGCCGGTGGCGTCGGCAGCGGCGAGGGGGTCGGCGACGCGGTCGGCGCCGCGGCCGTGGGCGGGCTCTGTGCGCCCGGCGCCGCGGACGGGGGCGAGGCTGCCCCCGGGGCACTCGCACCGGGGCCGGGGCTGGCGCCGCCGATCGCGGGGTGGGAGGCCGCCGCGGTCCGACCGTCGGCACCCGGGGTCCCGGCGGCCACGCTCCATCCGGCGACCAGGCTGACCCCGAACACGGCGACCAGCGCGATCCCGACGGCGAGGCGGCGGCCCAGGCGCCCGCGACGGGCAGGCATCGACCAGGGCTCGGTCATCGGCCCGTACTGCCCAGGACCTGGGCCAGCTCGAAGGGCGGGGTCGCCTCGAGCTGGTCGTAGCGGCAGTCGGCGGGCCTGCGGTCGGGACGCCAGCGCACGAGCCGCGTGGCGTGGCGGAACCGGTCGCCCTGGAGGTGATCGTAGGCGACCTCGGCGACGCGCTCGACGCGAAGGGGCTCCCAGGAAAGGTCCTTGCCGCGGTTCCAGCGGCTCTGGGCTCCCGGCATCCGGCGCCCGTACGCTGCCTCCGCCAGCTCTGGGCTGGCCCAGTCGCGCCACGGGTGGCCGTCGAGGGCGTCGCGGCGCAGGTCCGCCAGCTCCTCGACGAGCTCACTCCGGCGCACAGCCGAGAAGCCTGACGCGACGCCGACGTGGTGGAGCGTGCCGTCCTCGTCGTGCAGACCCAGGATGAGCGACCCGACGCCCGTGCCGGCCTCGTCCTTGTGCCATCGAAACCCCGCAACCGCCACGTCGGCCGTCCGGGCGTGCTTCACCTTCGCCCAACCTCGCTTCCCGGGCTGGTACGGCCCGGCGAGGGGCTTGGCGATGACGCCGTCGAGACCGGCACCCTCGAAGCGGGCGAACCAGTCGGCCGCCAGGGCCCGGTCCTCGGTCATCGGCGTGAGGTGGACGCCCGGAACGCCGGCCGCGAGGCTCGCGAGCAGCCGGTTGCGGCGCTCGACGTACGGCCGATCGCGCAGGTCCTCGTCGTCGAGGGCGAGCAGGTCCCAGGCGACGAAGCGTGCGGGGGTCTCGGCCGCGAGCAGGCGGACCCGGGATTCCGCCGGGTGGATCCGTAGCAGGAGCGCGTCGAAGTCGAGCCCCCGTGGCCCCGCGATCACGATCTCGCCGTCGACGACGCAGCGCTGCGGGAGCGCGTCACGGAGGGGCGCCGCGAGCTCCGGGAAGTAGCGGTCGAGCGGTCGCAGGTCGCGGCTCTGGAGGAGCAGCTCGTCGCCGTCGCGGAACACGACCGCCCGAAAGCCGTCCCATTTCGGTTCGAACGCCCAGCCGGGGCCGTCCGGTAGCGACGGCTGCGGCTTCGCCAGCATCGGCTCGAGCGGAGGCGGAACGGGAAGGCGCACCCGGGGATTATGGCCCCCCGGCGCCGGATGCCGCGGGCGGGCGAACGTCAACCGCGGGGCGCTCGAACGGCAGGACGCCGGACGCCCAAACGACGTGACGCTTCCGATCTCAGGCCGGCTCGTAATCCTGGTAGTCGGGCCACCAGATTGCCGCGTCGACCGCCCGGGCGGCGACCTCCATCCCCACCTGGCCGGCCGGCAGCGGCTCCCCATCGAGCGTCCCGATGCTGGCCACCACGGCGATCGCGATCTCCCGCGAAACCGACCGCAGGTCCGCCACTGGCGGGTAGAGCGCCCCGCAGGCGAGGCGTTCGCCCGGCACGAGGCCGGCCAGCGTGCGGGCGGCCACCAGGAACTCGTGGTCGCGGATGACCCGTGCCCCGGCGACGATCGCTCCGAGCCCGACGCCGGGGAAGATGAACGAGTTGTTGGCCTGGCCCACGACGCAGGTGCGCTCGCCCCGGCGGACGGGCGGGAACGGGCTGCCGGTCGCGACCATCGCGCGCCCGTCGGTCCAGTCGGCCACCTGCTCGGGAGTGGCCTCGGTCTTGCTGGTCGGGTTCGAGAGGGGGAAGACCAACGGCGCCGGGCAGCCGGCGGCAAGCTCGCGGAGCATCGGCTCGGTGAAGGCGCCCGGCGTCTGCGTGGTCCCGATCAGCGTTCCGGGACGAACCGCGCGGATGACGTCGACGGGCGACGCGTCGGGAGCGATGCCGAGGGCGGCGAGGTCTTCATCCGCGAGCCCGACCGCCGCCTTGTCGTCCTCGATCCCGCGCCGGCTGGCGTAGACGAGCCCCTTCGTGTCGAACAGGATCGTGGACCGCCGCGTCTTGGTCGGGTCGGCCCCGGCGGCGCGCTGCGCGGCATGGACCAGGCGGGCGATGCCGATCGAGGCCGCGCCCGCGCCCAGGAAGACGAAGCCCTCGTTCGTGAGCGGTCGCCCGAGGTGGTCGAGCCCGGCAAGGATCCCGGCCAGGACGACGGCCGCCGTCCCCTGGATGTCGTCGTTGAACGATGGCAGGCGATCCACGTAGCGGTCGAGGATCCGGATGGCGTTGTGCTGCTTGAAGTCTTCCCACTGGAGGATCGCCCGCGGGAAGACGGCCTTGACGCCCTCGACGAACGCCTCGATGAAGGCGTCGTAGTCGGGGCCGCGGAGGCGCGAGTGGCGCCAGCCGAGGTAGAAGCGGTCGGACAGCAGGGCCGCGTTGTCGGTTCCCACGTCGAGCGAGATGGGCAGGGTCCAGGCCGGGTGGATGCCCGCGCCGGCCGAGTAGAGCGCCAGCTTGCCGACCGGGATCCCCATCCCGCCGGCACCCTGGTCGCCGAGGCCCAGGATCCGCTCGTTGTCGGTCGCCACGATCAGGCGCACTTCGGTCTGGGAGGCGTTCCGCAGGACCTCGGGAATCCGGCCCGCGTCGGCCGGGGTGATCCAGATCCCGCGCGGCCGGCGGAAGATGTGGCTGTACTCCTGGCAGGCACGCCCGACCGTCGGCGTGTAGACGACGGGCAGGAACTCCTCCAGGTTCTCCGCCAGGAGCCGGAAGAAGAGCGTCTCGTTGCGGTCCTGGAGCGCGGCCAGGCCGATGAACTTCTCGAGGTCGTCGGCCTTGCGACGGACGTGCTCGAGCTCGAGGGCCAGCTGCTCCTCGATCGGCATCACGTGCGTCGGCAGCAGGCCATGCAGGCCGAACCAGTCGCGCTCCGCCTCGGTAAACGCGGCGTCCTTGTTGTAGAGCGGCCGGCCCAGGAGGGAGCGGCCCCGGAACGCCACTCGGAGCGGCGTCAGCTGGTCGGGAGATGCGGCGATCGGGCTCAATGGGTTACCACCACGGTTGCGGAGGAATGGGTGACGACGTGCTCCGAAACCCTGCCGCGGAGCGCCTGGTCGAGAGCGCTGAGGCCGCGCGAGCCGATGACGATGGTGTCGAAGCCACCCTCGACGGCAATCCGCTCGATCGTACGGGCCGGATCGCCGAGCGGCTCCAGTAGGTCGACGTGGAGGCCGTGCTCGGCGAGTGCGCGCTGGGCGTCATGCAGCTCGCGGGCGTGGGCCTCCCCGCCGTCCCACGGCTCGGTGGGCGTGCCGTCGGGACCGACCGGCACGACGGATACCACGGAGAGGGTTGCGCGGAATGCCAGCGCCAGCTCGGCGGCGGTCTCGAGCGCCCGGCGTGCCGGCTCTCCCCCGTCGTATGCGAGAAGGATCCGTTCCATCGCCTGACTCCCGCACGCGAGTCGGCCTGACGCCGGGCCGGCTCGGTCTACCGGGCAAGGTTCGGCCTGGGACCGCAAGGCGGGTAGGGCGCTTCGATGCGAACTGCCGGGCCGGTCGGATCGGGCACGGGGGCCGGCCGACCCGAGGAAGGGTCGAGCCCGGCGGGAGCCGGGCTCGAGGATGGACCTTCTGTGGCGCCGATCGGCGGCGGCCCGAGGTCGTCTCCGGCCGCGGTGCGGCCCGAGGTCGTCGTGCCGGCCGCGGATCGGGTCGGGGTCCCGGCCGCGGCGCGGCTACGGTCAGGCCTCGGAGCCCTCCGGTGAGCCCTCGGCGGGCGCGGCGGCAGCCTCGACGGCGGCCTCCACGACCGGGGCGGCCTCGACCTCCTGGACACGCGGTGGCGAGACCTTGAAGACGATCTCGTCGGGATCGGTGAGGAGCTGGACGCCGTCGGGGATCGGGAGGTCGCGAGCGTGGATCGCCGCGTCGAAGTCCACCAGGGAGGCGAGGTCGACCTCGATCACCTGCGGCAGGTGATCGGGCCGTGCCCGGACCTTGACGCTGCCGCTGGCGTTGAGGAGCGTGCCGCCGAGCTTGGAGACCGCCTCGGACTCGCCGGTGCCGTGGACCGGGACGTCGACGGTGAGCTCCTCGGTCATGCGCACGGCGAAGAGGTCCACGTGGATCGGGCGGCGGTTGACCTTGTGGATCTGGACGCCGTGGACCAGGACCGGCTTCGCCTTGGCGCCGTCGACCGAGAGGTCGATGAGGGCGTTCGGGCCGACGTGGCGCCGCAGCAGGTTGAACTCGTGGGCGTCGAGCGTGACCGGCGCCGATTCCATGCCGTGGCCATAGACGACGGCCGGGAGGCGGCCGTCGCGACGCAGGCCGGCAACAGCCTTGCCGGTGACGGTGCGGTGCTCGGCGGCGAGCGCGGGGCGGGTGGACGTCATGGATGATCCTCTGGTGCGTGGCAGTCTCGTCGGTGGCGGCGCCGGGCCGGGCGCGACCATGGGGCGACGGCGCGGCCGTCCTCGCGGCCGGGCGCCCGATCGTGCGCAGGGTAGCACGCCTGTGGCGGGGACCGGTGTAGGATCGCCCCGGAATGAGTCTCCACGATCCTGGTCGTCGAGGACGAGCACGCCGTCGCACGGGGGATCGAGTACGCGCTGGCCCAGGAGGGCTACGCGGTGACCGTGGCCCGCTCCGGCGAGGAAGGCCTCGAGTTCGCGAGCCACCAGGCGCCCGACCTCGTGGTCCTCGACGTCCGCCTGCCGGGGATGGACGGCTTCGAGGTGCTCCGCCGGCTGCGGGCCACCGGGGCGAAGATGCCGGTCCTCGTCCTGACCGCGCGCGACGACGAGGTGGACAAGGTCATCGGCCTCGAGCTCGGCGCGGACGACTACCTGACCAAGCCGTTCGGCCTGCGCGAGCTGATGAGCCGGATCCGGGCGCTCCTGCGGCGGGCCTACGGCGACCTTGCCGACGCTGCCGGCGGGCGGGTGATCCGCCACCGCGACCTGGTGATCGACCTCGAGCGGCGACGGGTACAGCGCGGCGGCAGGCGCCTGAGCCTGACCCCGACCGAGTTCGAGATCCTCCGCCACCTGGCCAGCCGGCCCGGCCGCGTCTACACGCGGGGCGAGCTGCTCGAGCTCCTGCGGGACTACGAGGCCCTCGACCAGGACGAGAAGACGATCAATGTCCACGTCAGCCACCTGCGCGAGAAGATCGAGGACGACCCGTCGCAGCCCGTCTTCGTGCTGACGGTCCGGGGAGCGGGCTACGCGTTCGCCGACCGCTGACCCGGACGCCCGGCCTCCGGTCGCGTCCACCTCCCGGTCCGGCACCGCCCCGACGTCGCGGACCGGCGGCCGCTCCTTCCAGGCCCGGCTGACGCTCGCCTTCGTGGTCGTGGTGGCAGCCTCGCTCCTCGTCGTCTCCGCGATCGTCATCAATCGCCTCGACGCCTACTTCCGCGACCAGGAGCAGGCGGCCCTCGAGGCACGGAGCGCCGTCGTCGCCGACATCGTCCGCCTCTTCGCCAGCTCGGCCGCCAATCTGGCGCCGGTCGTCACGGCCGGCAACACGCTCAACCCGAACGTCGCCACCCTGGTGGGCAGCCCGACCGTGCTGACCTTCCTCGCCGACCGGGTCGCCCTCGCCGACGTCGAGATCCGGATCGGCGGCGCGGTCACCTCGGGCTCCTCCGTGATCGTGACGCCGTCCGCCGGCGGCACCTTCAGCCAGGCCCTCAGCGTGCCGCCCGAAGCGGGCCAGTCGCGGGAGGCCCTCACGGCGGCCACCTCGCAGCTCGGCGGGGACGGCGGCACGCTCGGCGAGCCCTGGGGCGTCGAGGCGATCCTCTCCAACCCGTACACGACGCGGGCCTCGACGCTGGCGACGATCACCGGCCTCATCGCGATCACGGTGCTGGGTGCGCTCCTCGTGACGTTCCTCGTCTCGGCCTACCTCGCGGCCCGATTCACACGGCCCCTGCGCCGGCTGGGCGAGGCGACGCGCCGTCTCGGCGGGGGCGACATGACGGGCCGGGTGCCGGCCTCCGAGCTCGAGTCCTCGTATTCCGAGGTCGCCGACCTGGCTCGCCAGTTCAACGTGATGGCCGAGCGGCTCGAGGAATCCGTCGAGCTGCTCCGGCGCGACCGCGACCGAAGTCGCGACTTCCTCGCCGACGTGTCCCACGAGCTGCGGACCCCGCTCGCGGCGCTCCGCATGAACACGGAGATCCTGCAGGGCGGAGCCGGGGCCGACCCCGTGACGCGGGCCGAGTTCCTCGACACGAGCCGCCAGCAGCTCGATCGCATGGACTGGCTGGCCCAGAACCTTCTCGAGCTCTCCAAGCTCGACTCCGGCCTGCTGCGCCTCGACCTGCGCCCGGATGACCTGCGCTCGACCGTCGAGTCGGCGTTCGAGCAGGCCGACCCGGCCGGCCGGCGGCGGGGCGTCGTCCCTCGAGATCCACCTCCCGCCCGCACCTGTGCGGGTGCGCCACGATCCGCAGCGGATCGGGCAGGTGGTGGCGAACCTGCTGGGTAACGCCATCAAGTTCACCCCGGCCGGCGGCATGGTTTCGCTGACCCTCGAGCCGCATCGCGACGGCGCCCGTCTCGAAGTCCGCGACACGGGCGTCGGGATCGACGCCAGCGAGGTCCCGCACATCTTCGAGCGCTTCTACCGGGGCTCGCGGGCGAACGAGGCGCGCGGCTCGGGAAGCGGCCTCGGCCTGGCCATCGTGAAGTCGATCGTCGACATGCACGGGGGACGGATCTCCGTCGAGAGCCGGGTGGGACAGGGGACCACGTTCACCGTGATCCTCCTGCGCGACCCGAAAGCCGCCGTGGACGCCTCGGCGCCGGACGAGGCCGCGGCGGTCAGCTCGGCGCCCGGGGATGCGGCGGACGAGGCTTCGGCGGCCAGCTCGGCGCCTGGGGATGCGCCCGCCGCGGCGCCGGACGAGGCTTCGGCGCCTCGAGAAGGGCCCGGGGAGGCCAGCCCGGGAGGCTCGCCGGCGTAGCCCGTTTCGCAAGGTGGCGAATTCTTCACCTGCCGGGCACCTGCGCCGCAACCCCGATCCGCCACCCTGTTGATGGCACGGTTGTCGGATCCCAGCCCGGCCCGTCCGATCACTCCGCCGGAGCTAACCCAACGCATGACCGAACCGGCTGACCCGAACCTCGACGCCACCCCGACTCCCGCCCCCACCCCGGCTGCGACTCCCGAGGAAGTCACCCGGACCGTCGTCTACTCGCCCGCGGTCGTGCGTCGGCCGGCATGGGCCGAGGTGGCCGTGGACGTCGACGCCGAGCACGTGGCGCCGCCCACCCCCAGCAACTGGTACGAGCCCGATCGTGCCGCCGCCCCGCCCGCCGCCGAGCCGGCCCCGCGCCGGACCAGCTCCGGCGGCCTGGTCGTCACCGTGCTCGCCGCGGCCCTCGTGGCCGCAGTCGTCGGCTCGCTCGGGACCTATGGCGTCCTCTCGGCAAGCGGCGCCCTGGAGCAGCCGGCCGCCACCCCCGCGCCCACCAGCGGAGCCGTGCAGGTGACCCAGCCGGTGCCCGTCACGATCGACGAGAGCTCCGCGGTGACGCGGGCGGCGGAGAAGGTCTCGCCGGCCATCGTGACGATCGCGGTGAGTGGCGTCTCCACGAACCCCAACGACCCGTTCGGCAGCGTGCCCACCTCCGGCGTCGGCTCGGGCGTCATCTTCGACTCCCACGGCTGGATCGTCACCAACAAGCACGTCGCGGCGGACGCGCAGAAGCTGAACGTCACGCTCAAGGACGGCCGCTCGTTCCCGGCCACGGTGTACGGCATCGACACCCTCACCGACCTCGCGATCGTCAAGGTCGACGCGAGCGGTCTGCCGACGGCGCCGATCGGCGATTCGTCCGCGGCCAAGGTCGGCGAGCTGGCGATCGCCATCGGGAGCCCGCTCGGCACCTACACCAACTCGGTGACCGCCGGGATCGTCTCGGCGTTCGGGCGCACGATCACGGTCCAGGACGGGACGACCATTCGCAACCTCATCCAGACCGACGCGGCGATCAACCCCGGCAACTCGGGCGGCGGCCTCCTCGACGCGGCGGGCAACGTGATCGGCATCAACACGGCGGTCGCCCAGACGGCCCAGGGGATCGGCTTCGCCATCCCGATCAACATCGCCCGGCCGATCATGCAGCAGGCCGTGGCCGGCCAGAAGCTGGCCCGCCCCTGGATCGGGATCCGCTACGTCGCCATCACCCCTGCGATCGCCGCCCAGGACAAGCTCCCCGTGGAGCAGGGCGCCTGGCTCAGCGCCACGGACACCTCCGGCCAGGCGACCGACGCGGTCGTGCCCAACAGCCCGGCGGCCGCCGCCGGCCTGAAGAACGGCGACATCATCGTGTCGGTCGAGGGCACACCGATCGACACGACCCACCCGCTCGACGACATCCTCACCCAGTACGCGCCGGGCCGGACGATCGCCCTCGAGATCCTCCGCAACGGCAGCAAGCAGACGCTCACTCTCGCCCTCGGGACGCGGCCCGCCAACACCTGATCGCCCGGTCGGGCGCTGCCGGCCTCCTCCCCGGCGGCGTCCGACGCTCATCCTGACCCCCGGACCAGCTTGCTGGCCGGGGGTCAGCGCGTCCGGCGGATCTCGACGCCGGCCCAGTCGAGCTGCCCGGGGAGCGGCGGCCGCATCTTGCGGACCCGCACCGTGACAGCCAGGACCCGCGGCCGGCCGGCCAGGACGGCCTCCGCCACGCGCGTCGCGAGGGTCTCGATGAGCGCCACGTGCGGACCTTCGACGACGCTGCGCACCGATTCGTAGACCTCGCCGTAATCGACGGTCGCAGCCAGGTCGTCGTCCATTCCGGCCGGGCCCAGGTCGATCTCCAGCTCGAGGTCGACCTCGAACGGCTGGGATTCGGCGGCCTCGAACGGCAGGACCCCGTGGCGGCCCTCGAAGCGCATCCGGTGCAGCTCGATGCGGTCGGCCGCGGCCATCGCCTCAGGCCTCCGCCTGCCAGCCGCGCACGACGGCGTCGGCCATGCGTGCGGCACGCGCGTTGGCACGGACGTCGTGTACGCGGACCATGTCGATCCCGGTGGCGATGCCGAGGGCGGTCGTGACCAGGGTGGCCTCCACGCGCTCCCCGGGCGGCAGGTCGAGGACCTTGCCGAGGGTGGACTTGCGAGACGTCCCGAGGAGGATCGGGCGCCCCAGCGAGCGCAGCAGGGAGAGTGAGCGAAGGATCTCGAGGTTGTGCCGGGGTGTCTTCCCGAACCCGAACCCCGGGTCGACGATGAGCCGCTCCCATGGAACGCCCGCTCGCACGGCGCGCTCGATGGCGCGCTCGAGGTCGGCGACGATCTCGGCCATCAGGGCCGTGTAGCGCGCCTGGGCGCGGTTGTGCATGAGGACGAGAGGGGCACCGTGCTCGGCGGCGACGCGGGCCAGGCGGTCATCGTCGGCGACGCCCCAGACGTCGTTGACGAGGTGGGCACCCGCCTCGAGCGCCGCGGCGGCCACGCCCGGCTGCACGGTGTCGACCGAGATCGGCAGGTCCGGGAACTCGGCGCGCAGGGCATGGATCACCGGCACGACCCGCGCGAGCTCGTCGGTGACGCCGACTGGCTCGTGGCCCGGCCGGGACGACGCCCCGCCGACGTCCACGAGGTCGGCGCCCTCGTCGCGAGCCTGCCCGGCGAGGGCCACCGCGGCCGCGACCGGATCCTTGCCCGCCGCCAGCAGCCCATCCCCGGAGAACGAATCCGGCGTCACGTTGACGATCGCCATCACGAACGTGCGGGATCCCCAGGCAAAGGTCCGCGGCCCGATCGCCAGGGGAGGCGGCACGCTCGGGAGGCCGTCCGAAGCGTTCGCCAGCGGCGCAACGGAGTTGGACGCCGCCCCGCCGCGGCGCTCGATATCGGGCGCGACGGTTCCCTCCTCCCGCGGAACGATGCGGGACCCCGGAGACTCGACGGACGGCGGCCGGTCAGCGTTCATCGGCGCGATCCTACGCCGGGTCGCGCAGGTCCGGATCGTCCACGAGGAGCCCGCGCGCCGCGCCGACGAGGTAGAGCGAGCCGGCGACGACCACCGGACCCTCTGCCGCCGCGATCGCCGCCGCGACCGCGCTCCGGGGCTCGTCCATCGCGCGAACTCGGGCCCGATCGGTCACCCGCCACGCTCGTCCAGCGGGCCGCGAGCGCCGACGCCGACAGGGCGCGCGGCCCCTCCACTGCGGTCGTGACGACATGCGCGCCGGCCAGCGAGCGGGCACCGGCGAGGGCGCGAATCACGCCGTCGACGTCCTTGTCGCTCATCATCGCCAGGACGAGGGTCGGCGGCGCGGGGTGCCTCTCCCCGCCGTTGCGGAGGAGCGGGCGAAGCTCGTCGAGGGCGGCGGCGAGGGCGGCGGCGCCGGCAGGGTTGTGGGCACCGTCGAGAAGCGCCTCGGCATCCTCGCCCCGCGGACCGGCAGCGGGCAGCGCGACGAGCTCGAGGCGGCCCGGCCAGCGGGCGGCGGCGTAGCCCAGGCGCCGCGTCGGCGGGGGCGTCGTCGCGATGCCGGCCGCGTCGAGAGCGTCGAGGACCGCGTCGGCGACGGCCACGTTCGCGGCCTGGTGGCGGCCGAGCAGCCCGACCCGCGTACTGGGAAGGCCGGGGAGATCCACGACGAGCCCGGCCCGGTCCATCGCCCGTACCGGCGCGGGCAGCACCTCCACGAGGTCGATGCCGAGGCGCCGTGAGCGGCGACGGAGCACCTCGAGCGCGGACCCCGACGCTGCCGTGACTCCGCGATCTCCGCGCACGAGGATCGCGGCCTTCTCCCGTGCGATGAGCGGGATCGTCTCGCCCAGCCACTCGGTGTGGTCGAGGTCGACGTTCGTGATCGCGGCCACCCCGCCGTCCCACGCATGGGTCGCGTCGAGCCGGCCACCAAGACCCACCTCCACGACGGCCAGGTCGACTGCTTCGCGGGCGAACCAGCGGAACGCCATCGCCGTGATGAGCTCGAACTCGGTCGGCGGGCCGTGCCGTCGCGCGACGGAATCGGCAGCCGGGAGGACCTCGCGGACCAGCTCGACGAACGCCGCGGCGTCGATGGGGCGCCCGCCGATCCGCAGCCGCTCGCGATACGTGACGAGATGGGGCTTCGGCGTGTCGCCGGCGCGCCGGCCCGCCGCCTCCAGGCACGCCGACACGAGGGCCACGACGCTCCCCTTGCCGTTCGTGCCCCCGACCAGAGCCCCGCGAATCCCGGTCTCGGGGCCGCCGAGCGCCCGCAGGAGAGCCCGGGTGCGGCCGAGGCCGAGGCGGATCCCGAACCGGCCGCGCGCCTGCACGGCCGCGACGGCCTCCGCGAACGTCTCCGGCCAACGGGACCGGGCGAAATCCGCGGGATGCGCCTGGCGCGTCATCGCGTCCAGGCCGACCGGCGCCGCGAGCCGGTCATGGCAAGAGCACCGGACGCGCGAGCCGCTCGACGCCCCGTCTGCGGGACGCGGCTGGCGTCACCGCGTCAGCTCGTCCTCGTAGAAGACGCACTGGTTGAAGCGCGCCGACAGGCAGACGTCGTTGACGTAGCCGCCCTCGAGATGGACGCCGCCGCGAAGCTGGCAGCGAGAGACGTTCATCTCCTGACGGACCAGCGCCTTCAGCAGGTGCGGCGCCTGGATCGGCATCGCGCCCCGGGCGCCGCTCATGAAGAAGTGGGGGCAGATGTTGCGGCGCAGGCTCGGCATGCCGAACCCGGTCCTCGCTGCGCCCGGCCCGGCGCTCACCTGGGAACCCCTGGGCCGCCCGCCTGCCGCGTGCTGGTTCGTCGCCGGGTCGAGGCGGGCGCCGGCTGCCTGGGCCTGGAGCGCGGTCGGCGACGGGCCGACGGGGAACATGACGCGCGCGATCGGCGGGTGCATGGGCCTGGATTGCTGGGCGGGCGCCGGGCGCGGCGCGGCGACCCGTCCGGGGCCCGAGGCGATCGGCGAGAGGCGAGCTGCCGGGCGGGTGCCAGGTCCGACGCCGATGACGGTCCGGAAGGTGCCGACCGCGACCGGTCGGGGGCCGCGCGCGGGGACCCCGTCGGGGCGCATCGCGGCCGCCGACGAGGACCCTCGGCGCCCTTGCTCGCCTTCCGTCACGGGCAACCTCCTCGAGCGAACGTTCCGCACGTCCGCTAACGGCCCCAGCGTACACCGGACCGAAGCGCTCGCGGGAACCACCGGGCCAGCGCCAGGCGAGCGGCATGCCGCTGCCAGGCTGACCGCTGCCGGGTGGCCAGCGCCCCGGCCCGCTGCACGGAACGCTGCGGGCCGCCCGGTACCATGGCCGCTGCCGGCCGGGCGCCATGGCCCACTGCCAGCCTCGCGGCACCACGGGGGCCACCGGCCGCGACGGGCGGCGTGCGACAATGCGCCCCGATGACCTCCCGCCGCGACCGGCCCAGCCAGGTTCGACCCCGCCCGCCGTCCACTGGCCGCCCCCGGCCGCTGCCGCCGGCGCCCCGCCGGCCGGTGGTCGCCCGGGTCGTCGGCAGGCACGCGCCCGAGCCCGCTCGGGGGATGCCGCTCGCAGCGCGCATGGCCCTGGTGGCGGCGATTGCGGCTCTCGCGGTGGTCGTCGCGACGACGGTGAGTGGCGCCCTCCCGCGAGTGGTCGGCTCGTTCGGATCGGCGCTCGGCGGGATCACGGGCGCGATCCTCAAGACGCCGGTGCCCTCGCCGAGTTTGCCTGCGATCCCGGCTTCTCCGACGCTCGCGGCCCCCCAGGAGCCCTACACCAACCAGGCAACGGCTACCGTGGCCGGCTCGGTTCCCGCCGACGTGGTCGGCCACTCGGGCTTCGCGGTCCGGATCTACATCGCCGTCCCGGGTCAGCCGCCGGTCGCGGTTCGCGACGTCCCGGTTGGCGAGACCACCCAGTTCGCCGCCGAGGACGTGCCGCTCGAGCCGGGCCGCAACGACATCTCGGCGACGACGGTCGCGCCCGGGGGCGAGAGCGAGATGTCGCCGGTCGTCACCTACGTGCTCGACCAGGCAAAGCCAACGATCGCCGTCACGTCCCCGGCGAACAAGTCCATCGTGGCCGGCCCCGTGGCGACGATCACGGGGACCACGAAGGGGCAGTCAACGATCGTCGCCCGCAACGAGGCAAACGGCACGGCGGCGAGCAGCACGGCGGCAGCCAGCGGCGCCTTCTCCCTGAAGGTCCCGCTGAGCGCCGGCACGAACGGGATCAACCTCACCGCCACCGACCAGGCCGGAAACGTCGGTACGACCATCCTCACGCTGCGCCGCGGCTCGTCGAACCTCGCGGTCGTGATGGCGGCATCGGCGTACCAGATCAGCGCCGCACGCCTCCCGAGCACGATCGAGCTCCGCGCGGTGGTCACCGCCCCGGGCGGCCAGCGACTCGTGGGCCAGTCGGTGACGTTCACCCTCTCGATCCCGGGAGTGCCCGCGATCACCGGCGAGGACGTGACCGACGGGTCCGGCCTCGCCACGTTCCGCACGACCGTCCCGGCCGGCGCCACGCTGGGAAGCGGCCTCGCGACGGCATTCGTCACAACGGCCGACTACGGCGACGCATCGGGCCGCACAGCGATCACGATCGTCCCGTAGGCCGCGGCGAGCTCCGCTCGGCCCCGCCCGGCCTCGACGCGCGGGCGGCGCGCCTCCGATTCTGGTTCGATCGTCCGTTCGACTCGATCGTCCGTTCGACGAGCGCGAGAATCCCCTCGACAGTCTGTGCGTCCGCAGCTACGATCCGTGCATGCCGAACTGGCGCTGCCCGCATTGCCACACGCCGCAGCCCGAAGCGGCACGCTGCTGGGTCTGCCGGCGCTCCAGCACGAGCTGCGCGACGTGCGTCCACTTCCGGCGCTCCGTCGCTCCGCTGATCGGCGGCACGTGCGGCCTGGATCTGCGCGCCGTGCCGCTCCGCGGGGACGAGCTCCACGGCTGCTGGCGGCCGATCCGCCCCGGGCGGGTCGTCGGCCCCGACGCGATCCAAGTCATCGACCCGCTCGGTCCCGCATTCGCCGTGTCCGGCGGAATCTGGGCCGAGCCCGAGGCCTGACCCAGCCGACGCGCGCCGGACGCAAACGGCTCGCTATGTCGGCGACGGCGCTGGCGTGGGAGTGGGCGTCGGCGTGGGAGCCGGCGTCGGAGCGTTGGTCGACAGGACCAGCGTGCTCCCGACCTTCGCCTGGGTGCCGGGCTGCGGGTTCTGATTCGTCACGATGTCGGTGTCGGGCGGCGTCGCGCCCCCCTGCCACTGGATGACGAGCCCCTCGGAGGTCGCCTGGGCCTTCGCCGTCGCCACCGTCAGCCCCTTGTAAGTGCCCACCGCGACGGTCGGGATCGGTGTCGGGGTCGGGGCAGGGGTCGCGGTCGGGGCGGCCGTCGGCGTCGGGCTGGGCGTCGGCTCCGGCCCCTTGGAGACCTGGTAGTCGACCGGAGTGCCCGTCGTCACCTGGGTGCCGGCCGGCAGCGTCTGGCCGCTGATGGAGCCCTTCGGGATCGCCGGGTCGAAGGCATCCGTGCGGGCACCGAGCGTGAGCTTGGCGTCGGTGATCGCCTTTATGGCGTCTGCCTCCGTGAGACCGACGAGCTGCGGCACGGCGACGACGTCCTTGCCCGAGACGACGTCGACCTTCACCGTCGAGCCCTGAGTCACGACCGTGCCGGCAGGCGGATCCTGGTTGACGACCGTGCCTTCGGCCTTGTCGTTCTGCTTCACGTAGTTGGGCTGGAGGACGATCCCCAGCTGCTGCGCGGTCGACGTGGCGTTGGCGTAGGTCTGGTCCACGAACGAAGGCAGGGTGACGTTGCCGGGGCCCGGCGTGGCGGCCGGGCCGTTTGCCGAGATGAGCCGGAAGAGGAGGATCCCGACGGCCACGAGGATCACGAGGCCGAGGACGCCGGCGACCCAGATCCAGGGGCTCGTGCCGCCTTCGTCGGGCTCACCCGGCTCGTCGGCCGGGGAGGCCGCTCCGGGCGGCGGAGTACCGGTGGGAGGTGTCCCGGCGGGAGGAGGTGTCCCGCCGGGCGGCGCGGCGTACGCGTCGGGCGGATACGGGCGCGAGGCTGCTGCAGCAACCGTGGCACCGGCCAGCGCGGCTCCGGCGGCCCCCGCTGCGGCTCCCGTCGCCAGCGGCGCTACGGGGACAGGCGCTCCGTCGTCGAGGAACGCCTCGAGGGCCTTGGCCATGGCCTCCGCGGTCGGGAAGCGCCCCGCCGGGTCCGGGCTGAGCGCGCGGCGGTCGATCTCCGCCAGGACCGGCGGCACATTCGGGCGCACGTCGGAAACCAGGGGCGGCGGCGCCGAGATGCGGGCCATCGCCACAGCGCCGGCGTTGTCGCCCTCCCATGGACGGCGTCCGGTGAGGAGCTCGTAGAGGACGATCCCGAGGCTGTAGATGTCTGACGCCCCGGTCGCTTGCTCGCCGAGCGCCTGCTCGGGGCTGAGGTAGTGGACCGAGCCGAGCGTCACGCCCGGCAGGGTCAGGCGCGCGTCGGACCAGGCCCGGGCGATCCCGAAGTCCGCCACCTTCACCCGGCCGTCGGCGGAGACCAGGATGTTCCCGGGCTTGACGTCGCGGTGAACGATCCCCCGCGTGTGCGCCGCGTCGAGGGCGTGGGCAACCTCCGCCGCGAGCCGGGCCGCCTGGCGGGGCGGGAGCGGGCCGTTCCGGCGGAGGAGCGAAGCCACGTCCTCGCCGTCGACGAGCTCCATCACGATATACGGGCCGTCGGCGTCGGTGCCGAAGTCGTAGACCGCGACGATGTTCGGATGCGAGAGGCTTGCCGCGGACTGCGCCTCCTGCTTGAAGCGGGCGACGAAGTCGGGGTCGCGTCCGTACTCGGCGTGCAGGAGCTTGACCGCCACCTCGCGGCCGAGCTGAGCGTCGGTGGCGCGATAGATCGTCGCCATGCCGCCCTGTCCGAGAAGCTCGACCAGCCGGTAGCGGCCGCCGAGAACGTCGCCGAGGGCTGCCACTCGTGGTTCTCCCGTGCTCTGGTCCGTCGGGGCCGGGTCTCAGGGGTTCAGCGTGCGGAGGTAGGAAGCGAATTCCGGGCCCAGGTCGGGCCGCGCCAGCGCCAGCTCGACCGATGCCTTCAGCCAGCCCATCGTCGTGCCGGCATCGTAGCGGGTTCCCTCGAAGGCATAGCCGTGGACAGGCTGTTCCTGCATGAGCGCCTGGATGGCGTCGGTCAGCTGGATCTCGCCCCCCGCACCGCGTGGCGTCTGCTCGAGCTTATCGAAGATCTTGGGGGTCAGGACGTAGCGCCCGATGATGGCCATGTTCGAGGGGGCGACGTCCGGCTGGGGCTTCTCGACGACGGAATCCACCCTCCAGAGGCGCCCGTCGGAGCCCTCCACGCGCTCGCCGCCGATGATGCCGTAGCGCGACGTCTCCTCCGGCGGCACCTCCATCACGGCCACGATGGAGCCGTGGGTCTGGTGGTACGCGTGGACGAGCTGGCCGATGCACGGTCGCTCCCCGACCACCACATCGTCCGAGAGGATCACCGCGAACGGCTCGTGGCCGACGAGCTCCTTTGCCATCAGGACCGCGTGCCCGAGGCCGAGCTGCTCCTTCTGGCGCACGTAGGCGATCTGGGCCAGCTCGCCGATGCGGCGGATCTGGCGCAGCAGCTCGATCTCGCCACGCTCCTCCAGAAGGTGCTCGAGCTCGTAGTTGAGGTCGAAATGGTCCTCGATCGCCCGCTTCTGGCTGGAGGTGACGATGATCACCTGCTCGATCCCGGCGGCGACAGCCTCCTCCACGGCGTACTGGATCACCGGCCGGTCGACGAGCGGGAGCATCTCCTTGGGCTGTGCCTTGGTGGCGGGCAGGAATCGGGTCCCCCACCCGGCGGCTGGGAAGACGGCCTTGCGAACGCGCATCGGACCTCGGACGTGGAGCTGGGATGGGTAAGCCCGGCAGGCCCCGGCAGGGGTCGCCTGAGTATAGCGGCGCTCACCCACCGTCCGATCTCGCCAGTGGAACGGCGCCGATGACCGAGCGCCCGAAACCGCCCCCGGAGCGCTCCCCGAGAGGGCTCAGGGGACCGGCGCGGAGGGCGGCAGCAGCTCCGTTGGCAGCGGGTCGTCGGGCCGCCGGCGTGCCAGGACGATCCCCGTGAACGGGATCCGGAACTCGGCGAACGCCTCCACGCTGACGAGGAAGCCCAGGAACAGGAAGACGGCCGCCAGGAACTTGCCGAGCTCGAAGAACGATGTGATCCCGAATCGCGACAGCGTGTCGCCCGAGGAGGCCATGAACGCCCCGATTGCGATGAGGATCGTGGCCGGGACACGGCTGTGGATCCTGCCCGCCAGGAGGGCCCGGAAGGCACCGGGGAGGGAGGCGAAGAAGTTGACCGTGATCGCGACGGGCGCGATCAGCAGGTTGAAGAGGAATTCGTCGCCCTTCTGACCCGGGTCGAGAGAGTAGTCGAGGACCCGCCGCTTGGGCATGAAGACGTAGGCCGAGAAGATCGCGCCGAGGGCCAGGCTGAGACCGCCGGTGACGTTGAGGAACGGCGTCAGCAGGCGCAGGCTGCCGGGGAAGAGGGCGGCGGTCGGCGCGCCGGTCGCCGGGTCGACCGCGTATCCGGGCGGCGGCAGGGTGGTGGACAGCATCAGCACCAGGCTGAGAATCGTCGCGCCCCCGACGGCCAGGGCAGCGACGCGGGGCCACCGATGGTCGACGAAGTAGGTCTGCACGGCCACGACGATCGCCAGCACCAGGGCGGCTCCGAAGTAGAGGACCGGCGTCATGCCGGCGCCCTCGTACTCGTACCTACGCTGGGTGAGCACGGTGAACAGCCCGGCCAGGAAGAGGCTGAAGGCGAAGGCGTAGCCGAAGCGCGTTCGCCCGAGCAGGAAGGCGGTCCCCAGGCCCAGCCAACCGGCCGTCCAGACGGCACCGGTGAGGTACCACGTCCGGTACAGGGCCTCGTTCCAGCCGGACGCCGTGGCCAGGGCGTCGCAGCCGGCGGCGATCCCGTAGAAGGCCATCCCGAAGGCCCACGTCAGCTGGAAAGCACCGCGCCGCTCGCGCCACTGGTCGACGAGGGCGAGGGCGAAGACGAGGGCGATCAGCGATGTCGCCGCAGGCAGGAGGACTGACACGCGGGAGGACCTCTGGCGCCCGCCCAGGCGGGACGATGTCAGGCGGGGACGAGCTCGTGATCGTCGCGGTGCATGCCGTCGCACAGCGCCAGGCGCGGCTCATCCCCCGGGACCGCGATCGGGCGCATGAGCTCACGGACGGCTGAGCGCCGGCACAGCAGGTAGCCCCGCGACCGCATCCAGGCGCGTACACAGGCCGGGTCGGAATGGAACTGGTAGGGGCCGGGGTTGATCGAGGTCGTGCCGGCCCATGACGGGGGGACCTCGGTCGCCACGATGTCCATCACGTTCACGCGGAACGGGGTGCCGTCGATCACGCCGCTGCACCCGCGACAGCGGATGGCGACCGTGTCCTTCTGGATGGTCCGGATGCGGATCCCCTGGATGTCGAATGGCACGGGCCGAGGATACCAGAGGGCCGGCGGTCGACCGGACCGATGAATCGACGGGGCCGGCGGTCGACCGTTCAGTCGCCGAGCGTGGCGACCATGACGGCCTTGATCGTGTGCATCCGGTTCTCGGCCTGGTCCCACACGATCGATCGCTCGGACTCGAAGACGTCGTTCGTGACCTCCATCCCGTCGAGGCCGAAACGCTCGAACATCTCCGCGCCGACCTTCGTCGCCCGGTCGTGGAAGGCCGGCAGGCAGTGCATGAACTTGACGGCCGGGTTGCCGGTGAGGGCGACGAGGTCCGCGTTGACCTGGTAGGGCAGCAGGAGCCTGACCCGCTCCTCCCAGACGGACGGCTCCTCGCCCATCGAGACCCACACGTCGGTGTACAGGAAGTCCACGCCGGCCACGCCCTCGGCGGGATCCTCGGTGAGGGTGATCCGGGCGCCCGTCCCGGCGGCGATCTCGCGGCAGGTGGCCACGAGGCCGTCGGCCGGCCACAGATCTCGCGGCGCACACAGCCGGACGTCCATCCCGAGCTTGCTGCCCCCGACGAGGAGCGAGTTGCCCATGTTGTTGCGGGCGTCGCCGAGGTAGCAGTACGCGATCTCCGTCAGCGGCTTGTGGCTGTGCTCGGACATCGTGAGGACGTCGGCCAGGATCTGGGTGGGGTGGAACTCGTCGGTCAGGCCGTTCCACACGGGCACGCCGGCGTACTCCGCCAGCTCCTCGACGATCGACTGGCCGAACCCGCGGTACTCGATCCCGTCGTAGATCCGGCCGAGAACCCGGGCGGTGTCCTTCATCGACTCCTTGTGGCCGATCTGGGTCCCGGAGGGGCCGAGGTACGTGACGTGGGCGCCCTGGTCGTAGGCGGCCACCTCGAACGCGACCCGCGTCCGGGTCGAGGTCTTCTCGAAGATCAGGGCGATGTTCTTGCCGGCCAGGCGGGGCTGCTCGTAACCGCCGTACTTGGCGGCCTTCAGGTCCGCGGCCAGCTTCAGCAGGAAGCGGATCTCGTCCGGGTCGAAGTCGAGCAGCTTGGTGAGGCTGCGGTTGCGCAGGTTGTAGCCCATCGACGTGCCTCCCAGCACCGACCCCCGGGCGCCAACGACGCTCGGAGCCTGCTCGCAGCATCGCGGAATTGGCCTTCGAAGTGTGACGGGTTCGTCTTCCGGGTGACATACCGCATTCGTGGCCCCTGGCGGCGACCCGGGCGAGATCTTGGGCGGGACCGGCGCTCACGTGTCCCGGGCGCCGGCGCCTGACGGCGGCCAGCCTTCTGGTCGGCAGGTCACATCTCGGGGTTGTAGGCAGGATCCAGGAAGACTTCGGGGTCATCCCGGAAGTCGAGGAGGCAGCCCTTCCCGCAGAAGACGTACTCGCGGCCTTCGTGCGTGCTGGCGAGACCCTTCCCGCGCGCCTCCGTCGGATCGACGGTCATGCCGCAGACCGGATCCTCGTTCGGGGCGATCGTTCGTCGTTCGGACATGTCGGCCTCCCTCGCGGATGACTGAGATGGGACGCTGGTCAGGGGATGGACGTGGTGGACGAGGCGGCCAGCGGCTGGATCCGGGGATGGATCGTGGCACCCGGCACCTGGAAGCGTCGCAGGCGCAGCGCGTTCGAGACCACGGTGACCGACGAGAGGGCCATCGCGGCCGCCGCGATGATCGGGTCCAGGAGCATCCCCGTGAACGGGTACAGGACGCCCATGGCGATCGGGATGAGGATCACGTTGTAGGCGAACGCCCAGAACAGGTTCTGGCGGATGTTGCGCATCGTCGCCCGCGACAGCGAGATCGCCGTCACGAGGCCTCGCAGGTCGCCCGACATGAGCGTCACGCCGGCCGACTCCATCGCCACGTCCGTGCCCGTGCCCATCGCCACGCCGACGTCCGCGGACGCGAGCGCCGGGGCATCGTTGACACCGTCGCCGACCATCGCGACGACCTTGCCGTCGGCCTGGAGCGCCTTGACCGCCGCGGCCTTGCCGTCCGGGCGGACGTCGGCGACCACGCTGTCGATGCCGACGGACCGGGCGATCGCCTCCGCGGTGCGCCGGTTGTCACCGGTGAGCATTGCCACGGAGATACCGAGTCGATGCAGCTCGGCGACCGCCGCGGCCGATCCCGCCTTGAGCGTGTCGGCGATGGCGATGACCGCGGCAGCGCGACCGTCGACGGCGACGAAGACCGGGGTCTTGCCGTCGCGCGCGAGGGCGTCGGCTGGCGCGACGAGATCCGCCACGTCGACCCCGAGCGACTCGAGGAAGCCCGGGCGCCCGACGAGGACGAGGTGGCCCGCGACCGTGGCCGACACACCGCCGCCGGCGACGCTCACGAAGTCGGCGGCATCGGCCAGGGCCGAGCCGCCGGGTCTCGGTGACCTCGCGGACGATCGCGTCGCCGAGCGGGTGCTCGGAGCCCCGCTCGGCCGCGGCGACCAGGGCGAGGAGCTCGTCCTCGGCAGGCGCCCCGTCGGCGCGAAGGACGTCCGTGACCCGCGGCTTACCCTCGGTGAGGGTGCCCGTCTTGTCGAGCACGACCGCCCTGACCGAGCCAAGGCGCTCGAGCGCCTCCGCGTTGCGGAAGAGGACGCCGTTCTCGGCTCCCTTGCCGGTGCCGACCATGATCGAGGTTGGGGTCGCCAGCCCGAGCGCGCAGGGGCAGGCGATGATCAGGACGGCCACCGTGTTGAGCAGGGCCAGGTTGAACGCGGGCTCGGGCCCGAAGACGAACCAGACGACGAACGTGAACGCCGCGAGTCCGAGGACCATCGGCACGAAGTAGCTCGTGACGACGTCGGCGAGGCGCTGGATCGGCGCCCGTGAGCCCTGCGCCTCGGACACCAGCCGGATGATCCTCGCCAGCACGGTGTCGGCACCAACCCGGGTGGCGCGGAAGGTGAGGGTCCCGGTGGTGTTGAGCGTGCCACCGACGACGAGGTCCTCGACCCGCTTGGCGACCGGCAGGCTCTCGCCCGTGATCATGCTCTCGTCGACGCCCGAGGCGCCGTCGGTGACGACACCGTCGACGGCGACGGTCTCGCCGGGCCGCACCCGGACGAGGTCGCCGACGCGGACGTCGACGAACGGCGACATCCAGCTCGACGCCGTCACGCATGACCCGTGCCGTCCGCGGCGCCAGGTTGATGAGCCGGCGGATGGCATCGGAGGTGTGGCTCCGGGCCCGAGCCTCGAGGAACCGCCCGAGCAGGATCAGGGTGACGATCGCTGCCGACGTGTCGAAGTACATCGGCAGCGCTTCGCCGTTCATCCCAAGCCCGGCCGCGATGAAGAAGGCCGGGAAGAGGATCGTCGCCACGCTGTACCCGTAGGCGGCCGACGTGCCGACCGCGATCAGGGTGTTCATGTCGGTGGTCCTGTGGCGCAGGGCCTTGATGGCACCGACGTAGAAGATCGAGCCGGCCCAGAACTGCACCGGGGTGGCCAGGGCGAGCTGGAACCACGGGTTCACGAGGAACGCCGGCAGCCAGGGCGCGATGGTCATGCGTGCCAGGCCGAGGAGGAGCGGGAGCGTCAGGGCGGCGGAGACCATGAGGCGGCGACGGAGGTCGGCTGCGTGCCGCGCGGCGGCCTCGTCACGCTCGGCCCTGGCCGCGGCTGCTTCGGCGACGTCGATCTCGTGGTCGGCCGTCGCGGCCTGCTCGACGCGGGCCACGTAGCCGGCAGCGTCCACCGCGGCGACGAGGTCTGCCACGCCGATCCGGTCGGCGTCGTAGCGGATGGTCGCGGACTCCGAGGCCAGGTTGACGTTCGCCTCCTCGACGCCCTCGACCTTGGTGAGGAAGCGCGTGATCCGGTTGACGCACGAGGCGCAGGTCATCCCCTCGACGGGGAACGAGACGCTCTCGATGTGGATGGAGGGGGTGGTCATGAGGTTCTCAGTATACTCCCTGGGAGTATCATTGCACTTGTCGTCGCACGGGTCAACCCGGAATGAAGGCCGGCTCAGCCGCCGGTCCGGCTCCCACCGCTCGCGCCCGTGGGACGCGGTCACGATGGTGATTTGCCCGCCGTACATCCCCATCGCGCACGAGTAGGCGAGCGTGCCCGCCGGGAGCGCGGGAAGGTCGATCGTGTTCGGCCCCTGGTGGAGCCGGACCTGGATCCCGAGACTCGGGACGACCACGAGGACGGCGCAGGTGCCCGAGGCCCGCGACTCGATCGTCCAGCGTGTCGGCGTCCCCGCGTAGATCGAGACGTTGCCCGGGCTGTACCCGCCGGCGTCCTGGAAGGTGGTGAGCGCCTGCGTTCCGTCGGCCGACACGCCGCCCGTGGGCGGGGGTGCCGCGGCCGCGCGTCTCGACGCCGAAGGACGGGAACGTCAGGCCCGAGAGCCGCAGGCCGGCGCTCGCGTTGACGAACGCGAAGCCGATCACGACCACGCCGACGAGCCGCATGAGGGTCGGGCGCATCGTGCTCGGCACGACGACGGGCAGGCCGGCGAGCGCGAGGAGGCCTGGCGCGGTCCCGATCGCGAAGACCGCCATGATCGCGCCCGCGTAGACCGGCGAACCCGTCGAGAGCGCGTAGATCTGGACGGCCTGGGTGAAGCCGCAGGGAAGGAAGAACGAGGCGGCGCCGAGGCCGGCCGCACGTGCGTCCGAGTACGCGCCGGCTCCCCCCTCAGCGAGCCCGAGCTGACGCCCGAGTCCCACGGGGAGCGTCGGCGACCAGGTCGCGATCCGCGGCGACAGGCCCGTGAGCCGGGTCCCGAGGATCGTCATCACGATCGCGACGGTGATCATCAGGACGGCCGTGACCTGGGGCGGCATCGTGACGCTGGCACCCAGGGCCCCGAGCGCGGCTCCGAGCACGCCGTAGCCGACGATCCGGCCGGTCATGAAGACGAGGGCGGGTCGCATCTGCGACGATGACCCCGCCCTCCGCGGCTCCCGTCGCCCGCCGGCGAGCCTGGAAGGACGCCGAGAGCGCCAGGACAAGCCCGCCGACGAGCGCCATGCAGGTCGACACCCCGGCTGCGAGCCCAAGGAGCAGCGCGACGACGAGCCCGCCCTTGCTCAGGTCGCCGGCGCCATTGGCGAGCCCGGTGACGCCGGTCAGCTGGGCCAGCATCGCCACGGCGGCCACGAGGGCGACGCCGGCCACGGCCGTCAGCCAGACCTTGGGATCGCTGGCCAGCCAGGGCGTCCGGCCGATCTCGTAGCCGGCGGCGCGGATCGCCTTCGCGATCGCCGCCGCCGGGATCGGCGCGGTGCTCTCGATCTCCACGCGGCCGTGGACCGCCGACGCATTGACCCGCTTGACGTTCGGCAGGCGGCCGACGTACTTCTGGATCCGGACCTCGCAGGACCGGCAGGTCATCCCGGCGACGGGGACCGTCGTCGAGATCGGGCCCTCGGGGGCGGGAGCGGAACCGGACGGCTCGTTGCCGAGCGCGTCGCTTCGTCCCTCGGTGGACATCTCCGCGAGCAGGCGGTCGACGGCCAGCCGGAAGGGCAGATCGGTCGCAACGACAGTGCCCCCGCCCTCGACGCCAGCGGGGGTGGGGGCGGGCGGCGCGCTCTGCCGCTGCCGGGTCGAGGTGGTCGTGGTGTGACGGCGGGACATCGGGACGCATGCTCCACTGGTCGATCGCGGGGCGCGAACGGCGATGACGACAGCCTGGACGCCACGAGCTGGCATGCCCATGCAGAGGAGGGCAAGTCTTCCTCAAGACTTGGTCAAGCGGAATCAGCATGCCGGCGAAGGACGAGAGCCGGCGCCCCGTCCTCGACGGCGCCCGGGTACCTGGCGGCCATGAAGGACGCCAGAGCGTCCTCAGGATCCCATCAACGGGAGCCGCGTCAGACGGCAGGGAGCTCCAGCGAGAATGTGGTCCCTGTTCCGGGCCCTGCGCTGTCGGCCCAGGCGCGCCCGCCCATGGCGCCCGCCAGCGCCCACACGATGGCGAGGCCGATCCCGGATCCGCCCGCAGCGCGACTCCGGGCGGCATCGACCCGGTAGAACCGCTCGAAGACGGCTTCGAGCTGGTCCGCGGCCAGCCCTGGTCCGTGGTCCGTGACCGCGAGGACGACCCTGCCCCCTGCGGCCGAGGTCGTGACGACGATGACCGAGCCGTCCGGCGCATGCCGAAGCGCGTTCGAGAGGTAGTTTGCGAGCACCTGGGCGACGCGGTCACGGTCGGCCAGGCAGACCGCGGGGCCAGCCCGAAGCTTGACCTCGATTCCGCGCGGCGTCGCGAGCGGCGCGAAGCGCTCGACCACGTCGGCGGCCACGATCGCCGCGTCGACTGGCTCGAGCCTCATGGGAAGCTGGTGCGCCTCCGCCCGCCACAGCTCGGAGAGGTCGTTGACCATGCGGGTGAGACGACCCGCCTCCGTCCGCAGGAGGCGCCATGTCTCGGGGCCCGGTGTGATGACCCCGTCCTCGAGCCCCTCGAGGTAGCCGTCGAGGGTGGTGAGCGGCGTCCGGAGCTCGTGGGCAACGTCCCCCACCAGTTGGAGTCGACGCCGCTCGGTGCTTTCGAGTGAGCCTGCCATCTCGTTGAACGAAGTTGCCAGGTCCCCCAGCTCGGCCGGCGCGGGGATCGGCACCCGTTCCGCGTAGTGGCCACCCGCGATCCGGCGCGTGGCGGCGGCGAGCGCGCCCACCGGGCCGGCGATCCGTGCCGCCACGGCGAGGCTGACCACGGTCGCGCTGACGATGGCGATGACGGTCGCCGCGATCAGGGCGCGGCGCATCGCCTCCTCGAATGCCGCCTGGGTCGCCTGGCCCATGGCCTGGCCGATCGGGTCGCCTGGAAGGTGCCCCATCGCCTCCGCGAAGTAGCCGGGGCCCACGAGGAGCGTCGCCACGGCCACCGTGCCGAGCGTCGCCGCGACCACGAACAGGAAGGCCAGCAACAGGCGGGCGCGGAGCGATCGGAGGAGTGCCATCAGCTGCCCTCGCGCATTCGGTAGCCGACGCCGCGCACGGTCTCGACGAACCGGGGGCGCGCCGGATCGTCGCCCAGCTTCCGGCGCAGGTTGGCGACGTGGACGTCGACGAGGTGATCGTCGGCGACGAAGGCCGCGCCCCACACCTCGTCGAGCAGGGTCTGCCGACGGACCACGACACCGGGATCGCGCGCGAGCGTGGCAAGGACGTCGAACTCGAGCGCCGTGAGTTCGGCCGGGCTGCCGTCCACGCGCACGACGCGGCGCGCCTCGTCGATCTCGAGACCGTCGGGCACCCGGTCGGGGGCTTCGCCGCGGGGCAGGCCTGCCGCCGTTGGACCGGATCGTCCGGTCCGCGGCCGACGGAGGAGGGCCTTGATCCGCGCCACGAGCTCCCGGGGCGAGAACGGTTTCACCAGGTAGTCGTCCGCCCCGACCGTGAGCCCCATGATCCGGTCGATCTCCTCGCCCCGCGCGGTCAGCATCAGGACGTAGGCATCCGAGAAGGCTCGAAGCCGGCGGCATACCTCGACGCCGTCGAGGCCCGGGAGCATGACGTCGAGGATCACGACATCGGGGTCAAGGCGCCGCACGGCGTCGAGCGCTTCGCGGCCGTCACCCGCGTTGGCGACCGACCATCCCTCGCGCTCCAGGTATCCCGTGACGAGCTCGACGATCGGAGGCTCGTCGTCGACGACGAGCACCTTCGGCGGGCCCACGATCTCCATCACCGCAGTGTGCCACCTCGATCGGCATCTGGAGACGATCGGGTGGACCTCGGCGGCACGACCCGTCTTCGACGGAAAGCGGGAGTGCCCCCAAGGGGATTCGAACCCCTGATCTCCACCTTGAAAGGGTGGCGTCCTAGGCCTCTAGACGATGGGGGCCCGCCGTGGCCGAGTCTAGCAGGGGCCCACCGCGCGCCGCCCACGAGCGCAGGTCGTCGTCGCGGCCGCGACGCCGTCAGGACGTCAGGGCAGCGCGCCCCACACGAGGGCCAGGATCGCGGCCGCCGCGAAGCAGAAGAACGCGACGACCCCGGCCAGACCCCCGAAGACCGCCGCGACGACCGAACGTCCCGGCCGATCGGCGCGCGCCGCCCGAACGGTCTCGACCGCTCCCGCGATCGAGAGGGCCGCGAAGACGATGCCCAGCACGGCGGCGCCGGACGCCAGCATCGGGATCTGGGTCGCGTCGCGGACCGTCAGCGCATAGACGAGGTACGCGATCGACCCCACGATCGCGATGAGCAGCATCACCCGCGTCGGGGTGACCTTCACGGGCCCAACGTAGAGCCCCTCGCGGGCGGCAGTCCCGTCCGGCATGCGCCGCGAGACATGCCGATGCTCGCTCATTCCCCAGGGGCGCAGCGATGGTAGACGGCAATGTTGTGAGCCACCCGGGCTCGTCGCAGCTCCCTCGAGGCATCCCTCCCGGCGCCGCCGTAGGCGGCCTCGAGCAGCTCCGCCACCCCGACGCCGTCGACGGCGCTCCAGAACGCGTGGATCACGTGGATCCGGAATCCCGCCTGCAGGTACCAGCCGCCACGGCGGCTCCATTCGAGGAGCTGGAGCGTCCGCTCGGCGCCCCGCAGCCCGTCGAGGTCGTCGCGGCCGTAGTCCTGGAGCGCCACCAGGCGGCCGCCGGGGCGCAGGATCCGGTCGACGAGGGCCAGCGACGCCGGCGACGGGCCGGCGAACGCCGACCACAGGGCGAGCAGGACGTCGGCCGATCCCGGCGCCAGCCCGGCCAGGGCGGCCGCCAGGTCCGCGTCGGGGGTCGGGCATGGCCCGTTCGGGAGTCCCACCACCGTCACCCGGGCGCCGCCGTCGCGCAGAGCGGCGACGCGCATCGGCGCCTCGCCGAGGACGGTCACGTCGGCGCCCTCGCGACAACCGAGCCGCGTGAGGACGCGCGGAATCCTGCCGTCGGCGTCGACGGCGGCGATCAAACGCCCGGAGAGCTCGGGGTGCGCGGGGACGAACGGCAGGTCGGACACTCGGGGGAGTATAGGGCCCGCCCCGGGGTCATCCGGGGCCCGCCGCGGCGCGGCGGGTGGGTCAGCGTGGCGCGAACACGGCGCCCGAGCGCGCCTCGAGCACGGGGCTGGCCGATCCGTCGGCACCCACGAGGACGTCCGCGACATCGTCCCAGCCCGCGCCCGGGCTGGCGACGACCGGGACGAGTCGCCGCCCCGCCAGGGCCGGAACCGCGACGGCGAGCGTCGCCCGCTCCGTCCCGGCGTTGACCGCGACCAGCAGGGTCTCGCCCGCCGCCGTGGGGTCGTCCGCGCCCCCGCGCGCGAGCGCGACCGCCGCCCCGGTGACACCTGCCACGACGACCCTGTCGGAGCGCAGCGCCGGGTGCCCGTGGCGGGCCGCCACGGCGGCGCGGTAGAAGGCGCGGAGCACCTCGTCTCGACCGTCGGCGCCCGCCGGGAATGACCGCCGGCAGTCCGGGTCGTTGCCACCCTCCATCCCGATCTCGTCGCCGTAGTAGATGGATGGCGCGCCGGGAAGCGTCATCTGCAGGATGACCGCGAGCCGGACGGCGGCCAGGTCGCCCGACAGGAGCGAGCGGATCCTCGGCATGTCGTGGGACGAGAGGAGGTTGAGCATCGCGGCGTCGGTGGCGGCGTCATAGGCGCCGAGGAGCCCGACCAGGCGATCGGCGAACGCCTGCGCCGTTCCCAGGTCGCACGTTGCTCGACAGCTCGTGGTGGCTGGCCACCAGGCCCGCGTCCAGCGAGGGACCCCCGACGAACGACAGGATCGCCTCGAGGAGCGGGTAGTTCATCAGGCCGTCGAACCGGTCGCCGGCCAGCCATTCCGGGGCCACGTGCCAGATCTCCCCGACCAGGTAGGCGTCCGGATTGGCGGCCCGGCAGCGGCGCCGGAACTCGAGCCAGAACGCCGGCTCGCCGATCTCCTCGGGCACGTCGAGCCGCCAGCCATCCGCGCCGAAGCGGAGCCAGTGCTCGGCGACGCTCCACAGCATCTCGCGCACCTGCGGGTTGCCGGTGTTGAGCTTCGGCAGCGCGGGGAGGCCCCACCAGGCCCGATAGCCGAGCCGGTCGAGGCTCGGGTCGCCCGATGCCCACGGCCCATGGTCGTCGCCCGGGCGATCGTCCCGCTCGCCGTGGTCCGGCACCGCCTCCGGATAGGCGCGCAGATCGCGCCGGCCCGCCAGCACGGCCGGCGAGAGATGGAACCAGTCGCGGTAGGGCGAGTCGGCGCCGGCCTCCAGGACGTGGTGGAAGGCCCAGAATCCGCGCCCCACGTGGTTGAAGACGCCGTCGAGGATCACGCGCATCCCCCGAGCGTGGGCCGCGTCGAGCAGCTCGCGCAGGGCGGCGTCACCGCCGAGGAGCGGGTCCACGGCGAGGTAGTCGTACGTGTGGTAGCGGTGGGTCGAGGCGGAGGCGAAGACGGGGTTCAGGTAGAGCGCGGTCACCCCGAGGTCGGCCAGCTCCGGCAGGCGCTCGGCCACGCCGTAGAGGTCGCCGCCCTTGAAGCCGTGGTGGGTCGGCGGCGCGTCCCATGCCTCGAGGGGACCGGGCGGGATCAGCCGCGTCGAGCGCGCGAAACGATCCGGGAAGACCTGGTAGAAGACGGCGTCCCTCACCCAGGCGGGGACCTGCGGCGACATCCGGCTCAGCTCACGCCACGCCGCGCCCGGGCGCAGGTCCGGTCGAGGCACGCACGACGAGGTGGGTCTCGAGCCTCCGGTGGTCGGGACGACCGGCCGCCGTTCGCTGGATCCCCGCCAGCAGGAGACGGCACGCCTCCTCCCCCTTGCGACGTACCGGCTGGTGCACAGGGTCGCACGGTAGTCGGGCCCCGCGCCGAGTGTCAAGGCGGGTCCGGGCTCCCGCGACGAAGGTGGCCATGCGGGCTCCCGGTCCCCGGACGCGTGGCAGAATCGACGTATGGCATCCGATTCGGGTCGCCGGATCCCGCCGGCCGGCATCCTCCTCTTCCTCGGCTACGGCTTGGCGATCCTCGCAGGGATCGGGCTTTCACTGCGCTGGGTGGTCGACCAGGCGATCGGAAGTCCGATCAGCCTCCCCGGCACCGTGGCGATGGTCCTGCTGGCCTACACGATCTTCACCGTCACGATGGTCCTGCAGCGGAAGGAGGCCGGCCGCGGGCTCGCCCTCGGGCTCGTGACTCTGACGATCCCGGCCGTGCCGCTCCTGCTTCTTGGTCCCGCGCCGCTGACGGCGCTCGTCCCTGCCGCCGCGGGGATCGCCCTCTACATGGGCCTCCAGCGGCCCTCGGCGAGGGCGTGGCTGTCCGAGCCGTAGGCGTCGCGGCGGCGTTCCGCAAGCGTCGCGGCGGCATTCCGCAAGCGTCGCGGCGGCATTCCGCAAGCGTCGCGGCCGCGTTCGGCATGCGCCAGCGGGGAACCCCGTCGCCGGCCAGGCTGGGCCGGGGCCGGGCTGACCGGGATCCCGCCGCACCGATCCCGCAACCTCGGCTACGCTGTCGCCTTCCACCCCGTCGAACGTCCGAGGATCGATCCCCGTGTCGAAGCGCTCACGATCGTCACAGACAACCAGGACAACGTCCGCACCCCGATCCACCGGCGCCTCTACCGGCACCGGGACGGGCACGTCATCCGCGCGCCGGCCGTCGACCGCCGCGCCTTCGAAGCGGCAATCGAGGTTCCAGCGCTACCGCGGGCTGATCCTGGCCGTCGTCGTCGTGGCCGTGGTCGCCGTCGGCGCCGCCTTCCTCCTCGGCGGGTCGGCCCAGCCCGCGTTCGCCTGCACCAGCATCCTGACCCCGGCAGCACCGGAGAGCCCGGCTCCCGGTGCCACGCCGCGCTTGGGCCAGGTGACGAACGACATGGGCCGCCTGCACGTGGCGACCGGTACCAAGGTCACCTACGAATATTGCCCCCCGTCCTCCGGGTCCCACTACAACGACGGGAACAACGGGCCCATCCCGACCCACTTCTACTCCAAGGACGAGGCGACGGTCCCGCAGGGCTGGGTCCACAATCTCGAGCACGGGATGATGGTGGTCCTCTACCGCTGCCCCGAAGGCTGCGATCCGGCCGCCCAGGACGCCCTCGGGGCCGTTCAGGGGCAGCTGCCGAACAGCCCGCTCTGCGGATTCCCGCCCACGGACACGGTCGTCGTAACCCGCTTCGACCAGCTCCCGACACCATACGCGGTGGCGGTCTGGGGCCGTATCTACTTCATGAACACCCTCGACGTCGGCGCCGTCACGACGTTCTGGGAACAAAGCGCCGATCGGGGCCCGGAGCCGCAATGCCAGAACGCGGCGCCGGGGGCCAGCCCGGCCGCGAGCCCGGGAGCCAGCTCGGCCGCGACCCGCCGCCGCTCCCTCGGCGCGGCCGCACCCTCGGCGACGGCGCTCCCTCTGCCGCTCCCTCGGCGACGGCGGCTCCCTGACGACCCGAGGATCCAAGGATGCGCCTGATCGCCCATCTCGACGACGTGGGCCTCCCGGTCGCGGGCGTTCTCATCGGCGACCGCGTGCTGACCCTCGAGCTGCTGGCCGAGCGAGCGGGCCTGCGCGACGAGCTGGCGCTGCTGGACCTCCGGGGCCTCCTGGGCGAGGACCCGGACCTCGCCGAGACGCGAGCCGCCGCTGCCCGCGCGGCCGCGCTCCGGCTGACGGGTGTGCCGGCCTCCACGCTCCAGCGCGCGCCCCTGCTCGAGCCGGGCAAGATCGTCTGCGTCGGCCACAACTACGCCAGCCACGTGCTCGAGCAGGGCCTGCCCATCCCGACGCGGCCGATGCTGTTCGCGACGTTCGCCAACGCCGTGGTCGGCGACCTCGACCCGGTGATCCGCCCGGAGACGACCCACGCCCTCGACCTCGAGGCGGAGCTGGCGGTCGTGATCGGGCGGCGCGCCCGCCGGGTGGCCGTCGCAGATGCGATGGCGCACGTCGCGGGCTACGTGGCGGCCAACGACATCTCGGCGCGCGACCTCCAGGGGAGCAAGCCGGCGCTCCGCGAGGGTGAGCGTGGCGACGGCCAGTGGCTGCGCGCCAAGGGCTCGGACACGTTCCTGCCGCTGGGACCGGCGCTCGTCACCGCGGACGAGCTCGGCGACCCGGGCGACCTGTCCGTCCGGGGCTTCCACACGCCGGCGGAGGGCCCGCACGCCGGGTCTCGAGGAACGAGTGCAGGATGGGCGCACGTCCGACATGGTCTTCGGCGTCGCCGAGCTGATCGAGTTCATCTCGGCGAGCATCACCCTGGAGCCGGGTGACGTCGTGGTGACCGGCACGCCCTCGGGCGTGGGGGTCTTCCGCGAGCCGCCGGTCTTCCTGGTCCCGGGCGACGTGGTCCGGGTCGAGGTCGAAGGGATCGGCTCGGTCACGAACCCGATCGTGGACGCCGACGGCTCGGCCCCGGCCGGTTCGCCCGCGGAGCGCCTGCTCGCCCTGCGAAGCCCGCGCTCGGAGCGAACCGCCTGACCCTCGTGCGACTGGGCCGCGGCCCGGGCGGACCGCCCGACGCTCGTCGCGCAACACGCAGGAAGGGGGCAGAATCACGACAGACGCAGGCCCGGGCGCCCCGCGCGGACCTGCAGCCGGGCCGGCACCCGGCATGATCTCCAGGTCCGGCGCCGCGCGGCGCAGCGAGAACAGGGAGGCCGTCGCATGCTCGCCCTCGTGAAGACGGCCCCCGGAGCCGGACTCGAGCTTCGTGACGTCCCCGCACCGTCGACCGGGATCAACGACGTCCTCGTGCGCGTCCGCCGTACGGGCATCTGCGGGACCGACCTCCACATCGAGTCCTGGGACGCCTGGGCCGCCGCCACGATCGTGCCCCCGCTCATCGTCGGGCACGAGTTCGTCGGCGAGATCGTCGAGGTCGGGTCGAACGTGGCCGACTTCGCACCGGGCGACCTCGTCTCGGGTGAGGGTCACGTGGTCTGCGGACGCTGCCGCCACTGCCTGGCCGGCCGACGTCACCTGTGCGCCCGGACGATCGGCCTGGGCGTGGGGCGTGACGGCGCGTTCGCCGAATACGTGGCCCTCCCGATGACCAACGTCTGGCACCACTGGGCCGGCATCGACGAAGAGGTGGCGTCGATCTTCGACCCCTTCGGCAATGCGGTCCACACGGCGCTCGCCTTCCCCGTGCTCGGCGAGGACGTTCTCGTCTCGGGGGCCGGCCCGATCGGCCTCATGGCGACGGCGGTCGCCCGCCACGCCGGGTCGCGCTTCGTCGTCGTCTCCGAGCCGAACCCGGTCCGGCGCGCCATCGCCGAGCGGATGGGGGCGACCGTCGCGGTGGACCCGCGCGACCGCGACCTCGGCGACGTCGCCCGCGAGCTGGGCATGGTCGAGGGCTTCGACGTCGCCCTGGAGATGTCGGGCAAGCCGGCCGCGCTGCGTGCCGCGATGGGCGCCATGGCCCACGGGGGCGCCATCGCCATCCTCGGGATCCCGACCGAGGAGATCTCGCTGGACGTCAACGAGATCGTGTTCAAGATGCTGACCCTGCGCGGGATCTACGGTCGGGAGATGTACGAGACCTGGTACAAGATGACCGTGATGCTCCAGTCCGGGCTCGACATCACGCCGGTGATCACGCACCGCTTCTCGTTCCGCGACCACGCGGCCGCCTTCGCAGCGGCGCGCTCCGGCGACGCCGGCAAGGTGATCATGGACTGGACCGCATGAGGCGCGACGGCGTCACGGCGCCCCCCGGCGGCCAGGCGCGAGCGCGTTGGCGCGCCCCCAAGGAGACAGCGGCGATGACCACCGGCACGAACCCGCTCGCCCACCTGTCGGCCGAGCTCGACGAGCTCAAGGCCGCCCACCTGTACCGGCCCCTCCGCGTGATGAGCTCGGCCAACGGCACCCGCGTGACGGTCGACGGCCGGGACGTCATCTCCCTGGCCTCGAACAACTACCTGGGCCTGAACACGCATCCGCGCCTCGTCGAGGCCGCGGCCGAGGCGGCTCGCCGATTCGGCGCCGGCTCGGGAGCCGTCCGCACGATCTCGGGGACGATGACGCTGCACGAGGAGCTGGAGACGGCGCTCGCCGACTTCAAGCACGTCGAGGCCGTGCTCACCTTCCAGTCCGGCTTCAGCTGCAACACCGGGGTGATCCCGGTCGTGGCCGGCGAGCCCGACCTGATCGTGTCGGACCAGCTCAACCATGCCTCGATCATCGACGGCATGCGCCTGGCGAAGGCGCCGCGCGTCGTCTACCGCCACAAGGACGTGGCGCACCTGCGCGAGCTGCTGGCGGCCGCCCGCCGCGACGGACGCCCGGACGGCGAGCCGTATCGCGGCATCCTGGTGGTCACGGACGGCGTCTTCAGCATGGACGGCGACATCGCCCCGCTGCCGGACATCGTGGAGGCGGCGGAGGAGCACGACGCGGCGGTCTACGTCGACGACGCGCACGCGTCGGGCGTTCTCGGCCGCAACGGACGGGGCAGCGTGGACCACTTCGACCTCCACGGGCGCGTCGCGATCCAGGTCGGCACTCTCAGCAAGGCGATGGGCGTGCTGGGCGGGTACGTGGCCGGGCCGCTGGACCTGCGGGAGATGCTCATCCAGCGCGGACGGCCGTTCCTCTTCTCGACCTCGCAGCCGCCCGCCGTCGCCGCCGCCTGCCTGGCGGCCATCCGGGTCCTCGAGGACGAGCCCGAGCTGATCGAGCGGCTCTGGGCGAACACGCGCCGCTTCAAGGACGGCCTGCGCTCGCTCGGCTTCGACACGGGCGCGTCGGAGACGCCGATCACGCCGGTCATGGTCGGCGACTCCGCGCTCGCCATCCACTTCGCGAACCGGCTCCTCGAGGAGGGCGTCTGGGCGACCTCGGTCGTCTACCCGACCGTCGCCGTGGATGGGGCGCGCCTGCGGACGATCGTCACGGCGGCGCATTCCGACGACGAGCTCGACGCCTGCCTCGACGCCTTCGCCCGGGTCGGTCGCGAGGTGGGGCTCGTCGCCGGGTGAGCGCCGCGAGAGAGGCCCTGCCGACGCCGGGGGCAGCGTTCGACCGCGACCTGCCCCTCGACGCGCACCTCCACTCCGACCTGTCGCCGGACAGCGACGTCCCGATCGACCTGTACTGCGCGGCAGCCGTCGAGCGGGCGATCCCCGAGATCGCGATCACCGACCACCTCGACTTCGACCCGCAGGCGCCGGCCTTCGCCTTCGCCGACTTCGCCCGCCGGGAGCGCGTGGTTCGCGAGGCCGCCGAGCGCTGGGGCGACTGGGGCGTGGCCGTCCGCTTCGGCGTCGAGATCAGCTACGAGTCGCGGCACGAGGACGAGATCCGGGCGCACCTCGCGAGCCACCCGTACGACTTCGTCATCGGGTCGGTCCACGTGTCGCGCTCGTCGCCGTACACCGCGAGCCGGGTGGCCCGCTGGGTCGCCGGCAAGACGGCCGACGAGATCGTCACGCCCTACTTCGCCGAGGTGGAGGCGGCGGCGCGGAGCGGGCTCTTCGACACGCTCGGCCATCTCGACTACGTGAAGAAGTACGTCATCCACCACGTACCGCCGGCGGTCTTCGCGGAGCTCCCGGGCGTCTACGAGCCGGTTCTGCGGGCGCTCGTCGAAGGCGGGACCGGCCTCGAGGTAAACGCCTCGGGGCTCCGCCAGGCGCCGCGCGAGCCCTACCCCCCGGCATGGGTCGTGGAGCGCTTCCGGGCGCTCGGAGGAGAGCTGGTGACCGCCGGCTCCGACGCGCACCGGCCCGACTCGTTCGCCTACGGGCTCGGACACGCCTACGCGATCCTGGCGGGCGCCGGGTTCGAGGAGCTGGCGATCCGTCGCGCGCCGGGCGCACCACGGGCGGGTGAGCGAGTGGCGATGCCGGGCCGCCTGCGCCCCTCTCGACGGTCGCAGCGCCGGGCTGAAGGGCGTCGCCGATGCATCCAGGCCCGCGCCGAGCGACCGACGCCCCCTGAGGCGCCCGTGAAGCTCGGGGGTCGTCGAGAGGGCCGCGACCCGTTACCCTCCGCTCCCATGGAGCTTCTCGTCGTCGGATCGGGCGCCGCCTACCCCGCCACGCCGGGCACGGCGTCCAGCACCTACGTCGTCTCGCTCGCCGGCCGACGGCTCTGCCTTGACCTCGGCCAGGGCGGGTTCGCCGGCCTCGCCGGCCGCCTCGAGCCGAGCAGCCTCGATGCCGTGGTCGTGAGCCACCTCCATCCCGACCACTTCGTCGACCTCGTGGCCCTCCGACATTACCTGCGCTACGAGTTCGCCCCGCCGCGCCGGATGCGCGTGGTCGCGCCGACTGGCCTCACGGCGCGCCTCGACGCGCTGATGGCGGAGCCCGGGTTCGCCGCCGAGGCACTCGACGTGGAGTCGCGCCAAACGGGCGTCCTGGCGATCGGCCCATTCCTGCTGGAGAGCATCCTCGTCACCCACACCGACGAGAGCTACGCCGTCCGCATCTGCGATGCCACGAGCCCGGACGGCCCCGGCCTCGTCTACTCGGGCGACTGCGGGCGAGCGGGCGACCTGGCCCCCCTGGTGCGCCCCGGCGACACGCTCCTCTGTGAGGTCGCCTTCGGGCCCGGGCCGGTACCCGTCGGGGACCTCCACCTCGCTGGGCCGGCGGTGGGCGAGCTGGCGGCGGAAACACGTCCCGCCCGGGTCCTGCTGACCCACCTGCAGGTCGGCCGCGACCCGGCGGCCACGGTCGCGGCGGTGCGAGCCTCCTACGACGGGCCCGTGAACCTCGTGGCAGACGGAGAACGCTGGCCGATCTGACGGAGGGTCACGGCTCGCGGGTCGACGGGCGCGGAGTCGACGGCGCAAGGTTGCGGAAGAAACGGGACGGGGCGCGCCTCAGGCTGGCGCGCCCCGTCCGGGTCTCGGGGACCCAAGGTCAGGACCGGCGCTCCCTCCCGGCCCGGATCGAACCGGGCCGGGATCAGGAGACGTCAGCCGCGGCTAGCCGCGGCGGCTCCGCCGGCGGGACCGCGCCGGGACCGGGGTCAGGATCCCGATCACCGCCGCGAGGCCCAGGAGAGCGAGGAGGACGAGCAGGACGCTCCCGCCCGGCCCGCTCGCCGGAGTCGACTCCATGTCCGTGGGAGGAGGCGTCACCTTCGGCGTCGCAGTGGCCGGTGAGACCTCGCCCGGCACCGCCACCTGGCGGTTGGCCGTTGAGGGCGCGGTCTGGTCGCTGACGATCGTGGCGACGTTCGTGAGCGGCTGAGCAAGCTCGTTGGCGCCGGTGAGGACGACCACCTTGTAGCTCACGCTGCCGCTCGAAGAAAGGGTCGGCCACATCCAGGTGATGGTCCGCGTGGTGGCGTCCCAGGTCCCGGCCGCGCCGGTGCCGTCGTTCGAGATCGCGGTCGGGTCGCCATAGCCAGCCGGCAGGACGTCCGTGATGACCGCGTTCGAGACGGGCCCATTGCCAAGGGTGTAGGTCAGGGTGAAGGTGAGGGTGTCGCCGATCTTGGCCGACGGCACGTTGAGGATCGGATCGGTCCCGTTCGTGTTGCCCGTGACCGCCTTGGCGATCACGAGCGTCGGCACGCGGACCGTCACGCGTAGAGGTGTCGGAGCACGACGCCACGCACGGACCTTCCGTGATCGTGGCCGTGTTGACCAGCTCGGCGCCGTTGGCGGCAGCGGCCGCAACCGTGGCCGTGTAGGTCAGCTTCGTGCCGTCAGCGACGTTTGTCAGGTTCCAGGTGATGGTCTGACCGCTCGCCGATGCCCCGGCGAACGGAGCCCCGTTGAGCCGGAAGTCCGTGGGGTTGGTCATGCCAGCCGGCAGGACGTCCGTGACGGTCATCGACTTCACCGGTCCGTTTACGACCGAGAGCGTCAGCGTGTAGAGGACCGCGGTCCCGCGAAGGACCGGCCCGTCGGTGTCGTTGGACTTGGTGATCGAGACGTTCTGGACCGGGACCGTGGACGTGTCGCTGCAGCTCTGGATGCACGGGCCGGTCTCGATGACCGCCGTGTTCTCGTAGCTGCCGGCGACCGTCCCGGCCTTGACGCTGGCGGTGTAGGTGAGCTTCGTCCCGTCCGTCACGTCCGACAAGTTCCAGGTGATCACCTGGCCCACGACCGACGCCGGGGTGACGTTGAAACCGGTGGGATTGACGAGCTGTGCCGGGAGCGTGTCGGTAACGGTCATCGAGGGCACGGGCCCATTGGCCACGGACAGGGTCAGCGTGTAGCCGACGCTGTCACCCGGCTTGACCGGCACGCCCTCGGTGTCGTTGGTCTTCGAGATCGAAGCCGTCTGGACGAGGAGGGTGTCGGTGGCCTGGTCGCACTGCTCTTCGTACTGGTTAAAGGCGGGCACGCACGCGTCGGCCGTGTTCGTCAGGCTGCCCGTCGCCTTCGCATCGATGGTGACGTGGTAAGTCTGAGTTGAGGAGCCGTTGAGGCTTGCGTAGGTCCAGGAGAGCGTCCGGGTCGACGCGTCGTAGGCAAACGACGTGGCCGCCGGGTTGGAGCTCTGCGAGCTGGCGACGTACGTCTCGCCGGCGGGCAGCACATCCGTGACCGTGATCGGGCTCGGCCCATCGGTGACCACGGTGGTGAGCGTGAAGGTCACGTTCTGGCCGCCCTGGACGATCTTGCCGGGGACGTTGTCGGCCTTGGCGATGGTGACCGACGGGTGATAGAGGTGGACGTCGGCGACGTCGTTGGCGGTGACGGGCGAGCCCTCGATGGGCTGACCGCTGGCCGTGGCGACGTTGTGGACGCCGTGGGGTCCGTCGTTCGCGTTGTCGAAGGTCAGGACCATCGAGCACTGGAAGACCCAGGACTCACCTGGCTGGAGCGTGTTGTCCGTGTTCGTGTCACCGACGTTGAAGCCGCCGCTCGTGACCGCCGTCGGGCTCGAGCACACGTTGTCGCCGACCGTGACGTTGGTGAGGCCGTCGGGGTCCTGCGTCGTGACGACGTACTTGTAGACGACGGTGGAGCCTTCGAGCGGTGGTGTACACCGAGCCGTCAGGAGCCTGGCTGGCCAGGCTGGCGCCGGCGGTCTTCACCACGTCGATGTTCGGGTTGACGACATGAACCGAGGCCTGGACGAACTCCGTGGTCTCGGGCCCGGTGGCAACCGGGTTGCCGAGGGAGTCGGTTCCGTGGCCTGACGCGGTCCAGGTGAAGCTGGCCGTGCCGACGGTGAAGGTGCAGGTGAAGTCGACCGAGTCGCCGGCGGCCAGGCTGCCGCTGAAGGCGGCTCCCTTGGTCGTCGTGGCGGCGGCTGTCCAGGTGGCGCAGCTGTTCGTGCCCGTGACGCTCACGGAGCTGAGGGCTGCATCGCCCGTGTTCGTCTCGGTCACCTTCAGGGTGATCGGGCTGGCGGTGAGGACGGTCGTCGGGTTCGTGCTGGCGGCCGTCAGGGTCGTGGCCGGGTGAAGGACGATGATCGAGGCGTTGACGGTCTCGTTCGTGTCCGGGGCCGCGTTGTTGAGCGGGTCGGTGCCGTGGCCGGTGGCCGACCAGGCGGTCGGGTTGGCGCTCGGCGTGAAGGTGCAGCTGAAGTCCTGCGAGGCGCCGGCGGCGAGGGTGCCGCTGAACGACCCGACCGGGCTCCAGGGGCTGCAGCCGGTGCCGGTGACGTTGACGCCGGTCAGGGCCGTGTCGCCGGTGTTCTTCTCGGTGACCTTGAGGGTGACTGAGGTGCCGGACTCGACCGTGGTCGGGTTCGTGCTGGCGGCCGTCAGGGTCGTGGCCGGGTGAAGGACGATGATCGAGGCGTTGACGGTCTCGTTCGTGTCCGGGGCCGCGTTGTTGAGCGGGTCGGTGCCGTGGCCGGTGGCCGACCAGGCGGTCGGGTTGGCGCTCGGCGTGAAGGTGCAGCTGAAGTCCTGCGAGGCGCCGGCGGCGAGGGTGCCGCTGAACGACCCGACCGGGCTCCAGGGGCTGCAGCCGGTGCCGGTGACGTTGACGCCGGTCAGGGCCGTGTCGCCGGTGTTCTTCTCGGTGACCTTGAGGGTGACTGAGGTGCCGGACTCGACCGTGGTCGGGTTCGTGCTGGCGGCCGTCAGGGTCGTGGCCGGGTGAAGGACGATGATCGAGGCGTTGACGGTCTCGTTCGTGTCCGGGGCCGCGTTGTTGAGCGGGTCGGTGCCGTGGCCGGTGGCCGACCAGGCGGTCGGGTTGGCGCTCGGCGTGAAGGTGCAGCTGAAGTCCTGCGAGGCGCCGGCGGCGAGGGTGCCGCTGAACGACCCGACCGGGCTCCAGGGGCTGCAGCCGGTGCCGGTGACGTTGACGCCGGTCAGGGCCGTGTCGCCGGTGTTCTTCTCGGTGACCTTGAGGGTGACTGAGGTGCCGGACTCGACCGTGGTCGGGTTCGTGCTGGCGGCCGTCAGGGTCGTGGCCGGGTGAAGGACGATGATCGAGGCGTTGACGGTCTCGTTCGTGTCCGGGGCCGCGTTGTTGAGCGGGTCGGTGCCGTGGCCGGTGGCCGACCAGGCGGTCGGGTTGGCGCTCGGCGTGAAGGTGCAGCTGAAGTCCTGCGAGGCGCCGGCGGCGAGGGTGCCGCTGAACGACCCGACCGGGCTCCAGGGGCTGCAGCCGGTGCCGGTGACGTTGACGCCGGTCAGGGCCGTGTCGCCGGTGTTCTTCTCGGTGACCTTGAGGGTGACTGAGGTGCCGGACTCGACCGTGGTCGGGTTCGTGCTGGCGGCCGTCAGGGTCGTGGCCGGGTGAAGGAGGTCGATGGACCCCTCCACCTGCTCGCCAGTGAGCGGCACGTCCGCTCCGAGCAAATCCTTGCCATGGCCGGTCGCGGTCCAGGCCGTCGGATCGTTCGTCGGCGTGAAGGTGCAGCTGAAGTCCTTCGAGGCGCCGGCGGCGAGGGTGCCACTGAACGTCCCGACCGGGCTCCAGGTGGTGCATCCGGTGCCGGTCACACTCACGGCCGAGATCGGCCCGTTGCCCGTGTTCTTCTCGTTGACAGTGATCGTGGCCAAGCTGCCCGCCTCGACCATGCTCGGGGCGCTGACGATCGTCAGGCTCGTCGACGGCTTGACGACCGTGACCGGGCCGGACTGGTGCTCGCCCGTCGCGGGGACGGGATTCCCGAGCATGTCGGTCCCGTGCCCGTCCGCAGTCCACGTGAAGGTCGATCCGGGCGCAGTGAACGTGCAGGTGAAGTCCCGCGAGGCGCCGGCGGCGAGGGTGCCGTTGAAGGTGCCGACCGGGGTCCACGTGGCGCAGCTGTTCGTGCCGCTGACGCTGACGTCCGAGATGGCGCCGTCGCCGGAGTTCCTCTCGTTCACGAGAATCGTGATCGAGTCGCCCTGGTGGACCTGGTCCGGCGCCGGCGTCACGACGGTAAGGGTCGTGGCCGGATGGATTACAACGTAGGAGCCGTTGACGGTCTCGCCGGTGAGTGAGGCGGCTGTGCCGGTCTCGTCCGTCCCGCGTCCGGTGGCCGACCAGGCGAAGCTGGTCGAGCCGCCGGTGAAGGCGCAGGTGAAGTCGACGGATTCACCGGGGCTAAGGGTTCCGGAGAACGCCCCTGCCCCGCCGTTCTTGTTGGCGGCGGGCGTCCAGTGGGCGCAACTGTTCACGCCGGTGACGTTGACGCCGGTCAGGACGGATTCGCCCGTGTTGGTCTCAGTGACCGCGAGCGAGATCGGCGTGCTCGGCTCGATGCTCGAGGCATCAGGCGGGAGCGCGCTCTTGGCGACAAGGGTCGTGGTCGCCGTCTTCCGCGTGTCGACGAAGCTGGTTTCCAGGACGACGTCCTGGAACGCCCCGACCGTCGCCGAGTAGGTGTGCGTGTCGAGCTTGTAACCCGGGGGTGGCGACGTCTCCTGGATGGAGTAGACGCCGGGCGGAAGGTCGGCGATCTTGAGCGTCCCGACCGCCGGGGCCGCGTCCGAGGTGGTCGTGCCGGTGCAGTTGACCGGCGCGTGGACGTTGTTGTCCACGACGCACATCGCCGTGCCGGACGGGCTCGTCGGGGTGACCTTGAACGTGGCGCCACCGAGGGCGCTGTGGCCGTCGGTCTTGGTCCAGCTCAGCGAGCCGCAGTTCGACGGGATGTTCACGGGCGCCGAGGCGTAGTCCTTGAGCGCGGCGCTGTCGGAGATCGACGAGCGAGTTCGGACGTTGACCTCGCCGAAGCCGCCGCTCGGGCAGGCGAGCACCAAGCCGAGGGAGGTCAGGTCGAAGCCCATCTCGGCGAACTGGCTCTGGGGAATCGAGCCGCCCGACGCAATGCTGTCGGACCACGGTCCGACAGGGATGGCGGCGTCGTTCGAGAGTCCGTAGAACTGGGTCGGCGATGGGGTGGTCGGAGCGCTCCAGGCGGAGCCGGTCCAACGCTGGATCGTCGCGCTGATGTCGAAGGCGCCCGTGCCCTGCTGCTGGGCGACAACGAGGATGTCACCTGCGGTCCGGTTCGGGACCTTCATCGTCCCGTCGGTGCTGGTGACGTTCGGCTGCTGGTTGAACTCGAAGTCGAAAAACGTCGTGCCATTGTTCGAGGCGCGCTCGACACCGACGAAGGCCCACAGGTGGCTGTTGGGGCCTGCCGGGACCGGCAGCAGTTGGGATCCGACGTAGATGTTGCCCATGTCGTCCTTGGGCGAGGCGGTGCCATTGCCGCCGCCTGTCCACGACAACGGGGGGTCGTTCTCCTTGGAGCCCTGGGTGAACGTCGTCGTGTCGGCGTTGCCGATCGGGTCGATGATCGTCGGCGCCGTAAGGAGGCCGTTCCCGGTCGTTCCCTTCGCCCAGTCGTCGCCGCTCGGGCTCATGTTGCCGGACAGGAGGTTGCCGTCGATCTCGACGCCGCCGAGCAGCCTGTTGCCGGTCGAGTTGGCGGTGGTCGCCGGCGGTGCCGCGAAGACGGCGTACTGCAGGCCGAGTGACAACACGAAGAGCGCCGTCCACGTGAAGACGACGCTCCGACGAGTCTGCGCGCTCCGGCGCAGCCTCAAGCCCCCGCTGAACATCTGTTCCTCCGATCCCCGAGATGGCAGAGCGGCGATAGGTGCCTCGATGTCTGCCAGATGGATAAGTGCGTCCTCGGCCGGACGAGCCGACCGGATACCCGATCAGCGGGGTAACCCCCGTTGCCGCCAAAGTTACCAACCGAGGACCACCGAGAGTACTACCACCCTCTGCACCTGAGTACCCCGTTCCGCACCGACTTGCCCAGGACCGTACCCGCTGAGACGCAGGTTCCGGTGCCCGTGGACAACGCGGGGTACCAGGACTCCTGGGTGGCCGCCCAGAGGGACGCTGCGGCGGGTCGCGGGGCGCGGCGCCTTCGGTCGTCCCGGACACGCCGGTGTCGGCTGCGAGATCCCGCGCGCCGGGCATCGAGCGGATTCGGGTCGCTCGAAATGGCCGCGACTACCGGAACGTGGGCTGGACAAGCGCTGCGACCCCCGGCAAAGGCCGGCCGCTACGATGGAGCGGTGAACGAACCCGGCACCGACCTCACCCCCCTCCGGACGCGAGCCCGCGACGCCGTCGCCGACGCCTGGACCCGCGCGGTCGCCTCGGGCGCCCTGCCGCCCGCCCCGGAGGGCACCGAGCTGCCCGCGGTCGAGATCGAGCGACCGGGGAATCCCGAGCACGGCGACCTCGCCACCGGCCTGGCGATGAAGCTTGCCCGCCCGTACCGGATGCCGCCGCTCCGCATCGCACAGGCCCTGGCTGATGAGTTGTCGGCGGCCGCCGGCACCCCCGGCTCGCCATTCGCCGCGGTGGAGGTGGCTGCGCCCGGCTTCCTCAACTTCAGGCTCGCCGACGACGCCCTGGCGGGTCTGGTGGCCGGGATCCTCGAGCGTCCGGACGCCTGGGGTCGCGTCGAGGCCGCCAACCAGCGGCACGTCAACGTGGAGTTCGTGTCGGCCAACCCGACCGGGCCGCTCCACATCGGCAACGCCCGCGGCGCGTTCGTGGGCGACCTCCTCTGCCGCGTGCTCGAGGCGGCCGGCCACAGCGTCACGCGCGAGTACTACTTCAACGACTTCGGGGCGCAGGTGCGCAACCTCGGCGCCTCGGTGCTTGCCATCCGCCGCGGGGTAGAGCGTGCCGGAGGACGGCTACCGGGCCGCCTACGTCCACGACCTGGCGCGGGAGATCCCGCCGGACGTCTGGACCGCCGCCGAAGCTGCCGGGGCCGGCGAGGGCGTCGAGGCAGTCGAGGAAGCAGAAGCCGCAAGCCCCGCAGGCACACTCGCGGAGCTCGCGGCGCAGGCCCGGGCGGCGCGAACGAGGCGGATCGCGACGCCGCCTGGATCGTCGGCGAGTGGGCGTCGGAGCGCGTCCGGGCGGGGATCGAAGCCTCGCTGGCCACCCTCGGGGTCCACTTCGACGTCTGGAAGAGCGAAGGCTCGCTCTACCGCGAGGGCTGGGTCGAGCGGGCGGTCGAGCGCTTGCGGGTCTCCGGTCACCTCTACGAGCAGGACGGGGCGCTCTGGTTCCGGTCGACCGACTACGGCGACGACAAGGACCGCGTGGTCCGCAAGTCGAACGGTGACTACACCTACTTCGGCTCCGACATCGGCTACGTCGTCGAGAAGTTCAGCCGCGGCTTCGACCACCTCGTCTATATCTGGGGCGCCGACCACCACGGAACGGTGGCCCGGCTGAGGAACGCGGCCGAGGCGATGGGCTTCGACCGCGCCGCGGTCCAGATGCTCCTGATCGCCTGGGTGCGCTTCGTCCGCGACGGCGTCGAGGTCTCGATGTCGAAACGGGCGGGCGAGTTCATCACCCTCGACGAGCTGCTGGCCGAGATCGGCGTCGACGCCGCCCGCTGGTTCTTCGCCGCCCGCGGCCACACCTCCGGCATCGACTTCGACATCGAGCTGGCGAAGAAGCAGTCGAACGAGAACCCCGTCTACTACGTGCAGTACGCCCACGCCCGGATCGCCTCGATCCTGCGCAAGGGCGCCCTGGCGGGGCTCCAGCCGGCGGCCGGCATCGAGCCCGGGTCACTGGGCGAAGGCGCGGCCACGCCCGGGTCGTCCGGCGCCGGCGCAACGACCCCCGAGGGAGCGCTGGTTCGCGCCCTCGCCCGCTTCCCCGAGGTCGTGGAAGACGCGGCAGCGGCGCAGGAGACGCAGGGCGTGACGGCCTTCGCGACCGAGCTCGCGACCCAGTTCCACGCCTTCTATCGCGACGCGCGGGTGGTGGATCCCGACGAGCCGGAGCGATCGCGCTCCCGGCTCGCCATCGTCCGGGCGACCCAGCTCACGCTCGCTGGCGCTCTCGGCCTCCTCGGGATCTCCGCGCCGGAGCAGATGTAGTCGACCGGCTGCCGCGGCGCAGACGTCGATCAGCGGATCGCGGGTGCGGCCGCCGCCCGAAGCTTCGCCAGGGTGGCGGGGTCGCTCGCGGCGAGGACCGCCCAGGTCGGGTTCAGAGGCGCCGCGATCGGCCCGCCGTTCGGGATCTCGACAACGTCGGCCGCCCCGGGCAGCTTCTTCGCCGCGATCGTCGCCGCGGCGGCGAACTCGGAAGCGTCCTTGGGCGTGTCCCAGCGGGTGAGGAGCGCCAGGGCGTACGCACCGTTCGGGCCCCGGAGGTACTCGATCCTGTCGCCACCCCAGCCGGCAGCCGCGGCCTGTGCGTCGAGCGCCGGCACCCCGTTCTCGCGGAGCCAGGTCGAGAGCTGGAACTCGCCGAGCGTGTCGGCCGGCGTCGATGTCCAGCCCGCGCCCATCGCCTTCGCCAGGGCGGCGCCGTCGAGCGGCACCGCGACCGGCTTCTCGCCGGCGAGGTACTTCTCGGGATGGAGAATCTGCTCGGTGGAGTCGGGAAGACGCCCGTAGGCGCGGTCGACCGCGGGCCAGCCGCCGCTCCCGGCGAGCGTGCTCACGAAGGCGAGTCCCTGCTGGTACGGGAAGAGGAGCGTCTCGCGCAGGATCGCCGGCATCGCAGCCAGCATGGCGCGTGGACGCCGGGTCGACGTTCAACAGCTCCGTGAGCTCCGAGGGGGCGAGGTGCTGGGTCAGCCAGCGGGTCATGAGGAGGGTGGCGTCGCCCTCGACGAGCGAAAGCCGGGCGAGCGAGCGATCCCCCTGGCCCACGGCGTCGACGTCGATCCCCTCGAGACCGAAGTTCTGGTCCTGGAGGGCGTGGGTGAACTCGTGGGCGAAGGTGGTCTTCTCGGTCGCGCCGACCTGCCCCGAGCGCGAGACCACGAATAGCTGCTTTGCCTTCGGGTCGTAGTAGCCGGCCACCTGCGAGCCCAGCAGGTCGACGTAGAGCTTCTCCAGCGAGGCGTCGGCCGGCAACAGGCCGAGGGCCTTCAGGGTTCCCTCGGAGACGGCGATCGTGTCGGGCGGGTTGTCCCGATGGAACTGGTCCGCGATGCGGGTCTTCAGCTCGGCCTCGGAGAGGATCGTCGGCTCGAGGCGCTGCTTGGCCTGCAGGCCGCGCTCGGCGATGACCTGGTCCTCGATCTCCCGGTAGACGGCGGCGAGATCGCTGGAAGCTGCCGGCGTCGCCGACGGCCCGGTGGTCGGGGCAGCCGTCGCGGCGGTGGTCGGGATCGAAGTGGGCGCCGCGCTGGCATTCGAGGTGGCGCTCGGAGAGGTCGCGCCGCAGGCAGCCGCGAGGAGCGCCGCGCCGACGAAGAGCGCCAGCGCCGCCAGGCGCGGGTGCCGGGACGTGCCCGCAGCACGGCGCCCAGCGTTCGCAGATCATGGCCGCATTCTGGCATGGGGTTCGCACATCGCGGTTTCTTAACCTCCCCCCGCCTTGCACCTGAACATCACCGTCCTAGGCTTCGCCATGGACCTGCGGGACCGAGTCGATCCCTCCGACTCCCACAGATCCGCCCTCCCTCCCAGGACCGGGGGCGCCGATGGGCAGGCGCTCCCGGTCCTTTCTTTCTGCGCGTCGGGGGCCGTCGAAGACCCGTCGCGGCCTGTCGATGACGTCGAGGGGCCCGTTGGGGCCCGTCGCGGCCCGTTGGGGCCCGTCGCGGCCCGTTGGGGCCCGTCGCGGCCCGTTGGGACCCGCCAAGGTCCTTCGCGAGCTCGTCGGAACCCCGAAGGCTGGCCACTGCCCGACCGGCGGCCATCACTCATCCCTGGGCAGCTCCTGGCACGCCGCGCAGGCCGCGTGCAGCGACGCATGGCAGAATCCTCGGATGGAACTCACTTGGTATGGGCGCACGTGCGTCCGGCTCAAGGGCCGGGACGCCGTGGTCGTCACCGATCCCTACCAGGCGGTCGTCGGACCGACCGGGCGCGGGATCACGGGCGACATCGTGACCTTCAGCCATCCCGACGAGGCACCGCTCCCGAAGGCCAAGGGCCGGTTGAGCCGCGACGGGTCGACGCACCTCCCGTCCAGCCTCGAGGAGGCATTCGTCCTCGACGGGCCCGGCGAATACGAGGTCAGGCACATCCTGGTCAACGGGGTGCGCACGTTCCGCGACGAGCGGCATGGGGCGGAGCGGGGCCGCAACGTCGCCTTTGTCGTGGAGATCGACGGCGTCCATGTCGTCCACCTGGGCGACATCGCGCACACGCTGACGGAGGAGAAGATCGGCGAGATCGGGCCTGTCGACGTCGCCTGCGTCCCGATCGGCGGCCTCCTCTCCCCTACCAAGGCGGCCGAGCTCGTGGCCCAGCTGGATCCGCGCATCGTGGTGCCGATGCCGGTCTGTGACACCGAGGACGCGTGCGCCCCGATCCTGGCCAAGTTCTTCCACGAGATGGGCACGACGGCGAGCGAGCCGCAGCAGCGGCTGTCGATCACGCCGGGTGGACTCCCCGAGGAGACGACGACCGTCCTGCTGGAGTCGCGCGGCAAGGCCTGACGCCGGCGGGGCGTCGGCGGCGACGGGACGGGCGGCACGCGGCCAGGTCCCGCGCAGCGAAAACGGGCCCCAAGGCGCGGCGCAAGCGCGACGCCGGTCACCCCGACCGTCAGCCTGGAGCGACCGTCAGCCCCGGACGACCCTTCCTTCGACCACCACCGCCCGGACCAGGTCGGCGCCCGCCCAGTAGGGGATCTGGCGGTGGGTGGGGACATCCCACACGACCAGGTCCGCCCGCATCCCGGGAACGAGGGATCCCCGGTCGGCGAGGCCCAGCGCCGCCGCGGCGTTGACGGTGGTGGCGACGAGCGCCTCCGACGGCCCGAGCCGCAGCGTCGCCACGGCGGTGGACATGACCAGTGGCAGGCTTGGCATCGGCGACGTCCCCGGGTTGAAGTCGGTCGCCAGGGCGACCGGCACGCCCGCCTCCACGAGCTGGCGCGCCGGCTCGTGCGACGCGAGCCCGAGGAACCAGGTCACGGTCGGCAGGAGCACGGCCACAACCGGCCGCCCTGCCTCGGCGACAGCCGCGAGGGCGTCGATCCCCTCCGGCGAAGGAGCCCCGAGGTGGTCCGCGGACAGCGCGCCCAGCTCGGCCGCGAGCTCGGCACCTCCGGACGGGGCAAGCTCGTCCGCGTGCAGGCGAATCGGCAGGCCGAGCGAGCGCGCGGCCAGCAGGACCCGGCGGGCCTGGTCGGCGCTGAAGACACCCACCTCGCAGAAGACGTCGCACGACCGCGCGATCCCCTGCGCTGAAACCGCGGGCAGCTGCTCGGCAATCACGTTGGCCACGTAGGCCTCGGTGGCAGCGGCGGCGTCGTCGGGATACGCCGCACCGCAGCTCGGCCGGCACGGCGTGGGCACCGAGGAAGGTCGGGACGACATGCACCGGTCCCTCGGAGTCCAGGCGGGCCGCGATGGCCAGCAGCCGAAGCTCGGTGGCGACGTCCAGTCCGTACCCTGACTTCGCCTCGACGGTCGTCGTCCCCGTCCGCAGCATCTGGGCCAGCCATCGCCGTCCGTGGGCCAGCAGGTGCTCGTCCGACGCGGCCCGGGTGGCGCGGACCGTGGACAGGATCCCGCCGCCCGCGGCGAGGATCTCCAGGTACGAGTCGCCCCGGGCGCGGCGGGCGACCTCGTCCTCGCGCGAGCCTCCGAAGAGCAGGTGCGTGTGGGCGTCGACCAGCCCCGGTGTCAGCGTCGCCCCGCTGACGTCGAGGCGGTCGAAGGCGGCGGGATCCCGTCCGGCGGCCTCGAGCCTCGCTGCGAGCGCGCCTTCCGCGTCGGCCTCGGGTGCGACCGCGACGACCATCCCGTCGAGACAGGCGATCGACGTGCCCGGGGGCGCGATGGCCGGGTCGGACTGCGCGGCTCCTCGTCGCAGGCCTCCGGCAAGCGTGGCAACCTCGGCGGCGCCGGCGAGGAGGAGCCCACGACCGGGTTCGCCGGTGCTCCTCGCCGCGGCCGGTCCCGGCGCGGCCAGGCCACTCCGCGCGGACAGCCCGCCGGAAGCCGATCCCGGCGCCGGCGCCATCAGCCGCGGGCCGCCTGTGCCAGCCGGAGCTCGAGCGCCATCAGCGGCGACGCGTCGCGCAGCTTCAGGAACCGGCCTGCGGCGAGGACGCGCTCCTCGGCCGGCACGTCGACCGGGCCACCGGCTCGGTCGGCCACTGCCTCGAACGCGGCCAGCGGGGCCAGGCCGATGAGCTCCGACTCCGCCAGCTCGACGCCGTCCTCGGCCGCCTCGGCTCGGACCGCCTCCCAGGCGGCCCAGAGCGGGGTACGGGCGAAGTCGAGGAGGTTCATCGAGACCTGGGCGCAGGCGAGCTCCTCGATGAAGAAGCCCTTGGCCTGGACGGCCGGCAGGCCGCCGGAGGACTCGCGGACCCGGTGGGCGATCCGGCGGGCCAGCTCGAGATCGTCGCTGGCGAGGTTGATGTTCCACGCGATGAGGAACGGGCGCGCGCCGACGCAGGTGGCGCCGCCACGCGGATGCATCCTGGCGGGCCCGAAGTCGGGCTCGCGGCCGCGGGTGGCGATCTCGGCCCGCAGCCCTTCGTACTGGCCACGGCGGACGTCGGCCAGCTTCACGCGGCCGGGCCGCGAGGCGGCTGCCGCGTAGAGGTAGACCGGCAGGTCGAAGCGGGTCGCGATCCGGCGCCCGAAGTCGCGGGCGATGCCGACGCAGTCCTCGAGCGTCGTGTCTCCGAGGGGGACGAACGGGATGACGTCGACCGCGCCGACCCGCGGGTGCTCGCCCTCCTGGAGCTCCATGTCGATCTCGCGGAGGGCCGCACCCACGAGTCGCTCGAGGGCATCGGTGATCGCCGCCACCTCGCCGGCCAGCGTGAAGACGCTCCGGTTGTGGGAGGCGTCGCTCGTCCGGTCGAGGAGGTGGGCGCCAGGCACGGACTCGAGGGCGGCCGCGAGGCGGTCGACGACGTCGAGGCGCCTGCCCTCGGAGACATTCGGGACGGATTCGACGAGCGGCATGCGGCTATCGTGGCACACCGATGAGCCCGCACGCGCCGCTCGCGCCCGAGCCGCACGCGACCGCGATCGGGGTCCGCGAGACCCTCCTCATCGGCGCCGTCGGCGAGCTGGCGGCGATCCTCCCGGTCTTCGTCAGCTTGGTGCGCGCGATCCGCGAGATGCCTGCCGACGCGGGGCTGGCGGCGCGAGAGCTCAGCGTCGAGCAGGGCGCCATCGAGCCGCCTGGGCCGCGTGGCTGTCCAGCGCGCGGACGGGACGTTCGGGCTCAGGGCCCGCCGTCGCGCATCGGCACCCGGACGCCGCGCTCCCGCGCCACGTCCAGGGCGTGCTCGTAGCCCGCATCGGCGTGGCGGATGACGCCCATTCCCGGGTCGGTGGTGAGCACACGCTCCAGCTTCTGCGCCGCGAGGTCCGTGCCGTCCGCCACCACGACCATCCCCGCGTGCTGGCTGTACCCGATCCCGACCCCGCCGCCGTGGTGGATGCTGACCCATGTCGCGCCCGCCGCCGTGTTCACGAGGGCGTTCAGCAGCGGCCAGTCGGCGACCGCGTCGGTCCCGTCGGCCATCGCCTCCGTCTCGCGGTTGGGCGATGCCACCGACCCCGAGTCGAGGTGGTCGCGCCCGATGACGATCGGCGCCCGCACCTCGCCGCGACGCACCAGCTCGTTGAACGCCAGCCCGGCCTTCGACCTCTCGCCGTAGCCCAGCCAGCAGATCCGCGCCGGCAGCCCCTGGAACGGGACCTTCGCCTGTGCCATCTCGATCCAGCGCCGCAGGCCGGCGTCGTCCGGGAAGAGGCGCAGGATCTCGGCGTCCGTACGCCGGATGTCGGCCGGGTCGCCCGACAGCGCGGCCCAGCGGAACGGCCCGCGGCCCTCGCAGAACTGGGGACGGATGAAGAGCGGCACGAAGCCGGCGAAGTCGAACGCGTTCGCCACCCCGGCCCGCTGGGCCTGGGCCCGGATGTTGTTGCCGTAGTCGAAGACGACGGCCCCCGCCTCCTGAAAGGCGAGCATCGCGCGGACGTGAGCCGCCATCCCTTCGAGGGCCCGGCGCTCGTACGCTTCCGGCTGCGTGCGGCGCAGGACGAGCGCGTCGCCGATCGTCATCTCCGGTGGCACGTAACCGGCGAGGGCATCGTGGGCCGACGTCTGGTCGGTGACGGCGTCGAACCGCTCACCCTGCTTCGCCCAGGCCGGCTCGATCTCGGCGGCGTTCCCGACGAGGGCGATCGAGAGGGGCTCTCCACGCGCCGCCGCCTCGCGGGCCATCGCCAGCGCGGCCTCGGGCGAGTCGGTCAGCCGGTCGACGTAGCCGATCTCGTGGCGCCGGCGGGCCCGCGCCTCGTCGACCTCGATGGCGATCACGACGCCGTCGTTCATGGTGACCGACAGCGGCTGGGCGCCGCCCATCCCGCCGAGGCCGGCAGTCAGGACGACCCGCCCGCGAAGAGTGCCGCCGAAATGCTGCCGCGCCAGCTCGGCGAACGTCTCGAAGGTGCCCTGCAGGATCCCCTGGGTCCCGATGTAGATCCAGGAGCCTGCGGTCATCTGGCCGTACATCATCAGCCCGGCCCGCTCGAGCTCGCGGAAGTGCTCCCAGGTGGCCCATCTGCCGACGAGGTTCGAGTTGGCGATGAGCACGCGGGGCGCCCAGGGGTTCGTCCGGAACACGCCCACCGGCTTGCCCGACTGGACGAGGAGCGTCTCGTCGTCGGCGAGGGCACGCAGCTCGCGGACGATGGCGTCGAAGGCCTCCCAGCTTCGGGCGGCGCGTCCGGTGCCGCCGTAGACGACGAGGGCGTCGGGGTTCTCGGCGACCTCGGGGTCGAGGTTGTTCATGAGCATCCGGAGGACCGCCTCCTGCTGCCAGCCGCGGCAGGAGATCTCCGTGCCGCGGGGAGCGCGGACCGGGCGGGCGCCGGGAAGAGGTGGTGCGTCGTGGGCGCCGGGCGAGGTGGTCATGGACGGAGTGTGCCGTGCCCGGGGGATGACCGCACAGGGGATTCCGCCCGCGGCCCCCGCGCGCGGATCCGCCGATCCGGTAGGCTCGACGCGCCATGCCGATCCTCGCCGTCCGCCGCTGGACCGACCTCGACGCCGTCGAGCAGGCCCGACTCCTGGCGCGCTCGACGGCGGCCATCTTCGACCCTGCGCTCCAGGCCTCGATCGAGAGCCTCTTCGAGGACGTCAGGCTGCGCGGTGACGCCGCGGTCCTCGAGGCAACGGAGCACTTCGACGGCGTCCGCCTCGGGCCGACCGAGCTCCGCGTGGCAGCGGACGAGCTCGCCACGGCGCACGCCACGATCGACCCTGCGCTCCTGGGCGGCATCCGGGAGGCGATCCGCAACAGCCGCCTCTTCAACGAGGCCCAGGTGAGGGCCACCGCCGTGGGCTGGCTTGCCGAGGTCCGCCCCGGGTTCGAGCTTGGCGAGCAGATCGCGCCGATCCCGTCGGCCGGGCTGTATGTCCCCGCGGGCAAGGGCAGCTTCCCGTCGGTGCTCGTGCAGGTCGGGGTGCCCGCCGTCGTCGCCGGCGTTCCCGAGATCGCCGTGCTCGTCCCGCCGATGCCGGGGACCGGGGTCGTCGACCCTGCGACGCTGGCCGTCGCCCATGAGCTCGGCCTGGGAAACGTGTTCCGGGCCAACGGGCCGGCCGGCATCGCGGCCCTGACCTTCGGAACGGCCACGATCCCGCGGGTGCGCAAGGTCGTGGGACCCGGGAGCCCCGCGGTGACCGCAGCCCAGGTGCTGGCACAGCGCTTCGGGACCGCCACGAACATGCTCTGCGGGCCGTCGGAGAGCCTCCTGCTCGCCGATGCGACCGCCGACCCCTGGCGGCTGGCGCTCGACCTGGTCAACGAAGCGGAGCACGGCCCCGACTCGGCGGCACTGGTCGTCACCGACTCGCCCGGCCTGGCGGCCGCCCTCGAGATCGCCGTCGTCGAGCAGGTCGCGGCCCTCCCGGAGCCCAGGCGAACGTACGCGACCTCCGTCCTCGGCGACCTCGGCGGCGTGCTGCTCTTCGAGTCGATGGGCGCGGCGATCACGTTCGCCAACGAGTACGCGGCCGAGCACGTGCAGGTGGCGACGGCCGACCCGGAGGTCACGCTGGCCCGACTGCGCTACGCCGGCGAGATCCTGCTCGGGCAGGACACGCCGATCGGCGCGAGCAGCTACTCGATCGGGATCCCGGCGACCCTGCCGACGGGCGGCTTCGCGAAGCTCAACGGCGGCGTGACGGCGCGAACGTTCCAGACGACGACCTCCATCGCCCGTCTGTCGCCCGAGGCCCTGGCGGGACTCGCCGGCCCGACGGTCGCCCTGGCAGACCACGAGGGCTTCCCCGCCCACGCGAACGCATTCCGGGGGCGCGGCCTCGCCTGACGCGGCAGGCGCGGGATCGGGGCGCCGTCGCGTCAGAGCTCGCGGCGGACGACCGGGTAGCGCTCGTCCGCGACCACGACCGCGAAGCCCGCCTCCACCCAGAAGCGCGGCGTGGCCGCGGATGTCGCGTCCGGTCGCTGGCCGGCCTCCGGGTACGCCTCGACGGCCGCGAAGCCGCGCCCCGCAAGGTCCGCGCAGACGGCCTCGACGAGCAGCCGCCCGAGTCCGCGGCCGCGTTGGTCGGCGACCACCGCAATGCAGGTGATGATCGCCGGGAGCGGCGACTGCGGCAGCTTCGGGTAGAGCTCGCGGGTGCGCAGGGCGCGCGGATAGGCCGACAGTGGGCCGAACTGGGCGTAGGCGACGGGCCGCTCGCCACCATCGGCCGTCTCGTCGGGCACGAGCAGGACCTTGGCATAGCTCCCGAAGACCGCGAGGCCGCGATCGAGAAGGGCAAGCTTCGGCGCTGCGCCGGGAGCCACCGTCGGGTGTGGGGCGCGCTTGGGCGCAAAGGGATTGTCGGCAAGCGAGTCTGTGTCGCCGCCTGCCAGGAATGGGTTCGCCGGGGCCGTTCGCTTCAGGGCGAAGGGATTGTCGGCGTCACCCTCGAGGTCGGCCAGGAACGGGTTGGAGGAGACGCGGCGCACCTGCGGCGGCGCCTCCTCACGGCTCGCGTCCCCGGTCCGGAGCCAGGATGCGCGGTGGGCCTTGGAACCGCGGTCGGCCTCCTCCCAGTAGTCGCAGCTGCGATGGTCGAACGAAGGGTCGGCGCACGGCGGGAGGAGGCCGAACGTCGCCGCATCCGTGACATCGACGATACGGATCCGATCCATCCATTCAGCGTATCGCGACGGAGCCGCGGCCGGGCGGCTCGGCGTCGTGGCCCCGATGGCCGGCGCCGGGTCCAGGGTGGGCCGGCGCATTCGGGACCGGTGGCACTGGCCGCCGCGCCCGCGGTGCGGCGACGATCGCGCTGCGATGGCCAGACGGAAGCGGACGACGAACCCGGCGCTCCCCGATTCCGCCGAGGCTCCGCCGCCCGGCGATCCAGGCCGGCCCGCTGACCCCGGCCCGCTCCTCCCGGGCACGCCCGACGCCGGCGTGGCAGCCGCCGGCGCGCCCGATGCCGGCGGGGCCGCCGACACCACCGGCGCTGACAACACCGGCGCCACCGGCGCCGCTGGCGCGCCGGCCTTCGGGGCGATCGGGCCGGACACGCTTGCGCCGGGCACACCTGCGCCGGGCATGGTTGCCCCGGGCACCGCTGGCACCGGGCACGCTGGCGGCACCGCCCCCGATGACCGGGGGCTTCGGGATCCTCACGGACGCGAGTCGCACGGCGTTCCGCTACGCGAACCGCTACGCGATGGTCCCGTTCCACCGCGCCGGCCTGGCCGCCTGGCTGGGCAACCCGGTGACGGGCTGGCAATGCCTGCTGACCACGACCGGCCGCCGGTCGGGGCTGCGGCGTCACACGCCGCTCGGCTACATCGTGGCCGACGGCGCAGCCTGGGTCCTCGCCGGATACGGGCCCTCGACCCTGTGGTTCCGGAACATCCTCGACGACACGCGCGTCGAGCTCCTCCTGCCCGGACGCCCGCCCATCGCCGCGAACGCCAGCCACGACAGCGACCCGAGCACGCGGGCGAGGATCATCCCGGCCCTGTGCCGGTCGATGGCCATCCCCGGCGCGATGACAGGCTGCTTCCCGCCGACGACGAGCGACCGGCGGATCCTCGAGTGCGTCGCCTGGGTCCCGCTCGTCCGGATCGCCCCGGCCGATGGCAGCCAGATCAGCCGCGGTCCCGACGATCCGGGCGGCCTCGGCTGGACCTGGCGGGTGGCACTCGCGACGTGGGTCTCTCTCGTCGGCCTGCGGGCAATCCGGGCAAGGTTGCGCCACCGCGCCTGAGCGTTCGTTCAATCGGACGGTTCGTGCCCACGAACGATCGCTCCACCGAATGACGAATGCCGCTGCGACGCCTGCCTTCGGCGTCCCGCCGCCTCAGCTTGCGCCGACCCCGAGCAGCCGAAGGCCATCGGCCGCAAGCCGGACCGCGAACAGGAGCAGCAGGCCACCCAGCACGATCATCACCGCCCGGTATCCACGACCCCGCGAGGCGGCCGCCCGAGCGCCCGGCGATGAACGCCACGAGGACCTTCGCGCCCACCAGGCACGCGTAGAAGCCGACCAGGAACGCGGTGGCCGGCGCCGGGCCCACTCCCCACGCCGCGATGAGCGTCGGTGCCCCGACGGTGACCCAGAACAGGTACGGGTAGGGGCTCAGCGCATTGACCATGGCGCCCCGGGTCCACGATCGCGGCGCCTCGTCCGGGCGGCCGGGCTCGACGCCGCTCGTCCGCATCGACCCGACCCCCAGGTAGGCCACGAAGACGGCGCCGGCCAGGGAGATCACCCCCAGCAGGGTGCCCGCCGCCTCGGCCGCGGCGCCGACGAGGAGCGTCGCGAGGATGACGATCGGGAGGTCGGTGATCAGCGGCGCCGCGGCGACCTTCATCCCCTCCCGGGTGCCGAACCTGACCGACTGGGCGAGGATCAGGGCCAGGAGCGGACCGGGCGCGAATCCCGCGGCAAGCCCGAGGACGGCGCCGATGCCAAGGTACTCGAGCACGGCGGCGCCGCGGGTCCGACCTCAGTCGTCGACGAGGTCGACCAGCCCACCCGCGCGGACCAGGCGCGCGGCGGCCTCGATGTCGGGGCCCATCTCGCGGTCGGCGTCGAGCCGGGGGACGACGGCCCGTATCCGACGGTGCGCCTCGCCGACGCCGCGGCCGGGCGGGGGGCGCCGCATCGGGCGGCGCGCCGGCGGCGGCGGCCACGATCTCGCGCCGGAGGTCGAGCGCCTGCGCCCCCACGATGAGCTCGAGGGCGACGATCCGCTGGACGTGGTCGAGGACCTCGCGGGCGTGCCGCGCCGCGGTCGCCCCCATCGAGACGTGGTCCTCCTGGTTCGCCGAGGTCGGGATCGAATCCACCGACGCCGGGTGGACCAGCACCTTGTTCTCCGACGCCAGCGCCGCTGCGGTGTACTGCAGCATCATCATCCCGGAGTTGAGGCCGCTCTCGCGGGCCAGGAATGGCGGGAGGCCGCCGTTGAGGCGAGCGTCGAGCAGGAGCGCGATGCGGCGCTCGCTGATCGCCCCCAGCTCGGCGATCGCCAGCTTCGCGAAGTCGAGGGCGAGCGCGATCGGCTCGCCGTGGAAGTTGCCGCCGGAGATGACCAGGCCACCGCCTGTCGCGGCCGTGTCGGCGCCTGCCACGCCTCCCTCCGGGAAGATCAGCGGGTTGTCGGTGGCGGCGTTCATCTCCACGTCGAGCACGCGCCGCAGGTGGTCGAGCGCGTCGCGCACCGCGCCGTGCACCTGGGGCACGCAGCGCAGCGAGTAGGGGTCCTGGACCTTGTGGGCCGAGGCGTGGTGGTGCCCCATCAGCCCCGAGTCGCGGAGCAGGTGCCGCATCTCCGCGGCGACCGCGACCTGCCCCGGGTGCGGGCGGGCCAGCTGGTAGGCGGCGGCGTAGGCGACGTCGGTCCCGAGGAGCGCCTCGACCGACTGGGCGGCCGCGACGGATGCCGTTCGAGACAGGCGATCGGCGTCCGCCAGGAGCAGCGCGCCGATCGCGCTCATGAGCTGGGTGCCGTTGAGCAGCGCGAGCCCTTCCTTCGCCTCGAGAACGAGCGGCTCGATGCCGGCCTCGCGCAGGGCGAGCAGGGCGGGCATCACGTGGCCGCCCAGCTCCACCTCGCCGCGCCCGATCAGCGGCAGGGCGAGATGGGCCAGGGGCGCCAGGTCGCCGGACGCGCCGACGCTGCCCTGGGCGGGAACGACCGGGTGGATGCCGCGGTCGAGGAGCTGCAGGAGCCGCTCGACGACGACCGGCCGGCATCCCGAGTGGCCGAGGGCGAGCGTGTTGGCGCGCAGCAGGAGCATGGCCCGCACGACGTCCCGCGGCAGGGCGGGGCCGACGCCGACGGCATGGCTGACGAGCAGGTTCTGCTGGAGGCGCCTGGCGTCCGCGGGCGGGATGAACGTCGTGGCCAGGTCGCCGAAGCCGGTGGTGATCCCGTAGACGACCTCGCCCGCCGCCGCCAGGCGCTCGACGACGGCACGGGCCTCCTCCATCCGCGCCCTGGCGTGGATGTCGAGCGTGGCGCGGGCGCTCCCGCGCGCGACCGCCTCCACGGCCGCCACCGTCAGGTCGGCACCCGTGAGGACCACGGCCCCGGCCGGTGTGACGGACGCCCGGGGTCCCGGCTCGAAATGCGGGCCGCTCGGGTGGTCGACGGGGCGCGGGCCGGGATCGCTCACGTCGCGAGCATAGCCGCGGGCGAACCGCCCCTGTGCGGCGACGGCGCCCGGCGGCGACGCGGTCCAGTGGCGCCGGGGCCCAGTGGCGCCGGGGCCCGGCTCCGGCGGCGACCCGGCCCAAGTGGCGCCGGCCCGGCTTCGACCGTCCCCGGCGGGTCAGCCAGGTTCGCCGGGCCTCGCGTATCCTCCGCGGGATGCTTGCCTTCATCGACCAGATCGTCATCCCCTTCCTCGAGCAGCTCTATGGCGCCGTCGGCTACCTGGGCGTGCTCTTCGCCATGGCCATCGAGTCGGCGATGATCCCGCTTCCGTCCGAGCTGATCCTGCCCTTCGCCGGCTTCCTCATCTCCGACCCGACCAAGCTCGAGCCACTGACCGGGCAGCCGTGGAACTTCTGGATCGTGGTGGTGGTCGGGACGCTCGGGAACACCATCGGCTCGCTCATTGCCTACGCCATCGGCGCCTGGGGCGGCCGGCCGTTCCTGGAGCGCTACGGCCGCTACCTCCTGATCCGCGAGCACGAGATCGAGATCGCCGACGGCTTCTTCGCGCGCTGGGGCTCGCAGACGGTCTTCTTCAGCCGCCTCCTGCCGATCGTGCGCACGTTCATCAGCTTCCCTGCCGGGGTGGCTCGCATGAACCTCCGGAAGTTCGTCGTCTACTCGACCGCGGGCGCCTTCCTGTGGTCGACGGCGCTGGTGTGGGCCGGCGTCCAGCTCGGAGCGAACTGGGAGGAGATCCGGAAGGCGCTCCAGCCGTTCGACCTCCTGATCGCGGTCGCGGTCGTGGTCGGCGCCGCGGTCCTGCTCTGGCTGCGCCTCGGGCGACCCGTCCCGGGCCGCCGTCACGCGACGGACACCGAGGGCTCATAGGCGCCCGCGCAGGACGAGGCACCTGCCGCGTTCCCCCATGGGTGGCCGCGAATCGCGGGCTAGAATGCAGCCATGAGCGACACCGCCCAGCACGACGAGCGGCCGGCCAACGGGCCCGACGAAGCGGGAGCCGGGTCCGGCGCCACCGCCCACGAGGCCGACGAGGCGAACCACGGCCACGCCGGCCACGACGAGCACGGTGAGCACGCTGCGGCACTCGGGCCGATCGATTGGCCGGCCTGGGGCGCCGGCGTGCTCGGCGTCGGGGCCGGGCTGGTCGTCGCGTTCTGCCTCTACCTCGCGACCTCGCTCTCGTAGCATGGCCCAGCAGTACGGGCCCAACTCCGTCGCCGCCGAGCGCCTGCTCGACGACCTCGACCACCTTCCACGGCCAGCCATCGCCGCGCTCGGGGCGGCCGGCGGCGGCGAGACCGGCACGGCGGCGGACGATCCGCAGGTCGCGGCGCGTGCCGAGGTGCGAGCCCGGCTTCGCCAGATTGCCGAGCGGGCCGGTCGCCTGGCGGCGATCCGGGCCATCGGCGAGGAGGTTGCCGCGTGGGCCTCGAGCGTGACCCACTGGTTCCCGGCCGGCGTCCTTGGCGTCCTCGACAGCACGAATGACATCGACCCGCGCGTCGCCGCGATGCCGGTGGTGCTCGACGCCGCCTACGCGGTCGTGCTCGAAGACCTCCTCGAGGACGACGAGCTCGACGCACTCCTCGGCCCGTGGGAAGAGGTGGTCGGGTCACCGTTCGGGGAGCGCACCCCGGCGGACGGACCGGACCGCCCCGATGAGACCGGCTGGGGCGACGGCGAGGACGCGGGCACCTCCTGACGCTTCGGACCCGCCTCGGACGATCGGGCGCCTGCCGTTCGAGACGGCGCGACCCAGGTCGGATCGGGCCGGAAGTTGCCGGCTGGACTCGCCGGATGCGGACCCGTCAGGTCTCTTCGCCGGGTGGGTCAGAAGAGTCCGACGATGTTGCCGTCGGCGTCGATGTCGATCTTCTCGCCGGCCGGATGCGAGGGCAGTCCCGGCATCGTCCGCATGTCGCCCGCCAGTGGGTAGATGAACCCGGCGCCGGCCGCGAGCTTCACCTCGCGGACTGGGAAGCGGTATCCCGTCGGGCGCCCCTTGAGCGCCGGGTCGTGCGAGAGCGACAGGTGGGTCTTGGCCATGCAGATGGGCAGGCTTCCGTAGCCCAGCGCGGTCGTACTCCGCCAGCGCCTTCGACGCGGCTGGGGCGAAGTCGACGCCGGCCGCCCCGTAGACCCTGGTGGCGATGGTCTCGATCTTCTCGCGGAGGGGCATCTCGTCGGGGTAGAGGAGCTGGAAGGTGCCGCCCGCCGAGGCGGCGGCGTCCCAGACCGCACTGGCGAGCGCCTCGGCGCCCTTGCCGCCCTCGGCCCAGTTCGTCGACACGACCGCGTCGCGGGCGCCGGCGGCCAGGGCGACCTCGCGGACGACCGCGTACTCGGCTGACGTGTCGGTTGGGAAGGCGTTGATTGCCACGACGACCGGGACGCCGTAGGAGCGGACGAGCTCGACCTGGGCCGCCAGGTTCTCGCCGCCCTTGCGCACGGCCTCGACGTTCTCGGTGGTGAGGGCCGGGTCGAGCGGCTTGCCGGCCACGATCCGGCCAACGCCGCCGTGCATCTTCAGGGCCCGGATGGTGGCGACGACCACCGCCGCGTCCGGCCGCAGCCCCGACGCACGGCACTTGATGTCGAAGAACTTCTCGGCGCCCATGTCGGCGCCGAAGCCGGCCTCCGTGACCACGATGTCGGATGTCGAGAGCGCGACCCGGTCGGCGATGATCGAGCTGTTGCCGTGGGCGATGTTGGCGAATGGCCCGCAGTGGACGTAGGCCGGGCCCGCCCTCGAGCGTCTGGAGCAGGTTCGGCTTGATGGCGTCCTTCAGGAGGACCGTCATCGCGCCGGCGACGCCCAGGTCCTCGGTGGTGACCGCCTTGCCCTCGCGGTTCGTGGCCACGACGATCCGCCCCAGCCGCGCTCGCAGGTCGAAGAGGTCCTTCGAGAGGGCCAGGATCGCCATCACCTCGGAGGCGACGGTGATGACGTACTCGCTCTCGCGGGGGACGCCGTTCTCCTTGCCGCCGAGGCCGATGATCACCTTGCCGGATCGCCCGGTCGCTGATGTCGACCACGCGCGGCCAGCGGATCGAATACGGGTCGATCCCGAGCGCGTTGCCATGGTGGAGGTGGTTGTCGAGGAAGGCGCTGGCCAGGTTGTGAGCCGCGCTGATGGCGTGGATGTCGCCCGTCAGGTGGAGGTTGAAGTCCTCCATCGGGATGATCTGTGAGTAGCCGCCGCCCGCGGCGCCGCCCTTGATCCCGAAGACCGGACCCAGCGACGGCTGGCGGATGGCGACCGCGGCCTTGCGCCCGATCCGGTTGAGCCCCTGCGCCAGGCCGACCGTGGTGGTCGTCTTGCCCTCGCCAAGCGGCGTCGGGGTGATCGCGGTCACGACGACGTACTTGCCGCGCGGCCTGCTCGCGCTCCACGCGCTCGACGCCGGCGAGGGTCACCTTGGCCTTCGACGGACCGTAGTACTCGATCTCGTCGGGACGCAGGCCCAGGTCGGCTGCGACCTCGCCGATGGGGCGCGGGCTGACCGAGCGCGCGATCTCGAGATCGGACGGGAACGACATGCAGGCCTCCCGCCGCGTGGCGCGGCTACGACGTGGAGCTGGTGGGAACCGGGTCGACGGGTGTGGTGGGTCGACGAGGAACGGGTCGGCGCGGAGCGAGGGGGCGCCCGGGCGCGCTCCTTCCCTGGGCCTGGTTACGGGCGGCCCGACACGAGGTGGGTGAGGAGGATCGCGTTCGTCAGGGGCCCCACCCCGCCGGGAACGGGCGTGATCGCCGACGCGACGCGCGCGGCCGATTCGAAGTCGACGTCGCCGACGAGGCGGCCTTCGACCACGTTGATGCCGACGTCGACCACGACCGCGCCCGGCTTCAGCATCTCCCCGGTGACGAGACCCGCGCGGCCGGCTGCTACGACGACGACGTCGGCCTGCGCGGATGACGCCGGGCAGGTCGGGGGTCCGCGAGTGGCAGATCGTGACGGTGGCATGCTCGCGGAGCAGCAGGACAGCGCGGCCGGCTTGCCGACGACGTTCGAGCGGCCGACGACGACGGCCCGCTTCCCGCTCAGCTCCACGCCCGAGCGCTTGAGCAGCTCCACCGCGGCGTGGGCCGTCGCGGGCAGGAAGCCCTCGTAGCCGAGCGACAGGAGTCCCGCGTTGAGCGGGTGGATCCCGTCGATGTCCTTGCCCGGGTCCAGGGTGTCGATGACGACGCGCAGCGGGATCCCGGCCGGGAGCGGCTGCTGGACGATGATCCCGGCCACGGCCCGCTCGGCGCCCAGGGCGGTGATGATCCGGCCGAGGTCGTCGGGCGTGCAGTCGTCCGACAGCTCGACCAGGCGGTCCTGGATCCCGACCAGGCGGCAGCCGTCGAGGATCTTGTGGAGGTAGACGGTGGACGGGGCGTCGCGCCCGACGATGACGACGGCGAGCTCCGGCGTGTAGCCGAACGTCGTCCTTGAACGCCGCGACGTCGGCCGCGACGGCCGTGCGGACGTCGGCCGCGATCGGCCCGCCCTTGAGGAGGCGCGGTCCCATGTCGCCGAGGAGCGTCATCCGCCGGCACCCGGCGTGGCGGCACCCTCCGGATCGCCGGGCTGGGCGGCCTCCGGCTCGCGGAGCTCGGCGGGCTCGACGTGGGCCCGGGTCGCCTCGGCGAGCTCCTCGATCTCGGCGAGCAGCAGGCTCCACGCGGCCGCGCAGCTCATCGGCGACCGCCTCGTCGCCGAGCGACGGGAGGTTGACGATGACGTTCTCGGCGGCGCCGTGGGCGGCGGCCTCCGCCAGGCGGGAGGCGACCGCGAGGTCGCTGGCCGCGTTCAGGTTGCTGCGGCCCGCCAGCGCCTCGGAGGCGGCGACGACGTCCCGGCAGGCTTCGACGGTGCGCAGCGGGACGTCGGCGGCGACGCGGGCCGAGGCGCGGATCGCCGCGGTCCGGGCGGCCTTCTCCGCGTCGGTCTCGCGCGGCAGCTTCAGGGCGGCCGCGAACGCGGCGTAGGCAGCGGCGTCCTCGTCGGCGAGCGTCAGGAGGCGGCCGGCCAGCTCGCGGCCCGCGGCCCCGTGGCGGGCATGGCTCGCGGCGTACGAGGCGTACTTCGGCCGGTCGACCGAGAGCGCCGCGACCATCGCGACGAGGGCCGCCCCGCACGAGGCGGCGACCGCCGACGCGGCACCACCTCCCGGGCTGGGGGACGCCGAGCCGAGGAGCTCGATGAACCCGTCGACGGTCATGGAACCGAAGCGTGGCGCGGCCAGTCTCCGACATGCGACCGATTGTATGAGCCGGCCCACGAGCCGACAGGGCCGGGGCGCCCGGGCGAGCGTGCCGCGCAGCCCTCTCGCGGATGACGGCCGGCCCGGTCGCCGAGGATGGCGGGGCCCCGGCCGCCGGACCCCCGCGCTGCCGCACCGAGCCTGGATATGGCCGAGCCCGGAGTGAGCGCGGTACCGGTCGCACCCACTCCGGGCCCGATGGGCGGCTCGCCGGGAGGGCGGTCAGCCGCGGGCGTGCCGGGCGAGGCCCCGGCGACGAACTCGATCCGATCGAACCTGGCGCGCCGAGAGCGCCATGAACGCCGGTCAGGCCGCCCGGCAGACGTCCGGGTCGAGGCCCTCGACGAGCCAGCGGCGGCCACGGTGGCGGAAGGTGAGGGCGAGGCGCACCTCGGGCGTGTCCACCTCGAAGGTGGTTCGTGGGCCGATCTCGACCGGATAGGCCGAGCGCTCGCGGCGCACGGCCGCGATCGCGGTCACGGGGATCGTCCGGCCCCCCCAGCGGATCTCCCGGGGACGGCCGGAGAGCCAGTCGGTCCGCACCCGGACCTCGACCGGCTCGACGCGGGTCATCGCCATCGACGTTGCTCCTTCTCGGCAGCCTGGCGTCGCCCGGGGCACTCGGGAGACAGAACACCTGTTCGACTCTGGCCGGAGACTGTAGATCGAACGCCTGTTCGATGTCAAGCCCTCGATGTCGAACTCGGGGCGAGGATGACCCGCGCACGGTGCCACGCTTGCCTTGTGGCACGGACGTTCGACCGGGTCAGGCGGCGTCGCCGGCCGTCGGTCCGCGCGGGCCGCTCCGTCGACCGGCCTCGCGTCGCGGCCTCTCGCGGGCGGCCATCCGGCGTCGCCGGGCTCGCCGCGCGGTCGGGCGGCCGCATCGGGTCGCGGCCGCCCGGGTCGGACAGGGCGAGTCCCCGAGCAGGCGCGCGCGGGTCAGGGCCCGCGTGCCGTACTTCCTGCGCGGATCTCGTCCTGCGCTTCCACCGCCTTTCGGCGTCGCGGGTCCTCGCGAGGCGAAGAGGCCCAGCTGGGCCGGCTCGCCGAGGCCGTGAGCACCGACCCCGATCAGGCGGATCCGGCGGCCCCGGATCTCCGGGCGGACGAGGTCGAGGGCCACTGGAAGATCGGGTCGGCCAGGTCGGTCGGCTCGGCCAGGGTCCGCTGGCGGGTGACGGTGTCGGAAGGTGCTGTCGCGGACCTTGACGGCGACCGTCGACGCCCGGTACCCCGCCGGCCCGCAGTCGCGACGCCACGCCCTCGGAGAGGGCCAGGAGCGTCCGCTCGATCACGTCGGCGTCCGCCGTGTCGACGTCGAACGTGTGCTCGTGGCTCACCGACTTGGCGGCCGCGTCGCCGGTGACCGGCGACGGGTCGATCCCGCGCGCCCGATCGTGCAGGGTGGCGCCGTGGGCGCCCGAGGCGGCGCACGAGCACGTCGACCGGCAGCTCGGCCAGGTCGCCGATCGTGCGCACGCCCTGCTCGGCGAGGACCGCCGCGCGTCTGGGCGCCCGACGCCCCACAGCCGCGCGATCGGGCAGCGGCGCAAGGAAGGCGGCCTCCTCGCCCGGGCGCCACGACGACGAGGCCGTCGGGCTTGCGCAGGTCGGAGGCGACCTTCGCGACGAGCTTGGTGGTCGCCACGCCGACGCTGACCGTCAGTCCGACCTCGTCGCGCACGCTGGCCTTGATCCGCCGGGCGATCTCCTCGGGCGGCCCGAAGAGACGCTCGCTGCCGGCCACGTCGAGGAACGCCTCGTCGATCGAGACCTGCTCGAGCAGCGGCGTGAACCGGCCGAGGATCTCCATGACGCGCCGGCTCTCGCGGCGGTACTTCGCGCCGTCGACCGGGAGGAAGACGCCCTCCGGGCAGAGCGCGGCGGCAGTCCGCAGCGGCATCGCCGAGTGCACGCCGAAGCGCCGCGCCTCGTAGCTCGCGGCCGACACGACGCCCGCGCGCCCCGGGGTCGCCGCCCACGATCACCGGCCGGCCGCGGAGCTCGGGCCGGTCGCGCTGCTCCACCGCCGCGAAGAACGCGTCCAGGTCGACGTGGAGGATCGTGGAGCTCGTGCGCACCCGCCTATCATCGCGGCGACGTGACCTTCGACGAAAGCCCCGCCGGCCGTCCGTGCCCGACCGTCGGCCGGACGCCGCCGGTCCGCTCGTGCGTTCGCCGCCCCCGCCCGCGGTCGCCGCGACCGGCGTCGCCGCGTTCGCGCTCGCATGGCTCGCTGCCGCCCGTCGCGATCGCTCGTCGCGTGGCCGTTCCTGTTCGTCGTCCCGGGCTGGCTCCTCGTCGCGCGCGCGGTCCCTCGTCTCGGGCCGCGGCCGGCTTCGGCGTCGGGATCGTGACCTCGACGTACCTCGCCGCACACCTCGCCAACGTCGTCGGCCTCGCGGCCGGTGGGTTCGACCGTCCCGTCGCGCTGGCGTACGGCGGCGATCCTCGCCGCCGCGCAGCCTCCTCCTCGCCACGGCGCCGCTACCGTGGCTGGCGTCACCGCCGCCCGCTCGACCTGGCGGGGGGCCCTCGACGCCGCCCGCCGCGAGCCGGCGCCGTTCGTCCTGGCGGCCTTCGCCGCGCTGCTGATCGGCGACGGTCCTGGGGGCGAACGCGTGGCACCAGTCGGGACGGGCTGGGTCTCGGGAGGCTGGAACTGGAGCGACTTCCTGGTCCATGTCTCGATCGGCCAGAGCATCGTCGACGGCAACTTCCCGCCCCAGGTGCCGTACTTCGCCGGCGTCCCGCTGACCTACCACTGGTTCGCCGACTTCCACGGCTCGGTCGCGGCCGCGAGCGCCGGCCTTCACGTGATCCCCGTCTTCATCGTCTCGAGCGCCGTCATGGCCGGCGGCGCTGGCGCTGGTGGCGTGGGAGCTGGCCCGTCACCTCACCGGGCAGCCGGCGCGCGGCGACCATCGCGACCCTGCTCGTCCTCGTCGGCGGCGGGATGGGCTGGATCCGGCTGCTCATCGACCTCCACGCCGGGGCGGGCTCGCTTCGCGGACCTGGTCGGCCGCGGACTCGTACGACAACACGTGGGCACCCGGCTGGCCGTACTTCAAGATCGCCTCGATCGTCGGAACGGGCCTGTCTCCCGCACCGCGCGACCACCTTCGGGCTGCCGGGGCTGCTCTCGGTCCTCCTGCTCGTCCACGTGTCGCTGGGACGTCGACCGGCCGGGATGCTGCTGGCGGGCGTCCTGGCCGGCGCTCCTCGCGCCGTTCCAGCTCTACTTCTTCCCGGCCACGTACCTGCTCGTCCTGCTGTACGCGGTGGCGCGACGGGCGTGGCGGCGGCGCGGCTGGCTGCGCGACGCGGCCCTCTTCGTCGCCCCGGTCGTGCTGGCCGTGCCGTTCGTGCGTCGGGCCGGCGCTGCTCCAGGACGGCGCGCGGAACGGTCCAGCTGGTAGCGGCTGGGCCGAGGCGCCGATCGCGGACGGCCCGGCCGCGGTGCTCTTCTTCTACGCCACGAACCTGGGCCTGCCGCTGTTCCTCGGGCTCCTGGCCCTGGCGGTGACGCGGCCGCCGGCCCGGGCCTTCCTGGCAGCCTGGGCCGTCGCGCTGTTCATCGTCCCCAACCTGGTGGTCGCCGGCGCGGTCGAGTTCGACATGAACAAGTACTTCCAGGTGATGGGGGTTGCGCTGGCGATCCTCGGCGGCTGGCTCCTGCGGCGCGCGGCCTGCCGCGGTCTCGGCGATCGTCGTGGCGGCCGCCGCGATCTCCCCGGCGCTCGTGGCTCACCTGGCACCTGGTGTCGACGCCGGTCGCCCTGTCCGACGGCCGCAGCAGCAGGCGGCGGTCTGGATCGCGGCCAACACGCCGCCGCGCTCGGTCTTCGTGACGGACGCCTTCATCAACAGCCCGGTCGACTACGCGGGCCGGCTGCGCATCACGACGTTCGGGCCGTACGCGGCGAACCTGGGCTACGACCCGGCTCCGCGCGAGGCGGACGTCAACGCGGCCTACTGCGAGGGAGCCGACACGGCGGCTGCGGTGATGGCCCGCTACGGCGCCACGTATGCGCTCTCACCGGGCGGCGGAACGGACTGCGGCGGCGGAACGCCGACGGACTTCGCGGCGAGCCCGCGGTTCGAGACGGTCTACGACGCGGACGGCGTGCGGATCTGGCGCCTGCGCGGCTGAAGTCGGCCAAGCGCCGGGCGGGCAGCCCGACCTTGCGGACGGGCCAGCGCGGACGTAGCGACCACTGCCGCGGGCCGAAGGGGCGACCGCTGCGGGCGAAGGGGCGAGCGGGCCGCGGGCGAACGGCCCAGGTGTCGCGGGCGAACGGCCCAGGTGTCGCCGCCGAACCGGGTGACCAGGGCCGCGGGCGAACGGCCCAGGGTGTCGCCGCCGAACCGGGCGAAGGGGCTGCGCGCCGAACGTACCTCAGCCCTTGGGCTCGACGACGACCGTCACCTCGGGCGTCATGCCCGCGTAGACCTTGACCGCGACCTTGTACGTGCCGAGGGACTTCAGCGGCTGGTCGAGGTCCACCTTGTGCTTGTCGACCGTGATCCCGCGGCGGCCGAGCGCGTCGGCGATGTCCTGGGTCGTGATCGAACCGTAGAGCTTGCCGCCCTCGCCGACCTTGACGCCCATGGTGAGCGTCGTGGAGCCGATCCGGTTGGCCGCGATCTCGGCCTCGCCGCGTTCGCGCTGGCGCTTCTCCTCGCGGTTCGCGATGTCGTGCTGCCAGGCGCGGTAGGCGCCGCCGGCGGCCGGCACGGCGAGCTTCTGCGGGATCAGGTAGTTGCGGGCGTAGCCGTCGGCCACGTCCTTGAGCTCGCCACTCTTGCCGATCTTGGCGACGTCGCTGGTCAGGATGACCTTCACGCGGGAGAACCCTCCTTGTCGAACAGGCCCCGGACGCGGGCGTCGAGCCCCGCCTCGTGCCCGATGCGGGCAACAAAGCGCACGGCGGCGGGGAAACGGTAGACGATGCGGCGGATGGGGCGCGGAACGAGCCGCCGGACGCTGCGCAGGTCCTCGTCGAAGGCCGCCCGCGCCATGCCGGCGGCCTGCAGCTTCTCGTCGAGGACGTCGTCGGGCACGCCCGCCATGAAGGCGTCGAGGGCGAGCGCCGAGACGACCAGGTCGTCGAGGACGCCGATGATCCGGAAGCGGTCCGGGACGAGGTCCACCGGAGCCATGGCGTAGCCGAGCGCCGCGCCGAGAAGCGCCTTGCGGCCGGCCGGCACGCGGGAATCGCCGAGGAGCCCGGCGATGATCCTGGGCATGTGCTGGCAGGCGGCCGGCAAGCGGCAGAAAGGCGAGCAGGGTGATCGTGCGGGCGATCAGCCTGCGTCGACGCCGGCCGCTCCGCCGTCGCGCCGATGCCGTCGACGTCTCCGTGGGTTCCGCCATCCTCGTCGGGATGCTCCATTCGGGGGCCCGTGCGCCGCGCAGGGGCGAACGCGAAGTCTAGCAGCCCCGTTCGACGCGCCCCGATCCAGTCGCCGCGGGCATGCGTCCCGGCGGGGTGTCGCGTGTCAGCCGCTCGGCGCGGGGCTCTCGCGACCGTGCGAGCGCGGCCTCGATCGCCTCCGCCAGGCGCTCGCCGGTCGGCAGTCCGACGAGCGGCGTGACGCCGTGCAGCCCGGCAGACTCCATCCACGCGGGCTCCATGCCGGAAGCCACGAGGACGATGGGCACGGCGGGATGCATCTCCCGCATCCCCTCGATGAGCGCCTGCGCGCCGTCGGGCTCGCCGGTGACGAACGCGTCGTAGACGAGGACGTCGGCCTCTTCGGCGAGATCGCAGGGAAGCCCGCTGAGGATCGGGCAGCTGGCGCCGATCGGACCCAGGCACTGCCGCGCGTCGTACCCGCGCCGGCGCAGGCTGTCCACCTCCTGGTCCGAGAGGTCGATGTCGTGGTGGATGACGAGGACGCGGGTCATAGGACGCCACCTCAGGCGCAGGCTTGGACACGCGATGGTGCGTGCCGAGGGTACCCCGTTCCAGTGCCAAACGTCCCCGTTCGCCCTTGACATTCGAACGGGTGTTCGGTAGGCTTCCGGCATCCTCCGCGAAAGGAGATCGCGTGACCAGGCACGATGCCGAGCGCAAGCGCAAGATCCTCGACTACATCGCGGCGATGATCCGCGCGAACGGCGTGCCGCCGTCGGTCCGCGAGATCGCGCGCGCCGTCGGGCTGGCGTCGACGTCCGCCGTCCACCATCACCTGCGGGCCCTCGAGGAGGACGGCTACCTCGACCGCGGAGTCGGCCAGTCCCGGATGATCCGGCTCACACCGAAGGCCGCCCTGCTGATGGGGCTCTCGGGCGAGCTGACGCCCCAGTCGATGGCCGTCGAGGCCCACGTGCTCCCGGTGATCGGCGAGATCGCCGCCGGTGGCCCGATCGAGGCCTACGCCACCGCCGAGGAGTACCGGGCCATCCCCGACCTGCTGGCCCCGTCCGGCGACGCGTACCTCCTGCGAGTGCGCGGCGACTCGATGATCGAGGCGCTGATCGCGGACGGCGACTACGTCGTCATCCGGCCCCAGCAGACCGCCCGGAACGGCGACATCGTGGTCGCCCAGGTCGAGGAGAACGCCGTCACCCTGAAGCGGTTCTTCAAGGAGGACGGACGCGTTCGCCTCCAGCCGGCAAACCCGCAGTATCCGCCCCAGTTCTACGACGACGTGCGGATCCAGGGCAAGCTCATCGGGGTCATCCGCCGCCTCGACTGAGCCATCGCCCGGGGCCGTCGTCCACAGCCTGTCCACAGGATCGGCGCCGTCGGCGGCGACGCCGTGGACTGACGCCACGGACTCGTGGACAACCCACTCGCGCATGCCGGTCCCGCGCGTCAGGATGACGCGGACCACTGATCTGCACCCGGAGCACCCGTGGCCCTCGACCGCCTCCCGCCCCAGAGCCTCGAAGCCGAGCAGTCGGTCCTCGGCGCGCTGCTCATCGACCGCGACGCCATCATCGAGGTCGCCGACATCCTCCAGCCGGTCGACTTCTACCGGCAGGCGAACGGCACGATCTACGCCGCGATGCTCGAGCTCTGGGAGCGCCGCGAGCCGATCGACATCGTCACCGTCGCCGAGGCGCTGGAGCGGGCCGGCAACCTGGAGGCCGATCGGCGGTCGCGGGTACCTCTCGTCGCTCTCCGAGCAGACGCCGACGGCCGTCTTCGCCGCGCAGTACGCCCGGATCGTCGAGCGCAAGGCGGTCCTCCGGAACCTGATCGCGGCCGCGGGGCGCATCGCCGGGATCGGCTACGAGGACACGCCGGAGGTCCAGGAGGCGATCGACCGGGCCGAGTCCGAGCTCTACGCCGTCTCGGAGCGCCGGCTGGCCGCCGGCTTCAGCCCGCTCAAGCAGCTCCTGCACGACGCCTTCGACCGGCTCGACTACCTGCACACGCACCGCGGCGAGATCAGCGGCGTGCGCACCGGCTTCACGGACCTCGATGCCCTGACGACCGGCCTCCAGCCCTCCGACCTGGTGGTGCTGGCCGCCCGGCCGTCGGTGGGCAAGACGAGCCTGGCGCTGAACATCGCCGAGTTCGCCGCGATCAGCAACACGCCGCCCAGGTCGGTCGGCATCTTCAGCCTGGAGATGAGCAAGGAGCAGCTCGTGCTGCGGCTGCTCTCGTCGGTCGGCGGCATCGACAGCCAGCGGCTGCGGACCGGGTTCCTCGACGAGATGGACTTCGTCGGGGTCTCGAAGGCGATGACGGCGCTCTCGGAGGCGCCGATCTACATCGACGACACGCCCAACATCAGCACGATGGAGCTGCGCACGAAGGCGCGCCGGCTGCAGGCCGAGGTCGGCCTGGACCTCGTCATCGTCGACTACCTGCAGCTCATGCAGTCGTCCACGACCACCAAGGACGCCAACCGCGTCCAGGAGGTGTCGGAGATCAGCCGCGGGCTCAAGGCGCTCGCCCGCGAGCTGAAGGTGCCGGTGCTCGCGCTCTCCCAGCTCTCGCGCCAGCCCGAGATGCGCGAATCGAAGGAACCGCGGCTCTCCGATCTCCGAGAATCTGGCGCCATCGAGCAGGACAGCGACCTCGTGATGTTCCTGTGGCGCGAGAAGGAACGGGGCCAGGAGGACCACGACGCCGACGGCGAGGTGGTCAGGCTGCGGCTGGCCAAGCACCGCAACGGGCCGACCGGCGAGATCGACCTCTGGTTCAAGAAGACCCAGACGCGGTTCGTCAGCTACGCCGGCGAGCGCTTCTCGGGCGCTGCCCCGTAGAGCGACGGATCGACGCGCGGCATCGAGCTCCGCCGAACCACGTGGTGTGAGGCTGGGTTCCGTGGCGCCCTTCGACGTCGCACCCGGCCGCCTCCCGGGCGCCGACTGCCCCGCCTAGACTTCCGGGGAACGGCCGGCGAAGGCGGCGGCCCCGCTCGGAGGCACGGGAATGGGCGTCATCATCATCCGGGAGATGGTCGGGACCAGCCCGTCCTCGTGGAGCGACGCGGCGCGCCAGGCCGTCGCGACCGCGTCCCGTACCGTCCGCAACATCCGCACCGTCGAGGTCGTGAAATCGACGGCGGTGGTGGAGGAGGGGGAGATCGTCGAGTACCGCGTCGACCTGAAGATCGGCTTCGAGTACGACGGCTGAGGCTTGCGGGGGCCGGCGCGGCCGCCGGAACCGGGTTGAGCGCGGACTCTCTCGGAGATAAGTGAACGGTGAGCGTCGTGCGGCAGCATGGCGAGCATGGCACGCCCCTTCCCGGATCTCGTTCCCGGTCTCGTGCGCCCTTCTCCGCGGGCGCGCGGCAGGGTGCCCGGCTCGTGCCGGTCGGGCCGGGGCGCGTCGGGCCAGGGCGCATCGGGCCGGAACCGTCTGGATCGGGGTCGGTCGGAGCCCGGCCTGCCGCATCGGGGCGAACGGATGATCCCGCCGCGGAGGCCGGTCCCCGCGGTCACGACCGACCGGAGCCCTCGGTGAGCGAGCTCGATGTCTTCGGCTTCCCGGTCCAGATCGGGAAGGTCCAGCCGCCGTTCCTTCCAGCCGAGACGCTCGAGCGCCAGCGGCTGCTCGACTGGCTGGCGGCCAAGATCCACTCCCGCCTGATCCTGATCGTCGCTGACGCCGGCCACGGCAAGACCACCCTCCTCGCCGACTGGACCCGGCGGACTCGGGTTCGAACGCTCTGGTATCGCCTCGACGACGCCGACCGGGACTGGGTGGTGTTCGTCAATCACGTGGTCGCGGCCGGCAGGGAGATCGATCCCGGATTCGCCCCGCACACCATGGCACTGATCCGGGAGCTCGCCGCGGGCATGGGCGACCGATCCGCGATCGTGCGCACGCTCCTCGCCGAGATGCGTGCCTGGGTCACCGGTGGCACCGCGCTCGTGCTCGACGACTACCAGGTCGTCGACGACGTGGCCGGAGGTGCGAGAGATCGTTCGGGAGCTCGCTCGTCCGCGGGCCGGAGCGCCTCACGCTCGTGGTGTCCACGCGGCGGACCCCCACCCTGCCGCTCGCACGCCTCCGCGCGCTCGGGGAGGTCGCCGAGCTCTCCACCGCCGATCTGCGCTTCGACCGCGACGAGATGGAGCGCCTGTTCCGGGAGACCTACCGGCACCCGCTCGAGCCTGACCTCCTGGACGACCTCGCTCGAACGACCGAAGGCTGGGCCGCCACGCTTCGCCTCGTCGAGACCGCCGTCCGCGGCCGCCCTCGGGACGAGATCCGGTCGGTGATCCGTGGCCTCTCAGCGCGTCACGGTGACCTGCACGACTACCTGGCCGAGGAGGTGATGGGCCGAATGCCCGTCGAGCTGCAGGACTTCCTCGAGCGCTGCGCCCTTCTGCAGGTCGCCACACCGCAGCTCGCCGCGGTCGCGGCCGACGTCACGGTGATCGAGGCACGCCGCCTCCTGGACGAGGTCGAGGATGCCGGCCTCCTGTCGCGTCGCGGTCGCACCGGCCAGGCCGGACGTCTCCTCCACCCGCTCGTGCGGTCGCTTCCTCGAAGGTCGCCTGCTCGAGTCCGTCGGGCAGGAGGGGGTGGCCGGAGATCCACGCGCGGATCGCGCGAGCGGCGGAGGCCAACAGCTGGTGGCTGGCCGGCCACCACTACGCGGCCGCCGGCCGCGAGCGACGATGTCGCTCGCGTCCTCGCGGGGTCCCTCGAGGAGATCCTCGGCGTGGGTGGCGCCCAGGCGGCCGTGGACCTCATCGCGGCTGGCGGGGTACGCGACGATGCCGGTTGGGCCCTCGCCCTCGCGGCCCGCTCCTTCCTGCGCGAGGGCGAGATCGTCCGGGCACGCGACGCAGCCCAACGGGCCCTCGACGCCTCGACGCAGGGTGACCCGACGATCAGCGTCACCGTCGCCCTCGCGACGCTCACCACGGTGGAGTACAACGCGGGCGAGTTCGTCGTGGCGATCGCGGCATGCGAGTCGCCTCCATCAAACGGACCGCAGGATCCGTCTACGTGTCCATCGGCGATTCGATCCTCGCGCTGGCGGACTCGATGCTTGACGGATCCTTGTCATTCGCGCAACGCGTGCGTCGGCGAGACGGCGACGGTTTGCAGGTCGGTTCGGCCACTCGCACTACTTCGGGATCTCTCATCTCAATACCGCGTGGCTCGCTCGCGGGTCGGGTAATGCGGCGGTCGCACGCAGACAGTGCCAGTCGGCTCTCGAAGCTCCTAGCGTGCAACGTCTGATGGTCCCGAGATGGATACGGTGCGGACCGTAGCGGCCTGGGCGCACGCACACCTTGGAGATGTCGACGCGGCGCTCGCCGAGATCGATGCCGCGCTCGGCTCGCCGTTTCCTCAGAACCGGTTCGAGACGTTGGCAGAGGCTGCCGACGTCATCGGCACCTACTGGACCCGGAGCGCGGTCGCACGCTCCTCGCCGAGGCCGAGGCGGTTGGCGCGCGCACGCAGGCCGAGCGAACCTATCTGGATCTCTTCCGCGCAGAGAGCCTGATCCGGCTGGGTCGCCGGCGAGGCCGCCGCCGTGCTTGCAGCGTATCCCGGCCGGCCGCCACACGGGTATCCGGGCTTCTACGTCCGCGTGAAGATCGCCGAAGCCGTCGCCGCGGTCGTCGTTGGTGCCGCAGATGCTGCCTGAGAAGATCGAGGCCGCGCGGGTCCAGGCGGTTCAGCAGGATGCGTCCGGCGCCGTGCGTGCGATCCAGCTGCTGGCCAGCTCTCGAGACAGCCCCGACCGAGGCATCGTCGGCCGTCGTCGCGCTGTGGACCGTCGAGCCAGGCATCGTCGTCGCCCTCGCCGAAGCAATCATCAGCCGCCTGGCCCGTCTCGACGACGGCGCTCTCGACGTGGTGCAGCAGGCTGCGGCGCGCCATCCGAGGCGCTGGCTCCCGGGTCTTCGGGTCGCGCTCGACGACGATGCCCCGCGCGCAGGTGGGCCGCCGGGCGGATCCTCGACAAGGTCGGAGAGAACGCCGACGTCCGGCGACTGCGCGCCCTCAGCCGCGAGCTCAAAGGGCCGTTCAGGTCGCCGTCACTCGGTCGCGAGCTCGCCCGCAGGACCGCCGACCACGTCTGGGTCGAGGATCAGGGTCGAGTCATCGTGCGGATCGGCGACGCGGATCGTCCCGGGAACCGAGATCCGCCGAAAGCCGCTGGCGCTCCTCTGCTTCCTCCTGAGCCGTCCCGCGATGTCTGCAACCCGCGACCAGGTCCTCGACGCCCTGTGGCCGGAAGCCGATCCGGATCAGGCCGTGAACTCGCTGCACCAGACGGTCTACTTCCTGCGCCGGGTCATCGAGCCTGCGTACTCGGACGACCTGTCACCGGGCTACCTCAACCAGGACGCCGAGCTCGTGTGGCTCGACTCCGGCTTGATCGCGAGTCGGAGCGTCCGCTGCCGGGCGCAGATGCGGTCACTGGGGGTCGATCCACCGTTCGCCGCAGTGCTCGCGGTCGCCGCCGAGTACCACGGGCGGTTCGCCCTCGATTTCTCGTACGAGGACTGGGCCTCGATGCATCGCGAATCGCTCCACGCTCAGTATCTCGAGTTGATGGAACGTGCGATCGCTTCGAGCTCGTCTGCCGGGCGCTTCGGCGAGGCGCTCGAACTGTCGCGAAACGTCCTGGAGACGGACCCGACCCTGGACCAGATCGAAGCCAGCGTGGTGAAGATGTACCGGCTCCTTGGCGCACACTCGGCCGCGGCCGAGCAGTACCAGCACTACACCACGGTCGTGCGCGAGGAACTCGGAATCGAACCTCCGCCTCTTGACCAACTCTGACAACTGGTGGATCGTGTGTACTCCCGTGCGGATAGGGAACGTTACGTATTGACCGACGTTCGAACTGGCAACTAGAGTCACGGCTGCCGACTGGTACTCAGGTACTAGGAGGCAATGTCAAGATCGGACGCGCAGATGCCTCGCCTGAAATGGGCACTTAGGGCGAGGCGGAGCGACTAGTGCAACCGACCGACCCCAGTCAGGTCGGTTTCTGTGTTCTGAGGAGCACGGGAACCCATGGAGGGCACGAGATGGTCCCGGTCTTCGGTCTCAAGGGTTTCTAGGTCGCGACGGATCCGGGGTATCACTGATGAAGTCCCGGCTTCTTCGTATGGCCACCCTAATCGCAGCGTTGGCCTCGGTGTTGCTTGCTGGGGGAGCTTCGCTGAAGGGCTTCTGAGTACTTCCGTCCCATTCGAGTCCCGGTCCGATTGAGGCTACAGTTAGCCCCGGTCCGCGGCCGATTAACCGAGGGACATGAACAGAAGCCTAAAGGCCTACATCGCCGGACTCGTGGCGGTCAGCGCGATCGCGCTCGCCGTCACGAGTCTTGTGATTCCTGTCAGCCCCGCGATCCGGCTGGGCGTCTTCAGCGACCTGCAGTGTCGACGTCTTTGCGGGGCTCGTCTTCTGGACCGGCATCACTCTACTAGCGTCGGCATTACCAGTTGAAATGCCACGACGGTGGATCGTGAATACCTCCATCGCACCCCTCGTCGCCGTCCTCAGCCTTGGAGGACCCACTGCCGCTGGCTGGGTCGCCCTCATCGGGACGACTGAGCTTCGGGAATTGCGCCGCGACGTGGCCTGGTACGGCACTCTAGCGAACCACGCTGGGCTGGTACTCCCTGCGATCCTTGGCGGCATTGCCAGTGGGCTGTTCCATCCGATCGGATGCGAGCCCCAGCGTCAACTTCTTGGCTACGGCTGCCGGAGCGACGGTCTTCTTCGTCACCAACCTCGTCATCACCGCACTGATCTTGAGCCTCCGCCATGGGCAGAGTGCAGTCGACGTCATCCGCGGTGATGCGCCCACGTTCGTCGGCACCTTCCTGGCTCTGGTCCCACTGGCCTGGCTCATGAGCCAGGTCTACGTACTGCCCGGCGTCGGCGGGTGGGCGATCCTGCTCGTGATCCTCCCTGTCTATCTGATCCGACTCGCGCTCTCGTCGGTATCATCGAGATGCGCGAGATGTTCACGCAGACCGTTGAGAGCCTGGCGCAGGCCGTCGATGCGACGCGACAACTTCACGTCCGGCCACAGCCAGCAGGTCCAGCGTGATCTCGGTCGACATCGGGCGGGTGATGCGGGTCGGCGAGAAGGAGCTGGAGGCCCTCGAGTGGGGCGGGCTGCTCCACGACATCGGCAAGATCGGCGTGCCCGACAGCGTGCTCGAACAAGCCGGACCGGCTGACCAGGAGGAGCGCGCGATCATGAACGCCCACCCCGTGATCGGCGCCAACATCATCGCCCCGGTCACGAAGCTGGCGCCCGAGCTGCCGATCATCCGGCACCACCACGAGTGGTACAACGGCTCCGGGTACCCGGATCGTCTGATCGGCGACGAGATCCCGAAGCTCGCCCGGATCCTCCACGTGGCGGACGCGTTCGAGGCGATGACCGCGGCGCGGCCCGTACCGCATGAAGCCCGCTCACGACCGAGCAGGCGATGGCGGAGCTGCGCAAGTTCGCCGGGGTCCAGTTCGACCCCAGCGATCGTCGACGCCTTCGCGCGGACGCACTGGGCGGCCGGCGTGCAGCGACCCCGGGCCGCACGTCGGAGCCGCGGCCGCCCGTGCCGCTCCTCGCGCAGGCGGCGGCCCGATGACCGCCGCGCGCCGGCCGACTCAGGCCGAAGGTCACGGCCGCGGCGGGCCCGCGCCTCGTCGCACGGCCCCGGACGGGCGCCGACCGCGCGCCGCGAACGCCGCTCCGCCGACCCCGCGTCCTGACACAATCCCGGGATGCTCCTCGCCGGGATCATCCTCGGGCTCGTCGCCGGACTCGCCGCCGGCGGGCGCCTCGACAACCTCCTCGCGGTCCGCCTTCGCTGGCACGCTCCTGATCTTCGTCGCCCTCGCCCTCCGGCTCGGGGTCGAGGCGGCGCTGCTGCGCGACGTCGCGATCGTCGGATCAGCTCCGCGTGCCGCTGCTCGCGGCCGCCTACGGGCTCCTGTCGGCGGCTCTGTGGGCCAACCGGGCTCGTCCGGGCATCGGCCTGGCCCTGGTGGGCACCGCGCTGAACGCGACGGCGATCCTCGTGAACGGCGGCTACATGCCGGTCTGGGACCAGGCCTGGCGGCGGCCGGCCTCACGGCCGGCCGACATCCTCTCGCCGCTCCACTTCGTGATCTCCGCCGATCCCGCTGCTCCGAGTTCCTCGCGCCACGCGGGCCCGCTCGGCGACGTGATCCCGGTGCCCGTGCCGCTCGTCCAGAACGTCCTCTCCATCGGCGACGTCCTCCTGGCCGCCGGGCTCGCGTTCTTCGTGTTCGCCAGCCTCCTCCGCGAGCCGCGGCAGACGTCGCCGCGCCCGCCGCGCCAGCCCTCGACGGAGCGTCGACGCCGACCGCGCCGGCGCGTTCGGGAGCCGCGCAGCCGGCGGTCCGAGCCGGCCGACACGGGCCTGACGGCGCGACCTCGCCGAGACCATCGGCCTGGAGCGCCCGCTGTCCTCGGCGGATCCGGCGCCGGCGTCGCGGTCCCGGCCCCGACGTCCGCACCCGAGGCGGCGGCGCGGCCTCGCCGACGCCCGGCGCGGGCTCCTCGCCCGGGCCCTGCGGCATCCCTACGTCCGCCTCGCCCAGAACGGCTCGTTCGGCGCGCTGTGGATCGGCCAGCTCGTCAGCCTCTTCGGCGACCGGGTCCACCAGATCGCGCTCGCCTTCCTCGTCCTCGGGACCACCAACTCGGCGCTGGCGGTCGCGCTCACGTTCGTCGCCGCCACGCTCCCGAACCTCGTCCTCGGGCCGGTCGCGGGCGTCCTCGTCGATCGCTGGGACCAGAAGCGGGTGATGGTCGCGTCGCGACCTGCTGCGGGCGGCGATCGTCCTCGCTGGTCCCGGTCGCCGCCGACGCGAACGTCCTCCTCGTGTACCCCCTGGTCTTCGTGCTGACGTCCATCTCGATCTTCTTCCGGCCGGCGCGGACCGCGGTCATCCCGCGGATCGTCGAGGAGGACGAGCTCGTGGCCGCCAACTCCGCGATCTGGCTCGGCGATTCGATCGCGGACGTCGTCGGGTACCCGCTGGCGACGCTCTTCGTGACCTTCGTCGGGAGCTCGCTGGCCGCTCGCGTTCTGGCTCGACGCCGCGTCGTACCTCGCCTCGGCGCTCCTCATCGTGACGATGGCGATCCCACCGGTGGTCCGCGCGACGGCTCGCGGCCGTGCCGGGGATCCGCGGGCTGCGCGACGACCTCGCCGCCGGCTGGCGCTTCCTGCGCGAGGAGCCGGTCCTGTTCGCGAACACGCTGCAGGCGGTGGCCGGCCAGTTCGCGATCGGGATCACGATCGGGCTGATGGCGATCTACGCGCGCGGACGTCCTCAGTCGCCGATCGATCGACGCCGACGGCCCGCTACGGCTTCATCGAGGCAGCGATCGGGATCGGCAACCTGGTCGGAGGCTTCGCGATCGGGCTGGTCGGCGGCCGCATCGCCAGCGGCCGCACGATCATCGTCGGGTACGTCGTCTACGGCGCCTGCATCGACGGGCCTGGCGCTGACCGGGAACGTCGGCGTCGCGCTCGGCCTCGCGCTCGGCATGGGCGCCGCGAACATGGTCTTCGTCATCCCGACCCAGACGCTGTTCATGGAGCGGACCCCGGACGACATGATCGGGCGCGTGATCTCCTTCCGCTTCTCGGCCGTGTTCGGCTCGATCACCCTCGGCGATGGCCGTCGGCGGCATCCTTGGCGAGGTCGTTCGGGCCGACGCTCGTCTTCGTCGTCTTCGGGATCGTGACGATGCTGGCCGGGCTGGCCGGGCTCGCTGAGCCGGCCGCTGCGGGAGGCGTAGGGGCACGGCGCCGTTTCGACGCGCTGGGGTAAGGCACCGTTCTGCGCCGCGGGGCGGCAAGGGCGCTGTTTGCGGCGCGGTCGGGCGCTTGGCGCCGTTTCGGCGCCGCGGCGGGCAAGGCGCCATTGCGGGCCGTGGGCTCCGGCGCGGGATGCGCTCGCCGGGTGGCTCGCACCCGGTCGACCGCCGGCGCGCGGCAGGGCACCTCTGGCCTCCGTTACACTTCCGGGCCGGAGCGTACGTGCGGCCGACGACGGCCCGGTGTGCTCGCCGCCGATCCCGCGGCACCAGGGAGTGACGACGCAACGATGACCGAGCCCGACGGGCGCGCGCCCGAGGAGACAGACCGAGGCGGATGCCGCGGACGCCGAGGCCGAGGAGACCGATCTCGAGGCCGCCGACGCGGGCGACGAGGCGGCCGACGGGGACGAGCTCGAGGCCGGACAGGACGCCGAAGTCGGCGCCGGCGCCGCGACGACCGCGACTGCCGGGGCTGCGAAGGCCGGCAGCGCCGGGGCTGCGACGGCCGGGAGTGCCCGGAAGCCCGCGCGACGCGGACCCGAGGCTCCCGAGCGGGCGCCCACGATCTCCGAGCGCGCGGTCCACATCGACGACCGGATCTCGCAGGCCTTCGTCATCGGGATCGTGGTGGTCTTCGTGCTGATCTTCGCCAACGCCCTCCTCCTCGGGCACGGCGGGCTGTTCTCGCCACTGCCAACGCCGACGCCGCTCCCCTCCGCGACCCCGATCCAGTCGGCCACCCCGGCGCCCTCCGCGACGGCCGCTCCGTCCGGCTCCGCAACGCCCAGCGAGTCGGCGGCCCCGAGCGCCGGGCCGTCGGCATCCGCCGCGCCATCGGCTTCGGCCGCGCCGAGCGCGTCTCCGGCGCCTTCGGCTTCCGCTGCGCCGTCCGCCTCGCCCGCTCCATCGGCGTCACCGGCGCCCAGCGCGTCTCCCTCGCCGTAGGTCGCCCGCACCAGAGCGGCACGACCCAAGAGGGCAGGGCGAGGAGGCGGGCGCGGCGCGAAGGTCCTCACGGCGCGAACGGCAGCAGGTGCGCAGGTGGCACGGCGCACGTCGCTGCCGCGAGGAGGCGCCCCGAGCGCGCCCCGAACGCGCCCCGCCGAGGACGCGCCCAGATCCCCGCCGCGGCTCCGGAGACACCCCGGCGTATCCTCGTAGCGTGACCCGGCCAGGTCCGGACGAACCGCGTCCGCGCAGCGACGACGGAACGGGCGACGAGATGCCTCGCGACCCCGAGCGACGCCGCGACCGACTTGCAGCGGCCCGGACGACGATGCTCGAGACGCAGCTGCGGGCGCGTGGCGTCCGCGATCCGCGGGTGCTGGCGGCGATGGGCGCGGTCCCGCGCGAGGCGTTCGTGCCGCGACCACCTCGAGGACCTCGCCTACGCGGACGAGGCCCTGCCGATCGAGCACGAACAGACGATCAGCCAGCCACTCATGGTCGGACTCATGACCCAGCTGCTGGCGCCGCGGACCGGGCGAGCGGGTGCTCGAGGTCGGGAACCGGCACCGGCTACCAGGCCGCGGTGCTGGCCGCGATGGGCTGCCGCGTCACCAGCGTCGAGCGGATCGCGGACCTCGCGACGAGCGCACGCGCCCGCCTGGCGGCGCTCGGGTACGGCGACGCGGTGGAGGTCTGCCGTCGGCGACGGGAGCGCCGGCGTCCCGGGCAGCCTGCCCTGGCCGCGGATCCTGGTCGCGGCGGCCGCACCGCGCGTCCCCGACGCCCTGATCGGCCAGCTCGGCGGACGGCGGCCGGCTCGTGATCCCGGTCGGGCCGCGGCGGGAGCAGGAGCTGCTGCTCGTGGAGCGTGACGGCGACCGGCTGCGGACCACGAACCACGGGGCCTGCGTCTTCGTCCCGCTGCTCGGGGCGGGCGGGTTCCGCTGACGGGCCGGGCAACGCGCCGGACACGGGTCGCGCGACCCCGCCCACGCGCCTGTGCAGGTCCGCCGGCGAGCCTGCAGGTCGAACGTGGCAGCCGCCGTCGGTATACTCGCCGGGCCATGACCCACGTCTTCGTCGCCCCCCACCCCGACGATGTCGCGCTCTCCTGTGGCGGACTGATCGCCAGCCTGCGCGAGCTGGGCCAGAACGTCACGATCGTCACCGTCTTCTCCGGCAACGGATCGGCCGCCGGCCTCACCCAGTACCAGCGCGAGGCGCTGGGCTTCGGCAGCAAGGCGATCTGGCCGACGACCGAGGCGTTCAACCGGGAGAACATCCGGGCCGACCGGCCGATCGACCCCGCCGCCGATGCGCCGTACCGCGCCGACGCCGCCCGGCTCGACGCCACCCAGGCCGAGGCCGACGCCGCCGCCAAGCGCTTCTGGCAGCGCTCGTCGTGGTATCGCCGGGCCGACATCCACAACCGGCCGCAGGCCGGCCAGGCGCTGATGGACGACGTGTCGCAGCAGGGTGCCATCCTCACGAGCGAGCTCGTCGAGGCGAAGATGGCCGGCGACCTGATGGCCGCCCGGCGCCTGGAGGACGAGCGCTACGCCTACTTCGCCGAGGCGTCGATCGTCTTCCTCGACCTCCCCGACGCCGTCTTCCGCGGCTACGAGGGCGACGAGGCGCTGATGTCCGCCCCGCGCGCCGACGACCGCGCGCCCGTCGACCTCCTCGTGCAGGAGATCGCCCGCCTGGAGCCCCAGAAGGTCTACCTGCCGCTGGGGGTCGGGGGCCACGTGGATCACCGGCTCACGCACGCGGTGCGGGGCTGCCCTCCTGGAGCTCGGCCGGCGCTGGGTGATGCCCGGGCCGGAGTACGCCGGGGTGGTGACCTACTACGAGGACTTCCCGTACGCGTGGTGGGACGACTTCCGGCAGCTCTACGACCTGCCGCAGGGCGCGCTGGCCGGGCTGCCGGCGAACGTCGGCCTGACCCCCGAGTACGCCGACATCACGGAGACCGTCGAGGGCAAGATCCAGGGCCTGACGCTCTACGAGAGCCAGCTCGAACGGCTCTTCGGCGGCCCCGACCAGATGGGCGACGCGGTCCGCGGCTTCGGCACCCGGGTCGCCAGCCTGGCCGGCCTCGCCGGCTTCGCCGAGCGGTACTGGGCGACGTCGAAGCTGTAGGAGCGTGACGGCGGCCGCCGCATCCGAACCGCCGGAGGCGCACCGCGTCCGGCTGCGCCTCGTCGGTCCTCCTCGGGCTGGGCATCCTCGTCGCGGTCGTCGTCCGGCTGGCCCTGCTCCCCAGCTACGTCCTTCGGGGCGACCTCGACCAGTACGCCGCTGGGCGCACCGCCTGGCGACCGACCTGCCGTTCGGGGCGGCATACCGGCTGGACCTTGTCGTACATGCCGGTGCTGGTCGGGCGTGTTCGGGGCGCTGGCCAGGCTCGTGCCCGGCTTTCGTCGACGGCCACCGACGCGGGCGACGTCGGCGTCCGGATCGCGCTCAAGATCCCGCCGCTGCTGGGCGAGCTCGCGATCGTCGCGGGGCTGTGGACGGTGCTCCGGCCGCGCCCGCGCGCTCGCGGTCGCCGCGATCCTGCTCGTCCTCCTCGTGCCGGCCACCTGGTACCTCGAGCGCCTGGTGGGGCCAGCTCGACGCGTGTACGTGGCGCTGTGCCTCTGGGCGGCGATCCTGGCCGCGCGCGACCAGCGCTGGCTCTTCGCGGTGGTCCTCGGGCTGGCCATGATGACCAAGCCCCAGGCGCTCTTCCTCGCGGTACCGTTCGCCGGCTACGCGATCGGGCGCTGGGGGCCAGGGGCGGCCGTCCCCGTCGGCCTCGTCGCCGTCGGCGTCGCCGCAGTCACCTGGCTGCCGTTCGTTCCCTACGGCGGGATCGCGGACTACCTGCGGGACCTCGACCTACTACCAGAACGGCATCTTCCCGATCCTCGAGCGTCCGAGCCTGGAACCCCTGGTGGCTGGTACAGATCGCCTTCGCCGACGGCGCGTTCGTGGCCGACTCGACGCCGTGGCTCGGTCCGGTCACCGCCGCGGATCGTGGGGATGGTCGTGACGGCGCTCGTCGGAGGCGCTGGTCTTCGTCTCCCTCGCGCGGCGGGCCACGCCCGAGCGCCTCTTCCTGGGCCTGGCGGCCGCCACCTCGCGGCCTTCTGCCTGATGACGTCGATGCACGAGCGCTACGCGTTCGCCGCGCTCGTCTTCCTCGCGCCGCTGCTCGGCCGTCGCCCCGTCCAGGTGGCGTGGGCGATCCTGGCGGTCGCCATCAGCCTCAACCTCGTGGCGGCGCCCCGCCGGATCAGTTCGGGCCGGTGATTCCCGTCGGGCGGACTCGTCGGCGCGATCGGCAGCATCGCGATGATCGCAGCGACAGGGATTGTGTTCGTCGTCCTGCTGATCGACCGTCCCGCGGCAGCACGCGCGCCCGCGTCCTCCCGATCCGTCGAAGGTCCGCCACCGGTCACTTCGGGCGCGTGAACAGCACTCCGTCCGCGTCTTCGTAGGCGACGCGCCAGCCGGAATCTGGAAGGCGCAGGGCGACGTCGAGCGCCCCTTGGGTCGTCGGATCCACCACGACCACCGACGCGCCAATGCGGTCGAGCGCCGTGATCGCCGCCGAGCCACCCTCCGCGATCACAACGTAGTTCGCCCATGCCGTCGGCGGAACCACCTCCACCCGGGAGTCCACCATTACCGGCACCCCGGGTGAGGCCCACTCGAACCAGGATGCCCAGGGTTGCGGGACGACTGCCCGATCCGACGGGCCAGCAAGCCTTGAGAGCGCCCGGGCCAGGCCCGGCGGCGCATCGCGGAGGAGACCATCGGGGCCCAGGAACGCGGGGCCGCCCCGCCAGAACGGCTGGGCGACCACTACCACCAGCGTAAGGAGGCCGACAACGGCCACGTTGAGTCGCCGCAGCGCCGGCGGCTCCACTCGGGCGACTCCGGGCGGAGGCAGTAGCGCCGCGACGGTCGGAGCCAGCGCCACCGGAGCCGCGAACGCCCACCAGGCGACCCCCCGCTCTGCGTAGGCACCGATGAACGCGAGTCCCGCGAGCCAGACAAGCGTGGGCCAGGACGGCACGACACCGCGTCGTCGGGCTGCGAGGAGAAGGGCCGCCAGCCGCCGACGACCGAAGCGTAGAAGACCAACCCCGTGAACGTCAGCGGGCGAGGTCCGCTGCCACTCGGTGATCAGGCGCGTGACCTCCGCGTTCGTGGCCAGCCCGAGGGCGTATCCCCAGACCGCCGGCCCGAATGGCGTGACGCACGTCGCCAGCATCGAGAGGGCGAAGTACGACCAGCAGGCGTCCGACGCCCGGGCGACGAGCCAGCAGGTCATCGACGAGCGCGACCCCGACCGCCGCCGGGCCTAGGAAGAAGCTGCCGTGGAGGTTCGCCCAGGCCAGCACGAGGAACGGGATCGCCCAGACCAGTCGTGGTCGGCGGTCGCGCCAGGCAAGGATCGCGAGCACGGCTGCGAAGAGCGCGACGCCGAGGAGCTGGGCGCGGAGGCCGAGCGAGGCAATACCCACGACGAACCCGGCCAGGGCCAGGAGGGCCGCCGGGCGAGGCCGAAGCCAGCGCGTCGCCCCGACGGCGATCAGCCCGACGGATGCCGCCACGAGGATGACTCGGAAGACAACGAGGCCGCCCCAGCCGCCCAGCCCGTGAACCGCTGCGAACAGGATCCCTGCACCCCATTGCTGGTTCAGCCATGGGTCGCCGAAGGCCGTGAACGTGAACGGATCAGTCCGCAGGACCGACCCGGAGGCGAGCATCAGCTCGCCGGCGCGAACCTGGTAGGCGAGGTCGACGGTGGACATCGGGGCGATCGTCGCCGCCAGGGCCGGCAGCAGGATCGCGAGGGCGAGCCAGAGGCGGTCGCGCGTCATGTCGCGGCTAGGTTCGCACAGCGGGTGATGGCGCGATGAGTCGCCAGGGCTCGATGCGGCAACGGGAGACACGTAGCTCCGCCGCCTACCGGAACGGGTACCCGGCCTCGGCCAGGCTGTCCGGGCTCACCAGCGGCGAAGGCGTCCCGAAGTATCGACGCAACAGGAAGTACTCCGGCAGCGGCCGGTCGTCCGTGATGAGCGGGCCGGAGCCGCCGAACGCCTCGGGCTGCGCTCCGTCGAGCCACGTCAGCTTCGGGATCAGGGTCGCCCAGGCGTCGATCGTCTTCGCGGGCGAGTCGTACGCGCTCGAGATGTCCTGCGAGGATCCCGGGCCGCGCCAGGACCTCGCGGATTGCGGCGTCGGAGAACGTCATCGGCTGGTCGGAGCCGAGCATGAAGAAGCCGTAGCCACCCGGGCCACGGAGGATCATGACGTTCGGGTAGACGGCGGCGAACGTCCGGACGTGCGCCCGGAACTCGTCGATCGTCTGGCCGTAGGGCACCCACTGCATCATGATCCCGCCCGGGTTCAGGCGGTCGTGGCCGGCCCGGTAGTACTCGAGCGACGAGATGACGGAGACTCCTGAGCTCTCGATCGGCGGCGGCGGGTCGGTGACGATGATGTCGTAGCGCTTGTCCGTCAGCTCCATGTAGTTGCGGCCGTCGGTGACGACCACGTGACCGTTCGGGTTCGCCAGGACCTGCGCGGCGTCCGGATAGAAGTAGCCGAACATGCCGGGGACCGACGGAACGAGCTCGACCGCGTCGGTCCGCAGGCCGGCGATGACGCCCGATCGGAACGCGGATCCCATCCCGAATGCCACGGTCAGCGCACGTCGTCGAGCCCGGCCGGAGCATGAGCGGCAGGATCGGCATGAGCCTGGCGTCGACCGTCAGGAGGGTCATCGACGTGCCGGTCACCCACAGCTCGGGGTAGCCGCGGACGCTGCCGGCCTGGACGGACGCGATCTCGTCCTCGGCGGTGGCGAACAGCTGTTCCCTTCAGCTGCCTCGATCCTCGCCACGCTCGGGTCGACGAGGACGCTGCCCGTCGCAAGTGCCACCACGATGACCGCGGCAGTCACCGCGCCAAGCCCGTAGGTCGCGACCCGTCCGCGCGCCCGAGCGGATCGGCGCGGCAACGGCAAGGACCAGCCCGACGGCCACGTTGACGAGGGCGATCGAGCCCGATCGCGGCCGGCGATCCGATCGCGGGGATGACGAAGAACGGGACGACGAACGTCCCGACGATCGCCCCGAGCGTGTTCGCGGCAAGGAGCGTGCCGGCGCTCGTCGCGACCTTCCCCTCGCGGCCCGCGACGAGCCGCGACGACGCCGGGAAGCTCAGGCCCATGACGATCGTGGCCGGCAGGACGACGACCATGACCCGCCAGAAGAGGACGCCGATCGACGCCCTCGATCCGGCCGCCCTCGACGGTGAACTGACCGGGCTGCGAGAGGACGAGGACCACGCCGGCGAGGGCGAGGAACCCGACGATCACGTTCGTCGCGGCGAGGAAAGCGACCGGCCGTCGGATCCGCCGCCGCAGGATCGTGAACAGCAGCGCTCCGATCGCGATCCCGGTCAGGAAGACGACCAGGATCAGGGTGAAGACGTACGTGTAGTTGCCGGTCCCCGACGCCAGGAGGCGCGTCCAGAGGACCTGGTAGGCGAGCGACGTCAGGCCGGAGACGAAGGCGACGATGAGCGCGAGGCGCGGGCGCGGATCGTCGTCGGCGTCGCTCGTCCGCGGACGGCTGAGCGCTTCGAACGGCCGGTGGCGCCGTCGGGACCGCGAGCGACCTGCGCTCGGCCGCCGCGACTCGCCGCCGCCGGTCGATGAGCACCGCCGTGAGGCCGGCGACGCCGGAGCAGCAGACGCCCACGACGAGCGTCGCGGTGAGCCCCAGGACCTCGATGAGGACCAGGCCCGGCCAGCGCCGCCCCGATGATCGCGCCGACCGTGTTCGCGGCGTAGAGCCGCCCGAAGGCCGAGCTCAGGTGCGCGGCGTCCCTCGACAGGTAGCGGGTCAGCGTCGGGAGCGTCGCGCCCATGAGGATCGTCGCCGGGCGCGAGCGCCAGGAGCGCGAGCCCGAAGCGCACGAGGGCGAGGACCTGCGGCGACGCCTCCAGCGAGGTGAAGGCGCCGCGATACGCCTCGCCGATGAGCCGGAACGTCAGCGGCGTGAGCAGGACGACGACGACCAGGATCGCCTCGAGCAGGCCGTAGAGGAGCAGCGGACGCCTGACCCGGTCGGCCAGCCGGCCGCCGCCCCACGCCCCGATCGCCATCCCGGCGAAGTAGCCGGTCAGGATGGTGGAGACGGCCTGGGTGGTGTTGCCGAAGACGAGCACGAGCTGGCGCGACCAGACGACCTCGTACATCAGGCCGGCCGCGCCCGACAGGACGAAGATCGCGAGGATCGGCCAGCGGCGAGATGTCACCGTGAAGCCGCGAGAGCGGCCTCGGGCATAGCGCTTGACTCGGATCCCGCCGCGACCTCGAACGGCCCGCGCACCGCCCGGGCGCCCTCGTCGTAGATCTCCTCGACCGCGTAGACCATGAGCTCCACGCAGAAGCGCTCGTGGACCAGGTCGTGGCCGCCCCGCGCCAGCATGTCGGCGTAGGGGTGGTCGGTGAGCAGGCGCACGATGGCGGCGGCCAGGGCGTCGGGATCGTGGGGCGGGACCAGGAGCCCGGTCCGGCCGTCCTCGATCATCTCCGGGATCCCGCCGACCGCGGACGCGACCACCGGCCGCGAGAGCGCCATCGCCTCGAGGATCGTGAGGCCCTGCGCCTCGCGGTACGACGGCAGGACGGCCACGTCGAGGGCGGCCGTCACGGCCGGGACGTCGTCGCGGCGGCCGGTGAAGATCACGCTGCCCGTGATGCCCAGCTCCGCGGCCTGCGCCTCGAGCTCCGCGCGACGGCTCCCCTCGCCCACCACGAGGAGCCGTGCGTTCGGCACCCGGCGCATGACGCGCGGCCAGGCCTCGAGGAGGGTCGGGTGGCCCTTCTCGTGCTCCAGGCGGGCGACGACGCCCACGATCTGCACGTCCGCCGGCAGGCCGTACTCCTCGGGGAGCGTGCAGCACGGGTCGGTGTGGTCGTAGCGGACCAGGTCCACGCCGTTGTAGATGAGCGACACCGGCACCTGGCTGGGGCGCTCGTCGGCGATCTTGCGCTCGATGGCCCGGCTCACGGCCACCAGGTGGTCCATCCGCGGCGTCAGGGCCCGCAGCACCGCCCGGTCCTCGGGGGCGCGGATCCGGCTCGAATGGACCGTCCCGACCACGTAGGGCCTGACGTGGCCGGCCTCGCCGAGGGCGATCGCGGCGCGCGTCCCGACCAGCTCGGCGCGGTACATGTGGTTGTGGATCACCTCGGGCCGGAGGTCCGCGAGCATCGTCGCCACCGTGCCGACGGCGATCGCGTCGTCGGGCTCGTCGATCACGTGGACCGGGATCCCCAGGCGGGCGATCTTGCGCTCGGCGCTCCCGGACGAGAGCGAGATCACGACCGGCTCGTAGCGCTCCCGGTCGAGGCGCGAGAGGAGCGAGTAGACGTGCTCCTGGGCGCCGCCGTTCGTGCCGGTCGCCAGGAGCTCCACGACGCGCACGGGACGACCGCCGGGGACCGGTGGCCGGTCCTTCGGCTTGACGCAGGGATCTCCGGGAAGCGGTGCGCTCATCTACTCGCCCGTTCGAACGACGAGCAGGCGCTGGATGGGCTCGTCCACGGCGCCCCACTCGTACTTGTACCCTTCGTCGCCGCGCAGGTAGTCGAAGCGGCGCCGGCCGGCGAGGATGGCGCCCTCGATCGCCTTGGCGCTCATGAGCACGCCCGGCGAGAGCTCGCGGGCCTCGGGATCGACCCCGGCGTTGTAGAGGTACCAGGCGTCCGCGTCCTCGAACCAGACGCCCGCCGCGATCCGGCGACCGCCCACGGTGAGGAAGTGGAGCTGGACCGTGCCGTCGGCGTCGAGGAGCTCGAAGAGCCGGCGGAAGAAGGTCCGGCTCTGGTCGCCGCCCGGGGTCGGCGGGAAGAGCCCTTCGTCGCCCCAGCGCTTCTGGTGCAGGTCCACGAACTCGTCGAGGTCGCCGACCGGGTCGGTCGAGCGCTCCAGGCGGACCTCCCCGGCGGCCTCCGCTCGGCGGATCTTGCGGCGGACCTCGTGGCGCTCCTTCTTGCCGAGCGTGCCGAGGTAGGCCTCGAAGTCGGCGCCGGGCTCGAAGGTCACCACCGGGCAGACCTCCTCGCGCTCGCGCACGACCGTCCAGCCCGCGCCGGCCCGGGCCTCGAAGGCCGCGGCCAGGGCGTCCCCGGCCGGGTCGCCGCAGCGCAGGCGGCGCAGGTCCACGACGTCCCACGGCGCGGGGTGGTCGGGATCGTGGGCGTCGCCCGGCGCGGCGAGCGCGGCCACCACGGCCTCCGCGACCGCCGGCAGGTCCTCGGGACGGGCCAGGAGCGTCGCGTAGTCGACGTGGTAGCTGGCGCCGAAGAAGACGGCCTTCGCGGTGGGCTCCACCGCGGTGAGCGGCACGTGGGTGCCCCCGCGGAGGCGCGTGCGCAGGATGGCGTCGTCCGGCTCCACCTCGTGGCGGTGCATCAGCGGGACGATCGCGACGGGCGCCGCGGGATCGGCCGCGGCCGGGTCCACCACGACCAGCGTCTGCTCGTGGGCGTTGGTGCCGTAGGCGTCCCACCAGGCGCGGTGGACGCCCCAGCGGGCGAACGGCGTGGCCCAGGGCGAGGCCGCGGCGAGCGCGTCCCACGTCGGCCGGGTCGATCGCCTCGAACGGGCGGCGCTCGGCGCGCAGGCTGCCCGGGACGGCGGGTGGCGGCCCGGGGGCGCGTCGGGGTTCGGGCGCTGTCTGCGCCCGCGTCACCTGCGGGCGCGACGGGACAGGGAAGGTCGAGGTCCGGGGATGCGGCGGTCATCGGGTCCGAGAATAGCACCGGTTGCGCGCGCAACGGTCGGGGCGCGACTGCGAGCCTCGGCGCGCTTGCCGATGCCATACTCGGGCGGTGATCACGATCCCCCCGGCCGACCACCGGCGGGACCGCTGCCGGACGATCGTCCGCCTTGACGCCGGCGCCCCACTCCCGACGATTCGCGCGTGGATCTCGCTGTGACCGTGGCGGCGCCCCGGGTTGTCGAACGTCCGCGGCTTGCGACGCTCGCGATCTACGGGACCGGGATCGGTCTGTCCGCCTTCCTGCTCTTCTCGGTCGAGCCGCTGGTCGGACGCCTCGTGCTCCCGGTCTTCGGCGGCGTGCCCGCCGCGTGGGCCACTGTCCTCGCGTTCTTCCAGGGCGTCCTGCTGCTGGGTTACCTCTACGGCCACGTCTCGGTGACCCGGCTTGGAGTCCGCCGAGGGGCGGTCGTCCACGTCGGCGTGGCGGTCGCGGCGTTCGCCCTGCTCCTGGCGGCGCCCCAGCGACTGGGCGACGCTGCGCGACGCGTCGATCCCGCCGGCGCTGAACCTGCTCGCGATCCTGGCGATCACGATCGGGCCCGCCGCGTTCCTGCTGACCGCCACCACGCCGCTCCTGTCCGCGTGGTATGCCGCCGTGCGCGACGCCGAGACGCCCGGCGCCGTCGACCCGTACTGGCTCTACGCGCTGAGCAACGGCGCGTCGCTCGCTGCCCTCCTGGCCTACCCGCTTCCTCGTGCGAGCCGGCGCTCGGACTCACTGCGCCAGCACGCGATCTGGAGCGCGGGGATCGGCCTCTTCCTGGCGATCGTCGCGGCGGCGGCCGTGCGTGTCTGGGTGCGTCGTGCGGTCTCCAAGCCAGCCCGCCGGCGTCGTTCAGCCAGGCGCGGATCCCGCGGCCGGTGCCGGCGGCGCCACCTCGCGAGCGGATCGACAACCGGCGCCGGCTGCGCTGGTTCGTCCTCGCTGCCATCCCGACCGGCCTCCTCACCGCAGTCACGACGTTCATCGCCACGGACCTGGTCAGCGCGCCGCTCCTGTGGGTGGGGCCCCTCGCGATCTACCTCGCCTCGTTCGTCGTCGCGTTCTCGGGCCGCGGCGGCAGGCTCGTCCGCTGGGCCACGATCGGCGCTCCGGCCGCGGCGACCCTCCTCTGGGTGCCGCTCGGGTCGGCGGGCATCTGGCCGCTGGTCCCGCTGGTGGCAACCGAGCTGGCGGGCTACGCGGTCGTGGCGACAGCGCTCCACGGCCGCCTTGCAGCGGACCGTCCGGCGGTCAGCCACCTGACCGAGTTCTACCTGGTCCTCGCGCTCGCCGGGGTCGTTGCCGGGGGCTTCGTCGCCCTTGTCGCACCGGCGATCTTCCCGGACGTCTGGGAGTACCCGCTGCTCGTCGGGTCGGCCGTCGCCGCGTTCGCGGTCACGCTGCCGTCGGCGTCCAGCGCGCGCTCGCGCCGAGCGGTCCCGCGGCTCCCGACGGCGCACCTCGACTTCAGCCCGTTCGTAGCGGCTTCCGGGGTCGCATCGGGCCATACCTGGTCGTGGCGCGTCCTCCTCGCATCTGGGCCTCGTCGGCCAGGGATCGCTCGCGGTCGAGGCCGGGACCCGCTGGCTCCTCGTCGGCGGGCTGGTCCTCCTGCTCGGCGGGCGTGCCCCGCTTCTTCGCGCTCGTCGACGGCCGTCGTCCTCGTGCTCGCGGTCGCTGGTGCTGCCGCCGGCGCCGCTCTTCCGCGACCGGAGCTTCTTCGGCGTCACGACCGTCCTGCGGTCGCCCGACGGGAAGCGCGCTGGAGATCCTCAACGGGACGACGCTGCACGGGGTCCAGTACCTCGACCCGGCGCGCCGCGACGCGACCCGCGACCTACTACGTCGAGGACGGCCCGATCGGCGACGTCTTCCGCCGTCCTGCACGGGCGCAGCCGGCCCACCGCCGGCCGGCCGCTCCGTCGGGATCGTGGACTGGGCGCCGGAGGCGCTCGCGGCGTACGGTCGACGGCCGGCGAGCAGCTGGACCTACTTCGAGATCGACCCCGTGGTCGTGCGGGTGGCGAGGATCCGGCGTTCTTCACCTACCTGCGCGACGCGTCGGCGCGGCCCGCCAGGTGGTGGTCGGCGACGGGCGCCTGGAGCTGGAGCGCAGCGGCCGACGGGACCCACGACCTGCTCGTGCTCGACGCGTTCAGCTCGGACGCGATCCCGGTCGCACCTCCTGACGGTGGAGGCGCTGCGCGACGCGATGCGGACGGTAGCCCCTGGCGGCCTCCTGGCCGTCCACCTCTCCAACCGCTACTACGACCTGGCCCCGGCGGTGGCGTGCCGCGCCCGCGACCTCGGGCTGGCCGCTCTGCGGCGGATCTACGCGCCGACCCCGGCCGGCAAGGCGATGGGCGCGATCGGCTCGATCTGGATGATCCTCGCCCGCGACCCGGCGCTCCTCGCGCCGCTGGCCAGACGAGGGCTGGGCCCCCGTCTCGGTCGACGGGATCGCGCCGATCACCGACGATCGTCCGGACATTCTCCGCTTCCTGACTCGGTAAGAAGAGTGACGGCCTAGGGCGGCACTCCACCACTCGACATCGGTCCGCATGCCCGTTCGGCCGGCGGGTCAGCCGCCGGGTCGCCCGGCGCCGCCACGCACCGGACCATCCGGCACCCATCCATGTACCCATGGGCAGGTGGACAGCAGACCCGCGGATCGGCGAAGGTAGGCGGGAACTGGTAGCGGGGCCGCGCCGGACCCGCCACCGTGAGCCCGCCCCAGCGGGTGTCCCGAACCACAGACCGGCGTCGCATCCCAACGCTCGCCGCGGCCGTCCCGCGGCGTCCTGGCAGAGAGGAGCCTCATGGCGTCCGATGTCACCGTCGCCCCGTCGGCGGCCGTCTCCCCGTCCACGTCGACGAGCAGGATGCCCAGGCGCGGCCTCCTCGTCGCCCTCCTCGCAGCCCTGATCGCGGCCGGCTCCCTCGCCGCCGCCCCCGCCCCCTCCCTCGCCTCGGTAGCCCGGATCAAGGTCGCCATCGTCGTCGGCCCCTCGGGCGCCAACACGAGCATGTACCTGCGGGCGGCCCACGGCTACGCCGCCCAGGCTCGCTCCTACGGAGCGTACGTCGTCGAGGTGGACACCCCCCACGCCACCTGGGCCCGCGTCAAGGCCGCCGTCCAGGGCGCCAGGCTCGTGATCTACCTGGGCCACGGGAACGGCTACCCGAACCCCTATCTCTCGCGGTTCGACCCCAACAAGGTGGACGGGTTCGGGCTGAACCCGTACGACGGCAGCGGCAACACGCGCACCCTCTACTACGGCGAGGCCTATCCTGCGGAGCTCCGTCCGGCTCGCGCCCAACGCGGTCGTGATCGTGAACCACGCCTGCTACTCGGCGGGCAGCTCCGAGCCGGGCCGGGCGAACCCGACGCTGGCGGCCGCCCGCCAGCGGGCCGACAACTTCGCCGCCGGCTTCCTGCACATCGGGGCCAGGGCGGTCTTCGCCGAGACGCTCGCCAGCGCCTCGTACATCATCAGCGGCCTGTTCCGGTCGAACCTGACCATGTCCGGGATCTTCTGGTCCGACCCGACGGCGAAGGGCACCTACAAGCTGTCCTTCGCCTCCGCGCGGACGGCGGGAGCCACGCTGGTCATGGACCCGTACCGGCCCGGCGCCTACTACCGCGCGGTCACGGGCTTCCTGGGGATGACGGCGGCGACCTGGCGGCGGTGAACGCAGTTCGCCGGCCTGTCGCGGCGCGAACTGAACCGCACCGTCGTCAGTGCAGGTTGTAGACCCAGTAGACGCCGCCGAGCCCGACCAGCACGCCGAACGTGATCAGGGCCTTCGCCCACCGGGGGAGGCCCTGCTTCGCAGCGGCCATCCCGACGAGCGCGATGGCGAACGGGATGGCGTCGAGCGCGTAGCGGAACCCCATCTGCAGCCAGCCGCCACCGTAGTAGAGGAGGTTCGGCAGCAGCACCAGCAGGAACGTGATCCCCAGCGCCGACGCCCGGGCATCGCGGAACGGAGCGCGGAGCGCGTAGAGGAGCCCCGGGCTGGTGATCAGGACGGACATCCCCATGCCGTCGGGCCGGAAGAACGGCGGCGCAACCTGCAGCGCGGGCGGATCGAGCAGGAATAGGCCGATGTTCATCGGCAGGTGGACGAGTGAGAAGAGCCCCAACTGCCGCCGCGCGTCGAGGAACGCCGGCAGCGCTGCGAGGTAATACCCGGATTCGATCGGGCTGCCGAAGCGCGCCCAGTTGTACCAGAGCCCGAACACGAACAGCGGGGCGAAGCCGAGTGCGACGCCGAGCGATGGGTCGGACCGTCGAGCTCAGCCGATGGCGCCACCCTTCCGGGAACGCGGCCCATGCCCACAGGGGCAGGGCCGCGATGACCGGCGGCCGGGTCAGGAAGGCCGCTCCAGATAGCAGGCCCATCAGGAGCGGGCGCCGCCGGCCGAACATCTCCACGAGCCCGGCGAAGGTGAGGATCGAGGCCACCAGGTGCCCCGTGTGCCAGACGCCGCCGCGGGCCGTCGTGAACCAGATCGCCGTGCTGAAGCCCCATAGGACCGTGATCCACAGCCGGTCCACGATCGAGCGGACGCCGATGCGGGCGAGCATCCACCAGCACAGCCCAAGGCCGGCGGACGCAAGCAGGGCGTTGACCAGCGGCTGCCAGGCGGTGACCGCGGCCGGGCCGACCGCCGCCACGAGCGGCATGAAGGCGATCGCAGGGAACGGGGCGAACGGCACGTACACGCGGTCGCCGATGACCACGACGTCGTACGGCCCAAGGGCGCGCTCCAGCCACAGGCGGCCGTGCAGGAACGCGTCGGCGAGGTAGAAGAGGTCCGGCCGGCCGGCGTCGAACTTCCAGGCGGAGAAGTAGTAGACGACGGTCGAGACGACCAGCAGGGCGACGAGCGCCAGGGGGCCGCGGCTGCGGCGGAGAAGGACTCGATCACGAGCAACAAGGCTACGGCACATCCTCGAGACGACGTTGACGGATCGCCGTGTCAGACTCAGCGCACATCCAACGCCACGGGAGCCGGAATGAGGGTTGAGGCGCTCGCGGCCGTCACCACGGTCGGGAACCCGGCGAACCGGCTGCTCCGGTTCGGCCTCCTTGTCCTGGCTGCCGGGCCGACGCTGCTCTCCGCGTGGCGGCTCCTCGGGGAGCAGCTACCGGGCGTGGACCTCCTCATCCCGTTGCTCGCAGCGCAGCGTTGGGTTGATGGCGGCCAGCCATACCTGGCATCCAGCTTCAGCGCGACGCAGGGGTCGGACCTCCCATTCCTGTATCCGCCGTTCGTGCTCCCTCTGCTGACGCCGTTCCTCCGTCTTCCACTGGAGGCCGTGCTGGCCATCTGGGTCGGCATCTGCGCCGGGTTCTCGGCCTGGTCGGTTCGCCGCCTGGCCGTCCCAGCGAGATGGTGGGTGGCGTTCCTTGTCTGGCCGCCGTTCCTGGAAGGGATCGTCAGCGGCAACGTGGCAATCGTGGCCTTCGCGGCGTTTGTCGCCCTCTTCATCGCGGATCCCGGCTCCGCGCGGGACCTGCATCCAATCCAGCGCGATCCCACGGACCCGCGCACAGCCGCCCTGGCTGAGGGGGCCAAGTCGGCCCTGGTCACCGTGGTGAAGGCCTCGCAGGTTCACGCGTGGGCCTACCTACTCCTGCATCGGCCGAGAGCCGCCCTCGCAGGGCTCGCCTGCATCGGCGTCCTCGTCATGGCCACCCTCCCCGCGGTGGGCATCGCCGCCTGGGCAGACTGGATCCAGCAGCTCCAGCGTGCCGCGGACCCGCAATGGGCCTACGGCGGCAACGGGATCGACCGAGAATCCTGCCCGCCCGCCATGGCACTGGCGGTCGCGGCGGCCTCGAATTCTCGCCCTCGGGTGGGTCGGCCCGAGTCGGGCAGGCGTATGGGTCGGCGTGCTCGCCATCGTCGGAGGACTCTCGATCCATACGTACGGACTGCTCTTTCTGCTGCCGGCGATGCTCTACGTGAGGCGGGAGGTCGCCATCGTCGGTGCGATGTTCATCGGGATGCGCAATCCCACCGGGATCTTCATCGGCGCCACGATCGTCATCGTCGGGACCGCGGCGTCGGCGTTCGTGCCTGCGCTCCGAGAGCCCGACCCGGCCCTGAGGCATTCGCAGACCTGAGCCGCGTGGGACCGGGGCCGACAGTGGTGGAGAGTGTCAGGAGGCGTCTGCGCTCATCGAGTTCACTGCCACCGGACGCAGGGCGATTGGGGCGAGCAGGCCGAATCGCGAACACAATCGGGTAGACCGCGTCGGAGGGCAGCCAGGTCAGGAGAGGCAGCGCGGCCGCCCACCAGTGCCGACGATCCAGGAGGAGCGCGACCGGCAGCAGGATGATCACCGCGTAGTGGTTCCAGACGATCGGCGAGACGATGACGGAGGCGACGGCCGTGACCACGATCGCCACGTCCGGCGGCCGACGAAGCCATGCATAGAGGGCGACCCCGGCCACGACGGCCGTGCTCCCCCACTGGATCATCGAGGCCTGTGGCATCGGGACGCCGGCCCGGTACGCGATCGCCCCGATGCTCAGGACACCCGGGGCGGTCATCGCATTGCCCCCGACGCGCGTGATGCGGCGCACCCAGTCGGGCCAGGCGCTGGGGCCGGCGACCACGCCCGCGACGATCGCACCGGCCACGAGGAGGCCGATCGCGATGGCGAGGGCACGGAAGCGGCGCGTCGCGAGCGCCCAGCCGAGGAGCAGGACTGGCTGGAGCTTCCCGGCCGTGCCGAGCGCTGCGGCGAGCCCGACGCCGAGGGGTCGGTCGGCCCACCGCCAGGCGGCGGCATAGGCAAGGAATAGGAATGATGGCGCTGGCCGTCTACCCCGAGGCCTGCGTGGACGTCGATGAACAAGGTCTCATTCTGCATCCCTCCTCGCCCGCCGTCCCCGAGAACTTCGAGGCAAGGCGCCTCGGCATCGCCTGAGCGGGGACTGCGCTCGACGATGCAAAGAGGTGACTTCTACCGACGCTCGCCGAAAAGCCAAGGATTCCTCCCGGAAACGCGCACGGTGCATGATGGCGTCTTCGCCGCTGATCCGGGGAATCGAACTCCGGCGCGAAAGCCAATTTACCCGGGGAGGAACGCACGCACGGTCAGGGAACCCATCGACCATCCAGCCGTCAGCGGGACCATCATACCGGTGGTTCCCATTTTGGCGGCGCGTGCTCTTTCTCGTCAGCCTCGGGACGGGCCGCTGATGACGATTGGGGAATGATGCCGGACAAAATGAGGATTGCTGACATCATGCTGAAAAGCTTGTTTGGCCAAACCGTCTCTTATATATAGCGTCACCTCGCAGGAAATTGATCTTAATGGCGGGTACGATCATCATCGAAGCAGGCCTTCAGGAGCGCAATTATTGGCGCGATCTGTGGCGGTATCGTGAGCTGTTTTATGTGCTGGCCTGGCGCGACTTGTCGGTGCGCTATAAGCAGACGGTCATTGGCGCGGCCTGGGCGCTGATCCGGCCCTTCCTGACGATGGTTGTCTTCACGGTGATTTTCGGCCGTATCGCCGGATTGCCATCCGACGGTACCGCGCCATACCCGTTGATGGTGTTCGCGGGCATGCTGCCCTGGACCTTTTTCTCCACCAGCCTGACCGAGGCGTCGAATAGCCTGATCGGCAATTCCAATCTGATCAGCAAGGTATATTTTCCTCGATTGATCGTGCCGACGGCGACGGTCGTCGTCGCGTTCGTCGATTTGCTGATCAGTTTCACCATCCTGATCGTCATGATGGCCTGGTATCAGTTCGCTCCCGGCTGGCACATCCTGCATTGCCCGCCTTCGTCCTGCTGGCCTTCGTCGCCAGCATCGGGCCGTCCCTGTGGATCACCGCGCTGAACGTCAAGTATCGGGATTTCCGGTATGTCATTCCGTTCATCGTGCAATTCGGCCTTTACGTCTCACCGGTCGGGTTCAGTTCCAGCGTCATCCCGCCGCAATGGCGGCTGCTGTATTCGCTCAATCCGATGGTGGGCGTCATCGACGGGTTCCGTTGGTGCATCCTGGGCGGCCAGGGCGGACTTTATCTGCCCGGCCTGGCGATCAGCTGCATCGTGGCAGCCGCGTTTTCTGTGGTTCGGCATTCGTCAATTCCGAAGGACCGAAAAAAGCTTCGCCGATCTGATCTGACGAACGAAAGGCGTGGCCAATGCCAGCACCGATCATCTCCGTCGAAAATCTGTCCAAGCGCTATTTGCTTGGGCACCGGACCGACCAGAATGGCACCCGTCCAATACACCGCGTTGCGCGACGTCCTGGGAAGAGAGATCCGTAATGTCGTGCGCAAGGCCGCCGATATCATCCGCGGCCGGCAGGTCATCCAGGGCGACACGATCGAAGAATTCTGGGCGCTCAAGGATGTCAGCTTCGAGGTCCAGCGCGGGCGAGGTGGTCGGCATCATCGGCCGCAACGGCGCCGGCAAGAGCACGCTGCTGAAGATCCTGAGCCGCATCACCGAGCCGACCGACGGGCCGGATCACGCATGCGCGGCCGCGTCGCCAGCCTGCTGGAAGTCGGCACCGGCTTTCATCCGGAGCTGACCGGCCGCGAGAACATCTTCCTCAACGGCGCCATCCTCGGCATGAGCCGGGCGGAGATCCGCAAGAAGTTCGACGAGATCGTCGCCTTCGCCGAGGTCGAGAAGTTCCTCGACACGCCGGTCAAGCGCTACTCCAGCGGCATGTACGTGCGCCTGGCCTTCGCCGTGGCCGCGCATCTGGAGCCGGAAATTCTGATCGTCGACGAGGTGCTGGCGGTCGGCGACGCGGAGTTCCAGAAGAAATGCCTGGGCAAGATGAACGACGTCGCCCGCGGAAGGCCGCACGGTTCTGTTCGTCAGCCACAACATGGGCATCGTGACCAGCTTGTGTCCGCGGGCGATCTGGCTGGAACAGGGTAGCGTTCGTCAGCAAGGCACGGGACAGGAGGTCGTCAGCGAGTATTTGTCGCGGCGTATTCCCGATCGGGACCGCGTGTTGCGGCTGGCGGATATTAAACGGCACGACGCTACGACAGCGGGCTACGTCTGAGACTCGATCGAATGGCTCAGCGAGCTGCCATTCCGGCATGGTGAGCCCCTCAAGGCGCGGATTTCCTTCAAGGTTCTGTCTCCCGTTTCCGCGATCACGATCGGATTTGGGTTCTCTAACGCGTCCGGCGTCAGATTACTGTCCTATGACGCGGATTTTCAGGATGGGTATCGCCCCGACTTTTCGCGCCCGGGCAAGTATATCGTCGATGTCGTCATTGATTCGTTACCTCTGGGACCAGACATTTATAGCCTGGACGCCGGCTGCCGGTCTGGCGATTTTCACGCCCTGGATTACCTGCAGGCCTGTGCGCAGGTCGAGGTCATCGCCGGGCCGAACACGCCGGGAACCAT
>CAVUGM010000004.1:0-278618 GCA_963741085.1 uncultured Chloroflexia bacterium
GCTCGCCCGCCGTTCGCCACGCGCGAGGGCGCGCCCGACGTACAGGCCCGAGCCCGGTTCCCTCGCGATCCTCGGATCGGCCGCCCCGCGCGTAGCGCTCGAAGAGGCGCTCGCGGTCGGCCTCGGGCACGCCGGGGCCGCCGTCGGCGATCGTCGTCTTCACCTGCCCTGCGCCGGCGTCCGTCTCGACCCGCACTCGGACCGGCGCCCCGCCGCCGTACTTCACGGCGTTGTCCAGGAGCGCCCAGAGCACCTGGTCGACCTGGTCGGGGTCGGCGACGGCCAGCCAGCCGCCGGCCTCGTCGTCGAGCTCGAAGGGGACCTGGCCGGCCCCCAGCGCCTCCCAGGCCCGCCGGACTCGCGGGCCCAGCGCGAACACCTCGGCCACGGGGCGCAGCATGCCCGAGTCGAGCCGGCTCACGGTGAGGAGCTGGCGGACCATCCGCGAGAGACGGTCGCTCTGCTCGGCGATGATCGCCAGCCGTCGGTCGGGCTCGCCGGCCGCCGCCTGCTCCGCGGCGAGCTGGTCGGCGTTCGCCCGGATCCGGGCGAGCGGCGTCTGGAGGTTGTGCGAGACGCCCCGCAGGAAGTCGTCCTTCTCGGCGTCGAGCGCGCGCAGCCGCTCGTTCTGGGCTTCGATCCGGCCCAGGAGATCCGAATCCCGGAGTGCCACCGCCACGCTGGCGGCGAAGAGCTCGAGGAGGTCCTGGTCCGCCGGCTCCCAGCGAGTCGTCGCCGGGGCGTGGCCGACGAGCACGCCAGCGACCTCGCGGCCAAGGCGCAGCTCCGCCCGGACCGGCTGTGGCTCGCCTGGGACGCGCTCCTCGTACTCGACCGCTCGCGGGTCGCCCAGCGCGATCCGGGCGTCGGTGAGCCCAAGTCCGTCGCGGGCATCGGTCGCGGCCCGCTGAATGAGCGCTGTCGCGCCCTCGGCGGGGGACCACGCGGTGATGGCATTCACCGCGCGCGCAACCTGGCGGTTCCGGCGGGCGAGGTCGGCCGCCAGGTCCTCCTGGAGCTCCGCCAGCCGGCCCAGCTCGTCGTCCGGGGACGGGGGGAGCGGAGCGATGGATTGCCCGGCCCTGATTCGGTCGAGGCGGATCTCGAGCGCCCGAAGCGGGCCCACCACGGCGTTGACCAGGAGACCGCCTGCGAACAGGCCGATCAGCGCGGCGACGACGAGGGCGGTCAGACCCAGCGTGAGTGCCGTCGAGCTGCCGCTCGCGGCAAGGAGGAGGCCGAAGACTGCGACAGGGATCACGGCGGCAGCCATCACCGCGATCGTGATCCGCGCCCGCAGGCCGAGCCCGCTCACGTGGGCGTCGCCTCGGTCGTCGTCGCCTCGAGGCGGTAGCCGACGCCGCGCACCGTGATGAGGTGGCGCGGCCGGTTGGGGTCGACCTCGAGCTTCGTGCGCAGGCGCCGCATCGTCACCCACACGTACGAGGGATCGGCGTCCTCCGTGTCGGCCCAGCCGCGGAGGAGGAGCGTCTCCGTGCGTCACCGTCCGCCCCACGTTCGCGGCGAGCGCGTAGAGGAGCCGCGATTCGGTCGGGCGTCAGCGTGACCTCGACCCCGTTCACGAACGCCGACCGGCGATGCAGCTCGAGCACCAGGTCGTCGCCGAGCACGACGCGCTGGGCGGGGAGCCGGTCGCCGAGGCGGCGCAGCACGCGGTTCACGCGGGCCCGCAGCTCGGGGTAGTGGTAGGGCTTGGTGACGTAGTCCTCGGCCACCTCGTCGAGGAGCTCGGCCTTCGAGTCGGCGGCGTCGATCGCGGAGAGGACGATGATCGGGAGGTCGGCGCGCGCCTTGATCTCGCGGGCGAGGGAGAGGCCGTCGCGGCGCGGCATCATCATGTCGAGGAGGACGAGGTCCGGCCAGCCGGCCTCGAGGCGGCGCAGCGCCTCCTCGCCGTCGCGGGCGGTCGCGACGTCGTAGCCGTCGTCGCGGAGCTGTTCGGCGAGGACGACCAGCAGGTTGGCGTCGTCGTCCACCAGGAGGAGCCGGGCCGGGCGCTCCTGCCCCCCGGGCCCGCCGCCGATCATCATGGGGCGGTGACCTCCCAGCCGAGATCCCGCGGGAAGCGGCGGTCGAAGCTGTAGATCCGCTTCGTGCCGCGGGCCGCCATGCTGGCCGCGATCATCGCATCCCCCACCGAGCCGATCCTGCCCAGGCGCCAGCGCTCGATCATCGCCAGGACCGCCTCCTTCGGGAGATCGGCGACCTCGATGTTCGCGCGCGCGAGCAGGTCACGCAAGGCCGCCGCGATGTCCTGGCTCTCGTAGCCGAAGACGCGACGGAGGACCCACGCAGTCTCCAGGAGGACGCCCACGCAGATCACGCGGGAAGCCTCCACCTCGATGACCGATCGCGCCCGCTCCATGAGGTCGGGGTCGTGACCCGAGAGGTAGGGGATCACGACGTTCGCGTCGACGAACGAGCCCTCGGCCGCCTCAGGCGCCGTCATCGGCCGACCGGTCCGGCGCGGGTCCGTGCTCGGCAAGGTACTCGGCCGCCGCCGCTTCCTCGACGAGGTCGTCCCAGCTCTTCGCCGGTTCCGGCAGGCGCGGCGGGGGCCCGAGGATCCCGGCGACGGAGCGCATGTGCGGCTCGGGCGGCCTGACGAAGGTGATGACCAGCCGCCCCTGGTCGATCTGTTGGATCGCGAGGTCCTTCGGCCGGACGCCCAGCTTCTCGCGGAGCTCCTTCTCGATCGTGATCTGGCCCCGTTCACCTACCGACGTGCCGATGGTCGTCTTCACCGATCAAGTATGTCTCAGGACGTCAAGTACGCATTCCTACGGCGCCTTCGCGTCGAGGAAGCGGCAGCGCGGGGCGATCGGGCAGCGCTCGCAGGCCGGTCGGCGCGCGTCGCAGGTCTTGCGGCCGTGCTGGATCAGGAGGACGTGGGCCGGGTGAACCTCCTCGGCCGCGAGCAGGTGCCGGTAGATCTCGTGCTGCTCGTCCGGCCCGGCCTTCGGCGGCGCCAGGCCGATTCGCCGGCTCACCCGTTCGACATGGGTGTCGACCGGCATGAGCGGCAGCCCGAAGCAGAACAGGAGGACGATCGAGGCAGTCTTCTTGCCGATCCCGGGCACCTGGGTCAGCCAGTCGCGCGCCGCCAGCGGTTCCATGCCACCGAGGAACCCGAGGTCGTAGCCGGCGCCGCCCGTGGCCTCGCGGATGTGGCGCAGCGCATTCTGGATCCGCGGCGCCTTCTGCGGGGCGAGGCCGCCCGGCCGGATCACCTCGATCAGCTCGTCGAGCGCGGCGTGCTCCACGCCATGCCAGTCCGGCGCCGAGCCCGGATCGAGCCCGCGACCGCCCCAGCCTTCGGGCGGCGCCTCGGTCCCGTCGGGCCCGACGACACGGTGGACGCTCACCGGCCCGTCGGCCGGGTAGGCGTCGCGGAGCGCCTGGAAGGCCCGCTCGGAGTTCACGTCGGCGGTGTTCTGGGACAGGATCGTGAGCACCAGCTCGGAGACCGGGTCGAGGCGGGTGTCGCGCCGCGGCGTCCCGTAGAGCCCGGCCAGCTCGGCCGAGGACGAAGGCGACGATCCCGGGCCGTCGGCGCTCGAGGCTGCGGGCCCAGGTCCGGGCCGGGTCGGCGGGCTTCCGGGGACGCGAAGGCTTCCTGGTTGCGGACGATGCGGTTGCCCGGCCGGCCGCTCCCTTTGGCGCGGCCGCTGTCACCAGATCGTCTCGACGTCGTAGCGGGTGATCGCGGGGTCGCTGGTCACGAGCGGGATGCCCTCGACCTGGGCCTGGGCCACGAGGAGGCGGTCGAACGGGTCTCGATGGATCGGCGGGAGGCTGGCGACGCGGAGTGCGTGTTCGAGCGTGACGTCGAGAACGCGAAGGTTGTATCGGCGAACCCGCCGCGGCACGAAGCGGTTCACGTCATCCGGAATGTCGACCCGCCCTGCCGACGCCTTGATCGCCAGCTCCCAGGCGCTGACAACACTGAGGAGAACCTCGGTTTCGTCCGACGCGATGAGGTCGCGGGCCGCAGGCGACAGACGCGCCCCATGCTGGGACGTCCACCAAAGGAAGCTGTGCGTATCGAGCAGGACCCGCGCCGTCACATGTACTCCTCGAACTCAGGGAGGGGATCGTCGAAGTTGTCATGGATCACGACGATGTCGTTGCCGGGCGTGCGGCGCCGGCGTCGGGGAGCGACCGCTGTCAACTCCGCGACAGGCTGGCCGGCGCGGGCGATCACGATCCGCTCCCCGGCTTCAACGCGGGCGAGCAATCGCGAGAGGTGGGTCTTCGCTTCATGGATGTTGACGATTGTCTCTGCCATGGCTCAAGTGTGACTTAGTCCATGGACTTAGTCAATGTGCCGGCACTCGGCGTCGCTGCTATGGCAGCCCGATGCCGATCCCGAGGAGCCGGGCGAGCCGCTCCCCGCAGCGCTCGAGCGGCGCCGGCGCCGGCGGCCATGGCGTCCTCGATCGACTGCGGCCGCTCGACGACGGGGACGCGCCACCGCCCCGACTGCCGCAAGGGCCGCGATCCCCTCGGGCTCCACGCCGCCGCCGACGGCGACGCACGGGACGCCGGCCGCGGCAGCCCGGCGGGCGACACCGAGGGCGGTCTTGCCGAAGGCAGTCTGGCCGTCGATCCGGCCCTCCCCGGTGAGGACGAGGTCGGCGCCGGCGAGCTTGGCGGCGAAGCCCGTCGCCTCCATCACGAGGTCGACCCCGGGGACGATCGCGAAGGCGCCGAAGCGATCGCGCAAGGCAGGCCAGCCCGAAGACGGTACCGCCCGCCGCTCCCGCACCCGGCGTGTCGCGCTCGCGGCGGCCCGTCGCGGCCTCGAGCGCGTCGGCCCAGCGGCCAAGCGCGGCGTCGAGGTTCGCCACATCCACCGGGCTCGCCCCCTTCTGCGGCCCGTAGACGGCGGCCGCGCCGTCCGCTCCCGAGCAGCGGGTTGGTGACGTCGGAGGCGATCCGGAGGTCCACGTCGGCGAGGCGTGGATCGAGGTCGTCGAGGTGGATCACGAGCGCCGGGTCGACGGTCAGGGCCAGGCCCAGCGCCGCGAGGAGCCCGAGCCCGCCGTCGGTCGTCGCGCTGCCGCCGACGCCGAGGTCGATCCGCCGGATGCCGGCGTCGAGCACCGCCCGGAGCACCTCGCCCGTGCCGATAGGTCGAGGCGCCAGCCGGGTCCCGTTCGGCCGGTGCGAGCCGCGAGAGCCCCGACGCCGCGGCCAGCTCGACGACAGCCCGCGCGCCGTCGGCGGAGCCGAGCCAGCGGACCTCGATCGCGCGGCCAAGCGGGTCGTGGGCGGCCGCGGTTCGCCACTCCCAGCCGCCGGCCGCCTCGATCGCCACGGCCGTCCCCTCGCCGCCGTCGGCCAGCGGGGCCAGGCGCACCTCGTCGTCCGGGCCGGGCGCGGAGCCACCCGGCGGCGAGCGCCCGGGCGACCTCGACCGACGTCAGGGAGCCCTTGAACGAGTCCGGCGCGACGAGGACGGCGAGGGGACGGTCCGGTCGGTCGGGCCGTCGCGCGTCGGTGCCCGCGCCGGGACGGCCGCGTCGCTCACGTCGATCCGCCGAACGGCGCGCCAGTGCCCGCTACCGGGGCGGCCGCGTCGCTCACGTCGATCCGCCGAAACGGCGGCCAGTGGCGGCGACCAGGGCGGCCGCCTCGCTCACGTCGATCCGCCGCCCGCGCGGCGCTCGAGGTACTCCGGGATCCGGATCATCGGCGGCCGCTCGCGGTCGGCCAGCTCGATGACCTCGAGGCCCAGGTGGTCGTCGCCGAAGCGCGGCAGCTTCATCGTGGACCCGAGCTCGGCGAAGAGCCGGGCGCGGCGTCGCTCCTCGAGCCGCTTCATGACGGCCTGGAGGATCACGAAGCTCATCCGCGAGAGCCCCTCGAGCTCCTGGTTGCGGTGGATCCGGCGCTCGAGGTCCACCTGGCCGAGCCCGTCGAGGCCGGCCCGCTCGGCGATGTCGATGAGGTGACCGATCTCGACCGCGTAGCCGGTGAAGAAGGGGATCGCCTCGAGCAGGCTGCGGCGCCCGGCGTACTCGCCCGCGAGCGGCTGGATGAACCCCGACAGGTCGGGGAAGAAGAGGTTGATGAGCGGCCGGGCGACGAGCTCGGTGACGCGCCCTCCGCCGCCCTCCTTCAGGACGCCGTCCTCGACGATCGGGCGCTGGTAGTAGCCCTTGACGTACTGGATCCGCGGCTCGACGAGGAGCGGGCCGAGGGTGCCGTAGGCCATCCGCGGATGCCAGTTGCGGACGTCCGTGTCGCACCACGCCACGAGGTCGCCGCTCGTCTCGTAGAGGCTCTTCCAGAGCGCCTCGCCCTTGCCCGGGTAGGAGCCGTAGCGCGGCAGGACGTCGGGGTGCAGGACGACCCGGGCGCCCTCCGCCGCGGCGATCTCGCGAGTCCGGTCGGTGGAGGCGGAGTCGATGACGAGGAGCTCGTCCACGAGCGGGACGCCGTCCACGAGGACCCGGCGCGCCCGGGCCACGATCTCGCCGATCGTCGCCTCCTCGTCGAGGGTCGGTAGGACGAGGCTGACGGTAAGACCCTGCTGCTCCTTGAGCGCGACGAGGCGCCGCAGGTTGCGATACTCGGCGTGGTGGAAGTTCGACTCGCCGAACCAGCGCTCCACGCGACCGAGGACGGCGCGCGACTCCTCGGCTGCCCGATCGGCCGCGACCAGCGACTCGGCCCGCCCGGCGAGCTCCTCGAACGTGGCCCGTCCGATCCGCTCGCGGGTCTTGACCACGATGACCGGCGGCTTCGCCCGGGCGGCGATCGCCTCCGGGAGGGCGCCGAACAGGAACGGGTCGCGAGCTCGTCCCCTCCGGCGCGGCAGACGCGCCCATGACCACGACGTCGACGCTCTCGGCCTCGCGGAGGATCGCGTTGCGGACGTTCGAGGCCTCGCGCAGGAGGCCGTCGGCGTGCCCCCGCGCGTGCTGCTTCAGGAAGGTCGCCAGGGCGTGCTCGGCCTGCGACGCGGACGGAGCTGGTGACGCCCGGCGGGATCACGTGGAGGACGATGATGCGGGCGTCGTGGCGGCGGGCCAGCGCGTCGGCGAACTCGAGGGCGAGCTCCGCGTGCGGGCCGCCGCGGACCGGGACGAGGATCCGCCGGATCGCCGCCGAACGGGCGCTGCTTGACGACCGCGATGTCGCAGGGCGGGTCGCGGACGACGGCGTCGATCGTGGGCGAGAAGACCGGCCCGCGGGGCCGTGCCCCGGCCGCCGGCCGCCCGGCCGCCCCAGCCGAAGATCAGGAGGTCGGCGTCGACCTCCTGGGCCGCCTCGACGATCCCCTCCGACGCGCGACGCCCGATCCGGACGAGGGGCCGGATCGCGCGTGCCCTGCGGCGCGTAGTCGAGCACCTTCTGGAGGAGCCGGCGGGCCTGACGCGCCCGCGTGGCGCCCTCCGACAGCGCGACGTCCTCCGGGACCTCCACGATCCCGAGCACGGTCAGCTCGCCGGTGCGCGGGTCCAGCAGGTCGGCGCCGATCCGGACCAGGTCCTCGGCCGTGGCCGGGTTGGCGACCGGGATCAGGATCCGGGCCGGGAGAGGCGTGCGCCGGGGCTCACGCCTCGATCGCCCTCGCGATCCGCGGCGACTGCCGCCGACTCGGCGGCGCGCCAGCGCTCGACGAGGTACGGCTTGCGCAGCTCGAACGCGCGCGCCTGGCGCTCGACCCGCTCCTCGGCGTCGGCCTGGTCGAAGTGGCGGCACTCCACGATGAGGCTGCCGACGCGCCCGAAGTAGAGCGGCACGAGCGCCGCGACCAGCCGCTCGAGCGGGAACGCTGCCGAAGCGCGCGGCGACCACGAGGTCGTAGACGATGCCGGCCCACAGCTCGTCGGGGAAGTGGAAGCCGCTCACCGCGTCGCCCATCTCGTCGGTGGACGACGCCGTTCGTGCCGCTCTCGGCTCCGCCGAGGCCCAGCCGCCGGGCCGCCCGCTCGGCGAGCCGGCCCGCCTCGACCGCGAGCTCCTCGGCGGCCGTCCGCGTGGTCGGGGCTGAGCATCGCCCGCCAGGTCTCCGCGAGCGTGACGCTCCCGGCCCCGAACTCGTGAGAGGAGGCGCAGGGTGTTCACCTGCAACGGGCTCGGCTCGACCCAGCGCTCGAAGCCGTAGGCCGGGACCTCGTGGCTGCCCCGGATGCTCGAGCCACGCCTCCGGGTGGCGCCCGGCAAGGGCCAGGATCGTCCCGACGACCTGGCGGAACATCGGCCCGAGGTCGGCCGAGGGGTCCTTCGGGTCGTGGACCTTGGCGCCCAGGCGCGTCTCGCAGACGGCGAAGCCGCCGACCAGGGCGTGGGTCGTCATCCAGATGTCGATCCCGAACCGGCTCACCTCGGGCGTCCAGTCGTCCTGGGCCAGGTAGTGCCGGACGAGGTCGCCCGAGACGCCGAAGTCGCCGCCGATCGGCTGCCGGATCCGCCGCCCGTAGAGGGCCCGCGTCAGCGGGTAGGTGACGGTGTTCGTGATCGTCCCGTCGTACTTGTGGCGGGCGTAGAGCGGCGTGACGTAGTCGAAGCCGCCCTTGAGGATCGGGCCGGCGAGGAGCTCGACCCACTCCGGGCGTGATCGAGCGGAGGTCGGAGTCGACGACCACCAGGGCTCGCGCGTCGAGCGCGGCGGCGATCTCGAAGATGGTCCGCAGCGCGGCGCCCTTGCCGCCGATCCCGTCGACCTCCGGGTAGGTGAGGGTCAGGCGCTCGAGCCGGTTCGTCGGGCGCACGAGCAGGATCCGCTCCACGTAGTCCGGGGGCTCCGTCTCGGCGACGACGCGCTGCGTCCCGTCGGGCGAGCCCGCGTCGGAGTTGACGAGGAGCGGCCGCAGGTCGGCGAAGTACTGGACGAGGCCGGCCTGGGCGGCGCGCACGACGTGGCCGATCGTGGTCGCGTTCTTGAAGCTCGGGATCCCGACGATGAGGTCGGCCCGACCGAGGCGTTCGATCTCCGCGGCGATCGCGGGCGTCAGGACGGAGGCCACGAGCCCACCCTACCATGCCCCGCCGGGGCGCAGGGGACGTCGAACGCCCCGGCCGGGAGCCGGGGCGTTCGGGCGTGGAGTACAGGGTTGGGGTTGGCGGCGCGGCCGCCGGTGCTCGTTCCGCGGCGTCCCGCCGCGGGAGGCCGATCAGGCGAGGGCGTGAGCGGCGTCGACGCACGGGACGGCGCAGCCACGCGCGTCGCGGCCTGCGGACCCCGAGAAGTGGTGCCAGCTGCGGGCGCCACCGAACCCGGTATCGTCGGCCGAGTCGCGCGTCGTCAGGCGACAACCGCACGCCTCGCAGACGACCGTCTCGCCATTGCCGCGGGTCGCGGTCGCGGTCGGTGCGCCGAGGCCGCGGCTGTAGGTGGGCTCCTGGAAGTTGATGGCGGTCATGGCGTACGCGTCCCTCCTCGGGCCCCGGGCGTGTGCGGCGGCGACCGCGCGGACGCTGGCCCAGGATCGAACGGTAGCCCGTGCGTGCGGGGCAGTCAGTAGCGCGACGGGGGCGCTCGCGTTTCGATTCGGTTTCCGGTTCCGGGAGCTCGGATCAGGCTCGGATACCCGGAAGGATGGCGCTGCCGCCAGGCCCAGGCCGTGGCCACGATCTCGCCGAGGTCGCGGCGCGCCGGTCGCCATCCAAGGACGTCCCGGGCGCGCCCGGCATCGGCCACCAGGACCGGCGGGTCGCCTTCCCGACGCGGGCCGACCCGATGCGGGACCGGGCGCCCGCAGGTCGTCTCGACCGCCGCGAGCACGTCGCGCACGCTGAAGCCGCCGCCATTCCCCAGGTTGAGAGCCAGCGCCGCCGCGCCGGTCGGGCCGCCAGCGTCGCCCGGGCCCGCCGTGCGTTCGTCGCCGGGAGCCGTCGCCTCGAGCGCCAGCAGGTGGGCGTGCGCGAGGTCCTCGACGTGGATGTAGTCGCGGATGCAGGTCCCGTCCGGGGTCGGGTAGTCGTCCCCGAAGATGGTCACCTTCGCGCCGCTCTCGACCGCGGCCAGGAGGTTCGGGACCAGGTGCGTCTCGGGGTCGTGGACCTCGCCGTTGCGTTCGGACGCGCCAGCCACGTTGAAGTAGCGGAGGCTCACGCTCCGGAGCCCGTAGGCGGCCGCGTACCAGCGCAGGGCGCCCTCGAACGTGCGCTTCGTCTCGCCGTACGGGTTGATCGGGTGCCAGAGCGGCATCCTCCGCTGATCGGCACGGAGACGGGGTTCGCCGTAGACGGCGGCCGTCGAGCTGAAGACCAGGCGCCGGACGCCGGCCTCGCGGAGCGCCTCCAGGAGGGCGACGCCGCCGGCGACGTTCTGGCGGTAGTAGAGCGGCCGGGTCGGCGATCGACTCACCCGACCAGCGAGCGCGCCGCGCAGTGGAGGACGGCGTCCGACGGGGTGCGCGGCCAGCAGCGACCGCAGGCCGACGGCGTCCCCGTAGCTGCCCTCCACGAGCGTGGCGCCGGGCGTGACCGCCGCCCGATGGCCCTTGCTCAGGTCGTCGAGGACGACGACCTCGTGGCCGGCGGCGACGAGCGCCTCGACCGACACCGACCCGACGTAGCCGGCTCCGCCGGTGACGAGGATGCGCATCAGGGTCTCCCGAGCAGGCGCCGCAGGAACCCCTGGCGCGCGGGGGCCGGCACCGCGAGGGCGTCCGGGGTGGGTGCAGGGGCGTCGGGCCGAGCCGCTGCCGGTGGCGAGGGGGCGTCGGCGCCGCAGCCGGGCTGCCGGCCCGCGTGGCGAGGGGGCGTCGGGCCGAGCCGCTGCCGGTGGCGAGGGGGCCGCCCGGTGGCGCGCGACCTCGTCGAGGCGAACCAGCCATGCGACGGGCCGTGGCGTTCTCCGGGTCCAGGTCGAGCGCCGCCCGGGCAAGCTCGAGCGCACGGGCGTCGTCGCCCCGCTCGAGGGCGACGCGCGACAGCCCGATCGCCGCGATCCCGTTGCGCGGGTCCGCGTCGAGGACCTGCCGGTACGTCCGCTCCGCCTGGTCGAGGAGGCCGAGGGCCAGGGCGTTCTCGGCGGCCAGCAGCATCTCGATCACGGGTGGTTCCCGGCCGGCGCACCCGGGTCCGCCGGGCGAGTGGCGAGCTCCGCCGCGATGGCCAGCAGGCGGGCCCGCTCGTTGAGCATCGGGTCGACCAGGACGCGCTCGAGAAGGTCGTCGAGGAGGCGCCCGAGGGCCGGGCCCGGTCCGAGGCCGAGCGCCCGCATCAGGTCGTCGCCGTCGACCGCGAGGTCCGCCAGGCCGAGCGCCACGTGCGCGGCGACCTGCGCCGAGCAGCGCGCCCGCGAGCTCCTCCAGGCCGTCGACGTCGGCCGCCAGGCCGCTTCCCACGTTGTCGGCAGCCCGGAGGTCGAGGACTGCTTCGACGTCGGCCAGCCCGACCCGACGGATGAAGCGGCGAACGGCGGCATCGGACCACTCGGGCGCGTAGACGAACATGTGGTGTCGGACGAGGTTGGCGACCCGTGTCGTGAGGGCCCGTGGGGCGCGCAGCCCCTCGAGCCACGCCGAGGCGAGCTCGGCGCCGGCCGCGTCGTGACCCACGAAGTGCCCGTCCGCGAACGTCGACGGCTTGCCGATGTCGTGGAGCAGGGCGGCGATCCGGGCCAGCGGGAGGCCGTCGATCGTGTCCGCGGCGGCAGCGTCGACGGTCCGGCAGGTGTGGTCCCAGAGGTCCTCGCCGGGCAGCTTGGCCTGCGGGATCCCGCGCTGGGCGGCCAGGTCCGGCGCGATCACCGCCAGGAGGCCCGTCTCCTCGGCCAGGCGAAGACCGGTGGACGGGCGTGGGGCCGCGAGGAGCGCGCACGAGCTCCGCGAACGTGCGCTCACCGGACACGTGGGCCGGCGAGGGCGCATTCGCGAGCGATGGCCTCGCGTGTCGCTGGCTCCACCTCCAGGTCCGAGGGTCGCCACGAACCGCACGGCCCGCAGCATCCGCAGGGCGTCCTCGCGGAAGCGCGGCGCGGGATCGCCGACGGCGCGCAGGACTCCCGCGCCGAGGTCGGCGCGACCCGTCGAACGGGTCGACGATCGTGCCCGGCTCGCCGTGCGGCGTCGAGCGGGATCGCCATCGCGTTCACGGTGAAGTCGCGGCGGGCGAGATCCTCGTCGAGGGTCTCGCCGAAGGTGACGTCGTCCGGCCGGCGATGATCGGAATACGTGCCGTCGCGACGGAACGTCGTGACCTCGTAGGTCCCGTCGGGCAGCGTCACCGCCACCGTCCCGAAGCGGTTCTCGTAGCGGGCGCCCGGGAAGAGCGCGAGCAGGCGGTCCGGCCGGGCGTTCGTGGCGACGTCCCAGTCCGCGGGCGCGACGCCGCGCAGCAGGTCGCGCACGCAGCCGCCGACGAGGTGCGCCTCGTGGCCCGCGTCCCGCAGGATCCGGGCGATCGTGCGAATGCCGGCCGGGACCGCCGTCGTCGCCAGCTGCGGCTCCGCGTCGCCTCTGACCCGCGCGCCGGTCCGGGACGGGCCCGCGTGCCGCGGGTCGGCCCCGGGTCGCGGGTTGGCCCCGGTGCCGGCTCGCCCGGCGTCAGTTCGCGCCCAGGAACAGGTAGCCGCGCCACGGCTCGTTCCGCTCGTCGGCCAGGTACGGCGTGAAGAGCGAGTAGACGTCGCTCCGCGGCTCGTACGGCGGGCGGAGGAGGCGGATGCGGGCCTCGTCGGGCGTCCGTCCGCCCTTGCGGTGGTTGCAGATCTTGCAGGCCGTGACGAGGTTCTCCCACGTGTGGCTGCCGCCGCGATGGCGCGGGATCGACGTGGTCGAGCGTCAGGTCGTGGCCCTGGCGCCCGCAGTACTGGCAGGTGTGGCCGTCGCGCGCGAAGATCTCGCGGCGGCTGAGGCGAACCCGCGGTCGCGGACGGCGGACATGGTGCTGGAGGCGGATCACGGACGGGGCGCGGTACGCGGCCCGCGGCGTCCTGATCGTCTGGTGGTCGTACTCGACGACCTCTGCCTTGGCGCCGAAGAGGAGCCGGAAGGCGCGGGGCAGGTTGCAGACGTTCAGCGGCTCGTAATTCTGGTTCAGCACGAGCACGACACCGTCCATGGTGGCGCGATCGTAGCAGGAGGGCGGCGGGCCGTCGGCGATGGCCGCGACGCGTGCCGGCGTCGGGCTACCAGCCGGCGCCCTCGTTCGCCGTGTCCCGGCGCAGCCAGACGAGCAGCGCGATCACGAAGCGCAGGACCAGGCTGACCCCGTACATCGCGCACCAGATGCAGACGGCCTCGATGACGAAGACCTGGAGGAACATGAAGTAGGCCTCGAAGGTCACGCCGACGAGGCTCAGCCCGTAGTGGACCGCCAGCAGCCGGCGATCGCCGGTCCGCCACCAGCCGAGCGCGGCGACCAGGAGGATGATCGACAGGCAGACGCCGAAGACGGCGACGGGGATCGGACCGATCCAGGCGTACTGGCTCTTGGCCACCTCCTCGCAGCCGTGGACCGGCCCGCACACCGGGACGTTCCCGGAGAGCTCCACCGATCGCGAGGTAGGTGGCGACGACGAGCCCGAAGGTGTCGAGGGCGGCGAGGATGAGGCCCGGATGGACCCGCTGATTGCGAATCGCGAACATCGCGACCGCGAAGGCGACGGCGGCGACGACGAACCAGAAGACCAGCCAGGCAAGCATGACGCGCAGCGTAGCGAAAAGGCGCGGCGCCGGTGGGGCGGCGGCCGGTGCGCCGCGGGGCCGGCGGCCGACAGCGCCGAGCGGAGGCGGCTGCCACGCCGCGTCGCGTACGCTCCCGCAATGCTCCTCGGCATCGACCATCTCGTCATCGCCGTCGACGATCCCGGGCGGGCCGCGGCGACCTGGAGGCCGAGCTCGGGCTGGCGGCGACCGGCGGCGGGCGCCACGCGTCCGGAACGTACAACCGCCTCGTCTTCCTGGGCGACGCCTACCTCGAGCTGATCGGCGACGTGGGACCGGGCGCTCGCGCTTGGCCATCCGATCGGGGCGGCGGTCGTGCGGGCGCTCGACGCCGGCACCCCCGGCCTCGTGACCTGGGCGCTGGCGACCGACGGCGCACGCCGCGAGGTGGCGGCGTTGCGCGCCGCGGGTTCGCCGATCGGGGATCCCATCCCAGGATCACGGGCGCGGCCCGACGGGGAAGTCGTCGCTGGCAGTGCGCCTTCCCGCCCGGGCCTGGGACCGACCGAGCCGCCGTTCCTCATCGAGCACGAGCTCGCGCGGGCCTGAGTGGGGGGCCGAGGCCCGCCGGGCCCGCGCCGCATTCGTCCACCCGTTCGGTGGGAACGCTCGACTGGTCGGCCTCGAGCTGGCGCTGATGGAGCCGGTTGCGCTGGCGGCGGCCTGCGCGGCGGTCGTCGGGCTTGGCCGTCCCGCCAGGCCCGGGCCTCAACCCGGGCGAGCGCGAGACGAGGATCGGGGAGCACGGCCTGCGGCTGGTGCAGCGACGGGCCGATGGGTCGGCCGATGGGCCGGCCCGGGCCCTCGCCGAGCCCGCTGCCCGCGTGGCGATCGGGGGCAGCGCTGGAGATCGGGTGCTGCGCGACCTGTTCGGGGTCCGCTTCGCCCGCCTGTGAGCAGGACCGCATGGCGGACGTTGTCCGCCCGTGCCTGTGCCCGTCGCGGTGCCCGCGATCGCGTCTAGCGTTTGCCGACCACCGGCGTCACCTCGACGCGGTCGCTCGGCTTCACGGTCCCCTCATGGAGTACGCGGGCGCACCAGCGGACGTCCTCCCGATGGACCTTCCTGCTGGCTGATCCGGGCGAACCTCCGCCATGAAGGAGTGCTCGAGGGTGCTGCGCGGCGAGGCGTTCTTCGTCAGCTGCGCGGCGAGGCGTTCTTCGTCAGCTGCGCGGCGAGGCGTTCTTCGTCAGCTCGCGCGAGGCGTCCGTCGTGCGCGAGCCTTCCCAGGGCACGCCATAACGCACGAGCCCCCGGACGCCCGGTTCGCGTCCAATCCTCCGAGGAGAACGGAGCGCCCGGAGCGGAGCCGGGGGCGGGGTGCAGCGTGGCTTACCCGGAGTAGGGCGTGCCCTTCAGGTAGGTCGCAATCGACACCTTCGAGCAGTTGAAGGCGAGGAGCACCGTCGGGGACACCATTACGTCACCGGCGTTCTTGGCCGCCCACAAGGCGCTGAGAGTGAGGATGCGCGTGTTCATCGCACCATCGGCGATCCCCTGCGGGGAGAACATCACCGGGTAGACATCCCAGGCGACGTTGAAGTCGCCGGTATGCGGCAGGCCCACCAGATGGTCGTGGCCCTTCATGCCCGGGATCTGCGCGTGGTCGCAGTTCGTGGGCGTGCAGTTGAGCGTTGACGCCGGGATCGTCGACGCGTCCGGGTACAGGACGAGATAGAGAGGAGCGTGGGCGCGCGGGTTGGCGTTCGTCTGCGCCCCCTTCGGTGTCAGCAGGAAGATCTGCGACCCGTTCGCGTCGTTGACGGCCGGCTCGACCGAGACGTTTCCGAAGGCGCGTTGCCCGGAATACCAGGTGTCGGCCGACGCCGGGAGAGCTGTCACGAGGAGAAGCGCCGCAGCTGCGAGCACGACCCCGATGCGGGGAATGTGGCGGGAATGCATGAGACTCCTCGGACGCTGCACGTCCATGTCCAAGGGTCGGTCTCGCCATTAGCCCTGCGCGACGGTCGTGGCGACCGTATCGGACGTCGCACAGGCGGGAACCGATGGCTCCCGTGCCCCCCTACTGGCGGGCCGAGTGTGCGCGCCTTGGCGGCAAGACGCAAGCAATCTCCACAAATGGCCCGCCCGAATAGGTCCGGATGACCCTACTCGCACTTGAACCGATGTGGGGCGCCGGGGCCGAGTACCCGGACGGTCCGTCCATGCGGCGCTCCGGACCCTGGACGGCACTTCGGGGAGGCTGGCGCCGCTCCCGGACACCAGTCCCGCGGCCTGCGCGCATCCGGCGGTGAGGTCGGTGACCTCCCTGACGGGAAGCACCGTGGCGCTCAGGGGTAGGGCGGGTGGTTGCGTCGAGCCGCCTGCCGGTCCATGGCGATCGCGACGGCCCTACCCAGCACGGCGTCGACCATCGGCGCTGTCAACCGACGCGTGAACACGTTCTGCTGGCTCGGATGGTAGGAGCCGAGGAGCACATAACGCCCGACTTGGGCCTCGGCCCCATGACCGAAGCGTGGCCGCGGTGGTCGCGCCGCGCCGCCGACCGCGTTGCCGGCCGCATTGCCGCCCGCCGCGCCGCCGGCCGCGTTGCCGGATCCGCCGCCGGCCGCCCTGCCGCCCGCCGCATTGCGGGGCGGCGCCCCACGAGTCGCCCCGCCGGCCGCCCTCGCGAGCGCGCCGCGAGCCGCGAAGGCCGTCAGGGCGGCGTCCCACGCGAAAGCGCCGAGGGCCACGATCACGCGCAGCTCCGCAAGGAGCGCCAGCTCGCGATGCAGGTATGGGGCGCAGCGGTCGCGCTCGTCGGGGAGCGGTCGGTTGTCGGGTGGCGCGCAGCGCACCGCGGCGGCGACGTAGGCGCCGTGGAGAACGAGGTTGTCGTCGCGACCCGTCGAGGCCGGTTGGCTCGCGAGCCCTGCCCGGTGGAGGGCGGCGAAGAGGAAGTCGCCGCTCCGGTCGCCGGTGAAGACGCGACCGGTCCGGTTGCCGCCGTCCTTGGCCGGGGCAAGGCCGAGCAGGAGGATCCGCGCCGCCGGGTCACCGAAGCCGGGGACCGGCCGCGCCCAATACGCCTGCCCGCGAAACCGCGCCGGGGGGTCGGCGGCCGCGGCCTCCCGCCAGGCAACGAGGCGCGGGCAGGCGCGGCAGCCCGCGATCTCGGCGGCCAGCGCGGCCAGGCCGGCGCCGTCTCCCACTGCAGGCATGGTCCACCTCCGGGTCCCCGCTGGGCCCTCCGCTATACTCGGATGACGCGCGCGGGCGACGGCGCGACCCGTGCGGGCATGACCCCGCGGCTGGTCGCGCCACGGTACCCGCCCGATCACCAGGGAACCCACACACACATGACCGTCGAGACCTCCACCTGGGCCACCAAGAAGGGCCTCGCCCAGATGCTCAAGGGCGGCGTCATCATGGACGTCGTCACGCCCGAGCACGCCAAGATCGCCGAGGATGCCGGGGCCGTGGCCGTCATGGCGCTCGAGCGCGTCCCGGCCGACATCCGCGCGGCCGGCGGCGTCGCGCGCATGAGCGACCCCGCGATGATCGAAGGGATCATGGCCGCGGTCTCGATCCCGGTCATGGCCAAGGCGCGCATCGGTCATTTCGTCGAGGCCCAGATCCTCGAGGCGCTCGGCGTCGACTACATCGACGAGTCCGAGGTCCTGACGCCGGCCGACGAAGACGAACCACATCGACAAGCACGCCTTCAAGGTCCCCTTCGTCTGCGGCTGCCGCGACCTCGGCGAGGCGCTCCGCCGCATCTCCGAGGGCGCGGCGATGATCCGCACCAAGGGCGAGGCCGGCACCGGCAACATCGTCGAGGCCGTCCGCCACATCCGCACCGTCAACGCCGGGATCCGCCGCCTCGCGTCGATGCGCGACGACGAGCTGTTCGTGGCCGCCAAGGAGCTGCGCGCGCCGGTCGAGCTGGTGCGCGAGGTCGCCTCGGCCGGCAAGCTGCCGGTCGTCAACTTCGTTGCCGGCGGCATCGCGACCCCGGCCGATGCGGCGCTCGCGATGCAGCTCGGCGCGGACGGCGTCTTCGTCGGCTCCGGCATCTTCAAGAGCGAGGACCCGGCGCGGACGGCGAACGCGATCGTCCAGGCCACCACCCACTTCGACAACCCGAAGATCCTGGCCGAGGTCTCGCAAGGGCCTTGGCGCGCCGATGCGCGGCATCGCGCTGGAGGCGATCCCCGAGGGCGAGCGCCTCGCCGCGCGGGGCTGGTAGCGACGGCCCGGCGCCCCGGGCGCGCGGGAGCTCCCCGGTGAGGATCGGCGTGCTGGCGCTGCAGGGCGCCTTCCGCGAGCACGTGGCGACGCTCGGGCGCGATCGGCGTCGAGGGCGTCGAAGTGCGTCTTCCGGGCGACCTCGCCGACGTGGCCGGGCTGATCCTGCCGGGCGGCGAGAGCACGACGATGCGGCGGCTCATCCGCCGCTGGGGGCTGGCCGGGCCGATCCTCGACCTGGCCCGGTCCGGCGCTCCGGTCTTCGGCACGTGCGCGGGGATGATCGTCGTCTCGCGTTCCATCGCCGGCGGCGAGGAGCCGATCCTCCCGCTCCTCGACGCCGTCGTGGAGCGGAACGCGTTCGGCCGCCAGCTCGACTCGTTCGAGACGGACCTCGACGTGCCCGTCCTCGGTGAGCGCCCCGTCCATGCGATCTTCATCCGGGCCCCGATCATCGAGGAAGTCGGCCCGGGAGTCGACGTGCTGGCGCGTCTCGACGACGGCCGGATCGTTGCCGTCCGCGAGGGCAACGTCATCGCCACGGCGTTCCACCCGGAGCTCGCCGGCGAGACCCGCTTCCACCGCCTCATCGCCACGATGGCAGCCGAGCACGCGGACCCGGGCGAGGGCGCAGGGCGGCGCCCGCACCCGCTCCGCCGCTCGAGGCTCGACGCATGACCGGCCGGCAGGGCGCCGCGGCGGGACGCGCGGGGAAGGTGCGCCCGGCCCGCCTCACCGATCTGTCCGCCCTCGGCGAGCTGTCGCGCCTGGCCCAGTCCGAAGGGACCGGGCGCCCGCTCGCTCGGCCTGCCGCTGGCGGGCCCGCCGATCGGCGTCTTCACCCTCTTCCGGCTGCCGCTGGGGGCCTTCCGGCCGAACGACCTCCTGTACGTGCACGAGAGCGACGGCCACCTCGCCGGCCTGCTGCGGGTCGAGCGCGACGGGCATCGCGACGAGTGGACGATCGTCGAGCTCGACGCGATCGGCCTCGTGGACGCCGGCGACATCCGCTACCGGCTCGTGCAGGCATGCCTGCGCGACGTCTCCCGGCGCGGCGCCGCCCGTTTCCACGTCGCCTGCGCCGACGCCGACGGCAACGTCGAGCTCTTCATGCAGGCCGGCTTCGTCCGCTACGGCGAGGAGATGGTCTGCTTCCGGCCGGCTGACCGGCCGCTGCCGGCGCCCCTGGCGGACGACGAGGTCGCCGCGCATGGGGATCCGGCCGGTCGGCCCGGCCGACGCGGTCGCCCTCTTCCGCCTCTACAACGCGGTCACCCCGTCCCCGGTCCAGCGACTCGAGATGCACCGCATCGCGGACTGGGAGCTCCACGGGAGCGATGCCCTGATGCCGCGTTCCTGCCTGACCCCGATCCTGCGCTTCGCCGACGTCGAGACCTTCATCCAGGAGGCCCCCGACGGCGGCGCGGACCCGACAGGAGCGGCACGGCTTCGTGCAGGTCGGCGTGGCGAAGGAGGACCAGCCACACTACCTCCGGATCCTGGTCCGCCCGGGCGCCGACGCGGGCCCGCTCGTGCGCTTCGGCCTGGGCGTCATCGCGGCCCGCACCGCGCGCGACGCGCCGCAACCAGCACGGCGTGATCGCCCCGGTGCGGACCTACGAGTCGCCCCTGGAGCGACCGCCTCGAGGAGGAGGAGTTCACCACGATCGCCACCGTCTCGCTCCTGATCAAGGAGACGCTCGTCCGCGTCGCCGAGCCGGCCCTGGTGCCGGCCATCCGCTGAGGGATCCCATCGTGGCCGACCGTCACAAGTCGCGAATCGATCGACGACCTGGAGGCGCTCCTCGCGGCGCTCCCGCCGGAGATCGTCGCCGCGCTCCATGCCCTGCCAGAGCGCTCCGACCTGATCGAGGTGGTGATGGACCTCGGCCGGCGGCCCGAGGCGCGCTTCCCCGACAGCGAGGTGACGCTCCTCGACCGCGAGGTCACCGAGGCGGACATCGGCCAGGTCGTGGACAAGATCGGGTCCTTCGGCGACGACAACCGGGCCGGCATCGAGCGCACGCTCCACCGGATCAGCGCCATCCGGAACCGGAGCGGCAAGATCGTCGGCCTCACCTGCCGGATCGGCCGGGCCGTCTACGGGACGATCGAGATCATCGGCGACTTCGTGGACTCCGGGAAGTCGATCCTCATCATGGGCCGCCCGGGGATCGGCAAGACCACGATGCTGCGCGAGGCGGCCCGCGTCCTCGCCGACGACCTCGGCAAGCGCGTCGTCGTCGTGGACACCAGCAACGAGATCGCGGGCGACGGCGACATCCCCCACCCGGCCATCGGCAAGGCCCGACGGATGCAAGTGCGCACCCCGGCGCTCCAGCACGAGGTGATGATCGAGGCTGTCGAGAACCACATGCCCCAGGTCATCGTCATCGACGAGATCGGCACCGAGCTGGAAGCGCAGGCGGCCCGGACGATCGCCGAGCGCGGCGTCCAGCTGATCGGCACGGCACATGGCAACAACCTCGACAACCTCATGCTCAACCCCACGCTCTCCGATCTGATCGGCGGGCATCCAGAGCGTCACCCTTGGCGACGAGGAGGCCCGCCGGCGGCGGACCCAGAAGAGCGTCCTCGAGCGCAAGGCGCCACCCACCTTCGACGTCATCGTGGAGATCCAGGATCGCGAACGCGTGATGGTCCACGCCGACGTCTCCGACACCGTCGACGCGATGCTCCGCGGCGACCCGGTCGCGCCCGAGCTGCGTTGGAAGGACGAGGCCGGCGTGCACAAGTCCCAGTCACGGCCGCGTCCGTCGCCCCGCGAGCAGCTGGGCCGCGAGCGCTTTGCCGGCCTCGTCGGCTCAGGGGGCGGCGGGTGGCGGCCCGAGCCCGGCTGGCGTGGGACGGGCGACTACCGGACGACGCCCTGGGATCCGTCGGGCGGCGCCCGGCCGGCCTACCGCCCCGGCGCGTCCGGCGGCTGGCGCGAGCCCCACGGACGCGGCACCGACGACGGCGGCCGGACGCTGCCCGGCGAGCGGATCGCGCGCCTCGACCCCCGCCCGGGGCCCGGCGGAGGCGGCAACGGCGCGCCCGCCCGGCCGGGCGGCAACGGGGCGCCCGGCGGCGCCGCCGGGCCTCGGACGGTTGCCGTCGAGGCGCCGTTCGTCGCCGGCGAGATCGCCGACCGTGGGCCGGTGGAACGCGGCGCGGCGCCGGCCGCCGCTCCCGACGTGCCGGCCCGCGAGGTCCGCGAGTGGGAGCGCCAGGCGCAGTGGCGCGACCAGGCGTCGCGGGCGCTCGAGGCCTTCCGGGCCGAGGAGGGGACCGGTCCCGTCAACGCGGCCGACCTCGCGGCCGACGACGAGCGCCTGGCGGATCGCTCGATCGCGGCGGGGATCGAGGAGGACGGGCCTGCGCTCCGCGTCGAGACCGGCATCCTGCCCACGCTCCGGGTCTACCCGCACGGGATCAGCCGCAAGCGCCTCGAGCAGGCGGTCAAGGAGCTCCAGCTGCCGGTCATCGTGGCCCGGTTGGTCGACGAGGCCGACGTGGTCATGACCCTGCGCAGCGACTATCGCCAGAAGGGCCCGATCATCCGCGACGCCGAGAGCCGCGCGATCCCGGTGTATGTCCTCAAGGCCAACACGATCGTCCAGATCCAGGCCAGCCTGACCTCGATCTTCTCGCTGGAGGTCGATCCGCGAGAGGCTGCGCTCCGGGAGACGGAGGAGGCGATCGGGCTCGTCGTCGGCCAATCGCAGCCGGTCGAGCTGGCACCCCAGAACGCCTACATCCGGCGCCTCCAGCACCAGATGGCCGAGCGCGCCAACGTCGTCTCGCGGTCGCGCGGCCGGGAGCCCTACCGCCGCGTGCGTCTCTACCCCGACGAGGCGCGCGCCTGGCGCTGAGCGCCGGAGGAGCACGCGATGCCACTCCGCGTCACCGAGGTCGTCATCGACTGCGCCGACCACGGGCGGGTCGTCGACTTCTGGGCGGCCGCGCTCGGCTACGCCAGGCGGGAAGTCAACGAGCAGTTCCTCGCGCTCGTCCCGCTCGCCCGCGGGCCCGGCCTGCCGCCACTCCTGTTCCAGATCGTGCCGGAGCCGAAGCTGGCGAAGAACCGGGTCCACCTCGACTTCCGCGCCGAGTCGCTGGTCTCCGAGGTGGCGCGCCTGGTCAGCATGGGCGCCACGGTCCTGGCCGAGCGCTCGCTCGGCGACTTCGCCTGGACGGTCCTCGCCGATCCCGACGGCAACGAGTTCTGCGTCAGCGAGGGCTGAGCGCCGGCGGCTGCTCCAATCGCGTACGCCCCGCTCAGGCCGGCTCGACTGGCTGACGCACCAGCGTCCGCAGCCGCTCGGGCTTCGAGCGCGCCGGATCGCCGAGGTAGAGCTCGTGATGGCGGCCCCGGGGACGCAGGCCGGCTGCCGTGATCCTCGCGTGCAATGCTTCGATCGTCGGGCGCTCCTCCGCGTAGGGCCCGAGATGGAGCACCTGGGCGACGTCCCCCTCGTCGAACGTCTCGATCCGCAGGTCGGCCGCCACGCCAGGCGTCACCTTCGAGCGGCCCTTCGCCAGCGAGGTCGCCAGCTCCTCGTCGGTGGCCTCGTCGGGCAGGGCAATGAACAGCGTCCAGCGCCATGTGTCGCGCTGGGGGCCGAGGATGACGTCGAGGTCGGTGGAGCCGTCGGAGGTCCAGTACAGGCCCTCGAGCATCCCGACCCGCCGCTCGACGCCGCGTCGCTTCAGGGCGAACCGCAGGTCCCACGCGGTCGTGTAGAGGCCGGGCATCCGGGTCCCGAAGGTCGCCTGGCCGGGCTGTCCGTCGCCGTCGACCATCACCGCCCGGATCGGGGCGACCCGCAGAAAGCGGACGACCGCAGGCTTGCCGGCCAGCTCGCCGGCTCGATCGACGGGGCGCTCGAAGACCACCGGGGTGGCCTCCGTCCTGGCTGTGGGCATCGTCAGCTCCTCCCGGCGTCGACTCCGGCGCGGCCCGCCGCCGGCCGGTGCTCTCGGGTTCCACGCTGACGCACTGGCATTGGCCCGCCAAGGGCCGGAACGCCGGATTCGGCGGCCCGGGTCACCGATCGTGCGGCAGGTGACGCGGTCTTCAGATGCCGAAGCGCGCCACGGCCATCGACGCCAGCTCGCGGCCGATCGCCAGCGACGCGGTCGCCGCCGGCGAGGGAGCGTTCTGGACGTGCAGGACATGCTCGCCGCCCGTGATCGCGAAGTCCTCCACGAGGGTCCCGTTTCGGCGCACCGCCTGGGCGCGGATCCCTGACGGGCCCCACGCGAGGTCGGCCAGGCGCAGGTCCGGCGTGTACCGCCGGAGGGAACGCAGGAAGAGCCGCAGCGAGAGGTCCCGCGCCATCTCGACCGCACCGGTCCGCCAGTGGCGTCCGGCGAGGCGCAGGAACCCCCGGTCACCGAGCATCGTTGCGAGGTCGCGGACGTCGACGTCCCGCCGTCGGTACCCCTCCCGCCCATACGCCAGGACGGCGTTCGGGCCGGCCCAGACCTCGCCGTCGATCCGCCGGGTGAGATGGACGCCGAGGAACGGGAAGCGCGGGTCCGGCACGGGGTAGATGAGCGCGCGGCAGAAGCGCCGGGCCTCCGGGCGCAGGACCGCGTAGTCGCCCCGGAACGGGACGATCCGGATGCCGGACGCGTCACCCGTCATCGCCGCAACGCGGTCTGCGTGGAGGCCCGCGCACGTCACCATGTCCCGGGTCGCAAGGGCGCCGGCCGTCGTCTCCAGCACGAGTCCCGCGGGCACGCGCCGGATCGCCTTCACCTCGGCGCCGGTGCGGATCTCGCCGCCGCGGTCGCGGACGCGTCGGCGAGGGTCGCCGCGAATCGCCCCCAGTCGATGATCCCGGTGCCGGGCACGTGGAGGGCGCGCAGCCCGCGAACCTCGGGCTCGACCTCGCGGAGCTCGTCGGGGCCGAGCTCGCGCAACTCCACGCCGTTGGCCCGGGCGCGCTCGGCGATGGCGTCGAGCCGCGGGACCTCCGCGTCGGTGGTGGCCACGATCAGCTCGCCGCAGATCTCGTGCGGGATTCCGTGCTCATCGGCGAAGTCCAGGGCTTCACGCCGGCCGTCGGCGCACAGGCGCGCCTTTGGCGAGCCGGGCGCGTACGTGTTGGGGGAGTGGATGACGCCGCTGTTGCGCCCGGTCTGGTGGGAGGCGACGACGGGCTCCTTCTCGAGCACGGCCAGTCGAACGTCAGGCCGTGCGTCGAGGAGCTGGAAGGCGGTGGCGAGCCCGACAATGCCGCCCCCGACGATCGCGACGTCGACGCGGTCGCTCACGGTCGAGCCTCCTCGCGTCCGGGGCGCTGGGGGCGGATGACGGTCGATCCTGCCATGGTCCGGGCCGGGCTCAGTCTGCGAGCCGCAGCCGGGGAAGGACCTCCGCGCCGAAGACTTCGATGAACTCGGCCTGGTTGCGGCCGACGTTGTGGATGTGGATCTCGTCGAAGCCCATGTCGACGTAGTGCTGGAGGTACGCGGCGTGGACGGTGACATCCGACGAGATCAGGACGCGGTTCGCGAAGTCCTCGAGGCCGCACGATCTTCGCCATCGCGGCGAAGTCCTCGGGGTTCCGGACGTCCTGCTTCGGGAAGGGCATGCCGCCGTTCGGCCACTCGCGGACGGCGTTCGCAGCGGCCTCCTCGTCGGTGCGCGCCCAGCTGACGTGGATCTGCAGCAGCTTCGGCATCCCGGCCGGGTCCTTGCCGGCCTCGCGAGCGCCCTCGTCGAACTTGCCCCACAGCATCCCGATCTTCTCGTCGGCGGCCCCGACCGTGATCATGCCGTCGGCCAGCCTGCCGGTCTTCTTCGCGTTGAGCGGTCCGGCCGTGGCGACGTAGATCGGGACGCGGGCCCCGTCGGGCGGCCGCGTGTAGAGCCTGGCCGACTCCAGGCGGAAGTGCTCGCCCCGTGGCGGACGACGTCTCCGGAGAAGAGCTTCGCGATGACCTCGATCGCCTCGAACAGCATCGCCGAGCGAGTGCCGATCTCCGGCCACTGGCCGCCGATGATGTGCTCGTTGAGCGCCTCGCCGGCGCCCGAGGCCGAGCCAGAAGCGACCAGGGAACATGGCTCCGAGGGTGGCGGCGGCGTGGGCGATGACGGCGGGGTGGTACCGGAACCCGGGGCAGGTGACGGCGGTGCCGAACGGCAGTGACGTGCTCGTCCCGAGAGCGCCCATGAAGCTCCAGGCGAAGGCTGCCTGCCCCTGCTGCGGCGTCCACGGGTGGAAGTGCTCGGAGACCATGAAGCCGGCCGAGAAGCCGGCCGCCTCGGCCTTCGCGCACCAGGCGAGCAGGTCGGTCGGGTGGAACTGCTCGAGCATCGCCGCGTAGCCGATCGTCGCCATGGTTCTCCCTTCGGGGCCACCCGCGCCGCCGCCGGCCCCTTCGCACGGACTGAGGGTAGGACAATCGGGCCCTCGGGTGGTCGCGGCGGCGATCGTGCCCCGGCCGATGACCTGCGCCGGGCCGGACCGACGACACGCCCCGCGGCCGGCTGGGCCCGCCCCGACTACACTCGGATCGTGGAGGACGAGCGCTTCGAGGAGGGGATGCCGGCCCTGGACCGCCAGCCGGTGCGGTCGCCGGTCCTGCCGCCGAGCCTCGCGTCGCTTCCGGCGAGGAGCGTTCCCGAGACGAAGCCGACGCCGCTCCAGAAGCACTACGTGCTCCTTTCGGCACCGGCCGTCGTGCTCGGCGCGGTGGCCATTACCGCGGTCGAGGCCGGCGCCCCTCTCTCGAGCCCGCTCGTGAAGGTGTGCGCGCTGATCGCTGCTCCGCTTCTCGCGGTCGCCAACGCCGACGCCATCCTCCGCATCTGGCGCTCGGCCTGGGCCTGGATGCCCGTGGACCGAGGCAAGGGTCTCTTCCGCCTGGCGTGGGTCGCCCTCGCGGCGGTCCTCTACGTGGCGCTCCTCGCGTCGGCATGGCTCGTCCTGGCCGGGTGAACGGGGGATGATGCGCGGATGACGGATCGCGAAGCGCCGGGTGAGCCGGGGGTACATGATCGATGAGCGGCGGGCAGGTACCGGATACGGCCGAGAGATGCGCCCGTTACGCGCACGGTGAGCCGCCGGGGAGTGCCGGGTGATCGCGAGATGAGCCATGGCACGCGGCAGCCGCTCCCGCACGGCGTCTCCGACCTGCGCACGGCCCCCGACCCCTCCTTCCGCTCGGCGGCCTTCGACCCGTCGGCCGGGCGTGGCGTGCCCTCCTGGCTGGCGGCGACCCTCAACCACTGCTCGCGCTGCGGCGCGCCATTGCTCCTCGACCGGCTACCCGGGGAAGACCGCGAGCGCCTGGCGTGCCGGGCCTGCGGCTTCATCGCGTACGTCAACCCGCGCCTCGTCGTCACCACGCTCCCCGTCACGGCCGACGGCGACGTGGTGCTCCTGCGTCGGGGGATCGAGCCCGGCCGTGGTCTGTGGGCTCAGCCGGGTGGCTTCATGGAGATCGACGAGACGGTCCACGAGGGAGCAATCCGCGAGACGCTCGAGGAGACCGGCCTGCTGGTTCTGCCCGGCGAGATCGTCGGCTTATACACCCGTCCCGAGGCGGCGATCGTCGTGGTCGCATTCGTCGCCGAGATTGTCGGCGGCGAGCCCATGTCAACTCCCGAGGCGCTCGAGGTCCGGCCCTTTGCGCCGGCAGCGATCCCGTGGCCGGAGATCGCCTTCCGGACCACCGAATGGGCCCTCCGCGACTGGGTCCGTCGCGTCCGGCCCGACCTGGAGGTCGCCGACCGATGATCCAGGCGGGCGGTGCCGGGTTGCTGCCCGTTCGGGGCGCGGTGTTCCTGGGTGCCTCGCAGGGCTTCCGGCTGGAAGAGCTGCGGCTGGATTCTCCGGCCCCCGGTGAGGTCCGGGTTCGAATCCTGGCCTCCGGAGTCTGCCGCTCCGACCTCCACGTTCTCGACGGCGACTGGGAGCGCCCGGTCTCGGTCGTGATGGGCCACGAGGGAGCGGGGGTCGTGGAGGCCGTTGGCCCCGGCGTGGGCGACCGCCCGGGCGACCCCCGCGAGGGAGACCTCGTCGTGCTGGCCTGGACGGCGCCCTGCGGGTCGTGCCGTGCGTGTCGCCGGGGCGAGGCGTTCCTGTGCGTCGATCCTCGAGGTGCCGGCCACCGTCGGGACCCGGCGGACGTGCGCCTGCGCCGGTCGGACGGTTCGCCGGTCGGCGTCTACTCCGGGATCGGGACGCTGGCGACCCACCAGGTGGTCGCCGCACAGGCCGCCGTTCCCGTCGACCCCGGCCTCGACCCGGCCCAGGCCGCCCTCATCGGCTGCGCCGTGGCCACCGGTGTCGGCGCCGTGACCCGAACCGCAGGCGTCCGTCCCGGCGAAACGGTGGCGGTGATCGGGCTCGGCGGCGTCGGGCTCTCGGTCGTCATGGGTGCCGCCCTCGCCGGTGCGGCGCGCGTCGTCGGGATCGACCTGGCGGAGGAGAAGCTCGAACGCGCCCGGGCGGTCGGAGCCAGTGACACGATCCCCGCCGCCTCGGCCGACGAGACCCGGGCGGCGCTCCTGGACCTCCTGCCGGAAGGCGCGGACCACGTCCTCGAGGCCATCGGCCTGGCCTCCACTGCCGAGCTCGCGCTCGAGCTCGTCCGTCCGGGCGGGACCGTGACCCTCGTCGGGATGACGCCGCAACGGGTCCGGGCGGGGATCGACGTCTACGCCTTCGTCGAACGCGGGATTCGACTCCTCGGCAGCAACTACGGGTCCAGCCTGCCCTCCGAGGCCTTCCCGGAGCTTGCCCGTCACGCCCTTGCCGGCCGCCTCCCGATCGCGAGGCTGATCGAGCGAGAAGATCGAGCTGGACGACCTCGCGGGTGCGTTCGACGCGCTGCGCCGAGGCGAGGGCGCCCGAAGTGTCGTGACGTTCGGCGGGATGGAGTCCGTGCGCGCCCGCTGACGACCCCCCCGCGAGCCTGGTGACACACGTGCGAGCACTCTCGCGCCGGGTGGCGGGTGCTCGATGGCGCCGGGCGCGGGCTCAGGCCGTCGGCAGGCCTGTCAGCCGCGGCCGCCAGTCCCGCCGCGACCTGTTCGCCTCATCGGCCGCCGGGCGGGCGCCGCGCCGCGCGTCGGCGGACGCGAGGGCGACCACTGCCAGCAGCATCGTCGCCCCGCCGAACCACAGAGCGGGCAGGGCCAGCATGGACGCGACCGGGACCGCCCAGCGCCGGTTGGTCAGAGCTCCCCAGGTGACAACGGCCGCGGCGAACGGGAGCCGTACCCAGAACGGGATCGGGATCGCCGCCCAGGTCCCCGCGGTCTTCGTCGCGCTGGCCGCGAGGACATTGACCCACTCCGACCAGAGCGGCGGGGCGACCAGCCACGAGACGGCGACGACCGCGGCCGTGGCCCCGAGGGCGATGCCCAGGTTCCGCCATTCACGCCGCACGACGAACCAGAGCAGGCCGATCCCCGGCGTGACCTTCGTCAGGAGGACGAACGCCCAGGTCGCCGGCCAGCGGAACCCCGCCACGATCGCCGCCGCCAGCAGCAGATGGACGTTCCCGCCCAGCACTTCGAGCACGGCGAAGACGATCGCCAGCGGCCAGAACCGCGCCCCCACCAGCCAGCGGATCGTCAGGAGCAGGAGCACCGTCCACGCCGCCAGGAAGAGCTCCCAGGGGAGCGCCTTGAGGGGTGCGATCGCCTGCAGGAACGCCGGCGAGTAGACATACGCGATCGGGTCCGTCCAGTTGGAGCGGAGGTAGGGATTCGCGAGCGCAGGGAACCAGTAGCAGTACGCTTCCTGGCCGGTCGGGGTCGGGCCGCTGTTCGGCACACGGTTGAGGAGCCCGTACGCCACGACGATGACGGCCGTGATCACGCCGAGGCCTTCCCGCCTGGCGTGCGCCCACAGCCCCCGCAGTTGAAGACGCGTCCTGATCACCCCTGCCTGTTCGCCCCTCACCGCCGTCGCGTGGTTCACCGTCGAGCCACCCGTAAGCCTGCCTCACCGGCGAGCTAACCCCAAGGTACAAAGGTACCGGAATGGCGGTCAAGGGCGAAGAAGCGCTGTCGACGCGCCCTGGATCGGGTTCGAGCCCGCGACCGTGTCCGAATGGTGACCGACGGACGTGGTCGGGGCCAGCGGAATTGCTCGTGGCAGCCCCGCGCGAGCGCGGGGACGCCGGTGTCCCGGCCGTTCGGCCCTGTACCGGATTGTCGCCGACGGCCGAGACTGCTGGAGGCAGCCTGGTTCTGGTGTGGACAGGGGCCGGAACATTCGCCGGTCTCATCCGTTTCATAGCCATGATGAGCGAGGGCAGCGTGCCCACCGCAGCGCGGCCGAACCTGACGGATGACGTCCCACCCATCCTCGAGCCCGCGTGCGCCGCGGGGCGTTCGGACGAGGTCGAGCTGGCGACGATCTACGAGGAGCGCCGGGGCGAGCTGCTCGCCTTCCTGGTGGGGATGACGCGCGATGTCGAGGTCGCCGAGGACATACTGCAGGACGCCTTCCTGCGCCTCGTCCGCGAGGCCCGTGGCGGCCGCATGCCGGACCAGGTCCGACCATGGCTGTACCGCACGGCCGCCAACGCGGCGATCGACCGGGGCCGCCGCTCCTCGGCCCTCGGCCGGCTCCTGCCGCGCCTCTTCGAGCGCGCCGACCCGCCGGCGCCCGAGGCCGAGGCCCTGCGCTCGGAGCGGGACGCGACCCTCCACGCCGCCCTCGCCCGTCTCGCCCCCGACCGGCGGGCAGCCCTCCTCCTCGCCGCCCGGGGCTTCAGTGGCGCCGAGGTCGCGAGCACCCTCGGGCGAACCGAGGGCGCCACCCGGACCCTCATGTGCCGCGCACGCCTCGAGCTGCGCGGCCTTCTCGAGCCGGCGGAGGTGCAGCCGTGACGACCCTCGAGCGGCGCCACGACACGATCCTCGCCCTCGCCGCGACCGCCCTCGACTTCGGCCTCTCGCGCGCCGAATCCGCCGAGCTTGGTGCCCACCTCGCCGACTGCCCCGCCTGCGCCCGGACGGCAGGGGCCCTGCGCGCCGACGCCGCCGTCCTGCGCCACCCGGCCGAGCTGCGGCCCGGCCGCCGGGTCGACGCCGCCGTCGCCGCCGCCATCGCCGGCCGTACCACGCGCGCGGCGCCGCAGAGGCTCCTCGTCCTCGTCGCGGCCACCGCCCTCCTGCTCGTCGCCCTCCTGGGGGTGGCGGCCGCGGGCGCCCTCCTCCAGCGCAGCCGACCCGCAGTCGTGGTCCCGGTACCGACTCCGCCGGTCGTCGCCCCGTACCCGAGTGGCTCGCCGGCCCCGACCGCGGGGCCGACCTGGCGGCAGGGGAGCATCCCGCCGATGTTCACGGGCAGCACCGCTCTCCCGGCCTCCATCGCCGCGGCGCCATCAGGGTTCGCCCTCGTGGGCGGGCGCGAGTTCTCCGACACGAAGACGCCGGCCGGCGGGACCGCCGGCGCGTGGCGATCCCCGGACGGCGTCGCCTGGGAGCACGCCACTCCGGTGGACACACTCGCGGTCGGGAACGACGTCATGGTCGACGAACCCGTGCCCGGGCTCCTCGACGTCGCCTGGGGATCGGCGGGATACACCGCGTCGGGCCTTCTGCTCGAGGGCGGACAGCAGGTGGGTGGCGCCTGGGTCTCGAACGATGGGCGGGCCTGGTCCCGCGCCCAGCTCCCGAATCAGGTCCTGGCGCGGCCCGCAGCGATTGCCTGGACCGGATCCGGGTACGTCATGGTGGGCGTCTCGCGCGATACGAGCGCGCCGCGCGCCGCGGTGTGGCTCTCGCCGGACGGCCGGTCCTGGCAACGCGTGCCCGACGCCGTCGCCTTCGACATCGGCGGCTACTTCATGACCCTCGGCTCGGCTGGCTCTGGGGGTCTTGCCGACGTCGCGGCGCTCGCGGACGGCTCGCTGGTTGCCGTCGGCAGGAGCTGCACAGGGACGACGACCGACGCGGCTCGGTGGCAGCAGCCCGTCTGCCGGCCGCTGGTCCTTCGGTCGCCGGACGGACAGACGTGGACCCGCGCATATGCACCAGCCGCCGGCGGGGCCGGCCTGTCCGCGGTCGCGGCGTCAGGCTCGATCGTCGTAGCGGTTGCCGGCGGCCAGGGTGCAAGCACGGACTCCGCCGCCCTCGTCGTCGGCGACGCGAAAGGCTGGCGCGCAGTCGACGCCCCCGGCGTCCCGCGCCTGGACCGCGTCGCGGCCTTCGGCGGAGGCTTCCTCGCCCTCTCCACCGCAACCGCCAAGGTCACTCTGTGGACGTCGCCGGATGGCGTCGCCTGGACCGAGATCCCCGACGTGCCGCCACCCGCGGATGTGACCGGCCTGCGGGACGTGGATCTGGCGGTGGCCGGCGACCAGGTCGTCATCGCCGGGTGGGCCGAGGTCAACTCGCCCGCGGGCACCGCGTTCTCGATCGTCGGCCAGAACCTCCCCCTCCCACAGGCGGCCTCGGGGCCCGCCCCATCGGCGATGCCGACCGCCATCTCCACGCCCGACCCAGGCCTGCTTCCCTCGTCGGGCGCGGTCCGGATCACGCCCGGTCCCGACCGTGGCCTCTATGTCGTGGTGAATGGCACCGCGTCGGGGTCCGTCGTTGCCCTCCTGGACGCGGCTGGGTCGTTGCGCGCAGGGCTGGCCGATCCGGCTGAACGGCTGGAACTGCGACTCCGAGAACGGGCCGCGGACGCCCGTGGCGGCCGCCGACGGGTCGCTGCGACTCGTGTGCTTCTCGGGGGCCGACTCGAGCGCTGGCGCGACCGGCGGCGACGCGGGCGTTTGCCTTCGACCCCTCCGGCGCGCTCCTCCCGGGCTGGCCGGTCGCCCTGCCGGCCAATGTCTGGGAGCAGCCGCGCCTCGTCGGCGACCGACTGGTCGTCGCTACCCACGAGAGCTCCGACCAGGACCCGTACCCCGGCGCCTACCAGCTCGTCGCCGTGGCGCCCGACGGGACGATCACGACGGGCGCCTGGATCCAGTTCGCCACGGAGGCATCCGTGTGGCCCGTCGTCATCGGACCGGACGGTGTCGCGTACCGCTTCGCTCGTCGCGAGGTCACGGCGTTCGACCTGGGCGGGCCGCGCCCGGGTTGGCCCGTCACGCTCACCGGCGACCCGTCGGCGCCCGCCTTCGACGCCTCCGGCCGGCTCGTCGTCAGCGTGGCCTCGGGCTCCGGAGGATCACGCCTGGTGACGCTCACCGGCGACGGAGCGGTCGTCGACACGTCGGACCCGCTGCCCGTCGCGGGAGCGAGCGGCTGGAGCGGCGCCGGGCCGGCGAGCGGGGCGATGGCGCCGCTTGTCGCTACGGACGGGACGGTGTCCGTGATCGACGAGGCCGGCGGCCGCGCAGTCGTCCACGCCGTCGACGCGTCGGGTGCGCGGGCGTCGGGCTGGCCCTATACGGGCCCCAGCGGCCTGCAATGGCAGGGGACCTGCGGGCCAGCCGTCACGGGCTGCGGTGTCTGGCGCGCCCTCCCCGCGCTCGGCCCGACGGGAACCCTGTACCTGCCACTGGCCGCGCCGGACTCGCAGATCGGCGGCACGCTCGCGGCGGTGGGTCGCGACGGCGCGCCGGTCCAGGGCTGGCCGATGCACCTTGCCCGCCGCGGGGCCGAGTTCTGGTCGGTCGCCATCGGCCCGGACGGCGTCGTATTCACCGTCGCCGTTGAGCCCGAGGCCGCAGGGACCACCTCGGCCACGATCGTCGCCTTCTCTCCCGGCGGCAAGGTCATCTTCCGCTTCACGATCGTCGACCCGGCCGTGGCAGGCTGACGTCGTACACTTCCGGGTTCCTTTGGACGGACCCGCCGACGCCGCCGCTCGCGACCCAGCATCCTCGCGGAGTGAATGACTGTTCAGTGATATGCTGGGTCCTGAACCTCAATTCAGGGAGTGGCAAGGAATGGGCGAGCCAGGAGGCCGGGGGGCGCGCCATGCGGTGAAGTCCGCGAGCCGTGCGCGGATTCTAGAAGCCGCTGGACGCGCGTTCGCGGAGCGCGGGTTCGATGCGAGCAGCGCCGCCGACATCGCGCGCGGCGCGGGGATGAGCGCCGGGAACCTCTACTGGCACTTTGACTCGAAGGACGCGATCCTGAAGGCGATCCTCGCCGACGGGTTCGCCGCCCGAGAGGCGATGGACGCCGCCGTGGCCGACGAGTACGGCCCGGCCCGGCGCAAGCTGGAGATCCTCGTCGACCGGACCCTGGCGTTTCACGACGAGCACGCGCCGTTCGCGGTCATCCACGCCCGCCTCGCCGGGAGCGGCGGGCGCGAGCGGCTCGCCTCGCTGGGATTCGACGGCGCCGAGATCGAAAGGCGCCATCGGACCCGGGTGCGCCGCGTGATCGCGGAAGCTCGTTCCGAGGGCGCGATCGTCCCGGCGGAACCCGACCTGCTCGTGGAGCTCCTCGAGGCGTTCGTCGACGGCCTGGCGCTCGCCGGGCCGGAGTGGCGAGCGAACGTGCCGCGCGACCTGCTTCGGGACGCAACCCTTCGCCTGGTCGGGTACCGACCGGCCGGGTGACCTCCGTTTGACCGGCGCCGCCCCGGCGCCCAGGCTATCCGCGTGGCTCGCCGACCGTATCTGGGTCTCGCCGTCCTCCTCGCCATCGCCCTCGCGGGCACATCGGCCTGCGGTCGGGCGCCCGATGGGTCACCCGACGCGGCTCCCACCGCGACCGCTGCCGGCCCGTCCATGGTCCCCGGCCCGTCCGTGGCGCCCGACGCGACCAGCGTGCCGGCGCCCGGCCACGAGGTCTACGGGTTCGTCCCGTACTGGGAGATGGATGCCGGGATCGCCGCTCACCTGCGCGCGACGGACCTGACCACAATCGGCCTCTTCAGCGTCACGACCACGGCGTCGGGCTCGATCGACGCGAGCCAGAACGGCTACCGGCGGATCACCGGGGCCGTCGGCCGAGGGGTCATCCGCGACGCACACGCCCGGGGTGTCCGCGTCGAGATTGTCTTCACGAGCTTCGGGCTCGCGCGGAATCAGCGCTTCTTCGGCAGCGCCGTCGCCCAGGCGGCGACGATCACGTCGCTCGTCAGCCTCGTCGGAACCCTCGGTGCCGACGGGATCGATGTCGACGTGGAGTCGCTCGACCCTCTGCAGGTTCCGGCGTACGGCTCGTTCGTGGGGAGCCTGCGCGCGGCCCTTGTCGCCGCCGTGCCGGCCGGGCGCCTTTCCGTGGCGACGGGCACGGCGTTGCTGGGTGCCGCGATGGCCGCCGCCGCGGCCGGCGCCGGGGCCGACCGCATCTTCCTGATGGGATACGACTACCGGGTAGCCGGCTCCGAGCCCGGTGCGACGGCGCCCCTCGACCGCCGCGACGGCGACGAGAAGGACTTGGCCTGGTCGCTCGACCTGTACCAGTCGCTCGGGGTGCCGGTCGAGCGGACGCTCCTCGGTCTGCCGCTCTACGGCATCGTGTGGCCGGTGACGGATCCCGGCCTCGGTTCGCCGGCGACCGGCCCGGGCCAGGCGTGGATCCTGCGCAACCACGTCGACCTGCTCCGCGACCCGTCGATCGTGCCGGTCCGGGACACGATCGAGGTGGTGGAGATGTACGCAATTCCGGCAGACGGTTCGAAGCCTGTCGCGTCGCAACCGGGTTCCAGTGGGGCCTCGGCGCAGCCGCAGGGCGTAGCTCCGTCACCCGGTACGCACGGATTGCGCGCCATCTATGTCGATTCGCCCGCGACCCTCGAGCCGAAGCTCGCGCTGGCCAACGCCCGCGGGCTCGCCGGAGCTGGATTCTGGGCGATCGGCTACGAACGCGGCCTGCCCGCCTACACCGAGCTGATCGGCCGTTTCGCGGCGGGGCAGCCGATGCAGCCGGCCCCGGAGGCGATGCCCAGCCCATAGCGGGCGGGTGCTCATCCAGGGAGCGGTCCAATGTCTGTCGCTGGCGCCGTCCGAGAAGGTCCGGAGACCCCGGCGACGCCCCGCAACACGGCGCGGTCGCGCTACGTCGTAGGCGCTGAAGGAAGGTCCGATGACGCTCCGAATGCGACTCGCGTCCGTGTTCCCGCTCCTCATGGTGGCGGCGCTCGCCGTGGCCGCGTGCGGCGGCACTGCATCGCCTACCGGCGTGCCCAACGCATCTGCCGCTTCGGACGCGACCGCGTCCGCCCCGCCGGCCACGCCGGCCGCTCCGACTCCTGCGTTCACCCCGACAGGGACTCCGGCGCCAACCCCGGGCCCGACCGCGACGCCGGACACCGGGCCAGGTGTCGCCGCGACGCCGGCGGGGTTCGCCTGCTCCTACCCTTTCGATCAGTCCTCCTCGAGGTCCGGGATGGCCGCCGTCAGTGACGTCCGCGTCGGCGCGCACGCCGACTACGACCGGATCGTCTTCGAGTTCGTCGGGACGGGCGTCTCCGGGGTCCGCCTCGAGCGCGCTCAGCCGCCCCTCATGAAGGACCCGAGCGGGCTTCCGCTGGCTGTGCCCGGCACGTCCTTCGTGCGCATCGTGCTGGTCCAGGCGAGTGGCGCCGGCTACGCGCAGCCGGACGGAAAGGCCACGTACGTGGGGCCGACATCGTTCCGGCTTGGCGGCTCCGGTCTCGTCTCCCTCGTCCAGCAGGGCGACTTCGAGGGGACGTCGTCGTGGATCGCCGGCCTGGCCGGGCCGATGTGCTACTCGGTCTCGACGCTCGCGGGTCCGGCGCGGCTCGCGATCGATTTCCGGGCTCCCTGACGCGTCGACGAGCGGTTCAGACGCCTGCCGATCCCGGGTGCAGGCGAGGATAAGGATTCGCAAGGCCAAGGAACCTTCACCCGTTCGGCTGCCGAGCGTGAACTCGCGAAGCGCAGCCTGCGGCGCATGGCCCGGTCCTCCACATGCCTGCATCGCGAGATGCAGCCCGGGCGGAAGGAACCCAGATGATCGAACCGCAGCCAACCCCCGCCTCGGGCGAGGTCACCCAGCCGGCACCGGCCGCGCCGGTCCCACCTGCAGTGGATCCGGTCGCACCCGCGGCCCCCGTCGCGACTCCCGCCACAGCCCCATACGTGGCCCCCGCCACGGCCCCATACGTGGCCCCCGCCACGGCCCCATACGTGGCCCCCGCAACAGCCGCTCCCGTCGTCGCCGCCTATCCACCGCCGAGCCCTGCCGGTCGGCGCGGCATCCGCCCGGCCATGCTCATCGGAGCCGTCCTGGCCACCGCCGTCCTGACCTCCGGGGTCACCTACCTCGCCGTCAGCGCTGCCAACGGTTCCCCGGCCGCCACGGCCCCGGCCTTCGTGCCCGCGGTAGCCGGCAGCACCCCGGCCGCCCCGGCCAACCCGACCACGCCCGGCGCGCCGGCCAATCCCGCCACGCCCGCGCCCGCCACTCCGGCCGCCCCGGCCCCGGCCAATGGATCCGTCGTCGAGATCGTCAAGGCGGTCAGTCCCGCCGTCGTCACGATCACCGCCAGCAACGTGACGATCACCGACCCGACCAGCGGCCAGACCGGCCAGGGGACGGCCACCGGCTCCGGCGTCATCTTCGACGCCAACGGCCTCATCCTCACCAACCACCACGTCGTCGAAGGCAACCCGTCGAAGCTCACGGTCACGCTCAAGGACGGCCGTTCATTCGACGCCACCATTTACGGCATCGACACGCTCACCGACCTGGCCATCGTCAAGGTCAACCAGACCGGGCTGCCGACCGCCCCGATCGGCGACTCGTCCACCATCCAGGTCGGCCAGCAGGCGATCGCCATCGGCAGCCCGGAAGGCCAGTTCACCGATTCCGTGACAAGCGGGATCATCTCGGCTGTCGGCCGCAGCATCGACGTCCAGGGCACCCATCTCTCCAACCTCATCCAGACCGACACGGCCATCAACCCGGGCAACAGCGGCGGGCCGCTGCTCGATCCGAGCGGCAAGGTCGTTGGCATCAACACGGCCGTGGACGGCCAGGCCCAGAACATCGGGTTTGCGATCCCGATCAACATCGCCCGCCCCATGCTTGCACAGGCGTCCGCCGGCCAGAAGCTGGCTCGACCGTGGCTCGGCATCCGGTTCGAGATGATCACCCCGACCATCAAGACGGAAGCCAACCTGCCGGTCGACAACGGTGCCTGGATCCCGACGGCCGCGGCCCTGAGCCAGGGCAGCGCCGGCCAGGGTCAGGCCCCGAATGCCACCCCGGACCCGAACGCGCAGGGGCAGGACCCCTTCGGCGGGCTCCTTCCCTTCGGCCAGGGCGGCCAGAACCCGAATGCCCAGGGCCAGGGTGGAACCGGCCAGGCGGCCCAGCAGCCGTCGATCGTCGCCGGCAGCCCCGCAGAGACGGCCGGCCTCAAGGAGGGCGACATCATCACGGCGGTCAACGGCACCACCCTTGATGCCGCCCACCCGCTCGACATGGTCATGAGCCAGCTGACCCCCGGCCAGACGGCGAACCTCACCGTCCTTCGCGGCGGCCAGACGAGCACCATCTCGGTGACCCTCGGCACGCGTCCCGCGAGCTCCTAGCTCTCACGCCGTCGCGCGGCAACCACGACGCCCCGGCCGTCCCCCCCGGCCGGGGCACCCAGCGCACGAGGCCCGCCACCATCCGGTGGTGGGCCTCGTGCTGTCCCCGCGCCCCGGCCGGGGGGACGGCAATTCGGACGGATCGCTGACAGGGCCGGCCCGCCGGCACCACAATGCGTTCGCATAACCGCCGGTATGGCCGGCGACGCAGCGCTCCCGAGGTGCCCGTGTCGGCCGTCGAGCAGGCGTCCCAGCCCACGATCCGCGAGCGCATCACGGCTGGCGTCCAGGCTCACGTCCCGATCGTGCGCTGGCTGCCGGCCTACGATCGCGCGTGGCTCGGCCGCGACCTGCCCGCCGGGCTCACGTCGTGGGGCGTCATGGTCCCGGTTGCGCTTGCCTACGCCGGCCTCGCCGGCGTCCCGCCCAACGTCGGCCTGACCACCGCGTTCGCGGCCCTCGCGACCTACGCGGTGTTCGGGACCAGCCGCAGCCTGAAGGTCACCGCGAGCTCGACCATGGCGATCATGTCGGCCTCGGTGGTCGGCGACCTCGCGAACGGCGACCCGGCAGCGTTCCTTGCCCTGACCGCCGCGCTGGCCCTTGTCGTGGGGGTCATCCTGGTCGCTGCGGGCCTGGCCCGGCTCGGCTTCATCTCCGATTTCCTGACGAAGTCGGTGGTCACCGGTTTCATCTTCGGGCTCGCGATCACGATCGTGGTCGGCCAGTTACCGAAGCTGTTCGGCGTCCCGGGCGTGAGCGGATCCGTTCCAGCCCAGCTCGTCGGGCTCGTCTCGGAGCTGCCCGACACCAACCCCTACGCGCTCGTCCTCGGCCTCGGCGCTCTCGGGCTGATCCTGGGGCTTCGACTCGTGTCACGGCGGATCCCGGGGGCCCTCGTCGCGCTCGTCCTCGGCATCGCCGCGGTGACGGCCTTCGACCTGGTTGCCCACGGAGTCAGCGTCGTGGGCGAGGTCGAGACCGGCCTTCCGCTCCCCGGCCTCCCGCACGTTCCCCTCGCCGACATCCCGTTCCTCATCCTCGGGGCGGCGGGGATCGTCTTCCTGGCGGTCGGCGAATCCGTCGGAGCCGCCCGTGCGTATGCGGCCCGGCACGACTACGAGATCGACGCCGACCAGGAGCTCGTTGCGCTCGGCGCGGCCAACCTCTCGTCCGGCCTCTTTGGCGGCTTCACGGCCGACGGGAGTCTCTCCCAGACGGCGACCGGGGAGACGGCGGGGACGAAGTCGCAGGTCGCCTCGCTCGTCACGGCCGCACTCGTCCTTGCCACGGCGGTCTTCCTGGCGCCGCTCTTCACGAACCTGCCGAGCGCCGTGCTCGGGGCCATCGTCATCGTCGCCGTGCTGGGGCTCATGGATGTCGCCGAGATGCAGCGCTACTGGCGCTGGCGGCGGACCGACTTCGTGATCGCGATGGCCGCGCTCATCGGGGTCGTCCTGACGACCGTCTTGTCTGGCCTCGCGATCGCCGTCCTCCTCTCGCTCGTGTTCCTCCTGTACCGCGCCAGCCGGCCGCATGTTGCCTCGCTTGGCCTGCTGCCGGGCTACCGGGCGACCTATGCGGACCTCGAACGCCACCCGGACGCCCTGGCGGTTCCCGGGCTGGTGATGATCCGGCTCGATGCGCCGCTCTACTTCTTCAACGCCAACGTGGCCCGGACGCAGATCATGGATCTCGTCGCCCGCCAGCAGCCCGCGCCCCGGGGGGTGGTCATCGACATGGCGGCGACGGCCGACCTGGACGTGACGACCGGCGACATGCTGTTCGGGCTCCTGCACGAGCTGCACGCCCGCTCCATCGAGGTCCTCCTCGCGCAGGTCAAGGGTTCGACGCGTGACCGCCTGCGCAGGACGGGGCTGATGGATGAGATCGGCGAGGACCGGATCTACCTCTCGCTGGGCTCGGCGGTCGAGGACTTCGAACGCCGGCATCCAGGCGACGAATCGAGCCACGAGGTCCCGGCGCCCGACCAGGTCGAGGGTCCGGTCGTGGGGCCGGACCCGCGCGAGGCACCGGCCGCCGACCCGGGGTGACCAACGGCCCTTGCCCATGAGTGGGGGCACGCCGAGGGTGCCCGGCATGGACGACGGCGTCATGGCGCCTCCGGTCGCAGCGGGCGGCCGCCCGACCAGGCTCCTGCCGACCACCCAGCTCGCCCGGATCTCCGCCTACTGGCTGGGCCTGACGGCGATCGACACGGCGGTCAGCCTCTACATCGCGTTCCAGCTGACCTTCTCGGCGATGCGCGGTGACCTCCCGCTGGGCGCCGCGTCCTTCCTGGTCGCCCTCGGCGGGACGACGGTCGCGATCCTGGTCCAGCCGACCGCCGGTGGGATCAGCGACTACGCGGTCACGAAATGGGGCCGGCGCAAGCCGTTCATCGTCGTCGGGTCTCTGCTGGACCTCGTGTTCCTGTACGCCGTCGCCTCCGCGAACACGCTCCTGGCGCTGGCCGTGGCGGTGATGCTGCTCCAGTTCTCGACCAACGTTGCCCGCGGCCCCTTCCAGGGATACGTGCCGGACCTGGTGGCGGAACCCCAGGTCGGCATGGCCAGCGCGATGGTCGGGATGATGCAGATCATCGGCAACGTCACCGGATATGCCCTGATCAGCGTGGCCGCCATCTTCGCGAGCCGCCCGCTGGCGATCGGCGCCGTGGCCATCGTCGAGCTCGTGACGATGGCGAGCGTGGTCCTCAAGGTCGACCCGGGCCCGCCGGCGAAGCCGCGCGACGGGAAGTCCTGGCGAACCATCGCCCGCGAGGTGTGGGGCACCGACATCCTGCGGGAGCGTTCCTTCGTATGGCTCGTCGCTTCCCGCTTCTTCTTCCTGATGGTTTCCTCGATCCTATTCACCTACGTGGTGGCCTACCTCAAGTACACGTTCGGCTACTCGGAATCCGGTGCCGGCGAGGTCAACGTCGAGATGCTCGTCGTCGTCATCATCGGGAACTTCCTGGCGGTCCTCCCCGCATCGCGCCTCTCCGACCGCATCGGGCGGAAGCCGCTGATCTACGCCGCCTGCCTGATCGGCGCCGTGGGGGTCGTGATCGTGGCGGCGGCCCCGTCCGTGCCGATCGCCATCGCCGGCGCCGGGCTCTTCGGCGCATCGCAGGGGATCTTCCTGTCGGTCGACTGGGCGCTGATGACGGACATCATCCCGCGGGCATCCGCCGGCCGGTACATGGGAATCAGCAACGTGGCCACGGGCTCGGCGAACCTGGCCGGCGTCCTCGTCGGCGGTGTCGTCTTCGACCTCACCACCGCGTGGATGGGCCAGCCGGTCGCCCCTCGAATGGCGTTCCTGGCGGGGGCGTTCCTGTTCGGCGTGGCCGCCTGGCTCCTGCGGCCCGTTGTCGAGCCCCGCCGCAGACGCGGCGGATCGTCCCCGGCGGCCCAGTCGGCGCCGACCGCCGGATAGGGTTGCGGGTCGAGCCGCCCGCGCCGAGGCCCGGCATCCGGCGCAGACGACCTGGGGTCGGGGAAACCTTCGCCGCGCATCGTGCCTCAACCGAGGTGGGAGCCAGGCGCCCGCGCCGCCGGCCAGGATCCCAGGCGCCTTCCGCGGATCGTCGAGGGCAACGTACTTGAGCAGCACCCGACCCGCCGTCCCCAGGCTCCTTGCCGGGCCGCCGCTCGACGGCCGCGCGGAGACCCACGCCGCCCACCTGGCACGCCTGGGCGCTCTCCCCGCGGCACGAGCCGCGCGCGACCTCGTGGCGGAGCTCGAGGCGAGCGGCCTGCTGGGTCGCGGTGGGGCCGGCTTCCCCGTCGGCCGCAAGTGGCGCGCCCTTGCAGAGCGCCGCGGCGGGCAGGCGGTCGTGGTCGCGAATGGCGCCGAAGGCGAGCCGGCGAGTGCCAAGGACCGGACGCTGATGGAGCACCGGCCGCACCTCATCATCGACGGCGCCGTCCTGGCCGCCGAGTCGATCGGCGCCGATGAGATCGTGCTCTACGTCGGCTCGGAGCACACCCGGGCCGTCGCTGCCATGGGCCGGGCGATGGGCGAGCGCCGCCACGCGATCCGGCAGGCCATCCGGCTCGTGACCCCTCCGGTCAGCTACGTGGCCGGCGAGGCGACGGCGGCCGTTCACTACATCAACAGCGCGGACGCCCGGCCGACCACGACCCCACCGCGGATGTCGGAGCGGGGCGTTGCGGGCCGCCCGACCCTCGTCCAGAACGTCGAGAGCCTGGCGTACGCGGCGCTCATCGCCCGCCACGGAACGGAGTGGTACCGCTCGGTGGGGCGCGGCCAGACCCGCGGAACCGGCCTCGTCACGATCACCGGTGCCGTTGCGGCTGAGGGCGTCCGGGAGATCGAGCTCGGGACGACGCTCGAGGAGCTCGTCGACGCTGTGGGCGGCCTCACCGGTGGCGTGCGAGCGGTGGTGCTCGGCGGGTACTTCGGCACGTGGGCCCGGGCGCGCGACGTTTGGAGCCTGCCTCTCGACCCGGCGACGATGCGCGACGGCGCCCTGGCGTTCGGGTGCGGGATCGTCGGGCTCCTGCCCGCCGACGCATGCGGCGTGGCGGCCACGGCGGAGATCATGGGCTTCCTGGCCGCCCAGAGCGCGGGCCAGTGCGGGCCGTGCGTGTTCGGGTTGCAGGCGATCGCCGAGGCGACCCTGCGGGTCGCCGTCGGGGCCGCTGGCCCTTCGGAGCTTGCCAACATCGAGCGCTGGATTTCGCTCGTCGCGGGGCGCGGCGCCTGCCGACACCCGGACGGCGCCGCCCAGCACGTCACGAGCGCGTTGGACGTGTTCGGCGAGGACTTCGCGTGGCACGCCAGGACCGGCCGGTGCTCAATCACCCCGGCGTCCGTGGGAGCGGCCTGAGGTGGAACGCTGGCTGCGCGTGGACTGGATCAAGTGCGACGGGTACGGCCTGTGCGGCGACCTGGCGCCCGACCTGGTGGACCTGGACGAGTGGCGCTACCCGATCCTGCGCCCCGGCCCGATCGATCCGTCCAAGCACAGCGATGCCCGACGCGCAGTGGACTGCTGCCCCATGAAGGCGCTCGTGATCGAGACGGCTGCGGCCCGGCGCCGCTAGCAGGACCGGGGGTCAGCCATGGGTGGCCGTGGCGCCGCGACGGACACGGCGACCGCGCGGCATCGTTCCCCCGGTCAGTACCCCACCGAGGGGAGGTAGGCGCCGACCGGCTCCTGGTAGAGGCCGATCGTCATCATGTTCATGACGAAGAAGACGCGGAGGCCGTGGGCCAGGCACCAGCGGAAGAGCTCTGCGTTGGCAAGGGGCACAATGAGGCCCGGGGTCCCGACGTGGTCGGCGGCGCCGATCAGGGCTGCGAGATCGTCGTTCGTCTCGGCTACCGAGTGACCGAAGTAGTGGATCCCGGTCGTATAGGCGGTGACCCGCCCGAGCCGCTCGACCACCGTGACGCGACCCTCGCCGATCGGGCCGCGCAGCTCGCCCGCGCGGGTGTGCCCGTGGACCCGCAGGCATAGGGCGTTGCAGGCGGCCTCGTCGCCGGCCGTGGCGGGCCGCACGTCATAACCCGGGAACGAGAGGCGCGGCGGTTCGCCGTACATCGCAGCGAAGGAGCCGCGGACGTCCATCCCGAGCTTCGCGTACAGGCTCAGAGACCGATTGTGATAGGAGATCTGCATCAGCCGCACGCCGGGCGCGCCGCGTTCGTTGGCCCGCTCGAACATGGATGCCATCAGGGCGCGACCGATGCCGCGATCCTGTGCCGTGGGGTCGATGCTCACCGGCCCGATCGCATGGATCAGCGAGCGCTCGTCGAGGAACGAGCTGCCGACGACGCGGCCGTCCATCTCCGCGACGACGCCGTGGAACCCGGCATTCGAGACAAGAGCCCGCATGCTCCCCGTGGCCGCGTCGACCGACGGGAAGTCGCGCGGGAACCCGTGCTCGTCGGCTACGGTCGCGAACGCCTCGTAGAGGATGCGCCCGCACTCCGGGATGTCGGCCGCCACCGCGCGGCGCAGCGTGACGTCCATCTATGGACCCTCGTGACGTGGCCTGCGAGCCCCCTGAGCGCTCAGGGCGATCGTAGCAGCGCAGGGCCCCGAGACGGCGCCCCCGGCCCGCGATCGGGTCGGTCAGCCCGGGGACGTTCGCGGCCACTCGAAGCGCAGCCCCTCGCACATCGTGAAGGTGGACACGCGCCAGCCGCCCCCCGTCGTCCTCTCGAAGGAGACGCTTCCGATCACCTTCCCGCCCTGGACGATACGAACGAACCCAGTCTCGGAGGGGTAGCCGCCGCGTTCGACGACGTCGCCCGTCGTGAGGCCGTGGACAGCCGCACGCGTGATAGAGATGGGATCGCCCTCGATGCCCTGGGCGCCGTCAACGTAGTCAGGGGCCCCGGTCACACAGCTCCCCGTGCCACCCGGAGTCATCGGTCGATAGAGGGCCTCAGGATCCTCGATCCGCAGCGCCGCCGGCGCATCGGGCGCAGTGGACGCACCGGGCGCGGTCTCCATCGCCTCGCTGCAGCGCACCTGGACGTCGCCCGGCGGGACCAGCAGCGTGACCCGTTCGGGGCTGGTGGAAAGCTGGGTCCCGTCCTGCCCCTCGTCCGACTCCACCCCGAACGACCATCCGGCCGGGCCGGTCACCACGAAATGGACGCCGTCGGCCGATGGCCGCGACGCGGGGTGCCGAGAGGACGGGCGCCCCGGCGCCGCAGGTGACGGCGACCTCCACTGGAGCGGCGCTCGACGCGGTCGAGCTCGGCTGGGGCGACGCGGAGGCCAGCGATCCGCCGGACGACGGGCTGGGCCGCGCCGACGCTTCGGCTGTCGACGACGCGCCAGGCGATCCCGAGGCCGCGCAGCCCGCGAGGAGGATCCCCGCGACGAGGATGGTCGCTCCCGTGAGTCGCGGCGTCGCGCGCGCCTGCGGATCCGTGGCTCGTGGCCGCCGCCTGGAACGGGGGTCTGGGCGCATCATCGATCCTCCGGTTCCGTACGCGGGTCAGACGCATCCGTGCCACGCGATGTTGCAGAGCTGGCCCGACCGGGGCTGCAAGGCTCGGGGAAGCGAACGGCGCGTTCGCCGGTCCCGGGCAAGCAGCGGACGAGGAGGAGTGCATGACCTCGGACGAGCTCGACGGGGCGGTCGCGGCCCACGTCCTCTGATCCACCTCGGACAACCAGCCTGGCGGTCCGTCCGTGCTCTGCATTCGGCGGTCTTCCTGGTCGAGCTCGGGGCGATCCTCTGGCTGGTCGTCACCGGGCTCGTCGGACGCCGTGACCGGACCGTGGCCGTCGCTGGCGGCCTCGTGGCGGTCGAGGCCACGGTCTTCGTCGCCAGCAGCGGGGTCTGCCCGCTGACACCGCTGGCGGAGCGCCTTGGCGCCAGGCGGGGATCCGTCTCCGACATCTTCCTGCCGGACGCCATCGCGCGGACGATCCCCGCCTGGTCGAGTGTTCTCGTCGCCCTGGCCATCGTCCTTCACCTGCGCCACCTGGTAGGAGGGCGCGGCCCCGAACGTTGAGCCACGCCGCTCGCGCGGACGATCCCAGGCCAGACCTGCCGGCCTGCCAGGATGGCGACAGGATCGACGGCCGCGCGCATACTCGCGGTTCTTGGACGGGCGGGGCGTCCCGGCCCGGCGGGGAGCACAGGGGTGGCGACGTGAACTTCAACAGCATCCTGATCGGCTCGGCAGATCCGCAGCGCCTGGCGGACTACTACACGAGGCTCTTCGGGGCGCCGGGATGGAACGAGGGCGGGTACAACGGCTGGCAGATCGGCAGCGGCTTCGTGACCGTCGGGCCCCACGATCAGGTCACCGGCGGCAACCCCCAGCCGGGTCGGCTGATCTGGAACATCGAGACAGCCGATGTCAAGGGCGAATTCGAGCGGCTCGTCGCCTCCGGAGCCACCGTCGTGCGCGAGCCCTACGAGCCGGGAATGGGAACGGACGCGTGGATCGCGACATTCGCCGATCCCGACGGCAACTACTTCCAGCTCATGAGCCCGATGCCGATGCCCTAGCCTCTTCCCGAACGGACCACCTCACGGCTGGCCGAAACGCGCGAGACTGGCGACGGCAGCCGAAACAGGAAGCCGGCCCAGACCGTCTCACGCCCAAGGCCGCAGGTGCGGGACGCGCCCGGCCGCCACGGTGAGCAGCCCGCGATGACGAACCCGCCAGCCACCCCGCCCTTGCGTCGCCGCTTCCCATTCGGGAAGCTCATTCTCGGCGTCGTCGCCGGGCTGGCACTGGTGCTCTGCTTCGGCGCCGGTGCTCTCCTCGCCTACGACCGGCAATACGCGGAGCGCATCTATCCAGGGGTGAGCGTGGATGGCGTGGACGTCTCGGGCCTCACCCGCCAGGACGCGACGGCACGCCTGCAGCAGGCGCTCACCCGCTACAGCGCCGGCAGCGCGACCATCGTGATCGACGGCAGCCCGCACCAGGTCGCCTACGCTTCGCTCGGCCGGCATGCCGACGTCAGCGCCCTCGTCGACCTGGCGCTCCTGGTCGGACACAGCCGGGACGGCACGCTCGAGCGTGCGGCGGCGGGGATCCGGAGCCTCCTGGACGGGACGCGGATCGGCCCAGCCGTCGTCCTCGACGCGGCGGCCGTGCGACGCGCGGTGAGTGACGCGGCGTTCGCCGTCAACCGGGCGCCCGTGAGCGGGACCGCCACCGCCACGCCGACGGGGTTCGTCGCCCGGCCGGCGGTGCCGGGCAGCGCGCTCCCGGTGGCCGACGTCGCGGCAGCCCTGCTCACCCGGCTTGCCGATCCCGCGACACCCGACAATCTCGAGCTCTCGTTCAAGACCGTCCCCGTGCCGCCCTCCATCGACGACGCCGAAGTCGCCAAGGCGATCGCGTCGGCGAACCGGATGGCCGGCGACGTTGCGGTCACGTCGGGCACGGAGACCTGGACCATCGGGGCGGCGACCGTGAGGAGCTGGATCCAGTTCCAGGCCACGCCGGACGGCTACCAGCCGACCGTCGACCCCGCGGCCCCGACGAAGGCCCTGGCCACTCTCGCCAAGACGATCAACGTGGCGCCCCGGGAGGCGACATTCGCCGTCGGATCCGGCAGCGCCGTCCGAGTCGTGGCGGGCGCAAGCGGCCGGTCACTCGACGTCGCTGCGACGGCCCCGCTCGTGGCGCAGGCAGTCGTCGATCGCGCTTCCCCGCAGGCGTCGACCCCGGCCGTTCCCCTGGTCATCAACGCCGTCCAGCCGAAGCTCTCGACGGCCGCAGCCCAGGCGGTCGCGCCGCGGATGCGGCAGATCTCGTCGTGGACGACCTACTACGAGGTCAGCGAGCGCAACGGCTTCAGCAACAACATCACGATCCCCGCCCTCGACCTCAACGGCGACGGTCGTCGCGCCCGGCGCGGTCTTCGACTTCTGGAGCCGGATCGGACCCGTGACGGCCGCCCGCGGCTATCGCGCCGGCGGCGCGATCATCAACGGCCATTCGCAGCCGACCGGCGCCCTCGGCGGCGGGATCTGCTCGACCTCGACGACGCTCTTCAATGCCGTCGCGAGGGCAGGCTACGAGACGCTCACTCGTCACAACCACTACTACTACATCACCCGCTATCCGATTGGCCTCGACGCGACGGTGGCGATCGAGAACGGGGCCGTGACGACGATGTCGTGGCGCAACGACTCGCAGTACCCGGTGATGATCCGGTCCTCCGCTCGACCCGGCGTGGTCTCCTTCTCCCTCTGGACGGTGGCCGTGAACAACCGTCAATCCGTCGGCGGCGGCTCGAAGATCCCCGGCTCGACGAACCTCACCTACCAGGTCGCCAACGGGCGGACGGTCACCTTCGCCACCTCGCCGAAGCGCAACTACGTCGCGCCGGGCAGCAGCGTCCAGCGCACCAGCGCGCTCCCGCCCGGCCGCGTGCAGGTCGTCGAGTACCCCGACGCCGGGTTCGACGTCTCGGTCACCCGGACGGTCAAGCAGAACGGCACGCAGCTTCACGCCGACACCTGGGTGTCGTACTACGCGACGGTGAACGGGCTCACCCTCGTCGGGGCGAGGTAGCGCCGGCGCGTCTCGCCGGCCGCCGGCCAGCAGCGTTCGTTCCGGATGGTTCATCCTGTGCCGGTCACGCCGCCAGGAGAGCCAGATGCCGAAGGCAGACCGCATCGCCGGGATCCTCGCCGGACGGACGCCGGTCGGGGAGCGCGCTACCGTCGAGGGCTGGGTCCGGACACGGCGCGACTCGAAGGCCGGCGTCTCCTTCGTCGCCGTCCATGACGGGTCGTGCTTCGACGGCCTGCAGGTCGTCGCCCCGGCCACGCTCGCCAACTACGACGACGAGGTGCTGCACCTGACGGCGGGCTGTGCCGTCAGGATCGGCGGCACCGTCGCGCCGTCGCAGGGCCAGGGGCAGGCGGTCGAGATCGTCGCCGATTCGATCGAGGTGGTCGGGTGGGTGGACGACCCGGAGACCTACCCGATCTCGCCCAAGCGGCACACGTTCGAATACCTGCGCGAGGTCGGCCATCTGCGCGTCCGCACGAACACGTTCGGCGCGGTGGCCCGGGTCCGCCACTGCCTGGCGATGGCCATCCACCGCTACTTCGACGAGAACGGCTTCTACTGGATTCACACGCCGATCATCACGGCCAGCGACGCCGAGGGCGCCGGTGAGCTCTTCCGGGTCTCGACGCTCGACCTGGCCAACCTGCCGCGCACGCCCGAAGGCGCGGTCGACTACGCGCATGACTTCTTCGGGAAGCCGGCCTTCCTGACTGTGTCCGGCCAGCTCAACATCGAGTCGTACTGCCTCGCGTTGACGAACGTCTACACGTTCGGGCCCACGTTCCGGGCCGAGAACTCGAACACCAGCCGGCATCTGTCGGAGTTCTGGATGGTCGAGCCGGAGATCGCCTTCGCCGACATCTCGGACAACGCCGACCTGGCCGAGGACCTCCTCAAGTACAGCTTCCGGGCCGTCCTCGACGAGCGGGCCGACGACATGGCGTTCTTCGCGGAGCGGATCGACAGGCAAGCGGTGAGCCGGCTCGAGAGCCTCGTCACCTCCAGCTTTGCACGCATGGAGTACACGGAGGCGATCGAGGTCCTCCAGCGGGCCGGCCGCTCGTGGGAGTTCCCGGTCGAGTGGGGCGTCGCCCTGCAGGCCGAGCACGAGCGCTACCTCTGCGAGGAGTATGCGAAGCGCCCCGTGGTCGTCGTCAACTACCCGAAGGAGATCAAGGCGTTCTACATGCGCCTCAATGACGATGGGCGCAGCGTGGCGGCGATGGACGTCCTCGCCCCGGGCATCGGCGAGATCGTCGGCGGCAGCCAGCGCGAGGAGCGCCTCGACGTGCTCGACGCCCGGATCCGCGAAACCGGCCTCGATCCCGCCGCCTACTGGTGGTATCGCGACCTGCGGCGCTACGGCACCGTGCCGCACGCCGGCTTCGGCCTCGGATTCGACCGGGCGGTGGCCTACGCCACCGGGATGGCCAACGTCCGCGACGTCATCCCCTTCCCGCGCACCCCGTCGAGCGCCGACTTCTAGCCCCGGGGCGCCTCGCGCGGGCACCGGGCGGCGCTCGCCGCGTCGCGCGACGCGGCGGCGCGTCACCGCGTGACCCGTGCCGTGTGGCCCCACCGGCACGCGCGAATGGCCCCACCGGGACGCGCGAATGGCCGGTTCGCCCGACCGGAATGGCCCTGTCGCCCCGATCCGACGCCCACCTAGGATGCGGCTCGATCGCCGTGTTCCGCGTGGGCCCGGTCAGTCGACGGCCCGCGGGACACGGCCTCCGTTTGGAGGGCTCGATGACCACCGGCCTGGTGACGGCGCAGCCGCGCGAGGAGGACCGCGACCTCATCGACCGAGTCATCGGCGAGCAGGCCGGGCGCCCCGGGGCACTCCTGGGCATCCTCGAGGAGCTGCAGGAGCACAACCGCCACAAGTACCTCCCGATGGCCACCCTCGAATACGTGGCGGAGCGAACCGGCGTCCCCCAATCGCAGGTCTACGGCGTCGCGACCTTCTACGCGCTGTTCAACCTCGAGCCGCAGGGCACGCACACGGTGGCCATCTGCCGCGGCACGGCCTGCCATACCCGCGGCTCGCGGGCCCTCCTCGAGCGCGTGAAGCTCCAGCTCGGCCTCCAGGAGATCGCCGAAGGCGCCGACAAGCTCACGCTCACGACGCCGGACCGGCGCTTCACGATCCGCACCGTCGCCTGCTTCGGCCAGTGCGCGCTGGCCCCGGTGGTCGAGGTCAACCACGCGATCCGGGGCCACGTCAGGGAGCAGGCTCTGATCCGAGAGGTCGGGATGCTGCGCAAGGACGGCCCGCGATGAAGATCCAGGACATCGCCGCCTTTGCGGCCGTCCGCGAAGCCGGGCTCGCCAAGCTGCTCCCGAGCAAGCCGCGGATCGCCGTCGGCATGGGAACCTGCGGTTCCGGCAACGGCGCCGAGTCCGTCTATCACGCCTTCGCTTCCGAGATCGACGCGCGCGGCCTCGCCATGCAGCTGTCGCCAGTCGGGTGCTTCGGCTACTGCGCAGAGGAGCCGCTCGTCAACGTGTGGGTGCCCGGGCGGCCGCTGGTGATGCTCCACCAGGTGCAGCCGAACCACGTCGACGGGATCCTGGCCGCCGTCGGCCGGGGCCAGCTGCCGTCGTCCGAGCTCATCCTCTGCCGGATCGAGGAGTGGGATCACCTCACCGGTCACGTCAAGTATGGCTACGGCCACCCGGACGTGCCGCTCTGGCACGAGATCCCGTTCTTCAACGGCCAGGTCAAGACCGTCCTGCGCAACTGCGGCCTCATCAACCCCGACGACATCGAGGAGTACATCGCGATCGGCGGGTACCAGGCCCTGTACAAGGTCCTGATCGACCAGAACCCAATCGCGGTGATCGAACAGATCAAGGCCGCGAAGCTGCGCGGCCGGGGCGGCGCCGGCTACCTCACCGGCAACAAGTGGGAGTTCCTGCAGAAGGCAGCCGACCCGGAGAAGTACCTCGTCTGCAACGCTGACGAGGGCGACCCGGGCGCCTACATGAACCGCAACGAGATCGAGTCCGATCCCCACGCCCTCCTCGAGGGGATGCTGATCGCCGGCTACGTCACGGGTGCCCGCAAGGGGATCATCTACGTCCGCGCCGAGTACCCGCTCGCCGTCATGCGCCTCGAGCGCGCCATCGAGCAGGCGCGGGCCTACGGCGTCCTCGGCGACAACGTCCTCGGGCGCGGCTTCGCCTTCGAGATCGAGACGGTCGAGGGCGCAGGCGCCTTCGTGTGCGGCGAGGAGACGGCGCTGATCGCCTCGCTCGAGGGTCGGTCCGGCCGGCCCCGGACGCGCCCGCCGTTCCCGGCCCAGAAGGGCCTGCACGGCAAGCCCACCAACATCAACAACGTCGAGACCTGGTACAACGTCGCGCCGATCGTCTCCAAGGGCCCCGCCTGGTTCACCGAGACCGGCAGCGCGAAGAGCCCGGGCACGAAGGTCTTCTCGCTGGTTGGGAAGGTGCGCGCCACCGGCCTGGTCGAGATGCCGCTCGGGACGCCGCTGGCCAAGTTCATCTACGACGTCGGCGAGGGCGGCACGAACGGCCGCGACATCAAGGCGGTCCAGACCGGCGGTCCCTCGGGCGGCTGCATCCCCGTGGAGATGTTCGACACGCCGGTCGACTACGAGACGCTCGCCCAGCTCGGCTCGATCATGGGCTCGGGCGGCATGGTCGTCATGGACGAAGACAACTGCATGGTCGACGTCGCCCGCTACTTCATCGAGTTCACCCACTCGGAGAGCTGCGGGAAGTGCGTCCCCTGCCGCGTCGGCCTCGACAAGGCGCTCCGCATCCTCAACCGCTGCACCCTTGGCAAGGCGACCCACGAGGACCTCGAGACGCTCGACGAGCTGTGCCGCATGGTCCGCGACACGTCGCTCTGCGGGCTCGGCCAGAGCGCCCCCAACCCGGTCCTCACGACCATGCGCCACTTCCGCCACGAGTTCGAGGACCACATCCTGGCCAAGCGCTGCCGGGCCGGCGTGTGCGAGGACCTGGCGCTCTCGCCCTGCGAGAACTCCTGCCCGCTGCACATGAACATCCCGCGTTTCCTGCAGCTCTACCGCGAGGGCCGGATCGAGGACGCGTTCCTATCGGTCATCTTCGACAACCCGCTGCCGGCCTCGACCGGCCGCGTCTGCCAGCATCCCTGCGACGATCGCTGCCGCCGCGCCGCCGTCGACGAGGCGGTGAACATGCGCGACGTCCATCGGCTCATCGCCGACGAGATCCTCCTCACAGACAAGTTCGAGGCCATGGTCGACCGGGTGCGCGAGCGCCGGCTCGAACCGACCGGGCGTGAGGTCGCGATCGTGGGCGCCGGCCCGACAGGCCTCGCCTGCGCCTTCTACCTGGCCCTCCTGGGCCACACCGTGACCGTCTACGACTCGCGTCCCGCCGCCGGCGGGATGCTGCGCTACGCGCTCCCGGAATACCGGCTGCCGAAGGCGGTGCTCGACAAGGAGATCGAGCTCATCGAGCGCCTCGGCGTGCGGTTCCTCTTCAACGTCAACGTGGGCGCGGACGTGACGCTCAACGAGGTGGCCCACCAGTACGACGCGGTCTTCATGGCGATCGGGACCTGGAAGGAGGCCTGGGTCTACCTCCCCGGCACCGAGCTCACGGGCGTCATCCCGGCGCTCCCGTTCCTGGAGGCCGTCGCGAGGGACGAAGAGGTCCCAGTGGGAAAGCACGTCGTGGTGATCGGCGGCGGCAATGCGGCCATCGACTCCGCCCGGACGGCCCGGCGGGCGGGCGCCGAGGTGACGATCGTCTACCGCCGCGAGCGGCGTGACATGCCGGCGATCCCCGAGGAGATCGAGGCCGCCGAGCACGAGGGCGCGAGGGTCGTCTACCTGGCGGCGCCGCACCGCATCGTGGGCGACAAGAGTGGCCAGGTGCGCGCCCTCGAGGCGGTCCGGACGAAGCTCGGTGAGTTCGACACCTCGGGCCGGCGACGGCCCATCCTGACGGACGAGGTGATCCGCTTCGAGTGCGACACCGTGATCCTCGCCGTCGGCGAGAAGGTCGACCCCGACTTCCTGAAGGCCTCCGGCCTCAAGGTGAAAGAGGCCGGCACGATCGAGGTCGATCGCTACTCCCTGGAGACGAGCCGCGAGCGGTTCTACGCCGGCGGCGACCTCATCACCGGCGCCTCCAACGTCTCGAACGCCATGGGCTACGGCAAGAAGGCGGCCCGCAACATCGACAAGCGGCTGATGGGGCGCAAGCGCTTCGCCAGCCTCCTCCCCGAGTTCGTCTACGCCATGGAACCGCCCGAGACACAGGGCGAGAGCGGGCGCCACGTGCCCGCCGAGGTGCGGGCCGCCCAGCGGGTGCTCTCGCACACCGAGGTCTCCCTCGGCCTGACGCCCGTGGCGGCCATGGAGGAAACATCCCGCTGCCTGCGCTGCGACATCCGCAGCGTCGAGAGATAGGAAGGCCCGGCGTGACCGAGAAGGTGAAGGTCCGCATCGACGGCGAGGTGATCGCGGCCACCGCCGGCCAGACGATCCTCGAGGTCGCGCGAGCCAACAACGCCTACATCCCGGCCCTCTGCTACATGGAGGGCCTCAGCGCGGTCGGCGCCTGCCGGCTGTGCATGGTCGAGATCTCGGGCGTGGGTCGCCTGCAGCCCGCCTGCACGACCCCCGTGCAGGAGGGCCTGGCCGTCGTCACCACCTCGGACCAGCTCCACTCGTACCGCAAGATCGCCCTCGAGCTGCTCTTCTCGGAGCGCAACCACGTCTGCGCGGTGTGCGTCTCCTCCGGGCACTGCGAGCTGCAGACGCTGGCCCAGGACCATGGGGTGACGCACGTCCGCTATCCGTACAACTTCCCGCGCCTCGCGGTCGACACCTCGCATCCGCGCTACGTGCTCGACCACAACCGCTGCATCCTCTGCTCGCGGTGCGTCCGCGCCTGCGCCGAGATCGAGGGTGCCCACGTCTGGGACATGGCGGGCCGGGGCATCCAGTCGCTCCTCGTCTCCGAGCTGAAGCGCCCGTGGGGCGAAGCCACCAGCTGCACCAGCTGCGGCAAGTGCGTCCAGGCCTGCCCGACCGGCGCCCTGGCCGAGAAAGGCTGGGGCGTCGAGGAGATGACGAAGCACAAGACCGTCGTCAGCCGCCTCACCTCGATGCGGGAGGCCAACTGATGGACAAGCTGAAGATCGGCACCTGCTGGCTCGACGGGTGCTCGGGCTGCCACATGTCGCTGCTCGACATCGACGAGGGCATCGTCGCCGTGCTCCGGAAGGCCGACATCGTGTTCGGCCCGCTCGTCGACGCGCAGGAGTGGCCCGAGGGCGTCGACGTCGCCGTGATCGAGGGCGCCGTCAGCAGCACCGACGACGTGAAGCTGGCCCACACGGCCCGGGCGCGGAGCCAGGTCGTGGTCGCCCTCGGCGACTGCGCCGTGACCGGCAACGTCCCGGCGATGCGCAACGGCTTCCCGACGCGCAGGCTCCTCGAGCGGATCTATGTCGACGGGGCCACGGCGCAGCCGGGCATCCCGACGGACGGCGTGCCCGCGCTGCTCAAGCAGGCCGAGCCGCTTCACGGCACGATCAAGGTGGACGTCCACGTCCCGGGCTGCCCGCCGAAACCCAACGCGATCCTGCTCGTGCTGAGCGAGCTGCTCGAGGGCCGCACGCCGGACCTCGGCTCCAAGCTGCGGTTCGGGTAGGAGGGCGGCATGGCAACGCGAAAGGCGACCTCGGGGACGGCAGGAGCGGAGATGGCGGCGGCCCCGCGGGGAGCGGCCGGCGCCGGGAGGCCGGCCACGACCAGGATCACGATCGACCACGTGACGCGCATCGAGGGTCACGGCCGGATCACGATCAAGCTCGACGACGCGGGACAGGTGAGCGACGCCCAGTTCCACGTGACTCAGATCCGGGGCTTCGAGAAGTTCACCGAAGGGCGGCCCTATTACGAGATGCCGTCGATCACGTCGCGAATCTGCGGGATCTGCCCGGTGAGCCACCTGCTCGCCTCCGTGAAGGCCTGCGACGCGATCATGGCCGTGCGGGTCCCCGAGACCGCCACCAAGCTGCGAGAGCTGCTCCACTGCGCCCAGATCGTGCAGTCCCACGCCCTCTCGTTCTTCCACCTCTCGGCGCCCGACCTCCTGCTCGGGATGGACGCGGACCCGGCCCGGCGCAACGTTGCCGGCCTCCTCGAGGAGCATCCCGACGCCCTGCGCGACGGGATCGCCCTGCGCAAGTTCGGCCAGCAGGCGATCGAGCGACTGGCGAAGGAGCGCGTCCACCCCTCGTGGACGGTGCCCGGCGGGGTCAACGCACCGCTCGACCCGCAGGCGCGGGAGAGGATCCTCGCCGAGCTGCCGGGAGCAGCCGCGATCGTGAAGCGCACGCTGGCCATGTGGAAGGTGACGGTCGGCAGCTTCCCCGACGAGATCGAGGCCTTCTCGAACTTCCCCACCATGTACTGCGGCACGGTCGGGCCGGACGGCTCGCTGCAGCTCTACGACGGCAACCTGCGCTTCGTGGGTGCCGACGGCGCGATCGTCGCCGACCAGGTGGGAGCCGTCGACTACGCGGCCCACATCGGCGAGGCGAGCCTGCCGGACTCGTACCTGAAGGCGCCCTACTACCGGCCTGCCGGCTACCCGGACGGCATCTATCGCGTCGGACCGCTGGCCCGGCTCAACGTGGCCGACCGCTGTGGGACCCACGAGGCCGACGCCGAGCTCGAGGAGTATCGCGGACGCTTCGGCCGCATCGTCCAGAGCGGTTTCCATTACCACTACGCGCGCCTGATCGAGACCACCTATGCCCTCGAGCGGATGCAGCAGCTCCTCGACGACCCGGCGATCCTGGGGACGAAGGTCCGCGCCCACGCCGGCGTCAACGCCGACGAGGGGACCGGGATCATCGAGGCGCCGCGCGGCACGCTGATCCACCACTACAAGGTGGACGACAACGGCGCCATCACGTGGGCCAACCTGATCGTCGCCACCGGACACAACAACCTGGCGATGGGCCGGGGTGTCCTCCAGGTGGCGAAGCGCTTCGTGCGCGGCGAGAAGATCCAGGAGGGCGCCCTCAACCGGGTCTCGGCCCTGGTCCGCGCCTACGATCCCTGCCTCTCCTGCTCGACCCACGCGCTGGGCGTCGCCCCGCTCGTCCTCGAGCTCCACGGGCCCGACGGTGAGCTGCTCGACGAGGTGGCGACGCCGTAGGGGCCGGCACGCTCGGGGCTCGATGCCCAGGCGCCTGCCCGGCTCAAGCGCGCACTCATCGTTCCCGCCCGCCGGGCCCGCCGGTCCTGCCGGCTCCGTGGCGCGACCGGTCCGCCGTGCCGCCGGGCCCGTCGGCTCCGCCGGCTCTGCTGCGCGATGCCCGTACACTGCGCCGTCATGAAGCATCGCCAAGACGCCGCCACCACCGACTCGCTGGGCCACGCGATCCGCGCGATCCTGCCCGCCCTCGAGCGGCTTCTCGAGTACGAGGGGCCCGATCCAGCGCGCGAGTGATCGCGCTGGCGGCCGGCCCTGGACCGGACCCTGCCCGCCGACGGCATCGGGCGCGACGCGACCCTCGCCGAGCTCGCGGACGTCGTGGTCGCAAACGGCCTCCAGGTGGCCCACCCCGGGTTCTCCGGCTGGGTGACCACTGGCCCCACGGGCGTAGGCGCCGACCGCGCTCGGCCCGCGCCGCCGGTCCCCCGTCGCGCTACCGTAATTCGCGGCACACCAGCTCCGAACGCGACGACCGAGGCGAGCGATGACCGCAGACGGACGGCCGACCTTCGGCTTCCCACGCATGTACAACGAGCCAGGCGAGCGGCGGGCCTTCCTGCCGCGGCTCATCGGAACCCTGGCCGAGTCGGGCGTGGACGTCTACGTCGAAGCCGGCAGCGGAGCCGGCATGGGCATCTCCGACGACGCATACCTGGCCGTGTCGCCGCGCGTGCGCATCGTCGACGAGGCAGCGGCCTACCGCCAGGACATCGTGGTCGTCCTGCGCGCCCCGGAGGGGCGCTTCGAGCTCCTCCGGGCCGGCGCCATCCTCGTCTCGATGCTCCATTTCGTCACCCGCCCGGAGCGGGTGGAGATGCTGAGCGGCCTCGGGATCGAGGCCGTCGCCCTCGACATGGTCACCGCGGACGACGGCCGTCGGCTGGTCCAGAACCTGCGCGACGTGGCGCGCAACGGCCTGGCATCGGCCTTCGAGGCTCTCGAGCGACGCTGGCCACCCCTCCTGACGGCGTCCCGTCCGGCGGTCAGCGTCACGATCCTGGGCGCCGGCGGGGTCGGCAAGCACGCGATCGAGTGGGCAGCGAAGGCCGGCGACCCGGAGCGCAACGAGCGCTTCATGCGCGACGGCCTGCCCGGCGTGGAGGTCGTCGTCGCGGAGCAGAACCTGTCCGGCAACGAGGCCTACTTCCGGCACCGCCTGCCGCTCACCGACATCCTGGTGGATGCCACGGCCCGGCGGGACACCTCGCGCCCCATCTTCCCCAACGCCTGGCTCGGCCTGCTGCCGGCGCACGCCATCGTCTGCGATCTCGCCGTGGACCCGTACCTGCTCGACGACGACCCGCCGGTCGTGCGCGGGATCGAGGGAATCCCGCAGGGCAACCTGGACCAGTGGGAGTTCGGCCCGGACGACCCGGCGTGGGACCGGCTGCCCCCCGGGGTTCCGACCGCCCACCGGCGCACCGTCGTCTCGTGCTACTCGTGGCCCGGCGTGCGACCGGAGGCCTGCATGGAGCTGTACGGCTCGCAGCTGACGCCGCTCCTCAAGACGTTCGTCTGGTACGGGGGGCGGGCCGCGATCGGCCCCGACGTCTCGTTCCACGGGCGGGCCCTGTGGCGCGCCAGCCTGAGCCACTTCCTTGGCTACGACGCCCGGACCTGACCTGTCGCGCTAGCCGTCGGCGGGCTCGACCGCGCGAGCGGCCTGCGGCTCGATCACCTCGGGGCGCTCGTCAAGCTCGATCGCGGCCGCCTCCGCCTCGGGCGCCTCCGGGCGCCGCGTCGCGAGCGTGGAACCGACGATCGCGAGAGCGAACCCGAGGAGCATCGCGGGCGTAAGCGCCTCCCCGAGGATCAGCACGCCCAGCGTCGCCGCGATCGCGGGGTTCACGTACGTGATGACGGTCGCGCGCACCGGCCCGATCTCGCCGATCAGCGCGGCGAACATGAGGAATGCCGCCGCCGTGCAGACGACGGCGAGGATCGCGATCGCCGCGAGCACCGACTGGCTGGGCGCGGTGGAGGGCCAGCTCGCCGCCGCGAACGGCGCGTAGACGATGGCGGTCATCGTCAGCGCGAGGGCCATGATCCCGAGCGACGACACACCCACGAGCCGGCGCGCCAGGATGAACGGGCCGAGGGCATAGCAGACCACGACGACCGCGACCTGGGCGAGCGCCACCGCGCTCTCCGCCTGGTAGTCGCCGCCGGCGATCGCCGCGACGCCGGCGAAGCCGACGAGGAGGCCGGCGAGCTGCCGCCGCCCGACCCGGTCCGCCCCGCCCAGGATGGCGGCGATCGCGGCGCCCACCAGCGGCACGCCCGCGATGAGGAGGCCGGCGAGCGAGCTCGAGATCCGCTCTTCCGCGGAGCCGAGCATGATCCACGGGATCGCGATCTCGATGGCCGCGAACGCCGCGACCCAGCGCCAGTGGCGCAGCACGGACCGGAGGTCGGCGCGCAGGAGCGCGACCGGCAACAGGATCGCGGCGGCGACCGAGGTGCGGGCGAAGACGAGAAGGGTCGGGCTGATCTCGGCGACCGCGACACGGATGAGCAGGTACGGGATGCCCCACACGACGGCCATCGCCGCGAACAGCAGGAGGCCGCGCCGGGTCATCGGCGGGGCTCCGCGCAGCCGACCGGGCGGAGACGCTGGCAAGGGATCTGGACGACGCGCACGAGTGGATCATCGCAGACGGATTGCCTCGCGGCCGCCAGGCAATCCGTCGCCGGTCTCGGACGCAACGGCGTGCCCTCTGCCGGCCGGCCCGAGCGTCAGGCGTGGATCGCGTCGAGGGTGACCCGGCGGGCTCGGATGCGGACGATGACCCGCGTCTCGCGGGCCTGCTGCTCCCGCGGGCAGACGTGACCGTAGTACGCGGGGTGGCGCGTGTACTCCCGCGTGAGCGCGTCCAGATGCCCGAGCGCGCCCTCCGTGCCGAGCTCCGCGTCACCCCTGACCTGGAGGAAGCGGCTGGTGTTGTCCGGGTCGACGACGAGCAGGCTGACCTTTGGGTCGGCCCGGATGTTGCGCACCTTCCTGCGCTCGAGCGTCGTATTGATCCGGGCGCACGCTCCGTCGAAGTCCACCCACACCAGGCTCGACTCGGGCCTGCCGTCCGGGTCCATCGTGGTGAGGACGCCGCAGATCGGTCTCATCAGCAGGTCGGCGTGCGAGGCCGGGATCGGGAGCGTCCCGATCTTCGCCGGCGTGCTCATTGCCGGCATCCTGGTGCGGTGGCGTCCATCGCCACGACGCGATCGGGGCGGATCCGGCACAGCACCGGGACCTCGGTCTCGGCGAAGCTCGCCGGGATGGCGTCGCCGAAATAGCGGGTTGGCCGGCCCGCGTACTTCGAGGCGAGGGCGTCGAGATGGGCGGCGGCACCCACCTCCGTAATCTCCACGACAGTGCCGCGGACCTCGAGATAGCGGAGAGGCTGGCGCGGGTCGTAGCACAGCAGCGTCACACGCGGCTCCCGACGCATGTTTCGCTCCTTCGCGAATCCGCGCATGGTGCTGACGCGGACGTGCCGGCCGTCGAAGTCGCACCACACCACGGTGGTCTGCGGGTAGCCGTCGCGCATGACCGTGGTGAGAGCGGCGACCGGCGGGCACTCCACGAGGTCGCGGTGCGACGCCGGGATCTCGTCGTCAGCGTGGTCGCGCAGCAAGCCGCGGGTCGGCACCTGCCGCCTCCTTCCCGAGCTCCCGCAGCAGCCGCTCACGGGCGGCCGGCGACGGTGTCTCGGGCACGAGCTCCGACGGGAGCTCTGCGCCCGTGAGCCAGGCCTCGACCATCCGCACGTGCAGCTCGGTGTTTCGCGCCAACCAGCCGTGGCCGAGACCGGGCGCGAACCGCGCGACCGCGTGCGGCATGAGCGCATGCCTGGGCCGCGTTCGAGGCCCGGATGTCGCTCTCCTTCTCGCCCGCCACCAGCAGGGTGGGGCAGCGTCGCAGGCGATCTCGACGCGGGAGACCGAGGGTCGCGAAGCCCTCCACGAACGCCCGCCGGAACGCTCGGCGCGATGACGCGCGCGGAGGTCTTCCCTGCCCGCCTCGTCCATCCCGATGATCGTCGCTCGAAGAGGGCCACGACGGGCCGAGTGTGGAGGACGGGCGCCGTCGCGCCGAGGCCCAGGAGGATGAAGCGTGCCGCCTCGCGAGGCGAGCAGCCCGGCACCGTCGATGACCGCCCGGTCGACGAGCTCGGGGCGCCGGCCGAGCAGCGTGTGGGCGACGCCGCCGCCCCAGGAGAGGCCCACGATGTGCGCTCGGCGGGCCGGCACGCTCGTCTCGATCAGCTCGGCGACGAGGTCGGCGGTCTCGATCCGGGACGTCGCGCCGGAGCCGGTTGCTGCGCCCGAAACCCGGGAGGTCCGGGGCCAGGCAGTGGAAGCCGGTCAGTCTCGCCATGTGGTCGCGCCACATCCGGCCGCTCGCGCCGGCACCGTGCAGGAAGACCACGGCGGGCGAGCCGGGAACGCCGGTTCGTGGACGAACATGCCCGCTCCCGTCGCTCTCCGGTTCCGTTGGCTCTCGACTGCGTCGCACCTTGGCGCCTCCCCGCTGCCCGACCAAGAGTCGTCCGGCACTCCTCCTAGCTGCTGAGCCTCCGGCGACCGATGAGCGTGGCCGGACGCCAGCCCCGGGCCACCGCCGCCCACAGCGAGGACTGCGTCGATCGCGAGGCCGGGCAGCGTCCACGGGGTGACGAAGAGCACGAGGACGATCGCCGATGCGATCGAGCCGACGACGATCAGCGGCGCCCAGAGCCGCGATGGAAGGAGCCCCACGGCGGTCAGGGCGGCGAGGAGGAACGCGATGAACGTCGAGGCCGACGAGGGCGATGCCCGGAGCGCGCGGACGGCGTCCGGACCGGCTCCGAGGATCGTGACCAGCCACGGATCAGTGGCCGCGAACGGCCAGGCCGGGCCGCAGATGTACCCGATGTGGATGCCTGCATGGACGATGAGGAACGCGGCGAACAGGAGCGACATGACTAGCCTCCGGTGGGGGATGGGGAACGAGGGATGGCGACGGTCTCGACCGAGACCAGGGACAGGCCGAGGTCGCGGACGGCGGCGAGGAGCCCGTGGACTTCGGCCTGGTCGACGAGCACGCCGCTCACGAGCGTCGTACCGTCGGGCTGTGCCACCACGGCGAGGTTGGCCAGCACCGACGACCATGTCGGGGCCAGCTCACCCTGCACCTGCACGCGGACGTCGTAACCGACCGGGCGATCCATTCGAGCCTCCGCCTGCTCCGGCGCGCCATGGCCGGAGATCTGCCGACAAGCCTGGGGATCAACCCCCGGCGTCCGCATCCATCCCGGGATGGACCGGCTGGTCGATTCGCGGGGGTCGCGGGGGTCGCGGGGGTCGTGGCAGCGCGGGCGTGCGGGCGTCGCGGGCGTCGCGGGCTGTTGGTTCCCAGGGTGCGCCGAAGACGCGTCGAACGGCACTGTGCGAACGAGCTGTCGGCCCCGACACTGCCGGAACCCGGTCCCAGCTTCTGCGTCCCGCGCAGCGAGGCCAGCGCAACGATCGCGATGCCAGGGCGCGACATCCTCCTAGCGACGAAGCTCGATCCCGGTGCGCGGGGAGCACGGTCGGTGGATCGCGGGCGGCTCCGCGCCCTGATCGAGAGCGCGCCCAACGCCCGCCTCGTGCTCGTGGCGGCGCCGGCCGGCTTCGGCAAGAGCACCCTGCTCCGCGGCTGGACCCACGAGGCGGACGTCCGCAGCGCGTGGCTGGCCCTCGAACCGCGCGACGACGACGTCGTCCGCTTCGCCGGCTACCTCGGGGCGGCCGTGGAGCAGCTGGCGGGCCGAGCCGACGCCGTGGCGCCACACGATCCTTCCCAGGTGTTCGATCCCGAGCTCGCGCTCGCCCGCGTGCTCGTCCCCCTCTCGGGCGCGGTCGAGGAGGGACCGGCTGACGGGGTCGTGCTGGTGCTCGACGACTACCACGTCATCGGGGCGCCGGCCATCCACGAGCTGGTGGCGCGCCTCGTCGAGCGGCTCCCGCCGCGCGCCCGGCTGGTCATCGCCACGCGCGCGGATCCGCCGCTGCCACTCGCCCGCCTGCGCGCGCGCGGCGAGCTCATCGAGGTGCGCGCCGAGGACCTGCGTTTCACGGCCTCCGAGGCCGACGAGCTCCTGCGTTCGTCGTCGGTCGATCTCGAGCCAGCGGAGGTCGAGGAGCTCGCAGCCCGGACCGAGGGCTGGGCGGCGGCCCTGCGCCTGGCCGCCATCTCGCTGCGCGGCCGGTCCGACCAGGGCGAGCTCGTGCGGCGCTTCGGGGCCAGCCACCGCTTCGTCCTCGACTACGTCGTCGAGGAGGTTCTCGCCGGGCTGGCGCCCGAAACCCAGGACTTCCTCCTGCAGACGTCGATCCTCGACCGACTGTGCGGGTCCCTGTGCGAGGCGGTCACGGGCCGGCCCGACGGGCAGGACCGGCTCGAGGAGCTAGAGCGCGCCAACCTGCTCATCATCCCGCTCGACGACGAGCGGCACTGGTACCGCTACCACGCGCTCTTCGCGGAGGTCCTTCGCGCCCGGCTCGGAATCTCGTCTCCCGGCGAGGTGGCCGGACTGCATGCCAGGGCGTCAGCCTGGCATGCCGAACGTGGCGATGACGAGGAGGCCATCGCCCACGGCCTTCGCTCGGGCGACCTCGAGCGGACGTGTCGGATGGTCGAGCAAGCCTCGCTCCAGCGCCTCCACGCCGGTGAGCTGAGCACGGTTCGACGATGGCTCGACGGCCTGCCTCCGGAGGTCGTCCGCGGGCACGCCCAGTTGAGCGCGTCGTACGCCTGGTGCCTGGCCCTGGCCGGCGAGACGCGCGGCGTGGAGGCGCGCCTCGAGGATGCCGAAGCCGCGCTCGAAACCGAGGATGACCCCCTCGTCGACGCCATCCTCCGTACCCAGGTGGCGCTCCTGCGCTCACGCCTCGCGGATCTCAACGGAGACAGCGCCACGGCCGTGGCGCAGGCCCGCCTGGCCCGGGGGCTCGTGCCCACGGGGCTCTCGAGAGAGGTCGAGACCACCCTGCGGGGCGACGCCGTGGTCCTCCTGGCGCGGGCCCTGGCGGCCGCCGGCGAGACGGACCTCGCTGCCGCGACCTACCGGGAGGCCCTGCCCGACCTGCATGCGGGCGGCAACATCTTCGCGGCCGGTCGCGCGATCGCGGACCTTGCGGCGATCGCGATCGCACGGGGCGATCCGGCAGAAGCCGTCCGGCTGTGCGAAGAGGAGGCCGGCCGGGCCGCCGCGGAATCGACGATCGTGAGCGCCTCCGTGGTGAGTGCCCTCGCCAGGGCGCGCCTCGAGCTTGGGCAGGCGGACCTCGCGGAGACGGCTGCCCGGCGTGCATTGGAGCTTGCCGTCCGCACCGGCGACGCGCCCAGCGCCCGATCCGCCGAGGTGACCCTCGCCCGCATCGGCGAGCTCCGCGAAGGCGCCGCACGCACCGCCGCGGCCGGACCGCGTACGCGCCTCTCCGCGGGCCCCAACGGCATGGTCGAGTCGCTCACGCCTCGCGAGCTCGAGGTCCTGGGCCTCGTCGCCCTCGGCCGTTCCAATGCCCAGATCGCGGTCGAGCTGTTCGTCAGCGTGGGGACTGTGAAGTCCCACGTGCACGCGATCTCCGGGAAGCTCGGCGCTGCCAACCGGGTCGAGGCGGTGGCGCGCGGCCGCGAGCTGGGCCTGCTCGGCTGATGCGCGTCGACGCCGCCGGCCCGTCCAACCGCGAAACCAACCCGGCTGTCTGTCCAAGGATGGATGCGGCGGTCCCTGGTAGAGACGCAGGCTGGGCTGTGTCGGCAACGGCCTCGGCGGCCGGCCCGGAACGAAGGTGACGTGATGAGCAGGTCCGCAGTCGCCGCCAGCGACGTCGTGATCGAAGGGATGACCGCGAACGGCTGGGAGCCCGTGCGGGATGCCTTCGCCGACAACTTCCGCCTGCGGGGAGAGATCGGTGCCGCCTGCTGCATCTACAGGGACGGCGAGAAGGTCGTCGACCTGTGGGGCGGCCTGCGCGACCGCGCGACCGGCGATCCCTGGCAGGAGGACACGATGGTCCTCGTCTACTCGGCCACCAAGGGGATGGCCGCGATGACGATGGCCCTCGCCCATTCCCGGGGCTGGCTCGACTACGACGAACGGGTCGCGGCCTACTGGCCCGAGTTCGCCCAGGCCGGGAAGGAGCGGATCACCGTCCGTCAGCTGCTCTCCCACCAGGCGGGGCTGTTCGGGTTCGACGAGCCCGTCGATCGCTCCACGATCGCCGACCTCGACCGCCTGGCGGCGATCATGGCTCGCCAGCGGCCGGCCTGGGAGCCCGGCGAACGGCAGGCATACCACGCCATCAGCCTCGGCTTCTACGAGGGCGAGATCATCCGGCGCGTGGACCCACGGCAGCGCAGCCTCGGCCGGCTCTTTGCCGACGAGATCGCGGCGCCCCTCGGCCTCGAGTTCTACATCCGGCTGCCGGAGTCGATGCCGGACGCGCGGCTGGCGCCGCTCGTCCCGCCGAGCGTCGTCCGGACCCTCGTCGGGCTCCCGCTCCCTCTTCTCCTCGACTCGATGAACCCACGCTCGGTCCTGTTCCGCTCGCTCATCAGCAACCCGGGGACGCAGGTGCCGATCGATCGCGACCGGATCTACGCCCGAGAGCTCGAGATCCCGTCGGGGGGCGGCGTCGGCACGGCGCGCGCGCTGGCCCGGGCCTACGGGGTATTTGCCACCGATGGCCACGAGCTCGGGCTGCGCCCCGAGACGCTCACGGCGCTCCGGGCGCCCGCGGTGCCGCCGCGGCGCGGCTTCCACGACGCCTGCATGAAAGGCGAGGTGCAGCTCTCGCTCGGCTTCATGAAGCCCTCGTCGACCTGGCCCTTTGGCCACCCGGGAGCGTTCGGCGCCCCCGGCGCGGGTGGCGCGCTGGGTTACGCCGACCCGGCAACCGGAATCGGCTATGGGTACGTGACGAGCCGGATCGGCACCAAGCTCGACGGCGACCCGCGGGACGTCGCGCTCCGGCAGGCGATGCCGGTATCCTGAGTGCGCACGGGGGCGCCACGCCCGGGAGATGACGATGCAGCAGCCGACCGATGCGCCGTGGGCGCGCGCCGCGTGACCGCCAAGCCCGGGCGCGCGCCACTCCCGCCCCGCTGGTTCGTCCGGTCGGCGTGGGCGATCCACCGGACCCTCTACGCCGGAACCGGCGGCCGGGTCGGCTTGCGGAAGCCGACGGCAACGAGCTACGGCCTCATGCGGCTGAGAACGGTCGGGCGCCGTTCAGGTGAGGAGCGGACGGCCATCCTCGGCTACTACGAGGACGGTCCCAACCTCGTCACGATGGCCATGAACGGCTGGGCCGACCCGGAGCCCGGCTGGTGGCTGAACCTCCAGGCGCAGCCGGATGCTGTCGTCGAGCTGGCCGATGGGTCGCGCCTGGTCCACGCACGGGCGGCCGATCCCGACGAGCGGCCGCGCCTGTGGGCACGCTGGGCTGTCTACGACAAGGGGCTCGACGCCTACGCGGCCCGTCGCTCGCGGGAGACGGCCGTCGTCATCCTGATGCCGCGCACCCAGGGGTAGTCCGGGCAGTCGTTCCACGCCGACTCCCACGCCGCAAGGCGCGGTCAGGCGCCGCGACCTCCGTCAGGCCGCCGGCTGCGGGACCAGTCGGTACACCTGCCGCGCGCCGGTGAGGCCCTTCATCTCGTGGAGGCCCGCGTCCTCGAGAACCATCCCCGAGCCCTCGAGCAGGCCGCCGGTCGTCGCCGAGACGAGCACCTCGTCGGGGCCCGCAAGCGCCAGCACCCGGGCGGCCGTGTGCACGGCGATCCCGCGGACGTCGTCCCCCACGAGCTCGACCTCGCCCGTATGGATGCCGACGCGGATCGCGATCCCGATCGCCCGGGTCGAGCGCGTCATCGCCGCCGCACACTGCACGGCGCGGGTCGGGCTGTCGAAGATCGCGAGGACCCCGTCGCCGGTCGTCTTCACCTCGCGCCCGCGGTAGACGTTGAGCTGCTCGCGGAGGCGGGCGTTGTGGGCTGCGTACAGGTCGCGCCACGCGGCATCGCCCACCTGCTCGACCCTCGCCGTGGAGTCGACGATGTCCGTGAACATGACCGTCGCGAGCGACCGCGAACGGGCCTCGTCGAGGGCCGTCCCGAGGGCGCGGCCGCTGGCCCCCCACTCGATCGTGACCCACGGGTCATGACCCGTCACCCACTTGTCATGACCGGGCGGGATGTCGAAGACGGTATCGGGGCCGATGTCGAGCGTCTGCCCGTCGTCCATCACCACGTGCACGGCGCCGGACATCGAGTAGCCGAGATGACGGATCGGGCACGAGGCGCTCCCCATCAGCGGGCCGATCTCGGTCGACCAGCGCCAGCCCGGCTCGAAGCTGCAGTGGCCGACGCTCGCGTCATCGAGGCTCACCGTCTCGAACCGGACCTTCGGCATCGTCCGGACGTCGTCCGGGGCCGCGAAGCTCTTGGCCTGCAATCGGGGCATTGCGGCCTACCTCCAGGGTCGCGACGGAGCGTGCCTGTCCATCAGGTGGCCTCGGCCGTTGACACCTGGTCAGGCGCCCGGTGCGGCAACCTCGGTGAGCCGCCCTCCCTGCGCCGCGAAATCCCAGGCGTCGATCTCCGGCGGCGGGACGCCGAGGTTCGTCAGCGCCGTGCAGACCTGGCTGCGGTGGTCGGTCCCGTGGTGGATCACCTGTGCGAGCCGGATTCCGAGCGGCGCATGGGTCTCCGAATCGTCGTCGCGGTGTCGCACGATGACCTGGTCGGGGTCGAGGTCGCCGGCGATGACCTCCGCCCAGGCGGCGTCGTTGGCCGCCATGGCCTGGCGGAGGGCTGGGAGATCGAGGGTCTCCTCGACGATCGCCGCCACCTTCCCTCCCGACAGCAGCTCGAGGTACGAGCAGTCGGCGCCGACCAGGTGGCGGACGGTGTCGAGGATGGACCCATACGTGCCGGGAACCGGGCTGGCCAGCTGCTCGTCCGTGAGCGGGAGGCAGGCGTCGATTACCCGCAGGGTTGCCCAGACGTGGTGCCCGAAGGCGTCGGCGAGGATTGGTCTGCTCATCCGCGGACCCTACCACCGCACGCGGCCGAACCAGCAGATTACGCCGTGGTCTCCATCGGCGGACGCCGCAGGGTCTCGTTCGCGAGGCGGCATGGAACGCGCCAGCGCCGGCGCACCTTCCGTCCCGGCCGTCTTCGTCGGGCTGAGGCAGAATCCGACGACGGCGGGATCGCGTGACGGGAGGGGACCGATGGAGCTGGCCAGATCGGCGGACGGGACCGCGATCGCCTACGAGCGCACGGGCGTCGGCCCGCCGCTCATCCTCGTCAGCGGTGCCCTCAGCGACCGGTCGGGCGCCGCGTCGCTCGTCGCGCTCATCGACTCTCGCTTCACTGCCATCGCGTACGACCGGCGCGGGCGCAGCGACAGCGGCGACACGGCCCCGTACGCACCCGCTCGCGAGATCGAGGACCTCGGGGCGCTCATCCGTGCGGTGGGCGGGGAGGCCTTCGTCTACGGCCACTCGTCGGGTGCGGCGCTTGCGCTCGAGGCTGCCGTCTCCGGTCTCGCGATCCGCAGGCTTGCCCTGTACGAGCCGCCCTACCTCGTCGACGACAGCCGGCCGCCGCTGCCTGCCGACTACGTGCCGACGCTGCGGGCACTCATCGCCGACGGCCGGCGGGCCGAGGCGGTCGAGTACTTCTGGCGCGTCGCGATGCTCATGCCCGACGAGCTCATCGCCCAGCTCCGCGGCGCTCCGATGTGGCCGAAGCACCTCTCGCTTGCCCACACGCTCTCGTATGACGGCGAGGTGATGGGCGACCGGATGAGGGGGCGGCCGCTCCCCGAGGAGTGGGCGAAGAAGGTGACGATCCCGACCCTCGTCATCGACGGCGCCGAGAGCCCGCGCCAGCTGCGGGACGCCGTTGCGGCCGTCGCAGCCCTCCTGCCGCACGCCACCCGCTGGACGCTCGAGGGCCAGGGCCATGGCGCGGCGCCCGAGGTCCTGGCCCCGGTGCTCGAGACGTTCTTCCTGACCTGAGGAGACCCGAGATGGACACCTCCACCGTGAAGCACGGCCGGGCCCGCGTGAACGGGATCGAGCTCGCCTACCAGGTCCATGGCAGGGGCCGGCCGCTGGTCCTGCTCCACGGTGGCTTCGGCTCGGCCGAGATGTTCGGCCCGAACCTCGCGGCCCTCGCCGCCGGTCGCCAGGTCATCGGCATGGACCTCCAGTCGCACGGTCGCACGCCGGTCGCCGACCGGCCGATGCGCTTCGAGACGATGGCCGACGACGTCGCCGCGCTGATCGCGTTCCTCGGCCACGCGCAGGCCGACGTCATGGGCTTCTCGTTCGGCGGCGGGGTCGCCCTCCGCACGGCGATCCAGCACCCGGCCGTCGTCCGCAGGCTCGTCGTCGTGTCGGCGCCGTTCAGGCGCGCCGGCTGGCATCGCGAGCACATCGCCGCCTTCGAAACGATGGGACCCCAGATCGCCGAGCCGATGAAGCAGTCCCCGATGTATGCGACGTACCGGGAGATCGCACCGCGGGTCGAGGACTGGCCGGTCCTCGTGACGCAGCTCACCGGGCTCCTCAAGCTCGACTACGACTGGACCGCCGAGGTCCGCGGGCTGTCGATGCCGGTCCTGGTCGTCGCCGGCGATGCTGACGGGCTGCCGCCCAGCCACGCGGTCGAGCTCTTTGAGCTCCTCGGTGGCGGATTGCGCGACGCTGTATGGGATCGCTCCGGGATGACGCGCCACGGCCTCGCCATCCTGCCGCGCGCGACCCATTACGACATCAACGTCGATCCGGCTCTCGCACGCGGCGTGGCCGCCTTCCTGGACGAGGCGTAGGTCTCCGCGGTCCGGCCGTCGCCGGACTCAGGCCCGACGCAGGCGCCAGATGCTCTCGGCCGGCCAGCGGCGTGCCCACGCGAGTTCGTCCGCGTTCCGGTAGGAGCTAGTGGCCCCCGGCGCCGGGCGCGGCTCGATGAGGTCCTCGACGCTGAACCCGTTCGCCCGGAAGAGCCTGATCCACTCCCCGTACGGGAGCTGGAAGAAGATCTCGTCACCGTCCTCGAACCGGTGCATCCCGAAGTAGTCGACGGCGAGACGGTCACCGAACGTATCGGCATCCAGGGGCCAGCAGATCGTCTCGATCGGCGACTCGTGGCTGAACGCGAACAGCCCGCCCGGGCGCAGGAGTCGGGCGGCCTCGGGCACCGTTCGATACGGGTCGGCGAACGTCATCGCGCCGAAGTCGCAGAAGACGATGTCGAACGACGACGATGGGAGCGGCACCGCCTCGGCGCTCGCGTGGATCAAGGGGAACGTGACGCCCGCCTGCGCCATGAGGCGTCGGGCGTGCTCGATCTGGCGCGCGGAAAGGTCGAGGCCGACCGGACGGGCGCCACGCTGCGCAAGCGCGATCGACCACTGTGCCGCTCCGCACCCGAGCTCGAGGATGTCCTTGCCGACTACCTCGCCGAGCACCTGTAGCTCGGACTCCGGGATCTGGGCGGTTCCCCAGGCGAGGCCTCCGCTCTCGGCGAGCTGACTGCCGTGCTTCGCCTGGTACTCGTCGCTCATCGCGTCCCACCGCGCACGATTGCGCGCCGCGTGGGACGTCAGGCCGGGGAGGTCATCCGCGTCGGTTGTCATGCATGCATCCTACCGTCGCGTGGATCCAGCGCGACGACGGCGAGGCTCCGCCCACGGCGTCAGTTCGGCAACCGTGTGGACAGGTGGATGCCCGGGCACCCGGCGGTGGCCGCCGAACACGGTCGAGGGCCGGCCCGCGAGTGCGGGCCGGCCCCACTTCGCAGCCTGGAGACGTCGGATTCCTACGGCTTGCCGGGGTGGCTTGCGGCGTTCGGGTGGTTCTGGGCCTTCGCCGGAAGGGTCCGCGTGACCGGCTTGGCTGCCTTGGCCGAGGCATGCGTCTTGCCGACCGCATTCGCCGCCCGATCGAGGCCGGAGGTGCCACCCGTGATGGCGTCGACGTGCTTCTTGATGGCCACGGTGGCGTTCAGGCTGGCGTGGCCGTCCCCCTGCAGCCTGGCGAGCAGGTCCTCGAGGGTGGCGAGCAGGCGGGAGGCATTTGCCGCCAGGATCGCCGCGACGTCGGTCCGCTCCGGGCCGCTCGCTCCTGCCGCCTGGTTCGCGGGCTTGATCGGCATCCCGATGCAGGAATGCGCGGCGTCGGCTCCGCCGCCCTTGGCCGCCACGTACTCGCCGTGGTTCCTGAAGGCCGTCGGGGTCGTGCTGGTGCGGGTGATCTGTACGTTGGTGTACACGCCGCCGAGGCTGTCGGTCACGGTGAACATGCCGCCCGCGACCGGGAAGGTGCCCGACCAGGAGTACGGGGATCCGCCCCAGCCGCCGACATAGACGGCCGGTTTGAAGGTGAGCCACAGGCCGTCGGGGGACACCGTCGCGGTGATGGTCTCGTCGGGGTTGTGGATGGCCGGGTTGCCGTCGGATCCCCACTGCCAGCCGCTCGCCGTGGCGGACCCGCCGTTGCACGGGTTCATGACCACCGTGTAGGTGTGGTTGAAGCCGATGAACATCGTGTAGGTGTTCGTCGTGACCTGGTAGCGCGCCGGCCCGTACGGGGTCGCCAGCGCCGGGGCGGCCACGACGCCCACCAGCAGGCTGACCGATGTCAGCGCGATCAGAAGCCTCCGCTTCATTCGTGCTCCTTTCGATGCCCGGGGCGGATGGGGCGGATTGGATCCCATCACGGCCCCGTTGCCCGGGGCGGGCGTGCGCGTCGCAGCCATCCCCGGCAGCCGCATCGTACCGTGGGAAGGATCGGGACCGCCAGTTCCAGCCCGCCTCCCGTGGTGCCGTCGGGCACCGAGGAGCGTCGTTCCCCGTTCGCGTGGTGCCGGCCAGAGGACGCGCCGCGAACGTTTCGACCGCCTGCTCACGCTCGCCGGAATCGGCGGAGAAGGCCATTCTTCAGCCCGCTCGTCCGCTCCTCGCCTGTCGCCATGCAATGGCCGCGAGGACTTCCTCGACCCCGCCACCGTCGACCGCGGTGACGTCAAGGCCCGACACGCCCAGGAGGCTCGCGGCGGTCGCGGCCCGGTAGCCTGACTGGCAGATGGTCCAGACCGGGCGTCCCGGCGCCCCGAGCCAGGAGCGAGGGTCGCCGAGGTCGGCGACGAAACGTAGGATCGAACCGTCGATCGTTCCGGCCGCCCACTCGGCGGGCTGGCGCAGGTCGAGCACGAGCGGCGGATCGGGACCTTCCAGGGCATCCACGAGGTCGCGGACGCCGGCTCGTCGATGCGATGCGAGCGGGACGCCCGCCACCTCGGCCGCCTCGACGCCCCTCACCACCCCGCGGACGCGCTCGAAGCCGATCCGCGCGAGCTGGCGGGTCGCCTCGACGGCGTCCTGGCCGGCTTCGAGCACGAGGACGATGGGCGCGTCGAAGGGGAGCAGCCAGCCGACGTACGTTGCGAACGAATCGTCGAGCTCGACGGCGAGCGAGCCGGCAACGTGCGCTGCGGCGACGGCAGCCCTGGGCCGGCCGTCGACCACCGTGATTCCCGCCGATCGAAGCGCCCGGAGCTGGCGTCCGTCGAGCTCGGGTGGCCCGACCACGGTGCCGAGAGGCGTCGGCCCGGCGCGGTTGATCGGGGCCATGTGCGGGTAATAGGCGGGATAGCGGAGGAGGCCCTCGAGCTGCCGGCGCGCGAACGCCAGCCCGTCCTCGTCCTGGAGCGCGGGGTTCCTCCGGCGCTCAGCGCCGATCGTGGAGAAGCCGGGGACCGCCGCCACACCCGCCGCGCAGAACGATCCGGCGCCGTGGGTCGGGTAGAGCACCGTGTCTGCCGCAAGCGCCGAGAGGCGGCGGACCGACTCATACTGCGAGGCGGTGAGCCGGTCGGTCCATGCCGGCCCGACGAGGTCCGTTCGTCCGGCGGACCCTGCGAGGAGGGAGCCTCCGCTGAACAGGAGCGCCGCCCCGGCGCCGGGCTCGACGACGTAGCTCGTGTGCTCGATGGTGTGGCCGGGCGTCCGCAGCGCGCGCACGTGGAGGTCTCCTGACTCGACAATGACCTCATCGCCGACCGCAAGGTGCTCGAAACCCGCCCCACTCCCCTCGGGGAGGACGAGGCGTGCGCCCGAACGGCGGGCAAGCTCGAGACCGCCTGAGACGTAGTCGTTGTGGACATGGGTCTCGAGGACGTGCGTGAGACGTGCCCCGGCGGCCTCGACCTCCTCGAGGTAGTGCTCCACGTCCCTGAGCGGGTCCACGGCGATCGCCGCATCGCCAGCCACGATCACGTAGGACCGGTTGCCGAGCCCGGATGCGAGGAAGTCGTGGACCTCCACCCGCCCGCCGATCTGACCCGACACGCTTCCCCCTGTTGGAAGGCGACCTCGCCATCGTCCCATGCCCCACACCGTGGATCGCCGCCACCGCGCCGTTGGCGCACCTGCGGAACCGGGGTGGACGGCCGCGAGACCTGGCACCCGCGTCGGGCATCATCGCAGGTCCTCGAGCCGGATGGCCCCGGGGCGCGGAGTGGCAGGATCGCGAGGTGCGCCACCCGATCGACGCCCGCGTTTCGTCGAGTACGCTCCGCGAGCGGTCGCGCCGCCTGGGTCCGTCCAGCCCGGCGCAGCCGCGAGGAGGCGGAAGATGAGCAGGGACGTCGGGGTCCTCATCGGCGCCGCCGGGAAGGGCGTCGCCAACACCCGGCGCATCGGCAACGGGCGTGGGCTGCGGCCCGCGGACTTCAACGAGGATGCTGCGAACGGGGAGGCGCTTCGCGCCGCCGGCGCGGCCGTGGATGTCGACGTCGTGTCGGGCGCGGTGGACGGCTTCGAGGCCTGGGCTCCCCACGCTGCCCTTGCTCGCGAGAAGGTCGCCCGGGCGCATGCCTGGCGAGGCCGGATCGCCGGCATCGAGCCCGGGAGTCCGCTCGAGTGAAGCGGAGCGGGGTTGTCGCGGGAGTCGCGTCGCTGGCCGCGGTCGGGATCATCGTGGCGGCTCGCCGGCGGCGACGCGGGACGGAGGCCGTTCCCCGAGATCGCCCCGAAGGTGCGGTCGGTGCCGCACCCCGCGCGTTCCCGGGTGCCACCGGGACCGCCGCCACGGAGATCGCGCCCGACGTGTACCTGCTCGGGCCGTGGGGTCGAACGCAGACCAATGCCTACCTCGTCCGCGACGGGTCGACGTGGATCCTCGTCGACGCGGGCTGGGGGAGCGACGGACCGCGCATCCAGGCCGCCGCGCGGTCGCTGCTGGAGCCCGGGCTGACCCCCTCGGCCATCCTCCTGACCCACGCCCACCCCGATCACGGCGGGTCGGCCCGCGAGCTGGCCGAGGCGTGGGGCTGTCCCGTCTATGTGCACCCGACCGAGCTCCCGCTCGCCATCGGCGACTTCGGCGCCATGGCGAGACATGCCGGGCCGCTGGATCGCTGGTTGATCCTGCCCCTCATGCGCGCGATCGGTCGCCGCCGCCGCGAGGCCGCCCTCGCGAGCTCGAGCCTGGCCGGGGTCGTGCGCCCGCTCGGGCCTGCGGGCGCCATCCCAGGTGTGGACAGCTGGGAATGGATCCACTCCGCGGGCCACACCCCGGGGCACGTCGCGTATGTCCGGGCACGCGACCGGGTCGTCCTCAGTGGCGACGCGATCCTGACTCTCGAGGTCAACACGTGGCCTGGCATCCTGTGGCAACGCCAGGGTCTCTCCGGACCGCCCTGGTACACGACCTGGGATCGTCGGGCGGCCACCGCCTCGATCCGCGGGATCGCGCGCCTCGAACCCGCCGTCCTCGCCACCGGTCACGGGCTGCCGCTGGTTGGGCCCGGGACGGCAGCCGCGGTCCACGCGTTCGCCGAGCGCGCAGCCGAGGCCAGGACCGGGTGCGGCCGGGGACAGCCGTGACGCTGGCGAGGGACGGTGGCATCGGCGGGCGAGCTCCCCAAGATGTACCTCCGCGTGCCGCGCGAAGACCCTCGACGACGCCTGCTCGGCGGCGCCGTCCAGGCCCCACCCGAAGGCCGCCCCGTGAAGCTGGTCCACGGGGCCGCCGCTGGGCCCAGGCCCGTTGCCGGATCGGATGAGGCCCCGGTCAGGGAATGGCGACCCCGGTCAGGACCACAGGTGCATGCAGGGTGTAGTCGAGCTCGTCGGACTGGGTGACGCCCGGAGGGGTGATCACGTCCATCAGCTTGGGCACCGTCGCGGGAGCGGCCGTGCAATGGGGGTCGGCGCTGGCCGTGGCGCACACGCCGAAGGCAAAGTCCTGCGGCGTCGGCTGGAATCCTCGCGCCTGGTCGGGGCTGAAACCGTCCTGGCCGGCGAGCACGACCGTGAAGCCCCAGCCTGAGCCGGGCTGGCCGAGCGATGCCTTCGGAACCCGGACGGTGATGAACCGCGAGATGGCGTTGCCCGTGATCGAGATCGTGCCGAGCGTCGCCCCGGCGGCGTCGACGTAGCGCTGGCCGAAGCCCTGCGCCTGGATCAGGCGGCTCCAGGCGAACGCGGGTGCGATCTGGAAGTTGCGTGACGCGTTGGCGGCCGCCGTCGATGTCGTCGTGGCGGTGGGATCGTGCACGTAGATGTCAACGAGCTGGGCGCCGAGCGGGCTGCCGAACGTCGCCGTCAGGTCGCGCGTCATGAGCCGGAAGATCACGTCGGTGCCCGCGTCGTAGACCTGGAAGCGCTCGATGTCGAAGGCGCCGTCATGGAAGCTGCTCGACGTCGGATACGCGTAGTTGCCGGGGCCGTTGTCGTCGTGGACAGGGTCGCTCACGTCCAGGAGCAGTGTTCCGGGCACGAAGTCGAAGAGGATCGTGCGTTGCACGTGCGCGGTGCCCCCGGACGGGCTGACGGCCACGACGTTGAGGACGCTGGTCCCACCCGTCACCGGAATGGCGATGCTGAACGAGCCGTCAGGAGCGGCCGGCGCGGAGACCACGCTCGTCGCGGAGTTCGCGTCCGTATTGGTCGCGGAGACGTAGACGGTGTTGCCGGCTGCCGTCGTTCCGGCGACCGTGACGGGCGAGCCGGACACCGCGGTGTTGTCGGTCGGACTGGCAACGGTCAGCGTCGTGGCGCCCTGTGCATGGGCAACGTAGCGTGCCTGCGTCACCGCCGGCAACGCCACGTTCCGCTTCGCCGCGAGGTCCGCCGTCAGCCGGACGAACGAGGCTGCCGACCACGTCAGGGGTGATGCCGAGCCGGCGGCGTGGCCGCTGGCGAAGCCGATCGACGCCTGGGTCGGGTCCGTGCCGTAGGACGAGGGCGCGACCGCGGGCAGCTCCCAGTCCTGTTCGGGGATCAGCCCGACCCCGGAAGAGAACGCCTGCATGCCCGACAACAGCGACGTCGCCTCTGCAAGGTCGCCGGACGCGAGTGCCTGCTCGGCTCGCTCAGCCGAGAGGACGGGCCAGACGTGGCCGGTCCCTTGCCCCGTCGGTGCCCACGGCCGCCCGTCGCTGCCGCGGTCGCCGTAGCCATCGCCGTTGTACCGGTGCCAGCCGGGTCCGCTCGGCGTCGTGGATCGGATCGTCGCATCCACGACCGGCAGCGACTGCGCGACGTCCGGATCGCCGGGCGGCAGCTCGCCAAGGCGCACCAGCTCGAGGAAACCGGCATCGATGACGCTGCGCTGGTCCAGCGTCGGGCCACCGTTGCCGACGTTGTACGAGATCGCCGCGTTCGGGTCGCCGGTCTTGGAGAGACGGATGAAGTACGGGTGCGCCGCGAGAGGCCCGTTGGTCGTCAGCGTCCAGCCCTTGACGGATCGCTGCATGTCGTCCGCGACCCCGAGCCAGACCGCCGCCGACTTCGGATCCCCGTTCGCCTTGGCCAGGTCGGCCGCGGCGACGAGCCCGGCGATCTCGGCCGCGATGGTTGACGGCGAGTAGCCGCTCTGCTCCTCCCAGCGTTCCACCCCGGTCGCCGGCCCGTGAGCCGCGAGGTAGTCCGCGGCGCGCTTCACGTGATCCGTGTACAGCGTCGCATCCCTGAGCCCGAGCTGGTCCGCCATCAGGATCGGGTAGGCCACCTCGTCGAGCTGGGTCCCGAACGAGTCCGGCGCCACCTTGCCGTTGACGAGGCTGTTGCGCGGCATCGACCCGTCGGGGAGCTGCTGGCGGTCGAACAGGAACAGTGTCGCGTTGCGCGCGGTCGCGAGATCGCCGTCCGCGACCAGGCCTGTCCATGCCTCGTAGAGGTCGCGCGCGAAGACCTCGCGATAGGAGCCGAAGTAGGTGTTCGCAGGGTCGCCGGCAGAGATCGCCTGGCCCCAGGGCGAGGCGAGGCTGGCCACGATCGCGCCCGGGAACGTCTTGTCCTCGGAGGCCTTGAGCACGTTCGCGCTCAGGTAGTAGGCGTCGCTTGAGCTGCTGGCGCTGCGGGGGGCCGATGCCGGGCAGCTTCTCGGTGCGCGGGTTGGCGAGGGTGGCGTCGTAGGCGTTCCAGGCGTCCTTGTACGTCTCGAACGCAGCGTCGAACCCGCCCGAGAGCGAGCCTTCCGCCGCCGCGACCGCCTCCGGATTCGTCGCGCCGAACCCGAGCGACATGAGTGCCATCCCGGAGCCGCCGAGGGCGACCCGCGCGGTCCCGACGACGTTGCCCTCTCTCGCATCGGGGAAGGTGGGTGACAGGGCGTGGGATGCGTCGAGCTCGGTGAGGCCGTCGCTCTGGCTGCCGGCGAAGCCGGCCGATGCGTAGGTGAACGGACCGTCGAGCGCGGCGGCCACCGGTTGCGCATAGTCGCGGTTGGCGGCGTTCGTAGCCGTGACCGGATCCGAGGCGACGATGATCGGATGCCCGGTCGTGGTATCGACCGTCGCGGAATCGGCGCCGCCGTTGCCGGGGCCGCCACCGCCGTTCCCGTTGATGGTCGGGTCGAAGCGCACGTAGAGCTGGAGCTGGGGACCCGTGGGGTTGGGTTTCGGCGCAAACCGCACCCGCATCAGGACCGTGTTCCTCCCCGGGTCGGTGATGTAGTCCGTCTGGATCGTGTACTTGCCGCTCTTCGCCGTCGACGTGACCCTGCAGGCCATGCCGCCGGTGTTGTTGATCGCCGTGGCGCTGTAGGTCATGTCGCGTGACTGGAGGTCGGTGAAGGTGGACCCGTCGCTGACCAGGTACTGCATGGTCTCGACGTTGGTGTTGTCGACGGTCGGGTAGTAGACGTCGCTGAGCACCCCGTTGGCGATCGTGTACCAGACCTTCGAGGTCGAGTTGCGGGCGGTCCCCAGGCAGTCCTTGCGTGCGAGGTCGAAATGCGACACGACGCCGGGCGCACCGGGGGCGCCGTGGTCGATCGCGACGACGATCGAGAGGAGGTGGGACACAGAGTCGTAGGTGAAGGTGACCGTGGGATGTCCGGCCGGGACGGTGAACGAGATGTTGGCGCCGTTCGGGACGCCGCCCTGGCCGTAGTTCTCCGCCCAGTCCTCGTTGATCGCCACCTTGGTGTCGTAGGTGCCCGCCGGCAGCGCTGACGTTGCGAACGAGTACACGCCGTCGCCGTCGGGGTCCTCGAGCCATGACCGCAGGCAGCCGGGATCCCAGTCCGCGGGGCAGCCCAGCTCCGACTGGAAGCTTCCCGCGGCGACCGCGATCACCGAGCTGTGGTTGTCCGTGGCCCAGTGGGTCTTATGGTCGTAGTAGAACTTGACGTTCCCCGCGGCGGCCATGCTGAGCGGGATGTTCGCGCCGTTGGGCTGAGCGTGGAGGCCGTAGTTCTCGGTCCACGCATCATTGAGAGCGGCCTTGTACTCGTAGGATCCGGCGGGCAGGGCGAACGTCCCCTGCCAGACGTCGTCGCTCGCGTCGTAGGCCAGGTGGGATGCCGCGCAGGCGGGATCCCAGTCCCCGGGACAGCCGATCTCCGACTGGAGCGAACCGGCGATCGTCACCGACTGGGGATCGGGCGTCGCGGACGCGGTCGCGGCAGCGGGACCCAGCCCAGACGCGACGAGGACGAAGGCGACCAGTGCCGCCCGAAGGCGGGTGATCCGTACCAGCTGGGTCATGATCGAACCCCCTCCCTGACGATCCCCGACCACCCCGTGGGGACTGGAGCATACGACCGAGATCTCGACTTGAGAACCCCCGCGCTGGGCCGGTGCGCCTGTAACGGTCGACCCCAGGGAGGCCACGTACTCGGCCGGAAGGTGGGCACCGTCATGATCCCTTGACGCAGCGCGGAACCCCGGCCACACTCGCGCCCCGGAACTCGGCAGGCGGCCTCGCCAGTCAGGCTTGGAGGCGCCCGCCCGAAGGAGACGGCATGCCGAAGATCGTGGTCACCGCGGCAGTCAAGGACGTCGAGGCCTGGCTGAAGTTCAAGCCGGAGCTGATCGCCCAGATGTCCGCCGTGGCGTCGGACGGGACCAGCTACGTCGCCATGGATGGCAGCAACCTCGTCGCCACCACGTGGGACGTCCCTGACCTGCAGGCCTTCCAGGCTGCCCAGACCGCGGCCTCTCCCGAGATGGCCGCGGCGATGGAGCGGTACGGGATGATCCCGCCCGTGACGATCTACATCGAGAAGTAGCCGGATCCCGGCGCGCGCCGGACCGCCCGCAGGTGGCTGGATTCGTCGCAGCGCACCGGCATCGACCGGCGTCTCACCACCAGGGCCGCAGGGGCAGCCGCGCCGGGCCATTCGGGTCCGGCCTGGCGAGGAGCAGCTGGCAGACGTCGAGGTCGCCGTGCTCGAAGCCCAGCCGCGCCGCCGACATGTACAGGCGCCAGGTCCTGGCCACCTCGGCACCGGCGGCGGCGACCGCCTCGTCCCAGCCCTTTTCCAGTCGCGCGATCCATGCCGCGAGCGTTAAGGCATAGTGCGGGCGCAGGGACTGCAGGTCGAGGACCTCGAACCCGGCGGCCCGCGCGAAGCCGATCGTCTCCTCGACGGGCAGGAGCTCGCCATCCGGGAAGACGTAGCGGTCGACGAAGCGGCTCTTCCGCGGCCGCAGGTCCGGTCCGAATCCTCGTTCGGGCGAGCCGGCCTGGGCGATCCCGTGGTTGAGGAACAGGCCGCCGGGGCGGAGCGCGGCATGGGCCGCCCGGAAGTAGTCGAGCATGTTCGCGCGTCCCACGTGCTCGACCATGCCCACCGAGGCGATGGCGTCAACCCGGCCAAGCTCGGCGAGGTCGCGGTAGTCGCGCACCTCGGCGCGCACGCGGTCGGCGAGCCCCGCGTCGCGGGCGAGGGCATTTGCCTCCGCCGCCTGGGGCTCGCTCAGCGTGATGCCGATCGCATTGCAGCCGTACCGCTCCCCGGCGAAGGTGACCAGCGACCCCCAACCGCAGCCGATGTCGATCAGCCGCGTGTCGCTCCCCAGGCGCAGCTTGCGGGCGATGAGGTCGAGCTTCTCATCCTGGGCCTCGTCGAGGCAGGCGGCAGCTCCGGCCGCATCGGTCCCGGCGGGAAAGTAGGCGCACGAGTATGTCAGCCGCCGATCGAGCCACAGCCGGTAGAAGGCGTTGCCCACGTCGTAGTGAAACCGGATCGCCGCCATGTCGCGGGCGGGGGAGTGCGGCTCACCCAGCATGCGCGAGACGCGCCCGAGGCGCACGGCGTCGGGCGTGCCCCGCCGCAGCTCCCAGCCCCAGCGGGCGAGGCGGCGGGCTCCCGTGGCACCCAGTCGGCGGAGGTCAAGGGCCCGCCCGGCGTCGACGGCGGCCGTGACCTCGCCGACGATGTCCAGGTCGCCGCGCAGGAACCCCTCGGCGAACCCGTCGGGGCTCGGAGGGAAGAGCAGGCGGCCGAGCGCATCGGGGCCGCGGATGATGATCGTCGCACGGGGCCCAGGTCCGCCCCCAGGGCCCACACGGTCGCCGCGCCGCGGGGCAGGATCGCGCGGGTCGGCTGATCCCGAGCGCCCGGCATCCTCGTCGAGCAGGATCTCGATGGCTTCGGGGTCCGCGATCGCAACGCGCAGGAGCTCGACGATGGCTCGCGCCAGGGCCACCCGGCGCGCGGCCGGTCCGTCGTCCGGCGGTCTGTCCGGCCCGCGGATCTCTGCGGGTCCATCCGGGGCCCGCACGCTCGTGGGCTCGACCTTCACCCCTGGGCGGTCGACAAGCGACGATGCAGTGCGCATCGCACATCCTCCCGAATACGCGACGTCGGCAGCCCGGATCGTACGACGCGCTGCCACGTGGTGGAGCGATCCCGGCTCCTCGTCCGGTTCAGCCGGGCGACGGCGCGACCAGCGCCGGAGCCGGTGGCTCGAGGTGCCGGCGCCCTGGGCTCCCACGGCCGACAGCCGTGGCAATCGAAGGTTGACGTCCTGGCGTGCCCGGAGAGCGTCGGGCGTGCCGGAACCAGGCGCTGTCGGACCCGGGCGAAGACGCGGACTCCGACAGCGGAGGGCTAGACTCGAGGTACCGGGCCCTGAGGGGTGACCGACGCATGAATCCGCGGGTTGGCGGTGTTGTAGGGGTGAACGGCGGTCGATAGAGACGCAGGGCGACCGCCGGGGAGATGAACCCGATGACCACCGACGACCTCGATCCGCGACTCGCCGCCATGGAGGCGCGCGTCAGGGTGGACGCGGCCTTGCCGGTCGTCACCGAGACGCGCCGCCCCAGAAGATCGATGACGGCCATGATTGCCGCGCCGGCCCTGGTGCTGGTGATCGGTGCCACGGCCTTGGCGGGAGCCGCAGCTACCGGGCTGATCGCCTTCGGTGCGCCAGGCGTGGAGAACCCCGGTCAGCCGCTTGCTGGGGCGAACCTCGAGTGCATGACCCCCACCCAGGCGGCGGCGTATCTAGGCGCTCACGGCTTCATGAATGTGATCTGGCAGGTCGAGACGATGACGAAGGACCCGACCGGCTCGACGATCCCGAGGCCGCCGGTCATGGCGGCCACCCCGCCGGAGCACGGGTACGTGGTGCCGGGCTCCGTCGTGGACGGACACCTCGTGATGGTCGTGGATCAGCGCGCCGATGCCAGGGGCACCGGTGCCTGCGTCGACATGCCGATGCCCTGAGATGCTTCGATCCGCCGCCGACGCCGTTACACGAGCCGTTGCGGTTCGGCGCGACGCCGTCACGTTCGAGGAGGCGATGGCGCCGCTCTACGCGACGCTCGTCCGGCGCCTCACGCTGGTGCTCGGCGACATGGATGCGGCCGAGGATGTGGCGCAGGACGCCTATCTCCGGGCCTTCCGCTCGTGGGAGCGTTTCGATGGTGGCGATGTCCGCGCGTGGCTTTACACGATCGCCCTGCGACTTGCCTTCAACGAACAGCGGCGTCACCGGAGGTTGCTTGCCGCCATGCGCCAGCTCCAGCCGCGGCCCTGGCAGGATCCTCTCGACCCCGACCTGCAGGCCGCCCTCGGCCGGCTTGACGTGCGGTCGCGGACCGCGCTGCTCCTCAGCGCGATTGACGGCTACACGCAGCGCGAGATCGCGGCCATCCTGGGGGTGCCGCAGGGCACGATCGCGAGCTGGATCTCGCGCGGCCGAACAGCACTGCGCGCGGATCTGGCAGAAGGTCGCTGATTCGAGGACCCGCAAGACAGGTCGCGGCGCTGATGGGCGCACTCGTCACCTGATGCCTCGGCGCGAGGCTCCCTCGGGGCACGACGCGCAGGCCGAACGTCTTGACAGGCACCGCCGCGCGGTCACATTCCGGCTCCCACAGCAGCGGCGCCGCCGCGTTCGCGCTCTGGTATCGGGGGACAATCCGGACGTCGACCCGGCCCGCAACCGCCGCCACCTGATCCCCGGGTCGTGACGCGTCGGCGATCGCCGCAATCCGCCGCCCGTCTCCTTGGCGGCCGGCGGGTGTTCTGGACCCTTGTCCATCCGATGCGCTCCAGCAGCACGACGGGGATGTTGGGGCTGGTCTTCTCGTGATCGCCGACGGAGTAGGGGAACTCCCGCCGCATGCCCAGCGGAACTCGGTGGTCACGCGCGTCCCAGGCCCGGACTTCGGATCTGCCCAATCCTCGCCTTGACCGAAACTCCGGAGTCCGCCACGCTCGCGACGTGAGCAGTGTCATCAGGTACGCGCGCAATGGCGACATCAACATCGCCTACAGGGCGGTCGGCGACGGGCCCCGCGACCTGGTGTTCATCCAGGGCAACATCACCAACCTCGACATCTACTGGGATGACCGTCGATACCGCGTGTTCTGCGAGAGGTTGGCGGCATTCTCCCGGCTGATCCTCTTCGACAAGCGGGGCATGGGCCTCTCCGACCGAGTCGAGACCGGCACGATGGACGATCGCATGGATGACGTGCGGGCCGTCCTCGACGCCGCCGGCTCGGACCGGGCCGTCGTCATCGGCGCGTCGGAGGGAGGGCTACTTGCGACCTTGTTTGCCGCCGCCCATCCGGAGCGGACGGAGTCGCTGGTGCTTCTCGGCTCGGAGGTTCGCGAGGAGCGCGACGCGAGCTGGCCGTGGGGCGAGTACACGCGGTCCGAGTTCGAGGAGGTGATGGCCGATTGGTCGCGCTGGGGCGAAGGCGACGGCGTTGCGAAGCGGGCCCCCAGCCTTGCCGATGCCGACGCCCGGGCAGCCCGAGAGTGGTGGGCCCGGCTCCAGCGGAACGCCGGCAACCCCCGATCGATCGAGGCGTTCAACCGCGCGTCCTTCGGAACCGACACGAGGGCGATCCTGCCGACCATCCACGTCCCGACGCTCGTCATCCACCGCCGCGACGACCGCGCGGTCGTCGTCGGCAACGGCCGCTACCTGGCCGAGAACATCCCGGGCGCGCGGTATGTCGAGCTACCCGGGATCGACCACATCCCTTGGATCGACCCGGACGAGGCGCTCAGCGCCATCGAGGAGTTCGTCACCGGGGCGCTGCCACCTGTCGAGGTCGACAGGGTGCTCGCCACCGTCCTGTTCACCGACGTCGTCGGCTCGACCGCCCGGCTGGCCGAGCTCGGCGACCGGGGATGGGCGGACCTGCTCGCCGCCCACCACGCCGTCATCCGCCGCGAGCTCGACCGGTTCCGAGGGGAAGAAGTCGACACCGCCGGAGACGGGTTCCTCGCGACCTTCGACGGACCCGCCCGTGCCGTGAGGTGTGCCCTGGCCAGCGTCGCTGCCGTGCGGGAGCTCGGCCTCGAGATCCGGGCCGGCCTGCACACCGGCGAGGTCGTGGTGGCGGCCGGGGAGCCCGGGGGCATGGCCGTCCACATCGGCGCCCGGATCGCCGCGCTCGCCAATGCGGGAGAGGTGCTGGCATCCAGCACCGTCAGAGACCTCGTCGCCGGGTCGGGGATCAAGTTCGTCGACCGAGGCGCCCACAAGTTGAAGGGCGTGCCCGACCGTTGGCGGGTCTATGCCGTGGCGCCATAACGCCACCACTACCGGCTTGGCGTCGCTGGCTTTGGCGCGCCCGGAGGGATTCGAACACACGCCACCAACCATCGGGATTGAGGGTGTGGAGGAACTGGTAGAGGCACTCCGAGCGGCATGCCGGGTGGCGGCCCGGACGCGCACCTATGAGATGGTCGGGCTTGGACGCCCAGGGCCGACACACCGTCACCCAGTCCGCTGATCCCCGTCACGAACGTTTCCGGCTGCTGAAGGTGCGCTCCGACGGGCAGAACTCGGGCCGCGGACCGTGGGGTGGCGCGTCATGAGAAGAGGGGCAGGCAACCTCACGTTGCCTGCCCCTCTTCGCCCCCCGGGACTATCCGCAGTGGAAGGTGAAGTTATCGATGACGACGGTGATCACGCCGTTGGCGTTGGTGCTCAGGTGATCGACGAAGTGCACGGTGGTGCGCGAGCCGTCGCTCCCGGTCAGCTGGAACGTGCTCGTGTCGTGCTGGACGTCGTTCTTGTTGTTGTAGGACTCTCCGAACCACTCGGCGAAGTGGCCGCTGGCGGAGATGCCCGGGACGTCCGGCGTGAAGGTCGCCGACCCTTCGGCGGTGCCCGTGTACCAGAACTCGGGGCCAGTCGTGAAGTAGGTCTCGTGGAAGACCTCGGTCTTCGCCGTGGCGACCAGGGTGCCGGATGCACCTGTGCACGGGTTCGTCACCGACGAGTTGGTGAAGACGACAACGTCCCTGCCGTGCTGGGTGAGGCTCACCGTCCCCTGGCCACCCGCATCCGCGAGCGCCGCTCCGGCCATGACCAACGCGAGGACCGCGGCCAGACTCACCGCTCTAAGCACACGTTTGGGCACTGCAACTCCGATAGGTATCCCGACGATGTGACCCAGTGCCAAAGGTCACTTTGTCTTGTGACATGTGGGCTATCCGGATCTGAGGTCCCCTTATACTCGATGCAGCGCCGACGTGCACCGAAGCGGACCGATTCCGGTGCGTCCGCGCACCAGTCCAGGTGCCGAGCCGGGAGATGTTGGGAAGACCAAGAGTCTGGAGGATCCTGTCATGAGGCGTGTCGTCACTGCTTTGTCGCTGGCCGCTCTCCTTGGGGGTGCCGTTCTCGGCGGAACTGCCACGGCCAAGTCATTTCCCGACATGATCACGCTGCCCGGAGCGACTTCCGCTGAGGGAATCGCCACCGGCATCGGATCGAGCTTCTTCGCCGGGGACTTCTTCCGGGGCGACGTCTACCGGGGCGACCTCCGCTCGGGCTCGGTCGCGATGCTCGTTGATGCACCCGACGGTCGGATGGCGGCGGGCATGAAGGTCGACGTCCCCGACAATCTCCTGTTCGTGGCGGGCGGCCTCACCGGTCAGGCATATGTCTACGACGCTCGCACCGGCGCGGACGTGGCTGTGCTTCAGCTAGCCAATCCGGCCCTGGGGACGCTCATCAATGACGTTGTCGTGGCGGACGGGGCCGCCTGGTTCACCGATTCCTTCCAGCCACACCTGTATCGCGTGCCGATTGGTGCCCATGGATCAATCGGCACCCCGTCAACGGTGGTTGTCAGCGGCCCAGCTGCGCATCTCTCGGGTGCGTTCAATCTCAACGGCATCGCCGCAACCCCGGACGGCAGGACGCTGATCGTGTCTCATACCGCGGACGGAGCCATCTACACGGTTGATCCAGCCACCGGAGCGAGTGCGCCAATCGCCGGTGCCAACCTGCTTCCCAACATCGACGGCATCCTGTTCGAAGCGGGCCGACTGTGGGCGGTGCAGAACTTCAGCAATCAGCTGACTGAGCTGCGCTTGAGCCCCGACCTGTTGTCGGCGACGGTCGAACGGATCATCACCAACGGCCAGTTCGAGGTCCCGACGGCGGTTGCCCGCGACGGCAGCAGACTGGCGCTCGTCAACGCCAAGTTCGACACCGGGTTCCCGCCCACTGCCACCAGTTACGAGGTCGTGATCGTCGACGGGCGGTGACATCGTCCGGGTGTTTGGCCGGGGCGTTCGGGGGAACGGGCGTCGACCCCACCGCCCAGAGGCCTGAAGGGTGACCGGCCTCTGCTGGCGGCACGAGTAGACGAGCGGCCGCTGGCGACATCGACCGAGGTGGCACCACAGAAGCATCTCGCCCCAGTGCGCGTCCCACCTCCGTGGAGACCGGAGCGCACCGGCGATCCGCCCGAGGATCGGGGCCATCTCCACGGTTCGTGGCACGATGTCGCCTTCCCAGAGGGGAGGTGGCGAGATGCTTCAGGACGGGCAGGTCTACGCGAAGCTCCCAGCGAGCGACTTCGCGCGGGCCCGGCGGTTCTACGTGGAAGTCCTCGGCTTTCGACCGACGTGGGAGGGCGACGGGTACGCGCGTTTCGAGTGCACGGGCGGATCGAGCTTCCTCGTCTTCGCCAGCAGCGGCAAGGCATCCGGGGACCACGACCAGTGTGGGTGGGTCGTCGAGGACGTCGAGGCCGAGGTCGCCGAGCTGCATCAACGCGGCATCACATTCGAAGAGTTCGCGGGCGGCACTTGGGTTGGAGGGATACGGGACGACCCCGCCGGGCGGTCCGTGTGGTTCAGAGATTCGGAGGGCAATCTGCTCAACGTGAGGAGCAACCGTCCCCCCAAGGGATAACGACGCCTTCAACCCGACTGTCATCGAGGCGATCTGGCCCCACGTAACGGCGTCTGTCCCGGCCTGACGGGATGGCGACCCGCGTCGGACCCCGAAGGGGTGGGCACCGGGGCCACCAACACGACGACTCTCGACCCTCCGACTCCGGTCGCTGGATCTCGCGAGCGTGGGGCTCTCGCACCTCCTTTGGCCATGACGTTGTCAGGCCGAAGGCGTGACCGCAAGATGCCTGACGACGGCGCCCGTCCGACGATCACGTCTCCTGACCGACCGGAGGATCCCCGATGCAAGAGTCCATGAGCGGGCCCGTGCCCGCCGAGATGCCGCCGACGAGTGGGTCGCCGGAGGATACCCAACGGCGCGCTGCTGGATCCGTGGACCCCCTCGAGGATCCCCGGGTCCTCCAGATCCTCACCACCGAGCACTGGAGCCTGCTCTCGGCCCGCGCCCTCGTCTACAACGAGGCGTTCAGCCGGGCCGGGATGTTCCTCGCCTTCCTGTCGATGTCGTTCGTCGCGCTCGGGCTCGTCGGCCCCGCGATGTCGTTCAGCCGGGACTTCCTGCTCCTCGCGGCGGTCATCCTGTTCTTCGATCTGGTCATCGGGCTCGGAACGCTGGGGCGGATCGTCCGCGCCAACGCCGAGGACTTCCGGGCCATCGCAGGGATGAACCGGATCCGCCACGGCTACGTCGAGGTGGCTCCGGTCGTTGCCCGGTACTTCGTGACGAGCATCCACGACGACATGCGGGGCATCATGGTGACGTACGGAGGCCCAGAGATCCGCCGGGGTGCGGCCGGGCTCGCAATCGGCCTGACGACGACGGCGGGCATGGTGGGCACTACCGTGTCGCTCGTCGCCAGCGTCCTCGCGGGTGTGTTGACGTTGGCGCTCGTCGGGTCGGCACCGCTGGCAGTCTTCGTCGGTGTCGTGGCGGGGTTCGCGCTTTTCGCGTCCACAGCCCGCTACGTTCGGGGTTCGATGGTGCAGGCTGCCACGAGCCTGACCGTCCGGTTCCCATGGACCGATGCCCATCTGGGTCTATGACCACTGGGTATCAATGGCCCCAGGGCTGAGCGACGGACAGAGCGTCGGGCGAGGCCACGATGACGCTGCGAAGCGCGTCCTCGACGCGGAGGCGATCCTCCAGCCTCGCGATCCAGACCGGGTACTTGCTCGGGGGGAGGCCGCGTCGATGGGCGGCCAACGTGCTCGCCGGTCCATGTCGTCCATGATCGCGGCGACCCCCGAACAGAGCGGCCTCGATAGTGTCGAGTGCAGAAATCGGAGTCAGCATCGCGGGCTGCGGTGTTCGCTCCAGATCGTGCACGGATTGCGTCACCGGCCCGGGCGACGGCCCAATCGCCGCCGCCGCCGCTCTCCCCGGTCTACGAACCTGCCGGGTCGAAGATGCGATCCCAGACAGCGAGGTTCTCCGGATAGAACCAGCGCTCGGCCTGGCGACCGTCGCGGAAGTGGAAGATGCTCACGACCCGCGTCTCGATGTCGACACCAGGTCTTCGAGCTCCCATGTAGCTGAGGGCGCAGACGTGCTCATCGTTGCCGAACACGTCGTGCTCTCTGAGCACGAACCCGACTTCGGCGAGATCAGCCAGCCATGCGAGCAGGTCGTCCCGGCCCCGGATCTCCCCGGCACGCGGGTGATGGCCGGGCACGTGCCAGACCACGTCGTCATCGACGAGGGCCTCGATCGCCTGGAGGTCCCTCGCGCGAAACGCAGCGGCCGCCTTCCGATAGGCCGCCGCGTTCGGATGCTCTGCGTTCATGGATCACCCTCGCCGTCGACAGGAAGCTGATGCTGTCTCATGGCCGGCGGGTGTACGGGTGCCGAGGCCAGCCCGGTATCTCGCGGCGCCCCGCGCCGGAGCTCCAAACACTATCAGTGGATCATCCGCTGGTGCCCGTCAGCGTCTGGGTATTCCCCACTGGCAGCGGACTCGTTACGCTGCGGCCACGTCGCTCCCGGACGGCGCCGAACCATCGAATGTCGCGCCATCGGATCTGACGGCCGGCGATGCCACAACCGTCGGCCAGCTCCTTTCGGTGTGGGCCGATGTAGGCCCAAACCATCGGCGACATTCCGGGGCAACCAGCGCGACGAGGGCTGAGCCGCTGCGGCTCGCCCGGAGAGGGGGAGACATGCACGCCGCACTGAAGTCCCAGCTTGAGTCCATCGCGACCGCCGCGCTCCAGCAGCCCGCCGGGCCACCACGCGTGACGGCGTTCCTCGACGCTCTCGGGCCGATCCACCGTGACTGGCACAGCATCCCGCCGTCGGCCCGGGCATACGGGTTCCTGCTCTTTCATGCGGAGGTGATACACCTGCTGACATCGGTCGGCGGACCCGCATTCTTCGGGGGCATCCCGCCCTATACGCCCGCCGATTTCCGTCGCTTCGGGCGCCCGTTCAACGTGACCTACCGGGTCCCGCGGGGCAACGTTTCCGCGATGAGCACGTATTCGGTCGACGTCGAGGACTGGCACAACCGGGCCCACATGGCGATCGAGATGGCCACGCATCTCAACATGATGGACCCGCTCACGAACGTGAAGCTGCGCGAGTTCTGGCGCCTCCACGCATTCATCCAGGCCCGTTTCGAGACTCGTCTTCGGACCTTTCGACGCGTCGCCGGCCAGACGGCCGCCGACACCATCGGGGAGATCGAGACCGTCGACCACGCCGCAGTCCCCTCGATCTGATTCCCACGAGACTCGCCGGGGCGCTTGCCACGGCCGAACTCGCGCGACCGATCGCGACCTACGCGGGACGCCGAAGATGGCCAGGCCGCGGGGATCATCGGGGGCCGTATCCTCGGCGCACTTCATCCACATGAGCCTGATCATCCCGCAGGACGATCGGGAGCGCCTCGGTCGCCAGTTGCAGGCTGGCACGGCCCGCGCGCTCCCGTCGGTCGGGCGATCGTGAAATGGTGCCGGAGCGGTCCTCGGCCCCTCGCCCACGGTGACCGGCCGCAGTCGTTCCGTCAGGTGAACACGTTGACCGCGCGGGCGAGGACGAGGCCGACGACCACGAACGAGATCAGCGCCTGCGAGCCCATGGCCACCTTCGCCCGGTGGACCATCGGCATCGTGTCCGTTGGGCTGAACGCATTGGCGGTCGTGAAGCCGACGAAGAGGTAGTCCAGGAACTGCGGCCGCCAACCCGACGGCGCCACCTCCAGGTTGAGGTGTTGTGGGAACGCGAGGTCGGGATACCGGGCATCCCGTGGGCTGGATACGACCCCGCGCGGTGAGCTGGCCGCGAAACGTGCGATGGAGTCGCTGCGGGTGCTGGCGGACACGTGGGTCAACGTCGAGGTCCCCCAGGCGAGGGCCGACCTGCCGCACGCGATCTACGACCGCTAGTGGCCAGGGGCGGTCGATCGTCGCCGCACACCTGACGCCGGCGGCCTATTCGAACGGCCTTGCCCTCGCGACCGGGCGCGCCATGACAATCTGCGGCAGTTCATGCCCGGGTCCTTGGTCATGGCCGCAGCCTACGCCTCCCATCAGCCATCAACCGGAACCGAGCAGGGCGGAGAACTGGCTACAGATCGGAGCCGTACTCTGCGTAGTGAGTGCCATCAGCACCGGCAGGGGGGCCGAGGAGATGCAGACACACGCACCGAACTTCGCCGTCGAAATCAAGCCGCTGTTCCGCGAGCGGGACCGGCGGGCGGAGACACTCAGAACCGTGCCTCGAGGTGACTTCGTCGCGTGACTGAGGGTCGTTCGTTCTACGGGTCGCCCAAGACCGGGAGTCGGCGCGACCGGTGGATCGCGGCGCTGGTGATCGCCCTGCTCGTCGTCGGGGTCGGCGTCGCCATCGCCAAGCCATGGGGAAGCCCGGCCGAGCCAGCGCCGCCGAGCGGAAGTCCGTTCGCTGTCGTCCCCTCACCCGCGGCCTCGACCCCGACCACCACGCCGCAGGTGTCGAGCCCAGCGCCGTCCGCCAGCATCGTCCCGCTCCCGGTCGCGTTCACGACACCCCGTCCGCCCGCGTCCGCGACATGGACGGGTCTCAACTGGCGGCGCCTTGCGCCTGACGACCCTCTCACCCTCGTCACCTCGGTCGTGCGCTGGCGTCACGGGTTCGTTGCCCTCGGATGGATCGCCGGAACCCCCTCGACCCCGGTCTGGACCTCGACAGACGGGCGCCACTGGGAGCCCCTCCCGTTGAACGACACGTCGTCGGTCTGGCCGGGCCTCGCCGTCGTCGGCCTTGGCGAAGTGTCAACGGGCCTCGTCGCCCTGACGGAGGAGGTGCGCAGCTGCAGCGGGCCCTGCCCCCTCCCGTACGTGCCGCCGGTCGTGGCGTGGACATCGGCCGATGGCCGCGTGTGGACGCTGCTGGCTCCAGTCCTTGAGTTGGGTGGGAGCGAGCCGGGCCAAGCACCCTTGTCCACGGTCGGACCGGCCGGGCTCGTCATCGCGACAAGCGGGTCGGCTGCCCATCTGCTGACCTCGACCGACGGGTCGCACTGGCGGTCGCTGCCGACGAGCACCCTCCCGGCGACGTTCTGGCTCAACGACCTCCGGGGTACACCAACCGGCTACGTCGCGGTCGGCCGGTGGTCGACCAGCGACAACCGCGGCGAGGCGGCTTCGCTGTGGTCCGCGGACGGTCAGCACTGGTCGCCGGTACCCACCCTCCTGCCAACGTCACCGCGCCCCGTCTTGAACGGCGGCTCGACAGCGGTGTCGCTCGTCGTCGGGCGCAACGGCATGGTCGGCGTCGGTGACGTCACAGCGCCCGGCGCGGCCCTCTGGTGGCAGTCATCCGACGGCCGACGCTGGCAGCCGTTGCGGACGTTCGCTCCGCTCGGGCCGACCACCTGCACGGGCTTCGGTTGCGGCAGGCTTCCCAACGGCGTGCTCGTCGGCGACGGCAACCGCATGGTCGCAGTCCGGGGCGGCGCCGACGCCGGTGCGTGGACGTCGACCGATGGCCGCATCTGGAGTCGACTGAGGCTCACCGGGGACATCCCGAGCGAGCAGGCCACGCAGGCGGTCCTGCTGCCGGGTGGCATCCTCCTCTCCGACGGAACGGCGACATGGTTCGGCCAAGCGCAGGGGCCGTAGCGCAGCCGTTGGGCGCCCGACGCTCGATAGGCGGGCACCCGCTTCATCCCGCATCGGATAGGAACCCGGCGTCACAAGTGGGGAGCGCCGCGCCGCACGACCGTCACTGGAAGATACGGGGATGCTGCGCCGCATGCCAGCGCTCCGGTTGGTGTGGCGCGCGCGATTACGAAGCGCCAGATGGACGTTCTCGCCGGCTACGTTTCGGACAGGTAGGCGATGGGTCCCCCGGTGGCCGCCAGGGGCGCCGTCAGGTGGCGGGTGGTGCTCGCCGGGACGTCCGGCTCGGTCGCACGGCCCGCGGCGCGCTCCGCGGCGTCGGCTGCGGCGAGCTCGATGAGCGTTGCGCTGTCGCGCACCACGGCGGTCCGGAACTGCCCCTCCATCGCCTGCAGGATGAGCCGGTCCTTGAGCGAGCGCGGCCGGGCTACCCGGTAAACGAGGTCGGTCTGATCCGGGCCGCGCGCGATCAGCTCCGTCGTGATCACGAGCCGCGGAACCCCCTTGAAGGGGGTCTTGATCCGCTTTGTCTCGTACTCGGGCGGGAACCAGTCGAGGACCTCCTCGATGGACACGTTCTTGCCGTGCATGCAGTGGTTGACGGTACCGACCCCCCGGCGTCCGTTTGCGAGGTCCTCGACCACGTCCGTGATGCCCGACGTCCAGCGGATCCGCCGGGCTGGCGATGTGGCCCATTCCCAGAGGATGGCGCGCGGGACGGCCGCCGGGATGGTGATGACGGCGAGCGCATCGTCGTCGCTGACCTTCGTCCGCTCGCGCCGCCGCTCCTCCTCCCAGGCCGCACCGAGGTCGGTGACCCAGCCCGCCACCTCGCCCACGGACTCGAAGGTTTCGCGGTACGCGCGCATCGCCGCGGTCGCGGGATCGGCGAGCCCCATCGCCCGGACGAGCGCGTCCGTGTACAGCACATAGGCCGACATGTCGAGGCTCTCGGCGACGCGGTTCTTGAGCAGGCGGTGGACGACGATCACGTCGCTCCCGACGAGTTCCTCCCGCCCCGCCATCCGCTGCCGTGCGACGAGCCCGTGATGGGCGACGAACTTCAGGTCGAGCCCGGGCATCCGTACGCAGGCGTTGCACTCACACGTCGACGCCTGGCGGATGTCGCGGATACGGCGCTGGAAGGCGAAGTAGCAGTGCTCGATGACATCGCGGAGGCCGGGCCCGTCGACCGTCGTCGCCGGCACGTAGACGAATGCGGCGTCGCCCTCGAGCTTCGCGAGCTTGAAGGCCGGGCGCAGCGCGCTGACGATCACGTCGACGAGATCGGCGAGGATGTCCTGAGCGTGGTCGAGCTCCACGCCGGCCAGGTAGCCGCTGTACCCAGCGATGTCGGCGATGACGAGACAGGCCGGTTCGGTCCGGGCGAGCATCAGCCGGGCTCCGCCGTCAGCTGCCGGATCGGATCGACGATCGCGACTGTCATTCACCGATTGTCTCAGACGCGGCATCCTGCGACGAAGGGTCCTCGGGGACGTGCCGAGGGACAGGTTAGGGGCATGGCCCGAACGGCCGAGTAGAAACCGACGTTCACGGCCGCCACCGTTAGGACATGACCACGCGCTGGTTCGATCCCCACCGACTCCCGGGTACCCCCCGGGTACATCCGCGCCGTCGACACCGCGCCGGCCAGCACTACGAGGACCGCGCGAACCAGTCGCAAATCGACGGGGAGCGGTTGTAGTCGCCGCCGGCCCGTGTCATCTACCCTGAACCTGTGGTGTCCAACGGCGAGAAGCCGATCATGCTGTTCGAGACGGTCGAGCGGTGGGAGTCGTGGCTGAGCGAGAACCTCGACCATGTCGGGGTGCGACTGCAGATTCGCAGGAAGGCGTCGAACGCGCCCGGCATCACGTACGACGAGGCTCTCGAATTCGGCGCTGTGCTACGGCTGGATCGATGGTCAGGCCAAGGGCCTCGACGCCGACTACTTTCTGCAGGTGTTCACGCCGCGCCGCCCACGGTCGGTCTGGTCGCAGCGCAATGTCGAGATCATCGCCCGCCTGACTGACGAGGGTCGCATGCGCGCCTTCGGTATCGAGCAGGTGCAGCGGGCGCAGGCCGACGGTCGCTGGGAGGCGGCCTATCGGCAGAAGGGCACGCAGATTCCCGACGACCTGCAGGCAGCGCTCGACGCATCCCCGGCGGCCGCGGCGACCTTCGCCGCGCTGAGCGCGCAACGGCGCTTCGGCATCGTGTTCCGGCTGCTCGCGCTCAAGCGCGCCGAGACGCGAGCACGCAAGATCGAAACCTACGTCGACACGCTCGCGAGAGGCGAGTCGCCGATCTGAGCTCGACCGCACGACGGGCGGAACCCATGGCCCAAACGTCCGAATAGAAACCGCGGCGCGCCGCCCCACGCTTGGGGCATGACGGTGCGCTGGTCTGATCCACACCGGCTCCCGGGGCCCGCCGGCCGGGTATGCGCGCCGTCAACACCTTGGTGGCCCGATGAGCGCGGGGGGGGCTGGCCCTGACCTTCCTCGCCGGCGTGGTCATGGGCGGCGCACTCGGCCCCTGGCTGCTCCCGCTCCTCGTCGATGCGTGGATCGACCGACTGCGCCGGCATGGGCGGTGCTCGGGCGCAGGGACCGAGCCCTAAACGGACGCCCAGTTCGAGAGCGTCGCCCACCTCGTCGCCTCGGCCTCGCGGGCACTGCGGCTGCCGATCAACCGCAGCACGGTCGTCGTGCACGCCGACATCAAAAGCGTGTCGCGCCGCAGCGACCCGTGGCCGCCAGCCACCGCGAGGCCGGGTCAAGCGCGTCATCACCCGGGCGAACGCGATCCTGCGGCCGGCGATCCTGACCGTCACCGTGAAGGCGGGAGACAGCCTCTCCGCGATCGCCTCCGTGTCACTGAGCCCTGGGGCAGGTAAGACGCTCACGGTTGCTCGCCGCGCATCGAGAAGGCGATCGCCTACTCGGTCGACAGGATGCCGAGCATTCTCGCCCGAGCGACCGCCTGGGTGCGGCTGCTCACGTCCAGCTTCGAGTAGATGTTGCGGACGTGGACCTTCACGGTCTGCGGCGAGAGGAACAGCCGCTCGGCGATGTCGTGATTGGACAGCCCCTCGGCGATGAGCGCGAGCAGCTCGAGCTCCCGCTTGCTCAACGGTTCTGCGAGGCCGGAAGCCCCAGCCGGCCGACCTCGATGCGAAGCCGGTGGCGCCGAGCGCGGCGCCGGTCGCGTCCGTAAAGAAGACATCCAGCAGCCGGAGGCAGTACTCGCGATGCAGCCCCGCGGCCGCGGCCTCTCGCAGCAGGCGCGCCATCAGCGGCCCTTCGTCGACGAAGAGCCGGACAAAGCCCTCGGGCTCGCCGATCTCCATCGCCTCGTCGAGCGCGAGAGTGCCTCGCCCGTATCGGCCGCAGCGCGATGGGCGAGCGCCTGGAGAACCAACGCCCTCAACCGATCGTCGAGCCAGGCCCGCGACTCAGCCTGACGGCGATATGGATCGAGCGCGGACAGGGCGGCATCCGCATCTCCCCGCGCGAGACAGACTCGGGCACGGACCAGCGGCAGGTCGAACTCCTCGGCGAGCCGCGCCGCCCCGTCCACGTCGCCTCTGCGGAGGGAGATCGTCGCGCGGGCGGCCGCCACCCTGGGTGCTTCGCGGACGAAGTCGTGCTCGTGCACCGAACGTTCGGCCTCGGCCAGGATGCGGGCCGCCTCGGCGAGGTCGCCCTGGGCCAGCTTGACGTGGGCGAGCAGGACGAGGCAGGCCGCCGGTCGATCCGTGTTCTGAAGCTGGCGCGCAAGCCCAAGGCTCTTCTGGCCTCGCTCCCAGGCGGCGTCCAGATCGTTCCACTCGTAGAGGATGCGGCCCAGGCCGAGGTGGGCATCCGAGATCCAGGACCAGGGCAGATCGGCCGAGCGCTGGATCGTGTCCTCGTACGTGTCGGCCGCCAGCCTGAGCTCGTTGTCGAGTCTCCTGCATTCCGGCGATCCCGATCGAGGCAGCCATGTCGCCGAACCGGTAGCCCGTCGCCCGGCTCATCGACAGTGCCTCGCCGTACGCCGCCCTGGCCTCTGCTCGCTCGCCAAGGACTTCGTGGGCGTAGCCCGAAGCCCAGGCGTCGAACGCGCGAGTCAGGTTTTCCGGGCGGCGAAGCTCCAGCGCTCGCTTCGACTCGACGATTACCTCGTCCGGCCGATGCTGGAGGAACGCCAGCAACGCTCGAAGGGCGGCGATCTGGCCCAGGAGGTCGCGAGTCGGTTCGTCGTCGGCCCGCATGTCCAGCGTCGCCTCCGCGGCGGCGAGCATCTCCTCGAAACTTCCCGTCCGGCCGCTTGCGAGCAGCACCTGCGCGTAGGTGATCTCGCAGGGACGGCCGGGCGTCCAGGGTCTCCACGGGCAGCGACGAGATCCAGGCGCCAGCGGCCGCAAAGGTGTCGCTGATCTGCATCGACGGGCCATGACCGCTGACCAGGCGCTCGGCGCGTTCGATGTCGTGGCCGGTCGCGGCGTGGCGGAAGGCCTCGAGGTCGAAGCCGTTGTCCTCGTGCCAGCGGCTCGCCCGGGCGTGAAGCTCGTCCACGACCGCGTCGGACTCGGACTGTCCAAGCCGCTGGCGCAGCAGGTCGCGGAAGAGGTGGTGGTAGCGGTACCAGCGACGCTCGCCGTCCAAAGGAACGATGAACAGGTTCGCGCGCTCGAGATGCTCCAGCGTCTGCTGGCCAGGCGTGGCGGGATCCAGGGTCACGGCGTCGCACAGGGGCCCGCACAGTCGATCGAGGATCGAAGTGCGGAGCAAGAACTCGCCGATAGCCGGCGGTTGACGCCCAAGGACCTCCTCGACGAGATAGTCGAGCACGAAGCGGTGGCTCCCCGAGAACGACCGGATGAATGCGGCGGCATCCTCGTGTCCCCGCAGGGAAATGGCCGCGAGTTGAAGGCCGGCGACCCAGCCCTCCGTCGTCGTCTCGAGGGCGCTGACGTCCCCGGTCGACAGACCGAGATCCATGACCTGGTTCAGGAATGCGGCGCTCTCGTCGGGGGTGAACCTGAGGTCGGCAGCCCGGATCTCGGTGAGCTCGGCACGGGCACGCCACCGGGCGAGCGGCAGGGCCGGATCTTCGCGGGTGGCGATGGTCACGTGCACCCGTGACGGTAGATGTTCCAGAAGGAAGGCCACGGCTTCGTCGACCGGCCTCCCGTCAACGCTGTGGTAGTCGTCCAGCACCAGCACGACGTCCGTCGGTAGGGCGGCGAGCTCGTTGACGAGCGGTGTCAGCGTCGCCTCGACCGGTGGCGGCTGGGGCGACCCGAGCGCGGCGAGCACGCCCTCGCCCACGCCCGGTCGGACGGTTCGAAGTGCCTCCACCAAGTACGCCAGGAACCTGGTCGGCTCGGCATCGCCCTCGTCCAGCGAGAGCCACGCGACCGGCAACCCGCACTCCGCGACCCATTCCGCGACCAGGGTGCTCTTGCCGAAGCCGGCCGGCGCCGAAACGAGCGTCAGCCTGCGCTGGAGCCCCTCGGTGAGCCGCTCGTCGAGGCGGGGGCGGAGGACGATCCTGGATCGGCGCGGCGGAACGTAGAGCTTGGTTGCCAGGATTGGCATTGCCACAACCAGATGGTAGGTCGCGGACAGGCTCGCTCCACCGTCCGGCTGCACGTCAAGCGGGCCTCGATGGCCGTTGCGAATACCCCTTCGAATACCTCCGTGGGGGTATGACACCCGGGCGTCGCCGCCCGATGCTGGCCTCACCCAGTCGCTCAGACCGCGTGCCACAGACATCGAGGCAGGAACGCAATGTCCGACGAGAACGAGCCCAGCCCGGAGACGGGTCGACCGGTGGCCTACGAGATCCGGGTCAGGGGCCACCTCGGATCTGCGTGGTCTGACTGGTTCACGGGTCTCCACGTCACGCTCGAGGACCACGGCGACACGCTGCTGGCGGGTCCGCTCGACCAGGCGGCGCTGCACGGAGTGCTGCGGCGAGTTCGCGATCTCGGCCTGCCGCTGCTCTCCGTGACGCGGATCGAGTCGGGGCGACTCATCGACCAAGAAACGGAGTCGAGCCAGTGATCAGCACTAGGTGGGCGAGGCCTGCTGGACCCGCCGCGACGATAGGAGAGACGAGCATGAACGCGAACACGAGAACCACCGCAGCGACCGGCGAGCATGGCATGCGCGCGGATCGCAAGGCCGCCGTCTGGATCGGCGTGCTGTACATCATCGGAACGGTTGCCCTGGTCCTCAGCATGGTCGTAACGGACGGGGTCCTGACGGGCCCCTCCTTCCTGGCCCAGGTCGCCGCGCAGCCGAACCAGCTGGCCATCGGAGCCCTGCTCGTCCTGCTGGCGGGCTTCTCGCTCGCGATGGTCCCGGTCGTGTTCTGGCCGGTCGGCAAGCGGTACAACGAGACGCTGGCCATGGGCTACGTCGTCTTCCGTGGCGGGCTCGAGACGGTCATCTACATCGTCGGCGCGTTCGGGTGGCTGGTGCTGATCGCGCTCAGCAAGGCGGGGGATACGGGACCGCTCGCTGACTTCGTGCGGACAACCGAGACCGTGATCTGGGATCAGGGCGCCATCACGTTCGTTCTCGGCGCGCTGATGTTCTACTTCGTGCTCTACCAGTCGCGGCTCGTGCCCCGGTGGCTGTCCACCTGGGGGCTCGTGGGGGCCGCGCTCGGCATCGTGCCGCCTCTCGGGGGCATGTTCGGGCTCTCGCTCGGCATCCTCGTGGCGCCGCTTGCCCTGCAGGAAATGGTCATGGCGGTCTGGCTGATCGCCAAGGGCTTCACTCCGACTGCCATCCCTGCCGAGTCTGCCGGTGAGACGTCGAGGTGGCAGCCTGCCGCTGCGAGCACTGCTTCCGCGACCTAGGTCAGGGGACGCAGCGGTCGGCACGGTGAACTGGAGGGCCCAGCTCGCGTGTCGTCGGATCTCACGGCCCTCTCATCGCGATAGAAGGACCAGGCCCGGTGGGCCTGCCCGAAGACAGGAGAGAGAGAAAGATGAATTCGAACCGAAGGCTCGCCGTCGCCACGGGCGTGCTTTTCATCACTGCGACTGTCGCAGACCTGCTTGGTGCGGCCGTCAGACCCGATCTGACCGGTACGGACTACCTCACCCAGGTCTCCGCACAGGGGAACCGCGTGGCCGCGGGGGTGCTGCTCCTGCTGATCGCGGCGTTCGCGTGTGCCGGGATCGCGGTCTCGATGTATCCGATCCTGAGGAAGGCGAACGTGGGCCTGGCCCTTGGATCTGTCGTCTTCCGGACCATGGAGGCGGTCATGTACGTGATCGCCGTCGTGAGCCTGCTGTCCTTGCTGACACTCGGCCAGGAGCTCGTCTCCGCCGGTGCCGCCGAGCGTGCCTCGCTCGGGGCTGTCGGCGGTCTGCTCCTGAGCCTGCGCGAACACGCGGCCCTGGTGGGGGTGTTCGCCTTCTGCCTGGGTGCGTTCCTGTACTACTGCGCGTTCTTCCAGTCACGACTGATCCCGCGCTGGCTCTCGGGCTGGGGCATCGCGGCGATCATCCTGATGACGACGGCAGGCGTGCTGGCCTTGTCCAACAACGATGCCGTGACCTCGTATGTGCCGCTGGCGCTTCCCATCTTCCTGCAGGAGATGGTCATGGCCGTCTGGCTGATCGCCAAGGGATACAGCCCGTCTGCCGTTCGCTCCGACGACCTGTCCGCGACGAAGCCTGCGACCCCCGCGCTCGACGATCACGCGCCCGTCGCGGCCTGAGAAACGCGTCGTGCTGGCCGCGAAACGGGCGGTGGAGTGGCTGCGGGTGCTGGCGGAGACCTGGGTCTCCGCCGAGGTCCCCGAGGCCAACGCCGACCTCCTGCCCGCGATCTACGAGCGCATCACCGTGGTCGGTCGAACGATCGTCTCGGTGCGCCTGACGCAGGCGGCCTACGCGAATGGACTGGCCCTCGCGCTGCCTCAGGTTGTCATGGCGCGCCCGGAGGGCCTTGGACGCGTGCGAACAGCAACGGGCTGGTGCCGCTTCCGGCAGGCGGTCGGCAGGCATCAACCGCTTCATGTCAGCGGGGCCTGTTCGCGCGCCGACCCTTGCTCTCCGTTAACCGCGAGATCAGTCCCGCGACGGCGCGGATATCCGCCTCCGTGGGCGCGTCGATTCCGACGGCGTCGGCCTCAGTGTCGAAGCCGAGGCGCTGGGACAGCGCGGGGTCCTCGACCGCGAGCGCGGCGAGGATGGTGGCTTCCGCGTCCGCGTTGGCCGGTACATGGAAGAGACGTGACAGATCCTGGAGCAGCCACCATCGAGGGATCCCGGCGCTTGGCGGGTGGACGGTCACAACCCCGGCGTCAATGCCATTCCGATGAGCTCTGGGGCGATACCTGATCCGAAGGTCGGGTCGCGATGCCTGAAGGGCAGCCAAGGAACGCTCGAGCTCGTGCGATGCCACCGCGTCGCCCCCGATCGTCAGGCCGCGGCGAGAGGGCAGCGCGGGCGAGTGGCGCCAAGTCATGCACACCGCGGAGATTGAGCAGGCGTATGTCGGCGCGATCCCGCATGTCATGGCCGGGTTCGATCGTATGGTCTCCGGAGCTGTCGACTGGGAGTACAAGGCCGTGCGGCGCCGCAAGTGTCGACCGTACTATCGTGACGTCATGAAGGGCGATCGGGTCGAGGCTGTGGTGGACACCGGTCAGGGAGTCCAAACCTTCGAGATCGTGGCGACTCGGGCCGGGAGGCGGATCGAGGTCGTCACGTCACGCGGTGTCGTGGAGGTCCGTGAGGTGACGCGGACAGGCGTACCCGTGCGCACGGGTCGGTTCATGACCTCCCGCCTCATCGCCCTGGTCGAACATCCGTCTGCCGATGAACGTGGCCGGATCGAGGTGACCACCCGACACCGCCTCCAGCCAACCGCGCCGTCGACCAAGGGCTAGGGCGGCCGACCACCCGGTCACGACCACGACCAGCCGTCTGGGCTGATCGCGATCCGCTCACCTGCCGAGGAGCCTTGGCGCGCCCGGAGGGCCTCCGGCGGGCAGGAACAACAGCTGAGCATCCCCCGTATGTGCCCACGGGCGAGCTGCGGCCGTCGCTGCGGTCCGGACGTCGCAGAAGTCCGCATGATGGGTGCTACATTCCGATCAGGCCCGGCAGTCGACTGTCAGGACTTCGAGCAGGACTCGGCGGTTGACTAGGCTGGCTCTGTACCGGGTGACCTATCGATGGCGCGTCGACCCGAGACTAAGTTCGCCTGGAACGGCGACGTAGCGCTCGCGTACCAGGTCTTCGGCGCTGGGCCGGTGGACCTCGTCTACGTGCAGGGTTGGGTTTCGCACGTCGACCTTAACTGGGAGAGCCCCTCCCTCGGGCGCTTCCTCACCGGCCTTGGCCGGCACGCGCGGGTCATCCACACCGACCGGCGCGGCTGGGGCTGCTCGGACCGGTTCTCGCCCGGCGACGTCGCCCCGCTCGAGGTCCAGGCTGACGACATCGTCGCGGTCATGGACGCCGCAGGTTCCGAGCGAGCGGTCGTCTTCGGGTCCTGGGACACGACCCTGGCAGCGATGCTCTTCGCGGCGAGCTATCCCGAGCGCTGCGCCGGTCTCGTGCTCGCCGACCCGATGGTGACCTGGCTCGCGACCGAGGCGACGCCCTGGATGTACTCGCTCGACACCTGGGAAGCGGTCCTCAACGACGTCCATGAAGCCTGGGGAAGGAAGGCCTGGTTCGAGCGCTACGAGCACGTCGGCGACGCGCGTGAGCGCGAATGGATCGAACCCTGGGCGCGCGCGAGCGTGGCCCCCGGGGCGCTCGTCGCCGAGACGCGGGCCTTCTACCGGATCGACGTCCGGAGCATCCTCCCGTCGATCCAGGTTCCGACGCTGGTGGTCGGTGAGGCCGATGAGGCGCTCGCCACCAGTAGCACGCTCTCGATGGTCGCCCTCCGGGAGAACGCAAGGTTCGTCGCGGCGCGGATCCCCGGGGCCCGCCTCGTCGAGCCGGACGCGAGCGCGGGACCCACCTGGTTTCACTGGTACGGACGGGGGCCTGCCATCCTCGGGGAGGTCGGGCGCCTCGTGGCCGGCATCCGCGACGAGCAGGAGTCGCTCGACCGTGTCCTGGCGACCGTGCTCTTCACGGACATCGTGGACTCGTCGAGGGCCGCAGCCGCGTTGGGAGATCGTGGCTGGGCTGAGCTCGTGGAGCGTCATCATGCGACCGTCCGGAGCCTGCTCGCCCGCTTCCGCGGCGTCGAGGTCGACACCGCGGGCGATGGCTTCTTCGCGACCTTCGATGGCCCGGCGCGCGCGGCGAGGTGCGCGGCGGCGATTGTCGCCGCGATGCGACCGCTCGGGATCGAGGTGCGGGCCGGCCTGCACACCGGCGAGGTCCAGACAATCGCCGGCAAGACCGGGGGAATCGCCGCGGTGATCGGGGCGCGGATCGGGGCGCTGGCCGGTCCATCCGAGGTCCTGGCGTCGCGGACGGTGCGGGACCTGACGGTCGGCTCGGGTCTCGCCTTCGAAGACGCCGGAGAGCACACGCTCAAGGGCGTGCCCGACCGCTGGCGACTCTACCGGGTCACCGCGCCCGTGTCCTGAGCATGTTCAACGGCGAGCCCCGCCGCGGCGCTCGGAGCGACGGCCCACGCTCAGGTTGTCATGGCGCGCCCGGAGGGATTCGAACCCCCGACCGTCTGATCCGAAGTCAGATGCTCTATCCACTGAGCTACGGGCGCGCGATACGCGCTCAGTCTACGGTCAGCACGATGGTTTGGGCGTGGACCCGCGCCAGGTGCTCCGGGAGCCCCGATCCACGGCCCCGGAGCGCGCCGAGAGGGACCCGGCGAGCGCTTCTCATCGGCCCCTATCAGTCGCCGTCCCGCCGCACCGCGAAACCGTCCCTTCGGGGTTCACGGTGGTTGATGGGGCGCCGAGCGGCGTAGGATCCGAGCGTGACGAACTTCGAGACCGGGCGCCTGTCCGACCGGCATCCGCCGTTCCGCTATGCGGCCCTCTCGCGCGTTTCGTTCTCCGACACCGACGCCCAGGGCGTCGTCTACTACGGGCGCTACCTGCCGTACTTTGACAGCGCCCGCCTTGAGTACCTCCGTCATCTGGGACTGACCGACTACTGGCACGGCGAGCGGGAGTTCGTCATGCGTGCCTTGGAGGTGACGTACGAGGCACCGGCGCGCTTCGACGACCTTCTCGACGTCTTCGTGCGGACAACGCGAATCGGGCGAACCAGCGTCAGCGCGGAAGGTGCCGCTTACCGCGTCGACGACGACCGGCTCATGTGCTCGATGCGGATGACGCTGGTCCTGATCGACGGCGCGTCGCGTCTGCCGGTTCGGATTCCGGACGACTTTCGCGCGGCGATCACCGAGTTCGATGGCGCCGAGACGAACGGGCCGGCGGGCCGAGTTCCCTGACGCTCGCGCGAGTGCGGCCCGACCCCGGGCCATTCAGCCCGCGGATTTCGCCCAATCGGCAGGTGGGCCGCGCCCATTCGGCCCGGGCCCCTCGGCCTCCCGGCACTGGCCCGCTGTTCGCGGTCCGGCGCACGATCGAGTTGCGGTCGCTTCCCCTCGAGGCGCCTGTCGCGTCCCGCGCTCGCCCCCGGGTCGAGCGCCAGTCGAGGTCTCGCGGCCCGCGGCCGGGTCGCAGAAGGCAGGCGGCGTGGCACGCCAGTTCGTCGTCCGGCTCGAGAACCGGCCTGGCCGGGCCTCGTCGAGATGATCTTCCGCGTCGTTGACGAGATCGTGGCCCACGCCACCCCCGGCCGGGCCCAGGCGGTCGCGGCGGGTGTCGCCGGCTGACAGAGTGCCGAGGCGCCGCCCGGCGCCCGACAGCCCAGGAGCGAAATTGATGGCTGAGCTCGTCCTCGTGACGGAGGAGACGCCAGGCAGCGTCGACCACGACTTCATCCGGGAGGTCCTGGCCGCCGTGCCGGGCGACTCGCGCCTGCAGATGTGCATCCAGTGCGGGACGTGCGGCGGCTCGTGCCCGTCGGCGGCCGACATGGACCACACCCCGCGCCAGCTGTTCGCAATGGTGCGGGCCGGCGCGCGCGACCGGGTCCTCGCGCAGCAACACGCCGTGGATGTGCGTCTCCTGCTACTTCTGCTCCGTGCGCTGCCCGCAGGAGGTCCACATCCCCGACGTGATGTACGGGCTCAAGTCCATCGCTGCGCGCGAGGGCCGCTCGCCGCACTCGGCGGCGCCGGACTTCTCGCGGACCTTCATGTCGAACGTGCACCGCTTCGGGCGGAGCTACGAGATGGGCCTCGTGGCGCGCCACTACCTGCGCCACTTCCCACTGCGGATCCCGGGGATGGCGCCGGCCGGCATGGGGATGCTGGCCAGCGGGCGGATGGACATCCGGCCGCACCGCATCCGCGACGTCAAGGGGCTCCAGGCGATCCTGGCCCGGGCCCAGGAGCTGGAGTCCCGGCCATGAAGGAGTTCCTGTACTACCCGGGCTGCTCGATGAGCGGGACCGCGAAGGGCTACGCGGACTCCCTCGAGGCGATCGCCGGGCCCGCTGGGGATCGACCTGCGCGAGGTCGACGACTGGAGCTGCTGCGGCGCCAGCGAGTACTTCAGCATCGGGCCCGCTGCGGGGCTATGCCCTCGTGGCCCGCAACCTCGCCATCGCCGAGCGCGAGTCCAACGGCAGCCGCACCCTCGTCGCTCCGTGCAGCCTGTGCTACGTGAACCTGGCCAAGACCAACAAGTACGTCCGCACGGACACGACGCTCGCCGGCAAGGTGAACGACGCCCTCGGCGCGGCCGGGCTCTCCTACACGCCGGGTTCGGTTGAGGTGCGCCATCTCTTCGAGATCGTGATCCACGACGTCGGCGCCGACGCGGTCCGCGAGAAGGTGGTCCGGCCCCTGAACGGCCTCAAGGTGGCGCCCTACCTGGGCTGCCTCGTCACCCGGCCCGACCCGGAGAAGCGCTGGCGGGCGAAGGAGCACCCGCGCGAGTTCGACCGCCTGCTCGCGGCGCTCGGCGCGGAGGTGCTGGACTACCCGCTGCGCACCGACTGCTGCGGCGGCCATCTCTCCCAGATCAGCCCCGGCATGGGCCTCGAGATGATCCGCCGGCTCCTCGACTCCGCCGAGCGGCTGGGTGCCGACGTCCTGGCCACGATCTGTCCGATGTGCCAGATGAACATCGACCTCTACCAGGCCGAGGTGAACAGGCGCTTCAAGACCGACTACAGGATCCCGATCCTCTTCTTCACCCAGCTCGTGGGCCTCGCCTTCGGGATGGAGGCGAAGGCGCTCGGGATCGGCGTCCGAGGTCGTCTCGGCGCCAAGCGCGCCCTGGCGAAGATCGGGATCGAAGTCCCAGAGCCACCCGAGGCGGAGCGCGTGCCGGTCGGCGCGGCGGCCGCCGACGGCGCGCCGGCGGCGAGGCCGCGCGCCCCGCGGGCGAAGAAGGGGCCCGCCCTGCCGATGCCGCGCATGCCGCGGGATGACCAGGGGGTCGGACTGTGAGCGAGATGCCCGTCGAACCCCGCCAGAAGGTTGGGGTCTACATCTGCCACTGCGGGAGCAACATCGCCGGCACCGTCGACGTGGAGGCGGTCCGCGACTGGGCTGCCGAGAGCCTGGCCGGCCACGGAGTGGTGATCGCCCGCGACAACAAGTTCATGTGCTCGTCCACCGGGCCAGGAGCTCATCGGGCAGGACATCGCCGAGCTCGGCCTGACCCGGGTCGTCGTCGCCGCCTGCTCGCCGCACATGCACGAGAAGACGTTCCGCGGCGCCTGCGCCCGGGCCGGCCTCAACCCGTACCTGTGCGAGCTGGTCTCGATCCGCGAGCAGGTCTCGTGGGTCCACACCGACAAGGCGGCTGCCACCGCCAAGGCCAAGGCCGTCGTGGCCGGCGGCGTCTACCGCGTGGAGGAGCACGCCCCGCTGGAGCCGATCCGGGTGCCGATCAACCCGGCCACGCTCGTCGTGGGCGGCGGGATCGCGGGCATCACCGCGACCCTGGAGCTGGCGGACGCGGGCTTCCCGGTCCACCTCGTCGAGCGCGAGCCGTCGATCGGCGGCCACATGGCCATGTTCGACAAGACGTTCCCGACCCTCGACTGCGCCGCCTGCATCCTGACCCCGAAGATGAACGACGTCGGGATGCATCCCGAACGTCACCCTCCACACGTGGAGCGAGGTGACGGACCTCTCGGGCTACGTCGGCAGCTTCACCGCCACCGTCAAGCACCGGGCCCGCTACATCAACGCCGACCTCTGCACGGGCTGCGGGATCTGCCAGGAAAAGTGCCCGGTCAAGGTGATCGACGAGATCTACGAGGCCGGAATCGGCTATCGCAAGTCGGCCTACATGCCGTTCCCGCAGGCGGTCCCGAAGGTCCCGGTGATCGACGGCCCGAGCTGCACCTTCTTCGACCGGGGGACCTGCAAGGCCTGCGAGAAGTTCTGCCCAACCGGCGCCATCGACTTCACCCAGAAGGACGAGGAGGTCCAGGTCGAGGTCGGCAACGTCGTCCTGGCCACCGGCTTCGAGCTGTTCGACCCGCGCCGGATCGAGCAGTACGGCTACGGCACGCCTGCCGAACGTCTTCACCAGCCTCGAGTTCGAGCGGATGTCCAACGCCGCCGGCCCCACCAACGGCCGGATCGTCCTGCGCGACGGCGTCACCGAGCCGAAGGCGGTGGGGATCGTCCACTGCGTCGGCAGCCGCGACCGCAACTACAACAGCTACTGCTCGGCGATCTGCTGCATGCAGAGCCTGAAGTTCGCCCACCTCGTCGGCGAGCACACCGACGCCACGGTCTACAACTTCTACATCGACATCCGGGCGCCCGGCAAGGCCTTCGACGAGTTCTACCAGCGGGTCCTGGAAGAGGGCACGATCTTCGTCCGGGGCCGGGTGGCCGAGGTGACCGACGCCCTGCGGCTGCCCGACGAGGCGGACCAGGACGGGCGCCTCGATCGTCCAGGTGGAGGACACGCTCGCCGGCATCCAGCGCCGGATCCCGGTCGACATGGTGATCCTGTCGGCCGGCCTCGAGCCGCCCCACGACGCGAAGGAGACGGCGCACCGCTTCGGGATCTCCTGCAGCTCCGACGGCTGGGTCATCGAGCGGCACCCGAAGCTCGACCCGGTGGCCACCATGACCGAGGGGATCTTCGCCGCCGGCTGCGCCCTCGGCCCCCGCGACATCCCCGCCAGCGTCGCCAACGGCGCCGCGGCCGCCGCCCGCATCCTGGGGCGGATCCAGCAGAAGGAGATGTCGCTGGAGCCGGTCCGCGCCTCCGTGGACGAGGCGCGCTGCTCCGGCTGCCGCATCTGCAACGACCTGTGTCCGTACAACGCCATCCTCTTCCACGCGGATCGCGCCGTGAGCGAGGTGAACGCCGCCCTCTGCCAGGGCTGCGGCACCTGCGTGGCGGCCTGCCCGGCCGGCGCGATGAGCGGCACGGGCTTCTCCGACGCCCAGGTGATGGCCCAGATCGAAGGCCTCCTCTCGGTGACCGCGAGCGGCGAGCCGCGCGGCCCCCACCCGCTCCTCGAGGGGGTGCCGGCATGAACGCTTCGACGGCAACCACCCCGACGACGGCAGCTACGCCGACGACGGGAGCGCCCGCGCCGGCCGGAGGCGTATTCGAGCCCGTGATCCTCGGCTTCACCTGCAACTGGTGCAGCTATCGCGCCGCCGACCTGGCCGGCACGGCCCGCATGAAGTACCCGCCCAACGTGCGCCTCGTCCGCCTGATGTGCTCCGGGCGACTCGACCCGGCCTTCGTCCTGTCAGCGTTCGCGCAGGGCGCCGATGCCGTCATCGTGTCGGGCTGCTGGCCCGGCGAATGCCACTACCAGGTGCAGAACCTGAAGGCGCTCCGCCGATTCCAGCTCCTGCGCCGCGTCGTGGAGGGCCTCGGCATCGAGGCGACCCGCCTCCAGCTCGTGTGGGCCAGTGCGGCCGAGGGCCAGCGGCTCGCGTCGGAGATCGCGCGCATCACCGAGGAGGTCCGGGCGCTCGGCCCGCTCGGCTGGGGCGCGAGCGCCTCCCTGCCCGTGGCGACCTGGCCCGGAGAGGGAGCCTTCGCGCCCGGCCCGGCCGTCGCGAGCGCGGCTCCGCCTCCCTCACCCGAACTCGCGGAGGTGCCCCAATGAGCGGCAAGCCGCGACTCGCGATGTACTGGGCCGCCTCGTGTGGCGGCTGTGACGTCGCCGTCATCAACCTCCACGAGCAAGATCCTCGACGTCGCGGACGCCGTCGAGATCGTCTTCTGGCCCGCTGTCATGGACGCCAAGTACCGCGACGTCGAGGCGATGCCCGACGGCTCCATCGACGTGTGTCTCTTCTCGGGCGGGATCCGCAGCAGCGAGAACGAGGAGATGGCCCATCTCCTGCGCCGCAAGTCGAAGGTGCTGGTCGCGTTCGGTTCGTGCGCCAACGAGGGCTGCATCCCCGGGCTGGCGAACCTGTCCACGCTGCCCGCGATCTTCGCCGCGTCGTACGCCGACGGCGAGAGCACGGTCAACCCCGACGGCGTCCGTCCGCTCACGACGTGGGCGGCGCCCGAGGGCGAGCTCCGCATCCCTGCCCTCCTGCCGGTCCTGCGCACGCTGGGCCAGGTCGTGCCGGTCGACTACTCGATCCCGGGCTGCCCGCCGGAGTCGCGGCGGATCGCCGAGGCGCTCATGGCGCTCCTCGCCGGGCTCACCGGCACCGGCCCGCTGCCGCCGGCCGGCAGCATCGTGGGCGCCGGCGTCTCCACCGTCTGCGACGAGTGCGGCCGGACGCGCAACGTGAAGAAGATCGCCCGCTTCGTGCGGGTCCAGGAGGTGCCGGCCTTCGACCCGACGCTCTGCCTCCTGGAGCAGGGGATTCCCTGCAACGGGCCCGCAACCCGCGATGGCTGCGGTGCCCTGTGCCCGGCGGCGGGAGCCCAGTGCATCGGCTGCTACGGGGCAGCGGACGGGGTCGTCGACTACGGGTCGCGCCTGCTGTCGGCCTTCGCCTCGGTGGTCGACGCCGACGAGCCCGACGAGATCGACCGGATCCTCGACGGGATCGTGGACCCGGTCGGCCAGCTGTATCGCTTCAGCCTGGCCGGCTCGCTGCTGAGGGCGAGCCGGGCGACGCTCGAGGCAGACCGGCCCGGCCCGACGGGCGCGCCCGATCTCACGGCGTCCGGTGCGCCCCCGACGCCTCGGCGACGACCGGCGTGTCCCCCGAGCCGGCGCTGGCCGGCGCTCCCGGAAGGTGACCACGATGACCCGCATCACCATCGACCCGATCACGCGCCTCGAGGGCCACGGCAAGATCGAGATCTTCCTCGACGACGCCGGCGAGGTCGAGCGGACGTACTTCCAGGTCCCCGAGCTGCGCGGCTTCGAGCAGTTCTGCGTCGGCCGGCCCGTCGAGGAGATGCCGGTCCTCGTGAACCGCATCTGCGGCGTCTGCCCGGAGGCGCACCACATGGCCGCGGCGAAGGCGGCCGACGCGGTCTACCACGTCGACCCGCCGCGCCCCGCCAAGCTGCTCCGCGAGCTGCTCTACTCGGCCTTCTACGTCGCCGACCACACGACCCACTTCTACGCCCTCTCCGGGCCGGACTTCGTCGTCGGGCCGGACGCGCCGGTCGCCGAGCGGAACCTCCTCGGGCGTCCTCAAGAAGGTCGGCTCGGACGCCGGCGGCCGGGTGATCGAGGCGCGACGGCGCTGCCACCGCGTCGTCGAGATCATCGGCGGCCGTGCGATCCATCCCTGCACGAGCGTCCCCGGCGGCCTCACGAAGGGCATCACCGCGGAGGAGCGCGAGGAGATCGAGGCGACGGCGCGCCGGATGATCGACTTCGGCGAGTTCAGCCTGGGGCTCTTCGACGAGCTGATCCTGGGCAACCCGGGCTACGTCGAGATGATCACCGGGCCGACCTACCGCCACGAGACCTACTCGATGGGGCTGGTGGACGGCTCCGGGAAGGTGAACTTCTACGACGGCCGCGTCCGCGTCGTCGACCCCGACGGGACGCCTTCACGGCGAGTACGCGCCCGCGGAGTACCGCGACTGGATCGCCGAGCGGGTGGAGCCCTGGACCTACCTGAAGTTCCCGTACCTGCAGCAAGGTCGGCTGGAAGGGCTTCACCGACGGTGCCGACTCCGGCGTCTACTCGGCGACGCCGCTCTCGCGCCTCAACGTCGCCGACGGCATGGCCACGCCGCAGGCCCAGGAGGCGTTCGAGCGGTTCTACGCGACCCTCGCCCCGGCGCCGGAACGGGGCCGGGCGGCAAGCAGATGGTCCACGGGCGGCTGGCCACCCACTGGGCGCGGCTGGTCGAGCTCCTGTTCGCCGCGGAGCGGATGCTCGAGCTGGTCGCACGACCCGGAGATCACCTCGGACCGACGTCCGGGTCGTGCCCGACCGAGCGCCCCACCGAGGGCGTGGGCACCGTGGAGGCGCCACGCGGCACGCTGACGCACCACTACTGGACCGACGAGCGCGGGATCCTGACGAAGGTGAACCTGGTCGTCGGGACGACGAACAACTACGCCCCGATCGCCATGTCGGTGAAGCGGGCCGCCCGCAGCCTGATCCACGGCGGCGAGGTGGTCGGCGAGGGCCTTCTGAACCGGATCGAGATGGCCTTCCGGGCCTACGACCCGTGCTTCGGGTGCGCCACCCACTCGCTCCCGGGCCAGATGCCGCTGGAGGTGCTGATCCGCGACGCGTCGGGCGGGGTGGTGGATGTTCGCCGCCAGTACTGCTGAGGGGAACCCAGTGGCGCCGGCAGGGACCGGCGGCACCCTCGTCGTCGGCCTGGGCAATCCGCTCCTGGCCGACGACGGAGTCGGGTGGCTGGTGGCGCAAGCCGTCGCCGAGCGGTTGGCGGGCCCGGGCAGGCCGGGCGCGGGTGCCGTCGCGGCGGGGTTGGCGGTCGCGGTGCGGCCCGGCGCAGTCGATCCCGTCCCGCGTGTCGAGGTCGACCAGCTTGCCGTCGGCGGCCTGGCGCTCATGGAGCGCCTCGTCGGCTACCGGCGGGCGGTGCTCGTCGACGCGATGGTCACCGGCGAGCATCCCCCGGGAACGGTCCGCCGCTTCAGCGTGGAGGACGTCCCCGGTCGGGAGGCAACGCACCTCGACTCGGCCCACGACGCGTCGCTGGCGGCCGCCCTGGCCGCCGGTCGCTCCCTCGGCGCCGACCTGCCCGCCGAGATCGTCGTGATCGCCGTCGAAGCCGTTCGCGTGGACACCTTCGGCGAGCAGTTGACCGCCGCGGTGGAGGCGGCGATCCCGGCAGCGATCGATGCAGTCCTCGCGGAGATCGGCCAGACTGGCGCCTGACGCCACCGCCGGCGGGGGAGACCGCGAGCCGGCCGGTCCAGCAGGAGAATTCCGTGCACGAAGCCGGCATCGCCGACCGCATCCTGGACATTGTGGTCGAACAGGCCCGCCGGGCCGGCGCGCCCCGCGTCACCGCGATCCACCTCGAGGCGGGTGTCCTCGCCGGGGTCTCCGAGGACTCGCTGCGCTTCCACTGGGAGCAGCACGCGCTGGGAACGCCTGCCGAACACGCGGTCCTCCATTTCACGGAAGTGGACACGCCCACCGACCTGCGCCTCGTCTCCATCGACGTCGAGGAGGGCGAAGGCGAGAGCGCTGATCAGGAGGCCGCCCCGGCTTGACAGTGCCGGACGCCAACGCGCCGGCGCTCGATTCCGGCGCGCCGCCAGACACGTCGGGCATGCATGGAAGACTTCTCAGCCGCAGTCGCCCGGTGGCCCGGGGCTGAACATCGGCCCGAGAAGGGGCGGACCAGACCAGACGTCGAGGCGTCCGCAGGAGAGGTCTGCACGAACCGCGCGGCCGGACGTAGCGCTGATGTAGTCCGTCGCGCTGACCGTCAGGGTCGACAGGACCCGCCCGCTCGGCGAGCGCGCCTCGATCGTCCAGGGCCGGGCCGGCAGCGTGGCTGTGATCGGGTCCTGCCGGTCGCCCGGCGCGACCGTCTCGACGACCGACCCGTTCACGACCAGCGTGACCGGTATCGAGGTCTCGTTGGAGATGCTCAACGGCGGCCGCGAGGCCGCTGGTGGCGTGGGCGACGCTGCCGCGTGGCAGCCGGCGGCGAGCCACGCCGTGACGATGGCCAGCCCGATGATCTGGGCACGAAGCGCGGGCCTGTTCATGCTGCCGTCACGGTAGTCCGCCTGACGAAGGCCGGCACCCTCGCCGGGACCGTGCTCGACCGTCGCCGATGGGCGCCGAGGTCTCGCCGCACGCGAGGTGAGACTGAGTCGCGTTACCGTCGCCACTGGACACGCTCGGTTCGGGCCGTTCGGCCGATCCGCCACGGGCGCCGACCGGCGCACCCTCCACGGTGACCCAGCTTGCCCGGAGGCCGACGCCGTGGACCCGCTGATGCTCTCGAGGTGGCAGTTCGGCATCACGACCGTCTACCACTTCCTGTTCGTCCCGCTGACGATCTCGCTGGCGTTCACGGTCGCCGGCCTGCAGACAGCGTGGGTCCGGACCGGGAACCCAGCCCATCTCCGCCTCACCAGGTTCTTCGGCCAGCTCTTCCTCATCAACTTCGCGCTGGGGGTGGTCACCGGCATCGTCCAGGAGTTCCAGTTCGGCATGAACTGGAGCAGCTACAGCCGGTTCGTCGGCGACATCTTCGGGGCCCCCCTGGCAATGGAGGGTCTCCTGGCCTTCTTCCTCGAGTCCACCTTCCTCGGCCTCTGGATCTTTGGCTGGGACCGGCTGCCGAAGAAGGTCCACCTGTCGACGATCTGGATTGTCGCGATCGGGACGGTCCTGTCGGCCTACTTCATCCTGGCTGCCAACTCGTGGATGCAGCACCCCGTCGGCTACACCCTCAACCAGCAGGCTGGCCGGGCCGAGCTGACGGACATCATGGCGGTGCTCCTGAACTCGACCGCCCTCATCACGTTCGCCCACACGATCCCGGCCGCCTTCCTCACCGGTGGCGCCTTCGTGGCGGGGATCGCGATGTGGCGCCTCGTCCGGCATCCGGAGGCGGACCGCGAGGCGTTCCGCAGCGCGGCGAAGGCGGGCGCCTGGATGGTCGTGGTCTCGGGCCTGCTGGTCGCCGTCACCGGCGACGCCCAGGCCAGGATCATGACCCAGCAGCAGCCGATGAAGATGGCCTCTGCGGAGGCCCTGTACCACACCTCGCAGCCGGCCTCCTTCTCGATCTTGACGATCGGCTCGCTCGACGGCTCGCAGGAGGTCTTCTCGATCCGCGTCCCGTACCTCCTCTCGTTCCTTGCGACGGGGGATCCGAACGGCCGGGTGGAGGGGATCGACGACCTCCAGGGTCTCTACGAGCAGGAGTTCGGGCCCGGCGTCTACACGCCCAACATCCCCGTCACGTACTGGGGCTTCCGCCTGATGATCGGCGCCGGTGCCCTGGCCGCGCTGGCCGCGGCCTGGTTCCTGTGGGCGATGCGGAAGGGCCGCGTGCCCGGACGGTTCGCGGTGACCGTCGCGATCCTCCTGCCTTTCCTGCCCCTCGCGGCGAACTCGATCGGCTGGATCTTCACCGAGATGGGCCGCCAGCCGTGGATCGTGTGGGGCCTCATGACGACGCCATCGGGCGTGTCGCCGACCAGCTCGACGCTCGCAGGTGGCGATCACCCTGGTGGGCTTCACCCTGCTCTACGGGATCCTGGCGCTCGTGGAGACGAGCCTCCTGCTGCGCCGCATTCGGGCCGGCCTGCCCGAAGGCGAGGCGACGGGGGTCCACGATGACGGCGAGCCCGAGCTCGCCCTCGGCTACTAGGGGGTCTCGAGATGGAGCTCAGGACCGTCTGGTTCGTCCTCATCGCCGTCCTCTGGATCGGCTACCTCGTCCTCGAGGGCTTCGACTTCGGCGTCGGCATCCTGCTGCCCGTCCTGGGGCGCTCCGAGCCCGAGCGGCGGGCGATGCTGCGGACGATCGGCCCGGTCTGGGACGGCAACGAGGTCTGGCTGCTGGTCGCCGGCGGGGCGACATTCGCAGCCTTCCCCGAGTGGTACGCGACGCTCTTCTCGGGCTTCTACATCGCCCTTTTTGCGATCCTCGTGGCCCTCATCGTCCGCGGCGTGGCGATCGAGTACCGCAACAAGCGGCCAGGCCTGGCCTGGCGGACCCGCTGGGACTGGGCGATCGGGCTCGGCTCGCTCGCGCCGGCGCTCCTGTGGGGCGTGGCCTTCGCCAACATCGTGCAGGGTGTGCCGATCGACGCCGACATGGAGTTCACGGGCAGCTTCTTCACCCTTCTCAACCCGTACGCGCTCCTGGGCGGGGCCACGACGCTACTCCTCTTCGTCACCCACGGGGCACACTTCCTGGCCCTCAAGACGGAGGGCGGCGTGCGCGAGCGGGCGAGCCGGCTCGCGACGCCGGTCGGCGTGGTCGCCGCGGTCGCCGCGGTCTTCTTCCTCGGCTGGACGCTCGCCCTGCGGGGCAACCCGGCGGCGGTCGGCACCACGCTGCTGGCCGCGCTCACGCTCGTGGGCGGCATCCTGGCCAGCCGTTTCCACCGCGAGGGCTGGGCGTTCCTGGGGACCGCCTTCTCGATCGCTCTCGCAGTCGTGACGCTGTTCGTGGCCCTGTACCCGGACGTGATGCCGTCGTCCACGAACCCTGCCTACAGCCTCACCATCGACAACGCGTCGTCGACCCCCTACACGCTCTCGATCATGACCGTGGTGGCGCTGGTCTTCACCCCGATCGTCCTCGTCTACCAGGGCTGGACCTACTGGGTCTTCCGCCGGCGCGTCGCCGCGCCCCCGACGCCCGTCGAGCCCTGACCTCGTGGCCGCGTCCCCCGGCCCCTCGTGACCCTGGCTGATCGCCGCCTCCTCGCCTCGGGCCGGGTCGCGGCTGCGGCGCTCGTCACCGCCGTGGCGATCGGGGTCCTGACCGCCGGGCTGGCCGTCGCGCAGGCGGGGCTGCTGGCGCGCGCGATCAGCGGCGCGTTCATGGGCGGCGAGGACGTGCCGACCCTGGCGGTGCCGCTCACCGCCCTCGCGGCCGTGCTGGCCGGCCGCGCGCTCGTCGGCTGGGCGGCCGAGATCGTCGCGCAACGCATCAGCGGCGGCGTGAAGTCCGACCTCAGGCGGAAGGTCCTTGCGCACGCCGCGACGCTCGGGCCGCGCTGGGCTTCCGAGGCGCGGAGCGGCGAGGTGGTCCTCCTCGCGACGCGCGGCCTGGACGCGCTCGACGGCTACTTCGCCCGCTACCTGCCGCAGCTGGCGCTGGCCGTGATCGTGCCGGTGGTGGTCATCGCCTGCCTGGCGGCCGTGGACCTGGTCGCGGCGCTCACCGTCCTCCTGACCGTACCCTTGATCCCGGTCTTCATGGTCCTCGTCGGGCAGCGCTCCGCGGCGCGACGGCGGCGGCGCTGGGTCGTGCTGGGGCGCCTGGGCCACCGCTTCCTCGACGTCGTGGCCGGCCTGCCGACGCTCCGGGCGTACGGCCGAGCAGAGGCCCAGGTCGCGATCCTGCGGCGGGCGACCGACGCCTACCGGACCGAGACGATGGGGGTGCTCCGCGTGGCCTTCCTGTCCGCGCTCATCCTCGAGCTACTGGCGACGATCTCGGTCGCGCTCGTGGCGGTGGGGATCGCGCTGCGCCTGGTGGTGGGTGGCCTGTCGCTCGAGGTCGGGCTCTTCGCCCTCGTGCTCGCGCCCGAGGCCTACCTGCCTTGGCGCCGCCTCGGGGCCGAGTTCCACGCCAGCGAGGAGGGCCTTGCGGCAGCCAGCGAGGCGTTCGCGATCCTGGACACGCCGCCCCCGGGCACCGGTGCGCACCCGCGTGACCCGCTGGTCGCGGTGCCCGACCTTCGGGCGGGCCGCCTCGTCGTGAGCGAGGTGACGGTCGTCCAACCGGGACGCGACGTCGCCGCGCCTTCCAGGGCTTCGGTCATCCTGCGCCCCGGCGAGGTCGTGGCCGTCGTGGGACCCAGCGGTGCTGGCAAGAGCACGCTCCTCGGGGCGATCCTCGGGTTCGTCCCACTCTCGGACGGCCGAATCGCGGTGGCCGGGGCCGACGGGCAGCTCGTGGACACGGGCGACCTCGACGGCGATGCCTGGCGAGCATGCGTGGCGTGGGTGCCCCAGGAGCCGTTCCTGCTTCCCGGCACGGTCGCCGAGAACGTCCGCCTCGGCGCCCCGGAAGCCACCGATGCGGAGGTGGCCGCCATCCTGGCCGCGGTGGGGTTGGCTGACCTGGACCCGGCCGGCGCGGTCGGCGAGCGCGGCGCCGGGCTCTCGAGCGGTCAGCGGCGCCGGCTCGGCGTCGCCAGGGCGCTCCTCCGGCGCTCGCCGCTCCTGCTCCTCGACGAGCCGACCGCCGGCCTCGACGACGTCGCGGAGGCGGCCGTCCTCGCGGCGGTGCGGCGGGCGGCGGTCGACGGCGCCGCCGTGCTCGTGGTCGCCCACCGTCCGGCTGTCGCAGCGGCGGCGGACCGGGTCGTCGAGCTGGCATGGGCGTCGTTGGACCCGCCGGCCCCGGGAAGTGCCGCGTGAGGCCGCTGGTGCGGATCGCCGGGTTTGGCCGGCCCGTGCTGCCTCGCCTGGCCCTGGCAGTCCTGGCCGGGATCGGCGCCGCGGGCGCGGCGATCGGCCTCGCAGCCACCGCCGCATGGCTGATCTCGCGCGCGGCGGAGCAGCCGCCCGTGCTCACCCTCCTGGTGGCGGTCACGGCGGTGCGGATGTTCGGCATCGCCCGGGGCGTGCTGCGCTACCTCGAGCGGCTCGCGGCCCACGACGCCGCCTTCCGCGTCCTCGGCGAGCTCCGGACCGCAACCTACGCTCGTCTCGCGCGACTGGCCCCGGCCGGGGTGGGGGAGCTGCGCTCGGGCGATCTCCTCGCCCGGCTCGTCGGGGACATCGACGGGCTGGCCGACCTCTGGCTGCGGGTGCTCCTGCCCTACGCGTCCGCGACCCTCGTGGTGGCCGGCGCCGTCTTCCTCGAGGCGTGGCTCGTGCCCGGGGCTGGCGTGGCCCTGGCTTTGGGGGCGATCGCCGGCGCCGTCGGCGCGCCGCTCGCGGCCGGAGCCGTAGCGCGCCGGGCGGAGGCCTCGCTGGCACCCGCCCGCGGCGTCCTTGCCGACGCCGCCGTGGACCTCCTGCGGGGCGCGCCGGAGCTGCTCGCCGCGGGCGCCGCGCCACGGGCGGTCGAGCGGGTGCTGGACGTGGACGCCCGTCTCGCCATTGCGGAGCGTCGGGTCGCCGCCGGGGCCGGAATCGGTGGGCTCGTCGCCGGGCTGGCCGCCGGAGCCTCCATATGGCTCGCGCTCGTGCTCGGGATCGTCGCCGTCCGTGACGGCTCGCTGGCCGGCGTCGCGCTGGCGGTCGTGGCGCTCACCCCGATCGCAGTCCACGAGGTGATCGGCCCGCTCGTGCCCGCAGCCCGGGCGCTCCCCGGCCTGGCCGCCGCGGCCGGCCGCATCACGGCGATCATCGACCGCCCGGATCCCGCTCCCGATCCGCCGTCACCGCCTCCGGTCCCCGTCGGTCCCCTCGGCCTTCGGGCGCGCGGCCTCGTGCTGCGCTACCCGGGAGCCAGCGTCGACGCACTTGGGCCGCTCGACCTCGACGTTCCTGCCGGCGCCCGGACCCTCGTCACCGGCCCCAGCGGCTCGGGCAAGAGCACGCTCGCCGCAGCCTGCCTGCGCTTCATCGAGCCGGCTTCCGGCTCGCTCTCGATCGTCGCGAGCGAGGAGGCGGTGGAGGTCCGTGCGCTCGCGGGCGACGACGTCCGGCGGCTCGTTGGGCTGTGCGAGCAGGACCCGCACATCTTCGATGCATCCATCGCCGAGAACCTGCGGCTGGCCCATCCGGGCGCTCCCGACGGTGTGCTCCGCGGAGCCCTCGCCGATGCCCAGCTTCTCGCCTGGGTGGACTCGCTGCCGGAAGGGCTCGCCACACCCGTCGGGGAGCACGGTGCCCGGCTCTCGGGCGGCCAATGCCAGCGCCTCGCCCTCGCCCGGGCGCTGCTGGCCGACGTGCGCATCCTGGTCCTGGACGAGCCGACCGAGCACCTCGACGAGCCGACGGCTCGCGCCTTCGTCCGCAACCTCGACGCCGTGGCTGGCGATCGGACGGTCGTGGTCATGACCCACCGTCCCGAGCTGTTCGCCGCGGAGACCTGGCGACGTATCGCGGACCTCACTCCGGTTCCGCACTGACCCGTCGACCGCGGTCCCGCCCTGGGCGTGCCTCAGTCGTCAGGCGATCCCGCGCGCCTCAAGGAAGGTCGCCAGCCGATCGAGCGCCACCGGGAAGTCCTGGCGGCCAAGCCCGACCCGGACGTGGTTCCCGGCGTGGCCGAAGGCAGTCCCCGGCAGGAGGAGAACACCCGTCGCCTCGACGAGCTCGGCAGCGAAGCGGTCGGCGTCGAGATCGGGGGCGAGCCGCGGGAACCCGACCGATCCGGCCGCGGGCCGGACCCACGAGGCGAATCCGGGCCTGTCGGCGAGGAAGACGTCGAACCGCGCGAGGTTGGGCCCGACGATCGCCCGCGAGCGCGCCAGCACCGACTCCCGCGCCCGCAGCGCGACCAGGCCGAGGACCTCGGACGGCGCCGACGCGCAGATGGTCGTGTAGTCCTTGAACGCCGCGCAGCGGGCCAGCAGGTCGCGGTCGCGCGACGCGAGCCAGCCGATCCGCAGGCCCGCGAGGGCGAACGACTTCGACAGGACGCCGATCGAGACGAAGGTCGGGTCGAGGTCGGCGCCGGCCGGCAGGGGCCGCCGTCCATCGTGCTCGAGGAACCGGTAGACCTCGTCGGCGACAAGGCGCACGCCGGCGGCGCGGCAGGCGTCGGCCGAGAGGCCCACTCGGCGGGCGAGGGGAGCATGCCCGTGGGGTTGTGGGGCGCGTTCACCACGACGGCACGCGTGGCGGGCCCGAAGGACCCGACGAGGCGCTCGACGTCGAGCGCCCAGCCGTCCGCCTCGCGCAGCTCGTGGAGCGTCACGTCGGCGCCCGCGGCGCGGGCGACCTCGAACAGGCTCTGGTAGCCGGGCCAGGTCACGACCGCGTGGTCGCCCGGCCCCAGGAGCGTCGAGAAGAGGCAGAAGATCGCCTCCTCGGCGCCGGAGAAGACGAGGACGTCGTCGGCCTCGAGCCCTTCGTAGAGGGCCGCGATCTCGGCGCGCAGGAGCGGGATCGCCCGTCGATTCGGTGTAGCCGAGGCGGAGGCCGTCCCAGCGGGCCCGGGTCTCGTCGTCGGCGAGGGCGAGGAGGTCGGCCATCGACCAGCCCTCCACGTCGGAGGCGCACAGGAGGTGCTCGACGGCGAACTCCCAGCGGGCGAAGTAGCGCTCCAGGGCGAAGTCGGCGATCCGCATCGGCGAAGGATCGCACGCCGAGGCGCGGGGCGGGCGCATCGCGGGGCGCTTCGCGGGTCAGGCCGGCGTCACGCGGCCCGGCGTCTCCGGGCGCCCTCGGCGCACGAGGCGTCGCGCGGCCCGGCGTCACGCGGGCGCCCTTCAGCGCGTGCGCGTCACCTTCGACAGGCCCGCCGGAGCGTCCGGATCGCGCCCACGGGCTCGCGCGACCGACTCCGCCAGCAGGAATCCGGGCAGCACGTACGCCAGCGGGGTGAGCGGTTCCGGCAGGGTTGGCGCGACCACCAGCGCCCGTGCGCGGCCCGCAACCTCGGAGCCCCCGATCGTCCATGGCGCAGCTCCCCGCCGGCCGGCGACCACGAGCGCCTCGTCCACGGCCACGCCCGCTGCGCCGTCGGGACGCAATGCGAGGGTCGGCAGAGCCGGGCCGGCCACGGTCACGGGGCCGTGCAGGAGGTCCGCGGTCGAGTACCCGTCGGCGAAGATCCGGCCCGTCTCCTTGAGCTTGAGGGCGATCTCGAGGGCGGTCGCGAAGTTGTGGCCGCGCGAGACCACGAGCGCCTCGTCCGAGGCGGCCAGGGCGTCCACGCAGGCGGCGCCCGGGCCGCGCAGCCACGCCCCGGAGGTTGCCAGGGTGGCGGTCAGCACGTCAGGGAGGCGTTCGAGGTCGGCGGCCCATGGCGCGTCGCCGGCGAGTCGCGCGACGAGCCCGGCGACCACGGCCAGCGACGCGACGTACGTCTTGGTGGCGGCAACCGCTCGCTCTTCCCCGGCCCGCAGCTCGCAGGACGAGCTCGGCGGCCGACGCCAGCGGAGAGGCCGGGTCGTTCGTGATCGCGAGGGTCGGCGCGCCGGCCGCTCGCGCGCGCCTCGACGACCGCGGTGACGTCCGGGCGCGGCCCCCGACTGCGAAACGGCGATGAGCAGGACGTCATCCCAGACGAGCAGGCGCCCGGTAGATCGTGGTGACCGAGGCCGCGGCGAGGCCGACCGGGATGCCGAGAGTCGTCTCCAGCAGGTAGCGGGCGTAGACGGCGGCATGGTCCGACGTTCCGCGCGCGGCCAGCAGCACGAAGCGCGGGCATCCTCGGGCGGATCGCCGCCGGCGACCTCGTCGAGGTCCGCGCCACCGCGTCCAGGACGCGCTCGACGACAGCCGGGATCTCGGCGATCTCGCGTGCCATCCGGGTGGGCGTGGCGTGGCTAGTCCCCATCGACCCGCACGTAGCGTCGCCCGATCAGGGCGTAGGCGGGCAGTCGGCCGAGCGCCTCGGCCAGCGATCGCGGCGGCCGCCCGTCGCGGCCGGCGATGGCGAGGGCCGCGTCGCCATCCTCGGCCGACGGCCGGGCGTCCACGATGGCGAGGTCGATGACGACGCGGCCCGGCTCGGCCGCGCCCAGCGTGGCGATCGCGTCGGCGGGCGGCGGCCCGGACGTCGTACTCGGCCCGGACCTCGGCCTCGGCGCGCCAGCGCGGCCGGCGGAGCAATGATCCGGCGCCAGATCCCGGCGACGTGCGGGAGCCACCTGGCCGCTCGCCCGGCGCGGGCGTCAGGGTCACGTCCTCGCCGCGCCCCCAGCGGGCCGCCTGGTGGAGGAGGGCGTACTCGTCGAGGTCGGCGTACGCCGCGCAGGTCGTCGGCTGGCGAGCCGACTCGCCGACGATCGCCGCGGATGGACGGCCCGAAGACCTCGCCGAGGTCGAGGTCGATCCCCCGGACCGTCCGGTGGAAGTAGACCTGCTGGTACATGAAGAGGCGCGCGGTGAGGAACATCTCGAGGGCCGCCAGGCCCGGCTCGTAGAGGGTCAGGCCGCGCTCCGAGATGAAGGCGTAGCGGCGCAGGCGCTCGGCGTCCACGTGGCCGGCGGAGACGCCGGTGAAGTAGGCGTCGCGGCGCACGTAGTCCAGGTTGTCGACCGTGAAGACGCCGGAAAGGAGCGGCTGGAGCCAGCGCACCCAGCGCGGCATCGACGGGTCGCCGAGGGGCGGCTTGGAGACGAGGAAGGCGACCCAGGCCGGGTCGATCGCTTCTCCGGCGGCGAACGCGTCGCGGCCCGGGACTCCGTCGCCGGGCGCGCGGCGGAGGCGCCCGATGAGTGGCCCCCAGCTCGCGCTCGATGATGAGCTGCGAGAGGTCCTCGTGGGTGAGCGTCTTCGGCTCGGAGCGCCGGCCGTCGGCGGGGCGCGGTGAACGCGGCCAGGACGTGGTCGTCGAAGAAGTGGGCGAACGGCCCGTGGCCCACGTCGTGGAGGAGGCCGGCCATGCGCAGCGTCTCGACGACGAGACCCTCGGATGGGCGGTCGCAGGCCCGGGTCGGTGGCGGCCAGCGCGTCCGACGAGCGACGGGTAGAGCTGTCGCGCCCACAGGCCCGCCTCGTGCATGACGCCCAGGCCGTGGGTGAAGCGCGAGTGCTCGGCGGTCGGGAAGACCCAACGCGCGCTCTGGAGCTGGCTGATCCGGCGCAGCCGCTGAAGCCAGGCCGTGTCGAGCACGTCCTCCTCGGCGGCCTCCTCGTCCGGCAGGCCCGGCGGCCCGCGACTCGGCGGTCGCGAGACGCTTGGTCAGCTCGATGTAGCCGTGGATCGGGTCGCTGATCAGGTTGACGGCGGCGAAGCGCGCCGGGTCGCATCGGCCCATTGTGGGCGCTCGGGGCCGGCCGGGAAGGGCCGTCGGTCAGCGGTAGCGTGCAGCTGCCTCGGCGAGCAGGCGACCGACCTCGGCGCGCAGCGCGACCGGGGCGACGACCTCCACGTCGGGCCCCCAGGACAGGATCCAGGAGCGGATCTCGACCGTTCCCGAGACGGTCGCCCGCCAGCGTCAGCGAGCCGTCGGCCTCGAGCCGCGCTGACTGGGTGGGGTGCCAGGTCGTCTCGGCGACCCGCGACGCGACCGCTGGCGCGAAGCGCAGGTCCACCTCGACCGCCCCCTGGTCGGCGATGATCCCCCAGGCCTTCTCGAGCGCCTCCTCGACGACCCCGTCGGGCGGCGCCTCGAACGTCTCGGGCGTGACCGTGAGCTGACGGATTCGCTCGAGCTTGAAGGTCCGGATGGCGTTCCGGGTCTCGTCCCAGCCGATCAGGTAGAGCGCGTGCGTCTCGGTGGAGGGCTCGATCAGGTAGGGCCGGACACGGGCGACCCGGGCCGGCCGGCCGGGATCGTACGTGCTCGGGTCATAGGTCAGCTCGACGACGCGCCGTTCCGCCCACGCCCGGGTCAGGAGTCCGCAGCCGGCGTGTCCCCTCCGGGTCGGGCGGCCGCCGGGCCATGACGTCGAGGGTCCGGTGCACGTGCTGGCCGAGGACGGGCGGCAGCGCTTCGCCGAGCTTCTGGAAGGCCGCGGCCAGCTCCGGGTCGTAGGCGTCGGCGTACTTCGCCATCAGGCGCGACGCGAGGAAGACGGCCATCGCCTCGCCCTGGCTGAGGCGGAACGCGGGCAGCAGCGCGTCGCGCTCGAGACCCCAGCGTCCGCCCTCAGCCCAGACCGGCATCCCCAGCTCGTCGTCGAGGGCGCGCAGGTCGCGGTAGGCATTCCGGCGCGACATCCCTAGGAAGCGGGCGATCTCGTCGGGCGTCACGCCGTCAGGGTGCGTCGCGAGGTACGTCGCGACGCGGTAGAAGCGGGCCACGCGGTCGCGCTTCCGCCCCGGGAGGGTGTCCCGCTCCGACGGATCCAGGCGTTCCATGCGGGCTCCGGTCAGTCCTGCGGCGGCAGGATCGTGACCGGTTCGCCCCGGTCGGCGGCGGTGAGGGCCGTCGTCAGCTCGGCCCGGATCGCGTCGGGCTGGATGGCGAAGCCGGGGCCGCCAAGGCGCCCTTCGGCGCGCCCGAGCTGTCCGTCGGCGAAGACCCAGTAGTCGATCTCGCCCCGCCAGGTGGTGAGATCCGCCTCGCCGACGAGCCAGCGGACCTGCGGGAAGGCCCGCCCGAAGGTCAGCCCGTCGACGGCGACCCGGCAGCGGCGGGCGCGGGCACCCTCCAGGTAGGTGAGGCCGAGGTCCTCGGCGGCCGTCCGCTGGAGCGGGCTCAGCGCGGCGTCGATCAACGCGACGTCCAGCGACTCGCCCCGCAGATGCGCGGGCGGGACGGAGGTCCAGCGCGTACCGGGGCTCGCGAACCACCCGTGACCGGCCCACGACCGCCGCGCCCGCGAACCCGATCTCGCGGGTGGTGGTCACCTCGGCCAGCCAGCGGAAGTCGTCGCCGGAACGGCTGCCGCGCACGCGGCCGGTCCCCAGGGAGCGGCCGTCGAGGGTGCCGCCCAGGTCCAGGGTCAGCTGGGCCGTGCTGCCGGCCAAGAGTGGCGCGTCGCAGGCCGGCGGCACGCGCGCCGGGTCGGTCGGCCCGTAGCGCGACGCAACGGCCGGCTGGTCGCGCAGCGCGAGCTCGTTGGCGATCGCGGCACCGGCCATCGCCGTTCCCGAGGCGGCCGCCAGGCTCACGCCCAGGACGATCGCGATGGCGAGTCGGCGCGGGTCGCCGGCTGTCGGGCCCCTGGATCCGTCGGGCGAGCCCGAGGCTGGCGAAGAGCGGACGTGCCGACGATCGCGAGCATCCAGGGATAGGCGGCCTCGGGCGACGGGAGCAGCGTCTGGAGGCCGCGCTCGACGAGCTGCTGGACGAGCCCGCCCAGCACCGGGAGAAGGATGAGGATGGTCGCGACGCCGAGCCCGCCGATCAGCCGGAACGCCGTCGCCGCTGCGCGCGGCCGGTGGCCAGGCGACCGCCGCCAGCGCCACGCCCAGCGGGACGAGCGCCGCGATCCCCACGAGCAGGTCGACCGGGCCCGCCCGGCCGGTACCCGACCAGCAGGGACCGCCGCGACCAGGGCCCAGAGGATGGCCAGGCCGACGGCGAGGAGTCGGAGCTCGAGGAGGCGGACGCGCACGAGGACCAGTCTAGCGACGTGGACCTCAAAGCCCGCCGGAAGACCGACGCCACGGCGGCCGGCCGGGCGCCGCTCGGCGGAGGCCGCGCGCGGTACACTCACGCCCGTTCTCACCCAGAGGAGAGAGGCACCCCATGCGATCCACCCTTCGCTTCGCGGCCGTGCTCGCGCTGACCGGCGCCGTGCTGGCCGCCTGCTCCTCCGGCGCGACCCCGACGCCGGCCCCCACGGAAACGCCAACCGCCACAGCCGCCCCTTCCGCGGCCCCCTCCGCGGCGCCTTCGGCGTCGGCGGCGCCCTCCGCGTCCCCGGGCGCCATGTCGAGCGCCTGCACGGCCGCCAACCTGACGACCCTCAAGGCCGGCAAGCTGACGATCGGGACCGACAACCCGGCCTACTCGCCGTACTTGCTTCCCCGCGACGGCGGGAACACCCCGCCGTGGACCACCAAGTACTCCGGCGATCCGACCACCGGGACCGGCTTCGAGAGCGCGGTCGCCTACGCGGTCGCCGACAAGCTCGGCTTCACGAAGGACCAGGTCGCCTGGGTCGCGGTCAAGTTCGACAACTCCTACGCCCCGGGCCCCAAGCCATTCGACTTCTACCTGGCCCAGGTGTCGTACAAGCCGGAGCGGACCAAGACCGCGGACCTGTCCGACGGCTACTACTCGCTCAACCAGGCGCTCGTGGCCGTCAGCGGCTCGCCCATCGCCTCGGTCAAGTCGATCGCCGATCTCAAGAGCTACCAGTTCGGCGCCCAGGCGGGCACGACAAGCTATGACACGATCGTCAAGGTCATCAAGCCGGACAAGACGCCCCGCGTCTACGACAGCAACGACGCGGCCATCAAGGCTCTGACCAACAAGCAGATCGACGGGCTCGTCGTCGACCTCCCGACGGCCTTCTACGTCACCTCTGCACAGATGGACAACGGCACGATCGTGGGGCAGTTCCAGCCGACCGGCGCCGAGCAGGAGCATTTCAGCATCGTCCTGGCCAAGGGCAGCCCGCTCACCGCGTGCGTCAACGAGGCGATCGCCGCCATGAAGGCGGACGGCACCCTCGCCGCGATCACCCAGGAGTGGATGGCCGACAAGGCGAACGCCCCGGTGCTCCAGCCCTAGGCCTCGCCGCACGCCGGCCGCCGGATGTCGGCATCAACGGGTCAGGTGGGCCCGCTCGACTCGGGAGGTCGCTCCGGCCTCCTCGGGTCGCGCGGGCCTCGACGTGTCGGCGAGCAGTCCGCGCTCCGATCGACGCTCGTCGCCCTCGTCAGCACCGTCGTCTTCTTCGGAGTCGTCGGCTGGGTGGTCGTGAACTCGCCCGGCTGGCCCGCGGTGAAGGAATCGTTCTTCAACGCCGAGGTCTTCGCCGAGTCGGCTCCGGCGATCGTCGCGGCGTTCTGGGTCAACATCCAGCTCTTCCTCGTCAGCGAGGTGCTGATCCTCGTCCTCGGCCTCGTCATCGCGGTGCTCAGGAGCCTGCCCGGGCCGGTCCTCTTCCCGGTCCGGCTCCTCGCGACGGTCTACGTGGACGTCTTCCGGGCCCTGCCGGGCGTCCTGGTCATCTACATCCTGGGCTTCGGGATCCCCGCCCTCGGACTGCCCGGCGTCCCGGTCGATCCCTTCTTCTACGCGGTCGTCGCGCTGACCCTCGTGTACTCGGCGTATGTGTCCGAGGTCTACCGGGCGGGCATCGAGTCGATCCATCCGAGCCAGGAGGCGGCCGCCCGCTCGCTGGGCCTCAGCCGCCTCCAGGCGCTGCGCCACGTGGTCCTGCCGCAGGCGGTCCGGAGGGTGATCCCCCCGCTTCTCAACGACTTCATCGGGCTCCAGAAGGACACTGTCCTGGTCTCGTACATCGGGATCGTCGAGATCTTCAGGCAGTCCTACATCGAGCAGGCAGGGAACTTCAACTTCACGCCCTACATGGTCACCGCGCTGGTGTTCATCGTGTTCACGATCCCCCTCGCGAGGTTCACCGACTGGCTGGTCGCGCGCGACAAGCGACGACAGACGGCCGGAGGGGTGCGGTGAGCGGCGCGCAGGCCGGCGTGGAAGCCCTCGTCATCGAGGGCCTCCACAAGTCCTTCGGCAAGCTGGAGGTGCTGCGCGGCATCGACCTCTGCGTCGCCGAGCACGAAGTGGTCTGCCTCATCGGCGCCTCGGGCAGCGGCAAGTCCACGCTCCTCCGCTGCATCAACCTCATCGAGCCGATCGACGCCGGACGGATCGTGGTCGAGGGCGAGGAGATCACGGCGCCGAAGGTGGACGTGAACCGGATCCGGCGCCGGATCGGAATCGTCTTCCAGGCCTTCAACCTCTTCCCGCACATGACGGTCATCGACAACGTCACGCTCGGCCCCCGGAAGGCGCTGCGCATGCGGCCGGCCCAGGCCGAAGAGCGCGGCCGGGCGCTGCTCCGCCGGTTCGGCCTCGAGGAGAAGGCGCTCGAGTTCCCCGACCGGCTCTCGGGCGGGCAGCAGCAGCGGGTTGCGATCGTCAGGGCGCTCGCCATGGAACCCGGCGTGCTGCTCCTCGACGAGGTCACGAGCGCCCTCGACCCGGAGCTCGTCGCGGAGGTCCTGAACGTTGTCCGGGAGCTTGCCCAGGCTGGGATGACCATGCTCATCGCGACTCACGAGATGGGGTTCGCCAGGGACATCGCGAGCCGGGTCTGCTTCCTCGACGCCGGCCGCATCCTGGAGGAAGGCCCGCCCGACCAGATCTTCAGCTCCCCGCGCGAGGAGCGAACGCAGCAGTTCCTGCGCCGGATCGTGGAGGCCGGCCGACTCTAGCGGAGCGGTCTGTCCGTGACGCCCCGTTGCGGCGGTGAGGCCCGGTTGCGGCGGCGCGCCCCCGTTGCGGCGACGCGACCCTTCGGGTCAGCGGCGCCAGCCTTGCGTCGGCGGCGCCGACCCGCTAGCCGCCGGCCGACAGCCCCAGGATCGCGGGGAGCGGCACGACCCGCAGCCCGGCCGCCTCGAGGCCGTCGACGATCCCCGGGAGCGCGTCGAGTGTCTGCTCGCCGCCGAGCTGCAGGCGCACGATCGAGCCGCCGACCGCGCGGGACACGACGCGGGTCACGATGTCGGTGGCGCTCGGGCCGGCGGCGGCCGCCGGCACGCCGTCGCCCGGGTCGACGTCCCAAGTGACCACCCACCTCCAACCGGCACGCCCGGCCCCGAGGAGCGCGTCCGGCGGCGCTCGTCCATCGGACGGCCGCAGCCATGGGGCGGTGCCCTTCCCGAGGGCGGCGGCCAGCGGGCCATCCGCTGCGACGAGGGCCGGGCCAGGATCGGCGGCGGTGCCCAGGGGTGCAAGCAGGCCCGCGCGAAGCGTCACTGCCGCACGCAGGCTCGCGAGGACGGCGGCCCCGGCCGCGTCGCCGGCGGCCACCGCAGGCGGCCCCACGAAGACAGTCGCCGGCACGCCGTTCGCCTCGAGCCACGCCACCACCGCCTCCGCCCCGCCGGCCCCGGCGCCCGCCCCGCCGGCGTACTCGAATGTCAGCGCCACGCCGTCGAGCCCCTCCGGTCCGTGGCTCACGAGGGTCGCTCCGCCGTCGGCCGGGAGGACGGGGTACGGGCCGACGGGGCCGGTCGTTCCCGGCGTCCGGGCCGGGGCCGCGCTCGCCGGCGGCAGGTTGCGCGAGTCCGCGACCTCGCCGGGCAGGTAGGCGAGCTGCCAGCCAGCCTCGATCCGGCCCGGCTGATACGCCGGCGAGGTCGGGTCGAGCGACGGGTAGCGGGCGCGATTCCAGAAGGCGAGGCTCTCGGGCGTGGTCCCGAAGCGGTCCGCAAGGGCGATGAGGCTGTCGCCGGGCCGCACGGTGTAGGTCGAGAACGTCGGCGCCGGGGCCGGCGTCGGACGGGGCGGACGCGATGGCGCCGGGACGGACGGCGCGCCCTCCGTCGGGGTCCCGGTCCCCGCGGATGTCGTGGCCCCACCGGCGGCGGCGCTCGTGCCGGTGCCCGGCGCCGGGACGGCGCAGCCCGCGAGGAGCCCCCCGGCGGCGATCGCGGCGCCGAGCGTTGCTGCCAGGAGGCGGCCGTGGCGGCGGCCAATCGCGGCGGGCACGCGTCCGATGCTAGGCGGTCGGCGGCCGTTCCGTCGACGTTTCGGTGGGGGGACGCGCGTCGCCGGCGGGCGCAGTGCGCGGGGAGCCCGGGACGGGCGCGGGCGACTCGGGCGGGTCGAACGGCGTCGGCTCCTGCAGGGTCAGCTCTCCGGCGAAGGCCTGACCCTCCTCTGCCGTGGCGATGCGGTTGCGCCCGCCGCGCTTGGCGACGAAGCAGGCCCGGTCGGCCGCGAGGAGGATCTCGTCGGCTGTCGACCCGTTCTCGGGGAAGGTCGCCACCCCGACGGAGGCCGAGACTGTGGCCGCGCGTGTGCGCCGTGTCCAGTCGCCCGAGATGGTCTCCAGCGAGGCCTGGATGCGGCCGGCGAGCGCGAAGGTGCCGGTCGCGTCCGTTCCCGCGCAGATCACGGTGAACTCGTCGCCGCCGTAGCGGAAGACGAGGTCGGAATCGCGGCAGGCGCCCCGGATCGCGCGGGCGACCGAGCGCAGGCAGTCGTCGCCGGCCTGGTGGCCGAGGCCGTCGTTGACGGCCTTGAACTCGTCGAGGTCGAGCATCAGGAGACCGAAGCGATCCTGGGTCGCGACGCAGCGGCCGAGCCACTCGCTGAACGTCCGCTGGTTCATGAGCCCCGTCAGGTCGTCGGTCTCGGCGTCGATCGTCTTCTCGCGGTACGCCTCGGCGTTCCGGATCGCGATCGAGACCTGGGCCGCGAAGAGCTGGACCAGCTCGAAGTCGTCCTCGTCGAAGCGCTCCGCGTCGCCGAGGCGCTCGAGGGAGATGACGCCGCGAACGCCATCGCGGCCGAGCAGCGGCACGCAGATCAGGCTGCCCTGGATGTCACCGGTGGACGCGAACTGGTGGATGCGGGGGTCGCCCAGCTCGTCGCGCACGAGCTGGGGCTCGCCGTGCGCCATGACCCAGGTCGCGAGGCCCTCCTCGCCCGGCTCCCACGGCTTGAGGTACTCCTCGGCGTGCACTCCCCGGGCCATGAGCGGCGCGAGCCTGCCGCTTCCGCCGTCGGCCCACTCGATCGAGATGTTGTCCCAGCGCACGATGTCGACCAGGCGGTCAGCGACCTCGTCGAGGATCCCGCGCAGGTCGAGCGTGCCGAGGATCGCGCCCGTGATCTCCAGCGAGGGCGCGCTGGCCTGCGAGGCGCCGCTCCAGCCGGACCGACTGCGCGCGCAGTCGTTCGGTCGCCTCGGCGTTCGCCATCGCCTGGGCCGCGAGGCTGGCGTAGATCACGAGGAGCCGCAGGTCGTCGTCGCTGAACTGGCGGAGGCCCAGCTTGGAGAGCGACGATGACGCCGAGCACCTGCTCCTCGAAGACCAGGGGCGCCAGCAGCATCGACTCGTCGAGGTCGTCGTCGGTCCCCGGGATGGTGACTGCTCGGGCGTCGTGGGCGGCGTCGGGCAGGTTCTGCGGGACGCGGTGGGCCGCCACCCAGCCGGTGATCCCCTCGCCGAGGCGGATCCGGAGCTGGTCCGGGGTCTCGTCGTGGAACTCGCCGACCAGGCCGCGCATCGCGACCGGCACGAGCCAGCCATCCGATCGCAGGCGGTAGACGCGGACGTTGTGGTACTCGATGAGCTGGTCGAGCTCGTTGGCGATCGCGGCCCCGATCTCGCCCTCGCTCGTGAGGCGCGCCAGCTGCGCGCCCAGCTGCTGGATCGACTGCAGGTGCGCCGCCCACGTCGCCATCCGTTCGAAGTTCTGGGCGTTCTTGATGGCCGTCGCCGCCTGGGCCGCGAACCCGCCGAGCGTCGCCAGCTCCTCCTCCGTCCAGGCGTGGGGCCGGTCGTGGTAGACGACCAGGAGGCCGAGGAGGTCGTCCCCGTCGAAGAGCGGCGCCGCACAGATCGTGTCGAAGCCCTCCTGGACGACGGCGGAACGCGACTCGATCGCGCGCGGGTCGTCGCGGTAGCGCATCGCGAACAACGGGCGGCGCGCGGCTGCCGCCTCGGCGGGCAGGGAGGGGACGGGGACGTCACGGACCGCCGTGAGGTAGGCGTCGGAGAGGCCGCGGGCGACCTCGGCGGTGACATGGCCGTCGGCGCGTCGGAGGAAGACTGCGGCGCGGTCCCCGCCGAACAGGACCCGGGCATGGTCGACCACGCCGGCGAGGATCTGGTCCAGGTCGAGCTTGCTGCCGATGTCGGTCGCGATCCGCCGCAGGGCCTCGGCTCGATGGAGCTGGGTCGCCGTTTCGGCTCGGAGGCGGTCGGCGTGAACGGCAACGCCGAGCTGGCGCGCCACGGCGACCAGGAACGTCTCGAGCTCGGCGAGGGTGGCGGGCGGCGCTTCGTCGGCGGTCGCGACCACGCCCCACGGCCGGCCCGCGTTGCCCGGGATCGCGACCGCGATCCGCGCCGGGAGGCTGTAGCCGTGCTGCAGCCAGTCGTGCCCTTCCGGCGCCCTCGCCTCGGCGACAGGACCCGGGGCAGCCAGGGCGCGGCCCGGGAGGCCCGTCGACTCGGCCATCCAGCCGACCCGTTCGGCGCCCTCCCCATGTGCCGCGATCGGCACCAGGCGGCCGTCGCGGCGCTCCAGCACGATCGCGAGGTCGTGGCCGGCGCGAGCACAGAGGAGCTCGACGGTGACGCCCGCGATCTCGTCCATGCCCCGTCCGGAGGCGACCAGGTCCGCCACCCGGCCCAGCAGGTCGATCTCGACGAGGCGACGCTCCACGTCGAGCGGAGCCGACAGCGGTGCGGCGGCCGGAGCATTCTCGAGCGCCTTCGGCAGGGCGTCAGCGTGGGGCGGGGGCTCGGAGCCGCGGATCGGCTCGGGCGCCGGCTCGCGTCGGCCGTGCAAGCTCGATCGCTCCGATGGCCGCGTGCGGAGCTCGATCACGTCGGCGCCGATCGAGGGCATCGGGCGCCCCGGCATCGCAGGCTCCCCACGGTCGCGGCGCTGCCCGCGGAGGGGCTGCTCGGCGGCGGCCAGGAAGCGTTGGAGATCCCCGAGGCGGTAGCGCCGGTCGCCGCGCGCGTTGATCCGGTAGAAGCGGAGCCGTCCCTGGTCGCTCCAGGTCCGGACCGTGTTCGGGTGAACGCCGAGGAGGCGTGCCGCCTTCGTGACACTGAGCGTCGCGTCGGAAGGTCGAGGCGAGAGTGGCGTGGCCGGGTCCCCGTGGAGCTGCCTATCCTCCACGTGCCGGCGGAGATCCCGCGGCGGATGGAGGATCGGGTAGGTCGCTGCGCGAAGTCTCCGCGACCTCACAGTTCTTGCCAATAGGACGAAGGTCCGGCTGGCTGCCCCGGGCTGCTGCCTATCGGCGGTCGGCGAGCCGGATTGCCACGAGGGTGACGGCGACGCTGACCAGGCCGACGACGATCACGCCGGCGAGGGCGAAGAGCGGATCGCCGACGAGCCCGGGTGCGCCCGGACTCGTTCGCACGTCGCCGCCCGGCGCGGCCGTCGGGTCGGCGGCTGAAACGCCGGCCGTGGTCAGGGCGAGGGCCGCAACTACGAGGAGGGTGATCGCCGCGACCCGCCTGAACGGGACCGGGCGCCGGTTGATCGCCGCCGCGCGGGCCGTGACGTCCCGGCGAACCGGCATCATCCCGCGACCCTCGCCACGAGCGCCCAGAGCAGCCCCACGCCAAGGAGGAGGAGGCCGCCGCCGAGCGCGGCCGCGGCGGCGATCGGGCGAGCCCGGCGGCCCTCGGCAAGGACCCGCATCGCCTCGTCGCGCTCGAGTGTCGAGACCACGAGCGGTCGCCCCGTCCCGGCCGTCATCGCCACCCGGCCGCCCGCCCGCGCAACGGGCACGCCGAGCACGGTGGCGTGCTCCACCGAGGAGAGCTGCTCGAGCTGCAGGCGGATCGGCGCGTCGTCGTGCAGGCCCGCCAGCATCGCCGCCGGCAGCGTCCCCGCGGCCTCGGCGACCGTGCCGACCGACTCGCGGACGAGGGTCACGAGACCCGCGTCGAGCACGTCGGCGTCGACGTCGATCTCGTCGAGGCCTTCGCGCACACGGAACGGGACGGCTTCCACCCGGTCGTCGAGAACGCGCCACTCCCGGCCGCGCCGGGTTTCGATCCGCCGCCGCCGCAGGACGAGCGGCCGGTCGTGCTCGTCGAGGAGAACCTCGTCGGCGTCCAGTCGGCCGTCGACCCGGACGTATCGCCGCACCCCGCTGCCGGCGAGCCGCCGCGCTTCGGCGAGCTCGACCGAAGGGGTCACCGCAAGCAGGCGGCCGACGCGGACGCGTGGGCCGTAGGTTCGCAGGAGAAGGGTGCCGGATGCGATCGCAGCGAGGCCGGCGACGACCAGGACGAGGGGGGTCACGGCCGGGGATGGTACCGCGGCGGACGGCAAGCGACCCGGAGGAACCTCCGCGTCGCGTGGGCCTCGGCCGGAGCCTCCGCCATTAGCGAGCTCATGACCCCTCCGGGTCGAGTCCCACGGTATCGGGCTCCCGAGGGCCGGTCAACGAGTGCCGTCCACGAGTTGGACGAATGCGGTGCGGGTTGTCCACAGCGCATCCACCGGCGATCGGGCCGCGCCGGGCGGGAGCGGGGGCGTGGGTCGGACGAGCGTCAGCCCGCCACCCGCCCCGTGGCCGGATCGATCGCGCTGACCAGGCCGCCGTAGCTCGTCAGGACCAGCGTCCCGGCCACCAGCTCCGCCCCGGCGACCACATCGGAATGGGCGACGCGCCACAGCACCTCGCCGTCGGCCTCGACTGCGAACGTCTCGATCTCGGCCTGGACGATCACGTGGGCCAGGCGTGACGAACCGAGGACCGTCACCAGCGGCGAGCCCGACCGGTGCGTCCAGCGCAGCCCGCCGGTGCGCGCTTCGAAGGCGTAGGTCACGAACCCGTAGGCCACGACGAGCAGGCGCTCGGTGTCCCAGGCGACGCCCGACGGCGCATCGAAGATGGGTGAGGCGAGGCGCGCCGCCCAGGTTCCGCCGGGGCTTTCGACGCGCAGCTCCGCCCGGCACAGGCGCTCGAAGCTCGGGGAGACGAGCCCGCCGTGCTCGTGAAGCTCGCCGCCGGCCTCGCTGAGAGCGAAGACCGCCGCGCCCTGGCCTGAACCTGCCCAGCGGTAGCGCACGCGGACGGCACCCGGGTAGCTGACGATCTCCTGGCGCGCCTCGGCGCTCAACCTGCTCGGCCGGGCCCCGTCCCGCCCGGCCGCGCCGACTCGTCGGCGATGGGCGCGACGATCGCGTTGGTGAGCGCTCGGAGGGTGGCGGGCGCCACCGGGAAGACGGCCCGATCCTGGCCGGCGGCAGCCCAGACCACCGGGTAGCGGCCAAGGTCCGGGTCCATCACGACGCGCACGGCGGCCGGATGGCCGACCGGCGGGATGCCGCCGATGCTGAAGCCGGTCAGGTCGCGCGCCTCGCGCGCCGTCGCGCGCCGGATGCCGGGCTCGCCGGCAACCGCCGCCAGCCGCCCGACGTCGACGCGGTTCGTGCCCGACACGAGGCAGACGACGGGCTCGTGGCCTGCCTCCGCGCGGGGGGCGACGAAGACCAGCGACTTCACGATCTGCCCGAGCTCCACGCCGAGCGCCCGCGCCGCGTCCTCCGCGGTGTGGGTCGAGGCGTCGAGGACGACGACCTGCAGCTCGGCGCCCTTCCGGGCGGCTGCCTCGACGACCCGCCGAACGGCGGGATCGAGCGTCTCGGGATCGACCGAAGCGGGCACGACGGCGAGTCTAGCATCGGGGCCGCGCCACTCGGGGTCACCCGCTACGCTTCGGCGGATGCGCGCCGTCGTCTTCGACTGGGATGGCACCCTCGCCGACACCCTCCACCTGATGTACGACGCGACTGCCGAGGTCGTGGCCACCTTCGGCATGCGTGTGACCTGGGACCAGTACTGCCGCGGATGGACGCCCGACTGGCGGCTCCTGTACCGCACGATCGGCCTTCCCGAGGCCACGATCGAGGAGGCCGGGCGGCGCTGGTGGGCCGCCTACCGCGGCCGCGACGAGGCCGAGCTCCTCCCGGGGGCGGCGGATGCCCTGGCTCGGCTGCACGCCGCGGGCTATCCACTCGCCCTCGTGACGGCAGGCCACCGCGACAACGTGGGGGCCCAGCTCCGACGCCACGGCCTCGAGGCCCTGCTCCGGGTACGGGTTCACGGCGACGACATGGCGGAGGCGAAGCCGCACCCCGCCCCGCTCCTGCGCGCCATCCGCGAGCTGGGCCTCGGAACCAGCGCCACGGAGACCGTGTACGTCGGCGACGCACTCGACGACATGCGGATGGCCCGCGCCGCGGGGGCGCGAGCGGTCGGCATCGACTCGATCCTCGGCGACGCGGCCGCGCTCCGCCTGGCCGGCGCGGATGAGACTGCGACCTCGGTCGCCGCGTGGGTCGACCGGCTGCTCGGCGACCGGAGGCCGGCGCTGCGGGTGTAGACTCGGTGCGAGCCGGTGGGAGCCCGGTGAGCTGAAGAGTGGGACAGGGGAGCGCCGCGATGGCGCTGAGAGTGCGGGCACGACCCGCAGACCCTCGGAACCTGATCCGGGTCATGCCGGCGAAGGGAGTCCAGGCGACGCCTCCGTCCCGTGCAGCGGAGGCGTCTCGATTCGATGGACGGTCCGGGTGGGGTGCACGCGATCCTGGTCGGCGACGGCGACGTGCCGGAGAGCGGCACCCTCGACGCGGCATGGCCCGGCTGGGCCGACGGCGTCGAGCTCGTCGTCGCCGCCGACGGCGGAGCGGCGAAGGCGCCTGTCGCCGGCTTCCGGCCCGATCTCGTCGTGGGCGACGGAGATTCACTCGGACCGGCTGGTCTCGCCGCGGTCCGCGCCGCCGGGATCGAGATCGAGCTCGCGCCGGAGACCAAGGACGAATCCGACCTCGAGCTGGCGGCCGTGGCCGCGCTGGCAAGGGGCGCCCGGAGGCTCACGCTGCTCGGCGCGCTCGGCGGCGCGCGCTTCGACCACTCTTTCGCCAACGCCTGGCTGCTGGCCCATCCGGCGCTCGCGGGCACCGAGGTGCTGATCCTCGACGCCACCACGCGCGTCCGGCTGCTCGACGCCACCGCCGGCCCGGTGAGCCTCGAGCTGGCCGGGCGGGTGGGCGACATCGTCACCCTGCTGCCCTTCGGCGGGGACGCGGCCGGCGTGGCAACCGACGGGCTGGCGTATCCGCTCCGCGGACGAGCCGCTGCTCCTCGGGCCCGCGCGTGGTCTCTCCAACGTCCGGACCGTTCCGCTGGCGCACGTCTCGCTCGGCGCCGGCCGGCTCCTCATCGTCGAGACGCATGTCGTGAAGGGGGAACAGCCGTGATCGCAACCGCATCGTCCGGCGCGCCGCGCGGCGGCTGGCGCACCCGCGACATCCTCGTCACGGCCGTCATCGGGGCCGCCTTCGGCGTCGTTCATGGCAGCGCTCAACGCCGTGTACGCGGGCCTGGGGGCGGGGGCCGGTTCGCCGTGGCTCCTCCTCTACGTGGGCTGGCTGCTGCCTGCCGTCCTGGCCCCCGTGATCGTCCGCAAGCCTGGCGCAGGCCTCTTCGCCGAGATGGTGGCGGCCAGCGTCTCGGTCCTCGTCGTCAGCCAGTGGGGCCCCGACGCGCTCGTGTCCGGGTTCCTGCAGGGGATCGGAGCCGAGGCCGTCTTCGCCGCCTTCCGCTATCGCCGGTTCGACATGCCCGTCGTCGCCCTGGCCGGGGCGGCGTCCGCCTGCCTCGCGTTCGTCCACGACGCGGTCCTCTACTACCAGGGGGTGGCGCCCGAGGTGCTGGCCCTGACCTTCCTGTGGATGGTCATCTCGGCCGCGGTCTTCATGCCGATCGTGACGCAGGCGATCGTGCGCGGACTTCGGGAGGCCGGCGTCCTGCGCGGCTTCCCGGCCTGACGAAGGGCCGCACCATCGAGGCCGCGGCCATTCCGTCGCCGGGGGTCCTGTCGGCGGCAGCCCCGCCGGCGGCTGGTCGGGTGGAACCTGGCGCAGTTATCGCCCGCAGCCTCGGCTTCACCCATGCCGGCGCCGCCGCACCGGCCCTGCGGGACGTCGACGTGCACGTCGCCCCGGGCGAGTGCCTGCTGGTCGTGGGCCCGTCGGGGTCTGGCAAGAGCACGCTCGTCCTCGCCCTCGCCGGGCTCCTGGGCCGCGAGGTGCCCGGGAGCCTCGAAGGCTCCCTCGGCGTCGGCGGCCCGGTCGGGGTCGTCTTCCAGGACCCGGGCGCACAGCTGGTCATGGAGCGAGTCGAGGACGATGTCGCATTCGGGCTCGAGAACCGGGGCTGGCCCCGGCGGGAGATGCTGGACCGCGTCCCCGTCGCCCTCGCCGAGGTCGGGCCTCGGCGGTCTGGGCCGGCTGCGAACGACCACGCTGTCGGGCGGCCAGCAGCAGCGGCTGGCCCTGGCGGGCGCGCTCGCGCCTCGCTCGCGTCTGCTCGTCCTCGACGAACCGACGGCAAACCTGGATCCCGACGGGGCGCGCGCCTTCGTCGAGCGACTCGCCGCGCTCCGGGCCGCCGGGACGACGATCGTCCTCGTGGAGCACCGCGTCGAGCTTGCGTGGCGCCTGGCCGACCGCGTGCTCGTCCTGGGCCCGGACGGCCGACCCACCGACCTGGGGACGCCTTCCGAAGTGGTCGGGCGCAGCGGACGAGCGCTCCTCGACGCGGGGATCTGGCTGCCGGCCGAGGTTGACGCGGCCCTCGGCGTGAGACCCCAGGTGGCGCCGCCCCTGGCCGTCCCCGGCGAACCCCTGGTCGCGGGCCGCGGCATCGAGTTCGGCTATCGGCGCGGCTTCCCAGTCGTCCGCAACGTCGACCTCGAGGTGGCCGCGGGAGATCGGCTGACGATCGTGGGGCCGAACGGGAGCGGGAAGTCGACGCTCGGTCGCCTGCTCGTGGGACTCCTGCGCCCGGATGCGGGGACCGTCCGCCTGGACGGCGACGCCCCCGACCGGCTCCGGTCGGCTGAGCTCGCGCGCCGCGCAGCGTACCTGTTCCAGGACCCCGAGCAGCAGTTCCTTGCGACGACCGTGGCGGACGAGGCCCGGCTGGGCTTGCGTGGTCGCGAGCTGGAGCGGTTGCCCGACCTGATGGATGCGCTGGCCCTCCCGCTCGGAACGCTTCGCGACCCGGAGCCCGTACGCGCTCTCGGGCGGGGAGCAGCGGCGCCTCTCGCTGGCCGGGATCCTTGCCCGACGTCCGCGTCTGCTCGTCCTCGACGAGCCGACCTACGGACAGGACAGAGCGACCTACGGTGGGCTGATGGGGATTCTCCGGGAGCGACTCGACGACGGCGTCGGCGTGGTGGCCATCACCCACGACGAACGCCTCGTCGCCGACCTCGGCGGGCGGTGCTGCGTCATGTCCGGCGGTCGTCTCCTCGACCCTGGCGCAGCCGGACCGTTGGCGTGATCGTCCTCCCCGAGCTCGGCGTCCGTCAGCTCAGCGAGCCCGATGGGTCGTGCGAGCCCGCTCACGAAGCTCGCGGTCGGCTTCGTCTGGCTGGGGGCGCTCGTCACGACCACCGACCCGCGGCCGACCATGGTCATCCTCGCGGCCGGGATCGCGGGGGCGGTCGGTCTCGGACGGGTTCCCGTCCGGCGCTTCCTCCGGGCGTGGCTCCCCTTCGTCGTCGCCGCCGCCGGCGTCATCTTCGTCAATACGCTGTTCGGGGCCGCGAACCGTGACCCGGCCGCGCGGCAGCTGCTCCAGCTCGGGCCGTTCCCGATCACCGAGCCCGCGCTCGCCACCGGGATCGTCCTCGGGCTGCGCATCCTCGCGATCGCCGGCGTCGGCGTCGCATTCGCCCAGACCACCGAGGCGACGACGCTCGCCGACGCGCTCGTCCAGCAGGCCCGTCTCCCGGACCGGTTCGCCTACGGCGCGCTCGCCGCGTACCAGGCGGTCCCGCGCCTCTCCGTCGACCTCGCAACGCTGCGCCAGGCCCGCCGCACGCGCGGCCTCGGTCGGTCCTGGAGCCCGGGTCTCGTCCTCGCGCTCCTCGTCCTCGCGCTGCGGCACGCGGACCGGATGGCGCTCGCGATGGACGCCCGCGGATTCGATGCCGGGACGCTGCGAAGCCGGTACCGCGTCGTCCGGTCCGGCGCCGCCGACGTGCTCATCCTCGGGCTGGGTGCTGCAACGTTGATCGTGGCGGTCATCGCCGCGCTGCGGTAGCCTCATCGCATGCCCGCAACGCCTTCGGTCGGGGAGCTGGCCCCCGACTTCGCCCTGTTCGACGAGCACGGGATCATCCACCGCCTGTCCGACCGGCGGGGCGGATGGACGATCGTCTACCTGTACCCGAGGGACGACACTCCCGGCTGCACCGTCGAGGCGTGCTCGTTCCGGGATGCCAACGAGGCGCTGCTCGCCGCAGGCGCCAGCGTATGGGGCATCAGTCCCGACGACGCGCGCAGCCACGCCCGCTTCAGGGAGAAGCTCCACCTGCCCTTCCCGCTCCTCTCCGACGAGGATCACGCGACCGCCACGGCGTACGGGGCCTGGGTCGAGAAGACCAGATACGGACGGACCTACACGGGCGTCCAGCGCTCGACGTTCCTCGTGGGGCCGGATGGCCGGGTCGCCGCCGCGTGGCCGGTAGTGAAGGCCGAGGGGCACGCCGAGGAAGTCGTCGCGGCGCTCGAGTCTGCCAAGGCGGCGTCGTGACCGGCAGCCAAGGTGGGCCCGCGGCGCCCTTCGGCGACGCCGTCTTCGACGCCCTGGAGACCGCGACGGCCGCGGAGCCGGCCGCGCACGAGACACAGAAAGGTCTCGCCCGTGGGGGGAAACGAGCGAGGCCTCGGCACTGGATGGTATCAAAGTCTCGCGTGGCGCATACGGTGTACAACCCTGCATGAACGAGGACGGCGACACCCGTGCGTCCGCGGGCGTTCGCGGCAGGGCCCGCCGCGACGTGACCCCCGCTGCGCCGGGCACGGGCGGCAAACGGCCGGCGCCGCATGCCTGGCGGCCGCGGCGGTTCATGGTCATCACTGCCCATCCGGACGACGCCGAGTACGGGCCCGCCGCGACGGCGGCCGCCTGGATCGACGCCGGCTCGATCGGCCGGCTCGTCTGCTGCACGTCGGGTGACCAGGGCGGAGAGGACTCGGACGCGGACCCGCTCGTCCTCGCCGCGACCCGCGAGAACGAGCAGCGGCGCGCAGCCGCGGTCATCGGCTACGACGAGGTGGAGTTCCTCCACCAGCCCGACGGTGCCCTGGCCAACGATCTCCCGCTCCGCGAGCTGCTGGTGCGCGAGATCCGGCGGTTCCGTCCCGACGCCGTGCTCACCCACGATCCGGAGGTGCTCTTCTACGCCGGTGCCGGCGTGAACCACGCCGACCACCGTGAGGCGGGGATGGCCGCTGTCGACGCCGTCTTTCCTGCCGCGCGCAACCCGATGGCCTTCCCGGGCCTGGCCAGGGCGGGCCTGGCGGCCCACGAAGTCCGGCGGCTCTACCTCTTCTGGCCCAATGCCCCGACCGCCTGGGTCGACGTCACCGCCACCGCGGATCGCAAGATCGATGCGCTCCGCTGCCATGCCAGCCAGGTTGCCGATCCGGCGGGCCTCGAGCCCAGGATCCGGGCATGGCTGCGCGAGGACGGGGACCGGGCCGGCGTGGCGGCGGCCGAGGCCTTTCGCGTGATCGTCATCGACGACGACCCGGAAGACGGATCGCTCGACACCGGCAGCGCCTGACCGCCGGGCGCCAACCCGCGCTGCCCGTCGGCCCAGCCTGACCGGTCCGCACGCCACGTCGACGGGCGATCGCCCGGGTCCGCCCGGTCAGGCCGGCTCGAGCAGCAGGGGGCGCACGCGACCCCAGGTGTTCCACAGCTCGCCGAGGTCCTCTGCCCGGCGGCCGAGCATGTCGATCATCTCGCCGAGGGTGAGCTCTCCCGCGGTCTCGGATACGAACCGGCCGGCGTCCACCTCGACGCCCGCGTAGAGATCCGGCAGCTCGGACTCGCGCGGCCAGATACGGACGCGCATCGGGTCGAGGCCGGCATACCCGATCGCCAGCGAGAGGTCGCGCTGGCCGGGGACGCGCCCATCCGCGAAGCCGCCGTCGCCGTCGGTGCGGAATCCCAGCGCGGCGAGGGCGGCCGCGATCTCGCGGCACTGGAGCTGGTGTATGGGCCCCAGAACGGGTGATCCTCGGGGAACATCAGCGCGGCGCTGTCGATCGCCCGCCCGCGCACGGCCTCGACGAAGGCGCCGAGCCGGCGGAGCCAGGTTCGCTCGGCCTCGGAGTCGCCCTTGGCGAGCATCGCTGCCAGCCGGTGCGCTGTGGCCCGATCGCCCTTCAGGAGCGGGATGATCGCCGGTTCGGCCGACGGAGGCGACGTGCCGTCCGGCTCACCGGCCTCCCACTCGTTGCCCTCGGCAGCTGCAACAGCGGGAGCGCCCTCTCCCGCGCCTGCGCCCGGGTCGGCCGGCCGGGCCGCGGGCGGGACCGACACCGCGCCCGTCGCCCGGGCGGCGACAAACGCCGGTGCGAGAGTCGCCCCGAACGGCGCGGCGCTGACCGTCGCGGTGGCACCAACGCGTTCGCGCTCTTCGCAGGTCGCGAGCGTGATGCGCGCGTTCCGGCACGCCTCGCCCGCGCTCTCGGCCGCGATGCGCGCGCCGTCGGCCTCGACGCCCAGGCGGTCCAGCTCACGGAGGAGCTTCGCCTCCACGGCATCCTCGCCCCTGACGATCCGGATCGCCTCGCGGGTTCGCGTGTTCACGCGGTCGATCTCGCGGAGCCACTCGCCGGCGGCAGCCTCCAGGTCGGTGCGCTGGCGCGCGCCCAGGCGGGCGTTCCGGAAGGCCGCCTGTGCCTCGTCCTTGGCGGCCCGCACCGCGCGTGGATCGGCGGCGCTCGCGGCATGCTCGCGGCGGCCGACGTGCTCGTCGTAGTTGCGCCGCGCGTCGCGGAGGCGTTCCTGGGCCGCGACCGCGAGGGCTCCGAGGCGGTCGGCAAGGCTGCAGGCGTCGTCGACCGCAGCCCGCGAGGCGGCGCACGGATCGGCGACGAGGTCGGCGGCGGCGACGGCACCCGGCCCGCCTGGGATGTCGCGCCAGTGAGCGGACCCTGGCCATGCGGGGGGACGGCCCGGAGCGGCGTCGGTGGTCGAGGCTTCTGGGGTCGATGCACCAGGGGTCGCGGCACCAGGGTCGCCGGGGTCGCCGGCGAAGAGCGCCGCCGGGGCCTCCGCTGCCGGGTCGGCGGTTCCCGCGGCCTGTGGCCTCGAGCCGCCGACGGGGCCAACGATGCGATGCCTCAGACGCACGGGATCGCTCCGACACGCGGCCCGCTGCCCGGCGCCCGCAGCGCCCGTTGCGAGGCCATGTCGAGTGTAGGGGCGGCCACCGCCTCGCGTCTACTCGCCGTGGGTACCGATCGCAGCCGGAGAAGGGGCCGGTCGGAGCCCGTCTCCCACGTGGCGATCCGCGCGGCCGGGCGCACGCCGCCGGCGCGCCTGACGCAACGTTTGTGCGTGCGCCCTCCCGCATCGTCGTGTAGCATCGGGCGGCGTCGAAGCCTTGCGCGGCGGCTCCGACCGTGCGCCATCTGATCCCCAGGCGAGAGGAGACAGGCGACCGCATCGTGGCCATCGACCCGCACCAGGAATTCCTCGTCCAGCCGGTCGACGCGTCCTGGCTCCAGTGCAACATCGAGTGCCAGGAGGCGTGCCCGGTCGGGACGAACTGCCGCGGCTACCTCAACCTCGCCGCCGAGGGTCGGTTCGAGGAGGGGTACATCCTCTCGCGCGACCCGAACCCGGTCGCCGCGATGTGCTCGTACGTCTGCTCCGCGCCCTGCGAGCGCGCCTGCCGCCGCGGCGACATCGACCGGCCCCTCGCGATCCGGGCCATGAAGCGGTTCCTCGTGGAGTGGCACGAGGCATCGGGGATCCCGGACGTCATCCCCGAGATCACGCCCCGCGACGAGAAGGTCGCCGTCATCGGCTCGGGGCCCGCCGGCCTGGCCGTGAGCCGCGAGCTCGCCGTCAAGGGCTACCAGGTGACGGTCTTCGACAGCCTTCCCTACGGCGGCGGGACGATGCTGGTCGGGGTGCCGGCGTTCCGGCTGCCGCGCGAGGCCATCGAGATGGACGTCCGCCTCGTCGAGCGGCTCGGCGTCACCTTCCACTACAACACGACCGTCGGGCGGGACGTCCTGTTCGAGGACCTCCAGCGCGACTACGACGCGATCGCCATCTGCGCCGGCGCGATGGACGCGGTCGGCCCTCGACGTCGGTGGTGCCGATCTCGCGGGCGTCCAGTACGGCGTCGACTTCATGAAGAAGGCCAACCTGGGCGAGCCGCTGGAGGTGGGTCGCAACGTGGTCGTCATCGGCGGCGGCTACACCGCCATGGACTGCTCGCGGACCAGCCTCCGGCACGGCGCCGAGAACGTCACGATCGCCTACCGGCGCACGCGGTCCGAGCTGGTGGTAGACGAGGAGGAGCTCGGCGAGACCGAGCGCGAGGGCGTCCGGATGGAGTTCCTCGTCAGCCCGATCGAGCTTGTCGGCGAGGACGGGCAGGCTCACGGGGGTCCGCTTCATCCGCAACAAGCTCGGCGAGCCCGACGCCTCGGGCCGCCGCTCGCCGGTGCCGATCGTCGGGTCGGAGTTCGTGGTCCCCGCCGACACCGTCATCCCGGCGGTCTCGCAGGCCGCGGACCTGAGCTTCCTGCCGGTCGAGTCCAGCTTCGAGGTGGGCCGCGGCCGGCTACGCGTCGATCCCGCCACCTACGCCACCAACGTGCGCGGCGTCTTCGCCTGCGGCGACTTCGTGACCGGGCCCACCACCCTCATCGAGTCGGCCGGCCACGGCAAGAAATGCGCCTACGCGATCGACCGCTACCTGGCCGGCCGAGCGGACGTCAGCGTGGCCGCCAACGTCAAGATCACCAGCTCCTGGCGCCACGAGATGCCGGAGTTCTACGACGTCCTGCCGCGCCAGCACGTGCCCTCGCTGGCGGTGGACCGTCCGGATGCCGTCGCGCGACCCGGACGTCAACTTCACGACCCCGGTCGAGCTGGGCTACGCGACGACGCAGGCGGTGGCCGAGTCCACGCGCTGCCTCATGTGCAACTACAACATCTGGTTCGACCCGTTCCGCTGCGTGCTCTGCGGGGCGTGCGCGGACGTCTGCCCGGAAGGCGTCATCCACATGGTCGACGTCAACCAGGTGAAGCTCGGAGGGCAACCTGCCCGAGCTCGAGGAGGCGTACGGCTGGAGCCAGGGAGCGGCGATGATCCTCGACGAGGAGCGCTGCATCCGCTGCGCCCTGTGCGTGAAGCGCTGCCCGTTCGACGCCATTACGATGGAGCGGTTCGAGCTCCAGGAAGTCTCGACCGACGGGCGGCTGTACAAAGAGTCGTACCGTGACGCGCAGCTGGCCGGGACGCCCGGCGTCGCAGGAGGAGCCAGGTAGGTGAGCTTCCTGGAGCGGGTGGATCAGACGATCCGGCGGAGTCCCGTCTTCCGGTCCATCTTCCGCAACCCGTACCCCAACGACGAGCGGTCGCGGGCGTACGCGGTGATGAACAACGTGTTCCTGCACCTGCACCCGGTGCGCGTGCGCCAGCACGCCGTCAAGTTCGCCTACACCTTCTGCCTGGGCGGGCTGTCGTTCTTCCTGTTCCTGGTCCTGACCGTGACGGGCGTCTACCTGATGTTCTTCTACGCCCCGACGTCCACCTCGGCCTACTCGGACATCCTCAACATCCAGGCGCAGGTGCCGTTCGGGCTCCTCACCCGCAACATCCACCGGTGGGCCGCCCACCTGATGGTCTTCTTCGTCTTCCTGCACATGATGCGGGTCTTCTACCACGGGGCCTACAAGCCGCCGCGTGAGTTCAACTGGGTCGTCGGGGTCATCCTCCTCTTCCTGACCCTGATGCTCAGCTTCACGGGCTACCTGCTCCCATGGGACCAGATCGCCTACTGGGCGATCACGATCGGGTCCAACATGGCCGGCTACGCCCCGCTCTTCAACACGCCGAGCAAGCTCCTGCTCCTTGGCGGGCTGGAGGTGAGCGGCAACACCCTGCTCCGCTTCTACGTCCTCCACATCATGGTCTTCCCGCTCGTCGGGGCGATCTTCATGGCCGTCCACTTCTGGCGGATCCGGAAGGACGGCGGGATCTCAGGCCCGCTATGAACGGGAACGCCATGACGGCCCATCGCTTCGTGGTCGCCTCCGCGCGCTCGCTCACGCACGCCGAGGTGCGCACGCTCGCGCGCTCGTCTCCGCCTCGCGCTGGGCGCGCCCTGGCGTCCCCGAGGGTGGCGGCATGACCGACCCGAAGAGCCCGCCCGAGCGCCGCGCCGTCGCTGCCGGTCGACCCGACGCGGCGGACCGAGATCGACAAGCAGCGCGTGCCGATGTCGGCGCGCCCGTACCGGCTCCTCGCGCTGGTCAAGCAGGACGCCGTCGTCCGTGTCCAGAAGGAGCCGGACGACACGGTCATGACCTGGCCGCACCTGCTCACGATCGAGTTCCTGGCCGCGGCCGCCATGAGCGTCTTCGTCCTCTTCATGGGGCTCATCGTGAACGCGCCCCTCGAGGAGCTGGCCAACCCGAACGTGACGCCCGAGGTGGCGAAGGCGCCCTGGTACTTCCTGGGCCTCCAGGAGCTGCTTGCCTACTTCCACCCGGCGGTGGCGGGCGCGCTCGTGCCGATCTTCGTGCTGGTCGGGGCGGCCCTCGTCCCGTTCGTCGACACGGGCAACCTCGCCGCGGTGCGGCCCTCGGAGCGCAAGACCACGGTGATCCTGTTCACCCTCTTCTGCGGCCTGGGCCTGCTCGTCACCTTCATCGGGATCTTCTTCCGGGGCCCCGGCTACTCGTTCATCCTTCCCTGGGTGAACGGCTTCTTCTTCACCCTGTGACCGGCGCAGCGAGGAGACGGGACCGGAGCGCATGAGCAACTACCACGTCGAGCCGGCGAGCAAGCCCCAGGCGCTCACCTCCGAGGCGCTCAAGTCCCTGCGCAACGAGGCCCCCAAGGGCCTGTCCCGCCGCCAGCTCCTGCGCACCTCGCTGGGCGCCGGGATCGGCCTCTGGCTGCTGGAGGTCGGTGCCGGCACGATCAGCTTCCTGTGGCCCAACCTGTCGGGCGGCTTCGGGGGCAAGGTCACGATCGGGACGTACACCCAGATCAAGAACACGAACGCGAGCCTGCCGATCTCGCAGGGCTTCCCGGCCTACTACCAGGAGGCACGGGCGTTCGTCATCCTGGTGGATCCCTCGCGCCAGGAGTTCATCCCCGGCACCGACACCAAGGGCGACGGCACGGCGCTCAACGTGCGGGCCCTCTACCAGCGCTGCCCGCACCTGGGCTGCAAGCCCAACCCGTGCGTGAAGAACTTCTGGCTCGAGTGCCCTTGCCACGGCTCGCGCTACGACCGACTCGGCACGAAGGTGAAGGAGCTGGGGCCGGCGCCCCGGAGCATGGACCGCTTCAGCGAAACCGTCGAAGCAGATGGGACGCTGACCCTCGACACCAGCAAGATCACCCTCGGTCCCCTCCCGATCGCGCTCGGCCAGCCGGGCCTGGAGCCGGCGAAGAGCCCGACGGGGTGCATCTGATGCCGGCCGCCCTCCAGCCCCGAGGCAACCGATGACCGACCAGCCCGGCCCGCCGCGCGACGAGCAGCGCCTCCCGGTTCCCCGGGAGCCCGTCGAGATCGCCCCCACGGAGCGCTTCAGCGCGCCAGCCCAGGCCCATTCGTTCGGGCTGACCCCCGAGCGGGCCGCCAAGATCGTGCGCCAGAGCGGCAGCTCGCGGTGGGTCGCGTTCCTGGCCGTGACCCTCGTCACGATCTTCGTCATCGGCTACTACTTCTACGAGCTTGGCGTCCCCGGCGTCCCCGATTCCAGCCGGCTGGAGAAGGAGGCCTCGGCGCAGGCGGTCACGAGCGTGCAGCGTGGCTACGCGCTGTTCGAGGCCAACTGTGCGCGCTGCCACGGCGCCCAGGGCCAGGGCTTGATCGGGCCGGTCCTCAACGATCAGGCGAAGCTCCTGACCCACCTGACCGAGAAGTACATCACGACGGTCCTCACGGTCGGCGGGCGCTACGTGTGCGGAGACGCGAACTCACTCATGCCAGCCTGGCTCGAGCCCAACGGGCCGCTCAACTACGTGCAGGTCGACGAGATCGTGTCGTTCCTGCGGGCGCCGAACACGATGACGTATACGGCGGTCGATCCGACGACGGGGGCGACGAGCCAGTCTCCCGGCTGGCGTGACCCCAACTACGTGATGCCGCCCGACCGCGACGCCGGTGCCCGCCTGCTGGAAGGACGCGTTCCTCACGGGCGGCAGCCCGGCTCCGTCGGGAGCGGCCTCGCCCGCGGCTTCCAGCCCGGCCGCCAGCACGGCACCCGGCCAGGGCACAGTCCTCACGCTGACGGCCGAGAACATCCGGTACGACAAGGTCACGCTGCAGGCGCCCGCCAGCCAGCCATTCCAGATCACGTTCACCAACAACGACGCCGGCACCCCCCACAACGTGGAGATCCTGCGCGACGGGATCTCGGTGTGGAAGGGCGAGATCTTCAGCGGCGTGGACATGCGTACGTACGACGTGCCGGCCCTCGCCGCGGGGTCCTACACGTTCGTCTGCTCGGTGCACCCGAGCATGAAGGGCACGCTCGAGGTCAAGTAGCAGGCTCCGGACCGCGCGGGTCCGGCCGACGGTCACGGGAGGAACGATGGCGGCTCAGGCGCTCGGTCCCGGCACGACGATCGTCCGACGACGCGCCTTCTTCGGGCTGCTCGACGCCGGCGGCTGGGCCTGGGCGTTCCTCAAGGCCGTTCTTCTGGTTCGTCGTGATCGTCATGATGATCGCCTGGCTTCCGGACCGGGCGCTGTATGCCACCGTTCAGCCCACGATCGAGCTCGGGGTGCCGCTCTCGACGTTCAACAGCAGCCTCGACGTGACTCCGATCAACCTGTGCCCGCCGACCATCCAGACGCTGCCCTGCCCGGCCCCGGTCGGCGCCGTCCTGCCCTGGCAGCCGAACCCGCCCGAGCTGGGTCTGCCCGCAGGCGCGCACCAACGCGGCGATCGTCGCCGCCGGCCGCCAGACGCTCCTCGTCGGCGGCTCGGACGGCAAGGCCGCCCAGGCGAGCGTCTTCGCCACCGTGCTCCGATCAGACGGCAACATCGACGGCTGGAACGCAGGCCCGGCCCTGCCGGCTCCCCGCGCCGGTGCCGCGGCGGTCTTCTTCTCGGGCTCGGCGTACGTCATCGGGGGCCTCGACGCCGGCGGCCAGCCGACCGACACGGTCTTCGTCGGCACGCCTGACGCCAGCGGCAACGTCACCTCGTGGACCGAGTCCACGGACCTCAAGCTCCCCGCCCCCATCGCCGATGCGACAGCGATCGTCACGGGGGACGGGATCTTCCTCGTCGGCGGGCGGGACGCCAAGGGCCCGGTCGCCAACGTCTGGAAGGCCCAGCTCGTCTCCACGACCGGCAAGCTCAAGCCCTGGCAGCCGGCCGCGGCGCTGCCGGCACCCCGCGAGGGGGCGACGGCGGTTCTCGCAGGGACGCACCTGTTCGTCTACGGCGGCGAGGACGCCAGCGGCCCGACCGCCGTGGTCGTGCGCGGTGAGATCGGCACGTCTGGCGACCAGCTCGGCCAGATCACCGGCTGGTCCACGCCGACCGCGGATGCGGCCGCCACGACGAACCTCCCGAAGGCTGCCCGAGGCGCCGTCGGCTTCGTCTCCAACGGGACCCTCTACTACGTGGGCGGCGAGGGAAGCGGGACGCTGTACTGGACGATCCCCGACACCCAGGGCAACCTGACGGGCTGGAAGACGCTCGCCCAGAGCAACCTGCCGGCGAACCTGCAGCTTGTCGATGCTGCGCCGATCGTCAACGGCTCGAACGCCTTCCTGATCGGCGGCACGGCCGGTGGGGCGCCGACGCAGGGGATCGCGCGGGCGAACCTGGCGCCGCCCCTGCCGTTCTTCCGCCTCGGCCTCTTCTACGTCACCCTGCCGGCGCTCGGAATCCAGGGAGAGGTTGGCCAGCAGCTCTCGTACCTCGTCGCCGCCGGCGTGGCGACGACGGACTTCGTCATCCTGCTGATCATCGGTTACGCGTACAACCACCCCAAGCAGACCGGGCTCTTCTTCAACCGGATCCGCGACCGCCGCCGTCGCCGCGGTGGCCCACCCACTGCCTGACCCCTCGTCAGGCGGGGTCGCCCTCTCCCGGCGCGAGGGGGCCACGCCGGACCGGCAGTCCCGCGCGCTCCCAGGCCGTCATCCCGCCGGCCACGTTGACGACGTCCGCCAAGCAGTTCCGCAGGAGCCAGGCGGTCACGGCCGCCGAGTGGCTGCCGCTGGCGCAGACGACGTGGAGCGTACGGTCCCGGGGAAGGTCCTGGGAGCGCAACAGAAACGACGAGGTCGGGTAAAGGACGGCGCCCGGCGCCCGGACCGGCAGGCCGCCGAGGCGGCCGAGGAGGCGACGTCAACGTCGCCACTCCTCGTGGACGTTCGCGAGCGCGACGGAGTTCGTCCAGACGTCGATCGTGGGAATAGGGGGCTGGCGACTGAACATCAGGCGCCGCCCTTGGTTCGGATCGCGGGGAGATGGAGACCGAGAGGTGGCTGCCACGATCGCGCGGGCGGCCCGGCGACCTCGTGGGAGGGCGGATCGGGGAGGCGGTCCTTCGCTTCCGGGCTCGCGGGCGTGCCCATCGTCACTTCGGCCAGGCACGCGTCAACGTCGTGGATCAGCGCCGGCAGGTCCATGCCGGCGTCCAGCCCCGCGTCCTGCGCCCGTGCCAGGCGCTCCCGCGAACCGCGCAGGTTGGTCGCTACGCCGGCGGGATTGCCGCGGGCCGCGTGCACGCCGGCGGCTGCCAGCTTGATGAGCCCGGCCAGCAGCTCGCGCTCCGCCGGGTCGTCGGCGGCCATCCAGGCCGGCTCGAGCTCCTCGTGGGCCAGGTAGAAGGCGCCGCGGGCATAGGCGTCGAGGCCGCGTGCCTGGGCGGCCGCGCGCTCCGACTCCGGCAGGGGACGGTACGCCTTGGACCGGCCGCGGGGATCGACGATGCGGCCCGGCGCATCGGCCGGCAGGAAGGAGCCGTCTCCCGTCATCGCAGCTCGACGAGTGGCTTGCGTCCCGCGACCCCGGCCGTGAGCTCGTGCCACCAGGCGACGTCATCCTCGCCAAGGCGCCAGCAGAGCCACACCTGGCGGCCGTTGACCAGCGCGGGGAAGTCGATCAGGCCGGTCTCGATGTCGCGGAGGGTGATGCTCCGGCCGTCGAGGCGCTCGACCGCCGCCTGCATCTGGTCGATCACCGCCTGCATCCGCGCCGCGAGGACCTGCGACGACTCGGGGGTGCCGGCGCTCGCGTCCGTCAGCGCCTCGTCGACGAGGGAGCCGCGCCCGCCGGGAACCTCCGCGCCGCTTGCGGCATGCAGGCGATCGCGAAGGGTGACGAGCTCCCTCCGCCGGGCCTGCAGGTCCTCCAGGATGCCGCGTACCTCCGCGAGCTGCGCGTTCGCCCGGTCGAGTGTGTAGAAGGTTGCCACGCGGCCATTCTACCGAGGGAGTCGCAGGGGCCCCCGGGGCGCGCTGCTCCCGCCCACACCGCCGTCGCTGCCCGGCCGGGTGGCCGGGCGCGCCTGCGCCGGCTCGGCCCGCTATCGTTCGGAGAGCGTGGGCCCGTAGCTCAGTGGCAGAGCGAGGGACTTTTAATCCCTGCGTCCTGGGTTCGAATCCCAGCGGGCTCACCAGCGTTCTTCGTCCCCAGACCGCGCCGTTGTCGATCTCGACCGCGAGGGCAACCGACGGATGCCCTGCTGAGGAGATCGACGATGAGGCTGGTCTCGGACGCCCCCCGACGGCCATGATGGCACGATGACGACGCGCTGCGACGCATGTGCGACCGAGAACCCGGCCACCTCCCGTTTCTGCGGGAGCTGCGGGGCCGCGCTCGGCCAGCGCTGCCCGGTCTGCTCGGCTCCGGTCATCCGTGGCTTCCGCTACTGCGGCTCATGCGGCACCGAGCTGGCGGCCGAGCCGACTCGCTCAACGAGCGGAGCCGACGGCACGGGCGAGTCTTTCGCGAGCCGGACCGGCGAGCCGATCGCCGTCGTGCCGAGCGCCGAGCGGCGACGCGTGTCGATCCTGTTCGTCGACCTCGTCTCCTTCACGGCCCGATCCGAGGACCGCGATCCGGAGGAGGTTCAGGAGCTGCTGGCCCGCTACTTCGAGTCCTGCCGCGGGATCATCGCCCGCTACGGCGGGACGGTCGAGAAGTTCATCGGCGACGCGGTCATGGCGATGTGGGGCGCGCCCGTCGCGCACGAGGACGACGCGGAGCGGGCCGTGCGGGCGGCCGTCGAGCTTGTGGCCGCGGTCGCCGCGGTCGGGGAGCAGGTCGGCCTGCCGCGGCTCGCGGCGCGGGCCGGGGTGGTCAGCGGCGAGGCGGCGGTCACGGTGGGCGCCGTCGGCCAGGGAATGGTCGCCGGGGACGTGGTGAACACGGCCTCGAGGCTGCAGGCGGCGGCGCGAGCGGGGACCGTCCTCGTGGACGAGTCCACGTACCGCGCCGTTCACGGTTCCGTGACCTTCGAGCGGGCCGGGGAGCGATCGCTCAAGGGAAAGCGTCTGCCGGTCCCGGCCTGGGAGGCCGGAAAGGTCGTTGCGCGCCGACGAGGCGAGGGCCGGAGCGTCCTGCCCGAGGGCCCGCTGGTGGGCCGCGAAAGCCTCGTGGCGATCGTCAAGAGTCTCCTCGCGGCCGTCCGCGACGAGCGCAGCCCGAGGCTCGTCTCGCTCTTCGGCCAAGCCGGCCTGGGCAAGAGCCGAATCGCCTGGGAGCTCGAGAAGTACGTCGACGGCGTGGTCGAGAAGATCCGCTGGCATCGGGCCCGCTCGCCGGCCTATGGCGAGGGTCTCGCGTTCTGGGCCCTGGCCGAGATGGTCCGCAGCCGGGCCGAGATCACCGAGGACGATCCCCCAGATGTCGCCCGCCGACGGCTCGCCGCCTGTCTTGCCACGTACGTCCCCGACGAGGGGGAGCGGCGCTGGATCGCACCCTACCTGGCCGGGCTCATCGGCGCCGGCCCGGTGCCCGGTGGCGAGCGCGCCGAGGCCTTCGCCGCGTGGCGGACCTTCTTCGAGCGGGTCGCCGACACCGCCACCACCGTCCTCGTGTTCGACGATCTGCAGTGGGCCGATCCCGGCCTGCTCGACTTCATCGAGTACCTCGTCGACGCCTCGACCGGGCGACCGATCCTGGTCGTCACCCTCGCTCGGCCGCAGCTCCTCGACATGCGTCCCACGTGGGGCGCCGGCCGGCGCAACTTCATCGCCCTCCACCTCGACCCGCTCCCACCCCCGGCCATGGCCCAGCTGCTCGGAGACCTCGCCCCGGGTCTGCCCGCCGACGTCGCCGAACGCATCCTCGAGCGGGCCGAGGGTATTCCTCTCTACGCCGTCGAGATCCTCCGGATGCTGGTCGACCGTGGCGCGCTCGAGGCGGTCGACGGGGTCTATGAGGTCCGGAGCCGGCTCGAGCGACTGGCCATCCCGGAGAGCCTCCACGCCCTCGTCGCTGCCCGGCTTGACGACCTCGAACCGATTGATCGGGCGCTCGTCCGCCACGCTGCCGTGCTCGGGCAGGCGTTCCTGCCGGCCGCCCTGGCCGCCATCGACGGAATTGAGGCCGGGGCAGTCGAGCCCCATCTCCGGCGGCTGGTTCAGCGGGAGCTCCTTTCGCTCGAGACCGACGAGCGGTCGCCGAGCCGCGACCGCTACCGGTTCGCCGAGGCGCTCGTCCGGGAGGTCGCCTATGGCACCCTGTCGCTGCGCGACAGGCGCGAGCGGCACCTGGCCGCCGCCGCCTACTTCGAGTCGGTCGACGATCCCGACCTCGCCGGCGCCATCGCCAGCCATGTCCTGTCGGCCTATCGGTCAGGGCCGCCAGCCCGGCCCGACCCGGGGCTCGCGACCCGAGCTGTGACCGCCCTGCGCGCTGCTGCCGATCGGGCGGCCGCGCTCCACTCGCCCGCGCAAGCGCTGGAGTACCTCGAGGGCGCCCTCTCGGTGACCGCCGACGACACCGAGCGGGCGCAGCTCTGGGAGCAGGCTGCGATCGCCGCCCAGGCGACCGCACGTCTGAAAGATGCCGCCAGCTATGCCCGTCAGGCCGTGGACTGGCACGCGGCCCACGGGGATCGCTCGGCCCGGGCGCGGACGACCGCGCGGCTGGGTTCCATCCTTGCCCTCGAGTACGAGACCGAGGCGTCGATCGCCGTCGTCCGGGCCGCCCTCGACGAGCTCGTCGGCGACGGCGTCCTGGGCGACGATCCGGAGCTCGTCGGGCTCATGGCCAACCTGGCCCGGGCATATCTCCTTGGCGGCCGGTTCGAGGACGCCGTCGCGTGGGCTGAACGGGCCATCCGGGAGGCCGAGCGGCTCGGCCTCCGGACGATCGTAGCCGAGGCGCTGGCGACCAAGGGTGCGGCCCGGCTCGAGGAGGGCCGCAACGCGGAAGGGATCGGACTGCTTCGCGGATCCCTGGCGATGTCCGAGGAGCACGGCCTGGTCGTGCCGGCGCTCCGGGCCCGGAACAGCATCGCGGTGGGCCTGTTGACCGATGACCCGCGGGCCGCCTTCGCGATGTCGGATGCCGGGCTCGAGACGGCCCGGCGTCTCGGGCTGCTCGACGTGGCCGTGCGACTGGCCAGCAACTGGGCCGGGGCTGGGCTCGACATCGGGGCCTGGGACCAGGTCCTGGCTACGATCAGCGAGCTCGACCACGACGACCTGCCGGTCCCGGACCGGATCGACCTCGGCTCGGTGGTGGCCACGATCCTGACCTGGCGCGGCGAGCCGGACGCGGATGGCCGGTTCGCGCGCCTCGCGGCGCTCCTGGCGACCCAACCGGACACGCTAGCCTCGTCGGTGCTGCTGGCCCGTCGGTCGCTCGCGCTCCTGTCGCTCGGTCGAGCTCGCGAAGCCCTGGCTCACACGGAGGCGACCACCCTGGCGCTCTCTTCGACCGGCCTGTCGACGATGCTCCTCGAGAACTCGGTCCTGACGACCCGGGCGGCGCTCTGGGCGGCCGACCGCGGCCGCCTCGCAGGAGCGCTCGACGCGATCCGGGCGCGTGGACCCCGGGGCCGCTGGCTGACCGCCGTGGCGACCACGCTCGCGGCCGGCCTCGACGCCCTCGACGGCAGGACCGCGGCGGCCCGCGACCGGTACGACCTCGCCGCCGCCCGCTGGCGGACGCTGGATGTGCCGCTCCAGCTCGCCCTCTGTCAGGTCGAGGCCGCCCACTTCCTGCCGCCCGGAACTGTCGAGGCGGCGGCCGCGGCCGCCGAGGCCAGGACGATCCTCGCCGGTCTCGGCGCCGTGGCGTTCATCTCGAGGCTGGACGGGGATCTCGCCGAGCCGTTGTCGGCCGCGGCCACGGGCGGACCGCCGACGACGGGCGACCCGCTTACCGGGTCTGCTTGACGAGCATGATCCCGACCGACGGGTTGTCGGGATTGAGGGTCACGATCGCGTTGAGGTGCCGGATCGACAGGGTCGCCTGATGGTTCACCACGATCGTGCTCACATGCCAGTCCCGGGTGATCTGCCCGAGCGCCTCGACGTCGCCCTTGGCGGGGTCGATGGCATCGTTCATCAGGACCGTCAGCGGGTCATGGAGGAACGCCTCCGAGTCCGGCGAGCTGCTCTTGAAGCGCTTCCCGAGGACCCTGATCGGCATCCACGAGTCGTCCGTCGGGGCCACCTTGGCGAAATCCCGGAGCTCGACCCAGGGACTGCTGTCGTTGGGCTCACGGTCGCCGTAGGAGGTCGTGTCGTCACCGAGCATCTCGAACCCCTCCTCTCCACGCCGTGGGCGGGCAGCGCTCCATCGGCGAGCGGAGCGTACTCCCCCAGTGTCGCTTGTGATGTCGCGATCACGGGCCCGGCAGGCACCATCGGACGCGCCATCGACGGGGCCACAGAGGGTGATCCCGGTCCGGGCAGCTCGCGGTAGCCGAGCTCGCTGACCCACGCTGCCATGTCGCGACTGGTGGGCTTGACGCCCGGTGGGTTATACGTATACTCATGCGTGTACAAACCTTGGGCGAAGGAGGCTAGGATGTGGCCGTGCCGAACAAGACCATCTACGTGTCCGACGGGGACCTGCCGCTCTTCCAGCGCGCGCAGGAGCTGGCGGGCGACAACCTCTCCGCGGCCATCGCGAAGGCACTCAGACGCTGGGTCGACGCGACCGAGAGCGTCAACGAGGGCTTCGACGACATCACCGTTCGCGTCGGGCTGGGCGGTGGGCGCAAGGTGCGCTTCACCGGTGTCCTCGTCGGCGAGTGGATGGACAGCAGGTCGAGCCGGGTGGAGCGGCTGCGGGTCTACCGAGGCCGGAGCGGCAAGTACGTTCTCCATGTCGAGCGCGAGTCCGAGTGGTGGATGCTCGACGCCGAGGGGAAGCCTGCCGGGTGGCGCGGCTACCTGGGCATCGGGGACATCAAGTACGGCGGGACGCCGCGCGAGTCGACGCTCGAGGTCGTCGGGACGCTGGACGAGCTCCGAGACAAGGTGCCGCCCGAGCTGTTCGAGATGGTCTCGCGCTCCGCGCGCCAGCCGACCGTGGAGGAGCTGGACATCTGAGGTGCTGCGCCCGGCGCCCTGCGTGACTGGAGCCGCAGGGTGACGGCGCAGCGGGCTGCCGTCACGGCGCCACCGGCTGCCGTCACCGCGCCACGGGTTGTCGTCACTCCGCGACCCGCCGCGGCGATCCATGTGCGCGGCCTCCGCAAGTCGTACGGCTCGCAGGTCGTCCTCGACGGCATCGACCTCGACGTCCCCGAGGCAACGGTTTTCGCGCTCCTTGGGCCGAACGGGGCCGGCAAGACCACGGCGATCCATATCCTCTCGACCCTGATCTCGGCCGACGCGGGCGAGATTCATGTCGCAGGCTTCGATGCGATCCGCGAGCCAGATGCCGTCAGGCGCCAGATCGGCCTGACGGGCCAGGTCTCGGCGGTGGACGGCCAGTTCACCGGCGAGGAGAACCTGCGGCTGATGGCCGACCTGCATCACCTCGGCCGCGAGCGGGGCCGGCGGCGCGTGGCGGAGCTGCTCGAGCGGTTCGACCTCGTGGAGGTGGCCGCCAAGCCTGCCATGACGTGGTCGGGCGGGATGCGGCGGCGCCTCGACCTCGCGATGACGCTCGTCGGGGAGCCACGGATCATCTTCCTCGACGAGCCCACGACGGGCCTCGACCCGCGAAGCCGGCGGGTGATGTGGGACATCGTCCGCGACCTCGTCGCCCGCGGCGTCACGATCCTCCTGACGACGCAGTACCTGGAGGAGGCAGACCGGCTCGCGACGAGGATCGCGCTGCTCGACGGCGGCCGCATCGTTGCCCAGGGCACCCCCGCCGAACTGAAGCGGCTCGTGCCCGGGAGCAGCATCCGGCTCGTGTTCGCCGATGTGACGACCCTCGACCGTGCCGAGCGAGTGGTTGACGGCGCGTCGCGGGACGACCAGGGGCTCGCGCTCGAGCTGCCGAACGACGGCGGCGTCGCGTCGCTGCGCGAACTGCTTGGACGACTGGAGGCTGCATCGATCGAGGTGGAAGGCCTTGCCATCCGGTCCGCTGACCTCGATGACGTCTTCCTCTCGTTCACCGGCCGGCACGACAGCCCGGAGGTGCCCACCTCATGATCACCCGTACCCTCACCGACTCGGTGACCATGCTCCGGCGCAGCCTGCGCCGGATGCGCCGCTACCCGTCCCTTACGCTGTTCATCGCTGGCATCCCCGTGGTGCTGCTGCTGATGTTCGTGTACGTGTTCGGCGGAACGCTCGGCGCGGGACTCGCCGGCCCGGGCGCCCTGCTTCCCGGCCCGCTGGCGGGGAGGTCGATCGGCCGCGACGCATACGTCGCCTACGTCGTGCCCGGGATCCTGCTCATCACCGTCGTCGGCGCGGCGCAGGGGACCGCGATCTCGGTGGCCATGGACATGACGACCGGGATCATCGCCCGCTTCAGGACGATGGCGATCGCGCGGATCTCCGTCCTCGCCGGGCACGTCATCGGCAGCGTCATCCAGGCCCTCCTCGCCACGGCGCTCGTCCTGGCCGTCGCGGTCGTGATCGGCTTCCGGCCGACGACGGGTCCCGCCGCGTGGCTGGCGGCGGGCGGGCTGATCGTGCTGGCGGCTGTTGCCATGGCCTGGCTCTCCGTGGCGCTCGGGCTCGTGTCGGACAGCGTGGAGACCGCCAGCAACCTGCCGATGTTCCTGATCCTCCTTCCGTTCCTCGGGTCCGGGTTCGTGCCGACCGCCTCGATGCCGGGTCCGCTGCAGTGGTTCGCGGAGCACCAGCCCTTCACGCCAGTCATCGAGACGCTGCGCGGCCTGCTCCTCGGCACCCCGATCGGCGACAACGGCTGGATCGCCGTGGCCTGGTGCCTGGTGCTCTCGCTCGCCGGGTACCTTTGGGCGCGGCGGCTCTACGAGCGGGTGCCGGCGCGCCCCGCCGCCTGATCCGCGTCGGAGCTCGATGCCGTCGGGCGATCATCTGCTCCGCCGGGGACCTGGTCAGCGGCGCGCCGCAGGAATGCCGCCGCCCGGTCAAGGACGTCCTCCAGCACGGGCGAAAGCCCGTGCCCGAGGCGCGGGTAGGTCACGAGCTCCGCGCGGGGCAGGCGATCCCTGACTGCGCGCTCCAGGAGAGCATGCGTGGCGAACGGGTCCGACGTGCCCGAAAGCAGGAGCACGGGGCACCTGATCCTGGGCCAGTGCGAGGTACGCAGCGCCCAGTCGTCCTGCCGCCCGGGGGCGTGGAGCGGGTACGAGAAGAGCACCAGCGCGAGCGGCTCACGCCCGGCGTCGCAGGCGTCCGCGGCGGCCAGGCTGGCGACCCGGCCGCCGAACGAGTGGCCGCCGACGGCGATCCGTTCGGGCCCGCCGAGCAGGGACGCGAACACCGGGATCGCCCGCTCGGCGCGACCGTGGGGCAGGTCGACGGCCCGGGCGTCGATCCCCCGCGCCCGGAGGCCGCCCACGTGGCGTGCCATCGTCGCCGCGCTGCCGGACGCGCCGTGGCCCAGGATGAGGACGGGGTCAGAAAGATGCATGCAGTCACGATAGCGTCGCGAGGCCAGGTGGGAGCTCGGACGCCCTCTTGCGCCATGTCGCGCACATTGGAGAGGATGTCGATCCAGGAGCCGCGTGGACCCACGTTCCTGGGTGTCCGCGGGGCATCGTTGGACCGGCGTGGTAGGCTTGACAGTAGCCGCCCCGTGGGCGGTGCGTCGCGTGGTCGATCACCCTTCTCGAACTGACCCTGCGTCTCGCCCTCCCTTTGTTCGGGAAGAGTGTGGAGGTCCCTCGTGGCCACCGGCACCGTCAAGAAGGTCGTCGCCGAGCGCGGCTTCGGCTTCATCCTCGCCGAGGACGGCAAGGAGTATTTCTTCCATCGCAGCGGTCTCGACTCGTCGCTCGACTTCGACCGCCTCGCCGGCGGCGAGCGGATCGAGTTCGAGATCGAGCAGAGCCCGAAGGGGCCTCGCGCCGCGCACGTGCGCTCCGCTTAGCCGGCATCGCGGCCCGCCCTACCCGGGCGGGCCGTACTCGCGCCTGGCACACGCCGGCCTTGTCGCCGTGCAGAGCCGCAGCGGTTCGCACCCCGGCCATCCCGGCGTTGCCGGCGCCCCGTGAGGAGCGACGTCATCGTCCGCACCGTCTTTGCGTCCACCTACCCGCCCCGCCACTGCGGCATCGCGACCTTCACCCAGGCGCTCTCGAGCGCGACGGGCGAGCGCGAGATCCTGGCCCTGGTCGGCCCCGGGGCGAACCTCCTGTACCCCTCCGAGGTCCACCACCGGATCCGGCGCGATGAGCCCGGCGACTACGCGCGGACGGCGCGCGACCTCGCCCGATGCGCCGATGTGGTCTCGGTCCAGCACGAGTACGGAATCTGGGGTGGCGAGGACGGAGCAGCTGTCCTCGACTTCGTGCGAGCGCTGGACGCCCCGGCGGTCACGACGTTGCACACCGTGCTGCGCCACCCCACGCCGGACCAGCGGGCCATTCTCATGGAGCTCGTCCGGGCCTCCGCTGCCGTCGTCGTGATGTCGCGCGCCGCGGCGCGCGTCCTCACGGGCACGTACGGGGTCGATGACCGCGAGACCGAGGTCATCCCGCACGGCGTGCCGAACCTGCCGCTCGTTCTCTCCGAGTCGGTCAAGCCCGCCCTCGACCTGGTCGGCCGCGAGGTGATCCTCAGCTTCGGCCTGATCGGTCCCGGAAAGGGCCTCGAACTCGTCATCGACGCCCTCCCGGCAATCGTCGCGGCGCGTCCGACCGCCTGCTACGTGGTGCTCGGCGCCACGCACCCGAATCTCCTGGCCGCCGAGGGCGAGGCCTACCGACACTCGCTCGAGGAGCGCGTCGCGCGGCTTGGGATGCAGCGGCACGTCCGCTTCGTGGATCGCTTCGTGGGCCGGGTGGAGCTCACGCGCTGGCTCGAGGGCGCCGACGTCTTCGTGACGCCGTATCCGAACCTCGAGCAGATCGTCTCGGGGACCCTGTCGTATGCCATGGGTGCCGGGCGCGCGATCGTCTCCACCCCGTACGCCTACGCGACAGAGCTCCTCGACGGCGGGCGGGGCGTGCTCGTGCCACCCGGCTCCCCGGCGGCATGGGCCGACGCGCTCATCACCCTGCTCGAGAACGACGAGCTGCGGGCCGCGGTCGGGCGCCGCGCGCACGAGCACAGCCGGGCGATGGTCTGGTCGAACGTCGGAGCCCAGTACCGGGCGCTCTTCTCACGGGTCGTGGCCCGCGGCCGGATCCCGGCGATTTCGCTCCCCAGCATTGCCGCTCGTGGTTGACGACGCCCCTCTCATGCCCGTCAACCGGGCCTACCTCGAAACGCTGTGCGACGCGACCGGGATCCTACAGCACGCCGTGGGGGCGCGGCCCGACCCGGCGCACGGCTACTGCACCGACGACGTTGCCCGCGCCCTCCGGGTGGACCTGCTGCACCAGGGCGAGCTGGGCTGGGCGGCGGTCGAGGCGAGCGTAGGTCGCCATCTTGCGTTCCTCCAGGCCGCGTTCGTGCCGGGCCCGGGTCGCTTCCGCAACTTCCGGGCTGTCGGGGGCGCGTGGCTCGACGATGGCGGCTCGCAGGACTCCCAGGGCCGGGCCATCCAGGCGCTCGGTGAGACGATCCTGCTCGCTCCGGACGACGACATGGTCGCGACGGCCCGGCTGCTGCTCGGTCACGCCCTGCCTATGGCGCGGCAGCTGACGGCCCTCCGTGCGCGCAGCTCGGCCTTGCTCGGCTGCGTCGCCGCGGTGCGCGGCGGCATGGATCGTGACGTCGAGTCGACCCTGCGGCTCCTCGCCGACCGGCTCGCCGCCGCGTTCGAGGCGTGCCCGGAGCCGGCCTGGCCCTGGCCTGAGCGGGTCCTGACCTACGAGAACGGGCTCCCGGTCCAGGCGCTGGTCGAGGCGGGAGCTCAGGTGCGATCGGACGAGATGCTGCGGATCGGCCTGCGCGTCCTCGACTGGCTGGTCGCCTGCCAGACCGCGCCCGAGGGTCACCTCGCGCCGATCGGGAACGGCTGGTGGCCGCGCGGCGGCACACGGTCCCGGTTCGACCAGCAGCCGATCGAGGCATCCGCGCTCGCGCTCGCGGCGGCGAGCGCCTACGAGGCGGCCGGGCGTGACCGCGACCGGCGCGCCGTCGAGCAGGCGTACGCCTGGTTCCTTGGCGCGAACGATCTCGGGGTCGCGGTTGCGACAGCCGAGCGGGGCGCCTGCTTCGATGCCCTGACGCCAGCTGGTGTGAACGGCAACCAGGGCGCCGAGTCCACGCTGGCCTGGCTCAACGCGCTCGAACAGGTGCGCCTCGTGCGCTCTGCGCCCGCCCGCGACCTGGTCGCGACGGGCCACCCGCCCGTCGTCGAATGACCCGCGCCGACGACGCCCAGGTGCTCAGGCGGTCCGACGCCAACCCGATCCTGACCTCGGCCGACGTTCCGTACCCGGCGAACTCCATCTTCAACCCGGGTGCCGCACGCGTCGGCGACGAGACCGTCCTCCTCCTCCGCATCGAGGACCTCCGCGGCATCTCCCAGCTCCACGTGGCCCGCAGCACCGACGGGGAGTCCGACTGGCGCTTCGAGCCGGAGCCGCTGCTCCGCCCGGACGTCGATCACTACCCCGAAGAGATCTGGGGCTGCGAGGACCCGCGCCTGACCTGGCTCCCCGAGCGCGAGGAGTGGGCGATCGCCTACACGGCCTACAGCCGCCGCGGCCCGCTCGTCTCGCTGGCGATGACCCACGACTTCCGCAGCGTCCGCAGGCTCGGTCCGGTCATGCCGCCGGAGGACAAGGATGCCGCCCTCTTCCCGCGCCGGTTCGACGGCCGTTGGGCGATGATCCACCGTCCCTCGCCGCTCCGCGGCCTCGCCAACATGTGGATCTCGTTCTCGCCGGATCTTCGCCACTGGGGCGACCACACGATGTTCCTCGAGGCCCGCGACGGAGCCTGGTGGGATGCCGGCAAGATCGGCCTGGGGCCGCCGCCGCTCGAGACACCGGAAGGGTGGCTCCTGATGTACCACGGCGCCCACACCACCGCCGCCGGCCCGATCTACCGCGCTGGACTGGCCCTCCTCGACCTCGACAACCCCCGGCTCGTGATCGGCCGGACCGACGAGTGGATCTTCGGTCCCTCCGCGCCCTATGAGATCGCCGGCGACGTGGGCAAGGTGGTCTTCCCGTGCGGGTGGACCCTCGACCCGGCCGGCGAGATTCTCAGCGTCTACTACGGTGCCGGCGACACGTCGGTCGGCCTGGCGACGGTGCGCCTCGCGGAACTCCTGGCGTGCGTGCGCGCCCAGCCCGCCGAACCGGGCGGATCCGGGGGCGTCGTCGCTGTACCCTGAGGGCGAGATGGCGACCTGGGACGCGCGCGACTGGCTGGCCGGCCTGATGGGCTGCGACCGGAGCGCGCTCGCGGTGCGCAGCACCGACCGCTACGGCGAGCACGAGACCCAGGTGCGTTACGAGCGCGGCGGGGAGTCGGTGGCCCGTCTCATCGTCACCGGGCCGGTCCACGAGATGGGCGAGCGGGAGGGCCAGGGCCACTGGATCGTCTCCGCACAAGTGGGATGGGACGCCGCCGGCGCCCACACCATCCCGGTCCCGGAGACGGACGAGATCGTCTACTAGGCAGGTCTTGCGGCCCGACCTGGCGCCGCCTGGCGGCGCACCCGGCGCAGGGTCGATGGCTCGGTCGTTAGGATGGAGACGATGACGCCTGCGCCTGTCGAGCGCGCCCGCGGACGCGTCGCGGGGACGCTCCCGATCCTGCCCGTCCTGCTGGCCGAGGCGATCCTCTGGCTTGGCTTCGGCGCCCTGCTCCCCGTCCTGCCGCTGTACCTGCAGGAGCAGGGGGTCGATACCGCGACGCTGGGCTGGATCGTTGCCGCCTGGCCGGCCGCCCGTCTGCTGGGTGAGCCGCTGTTCGGGTGGCTGGCGGACCGCGGCGATAAGCGCGTGCTGATGCTGGGCGGCCTGGTCGGGGCGGCGGTCGTGGTCCCGATGCCGCTGGTATTCACCGGCGTCCCGGCGTTCATCCTCGCGCGCGCCCTCGCCGGCCTCGCGACCGCGGCCTACGATCCCTCGGCCCGGGCGTACATCCTCGACGCCACGCCGCCCGCCGAGCGGGGCAGAGCGTTCGGGCTGTACGGGTCTGCCTCCATGGGCGGCCTCCTCCTGGGTCCCGCGATCGGCGGCCTTGGGGCGGCGATGGGCGGCGGCTACGCGTTTCCGTTCGTCTTCTGCAGCCTTGCCCTGCTGGGCTCGGCAGTGCTCCTCGCCCTGACCGTCGGTCGGCGGCCCGTGCCGCTCCACGCCGGGGACGAGGAAGAGGTCGCCCGAGCCATCGCCGACGCGCCGGCGTCGCTCTGGAACCGCCTGCTGATGGCGGCAATCATCATCAATGTCGGCGGCTACTTCGCGTCGGGCACGTACGAGGTGATCTGGAGCCTCTGGATGACGGGCCTCGGCGCCGACCTCGGCCTGGTCGGCCTGACGTTCGCCGCCTTCGGGCTCGGCGTCCTCGTCGTGTCACCGTTCGCCGGGCGTTGGGCCGACCGGCGCGGGCCGTTGCCGTTCATCATCCTCGGCAGCCTGGGCGCGGCCGCCGCCGGCCTGCTCTACACGGCCATCCGCGACCCGGTCCTCGTGGTGCCAGTCGTCGTCTTCGAGGGAGTCTCGTTCGCGTTGCTCGGGCCGGCCCTCTTCACGGTCGTCGCGCGCGGCACGCCGATCGGCCACTCGGCGACGGCGCAGGGGATCTACGGGGCGGCCGGGACCGTTGGCACGATCGTCGCCTCGATCTCGGCCGGCATCCTGTTTGGGATCGACGTCCACCTGCCGTTCTACACGTTCGCCGCGACGATGCTGGCGTCCCTGGGGTTGGGTTTGCTCGTTGGGGGCCGCCGGCTGCTCCACCTGCGGCCGTCCTCGCCGGCGACCAGCGCCCCCCATCCATCGCCGGCGCCGCGGGATGCCCAGGGGGCTGCGTGAGCGCCCCAATCTGGATCGACACCGACCCTGACGACCTCGCCCCGGTCGTCCTGGTGGCGACGGGCTTCCTTACGATGCCCGGCTGGTACCGGCAGATGGCCGAGGCGATCCGCGCTCGCGGGGCGTCCGACGTGGTGATCGCGCCCGTCTATCCGCCCGACTGGATCCTGAGCGCTGTCCGCGGGCTCGCACCGGTCACGACGCGCGTGGGCCGGGCGCTCCTGCAGGCCGGCGAACGGAGCCGATCACTCCCGGCGAGCGGCGGGGCGCCGATCCTCTTTGTCGGCCACAGCGCGGGCGGGATCGTGGGGCGCCTCCTGACATCGCCGGTTCCGTTCGAGGGCCGTCGGCTCGACGCAAGCGGCCGGATCGGGGCACTCGTGACACTCGGGGCGCCGCACCTGGTCGGCGACGAGGCGCGCTGGGGGCGACGCGTCGCGCACGCGGGAGCACGCTTCGCGAACCGGCACGTGCCCGGCGCCTTCTTTGCGCCGACCACCGGCTACCTCGCCGTGGCATCGCGCTCGATGGTCGGCGACGCGGCGTCGGAGGACGAGCGCGCTCGCTTCGTGCGGAGGCTCTACGACGAGGTCCACCCATCGTCGGACGAGGTGATCGCGGGTGACGGCCTGGTGCCGGTCGCGTCGGCGCTGCTGCCCGGGGCGCGCCACCTCGTCCTCGAGGATGCCTCGCACGGCCCCGGTGCCGGGGTTCCGTGGTACGGCCGGGAGCCGCAGCTCGACGCCTGGTGGCCGGCCGCGCTCGAGACCTGGCGTGACGCCCTGCGCGCCCGGCGGGAGTCCGTTCGCGCCGGATGAGGTCGCGCGCCCGGGTGGGGTTGACGAGCGCCGGGCGGGTTGACCAGCTCTCGCGCCCTCCAGTCGCGTGCCGCCGCGGCATCGGCTTCTCTTGACATGGCGCGTGCTCCGGCGTACGGTGCGCGCATATGAGCACGTGTCCGCGCGAATGAGCATGCCCACGGAGAATGCCCTCCTGCGTGCCGACGAGCCGGCATCCGGCGAGACGCGGCTCATGCTTCGCGCGGCCCAGCTCTACTACCGCCTGAACCTGACCCAGGACGAGGTCGGCAAGCGGCTGGGTGTGAGCCGCTTCAAGGTCGGTCGCCTGCTCGACCGCGCCCTGCGCGAGTCCGCTGTCCGGATCGAGATCGTTCATCCCGCGGCGCGCTTGGTCGCGCTCGAGGACGCCCTCGTCACGAGGTTCGGCCTGCGAGCCGCGGTCGTCGTCGACGTGCCGGCCACGGGGGAGGTGTCCGACGACGAGCTCCTGGCCCGGGAAGGTGTCGCTGCCGCGGCTGCGGCGCACCTGGCGTCCGTGCGCCCCGAGGGCGCCATCGGCGTGTCGTGGGGCCGCACGATGCTCGAGCTCGCGGCCCACCTTCGACCCGGCTGGACGTCGGCCGTCGAGATCGTGCAGCTGAACGGCGCCATCTCGCGATCGGCCCGTCCCACTCGCGCGCAGGAAGTCGTCGAGCGGTTCGGGACCACGACCGGGGCGGCGATCCGCCTGATGTCGGCGCCGGCGATCGTCGGCACGGAGGGGCTGCGCCGGGCGCTCGAAGCCGATGCCTCGGTCGGGGCGACGCTGGCGGCGGCCCGGCTCGCACCCACCGCGGTCTTCGGGATGGGCGTGCTCGGCCCTGACAGCGCGCACGTCGCCTCCGGGTACCTTGACAACGCGGATGTGGCCACGCTCGAGGCTGCCGGCGCGGTGGGTGACGTCCTCGGGCGCTTCCTTGCCAAGGACGGCCGGATCGCCCTCGCGTCCCTGGACGGCCGGACGGTGGGCCTGCCCCTCGAGGATCTCCGCGCAAAGCCGCTCCGGGTGGGCCTCGTCGCGGGCGCCGGCCGCGGACCGATCGCGCTGGGGGCGCTGTCGGCCGGCATCGTCTCGGACATCGTCGCGGACCAGCGGACGGCGGAATGGGTGCTCGCGCATGGCTGAGCAGCGCATGCCCTCCTCCGAAGAGGTCCGGGCGCTGGTCCGGAGGATCGTCGACGCCACGCTGGACGGTGCCCCGGGCGGCTCGGTGGTCACGCAACCCGCTCCCGCCGGCTCCCGGTCCGCGACACCTGCGACACACGTGACACCTGCCGCCTCGTCGTCCGCGATTGCGATCGCGATCGGCGCCGACCACGGGGCCTGGCAGCTCAAGGACGTTATCGGCAGGACGCTTGTCGACGCCGGCTATGCCGTCACCGACTGCGGCACGAACGGGCCGGAGGCGGTCGACTACCCCGACGTCGCCCACGCGGTCGCGCGCCTCGTGGCCGACGGAACGTGCCGCTGGGGGATCATCCTCGACGGGGCCGGCATCGGCTCGGCGATGGTCGCCAACAAGGTGCCCGGCATCCGGGCTGCCATCTGCCATGACCTGTCGTCGGCCCGCAACAGCCGCGAGCACAACCATGCCAACGTCCTGACCCTCGGCGCCCGCTTCGTCGGGGAGGGCCTGACGATCGAGATCGTGCGCGCCTGGCTGGGCACCGACTGGGCGCCCGGGCGGCATGCCGCACGCGTGGACAAGATCACCGACGTGGAGCGCCAATACGTGAGGCCGACCGGCGAGGGCGACAGGCGAGGGACGACCAGGATGACCGAGACCACCGACCAGCGGAACGACCTGGTGGAGGCGATCACCCGCGAGGTGCTCGCGGCGCTGGGTTCCCCTGGCGCCCCGGGCCCCACCGGAGCGCCGGCAGACCCATGTGCCTCCTGCGTCCGCGGCTGTGCCGCCCAGTGCGCCACGAAGGTCCGCGACATCGTGGCCGGTGGCGCCTCGCGAGTGGAGTACCACGGCCAGGCCGCCGATGTCCCGGTCGACCTCGCCCGCTACATCGACCACACGCTCCTGAAGCCCGACGCCACGGCCGCCGAGATCGACCGGCTGTGCGCCGAGGCGGCGGAGCACGGCTTCGCGGCCGTCTGCGTCAACCCGACCTGGGTCCGCCGCTGCGCCGACAACCTGCGCGGGACCGAGGTCGGCGTCGCCTCGGTCATCGGCTTCCCCTTCGGGACGAGCACGACCGAGGTCAAGGCGCTCGAGGCGCGCCGGGCGATCCGCGACGGCGCCCGCGAGATCGACATGGTGATCAACATCGGGGCCCTCAAGAGCGGCATGCGCGACGCGGTTCGCGATGACATCGCGCGGGTCTCGGACGCCTGCCGCGAGGCCGGCGCCATCAACAAGGTGATCATCGAGACGGCCCTCCTCAGCGACGAGGAGAAGGTGGTCGCCTGCCGCCTGGCCGTCCAGGCCAGGGCCGACATGGTCAAGACCTCGACCGGCTACGCGAAGGGCGGCGCCACGGTCTTCGACGTGGCGCTCATGCGCGAGGTGGTCGGCCCGAAGATGGGCGTGAAGGCGGCCGGTGGGATCCGCACCGCCGAGGACGTGCAGGACATGATCGCGGCCGGCGCGACCCGCATCGGGGCCTCCGCCGGCGTCAAGATCGTCACGGGAGAGAAGGGCGCGCATGGCAACTATTGATCTCCGGGCCTACGTCTTCCTCGACAGCCTGCAGGCCCAGTACGCGGCCTTCCTGGGGACGGTCGCGCAGGGCTTCCTGCCGCTGGCGGGCGACGCCTCGCTCTCGATCGAGGTCTCGTCCGGGCATCGAGATCAACCGGCTGACCGACGTCGCCCTCAAGTCGACGACGGTCAAGCCGGGGATGCAGATCATCGAGCGCTACTACGGCATGCTCGAGATCCACTCGCCGTCGCCAGGCCGAGGTGCGTGCCGCCGGAGCGGCGATCCTTTCCGAGATCGGGCTCACCGAGACCGACCGGATCAAGCCCCGGGTGCTCTCCAGCCAGATCATCCGCCGCATCGACGACCACCAGGCCCAGCTCATCAACCGGACCCGGCACGGCCAGATGCTGATCCCGGGCCAGACCCTCTACGTCCTCGAGCTCGAGCCGGCGGCGTACGCAGCGCTTGCCGCCAACGAGGCGGAGAAGGCAGCCCACATCAACATCCTCGAGGTCCGCACGTTCGGCTCGATGGGCCGCATCTACCTCGGCGGCGAGGAGCGCGACATCGACGTCGGCTGGCGGGCGGCGCTGGCCGCGATCGAGGGTCTGGACGGCCGCGAGGCAAAGGCCTAGTCGAGGGGCGACCCGACAAGGGATCAGGGCGGCCGTCGGGCGGCCGGCCACACGCAAGAACAGGACGATGGACGCGAGAAGCGACTCGGGAAGGAGAACGGATCGATGGCAGAAGCGCTCGGGATGATCGAGGCCCGCGGGTTCGCGGCGGTGGTCGAAGCCGCCGACGCGATGGTCAAGGCGGCCAAGGTGGATCTCGTCGGCTACGAGAAGACCGGCGGCGGCTACGTGACCGCCGTGGTGCGCGGCGACGTCGCTGCCGTCAAGGCGGCGGTGGAGGCCGGCGTGCGCAACGCGGGCAAGGTCGGCGAGGTCGTCGCCAGCCACGTCATCGCCCGGCCGCACGTCAACGTCGACCTCGTGCTGCCACTCGGGCGGCTCGACGAGGCAAAGGCCGAGTCCGGCCAGGGCTAGAACCCGGGTGGGTGCGCCGGCGGTCCGTCGGCGCACCCGGCCCGACCAGCAGGTGGTGTGAACATGCTGCTTGGACGAGTGACCGGGACGGTGGTCGCCAGCCGCAAGGAGCCCCTCATCGAGGGCTGGAAGCTCCTCGTGGTGCGCCAGCTCGACGCCGCGGGTGCCGAGAGCCAGCGGGTACGTCGTCGCGGCCGACGCGGTCGGCGCCGGCGTGGGCGAGGTCGTCCTCTACGCCACGGGCAGCTCGGCCCGCCAGACCGAGATGACGAAGGACCGGCCCTGCGACGCCGTGATCATGGCGATCGTCGACACCTGGGAGGTCGGCGGGACCGAGGTCTTCCGCAAGTAGCGGACGGGAGCGATGAGCGAGCTCGACGAGCGCGAGATCCGGGAGATCATCGAACGGGTCCGCCGGCGCGTGGCGGCGGCCGGCGACGAGCGGCCCGGCGCGGGCCTGCGCGCGGAGGCGGAGCTGTCGGCCGCGGCGACGGCCGAGCTCGGCGACGGCATCCACGCCACGATCGACGACGCGGTGGCGGCGGCCGCCCGCGCGTTCGCGGCCTTTGGCGGCCACGGCCTGGCCGCCCGCAAGGTCGATCATCGAGGCCATTCGGCGTGCGATGCTCGACCATGCCGAGCAGCTCGCGCGCATCGCTCACCAGGAGACCAGGCTCGGTCGGGTCGACGACAAGGTCGTCAAGAACCGCCTCGTCGCGTCGAAGGCGCCGGGTCCCGAGGACCTCGAGGTCCAGGCGATCACCGGCGACGCCGGGATGATGGTCACCGAGTGGGCGCCCGTTCGGCGTCGTGGCCGCCATCACGCCGGTCACCAACCCGACCTCCACGATCATCAACAACACGATCAGCATCGTGTCCGCTGGGAACGCGGTCGTCTTCAATGCCCACCCCAGCGCCCGGCGCTGCTCGGCCGAGACGATCCGGCTCATCAACCGGGCGATCGTGGCGGCCGGCGGACCGCCCAACCTCGTCACCGGCGTCGCCGACGCCGACGATCGACAGCGCGCGCGCCCTCATGGCGCACCCTGGCGTGCGGGTCCTGCTGGTCACCGGCGGCCCGGGCGTCGTACGGGAGGCCCTCAAGACGGACAAGCGGGCGATCACGGCCGGCCCCGGCAATCCGCCGGCGGTCGTAGACCAGACCGCCGACATCGAGCGCGCCGCGCGCGACATCGTCCGCGGCGCCTCGTTCGACAACAACGTCGTCTGCATCGACGAGAAGGTCGTGCTGGTGGTGGACTCGGTCGCCGACCGGCTTCTCCGCGCGATGAGCCAGAACGGCGCCTACCTGCTCAAGGAGCACGAGCTGCGCCGTCTCGAGCGCGTCATCTTCAGCGAGCCGGCCCAGCCCGGGAAGCCCGGCCACATGACGCCCGCCTGGATCGGCCAGGACGCGGCGAAGATCCTCGCCGAGATCGGGGTCCAGGTGGAGCCGGCCCCGCGCCTGCTCGTCTGCCGATGTGCCGCGTGACCACGGGCTGGCCTGGACGGAGCAGATGATGCCGGTGCTTCCGATCGTCCGGGTCGGGACGGTGGACCAGGCGATCGAGCTGGCCGTCCGCATGGAGCATGGCTTCCGTCACACGGCGTCGATCCATTCCACCAACGTCGAGACGATCACGAAGATGGCCCGCGCCATGAACTGCAGCATCTTCGTGACGAACGGCCCGAACGTCGCGGGCCTCGGCGAAGGTGGCGAAGGCTTCACCTCGTTCTCGATCGCCAGCCCGACCGGCGACGGCCTCACGCGCCCGCGGACCTTCTCGCGCGAGCGGCGGATCACCGTCGTCGGCGCGCTGCGGATCGTGTGACGTGCCTCCCCGATCCGCGTCCGCGCCGCCATCCGGGGCCGAGCTCGTCGTGGAGCCCGCCCTCGGCCTCCTGGAGTTCGATTCGATCGCCGCCGGCATCGAAGCCGGCGACGCGATGGCGAAACGCGCCCCGATCGACGTCATCCGGGCAGGCACGGTTCACCCCGGCAAGTACCTGGTCCTCGTCGGCGGGGCGGTCGCTGACGTCGAGGAGGCGCTCGACGCGGGCCGCGACGTCGGAGCTGCCGCGCTACTCGATGCCGTCTTCCTGCCCAACGTCCACCCGGATGTCGTCGGGGCATTGCGCGGGGAGCGGCTCGACGCCGCCGGAGAGGCCCTGGGGGTCATCGAGACGTCGACCGTGGCGGCGATCCTCGAGGCGGCCGACGCGGGCCTCAAGGGAGCCGACGTGCGGCTCCTCGAGATCCGGCTGGCCGACGACCTGGGCGGCAAGGGCGTACCTGCTCTTCGACGGCCCGGTTGCGGACGTCGAGGCGGCTGTCGAGATCGGGGCCGCGCGTATCGCGGGTTCGCCCGGGATGGTTCGGCGCGTGATCGCCCGGCTGCACGTCGAGATGGCCGAGAACCTGGCAGCCGACGGCCGCTTCGCCGCCCGGATCCACGCCACGGCCGGCACGGGTAGCGGAGCCGGGCCGGGCACGGGTGCCAGCCTGCGGTCCGCGACCCCGCGTCCGACCGCGCGGCCGCGCCCCACGAAGGGAGCGCGGTAGCCTTGCAGCTCGCGCGCGTCGTCGGGACCGTCGTCGCCACGGTCAAGACCCCCGGCCTGGCTGGGGTCAAGCTGCTCGTCGTGCAGCCGCTCGATCGCGACCTCCAGCCGGTCGGGGGCCAGGTGGTCGCGGCCGACGCGGTGCACATGGCCGGGCCCGGCGAGCTCGTCTACTTCGTCGCGGCCCGCGAGGCTGCCGCGTCCATGCCCGATCCGTTCGTGCCGGTCGACCATGCGATCGTCGGGATCGTCGACGCGATCGGCTCGGTAGGGCCACACGCACGGATGGGATCGGCGGCCCTGGCCCCCGCCCGGGGGCCGGCGGTGACGCAGCCGGCACGGAAACCACGCGCCCGGAGGAGCAGGACGTGAAGCTCGCCCGCGTCGTCGGGACGGTGGTCTCCACCATCAACGCGCCGGCACTCGACGGCCGCACGCTGCTCCTCTGCGACCTGCTGGAGCCGAGCGGCGCGATGGCCGGCGGTTACCTGATCGCGGTGGATGCGGTCGGCGCCGGTGCCGGCGAGACGGTCCTGCTCCTCGACGAGGGCAACGGCGCACGCCAGGTCCTCGCCGCGCCCGGCGCGCCGATCCGGACCGTCGTCGTCGGGATCGTCGACGAGGTGGCTTCGGGCTAGCCGGCGCGACACCAGGTCGGCCCGGCGGTCGATACTGCGAGCATGCCGCCCCTGGATGAGCCGAGCCCGGATCGGGCCGAGCCTGGCGTCGCCCCGCGATTCGCCGCCGTCGCCGCCGTCGTGATCGCCTACGCGATCGCCATGGCCTACCTCGAATCCGCCGTGGTCGTGTACCTCCAGCGCGCCCTCGGCATCGACCCGCGGGCGCTCTATCCGGTCCAGCAGCCCGCGGTGGCCGGCACGCTGGCGGCGATCGAGGCGGGAAGGGAGGCCGCGACCGTGGTCATGCTCGCGGCGGTCGGCTGGCTCGCCGGGCGCAGCTCCCTCGAGAGGCTCGCCTGGACCGCGGTCGCCTTCGGCACCTGGGACATCCTCTACTACGCCTGGCTGTGGGTCTTCATCGGCTGGCCGCCGTCGCCCGGGACGTGGGACCTCCTGTTCCTGATCCCGATCCCGTGGGCCGGACCGGTCTGGGCGCCGGTGGCGGTCAGCCTCGCGCTGGTGGGGTTCGGGCTCGCCGCCGCACGCCGCCTGAGGGCCGGCCGCCCGGTTCGCATGGGCCGGACACAGGTCGCCGCCGGGCTCCTCGGTGGGCTGATCGTCGTGGTGGCGTTCTGCTGGAACGCTTCCCTCGTTCTCGGTGGCGGCGTGCCGACGGACTTCCCGTGGCTCGTCTTCGCGGCCGGGATGGCGATCGCTTCGGTGGGCGCGGTCACGGCCCTCCGGCCGCGCCCGCCTGATCCCGGGCCGCGCCCCGCCTGATCCCGGTTGGCGCGGCTACTTCGTCGCGGACGGGTCGACGACCCGGCCCATGAACAGGACCGCACCGGTCGCGACGTCGCGCAGGACGAACAGGAATGGGTGGTCCAGGCGGAGCGTGATCGTCTTGAGCGGACTCGGTCCGCCACCGGTGCTCATGCCGACGGCGGTTGCCGCTGCGGCTTCGGTGCCCTTCTCGTCGACGTCGATATTGGCCTGGTGCACGACCTTGCTGATGTAGATGCCATCGCCGGATGACCGGGGGACGTGGATCCCCGCGAAGTCGGCGCCCTCGGGCTGGAAGGCGAGCGGCATGCCGGCCGACGCCAGGACCTTGTTGAGCACCGTGCGGGTCTCGATCCGGAAACGAGGCATCGACAGCTCCAGGTCGTACGGGTAGCAGCCGCCCATCCCCCAGCCACTGGGACACGCGAGCCCGCCCTCCCATCCCCGTCGCTCACGGTCGAGGGCCGCGGTGATCGAGGCAAGTCGGGCCGGCGTCAGGCCGCGTTCGAAGGAGGCGAGGCTCGTCGGCATGATGAGCGTCATCGCGAGCGGCTTCCCGCCCTCCGGGCTCATGTACCGGAGCTCGGTGGCCTGCCAGCCGCTGCCCCTGGAATACGGGGCGACCGTGTCGAACCCGAAGTGCCCGACCATCGTCGGTACCGAGACGCGGCTGCCATCCAGGCGTGTGAAGGTCCGCGACGCGGTCTCCTCGATCTCGAACCATTTCTCCCACATTGCCTTGAGGTAGACCGCGTTGACCAGGTAGAGCCGTGTGTCGGTCGTCACGTCCGGGGCCAGGAGGAGCTCCGGGATCCGGCCACCGGTCTTCGACTTCACCCAGCTGTTGATCGTCCGCCGTGCCCCATCCGGGTTCCGGATGTAGTCGACAAGGCGCAGGCCGGCACCGAACGTGGCGGCGACCTGGTCGAGGTAGCCCTGCACGATCGGCCAACCTGCCTGGGCCCACGTGCCGTTCGCCAGGGCCAGCGTCTGCTGGCGGGCGGTGCCGTCTGGGTCCTTCCAGGCCACGTTCCGAGATTCCAGCTCCTGCGTCAGCGCGTTGAGGCCGGGTCCGAGGGCATTCCAGCCCGGCGTGTGCAGGACCGCGTCCATCTGCGTGGCCGTCGCGCCTTTCGACCCGGCGCGGGCCATCCCCAGGGCGACGACGACGCTCGTGGGTGAGAAGACGGCGTTCCTCTTCGCATCCAGGGTGCCGTCGGCCAGCATCCGCCTGTACAGGTCGAGGCCGAAGGCGGTGATCGAGGCGGACGCCTTCCTGGCGTCGGCCGGGTTCGCCGTCGCCCGCGGGCTGTTCGAGCGGGCCAGGGTTGCCGGCTGCTTCACCGGCGGCGGGAAGGATGCGAGGTTGCCGGGGACGTACCGGACGGCCGCAGCGACGGGCTCGGGGCACCAGGGCGTGCTCGGCTCGCCGACATAGCCGGCGTCGCCGCCGACGAGGAGGAGCGTGCGATCCGGAAGCGTGACGAACGTGCCGCCCTCGCGCGGCTGCGCCAGCGGCGCCGCCGGCGACCACGTAGCGGTCGCGGGGTCGTACAGCGACGCCTCGACGAGCGCTGGGCCAGTACCCGGGTTGTCACTGCTGCCGACCCGCCCTATCCCGCCGGCGACGAACACCCGCCCGTCTCCGAGGAGCGTGGCGCTCGCGTTCGAGGCCGGTGCAGGCATCGCAGCCACCTGGACCCAGGTCCCGCCCGTGTCGAGCGGGTCGAAGCGGTCGGCAGCCGCGGTGACCTCTCCGTCCACGGTGCCGCCGGCGACGAGCGCGCCGCCTCCCGGCAGCGCCGCCAGGACGAAGTCACGGCGCGGCGCAAGCATGCCGCCGGCCGCCGTCCAGGCTCCCGTCGACGGGTCGTAGATCTCGGCGGACGCCAGCGGGTCGCCGGACGGGCCCTCGCCGCCCACGACGAGCACTCGTCCATCAGAGAGCGTGGTGGACCGCGGGCCGCTCCGGGCCGTCGTCATGGACCCGGTCTCCGACCACGACCCCGTCTCCGGGTCGTAGAGTTCGGCGCTCGCGAGGACGCGGCTGGCGGTCGCGTCCACGTAGGCGCCACCCGCAACGAGCACGGTTCCGTCGGGAAGAAGTGCCGCGGTCGGCTCTGTCCGGGCGACGTTCAAAAGCCCGCTCGCCGTCCACGCGCCGGCCTTCGGATCGTAGAGCTTCGTGCTCGAGTAGGAGCCGAACGCCCCTTCGGCGGGGCTGGCCGAGGTGAGCCCGCCGACAACGAGGACCCGCCCGTCGGGCAGGCCCACCGCGACGAAATCGGTGCGCGGTGCGTTGAGGCTGCCGGTTGCCTTGGAGGTCCGGGCGGGCGGGTCCAGGACCTCGGCCTGGACGCTGTCGTCCCAGGCTCCGCCGGGGGTGCAGATGTTGTCGTTGCCGACGATGAGGACGCGGCCGTCGGCGAGCGTCACCGCGTGCGCGCTCGCGCGCCCGAGGGCGAGCGCGCCGGCCGCCTGCCAGCGGCCTTCCGCCACGGGCGCGGTCGGGGTGACCGTGCCCGGGGTCGAATTCGGAGATGGCGATGCCGGGGTCGCGGCGGGAGTGGAAGGTGGCGGTGGCGCCGACGCCGAGGCCGGCGGGAAGGGTGATGTCGGCGTCGAGCCGCAGCCGGCGACGATGATCGCGATCGCGATGGCTGAGAGCGTCCTGCGCGGGCCGAGGCGCTGCATCATGGCCTCCCATGCGACGTCCGCGACGATTGCGATCGCGGCAGCGCCGAGTACCCGTCAGACGCACGCCGGGCCGCCGGTGTTACCAGCCCGACCTGCGGCCCCGCGATGCGCGGCGGCGGGACTCTTACGCCGAGACCCTCTCCAGGACGGCCGGCGCCGGGACGACCGGCGCATCCGCGATGGTCACCGCGGCTCGGACCTCGGCCGCGGCCACTTCGGCCTGGGACGCCGTTCGAGCATGCACGAGGCAGACCGGCCGGTCGGGTCCCACCTCTGCGCCGATCGGCGCGAAGTGGCTGAAGCCGACCGCGTGGTCGATCGCCTGGTCGGCGCGCGTGCGCCCGCCGCCCATGCCGACGATGGCGAGGCCGATCGCGCGTACGTCTTCCGCGACCACGAATCCGGGACGAGACGGGACGACCGGCAGGCTGACCTCGGGCAGCGGCAGGTGCACGTCCGCGCGGTCCAGGATGTCGATCGGCCCGCCGAGTGCGGCGACCATCCGCCCGAACCGCTCGGCGGCCTCGCCGGAGGCGAGAGCCCGTTCGCAGGCGGCACGGGCCTCGGCGATCGTCGCGAGCAGGCCGCCGGTGACGAGGAGCTCCGCCGAGAGCGACATCGTCACCTCGTGCAGGCGCGGCTCGCGGCCAGTGATTGCCTTCGGGCCCGCGCGCTCCTCGCCGACCAGGTATGCGATCGCCTCGCGGACCTCGACGGCGTTGCCGGCCGTCGTCCCCCGCACCTCGTTCATGTCGGTCAGGAGCGCCGTCGTGCGGCAACCTGCCCCATTCGCGACCCCGACGATGTCCACCGCGAGCGCCCGCGCTTCCTCCTCGGTTCCCATGAAGGCGCCGCTGCCAAACGTCACGTCCTGCACGAGGCCGGCCAGTCCGGCGGCCAGCTTCTTGGACAGGATCGACGACGTGATGAGGGGGACGCTCTCGACCGTCGCCGTCACGTCGCGGATGGCGTAGAGCCGCCGATCGGCCGGGGCGAGGTGGCTCGTCTGGCCGATGATCGCACAGCCGACCTCGCTTACGACCCGCCGGAAGAGGTCATTGTCTGGCGCGGTCGTGTAGCCGGGGATGGCGTCGAGCTTGTCGAGCGTGCCGCCGGAGTGGCCGAGGCCACGCCCGCTGATCATCGGCACCGCCCCGCCGCAGGAGGCAACGATCGGGGCGAGCATCAGCGACACCTTGTCGCCGACACCGCCCGTGGAGTGCTTGTCCAGCGCCGGCCCCGGGAGGTCAGCCGCGGACCAGTCGAGGACGGTCCCCGAGTCGCGCATCGCCCGGGTGAGCGCGACGACCTCGCGGCGTGTCATGCCCCGGAAGAAGACTGCCATCGCGAAGGCGGCGACCTGGCCCTCGGTGATCGAGCCGTCGGTCAGGCCCGCGACGAAGAACGCGATCTCCTCGTCGCTCAGGGCCCGGCCGTCGCGCTTGTGCCGGACAACCTCCTGGGGCAGCACGGCCTAATCCTCCCCAGGACCGGGGGTCACGGGACCGTCGGGCGCGCCGGCGAACGAACCCACGAACGCGCGCACGAGGCGCGTCAGGTCCTCGGCCGCCATTGCCGCCCCGCGCAGCGTCTGCTCGTGGTCGATCGGCTCGCTGCTCATCCCGACGGCGAGATTCGTGATCGCGCTGATCGCTGCCACGCGAATCCCGGCGTGGCGCGCGACGATCACCTCGGGCACTGTCGACATGCCGACGGCGTCCGCGCCGAGTACGCGATAGGCGCGAATCTCGGCAGGCGTCTCGAAGAGCGGGCCGAGCAGCGAGCAGTAGACGCCCTCGTGGAGGCGGATGCCGAGGTCGCCGGCGATCCGCAGCAGGCGCGCGCGGAGCTCCGGGTCGTAGGCGTCCTCGAGGCCGACGAAGCGCTCGCCCCACTCGTCGTCGTTGGGTCCCACGAGGGGGTTCGTCCAGGCGAAGTTGAGGTGGTCGGTGATCAGCATCAGGCTGCCCGGCCCCGCCTCCGCGCGCAGCGACCCCGCCGCGTTCGTCAGCAGGAGCGCCTCGACCCCCAGCGCCGCGAAGGTCCGCACGGGGAGCTTGATCACTCCCGGGGCGTGCCCCTCGTACAGGTGGAAGCGACCCTGCATGCAGGCAATCGGGACGCCTTCGAGAGCGCCGAGGACGAAGCGGCCGGCATGCCCGGGCACGGTCGACGTCGGGAAGCCGGGAATCTCCGCGTAGGGGACCGCGACGGGGTCCTCGAGCACGTCCGCGAGCCCACCCAGCCCCGAGCCGAGGACGATCCCGAGGCGCGGCCGGAAGCCCGGGAGCGCGCTCGCGGAGGACGTCCGCGGCCAGGCTGCGCGGGATCGAGTCCCGTGTGGCTCATCGGGCGACCTCCTTGCCGAGGTGCTCGGGTCCGAAGCTCAACGGGAGGAGCTCGCCGAGCGTCAGCGTCCGGATGACGCCGCTCAGCCCTGCGAGGTGGATCGGAACATCGAGCGCGGCGAACTCGCGCAGCCGCTGGCGACAGGCGCCGCAGGGCGACGGGAGACCGAGCCGCTCGTCCGCCACCACCAGCACCTCCGCGATGCGGCGGCCGCCCGCCGCCACCATGACCCCGATCGCCGACGCCTCGGCGCACTGGGACTGGGGGTAGGCCGCGTTCTCCACGTTGGCGGCGACGTGGATCAGGCCACCATCGTCGCGCAGCGCCGCCCCGACGAGATACCTCGAGTAGGGGGCGTAGGCGCGCTCGCGGACCGCCAGTGCGGCGGGGTAGAGGTCGTCGGCGGACATCGGCAGGCCTCCTCCGGACTCGCTCGGGCCCGCACGGCCCGAGGGGCGCCACTGTAGCGCGGTCGCCCGGCTCGGTGCGGGCCGGGGGCGCCCATACGCCCGGAAGCGTGGACGGGCGATTGACGGAATTGGCCTGCCGGGCCCATACTTCTGGCGCGGGGTGGAGCAGCGGCAGCTCGTCGGGCTCATAACCCGAAGGTCAAGGGTTCGAATCCCTTCCCCGCAACCAAGCCGTTTATCGACGTCGAGAACCCCGGTCCGCCCGCCGGGGTTCTTGCTCGTCTGGAGCGCAGACGAGGGCGAACGTCGGGCGGCGGCATCTCCGGCGGCGGGGCGTCCTAGAGGACCGCGCGTCCCCTGGCCATCCCCGGCTGCATCTCGGTGGCGGCGACGATGTGGCGCCGGTTCAGCAGGGCGAACTCGTAGCGCGAGATGATCCGTCGATCCGCGAGCGACCGGGTCCGGACGTCCGTCATGGGGATCCAGTGCGGCGACGGCGACTCGATGAAGGACGCCAGGACGGCCTCCGTGTTCAGGTAGACCTCACCGCTGAGGGTGTGGCCCGGCGTGACCACGACCAGGGTGTAGGTCCGCCTCTCCTGCCAGTCCGCCGGCGTGCTCGGCTGGGAGACCTCCGCCTGCTGGCCGATGAGGGTCACCTCCTCGGGGCTCACCCAGATGCTTGGGGCGGTCACCTTCGTGGGGTCGCCGTTGCGCCGCAGGATCGTCACGCCATCGAGGCGGATCAGCCCCTCGTGGTTGTTGACGAAGTCGGAGAGGCGGCGGTGGAACCCGATCTGGACCGAACCGGAGAGCCGGAGGTGCTGGCCCACCAGCTCGATCGGCAGGCCTTCGCTCTCGGACAGGCCGACCTCGCGCGGCGCCTCGTCGAGGACGAGGGCCTCGAGGTAGGTGGCTGCGTCGCCGTCGACGAGCCCCGCGGCATCGTCGATCGCGCCCGCGTCGGGAGTATCGGCTGGCTCGACCATGGCCTGAGCGTACACCGTCACGCCCGCAGGGTTGCCGGCCCGGAGGTCCCACGGGCGGGGTCCATGCGTCCCCCGGCACGGTTGACAGCCTGCGGATATCGATCCTGGCGACGGCGGCCCCCGCGTCAGCCGCGTGACGAATGCCGGGCTCGCTGAACTTCGGTACGATCGAAGCGCCACAGGACAAAACGCCGGTCGTGATCGCGGCGCCGCCGAGACCAGGAGGACCCACCATGACCCGTACCCGGCGCGGACGAGCCTCCGCACGAATCCTGGTGGGCGTGGTCGCCGTCGCGGCCTTCCTTCTGCCGCTCGTGCCCGCCGGCCTCGCCGCTCCGTCCGGAACGGTGAGCGGGACACTTCTCGTCCCGGCGGCGCTTTCACCGGCCGCGGTCGCCGTCGTGACGATCCTCGACCAGGGCGCCGCAGCCACCGAGCCGATCATCGTGGGACAGCAGCGCTCTCCCGCCTCGGGCGTCGCCCCGGCCGCGGGGAGCTCGCCGACCGCAGCCTCGACGTCGGTCCCGTTCGCGGTCCGCTACGACGCCGCCCTGATCAACCCGACACGGCCCTACGTGCTCTACGCCGCCATCGTGGATGGAGCGGCCACCTACCTGAGCTCCGAGCCGGTGCCGGTCATCACCGGCGGCCCGGAGTCGGGCATCGCCGTGCCGATGGTCCTTCGCCCCGACGGGCCCGCCAGCGTGAAGGTCACCGTCGTCAAGAAAGACAAGACTGCCCTGACCCCGGACGCGGTCGTCCAGGCCGGAGTCGCGAAGGTCGGCAGCGGGCGCATCGCCAGCCGCGACCTGGTCGTGTCGACACCCCAGGCGGCCGTGCAGGCGCCGGTGACCCTCGAGATCCCGTACGATCCGGCGCTCGTGGACCCGACCGCCCATTACGTGATGAAGGCGGCCATCGTCGACGGCGGTTCCGTGTGGGAGACGCTGATCGCGGTGCCCGTGGTTCCGGGCTCGACGGACCCGATCACGGTCGAGGTGACCCTGCTGCCGGCGAAGCTGCCCACGATCACGCCCAGCCCGGCTCCCACGGTTGCTCCGACGACTGCTCCCACGGCGGCGCCTACCTCGACGCCGAAGCCGACCGCGGCGCCCACCGCGACGCCGAAGCCGACCGCGGTGCCCACCGCGACGCCAACGCCGACCCCGACTCCAACGCCCGACCCCGACGCCGGTCGCCAACGCCCACCCCGACGCCGGTCGCTACTCCCACTCCGACGCCGACCTCGACCCCGACCACGACGCCTTCGGCGAGCCCGAGCCCGAGCCCGAGCGCGAGCCAGGCCGCGAGCGCCAGCCCCTCCGCCGCTCCCACCGCTGCGCCGACACCGGCGCCGACCTCGGGCACGATCACCGGGACCCTCGTCTACGCCGAGCCGGCGAAGCTGTCCGGCGGGGCGAAGGCCGTTGTCGCGCTCCTCGACGAGGGGAACCGGAGCTCCGTCTCGGTCATCGCCAGCGAGGTCGTCGCGACCCCCGGGCAGCAGCCGGTCGCGTTCTCGCTCCAGTACGCGACTGCGAGCATCGACCCCGCCAAGACCTACACGATCCGGGCCGCGATCATCGACGGCGACAACGCCTGGGTCTCCGCGAAGGGCGTCCCGGTCATCACCAACGGCGCTCCGACCAGCGGCCTGGTGGTGCCGCTCACGTATCGCCCGGACCTGCTGCTCGGTGACGTGACCGGCACCCTGACGGGCGTCGACGGGACCCTGGGCGGCGGCGCCTCCTCGGTGACGATGGTCGTCGACCCGACGACCGGCGCGGTGCTCGGCTTCGACGCCCGCCCGCAGGCCGGAGCCAGCGCGCCCATCCCGTTCCAGGTCCCGTTCAACGTGGCCGACGTCAAGGCCGACGCTCCCTATGTCGTCACGGGCGAGGTGACCGACGGCGACAAGTCATGGCAGACCACCACGCCGCCGCGCGTGATCACGGGCGGCAACCCGTTCTCCGGGGTGGAAGTTCCGCTGGCGGCGGTCGCGACCCCGACGCCGGCACCCACGCCGACCCCGACGCCGGCCGCCACGCCGGTCCCGGTGCCCGAGGGGAACGGTGGAGGTGGCGCCCCGTGGCTCGCGCTGCTCGTGGTGGCGCTCGTCGTCGGAGGGATCGCCGCGGTCATCTACGCGCGACGGCGCACGCCTCCCCCGGCCTGACCCGGCGGGGACAGTGGTCTCGGCGATACCGGGGCCCGCTCCGGCGGACGGCTGAGGGAGCCTACTCCCAGCGGAAGGTGCGGGCGGTCAGGATTCCCATTCCGACCGCCCAGGCGACCAGGACGACGAGGGGCTGGACGACGTCGCCCGTGCTCGCCCCCAGGCTGATCCGCAGCAGGTCTGCGAGAGCCGCAGTCGGCAGCAGCGAGGCCAGCGCGCCGAGCAGGCCGGGCAGCTGGTGCCCCGGCACGAGCAGGCCGCCGAGCAGCAGCGCCAGCAGGAAGAGCGCGTTCGTGATGGCCATCGTGGTCTCGGCGCGCAGCGTGCCCGCGAAGAAGAGACCCATCGCGCTGAACGTCGCCGTGCCGAGAACGACTGCCGCCACCACGACGAGGGGATCCCATCCCGGTCCGGGGGTCCAGCCGAAGAGGGCGACCGCCAGGCCGACGAGTAGCAGCGCCTGGACAGCCTCGACGACGACGATCGTGCCGATCTTGCCGGCGAGCAGCTGGCCCCTGGTCAGCGGCGAGGCGCCCAGGCGCTTGAGCACGCCGTACGAGCGCTCGAAGCCCGTCGAGATCCCGAGGTTCACGAGCCCGGCGGCGACGATGGCGGTGGCCAGGACCGCCGGCAGGACGCCGTCGATGGGCTGGGCGCCCGGCACAGCCGTCGCTGCGTCGGGCAGGATCTTGACCGACCCGAAGAAGACGAGGAGGACCGCCGGCAGCACGAGTGTCACGAAGAGGTTCTCGGGCCGGCGGAGCGTCAGGCGCAGCTCCATCTCCAGCATCGCGGCAACGCGCGCCGGGACCGAGGAAGGACGCCCGTCGCCCGGGCGCAGGATGTCGGCCGTCGCCCTCGTGGTCATGGCGGCCCTCCACCAGCCCCGATCCCGGCCCCACCGGCCGCGCTCGTCTCGCCGTGGCCCTCGTCGGGCATGGCCTCGTCTACCGGTTCGGCGATGAGCTCGAGGAAGCGCTCCTCGAGCGTCCCGCCTGTCGTGTGCAGCTCGGCCAGGAGGAGCCCGCGCTCCGCGCACCAGGCGGCCAGCCTGGCGACGGTCGCCGGGTCCGGCATTCGCCCCGACCAGGCGGTGCCTGCCGGTGGACCCGTCCGGCCCGATCGTGCCGCCGAGCACGCTCCCGAGGGTGTCGAGGTCCGCCGCGTCCAGGTGGGCGGCGTGGCCGCCCGTCGTCGCCAACCGGAAGCGGAGCACGAGGCCTGCGCCCGCGACCAGCTCCGCCGGCGTGCCTGCCGCGAGCACGCGGCCGCGGTCGATCACCACGACGTGGTCGGCCAGGCGCTCGACATCGGCCAGCTCGTGGGTGGTGAGCAGGATCGTCCGCCCGGCTGCGCGCAGGTCGGCGATCAGCTCCCGCACCATCGCCTTCGCGGCGGGGTCCATGCCCGCCGTCGGCTCGTCGAGGATGAGCAGCTCGGGGCGGCCGACAAGGGCCATCGCGAGCGCCAGCCGCTGCTTCTCGCCACCCGAGAGGAGCTTGTAGCGCCGCGTCGACGCGGTGGTCAGCCCGAGCAGATCGAGGAGGGCATCGGGATCGGCGGGGTCGGCGAAGAGGCGCGCGTGAAGGCGAACGAGCTCGCCCGGCCGGCCCTGGGGCGTGATCCCGCCCTGCTGCAACATGACCCCGACCCGTGGCCGGAGAGCCGCCCCGTCATGCTGCGGGTCCAATCCGAGCACCCGGACCTCGCCGGCGTCGGGTCGCCGGTATCCCTCGAGGATCTCGACCGTGGTCGTCTTGCCGGCGCCATTCGGGCCCAGCAGCGCGACGAGCGAGCCGCGCTCGACGTCGAGGTCCAGGCCGTCGAGGACCGTCTGTCCCCCGTACCGCTTGCGGAGTCCGCGCACGGTGATCGCCGGTGGCTTGCCCTCGGTGGCAATTGCGGCGGCGCCCACCGTGGCCAGGGCGGCGCCCGACCCGATGGCCACGGCATGGCCGGCCCTCACTGAAGAACCGACTTCAGCAGCTGGTCGAGCTCGGCGGCGTCGCGAACCTGGCCCACCTGGACGTCGCGAATGATGCCGTCGCGGTCGACGAAGAAGGTCTGGGGCGGCGCAAGAACCTTCCACGCGGCGCCGATGGCGCGATCGGGGTCGGTCGACGGTCGCCCAGGTCGCCTTCTGCTCCGACACGAAGGATCGGGCAGGGGAAACGTCGTCCTTGTAGAGAGCCCCCACGACCACCAGCCCATCGGCGGCGTGGCGCGCGGCGGCCGCCTGGAGGAGCGGGAACTCGTCGCGGCACGGGCCGCACCAGCTCGCCCAGAAGTTCACGAGCACGGGAGATCCCTTCAGCGAGGCGAGGTCGAAGTGGCTGCCGTCCAGTGTCGTGCCGGCGAGCGCCGGCGCCGGCTTTCCGATGAGCGGCGACCCGATCGTGATGATGCCCGGAGACGCGCCCGGGGCCGTGGCGCTCGAGGACGTTGCTCCTCCGCCGCAGGCGGCCAGGGCGACGGCGACGGCGAGCAGGACGGCAACCCGCCGGGAGGTGGCATGCATGGAGGCGCCATTCTAGGACGGGAACGAACGGGGCGCCGCGAGGCCCAGGCCTCGGGCCGCGCCGGTCAAGGCTCGCCCCGCGCCGGTGGAGCCCGCCAAGCTCCCGGCGGCCGGCTGGTCCGGGCCCGAGGCGGGCTCTCCTACTTCACCGTGAGGGTGCCGGTCATGTTCGGGTGGACGGTGCAGACGAAGCCGTAGGTCCCCGCGGGAAGGGCCGGCACGTCGTAGGTCCGGCTGTCCACCCCGCTGAAGATCTCGCCCTTCCAGACCTCGGCCCCGTCGGGCTGATCCCTGTGGATCGAGACGTTGTGGGGGATCCCCGCGTCGTTGTTGGTGAAGACGATCTGGAACGGCGTGTTCGCCGGCGCCTCGAGGCTCGTCGTGTCGTAGGCGACCCCCGAGGCGGCGATCTTGAGGACGACGGCCGCGCCGCCGCCCCCGCCGCCGAGGAGGCCGGGCTCGCCGCACGCGGAGCCGGCCGGGGCTCGCGGGCCGCGCCCGACGCGCCCGGGGCCTGGGCGGCCGCGCCGGAGGGCAGCGCACGGCGATGTCCGCTCCACCGGTGCTCCGCCGACGTGCCGCTGCGCGGCGGGAACACCCCGCCCGCGACCAGCACGCGACCCGACGAAGAGGACGGCGAAGACGATGAGCGTGCCCGTCGGGAAGCGTGGCGCCGGGATGTTCTCCAGGTGACCGGTCACGTCGGCCCTCTCGACCTGGCGGTACTCCTTGCGGGCGTCGTTGAGCCAGCCGAGGAGGCCGATCACGATCATGAGGATTCCAGCCGGCGACGATCGCGGGGTTGAGCACGAGGCCGAGCAGCAGCGCGCGGACGCCATCGCCGCGAGGAGCGGCCGGAAGGAGGGCCCGGGAACGTGGACACCTTCGGGCGGGCCCGCGGCCGCGACCGCGGGCAGGGCGGTCGGCGGCTCAAGCCGTCGTACTCCCGGCTGGCCTCGCGGCCCCAGTAGAGGAGCGCGCCGACCATCGAAAGCGAGGCCGATGGCAAGCGCGACGACTCCCGAACGGCTCCACGCGATCGTGGAGGTCCCGGACGTGGCGCCCGGCGTGATCTTGATGAAGAGCGTCGAGAGGACGAGCGCGAACGCGCCTCCCGCCGCGAGGAACGGAGCCAGGCTCGGGCCCGGCATGTGGATGCCTGCCGGGAGCCGGCGCGACGGGGAGTGGCCGCGTGACCTGGGGTCCGGCCGCGGCATAGCGCCGGACGACCCGATGCCAGGTACACCGCGACGACGATCGCCAGGAGCGCGAGTGGGGATCAGGAGGAGGAGCGCTGCCCCAGTCCGGTGAGACGAGCGAGCCGACGACCTCGAGGAACTTGTCCCAGAGCGACATGGGAACGAGGCGCGCCTCCGGCTACTGTTCGTCGCCGCGCGGGGAGCCGGCGATCAGCACGTACGACATCAGGCCCATCGCGATGCCCAGCGCGATGAGCAGCGTCGCCCCGATCGGGTCGTGGCTGACGAGCGCGTAGACGATCCCGACCACGATGAAGAGGAGGCCGGCGAGGAGGGCGTACCTCGGCTTGATCGATCATCGGTGCTCCCGGGTGGCTAGAGCAGGTAGAGCGTGGAGAAGAGGACGATCCAGACGACGTCGACGAAGTGCCAGTAGATCGACGTCGCCTCGACCATGTCGTGGTGGCGCGCCGAGAACTGGCCCGGCCAGGCCACGGTACAGCACGACACCGACAGCATGATCGCCCCACCCGCCACGTGCGCGCCGTGGAAGCCAGTCAGCGTGTAGAACGTGCTGCCGAAGGCGGTGTCGGTGATCCCGAACTCGAGCTGGGTGTAGTCCCACATCTGGCCGGTCAGGAAGAGGAGGCCGAGGACGACCGTCACTCCCGTCGCCCTCAGGAAGGCGCGTCCGATCGCCCCGCCGGATCGCCCAGACGCCCGACCTGCATGGTGACCGAGCTGAGCACCAGGATCGCGGTCAGGGTGCCGGCGACGGCCAGGTGCTCGGGCGTGTGCAGGTTGAAGGGCTCGTAGGGCCGCTCGTTGACGAGCGGCGGCCACTGCGGCGACGTCGATCCGGACGTTGAAGTAGGCGGCAAAGAGCCCCGCGAAGAACATCACCTCGGAGGCGATGAAGAGGATCATCCCGAGGATCGGGTTGCTGATCCCCCGCTGGGCGTGGCCGTGCCACTCGCCGATCCCCGTGTCGTGGACGGCGACGGTCGGGTTGGCGGCCATCGTCAGTGCCCCGCCTGCAGCTGTGGCGGGTCACTCGCGTGGCGCTGGTCGAAGACAGGGCGTTCGGAGCGGATCGGCGGGAGCCGGTCGAAGTTCCACGGCGGCGGCGGCGAGGAGGTCGCCCACTCCAGGGTGTTGCCCTCCCACGGGTCGTCGCCGGCCGGCTCGCCGCCGCGCAGCGACGTGAAGATGTTCCACAGGAACGGCAGCATCCCCACGGCGATCGTGAAGCCACCGATCGTCGCCAGCAGGTTGAGGTCGTTCCAGCCCGCGGTGGCGCTGTAGTCGGCGATCCGGCGGACCATCCCGGATGTCCCCAGGATGTGCATCGGGAAGAAGGTCAGGTTCATGCCGATGAAGATCAGGATGAAATGGATCCTCCCCAGGCCCTCGTTCAGGCGGCGGCCGAACATCTTCGGGAACCAGTAGTAGGTGGCAGCGAAGATGCCCATGATCGAGCCGCCGAAGAGCACGTAGTGGATGTGAGCGACGATCCAGTAGGTCGCGTGGACGTGGTAGTCGACCGGGACCGAGGCGAGGAAGGCGCCGTCGATGCCGCCGATGAGGAAGAGCATCAGGAAGCCCACGGCGAACAGCATCGAGGTCGTGAACGTCAGCTTGCCGCGGTACATCGTCGCGATCCAGTTGAACATCTTCACGCCCGTCGGGACCGCGATCAGGAAGGTCATGAGGCTGAAGAACGGCAGGTAGACGCTGCCGGTCGTGAACATGTGGTGGGCCCAGACGGAGAAGCCCAGGGCGCCGATCGCGGCTGTCGCGAAGACGAACGCCTTGTAGCCGAAGAGGGGCTTGCGGCTGAAGGTCGGGATGACCTCGCTCACGATCCCCATCGCCGGCAGGATCATGATGTAGACCGCCGGGTGGCTGTAGAACCAGAAGACGTTCTGCCAGAGGATCGCGTTGCCGCCCTGGAGCTGGGTGTTGAAGAAGCTCCCGCCGAGGTTGCGGTCGATGAAGAGCATCATCAGCGCCGAGCGTCAGGACCGGGGTTCCCATCAGGACGAGCACGCTCGTCACGAGGATCGTCCAGACGAAGATCGGCATCCGGAAGAGGGTCATCCCCGGAGCCCGCATCTTGAAGATCGTGACCAGGAAGTTCACCGACCCGAGGATCGAGCTGGTGCCGACGAGGAGCAGGGCGACGATCCAGAGGTCGGTGCCGATGCCCGGCGAGAACTTGTCCTGGGCCAGCGGGCTGTAGCTCGTCCAGCCCTCCGCCGCGGCGCCGCCGAGCGGGAAGCCGAGGATGGCGATGAGGGCCGACAGGGCAGCAGCCAGAACGAGAGGGCGTTGATGCGCGGGAACGCCATGTCCGGCGCCCCGATCATCAGCGGCACGAAGTAGTTGCCGAAGCCCGCCAGGAACGGGATGACGACCCAGAAGATCATCACCGACGCGTGCATCGTGAAGACCTGGTTGTAGGTGGACTCGCTCATGAACTGGAGGCCCGGCTGGGCCAGCTCGGAGCGGACGGCCAGGGCGAGGAGGCCGCCGATGAGGAAGAGCAGCAGCGAGTTGAAGAAGTAGAGGATGCCGATCTTCTTGTGATCGGTCGTCGTCAGCCAGTCGTAGACGCCCGAACGGTAGGTGGCCGCGGGGCGGAGCGCAGTCGTCGCCATCGGGGCTCTCCTACTTCACCGTGAGGGTGCCGGTCATGTTCGGGTGGACGGTGCAGGCGAAGCCGTAGGTCCCCGCGGGAAGGGCCGGCACGTCGTAGGTCCGGCTGTCCACCCCGCTGAAGATCTCGCCCTTCCAGACCTCGGCCCCGGTCGGGCTGTCCTTGTGGATCGAGACGTTGTGGGGGATCCCCGCGTCGTTGTTGGTGAAGGCGATCTGGAACGCCGTGTTCGCCGGCGCCTCGAGGCTCGTCGTGTCGTAGGCCACCCCCGAGGCGGCGATCTTGAGGATGACCGACTGGCCGGGCGCCTGGCTCGCGCCCGGGGAGGCGCTCGTGCCGGGGGCGGCGCTGGAACCGGGGGCGGCGCTCGTGCCGGGGGCCGCGCTCGCGGGGCTGCTTGCCGACGGGGCCGGAGTCGGCGTCGGAGGCGGCGTGAGCGCCTGCTTGAGCCAGGCGTCGTAGGCGGCGCGGCTCTGGACGACGACCTCGAACTCCATCTCCTGGTGCAGCAGCCCGCAGAACTGGGTGCACTGGCCTCGGTACGTGCCTTCGCGGTCGGCAAGGAACTGGATCACCTGGTCCTTGCGCGGCGTGATGTCGCGCTGGTACAGGAAGGCCGGCACGTAGAACGAGTGGATCACGTCGTTGGAGTGCATCTGCAGCTCCACGGTCTGGCCGACCGGGACGTGCATCTGGGGCGGGGTCCAGCCGATGCGGTTGCCGTTGGGGGGCGGCACGCCGATCACCGTGACGCACTTGCCCTTGTTCTGGGGCGCCCCGCAGTCCTCCCAGCGGATGTCCGGGGGCGCGTAGACGAACTCCCACTGCCACTGGTAGGCGACGACGCCGATGCGGACCGGCGGGTCCGGCTGATGGGCATCGACCGTGTTGAGGGTCTGCCACGAGAGGACGAACAGGGCCAGCACGAGGGCGATCGGGATCGCCGTCCAGATGATCTCGAGGCGGTTGCTGCCGTGGATCTGCGGCGGCAGCTCGTCGTCGCCCCGGCGGCGGCGGTAGCGCAGCACCGCGAAGAGGATCAGCCCCTCGACCAGGAAGAAGATCGCGGCCCCGATCACGAAGACGATGTCGTACAGGTTGCTGGGTCGCCTACGCCCTGGGTCGTGGCCGGATCGGGCGGCATCGCGGAGCGGATGTTGAAGTCCGAGCACGCGGACACGAGGAAGGCGACCGCCAGCAGCAGCAGCGCGAGCATCGCGCGGCGGTGCGGCGTCTTCCGGTTGAACGTCATCGAGCCTCCCTTGCCCTCTGCCCGCCGGCCCACCCCGCCCGGGCGCCGGACAGCCCAGTCCGCGTGCTCCGCGCCGGGACGCGTGCGGACGGGAGCGCGCGCATGATACCCGAACCTCGTGCGCAGATGCGCATGCGACGAGATGGTTGCCGTGCGTGCAACAGCCGCGCCGCCGGAGACGCGCGAGAATGACCCGGTGACCGATCGCCATTGCCGGTCCCCGGAGCGCGCGGCGCCCCTCGCGGGCGCCGTCGGCGCGTTGCCCGTGGCGGCACTTCGTCCTTGCCACCTCGGTCCTGGCCCACGGCGGCGACGCCGTCCCGCCGGCGCCCGACCCCGTCGATCCTGCTCTTCGACTGGACGTTCTACCCGCAGGTCGTGGTCTCGCTCCTCGTCGCCGCCGCCGCCTACCTGTGGGCGGTCCGGCGCGTCAACCGCGGCGCATCCGACGAACCCGGTCCCCGCGGATCGGACCGTCTTCTTCCTTCTCGGGCTCGCCTGCGTCGCGGTCGCCCTGATGTCCGGCATCGAGCGCTACGACACGGAGCTCTTCTCGGTCCACATGATCCAGCACCTGCTCGCTGGTCTTCGGCGCGGCGCCGGCGATCATCCTGGCCGCGCCGATCACCCTGCGTCCTGCGGGCCTCGACGCCGGCGGTCCGGACGCGGTGGGTCCTGCCGGTCCTCCGCTCGCGGGTCGTGAGGGTCGTCGGCCACCCCCTGGTGGCGTGGCTCCTCTTCACCGTCGTGATGTGGGGGAGCCACGTCTCGCCGCTCTTCGACGCGGCGCTCGAGGACCCGCTGGTCCACGACCTGGAGCATGCCCTGTACATGGCCACGGCCCTCCTCTTCTGGTGGCCCGTCGTCGGCCGCGACCCCAGCCCCTATCGGCTCCCGTATCCCGCCCGCGTCTTCTACCTGTTCGCTGCAGATGCCGCTGAACTCGCTGCTCGGGGTGGCGATCCTCTTCTCCGAGCAGGTGCTCTATCCGCACTACGCCACGACCGGGCGCGCGTGGCCGCCGAGTCCGCTCGCGGACCAGCAGCTCGCCGGCGCGATCATGTGGGGCGTCGGCGACGCCTGCTTCGTGGTCGCGATCCTGCTCGTCCTGGCGGACTGGATGCGCCACGAGGAGGCCGACACGCGCCGGCGCGAGGCCGCCCAGGACGCGATCGCGGCGCGTCGCGCCGGGGCCGCGCGAGACGCCCGGGGGCTGACGACCGGAGGTCAGGCGCCCGGGATCGGGGCCTGCAGGTAGCCCAGGTAGCGCTCGGGGTCCACGTTGCCGCCGGACACGACGCAGACGACGGTCCCGGGTCCGGTGCCGGCGCCGATCTCGGCCGCGTGGAACCGCAGCGCCGCGATCGGGAGCGCCCCGGACGGCTCGACCACGAGGCGGGCCTCCTCGGCGGCGATGCGCACCCCGGCCGCGATCTCGTCCTCGCGAACGGTCACGATGCCGTCGAGGAACGCACGCAGGTGGGCGAAGGTTCGCGCGCCGAGCGCCTGCGTGCGGGTGCCGTCGGCGATCGTCCGCGAGACGTCGGCGGCCGACCATTCGACGATCTCGCCGCGCGGCGAGCGATTCCCGCGCGTCGGCGGCCAGCTCCGGCTCCACGCCGATCACCCGCGCCGACGGCCGGAGGGCCTTGACCGCCGCCGCGACGCCCGACGCCAGGCCTCCGCCGCCGACCGGGACGAGCACGAGCGCGAGGTCGGGCAGGTCATCCGCGATCTCCAGCCCGCAGGTCCCCTGGCCGGCGATGATCCGGTCGTCGTCGTAGGGCGGGATCATCGCGAGGCCGCGCTCGGCGGCAAGACGCTCCGCGACCGCCTGCCGCTCCGCGCTCGCGTTGCCGACCGTGACGATCTCGGCGCCGTCGGCCAGCACGCGCGCCCGCTTGATCGCGGGCGCGTTCTCGGGCATGACGATCACGGCCGGGCACGCCGAGCAGGCGCGCGGCGCGGGCGACGCCCTGGGCGTGGTTGCCGGACGAGTAGGTGATCAGGCCCGCGCGCGCGCTCCGCGGGCGCGAGCGCCGCGGCCGCCGTTGTAGCGCGCCACGGATCTTGAAGGCGCCGATCGGCTGGAGCGACTCGGCCTTGAGGAGGTGGCCGCGCGCAGGGTCGCCGAGCGCCACGAGGGGCGTCCGCAGGGACACGCCGCGGAGCGTACTCGGCCGCCGCCCGGATCCGGGCGAGGTCGACCAGCGGGTGCGCTGGGATCGGAGGCGCTCACCGGCCGGGTCGCGCAGCGGCTAGCGGTGCGCGCGGCCGCACTCGACGCAGGTGGTGGACCAGGGCACGACCTCGTGACGCTCGGCCGAGATCTGGCCGCCGCAGATCTCGCAGACCGTGTACGTGCCGGCCTCGATCCGCGCCAGGGCGTGCTCGATGGCGTGGAACCGCCGCTCGGCCTGCTCGCGGAACGCCAGGTCGCGCTGCTGGGCGAAGACCTGCGCCGCGGCGGCGGCCTGCGACCCGTATGTCATCTGGCCGGGCGCCTCGATCTCCTCGCCGAGCTCGGCGCGAAGGCGCGCCTGCTCCTCCACGAGGCGCGCGCGCGCGGCGACGAGATCGGTCGTCGGGTCCATGGCGCCATCCTAGCGGCCCCGTCGAGGCGCCGCGACGCCATCAGGCCGGCGTGACGCCTTCGGCCCGTGTGCGATCTGGGTGCCGTTCTGGCCGGCGGCCGCCCCGGGCCCTGCTCCGGCCGGTGCCGGAGTGCTACCCTGTGCGCTGCCGACCCTGGCGCCGGCGCCCCTACTGTGTGCGACTCGCCGAACGCCCCTAGCCGGAGGACGTCAAGAGATGACCTATGTGATCGCCGAGCCGTGCGTCGACGTGATGGACCAGGCGTGCGTGGCGGTCTGCCCGGTGGACTGCATCCACTTCGAGCAGGGCGCGGACCGGACGCTGTACATCGACCCCGACGAGTGCATCGACTGCGGCGCCTGCGAGCCCGAATGCCCCGTGTCGGCGATCTTCCCGGAGGAATCGCTGCCGGCGGAGTGGGCGCAGTACACGAAGATCAACGCGGTCTGGTTCTCCGACCGGGAGGCCGCCCGGGCCATGCTCGAGGCCGCCAAGCCAGCCTGACCGACTGACGCCCGGCAGCGGGCGCCCCGTCGCGCTTTCGACGACCGGCCCCCGATCCAGGAGCGGCCGGTCGTTCAACGTCCCGGCCCGGGCCTTCGCCCGGCTCCGGGGAGGCCACTCGACATGCGCATCGTCTCGCTCGCGCCGGCCGCCACGGAGATCGTCTGGGCACTCGGGCTCGGCGACGACCTGGTCGCGGTCACGCCCGCCTGCGACCACCCTCCGGGTGTCGCCGGGCGGCCCGTGGTCACCGAGGCTGAAGTCGTGGCCGGCGCGCTCCGCGACCTGCGTCCGGACCTGGTCCTCGCGGGTCCCCGCCAGCCTGTCACCCGGGGCGCCCAGGCGCCCATCGGTGCCGCCGACCTTCGGGCCGCGGTGGGCGACGGCGCCAGCCTGATCGTCCTCGATCCGAGGAGCCTGGAGGGCATCTTCCACGCGATCGCGACCGTCGGTGCCATGACCGACGCGGAGGACGAGGCCGTGGGCCTCGTCGAGATCCTGCGGGAGCGCCTGGCCGACGTCGAGGAGCTCGTGGCGGCTCGTCACGATGCCGGCCGCCACTCGCCTCGCGTCGTGGCCCTCGACCGGCTCGATCCGCCCGAGTCGGCCGGCCTGTGGGTGCCGGAGCAGGTGCGCCGGGCCGGTGGGTGGGAGGTGCTCGGCGAGGCCGGCGCGCCGAGCACCGCCGCGACCTGGGAGACGATCGCGGACGTCGACCCGGAGATGCTCCTGCTCGCGCCGCGGGGCATGCACCTCTCCGACGTGGAGCGCGCCTGGCGCGCGATGCGGCGGCCGCGCGGCTGGACCGAGATCCAGGCGGTTCGTCGCGGCCAGGTGTTCGCCCTCGACGCGGCGTCGTACTTCGACCGGCCGGGCCCGCGGGTCATCGACGGGGTCGAGATCCTCGCCGAGATCTTCGATCCGGCGGCGTTCGTGGACGTCGCGCCCACGGGAAGCTGGGTGCCGGTCACGTGACGGGATCCGCGCGCGAGCCTGGCGCGGGCGCCCCGGCATCCGCCGGGACCGGGGCCTCCCACGAGGCGGAGCTGGTCCCGTACTACGAGGCCCGGGCGGCCGAGTACGACGACTGGTACCGGCGGCGCGGGCGCTACGCGCACGGGCTGGTCGACGACCTTGCCTGGCAGGCCGAATTGGCCGCGGCCGCGACCTGGCTCGACGGGCTGCCCTGGCGCGGCGAGATCGTCGAGCTGGCGGCAGGCACGGGATGGTGGACCGCGCTGCTCGCCCCTCGAGGCGAGCTCCACGCTTACGACGCGGCCGCCGCTCCACTGGACCGAGCCCGTGATCGCCTGCTCACCCACGACCTGCGCGCTCACCTCCAGGTGCGGGACGCATGGGCCCTGCCGGATCGCGCGGTCGATGCTCTCTTCACGGGGTTCTGGCTGAGCCATGTCCCGCGGGCCCGGCTGCCGGAGTTCCTGCGCGTCGTCCGTGCCTGGCTGAAGCCGGGGGCGCTGTTCGCGGCAATCGACTCCCTCCCCGATCCGGCCTCCGGCACCCGGGGCCGGCTGGCGCCGCCGGGTCCCGATCTCGCCAGGCGCCGTCTCGCGGACGGCCGCCAATTCACCATCCCCAAGGTGCACTACGCGCCCGAGGAGCTCGACGGTGCTCTTCGCGCTGCCGGTCTCGAGGCGGTCGAGGTGCGCACGACGGGTCGCTTCTTCCTGCTGGCGAGCGCACGAGGACCCTGACCTCCCGGGGCGGCGCCCGGGGTGGGATACACTCGCGCGCATGTCGCCCCTCGCAGGCCGTACCCTCGCCACGGTCGGCACCGGGGTCATGGCCGAGTCCATGATCGCGGGCCTCATCAAGGGCCGCCTCGTCGAGCCGGACCGCGTGGTCGCCAGCCATCCGAGGGCGGACCGCCGTGACCAGCTCGCCCGTGACCACGGCATCCGCGTCACGGCCAGCAACGTCGAGGCCGTGCTGGGCGCCGACATCGTCGTCCTCGCGGTGAAGCCCCAGATGCTGCCGCGGGTGGGGCGCGAGATCGGTCCCCACCTCGCCCCGGGTCAGCTGGTGCTGAGCATCATCGCCGGGGCCACGACCAAGGCCATCGAGGGGCTCCTCGGCCACCGCGAGCTCGTCCGAAGCATGCCCAACACGCCGGCCCAGCTCGGTCGCGGGATGACGGTCTGGTACGCGACGCCCGAGACGACCGCCGACCAGCGGGCGCAGGCGAAGGCGCTCCTGTCCGCGCTCGGCGCCGAGATCGAGGTCGACGACGAGAAGTTCGTGGCCATGGCGACAGCCGTGTCGGGCACCGGGCCGACCTACGTCTTCCTGTTCATGGAGGCGCTCATCGACGCCGCCGTCCACCTCGGCTTCCCGCGCCACGTGGCCCACGACCTGGTGGTGGAGACGCTCGAGGGGAGCACGCTCTTCGCCAAGCAGTCCGGCGACCATCCGGCGGTGCTTCGCAACATGGTCACCTCGCCCGGCGGCACGAGCGCGGCCGCGCTCCACGAGCTCGAGTCCGGGCCGCCTTCGGACCGTCCTCTCCGAGGCGGTCTGGGCTGCCTACCGGCGCACGGTCGAGCTGGGCGACCAGCTCGAGGCGGCCGGGACCGCGCCCGGTGAGAGCCACGGCGGGTGAAGGCCGGAGCCCTGGCGCAGCTCGACCCGCAGGCGCGCCCGGTCGACACCCGGAGGACGGGCCGATGACGAGTGCGTCGCGCGGGCTGCTCGCGATCTTCGCGCACCCCGACGACGAGACCTTCGGTGCCGGCGGGACGCTGGCGCTTGCCGCCGCGGCCGGCGTTCCGACCTGGATCGTGTGCGCGACCGATGGCGACCTCGGCGGCGTCGAGGGGGCCCGTGAGCTCGACCCCGAGCTGCGGCGGGGCGAGCTCCGCTGCGCGACGTCGGCGCTCGGGGTCGCCGAGCCGATCTTCCTCGGCTACGGCGACTCGGGCATGGAGGGCTGGCCGAAGCCGGCCGGCTGCCTCGCCCTGGCGGACGAGGAGGAGGTCGTCGGGCGGCTGGTGGACGTGATCGGCCGGCTCCGCCCCGCGACGATCGTGACGTTCGACCCCGGCGGCATCTACGGCCACCCGGATCACGTCGCAATCTCGGCGCGCGCAACCGAGGCCTTCCGGCGCGCGTCGGCCGAGCCCGGCGGGCCCGTCGCGCTCTACCACCAGGCGCTCTCCCGCAGCGGCCTCGCGGGGTGGGGCGAGATGCAGGCCGAATGGGCTGCCCTGCGGGGCGAGGCCGGCCGCCGCCGAACCCTCGGCCGACGACCTGCTCCAGCAGCAGCGTTTCGTCGAGCTGGCGCGACCCGACGAGGACTTCACCACCGAGGTCGACGTGCGGCCCGTCCTCGATCGGAAGCTCGCCGCGTTCGCCTGCCATGCCAGCCAGATCCGGGAGGACTGGTCCGTGGCGCCGCGCGAGATGCTGGAGCGCTGGATGGGCGTCGAGATGTTCATCCGGGTCGTCCCGGCGCCGGTGCCGGGGGAGCGGGAGAAGACCCTCCGCGGCGTGGTATAACGCCGGCGATGCCACGCACCGAACGCGCCGGCGACGCCGACGAGGCCCTGCTCCCGAACGCGGACTCCGCCTTGGACGCAGCCCTTCCCGCGCCGGACGCCGGACGCCGCCGCGCCGGACGCGCGCCACGCCCGCGCCGGACGCGCCCACGCCCGCGCCGGACGCGAACGCCGCGGCGCCGGACGCCGCGACCCCGCCGGCCCCGCGCCGCCGCGGGCGTCCACCGGGCTCGAAGAACCGCCCGAAGATCGCGGCGCCGGGCTCCGCCGCAGGCACGGCGGACCAGCCCGTGGCCGCCGGGCTCCCGCAGATCGCCGTCCCCACCGGGCGCCGCCGCGGTCGCCCGCCCGGACGGGCGGCTCGCCCGGTGTCGCCGTCCCCTGCCCGCCGTGACCGCCTCACCATCGAGCAGATCGTCGCCGTCGAATCGCCGCGGGAGCCGCGTCTCTCGCCGGACGGCCGTCGTGTGGCCTGCACGATGGAAGCCGCCGGCTCGCGCCAGGTCTTCGTCATCGACGTGCGCTCGGGACAGGCCCGCCAGGTCACGGCGTCGGAGCAGGCGGTCAGCGATCCGCAATGGTCGCCCGACGGCTCGTGGCTCGCGTTCGTCCGCGACAGGGCCATCTGGATCGTCGGTGCCGATGGGTCGCCGGCCGACGCTCGTCGCCGACCATCCGGCCGGCCAGCGCTTGCCGCGCTGGTCGTCCGACGGCCGCAACATCGCCTTTGTCTCGCGGCGCCGGGGCTGGAGCCAGGTCTGGCTCGTGGAGGCTCCGCTGCCCCGCCGCGGCCGCCCGCCGGCCCGAGGGCGACGCGCCGGAGCCGCGTCGCCGTGACGCCGGTCGGAATCGACGTCGAGGACCTCGTGTGGTCGCCGGACGGTTCCCACCTCGCCGTCGTGGCCCAGCGCGACGCCGACCTCACGACGATGCAGGTGACGGTGGTCGACCTCGCCTCGGGCGAGGAACGAATCGTGGCGGGTACGCGGCGCCTGGGAGACCAGCCCGCGCTGGCTCCCCGACTCGAGCGGTCTCCTCCTGGTCTCCGACCGCGATGGCTGGTTCCAGGTGGTCCGGGTGCCGCTGGATGGGTCAGGCCGGACCACCCTCACCGCGGGCGCGGTCGAGCACGGCGACTACAACGGCGGCTTCGGCGCGCGCTCCGCTCCCGTCGCCAGACGGCAGGCGTTTCGTCCACGCTCTCGTGCACGACGGGCTCGTGGATCTCCTCGTGGCGCCACTCGCCGCCGCGACCCCGCCGAAGCGCCGCCCGGGCCGGCCGCCCAAGAACCGGCCGACGGAGCTCGACGCGGCTGCGGGCGTCCGGATCAGCCCAGCCGACGGCGTCTGGCTCGCGGTCGACTGGCTGCCCGACGGGAGCGGCATCCTCGCGGTCGGCGAAACCGAGCGTGAGCCCGGAGGACCTCTGGATCCTGCCGGTCCCCGGGCCCGATGGGACACCCGCATTCCGGCCGCGCCGGCTCACCCGGTCACTCCCGGCCGTGCTTCCCGTGCGGACCTTCACCGAGCCGGAGCGGATCACGATTCGGGCGCGGGACGGCCTCGCAATCCCCCTCACCCTGTGGCGCCCGGCGGTGGCCTCCGGCAAGCGCGGAGGGGAGACCGTGCCGACCGTCGTCCACGTCCACGGCGGTCCCTCGTGGCAGGCTTACCGTGACTTCCAGCCGTTCCGCCAGCTCCTGGTCCAGGAGGGCTTCGCGTTCCTGTCGGTCGACTTCCGCGGATCCACCGGCTACGGCCGCGACTTCCGCCTTGCAAACCGGAACGAGTGGGGCCACGCCGACGTCCACGACGTCCTCGACAGCGCTCGCTGGGCCGCCGGTCAACCATGGTCCAACGGCCGCCTGGCGGTGTACGGCGGCTCGTATGGCGGCTATCTCACGCTGTGCGCGCTGGTCGAGGAGCCCGGGCTGTGGGCCGCCGGCATCGACCTCTTCGGAGATTCCGAGATCGCCGAGAGCTACCGCCACGGCGATCGCGTCGGACGCATCGACCTGCAGCGGATGATGGGCTCGCCCGACGACGCGGCCCAGGCCGACCTCTTCAGGCGCGGCTCGCCGCTCTATCGCGCCGAGCGGATCGAGGCGCCCCTCCTGATCCTCCACGGACGGAAGGATCGCCGCGTGGTGCCCCTGATGACCGAGAAGATGGTCGAGGCGCTCGAGATCGAGGGCAAGTTCCACGAAGTGCACTGGTACGCCGACGAGGGCCACGGCTGGGAGCGCCGCGAGAACCGGCGCGACGCCTTCGGCCGGATCGTCGCCTGGCTCAGGCGCTTCGCCATGGAGGAGCCCCCCGCACGGCCACCCCGGGAGGGTCGATGAGCGCCGCTCCCGTAAACGGATCGATCCCCGAGCGCGCCCTCCGCACGACCTTCATCTGGCTGTCGCATCGCAAGGCGCTCGGCCGCCTGTCGACGCGGATCCCCATCACCCGGCCGATGGTTGCCCGCTTCATCGCCGGGGAGACGTTGCCCGAGGTGCTCGACGTCCTCGTCCGCCTGCGCGCCGCCGGGTACCTGACGACCGTCGACGTCCTCGGCGAGTCGGTCGACTCCGCGGACGCCTGCGCGCCCGCCGCCGTGCGCTACGAGGAGACGCTCGACGCCCTCGCGGGCGAGGGTCTCGAGCGCAACGTCAGCCTCAAGCTCACCCAGATGGGCCTCGACATCGACCGTGACCTCTGCCGCGACACGGTGGCCCGGATCTTCCGCCGGGCAGCCGACCTCGGGGCGTTCGTGCGCATCGACATGGAGGACCACACGCGGACGGACGCGACGCTGGGGCTCTTCCGCGAGCTCCGGCCGCTCAACACGAACAGCGGTGTCGTCATCCAGGCGGCGCTCCACCGGTCGCCCGCGGACGTGGAGGCGATGATCGGCGAGGGGGTGCGCGTCCGCCTCTGCAAGGGTGCCTACAACGAGCCCGCATCCGTCGCGCTGCGCGAGCGCGAGGCCATCAATGCCGCCTACGAGGCCCAGGCGCGGCGACTGATGGCCGGCGGCGTCTATCCGGCACTTGCCACGCACGACGGGCGGCTCATCGGGCGCCTGGTCCGCTGGGCCGAGGCCGAGGGGATCGGCCGTGACCGCTACGAGTTCCAGATGCTCCATGGCATCCGGCGCGACCTCCAGGCCCAGCTCCTGGAGCGCGGCTACCGGGTGCGCGTCTACGTCCCGTACGGCGCGGCAGTGGTACCCGTACTTCATGCGCCGCCTCGCCGAGAAGCCGGCCAACGTGACGTTCATGCTCCGGTCCCTCGTGAAGGAAGGCGCGGGCGCGTCCCAGCAGAGCTGAGGCGTCCGGCGGCGACCGCTATTCGGCCGCAGCGGCAGCGTTCCTCGGCCTGCTCCTGGTCCGCCTCCGGGCCGGCGCCGTCAGCGGACGGCGAACGAGCGCTTGGCGAGCCCCATCCAGTAGCCGTCGATCCGGAAGTCGGGCGTCTCGTCGGCGACGGCAGCGGCGCCCAGCGTGACGAAGAGCGGGGCAAGATGCTCCACGGTGGGGTGCGCGTACGGCATGCCGGGTGCCCGGTTCCGGAAGTCGAAGAGAGCGTCGACGTCACCCCGCTCCAGCGCCTCGGTTGCCCAGCGGTCGAAATCCACCGACCACGCGGGGGCGCCGGGCATGCCCAGCATGTAATCGCGGACGAACGGAAGCCCATGTGTCAGGAAGCCGCTGCCGACGATCAGGACGCCCTCGTCCCGCAGCGGGGCGAGGCGGCGGCCGACCGCGAACAGGTGCTGCGGATCGAGGTCGGGCAGCGACATCTGCAGGACCGGGATGTCCGCGTCGGGGTACATCACGGTGAGCGGCACGTAGGCCCCGTGGTCCAGGCCCCGGTTCGGCGCCTGGGCCACCGGCTCGACGTCACGAATCAGCTTCACCACCGACGCGGCGAGCTCCGGCGCGCCGGGCGCGTCGTAGCGCGTCCGGTAGTAGCGCTCGGGGAAGCCGTAGAAGTCGTAGACGAGCGGGACCGGGGTCGTCGCCCCCACGGTCAGCGGCTGGGACTCCCAGTGGGCGCTGACCATCAGGATGGAGCGGGGACGCGGCAGCTCGCGGGCCCACGCGGCCAGCTCCACCGGCCAGATCGGGTCGTCGACGAGGATCGGGGCGCCGTGGCCGATGTAGAGGGCCGGCATCCGCGTCGGGTCGGGCGTCAGCGGCGGCGCCGCGACATCGGGATGTGCTTCGAGGCTCATGCCCCCACGCTACCACGGGGTAGTTGCGCGTGCAACGACCATGCTTTCGTGCGGCCCCGCGTCGGTCTGCCCGGTCGCGGCGGTGCTCGCACGTGGCGCCGGTGGAACGCCAGCCCGGGCGCGGCCCGCACCGTTGCGCCGGTCAGGCCGTCGGGGTGGGGAGCATGCGCTCCCGGAGCCACGCGATGATCTCGCCCACGATCCGCTCGCCGTCGAACGGGTCGTGGTGCGGTTCGTGGCGGACGCCCGGGTAGACACGTCGCTCGGTGCTCGCGAAGCGCTCGAGCGTGGCGGTCGAGGCCGTGGGGACGAGGTGGTCGTCGCCCCCGTGCACGACGAGCGTCGGCAACGGGAAGCCGTCGCCATCCTCCAGCTTCACGCCGACGCGGTCCATGGCTTCGAACAGGAAACCGCCGAGGCGGATGGTGGTGCGCGTCACCGACAGCGGGTCACGCTCGCTGACCACCAGCCGGCATCGGGTCGCGGGCGATCGCAGAAGGCTTCCACGGGTTCGCGAGGGCGTAGGTGGGCGCGACGTGCGCCAGCGCCCGAGCCAGGCCCCGGACGAAGGTGCTGCCACCGGCCAGCGCTGGGGCGGAGAGCACCGCCACGTCCGGGAGCGGTCGCTCGGCCAGCAGGTAGTCCGCCACCACGAGGCCACCGAGCGAGTGCCCGTAGATCGCCGCCGGCAGGCCTGTCGCTTCGGCTGGCCGCGAGGCGGTCCTCGACGTCGTCAAGGTAGTCGGCCCAGCGCTCGACGTAGGCTCGCCGTCCGCCCGAGGCACCGAAGCCGCGGTGGTCGAACGAGGTGGCAACAAGCCCGGCTGCCGCGAACCGGCCGCCCGTGGCGTCGTGACGGCCCGAGTGCTCTCCGAGGCCGTGGACGACGAGGACCGTGCCCCACGGCTCGCCGGCCGTCGGCCAGCTCCGGGTGAGAAGCGGCGTGCCGTCACGGGCGGGGACCGTCTTGAGCGTCGACATCCGTTGCTCCTTCTCTGTGCGACGCCGCCGGCCCGGGCCGCCGGACGGGCACCCAAAGGATGCCTACGGCTCCTCGACGACCACCTCGATCGTCCCGCCGGGCGTTGTCTGGGCCAGGATGACCCCGCCGATGACGAAGGCTCCGCCAAGGAGCTGGAGGGGGGCCAGCGACTCCCCGAAGATCAGGGTTGCCAGCGTGATCGTCCAGATCGGCTCCACGGTGGAGACGAGCGCCGTCTGGGCCGCGCCGATGCGGGCCGTCGCCGCGTAGAACGCCGAGATCGCGACCGCCGTCGAGAAGACGGCGATGCCGATGAGGCCGAACCACGCGCCCAGAGGGAATCTGGCCGGGCAGGACCGGTTCGCCGGCCGGCACCGCCAGCGCGGCGACGACGACGAAGGTCCCCGTCAGCATCAGCGCAGCGGCGACCGCGGGGCGTGTCTCGGCGCCGGCTCCCCCGGTTCGCGATGCCGCCGTCTCGCCGCGGCGTTCGCCCGCCACGCGGGCCGTCAGGATGATGTAGACGGAGTAGATGATGGGCGACGCCACGATCAGGGCGATCCCGATGGGCTCGGCCGCGACCTGGATCCCGCCGATCGCCATGACCACGCCGGCGCTGACCAGGGCCAGCGCCAGCCAGGGCCGCCGGCCCTGCAGGCCGTGGCCCCAGCGGATCGAGAGGACGGCCACGAGCGCCGGGTAGATGTAGACGATGAGGGCGGCCAGCGACGCCGAGACGTACTGGAGCGAGGCGTAGTAGGTGGCGGCGTTCATGAAGAAGAACGCGCCAAGGCCGAGGAGGACGAGCGACCGGCGCGGGGCCAGGGCTCGCAGCTCGGCCCGGTTCTCTCCGACGATCACGACCCAGGCCCAGACCAGCAGGCCACCCACCAGGAAGCGCCAGAAGAGGAGGGCGAGCCAGTCGACCCCGGCCTCGTACACGCTCTTGGCAAACAGGGCGCCGGATCCATAGCCGCAGGCGGACACGACCGCGAGGGCCACGCCCAGCAAGCGGCGACGGTCCATCTCGCCGGAGCCTAGCAGGGGCCCGGGGCCCGCCGCCGGGCCGCGCCGTCGAAGTGCCCCCTGCCGCCGGGGCGCCTCCCGCAGCCGGCCCGAACCGGACGCCCGCCGCCTGCTGGGGTACGCTTCGCCGACCGGCCAGCGCCGCGCCGATCCCGCCGGTGCGCCGGATGATGAGATCCAGGAGGGTCGCCAGGTCCCGTGACGACCACGAAGGGCCACGAGGTCCCGGTCCAGGCGCTGGACCGGGTGACGATCCGCTTCGCGGGTGATTCCGGCGACGGGATGCAGCTGACCGGCACCCAGTTCACGCGCGCCGCCGCCGTCTTCGGCAACGACATCAGCACGCTGCCCGACTACCCGGCCGAGATCCGGGCGCCCGCGGGCTCGCTGCCCGGCGTCTCGGGCTTCCAGATCAGCTTCAGCTCGAGCGACATCCATACGCCGGGTGACGCGCCGGATGTCCTCGTGGCGATGAACCCCGCCGCCCTCCGCGCCAACGTCGGGGACCTCGTCCCCGGCGGCGCGATCGTCGTCAACGCCGACGCGTTCACCCCGAACAACCTGACGAAGGCGGGCTACGCATCGAATCCGCTCGTCGACGGGGCGCTGAAGCCCTACTCGGTCTTCGAGATCCCGATCTCGACCCTCAACGCGCGGGCCCTCGAGGGGCTCGACATGACCGCCAAGCAGGTCGACCTCACCAAGAACTTCTTCGCCCTCGGCGTGATGTTCTGGCTCTTCGAGCGCAGCATGGATTCGACCCAGCGCTGGATCGAGGAGAAGTTCGCCAGTCGTCCGATCGTCGCCCAGGCGAACCGGCGCGCCCTCGGCGCGGGCTACGCCTTCGGCGAGACCACCGAGATCTTCCACACCCGCTACGACGTTCCGGCCGCGCACCTGGCCCCCGGCACGTACCGCAACGTCACCGGCAACGAGGCGACGGCACTTGGCTGCGTCGCCGCCTCGGTCCTGTCGGGGCGGCCGCTGGTCTACTCGACCTACCCGATCACGCCGGCGTCGGACATCCTGCACCAGCTCGCCGGCTACAAGCAGTACGGGATCAAGACCTTCCAGGCCGAGGACGAGATCGCCGCCATCGGTGCCGCACTCGGCGCCTCCTACGGCGGTGCCCTCGGGCTCACCGGCACGTCGGGGCCCGGGATGGCGCTCAAGGCGGAGATGCTCGGCCTGGCCGTGATGGTGGAGCTGCCCGCTCGTCGTGGTGAACGTCCAGCGCGGCGGGCCCTCGACCGGCCTGCCCACGAAGACGGAGCAGTCGGACCTCCTCCAGGCGCTCTACGGACGCAACGGCGAGTCGCCCGTCGCGGTCGTCGCGCCGGCCTCGCCGGCCGATTGCTTCGACGTGGCGATCGAGGCGTGGCGGATCGCGCTCAAGTACATGACCCCGGTCGTCGTTCTCAGCGACGCATTCCTGGCGAACGGCACCGAGCCGTGGCGCGTGCCCGCCCTCGACAGCCTCCCCGACCTGCACACCCCGGCCCGCGACGAGACGGTCACCTTCTTCCCGTACCAGCGCGACGCGGAGACGCTGGCCCGACCGTGGGTCGTGCCGGGCACCCCGGGGCTCGAGCACCGGATCGGTGGCCTCGAGAAGCTCGACGTCCTCGGCACGGTCAGCTACGACGCCGACAACCACCACCGGATGTCGATCCTGCGCGCCGAGAAGATCGCGGGGATCGCCCGCGACATCGCCCCCCTGGAGGTCCTCGGGCCGCCCGAAGGGGACCTGCTCATCCTCGGCTGGGGATCCACGTACGGCGCCATCCGGACTGCCGTGGAGCGGCTCCAGGCGCGGGGTCGGAAGGTCTCCCAGGCCCACCTGCGCCACCTGAACCCGTTCCCTGCCAACACCGGCGAGGTCCTGCGGGGCTTCGACAAGGTCCTGGTTCCCGAGGTCAACCTCGGCCAGCTGCGGACCCTCGTGCGCGCCGAGTTCCTGGTCGACGCGATCGGCTTCAACCTCGTGCGCGGCAAGCCGTTCTCCATCGGGGAGATCGAGGCCAAGGCCGAGCAGCTGCTCGGCAACCTGTGAGGCCGGCTCGATGACCGAACAGACCGCGACGGCCGCCGAGCCGCTCAAGCTCACTCGCAAGGACTTCGCGAGCGACCAGGATCCGCGCTGGTGCCCGGGCTGCGGCGACTACTCGATCCTGGCCCAGACGCAGAAGATCATGCCCGACTTCGGGGTGCCCAAGGAGAAGATCGTCTTCGTGTCCGGGATCGGCTGCTCGGGCCGCTTCCCGTACTACATGAACACGTACGGGTTCCATTCGATCCACGGCCGCGCCCCGACCGTCGCGACCGGTCTCAAGCTCGCCCGCCCCGACCTCATGGTGTGGGTGATCACCGGCGACGGCGATGCGCTCTCGATCGGCGGCAACCACATCCTCCACGCGATGCGCAAGAACGTGGACATCCGCGTCGTGATGTTCAACAACCGGATCTACGGCCTCACCAAGGGCCAGGCCTCGCCGACGTCCGAGTTCGGGCAGCGCACGAAATCGACTCCGGTCGGATCCATCGACTACCCGATCCACCCGCTCATGATCGCGCTGGCCGCCGAGGCGAGCTTCGTCGCCCGCACCGTCGACACGCAGGTGGACCATATCCAGCACGTGATGGAGCGGGCCGGCTTCCACCGCGGCTCGACGTTCGTGGAGGTCCTCCAGAACTGCAACATCTTCAACGACGGCGCCCACCGCTCGTTCACCGACCGCGAGGTACGCGACGACCGGATGCTCGTCCTCGAGCATGCCAAACCGATGATCTTCGGGAAGGGCCGCGACTTCGGCCTGCGGCTCGACGGCCTCCGGCCCGAGGTCGTGCGGATCGGCGAGAACGGCATCACCGAGGCCGACATCCTGGTCCACGACGAGACCAGCGAGGACCCGACGATCCACAACATGCTGGCGCGGATCTACCAGCCGGAGTTCCCGGTCCCCATCGGCGTGATCCGGAACGTCCCCCGTCAGACCCACGACGAGCTGATCGAGGCGCAGATCCGCGACGCCGTCGGCCGCCACGGGGCCGGCGACATCGCCCGGCTGCTCCGCTCCGGCGAAACCTGGACCGTCGAGTGAGCGACGCGGGGGCCGGCGCCCCCGCCGGCGCGCCGGGCGAGGCCGGTCGTGGTTCGGGCGTGTCTGCCGTGCCCGGAGGCGCGCTCACCGTGATCGTGCTCGCCGACGACCTGATCTGGGCGACGCGCCTCGTCGGCCAGCTGCGCACCCTCGGCGCGACCCCGGTCCGGGTGGGGAGCGCCGCCGCGTTCGCAGGCGCCCTCGCGGGTGGGACCGCGACGCGCGCCGTCGTGGACCTCACCGCGCGGGCATACGACGGGATCGCGGCGACCGGGGAGGCCGTCGGTGCCGGATTGCGGGTCCTGTGCGTGGGGCAGCACGATGACGCAGCACTCCGGCGGGCCGCCCGCGCGGCGGGCGCCGAGCGGGTCTACGCCTACCGCAGGCTCTTCGAGGACGGCCACGCTGCGCTGGCGGCCTGGCTCGGCGTGCCAGCTCCGGCGCCCGGCTCGCGCGTGCCTCCCTCATCGGCCGGGAGTGCCGAGGTTCATCGCCCATGAGCGCCCCGGCCCGGGCCGGCGATGCCGCGGCCGGCGATCCCTGCGTCCCGGTATGGCGACCGGATCGCTCGCTCGCAGGCGGGAGCCCGGGCCCGTGGCCTCGACGCCCTGCTCGTCGGGGTCGGGCCGGACCTCCGGTATCTCGCCGGGCTACGCGGCGATGCCACTGGAACGGCTCACGATGCTGGTGCTGCCAGCCGAGGGACCGGCGACGCTGCTCGTGCCGCGCCTCGAGGCGGCGCCGGCCCGCGCGTGCCCCGCGGCAACCGGCTCTCACGTGACAGTCGCCACGTGGGAGGAGACCGAGGATGCGGTCGGTCGCGTATGCGATCTCCTGCCCGGCGCAAGCGGCGCGCATCGGTGTCTCCGACCGGCTCTGGGCGCTCCACCTGCTTCGCCTCCAGGCCGCCCTACCTGGAGTGGTCGCGGAGCCGGCGTCGCTCGTTCTGCGCGACCTGCGCGTGGTCAAGGACGCGGACGAGATCGCCCTCCTGCGGCTCGCCGCGGAAGCCGCCGACCGCGTCGTCCACGAGGTGGCCCACGGGCGACTCGTCGGCCGTACAGAGGCCGACGTCGCCCGGGAAGTCCGCGATCGCCTCGTGGACGAGGGTCACGACAGCGCCGATTTCGCCATCGTCGCCTCCGGCCCGAACTCGGCCTCGCCGCACCACGAGGCGTCCGACCGGGTGATCCGCGGCGGCGAGCCGATCGTGCTCGACATCGGCGGACCGCTTGGAGGCTACGGCAGCGACATCACGCGGACGATCTGGGTCACCGGGGGCGACGCCGCCCACGGACCCGACGACGAGTACCTGCGCCTCTACTCCGTGCTGCGAGCCGCCCAGGCCGAGGCAACCCACGCGGCGAGGCCGGGTGTGGCCTGCGAGCGGGTCGATCTCGTCGCCCGCGAGCTGATCTCGGCGGCCGGGCACGGGATGCACTTCATCCACCGCACGGGCCACGGCATCGGCCTTGAGGCCCACGAGGATCCGTACATCGTGGCCGGCAACGGCGAGGCGCTCGCGCCCGGAATGACCTTCAGCGTGGAGCCGGGGATCTACCTCGATGGCCGATACGGAGCACGCATCGAGGACATCGTCGTCTGCGGCGAGGACGGCCCGATCGTGCTCAACGAGGCGCCGCGCGACCTCCTCGTCGTGACCGGCTGAGCCACCGCCGGCGGAGGGTGCGCGTCCGACACGCGACATGCCGTCGGGCCGGCTGTCGAGCGCCATGCCGTCAGGCCGGCTGTCCTGCGCGCCGCCGTCGGGCCGGCTGTCGAGCGCGCCGCCGTCGTGCGGGCGGTATGATCGACCCCAGCCTGCGGGACGCCTGCCCGCCTGATCAGCCACCATGCGCGGCTCGGCGCCGCGGAGCTGCAGAGCCATGACAGAGCACGCGCTGGAGCGAGCCGTCCAGCCAGATTCCGCCGCCTCACCAGCGCCCCTCCAGGGCGTCCTCCAGGAGAACCACCCCGGGAACCGTGGCGGGGAGTCCTGGAACGGGAACGCCGCGCCCGATGATTCCGTTGCCCGGGGAGAGAGCCCCGCGACCTGCACCCAGGCCCAGCTGCGGCGCTTCATCAAGAGCCGGCCCTACGTTCCGCTCCACGAGCTGCGTCGCCGCTTCGGCCTCAGCGGCCCCGACGACGACGTGTCGCCCGTTGACGTCGATGGACGCCGCGTCTTTGTCGGCCTCCCTGCCCGGGAAACAGGGCTCCTCGGGGAGCTCCTGCGCCAGGGCGACGTGGGCTACGAGCTGTTGCTCGACCCGACGAGCCCGATCATCATCGGCGTCTTCCCGATGCGGCCGGTCCAGCGATCCTGACCGCGACCATTGTCGCCGAGCCGACAGCCCGGGCGTCATCTTGTCACTTCCGCTCGACGACCGTTCCGGTCATCATCCGGGAACCGGCGCGGGCCGGCGGCACCGCACGACCACCACGGAGGATTGACATGACGACCGCGAAACCGTCGCCGGACGACCTCAAGAAACTGGCGCCCGACGACCTCAAGAAGGCGTCCGCCGATGACGACGTCGAGGGTCACCTCAAGAAACTGGCTCCCGACGACCTCAAGAAGCTGGCGCCCGACGACCTCAAGAAGGCGTCCGCCGATGACGACGTCGAGGGCCACCTCAAGAGAACTGGCCCCGACGACCTCAAGAAGGCGTCCGCCGATGACGACGTCGAGGGCCACCTCAAGAAACTGGCCCCCGACGACCTCAAGAAGCTGGCGCCCGACGACCTCAAGAAGGCGTCCGCCGATGACGACGTCGAGGGCCACCTCAAGAAACTGGCTCCCGACGACCTCAAGAAGCTGGCGCCCGACGACCTCAAGAAGGCGTCCGCCGATGACGACGTCGAGGGCCACCTCAAGAAACTGGCTCCCGACGACCTCAAGAAGCTGTCGCCCGACGACCTCAAGAAGGCGTCCGCCGATGACGACGTCGAGGGCCACAACTTCGGCACCCTGAGCCCGATCCTCGCCCGCGACCTCATGCGGTCAAAGGAGCGCGACATCGAGCGCGCGGCGTCCAGGAACAACCTGATCAACGAGGCGAAGAAGGGGACAACCCGCAAGGCGTGATCCCACATCCTCCGGGGTCGAACGCGCACCGGGCGTGAGGGCGGGCGGGGGCCCGCCCTCACGGCGTTCTCGGCGATTCCGTTGTCACCGCGTCGGCCGCCCCGTAGCATTCAGCTGTCGTGGCGCCGGCCTGATCGCGGGAGGAAGAGTGTGGCGGCGGAGATGCGGGTGAATGCCGGAGAGGCGCTGCGTCGGTGCGCCCTCTTCTCGCGCGTCGACGACCCGACGTTGGGGCGCTGCATCGACTCGCTGCGCAGCCGGCGCTATCGACGCAACGAGACGATCTTCCATCAGGGTGACCCCGGGGACTCGCTCTACGTGATCCAGGCCGGCGCGGTGAAGATCGTCCTGCCTGACCCCGAGGGCGAGGAGGGGGCCATCATCGCCACCCTCGGCGCCGGAGACTTCTTCGGCGAGCTCGCGCTGCTCGATGGCGAGCCGCACTCCGCGACCGCGATCGCCCTCGAGGCGACCGAGGCCCTGGTCCTGCACCGCGACGCGTTCGATCGCCTCGTGGACGAGGATCCGAGCCTCCGCCGTGCACTCTTCGCCGGCCTCGTCGGCGAGCTGCGTCGGTTGACCCATCATGTCGGGGAGCTGCACTTCCTCAACCTGCCGGGACGCCTTGCCCGCCAGATCGTGCGGATGGCCCGCGAGGCCGACCCGTCCGCACACGGGCGAGATCCGCCTCTCGTGGCCGTTCTCGCAGTCCGAGCTCGCCGCGATGATCGGCGGGACGCGGCAGACCGTGAACCGCCTTCTCGCCGAGTTCACCGCCGAGGGTCTGATCCGGATCGAGAAGGAGACGCTCGTCGTCCCCGACCTTCGTGCGCCTGGAGCGCGCGGCCGACCGATGATCCGCGGCCCGATGACCGTGGATCGACGACGCGGAGGCCCGCGCCGCTCTCGCCGCCATCGGCCGCCGGGCAGAGATCGCCCGGCGCCTCGAGCTCGGGGGCAGCGAGGCGGTCCTGCGCTCGATCGTGGAGGCGGCCGTCCTGCTGTTCGAGGCCGAGGCGGCTTCGCTGGCACTCTTCGACGCGCTCCCGCAACGTGCTCGTCTTCCACGTCGCCGCGGGAGCCCAGGGCGAGGGCGTCGTGGGCCTCGAGATCCCGCCCGACCGCGGCCTCGTCGGTTACGTCTTCTCGACCGGCCAGGCGCTCGCAATCTCCGATGTCGCCCGCGATCCCCGCTTCGGACGCAGCTTCGCCGAGAAGACGCAGTACGTGCCGCGTTCGATCGTGGCGGTGCCGCTGGTGGACGACCACGGCACGGTCGGCGTCCTCGAGGTCCTCGACAAGCGCACGGAGGCCTCCTTCTCGATCCGCGACGTGGAGCTCGCCGGGGTCTTCGCGCGCCAGGCGTCGGTCGCGATCCGCGCCAGCCGAGTGGAGCGAGACGTCGCGGCGCTCCTCGGCAACGTCCTCGGGGCGCTTGCTGGCGGCGAGGCATCCGACGAGGGGATCGACGCCCTCGTCGGCGCCGCGATCGCCGAAGTCGGAGGGCCCGACGACCCGCTGTGGCCGCTGGTCGAACAGGTCGCGGCGCTGCGCCGTGCGTCGCCCGAGCAGGTCGAGCTCGTCGTCGGCCTCCTGGGGGTGCTCGTTCGGCAGGCGGAGCGGGGCGCGGAACGGTCGGGCGGGAAGGGATCAGGCCGAGCGCTGCGGAGGCGCGCCGCCGGTCGATGAGCGACGATCTCCTCCCGGCCTGGAGCGAACCATTCGTCGGGGACCGGTTGGCGGACCTGCGGCACGCCTCGCCGTTCGGGCGCCTGGGCCGGGACGCGGCCATCGGCGGCACCGATGGGGCCGGCGTGATGGTCGCCATCATCGACTCAGGCGTGGAGCGCGACCACCCGGCGGTGGGCGGGAAGCTCGTGCGCAGCGTGCGGGTGGAGCTGGCGCCCGACCCGGAGGACGACCCGGTCATCGTCGACGACCCGGAGGGGGTCGACGTGGTCGGCCACGGGACCGCCTGCGCGGGGATCATCCACGCGATCGCGCCGGGCGCCGACCTGGTTTCCGTGCGCGTGCTGGGCCCGGACAACCGGGGCAAGGGGATCGTCTTCGCGGCCGGCCTCGACTGGGCGATCGAGCAGGGGGCCAGCGTCGTCAACCTGAGCCTGTCGTCGAAGAGCGACGCCCTGTTCGGGCTCTTCCATGACCTGGCCGACCGGGCCTACTTTGCCAATGTCCTGCTGGTCTGTGCGGCGAACAACGTGCCGGGCAACAGCTACCCGTCGCTCTTCGCGTCGGTCGTGTCGGTCGCTGCTCACGACCTCGCCGACGCGGGGGCGTGGTTCTACAACCCCGACCCGCCGGTCGAGTTCGGGGCGCACGGGGTGGACGTCCACGTGGCCTGGCGTGACGGCGGCCGGATGGTCGCGACGGGCAACTCGTTCGCGGCGCCCCACGTCGCCGGCTTCGCCGCCCTGATCCGGGCCCGGCACCCGGCGGCTTCGCCGTTCGAGGTCAAGGCGATCCTCGCGGCCTCGGCGTCGGAGCCACCCGCCGCGCGGCCGTAGCGGCACCCATGGTTCGGCGCGGGCGAGCGTCCGCCAGGCCACGCGTTCCCGCTCTCGAGCGGCGGCTCAGTATCCTGCCCCGGGCGCGCCCCGGCGCAGGTCGACGAGGCGTGGCCCGACGAGCGGGCCCGCGTTCACCAGCTCCAGGAAGTCGGGTGCGTCCAGAGCGCTGAGCTCGCCGTCCGTCATCGCCGTGACCGTCGCGGTGCGAGGCACGCCACGCAGGAGGCCGATCTCGCCGAAGACGTCCCCCGGCCCAAGGGTGCGGAGGTGCTCCGCCGGCGCCCGGTGGTCCCGTGTCGCGTCGGGCGCCGGCCTCACGTCCGACCCCCCGGCGCCAGCCCCGGCGGAGCGGGTTGCGCCCCGGGTCACCTCGAACGAGCCCGCGTCGACGACGTAGAACCGGTCCGCCAGATCGCCCTGGCGAATGATGACCTCGCCTGCGAGCGCCCGGACGGTGTGCAGCCGTGTCGCGACGGCCTCCAGGGTGGGGGCGCCGACACCCGCGAAGAGCGGCAGGCTCGCGAGCCGGATGACTCGCACGTCGGCCGCCGAGCCGGCCTTCCGCCGCGCCGCCGGCGCCGCCAGGAACGCGCCGGCGATGCCCGCCAGCGCCACCGCGATGGCCGTCCCTGCCAGCACGGGCCCGATGCCCATCGCCTCGCCGGCCACCGGCAGCACGAACGAGCCGGCCGCGAAGGCGACCGTCGAGACGGTCCCAAGGATCCCGAGGGCGCGCCCGCGGATGGCGTCGGGGACGACCCGCTGGAAGATCGTGGTGCTCGTCACCTCGACGAGCAGGCCGCCCGCGGAGGCCACGGCAATCGCCGCGATCGCGAGCCCCAGGGTTGGGGCGAAGCCGAGGGCGGCCAGCCCGGCCGCGAGGACGAGCGAGCCGCCGACGAGGACGGGAACGAGGCTCGGGCGCAGCACGAGCGCCCCGGCGAGAATGGCGCCGACGAGGCCGCCGAGGCCGATCCCCGCGTTGAGGAACCCGGTCGCCGCCTCGCCGCCGCCGAGCGATGTCGTCGCGATCACGACGGTGAGCACCGAGAGGCCACCACTGGCGACCGCCCCGACCATGTCGATGATCGCCAGCCCGACGACGGGGACGAGGATCCGGTTGTCCACGACGTTCGGGCGCCGTGCCGGCAGCTGTGCCGCGGGGCCGCCGGCGGGTCCCCGTCCGGCGGTCCAGGCTCGGGACCACCAGCGGACCCGTCACCGGCGGCCGGGGTTTCGGCCGGAACGCCGGCACCGGCCGGACGGTTGGGCGGCAGCCGGTACAGGACGACGGCGATGACCGCGAAGCTCGCCGCGTTGAGCAGGAAGGCCAGGATCAGGCCCCCGGCGGCGATGAGAAGGCCGGCGACCGCCGGCCCGATCATGAACGCGAGGTTGTCGAGCGTCGACCAGGCGCTGTTCGCCGGCCCGAGCTGGTCCTCGTCGTCCACGAGGCTGGGCAGGTAGGCTCCGATCGCCGGCCCGAAGAAGGTGGCGAAGCACGTCCCGCCGATCGCGAGCCCGATGACCAGCCAGACCGGGCCGCCGAGCGCCACGATCCCCGCGATCACGATCATCAGCAGGCCCCGCGCCACGTCCGTCGAGAGGAGGATGAGGCGCCGGTCGAGGCGGTCGGCCACGATCCCGGCCGGGACGGACAGGACGAGGTAGGGGAGAACCCGCGCCGCGCCGACGAGGCCGAGGATGACCGGGTCGGCGGTCACCTGGTAGACGAGGATGAGGATCGCGACGAGGTAGATCCAGTCGCCGATCGACGACACGAACTCGCCGGCCAGCAGGCGCGCCAGCGGCCGGTTGCCGAGAAGGCGGCCGTAGGCGCGGAGGATCGTCACGGCCGGGTCCTCACCGTGACGCGCGGGCTCTCATCGTGAGCGGGGTGCCGAGCGCGGCGGCGGCGTCATGCCCTCGGTGGCGAGGAGGCGCTCCTTGAGGCCGAGCAGCTCGTCCCGGCTCCCGTGCCAGCCGCCCCCGTAGCCGCCGAGCGTGCCGTCGCCCGCGATCACGCGATGGCAGGGTACGAGCAGCGCGACCGGGTTGCGGCCGACCGCGCCGCCCACCGCCCGGGCGGCACCCGGCGAGCCGATCCGGCGGGCGACCTCGCCGTACGAGGCCGTCGCGCCGAAGGGGATCGTCCGCACACCGTCGAGGACACGGCGATCCCAGTCGGAGACCCCTTCAAGGATCACGGGCAGGTCGAGGCCACCGTCGTCGCCGGCGAGGTACCGCGGCGACCGCGTGCTCGAGCGCCGCCAGGTGGGCGCGGGCGGGCGCGGACGCCCCGGGACCCGAGGCAGGCACGGTCGGCCTCCCCGTGCGTCGCTCGACCGAGGCCACGAACGCGTCGTCGGTCGTTCGCAGCTCCAGGGCGACGATGCCCGCCTCGATCGCCGCGGCGTGAAGCGGTCCGAGCCGCGTCGCAAGGACGGCCCGAGACCACGGGCTCGCGCGCGAGGGGAGGTTGCATCTCGGGTGGCGGCGCCTCGGGTGGCGGCGTCTCGGGCGCAGGCGTTTCGGGTACAAGCGTCTCGGGCGGCCGGCGTCGTGATCCTTGCGACATCGCCGGAGTGTATCGGCTGCAGAGGCGCCGGCGAGCGCTCGGACGGCCCGGATGGCCGGAATCGTGACGCCTGGGCCGAGGCAGTGTCGTCCGCCGCGCTGGTTGACGCGGGGGAAGCATGAACGCCACCGTCCCGGCTCTTCTCGCCCCGCCAGCGCCAGCCCCGTCCGGCAGCCGGTCGCCGCACGAGTCAGCGTGGCTCCCGGAGCGGGTTGAACGTGCCCGCCGACCAGGTCGCATACGCGGCTGCGAGATCCTGGTCGTCGCGCCACAGCGTGGCCCAGATGGGGGCGTCCACCGTGGTCCAGTCGACCCGCGCGTCGCCGCCCTGGACCGTGCAGGCGACCGACCCGCGGAGGGTCGCCGAAGAACCCGAGGAGACCCTCGTCGTTCCATGTGCCGGCCGCCGGCTCTCCCGCGGCGCAGCTTCCCCCGCTCCGCGGGACGTGGGCCGCCACGAACGCATTCCAGTAGCTGGTCACCGTTGCGGCGCTGGAGTAGAGGAGATACCGGAGCGACTTGGCGCCGGGCGCCTTGCAGCGCAGCGCGGCCAGCAGGACCGGCGAGCCGATCTGCTCGCTGACGCAGCCGGCCCGCACCGAGGACGGGACCCATGCCGTCAGCCGGTCGACGTTGGCGGCCGTCCCGAAGCGGGGCGCGGCGGTTGCGACCGGCGTCGGTGGCGCGGCGGTCGCGACAGGCGCTGCGCTGGCGCGCGGCGTCGGCGTTCCGGGCGGCGGGCTGGGCGCGGGCCGCCGGGTGGCGACGCCGGCATGGCTCGGCTCCGCGCTTGCGCCGGGGTGGGCGAGGCCGCTCGAGCCCCCCGGGAGCATCCCCGTTCCGATCCGCCAGCGCCCCGGCTCCGAGCAGCACCACCAGCGCCGCGGCGCGCACCAGCGATGCGCGGCGCGACCGGCCCGACCGACGCCCCGCCGGCACGATCGCCGGCGGGGCTCCGGCGCGAGCGCGGCGCGGGCTGCGGCCATGAGCGCGCCGGCCGTCGCGAATCGGGCCGCTGGATCCTTGGCCAGGGCCCGGCCGATGACCGCGTCGATCTCCCGGGGCAGGCCCGGCCGGCGCTGCGAGATCAGCGGGGGGTCGTCGCTGGCGTGGGCCCGCAGAGTGGCCTCGTAGGTGTCGCGCGGGTAGGGTGGCGATGCCCGTCAGCAGCGGTCACCAGGACGCATCCGAGGGCGTAGACGTCGGAGCGCCCGAGCGAGGGCCGGGTCCGTCGCGACCGTCGTCCCCGCCCGCGGCGGACAGCTCGGGCGCCATGTACGACGGGGTGCCCATTGGCTCCGACGCCTGAGGACGCCGTCGGAGGGAGCGGTGACCCGGGTCAATCCGAAGTCGATGAGGTAGGGCACGCCCCTGCCGTCCAGCCGGATGTTCGACGGCGTGACGTCGCGGTGGACGATCCCCCGGGCGTGCGCGACGTCGAGGGCGTCGGCGATCGGGACCAGCAGGGCGACGGCGTCGGCCGGTGGAAGCGGGCCGCGGGTCCGCACAACCTGGGCCAGGTCCGGGCCGTCGAGATAGCGCATCGCGAGGTAGAGCCGGCCCTCCCACTCGCCGGCCGCGTGGATCGGGACGACGTTCGGGTGCTCGAGGGCGGCCAGGGCGTCCACCTCGCGCAGGAACCGCTCGCGGTAGGCGGGGTCGTCCGCGAGCGCCGGCGCGATGAGCTTGAGCGCGATCCGGCGATGCGGCCGCTGCTGCGCCGCGAGGTAGACCACGCCCATGCCGCCCCGGGCGAGGACGGCATTCGACCTGGTACCCGGCGAAATCACTGCCGGCAGGGAGGGGCGTGATCACGAGACCTCCTGCGACCCGCCGTCCGGGGCGCCCGCCGAGTATCTCACCGCCTACGCCGCTAGCGGCACCACCACGAGCAGGATCGCGATCGCCACTCCGGAGGAGGCCGCGACGGCGACCCGCCCGGCTCGCCGCCCGAATCCGAGCGGCGTGAGCAGCTCCGCCGCGAGCAGCCCGGCAAGGGCGGCCGGCGCCGCGAAGAATCCGGCGACGATCGCCGAACGGCCAGGCGACACCCCCGCTCGGCAGCAGGAGCCGCTCACCCTCGAGTACCGTCACGATGGCCAGCAGGTCGGCGCCGACGATCCAGCCGGTGACCGCGCCCAGGATCGCGTCCCCCTTCGTGGCCGCGAGGGCCACCGGGTAGGCGACCGTCAGGACGCCGAGCGCGACGACCGGGAGGGCCATGACCAGCGCCGCCTGGAACCCGTGCGGAAGGATCAGCGGCCCGGGGCCCTGGCGCCCCCAGGAGAGCATGACGAGCGTGACGAGCGACAGCAGGGCGGCGAAGACCCCGGCCTCGACGCCCCGGTGGAGCCACGCGGGCAGACGGACGGGACCCATGGCCCGATGGTACGCCGGGGGAACGCCTCCCGGGGGCTATCCGCCGAAGCGACGGAAGATCGCAACCGCGTTCTGACCCCCGAAGCCGAAGCCGTTGACCATGACCGTGTCGATCTTCGCCGCCCGCGCGCCGCAGCGGCACGTAGTCGAGGTCGCACTCCGGCAGGTCGGGGTTCTCGTGGTTCGCGGTCGGCGAGATCACCTGGTCGCGGATCCCGCCGAGCGCGGCCAGGGCGGAGGCGATCCCGGCGGCCCCGACGAGGTGGCCGATCATCGACTTCGGCGACGAGATGGCGACCTTCGACGCCGCCGCGCCGAACGAGGCCTTGATCGCCCGGGTCTCCGTGACGTCGTTGAGCGGCGTCGAGGTGCCGTGGGCGACGATCCAGTCGATCTCGTCCGCGGTGACGCCGGCGTGCTCGCGGGCCATCGACATGGCCCGCGTCGCGCCGCGGCCCGTGGGCTCGGGCGCCGAGATGTGGAACGCGTCCGCGGTGAGGGCCCCGCCCAGGATCTCGGCGATCGGGGTCGCCCCGCGGGCCAGCGCGTGCGCCAGCGACTCCACGACGACCACGCCGCCGCCCTCGCCGAGGACGAAGCCGTCGCGGTCCCGGTCGAACGGGCGGCTGGCCCGCTCCGGCGTCGTCGTTGCGCTTCGACAGCGCCCCCATGTTCCCGAGTGCGGCGATGCCGACCGGCAGGATCGGCGCCTCGCTGCCGCCGGTCAGGACGACGTCCACCTCGCCCGACTGGATCAGGCGGAGCGCGTCGTGGAACGCGATGATCGACGTCGCGCAAGCCGCGGTCTGGGTCATCACCGGTCCCGTGAGCCCCCATTCCATCGAGAGCATGCAGGCGCCCATCGAGCCCGACAGAGCGGGGATCGCGAACGGGCTGACGAAGCGCGGCCCGCGCGTGTCGGCCGTGTGGGTGCCCTCGATGATCTGCTCGATCCCGCCGCCGCCGGTGTTGACGACGACGGCCACGCGGTCGCGCTGCTCGGGCGTCATCGCCCCGAAGTCGAGCCCGGCGTGGGCCACCGCCTCCTTGCCCGTCGCCATCGCGAAGTGGATGAAGCGGCTCATCCGGCGGGCCATCTTGGGGTCCATCCCGATGCCCGGGTCGAAGCCCTTCACCTCGGCGGCGATGCGCACTTCGAAGCCGGTGGCGTCGAAGTGGGCGATCGGTGCGACGCCCGAGATGCCGGCCTTGAGGCTGCGACCAGTACGTCTCGAAGTCGTTGCCGTTCGGCATGACGGCTCCGAGGCCGGTGACGACGGCGCGGCGGGCGGGATCAGCGCTGGGCGGCACGCATGGTTCCTCGTGCGAGTGGGCCTGCGAAGTGTACCGAGCCGCGCCTTCGGCGTGCCATCGGTCGGAGTCCCGGTGGCTCTCAGTCGCCCTCGTAGTGCTTGAACACGACGGCGCCGTTGTGGCCGCCGAGGCCGACGTTGTCGGAGATGGCGTAGCGGATCTCGCGCGGCACCGTGGTCACCGGGACGTTGAGGTTGATCTCGGGGTCCGGGTCCCGGAAGGTCGGCACGCCCGGGACCGCCTGGTTGTGCACCGCCAGGATCGTGAAGATCGCCTCGACGGCGCCGGCGGCACCCATCAGGTGCCCGGTCAGCGACTTGGTCGCGCTGATGCTGATCTCCGGCGTGCGGTCGCCGAAGACGGCCCAGAACGCCTGCGCCTCGCGCAGGTCGCCCAGCGGCGTCGACGTCCCGTGGGGATTGATCATGTCGATCCACTCGGGCTGCACGTCGTAGCGCTCGAGGGACTGGAGGAGCGCGCGACGCACGCCGTCGCCCTTCTCGACCGGCTGGATGAGGTCCCAGGCGTCGGCGGCCGAGCCGAAGCCGGTGACCTCGGCGTAGATCGTCGCGCCGCGCGCCTTCGCGTGCTCGAGGTCCTCGAGGATCACGGCGCCAGACGCCCTCGCCGAGGACGAAGCCGTTGCGGGTGACGTCGAAGGGCCGCGAGACCGACTGCTCGTTGTCGCCCTCGCGCGGGGTGCCCATCCCGCGCATGTTCGAGAAGCCGATGTGGATCAGCTCGTGGAGCGGGGTCTCCGTCGAGCCGGCTACGGCCGCCACGACGTCGCCGCGGCGGATCAGCTCGGCCGCCTCGCCGATGTTGTGCGTGCCCGTGGAGCAGGCCGTGACGATGCACATGTTCGGCCCGCGGATGCCGGTCTCGATCGCGATCTGGCCGGAGGCCGTGTCGGGGAGCATGTTGGCGATGAAGAACGGGCTGACGGCGCGCGCGCCCTTCGTCGTCCCAGGTCTCCAGGTTGTCCATCATGAGCTTGGAGCCGCCGCCGCCCGACCCGAAGTAGACCGCCGATGTCGTCGCGGTTGGCGTCCGTCACCTCGAGGCCGGAGTGGGCCAGCGCCTTCTTCGACGGCGGCGACGCCGAGGACGACGTTGCGGTCGGTCCGGCGGACCTCCTTGAAGTTCATCCAGGCGGTCGGGTCGAAGTCGGGGACTTCGCCGGCGACCTTGCAGTCGTACGGCTCGGGATCCCAGTAGGTGATCCGCTTGAGGCCGGAGACCCCGTTCACGAGGTTGCTCCAGACGGTGTCGACCTCGTCGCCGATCGGGCTGACGAGGCCCATGCCGGTGACGGCGATGCGGCGGGTGAAGTCGGGTTTGCGCACGGGTCGTGGTTCTCCTGTCGGGGTCGGAGGCCGGCCGGTCAGGCCGGGGGCGTCCGGGTCGGCCAGGCCGCCCGGGGCGTTGGGATCGTCGAGCGCGATGGTCTCGGCTCGCGGCGCGATGCGCCGGATCAGGCCGGTGAGCACGCGACCGGGGCCGACCTCGACGAAGCGAGTCACGCCGGCCGCGGTCATGCGCCTCGACGGCGGCGATCCAGTCGACGCCGGTCGTGAGGTGGTTCACGAGCTCGGCTCGGCAGGCCGGCCCGGTCGTGAGCAGGGTCGGCGTCAGCGTTGGCGAGGAGGGGAACGGCGGGGTCATCGAAGCCGACATCCGCGAGGACGGCGCGCATCCCGGCGGCGGCCTCGGCCATGAGGGGCGAGTGGGCGGCCACGGAGACCGGGAGCACGATCGCCCGCTTCGGCGCCGAGCTCCTTGGCGGCGGCGGCGGCCGCCTCGACCGCGGGCCGAACGCCCGATACCACCACCTGGCCCGGCGAGTTGCGGTTGGCGACCCCAAAGGTGCCATGGGCTGCGCCCGGCCGCGACCAGCTCGTCGAGCCGCTCGTCGGGAAGGCCGATGATCGCCGCCATCGCCCCGGGGTGTCCCTCGCCCGACGCCTGCATGAGGCGCCCGCGCTCGCGGACCAGGCGAACCCCGTCCGCCAGCGAGATGACGCCGGCCGCGACGAGCGCGCGAGTACTGGCCCATCGAGTGGCCGGCGGCGAAGGCGGGGGCCAGCGCTGGGAGGGCCGCCAGCTCGCGCGCCGCTCCTCGAGCGCGCGCAGGAAGGCGATCGACGCCGCCAGCAGCGCGGGCTGGGCGTTGACCGTCAGGTCCAGCTCGTCGGCTGGGCCCATCCCATGCGAGCCGCGACAGGGGCTCGCCGAGCGCCTCGTCCGCCTCGGCGAAGACGGTCGCCGCCGCAGGCGAGAGCCTCGGCCAGGGCGACGCCCATGCCGACGGCCTGCGAGCCCTGGCCCGGGAAGACGAACGCGAGGGTGGACATGCGGATCCTCGTGGCTCCCGTCGCCGTCCGCGGTCGGGCGGAGACTCCGGGAGGGCTGGCGTGCGCACCGGGACCGGACGGGACGCGCGTGCCCGATCCCGGTGCTCCCGCAGGGTACGCCCGGCGAGGCGTTCGCTGGGGGGAACGCGTGCAACCATGCACCATTCCGTCCCGCAGGCTACGCTCCGGCCGTGGCAGATTCTCGCTCGCGCCGTCGCGCCCGGCTCGCCGGCGCCCGCCCCCATGCCCCACGGGTGACGACCGCCTCGCTCGAGGCGATGGCCGACGATGTCCTCCTCGCCCCGGTGGCCGCGGCTCGCGCCCGGATCCAGAACCCGCGCGAGCTTTCCGAGCGGGTGGCATTCGGCAAGGCTCTCTGGCGTGAGCTGGTGATCGGGTTCGCGGCCCAGCTCGGCGAGCTGCGTCTTGGGTTCACCCAGCTGGCGGCGCTCTACGTCGTGGCCGACGGCGGCACGACCACGATCGCGGACCTCGCCGACACGATCAACCGCTCGCCCTCGGCGACCTCGCGGCTGGTGGACGGCCTCGTGCGGCGTCGGCTTCTCGAGCGCCGCGAGGAGCCCGACGACCGGCGGATGAAGTCGGTCTGGCTCACGGAGCGCGGGCGAGCGCTCATCGCGGTCATCGACCGGGCCCGGGCCGACCAGTTCCTGGCCGTCGTCCGTCCGCTGCCGGCCGCGGAACGCGCGATCGTCGCGATGGGGGTCGCCGCACTGGCGACCCGCGCCGTGTCTCGCCGGGGGCGCCTGATCAAGCAGCGCCCGCTCTGACGGCCGCGCCCGGCGGTCCAGCAGACGTCGCGCTGGCCATCCGGCCGCCGCCACGCCGGCTAACTGGCCGGCCGCGCGCCGGCCATCCGGCCGCCGCCACGCCGGCCTCCTCGACCGCCCTACCCGGTGGCGGGACCCGCCATGAACTGGCTCACGAAGCCGAGGATCGTGAGCAGCGCGGGGATCCCGATCAGGAGCGCGACGAAGATGACGAGGTAGCGGACCATCCGCTGGTCATCCCGCCGCCGCTCCTCGGTCGCCCCGTCCTCGCCGCCGGCGGGGAAGTAGGAGTCGAGACCGCGGGGCCGGTCCGGCACCTCCCAGGGTGGCGTTGGAGCCAGCTGCGGGTCGGCCCTGGGCGCCAGCTGCGGGTCGGCTCTGGGCGCCGAGTGGGCCGCCTGATCGGGGGCGCCCGCGTACGGAGGCGTTGCTGCCGCCACCGCCCGGGGCTGGGGGATGATGGGGATCGGACGTCATCGAGCCGATGATGCCCCGTTTGGCCGCTCGCCGCCCGCGGCGCTGCCCCGCCGGCCTATCGCGCCGCCACAGGCGAGCGGCTCGGCGACCTCCCGCGACACGGCGGCGAGCCCGTCCGGAGCGGCGGTCGCCGGCAGGCCGAGGATGACGTGGCCGGCGCCGGCGCGCACGAATGCGGTCGCCGCGGCCAGCGCCGCCCGCCGCTCGAGGGCCGTCGTCCCGCAGCTCAGCTGGGCCGCGAAGGTGAATGCCTCCGGATCTCGTCCGACCTCCTCAAGTGCCCGCAGGATCTCGTCCCGCTTCTCCACGAAGTAGGCGACATCGCCGGGCCGGTTCCCCGGCATCGGCCAGCCGTCAGCGAGGCGCGCCGCGAGGGCGATCCCGCGCCGCCGCTCGACGCCCAGCCAGATCGGCGGCCCGCCGGACCGCATGGGCGGCGGCTCGTTCGTGGCGCCGCGGAGCGGGTAGTAGGGATCGGCTCGCGTGACCCCGGGCGGGGTGCGGGCTTCGTCGGACAGGAGCGCCGCCACGGTCGCCACGCCGCTCTCGAACCGGTCGAAGCGCTCGCCGACCGGCGGCAGCGGAATCCCGAACGCGGCGTGCTCGCCTGCGTGCCAGCCCGCCCCCATGCCGAGGATGAACCGGCCCCCGGTCGCGTTGTCGAGCACGGTTGCCGCCTTCGCCACCACCGACGGGTGCCGGAACGTGTTCGCCAGGACGGCGATCCCGATCCAGCGTCCCCGGACGCGATGGGCCAGCGCCGCGGCCGCCGTGAGCGCCTCGACCGCCGGCCCGCCGCGCTCCCGCGCCGCGTCGGAAAGGTGGTCGCTCATCCATCCCGCGTCGAACGTGCCGAGCTCACCGGCCAGGGCCCAGGTCTCGTCCAGCCGGGGCCAATCGACCCCGGCGGACGCGGATGCCGCGATCCGGAAGCCAAGCAGCCCGGGTCGCGGCCGGGGTCCGCCTCCGCCGGTCGCGGTCTCGCGGACGAGCTCTCCGTCGCGTCCCGCGTCCGCGGTCATGCGTTCGGCAGGCTCGCGCGCATGCGGGCGCCGGTGGTGATCGCGCCCTCGGAGGCCGACGAGACGAGGGCCGCGTACTTGGCGAACACGCCGCCCGGGTAGCGCGGGGCGGGCGGCGTCCAGGCGGCACGCCGGCCCGCGAGCACATCGTCGGCGACGAGCAGGTCGAGCGCCTTGCGGTCGACGTCGATCTCGATCTCGTCGCCGTCGGCGACCAGCGCGATCGGCCCGCCGAGCGCCGCCTCCGGCGCCACGTGGCCGATCATCAGGCCGTGCGTGCCGCCGGAGAAGCGGCCGTCCGTGAGCAGCGCGACCTGCTCGCCGAGTCCCTCGCCGACGAGCGCCGCGGTCACGGACAGCATCTCCTGCATGCCGGGGCCGCCGACCGGGCCCTCGTAGCGGATGACGATGACGTCGCCGGGGCGGATCGTCCCGCCCTTGACCGCGTCGAAGCAGGCGTTCTCGGAGTCGAAGACCCGGGCCGGTCCCCGGTGGTGGCGCCGCTCGTGGCCGGCCAGCTTGATGACGCAGCCCTCGGGGGCCAGCGATCCGCGCAGGATCGTCAGGCCGCCGCTCGCCTTGAGGGGCGTCTCGATCGGGACGACCACGTCCTGCCCCGGCGTCTCGACGGCGCGCCGGCCGCGACCTCGGCGATCGTCCGGCCGTCCACCGTGGGAGCGTCGCCGTGGAGGAGGTCGCGCTTGAGCAGCTCGCGCATGACGAGCGCCACGCCGCCCGCGTCGTACAGCTCGGCCGCCGAGAAGCGGCCGCCTGGCTTGAGGTCGGCGACGATCGGGGTGGCGTCGGCGATCCGGCTGAAGTCGTCGATCTCGAGCGGCGAGGCCCGCCTCGCGGGCGAGCGCGAGGAGGTGCAGGACGCCGTTCGTCGAGCCGCCGGTCGCGGCCACCGCGGCGATGCCGTTCTCGAGGGCGCGCCGGCTCGACGATCGCCGACGGCCGGACGTCGCGCGTGACGAGGTCCATCACCAGCTCGCCGCAGCGCCGCGCCGCCGCGTCCTTCGCCGGGTCCTCGGCCGGGATCCCGTTGAGGCCGGCCGGCGAGAGCCCGATGAGCTCCATCACCATGCTCATCGTGTTGGCCGTGTACTGGCCGCCGCAGGCACCGGCGCCGGGGCACGAGGCGCTCTCGATCTCGTACAGCTCCTCGAGCGTGATCTTGCCCGGCCCGGTAGGCGCCGACCGCCTCGAAGACGCGTGACGATGTCGGCGTTCTTCCCCTTGTAGACGCCGGGGTAGATCGTGCCGTTGTAGAGGACGAGGCCAGGCAGGTCCATCCGCAGCAGGGCCATCGCCGCGCCCGGGATCGTCTTGTCGCAGCCGACCAGGCAGACGAGGCCGTCGAAGAGGTGGCCGCGGGCGACCGTCTCGATCGAGTCGGCGACGACCTCGCGCGAGACCAGGCGACGCCTTCATCCCCTCGGTGCCCATCGAGACGCCGTCGCTCACGGCGATGGTGTTGAACTCCATCGGCGTCCCGCCGGCCGCCCGGATCCCCTCCTTGACCGCCTCGGCCAGCCGCCGCTGGTTGTAGTTGCAGGGCATCGTCTCGATCCAGGTCGTGGCGACGCCGATGATCGGGCGGGCGAGGTCGTCGTCGGTGAAGCCGATCGCCTTGAGCATCGCCCGGGCCGGCGCGCGGTCGGGCCCGTCGGTCAGGCGCGCGGAATGGCGCTTGGCCGGATGGCTCGGCCGGTCGTAGGGGAGGACGGGGGCGGCGGGTCGGTCATCGGGCGGTCCTCGGTTGGCTGCGGTGCGAGGGCCAGTGTACGGGCGACGGCGCGCCGACGCGGGAGGACCGCGCCAGGTTCCGCTCTGCCGCCGCCGGCGACGCTACCGGATGCAGGGCCCGGTGGCGACCGGCTCGCTGGCGCCGAGCCCGGGCCCGACGGCCACCGCCACGTCGGTCGGATCGAGCGCGTAGCCCACCGAGGCGTCGGTGCGGGACTCGGCGAAGACCACGCCGCCCACGGTCCCGTCGGCAAGGACGAGCGGTCCGCCGCTGTCACCCGGCTCGATGGCGGCCCGCAGCTCGAGGACGTCGCGAACCACGGCGGCCTCGCCGTACAGGTCGCGCCCGCGAGCCCTGACCTGGGCCGTCACCGCCGCCGGGATCACCGTCAGGCCGCCCCCGTTCGGATAGCCGAGTGCCGCGCCGATCGTGCCCCGGCCGGGGGCGGTGGTAGCGAGGTCGAGCGGAGGGGCGAGGAGGCCGGGTGCGTGGATCACGGCAATGTCGAGGTCCGGATCGAAGAGGACGACGGTTCCCGGGGTCGAGCCTGTGGCCCCCTGGATGGTGATCCGCGTGGCGCCGGCGACCACGTGGGCGTTGGTGAGGAAGTAGCCGGGCCGGACGGCGAACCCGGTGCCGCTGAACGTCTCGCCACAGCCATGCGATTCGACCCTGACCGTGCCGGCGAGTGCACGGGCGGCCATCGCTGCGGCCTTCGCTTCCGGCGGGAGATCGACCGGCGCCGCGGGCAGGGGCTCCAGCCCGCTGAAGACCTGCGGCAGGCCGCTCTCGCCGACGATCGCCCCGACCTCGCCGATCACCTCGCCGGGCGGCGGCAGGAGCTGGAGCAGCGAGCGGACCGCGACCGACTGCTGGGCCAGGCCGGCGATGGCAGGCAGCGAGCTCGTCGCGAGGAGCCCGCCGACCAGCCAGACGACGACGAGCGCCTCGGCCGCGCCGACGGCCGCCCCCAGGAGGCTGTCGATCCGGCCGGCGATGCCGCTCCCGACGAGGTTGCGCGCCCTGCCACCCAGGCCCGCGCCGATCGCCTGGGCGCCGGCGACGATCAGGAAGGCGCCGACGATCGCCACGATCGCGCGGGCCGGCTGCTCGATCCCGGCCATGGCTGTCGTGATCTCCGGCGCGAAGTGCACGATCATGACGATCGCCGCACCCGCGGCGATGAGCCCGAGCACCTGGGGGATCGCGCCCGACCGGTAGCCGATCAGGGCCGCGACGATGACGAGCACCACGACCACGAGGTCGAGCGTGTTGATCGGCAGCAGGTCCATCGCGGCGATTGTGCGCGACGAGCCCGATTCCGGCACCATGGCTGGGCGACGCGGGTCGCCGGGGACCAGTTCGCCGATCGCTCCGCGATCCGCCCGATCCGCCCGCCCGAGGAGCCGCCCGCCGATGTCCGCACCCGACCGTCTCGCGGTCCTGCGCACGATCCTCGAGGATGGCGCCGTCCCGACCTTCAGCGCCGCCGACGCCGCGACGGCGTTCGACGTCGTGGCCGGCTGTGCGGAGGGCGGCTCCCGCGTCGTGGAGTTCACGAACCGGGGCGACGACGCCTACGCCACCTTCGTCGAGCTGGCGCGGCGGGTCCGCGCCGAGCTGCCGGGCGTGATCCTCGGCGCCGGCACCATCATCGACGCCCCGACGGCCGCCCTCTTCATCGCGGCCGGAGCCCGGCTTCGTCGTCGGGCCAGTCGTTCAGCGACGACGTCGCCCGCCTCTGCAATCGCCGGCGGGTCGCCTACATCCCGGGCTGCGGCACGGCGACGGAGATCGCGGCCGCCGAGGAGCTGGGCTGCGAGATCGTGAAGCTCTTCCCGGCAGCCGCCTACGACGGCCCGGCGTTCGTGCGCAACTTCCTCGCCCCCAGCCCCGGCTCGAAGGTGATGCCGACGAACGTCGAGGCGACCGAGGAGGCGACGCGCGCCTGGCTCGCGGCCGGAGCGGCGGCGCTGGGCGTCGCCGGGCACCTCTACCCGGCCGACCTGGTGGCGTCGCGCGACCGAGCCGAGATCGCCGCGCGGACGCGACGGTTCCTGGGCTGGGTGCGGGACGCCCGTGCGGCCGCCGAGGCGTAGGACGACGACGAACATGGCCGACTTCGACTTCGATCAGTTCCTGCTGCTGCCCCGCCTGTCCGGCCTCCGCCTGTCGCCCGACGGCGGCCGACTCGTGGTGGCCGTGAGCGGGCCGGATCCCGACGGGAAGAAGATGCGCACGGCGCTCTGGCAGGTGGAGCCCGTGGGGAACGGACCGCCGCGGCGCCTGACCCGCTCCGCTGCCGGCGAGGCCGGCGGCGCGGAGTTCCTGCCGGACGGCTCGCTCCTGTTCGCCTCGAGCCGGCCCGAACCCCGACGCCAAGCCGGACCCCGACCCGGGGCGTCGGATCGATGCGCTGTGGCTGCTGCCGCCCGATGCCGGCGAGGCGCGGCTCCTGGCGGCGCCCGACGGCGGCGTGGACGGGATCGCCGTCGCCCGCGACGCGAGCGTCGTGGCGTTCGGCGCCCGGATCTTCCCTGGCGCCGCGGATTTCACGGCCGACGCGAACCGGGCGACTGCGCGCCGGGAGGCGGGCGTCACCGCCCTCCTGTTCGAGGACGACTACCCGGTCCGCAATTGGGACCATTGGCTCGCGCCGCGCCGCCGGCGTCTGTTCGCCGCTGCCCTCGATGCGGACCCTGAGGCGCCGCTCCCGGCGCCGCACGACGTGCAGCCGGAGGTCGAGACGCTGACGTTCGAAGAGACGGGGTTCGGGCTGGCGCCCGACGGGACCATCCTCGTGGCTGCACGCCAGGACGCCTCCACCCTGCCGGACATCCTCGCGGACCTCGTCGCCTACGACCTCGATGGGGGAGGGGCGCGCGTCCTCACGCCGGGTGACGCCTGGTACGACGCGCCGGCCGTGTCACCCGACGGGCGGACCGTCGCAGCGATCCGGACCACGCTCGGGAGCCCCGATCAGGCGAGCCGCGTCAGCCTCGTCCTCGTCGACCTCGCCTCGGGCGAGCAGCGCACGCTCGCCGCCGGCCTCGACCGCTGGCCGGAGGGCCCGACGTGGGCGCCCGACGGCTCGGCGGTCTTCTTCACGGCCGACGACGAGGGCCATCACCCCGCGTTCCGGGCGGACCTCGGGGACGGACGGGTGACGCGGCTCTCCGCCGCGGGCGCCCTCGCCGACCTCTGCCCGACGCCGGACGGGACGGCCCTGTTCGCCCTCCGCTCGACCGTCGGTTCGCCACCGCGCATCGTGCGCCTGGACGCACGGATGGCTGACCAGGTGCCGGCCGAGCTGCCGAACGGAATCGACGAGCGCGGCGTCGTGGCGTCAAGCGTCGTGGAGCGACTCTCGGCCCGGTCGGCCGACGGGACCCCCATTGGGAGCTGGCTCGTCCTGCCGGCGGGGGCATCGACGGAGCGCCCCGCGCCCCTGGTGGTCTGGGTTCACGGCGGGCCCCTCGGGTCGCACAGTGGCTGGCACTGGCGATGGAACCCGCATCTCCTGGCCGCCCGCGGCTACGCCGTCCTGATGCCGGACCCGGCGCTCTCGACCGGCTACGGCCAGCGGATGGTCGACCGGGGCTGGAACGACTGGGGCGGGACGCCCTACGAGGACGTGACGGCGGCGGTCGATGCGGCGCTCGCCGAACGCGCCGACCTGGACCCGTCGCGGACGGCCCTCATGGGTGGCTCCTACGGCGGCTACATGGCCAACTGGGTCGCCGGGCACACCGACCGCTACCGGGCCATCGTCACCCACGCCAGCCTCTGGGAGCTCCGCGGCTTCCATGGGACGACCGACACGGGCGCGTTCCTGGAGCACGAGATGGGCGACCCCTACCGCGACCCCGAGCGATACGCGGGCCAGTCACCCTTCGAGCACCTGGCGAAGATCCGGACGCCGATGCTCGTGATCCATGGCGAGCAGGACTTCCGGGTCCCGGTCAGCGAGGCGCTCCGCCTGTGGACCGACCTGCGGCGCCACGGCGTGCCGGCGAAGTTCCTCTACTTCCCCGACGAGAACCACTGGATCCTGAAGCCCCAGAACGCCCGGCTCTGGTACGCCACCGTCCTCGCCTACCTCGACGAGCACGTCCTCGGGAAGCCGTTCGAGCGCCCGGCCCTGCTGTAGGCCGGTCAGCCAGCAGCGGGTGACGCCTCGGCCCGAGTGTCGACGCGGGCGGCATGGGCAGCCTCCCAGGCCTCGATCTCGGGGAGCCGGCCGACGACGTAACCGATCTCGTCGGTGCCGGCGATGAGCATCCGCTTCGCGAACGGGTCGACGTCGAAGTCGAGCGTGCTCCCGTCCGGGAGCAGGACGCCCTGCTCGGCGAGGTCGACGGTCAGGCGGGCGTCGGGGTCGGCCTCGACGATCGCGAAGAGGCGTGCGTGCGTCGCCGGGTCCACGACGATCGGCAGCACCCCGTTCTTGAGGGCGTTGCTGCGGAAGATGTCGGCGAAGCTCGTCGAGAAGACCGCCCGGATCCCCCACGCGCTGAGCGCCCACGGCGCGTGCTCGCGCGAGGAACCGGTGCCGAAGTTGTCGCCGACGAGGAGGATGTTGCGGCCGGCCATCTCGGGGCGGTCAAGGACGAACGGCGGGTCCTTGAGGCTGCCGTCGTCGTTGAAGCGCCAGTCGCGGAAGAGCGCGTCGGCCAGGTCCGCCTTGTCGGTGATCTTGAGGTAGCGCGCCGGCACGACCTGGTCGGTGTCGACGTTCTCCGCGGCGAGTGGGACGACCTTGCTGGTGAACTGGCGGAACGGCTCGGCCACGGCTCAGTACCCCCCGCCGACGACGGCCGGCTCCTCGAGCCCGGGGAGCGTCCGCGGGTCGGTCACGACGCCCGCGATCGCGGTCGCGACCGCCGTCAGCGGCGAGGCCAGCAGCGTCCGGCCGCCCTTCCCCTGGCGCCCCTCGAAGTTGCGGTTGCTCGTGCTGACGGCGTACTGGCCGGGCGAGAGCTGGTCGCCGTTCATGGCGATGCACATCGAGCAGCCCGCCTCGCGCCACTCGCCGCCGGCAGCCCGGAAGATCTCGTGGAGGCCCTCGCGCTCGGCCTGGGCCTTCACCTGCTGGCTGCCCGGGACGACCATCAGGCGCACGCCGTCGGCGACGCGGCGGCCCTTCAGCGCGGCGGCGGCCTGCCGGAGGTCGCTGATCCGGGAGTTCGTGCAGCTGCCGATGAAGACGACCTCGACCGGCTGGCCGGCGATCGGCTGGCCCGGCTGCAGCCCCATGTACGCGTAGGCGTGCTCGAGAGCGCGGCGGGCGGACGGGTCCGCCGCATCCTCGGGCCGCGGGACGTGGCCGCTCACGGGAATCCCCATTCCGGGGTTCGTGCCCCAGGTGATCATCGGCTCGAGCGTGTTCGCGTCGAGCCTGATCGAGGTGTCGAAGGCCGCGCCGTCGTCGGTCGGCAGCGTCCGCCAGCGGGCGACGGCGGCGTCCCACGCCGCGCCCTTGGGGGCGTGCCGGCGGCCGTGCACGTACTCGAACGTGGTGTCGTCGGGGGCCACCAGGCCCGCCCGCGCCCCGCCTTCGATGCTCATGTTGCAGATCGTCATCCGCTGCTCCATCGAGAGGGCGCGGATGGCTTCGCCGCGGTACTCGAAGACGTGGCCGGTGCCGCCGCCGATCCCGATCCGGGCGATCAGCGCGAGGATCACGTCCTTGGCCCCGACGCCCGGCCGGAGGCGCCCGTCGACGCGGACCTCGTACGTCTTCGGGCGGTGCTGGAGGAGCGTCTGCGTCGCGAGGACCATCTCGACCTCGCTGGTCCCGATTCCGAAGGCCAGGGCTCCGAACGCGCCGTGGGTGGCCGTGTGGCTGTCGCCGCAGACGATCGTCATGCCCGGCTGCGTGAGCCCGAGCTCCGGTCCGATCACGTGGACGATCCCCTGCGTGTCCGAGCCGTAGGCGTGGATCGGAATCCCGAACTCCGCGCAGTTGGCCTCGAGCTGCTTCACCTGGGCCGCCGCCATCGGGTCGACGATCGGGAGCCCGCGGGGTGTCGTGGGGGTCGAATGGTCGGCCGTGGCCACCGTTCGCTCCGGGTGGCGGACGCGCAGGCCGCGGGCCCGCAGGCCCGTGAACGCCTGGGGCGACGTCACCTCGTGGACGAGGTGGAGGTCGATCGCGAGGATGGCGGGCGAGCCCTCGTCCTGGGCGACGACATGGTCGTCCCAGATCTTGTCGACGAGCGTGCGGGGGCGCGCGCTGGGCGGTGCCGGGGCTCCCGCGGGCGCCCCGGGGCGGGGATCGGACACGCTGCTGCGGCTCCCGGTGCGGGCGATCGATCGGAAGCCGAAGGGTAGCAGAGGTCGCGCGTGGGGCCTGCCCGCGCCGTGCCGGCGGAGTGCGGCGTGACTGCAGGGACGAGAAGACACTGACGAATGAACGTTTCGAGGGACACCGACGCCATACCCTGTAGAGCACGACCACCCTGGCCGTGCCGCAGGCGAGGCGAACGTGGATAAGCGAGAGCTCATCGACCGGGCGAGGCGAGGCGATCATGACGCCTTTGCCGAGCTCGTCGACGGCGCTCTTCGGCGGCTGGACGCAGCCGCCCGGCTGATTCTCCGCGACCCTTACCTGGCTCAGGATGCGGTTCAGGAGGGCCTGATCCGTGCCTGGCGCGATCTGCCCGGGCTTCGTGATCCGGATCGCTTCGACGCCTGGCTGCATCGACTGATCGTCAACGCCTGTCTCGATCTCGGTCGACGCCGTCGGCGGCGCCCGATCGAGGTCGAGCTCTCTCCGATCGACTCTCTCAGCGTGCCTGATCACTCGGGTGCGTTCGCCGAGCGCGAGCTCGTGGACGCGGCGCTTCGGCGCCTCGATCCGGGCCATCGAGCCGTCGTCGCCATGCACTACCTCCTGGGGATGCCACTGCCTGAAGTGGCCGTTTCTCTGGGCATCCCCTACGGAACCGCGAAATCACGACTCCATTACGCGCTCACCGCCATGCGGACAGGCGCGCAGGTCGGCGCCTACCAGGCCCCGACCACCATTCCGGGAGGCCAACCGGCATGAGTTCCGACCGACGCTTCGAACAGGAACTGCCAGGCCTCCTGGACGACCTCTACATGGGCCCGACGCCCACGTATCGCGACCACATCCTCCACCAGACGTCCCGCACTCGCCAGCGGCCGGCCTGGTCATTCATCGGAAGGTGGCTCCCCATGGTTGACATCGCTCGTCAGCCCGTCCTTGCGCCGCGACTGCCGTGGCGCGCGATCGGGCTTGCGCTCCTCCTCCTGGCCTTGCTCGTAGCGATGGTTGCGGCCCTCGCGGCGGGCGGGCGTCCGAGGCTACCGGAGCCGTTCGGGCCCGCCCGGAACGGACTCGTGGCCTACGCCAAGGGCGGTGACATCTACACGGTCGATCCCGTGACGGGCACGTCGACCGCGATCGTCAAGGGTCCCGAGACCGACATCAATCCTCGCTGGTCACGTGACGGCACGCGGCTTGCCTTCAAGCGCCAAGACGTCGCCTCGGGCACGAGTCTCTTGTACGTCGTGGCAGCCGACGGGTCGGGTCTGATCCAGATCACGCCCCAGCCCCTCCGGGACATCGCGGACTACACCTTCTCGCCCGACGGCAAGGAGATCCTGATCTCCGCAAGCCCCAGTGCGTTCACGCACATCCTCATCGCGGAGACCGACGGCAGCGGGATTCGCCAAGTCGACCTGCCGGGACGGGCGACAGACGCCGCCTGGCGGCCACCGGCCGGTTCCGAGATCCTGTTCATGGACAGCGGCACCGACCAGGCCGGCTATGACAGCTCCATCTATGCGATCAACGCGCGGGACGGCAGGGTCCGCACGATCCTGGCGGGCGCGGATGCGGCAGGCCGCTTCCGAGGGCATCCCGCCTGGTCGCCGGACGGCTCCCTGGTCTCGTTTGGCGAATGGACGGGTGTGAACGCCCTCGACGTCCGGACCCACATCATCGGGGCGGACGGGACCGGGGATCGCATCCTTCCGATCCCAACGGGCGCTGTGTGGGAGGCGCCCGAAAGCTGGTCGAATGACGGCACCCGCCTCCTCGCCATTCGAGGCTATACCGGCGGCGTCGAGCAGTCTCGGCCCGTCGCAGTCCCCGTCGCTGGGAGCGGGTCTGGCATCGAAATCCCGTACCCGGGCGGCATCGACACCGCAGAGGTTTCTAACTGGGAGTGGGCCCCGGACGACGCGAGCATCCTGGGAACACCACTCGACAGCTCGGGCGCTGCCCTTGATCAGGTGCTGCTTGACCCCGTCGCGGGCACCTCTCGTTCGGTGTCCTGGCAGAGCGTCAGCCAGCCCTCCTGGCAGCGTCTCGCGCCCTGAGGCCGGCGAGACAGCAGCACACGATGGACTGATCCTCGGGCGCCGGCCGATCGAGGTTCGGCGCCAGGGGATGGGTTCGCACAGGATGACCCGACGCCGGGGCAGGAAAGGCTAGGCGGCATCGCTTAGTTGCGGCTCATCCTCGACCCTGAGGGCCGGTTCTCGTCTCGTGGAAGGGGCGGTACCGGTCCTCATTCGAATTCCCGACCACGCGCACAACTTCCCGGTCACGTTCACGCAGTCTGCCTCGCCTTAGTCGCGGGGCGCGAGACCCCTACTCGGGTCGGGGCGACAGGATGACGACCGCGGTCTCCCGGGACCGCCGGGCGGCGAAGGCGTCGAGATCCTTGTCGTAGGTGGCCTGCATGGCCCACAGGCGCGGCCGCTCGTCCTTGTCCGCTGCACGTGCGCGGACGGCGCGCGACCCACCGGGCAGGTCGACGGTGACGTCGGGATGTGCCTGCAGGTTGAGCCACCAGGCGGGCTCGGGGTCGGCCCAGCCGTTCATGGCCATGGTGACCAGGTCCGGACCGTCCTCGAAGTAGCCGAGGATGGCCATCCGCTCCTTGCCGCTGCGGCGCCCGACCGTCCGCAGGCGCAGCATGCCCCAGCGGTCGGCCGTCGCGGTCCGGAGGCCGAACCGGCCGCCGGTGACGGAATAGACGGCACGCTGCACCACCCAGAACAGGCGGATGAACCAGCGCGGCGGCAGAGACGGTGACTTCGTCGACGGTCGTGGCGTGCTGACATGGTGTGCTCCTGATCGGTGTGAGGGTGGTTGTGGCGTCCGGCGGAGGCCGGGGCCGGCGGTCGGCTGGTCATCCCTGTTCGTCCGAGTACTGGAAGGCCTCGTCGAGCGGCACGCGGAAGACCCGGGCGATCCGGAAGGCCATCTCGAGCGTGGGCGAGTACTTGCCCTGCTCGATGGCGATGATCGTCTGGCGGGTCACGCCGACTCGATCGGCCAGGTCCGCCTGGGTCATCTCGCCGTTGGCGAACCTGAGCGACCGGATCGAGTTGGTGACGAGGGTCGGCTTCACCATCGCTGGAACGGCCCGTGGTAGGCCGCGATCTTGGTGACGGAGCTGAGCAGGGCTCCCGCGATGCCCCCGAGGAAGATCGCGTTGGCGATCCAGAAGTGGTCCGCCGTGGTCATCGCCAGGACGAGCGCGACGATCGAGCCGGCGATGATCAGCCAGTTGCCGACCCGCTCACCGAAGTGGTCGATCTCCCTGTCGCGCTCGTCGTTCTTGTCCGCCTCGCCCGGGTTCGAGGCCGCGGCCACGACGTTGCCCAGGACGTTCGCCACGATGAAGCCGACGATCGCGAAGATCATCGGCTGGACCCAGGAGACCTCGGCGATCGGCTTGCCGAGCACCTGCGGCACGACCAGGGCCAGCGTAGACGAGAAGCGTCGGCACCGCGACGACGAGCACGACCCAGTTGCTCTTCTCCAGGAATGTCATCGGCGTCTCCCATGTCAAAGATCGTTGACATGGGCAATGTAAAGGATAGCCAACATGATGTCAACTATCTTTGACATCAGCGCCAGCCACGAACGTTCCGGACGAGGGCGGGCACCGGAGCGACCGGCCGAGGCCAGGCCCCGGAGCGACCGGCCTCAGCCGCTTGACGTGGTGGCCGTTTCGAACGGTGCGGCTCGGCCGGGCCGTGCGCATCCCGCGTCGGAGCAGACCGACCCGTCATGACGCGCCCAGGAGCGTCGTATGAGCGCCGCGGCTTTGCCGAGATCACATAGGCTCCGACACCTCGCACGCGGGTCGACGGCCAGCGAATCTGACCGCTCAGGCGGCCAGCGACTTTGTCACCGGGGTCGAACGGCAGGATAGCGACGCCAGGGGTGATCGGGCGCCGGCGGGGGTGGCGTCCGGACGGACGAGGAGCGGGCCGAGGCGCGCTCGCGCAGGAAGACGGGCCGCTCCGGAGCCGGCACGACAGGATGGAGGATCCCCTCGACGCGGGCCCACAGGCTGCCGTCGAGCCGTTCCTCGACGATGACCTCGCCGCGCCAGCCCGGGACGGCCGGCTGGCCGAGCAGCATGAGGGTCCGCCCGGCGAGGGTGACCGTGCCGTCGCGGGCGACCCGGCGGGGATGGGTGAAGCAGAAGAGCGACTCGGGCGAGCGGTCGGCCGGCAGCGGCCGCCAGGCCGGCTCGGGGTTCGCCGGGGGGACCGCGAAGCGGGCGTTGTGGCGCGGCAGGTACGTCGCGAGCACCGCGTTGGCCTCGTCCCGCGTGGCCGCCCCGGCGAGGCGCAGCTCGACCACGAGGCGGTCCTGGAGGGTGCCCCAGAGGCGCTCGATGCGACCCTTGGCCTGGGGGCTGCGGGCGGCGATCCAGGCGATCCCGGCCGCCTCGAGCGCCCGTCCGAGCTGGGTCCGCGCCGTCCGCCCGCTGAACTGCTCGGCGAGCGTCGCGATATGCCGGCCGCGCCAGAAGATCCCGTGCCGGTCGGAGTAGATGCCCAGCGGCAGGCCCTGGCCCAGCGCGGTCTGGCGGAGCATCTCGAAGTACCCCGCGGCATCCTCCTGGTCCCGGAAGGTCCCGCCCGTGACGTGGCCCGAGGCGTCGTCGATCCCGCCGACCAGGGTGAGCCAGGGTCCCCGGCCCTCGAGCCAGTCGTGGCGGCTCCCGTCGACCTGGAGGAGCAGGCCCGCCTGGCTCATCCGCTCCCGGCGGCTGCGGTGGCCCCGCGGACGACGGGTCCGGGCCGCGGGCAGGCCCGCCTCGGCGAGGACCCGGCGCAGGGTCCGCTCCGGGACGGTGATCCCCTCCCGCTCGGCGAGCAGGTCGGCGAGGTGGGCCCGGTTCGCTCCCGCGTAGGTCGTCGAGGCGAGCTCGAGGAGGCGGGCCCGGGCCACCTCGTCGAGGCGGTTGGGCGGGACCCGGCCCCGGTTGCCGTGGACCAGGGCCGCGGCCGAGCGATCCGAGCGGTATGCCGCCAGCAGGCGCCGGACCGTCCGGACGGTCACCCTGAGGTTTGCGGCCGCCCCGGCCGCGGTGATCTCCCCGGTCAGCACGTGGTTGAGGACGTACAGGCGGTGCTGGGCTCGAGCGTCCAAGGTGATCGTCTCCCTCTCCATGCCGGTGAGGGTGACAAAGTCGCTGGCCGCTTATGGGTGACAGATTCGCTGGCCGTTCACACTGAACACCCCTCGCGTTTGACGGTTCTGTGATCCCTGCTACACTCCGCCCACTCGCCGCTGCTCGCGGTGAGTCGCGCAGGAGCCGCCGTCCAACATGCGCCTCACGAACGGGCAGGATCGCCGCCCCGTCGCCGTCGTCGTGACGAGCGATGGCCGTCGCGTGAACGTGCCCCTCGACGAGCTCGACCACGCTCCCGTATCCCTGCGCTCGATTCTCCTCTCCCTCCTGGGCCTTCTGGGCCTTATTAGCGGCTCCCGGCAGGAGCCTCGGGATCGGCGGACGGAGCGCTAGGCGCGAAGATCCGACAGGAAACCAGGGCCCTCGCCGGGAGACCGGCGGGGGCTTTTGCATGAGTGGCGCACTCGACGGCCGGACGGCACCGGACGCGACCAGGGAGGTCACGGCACGATGGCGATGACGAAGGACGACGGGGCCGCGCGGCCCCCGGGCGGCGGCGGCGTCACCCGGCTCCGCACGACGGAGCCACGTGCCCGGGCGCCGGGACGGCGGCGGCGGAGGCCGTCGAGAAGGCGCGCCGCGAGATGTTCCACGAGGGCACTCGCGCCCGCGAGGCGGCGGCCGAGCGCCGCGGGAAGCGGGCCCGGATCGGCGCCGACGTGCTCGTCGAGGCGATCCTCCGGCAGGGCGTCGACGTCCTCTTCGGCTACCCCGGCGGCGTCATCCTGCCGCTCTACGACGTCCTCGGCGACCACCCCGAGCTGCGTCACGTCCTCGTCCGCCACGAGCAGGGCGCGGCGCACGCCGCCGACGGCTACGCCCGGGCGACGGGCAGGGTCGGCGTCTGCCTGGGCACGTCCGGCCCGGCCGCCACCAACCTCGTCACCGGGATCGCCACCGCCCAGCTCGACTCGATCCCGATGGTCGCGATCACCGGCAACGTGCCGGCGGCGCTCCTCGGCAAGGACGCCTTCCAGGAGATCGACATCACCGGCATCACCCTGCCGATGACGAAGCACAACTACCTCGTCCGGGACGCGGACGACCTCCCCCGCGTCCTGGCCGAGGCCTTCCACATCGCGCGGACCGGCCGTCCGGGCCCGGTCCACGTGGACATCACGAAGGACGCCCTCCAGCAGGAGACCGACGCCCCCCACCCGACCGACGAGGAGGTCGTCGCCGGCCTGCCCGGGCTTCCGCCCCAACCTGGACGGCCATCCGCGCCAGCTCAAGCTGATCGCCGAGGAGATCGCCCGGGCGAAGCGGCCGATCATCCTCGCCGGCCACGGCGTCCTCATCGCCGACGCCACCGAGGAGCTGCGCCAGCTCGCCGAGAAGACGCGGACGCCCGTCGCCTGGACGCTCCTCGGGATCGGCGGCATGGACGAGACGCACCCGCTGGCCTACGGCTACATGGGGATGCACGGCTGGAAGCACGTGAACCGGGCCATCCAGTCCGCCGACCTGCTCGTCGCGGTCGGGATGCGCTTCGACGACCGGGTGACCGGCAACGTCCGGACCTACGCGCCGTACGCCCGCATCGTCCACGTGGACATCGACCCCGCCGAGATCGGCAAGAACGTGGCCGTGGACGTCCCGGTCGTGGGCGACGCCGAAGCGCGTCCTCGGCGGCTTGCTCCCGCTCGTCCGCGAGGTCGCCCGAGGAGCGAGCGCTCGGCGTACCTCGCCCAGCTCGCCGACTGGCGTCGCGAGTCCGAGGGCGTCAGCTGGCACGGCTCGGGCGCCTGGCGCGACGGCAACCTGTCGGCCGACTATCGTCGTCGCCCAGATCGGCGACGTCACGGGCCACGACGCCACGCTGGTCGCCGACGTCGGCCAGAACCAGATGTGGACGGCGCGCTACGCCGGCTACCGGCGGCCCCACAGCCACCTCTCGTCGGGCGGCCTGGGGACGATGGGCTACGCGCTGCCGGCGGCGATGGGCGCGGCCCTCGGCCGGCCCGACAAGCCGACCTGGGCGATCTGCGGCGACGGCGGCTTCCAGATGACGATCCAGGAGCTGGCGACCCTGGTCCAGGACCGGATCCCGGTCCGGATCGCCCTCCTCGACAACCAGCAAGCTGGGGATGATCCGGCAGTGGCAGGAGATCGTCTACGCGGGCAACTACCACTCGTCGGACATGTTCGGGCCCGACTACCTGAAGCTCGCCGACGCCTACGGCATCCCCGCCTGGAAGGTTACGCACGCCCGAGGAGGTGCGGCCGGCGATCGAGGCGGCGAGCGCCGTCGACGGTCCGGCCCTCGTCTGGTTCGAGATCGCCGAGGAGCAGAACGTCTTCCCGATGATGCCGGCCGGCAAGGGCCTCTCCGACCTCATCGAGACCTGGGGAGGAGCCGACGAATGAGCCCCGACGCAGCCAAGCCGCCGGCCCACTCCGCGCCGCCGCCGAGAGCGCTCCCCGGCACCGGCGAGCAGCGCCGCCACGTCCTCGTGGCGATCGTCAACAACCGGCCCGGCGTGCTCAACCGGGTCGCGAGCCTCATGCGGGCCCGCAACTTCAACATCGAGTCGCTGGCCGTCAGCCACCTCGACGACCCCGACATCAGCCGGATGACGATCACCCTGCGCGCCGACGACGTCCTCGTCGAGCAGGCGGCCAAGCAGCTCTACAGGCTCATCGACGTGCTCAAGGTCCAGGACGTCACCGACGAGCCGACGGTGCAGCACGAGCTGGCCCTCGTGAAGGTCCGGGCCACGGACCGCACCCGCGGCGAGCTGATCTCCATCGTGGAGATGTACAAGGCCCGGATCGTCGACATGGCGCCGGAGTCGGTGATCGTCGAGGTGACCGGGCACGGAGTCCGAGGTGGACGCGCTCATCGCGCTCCTCCGCGGCTACGGGATCAAGGAGCTGGTGCGGACCGGGACGGTCGTGATGTCCCGCGGCTCGCAGTCCATCGAGGAGGCCACGAAGCGATGACGGCGCGGATGTACTACGACGCGGACGCGGACCCGGCGGCGCTCGCCGGCCAGACCGTCGCGATCATCGGGTTCGGGAGCCAGGGCCACGCCCACGCGCTCAACCTCCACGAGTCCGGGCGTCGACGTGGTCGTCGGCCTGCCGGCCACGTCGAAGAGCCGGTCGATCGCCGAGGAGGCCGGCCTCCGCGTCCTCGACGTCGGCGAGGCGGTCGCGCGCGCGCCGACGTCGATCATGATCGCCGTCCCGGACACGGCCCAGAAGGCGGCCTGGGACGCCGAGATCGCGCCGAACCTGCGACCCGGCAGCCTCGTCCTGTTCGCCCACGGCTTCAACATCCGCTTCGCGCGGATCGCGCCGCCCGCCGGGGTGGACGTCGGGATGGTCGCCCCCAAGGGGCCCGGCCACCTGGTCCGCTCCGTCTACGAGAGCGGCGGCGGCGTGCCCGGCGCTGTTCGCGGTCCACCAGGACGCGACCGGCACCGCCCGGGCCCGGGTGCTCGCCTACGCCCGCGGCACTCGGGCAACACGCGGGCCGGCGTCCTCGAGACGACGTTCGCGGAGGAGACCGAGACCGACCTCTTCGGCGAGCAGAGCGTCCTCTGCGGCGGCACGGCGGCGCTCGTGAAGATGGCCTTCGAGACGCTCGTCGAGGCCGGCTACCAGCCCGAGCTCGCCTACTTCGAGACGATGCACGAGCTCAAGCTGATCGTGGACCTGATGTACCGCGGCGGCCTCAACTTCATGCGCTTCAGCGTCAGCGACACCGCCGAGTACGGCGACTACGTCTCCGGGCCGCGGATCATCGACGACCGTGTCCGCGCCACCATGCGGGCGGTCCTCGCCGAGATCCAGGACGGCACGTTCGCCGCCCGCTGGATCGCCGAGAACGACGCCGGGCGCCCCGAGTTCGAGCGGCTCCGCGAGCAGGACCGCGAGCACCAGATCGAGCAGGTCGGCGCCCAGCTGCGGGCCGCCATGCCGTTCCTCGACCCGGTCACCGTGCGCGCCGGCCAGGCCCAGGCCGCCGCGTCGAGCAGCACAGGAAAGGCCAACTGACATGTCGCCGGTCCCCGTACCCGCCGGCCCGTTCGTCCCCGCGGGCTCCGTCCGCATCTTCGACACCACCCTCCGCGACGGCGAGCAGGCGCCCGGCGCCGGGCTCACCGCCGCCGAGAAGCTCGAGGTCGCACGCCAGCTCGTGCGCCTCAAGGTGGACGTCATCGAGGCCGGCTTCCCGGCCGCGTCGCCGGGCGACTGGGAGGCCGTCCACCGGATCGCCCAGGAGGCGAAGGGCGTGGCGGTGGCGGCGCTGGCCCGCTGCCGCGACGGCGATCCCGCAGCGCGCGGTGGAGGCGATCAGGGTCGCCGAGCGGCCCCACCTCCACGTCTTCATCGCCACCTCGGACATCCACCTCAAGCACAAGCTCAAGCTGTCCCGCGACGAGGCGCTCGTCGAGGCTGTCCGCTGGGTCCGCTACGGGCGCGAGCAGCTGGGCCGCGACGCCGAGATCGAGTTCTCGGCCGAGGACGCGTCGCGCACCGACCTCGAGTACCTGCTCCAGGTCTACGAGGCGGTCGTGACGGCCGGGGCCACCACCGTCAACATCCCGGACACGGTCGGCTACGCGATCCCGGCCGAGTTCGGGGCGCTGGTCGGGCGGGTCCACGACCTCGTCGGCGACGAGGCCACGGTCTCGGTCCACTGCCACAACGACCTGGGCCTCGCCACCGCCAACACGCTGGCGGCCGTCCAGGCCGGCGCGCGCCAGGTGGAGGTGACGATCAACGGCCTCGGCGAGCGGGCCGGCAACGCGTCGCTGGAGGAGGTCGTCATGGCCCTCCGCACGCGCCCGACCCAGTTCCCGGAGCTCGCCAGCCGGGTCCAGACCGAGCAGATCACGGCGGCCAGCCGGCTGGTCAGCCACCTGACCGGGTTCGCGATCCAGCCCAACAAGGCCGTCGTCGGCGCCAACGCCTTCGCCCACGAGAGCGGGATCCACCAGGACGGCGTGATCAAGAACCCGCTGACCTACGAGATCATGACCCCCCAGTCGGTGGGGCTCTCCGGCAGCCAGCTCACGATCGGCAAGCTGTCGGGGCGCAAGGGGCTCCAGAAGAAGCTCCGCGACCTGGGCCACGACGTCTCGGGCGACGCCCTCGACGTCGTCTACCGCGAGGCGATCGCGCTGGCCGACCTGAAGAAGGAGGTCACCGACGCCGACCTCCTGGCGCTCGTCCAGCAGCGCTCCGACGACATCCCGGCGTCGATGGTCCTCGACGGCTGGAGCGTCACCTCGTCGCACGGCGGCCGATCCACGGGCACGCGTCCGCGTGATCCTCGACGGCGAGTCGCGGTCGGGCGAGGAGACCGGCAACGGTCCGGTGAACGCCCTCTACCGGGCGGTCGACGACGCGATCCGGCCGATCCTCGGCTGGGAGCCGACGCTCGAGGAGTACGAGATCAAGGCCGTGACCGAGGGCGAGGACGCCCAGGGCCGGGTCTTCATCCGCTGCCGGCGCTCGATCGACGAGGGCCCGGAGGCGCACGTCGTCACCGGCCACGGGCTCTCGACGAACATCATCGAGGCGTCCCTCGAGGCCTACGTCCTGGCCGCCAACAAGCTCCGGGTCGCGGAGCTCGACGGGACGGTGATCCCGATGCGACGCGCGGCAGAGCGCCTGCCGTGACGAGGGGCGACGGCCTCGCCGATCCCTCGACGTCGGGGGCCCGCGAGGCCAGGGCCGCCACGCCGGCCTACCGGCTCGTCGGCCATCCCGGGCGACGGCGTCGGGCCGGACGTCCTGGCCGCCGCCAGGCGGGTGCTGGCCGCGACCGGCGCCCGTTTCGGGTTCGAGGTCGCCTGGACGGATCTCGTCGTGGGCGGCGCGGCGATCGACGCCTACGGCGTGGCGATCCGCGACGAGGACCTGGCGGCCTGCGCCGCCGCGCGACGCGATCCTGCTCGGCGCGGTCGGCGGCCCGAAGTGGGACGATCCCGCCGCGACGGTGCGCCCGGAGCAGGCCCTGTTCGCCATGCGCGGCGGCCTGGGCCTCTTCGCCAACCTGCGCCCCGTGAGCGTCCACCCCGCCCTCGTGCCCGCCTCGCCGCTGCGCCCCGAGCTGCTCGCGGGCGTCGACATGCTGATCGTCCGCGAGCTGACCGGCGGCCTCTACTTCGGCGTCCCGCACCGAGGCGACCGGCGCCCCCGGCGCCCGCGCCGCCAGCGACACCCTGCCGTACACCGAGCCCGAGGTCGCCCGCGTCGCCCGCCTCGCGTTCGAGCTCGCCCGCGGGCCGCCGGAAGCGGCTCACGAGCGTGGACAAGGCGAACGTCCTCGCCACGTCGCGGCTCTGGCGGAGCGTCGTCCACGAGATCGCGGCGGAGTACCCGGACGTCACCCTCGACGACCGCCTCGTGGACGCCTGCGCCATGCAGATCGTCCGGGCGCCGGCGTCGTTCGACGTCCTCGTCACGGAGAACCTCTTCGGCGACATCCTCTCCGACGAGGCGTCGGTGCTGGCCGGTTCGCTCGGCATGCTGCCCTCGGCGTCGATCGGCGCGCGCCGGACGGCGCACGGCCTGCACGGGCTCTACGAGCCGATCCACGGCTCCGCGCCGGACATCGCCGGACGCGACCTGGCGAACCCGATCGGGACGATCCTCTCCGCCGCCATGCTCCTGCGCTGGTCGCTGGGCCGCGCCGCCGCCGCGGACGCCGTGGAGGCCGCCGTGGCCGGCGCTCTCGACGACGGCTACCGGACGCGCCGACATCTGGCCGCGCGATCCCGCCGCCGCGGAGCGCTGCACCCGCGTCGGGACCGTCGGGATGGCCGACGCGATCGTCGCCCGGATCGGGACGCCCCCGGCGCCCCCGACGGATGACCTCGACGCGGCCACCATCGTGGCGACGAGCCAGCTCCTGGGGTTGTTCTGATGGCCGACGCCATCGAGATGGCCGACGCGATCGTCGCCCGGATCGGGATTACCGGGGCGGCCGCCTGACGGCGGTCGCCCGAAGCCCGGCCCCGACCCGACCGACGCAGCCACGAAGGACCCGACCGATGAACCCCGCCGATCCGACCACCACCCCGCCCACCGAGGGCGCTCCCGTCCGCGTCGCCGACGCGCCCGCGCCAGCCGCCCCGTCGATCCTCTACGACACGACCCTCCGCGACGGCACGCAGGGCGAGAACATCATCCTCTCGCTCGGCCGACAAGCTGCGCGTCGCGCGCATGCTCGACGAGTACGGCATGCCCTACATCGAGGGCGGCTGGCCGGGCTCCAACCCGAAGGACGTCGAGTTCTTCGCCGCCGCGAAGTCGATCCGCTGGGAGCACGCGAAGCTCGCCGCCTTCGGCTCGACCCGCCACCGCGCCAACCGGCCCGAGGCCGACCCGAACCTCCGCGAGCTCGTGGCGGCCGAGACGCCGGTCGTCACGATCTTCGGCAAGAGCTGGCTCCTCCACGTCATCGAGGTGCTCGGCGCCACGCCGGCCGAGAACCTCGACATGGTCGCGGAGTCGGTGGCCTTCCTCGTCGAGCGCGGCCGCGAGGCGGTCTACGACGCCGAGCACTACTTCGACGGCTACAGGGCCGACCCCGACTACGCGCTCGCGACGCTCCGGGCGGCCCGCCAGGCCGGGGCGCGGAGCCTCGTCCTGTGCGACACGAACGGCGGCACGCTCACCGACGAGCTGCTGCGGATCGTCGAGGAGACCCGCGCGCGCGCTGGAGGCCGACACCGGGGCTCCCGCCGTCACGTGGGGGATCCACACCCACAACGACGCGGAGCTGGCCGTCGCCAACTCGGTGGCCGCCGTGCAGGCCGGGATCCGCCACGTCCAGGCCACGATCAACGGCTACGGCGAGCGCTGCGGCAACGCGAACATGGTCAGCGTCCTCGGCAACCTCGCCCTCAAGACTGACCTGCCCCTGCTGCCGCTCGGCGGCGGCGAGATCGCGGAGCTGACGAGCCTGTCGCGGGCCGTCGCCGAGATCGCCAACGTCGCCCCCAACGACTACCAGCCGTTCGTCGGCCGGAGCGCCTTCGCCCACAAGGGCGGCGTCCACGGGGCGGCCGTCGCCAAGGTCGAGCGCAGCTACCAGCACGTCGACCCCACGCTGATCGGGAACCAGGGACGGCTCGTGGTCTCCGAGCTGGGCGGCCGGGCCAACACCGCCATCCGGGCCGAGCAGCTCGGCCAGAAGCTCGACGGCGTCATCGACCCCCGGGAGCTGAGCACGCTCATCAAGCAGCTCGAGGCCGACGGGCTTGCGTTCGAGGGCGCCGAGGCCTCGTTCGAGCTCCTCATCCGCCGCCACCAGGTCGGCTACGCCGCGCCCTTCCGCATCGTCGACTTCACGGTCCTCGTCGAGCAGCGCGAGGGTCGCGAGCTCCTCGCCGAGGCGACCGTCAAGGTCGAGGTGGCGGGCGAGGTCCTGCACACGGCCGCCGACGGCAACGGCCCCGTCAACGCCCTCGACGCGGCGCTCCGCAAGGCGCTGCGGGCCTTCTACCCGCAGCTCGACGGCGTCCACCTCGTGGACTACAAGGTCCGGATCCTCGACGGGACGGCCGCCACGGCCGCCCGAACCCGGGTGGTGATCGACTCGGCCGACGGCGAGCGGACGTGGAGCACGATGGGCTCCGACACGAACATCATCGCCGCCTCGGCGGCGGCCCTCGCGGACTCCCTCGAGTACGCGATCTGGAAGTCGGGCGCGGAGCTCCGGCGGCGCGACGAGCGCCACTTCACGGAGCCCGCCGGGACGGGCGGGGCCGGGGGTCGCCGGTGAGCGACGCCGTGATCCTGCATCCCATGAGCGATCCGGGCGATCTCCTGCGCCTCGTCCGCTGGACGATGTCGACCGGCTCCTCGGGCGCGGCCCGGGCGGCGGTCGTGCTGGCCGCCGGCGATCACCAGTGGGGGGCCGTCGCCGACGCCCCGGGCGCCATCGGGGCGCTCTACGACGCGGTCGACGGGGCGCTCGAGGAGGTTCTCGACGGTCGCGTGCGACTCGTCGCGTTCGACGTCCACGCGATCGGCGAGACTGCCGGCGCCGACGCCGTGGTCGAGCTCGCGGTGGCCCCGCCGGCCTCGGCGGGCGGCGAGCGCGCCGCCGGTCGCTACCCCGGCAGCGCCCGCGACGTGAATCTCGTCGCCGCCTGCGCGGAGGCGTACCTCGCCGCGATCCGCTCGCTCCTTGCGGACGAGGCCTGGGCGGGCGCCACCGAGGCCGCGGGCAACGCCCGGCTGGCGGAGCTGCGGGCCCGCGCCGAGCGCGCAGGCGGTCGCGCGGAGCTCGACGAATCGCAGGCCGAAGGACTCGGCGAGGGCCTCTTCGACCGGTAGCCGGAGGCGTATCCTCGCGGCGATGGCGACCTCCGAGCCTCCGCAGCTGACCGCGGCCGACGTCGCGTTCCTCGAGCGCTGCCGCCTGGATCTCGAGACCTTCTTCGCCCGGGGCGATGGGGTCGTCAGCATCGTGCGGCGTCCGGCCCCGCGGCGGGATGGTGGTGCTGGAGGCGGAGGTCGTCGTCAGCGGCCAGCGCGCCTCCTTCTCGGCGCAGGGCGAGACGATCATCGAGGCGTACGCGAAACTGCGGGCGGCGGCAGCCGAAGCACGCCTCGCCCTCGCCTTCCGGGCTGTCTTCGACGAGCCGGCAGGCCGGTGAGGGATCCTGGAGGCAGCCCGTCGCCCCTCGTGGCCTACTCGGGCGAGCCGGGAGCGTTCGCCGAGGATGCCGCCCGGACCTATTTCGGCGAGGAGGCTGCGACGCTCCCGGTCGGCGGCTTCCGGGGCGTCTTCGAGGCGGTGGCGTCGGGCGTCGCGGCAGCCGGCGTCGTGCCGATCGAGAACCTGGTCAACGGGACCGTCCGCGAGAACTACGACCTCCTCCTCGAGTTCCCTCTGGCGATCCGGGGCGAGGTCGTCGTCCCGGTGCGGCTGTGCCTGGCGGCCCTTCCGGGCGAGACGCTGGACGGGATCGAGCGGGTCTACTCGCACGTCCAGGCGCTCGGCCAGGCGGACGCGTTCCTGCGGACGCGGCCGTGGACGCTCCTGACGACGTACAACACCGCGGGCGCCGGGAAGTCCATCGCGGATCGCGGGGAACGCGGCGCGGCGGCCGTCCTGTCGCCGCGCGCGGCCGGGCTCTTCGGACTCGAGGTGCTGGTCGACGGCATCGAAAGCGATCCCGACAACCGCACGCGGTTCCTGGTCGTGGCCGCCCGCGACGCCATCCTGCCGGTGGCGCGCCCCGCCGCCGTGGACCCGTCGGGCTCGACCGCGCACGACCCTCGTCATGGGGATCCGGAACGAGCCGGGCGCGCTCCTGCGGGCGCTGGCGGTCTTCGCCGACAACGACCTCAACATGTCGAAGCTGGAGAGCCGCCCGGCTCACGACCGGCCGTGGGAGTACGTCTTCTGGGTGGACCTCGATGCCGACGCGACGACACCCGAGACCCGCGCGGCCCTCGCCCGGCTCGGGGAGGTCGCCACGCTCGTCCGCGTGCTCGGGAGCTATCCGCGGGGCGCGGGCGGGTAGCGGCCGGCGGGCAGCGGCCGGCGGGGTGCGGCCGGCGCGGTGGCGCCGGGTGGGGCAGCGGCCGGCGGGGGCGCGCGGCGACGGCATCCGCTTCGAACCGCGCCCGACATGCACTCGAACGCCGGGTTCGATATGGTGGCCCCGTCCTACGCCTGCCAATCGACGTACATAGGATCCCCATGCTGCTTCGTTCCCGCGTGACCGCGCTCGCCGACGTGACGGCGCATGCCGCGCGTCGCATGCCCGCTCGACGTGCGATTGCGGGGCTCGCCGTCGCGGCGATCCTCGTGGCCGGGTGCGGCGGCGTCGCGCTGCCCAGCGGCTCGCTGCCGAGCGTCGCGCTGCCAGCGGCGGCCGAGCGTCTCGCTCCCGCCGCGACCGAGCGCGTCACTCCCAGCGCTGCCGACACGCGGGCCGACGGCGGCCCCGACCGCCACCACGGCTCCGACGCCGCAACCCACGGTGGCCGCGACCGCGACTCCGGCGCCGACGGCGACGCTCGGCACCCTCGCGTCCCCCACGCCGACGCCGGCCCCGACTCCCGCTCCCACCCCGAGGCCGACCCCCGCGCCGACCCCCGCGCCGACGCCGACACCGACAGCGACGCCGACTCCCACGCCGGCGCCAACCGCATCCCCGGCCCCGACACCGACCCCGACACCGACCCCGTCGCTCACACCGACCCCCACGCCGACCCCCACACCGACAGCATCGCCGACGCCGGCTCCCACGCCGACGCCGACCCCTTCGCCAACGCCGACGTCGAGTCGGACGCCGTTGGTCACCCCGGCTCCCTCACCGCCGCCGGAACAGGGGACGGGCGGCGGGTCGATCGGCATCCTCGGACTGCTGCTCCTCGTCCTGGCGATCGCGCTGCTCGTTCCGGCGGTCATTGCGCTCCTGAGGCGCCGCCAGCCGCCTACCCCGCCGGCGCCGCCGGCCACGCCGGGGGCCGCGTCCTCTCCAACCCCGCCCGCGCCGGGGGCCGCGGCGTCCGCGACACCGGCTCCGCCGGCATCGCCGGGCTCTGCCGACGACCCCACCCAGGTCGTCCCGATCCCGGGCGCCGCCGGCGCAGCAGCCCTTGGCACAGCTGCAGGCGTCGGGCCTGGCCTCGAGGCGCCGGAGCCGACGGCCTCGCCGGAGCTAGCTGAGCCTGCGCTCGGTTCGGTCGAACCTGCTGCCGGCGCCGAAGACGCGACTGCCGCCACTCCGTCCGACGCCGCGCCCGACCTGCCGGGTTCCGCGCCGCCCACGCCTCCGGGCGCCTGAGCTCGGGCGCCACCGGGCGCACGGCCGCCCACGCCTCCGGGCGCCTGAGCTCGGGCGCCACCGTGCGCCGCATCCCCCGGCCCGTGCGCCGCCTCCTGCCCCGGCCCGTGCGCCGCTTCCTCCTCGCGGCCCGGCAGCCATCGCGCCGGACGGGCCCACGCTGGGCCACGCGTATCATGCGGCGGAGTGACGCCGTCCCCGCCGCGCCCTTCAGCCGCGCCGTTTTCGAGGAGCTTCCAATGGCCACCGCCACGAACCTGGTTCCCCACAAGATCTTCCTCGCCGGGCGCTGGGTCGACTCGCCCGACACCCTGACCGTCGCGAACCCGGCCCGCCCCGACGAGCCCGCCGGCCTCACCTACCAGGCCACGCCCGAGCAGTACGAAGAGGCGGTCGAGGCCGCCGTCGCGGCCTTCGAGGTGACCCGCCGGCTCCCCGCCTACGAGCGCGCCGCCACGCTGCGCAACATCAGCGCGGGGATCCGGGCGCGCCGCGAAGAGCTGGGTCGCCTCATCGCCCTCGAGGCGGGCAAGCCGATCCGCGACGCGCTCGTGGAGGTCGACCGGGCGACGCTCACCTTCCGCCTCGGCGCCGAGGAGGCCGAGCGGGTCGGCGGCGATCTCATCCCGCTCGACCTGATGGCCAGCAGCAAGGGGCGGCTGGGGATCACCCGACGCTTCCCGGCCGGCCCGGTGGCCGCCATCAGCCCGTTCAACTTCCCGCTCAACCTGGCGGCTCACAAGCTCGCGCCGGCGATCGCGGCCGGCTGCTCGATCGTCCTCAAGCCGCCCTCCAAGGACCCTCTCACGATGCTCACGATCGCCGAGATCGTCGAGGAGGCCGGGGCGCCGGCCGGCTCGGTGAGCATCCTGCCGATGAGCCGCGAGCTCGGCGACCGGCTGGTCGGGGACGATCGCTTCCGGCTCCTCACCTTCACCGGCAGCCCTGCCGTCGGCTGGGGCATGAAGGCGCGCGCCGGCAAGAAGAAGGTCGTCCTGGAGCTCGGCGGCAACGCCGGGGCGATCGTCGACCGAACCGCCGACCTCGCGTGGACCGTCAAGCGGATCACCGTCGGCGCCTTCGCCTACGCTGGCCAGGTCTGCATCAGCGTGCAACGCATCTTCGTCCACGATGACGTCTTCGACGCCTTCGTCGACCGGTTCACGAAAGCCGCCAGCGCCCTGCGCATCGGCGACCCGCTCGATCCCGAGACGGACCTCGGGCCGATGGTGGACGCGAAGGCGGCCCGGCGCACCCAGGAGTGGGTCGACGAGGCGGTGGCGATGGGAGCCCGGGTCCTCCTTGGCGGACGTGCCGACGGGACCTTCTTCCCCCCGACGATCCTGGCCGACACGCCGGTCGAGGCGAGAGTCTGCAGCAGCGAGGCGTTCGCGCCCGTCGTCGTCCTCACCAGGTTCTCCGAGTTCGCCGACGCCGTCCGGGGGGTGAACGCGTCGTCCTTCGGCCTGCAGGCCGGCGTCTTCACGAACGACTTGTCGAACGCCTTCAGCGCCTTCAACGAGCTCGAGGTGGGCGGCGTCATCCTCAACGACGTCCCGACCTACCGGATCGACCACATGCCCTACGGCGGGGTGAAGGACTCCGGCCTCGGCCGCGAGGGGCTGCGCTACGCGATCGAGGACATGACCGAGGTCCGGATCCTCGTCGTTGCCCAGCCAGGGTAGGGGAGAGCCGCCCACCGGAGGCAGCCCCGCGTGCCCGACCTTCCCGACCTGATCCCGCTCGCCGAGGCCCAGCGCCGCGTCTTCGAGGGCGTCGAGCCGCTGCCGGTCGAGGTCGTCGACCTCGCCGACGCCGCCGGACTCGTCCTCGCCGAGCCGGTCCTCTCGCTCCTGACGCTGCCGCCGTGGGCCAACAGCGCGATGGACGGCTTCGCGGTGCGCACCGCCGACGTGGTCACGGCGCGCGCCGACCACCCGGTGGTGCTCCGGGTCATCGGCGAGGTTCCGGCCGGCCGGGCACCCGACGCGGAGGTCGGGCCAGGGACGGCGCTCCGGATCATGACCGGCGCGATGCTTCCGCCCGGCGCCGACACCGTGGTGCCAGTCGAGGAGACGGACGCTCCGTCGGGCGCCTCGGAGGTCCCGGCCACGGTTGCTGTCAAGGCCGCCGGGCAACTGGGCGCCAACGTGCGATCACCCGGCACGGACGTGACTGCCGGCGCCGCCCTCCTCCAGCGCGGGCGGACCTGCGACCCGGCCGCGATCGCGCTCCTCGCGGCGACCGGCCACGCCAGCGTCGCCGTCCACCGGCGGCCCCGGGTCGCGGTGATCTCCACGGGCGACGAGCTCGTCCCGGCCGGTCGGCCGCTGGCTCCAGCCCAGATTCACGACTCCAACTCGCTCGCCCTGGCAGCCCAGGCCACGGACGCCGGCGCCGTGGTGCGCCGGCTGGGGATCGCCAGGGACACCCTGTTCGACCTGCTGGCGCTCGTGCGGGAGGCAGTGGCGTGGGCCGACGTGGTCGTCCTCAGCGGGGGGGTCAGCGTGGGTGCCCACGACCACGTCAAGGCGGCGTTCGCTGACGTCGGGACCCTCGACGTCTGGCGGGTCGCGATCAAGCCTGGCCGGCCGTTCGCGTTCGCCCGGGCGACGATCGGCGGGCGACCGGTCCGTCTCTTCGGGCTGCCGGGCAACCCGGTGAGCGTCTTCGTCACGTTCGAGCTCTTCGTGCGCCCCGTCCTGCGCCGGCTCGCGGGCCACGCGCGGCTCTTCGATCGACCCGAACGGCGCGTCCGCCTCGGCGAGCCGATGCGCGGCTCGGAGGGCCGGATGACCGTGGCGCGCGTCGTCCTGGTGGCCGACCCGGAGCGCGCGGGCGAGCTCATCGCCCGTTCCTCGGGCGGCCAGGAGTCGCACATGCTCGGCTCGCTGGCGGCGGCGAACGGGTTGCTGTTCATCCCGCCTGACGTCGACCTGGCGGCCGGTGCCGAGGTCGTCGCGTGGGAGCTGCGGCACCCGGAGGACTGAGACCCGTGCCCCGCCCGGACCGCGGGGCGGACCGTGCGACAGTCTCGCGACGGCAGATGCGAATGGTGCGGCACGAGGTGTTGCGGGAGGTTGGTATCGCGGATGCGGTAATACCTTGACGTTTTACCGCCAGCGGTAATACTTGTCACGATTACCGGAGCCTTCATGCGATACCGACTGCGCGGACGCGCTCTCACCAAGCCGCTCAGCGAGCTCGACCAGCGGCGCTGGCTGTTTGACAACCTGCCGATCGACCCCACCCACGCAGAGTGGATGAGGCGCCGCGCCTGGGTGCGGACCATCCACGGCACGGCCAGGATCGAAGGCAACACCGCCTCCGATGTCGAGGTGGAGGCGTTGCTGGCCGGCGAGGGCACGACGAAGGTCAGTGACAAGGAGGCCCGCGAGATCATCGGCACGCGCGACGCGCTGACGCTCGCAGACGAGCTGGCCGCTCGGCGTGTCACCCCGGACGAAGCCGTGATCAGGGAGCTGCACAGGCGCGTCCTCTGGAACCAGAGTCCGCTGCTCACGCCCGGGGAGTACCGCCGTGGTGAGAATCGCGTCGTCGATGCCGACGGCAATCCGATCTTCAGCACTCCGCCGTCGGGTGACGTTCCCGAGCTCATGCGAGAGTTCGCAGCGTGGCTCGCAACGGCTGCGAAGCGCCATGCTCCTCCAGTCGTCGCGGCCCTTGCGCACCTCGAGTTCGTCGCCATCCACCCGTTCGCCGACGGCAACGGGCGAACGGCCCGGGTAATCGCAAGGCTGGTCCTCGTGCGCCACGGCTACGCGCTTGGCGGGCTGGTCTCGCTCGACGCGCAGCTCGACCTGGACCGTTCCGCCTACTTCGCCGCGATCCGCGACGCGGTCGGTCAGGACTACGTGCCTGGGTATGACGCAACGCCCTTTGCTCGCTACTTCGTCACGTCGATCACCCGCTCGGCCGACTTCGTCTTGGCGAGGCTGTACGGCCTTGGCGATGTTATGGTCGAGATCCGCCGCGCGATTGCCGATGGGTCGCTTCCGCCGGCGATGATCGACGGGCTCGCGTATGCGTGGGTCAATCGGCACCTGCGAGCGGGCGACTATATCCGCCTCACCGGCCGGTCACCGCAGAACACGACCCGCGACCTCGAGGCCGCGGTGAGGGGCGGCTGGCTGCGAGCTACCGGCGAGAAGCGCGGTCGCTACTACGTGCTCGGCCCTGCCCTGCTGAAGACGCCGGCACAAGGCGAGATCGTTTCGCCGTCTCTGTAAGACTCTGCCCACCGAAGCCGCCACCCACAACACTTCCTGCCGTAGAGGCGCACACGCCTCTTGACCCGTCATGTCGGCTCCGTGCGCAGCCGTGTGAACTGGCGCTCAGACGCCGACCCCGGGAGCCGTGCAGGCGCCGCATCGGAGGCGCGGGGCCGCGGCACCAGCGCGACATTGGCGTCAGCCGCCGCTGGCCGCCGGGCCGCGGAGTCAGATGTCGGCGATCGAGCGGATCTCCATCCGCGGGCCTCGGCGGGGCGCGTGGATCCCGGCCGCCTCGATGAGGCGGATCACCCGCGCCCGGTGGCCGGCGTACGGAGCGAGAAGCTCGAGCATGCGCTCGTCGGTGCCGCGCTCCTCGCCGGCCAGCGCCCAGCACACGGCGTGCGCCAGGTGGAAGTCCCCGACGCTGACCGCGTCGGGGTCGCCGAGCGCGCGGAGCGCGACCTCGGCCGCCGTCCACGGGCCGACGAGCGGGAGCGCACGCAGGCGGGCGTAGGCGTCGGGGAGTGGCAGCTCCGGACACTCCTCGAGGCGTGCCGACCGGGTGGCCGCGCCGCGGATCGCGTCAGCCCGCCGGCGCTCGAGGCCGAGCGGATGGTAGGCGTAGCCGGGCAGCCCGGCGAGCGTCGCCGCCGCCGGCGGCACCCGCATCGGGGCCGGCCGACGCTCTGCGTCCCACGGTCCGGGGGCCGCCTCGCCGTGCCGGCGGACCAGCGCGACGTACGCCGATCGTGCCTCGTGGCCGGTGACCTTCTGCTCGATGATCGCCGGCACGAGCGCCTCGAGGACGAGCCGCGTCCGCCCGATCCGGATCCCCGGGAAGCGTCGCAGGAGGTCGCGCAGGAGCGGGGAGCGGCCCACGCGTGCCGCCAGCTCCTCGAGGTCGGCCGGGTCCTCGCCCGCGCCGACCAGCTCGGGCGCCTGCTCGAGCGCCCAGCCGGCCCCGGGGCCCCAGGCCTGGGCCCGGACGGCGTCGGCCTCGGGAATCAGCCGGATCGTCGCCGGCCCGTCCGGCGTGCGGCTCGCGCGCCACGTGGAGCCGTCGCTCGAGAAGCGCAGGCTCGGGTCGCCGGGGCCCCGCCCGTGGATCGCCAGCGTCCCCCGCAGATCGACGGGGACCGCTGGCACGAATCGGCGCTCGAGGGGCTCCATCGCCCCAGCCTACCGCGGGACCCGTAGCTCCTGATGGCTGCGGCTCGGCCGTCACCCTGTTCGGCGCCCTCGAGCGATCTTGCTTATCATATGGTTCATGCTTAGCGTCAAGATCAGCTCCAAGCACCAGATTGCGGTCCCGAGCGAGGCTCGCAAGCGGCTCGGCCTGAAGGCCGGCGACCGCCTCGATGTCGACATCGAGGGCGATGCCATCCACCTGCGCCGGCACGTGCCGGTCGGCACGCGCCTGCTCGGCATCGGTGCCCACCTGTACGACGGGACCGACGCCGCCGAACGGATTCGCGCCCTGCGCGACGAATGGGATGCGCGGGACCTGGCGCGAGCGGACGAGATCGCCAGGGTCACTCGAGAGCAGCCTTCCGACCCTGCGGCCGGCCGCTGATGACGACCATCGATGACCTCCTGGCGAGGCATCGACGGCTGGCACTGGACTCCAACCTGTTCATCTACCTGTTCGAGGCAGCCGGCTCGCAGGCCCGAACGTGCAGCGCGCTCCTCGACGCCGCCGAAGCCACCGGTACGACCCTGGTCGTCTCGGCACTCGCGCTCGCGGAGCTCGCCGTCGGCCCCGCGGTTGCCCAGGCTGAGGTGGTGGCCGAGCGATACCAGGACGCCATCCGATCGATCTGGCACCTGGATATCGTCCCGCTCAGTGCCGACATCGCGGTGGACGCCGGGCTCCTTCGCGGCAGGACGGGTTGCTCGCTTGCCGATGCGATCCACCTGGCGACCGCTCGCCAGGCCGGGGCGACCGCATTCGTGACCAATGACCGGCGAGTCCGCCACCTGCCGCAGCTCGAGGTCGTGCAGCTCGCGGAGCTGGCGGCTCCGTAGGGCATCGTCTCGGGGTGGCGCGCGGCGGCACCGAAACGGGGGCCGCCGACCGGCGAACGCACCACCGATCGCCCACCAGCGGTGCGGCCGCGGGGACGAACGTACCGCCCACCCACGACCGGGGGTCCCATAGCCCCGGCCGCCTTCCGTCGTGTCCAATCCGGGGAACAGGCCTGGACCGGGACGCCACCGTGGCGCGCTCCCTCTTCGGGCCTCATTTGCGGTCTGAAGCCCGCTCGAAAGGAAGAAGAATGGACACGACGGCCCCTGCGCACTCGCACCGGCGTCGCCGCCGCCTGGCCGCCCTGCTCGTGCTCGCGCTCGTGAGCGGCAGCCTCGGCGCGGGCGCTCTCTCGCTCGCCTTCTTCACCAGCTCGCAGGCAGTGACGGGCAACGCGTTCTCCACGGGCACGATCAGCCTGACGACGACGCCGGCGACCGCCCTGTTCAACGCGACCAGCATGATGCCGGGCGACGTGATCACCCAGCCGATCGTCGTCACGAACGCCGGCACGGCCCAGCTCCGCTACGCGGTCTCCACGACCGTGGTCAGCGGCCCAACCCTCGCCGCCCAGCTGCAGCTGACCGTGAAGACGCTCGGGACCAGCTGCGCATTGTTCGACGGCACGTCGGTCCTCGCGGCAACCGCGCTCGGGACCGCCGCCATCGGCAGCAACGCGCAGGGAGCCCAGGCCGGCGACCGGAACCTGAACGCCGCCACCAACGAGACGCTCTGCTTCAGGGTCAGCCTGCCGACCACGACGGGCAACACGTTCCAGAACAACACCTCGAACGTGACCTTCACGTTCGACGCCGAGCAGACCGCCAACAACCCGTAGGGCTCGTGGTACGCCCGTCCCGCGGCCGGCCACTGCCGCTCGCGGGACGGGCAGTCGAGCCCCGCCGCCCCGGCGGCCAGCCGGGCACCCCCGACAAGGGACCATGACCGCTCTTCGCTGGACCCGCCGCAGCCTGGACACGCTCATCGTCGCCACCCTGCTGGTCGTCGCCCTGGCGGCGGGCATCACCCTGCTCGCTCCCGTCCTCGGCGGTCGCGCCCTCGTGATCGGGGGCGGGTCGATGGAGCCGTCGATCCACCTCGGTTCCCTCGTGCTCGTCCTGCCGGCGCCGGACGCCGACTACGCGGTCGGCGACGTGGTCACGGTCGGGCAGTCGGGAGCCACCCCGTACACGCACCGGGTCACCCGCCTGGCCGAGGAGGGCGGCGTCGCCTACGTGGAGACGAAGGGCGACGCGAACCCGACCGCCGACCCCGCGATCGTGGCCCGCTCCTCGATCGTCGGCCGGGTCGTGCTCGCGGTTCCGCTGCTCGGCGTTCTCACGACCGTCCTCGGGAGCCCACTCGGCCTGGCCGGATTCCTCGCCACAGGCGCGGCGCTCGTGCTGCTGCTCTGGCTCCTGGAGGATCTCGAGGAGGAATCCGAAGAGAGCCGGAGCGCGCGCGTGATCACCGCCCGCGGCGACTCCGTGCCCGCACCGACTGACCTCGCAGCTCGTGCGGTCCAAGCCGACCCGGGTCCACGCTGCCGCGTCCGGGAGGGCGGGCGGGCGCGCAACCCGGACACGCCGGTGGTCCTCGAGTCCGCGCGCCGGGATCCGCGCCGCCGCGAGGTCCCGATGGCCACCACCCCGGCGGGCCGACCCGCATGAGCGCCCGCCGGCCGCGGCGGCAACCGCGGGCGCGACGAGCCGCCACGTTCGACGCACGTCGCAATCCCGCGACGTCGCAGCCTCACCTCGCTCCGCGGGTGCACGTCACGCCGCGGTCCGTCCTCGCCGGGGCGCCGCCGCTCGTCCCCGCCCTCGAGGTGGCGCCAGCGGTCGATGCTCCCGGGTCGCCGCGCCGCCGGCTCGCGGCCCGCCGCCGGCTGGCCGCCCTGCTCACCGCCGGCCTCGTCCTCGGCGCGATGGCCGTCGCCGTCGCCGGCGGGCGAGTCGTGCTCGCCCGGTACGTGAGCTCGGCGGCTGTCACCTCGAACTCCCTCGCGACCGGGACGTGGATCACGCCCACGACCTGGTACCTGCACAACAACCCGACGCCCCCCACGGCCAACACGGTCGCCCAGTTCGGCCTGGCGCTGAACGCCGTCGCCCCGACCGCCGGCACGCTCTACAACTACGACACGAACTGCGAGTCACGTGTCGGACGGTCGCTCGCCCTCGGCACGGGTGCCGTCGGCGAGGCGACGACCTGCAACTACGCGACCTGGCGCTCCGCGGCACTCGCGAGCAGCCGCGTGCTGAGCGGAACGGCGACCCTCGTCGTCTGGGCCCGCAAGGCGTCGACGCTGGGGACGAGCCCGACCCTCCGGGCGTTCCTGCGCGACCTCAACCCGGGAGCCGGGACCTACACGGAGCTCGGCACCGCCAACGTGACGGTCACCACGGAACCGACGGCGGGGTGGGCCAAGTACACGCTGACCTGGACCGTGGCGGGTGTTCTGGTCCCGGCTGCCCACGCCATCGAGCTCAAGCTCGTGGCCACCGGCGGCAACCGGAACATCGACGTGGCGTACGACATGAATACGACGGTGAGCTCGCTGGCGCTGCCGTAGCCGCGGATCACGCGGTCGGCTCGACCGTCGGGGCGGAGACCAAGGAGAGCGTGCGCGACGGCGCGCGACGACTCGCGATGGCTGCCCGAGCGCGGTGACCTCCGACGTGGTCGGGTACCCTGCATTCGTGCACATGGCGCGACCGACCGGCGTCGGCATCCTGTTCGCGCCGACCCCTGCAGGGGCCGCCGTCTCTGCTGCTCTGGGCCCGCCGCGAGCAGCGTAACGTCCTCGGCGTCATCGGAATCTCGGGAGGACGATGTGGCCACCACGACGCTCGCCGACGAGTTAGCGGCACGACCCCGTGTCAACCCGCTGCGCGGCCGTGACTTCCGCTTGTTGTGGAGCGGCCAGGCGATCTCGTCGCTCGGGGACCAGTTCGCGCTCGTCGCCCTGCCCTGGCTCGCTCTCGTCCTGACGGGGAGCGCCCTGGCGCTCGGAACGGTGCTGGCGCTCATGGCCATTCCGCGCGCGGCCCTCATGCTCTTCGGAGGCGTCTACGTCGACCGGCTGTCGCCCCGCCGCGTGATGATCCTGTCGAACTCGCTGCGGCTCGTGACCGTCACGGTCCTGGGCCTCGTCGTCATCGCGGGCAGCGTCACGATGCCGATGCTCTACGTGTTCGCGGTCGTGTTCGGCGTGGCCGACGCGTTCTTCTTTCCGGCCCAGCAGGCGATGATCCCGGCGGTCGTGAGACCCGACGAGATCGCGGCCGCCAACGTCCTGAGCCAGGTGACGACGCAGCTCACGGTCCTCGTCGGGCCCGCCGTGGCGGGACTGATCGTGGCCACGCTGACGGGCACGGGAGCGAACCCATCGCTCGTCGGAATCGGGGTCGCGCTCCTCATCGATGCCCTCAGCTTCGGCGTCTCGCTGGTGACCCTCGCGCTCATCCACGGCGGCTCGGTAGGGGCGGGGGGCGGCGAGGCGGTGCTCGACGCCCTCAGGGCGGGCCTGCGGTTCGTCTGGCGCTGGCCGAGCCTGCGGTTCATCGTCATCTTCGCGATGGGCGTCAACCTGCTCATCGTCGGACCGCTCAGCGTGGGGCTCCCGGTGCTCGCCTTCTCGCGTCTGCCGGAGGGTGCGGCCGCGTACGGGACGCTCATGTCGGCGATGGGCGGCGGGGCCCTCCTCGGGATGGTCGCGACCGTGGTCCTGCCCCGGCCGCGCCCAGCGTTCCTCGGGACCTTCGTGCTCGCGGTCCTGGCGGTCATGGGGATCGGCCTGGCCGCCCTGTCCGCTGTCTCGTCCACGCCGGTCGCCGTCGTCCTGACGGCCATCGTCGGCTTCGGGATGGGGTACGGCAACCTCACCTTCATCACATGGGCCCAGCAGCGGGTCCCGAAGGCGCTGATGGGTCGCGTGTTCGGCGTCATCCTCCTCGGGTCGGTCGCCCTCGTGCCGGTCTCGCAGGTCATTGCCGGAGCGCTCGTGACCGTGAGCCTGTCCGGGATGCTGCTCGTTGCGGGCGGAGCGATGACCGTGGTCACCCTCGCCTGCGCCGCCGCACCGGCCGTTCGAGGGATGGGCCTCGAGCCGGTCGTCGCGGAGCCTGACCCGTAGGTGCGGCTCGGCCGGACCTCGCCGGATTGCCGGAACCGGCTCCCCGACGGGGTCGCCCGAAGGCGCCTTCTACGGACCTGTGCTTGCTGGCAAGCTCTGCTCATCAAGCAGTTCACGGCCCGCGACGTGGTGTCGCGCTGGGACGTGCTCGAGCTGCGGACCACGGCCAGCGCCCGCTCGGCGGTCGCCATCCTCGACGCCCTCGCGGCCCGGATGCCGTTCGGGGTCCGGGCCCTCTCGGTCGACAACGGCTCGGAGTTCATGGCCCAGTTCGAGCAGGCGTGTGCCGAGCGCGACATCGCCCTGCTCACCCTGCCGCCCCGGAGCCCCAAGCTCAACGGGAGCGTCGAGCGGGCGAACCGGACCCACACCGAGGAGTTCTACGAGGTCACCCACGCCGAGGCGACGCTGGCCGGCCTGCGGCCGGCCCTCCTGGCCTGGGAGACGACGTACAACACGGTGCGTCCCCACCAGGCCCTGGGCTACCTCACGCCGGCCGAGTACCTGGCCTCGCTGGGGCAGATGTGTAACGGACGTACCGAACGAGTACATCCTGTTGACAAACTCCGCGTTCTACGGCACGGTGGCCTCAGGACGCCATCGAGGAGTTCGCCTCCCGGCAGGATCGAGGCCGACCCTCGCGTGTCCGTGGAAATGAGGGGGATTCATCATGGCCAAGGCCCTTACTCGTCACGACTTCCTCATCAAGGATCTGGCGGTCAGCGTCAGCGCGGGCAGCCGCGGTGGCACCTGGATGCCCGGGCCCGACGATGAGACCCCGCCGTCCCCCATCTCGCCCATTGCGAGCGTGCTCGCGAACCTCGCCTACATCGAGGCCGTTCGTGGGACGATCGTCGAGGCAGTCAAGGCACGGCAGTTCGACGAGGTGGCGCGCGCCTTCGTGGCTGGCGACACCGGCGGCAGTCCCGCGATCCGCGTAGCCATTCACGAAATCGGCGCGGCGGTCGTCGCCAGCGCGGCCTACGCCGCGCTCGGTGGCGGGAGCGTCGGGCTTCCCAATCCGGATTGCGGCGGCACGTCCCTCGAGACGATACCGCCGACGCTGACGCCGATCGTCCATGCCGGGCTGGCGGTGCACAGGGTGACCGAGCTGCCACGGCTGCAGCGACAGCTCGCGCAGACGGTCGCGTTCGTCGAGAAGTCCGCCGCCGCACAGGCGCCACGCGGTGAAGAGGTTGCGGCCGTCCGCGCACAGCTCGAAGGGGCGCTCAAGAGCCTGCCGCGGTAGCACCTTCACTGAAGCTGCGTGAACGGACGCATCCAATACCTTTCGCTGGCCGCCCTTCGCATGGCGGCCAGCGGTCTGTCCGAGGACCCCGGCGTCGTCGCCCAGTGGCTGTATCGCTTCGGCACGGTCCCACGCGGTCCGGCCATCGATCGCGATTTCGGTCCCGACGACGATCCGATGGCCGTGCTTGGCATGACCGTGGGTGGTGCGGCCCGGCGGCGGCTGGAAGAGGCCTACGAGGCGACCTCCCAGGCGGGTTGGTACTCGTTCGCCCGCACGACCGCCGGGGTGCAGCTCAGCGCGGCCTGCAAGCTCTACGTCAGCCCGAGGCCAGAAGCGCTGGCGGACGCCTTTCCGCAAATTGCCGACGAGTTCGTGCGATCCGATGTGCGGTCGTTTAAGGTCGGGCGTGGCATCGAGGGGCTGTTGCGGCCCGACAAGATCGTCGCCTACTTTGACGACCGCGCCCACATGGAAGCCGTGGCAGGCGCGCTCGACCGGTCGCTGTTGGGATGCCCCGCGCAGGGCGTGCCCTTCTCTACCGAGGCCGGGGGCAACGGCCTGCTGTCTTCGGGTGTCGATCCGCCACCCGGCACCAGCGTGACAAGCTGGAGGTCATGGGTGACGAAGCGGCTGGCGGCCAGCCTGACGGCGCGGCGCGCAACGCCGTGCGAGGATCTCGTGGCAGCCGCGCTCGCCGATCTTCGCCTGGCTGGCGTCGACCCCGTGCGTTGGCTGCCAAGCGCCGACGCGTTCCGCGATGAGCGCCCGCCGTGATCGATGCGGATCCCGACCTAACGACGACGCTCTTCACGTTGCCACCCGACGCGAAGCTCCTGCTGGTCTCCGAGCTCTCACCCCGGCTGCGCGCCAAGATAGGCCCAGTCGAGGATGGCCAGTCGGTCATAACCCGACCCGGTTTCCGTTTGACGACGCGACTGGTCCCGGGGCCGCTCGCCGACCTGATCGCCGAGTTCCGCTCGCCGAGCCTGCTCACGGACGCCATCTTGCGGTTTGCCGATTCCCACGACCAGGAGCCCTCGGCCATGCTGGACCTTGCGTTCGATGCGCTGGCCACACTTATCGAGGCGCGCATCCTCGTCCCGTCGGGGTCCCCGGAGGCGTCGGCGCCGACGCCCAGCCTCGCTGCTGGGCAAGAGTTCGCGGGTTTCGAGATCGAAGCCTTGGTACGTTCGCTGGAGGACTCTGAGGTCTATCGGGCACGCGGGCGGGGCGGTGTGTCAGCGGCCCTGAAGATCGCCCGCGACGATCGAGCTGGCGTCAGGGCCATGATTGCAAATGAGGCGCGTGTCCTCGAACGCCTCGGGGGCACCAACAGCCCAAGGCTGCTGCGTGATGGAATCAGGGGCGGCCGGGCGTACGTCGCGATGGAATGGTGCGACGGAGTGTCGATCGCCGTCGCCGCGCAACAGGCGCGCGCCGCGCGAGACCGGCGCCGACTGCACGATCTCGTGGGCCGGATGATCGACGCCTACGGGCGGCTCCACCGAACCGGTGTGCTGCACGGCGACATCCATCCCGGCAACTGCCTGGTGCGAGACGACGGCAGTGTCGTGATCCTTGACTTCGGCAGCGCCCGGCCAATTGCTGCCGGCAGGGCAGTCGATCCGCTGCGTTCCGGCATCCCTCAGTTCCACGATCCGCAGATGGCCAGCGCACAGCTTGCCGGCCGGCTGCCGCCGGCGGTGGCCCCGGCATCGGAGCAGTATGCGATCGCCGTCCTGGCCTACCTGCTGCTGACGGGACTGCATCCGATCGAGGCGCCCGCCGTCCAGGATGAGCTCCTGCGGCGCATCATCCGGCGGCCGGCCCTGCCGTTTGCCGCTCGAGGGGTTCCCAGCTGGCCCGAGGTTGAAGCCGTGGTCGCACGCGGGCTGGCCAAGCAACCTGCCGATCGATTTCCCGATGTCGAGAGCCTGGGACGCGCCTTCTCGCTGGCCGGCTGGAGGCCGGACCCGCCGCCGCGCCGGCCCGACGCCGCCCAGCGTGCTTTCGATGCCGCCGTCGAGGCTGTACGGAACCTGGCACCGTCGGACACGCCCCGTGATCATGCCTGGTTTGCCTTGCGCGCCGCCCTGGCGCTGGAGGATGCCGAGCTGCTGGCCGCCGCAGATGTCCTCGTCGGCCGGGCCGGACCGGGCTGGGCTGGCCGGGCACTCGTGGCGCTTGTGGCGCGGGCGCGATCGGACAGCCGGATGGAAGGCACGGCCATCGCCGGCTTCCTGGCCGAGGCTGAGGGGTTGCCGGATGGGCCGATTGCCGGGGCGGCCATCCTGGCGGCAGCGAGCATCCTGGAGGGCGCCGTGTCGCGTTCGCCCGACGCCGCGGCACTTGCTGGCTGGGCTGCGCGACGACTCGACCGCCTCCTGCTGGCCCTCTCGTCGACCGAATCCGATGCGGGCATCGCGGACCCGTCGCTGACCTATCTCGCGCTGGCGCTCGGCAAGACGGGCGCCGTCGCCGTGCGAGGCGATCTCCCGGCGCGGCTCGAGGCGCTGAGCGGGAAGCATGTCGACAACGTGTGGCTCTGGGCCTTGGCGCATGACCTCTTCGCCGACGAGGAATTCAAGGCGCGTGCCCTCGCCGCGCAGCTCCCTCGCACGCCGCTCAACCGGGGGTTCGCCCTGCTTAGGCTCCACCAGCTGACCGGCGACATGCATTGGGTCGTCGATGCCAACCGTGTGGCGGCGAAAGCGCCCAGCGTCCGACTTCCAGCGCTCGACACTGCCCTCCTGATGGCCGAGCTGATGGCACCCGAGAGGGCGATGTTGCCGCCCTTCCTGCTCCCCTTTCCAGTGGAATCTTGACGTAGCCCTCGCGGACGACGGTGCGGAGGCGGCGATGCTCGGCGGTCACCATGCCCTCCCGAGGACGACGAACGCCTCGTAGACGGGCGGCGGCGGGATAACGGCGAGCAGCAACGCCACGACGAGCTCGCTGCCGATCAGGCCGTCCTCGCGGACCGCGCGCCGATAGCTCGTCAACGCCTTGGACATGGCCTCCTGCTCCTCGAGGTGGGGCGCGAAGTGGACCGGCCCTGATGGATCGTCACCAGCAGGGTGTCGACGAGCTGCTGGCGCTCGATCCCGCGCCCGGAGTAGAGCGTCCAGCGATCGGCATCCTCCGGCGGGCCGACGGCGTGCCACAGTGCCGATCCCAATCCGTCGGCGTCGATCACGACCCGCGCCTCTGGATCCAGTTCGCCGACGCGATCTGCGACCGCCGAGAGGCTGAAGGGCAACCTCTCGATCGCCACCGCGAGCAGCTGGTCGCCGTCGTGCTCGACGGTCACGATGGCGCTCCCGCGGTCGTCGATGACGACCCCGATGTGCTTCACGGCTCCGCCTCCTCCTCCTCGTCCGGCAGGATGAGATCGGCGAGCCGCTCGGCCGTGAACAGCGACGCGCCGAACTTGCCGAACCGACACTCGAACTCGCGGGCGTAGTCGTCGGGGGACATGGCGCGCCGCTCGCCCTCGAGGAACTCGGGCGCGATCGTCGAAACCGAGTCGCTCCTAACGGTGAACCGCGCCCAGTCGGGGTCGTCGCCGGTCACGAGCTCGTGGAAGTCGCCCCACTCCTCGGCCGGCGTGGACTGCACGACGAGCCGGCCGCCGGTCGCGACCAGGGCCCGGGCGGCGGTGAATGTCGCGGGCTCGACGAACGCGGCCTCGTCGATGATCAGCAGCCGCGCCGTCCAGCCGGGCGGCGCGCGGGAGTCGGTGGGGCCGAGAACCAACTGGCGCGGGCGACGGGGGGGTGTGGTGAACGGCATCAGCCCAGCTCCTCGAGAACAGCGACGATGGCCAGTCGCGCCTCCGGGAACGGCTCGAGGGCGGCCAGGAAAGCGCTCCGCAGGGCTATCCACTCGGGCTCGACGGCCAGATCCCGCGTCGGCGCGGCGGCGTGCCTGGCGGCGACCGCACGCGGTGCGCAAGCCCGCCGGCTTCGTCGCCGGGCGCCCGGGCGACCTCGTCCAGGTCGACACCCTCGACGTGCGGCCCCTGCCGGGTCTCGTGCTCAAGCAGTTCACGGCCCGCGACGTGGTGTCGCGCTGGGACGTGCTCGAGCTGCGGACCAGCGCCAGCGCCCGCTCGGCGGTCGCCATCCTCGACGCCCTCGCGGCCCGGATGCCGTTCGGGGTCCGGGCCCTCTCGGTCGACAACGGCTCGGAGTTCATGGCCCAGTTCGAGCAGGCGTGTGCCGAGCGCGACATCGCCCTGCTCACCCTGCCGCCCCGGAGCCCCAAGCTCAACGGGAGCGTCGAGCGGGCGAACCGGACCCACACCGAGGAGTTCTACGAGGTCACCCGACGCCGAGGCGACGCTGGCCGGCCTGCGGCCGGCCCTCCTGGCCTGGGAGACGACGTACAACACGGTGCGTCCCCACCAGGCCCTGGGCTACCTCACGCCGGCCGAGTACCTGGCCTCGCTGGGGCCCGATGTGTAACGGACGTACCGAACGAGTACACGAGGTAGACACGTCCCGACGGCTGCGCCATCATGACGCATCCTTTGCGAGTCCCGCGCAGGGAGGGGGGTTGTGGCCGGGTCGTTCGCGCTCCTGGACGTCATCGCGCCGCACGTCCTCGGATCTGCCGCGATCGGCCAGCCGCTCCACGAGCTGATCTCCGCCCTGTTCGTCCAGGACGTCGAGACCTCGTTCGACGACGCCGGCATCGTCATCTCGGGGATGGCCCGCTTCAGCGCGGACCTCACGGCGAACCCACCGCGTTTCACGCCGCCCGCGTCGATCAGCTTCGGCGGGACGGTCAACGTCGACCACCGCACGGCCCGCCACGACGGCGCGTGGTGGGATTTCCCGGACGTCGCGATCCGGTTCCGCCTGACCGCCCCCCGCGCGTCGTCCCCGGCCGTGGACTCGCTCATCGGGGGGCCCGGTGGGAACCCCGCCCCTCAGATCGGGAACGCCGGCGTCGCGGCGGCACTGGCCGGCCTCGGTGAGGGCCAGCCGGCGCTCAGCCAGCCGGCACAGGACGCGCCGAGCACCGTCTTCCATCTCGACCTGCTCGTCGACGCGGCAACGCTCCACCTGCCCTTCCTCACCGGCGCGAAGCTCGGCGCCGACGGGATGCTGGCCGAGGACCCCGACCACGCCGAGGTCACGGTCACCCTGCCAAAGATCAAGCTCTCGTTGGAGCAGACCGCCGGCGACGCCGCGACGGACCCGCAGCTGACGATCTCGCTCGACTCGTGGGCGGCCCTGGACATCGACGATCCGGCGGGGACGGCCTACGGCGACCTCCTCCGGATGGACCCACCGTATGCGTTCATCGGCCCGGGCAGCACGCTCGGGTTCGGGTTCCAGTCGCTGATCCTCGATCTGTCCGGTACGGAAACCCCGCCCCAGCTCCTCGCGAAGTTCGGGGTGGGCGACGACTTCCGTGGCCTCTACCTGCCCGACGTGCGCGTGTTCGTCCGCCCACCTGGGCTCGATGGCCTCGGCATCGACGTCTCCGCTCGGGAGCTCCTCATCGGGATTGGGCCGGAGGGCGGCATCTCCGGCATCTTCGGGCTCGACATCGTCAAGCCCGACGCGCCCCAGCACGTCGACCTCTCGGTCTACGACGAGTTCGGCGCCATCGTCGTCAGGATCGTGCCGCCGGACGCGCCCGACCCGTTGCCGCCGGGCGGGGCGGCCCCATACACCGCGGACCCGGTGGACGTCCCGGCGAGGACCCAGTGGGTGGTCGACGTCCTCGGCGGCCAGCCGCCCTACAACATCCAGGTCGACGGCCAGGTCCAAACGACCGACCCCGTCGTCGTCACGTTCCCAGCCGGCGAACAGACGAAGAACGTGGTGATCCAGGTTTCCGATGTCCACGTCGGGGGACAGTCGCGAACGATCACCGTCCCGATCCGGATGACCGCCGCGTCGCTCACCGCCGCGACACCGGCGAGCGGTCCCCAGAAGGCCCGGCCCACGCTGACGACCGACGCCGGACCCGGCTACCAGATCACATTCGAGGACAACCCCGCCGACCAGAAGGTCACCCTCATCTTCACGCCGCCCGAGCCGGCGACCGCGACCGCGAACGGAAACCCGCTGACCGTCAGCGGCGGCCGCGTGACCGTGGACCTCTCCGACGGCGGGGCGTTGGACGTCGCTGCGACCTGGTCCGTCGCCGCCGTACCCGCGTCGACGCCGCTCAAGATCTGCGCCCAGTTCCAGTACGCCCAGCCCCCGCTGACACAGAACCAGGTGCCGGATCCGGCCGACCCGGCATGGAAGCAGTTCCTGAAGGCCGACGGGAACATCAGGACGATCTCCTCGAGCGACGAGGCCGGCGCCACTCCCGCGTGGACCGGTGAAGATCACTTCTTCGCCTCCAGCCCCGAGTTCGCCGCCTGGCTGGCTGCCGCGCAGGCCGACGTCACCCAGCCCATCACGCTCAACGGGATGGCGAGCAAGGAGCACGTGCCGAATATCGCCTACAACGCTGCGCTCTCGCAGCGCCGGCTGTGGGTGATCCAGCGGCTCCTCGCCGACCTGGGCATCAAGAACCAGGTAACCGCCAACCCTCTCGGCGAGCAGCCCCCACCGACTGGCACCGGCTACTTCCTCTCCCACCGCGCGGACTATCGCCGCGTCGAGATGACCGTCATGTCGGGCGGCTCGCCCGCCATGACAAAGAACGGCGGCCTCCACCTGGAGCGGCCGGCGCGGCCTGCCGTCAAGCCTCCGCAGAAGCCCACCGTCGTCCAGCGCAAGCCCGCCGGCAACGACTCGGTCCGTTTCAAGGAGTTCCACCTGCGGGTCGAGATCGACCACAACCGGCTGATCGCGGTCGAGATCAAGCTCAAGGTCGACGTCCAGACGGCGCTCGAGGCCTATCTGAGCAAGGTCAAGAACGAGAACCCGGGGCAAGTGCCGGCCGACGCGCAGGCGGCGCCGACCCTGCCGGTCGGGAAGAAGGCCGACCCGAACGACGGCGTCCTGGACATCCGGGTGCAGGTCACCCTCGACGACACCGTCGACCGCTGGCAGGTCGTCGCCAGCCTGTTCGAGAAGGATCCCGACGGCTTCCTCCAGACGCCTCCGCCCACCGCCGTCGCGGCAGGCACGGCGGCCGAGTCCTGGTGGCGCTCGTTCTTCGGGCTGCTGATCGCGCTCGCCCCGCTGACCGACGCCGTGGCGTCCTCCGACACGCCCGCTGGCGACGTCGCGTCGCTCATCGTGTCGGTCGGCGTGCCGCTGCTGGCCGTCGAGACCGATGTCGTCCATGTGCCGCGCATCACGCTCTTCGGCGGGGAGCTCACCGTCGTCCACGACGAGTCGGGGACGCGCGCGGTGCTCCTGTTCGACGTGGAAGTCGCGCTGATCGTCTCCCTCGAGGTGCTCGGACAGACGCTCATCGACACGGACCCCAAGAATCCCATCTCGGTGCGGTACAAGGCGGTCGGATTCAAGACGTCCGACGAGCCGCAGGTGCGCGACCTGCTTCCCGTCTTCGACTCGTCAAAGGGCTACACCATCAAGATCCCGAGCAGTGGTGGAATCCACGTCCCCGATCCGCTCGGCGACATCATCCAGGTCGCCGGGACGCGGATCGCCAGGTCCAACCCCGTGAACATCGAGCTCGACCTGGAGCTCAAGGCGGACCTGGGTGTCGTCTCGGTCGACAAGACCACGATCCGGATCCCACTCGAGGGCGGCTTCGCCCCGACGATCAGCGCGCTGGGCGTGCATATCACGGTTCCTGGCGCGATCGAGGGGCACGGGTACCTCGCGATCTACCCCGACGGGTTCGGTGGGCAGCTCGACGCGTCGCTCCCGTCCCTCGGGGTCCGCGTAGCGGCCGGTCTCGCGGTCCGTCACATCGTCGACCCGGCCGACGCGACCCGCACGGCGACCGCCGTGCTGGTCACGCTGGAGGTCGACTTCCCGGTGCCGATCGCGCTCGGCAGCTCCGGGCTCGGGATCTACGGGTTCGGAGGCCTCTTCGCAGTCGACTACGAGCGCAGCGAGAACCCGAACGACCCGGTGCCGGCGCTGGCCTGGCTCCAGAGCGTCAACGGCAACCCGATGGACATCGCCGGCTGGCGGCCCGACATCGACCACTGGGCGATCGGGCTCGGGGCGGTCCTCGGCACGATGGACTCCGGGTTCGTCCTGAACGTGAAGGGCATGCTCATCTTCGAGCTGCCAGGGCCGCGGATCCTGCTGGTGATGAAGGCCAACATCATCAAGGTCCGGCCACCGCGCGAAGGGAACGTCACCGCCACGATCCTGGCGATCATCGATGTCGACCTCGGCCGTAACCGGATCACGATCGGGCTGACATTCGACTATGCGGTGCCGCCGCTGCTCAAGGTCCACGTCCCCATCCGGGCGATCTTCCCGTTCAACGACCTCGAGCATTTTGCGATCGATGCGGGCAGCTGGTACGCCCCGGCCACCGTCGAGTTCTTCCAGCTGTTCACCGCTCGCGGCTACTTCATGATTCGCGGCAAGGGCATCCCGGATACGAGCGCGGCGGCCGACAACTACGACGCCGGACAGGGCAATTTCCCGCTCCCCAGCCCGCTCGGCGGGTTCGCGATCATGACCGGCGTCTCCGTCTCCTTCATCTGGGGGAGCAAGAGCAGCGGGCTCTACCTATCTGTCGGCGCAGCGATCGATGTCGGCCTCGGCTTCTCGCCGGTCATGTTCGCCGGCGACCTGCGGCTCTGGGGCGAGCTGCACCTGTGGATCGTGGGCGTGGAGGCGTCGGCGAAGCTCGAGGTGACCGCCGGCCAGAAGGACGGCGACAACATCGTCCTGATCGACGGCGAGGTCCACGGCAAGGTCGATCTGTTCTTCTTCTCGATCGAGGGGTCGATCCACGTCACGCTCGGCGATTCGCCCGACTCGCCGCCGGCCCCGCCGCTGCTGGTCGACGGTGTCAGCCTGCAGTCGCGCGCCGCCGCGCTCCTGACCGGTGTCTCCAGCGACCGGCCCATCGACGGAAAGCTCTTCGACGCCCACCCCGAGGGCCCGGCCCCGCAGCAGGAGGCGGTCCCGATCGACTCGATCGTGGTCATCCACCTTGACTGCACGCCCCGGCTGGCCGCGGGGGCATCCCTGTCCACGAGCAATCCGTCAGGCGCGGTGAGCATCGCGATCGCCCCGCCGGACGGGCCGCCCGCGCCAGTCGTCCGCCGTGGCAAGGACTTCTACACCTACCGGGTCACGGGGGTGACGCTCGACCACGGGCTCACCGCGGGGGACGTCCCGATCGTGTGGTGGCCGACCGAGCCCAACCCGACGTCGGAGAGCAAGCGCGAGCTCGCCCTCCTGACCCGTGTGCCCGACCCCCACCCGTCCGCCGTCGAGCGCAGCCGACACCAGCAGGACCTGCTCACGGAGACCTGGGGCACGTTGTGCGACGACGTGGCGCCCGCCACCTCGGTGCTCTGGACCTTCCACGAGACGCCGCTCGGTCCGTCGACCGTGGGCTGGGTGCTCGCCGGGAAAGCCTGGCCCGACCCGGCCGGCAGCACCCGGAGCGTCCCGCCCGACCTCCGTCTCGATGTCGCCGAGACCTGGCGGACTGGCGACCCGATCGCCGATCTCGCCGTCGACATCGCGCCCGCGCGGGTCATCGGCGGCGGCGTGCCGTGTGACGACCGTTGCGCGCCGCGGATCCCGCCCGTCCGCCCCCCGTTCGTGCGCCCACCGTTCGTCCGATCGCCCGCCCTGCCGCCGTCGGTCGGCCCGCTCGCCGGGTCGCCGCTCGTCCGCCCCGGCAGCGAGCTGCTCCACCTGGCCGCCGAGCGCGACCCCGCCGCCAACGCCGTCCTCGCCTCGGTCGCGCGCGGGTGCTGGGCGCACGTCCTGGAGGCGCCGTTCCTGCGCCACGCCGATCTCGGGCTGCTGGGCGATCACCCACTCGGCGAGACGCTCGTGTTCCTCGCGTCGAGCGCGGCCGCGCAGCGCAAGGATCCGCTGGACGACGTCGTGGCGCTGAAGACCGACCCGATCGTGTCGTTCCGCGCGCTGCTGGCCGTACCGGAGATCCTGCTCGAGACGAAGGACCTCCGCGCGCGCCTCTTCGCCGAGGACGGCGAGGTCCTCGGCGAGTTCGCCGTCGACACGAACGCTCCGAACAGCCTCGTCGGGTCGCTCGGCGACCTGCCGCCCCACTGGGCCGACCCGAACGGCCCCTGGTTCTGCCGCGTGAACGAGGTGTTCACGTTCCTCGAGCAGCAGGCCGCGGCGAAGCGCCAGCCGCTCCGGCTCGTGCTGGTCGACACGAAGGTCCCGGAAGGCACAGCCTATGTGCAGTTCGGCGTGCGTGACGCGCAGACCATGACCGGCCAGGGGCTGTCGCGGCCGAGCTACCTGCTCGGCGTCGTCGAGACGCTCAGCGCGGCGGAGGTCGCGCGGCAGGACTACGACACGCTCGTCAAGGACAGCAAGACGACCGTGATCGACGGCGCGCTCGGCGACCCGGCGAACCCGCCCGCGCTGCTGCTCCCGAACACGGACTACAGCGTCCACGTGGCCTGGGAGTGGACGACGTGCGACGAGAGCGGCGCGGTGGCGAACAACGCCACCTGGACGGCCGGCGGGCAGGACTACCACTTCCGCACGGACGGCGCCCCGCTCGCGCCGCGGACGGTCCAGGTGGCCGACGGGCCGGCGCAGGTGATGCCGGTCCGGCTGGATCCGTGGGTCCTCCTGACCGATCCGGCCGGCTCGGACCACTTCTTCTTCCATGGGGACACGCTCCGGGTCGTGTTCGCGGTCGACTACCTGCTCACGATGTTCGAGACGTACGGCGCGCCGATCCAGGCCCGCGTTCGGGCGGCGTCCTTCAAGCACGCCGACCCGGCGTCGCCGACCTTCCCGCAGACGCTGATGGGGCTCACGCCGGCCCTGGCCGCGCCGCTGGCTGCGGCCGCCGTGTTCACGCCGTGGGAAGACACGATGCGGGGGATCTCGGCCGGGCTGGCCTGCATCGACGTCTCGGGGCAGGTGACGCGCCAGCAGGTCGTGGACATGCCGCTCCTCCTGGAGCCCCGCACCGACTACGTCTTCGACATCGAGTTCGTCAACCCGCCGCCCGTGCCGCCGGGCGGCTCCTTCTCGCCACTCTTCCGCCGCTCGTTCACGACCTCGCGGTACCGGAGCTGGGACGAGATGGCCGCCGCGGTCTCGATCGCGAACGTCATCGAGTCGCCCGCTGACGCCGCGGCGGTGGCCGGGCTGGAGGGTCTCCTGGCCGCGCCTTCGCCGGTCTCCGCGTCCGCGCTGGACGCCGCGCTGCGCCAGGCGGGGTTGCGCCCGGTCGTGGACGTGACCGACCCTGTGGTCGAGCTGCTCTGGGTCAACGACGGTGGCACCCTGCAGCCGCGCATCCTCGTGATTCGGACGCCGGAGCCGCTGGTCCGCACGCGCCAGGAGCCCGACCAGTACGAGCCCCCCGGGGTCCCGCGGCTGCAGCGCAAGGTCATCACGCTCCAGGACAAGCCCTACCTCGAGATCGTTCCGACTCCGGGGATCGCGGGGGCGGCGAGCCTGTCCATCGTCGAACAGCCCGGGATGAACACGGTGGTCGTGGTCGTCGACGCCGGGCGCGGGAAGCCGATCGACCTGACCCTCCGGCGACACGGGAACGTCTTCCTGGGCGAGCCTGCCGGGATGACCGACACGCCGCTGTTCGCGGTCACCTTCGACGCCGCGACCTGGGAGGTGGTGTGACGGTGGCCCCACGCGCGAGCCTCCCAGGCGAGCTGTTCCTCGACGCGATCGTCGTCAACCCCGTGCGCCAGCTGGACTACCTGCTTCGTGGCCTCGGGGACAGCGACTACGTGCGTCTGGGCACGTGGGATCAGCAGACGCAGCAGCTGGCGAAGAAGCAGGGCCCGTCGGTGGCGCTGCGGTGGGTCCTGAACCCGGCCCTCGGGATCCCGCTGACTCCGTGGACCGTCTGGCGGCGGCCAGTCTTCCAGCGCGATGTGGCCCAGCCGATCGCCGGGTGGCACCTGACGGGGTTCGACACGTTCGGGTGGGACGGCGTGACCGAGATGCTGCGCATCGAGCTCGACCTCTCGGCCCCTGCGAGCGTGACCGGCCTCCACCGTGCCGACCTCCAGCCCGTCCAGACCGTGTCGGGAAACGCCGGCACGACGGTCGTGCTCGACGCGGGCCCGATGCTGGGCGTGCGCGTCGACAACCCCGGCGCGATCGCGGCTGCGCGCGGACAGTCGCTCGTGCTGCTGGCGAACGGCGCCGGGTGGGGGCCGTTCGAGGTGGTGGGGCTGCCCTTCGGGCCGGCCCTGGCCGGCACGACCTACTACGACGCTGGGCAGCAGGGTCCGATCGGCGCGCCGACCGACCCGGTGGACGCCGCGATCGGCCGGATCAGCCGGTGGGGGCCGGTCGTGGGCTGGGCGCCGCTGGCTGGCCTCGACCCCTGGCAGCCGCCCGACCCTGCGAAGCTCGTCGACGAGCTGCAGGCCGACATCCTGCCGGACCTTGCGCAGGTGATGGCGGCCAATCCGCCGCCGGTGGTGGGCCAGCAGGTCGGGGCGGAGGCCATGCACACGCTCGAGGCCGTGCGCCAGGTCATCGGGACCCGTGCGCGGGTGCTGAACGGCGGGGCGGTCGCCGACCGGTCGGAGGTCCGGGTCCGCCCGCTGCAGGCCGTCGCGACCGCGATCGCCTGCGATACGTGGGCGAGCCTGGCGCTCGGCTTCGGGACGGGCGACGCGATGCCAACCGGCGACGTCGCCCAGAAGGGCGGCTACGACTACATGGTCACGGCGAAGTGGGACGGGATGCTGCGCGTGGCCGTGCCGGTGCCGTGGCCGTGGCCCTGGGGGGCGCCTCCTCCGATCTACGTCAGTCAGGAAGTCGAGCGCGAGCTCGCGGCCGTCGTCCTGTCGCCGCAGAGCCGCGGGGCTCCCGGCGTCCCGAGCCCGTTCGTTGCGACGTTCGGCCACGACGAGGGCGCCGACACGGTCGACGAGCCGTACCAGGTGAGCGCCGTATTGCAGACTGCACGGCCGCCCACGCTGCCCCGCCAGCCGCGCGCCTCAGGCTACGCGATCGCGCGGTACGACCGGCCCGGGGCAGGTGCCTACCAGCTGCGCCAGCACCCGCTGGCCAATGGATGGATCCCGGTCGGATCCGCCGCGCCCGTCGCCAACCCCGGGGACCCACCGGACCCGCACCTGCCGCCCGACACAGTCACGCTCCGCAACAGCGGCGTGCCGCGTCCGGTTACGGGGCCGGCGAACACCTTCCAATACGCCGCTGCCGCCACCGATCTGTTCGGCCAGTGGAGCCCCTGGACCGGTGCGTGGTACTCGCTCCCCGCGGCGGGCGTCCAGGCGCCGGTCGTTGCGACGCTCCGGGCGCGCGCCGTCCCCGGCCCCGGCGACGCCGATCCCTGCGCGCTCACGGTCACCGGTGAGGTCGTCTGGAACATCCGCGAGCGATCACTGCACCAGCTGCACGTCTCGGTCGACGTCTACGAGCCGACCCCGGCTCCGCCCGACCCGTACGACCCGCCTCCCGACGCGCCACAGGGCGGCACCGTGACCATGGCCGATGTCCTCCTCGAGTTCGCCCCGGACGGGACCCCTGCCGGCGCTCCGGCCGGGGTGGCGGTCAGCCACGTGCACGACGACGACACGCCGGTGACCGCAGCCGACCCCGCCGTGGGCGACGAGCGCCGGTATCGCATCGTCATTCAGGACCTCCCGGTGACGTTTGGCGCCAGCCACGAGCTCGCCGTCGCCCTCTACGCGCAGGCGGAGGAGACGATTCGGGCTGGCGAGTGGAGCGGATGGGTCCACACGCGCGAGGCAGCCCTGGCCGCGAACCCACTCCCGCCCCCGGTCCCGGTGCCGCTCCCGCTCGTGTTCCCCGACTGGGCGTCCCTCCCTGACGCTGCGGGCCTGTCCTATGCCTCGGTGACGTGGACACCCACCGGCGCGTGGCGATACCGGGTGTACGAAGCCACCGAGGCGGCCCTCCGGGCAGCCTGTGGGCAGCCCGGGCCGACGCTGACCGACGGCCTGGCGGAGCGCATGCAGGCGCTTTTCGACCTCTACAAGGTCTCCGCCAACCTCCCGAAGCTCAAGTCGGCGTTCCGGAAGCTCGGGGACGAGCCAATGCTGCCGCCGGTCCAGGCGGATGGGACGATGCGCTTCGACTCGCTGCTGCCACGCGGCAGCTCGCTGATCCACTGCTACATCGTGGCCGGGGTCACCGAGGCGAACGTGGTCTCGTCCTGGCCCGAGCCCGACGCGGACGGTCGCAAGGCGTTCCACGCCTTCGCGATCCCTCACCCACGGCAGGTCGCGCTGCCAGAGATCAGCGCCGCGCTGGACGCCGCCGGCACGCCGCAGGTCACCGTGCGCGTGGGAGGATCCGTCCCGGCGACATCGATCCGCCTCTATCGGGCGGCCAACGCGATCCTGGCCCGCTCGGCCGGCACGATGCAACTCGTCGCGACCGTGCCGGCCGGGGCCACACCGCCCGACCTCTGGCGCACGACGACGATCGCGGACCCGGGTGCGCCGACCGGTTGGGCTCGCCTCCAGTACCGCGCCGTCGCGCTCGCGGACGACGACCCGGAGCGCGCGGGCATGGCGGTGCCGTCGCAGCCGTCCCGCGCGTTCGCCCTGCTGAATCCGCCGCCCTCACCGCCGTCGCTCGCGCTGATCCCGAACGTCCCGGGTACGACCGCGACGGTCTCGGTGGTCCGGGTCGACACGGATGGGTTACGCCGTGGCTCGGACATCGGCGACTTCGCGATCGCCGCGACGGTCACGGCGCCCGGCCAGGAGCCCGCGCGCTTCCTCTCCTCCCTCGCGACGGTGCCCGAGTTTGCCACCCTTGCCGCGTTCGCCGCCGGCATCGAGCCCGGCGGCTACGTCGGCGGCGCGCTCTACCTGCGGCTCGCCCGCGGCCCGGGGCAGGACCTCGGCCTCGCCGTCGACGTCACCGATCCGCTCGGGCGGAGCACGCACGCCGTGGTCGACGTGCCCGGCATCACCCCCGAGCCCTCGCCTGTCGTCTCGCTTGTGGCCGCGCGCGCCGCGGGGATCCTTCGGCTGCTCGTGACGACGAATGTGCCCCTGCCGCCCGACCCGGCGCACGACTGGCGCCTCGACGTCGCCATCCAGCGCCTGCTCCAGTTCCCGCCGACGCCGCCCGCCACGCGGTCGTTCCTCGTCTCAACCATCCCGACGATCCCCAGCGAGGCCGCCATGCCCAATCCCGCGTTCGACCCGGCGCCGTTCGAGATCCGACGCGTCGAGGGCACGGGCCAGATCCTCGCCTGGGCCAGGTCGGCCCTGGGCGTCCGCGTCGGCATCCGGCTCACCAACTCCGGCGGGCAGACGGCGACCGCCACCCAGCTCGTGCCGTGAGGATCGTCCGATGAGCATGACCGTCGCCGGCCTCGCCGACCTCCGCCAGCGCCTCAACGCCGATGGACTCGCCACGCTCGGGCTTGCCGGTCCCCTGCTATGCCCGGCGTGGGCCGACACGACCCCGACCGCGAACGAGGCGGCCCTGACGCTCACCATGAGCGCGCTCTGGTATGCACCGTTCGCGGGCGTGCTCACGCAGGTCACCGACGGCACGAAGCTCGGTCTCTCGCTCCTTGACGGGAGTCCGGCGGTGACCGGCAACGCGATGTGTGCGGTGCTCAAGATCCATCCCCAGGCGAGGCTGCGCATCGAGCGCGAGCTGGTCGCCGCGCTGCAGGCCGCCAACGGGCAGGCCGACCAGTCGCTGCGTCCCGTGCCGTCGATCGTGCTCATCCGCGGCAGCTCCACCGTCGACCACCCGATGGTCCTCACCCCGGGCGACAAGTTCATGGTGCCCGGCGAAGTCAGCTTCCACGACGAGCGCGGGATGATCGTCGACCCGTTCGCGTTCGCCGCCGCGCTGGCGGGGGTCCTTGCGCAGACAGCGGCGCTCGGGGTGGCCACGCCGGCAGGAGCGAACGGGACGTTGCAGGCAATCGCGTCGTCGGTCACGACCGGACGCTTCGTGCACCTGGTCGACCTGCACGGGCGGCCCTGGACGGACCCGCCCGGGGCGAACCCGGGCGTCAGCCTCTACACGGGAGCGGCGGGCGCGCGGGTCGAGGGCGAGCACCTCGGCGACGGCTCGCTCCACGCGTGGCCCAGCGGCGCCGTGCTGTCGGGACGGGCCGATCCCGACGGGACGCAGGCGCCTCCACCGCCCGCGGGCCTCCGCTTCGGCTGGAGCACGCTCGGCAGGATGGGGACCGCCCCTCTCTCCTGGCCGCCCGCGGGCGGGCAGACCCCGGCGCGCGACACGCTCCGTGCGACGGTCGCCGACCCCGTATTCCACCTGCTCGGCAACCGCTCGGCCGACACCCGCGACGATGTTGACGGCGCGGACGCCCTGACGGTCGCCGAGGCGGCCCCGCTCGTGCGGGACGGCAGCCCGCTGGCACTGCTCGTCGACGGGCGCTCGTGCCTGGGCTTCTTCGAGCAGGCGATCCTCGGCCTGCAGGGGGGCAACCCGCAGGCGGCGTTCTCGTCCGGCCCGATCCTCGGCGCGAGCGTGATGTTCGACGACGCGGCGTGGACGCTCCCGGTGGCCCCCGGCGCGGCAGGCCGCTGGCCGACCTCCCCGGCCGCGACGCCGGTGCCGGGCAACGCCGCCACGGTCCTCGGGCAGTTCGGAGCACTGCGCAGCGGCACGACAGCAAACTGGATCGCCGGCAGCAACGACGTCCTGGTGACGCTGCCCGCCGGGCTGCCGATCGGTGCCATGGTGCGCCTCTACCCGATCGTGGTGCTGCTCGGGACCAGTCCGGACGAGCAGCCACTCCTCCAGCGTGGCGACGGTGGCGCGACGATCGTCACGGGCGGCACCGACACGATTCTGCTCACCGATCCCTTCCGGCTGGGCGCGACGCCGGTGCGCGCCGGCTCCCCGCAGGTCCGCGCCGACGCCGCGGTCACCTGGCAGCCGCCCGGAGGCGGTCCAGCCATCATGAAGCTGGTCGCCAGCCTCGCCTGGCCCGTGGGCGCCGACGTGCCGCGCCCCGCGCCCGGCCCGACGAACCTGCTCGGGGCCGGGTTCTGGCGGGGGGTAGCGGCGGCGCCCATGCTCGGCTCGCCGGCGGCAGGATCGTTCACGCTCGCGACCGTCTTCGCCGACCCCGTCGCGTTCGTCCAGAGCGTGGTCCGCCAGATGACGACCGACCAGAATCCGCGCCAGGCGCCCCGGCTGCCGACGATGGCGCGGACGGAGTCGCTCCTCTCCGTGCAGCTCCCTCCCGCGGCCGGCGCCGACCTCTACCGCTCGGTGCTCACCGGCGGCTGGCTCACCCGCGAGCTCGACACGCACTCCTACCGGATCGCCAACCCGGCGGCCGCCGGCGCGCACGAGGTGCACGCCCCGGGGGTCGCCGCCACGTCCCAGCTCGGCTTCGACCTGTGGGTGGCCGCGCTGCATCGCGCACGGCCTGTCGTGCCCACGGCGGACGTCGCTCAGCCGCTCTCGGGCGGTCCCAACAACGGGCTGCCGGCGAACTGGGTGCTCCTCCAGGCGAACAACACGTCCGTCCCCCCGGCTCCACCTGCAGCGCCGTCGTCGATCGCCGGCGCGGTGCTCCAGACGATCCCGGCCTACGTCGAGACGCCCGAGGTCGCGCTCATCCCGGACGACGACATCGGGGCGGTCAACACTTTCGTGACCCAGACGCTTCCCAACTATCTCACGCTCCCGAACCTGCCCGAGATCGGGCGGCAGCTGGTGCGGGAGATCCGCAGCTGCAAGCATGGCCGGCGCGACGCGCAGTGGGCCCTCCGGAGGGCGTTGCACCACGCCCGCGAGCTGGTCTACATCGAGACCCCGCTTATCGGCGCGACTGCGAACGACGCGGGCGCCCCCGACGACGCCGAGGCCGCGGTCGACCTGTTCGAGGAGCTCTTCGCCCGGATGGACCAGGAGCCCCGGCTGCGCGCCGTGATCCTCGTCCCGCGGGTGCCGCCGTTCGTCCACGGCTACGAACCCTGGTCGATGTACTTCCACAAGGCGCGGAACGACGTTGCGGAGTCGCTGGCGCTGGTCCCGGGCGACATCCCGGCGCCCGGCGGCGGGACTCGCCCCCGCGTGGTCGTCGCGCACCCGATGGGCGCACCGGGCCGGCCGCTTGCCATCCGGACGACCACCGTCATCGTCGACGACGTCTGGCTGCTGACCGGCACGAGCACGCTGACCCGGCGCGGGCTGACCTTCGACGGCGCGAACGACGTCGTCCTGCTCGACTGGTCACTTGACCGGGGCGCGGGGTCGGCGATCCGGGCGCATCGGAAGGCGCTGATGGCGGCGCACCTGGGCGTGGGCCCAGGAACCGCCGGGACGGCCGGCGGCGCCCCCGGGTCGGCGGTCGGGGCTCCCCAGGCCGACTGGGTGCGCCTGCACCAGCCGATCACGGCGCACGAGGTGTTCGCCGACGTGCTCGCGTCCGGGGGGCAGGGCAAGCTCCTGCCGCTGTGGAGCGGCCCGGACCCGAACGCCCCTGATGCGACGATCCCGCACCCGCCGGAGGTCGCCGATCCGGACGGCCGGGGCGGCGCCACGCTGGTCACGACGATAGCGGCGGCAATCGGGGGCAGCACGACGGTTTGAGTCGCTCCCGAGACAGGTGGTCCGGTGGGCTGTCGTCGCACCCATCCGCCGCGCGCTGGACGCTTGGCTTGGTCAGGCGTCCCTTCGGCCTACTACAACGCTCGTTGGCGGCCATGCCACAGCCACGGTGCGGCGAGCATCGCAGTCGCAGTAGGGTACGAGGATGGCGTCCTACTCCCGCGAAGAGGCGGGTGAGCGAGCCGGGGTCGAACCCGGCTACATCGTTCGACTGGTGGACGCCGGCATCCTCGCACCCGAGGAGCCGGATCGGTTCTCGCCGGGCGACGTTCGCCGCGTGCTCATGGCCAAGTCGCTGGACGATGCCGGGATCCCGCTCGACGGTGTAGGCACGGCCATCCAGAGCGGCGCTCTTTCGCTTGCCTTCCTGGACGCCGCCGCCTACGAGCGGTTCGCCGCCATGGCTCCCGAGACGTTCCAGCAGGTCAGCGACCGCACCGGGATCCCATTCGAGCTGCTGACGGTCGTTCGTGAAGCGATCGGCATGGCTCAACCGTCGCCCGATGACCGGCTGCGCGAGGACGAGATGGCGATCCTCCCGTTCATCGCATTGCAGGTCGCCGAGGGGTTCAGGCCGATCGCCATCGAGCGGCTGCTGCGCGTCCAAGGCGAAAGCACCCGTCGCATCGCGGAGCAGGAGGGCGCATGGTGGTTCTCCGAGGTGATCGAGCCCGCCCTATCCGCCGGCAAGCCTCCAGAGGAGATCGGCAACGCCGACCTGGCAGACCGGAATGCCCCGCTGTCCGAACAGGCCGTCCTGGCGATGTACCACGCCCAGCAGGCGCGGGTCTGGACCGCCACCCTCATCGAAGGTTTCGAGCAGCTACTGGCGAAGGCCGGGCTGTATAGCCGCCTCGAGCGACCGCCAGCGATCTGCTTCCTGGACATCACCGGCTATACCCGGCTGACCCAGGAACACGGCGATGATGCGGCCGCGAATCTGGCCGCGACGCTCGCACGGCTCGTGCAGCGGAGTTCGGTGCAGCACGGCGGGAAGCCGATCAAGTGGCTGGGTGACGGCGTGATGTTCTACTTCCGCGAGCCTGGCCCCGGCGTGCGTGCTGCCCTCGAGATGGTGGACGGGCTGGCGGCCGCGGGACTTCCACCGGCCCACGTCGGCGTGCACGCCGGGCCTGTGCTCTTCCAACAGGGCGACTACTTCGGCCAGACCGTGAACATCAGCGCGCGTATCGCCGACTATGCGAGGCCCGGCGAGGTGCTGGTCAGCCAGGCGGTTGCCGACGCGTCCATCGAGATGGGGATCGGCTTCCAGGACATCGGGCCGGTGGAGCTCAAGGGCGTGACGACACTGACGCACCTGCTGCGCGCGCACCGCCTCTAGCGCGGTCCGATCGCTGGACCGTCGATCGCCACCGTCCTCGAGGTATCGGCGGCGCGTTCGACGTGGTTGTGGGTGCGGTCGCGTAAGCGATCGCCGTTAGTCTTTGCTCGCCCCGGTCCCGGTCCCGGTCCCGATTGCCTTCCCGATGGCGGCGACCAGCTGGCGGGCCTGATCGCGATCCTTCTCGTTGGGATGCTCGTGGTCGGCCATGATGCCGCAGTACACGTCGTGGATCGCCTGTGACATGGTGTCCAGGTTGGCGATCCACACGCCGCGCTCGAGGAGAGCGCCCATCGCGCTGTCCACGGTCTCGCGGTGCATCGCCTCGTCCAGAGCCTCTCGCATCGTCATGGGGACACCTCCAGCGGAAGCCTAACCAACCACGGCGCCGGAGTCACCCGCGGGTCGCACTCCACTCCCCGTTCGTGCTCAGGCCGACACACCAACTGCGCGTGCGACTTTCCGTTTGCCGGTCACCTCACGTCCGACCGGGCCGTCGTCAGGCGGATGTCGCTTGCCCGGGCGTCAGGGCCGAGATCCGGGGTGGCCGCCTCGAGGAACGAGGGCCAGCGAAGGGACAGGATGAGGGCGCCAGCGGCCAGCCCGACGCCGACCCAGGAGCCGGCGACGGTGAACAGCCCGATCGAGCACGCGGCAAGGAGTCCGATCTCCCGGCGGATGCCGACGAGCGCCGGCAGCAGGAACAGCAGCCCGAACACGTGCAGGTCGGGCGCGCCGACGATCGTGAGGAGCCCGACCCAGGCCGCGGCCTCCCGGCGCGGGACGACGAAGATCAGGAGAACGCTCCCGACGGCGATCACGTAGCCGAGCGGGGACGGCAGCTCATGGATCAGCGAGATGCCGCCCACGGCGAAGCTCGGCTGGGCGGCCAGCCGGACCTGTGCCAGCCAGTCGAGCCAGAGGCCGACACCTGTGAACGGCAGCGTGGCGACGACGAGCGCGAACGGGAGGGCCAGGCCGAGGACCGCGGCGCGCCGATGGCGGCGAACGAGGTAGAGCCAGGTGTGGACCTGGGATGCCTTGAGGACCGCAATCGCGGTCGCGAGGACGCCGTCGACGAACGGCGGACGCGTGGAGCGGCCGAGGTCCCGCTCGCGCGGCGCCCCGGCGGCCGTCGCGGGATCGAAGAAGAGCGCCACGAAGGCGGCGATGAGCAGCACCTGGACGTTGAGCCCGAGCAGCGCCTCCGCGAAGGGCGGCCAGGCCATCGTGATCGGCACCGCCCACCACGGGATGCCGAGCCGTCGACAGGTCCACGCCGCAGCGGCGAGGCAGGCGAGCCCCCAGCCGATCGTCACGACGGCTCCCGGCAGCACGGTCAGTGGCGCGAGGAGCGGCAGCACGAATGGCGGGTAGAGGAACGGCTGGCCGGCGCCGGACGTGACCAGGAAGCTCGATGCGAGGTAGGGAGAGCCGCCGGCCATCCAGCGCTCGGTGGCCCGGAGGGGGATGGCCAGGTCGACCCCGAGCGGGTAGGTGGCAACGAGGGTGCGGAACGTCGCGAGCGTCGAGATGGCGGCCGCGACGGCGAGACCGATGCACAGCCACTTGTTCGACCGAGAGCCGATCGCGCGGGCGGCGGCCGGCAGGTCGGCGACGTCGCGTTCCCGCCCGGAGCGCTGGAGCGCAACGGGTCCCCGCTCCGTCATCGCGCCCCTCCCTCCTCACCCCGTGTCCGGCGACATGGCGCGGCGTGATGGGCCAACCGGCCGATTCGCGAGCGACCCACCACCGGGCAGGTCGGAGTATGACCGACGGCCTCCTGAGAGCTTCCAGGTACGTCCGTGGCACCGGGCCCCACGGATGACGTCACGTGACTGAACGAGTACAAGACCTTGCCCGGCCCCCGAGCTGCTGCTAGGCTTTACTCATGGACAGTCGAGTAAAGAGCAGCGCCGTCGCGGGTACACCCGCCTGAGCGCCAAGCACCAGGTGACGATCCCGATCGACGCCCTCGCGCGGGCAGGGCTCCGGGCCGGCGACCGACTGCGTGCCGAGGTCCGCGGGCCAGGCGAGGTGGTCCTGGTGCGGGAGATCGATCCGCTCACCCGGTTCGCCGGTTCGCTGACGGACGTCTACCCGGCCGGCGAGCTCGAGGAGCTTCGTCGCGAATGGCGCTGACCATCCTCGACGCCGGGGTGGTCATCGCGATCCTCGATGGGAGCGACGTCCACCACGACGCGGCGATCGCCGCGGTGGCGACCGCGATGGACCGGGGCGACGACCTCGTCCTGCCGGCCTCTGCGTACGCGGAGGTGCTCGTCGCCCCCCATCGCCGCGGCCCCGATGCCGTCGCGACGGTCGACGAGTTCGTCGACGCACTGCCCGGCGACGTCGAGCCGGCGACCCGGGCCATCGCGGCGCAGGCGGCCGAGCTGCGAGCCCAACACGGCACGGGCCTGCGGCTGCCGGACGCGCTCGTGATCGCGACCGCGCTGGCGCTCGGCGCCGAGCGCGTGCTGACGACAGACGCCGGATGGCCGCGCCTGCCGATCACCGTGGAGGTCATCCGGCCGGAGGCCGGCTGATCATCGCATCGGCCGCGGATCAGCCGTCTGCGCGCCCCCGGGTCGTCGAACCCCCGGCACGAACCACGCGATCACGGAGCCCACGGCGAGCCCGATGACCAGCCCCGTCAGGTTGTCGATGACGTCGCCGCTCTCGCAGGCGCGGTTGAGGATCGGCAGGACGAGCTGGGTCCACTCGATCACGAACGGCGCCGCAATGGCGAGTGCCAGGAGCGCCGCGGTTCTCCGCGACCATGGCAGGAGGCCGAGCGACAACCCCAGCGGGATGAACAGGAACACGTTGAGAGCCCGGTCGTCGTAGCTGAACAGGGTGTCGACGGGAATCGGCGACATGATCGACATGTCGCAGTGGCCGGGTCCTGAATTGGACGGCTCGAACACACCGTTGAGCGGCACGATCGTCGCGAATACGACCACCGCGGCGCTGACGACAAGCATCCAGGCGACGAACGGCCTCGTTCGCAGGCACCCGGGACAGAGGCCGGCTCACGAAGATGCCCAGGATCGCGAAGGCCGCCGTGCCGGGCACCAGCCACGGGAGCGGGTTCTGGTCGGGAGTCATGATTCTGGCCCGACGCACGCGAGGACGGGCTGGCATCGGCCGGGATGCCGCGAGGTCGCCCACTACGACGGACGCCACCCGGGCC
>CAVUGM010000005.1:0-376403 GCA_963741085.1 uncultured Chloroflexia bacterium
GGCGGCCAGGACGGGCTCGAGCGGCTCGGGCTGGTGGGTGGCGAGGAGCTCGCGCGCCTTCGCGTTGGCCCAGGCGCGCGGGCCGCCGCCCTCCTCCTCGACCACGCCCATCGGCCGGCGGTCCATGAAGCGCGGCCGCCAGAGCTCGCGCATGTGGCGCCGGGTGTGCGGCGAGGTGAGGTAGTCGCCGGCCGGCCCGACCTCGCGATCGCGTCGAGCGCGAGCGACTCGTCGTCGACCGGGATCCCCTGCAGCGTTGCCCGGACGATCGAGTAGATCTCGGCGTCGAGCATGAGCTGCTCGTGGGAGAAGATCCGGCTGCCGTTGAGCAGGCCCAGGCCGAGGAGCATGTCCGAGCCGACGATCGACGCCATGAACGTCGAGAGGGCGTTCTCGACGCCGGCCTGCCAGTCGGGCGCCTTGGCGCCGGTGGCGAACGCGCCCATCGAGAGCGGCACGCGGTAGAAGTCGGCCAGCGGCGTTGGTCGCTGCGCCGAAGAGGAAGTCCTCCGGGCCGCCGCCGGTGTAGGCGCCGGAGCGCAGGTCGATCGCGGTCTGGGCGGCCGCGTAGTAGACCGGCGCAGCCGGGCTGCGCGATCTGCATGAGCGCGAGCGCCGTGATGACCTCGGCGTTGCCGACGACGAGCGTGCCGGCCGCCGTCGCCGGGCCGGTGAAGGCGGCCGACGCCATCGTCATGAAGCCGACCGGGATGCCGGCCTCGGCGGCGATCGAACGCGGCGTCCAGGCTGCCGCCGTCGTGGCCGAGCGGGCTCGTGGTGCACTGCATCATCGAGAGGACCGGCGCGCTCGCGGAGCGCCTGCGCTGCCGCCGACGATCGCGGCGGCCATCTCGACCGCGGCGCGCGCCTCGCGGGCGGTGACGATCGACTCCGTCTGGACGTGCTTCGTGCTGTTCGCCCAGCAGGCGAGCAGCTCGTGGAGCGAGCGGCGAGGCGGCCGGGCGGTCCTGGGCGGAGACCGGGATCCAGTGGAAGGCGACCTCGTCGAGCGCGTCGGCGAGGCGCGCGATGTCCGCGACGTCCGCGAGCGCCGGAGGGGCGGCGCTCGCCGGTCTCGAGGTCCACGACCTCGATGCCGCAGCCGTCGGTGGCCGCGTAGACGTGCTCGCCGTCGAGCGGCAGGTCGAGGAGGGATCGCGGGCGGCCGAGCGGGTAGACCGGCGGGCGCGTGCTGCGAGCGCCTCTTCGATCATCGCCGGCGGGGCCTTCGACGACCTCCGTCGCGCGGTCGACGGTGGCGCCGGCGCGGCCCAGATGTCGAGCGCGCGCTCGGACGGGAAGCGGACGCCGACCGTCTCGATGACGTGCGAGCGTCGCTTCGTGGATCCGCGCGACGGCGTCGGCGTCGAGGACCTCGACCCGGATGCCGCGCGTCGCGATCGGCGTTGACGCGGAGCGCTCACCGGGCCGCCCCTTCCGCCGCGCCGGCGCGCGACCAGGCGCTTCGCGCGAGCTCGACGGCGCCCATGGCGTCCTCGCAGTAGCCGTCGGCGCCGATCTCGGCGGCCCACTGGCCGGTCACCGGCGCGCCGCCGACGATCACCTTGACGCGGCGGTCGCAGGCCGGCCTCCGCGAGGGCGTCGATGACGGCGCGCTGGCCGGTCATCGTCGTGGTGAGGAGCGCCGACAGGCCGACGATGTCGGCGCGGTGCTCGCGGGCGGCCTCGACGAAGCGCTCCGGCGCGACGTCGACGCCGAGGTCGTGGACCTCGAAGCCGCGACGTCGAGAGCATCATCCCGACGAGGTTCTTGCCGATCTCGTGGATGTCGCCCGTCGACGGTGCCGATGACGACCCGGCCGGCGACGCGTCCGCTCGACCGAGGCGGCCTTCAGCTCCGGCTCCAGGACCGCGAGGGCGCGCTGCATGGCGCGGGCCGCCAGCATCATGTCGGGCAGGAACAGGTCGCCCGCAGCGAAGCCGGCCCCGACTTCCTTCATGCCCGGCATGAAGCCCTCGTCGATCGCGACGAGGGGCGGGATCCCGTCGGCGATCGCCGCCGTCGCGGCCGCCTCGGCGGCGTCGGCGTCGCCGTCGACGACGGCCTGGCGCATCGCCTGGAACTCGGTGTCGGTCATGGGACTGCTCCTCGGTGCGTCGCGGTGGGAGCTGGAGGGTGGGATGGGTAGGGGCATCGACGCTTCGGCCCGCGATCGCGGCCCGACATGGCGAGGGGCCGTCAGAGACCGGCGGTCGCCTCGGCGCGCTCGACGACGGCCCGGACGGCTCTCTCCACGTCGGGCTCGAGCGGCGTCGGCAGGTGGCTGTCGAGGAGCTCGTCGACGCGGACTCGCGGCGCGCTGGGCCAGGGTCGTCGCGCCGCCGGCGCGCCAGCGCTCGTAGCCGCGGCGGTCGAAGAGGCGCCGGATACCAGCGCTCGCGGTAGTGGTCGAACGTGTGGTCGATCTCGAGGTAGGAGCCGTCGACGCCGTGGGCCTCGACGAGGTCGAGCGCCAGCGCCTCGTCGGAGACGTCGACCGGGCGCACGAGGGCGTTGATCCAGCCGGCCAGCTCGTCGCAGATCGCCAGCTGGACGAGCGAGCCGGTCAGGCCCGACTCCAGGTAGCCGCAGTCGTGGATGAGATGGCCGCCCGCGAGCGCGTCGGCGAGCATCGTCATGCCGGCCTCCGCGGCCGACTGCTCGTCCACGACCTTGGAGTCGCTGCCGCGCGCCGAGGCTGAACATCGGCAGCCCCCAGCGATGGGCCAGCGCGGCGGCCACGCCCTTCGGCTCCGGGCCCGGCATACGGGTCCACCATCGTGCGCAGGTCCAGCGAGTCACCGCCGAAGCCCGGGACGACGATCGGGGCTCCCTCGCGGGCCAGCTGCGACAGGACGACGCCGGCGAGGACGCCGGCGGTGTTGATGGCGATGGTCCCGGCCATCGTGATCGGCCCGGTGGTGCCGCCCGAGGTGACCGGGATCCAGAGGGCCGGTACGCCGCGCTCGGCGCAGACGAGGAGCTTGCGGACCGAGTCCTCGTTGAAGAGCAGTCCGCGGGTGACGTTGATGTAGACCGCCACCTGCGGGCGCTCGGCGTGGGCCCGGCGACCGCCGGCGACGATCTCGGCCATCTCGAGGCCGTCCAGCATCCCGCGACAGCTCGTAGCTGACGAGCACGATCGGCTTGCGGGTCAGCTCGAGCAGTCGCCGCGGCCTGGTGCCGATCGGCCAGGGACTGGTCGACGTCGGCGGGGAGGAACATCGACATGACGAAGTCGATGTTGGGGAGGGCGTCGGCGAGGGTCAGCCCCTCGGCGAGGTCGCGTCGAGGTCGCCCGGCGCCGTTCGCCGGTCCGGTGGTCGAGGATGTTGAGGCAGTCCGAGCCGGTGCCGAAGTAGTGGCGCCGCCCGCCGAGGCTGATCGCGGGCCGCCCGGCACGGTCGTGGAGGGTGATCTCCTTGGGCGCGGTCTCGATGGCCCACCTGACAAGGCGCTCCGGGATCCGGACGCGCGACCCGTCGACCGCCGCGCCGGCGCTCGCGCAGGAGGGAGAGCGCTTCCGGGACCGGGACCTCGACACCGTTGCGCTCGAGGATCTCGAGGGCGGCCGACTCCAGGCGGGCGGCGGTCGCGGGCGCGAGCTTGTCCCAGCGCGGCGTCGCGCGCGGGTCGGTCATGCGGCCTCCTCGATGCGGGCGCGGTGGACACGGCACACCACCATGGGAGGGTGGCCTCCCGCCGAGGGAGCGCGACAGTGACCTTCGGCCCGATTCCGGCCCTCCGGCTCCCGGGGGCCCGGAGGGCTGGAACGCGACGCCGTGACGGCACCCGGCCGACGCACATTCGCGGTGAGCCCCAGGCGGTTCGCCCAGGCCCTGGAGGCCTGTCCCGGAATCGCTCGAATCGCTCGCCGAACTGTACCGAACGATCTGGTCGCGCAGGCCGTCCGTGCCGGTGGATGGAGGATCGGGGACGCCCGATTGTGCGTGGAGGTGGATGGAACGGGCGGGTCGCCTCCCGCAGACTCGCGAACGAACGCACCCCATGGAGGGTGGTGTCGGCGAGCGGTATGAGCGACTTGAGCGAACACATCGAAGCGGGGCGCAGCGGTCGAGCGGTCGGCCTGCGCGAGCCCTCGTCCCGGGCGGAGACGCCTTCGGTGGCGCCGGCAGCGACGCCGCAGGCGGCGCCGGCGCTGCTGTCGATGGGCGAGGCCAGCGCGCTCCTGGGCGTCTCCACGGCCACCCTGCGACGCTGGTCCAGCGACGGGCGCATCGCGTCCCACGCCACGCCGGGCGGCCATCGTCGCTTCGCGCGCTCCACGCTGGAGGCACTCCTCCCGCGGGCCCCCGAGGTCCGCGCTGCCATCGCCCACGCGGCGACCGCCGACCGGATCCACCGGGCCTACCGCGAGTCCGCCCTCGCGGATGGCGCGCCGCCGGCCTTCCTCGTCGATGTCCCGTCCGGCGCTCGCGGCGGGCTGCGCACCTACGGACGGATCATCACCTCGTCGATCCTCGCCTGCCTCGAGGCTCCTGACGACGAGTCCCGCGACGCGGCCCTGGCCGAGGGGCTGGTGGCGGCGGCCGCCTACGGACGGATCGCGGGGACCGCCGGCGCGTCGATGCGCGAGACGGTGGCCGCATTCGTGCGCTTCCGGATGCCCTTCGTCCGCGAGATGGCGGGCGCCGCCCGTCGCGAGGGCCTCGACGCGAACGGCGCCACCGACCTCCTGGAGACGGTGACGGTGGCGATCGACCGCCTCCTCGACGCCACCCTCGAGGGCTACGAGCAGGTGGCGGCCGCGGCGCCGCGCACCACCGCGCGACACCTTCGCGCCGCGGCCGCCAGCCCATCCGTGCCGCGACGCCCGGAGTCCAGGGCATGACCGTCGAGGTCGCAGCGCGGCCCGCCGGCAGCGGGGCCGCGAGCCACGCAGCTTCTCCGACCGTCCTCGGCTTCGTGCTGCACGCGAAGAACGTCCCCAGCCTCGCTCGCGAGTGGTTCGCGGAGGCGGCCCGCGCCCTGCCGACGGACGAGCGCTGGATCCTCCTGCGCACGTGTCACCGGGTCGAGCTCTACATCGCCCCGGGAACGCGCGGCGTGCCCGACCTGCCGACGCTCCCCGTGGGCACGGAGCGGCTGGCCGACGTCGACGCGGTGCGCCACCTCATCTCGGTCGCCTGCGGGCTCGAGAGCGTCGTCTTCGGCGAGGACCAGATCCTCCACCAGGTCCGGACCTGCCTGGCCGAGCGCCACGCCGCGGGGGACCTCGATCCCGTCCTGGAGCGCCTCTTCCAGGCCGCGCTGCGCGCCGGACGACGGGCGCACGCCTGGTTCGACGGCTCGCCGCGCTCGCTCGCCGACGTCGCGCTCGACCGGATCGCCCGGACCGCCGGTCCGCTGGAGGGCCGCCCTGTCCTCGTGGCCGGTGTCGGCCGCATGGGTCGCCTCGCCGTCTTCGCGGCTCACCGGCGCGGGGCACAGGTGCTCGTCACCAACCGGACGCCCGAACGGGCCGCGTCCCTTGCCGCGGAGGTGGGCGGTGTCGCCGTCCCATTCGCCGCCGACGACGGGTTGCTGCCGCCGGTAGCGGGCGCGATCATCGCCCTGGCCGGGCCGTGGCCGGTCGGCGCCGCGGACGGAGCCACCCTGGTCGCCGCCGGGTCGGAGGTCGTGGACCTCTCCTCTCCCCCTTCGGTGCCCGCCGACCTTCAGGCGGCCCTCGGTCGGGGCTTCACCTCGGTGGACGACCTGATCGTGGCTCCGGAGTTCGCGCCCCAGGATCGGCTCCGCCGGCGGCTCGAGAAGGTCGTCTCGGACACCGGCCGCGAGTACTGCGTCTGGCTCCGCGCGCGCGGGAGCGTGCCGGTCATCCAGGCCGTGACCGATGGCGCCGAGGCCGTCCGTCGCGCCGAGATCGAGTGGCTGCTGCCTCGCCTGTCGGGGCTGAGCGACGACGAGCGGGCGGTCGTGGAGCAGATGAGCCACCGGCTGGTGGCGGCCCTCCTGCACGCTCCCCTGGCGGCGCTGCACGACGACGACGCGGGCTCGCTCGAGCGGGCCGCGCGCGACCTCTTCGGCGTCTAGGCCGTGAGCGCCACTGGCCGCCCCGAGCTCCGCCTGGGGACGCGCGGGAAGCGCCCTCGCCGTCGCCCAGTCGGGCACGATCGCCGACGCCCTGCGCGCCCTGGGCGCGACAGTCGAGATGGTCGTGATCCGGACCACGGGCGACGACCGGCCGCCCGACACCGCCTGGGGCGAGGGGGCCTTCGTCACGGCACTCGAGGCGGCCCTGCTGGACGGCCGCATCGACATCGCCGTGCACAGCGCCAAGGACGTCCCGACGGCCGAGGATCCACGCCTCGCGATCGCCGCCTACCCGCATCGCGAGGACCCGCGCGACGCGCTCGTCTGCCGCGAACCCGCGCAGTCGCTGGCAACGCTGCCGTCGGGCGCCGTCATCGGCACCGACAGCCCGCGGCGCGCGGCCTTCCTGCGGGCGCGGCGGCCCGACCTGCGGACCCGCCCGCTCCACGGGAACGTCGACACGCGCCTGCGCAAGCTCGCCGAAGGCGAGGCCGACGCGATCGTGCTGGCCGTCGCGGGGCTCATCGCGCCTCGGGCTGGCCGAGCCGGATCACCGAGATCCTCCCCGCCGAGGTCGCGCTCCCGGCGCCCGGCCAGGGCGCGCTCGCGGTCGAGGTCCGGGCCGACGACGGCGTGGCGCGGCCGCTCGTCGGCCGGCTGGACGACCCGGCAACGCGCGCCGCCGTGGAGGCCGAGAGGGCTTACCTGCGGGCCAGCGGCGGCGGCTGCCGTGCGCCGATCGGGGCGCTGGCGACGGTGGACGGTGCATCGATCACGATCTGCGGCGCGGCGGCAGCCGAGGGCTCGGTGCCGGCCGGCGACGCGCCGGCGACGAACGCGGCCGCAATGCCGGAGACGACCTTCACCGGAGCCTCCGAGATCGGCGCCCGCCCCCCGGTCGTGGTGCGCGGGGAGGTTCGCGGCCCGGTGACCGACCGGCGCGCTCTCGCGGCGACGCTGGCGGTTGACCTTGCCGCGGCGCTCGCTGCTGCGCTGCCGCCGACCGCGGCAAGCTCACGGCTGGAAGGTGGTCCGGCGCGTCGCATGCCGCGTGCCCTCCTCACCCGGGAGCCGGGCCGCCCCGGCGCGCTGGCGGAGGCGCTCCGCGCCCGCGGCGTGGAGCCGATCCTGGTCCCGACCGTCGAGATCCGGCCCGCCATCGCCGGTGGCCCCCTCGACGCGGTCGCGGCGAACCTGCGACCGTACCGGTGGGTCGTCGTCACCAGTCAGAACGGGGCCGACGCCCTCGCCGCGGCAGTGGCGCGCACCGGCGAGTCGCTCGCCGACGTGCCGATCGCAGCCGTCGGCGAAGCCACCGCCGACGCCCTCGCCGCCCGTGGAGCGCGGGCGGGCTTCGTTCCCTCGCGGGCAGGGGGTGCCAGCCTCGCCGAGGAGCTCCCGGTGGCCGCGGGCGATCGCGTCCTTCTGGCCCGCGCGGACGCTGCCGACGGCGTGCTCCCGGCCGGTCTGCGCGCCCGCGGAGTCGTGGTCGACGAGGTCGTCGCCTACCACACGATCGAAGCGCCCGAGGTGTCCCGCGTCCCGCTCCGGGCCGCCGTCCGCAGCGGCCTCGACGCCCTCGTCTTCACCAGCGCTTCGACGGTGCGCGGGCTGCTCGACCTCCTCCGCACCGGCCGAGCGCCGGATGGCGCTGGCGACGCCCGCCTGCTGTATCGGCCCGTCGACGGGCGCGGCCGCCCGCGAGGCCGGCTTCGCGCAGGTCGTCGAGGCCGGGGCACCTTCGGCCGACGCCCTCGCCGACCTCGTCGCCGCCACGGTCGGCGCAGCCACCGTCCACGGCGCCTCCGGCGGCGGCACCAGCGCCCGCGGCGCGAGCGCCCGCCGGCAGCCCGTCACGGCCGTGCCCATGCGCGCGCCACTCGATCCCAGCAAGGAACCGCGATGACCACCGCTCTCGATCCCGGCCCCGGCGGCACGCTCGCCGTCGAAGTACCGTCTCCGGCCACCGTCCCCGTTCCCGCCGCCGGCCACCGCCTCCGGCGCACCCGGCGTACGCCCGCGCTGCGGTCGCTCGTCCGCGAGACCCGGCTCCACCCGTCGATGCTGGTGGCGCCTCTCTTCGTGGTCCCGGGCCGCGGCGGCCGAACCCCGATCGGCTCGTTGCCCGGCCAGTTCCGCCTCACACCGGACGAGGCCGTGACCGAGGCCCGGACGCTTGCGTCTCTGGGGGTCGGCGGCGTGATCCTCTTCGGCCTTCCGGCGACCAAGGATCCGCTCGGCACGGGGGCGTGGATCGCCGACGGCGTGGTCCAGGAGACCCTGCGAATGCTCCGCGACACCGACCCGGACCTGGTCGTGATCGCGGACACCTGCCTCTGCGAGTACACCGACCACGGCCACTGCGGTCCTCTGCTCCGCGACGGCCGCGTCGACAACGACGCCGCGATCGAGCTCCTGGCGCAAACCGCCGCCTCCCAGGCGGAGGCCGGCGCCGACGTGGTCGCGCCGAGCGCGATGATGGACGGCCAGGTGGCCGCGATCCGGGTCGGCCTCGACGCCGCGGGCCACCTCGAGGTCCCGATCCTGGCCTACGCGGCGAAGACCGCGTCGGCCTTCTATGGCCCGTTCCGTGAGGCAGCCGACTCGGCCCCCGCGTTCGGCGATCGGCGCGGCTACCAGATGGACCCCGCCAACGGCCGCGAGGCGATGCGCGAGATGGCGGTCGACGTCGCGGAGGGCGCCGACATGCTGCTCGTCAAGCCGGCACTCCCCTCTCTCGACATCCTGGCCCGGGCGCGCGAGCGCTTCGACGTCCCGATCGGCGCCTACCAGGTCAGTGGCGAGCACGCCCAGATCGCCGCCGCCGCCGAGCGCGGCTGGATCGACGGCCGCCGGACCGAGCTGGAGGCCCTCACCTCGATCGTGCGTGCCGGCGCATCGTTCGTCATCACCTACGCAGCGGCCGACGTCGCCACCTGGCTCCGCGAGGACGGGCGATGACCGCCTCCGCCACCGGCCGGATGGCCGACCTGCGCTCGCGCGCCGAGGGGCTCTTCCCGGGCGGCGTCAACAGCCCCGTCCGCGCGTTCCGCGCGGTCGGCCGGGCGCCCCTCGTCCTCGACGCCGGGGCCGGACCGCGCGTCCGCGACGCCGATGGACGCTGGTACGTCGACTACATCGGCTCGTGGGGGCCGGCGATCCTGGGCCACGCCCACCCGGCCGTCGTGGAGGCGGTCCGCGCGGCCGCGCTCGACGGGTTCGCCCTCGGGGCGACGTCGCCCCGCGAGGTCGAGCTCGGCGAGCTGGTGCGGTCGGCGATGCCCTCGATGGAGCGGATGCGCTTCACCTCGTCCGGCACCGAGGCCGCCATGAGCGCGGTCCGCCTCGCCCGCGGCGCCACCGGCCGCGACCTCGTCGTGAAGTTCAGCGGCGGCTACCACGGCCACAGCGACGGGCTCCTCGTGGAGGCCGGGTCCGGGGTCGCCACGCTGGCGATCCCCGGAAGCGCCGGCGTCCCGGCGGCCACGGCGGCTGCCACGATCGTCGTCCCGTACAACGACCCGGACGCGGTTGCGACGGTCTTCGCCGCCCACCCGGGCCGGATCGCGGCGATCATCGTGGAGCCGGTCGCGGCGAACGCCGGCGTGCTCCCGCCCGCGCCGGGCTTCCTCCGGCGGCTGCGCGAGATCACGGCCACCGACGGTGCGCTGCTGATCTTCGACGAGGTGATCACCGGGTTCCGCGTCGCACCGGGGGGCGCCCAGGAGCGCTACGGCGTGCGGCCGGACCTCACCGTACTCGGCAAGATCGTGGGCGGCGGCATGCCGGTCGGGGCCTACGGTGGCAGGGCGGACCTCATGGCATTCGTCGCGCCCCCAGGGGCCGGTCTACCAGGCCGGCACGCTCTCCGGCCACCCGCTGGCGATGGCCGCCGGAGCGGCGACCCTGCGTCTGCTGACCCCGGATCGCTATGACGCGCTCGAGGCGTACGGGGCGCGGCTGGAGGCCGGGCTCCGCGAGGCCGCTGCGGACGGCCGGCACGCCGGTCGGGATCACCCGGGTCGGGTCGCTCCTCACCGTCTTCTTCCGCGACGGCGCCCCCGCCACGGCGGAGGAGGCATTCACCGCCGACCGGGCGGCGTACGGGCGCTTCTTCGGGGCCATGCTCGACGCCGGCGTCCTGCTCGCTCCGTCGCAGTTCGAGGCCTGGTTCGTCTCGCTCGCCCACGGCGAGGCCGAGCTGGACGAGACGCTCGCTGCCGCCCGCACGGCGTTCCGGATCGCCGCCGAGGGCCCGGCCGCCCGCCACGCGGCCGGGGGTCCGGCGGCATGAACGACCGCTTCCTGCGGGCCTGCCGCCGCGAGGCGGTGGACACGACCCCGGCCTGGTTCATGCGCCAGGCTGGACGGGCGCTGCCCGAGTACCGGGCGATCCGCGAGCACGCCACGCTCGTGGAGATCACCCGGGACGCCGCGCTGTGCGCCGAGGTCACCCTGCAGCCGGTGCGCCGCCTGGGCGTGGACGCGGCGATCCTGTTCGCCGACATCACGACTCCATTCCACGGGATGGCCGTGGACTTCGACATCGTGGAGGGCCGCGGGCCGGTGCTGGCACGGCCGATCCGGACTGCCGCCGACGTGGCTGCCCTGCGGCCGTTCGACCCGCAGGCGGCCGTCGCGCCCCTCCTCGAGGCGATCCGACTGGTGCGCGCCGAGTCATCCGTGCCTCTGATCGGCTTCGCCGGTGCGCCCTTCACGCTCGCCTGCTACCTCGTCGAGGGCGGTCCGTCGAAGGAGTTCGTGCGCACGAAGAGCCTGCATGCACGGCGAGCCGGCGACCTGGGCGACCCTCATGGACCGCCTCGCGGCGACGACCGTGGACTATCTCGCGGGCCCAGGTCGCGGCCGGGGCCCAGGCGGTCCAGGTCTTCGACTCGTGGGTCGGCGACGCTCAGCCCGCGTGACTACGCGCGATCGGTCGCGCCCTGGATGGCCCGCATCTTCGACGCCCTGCGCCCGCTCGGCGTGCCGACGATCCACTTCGGGGTCGTATCCGGCGGCCTCCTCGCCCTGCAGGCGGCCGCGGGCGGCGACGTCGTCGGCCTCGACTGGCGGATCGACCTGGCCGACGGCTGGTCGATCGTGGGTCCCGACCACGGCGTGCAGGGCAACCTGGACCCGAGCGCGCTTCTCGGTCCCTGGGAGGCGGTGGCGAGCGACGCGCGGGCCGTCCTCGACGCCGCCGCAGGGAGGCCGGGCCACATCTTCAACCTCGGCCATGGCGTCCTGCCGGGGACCGACCCCGACGCCCTCGCCCGCCTGGTGGATCTCGTCCACGAGCACACCCTCGTGGCGCGGAGGACGGCATGACCGACGAGGACCGCGTGACCGCTGGGGGCCGCGCGACCGGCGATGCCGTGCTCCTGATGGCCTACGGGAGCCCCGACAGCCTCGACCAGGTGGAGGCGTACTACACCGACATCCGGCGCGGCAACCCACCGCCCCCGCACCTCCTCGAAGAGCTCCTGGGTCGCTACCGGGCGATCGGCGGAGGCAGCCCCCTGTCGCGGATCGTCGAGCTGCAGCGCGCAGCCGTGGAGGCCGAGCTGACCCGCCGCGGGAGGCGGGTTCCCGTGTATGCCGGAATGCGCCACATCGCGCCGCGGATCGGGACGCTCGTCGAGCGGATGGCCGCCGACGGCGTCGAGCGGATCGTCGCCATCGCGCTGGCGCCCCAGCGCTCCTCGAACGCCGCGGGCTACCGCCGAGCGGTGGACGCGGCGCTGGCGGGCCTCGGCGGATCGGAGGGAGGCGCCCCGTCCGCGACCTTCGTGGAGTCGTGGCACGACCAGCCGCGCTTCATCGAGGCCCTCGCCGCGACGACCACCGAGGCCCTCGCGCGCTTTCCCGACCCGTCCCGCGTCCGGGTCATGTTCACGGCCCATAGCCTGCCGGCCCGCGTCGTCGCCGAGGGCGACACGTACCCGGCGGAGCTCGCCGAGACGGCTGCGCTGGTCGCGGCGCGGCTCGGCATCCACGCCTACGACTTCGCCTTCCAGTCCGCCGGGCGCACCGGCGAGCCGTGGCTCGGCCCGGACATCCTCGATGAGATCCGGCGCCTGGGCCGCGAGGGCGTGCGCGAGCTCGTCGTCCGCCCGGTCGGATTCGTCGCCGACCACCTGGAGGTGCTCTACGACATCGACATCGAGGCGCAGGGCGTTGCCCGCGAGGCTGGCATCCACCTGGAGCGCGCACGCTCGATGAACGACGACCCAACCTTCATCGCCGGCCTCGCGGACGTGGCGGAGGCGGCCCTGTCCCGCCCGCACGCGGCCGGCTGACCGCGAGAGGACGAACCCGGCATGGTCGAGACGCAGCATCCCCCGTCCGCACCCGCTGGCACTCGGCCAGCCGGGCATCCCGGTCGGCCATCCCGGCGGCCATCCCGGCGGTCATCCCGGCGGCCATCCCGGCGCCCTGCCCGGCGTCGGCGCCGTCAAGCCGCGCGGACTCGTCTACGACCGCGCCCCGATGCTCGTCTACTGGGAGACAACGCTGGCCTGCGGCCTCGCCTGCCGCCACTGCCGCGCCACGGCCGAGCCCGAGCGGAGCCCGCTCGAGCTGACGACCGACGAGGGGAAGAGGCTCCTCGACCGGATCCTCGGCTTCGGCGACCCGCTGCCGCATGTCGTCTTCACCGGCGGCGACCCGCTCCGCCGCCCGGACCTCGAGGAGCTCGTCAGGGCCGCCACGGATCGCGGGATCGGCGCCTCGCTCGCGCCGGCGGTGACCCCCGACCTGACGCGGGAGCGCCTCGCGTCGCTCAAGGCGGCCGGGATCCAGACGATCTCGCTGAGCCTCGACGGCTCCGACCCCGGGCGCCACGACGGCCTCCGCGGCGTGGACGGCACCTTCGAGATGACGATGCGGGCGGCCGAATGGGCTCACGAGGTGGGGCTGCCGATCCAGGTCAACACGCTCGTCACGGACATGACGCTCGACGACCTGCCGGCCGTCTACGACACGGTGAGCGGGATGGGGATCCTGCGCTGGAGCCTCTTCTTCCTGATCTCGGTGGGCCGCGGCATCGGTCCTCCAGGAGATCACGCCCGCCGCATCCGAGAAGCTCTTCCACTGGCTGTACGGGCTCTCGAAGGCCGGCCGGTTCCAGATCAAGACCACCGAGGCGACCCACTATCGGCGCGTCGCCATCCGGGCCATGGAGGCCGAGGGGATGTCCGACGAGGAGATCGCCCGGACCTCCGTCGGCCGCGGCTTCGGCGTTCGCGACGGCAACGGGATCGTGTTCGTGAACCACGCCGGCGATGTCTTCCCATCGGGCTTCCTGCCGGCGGCCGTGGGCAACGTCCGCAGGGACGACATCGTCGATCTCTACCGCGCGCACCCGACCTTCACGGCCCTGCGCGACGTCGCCCAGCTCAAGGGACGCTGCGGCGCCTGCCCGTTCGGGGAGCGCTGCGGCGGCTCGCGCGCCCGGGCCTACGCCTGGACCGGCGACTTCCTCGAGACTGACCCGCTCTGCCCGTTCGTCCCCGCGGCCGGCTGACGGCGGGCGGCTCGATGGAGATGGCGATCCGCGGCGGCGTGGTGGTGGTCGGCGGCGGGATCACCGGCCTGGCGGCCGCGTACGAGCTGACCCGAGCCGGGGTCCCGGTGCTCCTGCTGGAGGCCGCGGATCACCTCGGCGGCAAGCTTCGCACCGAGCAGATCGATGGGTTCCTCGTGGAAGCCGGGCCGGACTCGTTCATCTCGTACCGGCCTGCGGCGACGGAGCTGGCCGGTGAGCTCGGGATCGGCGACAGCGTGATCCGGACCACCGACCCGCGCATCGTCCACATCCGCGCCCGGGGAGAGATGATCCCGATGCCCGAGGGGATGGGCCTGGTCCTTCCGACCCGGATGGCGCCCTTCGTCACGACCCGTCTCTTCTCGTGGCCCCAGAAGCTCCGCGCCGGCGTGGACGTGCTGCTGCCGCGCAGCCTCGACGGCACGGACGTCTCGATCGGGGCATTCCTGCGCCACCGACTCGGCGGGGCGATGGTCGAACGGCTCGCCGACCCGCTCCTCGGCGGAATCTACGGCGCGCCGGTGGACGAGCTGAGCCTCTTCGCGGTCGTGCCCCAGCTGCGCGATTACGAGCGCGACCACCGCAGCCTCATGCTCGCGTCGCTGGCGCAGGGGCGGGCGTCGCGAGCCCGGGCACGGGCGGCGACCTCGGCGAGTGCCGGGTCAGCGGGAAGTGCCGCCGGTGGTCGTCCCGTGCCCGGTGCATCGCAGTCGCCGTTCGTCAGCCTCGCCGGCGGCATGGGAAGCCTTGTCGACGCCGTCGCGGCCGCGGTCCGCGCCGCTCCCGGCGCGGAGATCCGGCTGGGCACGCGGGTGACCGGCCTGCAGCGGGTCGGCACGCGGACGGCCGTCACCGCGTCCGACGGCACGCGCATGCTGCCCGACGCCGTGATCCTGGCCGGCCCGGCCGGCGAATCGGCGCGGTTGCTGGCCGGCGAGGTGCCGGCCGCGGCGGCCGCCGTCCGCACGATCCCCCACGGCTCGACCGGCGTGGTCACCCTTGGCTACCGGGCAGAGGCTGCCGACCGGCCGCTTGTCGGCCACGGCTTCCTCGTCGCAGGCGACGAGCCACTCGCCTTCGGTGCCTGCACCTTCACATCCTCGAAATGGGCCGGCCGCGCGCCGGACGGGACGGTCCTCATCCGCGCCTTCCTGCCCGAGCGGTTGGCGGGGCTGCTCAATCGCGGCGACGAGGAGATCGTGGCGGCTGTCCACCACGACCTGGCCCGCACGGTCGGCCTCCACGAGCAACCGATCGTCCGCCACGTCGCCCGCTGGCAGGCCGCGATGCCACGTTACACGGTGGGCCACCTCGACCGGGTGGCCGCGGCCGAGGCCGCGATGACGGCACGGCCCGAGATCGTGCTCGCCGGTGCGGCGTTCCACGGCGTCGGCGTGCCCGAGTGCATCACCCGCGGCCGGGCCGCCGCTCGCTCGGCCGTCGCCGTCGCGGCGGGCGGGAACGCGGCCGACGAGCCGGTCGCCGGCGCCGCCTGAGCCGGCCAGCCCGGCGGGGTCCCGGCCGGGCGCCACCTGAACCAGCCGCCCCGCGCGGTCCCGGCTCGGCGCGGGCTCGGCCCGCGACGCGGTCCCGGCGCAACGTGGCGCGTCTCGCCCGCCGCCGCGCTCGGCCGCCACTCAGCCCGCGACGGCGCTCGCCAGCTGTGCGATCCGGTCCGGCCCGACCCGGCAGCAGCCGCCCACCAGGCGCGCGCCGGCCGCAACCCACCGAAGTGCGGTCGCGGCGTCCACGTCGGGGCCCGCGGCCGGGAGCCAGCGGCCCGCGGCCGGGTCCCAGCCCTCGCCGGAGTTCGGGTAGACGACGATCGGCTTCGCCGTCACGGCCGCGATACGACGAACCAGCTCCTCGACGTGCGCGGGCGCCGTGCAGTTGACGCCGATCGCGACGAAGCCTGGGGTCCCGTCCGCGACCCGGGCGGCATCCGCGACCGGCGACCCGTCGCGCAGGTGGCCTCCGTCCGCGCAGCTGAGCGACAGCCAGCCGCTCGCACCCGTCTCGTCGAGCAGGTCGGCGAGCGCCTGCACCTCGACCGCGTCGGGGATCGTCTCGCAGGCGAGGAGGTCCGGTTCGGCGTCCCACAGGATCTGCAAACGTCCACGATGGAAGTCACGGAGCCCCGCCCGGTCGAGGCCATACCTCCCGCGGTACTCCGAGCCGTCGGCGAGGCCGGCGCCGTACGGGCCGATCGACGCCGCGACGAGAAGCGGCCCGGCGTCCGCAGGTTCGATCTCCGCGCGGTACCGGTCGCGCGCCGCGGCCGCCAGCTCGACGCTGCGGCGGAGGAGGACGGCTGCCGCGGGGCGGTCGATCCCGTGGGCGGCGAAGCCCTCGAAGGAGGCCTGGTAGCTGGCCGTGATCGCGACGCGGGCGCCCGCCCGGAAGTAGGCGAGGTGGGCTTCCACGATCGCCTCCGGCTCGTCGGCCAGGAGCCGGGCCGACCAGAGCTGGCCGGCGAGCGGGTGGCCGGAGGCCTCGAGCTGGGTGGCGAGCCCGCCGTCGATGATGACGACGCCCCGCGCGGCCAGGAGCTCCGCGAAGGCAGATGCCGCCCGGGCCGCGCGATCGCCGGGCATCGGGGCAGTCGGCTCAGCCAGCGGCGCCGATGTCGACCGCGTAGGCCTCCCAGACCAGGTCGGCGCCGTGCTGGCGGTGCCGCACGATGCGGCCCATCAGCCGCTGGAGCTCCTCGCGAACGGCGTCGATCTCGGCGTCGGCCGTGAGCGGGCCGCCGAGGAGCGCGCCGGCATCCACGAGCGCGGCCGCGATCTGCGGGTGCTCCTCGCGCAGACGGTGCGCCTTGCCGGACAGGTGGGGCGCCATCTCCCACATCTCCTCGTACAGGCCGCCCGGCGCCTCGGTCTCGGTCACGTGGTCCTCGAACGCGTTGGCCAGCGCCTCGAGAGCGTCGGAGACCTCGGCTCGCCACGCCTCGCGGTCGCGCGAGGGTGAGGCGAGGGCGTCCTCGAACACGATGAGCGCCTCGCGAAGCTCGCGACGGCGGCGGGCTGCAGCTTCGAGCGCCGGGGTGGGCTGTGGCTCGCTGGTCATCGTCTGGGCCTCCAGGGTGGCCTTCGAACGGGCGTCTCCGTTTCCTCCAATGGTAGTCCCGGAGAGAATGGTTGAGACCCCGGATCAGGCCGGATGCCGCGTCAGGGATCCCGCCGCGGCGATACGCCGATGGGGCCGACCACCGACCGCCAGGCGCGCGTCAGCATCCGGAACTCGGCGGAGGGCATGCGGGCCACGGCCGCCATGGCACCGGCGGTCTCGGCCGCGCACTCGGCCGCCTCGAGGCGGACGCGAGGTTCGACGGCGGCAGCCGACAGGGCGCCGGCCGCAGCCTCGCGGGCTGCCTCCGCGGCGGCCCGGGCGACATCGTCGCGCAGGTTGGCGAAGGCCCGGTCACGGGCCGTCCGGGCAACCTTGGGGATCTTCTCGAGGCGTGGATCCCAGTCGAAGGCCTGGCGGCGCTCGGCCGCGAGGAGCGACGCTGCTCTCGCGTCGAGTCCCGCGGCAGCGGCAACCAGGGCGATGACCGCCGCTGCATCGGGCCCATAGTCGCCGGTCGCGCGGACCGCCGCCACCCGCCGGCGGCGCCTGCGCATGTCCACCTGGTGGCCGAGGAACAGGCTCACGAACAACGCCGCGATGACGAGCGTCAGGAGGAGGTCGCCGGAGATCTCGCGCAGGCCGTCGGCGTTCACCGGGTCATTGTGGGGGAGCGGCGCTGGCGTCGCGGACCGTCGGGCTCCACCGTTCGCGCGCGACCATCTTCCGCGCCGCCCTCCGCGCCGCGCCAAACGAAACCCACTCGAAACCGGGGAGCGCCCGAGCACGCGCTATCCTTACCGCTGCTTTTCGCACTTCCCAGGGAGCCCAGATGAAGGTCGGCGTTCCGAGAGAGACGCTGCCCGGCGAGCACCGCGTCGCCCTGGTCCCGGACGTCCTTCGCCAAGTTGAAGGCCGCAGGGATCGACGTCTTCGTGGAGCGCGGTGCCGGGTCGGCCGCGTCGTTCCCCGACGCGATGTATGAGGAGGCGGGCGCGACGCTCGTCTCCGGCGACGAGGCCTGGAGCCAGGCGGACTGCGTCGTCAAGGTCCAGGGGCCCACCGAGGCCGAGGTCGGCAGGCTGCGCGCGGGCCAGGCGCTCGTCGGGCTGCTGTCGCCGCTCATCGAACCGTCGCGGATGCAGGCCCTCGCCGACCGCGGGCGTGACGGCGATCAGCCTCGACGCGATCCCGCGCACCCTCTCGCGCGCGCAATCGATGGACGTCCTCTCCTCGCAGGCGAACATCGGCGGCTACAAGGCCGTCCTCGTCGCGGCCGAGGCCTTCGGGCGCTACTTCCCGCTCCTGACCACCGCGGCCGGCACCGCCAAGCCCGCCAACGTCCTGATCCTCGGGATCGGCGTGGCCGGGCTCCAGGCGATCGGCACCGCCCGCCGCCTCGGCGCCGTCGTCAAGGCCTACGACGTGCGCCCGGAGACGAAGGAGCAGGCCGAATCGCTCGGCGCCCAGTTCGTCACCCTCAAGACCGCGATCGACGCGACCGGCAGCGGCGGCTACGCCCGCGAGCTGACGGCCGAGGAGCGGGCCGCCCAGCAGGCCGAGCTGAACGGCGTGATCGGCGGCATGGACGTGGTGATCACCACGGCCCAGGTCCCGGGCCGCAAGCCGCCGGTCCTCGTCACCGCCGACGCGGTGCGGGCCATGAAGCCCGGCTCCGTGATCGTCGACATGGCCGCCAGCGCGCTCGGCGGCAACTGCGAGCTGTCGCACGCCGGCGAGACCGTCATCGACCGACAACGGGGTCGCGATCCTCGCCCCGGACAACCTGCCGGCGAGCGTCCCGATCAGCGCCAGCCAGTTCTACGCCCGCAACCTGCAGGCGCTTCTCCTCCACCTCGTGACGGACGGGCAGCTGGTCCTCGACCCGGCCGAGGAGATCACGGCCGGCGTCCTCATCACGAACGGCGGGGCGGTCGTCCAGCCGGCGACCGCGAAGCTGCTCCAGCCCGCGCCGGCGCCGGAAGGTGCCCCCACGGCGTCGCCCGCCCCGACGGCACCGCAGGCGGCGCGGATCGATTCCGCGCCAGAGGTCGACCCTGCGCCGGATTCCACACCCACCGCCGGAGGCCCGTCGGCATGAACGACCTGCTCTTCCCGATGACGATCTTCGTCCTGGCGATCCTCGTCGGGTTCGAGGTGATCGCCAAGGTCCCCGCGACGCTCCACACGCCGCTGATGTCCGGGGCCAACTCGATCCACGGGATCGTCCTCGTCGGCGGCATGATCATCGCCGCGCAGGCCGACGGATCCGCTCGGCTACCTGCTCGCCTTCGTCGCCATGGTCTTCGGCGCCATGAACGTGGTCGGCGGCTACGTCGTGACCGACCGCATGCTCCAGATGTTCAAGAAGAAGCCCGCGGCCCGCAAGGCCGACGGCAAGGCCTGACGGGGCCGGCGATGGACATCCAGACCCTCGTCTACATCGCCCAGCTCGGCGGCGCCGTCTGCTTCGTGCTGGGCCTCCACCTCATGAACTCGCCCGCCACGGCACGCAACGGGAACCTCCTGTCGGCGGGCGGCATGGTCGTGGCGGTCCTGGCGACGCTCGTCAGCCTCGTCGTCCGCCCCGGCGGGCTCGACGTCGCGGCCTGGGTGATCATCGTCGTCGGCTTCCTCATCGGCGGCGGTGCCGGCCTCTACACGGCTCGCAACGTCCAGATGACGGAGATGCCGCAGCTCGTCTCGCTGTTCAACGCGGTCGGCGGCGGCGCGGCGGCTCTCGTCGCGATCTCCGACTTCATCCGCCTCACCGGCGAGTCCGGCGCGCCGGTCTCGACCACGGTCTTCGTCGTCCTCGACGTCGTCATCGGCGCGGTGACGTTCACCGGCTCGCTCGTCGCCTCGGGCAAGCTGATGGGCCTGATCAGCGGCAAGCCGATCATCTTCCCCGGGCTCGCGGATCCTGACCGTCGTCCTGGCCGCGATCGCGGTGCTCGGGACCGGGCTGCTGATCCTCGGCGCAGCCGGCACGGTCTCGCTCGGCGCGACCGTCTCGCTCGTCGTCCTGGCGGTGATCCTCGCCGCCGCGCTGGTCTTCGGCGTGACGATGGTCCTGCCGATCGGCGGGGCGGACATGCCGGTCGTGATCTCGCTCCTCAACGCGTTCACGGGCACGGCGGTCGCGATGGCCGGCTTCGTGCTGGACAACCCCGTCCTGATCATCTCGGGCGCGCTCGTCGGGCGCCTCGGGCGGCGATCCTGACCAAGCTGATGGCCGACGCGATGAACCGCTCGATCGTCAACATCATGGTCGGCGGCTTCGGCGGCGGCGAAGGGGCCGGCGGCCGCCGGCGCCGGCGGCCCGGGCGGCTCGGTCCGCTCGATCGGCGCCGACGACGTCGCGATCCAGCTCGCCTACGCCGAGAACGTGATCGTCGTCCCAGGCTACGGCCTGGCGGTCGCCCAGGCGCAGCACGGCGTGCGCGAGCTCGCCGAGCTCCTCGAGGAGCGGGGGCGTCAACGTCACGTACGCGATCCACCCCGTGGCCGGCCGGATGCCGGGGCACATGAACGTCCTCCTCGCGGAGGCGAACGTGCCCTACCCGCAGCTCAAGGAGATGGACGAGATCAACCCGGAGTTCGACCGCTGCGACGTGGCCCTCGTCGTCGGCGCCAACGACGTCACGAACCCGGCAGCGCGCCGGCCGGGCAACCCCGTCTCCGGCATGCCGATCCTCAACGTGGACCACGCCAAGTCGATCATCGTCGATCAAGCGCTCGATGGGCCGCGGCTACGCGGGCATCGACAACGAGCTCTACGTCAACCCCAAGACCGGGCATGCTCTTCGCCGACGCGAAGGACGGCCTGGCGCAGCTGGTGGCCGCGGTCAAGGCGCTCTAGGAAGGGCCTGGCTCTGCGGTGGCCCTGGCGCGGCGCGCGCGTCAGGTCGCTTCGATGCCCAGCAGGCGCAGGAACGTGGCGGGCGAGGGCTCGCGCCCCAGGAAGGCTCGCAGGAGGTCGATCGCGTCGCGGCTGCCTCCGGGCTCGAGGATCTCGTGGCGGTAGCGCGTGCCGACCGCAGCCGAGGTCACGCCCTCCTCGACGAAGCGCCCGAACATGTCGTCGCCATAGACCTTCGCCCACAGGTACCCGTAGTAGCCGGCGTCGTAGCCGCCCATCAGGTGGCCGAACTCGGTGGGCTGGTGCGTGCCGGCGTGATACGGGAAGCCGCTGCGCGCGTGGGCTTCCGCGTCCGCCTCGTCGGGCTCCACGGCGTGCGCGGCGTGGATCCCGAGGTCGAGGAGCCCCAGCGAGCACTGGCGGAGCGTCCGCAGGCTGACGTTGAGGTCGCGGCTGGCGACGAGGCGCCCGACGAGATCGGGGTCGATCGGGGCGCCCGTGTGGTGGTGGCGGGCGAAGCGAGCAAGAACCTCCGGCTGCCAGGCCCAGTGCTCGAGAATCTGGCTGGGCGCCTCGATGAAGTCCCACTCGGTCTCGGCCGCGAACCGGGTGAAGCGCGTCCGGCTGAGCGTCGCGTGCAGGACGTGCCCGAACTCGTGGAACAGCGTCACGACGTCGTCGTGGCGCAGGAGCGCAGGCGCGCCGGGCGATGGCGTCGGGAGGTTGGCCACGATCGCCGTCAGCGGCAGGCGACGCGTACCGTCCGACAGGCGGCGCGAAGGGAGGAGCGGGAACGCCGCAGCGTGGCCGTACTTTCCGTCCCGGGGATGGAGGTCCATGAGGACCTCTCCGAGCCGGCTCCCCGGTCGCCGCGTCGGCCACCCGCAGCCGGCGGACGTCCGGGTGCCAGGCGCCGGGAGCCTCCACCAGCTCGAACTGGAGGCCGAAGACCTCGGCGGTGAGCCCGAGGAGGCCCGTCAGGACATCGTCGAGCGCGAAGTGCGCCCGCAGCTCTTCCGGGTCGACCGCGAACGTGCCCGATCGTTGGCGCGTGTCGCACCAGCGCCAGTCCCAGCTCTCGACCGGCGGCTCGTCGCCGGCGGCCAGCAGCTCCCCGGCCATCGCCGCGAGCTCGACTTCGGCCGTGCGCCGCAGGGGCGGGATCAGCGACGCGTAGAACGCCTCGACCGCCGACGGGGTCGCCGGCCATCTTCTCCTCGAGCCGGTAATGGGCCCAGGTCGGGTAGCCGAGGAGGCTCGCGGCGCGCCGGCGGAGCTCGAGCGCCTCAGCGAGGAGGGGTCGGTTCTCGGCGTGGGCCTTGTCGAACCAGGCCTCCTCGAGCTGTTCACGGAGGTCGCGCCTTGCCGCCAGTTCCAGGAACGGGTAGAGGTCGGGGGTGGCCAGCGTCACGCGGCGGGTCCCGGGGGTCGCACCCGGCCGGAGGCCCGCGACGTAGGACTCCGGAAGCCCGGCTAGCTCGGCCGGTGCCAGGTCCAGGCCACCTTTCGCCTCGGCGAGATTGCGGGAGAAGGCGACCTCGATCGCCACGAGGCGTCCCAACAGCTCGCGCACCTCCGCTCGGACCTTCGGCGGCAGGCCATGGCCGGCGCGCCTCACATCGCGCTGGAGACGGTCGAGGAACCGTCGCTCCTCGCCTTCGAGCGAGGCCGCGGCCGCGGAGGCGGCGAAGGCGGTCACGGACGCCGCCAGGTCGTCGCGGAAGGGGAGGTCGACGCGCCATGCCGAAATCCGCTCTTCCGCCTCCTGGCCCGCGTCGCGGACGGTGGGATCCTCGGCCACGTTGGACAGGAAGGCCCCACGCCCGTAGGCGACGGCCAGGCGGTCCAGCGCGTCGTCGATCGGCTGGAGCACGGCCGCGAACGAGCCTCGGCCGCCATCGCGGCAGGCCGCGTCCACGAGCTCGCCGGCCTCGGCCAGCGCGGCGTCGGTCAGCGCCAGGACCTCGTCCGGCGTCGTGGGAAAGGACATCGCGGGCCTCCGGAGATGGGCGTCGTGCGGGCGCAAGAGCCCGAGCCAGTCTGCCACGCGGCCGGTCTGCGCGAATGTCACCCGGGCGCCGGTGGACCGGAAGTGCGCCGGCCGGCCCGATGGCCAACGGACCGCCCCGCCTGCGCGCGCAAGAGTGGGCCGATGCGCGCCGGCGACCCAGGAGTGGGCAGAAGCGCGCCGGCGCGCCCGAGAGTCGGCCGAAGCGCGCCGGCGCCCATGAGTCGGCTGAAGCCCGCCGCCCGACCCCTGCCGTTCGGCCCCCGCCCGACGGGCGGAATCGCCGTGTCCATGGCAACCCCGGCCGCTACGATCTCGTCTAGCCGTCTAGACGACTTGACGACGGCCACGCCGTCACCCCGAGGACTCCCGAGGAAGCCTTCGCATGAGACGCATCAGCGACGTCGGCGCCGCCGTGATCGGCAGCGGGTTCATCGGCACGGTGCACATCGAGGCCCTGCGCCGCCTCGGCGTGAACGTGCACGGACTGCTCGAGGTCTCGCCGGAGCACGGCGCGAAGCGGGCAGCCGAGCTCGGCCTGCCGCGTGCCTACGCCTCGATGGAGGAGCTGCTCGCCGACGACCGCGTCGAGGTCGGTCCACGTCACCTCGCCGAACGCGCTCCACTTCCCGCAGGTGAGCCGCCTATCTGGCCGCCGGCAGGCACGTCGTGTGCGAGAAGCCGCTGGCCACGACCCCGGCCGAATCCGCCGAGCTCGTCCGGCTCGCCGCCGCCGCCGGCGTCGTCAACGCCGTCAACTTCAACATCCGCTTCTACCCCCTCAACCAGCACGCGGCTGCGATGATCCGCGACGGCGCGCTGGGCGAGGTCCGCCTCGTCACCGGGCATTACTTCCAGGACTGGCTGCTGCTCGACACCGACTGGAACTGGCGCCTCGATCCCGGCCGAGGGCGGGACGCTGCGGGCCGTCGGCGACATCGGGTCCCACTGGCTCGACCTGCTCTCCTTCGTCGGCGGCCTGCGGATCGAGAGCGTCATGGCCGACCTGGCCACGTTCGTGAAGGTGCGCCAGCAGCCGGCGGGCCCGGTGGAGACCTTCTCGACCGAGCGCGCGACCGAGACGATCGCCCGCCAGATGACCACCGACGATGCGGCGACGATCCTCCTGCGCTTCGAGGGCGGGGCGCGCGGCGCGCTCGCCGTCTCGCAGGTGAGCGCCGGCCGGAAGAACTCGCTCCAGTGGGAGATCGACGGCGCGGCCGCGGCGGCTGCGTGGGACTCGGAGCGCCCCGACGAGCTGTGGATCGGCCGTCGCGAGCGCCCGAACGAGGTCCTCCTCCGCAACCCGGCCCTCATGAACGCCGCCGGAACGCCGCGGCGAGCCTCCCAGGCGGCCACGTCGAGGGCTTCGCCGACACGTTCAAGGCTCTCTACCGGGCCGTCTACACCGACATCACGCCGGCGGCCCCGCCGAGCGCCCGATCTACGCCACCTTCGCCGACGGCCACGACGAGATGCTGGTCGACGACGCGATCGAGACGAGCGCCCGCGAGGGGCGCTGGGTCGCGGTCGCCGCGACGCATGAGCCGCTGAGCATGAGCCCGCGCATGAGCCGCGTCCAACCCGGCCCGGGACGGCCGGACAAGCCTCGAACGGAGCATCGACGATGAAGCTCGGATTCCTGACCGCGCCGTTCCCCGAGACACCCCTCATGGAGGTCGCCGACTGGGCGGCCGCGAGCGGCTTCGAGGTCCTGGAGATCGCCTGCTGGCCCCGCTCGTCGGGGCCGACACGGCGCTACGCCGGTACCAGCCACATCAACGTGGCTGACCTTTCCGACGGCCAGGCGACCGACATCGTCGACCAGATCGCGGCCAGGGGCCTCTCGATCTCGGGCCTCGGCTTCTACCCCAACCCGCTGCACCCCGACCCGGCTCACCGGGAGCAGGTGATCGGCCACCTCAGGAACGTCATGGTCGCCGCGCGGAAGATGGGCGTCCCGCTCGTCAACACCTTCATGGGCGGCGACGCGGCGAAGAACCAGGACCAGAACTGGGAGGAGGCGCTCAGCGTCTGGCCCGACATCGTGGCCTTCGCCACGGACCAGGGCGTCAAGGTCACGCTCGAGAACTGCCCGATGCTCTTCAGCTACGACGAGTGGCCGGGCGGCCACAACATCGCCACCACGCCCCGGATGTGGCGCCGGATCCTGGAGGAGTGGGGCGACACGATCGGGCTGAACTTCGACCCGTCGCATCTCGTACTGCAGATGATCGACATGCGGCGCTTCCTCAGGAGTTCGGGTCCCACGTGCTGCACTACCAGGCCAAGGACCTGATGATCGACCGCGACGGCCTCTACGAGCGCGGCATCTTCTCCAACGGCATCGGCTGGCAGGTCCCGCGCATCCCAGGCCTCGGCGACGTGGACTGGTCGGTCGTCTTCAGCGGCCTCTACCGGCCAGGGCTACCAGGGCGACTGCATCATCGAGCACGAGGACCGGCGCTTCGAGGGCACCGACGAGAAGGTCAAGCAGGGCTTCCTCATCGCCCGCGACATCCTTCGGCCGTACTGCAGGTGAGCACCCGGTTCGGAGCCTGGGCCGAGATCGCGGCACCTCGAACGCCCGAAGAGCTGACGCCGGAGCTCCTCGCCGACCTGCTGAGCCGGGTCACCGAGCGCGACGTCGCCAAGACGATCGACCACTCGCTCCTCCGCCCCGAGCTCGACGACGCCTTCGTCGAGGACGGCTGCCGCCTGGCGGCGCTCTACGACGTGGCGTCGGTCTGCGTCCGACCGGCCGACGTGGTCCGCGCCCGGGCGATCCTGGCGGAGACCGACGTGGCCGTCGGCACCACGATCGGCTTCCCGCACGGCAACCATCGCACCGGAGGTCAAGCTCGTCGAGGCGCGCCTGGCCCTGGCGGACGGGGCGACCGAGCTGGACATGGTGCTGCCGATCGGAGCGCTCAAGTCCGGCCGCGACGCCGACGTCGGGGCCGACATCGCGGCCATCGTCGAGGTGGCCCACGCCGCCGGCGCGATCGTCAAGGTCATCTTCGAGAACGCCTACCTCACCGACGACGAGAAGGTCCGTGCCTGCCGCCTTACCGAGGCTGCGGGGGCGGACTTCGTGAAGACCTCGACGGGCTTCGCGCCGGGCGGCGCCACCCACGCGGACCTGGCGCTCATGCGGGCCAGCATCTCGCCGCACATCCAGGTGAAGGCGGCCGGCGGCGTCCGGACGCTCGACGCGCTCCTGGCGGTGATGGCCCTCGGCGTGACCCGCATCGGGGCCACCGCGACGGCGACCATCCTCGACGACTGCCGGGCGCGGAAGGCGGGGGCCGCCCCGGCTGCAGCGCCCACCCCGGGCGACGGAGACCTACTGACCCGTGGGCGACGCCGCCGGCCTCGGCATGCTCGGCCCTCGGTCGCTGCCGTGGCTCGCCGCGGCCCACGAGCTGCTCGACCGCGCTCGCCGCCACGCAGGCCGACGCGATCGAGCGGGCCGCCAGGTGGTGTGCCGACGCCATCGCCGGCCGACGGGCTGGTGCACCTCTTCGGGACCGGCCACTCGCGGATCCCCGTCGAGGAGATGTTCCCGCGCTACGGCTCGTACCCGGGCTTCAACCCGATCGTCGAGCTGTCGATGACGTTCCACAGCGAGGTCGTCGGAGCGAACGGCCAGCGCCAGGCGATGTTCATCGAGCGCGATGCCGGGCCTCGCCGAGGTGGTCCTCTCGAACTTCACCTTCGGATCCCGCGACGTGATGATCGTCTTCTCTGCCTCGGGCCTGTCGGCCGTCCCCGTGGAGATGGCCCGCGGCGCGCGGCGGCGCGGCATCCGGGTGATCGCGGTGACATCGGTCGAGATGTCGCTCGCCGGCGAGCCCGACCCGGGGGTCGGCAGTCGCCTCCTCGACGAGGCCGACCTCGTCATCGACCTGTGCACGCCGCCGGCCGACGCGCTCATCTCGATCGACGGCCTGGAGTTCCCGGTCGGGCCCGGCTCGACCATCACGGCCGTCGCCATCGTCAACTCGCTCAAGGTCCGCATCGCGGAGCTGCTCGTGGAGCAGGGGGCGATGCCCCCCGTGATGACACGCGCCGCGGTGGTCGGGCCGGAGCGGTCCAGGGCCCTCTTCGACGAGGCCTACCGGGAGCACGCGCGACGACTCGCGCGTGCCATCATCCAGTCACGAGGAGGTGAGTGACGGGGCGACGAGCCATGTTGTTCTCCCATCGGACCGAGCGGCCGACACTCCATGCCGGAGCCTGTGGCCGCAACAAGGAGGAGCACCGTTCATGAAGCGAAGCGGAGTGGTCCGCGGCATCGTCGCAGTCGCGACGATCGCGGTCATCGCCGGCGCCTGTTCGAGCGGGGCGAGCAGCTCGCCCGCGGCCTCGGCGGCGGCAAAGACTTGGAAGATCGGCTACTCGAACCCGGGCGGCGTCGGGAACGGCTTCCGCGAAGAGCAGGTCTGCACGGCCAAGGCCGAGGCTCTCGCCTCCGGCCAGGTGTCGGAGATGACCACCATCCACCGCAACACCGATGCTGCGGGCCAGCTCGCCGACATCCGCACCCTGATCGCCAAGGGCGTCGACGCGATCGTGTTCAACCCGGTCGACCCCGACTCGCTCCTTCCGGCGCTCCAGGAGGCGCAGGCCAAGGGGATCAAGACGGTCTCGGTCGACCAGTACGTCAACGATCCCAAGACCTACAACCTGTACAACAACCAGACGCAGTACGCGTACCTCGGCGCCAAGTGGCTGTTCGAGCAGCTCAAGGGCACCGGCACCGTGTACTACATGCGCGGCATCGCCGGGGCCTCGGCCGACAGCGACCGCGACATCGGGTTCAAGAAGGCTCTCGCCGAGAACCCGAACATCAAGGTCGTGCCGAACGCTGACGGCGTCTTCACCAAGTGGGACTCCGCGGTCACGACGCAGCTGATGAACGACTTCATCGCCAGCGGCGAGTACGACAAGATCCAGGGGATCTGGACGTCCGGCATGGATGGAGAGGTCGTCGAAGCCATCAAGGCCGCCAACAAGAAGTTCGTGCCAATCGTCGGCGCCGACCGCGGCGTCTTCGTCAAGCCGCTCCTCGACCCGACCAACTACGCGAACCTCACTGGCTCGGCGGTGACCAACACCGCCGCCGTCGGTGGCGCAGGCGTCGCCCTGGCGCTCAAGCTCCTGAACGGCGAGACCGTCTCGACCGACTCAACCGCCCCGAAGCCGAACACGGTGCTCCTCGTGCCCGTGCTCGCCGACAACCTGACGGACGCGGGCAAGGCTACCCTCAAGTCCTGGCTCGTGGACGGCCTCGATCCGTCCTGGCCGCTCGGTCTCCAGATCGAGGGCTGGACCCACTACACGCCCCAGCAGGCGATTGCCTGCAAGGGTCCGGGCGGGAGCTAACCCCCCGCAGGCAGCTGAACATCGCGGGGGATGCCGGCCCGCCGGCATCCCCCGCTCCCCGCACCCTTGGGACACATGACCGTCACGACCGCCGGCCTTCTCCTGGAGGCCACGGACATCTCGAAGACCTACGGCGCCGTCGTCGCGCTGAAGGCGGCGTCGCTCGCCGTGCGCCCGGGCGAGGTCCACGCGCTCATGGGCGCCAACGGCGCGGGCAAGAGCACCCTCGTCAAGATCCTCACCGGGGCGGTCCATCCCGACAGCGGCGCGATCTCCGTCCGCGGGCGAGAGCGCACCGTCCACTCGCCGGCCGAGGCCCGCCGCGGCGGCCTCATCTCTGTATACCAGGAGCCGGCTCTCATCCCCGACCTGGACATCCGGGCCAACCTGCGTCTCACCGAAACGCCGGTCGAGCCGTTCCGCCACTGGCTCGGCGAGCTCGGCCTGGGCGGGCTCACTCTGTCGAGCCTGGCGCGGCAGGTGCCGCTCGCGTCGCTCCGGATCGTCGACCTCGCCCGCGCCCTCGCGATCGAGCCGGACGTCCTCATGCTCGACGAGATGACGGCCGCCCTGCCGGCGAACCTGACCGAGCGAGTCCTGGAGGTCGTCGGCCGCCAGCGCGGCGGAGATCGCGCCGTCATCTTCATCTCCCACCGCCTGATCGAGATCGCTGCGGTCTGCGACCGGGCCACCGTGCTGCGCGAGGGCGAGACGGTCGGCGTCGTCGAGGTGACCGAAGGCTCCGAAGACCGGATCGTCGAGCTCATGCTCGGCGAGGCCGCCGAGGGAATGCGGGCATCGACCGCTGCCGCCGCGGGGCGCAAGCGGCCTTCAGGCGCGACCCCCCGCCTCGCCGTGCGCGGCCTGGAGATCGGCCCGAGACTGCACGGCGCCTCGTTCGAGCTCTATCCGGGTGAAGTCCTCGGCGTGGTGGCGCTCGAGGGCCAGGGCCAGGACGAGCTGTTCGACGTCCTAGCGGGCTCGGAGCGTCCCAGCAGCGGCGAGCTGCTCGTGGACGGGACGCCGGCCTCGTTCCGCCATCCGGCCGACGCCATCCGGGCCGGCCTCGTCTACGTGGCCGCCGACCGCGCCGAGGCCCTGCTCATGCAGCGGTCCGTGCGGGAAAACATCGCGCTGCCCTTCACGACCCGCCTGCGCAGGTGGGGCCTGATCCGCATGGCCGACGAGAAGGCGAAGGTCGACATCGCGATCGCGAAGCTGCAGATCGACACCCGGGCCAAGGGCGAGGTCCGCCGGCTCTCGGGTGGCAACCAGCAGAAGGTCACGCTCGCGCGCTGGGTGGCCGAGGGCGTGCGGACCATGCTGTGCTTCGACCCGACCCGCGGCATCGACATCCGCACGAAGGACCAGATCTACATCCTGCTTCGCGATCTCGCGCAGGCCGGCGCCGCGGTCCTGTTCTACACCTCCGAGTTGAAGGAGGTCCAGCTCGTCTGTGACCGGGCGATCGTGATCTTCGGCGGCCAGGTGGTCGCCGAAGTTCCCGTCGCGGACGCGGACGAGCCCACGCTGCTCCGCGCCGCGTACAACCTCAAGTCGGACGCCGTCATCCCCGAGCTCGCCGTGGCCGAATCCGTTGCCGCCGGGTCAGCCGCCGCCGAGGCGGCATCTGTCGCACGTGTCGAGGCTGCTGCCGAACCAGGGACTGAACGGTGACCGCCACGGTCGTCACCGTCGACGCCGCTCGCCCTCGCCCCGCGGGTGCCCTGGCCGCCTGGGTGCGACGCAACGGGTGGACCCTGAGCCTCCTCGGGTTCCTCGCGCTCCTCCTCCTCTTCACGAAGCTCATCAACCCGAGCTACGGGGACTCGAGCGTTCAGGGTCTCGCAATCTCCGTGCTGCCCCTGGCGCTGGCGGCCGTCGCCCAGGCGATCGTCGTCATCTCGGGAGGGATCGACCTCTCGATCGGGTCGATCATGGCCTTCACGAGCGTCATCGCGGCGGTCCTCATGAAGGGGCAACCCGACTCGTTCACCCTCGGCGTGCTCATCGCCGTGCTCCTCCTCGGCCTTCTCCTGGGTGCCGTGAACGGAAGCCTGGTCGTCCTGACACGCGTTCCCGACATCGTCGTCACGCTGGCGATGTCGTTCGTCTGGGCGGGGTGCGCGCTCCTCGTGCTCTCCGCCCCGGGAGGGCTGGCCGCCAGAGTGGCTGCGCGACCTCGTCCTGGGATCGCTGGGCAACCCGTGGATTCCCAAGGCAGCCGTCGTCCTCATCGTCGTCGTCGCGCTCGTCTGGATCCCCGTCCGGCGCTCGCGGTTCGGGCTCTCGCTCTACGCGATCGGGAGCGACCGGCTCGCGGCCTTCCGGAGCGGCGTCCCGGTGGGGCGGACGCGAATCCTGGCCTACATGCTCATGGGCCTGTTCGCCGCGCTCGCCGGCCTCTCGCTCATCGCAAGCACCGGCATCGGGACGCCGGTCCCGGGACCCTACACGCTCCTGAGCGTCGCCGCGGTCGTGCTCGGTGGGGTCAGCCTCGCGGGCGGCCGCGGGGGCGTGTTCGGGCCGATCGTCGGTGTCGTCATCCTCCAGATCATCCAGACCGACATGATCTTCCTCGGCTTCGACCCCAACCTGGCCGTCGTCGCCCAGGGGGCCATCCTCATCGGCGTGGTCATGGTCGGCAGCCTCGTCCAGCTCAGGAGGAGCCGGGCATGAGCGACGCACTTCCGCCGCCGACCATGCCCAGCTCGCCGGCAGAGGCCGAAGCGGTTCACGGCCCCTGGCTGACCCTCGCAGCCTGGCGCGGCCTCTTCCGCGACCGGCCCATGATCCCGCTCGTCGGCCTGCTGGCGCTCCTGGTCCTCGCCACCCAGTTCGTGCTGCCGGACGGCGTCACGCCGGGTTGGGTCGGGGTGGTCGTCCGCGCCTCCGTGCCGCTCGCCATCCTTGCCGGTTGCCAGACCCTGACGATGCTCACGGGGGGCATCGACCTGTCCGTGGGCGCGGTGGCCTCGATGGCGGGTTTCGTCGTGGCGACCCTCGTTCACGTTCCCGGCGGGGTGCCCGTCGCGATCGGTGTGGCCCTTACGGCCGCAGCGCTCGCGGGGCTCATCAACGGCATCGGGGTCGGCGTGTTCCGCGTCCACCCGCTGATCATGACCCTGGGGATGAGCCTGGTCGTCCTCGGGTTCGCAAACGTCTGGCAGCTGCAGATGGTCCAGACGGGCACCGGCGTGCCGCCCGGGATCCGCACGATCGGGTCCGGGCTCCTCGTCCAGGTGGTGCCCTACAGCCTGGTGGTCTTCGTGCCGGTGGCGGCGCTCATCCTCCTGACGCTGTGGCGGACCGGTTACGGACGGCTGCTCTACGCGATCGGCGACAACCCGATCGCGGCGCGCCTCTCGGGCGCTCGGGCCTGGCAGGTTCTGATCGTCCTCTACGTCATCTCGGCGCTGCTGGCCGCGATCGCCGGCCTGCTCCTCCTGGGCCTTACCAACATCGCCAGCGTGACGCTCGCGGATTCCTACGTCCTGCCGTCGGTCGCGGCGGCCGTCATCGGTGGGACCTCGATCATGGGCGGCCGCGGCGGGTTCGGCGGGACGATCGTCGGCGCGCTCATCCTCACCGTCCTGGCGGCCCTCATCGCCGGGCTCGGGTTCCCCGAGCCGGTCCGACAGATGCTCTTCGGGGCGATCATCGTCGCCGTCGCGGCCGCGTACACGCGTGTCACCGACGAGTTCTGAGGCGCGGACGCCGGGGAAGGAGCGGGCATGAACGCCGGAGTGGGGACCCTCCACCTCGGGCTGGACCTGGGAGCCACGAACCTCAAGTGGGCCGTGGTCGCGCACGCCGCCGAGGAGTGGCGGACCGTCGCGCAGGGCCAGGTGCCCACCCGCCTCGTGGCCGACCCCGCGGCCGTGCCCGGCCACCGTCGTGGCCCAGCTCGCCGAGGTCGCGGCGGTGGCCGTCAGCGCGCAGGGCCCCGTCGCGAGCGTCGGGATCGGCGTTCCCGGCCTCTATGACCCGGCGACCGGGCGCACGCGGTTCCTGGTCAACATCCCGGGGCCCTGGGACGGCCATCCCGTCGCCGGGCCGGTGGCCGCCGCCGCGGGGGTACCCGCCTTCCTGGTCAACGACGCTCGCGCCTTCGGCCTCGCGGAGCTCCGCATTGGTGCCGGGCGCGGCGCCTCGTCGATGGTGGGGCTGACCCTGGGCACGGGCATCGGGGGCGTCATCGCGATCGACGGCCGCGTCCACCAGGGCCACGACGGGACCGGCGGGGAGCTCGGGCATCAGACGATCGATCCCGACGGGCCGTGGTGCGGCTGCGGCAACCGGGGCTGCGTCGAGGCCTTCGCGCGCGCCGACCAGATCGCGATGCCGTGCGGGACGGCCACCGCGGAGGAGGCCGTCGCGCGAGCCCGGGCGGGCGACGAGCGGGCGCGGGACGGCCTGGCCCAGGTCGGCCGCTACCTCGGGATCGGGATCGCCAACATGGTCACCGTCGTCTCGCCCGACCGGGTCGTCATCGGCGGCGGGATCGCCGCGGCTGGCGACCTGCTGTTCGATCCGATCCGCGCCGAGCTCCGGCGCCGGGTGTTCATCGACCTCCGTCGACGCGGTCCGCCTGGTACCGGCCGAGCTGGGTACGGCGGCCGGCGCGATCGGGGCGGCGGTGCACGGCGCGGAATGGGCGTGGAGGGGCGGCGATCGTCGCCGGAACCGCCGGGGGGCGGCGAGGCCGCCCGTGATCCCGGAGTCCTACCTCCCGCGCTACCGCGAGATCGAGCAGGCGCTCCGCGACGCGGATCGCGATCGCTCAAGCCCGGTGATCCGCTCCCCTCGGACGCCGCCCTGTGCCGCGAGTTCGGGGTCAGCCGGATGACCGCCCGCAACGCCGTCCAGCTGACTGGCCGAGGAGGGGCTCATCAGCCGCGAGCCGGGCCGAGGCAGCTTCGTCGCCGCCCCGCCGTCCCACCGGCGCGCCAACAGCCTGATGGGCTTCTCGGACGAGATGCGGCGCCACGGGCGGGCACCCCGATCGCGACTGCTGCGCCGCGAGGTGCGCCCGCCCCGCGAGAGCGAGGCGCGCGACCTGCGACTCGCGCGAGGGAGAGCCGGTGGTCGCCCTGACTGCGGATCCGGCTCGCCGACGACCAGCCGGTCGCGGTCGAGTCGGTGGCGCTCCACGGCCGGGCCGCCGGCGTCGTGATGAGCGCCGACCTCGAGAGCGGCTCGCTCCACGACGCCCTGCGCGCCGGAGGCCTCGTGCCGGCGCGGGGACGGGCGACGATCGACGCCGAGACCGCCGGCGAGGAGGACGCGCGCCTCCTCGGGATCGCCCCGGGCTCCGCGCTGCTCGTGGAGCGGCGGCTGATCCTCGACCTCCGTGGCCGGCCGCTGGAGTCCACCGAATCGCGGTATCCCGGCGACCGGCTACGCGCTCGACGTGGACTTCGAGGTCGAGGCCTCCCGCGCCGGGGTCCCGCCGCGACGTGCCGGCTGAGGCGGCGACAGGCGTGGACGGACGGACCCGGCTCCTGGCGGCACTCGACGCATCGGGAGGCCGACCGCGTCCCGCGGGACCTCGGCGCGGTGCGCATGACCGGCATCCACGTGCGGGCCTACGCCGCCCTGCGCGGCGAGCTCGGCCTCGACGACGGCGCCGTCCGCGTCGGGGACCTGTCGCAGCAGCTCGCGGTCGTGGACGTGGACGTCGCCGACCGGCTCGGGATCGACGTCCGGGGCGTCGAGCCGCGCGAGTCCGTCGGGGTACCGCCGCGAGATCGTCGACGAGGGTGAGGGCTGTCGCGTACGTCGACGAGTGGGGCGTCCGACGCCGGATGCCGAAGGACGGCTTCTTCTTCGACCCGGCCTCGGCACCACTCGGCGGAGAGATCGATGCCGGTCACCTGGCCAGCTTCGCCTGGCCCGACGGGAGCGACCCTGCCCGCCGCGCCGGGATGGCCGACCGAGGCCCGGCGCGTGATCGCGGTCGAGGGCCGGGCCGTCTTCGTCGGCTCGGTCTGCGCCGGGCTGACCGAGATGCTCTTCCGGCTGCGCGGCTTCGAGGACGGCTACATGGACCTCGCGGCCGATCCCGCCCTGGCGCGGGCCCTCATGGAGCGCGTGCTCGAGATCAAGCTGGCCTGGTGGGGCGCGGTCCTGCCCGAGCTCGGGGACGCCGTGGACGTGGTCGGCGAGGCCGACGACCTCGGCGGCCAGGCGTCGCCCCTCTTCTCGCCTCGGACGTACCGTGAGCTGGTCAAGCCGCTGCAGGCGGAGCTCTTCGCGTTCATCCGGTCGCGCACCCGGGCCCGCATCCTGCTTCCATTCGTGCGGCGCGATCCGCGAGCTGATCCCCGACCTCATCGAGATCGGGGTCGATGTGTTGAACCCCGTGCAGGTGTCGGCCACCGGCATGGAGACGGCGGCGCTCAAGCGCGACTTCGGCCATGACCTCGTCTTCTGGGGCGGTGGGGTGGACACCCAGCGGGTCCTCGGCAGCGCGACCCCGGACGAGGTCCGGGCCGAGGTCCGGCGACGGATCGACGACCTTGCCCCGGGCGGCGGCTTCGTCTTCGCATCCGTGCACAACATCCAGGCCAACGTTCCCGGCGCGAACGTGGCGGCGATGTGGTCGGCGGTGGAGGAGCACGGGGACTACGACGGGACCTCACCTGCCGCAGCGGCGGTGGTCGCGTGACCGGCGAACCTCCCGTCGTTGGTCGCGTGACCCGCGATCCTCCCGTCGGTGAGGTCGTCGTCGAGGGGCGCCTGGTCCTCGAGGACCGGGTCCGCGCCGGGCGCGTCCTCGTCACCGGCGGATGGATCCGCGACGTCGATCTCTCGGACGGGGACGCGCGGGGGCCGTATATCACCCCCGGCTTCGTCGACGTCCACGTCCACGGCCGTGGCGGGTTCGACGCCCTGGGCCCCGACGGGTCGCTCGACGGGATGGCGCGGGCGCTCCTTCGGCACGGGGTCACGTCGTTCCTGCCGACGGCGGTCACCGCTCCGCTGGCCGACCTGGCGGCCTTCGCACGCAGCGTCCGGGAGTGGATCCCGGTGGCACCCGACGACGGCGCGGCGCCCCTCGGCTTCAACCTCGAGGGGCCGTTCATCAACGCCGAGCGAAAGGGCGCCCAGAACCCGGCCTACATCCTGGTCCCCGCCGAGGTGGCGGCTGCCGACCTCGAGCCGCTCGTGGACGGCCTGCGGATCACGACGATCGCTCCCGAGATCCCCGGCGCACTGGACCTGATCCGCTGGCTCCGGGCGCGGGGCGTGGCGGCCTCGCTCGGGCACTCCTCGGCGACCGAGCAGGAGGGCCGGGCCGGCTATGCGGCGGGCGCCCGCACGACCACCCACCTCTTCAACGCGATGACCGGCGTCGACCACCGCACCCCCGGACTTGGACTGGCGGCGCTGCTGGAGGACGACGCCTACGTCGAGCTGGTCGCGGACGGCCACCACGTTTCCAGGTCCGTCTGGCCGCTGATCCTGCGCGCGAAGCCGGCCGACCGGCTGATCCTCGTCAGCGACGGCGTCTCGTTCGGCGGCACCGACGCTCGCTCCGGGCTTCTCGGTGGCCTGCAGTGCGTCATCGACGGCGATCGGTGCGTGCTGGCCGACGGTGGCAACCTGGCGGGTTCGGTGATCGCGCTCGACACAGCGGTCCGGAATGTCGCCCGCTCGGGCGTCGGGCTTCCGCGGGCGGTGGCCGCGGCCACGCGCGACCCACTGGCCCTCCTCGGCGTCGGCGACCGGGGCCGCCTGGAGCCCGGCCTGCGGGCCGATCTCGTGGAGCTCGACGACGATCTGCGCGTACGCCGCGTGATGCGCGGCGGCCGCTGGTACCCGGGCCCCGCCTGACCGACGCCGTCGCAGCGCTCGCTCCGCGTCTACGACGCCGGGCGTTCTCCGACGAAGACGTCACGCTCCCACCGGTCGACGACGACCGAGGGCATGAAGCCGACCTTCCCGAAGAGGTCGAGCCACGTCCCTCGCGCAAACAGACCCATGACGTGGCGGTCGTAGCGCACCCGAACGTCGTCGGCGCCCTCGCGCAACAGGATCGCGAAGTCGGTCAGGAACGTCGTGTCGTCGGGGTCCGGGTCGTAGGTCCACTCGAGGTAGCGAAGTCCCCGGCCGGATCCATCGTGACCGCCGTGCTCGGTCTTCGGCTGGAACGTCTCCCGGACGCAGTCGGGGACGACGACCACGACGCCGCCGGGACGCAGGTGGACGTGGGCCGTCTCGAGCGCGGCCCGGAGGTCGGCCTCGGTTGCCATGTACATCACTGCGTCGTGGATGAGCACGGCATCGAACGTCCGCCCGAGGCGGAGGGTGCGCATGTCGCCGAGAAGATGCTCGGAGCCGGGGTTCAGCGTCCGGCTGAGGTCGAGCATCGCCGGCGCGATGTCCGTGAGCGTGAGACGCAGGTCGGCTCGAAGGTGCGAGGCGGTGTTGCCGCCGCCCGATCCGAGCTCCAGGAGCGTCTCCAGCGGGCCGTCGACGTGCTCCCGAAGGAGGTCCAGGACGACCGCCGCCTCGTCCGCGTAGTCCTCGGGCGAGGTGAGCAGATGGAACCAGTCAGCCATCTCCTCGTACAGGCGGAGACCGTCGCCGGGAGCAGCGCCGGGCGTATCCGTGGCAGGTTCCTCCTCCCGCAGCCGGATCGGATGCGCCGTCCCGGCCCTTTCGTGATCCTACCGCGAGTCGCGCGGGGCGGCGGTTCGTCCCGCCTGCCTGCGCCCTCGGGGGCTGTCCTCGGGACGGGAGAGGCGAGGAATGGACGCTCACGACCCGGCGTCGCCAATAGGGCGATCGGTCGCCGGACGAGCGAGGCCGCGGCCTTCGAGTCGCGGCCCCGGGGCGGGGGCGTCAGGCGGGGTCGACGAGCTCCAGGCGGATCCGCTTGTTGATCCGGCCCTTGCTACTCGTAGCCGGTCACCCGGATCGTCCCGACCTCGCGCGTGTTCGCGACGTGAGTCCCGCCGTCGGCCTGGAGGTCGAGCCCGACGATCTCGATCGTCCGGATCTGCTCGATGCCCTGCGGCAGGAGGTTGACCTTCGTCCGGATCAGGTCGGGGATCGCGAACGCCTCGTCGCGGGGCAGCACGCGCCACCCGCACGTCGCGGGCGCGCGAGCGAGCTCCTCGTTGACGGCCGTCCTCGATCGCGCCGACGAGCTCGCCCGACATCCGCTCGAACTCGAAGTCCATCCGCCCGCCGCCGGGCTCCATGTTGCCGCCGGTGACGAGCGCCCCGTAGTCGCGCCAGACGACGCCGCACAGCGCGTGGAGTGCCGTGTGGGTGCGCATGAGCCGCACGCGCCGCTCCCAGTCCAGGTCGGCGGTGAAGATCGTCGGGCCCGGGAAGGGGCGGGCTCGGACCCGGGCTCGAGCTCGTGCCAGATCTCGTCGCCGGCCTTCCGCGCGGCCACGACCGCCAGGCTCGACCGTCGGGCGCCCGGATCGCGCCGTGATCGGCCGGCTGGCCGCCGCCGCCCGGGTAGAAGACGGTCCGGTCGAGGAGGACCAGGCGCTCCGCGGCCATCGCCGGGTGGCGGCTCGACGGCCCGGACGGTGCGCGGCAACGCTCCGGGCGTAGGCGTCGACGTAGCAGATGTTGTCGCTCATGGGGCTGCGCTGCCGGCTCCGCGCCCGGCAGGTCCGGGCCCGAGCCGGGCTCTCCTACTTCACCGTGAGCGTGCCGGTCATGTTCGGGTGGACGGTGCAGACGAAGCCGTAGGTCCCCGCGGGAAGGGCCGGCACGTCGTAGGTCCGGCTGTCCACCCCGCTGAAGATCTCGCCCTTCCAGACCTCGGCCCCGGTCGGGCTGAGTCCTTGTGGATCGAGACGTTGTGGGGGATCCCCGCGTCGTTGTTGGTGAACGCGATCTGGAACGGCGTGTTCGCCGGCGCCTCGAGGCTCGTCGTGTCGTAGGCCACCCCCGAGGCGGCGATCTTGAGGACGACGGCCGCGCCGCCTCCCCCGCCGCCGGAGGAGGCCGGGCTCGCCGCAGCGGAGCCTGCCGGGGCTCCCGTGGCCGCGGCCGACGCGCCCGGGGCCTGGGTGGCCGCGACGGAGGGTGCCACGGTGGGCGTCGGGGTCGGCGAGAACGTCCACTGGGGTGCCGATCCCGCCGCGCAGCCGGCGAGGGCGGCGGCAACGACGCCGAGCGCGACGATTGTGGCAAGGGGGCGGACGAGGCGCATCGCCGAGTGGGTCCTCCTGGTGGGGTCTCACGACGTCGGGTGGCGGGGCCAGCCACGCGCGGATGGAATGCTACCCTCGGCGACGGCCGTTTGTGTCGCGCTCAGAGTGCCGGCGAGGGGTGACCGACCATCAAGGGTCCCGCCGCCCGCTCCACCTCGAAGGTCCACAGTCGGGTGGCTGGGTCGCGCCATGTTGCGGGTCGCAGACCGGCCTTCTCGCACACCGCGTCGAGCATCTCTGCCGTTCCCCACCCCATCTCGGTCGCGACCTGCGGCAGCAACAGCGCGCGACGGCCTCGCGCCTCGACGACGATGCCATGGCGGCCGGCCTCGAACGCGGCCGGGATAGACCAGCGGGCCGCTGCGGCGTCAGGACGCTCACCTCGATCGCCAGCCTCCCGAGCTCGCGGGCATCCACCACCGGGAAGCGCGGGTCATCGGTCGCCGCCAGGCCTGCCGCCCGGATCACGGCGTCGCCGACCGGGAGGCCCGCACCGAGGGTTCCCATGCAGCCGCGCAGTTCGCCGTGCACGGTGAGGGTCACGAACGCGTCACCGAGCGGGGCCGCCTCCGGGTGGTCGCGCGGATCGAGACGCGGCGCCGGGCGCCCGGCCACGGCCGCCAGGACCGCGGCGCGGGCGATCTCCAGCAGGTGCTCCAGCGGGTGAGGATCGGGCTCGGCGTCGTGCATCTCGCGCTCCGGGCGGAGCGTGCGCCGGACGGCCGCGTCGCGGCCAGTTCCGAACGGCGGCGCCAACAGGGGCCGGAGGGCACTGGGCGTCGCGGCACGAGGTGGGGACACTCGGGGGCGAGGCCCATCACCCGTGTCTGCCATGCCCGTTGCCGGCCGCCGTCGCGCCGCCCCGTCCCCCCGGGCCGTCGGCGTCGTTCCCGCGCTCCTCGCGGAGCCGCAGGAGGACGGCAGCGTCCGCTGCAACGTCTGCGCGATGCGTTGCCTCGTGCGCCCGGGCCGCGCGCGGGATCTGCGGGGTTCGTGAGAACCGGGATGGGGCGCTGGTCTCCACCGTCTACGGGCGGGCTGCGGCGGTCGGCATCGACCCGATCGAGAAGAAGCCGCTCTTCCATGTCGCTCCGGGAGCCCTCGCCTACTCGATCTCCACGATCGGCTGTCCGTTCCACTGCACGTTCTGCCAGAACTGGGAGATCGCCCAGGCGCCGCGCCTCGGCCTCGACCTCCCGACGCGTGCGCTGCCTCCCGCACGTGTCGTGGACGAGGCCCTGACGGCGGGAGCCCGCGCCGTCGCGTACACCTACGTCGAGCCCACCGTCTTCCTCGAATACGCCCTCGACACGGCGCGCGAGGCGCACGCCGCGGGCCTCCTCAACGTCTTCGTCACCGACGGCTACGCGACGCCGGAGGCGATCGAGCTCCTCGGCGCCGGTCCTCGACGCCGCGAACGTCGACCTCAAGTCCTTCGACGACGCCTTCTACCGGCGCCTCTGCGGGGCGCGCCTGGCGCCCGTGCTGGACGCGCTCCGCGCATACCGGGCAGCCGGTGTCTGGATCGAGGTCACGACGCTGGTCATCCCCGGTCACAACGACGACCCGGGCGAGCTGCGGGCGCTCGCCGACTGGATCGCGACCGAGCTCGGCCCGGAGACGCCGTGGCACGTGAGCCGCTTCTTCCCGGCTCACCGGATGCTCAACGTGCCGCCGACGCCGCTCGAGACTCTCCGCCTGGCGGCCGACATCGGACGGGAGGCAGGCCTGGCCCACGTCTACGTCGGCAACGCCCCGCAGCTCGAGCTCGAGGACACCCGCTGCGCGGGCTGCGGGCGCGTCCTGCTCGAGCGCAGCGGATACCGGGTGTTCGATCGTCTGGGTCCTGGCGGCACCTGCCCGGGCTGCGGGCGGCGCCTTGCCGGGACGGGCCCTCGACCACGACGTGACGGGTTCCATGCGGATGAAGCACGACGTCGGCAGCCCGGCAGCGGCCGCCCCTGGGACACCGACCGGGTCAGCGCCCCGACCTCCGGCGGTGGCCGGGCTCTTCTACCCGGGTCGCACCGACGAGCTCGGAGCGCTGGTCGACGGCCTCGTGGCGGAGTCGAGAACACGGTTCCCAGCGCCACCCGCGCTCGATCCCGGACGCTTGGCGGGGATCCTGGTCCCGCACGCGGGCCTTGCCTATTCCGGGCTGGTCGCGGCATCTGCGTGGAGGCTGGCGGCCGGGGCGGCGGAGCGCGACAAGGCAAGCGGCTCCGGCGGGGCGGCCGAGCACGACGGGACGGCCGAGCACGACGGGACGGCCGAGCGCAACCGGGCGGGCGGCTCCTCCGACGAGCCGGTCGAGCCCGACGTGTTGGGCGTCTCCGACGAGGGAGCCGGGCACAACCGGGCGGCGCCCACGATCGTCCTCCTCGGCACGAACCACGGGGCTGCCTGGCTCGACGGCGTTGGCGCCTGGGACCGAGGTCCGTGGCGCACCCCGCTCGGCGAGGTGGGGATCGACGAGGCGCTGACGGACGCCATCCTCGAGCTGGGGGCACCGTTCGCGCCCGACGCGGCCTGCCATCTCGGCGAGCACTCGATCGAGGTCCAGGTGCCATTCGTTGCGCGGCTGTTCGGGGGATCGCGGGTGGTCGCGCTATCAGTCGGGACCGGGACGGGCGGGCGAGCCATTGCGGCCGGCGCGCGACTTGGTGGGCTGCTCGCCGCGCGGCGCGCGGCCGGCGAGCGCTTGATCCTCGCCATCAGCACCGACATGGCCCACTACCCGCCGGCGCGCGTAAGCGAGACCGTCACGGACCTCCTCCGCCGTCCGATCTGCCGGGTGGAGCCCGAGGAGCTCGCGGCCGCGGAGGCCGCCCTCGTGCGAGATCGCCGCGAAGTCTCGTGCGGGATGTGCGGTATCGAGCCGGCAGTGCTGGGCCTGGCCGCGCTCGGGTGATGGGTGCACGCACCGGATCGATCCTCGCGGCCGCCACGTCGGCGGACGCGGGCGGCGACCCGGACCGTACCGTCGGCTACCTGGCGGTCGCGTTCGAGGCTTGAGGCGTCCTCGTCCGCCTGCGCCGGTCAGTGCTTCTTGGGGACCTCGTACAGGTCGTCGCGCGCGTCGTGATGAGCGGTCTTGCCGGCGTGCGCGTGAGGCTTCGGCTTCATCAGGAAGAGCGCGAAGAGCGCGAACGGCCCGAAGATGATCGTAAGGATCGTCCAGACGGAAGCGCGACGGCCACGCCTCGGCGCGTTCTGGTAGGCGGAGATGACGCAGACGATCCAGACGACGAGGCCGAGGGCGACGAGCCCGGTCCCGGCGATGAACGTAGTGGTATCCATGAGCCGGGAGTGTACCCGGCCGGGCGATCGGCCGGTGGCCGTCGCGGTTCGACTCTTGCCGCGGTGTCGCCACGCCGTGTCAGGCGAGGAGGTCGAAGCGCTCGTTCACGTCGTCTGTCGAGAACTCATCGGGGTCGAAGGGCCCGCCCAGCCACTGGAGGATGTCGCGGTGACGGCGGGATCGGGGTTGAGCGAGTGCCTCGAGCATGTCGCGGTACCCGGCAATCCCACCCGAGTCCTCGGGCGGACAGGCGCCTGCTCCGTCGACACACAGGGGATAGAGCTCGCCGGCGATCCCATCGACCTCGCCCTCCAACACGATCTCGTGATGCCAGTCGTCGCCGAAGTCGTACGTGTACCCCAGCCGATCTCCGCGAGCGACGATCGACCGAAGGCGCACGTCGAATTCGTCCAGCAGGCCTCCGCGGTCGTCATCGATGTCGACATCACCCCAGCGATCGTGCCCGGATTGGTACTCATGGAGGTGCAGGTCACTCCAGCCCATCGACTCCTGGACGACGGCGTGGAGCCGGTCGAGCGTGATCGTGGCCGGCACCAGGACCCGGCGCCAGACCGGGGGCCGGACCTCGAGGAGCCGGATCCGCAGTTGCAGGCAACGTTTCGCGGGGCGCCTGCCCCGGCGCCCGAAGCGCCGGGCGTCGAGGCTCGCCGGAGTGTCGACGGGCCGTGGAGGCACCCTGCCCGCAGTCCTGTCTGTTGCCCGAGGGAATGCCGAGTCCGGCATGTGATCGATGGGCCGGCGGTCGAGGCCGCCGTCCATCTCGTCCTGCCACGGATCGTCGGATCCTGCGTGACGGAGCTCATCCAGGAAATCGATCGCGACCGGCCCAGTCCGTGCCTGCCGAACCGATCTGCCCCATCCTGGTCTCCAGGCCGGCGGCAGCAATGAGATCGGAGATCACGAGCGTGGCGCCCGCGAATCCGCCCGGGTCCTCGGCGACGAGACGAACCATCAGGTCGTCGAGGGGAGCGCCCGGGTCCATCATGGATGGCTGGTGCCGCGCCAGTGCGCCGCGCGCTGCTTCCGCGAAGGCCGCTACCTGCCGTCGCGTCGGTGGGCCGAGATCGTCCGTCGCTGCCCGCGAGAGCAGCATCCGTCCGCCGTCGACGCGCGCGACGATCACGGCGCCCGTCCCGGCATCGCCGAGCTCGGCGGGCAGACCCACACGGGAGTTGTCGTCCCAGGAGCGCGGAAACTCGGGGAGGCTCTCGAGCGGGCTGAAATCGGGATGGGGGTCCACCCAGCTCGCCCGCGCCTCGTCGGCGCTCAGGCGATGGGCGAACAGGACGTCACGAAGCGTATGCCCGAGCGTCGTCCACCGACCGTCTCGCAGTTTGACCCAGCCCCGGCGCGATCGTAGGGCGCTCGAGACCGAGAGCTCCGGGTTGCGCGCCCGCGATCGTCCCTGCCGCACGACTTCGGCGGTGAGATCCGCAAGGGCCGTTGGACCGCGCGCAGCGACGATATCTGCGCAGGTGGATTCGATTGTTGGCGTCCCATTCATGGACAGAGGATCGCACGACGGCCTGCCCAACGAGTCACTTCCATGATATGCGGGGCCCGCGCCGGAGCCGATCGGCTGGGCCGGAGAAGCCAGCCCGCTCCCGCCACCGGAAACCGGGCCCGGAAGAGCGGCGCCAGCTCGGCCACCATGGAGCGGTTCCGGCGGGTGCCGCGGAGGATCCACGCGCCGGAGACCGTCCAGCCCAGTCGCTGCGCGCGGACCGCGGCGAGCTTCTCGTCGAACGAGCGGAAGGCGGCCCCAATGTCCAGCAGGAGGTTCCAGACCTCGAAGACGGCCGCTTCGCGCGCGACTGTGCGGGTGAGGAGCGCGTCGATCACTCGACCGGCCTCGCCCGCGACCACCGGCATCTCGGGTGCGACCGCCCAGCCGCCTCTTACCGCCCGCTCCACGAGCCCACTCTGGCAACGGAGGTGCTCGATGTCACGTGGGAGATCGGCCCCCAGCGCCTGGTCGAGGAACGCCGCCAGCTCCTGGCCGACGGCTGCCGCCGCCACGGCCCAGGTCTCCAGGGTGGCACTGGCGCCCTGCCCTCGCTCCAGGCCACTCCATCGCGGCTGGCTGATTTGCACCGCCTCGGAGCATTGACACTGCGTCCGCCCGCTCCGTAGGCGGGCATCCCGAAGGCCGGCGCCCAGCCGCGTCGCCACGCGCGCTGCGCGGCGCCGCCCGTCGAGCACCTCGCGGCTGGCCCGCGTGTGCACGACGTGCCGGGGAAATTGCCCGCCGATGAGCACCGTCTCGCCCGGGGGGAGATCCGGGTCGTCGGCGGCGAGACTCAGGGTTGCAGGGCGGAGTGCGACGATGGCCGCTGCCGGGGCACGCGCTGCGGTGGCTGCCAGGGCACGCGCTGCGGTGGCTGCCGGGGCACCCTTTGCGGTGGCTGCCGGCTCGTGACGCGAGTGCCTCGTCATATCAGCCCCATGATTGCGGAGCAGACTCACCCACCAATCATCTCGCCGACTTGCCAACTGCCACGGGAGGGTCGCCGCCCTGGAGCCCGCGGGCGTCCAAGATGTCGCTGGCAGCCCGCCAAAGTGTCATTACGCGGTGGATGCGCCCCGCCGGCCCCGTGACTGCACGCCCCCTGCGGGCCGAATGCCGTCAGCGGCTCGCCGTACTGCCTGCTAATCGTGGCGCTGATATGGGCGGCAGAACTCCCGGCGCTGTGAGGAAGGTGTGGCCGCCGCGCCGCGCGGGGCTTGGCGGTGTCCACCTCTTGGCTGCGCTTTCACCCTCCGGTTTGCCGCGGCGCCCACCTCGGGCCGCCGCACGGGGAGCGTCACGCGGACGTGGCAGCCACGACTCGCGTGTCCGGCATCGGGCAACGGCGCCGCGCGGGATGGGGCGCGCGCGCCGGCCCCGGCCGTGCCGCGGCGGCCCCCGGACCCCCCGAGCCTCAGAGCGCCTCGAGGTAGCGGTCCAGCTCCCACTGCGTGACCTGGGTCCGGTACTCGTTCCACTCGGCGGCCTTCGCGTCGACGTAGTGCTCGAGGACGTGGTCGCCCGAGCGCCTCGCAGACCACGGGGTCGGCCTTGAGCTCCTCGATCGCTTCGCCCGAGCGTCCCCGGCAGCTCCGTGATGCCGCGCTCCGGCGACCTCGCGCGGCGTCCATCTCGAAGAGGCTCTCCTCGACCGGGCTCGGAGAGTGCCAGCCCCCGTTCCACGCCGTCGAGGCCGGCGGCGATCATCACCGCGAAGGCGAGGTACGTGTTGGACGACGGGTCGGGACAGCGGACCTCGGCGCGGGTGCCCTCGATGGACTTGCCGGGCGAGATCATCGGGACGCGGATGAGCGCCGAGCGGTTCGTGCGGCCCCACGTGATGTACGTCGGCGCCTCGTAGCCCGGGACCAGGCGCTTGTAGGAGTTGACGGTCGGCGCCAGGACCGCGGCCATCCCCTTGGCGTGGGCCAGGATTCCGGCCATGTACGAGCGGGCCAGGTCGGACAGGCCGTACTTGTTGCCGGGATCGGCGAACGCGTTGCGGCCCTCCTCGATCGAGTAGAGGCTCTGGTGCGTGTGCATGCCCGAGCCGTTGATCCCGAAGATGGGCTTGGGCATGAACGTGGCGTACAGGCCGTGGAGCTGGGCGATCGCCTTGAGCGTGAACTTGAAGGTCAGCGCGTTGTCGGCCGTCGCGCAGCGCGTCGCTGTACTCGAAGTCGATCTCGTGCTGGCCGACGGCGACCTCGTGGTGGGCGGCCTCGACCTTGATCCCGAATGCCTCGAGGGCGTCCACCATGTCCTGGCGGATCTCCTGGGCGAGGTCGGTCGAGAAGTCGAAGTAGCCGGCCAGGTCGTGCGGGCAGCGGCGCGATCTTGCCGCTCTCGTCGCGACGGAAGAGGAAGAACTCGAGCTCCGGGCCCATGTTGACGACGAAGCCGAGCTTCCTCGCCCGCTCCACCTGCCGGCGCAGCACGAAGCGCGGGTCGCCCGACGAACGGCTCGCCGCGCGGCGTGAAGACGTCGCAGATGACGCGGGCGGTGCCGCGCGGGCCGCTGCCCTTCTGCCAGGGGATCTCGGCGAACGTGCTCATGTCGGGCATGAGGTACTGGTCCGACTCGGCGATCCGGGTGAAGCCCTCGATCGACGAGCCGTCGAACCACGTGCCGTGCTTGACCGAGCCCTCCATCTGGTGGATCGGGATCGTCACGGCCTTGACGATGCCGAGGATGTCGGTGAACTGGAGCTGGACGAAGCGGATCCCGTCCGCCTTCGCCCTCTCGATCAGCTCCAGCGCGCTTGCCTCGGCCATCGGTCCTCCTTGCCCGGACGGCGCCGGGGCCCGGACGCCCACCCGCCCGCAGGACGCCCGGAGCGCCCGACCGCCGGGATCAGTACTGGAAGAGCAGCTCGCGGTACTTCGGAAGCGGCCAGAGCTCGTCGGAGACGAGCGACTCGAGCTCGTCGACCACGGCGCGCAGCGCCGTTCTGGGCCGGGATGACCCCGTCGCACGAACGCCCTGGCCTCGGCCTGCACCGAGTCGGCCTCGTGGGCTGCGTGCTGCGCGTGCTCGAGGGCATGGATGGCGTCCACGAGGTCGTCGGCGAGGCCGCGCACCCTTGCCGACGACGGCGGCGATCCCCTTCGAGGCGGCCGCCCCCGGCGAGCTGGCCCAGGTACGACGGCCGTCGCCGGCAGGATCATCGTGCGGGCGATGTCGAGGGCGCAGTTGGCCTCGATGTTCTGGACCTTGACGTAGCGCTCCCAGTATGATCTCGACGCGGGCCGCCAGCTCGCGCTCGGAGAGGACGCCGAACTTCGAGAAGACCTCCTTGGCCTTCGCCGTTGTCAGGGCGCGGGCAGCGCGTCGACGGTCGTCCGGTTGTTCGGCAGCCCGCGGCGGGCCGCCTCCGCGTGCCACTCCTCGGCGTAGTTGTTGCCCTCGAAGAGGACCTGCGTGTTGGCCTTGACGATCCCCGACAGGACTGTCGTGAGACCCTCGAAGTCGCCGTGCTCGAGCTTCTCGAGCTCGTCGGCGAGCTGGCGAGCGAGTCGGCCACGGCGGTGTTGAGGACGGTCTGGGGCCAGTAGATCGGAGCCGACGAGCCGACGGCGCGGAACTCGAACTTGTTGCCGGTGAAGGCGAAGGGCGAGGTCCGGTTGCGGTCCGTGCGCGTCCTTCGGGAGGACCGGCAGGGAGGTCACGCCCGAGCTCGAGGTTCCCGCCGCGCTTCGACGCGGACGCCGCGCCCTTCGCCAGCTGGTCGATGACGTCCTCGAGCTGGGAGCCGAGGAAGATCGAGACGATCGCCGGGGGCGCCTCGTTGGCGCCGAGGCGGTGGTCGTTGCCGGCGTCGGCGATGCTCGCGCGCAGCAGGTCGGCGTGGACGTTGACGCCCCGGATGACCGCCACCAGGAACGCCAGGAACTGCGCGTTGGCGTGCGGATCGTGGCCCGGGTCGAGGAGATTCTCGCCCTCGTCGGTCGCCATCGACCAGTTGTTGTGCTTGCCCGACCCGTTGATGCCGGCGAACGGCTTCTCGTGGACAAGGAACATGAGGCCGTGCTGCGAGGCGAGGCGCCGCATCGTGCTCAGCACGATCATGTTGTGGTCGGAGCCGACCGAGGTCGGCCTCGAAGACGGGCGCCATCTCGAACTGGCCTGGCGCCACCTCGTTGTGGCGCGTCTTGGCCGGGATCCCGAGCCGCCACAGCTCGCGGTCGAGGTCCATCATGAAGGCCAGGATCCGTTCGCGGATCGGGCCGAAGTACTGGTCCTCGAGCTCCTGGCCCTTGGGCGACGGGGCGCCAAACAGGGTCCGCCCGGTGAGCACAAGGTCGGGACGCTGCTCGGCCAGGCGGCGGTCGACGAGGAAGTACTCCTGCTCCGGCCCGATGTTCGTGAAGACCCGGCTGGCGGAGGCGTTGCCGAACCAGCGCAGAACCCGGAGCGCCTCCCGGCCGAGGGCCTCCTGAGAGCGCAGAAGCGGGATCTTGTGGTCGAGAGCCTCCCCGGTGAAGGAGACGAACGCCGTCGGGATCGTCAGCGTGACCCCATTGGGCTCGACCTGCAGGAAGATCGGGCTCGTCACGTCCCAGGCCGTGTAGCCGCGGGCCTCGAAGGTGGCCCGGATGCCGCCGGAGGGGAACGAGCGACGCATCGGGCTCGCCCTGGAGGAGGTTGCGCCCGGAGAACTCGGCGATGACGTGGCCGTCGCCGGACGGCGAGAGGAAGGAGTCGTGCTTCTCGGCCGTCGAGCCCGTCATCGGCACGAACCAGTGGGTGTAGTGGGTGGCACCGTGTGCCAGCGCCCACTCCTTCACCCCGTGCGCGACCGCATCGGCGATGACGGGGTCGAATGGCTCCAGGCCGTCGATCGTGCGCCGCAGGCGACGGAAGATCGGCTTGGCGAGGTACTGCCGCTGGGCCCCCTCGTGGAACACGTACTGGCCGTAGATATCCTCGCCGGCGTGCTCCACGTAGTCCTGGGTCGAGGCGACCCGATGGTTGGCGATGGTCTCGATGGCCGTGTGACGAGCGGTCATGTGGCTCCCCGTGGACGTCCCTGTCTTGCCTGCGGCTGCGTCCCCCCGTGGCAGGCACGGCCGCGCCGCCACCCACGGGACCGCGCGTGCCTGCCTGCCGGGCTCCCCGGGACGGGTGAGCCGAGCGACGCATCCGGGATCGCCCAAACCTACATGAGCGCGGCTCGAAGGCCAAGACCCCGCCGGCCGGAGACTCCGAAATGTCCCGCAACGGCAACCTGTTCGTGGCGTGGTCGTGACGCTCATAGGCGCGGCGAGCCCTGTTGCCACAGCGCGACGGGAGCGGGCTCGCGGACGCGACGTTTCTGCTGCGACGAGCCCGTCAGGCGCATGACAAATCGGGTCATGAGCGGATCCTCCGACGAGGCCGGGAGGGCCACGGCCGACACCGCCACGGGCGCCGCCCGCGACGCGACCCGGCCCAACGAGCATGCCCCCGGTGCCGGCGCGATTTTCGTCACACCACCGCTCGACCGCGGGTTCCGGCCCGCCGGGCGGGCCCGCCGCGCCGAGGAGGCGCGCATCCGCGCATCCGGGCTGGGGGTTCCGGTGACGCTCGCGGTCGAGCAGCCTGGCGGCACCGTGAGCCGCCATGCCACGCTTGCCTGGCCCGACGGCCATCGGGACGCGGCGCGCGGCCACCACCACGCCGGACGGCTCCTCAAGTGGCTCCTGTGGGCCCGCGGCGGCAGCCGGGTCCACCTCGACGGGCCGGAGGAGCTCGTCTCGCACCTGCGCAGCCATTTCGCAGGCGACGCGACGGGCATCTTCGACGCCCGGATCATGGAGGAGATCTACCTGCGGCAGCTGGAGATCGTGCGGACTCCGGCCGCCGAGATGCCGCAGGCGCAGGGCGCGACTGCGTCGCTGGGGGGCCACCTGGACGGCTGCCGGATCGGCTTCGACCTGGGGGCCAGCGACCGCAAGGTCGCGGCCGTCATCGATGGCGACGTGGTCTTCAGCGAGGAGGTCGCCTGGGACCCCGCGACGCACGCCGACCCCGGGTGGCACCACGACGAGATCGACGACTCCCTGCGCCGTGCCGCCGAGCATCTGCCGCGGGTGGACGCCATCGGCGGCAGCGCCGCGGGCGCCTACGTGGACAACCAGGTGCGCGTGGCCTCGCTCTTCCGCGCCGTCCCTCGCGAGCGTTTCGCAACGGACGTACGAGGCCTCTTCGACCGCCTCCGCGCAGAGTGGGGCGGCATCCCGTTCGTGGTCGTCAACGACGGCGAGGTGACCGCCCTTGCCGGGTCGATGATGGCGGGCGCCGGCGCCTTCCTGGGGATCGCCCTCGGCTCGAGCCAGGCGGCCGGATACGTGACGCGGACGCGGACGCTCACGACATGGCTCGACGAGCTGGCGTTCGTCCCGGTGGACGACGCGTCGGGGGCACCGCTGGACGAGTGGTCCGGCGACCGCGGCTGCGGTGTGCAGTACTTCTCCCAGCAGGCTGTCGGGCGGCTCCTGGTTCCGGCCGGGATCCCTGTCGACCCGGACGCGACGCTCCCCCAGCGCCTGGTCCACCTGCAGGAGCTGGCAGCCGCCGGGGACACGCGGGCGGAACGCGTCTACGCGACGATCGGAACCTGGCTCGGTTATGCGCTCATCGACTATCGCGAGCACTACGAGATCGAGCACCTGCTGCTGCTGGGGCGCGTGATGACCGGCTCGGGTGGCGACGTGATCGTCGGACGGGCGCGGGCGGTCCTCCAGGCAGAGGATCCGGCCGCTGCGGCGGCTTTGACGATCCACACCCCATCAGAGCGGGACAAGCGCCACGGCCAGGCGGTCGCCGCAGCCTCGCTGCCGGCGTCGGGCCGGGCCTGAGGGTGCCGACGGCGTCGGGCGGCGCTTGGCGGGCCCCTTGCGTCGGGCCGAGCCTGACCTCCGGCGAGTCAGCCCGCGCCGGTCCGCGAACGAGGCGCGATCAGCCCACGCGCCGGCGCGCGACGAGATCCTCGAGCAGGCGACCGAACTCGCGACGCAGGTCGACGTAGCGATCTGCCCGGGCGACCAGGCGCAGCTCGCCCGAGGGGTCGAGGCGGGCCCACATCCGGCGCCGGGGCAGGTAGAAGGTCAGCGCGAGCCCGGCGATGAGGAGCAGGAAGCTGACCCACACGATCGACGCCCCCGGGTCGCGCTTCACGACCACGCCCGAATAGGCGGTCACGTCCCGGACGGCAACCGTCAGGTCGCCCGCCGGGGAGGCGTACGAGGCGCCCGGCGCAGCACCTCCGACGAAGGTCGTCGCGACCTGCAGGGTTCCGTCCGCCGCGGTGCCGGTCGGCCGGAACCCGAGCATCACGAGGAGCGGCGTCTTGCCCGGCGCCGCGTCGAGGAGGAGCTCCATCCCCTCGTCGCGACCGGGGATCGTGAGCCGCGTGTACGGGCGACCAGCGTTCACCTGGTCGAGCGGGACCGGACCGTCCCACAGGATCCGCCCGCTCCCATCGCGGATCGCCAGGTCCACCGCCGGCCCGAAGAAGTTCTGGTGGAAGGTGTAGCCAGCAGCCTCCAGTGGGTCGTTCACGCGGATCACCTTGCGCGCGATCTGTACACCGTCCCGGTAGACGGCCAGGTCCGTCGAGAAGTCCATGAACCTGCCGGTCGCGTCGCGAGGGGCGCTGAAGCCGAGGCTCTTGATCGAGACGAGCCCGCTTGTGCCGACGTTTCCCACCGGGATCGCCTGGCCCTCCGGCAGGAGGATCCCCGACTCGAAGCCGGCCCGGCTGGTGATCGCGGCGGCGAGGATGAATCCGACCAGCCCGGCGTGGGTGATGAGGGTGAAGAGCTTGGCATTCTGGTTCCGGTCACCGTAGAGGTAGCGGACGCCGCCCTCGCCCTCCGCCTCGCGAACGCGGAAGCGGGCCGCGCGGAGCGCCGCACGGACGTCGCCGGCCGCCAGGCCGCCGTCGATGACGGCGCGGTCCGGGAGAGTCGGGTCAAAGAACACGTCCGGCTGGGTCACCCGGACGTCCCGCGCAGACCGCCAGAGCCGCGGGGTTCGATCGAGGGTGCAGACCACGATGGACACTGCCAGCAGGGCGAGCAGGGCGGTGAACCACCAGGCGCTGAAGACCCGGAAGAAGCCGAGCGCCTCGAAGAGGCGCGCCAGGCCCGGACCCAGGGTCGGCTCGACGCGCGCCCGCAGGAGCTCGACCTGCTCGGCATAGTCGGCGGGCGAGCGGAAGGCCACTCCGGGAAGCTGGGGGACGATGATCCCGACGACGCCGGCGAGGGCGAGGGCGGCGATCTGGACGACGGCGAAGCGAACCGAGGTCAGGAGCCTGTAGATGGCGCGCCCAAGGCGGGCCGGCGCGTTGAGTGGCGCGCGCGCGGGTATCGCCTCGGCGCCGGCGGCGTGGGCTGCGCTCGCAGTCATCGCGTCGAGACGACCGCCTCGAGCGCCTGGCCGACGTCGGCCAGCAGGTCATCCGCATCCTCGAGGCCCACCGACATGCGCAGGAGGCCCGGCGCGATGCCGGCGGCCGCGAGCTCGTTCGGGGTCAGCTGCCGGTGGGTCGTCGATGGCGGGTGGACCACGATCGTATGGATGCTGCCCAGTGAAGCAGTCCGCTCGGGGATCCGCAGCGCGTCCGAGAAGGCTGCGGCCGCCGGCGCGCCGCCGGCGAGCTCGACGGCGAGCATCCCGCCGCCCGATCCGAGCAGGCGGACCGCAACTGCGTGATCCGGGTGCGACGGGAGCGCCGGGTAGAGGACCCGGGCGACGCCGGGTGCCGCGTCGAGGAACGCCGCCAGGCGGGTCGCCGTGGCGGCGTGGCGATCCATCCGCAGGGCGAGGGTGGGAATGCCGCGCAGGACCAGGAAGGCCGAGAACGGCGCGAGCGTCCCGCCGGTGTCCACGTGAAGCGCCCGGATGGCGGCGATCCGCTCGGCGCTCCCGGCGACGACGCCCGCCAGGACGTCGGAGTGGCCGGAAAGGTACTTGGTCGCCGATTCGATGACAAGGTCCACGCCGTGCTCGAGCGGCCGGCACAGCGCCGGCGAGGCGAAGGTGTTGTCCACCACCACGGTGGCGCCGTGGCGGTGCCCGATCTCCGCGAGGGCGGGAAGGTCGGCGACGGCGACGGTCGGGTTCGAGATGGTCTCGAGATAGAGGACGCGGGCGGGAGCGGCGGCAAGCGCGGCGTCCACGGCGCCCAGGTCCGCGACGTCGACGGACACCGTCTCGACTCCCTGGCGGGCGAAGACCCGGGTGAAGAGCGAGCGAGTCGTCCCGTACAGGTTGCGCGTGGCGACGATGCGGTCGCCGGCGCCCACGAGGGACCCGACGGCAAGATGGATCGCGGCCATTCCCGTCGCGGCCGCGAAGCCAGCGTCGGCGCCGTGGAGCTCGGCGATCGCGCATCCGAGCGCGTCGACCGTCGGGTTGCCGAGGCGGGCGTAGACGTAGCCGTCGACGGCGCCCGTCGTGACCGCACCCAGCTCCTCGGCATCGGCGGACGAGAACGTGGCCGATTGGTAGATCGGCACGGAGGTGGGCCGCTGGTCCACCGTCGGGGCGCGGGTCGCGGCGCGGATCGCGCGGGTCGTGAAGCCGTCCATTGGCGGCGATGCTACACCGCCGGAGTTCGACAACCCGACGGCGGCGGCAGCCGGAGACGAGTCGGCGTAAGGGTGGTGGGCGGGAACGCTCCGACCCGGGATCAGCCTCGGTCGCGCTGCGCCGCCTCTACCGTGTCGACGGGGGCGGGCGACTCCTCCGGTCGACCCGGGCCGACGGCTGCGAGGCCCATGGGGATGCCGGTCCGGCGCCGCGACTGCCGCTTCACGGAGTACATCGCCTCGTCGGCGGCGGCCATGATGTCGTCCACCGAGCGACCCGGGACCCATTCGCCGAGGCCGATCGAGACGGCGACCCCGATCCGCTCGCCCCGGTCCTCGATCGGGATCGCCCCGACGCCCAGGCGGATCTTGTCGGCCACGACGCGCGCGCCTTCGCGGTCCGTCTCCGGGAGGAGGACCACGAACTCGTCGCCGCCGAGGCGGGCGGGCGTGTCGATGCGCCGGACGTTGTCGCGGATGACCCCTGCGACCGCGGCGAGGGCACGGTCGCCCACCCGGTGGCCGAACTGGTCGTTGAGGTCCTTGAGCCCGTCGACGTCTGCCATCAGGACGCAGAAGCCGCGCCGGTAGCGGGTGGCGCGCTCGATCTCGCGCTCGACGGCCGCCAGGATGTAGCCCCGGTTGGCGAGCCCGGTGAGGGCGTCGATCGTGGAGAGGCGCACCGCCGCATCGCGCGTGCGCCGCTGCTCGCGGGCAAGAACCATCGCCACGTACGCCAACAGCACGAGGGCGGTGACGTTGACGGCCACGATCGCCGCCAGCCCCGCATCGAGCGCCGACGAACCTGCTGCGACGGCCACCGCGACGAGATAGCCCGTGATCGCGACGGCGGCCAGGACGACCGTGGCGACCGGCCGGACGACGAGCGCCGCTCCGGCGACGACCAGCGCGTAGGCGTAGAAGAAGGGGCTCTCCGCGCCGTTCGTCAGGACCACCACGATGCTGACGATGACGATGGCAACCGCGCCCTCGACGACGAAGCGGCGGGCTCCGAGCGCGGCCGCCGGGAGGAGGTCGTGGGCCACGAGGATGAAGACGCCCCCGATCGCGAGCACGAGGAGCACAGCGTCCTGGCTCGCGGGCCACAGGCCGGTGGCGTACACGACGACGGCCGTCGAGAGGAGGTACGACCAGCTGGCGACCCGCACGACGCGGTCGTAGGTCGTCGCCGGAACGCCGTCCGCGAGGACCGAGGAGGGGTCGAGCGCCGCGATCGCCCGGATGTCGAGCGGGTCACCGTCGAGGCCGCCGTTGCGCCGGTTTGGGTCGCGCCAGTCGAGGCGCCGGACGATCGCCGGCCCGACCACGATCCACAGGAGCGCAAGGTCGAGCACGACGACCACGCCGAGCCCCGCCGCGAGCCAGGCGTTCGTCAATGGTCTCCTTCTCGGGTCGCAACCCGACGGCGTTGCCCTCGAGCGTCGCCGGGATTCTGGCACGCCGCCGGCCCGCCGACGAGGGCCGAAGCCACTCCGACGAGACTGGAATTGGTGCCGGGCCGCGGAGTGCGGTGCGTCGACGCACCAAAGCGGGCTCGACGGCCAATGGACTCCGGCGGCGACGACGCGAGCGCGATTGGCGACGCCAGCCACCGTGACCCGCCTCCCGCCAGATTGTCTGCCTGGCGCCCTCAGCGTCCCGGTGCGCGGGATTCCGCCGCGCCGGCGCCGCGGTCTGGTAGGGTCGGGTGACGCCGTGCCGCCGCCAGGCGCGGCCAGGGGAGGAGCGCTGGGTGGCACAGCAGCTGCGACAGCGGGCGAGCGGGTCTGCTGCGGGCGCGGACGTCTCAGAGCTCGACAAGCGGATCATCGAGCACCTGCAGCAGGACGGGCGGCGACCCTTCACCCAGATCGCCGCCGACCTCGGCGTCTCCGAGGCTGCCGTGCGCGCCCGCACGAACCGGCTGATCGAGCGGGGCATCCTCCAGATCGTGGGCGTGACCGACCCGCTCAAGCTCGGCTTCCAGCAGCAGGCGATGATCGGGGTGCGCTGCGAGGCGGCGCGACTCCTCGAGGTGGCAAACGAGGTGGCCGACTTCCCCGAGGTCTCCTACCTCGTCGTGACCGCCGGCGCCTACGACCTCCTCATCGAGGTGGTCCTCGAGGACAACGACGCGCTCCTGCGCTTCCTCTCCGAGCGACTGCGGCGGGTGGACGGCGTGCGCGACACCGAGACCTTCGTCTACCTGCGCATGGTCAAGCAGGTCTACGCCTGGGGAACGCGCTAGGCAGTCGGCTGGGCCGAGGGCTGCGTCGCCACACGCCGTTCCACGGCCGGGAGCGGCCTCCCGGACTCCGCCAGCCAGCAGGCCGACGCCCGCCCGCCGCCGAGGTCGATCAGCGGCGGCTCCTGCGTTCGGCAGCGCTCCATGATCCCGGCCTGCTCGGCGAGCGGGCAGCGCGGATGGAACCGGCAACCCGGCGGGATGTGGGCGGCGTCCGGCGTCTCGCCCGTGAGGATGACCCGCCGCGCCCGCTGGCCGGGCTGGGGTGGCTCCGGCGTCGGCATGACCGAGACGAGCGCCCGCGTGTACGGGTGGCGCGGGTCGTTGATGACCTCGTCGGCGGCGCCCAGCTCCATGATCTTGCCCAGGTACATGACGGCGATCCGGTCGGCGATGACCCAGGCCACCGACAGGTCGTGGGTGATGAACAGGTAGGTGAGATCGCGACCCTGCCGCAGGTCGAGCATGAGCTTGAGGAGCTCGGTCCGGATCGAGACGTCGAGCATGCTGACCGGCTCGTCGGCGACGACGATCTTGGGGTCGAGGACCAGGGCCCCGGCGATGACGACACGCTGGCGCTGGCCGCCAGACAGCTCGTGCGGGTAGCGGAACGCGAAGTCGGTTGCCGGCCGGAGGCCCGCGGCGTCGATGGAGTCGAGGACGCGCTGCTCCCGCTCGCCGGCGTCGCCGCCGAGGCCCTGGACCTCCAGCGGCTCCATCACGAAGTCCCGGACGGTCTGCTTCGGGTTCAGGGTCTCGTACGGGTCCTGGAAGATGAGCTGGACCCGGCGGCGATAGGCTCGCAGGCGATCACCCCGCCAGACGTCGGTGACGTCCTCACCCTCGAGGAGAAGGCGCCCGCCGGTCGGCCGAGTGAGCTTGACGACAACCCGGCCGGTCGTCGTCTTGCCGCTCCCCGACTCGCCGACGAGACCCAGGACCTCGCCGGCGCGAATGATCAGGTCGATCCCGTCAACCGCCCGGACATGGCCGACGGGTCGCCGTCGGACGAGGTCCGCCAGCCCGCCGCGGATCGGGAAGTGCACCTGGAGCCCGTCGAGGCGGATGAGCTCGCGGCCCGGCGCCTGGGTGCTCACGCGGGGTCCACGGAGGTCGCCGCGTCGACGGCGGGCAGAGGACGTGGAGTCCCGTCGCTGCCGGGCGGGTAGAGGTGGCAGGCGACGCGGACGCGGTTGGCGAAGGTCACCTCGGGGGGCACCATCTCGCGGCAGACGTCCATCGCGGCGGGGCAGCGCGGGTGGAACCGGCAGCCGGGCGGGGGCCGGCGCAGGTCCGGCGGCGAGCCCGGGAATCGTCCCCAGGTCGCGTCGGCCGGAGTGGACGTCGGGGAAGGCGCGGAGGAGCATCTGCGTGTACGGGTGGCGCGGCTCGCCATAGATCTGCCCGACCGGGCCCTCTTCGGCGACCCGGCCCGCGTACATGATCATCACCCGGTCGCATGTCTCGGCGAGGACGGAAAGGTCGTGGGTGATGAGGATGAGCGACAGGCCGAGCTTCGCCCGGAGGTCCTCGAGCAGCTCCAGGATCTGGGCCTGGACCATGACGTCGAGGGCGGTCGTCGGCTCGTCGCCGATGACGACCGCGGGGTCGCAGGCCAGGGCCATCGCGATCATCGCCCGCTGCCGCATGCCCGCCGGAGAGCTCGTGCGGGTAGGCCTTCGCCCGGGCGCGCGGGATGCCGACCAGCTCGAGAAGCTCCCCGGCCCGCCTCGCGGCCGCGCCCTTGGCCACGCCCTGGCGCTCGATCATCGGCTCGGCGATCTGGTCACCGATCGCGGCGCACCGGGTTCAGGGCGTTCATGGCGCCCTGGAAGATGATCGAGATCTCGCGCCAGCGGTAGCGCCGCAGCGCGTTGTCGGACTTCGTCCGCAGGTCGATCCCGAAGAGCTTGACTGATCCCGCCACCACTTCGGCGTTCGACGGCAGCAGGCGGAGGAGCGACAGGGCCGTCGTCGTCTTGCCGCAGCCCGACTCGCCGGCGATGCCCAGGGCCTCGCCGTCGGCGAGCGAGAACGACACGTCGTCGACGGCGTAGACGATCTCGCCGCCGAGGTGGAAGTGGGTGGTGAGGCCCTCGACGACCAGGAGCGGCGCGTCCGGGTCGGCCTGCTTCGGCAGCGGCCACTGGCGCCGCCGGCGACCGACCGACGCGCCGTCCGGGAGGACCGGGGCCGCGGCGGTCGCGCCCCCGGCCGCCGGGGCCGGCTCCTCCAGCTCGGCTGCTCTCCAGGCGGCCCTGCTCGCTGGCGGGGGCCAGGTGCTTCGGGTCGGGCAGGATGCTCATCGGCGCAGGCCCGCCTTCGGGTTCAGGACGTCGTCGAGGGCGTTGCCGACGAGCGTGAAGGCGAGGATCACGACGACCACGCAGAACGCAGGCGGGACGATGTACCACCACGCGCCGAGGCCCGGGGCACCGGCCTGCTGGGCGGAGTTGAGGATCTGGCCCCAGGACGGCGAGCTCGGGTCGCCGAGGCCGATGAAGGCCAGCGTCGTCTCGGTGAAGATCGCCCCGGCGAAGGTCAGGACGGTGTTGGCCACGATGAGGTTGACCACGTTCGGGAAGATGTGGCGCCGCATGATGTGGCCGCCGCCGCCGCCGATCACCCGGGCCCGGTCCACGAACATCCGCTCGCGCACGGACAGCGTCTGGGAGCGGATGATCCGGGCGGTCGACGCCCAGCTCGTGATGCCGATCACGATCACGATCACGAGCAGCGTGGCCCGAATCCCGAACACCTCGGCGTCGGTGCCGACGATGTCGAGGATGATCGGCGCCAGCACGATCGCGAGGACGAACGTCGGGAGGACGAGGAAGAAGTCCGTGAGCCGCATGAGGACCTGGTCGGTACGCCCGCCGACGTAGCCCGAGGTGATCCCGATGACGGCCCCGAGGAAGATCGTGATGGTCGTCGCCAGGAGCCCGATGACCATCGAGATGCGGGCGCCATGGACGGTCAGGTTGAGCATGGATCGACCCAGCTCGTCGGTCCCCAGGGGGTAGCCCGGCGATGGCGGCGAGAGGGGCGGCCCGGACGCGGTGATGACCGTGTCGAGCGGACCGACGAAGAAGGCCGGGGCGATGGCGAGAAGGGCGAAGAAGAGGAGGATGATCGCCCCGACGACACCGTCCTTGCGGCCGGCGAAGCGCCGCGCGAACTGGCGGGCATTGCGGATGCGCAGCTGCCGGCGCGTCATCCGCACCGCGGCTGGCGTCGACGCGCCGGCGGTCACCGACGCACCCGCGGGTCGAGGTAGCCGTAGACGATGTCGGCCCCGAAGTTGGCCAGGACGACCGAGACGCCGAGCAGCAGGAAGATCCCCTGCAGGACCGGGTAGTCGCGGCTGTCGAGGGCATCCACGGTGAGCGTCCCGAGGCCGGGCCAGTTGAAGACGATCTCCGCCGTGATGGCGCCGCCGACGACGTAGCCCAGGTTGATGGCGATCAGGGTCACCGCCGGGAGGAGCGCATTCGGCATCGCGTGGGAGCGGAGGATCTTGCCGTCCGTCAGGCCCTTCGCCCGGGCCGTGGCGATGTAGTCCTCGGCCCGCGTCTCGGTCACCGACGAGCGCATGAGGATGGAGTAGCCGCCGATCAGGCCGAGGCTGATGCAGGCCAGCGGCAGGACGAGGTGGGAGACGAGATCGCTCGAGGAACGTCGAGCGGGCGTGTCGTAGGTCGCGCCCGGCGGTGAGCATCCCGGAGGTCGGGAACCAGCCGAGCCCGGCCGCGAAGATGATGATCAGCGGCATGCCGATGACGAAGTACGGCATCGAGTACAGGATCAGGCTCAGCCCGTTGCCGACCCGGTCGGCCGCGCCGCCGCGTTTCCAGCCCGTGTAGGCGCCGAGGCCGAGGCCGATGACGATCGCGATGAGCTCGGCCAGGCCGATGAGGAGGATCGTCGGCCAGAAGCGACCGCCGATGACGTCGACGACCGTCTCGCCCTGGAACTTTATCGAGTAGCCGAGGTCGCCCCGGAGCGTGGAGCCGACGAAGGCGACGAGCTGGTCGGGGAAGAGGGGCTTGTCGAGGCCCCAGCGCGCGGCGAGCGCCTGGCGCTGCTCGATGGTGACGTTCGGATTGCGCGGGTTCACCCGGTCCGGGGATCCGGGCATCATCCGGAACAGCAGGAAGTTGAGCACCACGATCATGACGATCGTGAAGATCGCCTGGGCCGACTGCCGAGCCAGGTAGCGGGCGTTCACATGGCACCCTCGGGCAGCATGCGCGGGGCCGCCAGGCGGCCCCGCGCTGCGTGCCCGCTCGAGATCAGCGAGCCCGTGAGCCTCGCTACTCTTCCTCACCACCTCCGGCAGCCCGCCGGCGACGGAAGATCACGGCCAGGACGACACCCGCCACGACGATGACGGCCGCAAGCACCGCTATGTACAAGCCGGTGGAGTCGCTCGTCCCGCCGGTGCCACCCGGCGCCGGCGTTGGCGCGGCCGAGGCGGCCGGCGCACCCGAGGCACCAGGGGCTGGCGAGGCGGTGGAAGCGGCCGGGGTTGGCGTGGCGGCTGCGGCGGCCGTGTCAGGTACGTGTACTGGAGCGTGCCGTACGAGAAGAGCGGTGTCCCGTTCGCAGCGGCTGGTTCTGCCATCCGGCGAACTTGTCGGTGCGATAGGCCGCCAGGTTCGAGTCGTAGTAGAGGATGTCGTAGACGGCCTGGTCGTAGATCATGTTCTGCATCTGGGCCAGGATCGTCTTGCGGTCGGCCGCCGACTGGGCGCTCGTCTGCTGCGTCGTACAGCTTGTCGTACGCCGGGATTGCAGTACTGGCTGTCCGACGACGAGCCGATCGCGTCGCACCGGAAGATCTGGAGGAGCGCGTTCGGGTCCGGGTTCCCGCACCAGCCCCAGAGCTCGATGTCGTAGTTGGCCTTGTAGTCCTTGCCGGCCTCCGGCGGAAGGACGATGTTGCCCAGGGTCGAGGAGTCGTACGCGGTCGCGGTGACCTTGATGCCGAGCTGGGCGTACCAGTCCTTCACGAACTGGGCGGAGTTTGCGTAAGTGGCCTTCGTGTTCGGGTAGTCGAGCCGGAGGCTGATCGGCTTGCCCTGCTTGTCGAGGCGCTGGCCCGAGGCGTTGAGGACGTAGCCCGCTGCGTCGAGCTTCTGCTTGGCGAGGTCGATGTTGAAGGTCCGAGGAGTGGTCGGGTCGACGTGCCACTGCCCGAGGACGGGCGGCACGATCGTCGTGCCGAGATCGCCGTAGCCGCCGAGCACCTTCTGGATCAGGGTGGCTTCTTGTCGACCGCGTAGCCCAGGGCGTCGCGGAATGCCGGGTCCCACAGGGCCTGCGTGGAGGGCCCGACGCCCTTGCTGAGCGTCTGGCCCTTCGTCGCGCCGTATTCGTTGAACGCGAGCTGGCTCCAGCCGTTGGATGCGCCCACGACCGTCTTGATGTTCGCGGTGCCTTCGAGCGCCTTGAGCTGATCGGGGGTGGTGTCGCGCGCGTAGTCGATCTCACCTGCCTTGAGGGCCTGGACCATCGTGTCGGCCGCTCTTGAAGAACTGGAGCACGACCTGGTCGGCCGCCCCCTGGGTGCCCCAGTAGCTGGCGTTGCGCACGAAGCGTGCGAACTGGCTGGTCTTCCACTCGGCGAGCGTGTACGGGCCGGTTCCCGACCAGCGGCGCGGTGAACTTGGCGTCACCGATCGTCTTGTAGTCGTACTTCCCCCAGATGTGCTTGGGGATGATCGGCAGGTAGACCTGCAGGATGCGGTCCGAGGCGTCGGACGTGGTGGCGACCATCGTCTGGTCGTCCGGGCAGGTGACCTTGGTGACGCCGGCGTCCTTGAGGCTCGGATCCAGGTAGCCGGCGCCGATGTTCGCGCCGGCCGCGATGGCGGCAACGCCGAGGCCCCACGAGAAGCAGGCGTCCTGGGCGGTCGCCGGGGTCCCGTCGGACCACTTCATGCCGCTGCGGATGTGGAAGGTCCACGACTTGCCGTCGGCGGCACGCTCCCACTTGTCGGCGAACCCGGGTACGGGCTCGAGGTTTGGCCCGAAGTCCACGAGCAGGTTGTACGTCAGCTGGAAAGCCTCGTAACCCGTGACGAGAAGGGTCTGGTACGGGTTGATCGTGTCGAGGTCCTGGGTCGTACCGACGCGCAGGACCAGCGGAGCTGCCGCCCGGGCGGGCAGCGCCAGCGAGGGCAGGAGGAGGGCTGCCGCTAGCCCCATGGCCGCCAACAGCCGGAAGAAGCGATGGCCGACGGGTGCGCGCATCGGAGCTCCTCTCAATCCACGCCTCGCCCACCTGGCGAGACGTTCCCGGGCCGGCCCCACCCGCATGACCCACGCCACTCTAGGCATCGCCGCGCGGGTCGGTCAACTCGCGGCGCGCATGGCGGGCCAGCGGCCCTCGTCAGCTCATACGCGGTTGAGTCTCCGTCGGTTCGGACGGCCCGCCAGGTGCAGCGCCGCGACGCGGTCGGGCAGCGTCCGCGCCGCCCCGCCGGGGGTGGCGGCGCAACCGGAACGGCGCGCCCCGATGAGGATTGGGCGCCCGGCTGCCCGCTACCCCCGGTCGAGATCCTCGAGGACCGGCGCCAGCGCATCCAGCGAGGCTGGCGTGATCGGATCGACCACGAGCTGGACGTGGGCGATCCCCTCGGCGGCGAAGGCGCGGAGGGTCGCGGCGATCTCCGCCGATGTCCCCTCCACGGGAGGGATCGTGGAGCGGACGCCGGTGCCCTCGCGGCGTCCGCTGCCGCCGGGCAGCCGCACCTGGACGGCCACCGTCCGCTCGATCGCGGCGGGATCCCGTCCCGCGGCCCGTGCCGCGGCGTCCACCTGCTCCCGGAGCGGCGCGATCCCCGCGGGCCGGTTGTCGAAGGCGTTGAACCAGGCGTTCCAGGCGTCGACGTGGGGCGCCGCGATCTCCAGCATCCGCGGACCGGTGGAGCCGATCATCAGCGGCGGTCCCCCCGGCCGCGGCCGGGGCGCGAGCTCGCAGTCACGGAGCGTGAAGAACTCGCCGGCGAAGTCGATCGCGCCGTCGCGCAGGAGCGTCCGGATGATCGTGAACGCCTCCGCGAAGCGGCTGATCCGGCGGTCGAACGGAAATCCGAAGCCGGCGAACTCGACCTGGTTCCAGCCGGCACCCAGGCCCAGGACCAGCCGCCCCCCGCTGATCTCGTCCACGGTGGCGGCCATCTTCGCCAGCATCGCCGGGGCGTGGAAGGCCGTTGCCGCGACGAGCGGGCCGAGCGTGATCCGCGAGGTGGCCGCCGCCAGCCCGGCAAGGGTCGTCCACGCCTCCCACGGGCCGCGGGCGCGGTCGTCGCCGGCTGGCCGGTAGAGCAGGTGGTCGCCGTACCAGGCGGAGTCGAAGCCGAGCTCCTCGGCGCGCAGCGCAAGGGCGCGGAGGTCGGGCCAGCGCGCCTCCCACTCGATCTCGGGGAGCTGCACACCGACCTTGAGCGGGCGACCGGGCATCGGAGTCCTCCTGGCGGGATCGTACGGCCTCGAGCTTCGGCGCGGTTCGGCGCGGGGCCGCGACGGGGGTCGGTACAGGGCCCTGAAGGCTCGGTGGGGCGCGCGGGGCGCCCATCCGCCCGGTGGCACCGCTTGCGTCGTGTCAGGCTGCCCCGGACAGACCCGCCGGAGGATGCCCGTGGCCAACCAGCCCGCCGCGCTCGACATCACCTTCACCGAGCTCGCGGAGGCCCACGTGGCCGCCATCCGATCGGTCGTGGCGGCTGAGGACGTCCCCGAGTTCATGGCCGACGCCCTCGGGATGGTCGCCGGGGCCCTCCGCGACGCGGGGATCGCGCCCGTCGGACCCCCGTTCGCGCGTTACTTCTCGCTCGGCGCCGACGGGCTGGAGATCGCCGCCGGGTTCCCGGTCGCCCGGGCGTTCCACGCGGCCGGCGTGGTCGGTCCGGCGGTGCTGCCCTCCGGGCCGGTGGCGGTGGCGACGTTCCGGGGCTCGTTCGACGGCATCGAGGCGGCATGGGCAGTCCTGCGACGAGGGATCGTCGAGGCTGGCCGCGTCCCTGGTGACGACCCGTGGGAGGCATACGTCGTCGGCCCGGGCAGCGGGGTCGACGAGGCCGAGTGGCAGACGGAGCTGGTCTGGCCGCTGGCACAAGCACTCGGCGACGGGTAGCCAACGCGGCTGAGCAGCCCGGGCTTACGGGTTACGGCCCGGAGCCGGATCGCGCGGGCGCACCGCAGCCGACCGCGAACAACTTCCCTCCGCCTTGGCCGCGTCGGGACTCGTATGACATGCGCTGCACAGGTCGACGATCGGACCTAGTTCCTAGAGCAGAGCGTCAATCGACGCGGTCGCCACGATCCCTTGGACCTTCCGCGCCAGGTCTGCGTCCAGGGTGATGAACGCGTCTGCCTGCAGCTGCGTGAGCGCGAGGTACTCCGCGTCGTAGGTCGGGGCCCATCCCAGCTGGTCCGCCAGATCCCACGCCCGACGCCGGAGCACGGCGTCGCCGAGGAGCCTGATCGGCATCCGCCCGATGCGGGCCAGGCGCTCGCGCGCGACGTCGGCCGGGATCTCGCCCCGCTTGACGGCCTCGTGAAGGGCCGACAGCGTTTGGGAACGAAGGAGCGTCGGAGCCAGGAGCTCGTGCGGCCGTGGGACCTCGACACCCGCGCTCGCCAGGTGGAGGACCGCGCTGGCATCGACGACGAACCTGGTCATCGAGTACCTCCGATCAGGTGTGGGACGCTGCGATGACGGCCGGAGGCGAAGGTGGTCGGGGTGGTGGGATTCGAACCCACGACCTCGTGCTCCCAAAGCACGTGCGCTACCACTGCGCTACACCCCGACGGATTCGTGCTCGCGAACCGCATGGTCTTCGCGAGCGACGCCCTGAAGACTAGCCTACAGCGCTCGAAGCGCACCGCACTGGCGCGGTCAGAACCCGAACGCGGGATGCCGTGCCCGGTGGGAGCGCCCCCGGCAAGCAAGCCTGTGGTTACGAGGGCCGATCGCCTCTCGTCAAGTGCCCGACTGCCACCTACTGTGACGGGTCGGCGGAAGCCTCACGCGGGGGTCCAGACAACGGCCGGACCCCAACAGTCCCTTGGCGGACCCGGCGCACCGTTGCGCATTCTCGGCGACACCCTGTAGCAGATCCGCCTCCGGATGCATCTATAGGGCATGAACGGCCAGGCGATGGGCAGTCCGACAGTCGCCTCCACGGTCGCCCTCGCGGGGGCGGGCGACGAGGCGGCCTTCGCCGAGCTGGTCGCGACCTACCACGCCGACATGGCCCGCGTCGCGTTCGTGGCCTGCGGCGACCGCGAGCTGGCGGCGGACGCCGTCCAGTCCGCCTGGCTCGTCGCCTGGAAGAAGCTTCACTCCCTGCGCGATCCCGAGCGCGTGCGTCCCTGGCTGCTCGCGGTGACCGCGAACGAGGCCCGCCAGCTCCTTCGTCGCCGTCACGGACCGATCGTCGAGATCGACGTCACCTTTCCCGGTGATGCCCGCGGCGACCCGTCCACCGGGATCGAGCGCCTCGACCTCCGCCGGGCGCTGGCGCACCTCTCGCCCGACGATCGAGCCCTCCTCGCCATGCGCTACGTCGTCGACCTCGGATCGGACGAGCTCGGGACCGCCCTCGGCACCTCGCCGTCCACCGCCCGCACCCGCCTCTCCAGGGTGGTTGACCGCCTCAGGAAGGAGCTCCGCGATGGCTGAGCGCGATCTCTTCGAGCTTGACCTCGCCGCCTTCCTCCGCGCCTACGCCGAGGATGCGCCGACGCAGGTCCGGCCTGCCGAGCTCGCCCGCCAGTTCGCCACTGACTACCCTCACCGCCGATCCGGGTTCGGCCGGTGGGGCTTCGCGATGACGCCGGCGTTGGCCTGGGTCCTGCTGCTCGCCGGCCTGCTCCTGGCGCTCGTCGTCGGGGGTCTGGTGGCGGGGGCCCGGCGACCGGACCTCGGGGTCGTGATCGCGCCCTCGCCGACGTCGACCGCCATGCCAACCGCGACACCTGCGCCGACCCCGACGTCGACGCCGTGGTCGTCGGGCAAGGCGGCCGCCGTGACCGGGATCACCGACTGCGGCACCGTGACCAAGGACGGCGTCGAGCAGACGGACACGGCGCCCTACACCCTGACCGGCCGGATCCTCGCGTGCACCGTCCTGGCGAGCGACCCGCGTGTCAGTGGCCCGGGCAGCCTCGTGCTCAACGTCGCGGGCTGGGACCCCACACTCTTCACCGCGGGTACCAACGGGGTCACGTGGTCGTATCAGGAGATCAAGGGACCCGACGGCACCTGGACGGGCCGCAACTACGGCCTGTACGACAAGGACGGGATCCTGCACAACTACGGCGTGTTCGTCGGCAGCGGCGCCTATAAGGGCTTGATCTACATCTGCTACGGGACCGTCCCGGCGAACACCTATACGGCAACCACCGTCGGCGTGATCCAGCCCGGCGACCCGCCGCCCGGGTTCCCGGTGACACCGTTCGCAGGGGGCTAATCACCCGTCATCGTCCGATTATCGGCGTTCTAGGGCCCCGGTTGGGCTGGTCGGTACGGAAGCGTCCCGTAGGAGGCTCGAGGACGAGCAAGACGGATCGCGCCATCAGCCTTGTCGTGCGAGAGAACGGGAGGGAACAGGACATGAAACGGCTCGTTATCGCTCTGGTCGTCGCGGGCCTCCTCGTCGCGACAACGGCGACCGGGGCGGTCGCCAAGACCACGAAGATCGAGGCCACGGGCACCGCGACCATCACCGGCATGATCCCCGGCACGGACACCTGGGTCGGCAGCGTGGAGTCCATGCGCGGCATGGTCCTGCTGCAGGACGGCGTCTGGAGCAACTCGTACCTCACGGGCCCCCAGGTCGACACCGTCAACTTCGACCTCGACCACGCCACGGGCCGAGGCGAGATGTGGGGCAGCGATCACCACGACGTGACGGCGGTCCCCGGAGGGGGCTGGGACTGCACGTTCCACGCGACGATCGTGGACTTCGTGGCCACGGGGAAGGGCGTGTGCCAGGGCACCGGGACGTTGCACACCTGGCAGTGGCGGGCCGACATGCACCTGATCTGGGGCAGCCCGGTCACGGACTTCACCTCGTACTTCTTCGAGCCTGGCCACTGAGAACGCCTACAGGCTCATCTGGGCGGCTTGTCACAAGGCACCGCGGGCTGTGCGGTGCTCGAAGATCACGTCAGCGAAGCGGGGTGAGGACCATGAGGTGCCAGTCGCATCGCGCCGGCATCTTCCCGGCTCTGCTGCTGGCGGCAAGCACGGCGCTCGGCGGCTGTTCGGGCGGGACATCTGCGGGAACCGCAAGCCCTGCGGCATCCCCGAGCAGTCCCCCTCCGCCCGCGGCGACGGCAACCCCCGCCGCCATGCCCGCCGCGTCGCCATCGTCCCCGTCCGTGTGGGAGGAGCCGAACGACGAAGCCCTGCCCGCCGCGACGGTCTCGAAGCTGCAGGGGCTGCTGGACGGGTGGGTGTCCGGCCACGAGGTGATCGGGCTGTCCGCGGCCGTGGTCTCCCCGACGGGGTCGTGGGCCGGCGCCGCCGGCGTCGATGCCGCGGGCACGGCCATCCAACCCACGTCGGCATTCGCGATCGCGAGCACGACCAAGACGTTCGTCGCGGCCGAAATCCTGCTCCTGGCCTCGCAGGGGAAGATCGACCTCGATGCGCCGGTGACCAGGTATGTGACCCTGCCGTTCGAGACGAGCGGCGCCACGATCCGCCAGCTCGCCACGATGATGAGCGGATTCCCGGCTGTGCCCGACGACGCCCTGAACAAGCTGGTCCCCCAGAACCTGGCCCATGCGTGGACCGCCCAGGAGCTCGTCGCCCTCGCCAAGGAGGGGCCGCGGCTGGGGACCCTCGGTGGTCCGGGCGCGTATAACGGGCTCAACTACTACGTGCTGGGGATGGTCATCGAGAAGGTGACCGGCGAGCCACTGGCCACCATGCTGCGCGGCGACCTCCTCGCACCCGCCGAGCTGGACCGGATCTGGATGCAGCCCGCCGAGAAACCGCAGCCGCCGCTGACCGTGGCCGTGGACCGCACCGACGCCAAGGTCGTCGACCCGGCCAGCGGCTACCTGCCGTCGCTTGCCTCGGCCTCCACCGGCCAGGGCGGGGCCGGCATGGCCGCCGATGCGCCGAGCCTGGCACGCTGGGGCTACCTGCTGTACGGCGGCCGCATCATCGACGGCACCCTGGTCACGACGATGACCACCAAGGTCACCGATACCGATCAGGGCGGCTACGGCTTCGGGACCATGGTCGCCGACGTCGATGGCCAGACCCTCGTCGGGCACCTGGGCGACTACATCCAGTACTCGTCCGTCCTCCTGGTCTGGCCGAGCACGAGGACGGCCGTGGCTGTCCTGGCGCCCGTGCCCGGGTTGGTCAGTGGCGACAGCCCCGCGCTTCCCGGCTGGGCGATCAACCTGTACCAGCAACTGCTCGGCAGGTGACCCAGTCGGACGCGTTCCGCTCTGATGCGAGTTCCCGCGGGTAGGGCCGCGGCCATGCCCTGGTCTATGGCCCGTTGGAGCCGCTTCAGAGCGCTGGCATCTACGAGTACATCGGCAAGCAGGACTTCCTGAACGGCACCTTCACGGGGCGGCGGATCGACGTCTGCGCGGCGCTCAGCTGAACCTGGGCTCCGAGGCACCTCGTGCCTGCGGCAGATCCGTGCGCGCGAACCGCACAAGAATCACACGGCCCCGGCCGACCCTCGCTCGCCCTGAAATTCCCACCGGGTCCTGAGCGGATCCGCGCGACCGAACGCAAGGAGAGCGATGGCCCCGCCGACCACGCCGACGAGTCCGCACAGGAGGAAGGCGGCGTTCAGGCCGGCCGCATAGGCGTCGAGATACGGCCGGATGTCGGAAGACGTGACGGTCGTCGCCACCTGCGCGAACGACGGAGTGCCGACGGCCACGAGGACGCTGCGGAAGGCAGCGATCGACGCCGCGGCATCGGTGGGCGGCAACCCCGCAACCGAGGCCGAGTAGGTGGCTATGGCCACCTGCGCGACGATCGCGCTGACGAGCACGATCCCGATCCGCCGTCCAAGCGAGATCGACGACTCGTTCAATGCTGCCGCCGACGCCGGCAGCCCATCCGGAAGGCTGGCGAAGATGATGGCCGTTCGTACGGTCGTCGCGACGACGAACCCAGCACCGATGAGCAGGCACGGGAGCACGAGGGCGACGTACGACGCGGACTCGGTCGCGACGGCCGCGAGCACCAGGTTCCCGATCCCGACGAAGATGACGCCGCCGCCCACGAGCCAGCGCGGCGCGACCCGCTCGAGCAGGACCCCGGCCACCGGTCCGGCGAGGAGCAGCGCGCCCGTGAGCGGGATGACGGCGGCCGCCGCCAGCAACGGCTCATAGCGCAGCACGAGATGGAAGTACAGCGGCAGGTTGAGCACCGCCGCCGTCTCGGAGATCGCGATCGTGACACCGACGAAGAGCGCGACCGCAACCCGGCGCCGGATGAACAGGGCCGGACTTGCCGTTCGGCTGAGACCCTGGTAGCCGATCACGATTACCGGACCGCCGATGATCATGGCCCAGCGGAGCGGGTTATCGAGACCGCCGCCGATCCAGGTCACCCCGACCGTGAAGGTGATGATCCCGAACGCCCACACGGCGACCCCGACGACGAGCGGGCGCTCCGCCTGCGACGGCCGATGCAACTCCAGGGTGCGGGACCAGGCAAGCCCGATCGCGATGGCGCACGCAGCGATCGCCGCCACCATCGCGGGCCACTGCTCTCCCGGTACCACCCGAAGCGCGATCGACGCGGCGGCGCCGCCCGCACCGTAGGCGCCGTAGGCGACCCCGATCGCAGTCGCCCGGACCGGACCGCGATAGCTCGTAGCGACGAGGGCGATCGACACCGGGATGACGAAGGCAGCACCGGCGTGCCCGACGAGTCGCGACGCGAGAAAGATCGGCCCGGCGGGCACGAGCAAGGTCACGCCGCTCGCGAGCAGCTCGACGACGAGACCGCCGAGGATGACCTGACGGGCTCGGCTCAAGTCTCCGACGGCACCGCCGACGAGGATCAGCCCCGACGCGCCGATCGAGGCCAGAAGGACGAGGACTTCGAATTGCGGGTTCTCTCGAATGGCCTCCTGGATGGACGGCAGGGTGGGAGTCCAGATCTGTGGATCCATCGCCGCGGCGACCAGGGCGACCGAACCCGCCAGCAACGCGCCTCGTGCGACAGGATCGACGACGAGCTCAGTGATGAAGGCGGGCAGTCGGCTCCGCGACGGGCGCCACTTCCTTGGCGGCGGGAAATGGGGCGAGGGACTCGTCGGCCACCTCCCTGCCCTACGCGGTGGCGGGCACGGCGGTGACAAGCGCCGGCTGCTCCTCCGTCCGGACGTCGAGCATCTTCTTCACTTCCTCCACCACGATCAGCGACAGGGCCACGCCGATGCACACGAGCCACTGCTCGCCGGTGAGGCTGGTCGTGCCGAGCACGTTCTTGAGGATGCCGAGCTCGGTCGCGAGCACGATCGTGACGATGGAGAGCCCGGTCGCCTTGAGCAGCGCCGGGTTGCCGAGGATGTAGCCGCTGAAGATCGACTGCTTCTCGTCGGCCGTCTCCAGGGACGAGGCGATCCGGAACAGCGAGAACGTGGTCACGCCCATCGTCCGCGCGATCAGATCGCTCCCGTAGTGGCCGCTCGCCCACGCGATGACGGCCAGGGTGCCGCCGCCCATGACGAGCCCGATGACCACGAGCCAGATGGTGAGCGGACGCGGCAGGAGCTTCTGGTCCTTCGGCCGCGGCTTCTCCTCCATGAGACCGTCTCTCGGCTTCCCGAACCCGAGGCCCATTGCCTGGAAGACGTTGACCGTGAAGTTGAGCCACATGGTCTGGAGCGGCAGGAACGGCACGCCGCCCAGGATGTTGAGGAGCGACGAGCCCAGGAACACCGTGATGTATCCGTAGCAGGCCGCCATCTGGAAGCGGATGAAGCGCATCAGGTTGTCGTAGACGTTGCGGCCGATGCTGATGGCCTTGATGATCGTGGCGTAGTTGTCGTCGGCGAGGATCATGTCCGCGGCGGCCTTGGTGACCGCCGTGCCGGTGATGCCCATCGCGATGCCGATGTCGGCCTTCTTGATGGCCGGCGCGTCGTTCACGCCGTCGCCGGTCATCGCCACGATGTGGCCCTGCTCCCGCAGGACGTCCACGAGGTGGACCTTGTCCTGGGGCGAGACCCGGCCGATGACCCCGATGTCGTCGACCTCCTTGAGCACGGTGTCGTGGTCCATCGCCTCGAACTCGGCGCCGGTGATCGCCTTGCCGGGGATCCCCAGCTGCTTGGCGACCACGGCGCCCGTGACAGCCGCGTCACCCGTGATCATGCGGACGTGGACGCCGGCGCCATGGGCCTTCGCGATGGCGGCCTTGGCGGCCGGCCGCGGCGGATCGGTGATGCCGACGAGCGCGAGGAGCGTGAGGCCCTCGATCGCCTTCAGGAGGTCGCCGGCCGGGTCGAACGTGGCCGGGTCGAAGTCCTTCCGACCCGTGGCCATGAGTCGCAGCCCCTCCGTGCCCATCCGCTCGCTCTCGGCGAGGTAGGCATCGCGCAGCTGCGCGATCGGGACCTCGGTCCCGTCGGGGCCATGGGCGGCCGCGGCGCGCTTGAGGAGCTGGTCCTGGGCGCCCTTGATGTAGGCCCGGACGACCTTGCGGCCGCTCTCGTCCGTCCAGTCGTGGAAGGTGGCCATGAGCTTGTACGCCGCGTCGAACGGCAGGGTCGCCAGGCGCGGGTACTGGGCGCGGGTCAGGTCTGCATCGACACCGCCCTTGGCCGCGAGGACGACGAGCGAGCCCTCGTTCGGGTCGCCGATGAGGTCGCCGTCCTTGATCTCGGCATCCGAGCAGAGGGCCATCGGCAGCAGGTAGGGCTCGAGCTTGAGCTCGGGCTGTCCGGCGGCCTGGGTGATCTTGCCCTCGGTGGAGTAGCCGCTGCCGGAGATCGAGTAGCGCCGCCCGACGATGGCCAGCTGGACGGCGGTCATCTGGTTCATCGTGAGGGTGCCGGTCTTGTCGGAGTTGAGCGCCGAGGTCGATCCGAGGGTCTCGACCGAGCGGAGCTGCTTCACGATGGCTCCCGCTGCCGCGAGCATCTGGGAGCCCTTCGACAGGATGGCCGTGTCGATCGCCGGGAGCGCCGTCGGGATGGCGGCGATCATGAACGCGACCGCGGTGAGGAACAGCTCCTGGAGCGCCACGCCCCGCCAGATGCCCAGGACGAGCGACGCCGTGAGCGCGAACGCGGCGAGGATCAGGATCTGGCGCGTCAGCCCGTTGATCTGCTTCGTCAACGGCGTCTCCTCGGCCGCGGTCGCCTGGAGCATCCCGCTGATGTGGCCCACCTGGGTGTCCATGCCGGTCGTGACGACGAGGATGACGCCCGAGCCCCGGGTGACCTGGGTGTTCATGAACGCCATGTCCGAGCGGTCGCCGAGGGCGGCGTCGGCAGCGACCGCGTCCACCTGCTTGGGGGTGGGCACGCTCTCGCCGGTGAGCGCGGACTCGTCGATCTCGAGCGTCGCCGCGGTGAGGATGCGGGCGTCGGCGGGGACGAGGTCGCCCGCCTGGAGGTTGACGACGTCGCCCGGGACCAGCTGGTCCATGGGGAGATCGACGAGGTTGCCGTCCCGGCGGGTCTTCGCCGTGACGACCAGTGACTGGCTGAGGGCATCAGCCGCCGATGACGCCTTGCTCTCCTGGTTCAGGCCCATCGTCGCGTTGCCCAGGGTGAGCAGGATGAGCATGACGCCGGTGAAGAACTGGCCGGGCAGGAAGAGGCAGATGATGCCCGCCACGAGGAGCACGATCTGCATCGGGTCGGCGTACTGGGCAAGGAACTGCTGCGCGCGCGAGGCCTTCTTGGCCGAGGTGAACTTGTTCGGGCCGACCTTGGCCCGTCGGGCGTCGGCCTCGACCGAGGTCAGGCCCGTGGCGACCTCGACGCCCTGCTGGCGCAGGGCGTCGTCCGGGCTGAGGGCATACCAGGCGGTGTCGCTCGCTCCCGCAGCGGGGCTCGCCGCCGTGGACGAAGCCGCAGTCATGCCTTCTTCCCCTTCCTGCCGGTCTTCTTCTCGCCTGCCTTCTTGGCTGCCTTCGCGGCGACCTCGACCGCGTACGGATCCGGCGCGGCGCCGGCGGGTGCCTGCGCCTCGAGCTCGACCTTGGTGGCCTGGAGGGCGTCGCGGGCTTCCTTGGATACGACCGGGGTACTTCGGGTCGATCTCGATCAGGGTGTGGGCCAGGACACCGGCGGCGGCAACCCGGGCGAACGGCTTGTCGTCGGCCGGGATCACGTACCACGGCGCCCACGGGGTGCTCGTGTTGGAGAGGACTTCGCTGAACGCCTTCTGGTAGGCGTCCCAGTAGGCGCGCTCCTTGACGTCGTTGGCGCTGAACTTCCAGTTCTTGTCCGGCTCGTCGATCCGCGACAGGAACCGGCTGCGCTGCTCCTCGTTGCTGAGGTTCAGGAAGAGCTTGACGAAGCGGAAGCCCTGGTCGCTCAAATAGTGCTCCCAGTCGTTGATCTCGCGGAAGCGACGGTTCCAGATGCCGCGGTTCTTGAGCTTGGGCGGGATCTTCTGGCCGGCCAGGATCTGGGGATGGACCCGGACGACGAGGACCTCCTCGTAGTGGGAGCGGTTGAAGATGCCGATGTTGCCGCGCTCGGGCAGCTTCTGCTGGTAGCGCCACAGGTAGTCGTGATCGAGGTCGGTGCTTGACGGGATCTTGAAGCTGTTGACCTGGACGCCCTGGGGGTTGACGCCGCTCATGACGTGGCGGATCGTGCCGTCCTTGCCGGCGGCGTCCATCGCCTGCAGGACCATGACGACGCCGTACGTGTCCTCTGCCGCAAGGCGCATCTGGTACTCGGCGAGCAGCTCGGTGACCTCGGCGAGGATCGCCTTCGCCTCGGCATTGGACTGCTTGCGGTGGCCGGCCGTATCGAAGTCCTTCGGCAGCCGGACGCGCCGCCCGGGCTCGACCCGGAACGGCTCGATGAACTCTGCGATCCGCTTGGGTCTCAGGTCAGCCATCGAGGACGTCCTTTCGAATTGCGGCCGAACGCGACTTTGGCTCACCCCACGAGTCCCAGAGGACCTCGAAGTCGGCGTTCACAGCTTAAGGTCCGGGCGCCGGTCGGACTCGCTTCGGTCGCCAACGCACGTCCTCCCCGTGGGCGACCCTATTTCGGCTCCTCCCGACGGCCGTGGCATCCTCCTCATCGGAGGAAACACGCTCCTCCCGCCCGTCGAGCCCATGCGTCGATGCGACCTGAGGAGCCCGCCCATCCTCCTCGCGGTCATCGGCTTCCTCGTCTCATTGGCCGGTTTCGGTTACAGCTTCTTCGGCGTCAGGTCCTCGGCTTCGACTGGTATGGTGCTCTCGGCGAACTCCCGGCCTACGTTCACGTTGGGACCTGCCTGTGATCACCCTGCTGTGCCTGAACTCCACCGGCGTCAAGGTCGCCTTCGGCGTGGATGACGCGGCGCCGGCCGTCTGATGCCACCGTCCAACGCTCCGGCCGCGCCGATGTCAGGCACCAACCCCGATGAGCCGGGGGCACATCGACGAGGCCTGCCGCTGAGCCGCCTCGAGGCGTTCAGCGACGGCGTCTTCTCGATTGCCATCACGCTCCTGGTCCTCGAGATCGTGATCCCGCTCGCCGCCGAGAAGGACCTGCTCCGCGCGCTGGCGGACGAGTGGCCCTCGTACCTCGCCTACGTCATCAGCTTCCTCACCATCGGCTGGGTGTGGATCGGGCACGCCGCGATCACGAGCCACATGCAGCGGGCCGACGGGCTGTTCCTGCGGCTGAACCTGCTGCTCCTGCTGTTCGTTGCCTTCCTGCCCTTCCCGACCCGGCTGATGGCCGACTACTTCGGCAACAGCGAACCCGAGCGGGTCGCGGTCGTCTTCTACGGGTTCGTCCTGCTCGCCATCGCCGCCCTGATCAGCGCCCTGTGGCGCTACGCGAAGGGAAGCCACGAGCTGCTCCGGGCTGACGTGACCGACGACGAGCTCGCGGCCCTGGCCGCGAAGTCCACGCCCGGTCTGGTCCTGCTCGTTCTCGCGACCGCCGTGGGCTTCGTCCTCCCGAGCCTCGGGGCCCTGTGCTTCCTCGCCGTCTCGGCCTTCCTCGTCATCCCCTTCCGGGAGATCCTTGGCGCCATCCGCGGTCGCCGCCGCGGCCGGGGCTGACGCCGGCTCCGCACCGGACGCATTGCTCTCCAGGAGGATGGGACGCGCACCGGCTGTGCGGGAGCCGCGAGCGGGCCGGGATACGCACCGCCCGGGTGCGCGACTGCGGATGCTAGGAGACTGCAGCGGCGCCTGCGGTCCCTCCCTCGGCCAGACCATCGGCACCGTGGTCGACCTCCCCCGGCACGGGGCCGTCACCAAAGACCAGGAGTCCTGTCCGCCACGTCGTCGCGATCACTCCGATGAACGGCACGACGAGGAACATCCCGGCAATCCCCGCCAGTGCCGCGCCGGCCGGGATGGCGAGCAGGACGATGGCCGGGTGGATGTTGACCGCTCGGCCATACACGATGGGCGCAACGAAGTTCCCCTGGACGACGTTGAAGACGATGGTGTAGACGCCCATGATCGCCGCGTCCTGGGGAGTCCCCAGGGCGAGGGTCACGAGGAACGCCAAGCCGGTGGTCAGGAAGCTGCCGATGTACGGGATGAACCCGCCGAAGAACGACAGCACCGCGAGGGGCAGCGCGAGGGGGATCCCGAGCAGCACCATGATCACGAGCTGAGTGGCGGCACCGAAGAGTGAGATCGCTCCGGTGCCGATCATGTAGCCGCCCAGGACTCCGACCGCCCGACCTCCCGCCGCGTCGACCTCGGCGCGGCGCCACTCGGCGAGCCGGGAGGTCGCGAACGACCAGAACCTGGACCCGTCGCGCATGAAGTAGAAGGTCAGCAGGACGCCGAGGACGCTGACGACCACCAGCCCGACGGATCCGGCAAGCACCGCCTGGGCAGCCTGCAGGAGGACGCCGGTGGAGGTCGATGTGAGCGACTGCAGCCCGGCGAGCACCTGGGGGTTCGAGGTGACCGCCTGCCTGACTCCGTCGCTCGCGGCGGTGACGATCGGCCCCATCTGGGTCGCCAGGCTTACCAGGGTGAGAAAGACAACGACGGTGGTGATCACGACCGACGCCACGGTGACCATGCCAGCCGCTCTCGTCGAGTTCCAGCCCCGGGCTCGAAGGAGGCGGTAGATCGGCGCGAGCGTCGCCCCGAGGATGATCGCGAGGGTGACCGGGATCAGGACGATCGGGACCTGCACGGCGAGGAGGACCGGCACGGCCAGGAACCCGATCCCGATCAGGAAACGCCAGCTCCACTGCGCGAGGCGGTCCAGCCACAGTGGCACGATCGAGATTGACGCGCCGGGGGTATCCGTGACGTCCATGCCGACGGCCTCGATGAGGGACCCCGCGATGGCAAACCCGAAGGCGACCACGGGGACGGCAAGGAACAGGCCCACTGCCCCCGCCATGGCGGCGCCGATCGGGAGGGCGATGAGCACCGCGGCCGGGTGCATCCGGACTGCCCCCCGGTAGACGCGCGGGCCGAGGGCGTACGTCTGGAAGACGTTCACGACCATGACGGCGACGAACAGCATGCCGGCGGCGGGCAGGCCCCCTGTGGCGTAGGTCACCGCGAGCAGGACGGTCATCAGCAGAAGCCCGCCCAGGTATGGGATGAAGCTGGCGAAGAAGGCGAAGATCGACAGGGCGAGGGCGCCCGGGACGCCGAGCAACCACAGGAAGGCGAAGTCGGTCACGGCGTCGACGGCCGCCTGCGCCGCCGTTCCCCGGAGCCAGATCCCGACTCCGCGCAGGGCCCTGTCTCCGTTGGACATGATCAGCTCGCGCGGACTGTTGCCCACTGCCTGGAACGCCCAGACCCAGGCCTTGTCGCCGTCCTGGAGGAGGAAGAAGGTCAGGATGCTGCCGAGGATCGTCACGGTGACTGCGGTCGCCAACCAGGCCGCGACGCTCGCGACCTGGCCCGCGATCAACGTCTCTGCGTTCGACCGTATCTGCCCGAGCGCGTCGCCCGCCTGCGCTCCCAGGCCACTCGAGGAGGCGTCGGCCTGGAGCCGGGCCAGCCCCGACTGGATCGTTGCGACGATCCCCGGGACGAGCGGGACGACCGCGACCGCGAGAAGGATCACCAGCAGACCGATCACGAGGATCGCCAGCAGGGTCACGGTGCCCGCCGTCTTGGTCCGGGACCAGCCACGATCGCGCAACCGGGTCGCGACCGGCGCGAACAGGACTGCGACGATCACGGCGAACAGGATCGAAGCGACGACGGTCCCCAGGATGACCGCGAGGTCGGCGAGGACGACGATCAGCGCGAACACCACGAGGACGCGCCAGCCGATCGCGGCCGCGTTGCGGAGCCAGGCCGGAACGAGCGGCCGACGAGCCTCCGGCTGCGTGCCGATCATTCGCCGACCGTCCGCAGGTTCTCCCAGGTCAGGTAGATCCCTGCCACGAGAAGCAGCCCCAGCAGGAGCAGCTGCCAGAATGTCCAGAGGAGGATCGCCGCGGTGGCGACGGCGAGGACCACCGCGAGCGTGTTCACGAACTGCTCGGCGACGCCGCGGAACAACGCGTCGATGAAGAGCGTCAGGCCGATGAGGAAGGCGGCCGTCGGCAGGAACTCCGCGGGCGCGAGCAGGACGACCGCGACCAGCGCAACGAGGACGAGGCCGATGCTGATGCCGGCCCATACCTCGGCAGCGCGGCCGAAGCGAGCCTGCCGGGAGGTCGTCGGTTCGTTCGCGTGCCGGATATGGGCCTTCGGGTCATCCGTCGCGCCCTCGCGAAGGTGTTGGATCCGGAGGTCGATCGCCTCCAGGCTGGCCGTGTTCTCCGCATAGGCGCGGTTGAGCTTCCGCAGGTCTGCCACGAGTTCCTTGACCTGGGCGGCCACGTCGTCGTACTCGCGCTCGACATACGGGTTGCCCTCGAGCGCGGCCAGCTCCTGGTTCTGCAGCCGAAGCTCCTCGGTCTTCGTGTCGGACTCGAGCGCCAGCGCGCCGTTGGCCCCGACCAGCTCGGTGCGCCGGCGTTCGAGAAGTGGCAGGAGCTCGCTCGGCGGGGCGACCTTGTCGAGCCCGGCAAACCCGAAGGGGTCGTACCAGGCCTGGCGCACGGAGCCGTCGCGGTTATACATCGGGCCGGCCGGTGCGTCCTCGCCCCCTAGCTGGTCCCCCGTGAAGAGGCCCCAGAGCCCCCGGTACTTCGTGACCCATTCAGGGACCGGGTCGAGGTTGACGGGCGTCCATTCCTTCGCCTGGCCCGGCCCGATCGCAAGGCCGTCGCCACGGGCGTAGTCGACGAAGGGCACCGTGAACACGCTGAGGCTCGCACGCCCGGCCGTACCCTGGCGCAGCGTCCCGCTCCAGAAGCGGCTCATGGCCGAGCCGACCCGCCGGAGGGACTTCGTGATCGGCAGCTCGATCTGCAGGATGTACTCGCCCGGCTTGAAGTACGAGGCGTGGGATCCACCCCCGGCGAAGATCACCGGGTGGTCGCCCACCCGGATCAGCCCCTCGTCGTCATCCCAGCGACGTCGCAGGTCGTCACCACTGAAGTCGTGACACGCGTACGCGACCCACGCGGGCTCCAGCTCGCCTTCGGCACTCGTCGACAGGTAGACGAGGGCCATCTCCCAGTCGGCCTCGTGATCGTCGACACCATCGAACGTCGAACGGTAGTCGTTGAAGTAGAAGAAGAAGCGGTATTGGAGGGCGACCCACCCGCCGCCCCGAACGACCCGGCCGTAGTAGACATAGCGCTCCTCCTCGGCGAGCGCCTCGCGGTACGCCCGCGCCGAGGCCGCCACGACGGCTCCCGGCGTGTGGCCGCGGACGAGCAGGCTGAGCGTGAAGACGGCATCGATCAAACGTGACACGTAGCCGACCCGCGCCAGGCGGCCGGCCCCGCGGTGAAAACGCTCGGAGGCGGGCAGATCCTGCGCGGACCCGCCGAGGAGGGCACGAGCCTGTGTCGCAAGATCGACATCCTCAACGCGGCGGAGGAACTCGACCGCGCCGAACTCGGTCGTACGTGGCTCGGCAAGGTTGTCGACCGACAGCTTCCCGGCAGGCACGAGGAGCTCGTTCCGGCCGGTGCTCGGGCGGTGTGCCCAGAGCGAGCTTCGGGCGACGTACGAGTCGACCTCGGTGGGGAAGAAGAGCTCGCCTTTCGTGTAATGGACGATCGGCTCGTAGCGCCGCAGGAGCGCCAGATCCGCTTCCCGGTCGGTGGCGGGCTGCGTGGCGATTCCGGAAGCAGCCGGCGAGACCGCGGCGTGATCAGGCGTCATCGTGATTTCGCTCACGACTTCGCCGCCTCGCCAAAAGCGTCACGCACCTCGGCCTGGTTCATGAGGAGCACGAGGGCGACCATGAGGGCCATGAGGATGTAGCTGGGCGTCGCGCCATACCAGGAGACGAGCTGGACCGCCAGGACGATGACCGCAGCGACCATGCCGAGGAGCCAGCCCCGGGGGTGCATTCGGAGGAGGGCGATCCCGGCCAGGAAGGCCGTGACGCCGACCGCCATCTGCTCGACCGCCACGATGACGCCGTGGAGAGTGAGGCCACTCCGCAGCGACTCCCTGTCAACGACGCCGCCACCGGGCGGGAGGAGGATGTGGGCGGAGATCAGCGCCTGGATCGCCAGGACCGCCCAGGCGACCGAGAGGATCAGGTAGGTGATCGCCACGATGGTGACGGCCGATGGCCGACGTTGATGAGCCCGAGCCGGACCACCGCCGGGCGTGGCCGCGCCGGCATCGGACGCTGGATTCGGTCCTCCACCCGGAGACTCATGAGCGGTCATCGACGCGGTCCTTTGTCGGAACTCACCCGGGATGGGAACTCGCCGCGATGGGAGGACTCCGACCCGCGGCCGCACCCGTGCTCGCCACGAGTCGACCGTACCTGTATTTCGGCCGTTCCCGACGGCGTGAACATCCTCCTTTTCGGAGGATGCCCCCGATCCCGCTGACGCCAGTCCCCGGGAGCTGATCACCTTGACGGCAGGGCTGCCGCGGCCGGCCAGAAGCGCTCCAAGAGCCCGGCGTCGACAGCCAGGTCGACGGCGTCGCTGCGGGTCGCCGCGCCCAGCTTGCCGTAGATCGCGAGCGCCTGTGACTTGATCGTGGTCTCCTTGACGCCCAGTCGCTGCCCGATCTCCTTGAAGGAGAGGTAGTAGGGCAGGAGGCCAAGGACGCGGAGCTCGGCGACCGTCAGGCCGGTGGCACCCTCGCGGTGCCTGGGCGCCCGTGTCGCCAGGGTCGCCCGGAGCGCGTCCAGCTCGGCAGGCAGGACACCGAGGTCGGGGCGGTCGCGGACCAGGTCGCGTGCCTGCGACACGAGGGCACGCGCACCGACTGGGTCGTCGACCGCCAGGTGGGCGCGGGCGAACGCGATAAGGCACTGGACGGCCCCACCGGGGGCCGCAGCGGATAGGAGTGGTCGCAGGCCCATGGCGCGAACGAGCTCGCGACGTGCCCCCGGGATGTCACCCCGGTGGATCATCAATTCGATGCGGACGGCACGGGACGGGACGCTCGAGAAGTACCCCTCGACTCGAGGCGCAGGGGCGATCGCGTCGCTCTCCGCGACGAGGGCAGTGGCGGCATCCCAGGCGCCGCGTTCCGCGGCGACGAGGGCGCGGTGCCCGAGCACGCTGTAGCAGATTGCGTCGTGACCTTCGGTTCGGGCGGCGACGATCGCCTCGGCGAGGGCCGTGTCTGCGCCATCCCGATCGCCCATCGTGAGGCGCGCGATGGCCAGCTGCCAGAGCGCGAAGTCCCGCCAGGAGCCGACGTCCCCCTCGAGCTCAACTGCCCAGGCTGCATTCGCGAGCGCATCCTCGGCGCCCTGGCGGACCATGGCCGCTCGGAGCATCGCTCGGCCGGCTTCGAAGGAGGCTGTGCCGTCTGGCGGCGTGCCTACGAACGTTCCACGCTCGGCGATGTCCGCATAGCGCACCGTCGCCCCGACATCGCCCGCGGCCATCTCCTCCCAGGCCGCGAGCACCGCGAGCCACGGGCGTTCCACGAGTGCGGCAGCGCCAAAACGCATCGCCCACGCCCGGATCGTCGCTCGACGGCCGGACCAGTGATACGGGCCAAAGCCATTGCCGACGAGCGTGGCGGCGAGCTCGAGATCGCCCGCCGCGAACGCGTGATCCACGGCGGGCTCGATGGCGTTGTTCGCCTGGTACCAGGCGGCCGCTCGGCGGTGGAGGATGGTCACAAGATGGGGCTCGCGAATCGCGAGCTCACCTCGGAGGAACTCTCGCAACAGCGTGTGGTAGCGATATGTGCCGCCGTAGTCGTCGACCAGCAAGGTCGACTGTGCAAGCTGGTGCAGGGCTTCCAGCGACCCCCGTTCACCCACCACGGCCTCGCAGAGCGGCCCCGACAGCCGCTCGAGGATCGAGGTGCGGGTCAGGAAGGCGATCTCGACCTGAGAGCGGCGCTCGAGCACCTCGGACCGCAGGTAGTCGGAGATGAGCGTCATCGGATCTGGCGTCGATCGACGCTGGGCCCCGCGTGGACGTTCGGGCATCCAGCGCCGCCAGTGTCAGCAGGGCCGGCCACCCTTCGGTTTGTCGCCTCAAGGCGTTCGTCGTGTCGACCGGCAGTCGCAGGCCCAGCTCGCGGCCCAGGCCCACGGCCTCGCGCTCGTCCATCGCCAGCTCATCGGGACCTAGCTCAACCAATGAACCTTCGGCCCGCCAGCGGACGAACGGGAGGCGCATCCGTGCTCGTGCCGCGATAGCCACCTGCGACCCCGTCGGCAGGTTCGTGATGAGCTCCGCGAGGATGTCGAGGCACGCTCGCGAGCTGATCCGGTGCCCGTCGTCGATGGCGATCCGGACGGGCTCCGAGGGTCGAGACATTCCTGCCAGCAAGCGACCGACCACGGCCCGGTGTGACAGCGTGGCCGACGCGATTGCGCCGAAGAGCTCCGGATCGAGCGGCTGGAGGCGGTCGATCGCCGTCGCGAGGTCGGTAAGGAACTCGACCGGGTAGCTGTCGCCGTCGTCGGCCGTGAGCCAAGCGACCGGCCCGGAGTTCTCCGTCGCCCACTGGACGAGGAGGCTCGTCTTGCCGTAGCCGGGTGGCGCCACGATCGAGATGACGGCCCGGTCGGGTGCGGACCTGAGCTGACGCAGCAGCCTCGTCCGGCGCAGCGTCCCCCGATGCCGGCGCGGCATGACGAGCTTGGCCTCGACCACGGGGTCGGGCGTGGCGGGCAAGAGCCGACGAGCCGCAAGGTCTTGCTGCCGAGTCGCTTCTGGAGCGAATGAGAGATTGGAAGACACGCTATCTACGCCCCCAACAGCCCCGATCAGCCGCCACTTCTCCTAGTCCGTTGTCAGGCTAGTGGAAGGCACGACGATCGTCCATAGGCGCGGGGACGCGATCGGCTCGGCGGCGCCCTCTCATCCCTACCCGGAGATCCAGAGGCGGTCCGCGGCCTCCGATGTTACGAACGATGGGTCTTCCTCCGTTTGGCAGGATGCCGCTGCCGCGTGACTGCCGCTAGCGTGCACGTACGCCACTTGGACCGTGAATCCACGTCGAGCGCGGGGTGAAAAGCATTGACATGACCGACCTTCAGACGACTGCCGCGACGGCGACGGCCGACGGCGCGGACCACACGACCGTCGTCGCCGCACAAACCTCCGACGATCAAGGGATGCTCGCCGAGGGCGGCGTCGCCATGCAGGGCCCCCATGCCCTAATCATTGCGCGCTTCGCGGACCCCACGCTCGCGATGGCGACGTACGACGACCTCCTCGACGCAGAGGTCGCCGGCCTCCTCGAGGTCGACGGAGTCCTCGTCGTGAAGGCCGATCAAGACGGCAAGCTCCACGTCCAGAGGATGACCGACCACAGCACCCGGACGGGTCTCAAGTGGGGCATCGTCGGCGGGGTGGTCGCGGCGATCTTCCTGCCGGCGACGATCGTCGCCGGCGCCGTCACCCTCGGCATCGCCGGCGCGGCGGCTGGCAAGGCCCGCAATCTCCACCACCGTGTCGAGGTCGAGAAGGAGCTTGCCGGCGTCATCACGCCGGGCACATCGGGGATCCTCGCGCTCGTGTCGGCGCTGGATGCCGACGCCGTCGCGCAGAAGATGCCGAAGGCCGAGCAGGTCAAGACGGTCCCGGTCGACGAGGAGACGGCTGGGGACATCAAGGCGGCCGCGACCGCCGCGGCAGCGTCGCAGGACACGCGACCGCCAGCGTGGGCTAGCGATGCGAAACACCCGTCCGGCGATGCGACCGGCGCCGGACCCAGGGGAGCAGGGTCGAAGGAGACCAGGGACATGGCAGACAAGCACGTGACCGGCCCGATCCAGGTGTTCGTGGTCGGGTTCGACAAGTTCGAGGCGACCGGCCGGATCATGGCCGAGCTGCGCCGGGTGCGGAAGCGCGGCGTGATCCGTCTCGTGGACGTCATCTTCGTCCAGAAGGACCGGCACGGCGGCATCGAGAACTCGATGCACCTGACCGACCTGTCCGAGGGCGAACGGATGCGTCTCGGCGCGATCGCCGGCGGGCTTATCGGGCTCCACGCGGGTGGTGGCGCCGAGGGCATGGTCGAGGGCGCGGAGCGCGGGGCCCTTGCTGTCGCCGAGCGCGACGCCGGGCTGTCCGTGGACCGGATGCAGGAGCTCGCCGATTCGATCCCCGCCGGCAGCGCCGCGGCGATCCTCGTCATCGAGCACCACTGGGCGGCGAGCCTGCGCGACGCGATCGTCGATGCCGGCGGCCGCACCCTGATGCAGGCGATGATCGCGCCCGACGCCCTCGCCATCGTCGGTGACGAGCTGCGCGTGAAGATGGAGGCCGAGGACGCCATCGAGGCGGCCGAGGAGGTCAAGCTGGCCGCCGCCATGGAGATCGCCCAGACGCTCGTCGAGGCCGAGCTCATCGAGGACGCTGCCATCGCCGAGGCGGCCGACGTCGTCGCCACCGCGCTCGCGGTCGAGGACGCCGCGGCCGAGGACGTTGTCAACACGCTCTTCGAAGCCGAGCTCATCGAGGAGGCCGCCAAGGACGAGGCGCAGAACGTCGTCCGGATGTCGCTCGACGTCGAGGAGGCGGCGACCGAGGAGGCCGAGGAGGCAGTGGCCGCGGCCGACGAGATCGAGGCGGCGGCGGCGCTCCGCGCCGTTCGCGCCCTCATCGCGGCCGACATGATCGAGCGGGAGGCCGCCCAGGAGGCGGTCGACGCGCTCGTTGCGGCCGAGATGATCGAGCAGGAGGCAGCCGAGGAGGCGCTCGCCTCAGTCCTGGCAGCCGAGGAGGTCGAGGCCGAGACAGAGTGAGGAGCAACGCAACCTGACGCTGATGGGTCAAGCACGGTCAAGAAGGGAGATCTCAGGTGAGTGACGAGACGAAGGACGCGGCGACGACGCCGGATCAGCCGGTCGATGCGGCCGTGGTCGCCGTGGGCGACGACGCCGGTGTCGAGGCCGTGGCCGGGATCGCCGTCCAGGGCAACCAGGCCCTGGTGGTCGCGCAGTTCGCCGACATGGACTCCGCCAAGAACGCCTACTACGCCTTGCAGGATGCCGAGCTCAAGCGGGCGATCGACATCGACGGCGTCCTGGTTGCCAACGCCGACTACCAGGGCAAGGTCCACATCCAGAAGATGACCGACCACAAGACGCGCACCGGATTCGTCTGGGGTGCCGTGGCGGGTGCGGCCATCGGCCTCATCTTCCCGCCCACGATCCTCGCCGGTGCCGTCTACGCCGGCGTCGCCGGCGCCGCCATCGGCAAGGCGCGCAACGTGATGATGAAGAGCGGCGTGGCCGACGAGCTCGCGGGTGTCATCGCCCCGGGCACGTCGGGCATCGTGGCTCTCGTGTCCCTGGCGGCGGTCGACGACGTCAAGGCGACGATCCCGGACGCCAAGGTCGTCAAGTCCGCCCCGGTCGACGACGAGACCGCCAACGCGGTCAAGCAGGCCGCCAAGGAAGCAGGAGACAAGTCGGCCGGCTGAGCGGTCCGGCGCCGGCCGGGTAACCGGCGAGAGACACGTGGGGCAGGATCGGTCCGATCGGATCGGTCCTGCCCCGCAGGCAAGTCCTGGGTCCCGGCGGCGCTCGTCGGGACGTGCTTCTTCAGGTGGGACACGACCATGTCTAGTCGCCTTCGCCTTCTCGTCCCAATCCTCGCCCTCGCCGTGGGAGTCGCCGCCTGCTCAGGTGGCGCGTCCTCCTCGCCGGGAGCGTCGGGGGCCCCGCCCGCCTCGCCAAGCGCCGCCGCCTCAGCCAGCGCTGGTGCTTCGCCCGCTGCTTCGGCGTCGTCGGCGCCGGCCTCCAGCCCGACGGCAATCTGCAGCGACGCGGCCGCCTTCCGCGCCTCCGTGACCGCGCTCACCAGCCTCAAGCTCCTCCAGGTCGGCACGGCGGGCGTGAAGTCGGCAGTCACCAACGTCCAGTCGAGCGCGCAGGCGCTGCTCGTCTCGGGCAAGGACCTGATCCTGATGCCCGTCACCAATCTCCTGACGGCCGTGCAGGGGCTGCAGGCAACCATCACGGGCATGGGCGACCAGCCCGGGCTCGGCGCCAGCATCGGCGCCATCACGACCGCGATCGACCAGATCAAGACGGCCGCCGCCCAGGTCGAGACCGTGCTCGGGACCACCTGCCCGGCGCAGTAGGGCTCCACGGGGGCGGAGGTCGCAGCCGGAGTCCCCTCGGCGATGGCGACGTGGAGATGATGGTAGAACCGCAGTCCGCCGACGCCACAAACGACGGCGACGTCGACCTCGCCGCCCCCTCGCCATTGGCCGAGCTACGACTGGCCATTGACGGCCTCGCGGTCGGTCGGACGCCCGGCGTCCGCGGCGATGACCAGTGGGCAGAGGCCGGTCGCAGGGTCCTGCGGTTCCACCTTGCCCGCATGCTCGCGCGGGTGCCGGGCGTCATCGCAGGCAAGGACCCGGAGGACGTTCACGCGATGCGGGTCGCGACGCGCCGCATGCGGGCCGCCTGGCGGGTCTTCGGCGATGGGTTCGAGCGCGACGCGATGCGTCGCCACCGCGGCGACCTCCGCGCGATCGGGGCTCGACTGGGCGCGGTCCGGGACCTCGATGTCCTTCTCGAGATCGTGGCCGACTACGCCGTTCGTCGCAGCGAGCACGGCCGTGCCGGGCTGGCGCCGCTCGTGCGAGCATGGGACACTGAGCGCGAGACGCGCCGACTCGAACTGGTCGAGTTCCTCGAGTCCGAAGGCTTCGCCGAATTCCTCCTCGCCTCCAAGGGTTTCGTCGAGACGGAGGGCTTGGCTGTCGCCCCCCTGGTCCCGCACGTCCCCGGGCTCGTCCGGAACCGGATGCCGGTGACGGTCTGGGCCGCCTATGGAGCCGTCTGGGCATTCGATGACGGCCTCGCCGAGGCCGACCTCGCTACGCTTCACCAGCTCCGGATCGCCGGCAAGTGGCTGCGCTATGCGCTGGAATTCGTCCGCGAGGCGATGGAGCCCGAGGCCACGCTGCTCATCCGCCCGGTCGTCGCGCTCCAGGACCACCTTGGCGCCCAGCACGATTTCCACGTCGGCGCAACCCGGGCACGCGAGTTCGTCGCCGGTCCGGCAACCCTGTCGAAGAACGAGCGGAGTTCGATCGAGCGGTTCGTCCGCGAGCTCGACGAGATCGTCGAGCAGTCCGGACGCTCACGCGGGCCCATCTGGCGGTCACTTGTCGCGCCAGCCTATCGACGACGCCTCGGCCGTGGCCTGGCGCGGCTCTGAGACGACGGTCCGATGCAGCTCAATGCGGCTGGTGATGCGAGGGATGGCGTCGGACGCCTCGTCGCAGTTCCGGCGGCGAAAGGAGTGGACGTGTGACCTTCACCGAAGTGATGGACGGCGTCGTGCGCGGCTTCGAGATCGCGGGCGTCATGGTCCTTGCGGGCGGCGGCCTCATCGCCCTCGCCGCCTACGTTCGCGACCTGTTCCGGGGCGCCCCGCGGCCGGCATACGAGCGCCTGCGGCAGAATCTGGGCCGCTGCATCCTGCTGGGTCTCGAGGTCCTCATCATCGCCGACATCGTTCTCACGGTGACCATCGATCAGACGATCGAGAGCGCCCTCACCCTGGGGATCATCGTGCTGGTGCGGACGTTCCTCAGCTTCTCGCTCGACATCGAGCTGGATGGCACCGTGCCCTGGCGTCGCGGAACGGGGCGAGCGCCGAGCTGACCCTCGGGCCGACCTGTCCTCGGCGGCTGGCCCGCGTCAGCCTCCTGCAGCATTTCTTGTTGGGTGTTCCTCGAGGTTGAGACGGCACAGGAGGCACGCGACCGGCTCGAGATGCTCCGCCGCGACCTCCGCCTTTATTCATAGGGCCGGATCGACAGCAGGCGGACGATGGTGGACAGGCCATCCCCACGGGACCACGGTCGGCACGCGGTCGGCGAGGTGATTCTGTCCGCTGGACGGCCATCGGCAGAGCGGCAGCCTCAATGGAAGGGGTCGGTGGCGGCCGATCACGCAGACCGCCGCCACCCGCAAGCAGATTGTCCTATGGCTTGACGGCGACCCAGCCGGTGTAGATGCCGTTCGCGTCGCCGGGGGCCTTGTCGCCGGAGAAGAAGTAGAGCGGCAGCCCGTTGTACGTGACCTGGAGCGAGCCGTCGTCCGTCCGGGTGATCGTTCCCAGCTTGCCAGTGGCACCGGTGCCAGCCGTCGGCGTCGAGCCAGCCGGTACCGTGAGCGCCGGCCACTTGGTGAGGCAACCGCCGGTGCACGCGCTCGTGCCGCTGTTCGCGACATCCTTCGTGAAGTTGTAGACCGTCATCCCGTTCGAGCCGGCCACGATGAGCATGCCCTGGCTACCGACGGTCGCGGCCATGACGGTCGATCCGCCCGACGCCGCGGCGCCTGACGAGGCGGCCGGGGCCGCTGACGGCGCGGCTGGAGTCGCGGCTGGCGAGGCCGTTGCCGCACTGCTGCAAGCCGCTGCAAGACCAGCCATGACGACGATGGCCGTGGCCATCAGGATCTTCGAACGCATCTAGTCCCCCTTGTACAGAACCCGATTTGCACGTGGACGGCGGTCGCCATCCCCCGCGAATTCCTCCTACGTCACGCTGGGTGGTCCGGTTTCCGGCCCACACCCGCGTCCCGGGAAGGTAGTTGGCCGAGGCGTTCACTGCTCCAAGGCCCGAATCGATCACGAACGGGAAGACCCCGGTCGCTTATCGCTCACGTTGTTAACCGCTTCGCCCGCCGCGACTGGCTCGACCTAGACGGGTCGCCGGACGAGGACGGGCGGGCCAGTGCACACGACCCGCGGTGATCCACGTTCCCTGGTCCAGGTGGAGGCCGGCCGGCCACACGATCCTCACGGGTCTGACTGACCCTGGATCAACACCCTATGCCTCGGTTCAGTAACTGCTCCCGCCCCCACCCGAGTTGCAGGCCGCCAGGATGAGGGGCAGCAACAGGATCACCACCCCCAGGCCTCGGCGCATCAGACCGCCGATCCGTGTTCCACGAGCATCCATGCTTGTCCCCCTTGCTTCGACAACGTGTGTCGGGGTCTTCGTCGAAAGGGCGCACCCGGATTGCGCTCCGCCACGGGCGGACCTCCCGGGGCCCGTCATCCGCTCACTGCCGTGCGGCGGATTCCCAGCACCCAGAAGATCGCCCGGGCGCCCCGCGTCCGTGCGTGCCGAGGAACCTCGCGATGCATGGGGGCCGACGTCGCCGGCGCCGGCGACGTCGGCCTGCGAGCCGCCGAACGGCCCAGACGGATGCTGTTGTGGCATCGTCCCCCACGAATGATTTGACGTCACGTCCCCGGGCTCCTCGGTCTCGACATCGATCGTCCGTGCGACGTCGCGAACCCGAAGGCGAAACCAGATCCACTCAGCATTCGTAGACCATTTCGGGGTGGCGGGCGACAGGCCGCACCAGGGATGACCGGTCGGGCGACCCGACGGTGGTCACGAGAGTTCGCCCGCGGCCCGGTTATCTCCGCTTCGACCTTTCGCGACCCGCGTTTGGCCGACTCGACACTGGGGGATCTTCATGAGCATCCGCAGGCTCGCAATCTCGATCGTCATGCTGCTCGTCGGCCTGGTCTGGATCGCACAGGGGAGCGGACTCATTGGCGGAAGCGCGATGAGCGGCGCATCGATCTGGGCAGTGATCGGCGCCGCGCTCGTCGTCGGCGCCGCGGCGGTCGCCTGGAGCGCGCGTCGCGTCGCCCGCGAGTAGCCAGGCCCTCGACGCCGACCACATCAGGGGGCTCGCATGTCCGCCAGGGTCGGGCAGGGATCGATCCCGTACGTCTTGCACTCGGTGCCCGTGAACGTCCGGGTCAGCGAGGCCCGGACTGCGTTCGCCAGCTCCCCCGGATCGAGGGTCATGATCAGCAGGTCGCCCCGCCGCGGCGTGACGGCAAGGTGCAGGTTGTCGATGAACGCGACACCCTGGACCTCCGACCCGCCGAAGTCCAGCTGCTGGCGGAGATCCCCCGTCTTCGTGTCCCACACGCGCAGGATCCCGTCCGACGCACCCGTCGCCATCAACGTCCCGTCTGGGCTCACGGCCATCGACTTGACCGACCCCGTGTGGGCGTGCTCGACCGTCTTGGTGGTCTCGAGCGTGGCAGCATCGAGCCACAGCAGCGATGCGTTGCCGCCGTCGTTGCCGTAGCCGCCGACGGCGAGGAGCTCCGACCCGTCCGGGTTGAAGCCGATGAACGCGAGGCTGTCCACTCCGAAGACGGAGGCGTTCAGTTGGGTCGACTTCACGACTGTCCAGGTCGCCGTTGACAGCGTCTCGACGAGTCCCGTGTCATAGGACACGACGAGACCCTTCGAGTCCCTCGTGAAGATGACGTGCTGGACAGCCGGGTAGGAGTCCCGGCTCGTGTCGATCGGGAGCTTGTAGCGCACGTCCCCACTGTGGGCGTCCCAAACGACGAGGTATCCACCTCGGTAGCTGCCACCACCACCGTTGTCCACCGCGGCGATCAGCGCGCCGTCGGGCGACCATTGGAGCGCCTCAGCCGTGTACCCGAGGGGAAATGGCGTCCGGGGGGAGGGTCGTGAACTCGAGGCCATCGACGTGTCCGGCGAGGTGGACGAGCCCCTCGCTGGCCAGGACCTCGCCCGCCGCCGCGATCGCGCACAGCCGGGCGGCAAAGTTGAGGGCGGCCCCCCGGTAGCCGTCGCCGACCGGCACCGCCTCTCCGACGTCGAGGCCGATGCCTACGCCCAGGGGTAGTGCCGGCTCGCTCACGGTCTCGTCGGCAAACGCCGACTGGAGCTCGACCGCTGCGCGGAGGGCCTGGCGAGCGGAATCGAAGACCGCCAGGGCCTCGTCGCCGCGGAGCTCCACGAGCTCGCCGTCCCAGGCCGCGATCCCCTCGCCGGCGACCTCGGCGAACTTGGTCGCCAGGCGCGAGGCGGCCTCGTCGCCGTGCTGGGCCGTGAAGCGCGTGTACCCGCGGACGTCCGCGATCAGGAACGTCCGGATCGCCGCCGCTCGAGCGGGCCCGCCGGGCAACGAAACCATGTTCGTCGGCCCTCAAGTTCTGCCACGTCCCTGACGACACGACGTCGTCATCACGTCGGCTGGCCCCCTCGGGGTCGCGGTCCACTGTACAGGCGGCAGTCGGCATTAGATAGGCCGATCGGCCCGATCACCGCCCACCACGATCTGCTCGGGCCTGGCGGACAGGCGATGCCAGCCGAGCAGCCTGCGCAGCCCCGCGCGCGAACCGCACAAGAGGTCGGCGACCATTGGTATCGGAGAACGGCTCGTCGCCGCCCCTCCGCATGCCGACCAGAGTCTCGTTCGCTCAGGCCGCCGACATCGCCGAACGGGCCAGCGGCACGACCGGGAGGGTACCCGTCCGCCCGAGGATCTCCACGTCGCGCTGGACGTGAGGGGCCGCTCGGCCGGCTCGGTCCCAGGTCACCCGACTGACCAGAAGCTCACCCGGCATGGCCAACCCGCCCAGACGCGCCGCGATGTTGACGCTGTCCCCGAGCGCCGTGAAATCGATCTTCTCGTCGCTGCCGACGACCCCGACGAACGCTTCCCCCGTGTGCACGCCCGCCCCGACCATCAGGCCTTTGTCGTCCAGGCCGCTTCGCTCGATGGCTGCGAGGATCGCTGTTCCCGCTTCTATCGCCCGACCGGCATGGTTCTCACCGGTGATGACCGGGATGAACAGCGCCATGATCCCGTCGCCCAGGAACTTGTCGATGATCCCGCCATTCGCGTCGATCGCCATGGCCGCGACGCGGTAGTACTCCTGAAGCAGCGAGCGGTATCGGGCAGCGGAGATTCGCTCTGCCAGCCCGGTCGATCCGCGTACATCGGCGAACACGACGCTGATCTCGATCTCGGCGCCACCCGGGTGCTTGACCATCTCGCCGAAGCATGCCTTGCAGAGCAGGGGGTTGTCGCGCATGGCCCCGTGCCAGAACACGCGCGCGACTGCACCGCCGATTCCGTGGAAGGGCGACGCGCAGACCTTGCATCGGGGTGACGAAGGCACGTTCTTCCAGAGCCGGCGCACCTTGAGCAGCGAGGGGTCGTCCCCCGTCAGGAGGGAGCGCCAGTGGGCAGTAGTAGGGTCTTCTTCTGCAGCCATTCGCTCCCCCCTGAGGACCCGCCGCTTCCCACCCCAGCGAGCCGGCCCGCCTCACGACGGAGCGGGTTCCACGCGGGCACGGCGTGGCCCAAGGCAGGCCGCCGAGATAGCGGAGACGTCACCCAGCCTGCTGCAGACGGCCCGGTCGGCTGGCCTCGAGTTTCAGCCGGCGGCGCCCGCCTCCATCGCCTGGCACTTGGGGCAGAAGGTGTCGGCGAACGATCCCATCCGGACGTGCTCCGCATGGGTCTTCTCGACCTCCTGGCATCCCGGACACGAGGTGTCCGCGAATGAGCCCAACCGGAGGTGCTCTGCGTGGGACGCTTCCTGTCCCTCGGCGAACGAGCCGGCGACCCTGTCGGCCGAATCCGGGAGCGTGCTCTGGCCCTGCGCGAACGAGCCTGGATTCTCGCGATTGGAATCGCTCATCGCTGGATCCCCCCTGAGTCTGGTGACGTTTCCGGCCCGGCGGTTCATCGCCGCGATCGCTGCCCAGATAAGGCAGGGTCAAACACTCGCGATCCCGCCCACCCGGCTTGCGCCGCAGCCTCCGCCGACGCCTTCGCGTCCTCGATGCTTACGATAGCCGTCGACTCAGCACCTCGCAAGAGGATGTACTCGTTCGGTACGTGCACCTCGGGCTCCGGTTCGCCGCTCGACGCTCCCGTTGAGCTTGGGGCTCCGGGGCGGCAGGGTGAGCAGGGCGATGTCGCGCTCGGCACACGCCTGCTCGAACTGGGCCATGAACTCCGAGCCGTTGTCGACCGAGAGGGCCCGGACCCCGAACGGCATCCGGGCCGCGAGGGCGTCGAGGATGGCGACCGCGGAGCGGGCGCTGGCGCGTGGTCCGCAGCTCGAGCACGTCCCAGCGCGACACCACGTCGCGGGCCGTGAACTGCTTGAGCACGAGACCCGGCAGGGGCCGCACGTCGAGGGTGTCGACCTGGACGAGGTCGCCCGGGCGCCCGGCGACGAAGCCGGCGGGCTTGCGCACCGCGTGCGGTCGCCGCCAGGCGCGCCGCCGGGCGCTGATCCGGCGCCGGGCGGGCTCCCGCAGCTCGCCCGTGGCGCGCAGGCGATCGAGGATCCGTCCGACCATGGAGGTCGAGAGCGCGGTCCCCTCGCGCCGGAGCAACACCCGCAGCTTGTCCTTGCCCCAGCGCGGGTACCGCTCCCGCACCCGGCGCACCGCGGCGAGCTCCCCAAGGGTCCAGGTCGGACGGCGCCGTCGGATGGGCCGCGACGGCCGGTCCTCGAGGGTCTCGAGACGGTGGCGGTCGAAGCGGGCCAGCCAGCGGTACACCGTCGGGCGGCTGTACCCGAAATGGCGGGCAGTGCGGCTGACGTTGTGCCCGTGGCGCGCGTGCCAGTCGAGCATGTCGAGCCTCGCCCGGGCGATCCGGGACAGCTCGGGTGCGGGCTGGATCCGCCAGGACCGCTGCCACGCGGCCGGGTAGGGCACGACATTGGGCTGGGCCCGCCGAGGCCCGCGGGTAGACTTGCGGCATCGAGAGTCCTCCGTGCTGGTGGCTTGACACTCCCAGCGTAGCGAGGGCTCTCGCTCGATTCAGCCGCCCGGTCGCGCCTCACCCCGCGCCCAGCCCCGGTGTCACGGACGTATCTGGACGCGCTCAGAGGAGACGCACGGGAACCGCACGGGGGCGGGCGCGATCGCCCGACTGGCGGCAAGAGGCATCCATCACCCGCCCCCTGCTCCGCCGCGTCGCGTGTCGGATCCGGTCCGGGGAGCTGCCGCGGCAACGGATGAATCGTCCGACCAACGCCGGCCGCCCAGACTCCTGCTGACTTTCGGGCAGGCCGCCGTCATCTCTCGTTCATCTGACCGTCATACGGCGGTCACACGAACGAACGACGCTCCGGACATCCCGGTGCGTACCCGGGCACTCGAGGAGATCACTCCCATGCGCCACCGATTGATCGCGCTGCTCGGCGTCCTGGTCGCCCTGGTCGCGTTCGTCACCCCTGCAACAACGACCGCCCACGAGCCTGACGGCCGCGGCACGGTGTACACGATCTCCAACGCGGCGAGCGGGAATGCCGTCCTGGCCTACACACGAATGGCCGACGGCAGCCTCCATCCTCGTGGCACCTTCGCCACCGGCGGTCTCGGGACGGGCGCCGTGCTGGCGTCCCAGGGCGCGGTAATCCTTGGCGGCGATGGGCGCTGGCTGGCGGCAGTCGACGCCGGCAGCAGCGACATCGCCCTCTTCGCGGTCGGCTCTGACGGCGGCCTGCAGCTCACCGACCGCGTCGCGGCCGGTGGCACCACCCCGATCAGCCTGACGATCCACGGCCGGCTTCTCTATGTGCTCGACGCCGGCGGCTCGGGCAACATCGCGGGCTTCGCCATCTTCGCCGGCCACCTCTTCCCACTGCCCGGGTCGATTCAGCCCCTGGGCGGCCCCGGCACCTCGCCGGAGGAGATCGGCTTCAACCCGGCCGGGAACGTGCTCGTCGTGACCGAGAAGGGCGCGAATGCGCTCGTCGCCTACGCTGTCGGCCTCTTCGGCGTCGCCGGCTCACCGAAGACCTTCACCTCCGCGGGAGCGGCGCCGTACGGGTTCGCGTTCGACCCGCGCGGCAGGCTGTTCGTCACCGAAGCGGCGGCGAGTGCCCTGTCCTCGTACCGGCTGTCGCACGCGGGCGCGCCGAGCGTGATCTCGGCCTCGGTCGTCAACGGCCAGCAGGCGGCCTGCTGGGTGGCCCTCACGCCCGACGGCCACTATGCCTTCACGATCGACGCCCACAACCCCGCAAGGATCTCCGCGTATGCGATCGCCCCCAATGGCAGTCTCACGCTCGTCAATGGGGCCGCTGCCGGTGAACCAACGTTCCCGCTCCTCGACGCGGCGGTCAGCGGCGACGGTCGATTCCTCTACGTGGTCGATGTCGGTGCAAACGCCATCGACGCCTTCCGCATCGGCGCCGGTGGCAGCCTGACCTCGATCGGCAGCACGACCGGCCTGCCTGCGGGTGCGGGTGGCCTGGCCGCCTCCTGACGGGCTCGAGGACCCACATGACCGGGGAGCGGGGCCACCGCTCGGCTCCCCGGCCTCCATGTTCTCTCGCCTGCGCAGCGGCGGCGTCCTACGATGCCCGACGTGAACGCCTCGCACGGTCCCATCCTCGTCGTTGACGACGATCCGAAGATCGTCCGGCTCGTACGGACGTACCTCGAACGCGAGGGCTTCCGGGTCGTGGATGCGGCCGACGGGCGGAGCGCCCTCGCCGCCATCGCCCTGGAGGCGCCCTCGCTCGTCGTTCTGGACCTCATGCTCCCCGAGGTGGACGGCATCGCCGTCCTCCGCGCCGTTCGCCGCTCGGATCGCACCCCGATCATCGTGCTTTCCGCCCGCGGCACGACAGCCGACCGCATCGCCGGACTCGCCGAGGGCGCGGACGACTACCTGCCGAAGCCATTCTCCCCGGCCGAGCTGGTGCTCCGCGTGCGGCGGATCCTCGAGCGCACCTCGGCCGCCGAGGCAGACATGGCGCCGCAGGCACCGCTCCGCCATGGCGACCTCGTGCTCGACCCGGATCGCTACGAGGTCACGCAGGCCGGGCGCCCGGTGGCGCTCACCGCGGTCGAGTTCCGGCTCCTCGCGGCCCTCCTGGCGGCTGGGGGCCGGGTCCTTTCCCGCGACCAGTTGCTCGACGCGATCTACGGGCATGGCGAGGTCGAGGTCCTGGACCGCACCATCGACGTCCACGTTCGCCGGCTGCGCGACAAGCTCGGCGACGACCCGGATCGACCGCGCCACGTGGCGACCGTGCGCGGAGTCGGGTACCGCGTCCCGTCGGGCGCGACGGAACAATGATCCCGCGGCCGGGTGGCGGAGTCGGCCTGCGCATCGCCGCGGCGGCGATCCTGGTCGCCGGCGTAGCCCTGCTGATCCTTGCCGGCGGCGTCATCGTCGTCGGGTCCCAGACGTTCGCCGCGCTGATGGCGGAGCATGGCGTGAGCACCACTTCGAGCGACGAAATGTTCCAGGACTCCGTCGTCCGGATCGTGTTGGTCGCCGGAGTCGCGGCCGTGATCGTCGCCATCGTGCTCGCCGCCGTCGTCTCCGCGCGCCTGGTACGCCCCTTGCGAGAGATCGGGGCGGCCGCACGTCGGATCGCCGAGGGTCGCTACGAGTCGCGCATCGCTCGGCAGGGCCCTGATGAGATCGTCAGCCTGGCCAATTCGTTCAACCAGATGGCGGAGTCCCTCGAGGCGCAGGAGCGGATGCGCCGCGAGTTCATCGCGAACGCGGCCCACGAGCTGCGCACACCCCTGACGAACCTCAAGGGCTACCTCGAGGCGCTCCGCGACGAAGTCATCCCGGCGGACCGGGCGACCTTCGAGTCGCTCTGGGATGAGACTGAGCGCCTGGTGCGCCTGTCCCACGGGCTGGACACGCTCGCGGCGGGCGACTCGGCCGGTGACCCGGGGCTCGTCGACCTGGACCTCACCCAGGTGATTCGGTCAGCGGTCGACCTCGTGCAGCCGGCGGCTCGGGCTGCGAATCTCACCGTCGCCCTCGATATGCCGGCGCGGCTGCCGGCCCGTGGAGACCCGGACCAGCTCGCACAGGTGCTCGGGAATCTCCTCCAGAATGCCGTGCGATACACGCCGGAGGGCGGGAGCGTCGCAATCCGCGCGGAATTGCGTGGCGCGGACACTCTCGTCTCGGTCACCAACACAGGACCGGGCATTCCGGCCGGCGACCTGCCCCACGTCTTCGAGCGCTTCTACCGGGTCGACAAGTCCCGCGACCATACGAGTGGCGGCGCCGGCATCGGCCTGGCCATCGTGAAGCAGCTTGTCGAAGGGCACGGCGGCAGGGTCGGCGCCGAGTCGGCGCGCGGTAAGACCCGCGTCTGGTTCAGCCTGCCAACCTGAGGCACGCCGACACGGCTGGGAGGTCGGGCTCGTCGCTCCGGGCGAGTCAGCGCGCCGCGCTGGGCAGGCCGCCTCCTTCGTCCGGAGGCCGTCGATCACGCGCCGTGCGCGGTCGGCCCGGGGAGCGAGCCGCCGATCGCCTCGACGAAGCCGAAGTCGCGGGAGGAGGGATCCGTCGGCTTGTACTCCAGGCCAATCCAGTCGGCGTAACCGGCCGCATCGAGGGCGTCGAGGATCCTGATCCAGTCCAGGGTACCGGTGCCGGGCTCGTGGCGGCCCGGATGGTCCGCGAACTGCACGTGTCCGATGCGGGCCCCGGCGACGCCGGCCACGGCGATCGGATCTTCGCCCCCCATGACGGCGTGATAGACGTCGAGCTGGTAGCGGACGTTCGGACTGCCGGTGCGGGCCACGACGCCCAGGGCCGTGGCCGAGTCGAGCACGAGGTAGCTCGGGAAGTCGACCGGGTTGAGGGCCTCGAGCATGACGGAGATGCCAGCGGGCGAAGCCATCTCGGCCGCTTCGGCGAGCCCCTCGACGAGGACCTCGAGCTGCGCCTCACGGGCCTTGCCCGCAGCGGCGTTTCCGGCCAGCGCGTTCAGCTTCCGACATCCGAGCTCGGCAGCCAGTTCGATGGCAACGGGAAGGTTGGCGCGGAAGCGCGGCCGGGCCTCGGGCACGCCGGCCAGGCCCCGCCAACCGGCGGACATGTCGCCGGCGTCGAAGTTGAACAAGGGGACCTTCAGGCCGGTCGAGCGGATGTGCGAGCCGAGCTGCTGGATCGACCACCCCTCGAGCTGCTCCTCCGATGGCCACAGGAACTCGACCGCCTCGAACCCGGCGGAGGCCGCGGCGTCGAACCGGCGCAGGAATGGGAGGTCGGTGAAGAGCATCGAGAGGTTCGCGTCGTATCGAGCCATGCCGGATCCCCCGTCTCACGCCCGCGGCCGATCCGCGCTCGGAACCGCGCGCTTCCCGACGATCGTGCCAGATCACGAGCCCAGCTGCGCGTCGTCACACCGACGCGGGACCGCGAACGCGGCCCCTTTCGATGGCGAACATTCAGCCAGACTCGGGCGCGTCGATGCGGCCCCGTGTGTGCCCCCGCGCCGAGATCGCGGTTCAGCAGCACGCTACAATGGGTTGCGTTCAGCGCACCCAGAGTTCACTGAGTGAAACGACCGTGACCCGCACCCTCAGCCGAGGTCTCGACGTCCTGGAGGCCTTGGCGCGTGCGAACGAGGATGGGCTCGGGCCTTCCGCGATCGGCCAGCGGGTGAGTCTCGACAAGGCCACCGTGACCCGCCTCCTGCGGACCCTTGTCGAGGCAGGGTACGTGACCCAGGACGAGGCGACGCGCCGCTATCGTCTCACCGGCAGGATCCTCTGGCTGGCGCACCGGGCGACCGTCCGCCTCGATCTTCGGAGCGTCGCGCGACCCCACCTCGCGGCGCTGCGCGACGAGCTCGGGGAGACCGTTCACCTGGGGGTGATGGAAGGCCTGGGAGTCGTCTACGTCGACAAGCTGGAAGCCGCCAACAGCATCCAGCTCGTCTCCGCCATCGGCCAGACGATGCCGCTCCACTCGACCTCGCTGGGCAAGGCCATGCTCGCTGCGCTGCCGGACGAGGAGCGCGAAGCGACGTACGCGCGGATGGATCTCTCGCGGCGGACCGACCGGACGATCCTGGATCTGACCGCCTTCCGCGAGGAGATCCGGCGCACACAGCTCTGCGGCTACTCCACCGACGACCGCGAGAACGAGCCGTTCGGGGCATGCGTCGGGGCCGCGATCGTCGGGGCCGACGGACGGCCGGTTGGCGCGATCAGCATCTCCGGACCGTCCTTCCGGATCCACGATCGACTTGCGGTACTTCGGCGAACGCGTGCGCGCCGTGGCCGGAGCGATCGCCCAGGAGCTGGGGGCCGACGGCGGCCTGTCGCTCGAAGGTCGCCGTCCCGACAGCCGCGAGGCATCCTGATGCTCCCCCGGGATGTCGACGCGAAGCTCGCCGGTGTCTTCGCGCCGATCTGCACGCCCTTTCGCCGCGAACGAGGACGTCGACCACGGCGCCCTGCAGTTCAACCTCGCGCGCTACGCGGAGACGCGGGATCCTCGGCTACCTGGCGCTCGGGTCCAACGGCGAGAACCGCAGCCTGGCGGAAGACGAGAAGCTGCGCGTCCTCGACGATGTCGTGCGGCACAAGGGCCCCGGGCAGGTGGTCCTGGCCGGTGCCGCGTACGACGGCCAGCGCGAGGCGGAGCGGCTTCCTCGCGGCCGCGGCAGACCTTGGAGCCGACTTCGGGCTCGTGCTGTCGCCGGGCTACTTCCGGGCGCAGATGACGGACGAGGTCCTGTACCGCTACTTCTCGATCGCTCGCCGACGGCGCGCGGATCCCGATCCTCCTCTACAACGCCCCGGGCTTCTGCGGCGTCACGCTGAGCCCGGAGCTGGTCGGGCGCCTGGCGGCCCATCCGAACATCGTCGGCATCAAGGACAGCGCGGCGAGCGGCATCGAGGCCTTCCTGCGGTTCCAGGGCCCGTCGTTCCAGGTCCTGGCGGGATCGGCCAACTTCCTCTTCCGGGCCATGATGGGCGGCTCGCCGGGCGGCACGGTGTCGCTCGCCAACTCCTTCCCCCAGCTCGCGCTGGACCTGTTCGGATACGGGCGCGACACACGACGAGGCCAACGGCGTCCCCCTCCAGGCACGCGTCAGCCGCATCAACGCGGCGATCTCCGGAGCCCACGGGGTGGCGGGCGTCAAGGCGGCCATGACCCTCGCGGGCTTCCGGGGCGGCATCCCGCGGCGCCCCCTGCTCCCCCTGGAGCCGGCCCAGGTCGAGGCGCTGCGAGCCGTCCTCGTCGCGGAGGGTCTGCTGTCGTGAGCGGCGACATCCTCGCCATCGACGTCGGGACGAGCGCGCTCAAGGTCGGCGTCTTCAGGCCCGACCTCGAGTGCCGGTGCGAGGCCCGGCGCACCTACGCGCCGCACCTCTACGACCAGGGCAAGGCCGACATCGAGCCCGAGGCCTGGTGGGAGGCGCTGCGCGAGTGCTGCGCGGAGGTGGCGGCCAGCCTGGCCGGAGTCGCCGTCGTCTCCCTTTCCGTCACGACGCCGGGGCTCACGCCGATGGCCGCCGACGGGACGGCCGCTCGCGCCGGCCGTCCTGTTCCTCGACGGACGTTCCCGGACCCAGTCGGCGGCCATCCGCCGGATCGTCGGAGAGAGGAGGTTCCTCGCCGAGACCTGCAATCTGCCCGTGTCGGGCGGCTCGTCGCTGTCGTCCATCCTCTGGTTCCGGGACGAGCAGCCCGAGATCTGGGCGGCGGCAGCGAAGTTCGGCCACTGCAACACCTATCTCGTCAAGCGGATGACGGGCCGTTGGGCGATCGATCCGTCGACGACGTCGATCACCGGCCTCTACAACACGGCCCGCAACGACCTCACCTGGAACCGCGACGATCCTCGACCTCGCCGGCATCCCCGAGGACAGGCTGCCCCGCTCATGCAGTCCCACGAGCAGGTCGGCCGGCTGCTGTCCCCGATCGCCGACGAGCTCGGCCTGCCGCGCAGACTGCGCGGTGCTCTGCGGCGGCAACGACGCCGTGCTCGCGGCGCTGTCCGGAGGCCTGACCGAGCCCGGCGACATCAACATCATCAGCGGGACCTGCGACATCGCCAACGTCTGCACCGACCGACCGATCGCCTCGCCATACTTCAACGTCCGGTGCCACGTCGTCCCGGGTCGCTGGCTCACCTTCTTCGTCCTCAATGCCGGCGGCGAGGCGCTGGAGTGGTTCCGTCGGGTCGCCTGCAGCGAGATGGGCGACGACGAGTTCTACGCCGAGTACGTCCCGCGCGTGCTCGACGAGTTCTTCCGGCGATCCGGACCCGGATGCCCGCGAAGCCGAGCTTCCCGACTACGTGCCGTACCTCGGCGGCAGCCGGTACTCCCTCGAACGGCTCACGGCCAGCATGGGCGGCCTCACGCTCGAGACCACGCGCGACGACCTGCTGCTCAGCCTCATCCGCGGCAACGCGATGTACCTCGGCGGGCACCTCGAGGAGGTCGCCCAGCTCGTGCCCATCGGTCGCCGGGTCGGGATCTCGGGCGGCGGGGCGAGGATCCGGGGGATGCTCGAAGCCAGGCGCCGCTGGACCGGCGACTTCGAGTACGTCTTCCAGGACCAGTCCTCGCTGCTCGGCGCAGCGATCCTCGGCCAGATCAGTCAGTCGGGACAGCTGCCCGGTTCCGGGCAGGTCCCCTTCGGAATCCAGGAGGCAGTTTCATGAGCGCAATTGGCACTGGCAGCACCACCAACACCGATACGAAGGCGGCGGCGGCCGAGCTGGTCGCGCGGGCGAAGGCCGGGCTCGAGGGCGTCCCGACGCTGGCGATCCTCTTCGCGACGACGCAGTACGACACGGAGAGCCTGGTGTCAGGCGTGTCGGAGCTGCTCGGCGACGTGCCCCTGTGGGGTGGATCGTCGTCCACCGGTGTCTTCCAGGACGCCGGCTGGATCACCGGCGAGGGCGGCGCGGCCAGCCTGATGCTGATCGCGGACCGCGCGGCCGGAGTCGGCGTGGTGGCCGTCGCCGAGGGCGACGGTTTCGCGGCTGGCAAGGAGGCAACCCGGGCGGCCCTCGCGCAGCTCGGCGGAGGGGCGAGCGCGCTCCTGACCATCGCCTTCATGGGGCCGGAGGAGGAGATCCTGCGAGGGATCGCCGACGTCGCCCCGGGCGTGCCGGTCGTGGGCGGGACCTCGTCGGACCACTCTCCCGACGGCAAGTTCCAGCAGTTCGCGAACGGCCACGCCTACAAGGACCACTTCGCCATCGCGGCCCTCGGCGGCCCGATCGGCTACGCCTTCACCAACGGCTATCGGCCGACCGGCAGGAAGGCCACCGTCACGAAGGCCTCGGGACGAACGGTGTACGAGCTCGACGGGCGTCGGGCCATGGACGTCTACTCGGAGTGGGTCGGCCAAGCCCGAATCCGAGATCGGCGGCGGCGCCCTCGTGTCATTCAGCGTCCAGTACCCGCTCCTGTTCCACAAGGACGGGACCACGTACTCCGCCCACCCGGTCAACAGCAACCCGGACGGCTCGATGGACTTCGGGGCGGCCATGAGCCCCGGCATGCTGCTGGAGCTGGGCGAAGCCTCGGTCAACGGCCTGATCGCCGAGGCGGGCAACGCCGTCTACAAGGCGGCCCTGGGCGTCGGCCAGCCGAAGGCCGTCCTGCTCGCCCATTGCGGTGGTCGCGCAATCGCCCTCGGCGACCGGATCGGCGAGATCCCGGCCGAGCTCGAGCACACGGTCGGCCGCCTGCCCTTGATCGGCTACCTCGCGTTCGGCGAGCAGGGCGTCTCGGTGGAGGGCATTCCGACGCATGCCGATCTGAGCCTGTCGACGCTCGTGCTCGGCTAGGCGCCGGCGCGCGCGATGTCGGTGGGGGACGCGGAGGCGGTCGGGGGCTGACCGACGACTTCGCGCCCCGCCACCCCAGGTCTGGCCGCGCCAGGGGCGCGACCGGTCAAACCCGGAGGATCACGATGGCTGTCGCAACTCAGCGCTACCAGAACTACGTGAACGGTCGGTTCGTCGACGCGCAGGGAGGGAAGACCCTGACGGTCGAGAACCCGGCAACCGGCGCCGTCGTCTCGGACGTCCCCGATTCGTCCGTCGAGGACGCGCGGGAGGCGATCGAGCTCGCGGACCGCGCGCAGCGCCAGTGGCAGAAGCTGGCCCCGATCGAGCGGGCAGGGTACCTGCACCGCATCGCCACGGGGATCCGGAAGGATGCGGAGCACCTCGCTCGGGTGCTGTCCGAGGAGCAGGGCAAGCCGCTCGACCAGGCGCGGGGCGAGGTCGACGGGACGGCCGACTACTTCGACTACACCGCGGAGTGGGCCCGCCGTGTCGAAGGCGAGGTCATCCCGAGCGACCGGCCCAACGAGATGGAGCTGCTGCTCCGGCAGCCCATCGGCGTCATCGGCGGCATCGTGCCCTGGAACTTCCCCCTCTACGTCCTCGCCCGCAAGGTGGCGCCCGCTCTCCTGACGGGCAACGCGATCGTCGTGAAGCCCAGCGAGATCACCCCCAACAGCACGCTCGAGCTCGGCCGCATCTTCGACGAGGCGGAGGTCCCCGCGGGCGTCGTCAACCTCGTGTGCGGCTACGGGCCGGTCGTCGGCGAGGAGCTGGCCTCGAACCCGCTCATCGGCATGGTGAGCGTCACGGGCAGTATCAGGACCGGCTCCCGCGTCATGGAGCTCGCCGCGCAGAACATCACGAAGGTGAGCCTCGAGCTCGGCGGCAGCGCCCCGGTCATCATCATGCCGGATGCCGACCTGGACCTGGCGGTCAGCTCCATCAAGGCCTGCCGCCTCCTCAACACCGGCCAGGTTTGCGGTGCAGCTGACCGGACCTACGTCCACAAGGGCGTTGGCGACGAGTTCGTCGACCGGCTGGCCACCGCGATGGGCCAGGCGACGTACGGGAACGCCCTCCTCGACGAGGGCCGCGACCTGGGTCCCCTGGTGAGCGCCCGGCAGCTCGACGCCGTAAGCGGACGCGTCGACCGTGCCGTCGCGGAGGGCGGCCAGATCGTGGTCGGTGGGAAGCGGGCCGAGGACATGCCCGAGGGCAACTACTACCCGGCGACCGTCATCGCCAACTGCCGACAGGACATGGCGATCGTCCGGGAGGAGATCTTCGGACCCGTGATGCCGGTCGTCACGTTCAACGATCTCGACGAGGCGATCGCCTGGGCCAACGACTCGATCTACGGTCTCGCGTCGTCGATCTTCACCAGGAACGTCGACGTGGCCATGCGGGCGGCCAACGAGCTCCGCTTCGGAGAGACGTACGTCAACCGCGAGAACATGGAGAACATGCAGGGGTTCCACGCTGGCTGGCGCAAGTCGGGGATCGGCGGCGCCGACGGCAAGCACGGGGTCCTCGAATACACGCAGACCCACGTCGTCTACCTGCAGTACGACACCACGGCCGGCCGGCCGTAACCCCCGGCTCCCGGCGGCCGAGACTGCCGGGAGCCACCAGCCCACCACCGCAGACCAGGCCACGGTCGCCGATGGACACCGTCGGGGCGCTCCGAGTCACGCTCGGGCGCCCCGACGGCTGAGCGGCGGAAAGTGATTCTCGCCTTCGATTGCCGTGCCGGGCGGGCGCCGTTCGGGCCCGCCGGGCGATCCGGCGGTGCCTTCCGGACCGGCTTCCTCGAGTGGATCGCGGTGCGTTGGTTTACCTAGGTCCTTTGGGCGAGGCGCGTGGAACGCATGGTCCGGGTGGCGCCGCGCGGTCACGGGCCGTACTCTCCCTGTGCGCCATACGAGGGCGCATGGGCTGACCGCCAACGTCCGGCCGGCCTCCTCGAAATAGCACACCCGTCGCGAGGCGGGGCCGCAAAGCCACGGGGCTCTCCGAGCCAGCCGGGCTGCCGAAAGGAGAACCCACCCCATGTTCTGGGACGGCGAGCGCTGGGTGCCGGAGACACGCCCAACCACGAAGACGCAGCAGCCGGCGCGGCGGAGGCGGCTCCGCGACTGGCTCCTCACCCTGCCGATCCTCCTCCTGGTCCCGGCCCTCCTGATCCCGTTCGCGGCAACCGAGGCCGCCGGCTACCACCCGCGGGTCGTCGTGAGCGGCGACACCTACCCGGGCGCGGTGGTGAAGCTGATCGGGAGGGGCTTCGCTTCGGGCACCAACGTCCAGGCTCGCTGGGACAGCGCGCCCACGAGGATGCGCCTCTTCCGGGTTGGCCGTGGCGGCAGCTTCGCCGTCTACGTCCGGATCCCCGCGTCCGCGGCCGTCGGCCTCCACAAGATCAGCATCAGTCGGACGAGCACCACCGCAGCCCGCCAGGCCACGCTGAGTGCGACGGCGCTGGCCACGACCCAGAGCTCCATCCTGTCGGTCGCCGTTCGCGTGAAGGGCCATGGGAAGGGCAAACCTCCGTCCACCGTCGCAGCGCCCACCCCGACGCCGACGCCGGACCCGACGGTCGCCCCCACCCCGGACCCGACGATCGCCCCCACCCCGGACCCGACGGTCACCCCGGCGCCGGACCCGACGGTCACCCCGACGACCGCGCCGACCCCCACCCCCACCCCGACGCCGACCGCGGCCCCAACGCCAGTCCCGACGCCGAAGCCGACGCCCGTCCCCACGCCGAAGCCGACGCCCGCCCCGACACCGCCGCCGGCCCCTGCCTCGTCTGGGTTCGTCGGTCGTAGCGGCACGGAGCTCACCCTTGATGGCCAGCCGTTCGTCTTCACCGGCTTCAACATCTACAACGCGAACAGCCGGTCGAACTGCGGGTCAACCTCGGGCACCGGCACCTACCTCGATACGGCCCTCACCAACATCGGAGCGGCCCATCCCGTCATCCGCGCCTGGTTCTTCCAGAGCCTGGCGACGACGAATGGTGTCCGCGACTGGTCGGCGTTCGATCACACCCTGGCGGTCGCGGCGGCCCACGGCTTCAAGGTGATGGCCACCCTGGGCAACCAGTGGACCTCATGCGAGACAGCGGGCTACAAGTGGGACAGCTGGTACACGGGCGGCTACAAGACGCTCGTCGACCCCGGCAACGTCACGACCTACCGCCAGTGGGTCGCCGATGTCGTCGCCCGCTATCGGAACAACCCGACGATCGTCTTCTGGCAGCTCATGAACGAGGCCGAGGTGAAGCTCGACAACACCTCGACCTGCGGCCCGGCCAGCGACCTCTACAACTTCGCGGCCGACGTCTCCGCCATGGTCCATTCGATCGACTCCAACCACCTGGTCTCGCTCGGCGAGATGGGCGGGGGCCAGTGCGGAATGCAGGGCTCCGACTACCAGAAGATCCACTCGATCCCGACCGTCGATCTCTGCGAATTCCACGACTACGGCCACCCGACCACGACCCTGCCGGCCAACTTCACGTCGGATCTCGCCGCCTGCAAGGCCCTCGGCAAGCCGTTGTTCGACGGCGAGGTCGGCATCCAGGTCACCGACGTGGGCAGCACCAGCGCTCGCGCCTCCGACCTCCTCAACAAGCGCAACGCCCAGATGGGAGCCGGGGCTGCCGGGTTCCTGGTCTGGTCGTGGAACAACGCTCCCGATGGCAAGACCTACCAGGTCGGCCCCGGCGACCCGTTCCTGAGCACCGGCTGGTAGAAGTGTCCATCCGACCACCCGACATGGAGACGCGCCGCTGACCATCGCGCTCGTTCCGTGATCGGAGAATCGCCGCGCCCCGCCTCCTGGACGAGCGGGGCGTTGCAATTCTCTGGCCAGCCAGACCTACGCACAGGGATCCGCCTCCGCGGAGGCTGCTCGAACAACAGCGTGGGACTGGATGACGCGCCAGACGCCCGGCGTCCGAGGGCTGATCTCGAAGCTCGTGGGGCCGAGCTGGCAGCCGAGGTTCCAGAAGACGAAGGCCGCCACCCCGAGGGCCGCGCCCGACGTGTAGACCAGGTCGAAGAACGGCGCCCGCCCGACCGATAGACCGTTGAATGCCGGGCCAGGAGCCGGCTGGGCATCGCCCGCGGACTGGGGCATGCCGAACTCACCCTCGAACAGCGGCTTGTGGATCTGCCGGGCGTAGGTTGCGATCACGGGCATCAGGTCGAGATCGTGCTGCGAGTAGGTCTTGAAGGCCACGATGTCGTTGCCCGGGAGACTGTAGAGCCGGTGCCACCAGGGAACGGCGGCCGACTCGTCCTCCATGTGGTTCAGCGCTCCTAGCGTCACGAGGTGGTTCGGGTCGCCCGCGTGCACCATGTCGAGGACCGACGAGTAGAAGGCGGTGAGCCGATCCATGTCCGCCGTCGTATGCGGGGGATCGGGCTCGCCGACGATCGAGTAGAAGGCCACCCCGGTCTCGCCCGCGTAGCGGGCGGTGACGAACGCGACGAAGGCCCGCCATGCGCCGGAGTCGAACGGGTCCCGTCCCTGGCTGGCGAGGAGCCAGCGAAAGGCCGAGATGTCCATGACGACGTGCATCCCCCGCCGGCGCGCCGCCGCGACCAGGTAGTCCAGGTTCCGCCACACGACCGGATCGGTCCACGACTGGCCAGTCGCGTGCTTGTCCCACTCGTCGGTGGGCCGGACCAGGTTGAGCCCCGCCTGTGCGCCCAGATCGAGCATCCGGTCGATGTAGCCGGGAAAGTCCGCCCTGTGCCATGCAGAGGAACCTCCGACGGCCGACGGGTACATGGTGAAGCCCGAGAAGGCGATCGGCTGCGAGCCGCACAGGAAGCGCGCACCGTCGGTCCGGATGAACGCTCCCGCCCCGGCCGGCCCCAGGCAGTCGCCCCCGGCCGACGACGTCGCCGCGGGAGACGCCGGCGTCTCGGCCGACGTGGGCGGCCCGGCCGACGCCAGTGCCCCGGCCGACGCCGTCGCCGCGGGAGACGCCGTCGCCGCGGCCGACGCGGGCGCCGCAGGCGACGAGACGCCGACCGCGGATGTGCAGGCCGACAGGAGCGCGGCGAGGATCGCGAGCACGCCGGCACGGACGCGTCTGGATCTCCTGGCCCTGGGTACGTGCCGCATCTTCGGTGCCTGGCCCGTGACCGCGGCGGCCATCAGGAGGCCGGGCGCGTCCCGATGTCATAGAGGCGCCAGCTGTTCCCGCCCGAGGTGAACGTTCGGACCAGGCGGCCGAGCCCTGCGCCTCCCTGGTAGATGCCTGGATAGGCCCGGTTCAGCGCGTCCAGCGCCGCGTAGCCCGAGGCCTCCGGGACCAGCAGGTAGCGGACGCCGAATGCCTGGGGGGCCGACAGGACGGCGTTGAAGTCCCGGTCCGTCGTGATGACGAAGTCCCTCATCTGGCTGGCCTGAAGGACGACGGTGAAGCCCGACGATACGTCGATCGAGCACCTGTCCCTCGCGGAGCCCGAGCGAGTCGATGTAGGCGGCGACCTCGCGCCCGACGTCGTACTGGCCGGTGGGTGACACGGTGCCGAAGCTCGGACCGACGTGCACGATCGGTCGCAGGAGGAAGCCCTCACCGCCCTCCTCGGGGTTGTTGCGCTCGTCGAGCATCGTGAGCGTCCCGAAGGGCACCGAGATCGCGAGGGCGGCAACGAAGACCGCCGTCGCCAGGCGCGCGGATTCGCCACCCAGCGCTGGCGCGTCCGTCGACTCCGACGATCGACCGACTCCAGGCACCGGCGTCGCTGACGAGGCGCCGTCCCCTCGGCGGCAACTGCACGGACGGAAGGATCGCGGGGAGGCGCCCCGCCTCGCGCCCAGGATGGCAGCGGCCAGAAGGCAGTCGAGAGGGATCACCGCGATCGAGTAGCGCAGCCAGCCCAGCGTTCGTCCGGTCAGGAAGCCAAACACGGACCAGGCGACGACCGCACCGAGGGTGGCGAGCACGGCGGCGGCGGCCGCGTTCGGGCGCCTGCCGCCGACGACGAGGGCAAGTGGCACGAGGAGCAGGACGGCCGCCGACAGGCCGATCACCTGGCGGGCGAGGTAGGCGTATCCGGCGGCCGTGCCCTGTCCGGTCTGGAGGTGGACGCCCGTCGCCGCCACGGCGATCTGCGAGGCGATGCCGTAGACCGACGTGAACTGCTCGAATGCGTTGCCGACGATGACCAGGCTCGCAAAGGCGAAGCCGACGAATGCCGTGACGACCGGCAGGAGCAGGACGATCGCGTCGGCGAGGCCGGCGAGCACCCGGCTGCGGGCGTTTCCGCCGCCGCGCAGCGCGGATGCCACGGCGACGAGCATCGCCGCCCCGGCCGCGGCCGGCAACGCCTCGTACCGGGTGAGGTAGCCGCAGGCAAGGGCGATCCCGCAGATGACGAGCGCGGACCATTCGCGGTCGCGCAGCCAGCGTGCGAGGTAGCGGGCGGCCACCACGAGGGTGAGGAGGAAGATGGCCTCGCTCATGCCGTTCGCGGCGTAGTACACGATCATCGGGTGAGCCGCGAACAGGAGCGTGATCGCGACCCGTGTCCGCCCGGTCACGCCCCAGTCGGTCGCCGATGCCCAGATCTGCCAGACGGCAGCAGCCATGCAGGCCGAGCTGATGATCGAGCCGGCGAACCCCACCGTGACCAGGTCCGGCCAGATCCGCGAGAACGGCAGCAGCGGCAGCACGAGCAGCGATGGCAGGGGACCCCAGACGAAGCCGATCGCCCCGAGGTGCGGATCCCGGCTGAAGAGCATGTAGGCGGCATTGCCGACCCGGCTCCAGGCGTCGCCGACGATGCTGTGGAACCCCAGCACGAGGACGGCCGAGGCGACCAGGTAGACCCCGAACCAGCCCCAGAAGATTCGCGGGAACGGCGCCAGCCCGGCGAGCGCGACCGGGAGGCGTCGCGACCGGAGCGGGATGCCCTCAGAAACCAGCATCGGTCGCCGGCTCCGGAGCAGGCGTTCGCGCGGACGCGAGCTGGTCGAGCCCGTGGGTGGTCTTCTCCCAGAATGACGGCGCCACGATGAGCTGGACCAGGGCCTTGATCGCCGCGATCGACATCATCGCCCAGTAGATGGGCGCCAGGAGGGCCGCGAAGGTGAGCGCTGCGCCGCCGTGGCGATGGGCCGCGACCAGGCTGGAGTACAGGAAGACGAAGTTGCCGACCGCGAACGAGATCAGCGAGAGGTAGTAGACCCAGGCGGGGAAGAGCGCCTGGACGACCGGCGGATGGAGGACGAACCAGGTCAGGGTCAGGATCCAGAAGACGGGATTGACCATCGCCAGCAGCGGCGTGCCGAGCACGAAGAGGCAGAAGCCGAAGAATCCACGTGGGCCCAGCTCCTGCCACAGGCGACGGGGTTGGCGCAGGTGGACGAATGAGGTCTGGAGATAGCCCTTGTACCACCGGGAGCGCTGCTTGACCCAGTTCACGAAATCGCTGTTGGCCTCTTCAAGGGTCACCGAGTCAACGAGTCGCGTCCTGTAGCCGGCCCGGTGGAGCCTGATGCCAAGGTCGGCGTCCTCGGTGACGTTCCATGGGTCCCAGGCGCCGACCGACTCCAGGACCCTGCGCTTGAAGTGGTTCGACGTGCCGCCGAGCGGGATGGGCGCCTCGTCGTCCACGAGACCCGGCAGGAGGGCCGTGAACCAGAGCGCGTACTCGGCTGTGAACCAGCGGGTGAGGAGGTTCTGGTCCGCGTTGTGGTAGCTGAGCTTGGCCTGGATGCAGGCGACCTTCGCTTCGACCCGGAGGAAGGCCGCGACCACGCGGCGCAGCTGCAGCGGGTCCGGGCGGTCCTCCGCGTCGTAGATCGTGATCAGCTCGCCGCGGGCGGTGGCGAGGCCGACGAGGCAGGCCTTCGGCTTCGTCTTCGGGAGCGAGTTGGGCACCCGGACAACCTGGATGAAGCTCGGTGGCTTGCACGCCTCGGCCGCCCGGATCGTCTCCTGGTCGTCCTCCTCGAGGAGCAGCTTGATGTCCAGCCTGCTGCTCGGGTACTCGATGAGCGCCAGGGATTCGATGAGACGGGCCATGATCGATGGCTCTCGGAACGCCGGGACGAGGACCGTGTAGACCGGCAGCTGATCGTCGGTCAGGGCTCGTGCCTCCTCGTCGGTGACCACGATTCCCCCCGGCCGGCGAAGCGACCGCCAGAAGATCAGCCCGCGGTAAGCGGCCGAGGCGATGTACAGCGCGGTCACGAATGCGATCGCCGCGATGGCGGTTGACAGTGGAGCGACGATCGCCGCCGCCAGCACCACGACGCCCACGATCGCCAGCGCCCGGCGCTGTCGAGCGTCGAGGGTGGTCCGTGCCGAGAGCTCCGGGGGGAGGTCTGGAAGGCTGTTGGAGGCCGCCATCGAACCATCGTGGACGGGGATCCCCATGCCGATGCGTACACCGCACTGCGAGCAGCGGGGCTCGCGAAGCTCGATCGGCGAGCGGCAGGCCCAGCAGCGGACGACCGGGCCCATCCCGGCGGGCCTCGACCACGTTCCTGGGTTGGCGCCGCTCGCGGCTGGCGACTCGCCGAGTGCGGTCACTGGACGGTCCTCTTGAGTTGCGCCGCCGCGATGGAGCGACCCATCGTCACGAGGAAGTCGTCGGTCGACTGGAACCGAACCGCGTCGACGCGGGGCCCGGTCGACGCGCCGGTATAGGTCGCGGCGGGCCCGCCCGTGACGAAGATCACGACGCGCTCGTAGTGTGTCCGCGTGCCGTCCGTCGTCGGCCACTCCCACCACAGGGAAGACCAGTCTTCCCCCGTGCCGGCGTTGTGGTAGTCGATCACCTGGCCCGTCACCCCGCCACCGACTGCCACCGGGGCGGTGCTCTCGATGCTGTACCCGTGGAAGCGGTAGCAGGCCTCGAGCCCGTACGCCGCCAGCGACCCAGGGTCGTCCGTGTTGATCACGTCGAGGTAGATGGGTGCGCTCGATTGGAGAGACGCCCCGGGCAGCGACGAGTAGAGGACCCTGTTCCAGGTTGCGGCGCCGCCGAAGAACTGCCGCGCCTGGGGGAAGTCGGCCACGTACTGCGCCTGCCAGTCGGGGAGCGCGGGGTCGAGCGCGTTCAGCGCCGGGATCCGGGCGTTCCCGAGCTCACCGGCCAGGGCGGAGTAGCGCACAAGGTTGGCGTCGCCGACGCCCACCGCCAGGGCGCAGACGGCCGCGACGGCCAGTGGGAACCTGATCCTGCGGACCGGGGTGGGGACGTGCAGCGCCGTCCCGGGTCGCACGCTGGGCAGGGCCAGCCGCACCCCGAATCTGGAGGCCAGGACCAGCATCGCCACCAGCACCAGATCGAAGAGCACGAGACCGGCGTAGGGGTGGAGAACGTCGAGGGCGGCCGTCTGTCCCCACGCTGCGCCGGCAGCCAGGATGGCGAGGATCCGGGCCACGTTGAGGGCCCACACGAGCACCAGGCCGACGATGAGCCAGGCCAACCGCCGGCGACGCGGCCCCTGGCCCAGGTCAGCCAGCACGCCCCCGAGAAGGAGGTAGCCGACCAGGCCGTTGACGCCTGAGCAGGCGGTGCTGACGCTCACCGCGAACGCCCCGGAACCGGATCCGACGAAGAACAGTGTGTCGTCGCCGGGCGCGGCGCTCGCGAAGGGGAGGACGGTGGTGATGCGGGCGACGGCCGAGGCCGCCAGGTCGGCGAAGGCCCGCATCGCATCGCCGACAACCGGGATGTACGGTGCCGGCCAGGCCAGGAAGAGGAACAGGATCGGGATCCGGACCGCCCACAGCCGACGGACGCCGAAGAGGAGAGCGACCAGGCCGGCCACGAAGAAGGGAAGGCTGACGAGGTCGAGGCGATCCAGCCAGAACTGGGCTGACTGGGTCGGCATGAGGAGCAGGATGAAGCCGGCCAGGCCGATCAGCCCCAGGCCGACGATGTAGTCGAGCTGGCGGTCGTGAATGGCCAGCGGTGCAGGCTCACGGCACAGGTGCACCCACGCGACCACGAGCGCAAGCACCGGGACGAAGCCGAGGTAGGCGAGCGGCGTCTGGAGCGTGAGCCCGCCGATAAGGCTCGCAAAGGAGTAGTTGTAGGCGAGGGCCACCAGACCCACGAGCGCGAGCGCGTGGACCGGCAGCCCGCGCGCCCGAGCCTGATCGGGCAAGGTGCCGAGGCGAGCTGCGGCGGAGGGGAGGGCCCTGAGCACGGTGGGCCCTCCCCCGACCACGGGGGTCACGACGACGAGACCAGGCGAGGGCTAGTCGTTCGCGACGGAGATCGGAGTGTCGCTGCGGCGCCGGAGGAGGAACCAGCCCGCCCCGATGCCGCCACTCAGGATGAGGAGTGCGGCCGCGGGAACCTCGGGGACCTCACCGCCCGGTCCCGGAGGCGGAACCGACTCGGACTGAGCGTGATCCTTGAGATCCGCGCTGATCACGCGGTTCAGGATCGAGTTGTAGCGGCTGAACGTCGACTGGGCATTGCTTGGAGTCACGCCCGACACTGACACGGAATACTCGACGAACCCGCTGGCCGGGTAGGTGAAGGAGACGGACCCGCCCGCCGCGTTGTTGTTGGACGTGCAGCCAACTCCACCTGTCACCAGGTAGCTCCCGGTCGCGAGCTGGCTGCCGCCAGAGGACACGGTGAAGGTGTACGTCCCGGGGAAGGACACGAACGACCCCGTGCCCGGGGTGTGGACGCAGATGTAATCGGCGAGGCTGGCCGAGCCGGTGCCGAACAGGCGCCCGGAGAAGCCATTGGTCCCGAAGACCGCCGCCCCGCATCCGCCCTCGGAGCATTCCCCGGTGGTGGTGTTGATGGTCTTGCTGGTGGTATTCGCGGACACGGCCGCGGTCGATGCCAACATGAGAATGGTGATGAGTGCGAACCCGAACACAGGCCGAAGACGCCTGAGGTGCATTGCGTTCCCCCCTTGATGTGTGCGCGTCTGCGCGATGTCTCCCGGCCTCCCCCGAGGCCGGCTAGCGGCTGCCCCCCTTACCTGCCGTCCCAGATCAATGCGGGACGGCGAGGCGCCGCTGATCCAGATGGTCCGCGTTTCCCCGCGCCCGCGGCCTGGCGACAGGCGGAACAGTAGCGCAAGCCGCGTCCAGGAATCAACATGCAGTTTCTTCACAATGGGACCAACAACGACGAAAACAGGCCATTTGGGCTCTTGACTTTGCACTCTTGACGTGATTGCGATGTGACGGGATACTCCGTCGGGTGTTGGGGGTGGTCGGGCGATGGCCGCGATCGACGGCCTTGCCGGGGGCCGCCCAGGACTTATAGACGGGCCCGTCTCATGGGCCCAGCTCCGTCTTGGGGCACCGTGCGCGTTCGGGGGGTGCGCGTTGAGCGCCATCGCGCCTGGATACGGGGAGCAGGCAGGGTCGACACAGGGCCCCGCGGGGGCGATGACGCCCCCCGCGTGGCCCGCGAGAGCTCTCGACATGCGTCGGGCCGATCCGGCGACCCGCCAACGGTCGATCAGTCCAACCCGCGCCGGGCGGGTTGGATTCCCGGCTCCGCCAGTCGGCGCCACCCTCAGCGGAGGGTCCGGCGCGTGATCAGGCGGAGACTGGCGGCCACGTGGCCCTCGTCGCGCTCCTGCTGGTCAACGCCGGGATCGGCGGCCCGCTCGCGGCGCCGAGCGTCGTGGCCGCCTCGACCTCCGTCGACTGGCCGATGTACCTCCAGGGCCCGCAGCTCGCGGCCGCGAGTCCCGAGGCGATCCTCGCCCCGAGCGCGGCCCCGAACCTGCGGCCGCTGTGGACCTTCAAGACCGGGGGGATGATCGCGGCGTCGGCCACCGTCGTCGGCGGTGTCGCCTACGTGGGCTCCTGGGACGGCTACGAGTACGCGCTGAACGCGACCACCGGGGCCCTGATCTGGAAGACGTTCCTGGGGATCACGACCGGCGCGGCCGGATGCTCCCCGCCCTCGCTCGGCGTTTCGTCCACGGCGGCGGTCGTGAACGGCGTGGTGTACGTGGGCGGCGGCGACTCGAACTGGTACGCGCTCAACGCGTCGACCGGCGCCGTGCTCTGGACGGTGCCGACGGGTGACAACAGCCCGACCGGCGGCCACTACAACTGGTCCAGCCCGCTCATCGTCGGCAACTCGGCCTACATCGGCATCGCCAGCCTCGGCGACTGCCCGCTCGTCCAGGGCCAGCTCCTGCGGGTCGACCTGACGACCCACCTCGTGACCGCCAGCGTGTCCTTCGTTCCCACCGGCCAGGTGGGAGGCGGGATCTGGACGACGCCCGCGATCGACTCGGCCACCAACACCATCTTCGTGACGACGGGGACCCTCAACCAGGTCACCCAGACGCTCTCCGAAGCGGTCGTGGCCCTCGACGCCACCACACTGGCCATCAAGAGCTCCTGGCAGATTCCCGCGGAGCGCCGCCAACGCGGACTCCGACTGGGGCACCTCGCCGATCCTCTTCTCGGACGCCAACGGGCGGGCGCTGGTCGCGGCCATCGACAAGAACGGGTTCCTCTACGCGTTCGACCGCTCGAACCTTGCCCTCGGGCCCGTCTGGTCCCGGCAGGTGGCGGTCGGCGGCATCTGTCCCACCTGCGGCGACGGGAGCGTCTCGTCGATGGCTTTCGCCCAGGGCCTCCTGTTCGCGGGCGGCGGCAACACGACGATCGGGGGGACCGGATACCCGGGGGCGGTCCGTGCGATCGACCCCACGAGCGGAAACGTCGTGTGGGAGCACGGGCTGTCCAGCCCCGTCGTCCCCGCGCTCGCCTACGACAACGGGATGGTCTTCGCGGGTGTCGGATCACGGCTCGAGGTGCTCGACGCCGCGAGTGGCGGTCGCCTCTTCAGCTACCTGACGGGCGCCACGATCTACGGCCCGCCGAGCATCTCGAACGGGATCGTCTTCATCGGCTCGGGAGACACCAACCTGTGGGCGTTCCAGGCGGTCCCGCCAACCATCCCGCCGCCCGATCCGTCGTGCCCGTCGGGCTGGACGTGCCAGGACATCGGAACCCCGGCACCGGCCGGCAGCGAGAGCGTGGCAGGCGGCGCGTGGAGCGTCTCCGCCGGCGGCAACGGGGTTGGGCGCGACGGCCGCGACGGACCAGGTCCGGTTCATGAGCCAGCCTGCCTCGGGGGACCTCCAGGTCTCGGCCCGGCTCGTGACGCAGGCACACGTCTCCACGGCGACGCAGACGGGCATCATGGTTCGCCAGGCGAACGACCCGGGCTCCCCGTTCTACGCGGTCACGCTGGTCGGTGGAACGACGGTCACCGTCCAGTACAGGAGCGCGTTCGGCGGCGCGGTCAAGATCGCGCGAGCGGCGGGCGGCGGTTGCCGGTCTACCTCGAGATCCAGCGCGTCGGGGACACGTTCACGGCCGCCAGCTCAGCCGACGGCTCGACCTACGTCGCGATTCCGGGCAGCGCCGCGACGCTCGCCCTGCCAACGACGTCGATGGTCGGGATCGTCGCGGCTTCGGGACTGAACGGTACCGCCGGCGCGTCGACGGTCGACTCGGTCGCAGTCGGGCCACCGGGTCCGGCTCCGCTGCCACCTCCACCACCTTCGCCCTGCCCCACCGGGTGGTCGTGCACCGACGTCGGCAACCCGGGCATGGTGGGCGACCAGACGCTGAGCAACGGCACGTGGACGCTGAAGGGCGCCGGCACCGGCGTGGCGGGCTACTCGGACCAGCATCACTTCGTGTTCCAGGGGTTGGCCGGCGATGCCACCCTGTCGGCGCGGATCACCGTCCAGCAGAACACCGGCGCGAACGCCCAGGTGGGGCTCATCTTCCGCGGCGACGCCTCGACGTCGGGTGCCTTCTTCTACGGCGCGTACCTGACGCCCGGCGGCGGCATCCAGGTCGCCTACCGGCCGGCTCCCGGGCTGCGGATCGTCAACCTGGTGAGCACCAGTGGAGCGCCCCCGGCCTACCTCGAGATCTCGCGCTGGCAGACGACCTACACGACGTTCACGTCGCCCGACGGGGTGAACTGGTCGCCGATCATCGGGTCGGGGGTGACGTCCGGCCCGGCCGGCGCCATCGTCGGCGGCCTCTTCGCGAGCTCAGGCAACGGAACGGCGCTCGCCACCGACAGCCTCGACTCCGTTGCACTCAGCGCGTCGGCGGCGCCACCTCCGACGCTCTGCCCGACCGGTTGGAGCTGCCAGGACATCGGCTTCCCGACGCCTCCGGGCGCACAGTACGTGACCGGCAACGCGTGGACCGTCCAGGGTGGCGGCGGCGACATCTGGGGCACGTCCGACAGCTTCCGCTTCCTGGGCCAGCCACTGGCGGCCGATGGGACGGTCAGCGCGCGCGTGGATTCCCAGGTGAACACCTCCGGGTGGGCGAAGGCCGGGGTCATGCTCCGGGCGACGACCGACCCTGGCTCCGCCTATTACGCAGCGTTCCTCACGCCCTCCAACGGGATCGCCGTCCAGTGGCGTAGCACGACTGGTGGCGGCAGCTCCCAGGTCGTGGCCGCCCGGTTCTGCCCCGGCCTGGCTGGAGGTGGCCCGATCGGGCGGCACCTTCACCGCGTACACCTCTTCCGATGGCGTCACCTGGGCCGCCATCCCCGGCTCCAGCGTCAGCCTGGGCCTGACCGGGACGATCCAGGCCGGCATCGCCGTCACGTCCCACAACGGCAGCTCGCTCGATACCGTCGTCTTCGACACGATCGCCGTCGGGACGTCCGCGCCGCCGCCGCCGGGCGCGTGTCCGAGCGGCTGGAACTGCGCTGACATCGGTTCGACGGGCGTCGTGGGCGGCCAGTCGCTGGTCGGATCCACCTGGACGGTCCAGGGCAGCGGTGGGGACATCTGGTCGACGGCCGACGCGTTCCACTTCGTCTGGCAGACGCTGCCGAGTGATGGATCGATCATGGCGCGGGCAATCTCCCAGGGCAACACGTCGCCCTGGGCGAAGGCGGGCGTGATGCTGCGGGCGACGACCGACCCGGGCTCGCCGTATTGCGCGGCCTTCGTGACGCCCGCCAACGGCGTTGCCGTGCAGTGGCGGACAAACCAGGCCGGCACGAGCTCGCAGGTGCTGGCCGCGGTCGGAGTTCCTGTCTATCTCCGCGAGTCCCTGGCCGGGGGCACGTGCACCGCCTCCACGAGTCCCGACGGCACCACCTGGACGGCCGTGCCGGGCTCCAGCGTGAGCGTCGGCCTGAGCGGCCCTGTTCTCGCCGGCCTGGCGATCACCTCGCATGTATGGGGAACGCTCGGCAGCGCCACCTTCGACACCGTGGCGCTCTCGACGACGACGCCCAACGACTTCGCGATCGCGGCCAGCCCGGCCAGCGTCTCGGTCGTCCAGGGAACCTCGGGCGGCACGAGCGTCAGCACGACCCTCGTCTCGGGCAGCGCCGAGAGCATCGGGCTGTCCCTCTCCGGCGCCCCGGCGGGGGTGACCGGCACCTTCAGCCCGACCAGCGTCACGACCGGCGGGGCCTCGACGCTGACCCTGGCCGTGGCCTCCAGCGTGGCCACCGGCACCTACAGCCTGACCGTCACCGGGACCGCGGCCTCGGCGACCCACGCGACCGGGGTCAGCCTGACCGTGACGGCGCCCCCGCCGCCGCTGCCCTCGCCCCTGGACCGACGCCGACATCGGGGCCCCCGCCATCGCCGGCTCGGCCTCCTATGCCGGCGGCGTCTTCACCGTCAACGGCGCCGGGGCCGACATCTTCGGCACCGCCGACCAGTTCAACTTCGCGAGCCAGGGCCTCACCGGCAACGGGACCCTCACGGCCCGGGTGGCCAGCCAGGCCGTCTCGAACGCCTGGGCCAAGGCCGGGCTCATGCTGCGGGCGACGAGCGATCCCGGCTCGCCCTACTACGGCGTCTTCGTGACGCCCGCCAACGGCGTCGTCGTCCAGTGGCGCACGGCGCAGGCCGGGACCAGCGGCCAGGTCAAGATCGCGGGCACGGTCCCGGTCTACGTGCGCCTCGTCCGCTCGACCGAACACCTTCACCGCCTCCACGAGTCCCGACGGGGCCACCTGGACGGCCGTGCCGGGTGCCTCGATGACGATCGCCCTGCCGGCGAGCGTCCTGGCCGGGCTCGCGGTCACCAGCCACACCGTGAGCGCCCTCGGCAGCGCCACCTTCGACACCGTGGCGCTCTCGACGACCACGCCCAACGACTTCGCGATCGCGGCCAGCCCGGCCAGCCTCTCGGTCGTCCAGGGAACCTCGGGCGCCACGAGCGTCAGCACGACCCTCGTCTCGGGCAGCGCCGAGAGCATCGGGCTGTCCCTCTCCGGGGCCCCGGCGGGGGTGACCGGCACCTTCAGCCCGACGCCAGCGTCACGACCGGCGGCGGCCTCGACGCTGACCCTGGCCGTCGCCTCGACCGTGGCCACCGGCACCTACAGCCTGACCGTCACCGGGACCGCGGCCTCGGCGACCCACGCGACCGGGGTCAGCCTGACCGTGACGGCGCCCCCGCCGCCGCTGCCCAGCCCCTGGACCGACGCCGACATCGGGGCCCCCGCCATCGCCGGCTCGGCCTCCTATGCCGGCGGCGTCTTCACCGTCAACGGCGCCGGGGCCGACATCTTCGGCACCGCCGACCAGTTCAACTTCGCGAGCCAGGGCCTCACCGGCAACGGGACCCTCACGGCCCGGGTGGCCAGCCAGGCCGTCTCGAACGCCTGGGCCAAGGCCGGGCTCATGCTGCGGGCGACGAGCGATCCCGGCTCGCCCTACTACGGCGTCTTCGTGACGCCCGCCAACGGCGTCGTCGTCCAGTGGCGCACGGCACAGGCCGGGACCAGCGGCCAGGTCAAGATCGCGGGCACGGTCCCGGTCTACGTGCGGATCGTCCGCTCGACCGAACACCTTCACCGCCTCCACGAGTCCCGACGGGGCCACCTGGACGGCCGTGCCGGGTGCCTCGATGACGATCGCCCTGCCGGCGGGCGTCCTGGCCGGGCTCGCGGTCACCAGCCACACCGTGAGCGCCCTCGGCAGCGCCACCTTCGACACCGTGGCGCTCTCGACGACGACGCCCAACGACTTCGCGATCGCGGCCAGCCCGGCCAGCGTCTCGGTCGTCCAGGGAACCTCGGGCGGCACGAGCGTCAGCACGACCCTCGTCTCGGGCAGCGCCGAGAGCATCGGGCTGTCCCTCTCCGGCGCCCCGGCGGGGGTGACCGGCACCTTCAGCCCGGCCAGCGTCACGACCGGCGGGGGCCTCGACGCTGACCCTGGCCGTGGCCTCCAGCGTGGCCACCGGCACCTACCGCCTGACCGTCACCGGGACCGCGGCCTCGGCGACCCACGCGACCGGGGTCAGCCTGACCGTGACGGCGCCCCCGCCGCCGCTGCCCAGCCCCTGGACCGACGCCGACATCGGGGCCCCCGCCATCGCCGGCTCGGCCTCCTATGCCGGCGGCGTCTTCACCGTCAACGGCGCCGGGGCCGACATCTTCGGCACCGCCGACCAGTTCAACTTCGCGAGCCAGGGCCTCACCGGCAACGGGACCCTCACGGCCCGGGTGGCCAGCCAGGCCGTCTCGAACGCCTGGGCCAAGGCCGGGCTCATGCTGCGGGGGACGAGCGATCCCGGCTCGCCCTACTACGGCGTCTTCGTGACGCCCGCCAACGGCGTCGTCGTCCAGTGGCGCACGGCGCAGGCCGGGACCAGCGGCCAGGTCAAGATCGCGGGCACGGTCCCGGTCTACGTGCGGATCGTCCGCTCGACCAACACCTTCACCGCCTCCACGAGTCCCGACGGGGCCACCTGGACGGCCGTGCCGGGTGCCTCGATGACGATCGCCCTGCCGGCGGGCGTCCTGGCCGGGCTCGCGGTCACCAGCCACACCGTGAGCGCCCTCGGCAGCGCCACCTTCGACACCGTGGCGCTCTCGACGACGACGCCCAACGACTTCGCGATCGCGGCCAGCCCGGCCAGCGTCTCGGTCGTCCAGGGAACCTCGGGCGGCACGAGCGTCAGCACGACCCTCGTCTCGGGCAGCGCCGAGAGCATCGGGCTGTCCCTCTCCGGCGCCCCGGCGGGGGTGACCGGCACCTTCAGCCCGGCCAGCGTCACGACCGGCGGGGGCCTCGACGCTGACCCTGGCCGTGGCCTCCAGCGTGGCCACCGGCACCTACCGCCTGACCGTCACCGGGACCGCGGCCTCGGCGACCCACGCGACCGGGGTCAGCCTGACCGTGACGGCGCCCCCGCCGCCGCTGCCCAGCGCCCTGGACCGACGCCGACATCGGGGCCCCCGCCATCGCCGGCTCGGCCTCCTATGCCGGCGGCGTCTTCACCGTCAACGGCGCCGGGGCCGACATCTTCGGCACCGCCGACCAGTTCAACTTCGCTTCCCAGGGCCTCACCGGCAACGGGACCCTCACGGCCCGGGTGGCGTCGCAGACGAACACCAATCCGAGCGCCAAGGCCGGGCTCATGTTGCGGGCCACGAGCGCCCCAGGCTCGCCGTACTTCGCGGTCCTCATGACCGCGACGAAGGGCGTCGTGGTCCAGTGGCGCACGACCCAGGGGGGATCCACGTCGCAGACGTCAAAGATCGCGGGCACGGTCCCGCTCTACCTGCGGATCGTCCGCAGCTCGAACACCTTCACCGCCTACACCTCGGGCGATGGGATCACCTGGACGCTCGTCCCGGGCTCCTCGCAGACCATCGCCCTGCCGGCGGGCGTCATCGCCGGGATGGCCGTGACCTCCCACAACACCGGTGCGCTCGGCAGCGCCACCTTCGACACACGTCAGCCTCATCCCCGGTCCCTGACACGCTCGATCCCGGAGGCGTGCGCACCTTGATCCACCCGCAGCACTCATCCCGTTCATCTCGTTGGAGGTTCACGATGGAAGCCAGGCGGTCCAGCTGGAGTCTCATGCCGCTGCGTCGACGGCGGGACGTCGTCGGCCGGCTGGCGGACACGCCCCGCGCCTCCGGGTCGGCGCGAGGCCACCGCGGCTCAGTCCGCTCGGCCGCCGCTGCCGCCTTGGCAATCGCCGTCCTCGTCGGCGTCACCCTGCCCCTCGCCACCCCTGCCCGTGCCGCGGGTGCCCCGGTGTCCATCTCCGTCTCGTCGTCTCCGAATCCCGTCAGCAGCGGCCAGGCGATCGCGTACACGATCACGGCCGCGAACAACGGCAGCGCGACCGCATCGAGTCTGACCCTGACCGACGCGCTCGTCGGCGTCGGGATCGGCAGCTTCGCCTCCTCGCCGTGGATCACAGCCAACGTGGGCAGCTGCAGCTTCGCCAGCCCGACCGTCACCTGTAGTGCTGCGACCCTGTCGCCGGGTCAGGTGTGGTCGGTCACGATCACGGGTCAGGTCACCGCGGCGGCGGGCGGATCGCTCTCCGACACTGCCACGGTCAGCGGAACCGAGTCGTCGACATCCTTCAACGCGTCGGCGACGGTTACCACGCCGGTCAACCAGATCCTTCCGCCCGGCTTCACGCAGACGAAGCTCGCCGGATCGCTCACGAAGCCCATCCTCCTCGCCTTCGCCCCCAACGGCGATATCTATGTCGGCGAGCAGACTGGGGTCATCCTGATCTACCGGAACGGTTCGGTCCTTCCGACACCGCTTGTGACACTTCCAAACGTCTTCTACAACACCGAATGCGGTTTGCTGGGCCTCGCGCTGGACCCGAACTTCGCGACGAACGGCTACGTCTACATCTCGTACGTCGTCAACGTCACGAAGTCCGGGACGACGAACCCGTACACGAGGCTGTCCCGATTCACCGTCGTCAACAACGCGATCGACCTCACGACCGAGAAGATCTACTACCAGGGCAATCAGATCCAGAACGGGCACCACCCGGGCCAGACAGTGAAGATCGGGCCGGACGGCAAGCTCTGGTGGAGCGTCGGCGACAACGTCCCCTCGATCACCAACGCGCAGACGCTCACGAACATCTACGGCAAGATGCTGCGCTTCAACCTCGACGGCTCGGTCCCGAGCGACAATCCGTTCCTGAACGTACCGAACGCGGTGCCGTACATCTACGCCTACGGGCTGCGCAATCCGTTCCGCTGGACGTTCCTGCCCAACGGCCAGCCGATGACACAGGACACCGGGTCGAGCTACTGGGAGGAGCTCGACACGATCCAGCGCGGCGGCAACTACGGTTGGGACTTCGTCGAAGGCGCCTGCGGGAGCTGTGGCGGCATCAACCCCGTCTATGCCTACGGCCACTACCCGGTCGACGGTGCCGCGTCGGCGGTCGCGGCGTACACGGGCTCCACGTTCCCCAGGCAGTACGCCAACGTCGTCTTCGTCGGCGACTACAACATGCAGTCGATCGACGCGCTGACGTTCGACCCGACGTACCAGACCGTGTCATCCGACACCGTCTTCGACAGCGCAGCCGGGACGATCGCCGACCTCGAGCAGGGGCCCGACGGGAACCTCTACTACGCGAGCATCTTCAGCGGCTCGATCTACAGGATCTCGGCGCCGGGCCCGTTCGCCCCCTCTGCCTCGGCGTCGGCGACGCCGAACGCGGGGCCGGCACCGCTTCCGGTCCAGTTCTCGTCGGCCGGTTCCACCGACCCCTACGGGCTGCCGATCACCTACTCCTGGAGCTTCGGCGACGGCTCGGCGGTCTCGACGGCAGCCAACCCGTCGCACACCTACGCGAGCGCCGGGACGTACACCGCGACGCTCACCGTGAGCAACGGGTCACAGACCGGCACGGCGACCACCCAGGTGACAGTGGGGGCCTCGCCCCCGACCGCGACGATCAGCGCGCCGTCGACGTACAACGCCGGGCAGGCGGTGGCCTTCAGCGGAACGGCAACCGATGCGGTCGACGGCGCCGAGCCGCCGAGCGCCTACTCCTGGAAGGTCGACTTCTACGCCAACGGCGTCGTGCAGCCGTCCTACTCGGCCGAGGTGGCGTACCCGTTCTATGGACCGGTGACAGGTGCCACCTCCGGCAGCTTCCAGGTCCCGACGGACCCCTCCCAGACGCCGACCAGCTTCTACCGGATCACGCTGACCGTCACTGATTCGCTCGGCCTGCAGACCGTGGCAACCCAGGATCTCCATCCAAACACCACGACCTGGTCAGCGAGCGCCAACGTGGCCGGGGCAGGCTACGCCGTCGATGGCACGTGGCACACGGGGTCTGTTCAGCACGACCGACGTCGTCGGTGTCCAGCACGTGATCGCCGGCATGCCGCTCGTCCAGACGATCGGCGGAAACCGGTACCGGTTCACGGGGTTCGCGGACGGCAGCACATTGACCGACACGTTCACCGCCGGATCCGGTCCGGGGACGTACACGGCCAACTACGAGCCGGTGTCCTCGGCGATGCCCTCGTCATGGCAGAGCGTCGACGTCGGCGCCCCCATCACGGTCGGAGCGGCCGACTATTCCGCGAGCACCGGGACGTTCTACCTCGACGGCTCCGGCTCGGATGTCTACGGCGCCAACGAGCAGTTTCACTACGTCTACCAGACATTGAGCGGCGATGGGACGATCACCGCTCGGGTCCGCTACCAGTCGAACTCGAGCTCCTGGGCAAAGGCCGGCGTCATGGTCGCGCAGTCCACGGCGGCCGGCACCGCCTTCGTCGACGCGCTGGTTGCGCCCGACGTCAGCCCGAATACGCCGAACGTCAACGGCGTGGGCTGCGACGCGGACGGGTGCATCAGCCCGCTGCCGCCGGTGACGCCGGCCATGGGCAACGGCGCACGCATGCAATACACGGGCCCGGGCGGGGCGACACCCAAGACCTACCCGGCGGGCTTCGCCTCGCCGAACAAATGGGTGCAGCTGCAGCGGTCGGGCAACACGTTCGTCTCGTCGATCTCCGCGGACGGTGTCACCTGGACGCAGATCGGCGTCGCCACGGTGGCCATGACGGGCCCGGTCACGATCGGGCTCTTCGACACGGCCCACAACATCGGCCAGTACAGCACCGTCGCCTTCGATCACGTCCGGGTCCAGACGTCGACGACCCCGCCGCTCGGACCGCTGCCAACCGGCTGGACCGATCAGGACATAGGCGCGCCCGCGATCGCCGGATCGGGCGGTTACACAAACCCCACCTTCACGGTCATCGGTGCCGGTGCCGACATCTTATGGCACCACCGACCAGTTCAACTTCGCGTCCGTCTCGACGAGCCGGACGGGTCGCTGAGCGCGCGGGTGGTCTCGCAGACCATCACGAGCTCGAGCGCCAAGGCCGGGGTCATGTTCCGTGCCACAACGGACCCCGGATCGCCGTATTACGCAGCCCTCGTCACGCCCGGGAGCGGAGTCGTGGTCCAGTGGCGCAACAGCCAGGGGGTCACGACCTCGCAGAGCACGAAGGTGGCCGCCACGCTGCCCGTCTACCTGAAGATCACGCGATCCGGCACGATGTTCACGGCGTTCTCCTCGAGTGACGGCGCGACGTGGACGGCGGTGCCCGGATCGAGCGCGAGTCCCGGCGTGGCCGGCACGATGCTTGCGGGCCTCGCCGCGACATCGCACAACACGAGCGCGCTGAGCACCGCGACGTTCGACAACGTCAGCCTGCCCGGCACCCCGCCGACCAACGACTTCTCGATCAGCGCCAGCCCCAGCAGCGTCTCGGTCGCCCAGGGCGCCGCGGGCGGCAGCACCATCAGCACGACCCTCGTCTCGGGCTCCGCCGAGAGCGTCGCGCTCTCGATCTCGGGCCGCCGACCGGGGTGACCGCGGGCTTCAGCCCGGCCAGCGTCACGGCCGGCGGAAGCTCCACCCTGACCCTCACCGTCGGCGCGACGGTGACACCCGGGACCTACCCGCTCACGGTCACCGGGACCGCGGCCTCGGCGACCCACACCACGGGAGTCAGCCTGACCGTCACGGCGCCGGTGACCAACGACTTCTCGATCAGCGCCAGCCCCAGCGAGCGTCTCGGTCGCCCAGGGCACCGCGGGCGGCAGCACCATCAGCACGACCCTCGTCTCGGGCAGCGCCGAGAGCGTCGCGCTCTCGCTCTCGGGCCTGCCGGCGGGGGTGACCGCGGGCTTCAGCCCGGCCAGCGTCACGGCCGGCGGAAGCTCCACCCTGACCCTCACCGTCGCCGCGACCGTGGCCCCGGGACCTACCCGCTCACGGTCACCGGGACCGCGGCCTCGGCGACCCACACCACGGGAGTCAGCCTGACCGTCACGGCGCCGGTGACCAACGACTTCTCGATCGCGGCCAAGCCGACGAGCCTGTCGGTCGTCCAGGGAACCTCGGGCGGCAGCACCATCAGCACGACCCTCGTCTCGGGCAGCGCCGAGAGCGTCGCGCTCTCGCTCTCGGGCCGCCGGCGGGGGTGACCGCGGGCTTCAGCCCGGCCAGCGTCACGGCCGGCGGAAGCTCGACCCTGACCCTCACCGTCGCCTCGACGGTGGCCACCGGGACCTACCCGCTCACGGTCACCGGGACCGCGGCCTCGGCGACCCACACCACGGGAGTCAGCCTGACCGTGGCGCGCACGGGCCGGAGCCTGCCCCAGTCCCTGGACCGACGCCGACATCGGGGCCCCCGCGATCGCCGGCTCGGCGTCCTACGCCGGCGGCGTCTTCACCGTCAACGCCGCCGGGGCCGACATCTTCAACACCGCTGACCAGTTCAACTTCGCCAGCCAGGGCCTCACCGGCAACGGGACCCTCAGCGTGCGGATCACCTCCCAGACCAACACGTCGGTGAGCGCCAAGGCCGGCATCATGCTGCGCGCCAGCAGCGATCCCGGCTCGCCCTACTACGCGGTCCTCATGACCACCACCAAGGGCGTCGCCACCCAGTGGCGGACGACCCTCGCGGGCACCACCTCCCAGGCCACCAAGGTCGCCGGCGTCCCGCCGCTCTACCTGCGGATCACCCGCGCGGCCAACACCTTCAGCGCCTACACCAGCCCGGACGGCGTCACGTGGACGTTCATCACGGGCTCCTCGCAGACCATCGCCCTGCCCGCGACCGTCCTCGCCGGCATGGCCGTCACGTCCCACAACGCCGGCGTCCTCGGCACGCGCCACCTTCGACAACGTCAGCCTCCTGACCGGGCCCTGACCAGGACCTAAGGCGCGCGTTCGGCTGCAATCCGCAATCCACCGGGGGGCTCACGCCATGAAGGCATCGAGCTGGAAGAGGGGGGTCCGCTCGGGCCTTGCCCTGGTGTTCGCGACGGCGACCGCGCTCGGATCGCCGGTCGCCGTCGCGCCCCAGGGCGCGCATGCGGAGCCACCGTCGCGGCCGGTTCGACCGCGGGCGGCCTCAACGTCTCCGTCGGCTACGCCGAGGACAAGGAGACGAACAACCCGAATCCGGCCGCCTTTCCGGTTCCCTGGGTCGGGCGCTCCGAACACGATCTTCCTCGGCGGCACGGTGCCCGGGCCAGACGGCGTGCGGCACCCTCACCACCTGCTATGACGCCGGGGCGATCCGCCTCGACAACCCGGGCCCGACCGACATCACCGTCGGCAGCGTGTCGGTCGACATCCACTCGTCGATCCCGGGCGGCAAGACGTTCAACCTGTGGGGCTCGTTCACGGTCCCGGCCGGGCAAGAGCGTGATCCTCACCGAGAACCCGCCCGGCAACAACCCGAGCTACGACAACTTCGACACGAGCGGCTTCCCGGCCAACATCTGCACGCCGGTAACGGTCGCCCCGACGGTGACGATCACGGTCGGGGGCGTGGCCGACGACCCTCGTCGACAGCACCCACGTGCTCGACACCGGCGGGATCGACCGGGGCTTCTGCGGCCAGAACGAGTCGATCCAGTGGCGGCCGATCGGCGCGGCCGGATCGGACACGGCGAGCCTCACCCTCGGCCCGGCCTCGTCGGCGCAGCCGGTCGGCGGCCAGGTCACCGAGACCGCGCTCCTGCTGGACGGCGGCGGCGCCGTCGTGCCGAACGTAAACGTCGGCTTCAAGGTCATCGTTGGGCCCGAACGCCGGCGTCACGGGGAGCGCGGTGACGGACGCGACCGGGCACGCATCGTTCACGTACGGCAGCACGCTCGCCGGCACCGACATCGTCGTGGCCAGCGTCACGACGGTCGGCAGCTTCGGGTCGAACCAGACCAGCGTGACATGGGGGACATCCACCAACCCCGGCTGGACGGGGGTGGACATCGGATCCCCGCCGATCGCGGGCAGCGACTCGCTGAGCCAATGGCATCTGGACCATATCCGGCTCTGGTCGTGACATCGGCGGCACGGTCGACCAGCTCCACCTCGTGTGGCAGCCGCTCGCCGCCGACGGCGGGATCGGACGCACGAGTCCTGACCCAGACGAACACCAACAGCCGGGCCAGGGCCGGCGTGATGCTCCGCCAGAGCACCGACGCCGGCGCGCCGTTCTACGCCCTCGTCGTGACCCCTGGCGCAGGATTGTTCGTGCTGCAACGGTCAGACGTCGAACGCGAACGTGGTGACCGATCGCTAGCCTGGCGGGGACCGTGCCAGCCTACGTCTCGGTCCTTCGATCGGGCAGTATCGTCACGGCCTACACGTCGGCAGACGGCGTGACCTGGACGCCGGTCGCCGGCTCGAGCGAGCCGTTCGGCGTCGCAGGCACCGTCCTCGCCGGGATGGCTGTGACCTCGCACACCACGAGCGCCCTGAGCACGGCAACCTTCGGCTCGGTCAGCCTGCCGACGGCCGCGCCGCCGCGCGCCGAACAACTTCTCCATCGCCGCCAAGCCGTCCTCGCTCAGCGTCGCTGCCGGCGCGTCGGGTCAGACGACGATCGGGACGGCCGTGATCTCGGGCAACCCCGAGACGATCGGGCTCAGCGCGACCGGCCTGCCGGCTGGCGTGACGGCCGCCTTCAGCCCGGGGTCCGTGACGACCGGGGCGAGCTCGACCCTGACCTTCTCGGTCGGTGCCGCGGTGCCCGCGGCGACCTACTCCGATCGCGGTCACAGGGACATCGACTTCCGCCACGCACGCCACGACCGCGAAGCTCACGGTCACGTCAACCACGCCGCCGCCCAACGACTTCTCGATCGCGGCCAGCCCGAGCTCGCTCTCGGTCGTCCCAGGGAACCTCGGGCGGCACGACCGTCAGCACGACCCTCGTCTCGGGCAGCGCCGAGAGCATCGGGCTGTCCCTCTCCGGGGCCCCGGCAGGGGTGACCGGCACCTTCAGCCCGGCCAGCGTCACGACCGGGGGGGCCTCGACGCTGACCCTCGCCGTCGCCTCGACGGTCGCCACCGGGACCTACTCGCTCAGCGTCACCGGGACCGCGGCCTCGGCAACCCACGCGACCGGGGTCAGCCTGACGGTCACGGCCACGCCGCCGTCCAACGACTTCTCGATCAGCGCCAGCCCGACGAGCCTCTCGGTCGTCCAGGGAACCTCGGGCGGCACGAGCGTCAGCACGACCCTCGTCTCGGGCAGCGCCGAGAGCATCGGCCTGTCCCTCTCCGGGGCCCCGGCAGGGGTGACCGGCACCTTCAGCCCGGCCAGCGTCACGACCGGGGGGGCCTCGACGCTGACCCTGGCCGTCGCCTCGACCGTGGCCACCGGCACCTACAGCCTGACCGTCACCGGGACCGCGGCCTCGGCAACCCACGCGACCGGGGTCAGCCTGACCGTGACGGCAGCAACCACGTCCAACAACTTCTCGATCGCGGCCAAGCCGACGAGCCTGTCGGTCGTCCAGGGAACCTCGGGCGCGAGCACCGTCAGCACGACCCTCGTCTCGGGCAGCGCCGAGAGCATCGGGCTGTCCCTCTCCGGGGCCGCCGGCGGGGGTGACCGGCACCTTCAGCCCGACGTCCGTCACGACCGGCGGCAGCTCGACGCTGACCCTCGCCGTCGCCTCGACCGTGGCCACCGGCACCTACAGCCTGACCGTCACCGGGACCGCGGCCTCGGCAACCCACGCGACCGGGGTCAGCCTGACCGTGGTCGCGCCCCCGCCGGCGCTGCCCTCGCCCTGGACCGACGCCGACATCGGGGCCCCCGCCATCGCCGGCTCGGCCTCCTATGCCGGCGGCGTCTTCACCGTCAACGCCTCCGGCGCCGACATCTTCAACACCGCTGACCAGTTCAACTTCGCCAGCCAGGGCCTCACCGGCAACGGGACCCTCAGCGTGCGGATCACCTCCCAGACCAACACGTCGGTGAGCGCCAAGGCCGGCATCATGCTGCGCGCCAGCAGCGATCCCGGCTCGCCCTACTACGCGGTCCTCATGACCACCACCAAGGGCGTCGCCACTCAGTGGCGGACGACCCTCGCGGGCACCACCTCCCAGGCCACCAAGGTCGCCGGCGTCCCGCCGCTCTACCTGCGGATCGTCCGCTCGGCCAACACCTTCAGCGCCTACACCAGCCCGGACGGCGTCACGTGGACGTTCATCACGGGCTCCTCGCAGACCATCGCCCTGCCCGCGAGCGTTCTCGCCGGCATGGCCGTCACGTCCCACAACGCCGGCGTCCTCGGCTCCGCCACGTTCGACAACGTCAGCCTCCTGACCGGGCCCTGACCAGGAGGCGAGCACGAGAAGGGGAGGCCCAGGGCCGTGCGCGGCGGCGTGCGCGCCCGGCTGCCCGGGCGGATGATTGGCGCTGTACCGCTGCGCCCGCGGCTCGTCTCCACGTTGCGCGCGTCGGCGGGCGAGCAGCCTGAATGGCGAAGAGGAGGCACGGGTCGTGACGTACTCCATCGTCGCGCGCGACAGGACGACGGGTGACCTGGGCGTGGCAGTCCAGTCCAGGTTCCTGTCCGTCGGATCCGTCGTTCCCTGGGCACGCGCGGGCGTCGGGGCGATCGCCACCCAGTCGTATGCCAACGTCGGGTTCGGCCCCGACGGGCTGGCGCTCCTCGCCAGCGGACAGCGCTGCGACGGGCGCGGTGGCGACGCTGGTCGAGGCGGATCGCCTCAGGGAGCAGCGCCAGGTCGGCATCGTGGACGCCCACGGAGAGTCTGCCACCCATACCGGACGCTCATGCTTCGCGTGGGCCGGTGGCCGAACCGGCAGCGACTATGCCGCCCAGGGCAACATCCTCGCCGGGTCGGCGGTCGTGGATCAACTGGCGAATACCTTCGAGGCCGGGGGCCTTGCCTTCCCGGAACTGCTGGTCGCCTGCCTCGCGGCAGCGGATGCCGCGGGCGGCGATCGCCGCGGCCGTCAGTCGGCGGCACTCCTCGTCGTGCGCGAGGGCGCCGGGTACGGGGGTGGCAACGATCGGTGGATCGACCTCCGGGTGGACGACCATGTCGACCCGGTTGGCGAGCTCGCCCGGCTCCTCGATCTCACGCATCTCTACATGGAGCGGCCCACGCCGGCCGAGCTCCTCGCCCTGGATGCGCCGCTCGCCGGCGAGCTCCGCGCCCTCCTTGGAGGCCTTGGATGGGATCCATCGACCGTCGGCAGCTCCATCTACGTCCCGATGTGGCCCGACGAGGCCGAGCCCGAGCAGGACCGGCCCAGCGTTGGCGATCCGCGGCCCCTCCCGGATGGCTGGGACCCTGCCTGGCAGGACCGCCTCCTGGCGTGGATGGCCGTCGAGAACCTCGAGGAGCGCACAGCTGCCGCAGGGTGGATCGATCCGAAGGTGCTGGCATACCTCCGGGGCGCAGCCGGGAAAGCTTCGAATGCCTCTGGCGTAAGCATCGACGCGGGTTGACGGGGCGTACGCCCGAGTCAACCGGGCCTCGTCCCCGGACGCCGGCTCCCCGGTCTCCTGCAACCGAGCGCTGACGGGCATCCTCGCTGCCTGAGCCCTGACGGGTATCCTCGCCGCGATGCAGCCCCGCCCGTCGGACGTCCCCAGTATCCGCACCGAGCGCGTCGAGCTCGTCTCGATGTCGCTCGCCTTCATGAAGGCCCTCGTCGCGGGCGACCTCGACACGGCCAGCCGCGAGATGGGCGCCGACCTGCCGGCGCACCTGCCCGAGGAGCTCCACGACTTCCTGAACTACCGGATCCCCGACCTCGCCGCGGACCCCTGCGACCCAGCCGTGGCTGGGCCGGGGCATCATCTGGACCCACCCCGACGGGCGCCGGGAGCTGATCGGGACGATCGGTTTCCACAACGCGCCGGACGAGGCTGGGCGCGTCGAGATCGGCTACCGCGTGGAGCCTTCCTACCGGCGACGCGGGATCGCGACGGAGTGCGTCCGCGCGCTCCTCGCCTGGGCCGAGACCCACGGGATCCACCGTTTCCGCGCCTCGGTGGCGCCGGGCAACGTCGCGTCGCTCGCGATCATCGCCTCGTTCGGGTTCCGAGAGGTGGGCGTGCAGATCGACGAGATCGACGGCGAGGAGCTCGTGTTCGAGCTTGACCGATCGTCGGACCGCCCCTCGTGACGCCGCCCGGCACCGGAGGCAGCGGCCGGCCCGCTCGTCCGCGGCTGTAGCTCGGCCTGATCCTCGTCGCGAATCCGAACGCGGCTCGCCGTGAGAGGCGCCGACCGCGATCGGCGGCCCAGCCTCAGGGGCACCCGTCGAGGAACATGCGGAGCCGCGTCCAGGTCGGGCTGGCATCCATGCCCGGGACGTGACCGTTGACCGCGCGGCAGACCCAGCCGAGGCGGAGCGCGATCATGCAGGCGGCGCGAAGCTCGCCCTCCGAGCGGTCGCCGGCGAACGGTGCCAGGTACGCGTCGCGGAAGGGGGTGACCTCGACCGAGCCCTGGACGTCGTCGACCCCCCAGCCGATGACACCCTCGAGGGCAACCGACATCGAGAGGAAGGGGTGCGAGATACAGGCGTCGCCCCAGTCGAGGAGCAGGTAGCGACCGTCGCGGACGTAGACGCCGCTGTCGCTCAGGTCGTCGTGCTGGATCGTCTCCGCGATGCCGCAGGAGGCCAGGTCGGCACACATCGCCGCCACCTGCGGCACGGCGCGGCGCAGTCGGTCGACATCGCCGAGCCGGTGCTCAGGCGGTACGCGGCGTGGGCCGCCACGGGCGGCATCCTCGTCTTCGTGCCGGCCGAGCTCGTCGAAGAAGTGCCTCGTAGCGCGCCGGGAGCAACGCCAGCCGCAGGTCGGGCACGCCCAGGGCGAGGAGCTCCGGTACGTTTCCGGCCAGGTCGGCCTGGAGCCCCGCGTACAGCGGCAGGACGTCGAGCCACCGGGAGACGTCGCGCTCCAGGTCGACGATCTCGCGAAGGCGGACGCCCGCGTCGGCCATGAGCATCCAGCCGCGCCCGAGGTCGACGGCGAGCGGGGCGGGGACGAGGTCGGGCCTCCGAGCGGCGAGGAAGGCGACGAGGGCGGCTTCGTGGCGAACGACGGGGGCGCTCGCCTTGAAGAAGAGGTTGCCGTCATCCGTGGGCACGCGCAGAACCGTGGACCAGGGCCGATCATGGCTCTGCTCGATCGGGCCGGTGAGGCGCGAGTCGAGATCCACCAGCCTGGCGCTGATCCAGGCGTGGGCGTCGGCAAGGAAGCCCGTCCCCGCCCAGGGCGTCAACGTGCCCACCACCCGGCGAGGATAGCCGAACGCACCCGAAGTCTGGTGAACGGCACACTGCGGACGGCCGTGTGAGGCGGAGGCGCCAGGTCGGCCCGGCGGGCCAACGGCGTGCCCAGGCGAGCGCCTGGGTCCCCGTTCATGCGGCTACGATCCGCGTCGCCACGTGAAGACCGAGTAGTCGAAGGCCGCCTGGAACCCGGCGCGGAGGATGTTGCGTGACGATCCGGTCGCGGGCTCCGCTTCGGTGACCAGGATCGAACATCCGGCCGCGCATGCCGCGTTGATCCGGTGGCGGAGCAGGGCCTGCTGGACGCCGCGACCGCGAAACTCGGGAAGCGTCGCGCCGCCGCCGAATTCGGCCAGGTCTCCGTCGATCGCGAGCCGTGCGACCCCCGCGACCGCACCATCGACGAAGGCGCGATACAGGTCAACGCCCGGCACGGCGAAGAACGCTGCGAACAGCCGGATCATGACCGGTGAAGGTGAGCCGAAGGCCGCCGCCGCCAGCCGTGCGTATGCCTCGGCCTCGTCGGTCGACCCGTGCTTCAGCCGTTCGACGGTGATCGGTCCGCCGACAGCATCGACCGGCACGGCCGGCCTGGCGAAGACCCGGATCGTGGTCGGATCCCGGTAGCCGCGGGCGACGAATGGAGTGACGTCCCGCTGCGGAGCCACCCACGCCTCGAACGCGCCCCCGAGGTCGGCGAAGAAGGACTCGACCTCGGCCAGGCCTCGGTCGGTGATGGGTTCGGTCAGTCCGGCAGCCGAGAGGTGGTTCACCGGCGACCCTGTCTCGATGAAGGCTGCGACTCCTCCAGCGAGCTGCCGGGAGATCGTCCTGGCGTCCGCGTGGACCGTGCGGTACGCCGTGGCGTAGGCAAGCAGGTTCCGCCAGCGGGATCGTTCGATCCGGTCGACGAGGTCGTCCGGCCGCCGGGGCCACGTCGCCGCCACGCCAGTCACCGAGGAAGTGCCCGGGCCATGACGCCGGCCTCCAGTCGAGGAACCAGTGGAAGCGACGTGTCGGAGGCTCCAGGCCGAACCGCTTCGGACGTTTCAGCCATCAGAGCCGGCCGGCCGGCCGCGCGATCGCCGCCGCCGCCGCCAGCAAGCCGCGTGCCCCGTCCTTGTCGCCGTCGTCCCATGCTTCTACCGCGGCCTCCACCGGCACGCGCAAATCATCGGCCATGCGCTGCTGGGACGGATCGAGCAGGCCGCGTGCGAACTCGACCGCCGCCCCCGTGTCGTCGCGCGACTGGGCTGCGCCGATCAGGGGCCAGAGCGCGGTCCAGCGGAACGACGAGCTCGCGTGGACCGGCGGCCACAGCTCGAGGGCCGCGCGGCCGCAGCGCTCGACGGCACCCAGGTCATCGCCACGCCACGCGAGCCATGCCTCGTTGGCGTGGGCGGTCGCGACGTACTCGGGCATGCCCGCCGCTGTCGCGAGCTCCAGGCTGCGGCGGGTCAACGTTCGCGCCTCCTCGACCTGGCCACGTTCACGACAGAGGACGGTGAGGTAGGTCACGCAACGCACCTGCAACGATACGTCGCCCGACTGCTCGGCGATCGCCAGCGCCTCGGTCAGCTGCTCCTCCGCCGCATCCTCGTCGCCATGCCACAGGAACGCGAACCCGACGACGAACCGGGCAAACGCGAGCAGGGCCAGGTCATCGGAACGCTCGCTGGCCGCGAGGTAGGCCGTCGCGTGATCGATCGCCTCGTCCGGCAGCAGGTAGCGATAACGCCGGAAGTCGAGCATCAGGAGCGCCTGGAAGAAACCGGCCCGCTGGACCGGTGTCGCGTAGCGTTCGACGGCGGGCCTCGCACGCTGCATCAGCGCGTCAAGGTCGTCCACCCGCGCCTGCCAGTAGTAGGCGAGCATCCGGTCGTTCTGGACCGCGATCCATTCCCGCCACCACTCCAGCCGGCCGTCGATCGCGCCGGCGGTGCCGTTGCCGGGCGCGTCGGCTTCGGGCACGGGTCCGAGCGCCCGCTCGGCGCGCTCGAATGCATCGTCCACCTCGGTGAACGCGCGATCCGCCACCCAGGCGTTCGCGATCTTGCGCAGGAGACGAGCCCGGAGCAGCGGCGAGTCGTTGGCCAGGGCGGCGAGGGCTTCGCCGTAGGCGTCCCTGGCCGCCGCGTGCTGCCCAACGAGGTGCAGCACGTCGCCAAGCCCCTCTCCCAGTCTCGCGGAGAGGGCCTCGTCCGGAGACGCTGCCTGCCCGTCGCCGGCGAGCACCAGGGCCCGGCGGTAGAAGCGGATCGCCTCGTCGTTGGCGAAGGTCGCCGTTGCGAGGCCGGCCGCGCGGGCCAGGTGCTCGGCGGCGTCGGCGGTACGGCCCGCGAGCTCGAGATGCGACCCGATGAGCCCGGCGATCTCGTCGGCGCGATCGCCACCCGTCTCGATCAGCCAGTCCGCGACGGCACCGTGATAGCTGCGGCGCTGCCGCCGGAGGAGGCTCTCATACGCCACATCCCGGAGGAGCGCGTGCTTGAACAGGTACTCCCGGCACCCCGCGAAGGTCGACAGGTCGCGCTCGAACACGAGCTCCTTGCGCCTGAGCGCGGCAAGGACGTCGGCCACGTGCGATTCGTCGGTCCGCGCCCCGGAGATCATCTCGAGCCGCGCCACGGCGCGATCCCAGAAGCGGCGCCCGACCACCGAGGCTTGCTGGACGACGATCCGCTCCGCCGGCTCGAGTCGATCCAGGCGCGCCTGGAGCACGCCGGTCAGGCTTGGCGGCACCCGGAACTCGGTCAGTCGATCCGCCACGACGTGCCAGGGGCCGGCTCCGTCCGCCTGCGGCTGGATCACCCCGTCGTCGACGAGCATCTTGATCAGCTCTTCGGCAAAGAACGGAATCCCCTCGGCCGTCGCCACGACCAGGTCCCGCAGCGCATCCGGTACCTCGTCTGCCTTCTGCAGGATCTCGAGCACCAGCTCCTGGCTGGCGCGGACAGACAGGGGCCGCAGGTACAGCCGGCGAAGCGACGCCCGCTCGCTGCTCCAGCCCGGACGCTCGTCGAGGGCTGTCCGCGAGGTGCCCAGGAACAGGACCGGGCGGTCGGCGACGGCATCGACGAGCTCGAGGAGCGTGGCGAGGGTGCTGTCATCCGCCCAGTGCAGGTCCTCGAGGATGATCAGCGCGGGCCCCTCGGCCGTGAGCGCCCTGAGGTAGTCGGCAAGGTAGGCGCGCGCCCGATCGTGGATCTGGCGGGGGTCGCCCAGCAGACCGCGCACGTGCGGGCTGTTGCCGAAGTCGTAGCCGATCAGCTGGCCGATCAGATGGGCGCGCATCGGTGCGGCGGCGTCACGCCCGAAGGCGGCGGCCATTGCCGTCTCGAACCGTTCTCGGGCGGCCGCGGCGCTGTGCGAGCCGAGGATCCCGAAACGCCGCGCAAAGGTGTCGCGCAGGAGGCCGTAGGGCGCGGCGAAGGTCGCGGCGGTCGCCCGGCCGAGGAGGATTTCCGGGCGCGTGGCATCCCGCTCGGCCCAGCCTTCGAACTCGCCGATGAGGCGGGTCTTGCCAACCCCGGCCTCGCCGACGACGACCAGGATTCGTGCGCCCGACCCGGAGGCGGTCGTCCGCAGGGTGGCCTGGAGCTGGCTCAGCTCGGCGCTTCGGCCAACCATCCGTGTCTCGATCCCCTCGACGCCACGGGCCTCGGCAAGGAAGCCGCCCTCGCGCGGATGCTCGACCAGGTAGGTCTGCACCGGCAGGGCATGCCCCTTCACGGAGAGCGGCGGCTGGGGCGACACGTGGAACGCATCCCGCACGTAGCGGTGCGTGGACTCGGAAACGAGGATCCCGCCGGGTGGCGCGTTCTGTTCCATCCGGGCTGCGAGGTTGATGGCGTCTCCGATCGCCGTGTAGGCGACTCGCAGGTCGGTGCCAACCTCGCCGACCACCACGAGGCCGGTGTTGATGCCGACCCGAACCGAGAAGCCCGGGATGCCCCGCTCGCGCTCGAGCTTGGCGGCGTACTCGCGGATGCCGGCCTGGATGTCGAGGGCAGCCCTGACCGCCCGCTGCGGGTCATCCTCGTGCCCGATCGGCGCGCCGAAGAACGCCAGGATCGCGTCACCGAGGAGTTGGGCCAGGGTTCCCTCGTGGCGGTAGACGGGGGCGATGAGGTGCTCGAATGCCCCGTTCATGATCTCGAGGACATCCTCGGGATCGAGAGCCTCGGCCATCGCGGTCGAACCCTTCACGTCGCAGAAGAGGATCGTGACCAGGCGCCGCTCCGCCTCGACGTGGCCGCGGCTGGCCCGGAGACGTTCGGCAAACTCCTTCGGAACGAGGCGCTCGAGGCCGGCGGACGGATCGTATGCAGGGGGAGGCGTCTCCGGCGCTGCGACCTCGGACGCTCCCTGCTGGGACGCTCCCTGCTGGGACGCCGCCGGCTGGGACGCTCCGAGCCGCGATCCACAATCGCCGCAGAAGCTCGCGCCTGTCTCATTCCGGGCGCCGCAGGCCGGGCAGACGGCCCGGAGCTCGAGTCCGCAGGCCTGGCAGAACCGACGGCCGGGTCGGTTCTCGGCGTCGCAACTCGGGCAGCGCGTCGGGGTCACCTCGCCATGCTATCGTCGAATCTCCGCTCCCGGGTGATCGGCGCGAGCGCCGACACGTCGCGGGCAGTCTGCCCAGCGAGCCCCCGAGCTGAGCGTCAGCTCCCCGCATTTCGGCAGCGGTCGGCTGGACGATGCCGCATACACCACCTCGCGGAGCGCTTCCACCAGTGGCGCGACATCGACTGATCAAGCGTCCACCGATTCCCGCCGTGCCCGGGCCCTTGTATTCTCACGCGGATGAACTTCGGTAACGCTGCAGACTGAAGCACGAACTGGATGGCATCCGAGCCTCCGGTCGAAGCCCGGCATGGCGACGACCTCGGTCGACCGGACCGGTGTGAGATCTGCCAGGCGACCGGCGTCTTCGAACGGTACGACCTCCGCGAGATGCTGTTCGGAACGCGGGAGGTCTTCCGCTACACCCGCTGCCAGGGGTGTGGTGTCATGCATATCGCCCAGGTGCCCGCGGATCTCGACCGCCATTACCCGCCGGACTACTACGCGATCGGTGCGCCCGCCGCGCCAAGGCCAAGCGCCGGGAGGCTGGCCGACGCCGCGAGCCGGGCTCGTGACCAGGCCTCTCTCCTTGGCATCGGGCGATTGCGAGCCCGCCTGCTCAGGCGCTGGGCAGAGCCGATGTCGATCGACGTCCGCCGGGCGATCCCGTTCGTCCAGCGCGCAGGACTGCGCTCGTTCGACGACCCGATCATCGATGTCGGCTGCGGTCGAGTGCCGGGCAACCTCGTCGCCCTGCGGCACCTCGGCTTCCGGCACCTCCTCGGAGTCGACCCCTTCCTGGAGGGCCCGACGTCGGTTGACGGGATCGAGCTTCGTCGACTGTCGATCCACGAGGTCTCGGGCACCTTCAGGCTGGTGACCATGCATCACTCGTTCGAGCACATGCCCGACCCCGTCGATGCGATGGCCTCGGCGAGGCGGCTCCTCGCTCCGGGCGGCACGGTCCTGGTTCGCACGCCGATCATGGACACGTGGTTCTGGCAAACGTACGGCACCCACTGGTGGGAACTCGACCCGCCGCGCCACCTCTTCGTTCATACCCTCGCGAGCCTCGACCGATGTGCCGCTCGGGCAGGGCTGGAGCGCATCGATGTCCTGTGGGACTCATCCGCAACTGAGATCATCGCAAGCGAGCAGATCGCCCGAGATATCGCCTGGCGCGAACCTGAGTCGTGGGGCGAGAAGCCGCCGGCGGGTATCGACGACGCGACCATCGCCACGTGGCGCGCGAAAGTCGTAGAGCTCAACGCCACCGGCCGGGCGGGTCGGGCCGGTGTGTACTACCGCATCGCCTCGCGGCATGCCCAATGACCGGAAGGCTGCAGCCCTTCCGACGGCTGCATCGCTGCGAGCCCCACCGACAGCTCAGCCGTCTTCCGGCCTCGACCGGGAAGGTGCATGTCATCCGCGTGGTCGGAGACCCCGGAGGTGACGCGGAGTCGCCCGACGGGGCATCGGAATGATCCGGCGCACCGTTCGCGCGAGTCCCCGCCTTGCTGCCCTGTCGCGCGGCGTGCGGACGTTCATCACCGGCGTCCCCAGGCAGGCGGCATCGGCCCCGCGGGGCCCGGCCACGGACCCGATGATCCCCGAGCTCAGGCGCATCGATCCACGGCCGATCCCGGAGATGGCCTGGCGATTCAACCTCCTCCTCCCGACGGTCGACCTCGGAGCCACGTTCGGCGGTCCTCGCACGGCGCTCGACCTGTTCGACGCGATCGTGCCAGAAGGCGTCCCGCGGCGGATCGTCACGCACGTGCTCCCGCAGGCGTTCCCGACCGCGCTCAGCGGCTACGAGCCGGTCGCGGCCGACGAAGAGAAGGTCCTCGATCGCTCCCTCGTGACGCTCGAGGTGGCGAACCCCGTCCTCGCGGTGGGCCCCCGCGACATCTTCGTGGCCACATTCTGGAACACCGCGGACGCTGCGTTCATCGTGCGCGACTGGCAGCGCCGCGAGTACGGCGAGTCACCACCTTTCCTTGCCTACGTGATCCAGGACTTCGAGCCGGGCTTCTACCCGTGGTCCGCGCAGTACCTCCTCGCCCTCGCGACATACGGGCACCCCCACGAAACCGTAGCCCTCTTCAACAGCAATCTGCTGCGTGACCACTTTCGCCGCGAAGGCCTCGCATTTGCCCACGAGTTCGCCTTCGAGCCACGGCTGGCCGCCGGCCTTCGAGCGCACCTCGGCGCCGCACGGGCGGCCCGCCTCCGGCAGGTCGTCGTCTATGGGCGGCCGCGGATCCCCCGCAATGCGTTCCCGCTCGTGGTCGAAGGCCTCCGCCGCTGGCGCGAAGTCGACCCAGCGGCCTCGGCGTGGACCGTGGTGTCGGCGGGGCAGCCGCACGAGGATATCGACATCGGGGGCGGGGCTGTGCTGCGATCGATCGGCAAGCTCGACCTTGACACATATGGTCGGCTTCTGGCGACATCGGCGGTCGGGGTCGCGCTGATGGTCTCTCCGCACCCGAGCTACCCGCCGCTGGAGATGGCGGCTCTTGGCCTTGAGGTGGTGACCAACGGCTTCTCGGTCAAAGATCCGTCTCTGCTGCATCCACGGATCGCGGCCATCGCAGACGATTCGCCTGAGGGCCTCGCTGCCACGCTGACCGAAGCGTGCCGCCGGTTCGAGGACGAAGGCGAGACCACGAACGGCATCGGCGGTCTCGAAGCATTCCTGTCCGAGACGCCACAGTTTCCATTCGCGGAGGTCGTCGCCTCGCTCCTCCTCGGCGGGAAGCCTGAGGCCGACTAGGTCCCGACCCCGCGCTCAGCGCGAACGACGCTGCGTCAGCGCGAGCTGGCGAGGCCCCACAGCGCGTGGTATCGGCGCGGCGCGAGGATGGCGTCGGCCAGCCGGCTCGAGATCGTGGCCCAGTCGTGGTTCGCGACGACATACTCCCGGCCACGCTCGCCACAGGCCCTCGCGCGAGCTTCGTCGGCGAGCAGGCCGAGGATGGAGGCGGCCAGCTCGTCGGGGCCGTCGCCGGCGGCGACGGCGCCCGCCCGGGCCTCATCGACCAGGCGGGCCGGCTCGAGGCGCGGCGTGGTCACGATCGGCCGTGCCACCGCCATGCAGTCGAAGAGCTTCACGGGAGCGACGGAATCCCAGTACGGGTGCGCAGGGGTAGGCAATACGAGGACCGTGGCGCGCGACAGCTGGGCACCGATCTCCGCGTAGGGGGCGCTCCCGACTTCGATCCACGGGTCGGCCTCGACGGCCGCGCGGAGGTCGACGAGATACTGCTCGCTGGCAGGCCCGGTGCCCGCCAGCCACAGGAGGAGGCGCGTGTCGGGCATCTCGGTCCGCACGCGACGCACTGCCTCGATGAGCGTCTCGATGCCCCGCGACGGCGCGGCCCCGGAGACCAGGCCGACCGTCGGGGCCGACGGCCACGGTCCGGGACGCACGATCGACGTGCCGCTGCCATTCGGCGCCACGATCACGTCAGTGGCATCGAGGCCGGCGTACGCGGCGAACGGCGCCGAGGGCGCCACGAGCCTGGGGAAGGCGGCGATGTTGGCGACGCGCCGGCGCTGCAGCGCCTCGTTCTCCTCGGTGTCACCGGTCAGCCCGAGCGCCTCGCGCTGGAGCACCGGGTCGTCGTGGAAGTCGAGCGCCACGGGCACGCCTCGGGCGACCACGAGGTCCAGGGTCGCCTCCTGCAGGGTCTCGCTCGTGACCACGCGGGCGGGCCGCGTCCACAGGTGGCCGCGTGGGCGGAGGAGCGCGGCGCGCGTGGAACGCGTGTCCCAGCCGTCGACTCTCCGGGCGCCGGTCCGGCGTGCCAGGGCCGCGAAAAGGTAATGCCGGCGCATGTCCCCGCCCCAGCGGAGGTGGCTCTGCTCGGCGAGGACGAGCCACGGGTGGATGGAGACGGGCGGCATGCGTGCCTATCCTCGCCGCGGCGCGGTCATCAGCCGGCCAGTCCGGCGAGCCGCGGAGCCATCCGCCGCGCGGCGCGGGCGCGGTGGGAGACGGCTCGCTTGCGCTCGGGCGGCCACTCCCCGACCGTGGCGCCGCCGGGCGGTTCGGTGGCCGGCTCGAAGATCGGGTCGTAGCCGAAGCCGTTGGAGCCGCGCGGCACCGAGCCGATCCGGCCTGCGAAGGTGCCCCGCGCGAGCACGCACCGGGATGCCGCCGCGCGGCCCGGACTGCCCGGGTAAGGCCAGGGCCAGGACGCAGCGGTAGCGGGCGCCGCGGCGCTCCGGCGGGAGGCCCTGCAGGGCCGCCAGGAGCTTCGCGTTGTTGTCGGCGTCGGTCGCCTGCTCGCCCGCATAGCGCCGGGTGCGGACGCCAGGCCCGCCGCCGAGCGCGTCGACCTCCAGCCCCGAGTCGTCGGCCAGCGTCGGCAACCCGGAGCGCCGGGCGTAGGCACGCGCCTTGAGGGCGGCGTTGACAGCGAAGGTCGCGCCGGTCTCCTCGACCTCGCCGTCGATCCCCACATCGTCGAGGTCGACGAGCTCGCGGCGTGGCATGTCGAGCAGGTCGCGCAGCTCGGCGAGCTTGTGCCGCGAACGCGTCGCGACCAGCAGGCGCGGCCGGCGAGGCTCACCGCGGGACGGTGGCGAGGACGGCGGCCTGGGCCTCGAAGAGTCGCACGAGCCCGGTTCCGGCAAGGTCGAGGAGCGTTCGCCAGCTCGTCGCGCGAGAAGGGCTTGCCCTCGGCTGTCCCCTGCAGCTCCACGTAGCGGCCGGCGTCCGTTCCGACGACGTTGAAGTCGACCTCGGCCACGCGGTCCTCCGCGTAGTCGAGGTCGAGGACGGGCGACCCCGTCGTGGATGCCCACGGAGACGGCCGCCACCTTGCCGACGAGGAGCCGCTCCATCCCGTACGTGGTGAGAGCCACCGCCAGCGCGACGTAGCCGCCGGTGATGCTGGCGGTCCGCGTCCCACCGTCCGCCTGGAGAACATCGCAGTCGACCGTCACCGTCCGCTCACCGAGCCGGCCCGAGGTCCACGACGCCCGCGCAGAGAGCGCCCGATGAGACGCTGGATCTCGTGGGTCCGGCCGCCCACCTTGCCAGTGGTCGCCTCGCGCTGCGTCCGCTCGGCGGTGGAGCGCGGCAGCATCGAGTACTCGGCGGTGACCCAGCCGCTACCCTTGCCGCGCAGGTGCGGCGGCACGCGGTCCTCGATCGTGGCGGCACACAGCACCTCGGTGTCGCCGACGCGGATCCGGCATGACCCCTCGGCCCACTTCTGCACGCCCAGGGTCATCGTGATCGCCCGCAGCTCGTCGGGCAGGCGGCCCGACGGGCGCAGGGCCGGCGGCACGCGGTTGCCGATCGTCATCACGGCACCTCCTTGGGTCCATGTCGGGCGGCCGGCCTCGCGTCGGCGCGCCAGCTCGGCCTTCGCGATGTCCCACAGCTCGTCGAGCTCGGCGAAGGCCAGGTCGCGCAGGGCGACGCCCGCGCTCGGCGGCCAGGCGCTCCACGATCCCGAAGCGCCGGCGGAACTTCTCGTTCGCCGCCCGCAGGGCGGACTCGGCCTCCACGTCGTGGTGGCGGGCGAGGTTGACGACGACCATCAGCAGGTCGCCGAGCTCCTCCGTGCGGTCGACGGCATTCTCGGCCGCGGCCAGCTCGGCGAGCTCCTCGTCGACCTTGCCGAGGATTCCCTCGACGCTCGGCCAGTCGTAGCCCAGGTGGGCGGCCCGTCCCTGCATCTCCTGGCTGGCCGCGAGCGCGGGCATGGAGCGGCTGACCCCGTCGAGCGCACTCTTCGAGCGGAGGTGCCGGCTCGCCGGCCGTGCGACGGCGCGCGGCGGCCGCCTCCGCGCGCTCGGCCTGCTTGATCCGCTCCCATTGCCGGTTGACGTCCGAGGCGGTGCGGACCTCCGCGTCACCGAAGACATGCGGGTGGCGCCGAACGATCTTGGAGGCGATCGCCGCGTGGACGTCGGCGAGGTCGAAGACGCCGGCCTCGGCGGCGAGCTGGGCATGCAGCACGACCTGCAGCCAGAGGTCGCCCAGCTCTCCGGCGAGCTCGGGAGTGGCTCCCTCGGCAAGCGCGTCGTACACCTCGTAGGCCTCCTCGAGGAGGTTGTTGCGCAGCGATTCGTGGGTCTGCTCCCGGTCCCACGGGCAGCCGTCCGGCGCCCGAAGCCTGTCGGAGATCCAGGGCAGCGCCCAGGGCGAGGCGGCGGCCAGCTCCTGTGGAATCGGGCCCAGATAGAGGGGCGCCTCGAGGTCAGCGGCGGCCAGCTCGCCGACGGTGGTCTCGCCTGTCACGCCGAACCGGCCGACCGGGTGGTCGAGCGGGTAGAGACGGCGCACGACGGTGAGCGGGTCATGGCCGGCCGGCCCGTGACGGCCCGGCAGCGCGACTGCGGGCTCGGCCGGAACAGCGTGCGCGCAGCGCCGCCAGGGGGACGACGACGAGTGGCCGCGCAGGGTCCAGCGGGACCCCGACGAGCCGTTCGGCGGGCACGATCGCGACGCCCTCCGCGGGGTCGAGGCCCCAGCGCAGTTGCGCCTCGGCGAGCAGGGCGTCGAGCACGCGACCTCCGTCAGGCCGAGATCAGCCGCTCGATGGTCGTCTGGGTCGGATCGTTCTTGATCCCCGAATACCAGTTCGTGAAGGCGTTGGCGTTGAGGATCGTCACCTGCGCCGGATCGGGCGACCGGGTGGCCACCTCGTTCACCTTGTAGAAGGCGAGGCCCGCGCTCGTCGACGTGGCCGCCGAGACCGCGTTGGCCTGCGCCCCGAAGATGGCGTCCTCCTCGGCCTTGGCCGTCTGGTAGCGCGCGACCCAACCGATGTCGCCGCCCTTCGCGGCGGACGCCGCCGTCGAGTTGTCGGCGGCCAGGGCCGCGAAGTCGGCGCCGGGCTTCGCCGCCGCGGCCTCCAGCTGCTGGACCCGTACGGCCGGTGCGTCGGCGCTGACGAACTCGATGACGTGCCAGCCGAACGCCGACTTGACCGGGGCCAGGAGCTGGCCGGGCTGGAGCCCTGGGGCGTAGATGGCGGCCGCGAACGCCGGGTCGAGCTGCTGGCTCGGGTCACCCTTCGAGAGGTAGGGCAGGAAGCCGTTCGTGGAGGCCGTCGAAGTGTCGTCGCTCTGGGCGGCGAGGTCGACGAAGCGCGCGGTGCCGGCCTTCAGGCTCGCGTAGGCCGCGTTCGCCTCGGCCTCGGCGGCCTTCCACGCGGGGTCTTCGGCGAGAAGCTTGGCGGCGCCGTTGGGATCGTTCTTCGGCGAATAGAGGATGTGCTTCACGAGCACGGCGCCGGTGGCGACCGGGTTGCCGCCGTTGTCGTCGAGGACCATCTCGGATGTCCGGCGCTGCTCCGACGGCTTGTCGACCACCTCCGCCACGAGCTTCGCGTCGATCTTGTCGCGGCTGACGACCGCCTGGGTCGCCCGCCGGTAGACGGCCTCGCTGACGCCGGCGTCGGCCGCGCGCTTCAGGTAGTTGGGGTCGACCACCGCGGCCGAGATCTCGGTCATCCTGCCGATCCGGTAGGCGCCGTCGGACCCCTCGATCACCTCGGTATAGCCGGGCGCCCCGAGGGCGAAGATGGCGGCGACGAAGGCCACGTCGGGCGTTGTCGCGCCCTTCTCGATGAAGTACAGGTCTCCGTTGCCGACCGCCGCGCTGGTGTCGCCGGAAGCCTTCACCACGTCGTCCCAGGTCTTGCCCGCCTTGAGGTCCGCGAGCAGACCGTCGGCCTTCGCCTTGGCGGCATCCTTCTGGGCCTGGGTCGACGCGGTCGCGCCCGGGCTGACCTCGGGCTTCACCTGGATCTGGTAGGCGTGGCGGCTCTCCGGGGTGGTGGCGTCCTTCGTGACCTGGGCGTCGATCTCGGCAGGCGTCACGGTGACCTGCTGCTTGGGCGCCAGCTGGAGGATCAGGGTCGTGTCGATCTCGGTCTCGTAGGCCGTGCTCGATACCTGCTGCCGCTGTTGGCTGATGTAGTCCAGCATCTGCTGGCCCTGGGCGGGAGAGACGTGGCCCGCGTTAGCCTTGTCGCGGGTGCGCGACTCGAGCACGTCGAGATGGAAGGTCTGGAGGGCCACGGCGTCCTTGAGCCCGTCCTTGGTGATCGTCTCGCCGTTGACGCGGGCGACGGGGGCCAGGTGCTGGTTGTACCAGCTGGCGGCCGCGGCCCCGACCAGCAGGAGGACGGCGACGATGACCACGGCACCGAAGCCGATCGTGAAGTACAGGTTCCGGCGATGGTCGGACTCGTAGCCGCTGCTGTGGCGGCCGGTCCGCGTCGTCGGGCGAGCGCGGAAGGTCATGCTGCCTCTTGATCCGTCAGGGTTCGTGGCTCGGGGGCACGGCCATACGCTGCCGGGCCCGCCGCATCGTACCCCAAGACGCACCCCCAGCCGGATGGCGCAGCGGCAATGTCGCGGTGAAGAAGCCTCAACCGAGGGGGGCGCTCAGCTCGGCCGGCGGGAGCGATCGCCGTGCGCGGGAAGACCAGGCGCTGCCCGGACCCGCCGGGTGATCAGGCCCGACGGCGCCGGCCGCGGGCGATGACGTCCTCCACGACGCCGAGGTAGCGCGTTGCCTCGATCTCCCAGCTCAGCTCGGCCACGCGGGCCGACGCAACGGCGACCTGCACTGCCCGGTCTTCTGGGCGATCGACGAGGCGGAGGATCGTCATGGCGAGGTCGGCCGGATCGCCGGGCTCGTAGGTGGCTACCTCGCCACCCGTGAACGACCGCTCCACAAGCGGCAGGCGGGTGGCAATGGCAGGCTTCCCCATCGCCATGTACTCGAGGAGCTTCGTGGAGAGCGAGAACTCGGTGAATGGGTTCCGTCGCGTGGGCGCCAGCCCGATGTCGGCGGCGGCGATGGCCGCCGGCACGTCCTCGAGCGGGATCCGCCCGGCGAGGTGGATGCGATCGGCGATCCCCAGCTCGCGAGCCAGGCCGGCGAGGGCCACCTCGCCGAAGTCTCGCCCGTAGACCTCGAACGTCACCGGAAGCCCGGGCCGCATCCCGGCAAGCATGGATATGGCCCGGATCGCCACGTCGAGCTCGTACGTCGGGCTGAGCGCCCCCGCGTAAACCAGGCGAAGCGTTCCGTCGGCCATGAACGGGCGCACCGCATGGTGTGCAGGGTCGAAGCGGGCGAGCAACGGCGCGTTCCGGATGATCGTCAGCTTGGTGGCCGGCAGGCCGAGGCCGAGGAGCCGCTCGCCGAGCGCGTCGTTGACGGTCAGGACCGCGTCGGCCAGCACCAGCGAGATCCGTTCCTGGAGCAGGAGCGCGCGGTGCGCCAGCGGACTGGCTGCCCGCGGGAACCGATGGCGGAAGAAGTCGGGCATCGCTTCGTGGAGGTCGAGGATCACGGGGATGCCCGACACGCGGAGCGGCATCGCCGCCGCCACCAGGAAGTCGGGCAGCGAGTGGACCTGGACGACCGCGTAGTGCTCCCGTGGGTGGTCGCGGGTGAGCGCGATGGCGGCACGTACCAGGAAGCCGAGGTACTCGGCCAGGTACCGGCTCAACGGGGCGCCCTGGTGCCGGCGAACGCCGAGCCGTCGGACCTCGACACCGGCGAGGTTCTCGCGGGGAGGGGATCCGGGCCGGCGCAGGGCGTAGACCACGACGCGACGGTCGGCACCCGCGAGCGTCTCAGCCTCCCGCCGGACACGCGGATCCTCCTCGTAGTACGCGTGGACCAGCATCGCCACCGGGCGCGATGCCCGGATGTCGCGAGGGGTCCTGGCGCAGGCGCCGGTCACCAGCCGCCCCATTCCTCGGGCGGCGCTGGCGCCCCGGCAACGGGCGGCGCTGGCGCCCCGGCAACGGGCGGCGCTACCGCCCCGGCAGCGGACGCCCTTGCCGCCCCGGCAACGGGCGGCGCTGGCGCCCCGGCAACGGGCGGCGCTGGCGCCCCGGCAGCGGACGCCCTTGCCGCCCCGGCAACGGCCGGCAGCCCGCCTGCGGCGAGCCAGCGACCCGACCCCGGCAACGTTGCGACTCGGCCCCAGCGCACGATCGGCTCCGCGGCCAGGGCATCAAAGCCGTCAAGGACCACGAGCGCGGCGCCGGGCGCCGCCACCGCCGCGACGACATCCGATGCCGAATCGAGCAGGGTGCGCTCGCGTCCCGGCAGGCGCTGGCGCAGCTCGCGCAGCAGGGCGCCTGGGTGCGCGAGGAGCGCCCGGCGGCGGGGACTTCCCGGGGCAGAGGCGGCGCCGATGTCCGCCATCTCCCCCAGTGCGGCGTAGCGGGCGTCGAACCCTGCGACGGCGCGGACCGAGGCCACCCCCGGCGGGATGGCCGGGGCAGCCGCGTCCGCCGTGACCAGGACGATGCGCCCCCGCTCGGCGGCGGGCATCGAGGACAGAATCCGTGCCGCCCGCGCCCTGTCGAACCCCACCAGGATGACCTGGCCCTCGATGCCGGACGCCGGCCGACCCGGTGTGGCCGGCGGCGGGCCCGGCGACCTGGAGGTCGAGGGCGGGACGCCCGTGTCGCCGGCCGGGGAATGAGCGGCAGAGGCGGTCCGGGCCGAGGATCCCGAACGCCGAGGGCCTTCCGCGATCGCCTCTCGGTATGCCGCCGCGATCTGCGCCGCCACCACGGAAGGACCGAACCGGGCCCGGGCACGACCCCGCAGGACTGCTGCCGGGAACTCGTCCAGCCGGTCGAGGACGTCGAGGATCGCAGCGGCGAGCGCCGCGGGATCGCCAGGTGGCACGAGGGCGCCGTTCAATCGTGGGTCGGGACCGAGCACCTCGGCCACGCCCCCGGAGGCGACCGCAACCACGGGAAGGCCGGCGGCGAGCGCCTCGGCCGCGACGACGCCGAACGTCTCGCGTGGGCTCGGGTGAACGAACAGGCTCGCTCGCGACATCGCGGCCGCGACGCCCGGGCGGTCAGTTTCCGGCTCGAAGTCCACACCGTCGGCCAGTCCCAGGCCCGCAGCGCGTCGCCGCCACTCGTCGTCGAGGGTTGCCGGCGCCGCGCCGACCAGGCGGAGGCGCAGGGACGCTCGCTCGGCCCGGGCAATGGCGAAGGCATCGAGGAGGAGCCCGATCCCCTTGGTCACCTTCCGGTTGCCCACGAACAGGATCTCGCCTGGGCGCCGTCCGTCCGGACGATTCGCCTCGAACGCATCGACGGCCACGACGTTCGGGATCACGACCAGGCGGCCGGAGACGTCGGGCGCCAGCTGCCGGATCTCCCCGGCAAGGACGTCGCTCACGGCGATGACCCGGGTGGCGGCGCCGAGGGCCGCCAGGTAGCGGGTCCGGCGGACGGGATCGGAAGTGATCGCCGCGAGCGTCGAGAGGTGCTCCGTGATCACGAGCGGCACCCCGCGCCGCGCCGCCTCCAGCGAAGCGGCAGGGCCGTCGGGGAAGCCCGTGTGTGCATGCACGAGGATCGGGGCACCGGCGACGCCATCGATCGCCTGGGCGGCGTGCTCGAGCACCTCGGCGCGATCGACGACAGCGCGGTCCGAGGGCCCGACCCCCCGGGCGGCACCAGGCACGGGCAGCCTCGCAACGGCGACGGGTGCCACCCCGAGCCCTTCGGCCGTTCCGCCGCCCGCCGGTCGGCGGAACGCGGTGCCCGGAGCACGTGCCAAGCCCGCCCGGGCTATCTCCCGGACAGCCGCAGCCTCCCGCCGACGCAGCCTGGCGCTCCCCCACAGGCCCAGCGGATCGAACGTCACGACGACGGGCACGAACCGACCGGAGTCGCGGATGGCAGTCGCCTGGTCAGCCACGAACCGTCCGGCGGCCAGCCCGTCGACCGACGGGTACCAGCTGGCCACCACGAGCACAGCCGGCGCGGCGCTCACCACGCTCGCCCCGTCAGGGACGCATAGGTCGCCAGGAGGACCTCGAGCTGAAGCTCCCAGGCGTATCGGGCATGGGCAGCGCGGAGGCAGCGGGCACGGAGGTCGGCGCGGGCAGGCTCGTCGAGGTCGAGCAGCGACCGGATGGCGGACGCGATGGCGGCCGGGTCGGTGGGGTCGCACACCGCGCCGAGCGGACCGTCGGGGTCGTCGATCACGATCCGGCGCATCGGGGCGAAGTCGCTGGCAACCACGGGGACGCCGGCCCCGAGGGCCTCGAACAGCTTGTTCGGAGTGGAGAGCCGGTGGTTCAGCGTGCTGGGCTGGATCGGCATGGCCACCACGTCGGCCCCATGGACCCAGCTCGGCAGCTCCTCGGGAGGCACGGCGGGCAGCACGTGGACCCGGCCGGCAAGAGCGGGGTCGGCGGCAAGGCGAACGTCGAGCGAGCCCTGCAGCGACCCGTACCCGAGGAGAACGAGGTGGACGCCACCACCTAGGTCGCAGGCGTCGAGGAGCTGCTCGATGCCGCGGCCGGGCTCGAGGCCCCCGTGATAGAGGACGATGCGCGCGTCGGCGGGGAGCCCGAGGCGCACCTGGAGCCGACGCTCGCCGATCGGGTCGGGCATCCAGCGAGGCGGGCAGTTCATCACCACGGCCGGCCGCTCGATCCCGAAGCGCTCCGCGAGGACCCCGGCCAGGCCGTCGTTCACCGTCACCACGCGGTCGGCCTGCCGTGCCCAACCTCGTTCGCGGGCGCGGATGACGCTTCGAAGCAGCCCGGGAAGGCGGGCGATGGAGCGCGCGTCCGCGTAGAGGTCGCGGGCGTCGTAGACGGTCCGCGCACCCCGACGACCGGCGAGATCGAGCGCAACCGGGATGCCCATGAACGCCATGCCGTGGTACAGGTCGGCGCCGGGATCCGCGATCCGGGCGGCGTCGCGCTGGCGCCGGGTGGCCCGAGCGCGATCCACGATTCGAAGCGGGGCGGGGAGCCGCCGGGTCGCCACCGTCCCGACGCGCAGGGTCCGATAGCCGTCGCCGTTGGCTTCGTCGGCCGTCCCCGTCGGCGCCTCGCCGGGCGAACGGGCAAGGACGACGACATCGTGGCCCCGGGCGGCCACCGACGAGGCGATTCGCCGGGTTCGCGAATCGTGGCTCGCCGCCGTCGGGACGACGATGCAAAGACGCTGGTGCTCGGCCGACGGGGTCATCCGTGGGCCGCGTCGGGGCTGGCCGCAAGGCGGTCGTAGAGGTCGAGGAGGCGTGCCGCATCGATCTCCCATGCATACCGCGCGTGAGCGGCAGCCAGGCAGCGGGCGCGGAGGCCGGCCCTGGCGTCATCGTCGAGGTCGAGCAGCGAGCGGATGGCAAGCGCGAGCGCGCTCGGGCTTGCCGGGTCGCAGACCTCACCGAGAGGACCGTCCGGGTCGTCGACGACGATCGCTCTCATTGCCGGGAAGTCGCTGGCCACGACCGGAACGCCGGCACCAAGCGCCTCGAAGAGCTTGTTCGGCGTCGAGAGACGATGGTTGAGCGTCGACGGCTGGATCGGCATCGCGACCACGTCGGCGCCGTGGATCCACGCCGGAAGCTCCTCGGGCGGGACGGCGGCGAGCACGTGAAGCCGGCCGCCGAGGAGCGGATCGGCGGCCAGGTGGCGGAGATGGGGCTCCAGGGGTCCGCGCCCGAGGAAGACAACGTGGACCCCGGCGAGCGGTTGAAGGGTCATCGCGGTGGCCAGTTGCTCGAAGCCGCGCTCGCGGACGAAGGCGCCGTGGCAGAGGATCAGCGGTGCGTCGTCGGTGACGCCCGCCGCGGCCCGCAGGGTGGCGGACGTCGGCGATGCCGGCTCCCAGCGCGCGGGGCAGTTGCGCACGACGACCGTCCGTCCCTCCATGCCGAGGGCTGGCGCGAGAACGGCGGCGAGCCCGTCGTTGACCGTCACGAGCGCGGCTGCTCTGGAGGCAAGGCTCCGCTCCAGGCGTCGCAGAGCCACTCGGGCTCGCGGCGGACGTTCGGCGTTCAGGCCCGCTTCGACGAAGATCTCGTGGCTGTCGTACACGACGAGCGCACCGGTCGCCGATGCAGCCCCGATCGCTGCCGGCAGCGCCCGCAGGTCGTGGGCGTGGCAGACCTGCGCCGGGGGCGCAGCCGAGACCGCAAGCTCCGTCCACGGCGCCACGCCGAAGCGCCACTGCAGACGCCACTGGACGGCCAGCCACGCCGGGCGAGCTGCCGGCGCCACACGAAGCGCGAGGATCCCGACCGCGGTGGCGACGGCGAGCCAAAATGCCACTGGCGCGACTGCCAGGCACGCCAGGAAGAACGCGCCGATGCCCAGCCAGCCAGCCGGCGGTCGGCGAGCAGCTCGGCGGCCGACGGCCCAGAGCTCGTGAAGGAACTGCCGCGGCTGGCGAACGAGAAGGACCCAGCGGAGCGGTCCGGCGGCCACGGGGACACGCAGGATCTCGAACCCTCCTCGGGCCTCTCGTTCCTGTGCGGCCGCGTACGGGGCCGTCGTCCGGGCCACGATCGTCACGACGTGACCAGCCGCCGCCAGAGTGGTCGCCTCCCGGAGCACCCTTGCGTCCGTCCGGCAGTCGTTCAGGACGAACATGGAAACCCGGGCCATCGTGGTCAGCCCTCGCCTTGGACGCGCTCGAGAACCGCGTCCGCCACGTGGCCGCCGATCACCCGCCAGTCGAACTCCGCCTCTGCCGCGCGTCGCCCGTTCGCCCCGAGACGCTGGGCGGTGGCTGGGTCGGCCAGCAGCGGCAGGATTGCCGCCGCGAGGTCGTCGGAAGAATCACCGGCCGCGACCCTCCCGCTGTCCCACCGCTCGACGATGAGGCGCGTCTCGTGGCGCGGGGTGACGACGACCGGCCTGCCGGCCGCCATCGAGTCGAGGAGCTTCACCGGGACAGCAGAATCCAGGTACGCGTTCGGCGGATGCGGGACCACCAGGACCGCGGCCGTCGCCAGCGCGTCGCCCAGCGACGCATACGGCACGCTGGCCACCTCGATCCAGTCGTCGCCGCCAGCGTCGGCCCGAATGGCATCGATGTAGGCCTCGCCGATCGGATCCGCGGCGGCCAGCCAGAGCGCGAGCCGGAGATCCGGGACGGCGGCTCGCAGCCCGCGCGCTGCTTCGAGGAGGAGCTCGATGCCGCGGCCCGGCGCCGCTCCGGAAACGAATCCGATTCGCGGGACCTGCGGGCGAGGCCCAGGTACGACATGGCGGGTGTCGGTCCCGTTGGGAGCCACGATCGTGCGCACCGAGTCGAGGCCGGCCAGCTCGGCGAACGAGGACGATGGTGCGAGGTGGATGGGGAACGCGTCCAGGTTCATCCGAATCCGCAGCTCGAGGGCGCGCCGGTAGTCTTCGGCGTGCGGGCGCCCGAGCGCGACGGCCTGGGCCACTGGGTGATCGTGGACGTCGAGCACCATGAGGTCGTAATGCCGCTTGGCCAGCACCACCGCACCCGGCGTCAGGAACTCCGTCGACGCAAGGATGGGCCTCGGTCCCAGGCCGACGCGGATTGGCAGAGGGAGCCCGCCAGTCGCCCGGATCCCGGCCCGGATGGACGGGCGGGTCCAGCCCTGGATCGACGCAGCACCGGTACGCTCTGCGAGGGTCTCTAGCAGATGGAGCCGCCGGAGATCACCGCCCCAGGTGATCGACCTGGTCTCACGCAGGACGACCCAGCGTCGATGAGGGGGAGACGGCATTCCGGGAGTATAGGGCGACGGGCGTCCGCGACCGCCCTCGGGGTCTCTGCGGCGGCCGTCCCGGCCGGCCGCCCGTGGGGGACCGGCATGCTAAGGTGTGCGGCGCATGAGCGCCGTGCCCGAGGCCGTCCGGCCCGCCTACCGCCCCGCCCGACCCGGGCCCATCGCCACGATCCGCCAGACGATCGCCGACGTCTCGTCGCGCCGGCGGCTCGTCCAGTACCTCGTCCGCGCGGACATGAAGAAGCGCGGAGCCGACACCCTGCTCGGGAACGTCTGGTGGATCCTGGACCCGCTCCTGACGATGGTCGTCTACGTGGTCCTCATCTCGGTCATCCTCCAGTCGAAGCAGGAGGCATACCCGCTCTTCATCTTCTGCGCGATCCTGCCCTGGAAGTGGTTCAGCAGCACGATCGCCGACTCGGTCACCTCGGTCGTCGGCCGTCAGAAGATCATCAAGCAGGTCCAGTTCCCGAAAGTCGTCCTGCCGCTGTCGGCGACGGTCGGCGGCGTGGCGAGCTTCGCCTTCGGCCTCATCCCGCTGGGGGCGATGCTCGTGATCTTCTACTCGAGCCACATCAGCCCGTGGCTCGTGATGATCCCGGTCGTGGCGGTCGTGCAGTTCGCCTTCACCCTCGGGATGTCAATCATGGTCTCGGGCCTGACCGTCTTCTATCGCGACATCGGGCTCCTGATGACCCACCTCCTGCGGCTCTGGTTCTACCTCTCGCCGGCGCTCTACGGGGCCGCCCAGCTCGAGTCGCTGGCCACGAAGCATCCCGAGCTGTACCGGATCTTCCAGCTCAACCCGTTCACGGGCCTCTTCGAGTCCTACCGCAACATCATCTTCTACGGCCAGCCTCCGGAATGGGGCCTGCTCGGGATCGTGGTTCTCGAATCGTCGATCCTCCTCGTCTTCGCGGTCCTCGTCTTCCGGCGTCTCGAACCGTCCTTCGCGAAGGTGCTGTGATGGCGGCGGCCGTTGACGTCCGGTCCCTCGGCATCCGGTACAACCTCCGCCTCACCCGCAAGAACACGGTCCGAGAGTCGTTCAAGAACATGGCGCGGCGACGGAGCGGACCCACCCACTTCTGGGCCCTGAGGGACGTTGCCTTCCGGCTGGACCACGGCGAATCGCTGGCGGTGATCGGGCCGAACGGGGCCGGCAAGAGCACGCTCCTGCAGGTACTCGCCGGAATCCTGGAGCCGACGGAGGGCCTGATCGAGGTGAGCGGGCGCATCTCCAGCCTGCTCAGCCTCGGGGCCGGCTTCGACGACGACCTGAGCGGCCGGGACAACATCACCCTCGCCGGCGCCTTCATGGGCATGGACCACGCGGACATGATGCGGCGCCTGCCGGGGATCATCGAGTTCGCCGACATCGGGCAGTTCATCGACGCGCCGATCAAGACGTACAGCACGGGCATGAATGCCCGGCTCGGCTTCAGCATCGCCACCGCGGTGGACCCGGACGTCCTCCTGCTGGACGAGGTCCTCGGCACAGGGGACGCGACCTTCCGGTCCAAGAGCCAGCAGCGGGTCGAGGAGCTGATGCGCTCGGCCCGGGCGATCGTGCTCGTGACCCACGACATGACCTGGCCGGTCGAGTTCTGCAACCGGGCGATCCTCCTCGAGAAGGGCCAGATCGTGGCCGCCGGCGACCCGGCCGAGGTGGTCCGGGTCCACGAGGACCGCTCCGCCCAGCGGCGCGCCGGCGCGCAGCCCGAGCCGCTACCGCCGATCGTCGACGGCGGCCTCGCACCCATGTCTGCCCCGCTCGCCGGCGCCGTCCGGGTCCGCTGAGGCCAGGCCATGGACGTCGGCGGCCGGGCCCGCGACGTCCTGATCGTCGGCTGGTATCCCGGTGCCGACGACCCGATCGCCGGCCGCTTCATCGCCGACCAGGCGGCAGCGCTCGCCGCCTCCGGTCGCGTCCGCCCCTGGGTCGCGAGCTTCGAGCCATTCTGGCTCCACGGTGACCGGCGGACTCGTGCCCGCGCCGCCGGGGCCTGGCCGGCTGCGATCGAGACCGCCGCGCGTGCCGGCCTCATCCCCACGCCGTCGGGCGCGTTCGGCCCCGCCGGCATCCCGGTGGCCCGGATTGGGACCCCCATCGGGACGACGCCGGGCTCCGGACGCGACAACGAGGTCGACCATCGGACACGCATGCTCGAGGCTGCATTGCACGGGATGGGCAAGCGCGTGGAGCTCATCCACGGCCATGTCGGATACCCGGAAGGAGCGGCGGCAGGGCGCAATGCTGCCCGTCTCGGCGTCCCCTTCGTGCTCACCGAGCACGCCACGTACCTCGCCCGGATCCTGGCTGACCCGGTCTTCCGCGCACGCTACCGGGAGGCGGGCCTCGCGGCCAGGCGCGTGATCGCGGTCGGGAGGATGCTCGCCGAGCAGATCGCGACCGAGCTCCCCGAGCTGGCCGACCGACTCGTCGTCATCCCCAACACCGTGGACATCGCGGCGTTCCCGGTGGTCGGCGCGGCCGAGCGCCATGGGAACGAACTCTTGTGGGTGGGCTATCGACGCGAGGTCAAGGGCACCGGGATCCTCCTGCGTGCATTCGCCCGGGTCCGGGAGTCACGTCCCGCGACGACGCTGCGCCTCGTCGGCCGTTCGACGTCCGACGAGGAGGAGGCAGGCTGGCACGCCCTGGCCAGGGATCTCGGGGTGGCCGACGCGGTTCGTTTCGAGCCTCCCGCCGGGCGCGCCGGCGTCGTCGAGGCAATGTCGCGTGCCGGCATCTTCGTCCACCCCGGCTTCCGGGAGACATTCGGGATGGTGGCCGTCGAGGCGCTGGCTTCGGGCCTGCCGGTGGTTGCGACCGACTCCGGCGGCGTCACCGAGGTGCTCGGCGACGATCCCGACGCGTTCGGGGCGTTGGCACCCGTGGGCGACCCGGAAGCATTGGCGGCGGCAATCATCGGCGCCCTCGACCGGCGCGAGAGCTTCGATCCGGCCCGACTGAGGGACCACGTCGAGAGCCGTTACGCGGCGCCGGTCGTCGCGAGCCGTCTCGCGGACCTCTACGACGAGGTCCTGGCCGACCGAACAACGGAGGGGCGCCGGCGGGCCGCCGGCGCGAGACCGCCGGCCGGCCGGGACGACGGGCCACCTGGCGTGGAGGTGTTGGTCGAGGCCTCGATGATCCCGGCCCGGCCGATCCTCGTGGCCTTCGACCGGTCGGCCCTCGACCGCCTGTTGCCGCGCTGCCCGGAATGGCTCCTCGACGGGTTGGTCGTCGTCACGAGGGGCGACGACGTGCCCGGAGTGGGCGAGACGATCGCGGTGCCGGCGCACGCCGCGAACGATCTCCTCGGGCTCCTCGGCTGGCGCTCGGCGGGCAGCCCGCTCCCGTCGCCCGTGCACTGGCTGCACCGGCTGCGCAAGCGAGGGCAGCTGCAAGCTCGGGTGATGCCGGCTCTCACGGCGGCCGTCGAGCGCGGCCTGGAGGCCAGCAGGACGCACGGGCGGTCGCCGGCGTCCATCGCCGAGCCCGCCACAACTGGGTCGCGGGGGACGCCCGAGCTTCCGCTGCTGATCTGCCTCGGCGGCATCGACGTCGTGGCTGCCCAACGACGCGGTCCGGGCCGGGCGGGCACGCTACGCGCCCGGTGGGCTGCGCTGGCTCGGGGACGTCCGGTGGGTCGCCGTCTCGGCCGACGAACCAGCGGCCTCGACGAACGGTCGCCCGAAAGGCGATCAGCGCGAGGCGAGCTCCGCGTAGAGTCCGACAGGCGTCCGCCCTCCGTCTCCCAGTTCCAGCGCTCGTGGGCCGCGCGCAGACAGCGCGCCCGCAGGTCGGCGCGCGCGCCTGCGGGCAGGTCGAGGATCGAGCGCAGGGCGGTCGCGATCGCCGCGGGATCGGAGGGATCGCAGACGGCGCCGAGCGGGCCGTCGGGGTCATCGACAACGATCCGGCGGCGCTCCGGGAAGTCGCTGGAGACGACCGGCACCCCGGCTGCGATGCTCTCGAAGAGCTTGTTGGGCGTGCTCAATCGGCTGTTCTGGTCGGCAGGCAGGATCGCCATCACGTCGACGTCTGCACCCGCCACCCACGACAGCACGTCGGCCGGCTCCACCGCAGGGAGAAAATGGACTCGGCCGCCGAGCCGGGGGTCGGCGAGGATCGCCTCGATCACGTGAGCGCGGTAGCCGAGGAACACGAGGTGGGCGCGCTCGAGCCCGGGCTCCAGCATCGCGAGCGCCGTCTCCTCGAGGCCCCGCTTCGCCTGGAAGCCTCCGTGACAAAGCACGACCGGGGCGTCGGTCGGGATCCCCGCCGCGCGGCGCAAATGGTCCTCGGGGACCTCAGGTGGCGTCCAGCGCGCGGGGGCGTTGTGCACGACCACGATCCGTCGCACGCCCAGCCGGACCCTGAGGACGTCGGCGAGCGACTGGTTGACAGTCACCACCGCGGCCGCACGTCGCGCGAGCCGACGCTCCCAGCGCCGCATCACCCAGCGCAGCCAGCGTGGCTGGGCCAGGGCCCGGCCCCACGTCCCGAAGATCTCGTGGCTGTCGTAGACGACTCGCGCGCCATCGCGCTCGGCAGCCAGGAACGCGGTCGGCAGCGCCTCGAAGTCGTGGGCATGGTGGACGTCCGCAGGCGGCGCCCAGACGAGAGCGGCGCGGCCCCAGCCCATGACCTCCGTGCGCCAGTAGGCGATGTAGGCGAGCCCGCCGACATTCACGGGCCGCCCGAGCAGCTTGTTCACGACGAGGACCCACGCCCCCCGCACCGCGACCCAGGGAGCGCTGATCACGGCCAGAAGGGCTTGCCGCGCAGCCTTGCCCGGCTGCGGTGGCCGAGCCACAAGCGCTCCCCACATCTCGCCCAGGGCCGCCTGCGCACTCCGCCATGGCATGCGGATGAACGTCGTCCACCAGGTTCCGCCGGTCGGGATGGGAACGCGGATGATCGTGAACCCGTCGCGCTCCTCGCGGCTGCCTGCGGGCTCTCCCCGGGACCGCGAGGTTCCACCGATCGTGATCTCGTGGCCGGGCCGCGAGGTTCCCATGACCGTGACCTCGTGGCCGGCCGCCGCCAGGCTCGCCGCCTCGCGCAGGACCCGAGAGTCGCGGGTGACGTCGTTGAGCACCCAGGCGACGACCCTCACGTGTCGCGCCTCGCTGGCGCTTCCCCGAGGGCACGCGTCGGTGGGCCATCCCCGCCTCGCGCCGCGAGCGCCTGGCTGATGGCCTCGGCCGCGCCGGCAGGGCGAAGGTCCAGGGATGCTGCCCGTGTCGCCGCGAGCTCCGGCGCTGCGGCTGGTGCAACCCTGGCCAGCTCCGCGGCCGCGCGCTCCCGGTCGAGGCCCACAAGCACCATTCGGGACTCCGACCGCTCGACCGCCTCGACCCACTCGGTCGTCGATCGCGCAGCACGAGGCAGGGCGTGCCGAGCCAGGCGGCCTCGCGCTGGACCCCGCCCGAGTCGGTGAGCACGGCGGCCGCGTGGAGCTGGAGGGCGAGCGTGGTCCGGTAACCCTGGGGCGCCACGACCCGGATCCAGGCTGGAGCACGATGCCCTGCGCCTCCAGCGCCGCAGCGGTCCCCGGGTGGAGGGCGAGCACGACCGGCCGGTCGGGGCGGGCCGCAGCGCCGAGGATCGACGCCCAGGCGCGCAGCGCCGCCGGCTCCCGGTTCTCGGCCCGGTGGACCGTGGCGAACAGGTAGCGCACCCGGCGCGAGCGCCAGGCCGAGCCGCTCGCCGATCGGCCGCCAGGACGGCCGGCTCCCGCACCTCGGCCGACCACCCGGGCGGCGAGGTCCTGCATCAGGTCGCCGACCAGGACGACGCCCTTCGTGGATCCCCTCGGCGGCGAGGTTCGCCACCGCGGCCGGCGTCGGGGCGAAGCACCAGCTGGCGCGAGGTGGTCGGCGACGACGCGGTTGAGCTCCTCCGGCATCCGCCGGTCGAAGCTGCGCAGGCCGGCCTCCACGTGCGCCACCGGGATCCCCAGCTTGGCCGCCGCCAGGGCGCCGGCGAGCGTCGAGTTCGTGTCGCCGTAGACGAGCACGGCGTCCGGCCGCTCGGCGACGAGGATCGGCTCGAGCGCCGCGCAGCATCCGCGCCGTCTGCTCGGCGTGGCTGCCGCCGCCGACGCCCAGGCTGTGGTCCGGGCCGCGGCAGGCCGAGCTCGGCGAAGAACGACTCCGGCCATCGCCTCGTCCCAGTGCTGGCCGGTGTCGACGAAGACCTCGTCGTGGCGGGCACGCAGCGCCGGGCTGCAGCGCGGCGGCCTTGATCAGCTGCGGGCGGGTGCCGACGACGCTGACGATGCGCACGGGCGGGCTCCGGTTCCGCGGCGCGCCTCAGGCGGCGCCGGGTCCGGCGCGGGTCGCCGCCTGGACGCCGACGCCGACGTAGGCGACGCCGTCCGGCAGGGCCAGCGCGCGCAGGCTGTTGCGGCCGTCGTAGACGACGCGCGAGCTCCGGGAACCAGGCCGGGTCGAGCGATCCCGAACGCGCGGTCGGCCGTCTGCGTGACGATCGCCCGGAACGGGCCCGGCTCGCCCCAGGGCCAGGGCCGGGCGCCGAGCGCCGCGCATCTCCGCGTCGTCGAGCAGCGGGTCGTAGGCGGCGACGTCGGCGCCGGCGGCCGCGAGGGCCGCGATCAGCGGGAGCGCCACGGCTGTAGGCGAGCTCCTTGACGCCCTCGCGGTAGGTGAGGCCGAGCACCAGCACCGGCGCCCCGGCCAGGCCGCCGAGCAGCGCCGTCGAGGGCCGCGACGCGCCCGGTCCATCTGGCCGTCGTTGACCCGGCGCGCCGTCTCGACGAGCCGCGAGGCCCGGGCGCGCGCGCCAGCAGGAGGTGCGGGTAGACCGGGATGCAGTGGCCGCCGACGCCGATCCCCGGCTGGTGGATGTGGCTGTAGGGCTGGCTGTTCGCCGCCGCGATGACCTCCTGGACGTCGATGCCCGTGCAGGTCGGCGGCCCGCGCGAACTCGTTGGCGAGGGCGATGTTGACGTCGCGGTATGTCGTGTCGGCGAGCTTGCTGAACTCGGCCGCCTCCGACGAGGACATCGCCACGATCTCGGCGTCGAGCACGCGACGCGTAGAAGCGCGCGGCCCGGTCCGTGGACGCGGCGCCGATCCCGCCGACGAGCTTCGGGTAGGCGGCCAGGTTCTGCGAGCACGGCGCCGCGAGAAGAGCCGCTCGGGCGAGAAGGCGACGAAGAAGTCGCGCTCGGCGACCAGGCCGCGACGCCGCCTCGAGGGCCGGGCGCGAACCGCTGGCGGGTGTCGCCGATCGGGCAGCGTCGTCTCGAAGATGACGGTGCTGCCGGCGTGGACGCCCGGGCGCGATCGACGCGACCGCCGGGTCCATGTAGCGGTAGTCCGGCCGGTGCTCCGCGTCCAGCATGACCGGCACGATGAGCACGACGACGTCCGCCTCGCGGGCCGCCGCGGCTGCGTCGAGCGTGGCCCGCAGGCGGCCCTCGCGCGTGGACGCGGCGCCACCAGCTCGGCCGAGCCCGGGCTCCTCGCCCACGTGGGAGCGGCCGGCGTTGATCGCGTCGACCACGGCCGGGTTGACGTCGACCGCGATGACGGTCCAGCCGTGGGTGGCGAACTGGGCCGCCAGCGGCAGGCCCATCTTGCCGGCGCCGACGACGGCGACGGTGCCGGCGGTCCCGTCCTCGCCCGTCCACGGGTGGACGGGGCGGGCGGGCGCGTGGCGGCACGGCGCCGGCGCGGCACGTGGATCGAGCCGCCGAGCATGGAGGCGCCCGACGGACGGGCGGCGGACGATCGCTCATGCCGGCGCCTGCCCGCCGTCCGCGCCAGGTCGACGGGCCGGCGCGTCGGCCGCGGCCTCGCAGCAGGGCGGTCGCGATCGCGGACGGCCCAGGCGCCGTCCTCGCCGTCCACGTACGGGCGCTCGCCGGTCCGGATCGCCGCGGACGAACGCGTCGAGCTGCGCCTGCAGCGGCTCGTGGGTCTCGACCGCGATCTCGAGCGACGTCGCCGGTGAAGGTCGGCGCGTAGCCGGCGATCAGCTCGCGGGTGGGCGAGGTCCGACTTCGTGAAGGTCAGGCGCTGGGTCAGGTAGTCCAGCTCGAACATGCCCTCCTCGCCGATGACCGACGAGCTGGCGCCGCTTGGCCGGCGTCAGCCAGTTCACGTCGAGCATCCCGCGACGCGCCCGACGGGAAGTGGAGCAGGCCGAACAGGAGGTCCTCGTGCGACGCGTGCTTGCGCTGGGCGAGCTCCGCGTAGACGCGGGTCGGCCGCTCGCCGGCGATCCAGCAGAGCATGTCGGCGTCGTGGGTCGCGAGGTCCACGGTGACGCCCACGTCGCGGATGCGCGCCGGGAACGGGCCGGCCCGGCGGCTCGACGATGGCGTAGATCGTGGTCAGCCAGCCCTCGCGCAGCAGCTCGCCCGAGCTCGAGGACGGCCGGGTTGTAGCGCTCGACGTGGCCCACCTGGACCGGGACGCCCGCGCGCGCGGCCGGCGTCGACGATCGGCCAGCGCCTCCTCGGCGGTCGCGGCGAGCGGCTTCTCCACGAGCACCGGCAGGCCCCGCTCGATCGCCGCGAGGGCGAGCGGCACGTGGGCGGTGGTGGGGGCCGCGATGACGACGGCGTCGACGTCGGCCTCGCGGATCATCGCGAGCGGGTCGGCGAAGCCCGGCGGCGCCGGTCTGCGCGGTCGCCGCGGCGAGCGCCTCGGGATCGGGGTCGGCGACCGCGGCGAGGATGGTCTCGGGGTGGCCGGCGATCACGCGCAGGTGGTTCCGGCCCATCGAGCCCAGGCCGGCGAGGCCGACGCGCGGAGCGGCGGCGGCTCGGCTCACCGGGCCACCGGGGTGGCGACGTCGCGGACCGCGGCCACGATCGTCGCCAGGTCCTCCTCGGAGCAGCTTCGGGTGGACCGGGATCGCCAGCACCTCGTCCGAGAGGCGGTCCGTCACCGGCAGGTCGAGGTCGCGCGGCGCCGGGCACGTAGCGCCTGCAGGTAGGCCTGCCTGTGGATCGGCACCGGGTAGTAGATCAGCGTGCCGACGCCGCGCTCCGTCAGGCCGTCGATGACCCGCTGGCGCTCGCCCGGGAAGCGCATGACGTACTGGTGCCAGACGTGGTCGCGGCCCTCGGGCACGGTCGGCGTCAGGTAGTCCGCGCCGAGGTGCTCGGTCAGGTAGCGCCGCGTTGCGGCGGCGGCGCTCCGTCCGCTCGTCGAGGCGCGGCGAGCTGGGCGAGGCCGATGGCGGCGGCGAGGTCGGTGGGCTTGTAGTTCGTGCCCAGCTCGTCGTGGTAGTAGCGGACCCGCATGCCGTGGTTGCGGAACAGCGCGGAGCCGGTCGGCGACGCCGTCGTCGTCGGTGGTGGCGAAGCCGCCCTCGCCGGTCATCAGGTTCTTGGTGGCGTAGAGGCTGAACATCGCGGGGCCGAACTGGCCGGCGCGCCGGCCGCGGTAGGCGGCGCCGTGGGCCTGGGCGGCGTCCTCGATGATCACGAGGCCGTGGCGGCTGCGCGATGTCCACGAGCGGGTCCATGTCGGCCATCAGGCCGTACAGGTGGACCGGCATGATCGCCTTCGTCCGGGGCGTGATCGCGGCCTCGACCTGGGCCGGGTCCATGCAGAAGTCGTCCTCGCGGATGTCCACGAAGACCGGCGTCGCGCCGGCCCGCAGGATGACGCTGACGGTCGCGTTGAAGCTGAACGAGACCGTGATGACCTCGTCGCCCGGGCCGATCCCGAGCGCGTGGAGGACGGCCTCCTGGGCCACCGTCCCGTTGCTCATCAGGACCGCGTGCCGGACGCCGCAGTAGGCGGCCCAGGCCTCCTCGAAGGCGGCCGTCCGCTTGCCCATGGCGAGCATGCCGGAGCGCAGGACCTCGAGGACGGCCTCCTCTTCGGCCGGGCCGATGTCGGGCTTGGAGATCGGGATCATCGGCGGCCTCCGTTGCAGCGCGCGACGCAGCGCGTCGCCGGTGATGGCGTAGCGGGCGCCGCAGGCGGCGCAGCGCGCCGTCGCCGGCGTGGTCGCCGCGGAGCCGCGGTCGCCGGTCGGCGTCGGCCGAGGCGCTGGCCGCAGGCGCAGACCCAGCCGATCCGGCGGGCCGGGTTGCCGGCCACGAGCGCGTGGTCGGGGACGTCGCGGGTGACGACCGACGCCGGCGCCGACGGTCGCGAAGCGCCCGACGTCCGGCCGGCAACGACGACGGCGCCGGCGCCGATCGAGCAGCCGGTGCGCAGCAGTGATGGGGCTGACGACCCAGTCGTCGGCGCGCGCCAGCTCGCCGTCGGCGGTGATGGCGCGCGGGAAGCGGTCGTTGGTGAGGATCGCGTTCGGGACCGATGAAGACGCCGTCCTCCACGGTCACGCCGTGGTAGACGAGGGCGAGGTTCTGGATCTTGACGCGGTCGCCGATGGTGACGCCCTCGTCGATGAAGGCGTCGCGGCCGATGACGCACTCGGCGCCGATGCGGGCGCCCGATCCGGACCTGGGCGCGGTGCCAGATGCTGGTCCGGGGACCCACGGACACGTCCGCCTCGAGGTCGGCGGTCGGGTGGATGCGCGCGGTCGGATCGATCACTGGGTTTGGGGGACTCCGCGTCGGCCGCGCCGGAGAGCCGTCGGAAGATGACCACCCACGCGGACCGCCTCCCAAGTATACGGGCGGGTTGACCTCACGCCCGTCGCCCGAGGCGGATGACGCCCACGAGCGCTGCGAGGACGGCCCCGAATGCGAGCGCGCCGCGCCAGTCGAACAGCACCTTCGCCTCGCCGTCGATCTGCCGGGCCACGGCGAACACGATCGCGGTTGACGGCCCGGCGTGGATCGTGCCGGCGACGGCGGTTCGCACGAACGACTGCTCGAGGCGGATCTCCTGGGCAACGAGGCCGCGGACGATCCCCTGCTCCACGGTCGCCTCGCGGGCCGCCAGGCCGCCCACTATCGACTGCCTGACCGCCACGTGACCGGCCGCGACGCCGCCGATCGCCGCCAGGCGCGCCGTGACGTCCGAGGCGCGCACACCGCCGATGGCGCCTCGGGAGAACTCGAGCCGGTCTACCTCGACGCGATCGACGGCCCGGATCGGGTCGCCCGGGTCCGGAGGATCGGCGCCTGGCGCCGCCTCGGGGAGGGCCGTCGGCTCGGGGTCATGCTCGTGCTCGCTCATCGCTGGTCCCTCGCGGCGGGCGCGGTCGGGGCCGGTCGACACGACGCCGGAGCGCGATCCGCAGTGCTCGTCGGCGCCCAGCGTAACCCGACGGCCCGCCCCGCGCCCGGCGATCGGCACGCCGCACGTGGCGTCACGTTCGGATTCGGGGGGCGCTATTCTCCGTGCGCGATGCGGAACCCTCCAACCCCCACTCCGGCAGCCACGGCCCGCCGCGGGTCCATCTGTCGCCTCGCGCCTGCCATCGCGGCGTGCGTCCTGGCTACCTGGGTCGCCGCCTGCGGCTCGACCACCACGCCGGCGCCCACGCCGGCTGGCTCCGGCCTCGCCGTGGCGCCGGTCGTGACGCCCACGCCCACGCCCATGCCCACCGAGGCTCCCACGCCGACTCCCGAGCCGACTCCGACTCCATCGCCGACGCCCGCACCGACGCCAGTCCTGGTCCCGGCTCCGCTGACAGGCGTCCTCGTCGCGCCCCCGCTGGCCGCCCGCCACGTGATCGCCGTGATGGTCGACGACCACCCGGACGCACGCCCGCAGAGCGGGTTCACGTCGGCGTCGGTCGTCTGGCAGGCACCCGCCGAGGGCGGCATCCCGCGCTACATGCTGGTCTTCGCCGAGGGCGATCCCGCCTCGGTCGGCCCGGTCCGGAGCGCGCGCCTCTACTTCGTCCAGTGGGCGTCCGAGTGGAACGCCGTCTACGTGCACGTCGGCGGCAGCCCGCAGGCGCTTGCTCTGCTCCAGGCGAAGGGCGGCGGCCAGCTCGTCTACAACGCCGACGAGTTCCGCTGGGGCGGGATCTACCTGTGGCGCGCCCGCGACCGGTTCGCCCCCCACAACGTCTACACGGACGGCAAGCACCTGCGCGACCTCGCGAAGCGGCTGAAGGCGACCGCGCCTCCCCCCAAGGCGGCCTGGAAGTTCGCGGACGGGGCCGACCTCGCGGTCCGTCCGCAGGGTGCGACGATCGACATCGCCTACCCCTGGAACAAGATCGGCTACCGCTACGACCGGGCCTCGAACACCTGGCTCCGGCTCACCGGCGGAAAGCCCCAGGTTGATCGCGCGAACAAGCAGCAGGTCGCCCCGCAGAACGTGGTGATCATGCAGGTCCGCTTCGGGCTCCTCGGGCCGGGCCAGAAGGGTCGCCTCGAGGCCGCCAGCATCGGCACCGGCCCGGCCTGGATCGCCACCAACGGGACGATCGTCAAGGGGACATGGAAGAAGGCCTCGGTCAACGGGCCGACACAGTTCTTCCTGACGAGCGGCGCGCCGGCGGTCCTGACTCGCGGCCAGACGTTCGTGCAGGTCATCCCGCCCGGCACGCCCCTCAAGATCGTCCAGGGCACTCCGGTCCCGGCGCCGGCCGGCGCCGTCGGCACGGGCTCCACCCGGCCTGATCCCACCGCGCGCCCATGCGGCCGGTGCGTCCCGGCGGCCGGAGCGGCGCCTGACGCTTCGGACGCGGTCAGTGGGCGGCGGCGACCTCCGCGTAGACGGCGCGCGTCTCGCGGGCGACGTCGCCCCACGTGCGTCGGTCGGGCCCCGAACGCGCGGCCGCGGCAAGGGCGATCCCGCGGTGGACGCGGTCGTCCGTCCATGCGGCGCTCAGGGCGCTGGCGAGTCGTTCGGCGTCACGGGGTTCGACAAGAATCCCGGCCGGGCCAACGACCTCGGGGAGGGCATCGACCGCGCTCGCGATCACCGGGGTTCCGGCCGCCAGGGCGTCGAGGACCGGCAGGGCTGCCGCGTCGCTCACGACCGGGTGCACGACGGCGCGCGCAGCAGCGACGAGACCGGCGAGCTGGTCGACCGGCAGGGCCGGGGCATAGGAGATCAGGTCGCCAACGCCGGTCGCGGCGGCCGCCAGCGCCACCGCGGACCGGTCGTCCGGAGTCGTGTCGACGAGCAGCATCCGGGGTGGCCAGGGGATGGCGCGGGCGAGTCGCGGCGGGCGACCGGCTGCGGCCACCAGGGCGAGCGCGTCGAGGAGGGCGCCCAGGTCGTGGCGGGCGTCGTGGCGGCCGGTGTACACGAAATAGCGGCCGGGCACCCCGAACCGCTCGAGGCTCGCCGCGACGACCGCCCGCTGCGCGTCGCCCACCTCGGTCCCCTCCGGGGACAACGGCCTGAAGGCGTCGCCGGCGGCGAGCGCGACGACGCGCAGCCGTGAAGCCCTGACGTTCAGGAGCCGCGATGCCTCCCGGGCCACCGCCCGGCTCCCCACGACGACGGCATCGGCGTCGCGCAGGAGCTGAGCGCGCAGGCGCTGGCCGAACTTGGCCGCCGGCGAACGCTGGTACTGCTCCGGAAGGGCCCACGGGGCGAGGTCGAGGAGCGTCGCCACGACGGGCAGGCCGGGGCCGATCGGCAGCGCGCCGCCCGCCGCGTGAGCGACGAGCCCCGCAGCTCCCCCGCTCTTCGTCGTGCGCCGGCCACCGGCAAGGGCCGCACCCCGCACCAGGAACGGATCGAGCGTCAGCGCCGCAGAACGGAACAGGCGCGTGACTGGAATCCGTCGCTTACCGACAACGGGAAGGCCCGGGAAGTCCGGGGTCGGGTCGTCGGCTCCCAGGTCGAGGACGAAGACGAACGATTCGCCGGCTCGCGGCTCGGCCGCGAATGCCGCCAGGAGCGCGCGCAGGTAGGCGGAGGTGGCAGGCGCGCGATCCGGCTGCCGGAGCGCACGCACGTCGACGAGAACCCGCGTCCCCGGCGGAGGCGACGCCTCGCTGGAACCGGCCGCCGAGCTTCACGGAGCGCGCCGCGGCCCCCGGCCGCGCAGCTCGTCGAGGCGGAGCTGGAGGACGACGATGAGCGCCTCCGCGATGATCCGCCGGCTCATCTTGCTCTGGCCGATGCGGCGGTCGCGAAAGGTGATCGGCACCTCGCGAATCCTCGCGCCGCCGCGCTCGGCCCGGTAGGTCATCTCGACCTGGAAGACGTATCCGCCGGCATGGACGCCGGCGAAGTCGAGCGCCGCGAGCGTGGCGGCACGCCATGCCTTGAACCCGCCGGTGAGGTCGCTCGCGGGAAGCCGGAGCACGATCTTCGCGAACAGGCTTCCGCCGCGACTGACGACGCGGCGGAGGATGCCCCAGTCCACCACGCCCCCGCCGGGCGTGTAGCGGGAGCCGATGACGAGGTCGGCGTCGCCTGCCTGCAGCGGCGCGAGGAGGGACGGCAGCGCAGCCGGGTCGTGCGACCAGTCGGCGTCCATCTGTACGAGCAGCCCCGCACCGCCGTCCAGGGCGACGCGGAAGCCGGCCAGGTACGCCCGCCCGAGTCCCGCCTTGGCGGTCCGGTGCAGGACCCGCACCCGGGGATCCGCCGCTGCCACGCCGTCTGCGATCTGGCCCGTCCCGTCCGGCGAGCCGTCGTCGACGACGAGAAGGGTGGCGCCCGGCAGCTCCTCGAGGATCGCGGCCACGATACCCGCCAGGTTCTCCGCCTCGTCGTACGTCGGGAGCACCACCCAGGCACCCAACCCAGGCATGGCGGCCGGATCGAGGCGCGACGGAGCAGGGAATGCGGTGACCATGCCGCCGAGTGTAGCCGGGCCGGCCCGGCGGGTCGTGTCGACGAGGCGGCCGACTGCTAGTGCAACGGGTATCCGATCGAAGCGACGTTGTAGCCGCGGGCGGTGTCATAGCCGGTGACCCGGAGCACGAGCGAGCCGGTCCTGCCCGCCCGTGAGAGGCGGAAGGTCGCCCGGTACTGGCCCGCCGAGACGCGGACGAGCGCCACCCGGACGGCTGCCCGGCCGGGCTGGCTGACCGTCAGGACGGGCGTCCAGCGCATCGGTTCGGTCGCGAGGATGCGCACGCTCAGGAGCTGCCCGCGCGCCGGCGTGGTGTCCGACAGGATGATCCGGAACGCTCCGACCATGACCTGCGCCTGCTGCGAGACGCTACTCACGCCGTCGGTCGCGGTCACCCTGGCCGTATACCAACCGTCGCCCGCGAAGGCACCGTTCGCCAGGCGGCCGTCCCACGCCCAGGCGTAGGTCCCGGCCGCGAGCGCGGCGTTCTGGTACTTGCTGAGGAGCACCGTGCCGTTCGCGGCGAAGAGCTGCCAGGTCACGGTCGCCGGTTCCAGGAGGCGGAAGGTGAAGGTCGTGGACTTCGCCAGCCTGTCCCTGTCACGGGCGTAGATCATGGCGACGCTCGACTTCGCGAAGCCCAGCGCGGGGTAGGCCACGACGACGGCGTCGACCGCGGTCCCGTGGTTGCCGGCCAGGTCGACTGGCGTGAGCGAGAGCTTGTACGTGCCGCCCGGGACGAACGCACCCGCGCTCGTCCGGCCGTCCCACGTGACCGAACCGGACCCTGCGGCCATCGTGGTCGCGAACGTGTCCACGACGCCGCCGGAGGCGTTGCGAACGCTGGCCTCGAGCGTCCCCGCCTCGCTTGCGCTGACGCCCCGGGCGATGGCGTCACTGATGCCGTCACCGTTCGGCGTGAAGACGGGAGCCGCCGCCGACTGCGCGCCGGCCGACGTCAGGGTCGGCTTGACCGTGTCGATGACGAGCGGGACCGTCGTCGTGGCGGGGGCGTTGCCCCAGGGGTCGGTGACGGTGAAGGACGCCGCATAGGTGCCGTCGGGCAGCGGCGAGCCTTCGGCGAGCCCGTCCCAGGCGACGGCCAGATGGGCGCCGGTGGCGTCGAACGTCCTGACCACGGTCCGGTCGCCGGCGGCGATGGACACATTCCAGGTGACCCCCTCGGATGCCTGGGCGGAGATCGCGAGGGAGTCGGCGCTGCCGTCCCCGTTCGGGCTGAAGGCGCCGGTGCCCGCGTCGACCAGCCAGATACGCGGAGGCGTGCTGTCGCGCGGAGCGAGGCCGGCAGCCTCGGCGAATCCGCTCGCTGAGCCGTCCAGGGTCGCCACCTGGAAGATCGGGGCGCCGTCGGGCGCGGTCCCCGTAGACGCGAGGATACGCAGGCGGGTGCCCGCCGGAAGCATCGCCGCGGGAACGCCCGTGGACGGGTCCGGGGCGAGGGTCGCGTCCGGGTAGAGGCCCACGCCCGCCGCCGCGCCGACCTCGGCCGCGCCGGGAACCACGAACGTGGCGGGCGCGCCGTCGGTGGGCGCGTACGAGGCGCCGGTGACCTGGACGGTCGTGAGGGAGGGGACGCCCACCAGCGACCGGTAGAAGCCCGTGTAGGCGCTCGCGCTGCGGACGTCCGGATCGGACCAGGCCGTGAAGCCCGGCGTCCGAGAGCTCGGGAAGGAGAAGGTGTTCCCGTTCGGGCGGGGCCCGCCCTGCCAGATCTGGGCCACCGTCAGGCGCGTCGTGAACAGCTGGGTGATGTACCAGGACGGGTCCCCGTGCCCGTCGGCGATCACGGCACGGGCGCCGGCACGCAGGAACCCCGCCGCGAAGTTGTCGATCCGGGCCTTGGCGACAGCTAGGCTCGGCTCGGGCCCGCCGGGCTCGGAGTTGCCGGAGGCGTAGCAGTTGTGGCTCAGGATGACCACCGCGTTCGGGGCCAGCCGCACCTCGTTCGCCAGGTAGCTCTCACCGTAGTACTTCGTGTTGGAGTCGCCCGCACCGGCCACGGCGTTCAGCCCCATCCCGTCCTGCGACGCGGGGTTGAGTGCCGTCGTGTACGGGCTCGGGAAGCCATTGCCGTGGCCCATGTAGACGACGACGCTCGCGCCCTGCAGGGCGGCCCTGACGGCCGTCCAGGTCGCGTTGGGGCTGTAGACCGTGACCACGTTGCGCGAGTACCGCGAGGCCGTGGCGGCCACCACGTCCATCCAGGCCCGGTAGGTCGGTGTCGTGCCGTGCGTGGCCCCCACGACGAGGACAACCTTGGGGTCGGCCGAGACGGCGGCCGAGGCCGACGCGGGCAGGCTGCCCCAGGCGAGCACGACGACGAGGGTGGCGGCGACGACGCCGGCCAGGGTGCGACGCACGATGTTGCCTCCGCGGATGCGCTGGTCGGCGCTCACCGTGGGGTCCGCGGACGCGCGGCTCAATCGCGCCTTCGGCGACGGGCGAATGGCCCCGAAGGCCTATGGCGGGTCGCGGAGGAGTGCGGTCCGGAGCGGCCACGGTGAGTCCGGGACCGTGGCGCCGCGACCCTGCCCGTTGACCGCACGCACCACGGTTCCGGTGCCGCCCAGCACCCGGAACGTCACATCGAGCGGAGACGTGCCACCAGGTCCGGCAGGGACGGGTTGTGGCTGTCGCGGTCGGAGAGGATCGGACGCCCGTCGGGCGTGCCGGGCGCGGCGGGCCACGGGACGCCGGCGAGCGGGTCGTCCCAGGCGAAGCCCAGCTCGTCGCTGCCGTCGAACTCGTTCGTGACGAGGTAGACCAGCTCGAGCGGCTCGAGGGCAAGGAAGCCGTGCGCGATCCCGGTCGGGATCGTGACGGTCGCGTCGGGCGGGAGCTCCCGGACCTCGACGACCGGGCGGTCGGAGGTTCCCGCGACGAGGCTCCGGACGTCGACGAGCGCGACGAGGGCACGCCCGGAGGCGACGACCCAGTGGTCGAGCTGGCGGCGGTGGAAGTGGAGACCGCGCAGGACGCCGACCGCCGACGTCGACAGGTTGGCCTGCACGAACGCGGCGCCGGGAACGCCGGTGCTCGCCTCGTCGAGGGGGCCGAAGGCGCCCGCCCGCCATAGCTCGCGGAAGCTGCCCCGCGAATCGCCGTGGCGCACGACGGAGCCCCAGGCGACGCCGGGGATGCGCGAAGGGGCGGCGGGCGGCGGGTGGCTCAACGGGGCGCCCCGGGCGCGAGGCCGCGCCGAAGGACTGGAGCGTAGTCGGCGAACGCCTCGCGCCAGTCGCGCATCGGCACCCCGGAGGGAAGCGGCGTCGGTTCGAGGACCGCCCACAGCGGCGGCGCGGAGACTCGCTGCCAGGTCGCCGCCGGCACCTCCTCGACCGCCACGTCGACCGCGATCGCGCGAAGCACCTCGCGCGCCCAGTCGGCCCGGGACGCGCGCCCGCCGTTGACGAGGTGGTGGATCGCCCACCGGGCATTCCCGGGCGCGATCGCGTCGGCGCCCACGAGCTCGGTGATCGCCTCGGCGAGGTCGGGCGTGTAGGTGGGCACGCCGATCTCGTCGGAGACGGCACGCAGTGCGGTTCCGGCCTCACGGGCGCGCAGCGCGGCGGCGGCGATCTTGGCCGGGAAGTCGTTGCCGGGCGGCCCATACAGCCACGAGGTGCGGACGATGCCCAGCCGGCCCCGGGCGCCCTCGGCCTCGAAGGCGGCGATCGCGAGGCGCTCGGCGGCGGCCTTCGCGGCGCCGTACGCGTTGATCGGGTGGCGCTCGTCGCCCGGGCGATAGCCTGGCCATCGGCCCGCCGCCCGTCGAACACCTCGTTGGTCGAGATCGTGATCAGGTCGATGCCGCGCCGCGCGCAGGCGATGGCGAGCTCTCCGACGGCGGTGCCGTTGCGACGCATGGCGACCTCCGGCTGGCGGGCGTTGCCGTCCACGTCCGTCCAGGCCGCGGTGTGGATCACGACCTCCGGGCGCTCGCGGTCCAGCAGGTCGCCGGCCGACGCCGCGGTCACCGTGTCGAGCTCGAACTCCGGCTGGTCCCACGTGATCGGACCGCCGGGGCCCGTGAACGGCGCCTCCTCGAGCGCCGCGACGAGCGCGCTCCCGAGCCGGCCGATCACGCCGACGACGGCGACGCGCACCGGTCAGCGCGCCCCGTCGACTGCCCGTCCGGCGGCGAGCCGGTCGCCGTACTGCCGGGCGTAGTAGGCATCCCAGTCGCCTGACTTCGCGCTGCCCACCCACCCCGGGTTGTCGCGGTACCAGGCTACCGTTGCCGGCAGCCCTTCGTCGAACGGGACCCGGGGCGCCCAGCCGAGGGCGGCCAGCTTGGAGCCGTCCATGGCGTAGCGCCGATCATGGCCCGGACGATCCGGGACGGTCCTCACGATCGACCAGTCGCGGCCGGTGGCCGCGAGGAGGCGCCCGATGACCTCGCGGTTCGGCACCTCGGTGCCACCGGCGAGGTTGTAGGCCTCGCCGGGCTCGCCGTGATGGAGCACGTGGTCGATTCCCGACGCGTGGTCCGAGACGTGGAGCCAGTCGCGGATCTGCATCCCGTCGCCGTACATCGGCAGCGGGCGCCCCTCGAGGGCGCTCGTCGTGAACAGGGGAATCAGCTTCTCGGGATGCTGGTGCGGACCATAGGTGTTGGAGCCACGCGTCAGCACGACGTCGAGCCCGAACGTGATGCGGTAGGCGCGGACGAGCAGCTCGCTCGACGCCTTGGCAGCCGCGTAGGGGCTGCGCGGGGCCAGGGCATCGGTCTCGACGCTGCGGCCCTCGACGACCTCGCCGTACACCTCGTCGGTGCTGACCTGGAGGAGGCGCGGGGCATCGGCGCGCTCTCCGGCGCTGGCCCGGTCGCGCTCGCGCTTGACCGCCTCGAGCAGGACGTGGACGCCGATCACGCCCGTCCGCAGGAACGCCTCCGGATCGAGGATGGAGCGGTCCACGTGGGTCTCGGCGGCGACGTTGACCACCGCGTCGGCCTCGGCGACGAGCGGGGCGACGGCGCCCGCATCGGCGATGTCGCCGTGGACGAAGCGAAAGCGTCGAGCCTGCTCGGGGTCGGCCTCGATGCTGGCCAGGTTCGCCAGGTTGCCGGCGTACGTCAGCTTGTCGATCACCGTGATCCGCGTGCCGTCCCGCCGCCCGAGTACCTGGCGCACGAGCTCGGAGCCGATGAACCCGGCGCCCCCTGTGATGAGGAGGTGCGGGCTGGGGCCGATCCGGTCGCTCACGATGGATCGACGGGCCGGGCGACCGGTGGCGCGAGCCGGCCCGCATCGTGATCAGCACCGGCCATCTGGGCGGCGCTGAGCAGGCTGAGCACGGTGCCCGCGTCGGCCCACCGGCCCTCGTAGACGGGGGCGAACAGGCCGCCGCCCGGGATGTAGTGGTTGAGCACGTCGGTGATCTCGAACTCGCCGCGGCCCGACGGCGCTAGGCCCTCGATCACGTCGAACGCGTCGGGGCGCAGGAAGTAGACGCCGATCGGGATCAGGTCGCTCTTCGGGTGGGTCGGCTTCTCCTCGAAGCCGACGACCTTGCCGTCCGCGTCGAGCTCCGCCACGCCGAAGCGCTCCGGATCCGGCACGCGATAGAGCAGCGTCCCGGCGCCCCACTGCCCAGTCTGGAATGCCCTTGCCGCCGGTGCCAGCGGCTCGCCGCGCAGGATGTTGTCCCCGAGGACGACACAGAACGCGTCGTTGCCGATGAAGTCCCGCGCCAGCCCGATCGCGTGCGCGATGCCGAGGGCGCCGCGCTGGTATCGGTACGTGAGGTCGAGCCCGAAGTGGCGCCCGTCGCCGAGAAGCTCCACGACGTCGCCGACGCTCTTCCCCCCGACGATGACGAGGACCTCGCGGATCCCCATCCCGGCGAGGGTCTCGAGGGGGTAGTAGATCATCGGCCGGTCGTAGATCGGCAGCAGGTGCTTGTTGGTGACGATCGTGAGCGGGAAGAGGCGCGTCGCCGTCCCGCCCGCGAGGACGAGGCCCTTCATGCGCGCCGGATCGTAGCAGCGCGGGGAGCCTCGCGGGAGGGCGGGTCCACGGCTGCCGGGGGGATCACGATGGCTCGCGGGTGTTTGCCCGCCCACCTCGTCACGGGCGGTGGGTGGGGGTGGCCGTCGGCGGCTGCGTGGCGAACGGCTGCTCGGAGTTGGGGAGCGTCCCGTCCGGGTTGACCTGGTTGCTCGGCAGGAGGTCGGTCCCCGGGATCCCGCCCTGGTAGCTGGTGATGACGAGGACGGCCTCGAGCTGGTTCAGGTCGGCCGCCGGCTCCACGAATGCCGTCTGGACGACGGCGTTCGGATCGCGCGCCACGTCGATCACCTTGCCGATCAGGAGCCCCTTCGGGTATGGCGAGCGGATGCCGGCCCCCAGGGTGATGCCCGCCGTGACGACCTCGTCGCCGATGCCAGCCTTCTGCGTCGCGTCGATCTTGCCCATGACGAGCGTGCCGCCGAGGTCGCCGACCACCTCCCCGGTGACGCGGCTGCTGACGATCTCGCCGATGACGGTCGAGGCAGGGTCGTTGATGAGCGTGACCTGGGCCGCACTGCCCCCCACCTCGGTGACGCGCCCGGCCAGGGCTCCGCCGCTGGCGACCACCACGTCGCCGAGCTTGATGCCGGCGTCGGTGCCGGCGTCGATGAGCACGACGCGGTTGACGTCGGCGAGCTCGCGCGAGATGACGCGGGCCGCGACTGTCGAGTAGGCAAGGGAGTTGCGGATGGCCAGCAGGCCCGTGAGCTGTTCGTTCTCGGCGGCGAGGGCCTCGAGCGTTCCGTTGCGCTGCGCCAGGCGGCCGTTGTCGGCGCGGAGGGCGGCGTTGTCACGTCGCAGCTGGTCGATCTCCGCCGCGGCGTCGACGACCGAGCGGACCTGCGCGCCGACGCTGTTCACGCCCGCCGCGAAGGGGGCGAGGGCGAACGCGAGCCCGCGCTGCAGCTCGGCGACGGGCGACGTGGCGCTGGCGACCATGAGGACCAGGCAGATCCCGAGAAGGCTCGAGTAGACGATCGCGCGGCGCCGGGCAATCCGGGGGGCGCGGTGCCCGTACCCGGCGAGCCGTCCGGTCATCACGGCTCCCCTACCGCAGCGGCCGGGAGTAGGTGTCGGCCACCAGAACCCGGTTCATCCGGTCGAGCTCCTGCAGGACGACGCCGGTTCCGCGTGCCACGCACGTCAGTGGATCGTCGGCGATGTGGACCGGCATCTGGGTGGCTTCGGCGACCCGGCGGTCGAGGCCGAGAAGGAGGGCGCCGCCGCCGGCGAGGACGATCCCCTGGTCCATGATGTCGGCGACGAGCTCCGGCGGCGTCTCCTCGATCGTGTCCTTGATGGTGTCCACGATCTGCTGGACCGATGGCTCGATCGCCTCGCGCACCTGGTCTGCCCCTACCTCGACACTCCGCGGGAGGCCGGTCAGGAGGTCGCGACCCCGCAGGAGCACGCGCTGGCCGTCCCAGTCGCCGGGGTTCGCCGACCCGATGGCGATCTTGATGTCCTCTGCGGTGCGCTCGCCGAGGAGCAGGTTGTACTCGCGGCGCGAGAAGTTGACGATGTCCTGGTCCATCTCGTCGCCGCCGATCCGGATGCTGCGGCTGACGACGATCCCGCCCAGGCTGATGACGGCGACCTCGGTGGTGCCACCGCCGATGTCAACGATCAGGCTGCCGGTGGGCTCCGAGACGGGCAGCCCGGCTCCGATCGCGGCGGCCATCGGCTCCTCGATGAGGCGCGCCCAGCGGGCGCCCGCGTTGAGGGCCGCGTCGCGCACGGCGCGCTTCTCCACCTCGGTCACGCCAGACGGGATCCCCAGCACCATCCGGGGCCGCGGGATGAGACCGATCCGGTCGTGGACCCGGTGCACGAAGTACTTGATCATCTGCTCCGTGACGTCGAAGTCGCTGATGACGCCGTCGCGAAGGGGCCGGATGGCGACGATGTTCGCCGGGGTCCGGCCCACCATCCGCTTGGCCTCGGCGCCGATCGCCAGCACCTTCTTCGTCTTGGCGTCGATCGCGACCACGCTCGGCTCGCTGATGACGATGCCCGCGGTCGCGCACGTGGACGAGCGTGTTCGCCGTCCCGAGGTCGATGCCGATGTCGCGGGAGAAGATGCCGAGAAGCGCGTCGAACATGGTGCGGGCGGGTCGTCCTTCGTCTGGGTCGCTCGGGGCCGCCCGCGGCGGCGCCCGTGGTCGCGGGGCGCGCGGCGGCGCGTGCGGCCGTTGCGGGCCGCTGAGGGGAGTATACCCTGCGGCCGTCCACCGGCCCGAGCAGGGATCTCCCGCTCACTCCGCGGTCGCCGCCCGTTGGAGGCCGGGCCCGGCTCGGTCGAAGGTGATGCCGCGGTCGCGCAGCGACACGAACGCGTCGTGGCCGATGACGACATGGTCGAGCAGCTCGATGTCGAGCAGGCGCCCGGCAGCCAGGGCCTCCGCCGTGAGGTGCAGGTCGTCGGGCGACGGCGTCGGGTCGCCGGAAGGGTGGTTGTGTACCAGGATCGCCCCGGCCGCATTGACCCGCACCGCGTCCCGGAACAGCTCACCGACGCGAACGAGCGACGCCGAGACGTTCCCCTGGTAGACGGTCACGACCTTGAGGACGCAGTTCTTCGCGTTCAGCAGCACCACCCGCAGCTCCTCTCGCTCCAGGTGTCCCATGAGTGGCAGGAGGCGGTCCGCGACGTCTCGCGGCGCCCTTACCGTCCAGCGCCCCGCCGGCCAGTCGGCCACGAGCCGCCGCCCGAGCTCGAACGCGGCCGTGAGCTGGGCCGCCTTTGCCGCCCCCACGCCGGGAAGGTCGACCAGCTCGAGCTCCCCGGCCCGGGCCAGGCCGGCAAGACCGTCATGGCGCGCGAGAGCTTCCTCGGCGAGGTCGACCGCGCCCATGCCTCGCGCGCCCGAGCCCCAGACGAGGGCGATCAGCTCCGCGGACGTCAGACCTGCGACACCCCTGGCCGCAAGGCGTTCGCGGGGCCGCTCCGCGGCGGGGATCTCGCGGACCCGGCGCGCCGGCCGACGGGTCCCGGGACCAGCGCCGAAGCCAATGCCGGAGACGATTCCGGGGCCCGAGCCTGCCATCGTGCGCGATCCTCCGGGAGTCGAGACGGTGCGATTGGGTCCCCGGGCCCGGACAACGGAGCCCGCCGATTCCCCCGCCATCCGGACCCCGGGACACCCGGCATCCTAGGCGCGGGCGCTCAACCGGCGATCACCTGCCGGTTGGCGGCCGCTCACCTCCGGCGCGGCGCGCGCCGCGCGCCGCGCGCCGGGCCGCCAGCCGTGCGGCTCGCACGCCCGCGGTCGACCCTCAGCCGGTCGTGAGGCCACTCCCGAGGGCAACGAGCAGGATGGGGATCGCGTTGTAGGCGGCGTGGAGGGCGATCGGGGCGACCAGGGTCCGGCGCCGCAGGAAGATCCAGCCAAGCACCAGGCCGACCGGCAACCGGATGGCGAAGGCGATGAACGCTGTCCTGACCGCCGTCCCGAAATCCGACCCCGCCAGCGTCGTCACGTGGACCAGGGCGAAGAAGATGGTGCCGCGGACGATCGCGGCGCGGGCACCCGACGACCGCTCCCAGGCCGTGGTCGTGAAGCCCCGGAAGAAGAGCTCCTCCCAGGCCGGAGCGATCACGACGGCCGCCAGGAGGCTGATCGCGACGCCGACGGCGTCCTTCGCGGGCGGGATCGGCGACGAGGGCGACGCTCCGAGGAGCCCCACGAGGACCGCGGCGAGGAGGGCCGACACGAAGAGGGTTGGGACAGCCAGGGCGAGACCCCAGGCGATGTCGGCGGCCACGGATCCCTCGCCCGCGCCGGGCAGCCGGAACTCCCATCTCGCGCCAGCTCAGCGAGCCGGGCGAAACGACGACCAGGGCGACGAGGCCGACCGAGATCGCGGCAGAGATCAGGACCGAGACCAGGACCTCGATCGACGCGTCCGGGATTCCGCCCAGGGCGGCGACCAGGAACCCGGCGACCAGGGTCAGGGCGAAGGCCGCGGCGAACACCAGGACCGGGGCGGGACCCGGGTAGATCGCCCCGTCGGCCCGCCGCTGGAGCGCCTGCGAGCCGGCGCCGGCCGTCAGCGCGAGGCCGGTCAGCGCGATCCCGATGACGAACGCGATCCGGGCGCCGCCCGCCCCGCCCGCGACGGCGATGAAGATGGAACCGAGGCCGACCACTGCGAGCGCCCAGGCGACGAGGTAGAGGCCAGGGGCCGCGCGCCCGTCCAGGTCGAACGTGGACCGGCGCCGGGGGTGGCCCTCACCGGGGGCGTCAGCTTCGGACCTCCCCGCGAACGTGCCCTCGTCGTCAGCCCGAGCGTCGTCCTCGCCCGTGGCTCAGCCCTGCGTGGTGGGCTGCGTCGCGGACCCGCCTGCCGGCCGGGGAGTGCCGGTCGAGCTCGCCGATCGCGGCGCACGCGTCGCGCGCTTCGTCGTGACCGTCGGCTCGGCGGCTGGTGGGGGGGCAATCGCTGCCACGGGCGCCGGCATGGCGCTTGGCGGCGTCGCCGGCATGAGCTCGGCCTCGCGGAGCGGCCGGGCCGGCATGGCGCCGACGGCGGCCAGCGCCTCGCGGCGCTCGAAGTCGCGGCCACACCAGGCGCAGATCGACCAGTCGAGGCCGACCAGCTTCGAGCAGTGCGGGCAGACGCGCTTGAGGCGTGTGCGGCAGGTCGGGCAGATGATCCAGTCCTCGTCGACCTTCCGGCCGCAGGTCGCGCAATGCTCGATCTGTTCGATCTCCGCGATGAGGGCCTCCTCGGCGAGACCGCGCTCGTAGGCCTCCCCGAGCCGTTCCTGGGGTCGGATGATCCGGTACACGACGATGCCGAAGAGGAAGAAGATCGGCGTGAAGCCGATCACCAGGGCCGCGGCGAGATAGGGAAGGACCGGGTTGGCCGTGCGTCCCTGCATGTCGCGGAAGGCCCAGTACGCCGAGGCCAGCCAGATCACGACCACGTAGACGCCGATTGCCTGGATGCCCAGCTGGACCAGCGGGCTGTTGAAGAACGAGGCGATCGCGGTGCCGATCCCCGACAGGAAGCTCAGGTCCATGCGGTGGGGTCACCCACCTCCGTGCGGAAGTCTGCGCCGTGCATCGAAGCCTCGCGGCCCGCGGTGTACGCGCCGCAGTGTAGCAGGGCACCGGCGGCGCTCCTCCGGCGGCCGCCCCTCAGACGGGCCGTCCCGGGTCGGAGTGACGCGAGGAGGAGGGGGCGCCCGGCACCTCCACGGAGCGGTCGACGCGCCCGCCCGCGGGTCCGCGCCGGAGCAGCTCGGCCGTGATGAGCGTGGCTCGCGCGGTCGCGGCGATCCCGGCGAGCGCGAGCGCGGCGGCCCACGCGCCAGCCAGGACGGAGGCAACGACGAGAGCCGCGGGCGGTCCGGCGCCATCCGTTAGGGTCCGCCGGGCGGCCTCCCAGGCCGCGGCCACGATCCACGCCGCGGGCACGAGCGCGCCCAGGCTGACCGCGACGGCCGAGATGACCGACAGGCTCGTCCCGATCGGCCTCCGGAACGGGTCGAGCGAGCCGCGGCCGAGGGCCCGCGGAACCGACTCCCCGAACAGGACGGCTCGCCGCGAGGCGAAGCCCCCGATGACCTCGGCCAGGAGCCAGGCCGCGCCGGTCGTCGCGGTGGCGGCCGGGGCAGCCGCCAGGACGCGCAGGAGGAGGGGCGTCGACACGTCGCTTGGGACCGTCAGCTCGTGGAACCCGGCCTCGATCCAGGCCGGGACGCCGGCGGCCATCACCGCCGCAACAGGGACGAGGAGAAGGAGCCGCACGACGACAACCCGCGCCACCGCCCGTCCGGGGGTGCCGCGGGGAGTCAGCGACATGAACTCCGGCGGCGTGCCGCCGCCGGGATCGGGTGTGACGGTCGCCCGGTGGAGCGCGGTCTCGGCCGCGGCCGCCAGCGTCGTGCCGGCGAGCACGAGCCCCGCCGTGGCGGCGACGCCAGCCACGATCGTCCCGACGAGGCGGGGGGCGAATCCGCCCGGCGTGACAGATGCCGGCCCGATCGCATTGGCGATGCCTACGAACGTTGGGAGCACGACAATCGGGAGAAGGAGCACGGCGAGTCCGCCGCGCGCGAGGAATGCGAGAAGCGCGTACGGCCACAGCCGCGGGCGCTGGGCTGTGATGCGGAAGGCCACCACCGCCCCGACGCGCCACGGGCGGGCCGGGACGATCACGGCGCGGGAGTCGGGCTCCCGCCGGCCACCAGCTCAAGCTGCGCGAGCGTGCGCTGGACCTCGGCCATCTCAGTGCCGTAGGTCGCGAAGTCACCCCGCCGCAGGGCAGCCTGGGCCGCCTCGAAGTGCTGGTTGGCGTAGGTGACGAGGGCCGCGACGTCGGTCGGGGCGGGCGTCCCGCCGGCCCCCGGCGTCGGCGCTGGCGTGGCCGACGCTCCCGGCGCGGGCGTGGCAGATGCGCCCGGGCCGGGCGTGGCACCGGGGCTCGGGTTCGGGCTCGGGTTCGGGCTCGGGCCGGGGCTCGTCCCTCCCGCCAGCAGCAGCGTCAGGGCCTGTTGGAGCGTGTCGCCCCAGACGACCTTCGTCGGGCTGGCCACGACGATCTTGGTGAACTCGGGGATCGCCGAGCCGGTCGACTGCAGGTAGATCGGCTCAAGGTAGATGATCGAATCCTGGACCGGCACGACGATCAGGTTGCCACGCACGACCTGGCTCCCGGACTGGTTCCAGAGGGTGATCTGGGAGCTGATCTGCGGATCCTGGTCGATCCGGGCCTCGATCTGGACTGGCCCGAAGATGGACGTGTCCCGCGGGAAGCGGTAGACGCGGACCGCGCCGTAGTTCGGCGCGTCGCTGCGGGCCGCCACCCAGGAGATCATGTTGGGCCGCGTTGCTGGCACCATCGGCTGCAGAAGCAGGAACTCCGGATTCTGCTCGCCGGGCATCCGCATGTAGACGTAGTAGGCCTCCAGCGGCAGCTGGCCGGTCTGCGACGCTCCGGTGGGGGCCTGCGGCACCGTCCACGCGTCGTCGCCCTGGTAGAACGTCAGCGGGTCCGTCACGTGGTAGCGGGCGTAGATCCGGGTCTGGACGTTGAAGAGCTCCTCCGGCACGCGAAGGTGCGCGACGAGGGCGGATGGCATCTCGCTGATCGGCCGGAAGAGGGTCGGGAAGACGCCCTGCCAGGCCCGGATCAACGGGTCGTTCGGGTCGGCCACGTAGAAGGTCATCGTGCCGTCGTAGGCGTTCATGACGATCTTCACGCTGTTCCGGATGTAGTTGAACGACTGGCCGCGGAGGCCGCTGGTCTCCCCGAGCGAGGAGCCGTTGAAGTCCTGGGCGTTGGGGAAGAGGTTGGTCAGCGTGTAGGCGTCCTGGATCCAGACCATCTGGCCCGAGCCGTCGATGACCGAGTAGGGGTCCTTGTCGAAGGCCAGGAACGGGGCGATGCGGCTCACCCGGTCGGCCAGGCTGCGGTGCATGAGGAGCTGGCTCTGGGCCGTGATCTGGTCGGAGATCAGCAGGTTCAGGTCCCGGAAGCGCGCGGCGAAGAGGAGCTTGCTGAGCACGCTGTCGAGCTTGATCCCGGTGGTGCCGGTCCAGCGGGTCTGGACCTGGTTGCCGGTCCCGTTGGTCCCGTCGCCGGTCCCGAGTGGATAGTCGAACTCGTCCTGTCGCGCTCCGACCACCACCCAGTCGCTGGGCCTCTCGCCGAAGTAGATGCGCGGCTGCGTCACCTCGGGAGCGCCGGCCAACGAACGGGGCGGCATGTCGCGGATCCAGAGGTTGGGCAGGCCCTGGCTGTCGACCTCGTTGACCGGGACCATCGTCAGCCCGAAGCCATGGGTGAAGACGATGCGCTGGTTGACCCAGGATCCGCCCTGGGGGTTCCGCTCGGGCGCCAGCTCGCGCGCCGACAGCATCACCTGGCGGGTCTCCCCGTTGATCGGGTAGCGGTCGACGTCGACGTCGAAGAAGTCGTAGTACTGGCGCAGGGTCTGGATCTGGTCGAGGGTCGTCTGGAGCGGGCGGTAGTCCCACAGGCGGGCGTTCTGGAAGGTCGATTTCTCGTCGATCAGGTCCTTCGCGGTCAGTGGCGCATCACCCGCGTAGCTCCGGTCCTCCCAGGTGTTGAGGGCGAAGCTGAGCCGGGTCTGGGTGACGTTGTTCTGGATGTACGGCTGCTCCTGGGCGAACTGGTTGGGCTCGACCGTGAAGCGCTGGACGACCTCCGGGTAGACCTGGCCGAGGACGATCGAGAGGCCGAACCAGACGGCGACGGCGGCGCCGAGGGGCCAGACCCAGCGCGTGAAGGCGCCCCCGACGAGGAGGGCCGCGACGACGCCGGCGACGATCGTCAGGGCGTCGAACGCGAAGAAGAGGGTGGCCTGGTCCGTGTAGCTGACGCCCGTCGCGACCCCGCGTGTGCTGTAGACAAGCGACAGCTTGTCGAGCTGGTAGCCGGCGGCCACCGTGAGCAGGTAGAGGCCGCCGAGCACGCCGAGGTGGACCCGCACCGGGGTCGGGAACCCGCCCCCGCGTGCCGCCGCAAGGACATAGCGACCACCCGCAATGACAAGGGCGGCGATGAGCAGCCCCCCGGCGACCGACTGGACCAGGCGCAGGAACGGCAGCTGGAACAGGTAGTACGAGATGTCGCGCCCGAAGATCGGGTCGACGACCGGCGCTCCGATGGCCGAATACGGAACCTGGTGCTGCCAGAGGAGGACCGTATCCCAGCTGCCAGAGACCGTCCCCGCCACGCCGAGAGCCGCGACCACGGCGACTGCCACCAGCGCCGCGATCGCCAGCGGCGAGAGGTCGGGAATCTGCTCCGTGTCGAAGGTGACCGTCGGCCGCGGCGGGAAGGGTCCGTCGAGCGGACGGCCGGGGCCCGATCGGCGCGGTCCGCCGAACGGATCGGAGCGACCCCACTGGCCTTCCGTCGACGAGCGCGCCGCCTCGCCGAGGCGACCCATGAACCCGCGGACCCGTTCGCCGGTCGCGTCGCTCGGCGGGGGAGCCAGCCGGCCGGCCAGCCACAGGTTGCCGAGGAGGAAGACGAGGGCAGCGACAAGGCCGCCGACGAAGAGCCAGAACTGGGCGCCGAGGCGGGTCCAGAAGACGGGGTCGAAGCCGACGCTCTTGTACCAGATGGCGTCGGTCGCGAGGTCGAGCCCGGCCCCCAGGAGGAACACCGCGGCGAAGAGGATCAGGCCGACAACGACCAGCAGCACCTGCGGGCCGAGCGAGCCGACCCGGTGGCGCCAGGAACCGCCGTCGTTCGGACCGCCCGGCGTTCCCCTGGGTGGACGGCCCCCGCCGCCCCGGCGGCGACCGCGGCCGCGGCGAGCGGTCGGGATCACGGTGGGCTCTTCCGAGGGCTCCTCGCCCGCGGACTCCTCGCCCGAGCGCTCCTCGCCCGGGGGCTCGGCGTCGGTCGGGGGGCCGTCCTCGGCCTCGGCCCCCGGCGGCGTCTCCTCGAAGGCCTTGGCTCCCGTCGGGGCGCTCTGATCGACTTGCTCCGGGCTGCCGTCCTCGCCGCCTGCCTGCTCGGGTTCCGGGCTTCCGGACGGGCGGTCGCCGCCCTTTTCGGCTCCTGGCGCCCCCGGGGCCTTGCCCTGGCGCTCATTGAGCTCGCGGAGGAAGTCGTCGAAGAGGTCACGCATCGCGCTCTACTCTACGCGCCGCCCACCTGGAACGCGCGCCGGGATGGGTCAGGGTCGGTGGACGGCCTCGACGGCGCGTCGGAAAGCCGCGAGAGCCATCTCCGCCAGCCCGGCAGGAGTCAGCGTGGCGGCCCGGGCCGGCTCCCAGCGGACGGCGAGCTGCACCACCAGGGGTGCGCTCCAGGGATGCTCCTCGTCGGCGGGTGGGACCGGCAGTCGCAGCCGGAGCTGCTGGCGGTCGCCCTCCTCCATCACGAAGCCCGAGAGGCCACCGGACAGCAGCGGGCCGAGCCTGGCGAGGGGCGGCTCGGGGGGCGGCCCCACGGACGGAGCCATCACGCGGCACGCCACGATCGCGTCTTCGTCAGCGACCCACATCACGGCGAGCCACCAGCCTTCGATCTCGGTCGGGCGGTCCATGCCGGCTCGGAGCGCGCGTCCACCCAGCTCGAGGGCGTGCTCGCGGATGTAGGAGGCGGAGGGCGGGGCGAAACGCTTGGGCATCGCGGAAGCATAGTCATGGGCCAGGACGGGGCCTCGATCCGGGAAGGCGGGGCCCGGTTCGCCACGCGTCTGGCGCGGGCAGGACTGCCGGACCCTTCGCGACCCCCGAGGCCGGGTGTGGATGGCGGCACGCCGCCGGGCGTCGACCGGGTCAGGCGCTCGGCGAGCCCGGGGCACCGGTGTCCGGCGCGACATGGCTGGCCGGCGACTCGGGCGCGGCGGGCGGCGCGGCCTCGCCAGCCGGCGACTCGGGCGCGGCGGGCGGCGCGGCCTCGCCAGCCAGCGACTCCATGCCACTGAGGCCGTCGGCGGCTTCGGGTGCGACACCCTCGACGGGCTCCTTCACCGCGGCGCCGGGGAGCGCGGTCGAGGGTTCTGGCCCGCTGAGCTGCTCCGTTTCGGTCTCGATCGCGGCCACCTCGGCCTGCAGGGCAGCGAGCCGGGCGTCCAGCTCCAGTCGCAGCATCTCGCGTCGCACGTCCACGCCAGGTCGCTCGAGGGCCTTGAGGTCGGCTTCGGATGGCGGCGCGAGATCGTCGTCGTCCCCCGGGAGGAGCGACCCGAACGGCATGCGGGCCTTGCGCCCGGGCAACGGCCGCCGCGTCGCGTCGAACGTCGTCACGCCCGGGATCTCCACGCTCTCGGGTTCCACGAGGCGCGCCTGGCACGCAGGGCAGACTGACGCCGCGGCATCGGGAAGAACGGCCGAGCACCAGGGGCAGACTGGGGGGGGCGCTCGGCGCCCGCGGAGGCGCCCGGCCCAGGGTCGTCGACCATGATTGCATCCTACCCCGCGAAACCTGTCGCGGCACCTTGCAGGTCAGGCCCGGTGGTGCTTCTGCGCACGGGAGATCACTCCCACTCGATTGTGGCGGGCGGCTTGCTGCTGATGTCGTAGACGACCCGATTGACCCCGGCGACCTCGTTGACGATCCGCGAGGAGATCTTCGCCAGGACGTCGTAGGGAAGCTTCGCCCAGTCGGCGGTCATCCCGTCCTCGCTGGTCACGGCGCGGATCGCGCAGACGTTGGCGTACGTCCGGCCGTCGCCCATGACGCCGACACTTCGCAGCGGGGTGAGGATCGCGAAGCTCTGCCACAGGCTGCGGTACAGGCCGGCGGCCTTGATCTCGTCGATGACGATCCAGTCGGCGTCGCGGAGCGTGTCGAGTCGCTCGGCCGTGACCTCGCCGATGATCCGGATCGCCAGCCCCGGGCCCGGGAACGGCTGACGGAAGACCATCGCCTCGGGCAGGCCCATCTCGAGGCCCACCAGGCGGACCTCGTCCTTGAAGAGGTAGCGCAGCGGCTCGATCAGCGTGAAGCGGAGGTCCTCCGGGAGGCCCCCGACGTTGTGGTGCGTCTTGATCTTCTGGGCCGCCTTCGTCTCGGGCGCGGTCGACTCGATGACGTCCGGATAGAGGGTGCCCTGGGTCAGGAAGTCGATACGGCCGATCTTGGCGGCCTCCTCCTCGAAGACGCGGATGAACTCGTCGCCGATGATCCGGCGCTTCTGCTCCGGGTCGGTGACACCGGCGAGGCGGGCCAGGAACCGGGCCCGGGCATCCACCATCACCAGGTTCATCCCAAGGTTCCGGTCGAACGTGGCCCGCAGGAGCTCGGACTCCTTCTTGCGCATGAGGCCGTGGTCGACATAGATGCAGGTGAGGCGATCGCCGACGGCCCGGTGGACGAGCGCGGCTGCAACCGCGGAATCCACGCCGCCGGAGAGCGCGCAGATGACCTTGCCGTCCCCGCCCGTCGCGCGGGCGTGAGCGTCGACCCGCGCTCGGATCTCGTTGACGGTCGACTCGACGAAGTTCGCCGGGGTCCAGGTGGGGCGCGCTCCCGCGATGCCGACGACGAAGTTGCGCAGGACGTCGCGCCCGTGCGGCGTGTGCACGACCTCGGGGTGGAACTGGATGCCGTAGAGGTGCCGGGCCGAGTCGACGAGGCCCGCGAACGGGGTCGAGGCGGTCTTCGCGGTCGCGACGAAGCCCGCCGGTAGGCGGGTGATCGAATCGCCGTGGCTCATCCAGACGCGCTGGTCGCGCTCCAGGCCGGCGAAGAGTGGGTCGTCGGCGGTGATCGTCACCGCCGCGGGGCCGTACTCGCGGCGCGTGGCGGGGAGAACGTCACCGCCGAGCTCCAGGGCCATGAGGTGGGCGCCGTAGCAGATGCCGAGGACCGGAATCCGCCCGCTCCAGATGGCCGGATCCGGGCGCGGAGCCCCGTCGTCGTAGACGGAGTTCGGGCCGCCCGAGAGAATGATCGCGCGGGGTCGGCGACGCTCGAGCTCCGCGTACGGCGTGTCGTGCGGCAGCAGCTCGGAGTAGACGTTGAGCTCCCGCACCCGGCGCGCGATGAGCTGGGCGAACTGGCTGCCGAAGTCGAGGACCACCACGGTGTCGGGCTCGGCGCCGCTCGGCTCGCCGTGCGGGAGTGCGCGGCCCGGGAGGTCCACGTCGGGGCGCTCGGGGGGCGGCGCGTCGAGCGCGACCTCCAGGTACGCCTCGACCTCGGCGTCGTCGGGGGCGAGGACGCGGTGGCCGGCGTTCGCGGGCTCCCCGTGGACCGTTTTGCCGCGCTGGAGGGCTGCGTGCGCGACGTCATCGCCGTGGGGCGCTTCGCCGCGGAGCCCATCGCCGTGGTCAGGGGGCTCGTGGCCGGCCGAGGGCTGCTCTGGGTTCTCGGCCCGCGGCGCTTCCTGGTGCTCGGTCGGCTCATCGCCGGTGAGTGGCCTCACCGCCGGCGCATCTCCGGCGAGCGGCCATTTCTCGTTCTCCTCCGACCGCTGCTCCTCCGCGTCGCCCAACCGCCGCCTCCCGCTGCCTGGTGCCGTTCCGCGGAGTCTACCGGGCGCGACGGCGGGCAGCGACGCGTGGGGCGGGTGACGTGAGCCGGAACGGTGGTCGTTGCAGCGACATGTGTGGCTCCCCGACTTCGATGCCCCCGATGGAGCGATCCTTCGTGCCGAGAGTTGGCACGGCGAACGCTCGGCCTCCGCGGGGCAGTGGTCGGGCGCTGCAAGACGCCCGTCCTGTCGCGAATACGCCGAAGGTCGTATGGCGTCCCCGTGCAAGTGAGCGCGAAGATGGTCGGCCGGCCGATTGGCCGCCGATCTGCGGGGGCTGGAGGATTCAATGCGTACTCTTGGCCGGCGGGTTCTTGCTGCCGCGCTCGTCGCCCTGATGCTCGCAAGCGGTCTGCCCGCGGCGGCCCTGGCGGCGGACCCGGCCGACCAGACGATCAGCTTCACCTCCACCGCCCCGACCGCGGCCACCCCCGGCGACACGTACACGCCGACCGCCACGGCGACCTCCGGACTCCCCGTCACGTTCACGATCGACGGCGCCCCGAGCACCGTCTGCAGCATCAGCGCCGGGGTCGTCTCGTTCACCGGCGTCGGCACCTGCACGATCGACGCCGACCAGGTCGGCGATAGCAGCTGGAACGCGGCCCCCCAGGTGCAGCAGGCCGTGACGGTCGGCAAGGCCGACCAGACGATCAGCTTCACCTCCACCGCCCCGACCGCGGCCACCCCCGGCGACACGTACACGCCGACCGCCACGGCGACCTCCGGACTCCCCGTCACGTTCACGATCGACGGCGCCCCGAGCACCGTCTGCAGCATCAGCGCCGGGGTCGTCTCGTTCACCGGCGTCGGCACCTGCACGATCGACGCCGACCAGGTCGGCGATAGCAGCTGGAACGCGGCCCCCCAGGTGCAGCAGGCCGTGACGGTCGGCAAGGCCGACCAGACGATCAGCTTCGGCGGGCTGGGCGACAAGACGTACGGCGACCCGGCCTTCGGTGTGAGCGCCTCCGGGGGCGGCTCGGGCAGCCCCGTCACCTTCAGCTCCCCGACTACGAGCGTCTGCAGCGTCAGCGGGTCCGCCGTCACGATCGTGGGCGTCGGCACCTGCACGATCCACGCCGACCAGGCCGGCAACGGCAACTGGAATGCGGCGACCTCCGTCGATCAATCCTTCGCCGTGGCCCACGCGACGCCCTCGATCCAGCTATCGACGTCGGTCTCGACGATCGAGACGAACGTTCCGGTCACGTTCTCAGTCAGCCTCCCGGCGGTAGGCGTCGGCGCCGTTCCAGCGGGGACGGTGACCTTCCGCGTGACCGGCTTCGCCGATGTCAGTCGGACACTCGTGGCCGGCGCGGCGTCGGACACGGTTACCTTCACCGCGGTCGGCGCCAAGGCCGTTCAGGTGCTCTATCTCTCCGATGGCAACTACGCCGCGACCTCGGACTCGATCGCGCCGACCGTTGTCGCCAACACGGTGGCCTCATCGGGCGTCGGCCTCAGCAGCGGCAGCGTCTTCCCCGTGAGGGACGGCTGGCAGGACTCCGTGGCGATCCGAGGCAACAGGCTCGAGTCGATCTCGGTTGCGATCACCATCTACGGGCCAACCGGCGCCCGTGTAGCGTCGGCCGGGTTCGCCCGGACGTCCGGCGCCTATGCCTACTATTGGCGTGGCGTGACGTCGTCCGGCCGGATCATGGCGGCCGGGAGGTACCGGGTCGTCCAGGTTCTCACGGACGCCTACGGGGCCCGCGCGGCCTATACCTCATACGTGACGCTCTCGACCAGGCGCATGTACTGGTACTCGAAGACGCTCACTGTGAACCCGCGGAACTGGCAATTCGGGTCGAGCGGCAATCCTGGCGAGATTTCGCGGCCCAGCGCGTCCACCACGGCCGCCCTGGCGATGGTCAACAGGGGCGCGGCCGCCGCCTGGCGGGCGGTCGGCTACCAGTTCACGCTGCCCGCGGCGTCCACCTATCGCTCGCTCTCGTTCCAGGTCCGCGGCGCGTGGTCCGGCACGACGTCGCCGAAGTTCGGCCTGATCCCGTGGGCCCGCAGCTGGTCTGTCTACAGCACCTCACGTCGGCGAACCTCGATGGGGACCAGCCGGACGGGCTTCTACGCCCAGACGATCACGAGCGTGAGCGGAATAGTGGCCGGACGGAGCGTGCGCGCCGCGATCGACTCCTTCGCGCCGCCGAGCGGGTGGGCCGCAGGCCCATTCGCGTATTCCATCACCGGCGTCCGGCTGGTCGTGTCGTACGGCATCCTCAGGTAATCCCGGCAACCGTCTGACCGCCAAAGGTCCGCGCGTCCCGCTTCCGTGCGCCCGCCGATTTGGGGCGCGCCCGACCGCTCGACATTCAGCCTTCCGTCGGGCACAGGCGGAACGCCGGGCCCACGCCGAGGCTTTCGGCCGGCGTCCCGTACTTGAGAATGAGGCTGCTGATCGCTCGTGATCGATCCGGCCCCTCGAGCTCCTCGGCCAGGTAGGCGCGCGGCAGATCCCCGATCGTCCCCTGGCAGGCGGGCTCGGCGAGCAGGTTGAGGGCCCACGCGGTGTCGGGACGGCTGGCCGCGACCAGGAGACTGCCGTCGGGCTCCTCGACGAAGCCCACGGCCGTGCGCCGCCGCCGCCCGCTGACGCGTCCCGTCGTCTCGAGGAGGACCACCTTCCCCCAGCCCGCCAGCTGCTCGCCGTAAGCGTCGCTCATGGCTCCGACTCCGATGCCGGGTCGGGGGATCACCGCCGTCGATGGACCGCCCAGGCCGTCACCGACCGCGGATCTGCCAGGACTTGCCCTCGGTGGCGACCGAGGGCGCATGGACGATCTCGACCGCCTGCATCTCGCGGATCGAGCGGGCGCCGAGGGCCGCCATCGACTGGCGCAGAGCGCCCGCGAGGTTCTCTGTCCCGTCGGTGACGTGTGACGGACCGACGAGGATGCGTTCCATCGGGCCGACGGTGCCGACCCTGATCCGGGTGCCCCGCGGGAGCACCGGTGACGGAGCCGCCATCCCCCAGTTGGTGCCCCGCCCCGGCGCCTCCTCCGCACGCGCGAGCGGCGTGCCGAGCATGACGGCGTCGGCGCCCGCGGCGATTGCCTTGGCGATGTCCCCGCCCCGCTTCATCCCCCCGTCGGCGACGACCGGGATCCAGCGGCCGGTGTCGGCGTGGAACGCGTCGCGGGCGGCGGCCACGTCGCTGATCGCCGTCACCTGGGGCACGCCGATCCCGAGCACCTCGCGGGTCGTGCAGGCAGCGCCTGGGCCGACACCCACGAAGACCGCGGCCGCTCCTTGCTGGAGGAGCGCATAGGCGGCCTCAGCGTTGGTCGTGTTGCCGACCGCGACCGGGATCGGCATGAGGCGCGTGAACTCGGCGAGGCCGAGCGGTTCGTACTCGGAGGCGAGGTGGCGAGCGCTGCTCACCTGGCTCTGGACCAGGAAGAGGTCGGCGCCGTGCTCGGCGCAGAGCGGGCCGAGGCGGCGGGCGGCGCCGGGAGTGGCGGCCACGGCGGCCGGCGATCCGGTGGCGTGGATCTCGGCGATCCGGCGGGCGATGAGCTCCTCGCGGACCGGCGCCGCATAGGCTTCGGCAAGCACGGCCTGCACGTCGGAATCCGGCGCAATGGCGATCCGCTCGAGGACCGGGTCCGGGTCGTCGTAGCGGACCTGGAGGCCCTCCAGGTTGAGCACGGCAAGACCGCCGAGCCCTGCCAGCACGCCGGCGCTGCGCGGATCGACCACGGCGTCCATCGCGGCGCCGAGCACCGGAATGCGCAGCGTGATTCCGGCGAAATCCTGCTCGAGCGACACATCGTTGGGCTCGACGGTCTCGGTGCCGGGGGCGAGCGAAACGTCCTCGAAGCCGTAGGTCGGGCGGATCGAATCCACCTTGGAGCGGAAGTGGCGCCGCGCCGCGGCTTCGGCCGTCTGCATCGTCGATCCGGATCCTCCTGCACCGCTGTCGGTGCGGGCGATTGTATCGGCGATGAGTGCTGACGGAGTGGGGGGATGTTGGTTGCCGGGACGCCGGCACGACGGGACCTGCGTCACCGCATGTGGCGCGTGCCCGCTGCCATTGCGAGGATGTCGTGCATGTCGGCCGTTCCACGCGCGCGGCGAGGTTCGCGCGGCCGGCCGGCGCTACGGAAGGGGACTCGACGGATCACCCGTCGGTGTCTGCGTCGATCCGACCGTCGACGTCGGCGTCGCCTCGGGCGTCGAAGGCGGGGTGGCAGTCGCCGCGGGCGCCGGAGTGGCGGTCGCCGCGGGCGCCGGAGTGCCAGTCGCCGCCGGCGTCTGCGTCGGCTCCGGTGTGGGAGCCGGCTCGGGCGCCTGCGACGACGCGGGAGTCGGCGTCGGAGGTGGGCTCGGCGTCGGCACGCCCCACGACCATTGCGACGTGGCTCCCATGCTGATGAGCCACTGCCTCGGCGAGGTCGAGGCGTCGTGGATCGCCTGCGCGATGGCGCGGCCGACGTAACGGTAGTGCCACGGCTCGTACTGGTAGCAGGTGAGCGATGGGCTGCGGCCCTTCGGGTAGCTCATGACGAAGCCGAACTTCCAGGCATTGGCGGCCAGCCACGCGCCGGCTCGCGTGGTAGCCCAGTCCCGGACGGACCAGGGCGAGGCCCCTCCCTGTGTCTTGAAATCGAGGGTGGTGCCCAGCTGGTGCTCCGAATGCCCGGGTCGGGCCGAGGCGAGCAGGGCTCTCGCGCGGCCGCTGAAGTTGACCCAGTGGGCGAATGTCCAGACCTGGTTGGCGTAGCTTCGGTACGCAGATTCGACGGCGAAGGGCGCGCGGGCGGCGCGCGCTGCGCGGCCCATCGCGGCGAGGTCCGTGATCACGAGGCGACGGATCGTGCCACCGCCGGACAGCCCGGCGCGCGAGACGGGGACCAGGTCGCGCGGCACGTCACCAGCGGCGAGCCTGTAGGTGGTGTCGAGGAGCGTCCGGTACCAGTCCGTGGGCGCCCGGTAGCGAGTGGTCACGTCAGCGTAGCCGCAGCTCGGCGCCTGGCCCGCCGCAACGATGGCGGAGCTCGCCGGGCCGGCGGCCGCGGCGAGGACGGCCGCGATCATGGCCACGACGAGCGAGCGGCGATGGACCACCCGATGCCTCCAGGTGTCGCCGGGTGCTGGACCGGCCGCGACCTCGTGGTCGGACGACGCGCGTCGCGATCCACTGAGGGAGCCGGAGCTTGCCCCGGAACGCGATCATGGCCCGCCCGAGACCAGCACGCCCCGCCCCGATGGTCGCCGGTGGATGGTCCGATCGTTCCTGGGCCGAGCAGCAGCCCGCCGGGCGGTAGAGCCTTGTCGCGCCGGACGGCGCCGGTCAGCGCCCCACGCGGCGCCGGTCAGCGCCCCACGCGGCCCGGCCTCGGGACCCGGACGGCGCCCGTCAGCGGGCCTGACGCCGCCCGTCGGCTCCCAGGCGGAACCAGGGTTCCCGATCGGGGTCGAGCAGGCACGTCAGGAGGCGGTCGATGGTCGCCGCATAGCTTGGCCACACCACGAGCCGTAGGCCCTCGCCGCGATCGACCCAGCGCGCCTCGTCGTGCTCGTGGGAGAGCGTCGGCTCGGCGTCGGGCGAACCCTTGTGGCAAAGACCGCGCCCGCCACGATCGCGTCCGGTCCGTCATCGTAGAAATGGGTCACCGCGTCGAGGTCGTAGAACGCCTCGATCTCGGAGGGTCCGAATCCCAGCTCCTCCCCAACTTCGCGGAGGGCCGCCATCGGGACCCGCTCCCCAGGCTCCACGCCGCCTGTGACGCATTGCCAGAGGCCCGGGAAGATTCGGCCCGGGGCGCGGCGGAGCAGGAGCAGCTGCGGCCCGGCGTCCGGGAGGACACGGAACACCCAGCATTCCACAAGGTCGGGACGGCTGGGGCTCAAGGCGACGGCTCGCCGGCTAGAGGCGCTCGAGGCGTTCGACCGGGAGGACGAAGACCGTGGCCCCCCCGACCTCCACCTCGAGCGGGTACGGGAGGAAGAACTCGCCCGGCTCCAGGATCGGCGGCATCGGGTTCACGAGCTGGCTGCGCGCGTGGCAGCTCTCACGGATGATCCCAAGGACCTCGTCGATGGCGTCGTCCTCGACGCCGAGCAGGACCGTGGCGTTCGTCTGCTTCAGGAATCCGCCCGAGCTGTGGAGGCGGGTGGCCCGGAAGTCGCGCTCCAGGAGCCCGTCGACGAGGGCGCCTGCATCCTCTGGGTGGACGATGGCGACGACCAGCTTCACGGGGCGAGTATACGAGTGCGCGTACAGGTTCCCGGGAGGCTGCCGCGCATGGCGGCAGCCCGCGTATGATCACGGCTGAGTCGACCCCGGACGTCGTCGCGGGGCTCGCGCCGGAGAGGACCCGTGTCCGACCATCCCGTGCCCGCTGACCTGGCCGAGCTCCTGGCCGGCGCCGCCGCCGCGATCGCCGCGGATACCAGCCTCGAGTCGGCCGTCCAGCATCTCCTCGCCGGTGCTGCCGGCCTGGTCGGCGCGTCGCGCGCCGCGCTCTTCACGCGCGAGCCCGACGGGACCGACCCCCACCTCATCGCGATGGTGGGGTTCGCGGAGGGCGCGGGTGATGTGCTCGCCGCCGAAGTTGCGGCCAACCCGGACCACCCCATCGCCGTGGCCGCCCGCGAGGGCCCCGCCGCCGTGTGGCGCCTTGGAACCGGATCCGATGGAGGCTCCGAGGCCGTCGTGGAGCTGCGGCTCCTCGTCCAGCGCGGCGGGATCGATCAGGGCCTCGGCGTCGCCTCGTTCGCGTGGCCGAACGGGAGCATGGTCGACGAGCGAGCGAAGATGACCGTTCGAGCTGCGGCCGACCTGCTGGCCATCGCGATCGATCGGGCCCGGCTGGCGTCGCTGGTCGGTGAGCGCTCCGAGTGGGTCGAGCGGATCGCCGGCCTCGACCTCCTGACGGGCCTCGCCAACCGGCGGACGATGGACCGCGTCCTCGAGCTCGAGATCGAGCGCGCGAAGCGGCTGCAATCCGACATCTCCGTCGCGGTCTTCGACGTGGACGGGTTCCGCGAGGTCAACCAGGCACACGGCTCCGACGCTGGAGACGACGTCCTGCGCGCCGTCGCCGCGATCCTGGGCGAACAGGTGCGACTCGTGGACACGGTCGCCCGGATCGGCGGCGACGAGTTCGTGGTGATCGCGCCGGGTTCAGGCGGCGTGGTCGTCGCCGACCGGATCCTGCGGGCGGTGGAGACGCTGGAGCCTATCGGTGGCTTGCCGGTCTCGGTCTCCGCCGGCGTCGCGCGCTTCCCCGCGGACGGCACGAGCGCCGACGAGCTCCTCGCGGCCGCTCTCGTTGCGCTGCAAGGGGCACGCGAGAATGGCAGCGGGATGATCGCCGAGGTTCGTGTCGGCTGACGGTTCGCTTTGGGTGACGCAAGAGCCCGCGTCTCCCGGTGCCTCAGCCGCCCGGCGTCAACTGCTCCACGAGGCCGAGGAGCGCCGCAAGGGCTGCCTCCAGCACATCGGCCTCGGGCGCCGACGCGTCCACCACGATCCAGCGGTCCGGTTCGGCCGCGGCGAGGGCGAGGTAGCCGGCCCGAACCCGCTCGTGGTACGCCCGGTCGAAATGCGCCTCGAAGCGAGTCGTCTCGGCGGCGGTCTTGCGGGCCAGCCCGACCTCCACCGGGACGTCGAACAGGATCGTCAGGTCCGGCCGGAGACCGCCGGTGGCGAAATCCCCGACGGGCCGCAGGCCGTCGACGCCGAGCTGGCCGCCGTTCCCCTGGTAGGCGAGCGTGGAATCGAGGTATCGGTCGGAGATCACGACGGCGCCGCGGGCGAGCGCCGGCCGGATGACGGTCTCGACGAGCTGAGCGCGTGCCGCCATGAACAGGAGCGCGTCGGCGCGCTGGGTGAGGTCGACGGACGACGCGTGGCGATCCATGAGGATGGTCCGAATCCGTTCGCCGGCCGGCGTGCCGCCGGGCTCTCGTACCAGCAGGGTGTCCCGGCCGGTGGCCGCGAGCGCCGCCCGGAGCCGCTCCGCCTGTGCGGTCTTGCCGCTCCCATCCGGGCCCTCGAGGGTGACGAAGAGTCCGCGCGGAGCGGTCGTGGTTGTGAGCGCGATCATGCCGCCAGAGTAGCGATGCGCCCGCGCCGACGTGTCCCGGCGCGACCGCCGAACCCATCGTGTGCGGCCGCTGAACCCCAGCGCGCGCGGGCGGCGACACGCGTCCGGGCGGCGACGCGCCTGCGGGCGGCGACGCGCGTGCGGGCGTCGACGCTGATACCGTCTCGTCCATGCACGAGATCACCGGCCGCGCCCTCGAGACGGCCCGAGTTCGTGGCGCATCCTACGCCGACGTCCGCGTCGTCCGGCGGCAGGAGGAGTCGATCGACGTCAAGAGCGGTCACCTCGCCGGCGTCCTGAGCCATGAGACGGAGGGCTTCGGCGTCCGCGTCCTCGTCGACGGCGCCTGGGGATTCGCCTCGTCACACCGGCTGACCCGCGACGAGGCGGACCGCGTGGCGGCCGAGGCCACGAGGATCGCACGGGCCAGCGCGACCGCGCTTCGCCATCAGGTCGTCCTCGACGACCGACCACCGGCCCACGGGCGCTTCGAGACACCTGTTGCGGAGGACCCGTTCGCGGTGCCGCTGGAGCACAAGATCTCCGACCTGCTGGCCGCCGACGCGATCATGAACCGCGTCCGCGGGATCGCCTTCACGCACTCGACGTACGGGGCCCTGCGCGAATGGAAGACCTTCGCCGCCACCGACGGCAGCTTCACGGAGCAGGTGATCACTCACGCCGGAGCAGCCATCGAGGCCAACGCGGTGGACGGCGACGAGCACCAGCGACGCAGCTACCCGGATGCCGGTGGGGCCTGGCAGGGCGCCGGCTATGAGCACGTCCGGTCAATGGACCTGGCGGGCGCCGCCGAGCGGATCGCCGACGAGGCGGTCGAGCTGCTGACAGCCCCCCAGCTGCCGCCCGGGCGACGCACGATCGTCCTCCACCCGTCGCAGCTCTACCTGCAGGTTCACGAGAGCTGCGGACACCCGACCGAGCTGGACCGGGTCTTCGGGACCGAGGCCAGCTACGCCGGGACCAGCTTCCTGACGACCGACAAGCTCGAGGCCGGATTCCGCTACGGCTCGGAGATCGTGGACATCGTGGCGGACGCGACGGCGCCGGGCGGCATGGGCACCTTCGGCTGGGACGACGAGGGTGTCGCAGCCCAGGCGGTCCCGCTCGTACGGGGCGGCGTCTTCGTCGGGTACCTGTCGAGCCGCGAGACGGCACCCCGGATCGGGCGGCGCTCCGGAGGCGCGATGCGGGCGGACGGCTGGAACCGGATCCCGCTCATCCGGATGACGAACGTCAATCTGCTCCCGAAGCCGGGCATGAGCCTCGACGACATCGTCGCCGACACCGACGACGGCCTCCTCCTGGCCTCCAACCGGAGCTGGTCGATCGACGACCGTCGGCTCAACTTCCAGTTCGCCACTGAGCTCGCGTACGAGATCAAGGGCGGGAAGCTCGGCCGGCTGTACCGCAATGCGACCTACACCGGGATCACACCGGAGTTCTGGGGCTCCTGCGATGCGATCGCGGACGAGTCCAGCTACGTGATGCTCGGAACGCCGAACTGCGGCAAGGGCGAGCCTGGGCAGAGTGGGCACGTCGGCCACGGTTGTTCGGGCGCCCGCTTCCGGAACGTCCAGGTCGGGGTGATGTCGTGAGCGACGAGCCGGCGGGTCGCATGGAGCCCGGCGAGGCGCTGGCCCTCGCCGAACGGGTCCTCGCGCTCGCCCGGGAGGAAGGCGCCACCGAGGCCGAGGTCCTCGTGGCGGGCGATGACTCGTCGCTGACCCGCTTCGCCAATTCCGAGATTCATCAGAACGTGGCCGAGACGGACGTCCGGGTCAACCTTCGGCTCGTGCGGGGCAGGCGCGTCGGCGTCGCCTCGTCCGGGCGGACCGACCCCGAGGGGCTGCGCGCCCTCGCCGCGACCGCCGGCCGAATCGCGAGCGTCGCTGAGGAGACATTCGACTGGGCCGGACTTCCTGCCGCCGAACCGGCCGAACCCATCGACGGCGGGTACTCGCGGGCGACCGCAGAGGCAACCCCGGAGCTCCGGGCGAAGGGTGTTCGAACCGTGGTCGCGGCGGCCGACGAGGCCGGCGTGACGGCCTATGGATCGTTTGCGTGCGGCGTCGAGACAATCGCCGTCGCCTCGACCACCGGGATCCGCGCAGCCGAGGAGCGCACGAGCGCCCGCCTGCTGGTGGTCACCATGGGGCCCGACGACGGGACGGGCTACGCCGAGGCGGGCGCGGTTAATGCGAGTGCCATCGACGCAGCAGCGGTTGGCAGCGAGGCGGCAGGCAAGGCGCGCCGCTCCGCGCGGCCGGTGGAGCTGCCGCCCGGAGACTACCCGGTCGTGCTGGAGGAGTACGCGGTCGCCGACCTCCTCGACAACCTCGGCTTCGTCGGCTTCTCCGGGCTCGCGGTCCAGGAGGGGCGCTCCTTCTTCGAGCCCGGGAAGCGGATCGGCAGCGACCTCGTCACCGTCACGGACGATGCACGCGACCCGGCCGGGATGCCGGCCGGGTTCGACTACGAGGGCGTCCCGACGCGACGAGTCGTGATGGTCGACCACGGCGTTTGCCGCGAAGTCGTCCACGACGCGGCCACCGCGGCGCGCGCCGGCGTGGCCTCCACGGGGCACGGCCTGCCCGCACCCAACCCATGGGGCCCGTTCCCGCTCCATTCGATCATGGCGGCGGGCTCGACCCCGCGCTCCGAGCTCCTCCGCGGCATGCGCCGCGGGCTCCTCGTGACCCGCTTCCACTACACGAACGTGGTGCACCCGAAGCTAGCGGTCATTACCGGGATGACCCGCGACGGCACCTTCCTCGTCGAGGAGGGCGAGGTGGTAGGCCCGGTCCGCAACTTGCGCTTCACGCAGTCCTACCTCGACGCGCTCGCCGCCGTGGAGGCCGTCTCGGCCGAGCGCCGGCTACTGCGTGGGGATCTGGGAGCCGTGCTGGTGCCGGCAGTCCGGATCGGGAGCTGGCGCTTCACGGGGGCGACCGGCACGACCTGACCGGGGCGTTGCTGCGGGCGAGCGATCCCTACTTGTTCGAGGCCATCCTGGTGGCCGGTGGTCACACGCAGGAGAACCGACACTCGGAGACGACGCTGCGCAACGTCGCCGCGCGCTTCGGGGCCACCGGCTCGCCAACCACGGAGCAGGTCTGCGTCGACCGCCGTCGCCAGTGGCGCCAGGCTGGCAACATCCGCCACAACGCGGCGATCCGCTCCGGGTTCTGGACGATGACGCACCCAGGTCGATGTTCCGGCGCCGCGACGCCTGAGCCGACGGACGGCCGACGGGCCGCACTCGCACGTGGAGGCGAAGCCGGCCCGCCGGGCCGATGATCGGACCATGAGCATTCCCGACCGCGCCCTCGACGCCATCGTGGTCGGCAGCGGCCCGAACGGGCTGGCGGCGGCGATCACCCTGGCGCGCGCCGGCCTGGCGGTGCGGGTCTACGAAGGGGCCGCGACCGCCGGCGGCGGGCTGCGGTCCGCGGAGCTCACGTTGCCCGGCTTCGTCCACGACCCGTGCGCCACCGTGGTCGCGACGTCGCTCGTCTCGCCCTTCTTCCGCTCCCTTGACCTCCCCGCAATGGGGCTCGAGCTGGCCCACCCGGAGGTCCCAGCAGCGCACCTGCTGGAACCTGGCCGCGCGGTCTTCCTCCACCGGTCGGTCGAGGAGACGGCCGCCGCCCTCGGACGGGACGGCCGCGCGTGGGCGCGGCTCGTCGGCCCGCTCGTTCGGGACGCCGAGCAACTAATGCCCTGGATCCTCGGCCCGATCCCCCGCCCGACGCGGCACATCGTGGCCGCCGCCCGGTTCGGGCCCGCCGCGCTGCTCCCGGCGGCGGCCCTCGCGCGCCTCGCCTTTCGCGAGGAGCCGGCGCGTGCTCTCCTCGGCGCCCTCGCCTCCCACGCGATGGTTCCCCTCGAGGCGGCCGGCAGCGCGGCGTACGGGCTCGTGCTCGCGACGGCCGCCCATGCCGTCGGCTGGCCGGTCGTGTGCGGCGGCTCGCAGCGCCTGGCCGATGCGCTCGTCGCCGAGCTGGGCCGGCTCGGTGGCGAGGTCGTGACCGACGCCCCCGTGCGCCTCCTTTCCGATCTCCCCCCGGCCCGGGCCGTGCTCCTCGACGTCACACCACGCCAGCTGGTGACGCTGGCCGGCGTCCGGCTCACCGACGGCCCGCGCCGCCGACTCGATCGGTTCCGCTACGGCCCTGGCGTGTGCAAGGTCGACTGGGCGCTGGCCGGGCCGATCCCTTGGCGGGATCCCGGGCTCGCGCGGGTCGGGACGATCCACATCGGCGGGCGGCTGGGGCAGCTCGCCGCCGGGGAACGCAGCACCGCTGCCGGCCGGCTCCAGGGCCGGCCCTTCGTCATCCTCGTCCAGGCGACGGTCATGGACCCGACCCGCGCGCCCGAGGGCCGGCACACCGCCTGGGCGTACGCCCACGTGCCGCATGGCTCCGATGTCGACGCCACCGAGATCATCGAGGGGGCGATCGAGGAATCGGCCCCCGGCTTCCGGGACCTCGTGCTGGGTCGCCACGCCCGGACTGCGGCGGGCCACGAGCGCTACAACCCCAACTACGTCGGCGGCGACATCGGGGGTGGCCTCGCCACGCTCGGCCAAGTCATCGCACGGCCGACGCTCGCGCGGGACCCGTACCGGACCGCACTCCCTGGCGTCTACTTGTGCTCGTCGTCGACACCGCCCGGCGGCGGCGTGCACGGGATGAGCGGCTATCGCGCGGCGACGAGCGCGCTTCGGAACGAGTTCGGCACCGCAGGCTGATGTGCCAGAGCCAAGTCCTCCCGGCTCCGCCGGTCCTCCCCCACCCCAACCCCAACGATGGTCCGCGGGCGCCGTCAGCCCGGGGCCGCGGCTCGCTCGTCCCGGTGCTCGTAGACCGTCGCCAGCGGGTCCCGGCGACCGAGCGCGATCCAGGCGACAACCCCGCCCGCGACCGACAGGACGCCGCCCAGCGCCAGCACCGCCTGCACGCCTGCCGCATAGGACGCCATGTATGGCTGCGCGTTGACGGCCTCGACAGCCGACGAGATCTGGCTGAACGAGGGCGTTCCCACGCCTTGCGCCGCCCAGCCGCGACGTCGCACCGGCACTCCTGGATCTCGCGAATCTCGCGCTGGAACCCGGGCAGTGAGCCGCCGACGACGGCTACACTCCGACCATGGCAGCGTCCCAAGGCGAGCAGGTCGTCGCTCCGAAGCCGGGCCGGCGATCGATCGGCCGCCGCCCGCTCGGGATCGTCATCCTCGCCCTCATTCACGTGCTGGCGGCGACGTTGGGTCTCCTCGCGCTCGCAGGCGTCGCCGCGGTCCAGCCCGGTTCCGGGCGGGCGATCCTCTTCGAGGCCCTCGGGGACCTGACCCCGGTCTACGCCGCGATCTCCGCCGCCGGGATCCTGATCGCGATCGGGCTCTGGCGGCTTGATCGCTGGGCCTGGTACGCGGCGATGGTGTTCACCGGGGCCGGGCTCGCCTGGCAGATCCTGCTCTACCTGCAGGGCCACCAGAGCTACCTGTACATGCTCGTCTACGTCGTCGAGGCGTTCTATCTCAACCAGCGCGAGGTCAAGCGGGCCTTCCAGGCGGAGGTCGTACGCGCCGCGCCGGTCACCCTCGAGCACGACACGTCGGGGCCGGCATGAGCGAGGTCCCGCGAATGGATCCCACCGGCGTCGAGCCAGCCGCCGCGCCGGCGTCGCCCCCGGCACGCGACGACCGCGCTCTCCTGCGCGCCTTCGAGCCGATCATCCGCTACAACCACGGCGAGCTCTTCTTCCCGACCGCGGTCGACGCGTACCTCGAGGAGTGCGACCTGTGGGTGGGCCGCTCCCAGCGTGACCGAACCCTGCTGGTGCCGCGCGGCGAGCTGACGCCGGACAGGCTGGCGACCTACGAGACGCCCCCCGGAAAGTCACTCTTCCTGCGCCTGGTCCAGCAGCCGCTGGCGCCGTTCGAGCTTGCGCGGTGGTCCCGGCGGCCCGAGCGGCCCGTCTTCAAGGCCCCGAGCCGGCTGGCCCGCGTGGGAATCTTCGCCCGCCTCGTCGACGCCTTCTTCAACCTGTCACTGCTCCTGCGGGGAACGGTGCCGGGCGGGACGACAGCCGCCGCCTCGATCAAGTACGAAGCGGCCCGGGCGAAGGACCCGCGCTACGTCTACCACGGGCGCGTCCTCCGGCGGGACGGCTGGATCGTCCTCCACTACATGTACTTCTACTTCATGAACGATTGGCGCTCGACCTTCCAGGGCGCCAACGACCACGAGGCCGACCTCGAGCAGTCGCTCGTCTTCCTCGAGGAGACGCCCGATGGCCCACGGCCGGTCTGGTTCGCCTGCGCAGCCCACGACTACGCCGGGGACGACCTGAGGCGGCGCTGGGACGATCCCCTGCTCGTGCGTGTCGGCGACCACCCGATCATCCACGCTGGAGCCGGCTCGCACGCCGCCTACTTCGAGCAGGGCGAGTACCTGACCGCTGCCCCGATCCCGGCCTCGCGGCCGCTGCGTGGCGTCCTCGAGGCGCTCCGCTCCTTCTGGCGCGACACCCTCCGCCAGGACGACCCGGGCGACCTGGCCGCAACGATCGGCGCCGCGCTCAGCATCCCGTTCATCGACTACGCGCGGGCCGACGGGCTCTCGATCGGCCCCGGCCAGGCCGCCGAATGGACACCGGTGCTCATCGACGACTCGACGCCTTGGGTCGACGGCTACCGCGGCCTCTTCGGCCTCGACACCTACGACCGGTTCGCCGGCGAGCGCGCTCCGGCCGGACCGAAGTGGAACCGGGCAGGCGTGGTGCGCCAGACGTGGCACGACCCGGTCGGCTGGGCTGGATTGGCCAAGGTCTCGCCGCCGTCACGCGCGGCGGACGTGCTCCGCGGGCGCGTCGCCGTCCTCGAGGCCGAGGTTGCCGAGATCCGGGCCGCCGACGCCGGGAAGCAGGCTGCGCTGCCGGGGCTCGAGCTCGAGGCGCGCGCCCTCGCCACGAGCGAGTCCTTCGAGGTCCTCCACGAAGCCGTGGCAGCCGAGCTCCGCGAGGGAGAGCGGGACCTCACCGCCTCGCGCAAGCGCGAGGCCCAGCTCCTCGACTCGATCTCGGCGTCGAAGCGAGAGCTCGGCCGCATCGAGGCCGGCGACTTCGGCGATCCGCGGGCTCACATCCGGCACGACCACCACCCGGTGCCGACCGAGATGACCCGCTACGGGCGGCTCGTCGAGCTGTGGTCCGCGGTGAGCATCAGCCTCGTCCTGGTGCTCATCGTCGTCTCGATCTACACGGACTTCTTCGGGCCGATCGTCTCGATCATCGCCGGCGTCGCGGTGTACGCGGTGATCGAGGCGGCGTTCCGCCGACGCCTCGGCGCGCTGCTGCTGCGGACGACGCTCTTCCTGGCCATCATCGCCTCGCTCATCCTGGTGGCCAACCACATCACCCTGCTGCTCATCGTCGCGATCGTGGGGCTGGCCCTGTTCACGCTGGTCGACAACGTCAGGGACATCGCCCGGGGCTGACCGGTTCCCATCGCAGACGTGGTCGGGTACGCTCGCGCCTCAAACGTCCGATTGCCCGCCGAGGAGGCCGACCCGCGTGACCTGCCCCGCGTGTGGCACACCCAACGCTCCCGGCCGCCGCTTCTGCCTGGAATGCGGCGGACCGCTGGCTGCCGCGTGCCCCGTGTGCGGGGCGACGAACGAGGCTGGGGCGAAGTTCTGCGGCACCTGTGGCAGCCGGATCGCAGGCGCCGGCGGCACGCCCGCCTCGGCCGCTCCAGGAACGGCCGGCACGGCCCGACCACCCGAGGCGGCCGGCTCGTCCGCGGCCGAGCGCCGCCTTGTCAGCGTGCTGTTCGCGGACCTGGTGGGCTTCACCGCGCTTTCGGCCGATCGTGATCCCGAGGCGACGCGCGAGCTCCTCGGGCGCTACTTCGACGTCGCCCGCGATGTGATCGCCCGCTACGGCGGCGCGGTCGAGAAGTTCATCGGGGACGCGGTCATGGCCGTGTGGGGCGCACCCACCGCCCACGAGGACGACGCGGAGCGCGCGGTCCGCGCCGCGCTGGATCTCGTCGACGCGGTCCGCGGGCTCTCCGACCCGACCGCGGGGCTCGAGCTCCGGCTGCGGGCCGGCGTACTGACCGGGGAAGCTGCCGTAACCCTCGGCGCCGCGGGCCAGGGGATGGTGGCGGGCGACCTGGTGAACACGGCGTCGCGTCTGCAGGCCGTCGCCGCGCCCGGATCGGTGCTCGTCGGCGAGTCGACGCGCCGCGCGGTCGGACCGGCGGTCCTCTTCGAGGACGCCGGGATCCAGGACCTCAAGGGCAAGGTGGCTCCGGTGCCGTCCTTCCGTGCGATCCGCGTCGTCGGAGAGCGGCGCGGCGGACCGCACGACGTGGTCGAGGCGCCATTCGTGGGCCGCGAGGACGAGCTGCGCCTCCTGAAAGACAGCTTCCACGCCACCGGGCGCGACGGCCGGGCGCGCAGCCTCTCGATCATCGGTCAGGCCGGGATCGGCAAGACACGGCTCGCCTGGGAACTCGAAAAATACCTCGATGGCGTGGTGGAGCCGGTCTACTGGCACGCTGGCCGGTCGTCGGCGTACGGGAGCGGGAGCGCCTTCGGCGCCCTCGCGGAGATGGTCCGGCGGCGCGCCGGCCTCGGCGACGGCGACGACGCATCGACCACCCGCCGCGGGATCGCCGACATGTCGGCGACGTGGCTGCCGGACCCGATCGAACGGGCCCGGGTGGAGCCCCGCCTGCTCGCGCTCCTCGGCGTGGGTGACGTGATGCCCGGTGGTCGCGAGGAGCTGTTCGCTGCCTGGCGCACGCTCTTCGAGCGAATCGCCGAGCGCGGCACGACGATGCTCGTCTTCGAGGACCTCCACTGGGCCGACGACGGCCTTCTCGACTTCATCGAGCACATCCTCGACTGGAGCCATCGGCTGCCGCTGCTGGTCGTGACCCTTGCCCGGCCGGAGCTCCTGCAGCGCCGCCCCGGCTGGGGCACCGACCGCCCCAACGCGACGGCGGTGCGCCTCGAGCCCCTGGGGGACCGGTCGATGCGCGCCCTCCTCGAAGGCCTGGTCCCGGGCCTCCCCGATGCTGCCGTCGAGGCGATCCTCGCGCGCGCCGGCGGCATCCCCCTGTATGCCGTCGAGATCGTGCGGATGCTCCTCGACGACGGGTCGATCGTCGAAGCCGACGGCGCCTTCCGGCCGTCGCGCGACCTGTCGACCTTCCAGCCGCCCGAGTCTCTCGTGGCCCTCGTCGGCGCGCGCCTCGACGGCCTCGACGCACCCGACCGGGCCCTCGTGCAGGACGCCTCGGTGCTGGGCGGGCGGTTCTCGGTCGCGGCCCTGGCGGCGGTGAGCGGGATCGATGCCGCCGGACTCGAGGGGCGCCTCCGGGCCCTGGTCCGGCGCGAGGTGTTCGTCCTCGAGACGGACCCAAGGTCGCCCGACCGCGGGCGGTACGGGTTCGTCCAGGCGTTGCTGCGCGATGTGGCCCTCTCCACCCTGGCCCGACGCGACCGGCGCGCCAGGCATCTCGCCGCGGCCCGCTTCTTCGAGGGACTGGGCGAGGAGCACGCCGGCCCGCTCGCCGAGCAGTACCTGGCGGCTTACCGGGCCGCCCCGGAGGGGCCCGAGGGCGAAGCGGCCGCCGCACAGGCACGGCTCGCCCTGCGCGCCGCCGCCGATCGGGCCGTGGACGTCGGGGCGCTCGAGCAGGCCGTCGTTCACCTGCGCGACCTCGCGGACATCACCGAGGGCGACGTGGAGGCGACCGCGGCGCTGGCGCGCGCCGGCGAGATCCTCGCCTATGCGGGCCGCGACGACCAGAGCCTCGAGGTCCTCCACGAAGCACTTGCCCGGCTGCAGGCGGGCGGCGATCGCGCCGCCATCATCGGCGTCAGCGCCACGCTCGCGAGCGTCCACCTGAGCGCGTCACAGATCGGGGCCGCGGTCGAGCTCCTCGAGCCCCTGGTGGCGGAGGCGGAGGGCCTCCCGCCGGGTCCGGACGCCGGGCGCTTCGCCGAGGCCTGGTCTCGCGCTCTCTTCCGCTCCTATCGGACGGCCGAGAGCCTGGCCTGGTGCGACCGGGCGATCGAGCTGTGCGAGAACGCCGGCCTCGACCTGCTGTTCGGCCACGCCCTCGTGACCAAGGCGAGCGCCCTTCTGGCCCTGAACCGCCGGCGCGAGGGATGGGCCCTGCTCGACGGGACGCGGCGCCTGCTGGAGGACGAAGGACTCCACTGGGTCGCCCTTCGGGCCGCCGTGAACATGGCCTCCTTCGGCGTCGACGACGATCCGCGGCAGGCATTCGCGATTGTCCGCGAGGGAATGGAGACTGTCACGCGGCTCGGACTGCAGGGTTTCACGACGTACCTCATGGGTAACGGGCTGGGGGCCGGCGAGGTCCTGGGCGAGTGGGACTGGGTCGAGACGACGACCCAGCGGATGCTCGACGTGATGCGCTCCCCGCGCGGGCGTGCATGGCTGGACTACGTCGCGGCGTCCGTTGCCACGCTCCGCGGCGAGGACCGGATTGAGGAGCTCGAGGTGACATGGCTCCACGGCGAGCGCGACTCCGACCTGCAGACGATGGGCAACGCTGCGAGATCGCTGGCGTGGCGGTCCTATATGCGCGGCGAGTTCGCGGACGGTCTCGCCTGGCTTCGCCGGTCGCGCCGCGCCATCGACTCCGGCGGCAACGCCCAGGACTCCGGGGGTACTGCCCAGGACTTCGGGTTCGAGGCACGGCTCGCCTTGCTCGCGGGAGACGCCGAGGCGCTCGCGGAGGCGCGGGACCTGCTGTCGGCCCGGCGCGGGCGGGGTGCCGTCCTCGCGGAGCGGGCGATGGCGGACGCCGCCCTGGCGGCCCTTGACGGGCGGCGGGATGAGGCCATCGGAGGCTACCGGTTCGCGTTGGACCGCTACCGCGCCCAGGGGATGCGGTTCTACGTGGCCCTCACGGTTCTGGAGGTCGCCGCCGTGCTCGGTGCCGATGCCGCCGAGGCACTCGGCATGACCGCGGAGGCCAGGGCGACCCTCGTCGATCTCCGCTGCGCACCGCTCATCGAACGCCTGGACTCCCTGCTCCCGGCCCCAGCCCAGGCGGGGGCATCGGCTCCGTAACGCTGCGGGTATCGCACCCCCCGGTCGGGTGATCAGGCCAGCGGCTCGGCGTTGCTCTCATCCGCCATGACGCCGGCCGTCTGGGCCGCCCGGTACGCCGCGACCCGCTCCGCCAGGGCCAGGTCGGAGAGGGAAAGGATGGCCGCCGCAAGGAGCGCGGCGTTCTCGGCATTGCCGATGGCCACCGTCGCGACCGGGACCCCGCGCGGCATCTGCACGATCGAAAGAAGCGAGTCGAGGCCGCCCAGCTGCAGGGTCGGGATCGGCACGCCGATCACCGGGAGCTGGGTCTTGGCGGCCAGCATTCCCGGCAGGTGCGCGGCACCGCCGGCGCCGGCCACGATCACCCGAATGCCCCGCCCTGCCGCTGTCTCCGCGTAGCGGAACAGGTAGTCCGGCGTCCGGTGAGCCGACACGACCCGCAGCTCGCAGGGAACCTCGAGCAAATCGAGGAGCTCCCGGGCCTTCTCGAGGACCGGGAAGTCGCTGCGGCTCCCGCCCACGATCCCGACGACGGGCGAGCCGCGGGCGCGGCCGGCGCGCCCGGCCGGGGCGCGTCCGGGACGTCGGGAGCATCCCCGGCGTCTGGGACGTCGGGAGCATCCCCGGCGTCTGGGACGGTCCGTTGGTCATGACTTACTGACCTTGAGCCTTCGTGAAGCCGTCCTCGCCGGCGAAGACATGGAGCTTCTCGACGTGCGTCCAGGCAAACCGGTCGGCGACGCGGTCGAGCAGGGCCGCGATCTCGCGGTCCGCGACCGCCGCGCCATCCGCGAGACCGACGTAGCGCGCCCGCAGGAGACCCACGCTCGTCCGGCTTCAGTCCGCTGCCGGGCCAGACCATCGTTCCGCGGCTGGAGATCATCTGGAGCCGGAGCGAATCGCCGGCCAGCGATTCGAGGACAGGGCCGGCGGCCTCGGCGGCGTCCCATGTCTCGAGGAAGAGGTCGACGCCGACGGTGGTGCGAGGCACCGCTGCCGAGATCGCTGCCCCGTACGCCCAGGCGGGACGCGGCCGCGCCTCGCCCGAGGGCCGCTCCGAACCGGTTCGCGGCGGGACCGTCGCCGGCTGCCTCCCGAGGTTGGCGATGATCGAGTCCGTGAAGCCTGTCGTGGACGCCGCGTGCTCCACGTCGCCGCCCGTCTGGCGGGCGAGGTCCTGGGTGACCGCCTTGCCGTCCTCGAGCGTGACGAGGACGGCGTCCTCGATCCGGTCGGCCGCCCCGCCCTCGTCCAGGTGGCGCAGCATCATGATCGAGGAGAGGATCAGGGCCGTCGGGTTGATGACGTCCTTGCCGGCGTACTTCGGGCGCCGAGCCGTGGACCGCCTCGAAGATCGCGACATCGTCGCCGTAGTTGCCCGACGGTGCGAAGCCGAGGCCCCCGACCAGGCCCGAGGCAAGGTCGCTGATGATGTCGCCGTTGAGGTTGGTCGTGACGACGACGTCGAACTGGGCCGGGTTCTTGGCCATCTGGTGGGCGACGTTGTCGATGATCAGGTGCTCGGGGGTGATCTCCGGGTACTCGGCCGACGAGCTCCTCGAAGGTTCGCTTGAAGAGGCCCTCGGTGAGCTTCATGATGTTGGCCTTGGTTGCGCAGGTGACCTTCCGGCGCCCCTCGCGGCGGGCCAGCTCGAAGGCGTAGCGGATGATCTTCTCGCTGCCCTTGCGGCTGATGACCTTCAGGCACTGCGCGACGTCCGGCGTCTGCATGTGCTCGATGCCGGCGTACAGGTCCTCGATGTTCTCGCGGACGATGACCATGTCGACGCCCTCGCCGGCATAGCGTGTCGGGCACGCCCGGAAGCTCGCGGGCCGGGCGGACGTTGGCGTAGGTCTCGAAGAGCTTGCGCAGGGTGACGTTGGCGCTCTTCTCGCCGAACCCGACCGGGGTCTCGAGGGGGCCCTTGAGGACGACGCGTGTCCGATCGATCGAGTCGCGGGTCGCCGTCGGGACGCCCGAGGTGTCGCCCCGCTTGAAGACCTCGGCGCCCGCCTCGGCCTCCTCCCAGTCGACGGCGACGCCGGCCGCGGCGATGATCCGCTGGGCGGACCGGACGACCTCCGGGCCGACTCCGTCGCCGGGGATGACGGTGATCCGGTTGGGCTGACCTGGCATCGGGGCGAGTCTCCTGTGCGGGCGGCCTGGCGGTCGAAACGGCCGTCGCTCCGGACGGCGGCGCCCGGGTGATTCTGCCGCATCTGTCATCCTGCGGATCACCCGTCCCGGGCATCCGACGTCGACGTCCGTCACGGGCACGTTGCAAGGGGCGTCACCACGTGGCGAGGCCGGTTCCGCCGGCACGCCCGACTGGAGGCCCGGATGGACCGATACGCGCTCCTCCGACGCTCCGCGGCCTTCTTCGTCCCGGCGGCGCTCGTCCTCACCGTCGCCTGCGGGTTGGGCTACACCGCGGTCCAGCAGGCGCAGCGCGGCGGCGCGAACGACCCGCAGGTCCAGCTGGCGTCGGACGCCGCAACCGCGCTCACGGGCGGGGCCGCACCGGAATCCGTCGTGGGACCGGGCAGCGCGGTCGTTGGAGTCGCCGGTACGGGGATGGTCGACGCTTCGGTCAGCCTGGCGCCGTTCGTCGTGGTCTACGACCGGTCGGGGACGCCGCTGGCGTCGAATGCGCGTCTCGATGGCGGGATCCCGGCGCCACCCGCTGGCGTGCTGGCCGCCGCGGCCGCGTCCGGGCGCAACACGGTGACCTGGCAGCCGCGCCCCGGCGTCCGCATCGCCACGGTGAGCGTTCCCTGGTCCGGCGGAACCGTGATGGCCGGCCGCTCGCTCCGGCTCGCCGAGGAGCGCGAGGACACGACGTTCCTCCTGGCGGGCGCCGCCTGGGCGGCGGGCATGATCGGGCTCGTCGTGGCCGCGCTGGTTGCCGCGGCGATCTGGCCGCGTCGCGCCGCCGGATGAGCGAAGCGCCGGCTCGCGAGGTGAGCGCCCCACGGGCCCGCCACGTCGTCCTGGTCGGGCTGATGGGCGCCGGCAAGTCGAGCGTCGGGCGGATCCTCGCGAATCGCCTTGGATGGACGATGCGCGACTCCGACACCGACCTGGAGCGGGCGCAAGGCCGGACGGTCCGGGCGATCGCGGAGGCCGATGGGGCCGCCGCGCTTCACGTCCTCGAGGCGCGCCACCTCCTCGTCGCGCTCGCGGAGCCGGGGCCGACGGTCGTGGCGGCGGCCGCGAGCGTAGTCGACGACGACGCGTGCCGGGCGGCGCTCGGGGATGCGGGGGTCGTGGTGACCTGGTTGCGGTCCGACCCGGCGACGCTCGCGACGCGTTTCGAACGCGCGGACCACCGGCCGGCCTACGGCCGCGATCCCGCCGGGCTCCTGGCGCGACAGGCCGCGAAGCGCTACCCGCTCATGGCCGACCTGGCGGAGATCGTCGTCGACGTCGAGGACGGTACGCCGGGGGAGCTCGCCGAGAGAATCCTGGCGGACCTGGCCGACCGGATCGTCACAGAGGTTCCCGGGGGAGGGCGGGTCGTTGCGAGCGGGTGACCCTTCGCCGGTGGAGGTGAGCCGGCCGGAAGGCAACCGAGGCGCTGGTCAGCGGCACCGCGGACTGTCTCCGCCAACGATCGCTCAGTACGGGACGCGATCGGGCTTCTCCAGCCACTCGTCGAAGACGGCGACCGCCTCGGGGCGGAGAAACGTCTGCATGCGAAGCGAGCGTGCCTCGGGCGGGAGCGGGACCTCGTCGTAGATCAGCGCATCGTCGAAGCCCGCGCGGGCCGCGTCGTCGCGGTTGGCGGCGCTCGACCAGCCTCTCCACCCGGGCCCAGTACGCGGCGGCAAGGCACATCGGGCAGGGTTCGCAGCTGCTGTACAGGACGCACCCGGACAGCTCGAAGGTGCCGAGCTTCCGACAGGCGCGCCGGATCGCGACGATCTCTGCGTGCGCCGTGGGGTCCAGCCAGGAGGTGACGGCGTTCCAGCCGCGGGCGACGATGACGCCGCCACGGGCGACGACCGCTCCGAACGGCCCGCCGCGACCCTGGCGCATCCGGGCCCGGGAGAGGCGGATCGCCTCGCGCAGGAGCCGCTCGTCGGCGTCGATCTCGGGACCGGGCCTGGCCATGGCGCTCACCTCGCGCCGACGGTAGCGCGATGCGCGCGGCCCGCGTAGGGCCGAAGAGCCGGTTCGGATGCGCCGCGCGATCGCCGGTCAACGCCATGGGGCCACCTCGTTTGTGCGGCCCCGGATCGCCTCCGCGTGGGCCGACCATGCCCCCCACACCGACCACGCCCAGGCGTGGACCGCCGCCGCCGCTTCGGCACCCGAGCGCGGCGCGACGTCGAGGACCGTGATCGGCCCGGGATCGGCCGGCGGCTCGAGCCAGGCGAAGACCGGGTCGTGGCGGAGGAGATCCTGCTTGACCCGGATCCCATCAACCGCGGTCCGGCCGCGCTCGAGGATCGCGCACATGCTCACGAGATGGACCCAGACCGACTGCGCCTGGCGCCGCCCCTCGACGCCTGGGTGCTGCGCCGCGTAGGCGTCCACGGCCAGCGGCATGACCGCCGCGAGCTCGGGATCGCCATAGGCCCGCGCCTGGAGCTCGCCCCACGTGGCCCAGCAGCCCGGGCTTCCACCGATGTAGGCATGGGTGGGGCCGTCGACGGCTGGCACGAGGGCGCGGCAGTCCGGGCACGGCGCGAGGGCGCTGCGAAGGCCGTCGGTCGCGCCGTCCGATCCCAGGTGAGCCATGCCTGCCGCTGGCCCCGTCACGCCCAGCGCAGGTGGGCCAGCGCGGCGCGGCCACGAGCGAGCGCCGCCTCGGCGTCCTCGGCGCCCGTCACCGTCAGGTGGCCCATCTTCCGGCGCCCGAAGACACGCCGCTTGTCGTACAGGTGGAGGTGCACGAGCCGGTCGCCGAGGGCCGCCTCGACGCCTTCGAGCCGGGCGTCCCGCGGCACGCCCGGTGCCGAGCAGGTTGACCATCGCTGTCGGCTCCGTGCACGGCGACATCACCCAGCGGGAGGCCGCAGATGGCCCGGACATGCTGCTCGAACTGGCTCGGTGTGGGCGCCCTCGATCGTCCAGTGGCCGGAGTTGTGGACGCGAGGCGCCAGCTCGTTGACCGCGAGGGTGCCGTCGCCCAGCACGAAGAGCTCCACGGTGACGACGCCGACGACGTCGAGGGCCGCCGCGACCCGGGCGCCGATCGCCGTTGCCGCGCCGGCAACGCCAGCCGAGAGGTCCGCGGGCGCGACGGTTTCGACCAGGATTCCGGCGTCGTGGCGGTTGCGCACGACGGGTACGCGGCGAGTGTGCCGTCGAGGGCCCGGGCGGTGATGATCGAGACCTCGGCCGCAAAGTCGAGCTCCCGCTCGACCAGGAGCGGCACGCCGGCCGGCGGCCCAGCCGTTGGGTGGCGCCCGGGATCGCCTCGGGAGCGTCGATCAGCACCTGGCCCCGTCCGTCGTAGCCGCCGGTGGGCGCCTTCAGTCGCAGGGGTATACCGAGCTCGTCCGCGGCCGCACGCAGGCCGGCCTCGTCGACGATCTCGCGCCACGGTGCGGTCGGGAGCCCGAGCGAGTCGAGGAAGCGGCGCTCCGCGAGCCGGTCCTGCGTCATGCGCAGGGCGAGCGCGCCGGGGCGGACCGGGACGCCGGCGGACGAGACGGCGTCGACGAGCGCCGCGTCGACGTGCTCCAGCTCGTACGTCACGACGGCCGCGCCCCGGGCCAGCTCGACGGCAGCCGTCGACGGAGTCGTAGGCGCCGGTCACCACCCGGTCGGCGATCGCCGCGGCCGGGCAGTCGGGGTCCGGGTCCAGGATCGCGACCCGGTAGCCCAGCGCACGCGCCGCGAACCCGAGCATCCGGCCCAGCTGCCCGCCGCCGAGGATCCCGATCGTGGCGCCGGGCATGATCGGGGCGAGCGCCGTGGGATGCGAACGGGACGCGCTCATCGCCCGAGTGTACGGTCGGGCACGCACCGTCGCCGCCGGGCATCGGCCCTCCGGTCGCGAACGGGTACCGGCCGTGCCCGGCGGGGCGAGCCGGCGCAGTAGTCTTGCGCGTGGACCGCTCGTGCGCACCGGGCGTCCGGACGGCGCTCGTCGGCACCCTGCGCTGGCGGCCGCGACAGCCGTCGATCGCCATCCTCGAGCGGTCGGCGTGCCGAACGCGTCGGCCGTCTACATCCTGGCAGTGGCCAGCGTCGCGCTGGTCGGCGGTCGCATCGCCGTCCTGGTGCGGCGATCGTCGCGTTCCTCCTGTACGACTTCCTGTTCGTCGAACCCGTCCTACACCCTCACCGTCGCGACCCCGCCGAGTGGCTGAACCTCGTCGTCCTGCTGGCCGTGGGCCTGCTCGTCGGCCAGATGGCCGCCCTCCTGCGCATCCGCGGAGAGACGGCCGTGGCTCGCGAGCGCGAGGCTCGTGCGCTCTTCTCGGTGAGCCGCGAGCTGGTGAGCCGCACGTCCACGCTCGACGTCCTGCCGCGGATCCTGGCCAGATCGTGCGGCGAGGAGGCGCGCCTGGCCGGCGCGCGTGGATCGTCCTCGACGAGGCCGGGGCCCGACGCCGTGCGGTCGCCGACACCGATCCCGGGGCGCCCGTCCCCGAGCCGCCCGGCCACCGGGTCCTGCAGGCGTCGGCCGGGACCCGAACCCCGCCGAGTGGGTCGCCGTGCACACGGGCCGGCGCGCCGGGAGCGAGCGCCTGGGCGCGGCCGGCGAGGCCTACCGGGTCGCGATCGAGGCCGGCGGTCACGTGCTCGGATCACTCTGGGCCGTGCGGGAGCGCGGCGACGGCGAGCCGGACGCCACCGAGACGCGACTCCTCGCCGCGGTCGCCGACCAGGTCGGGCAGGCGATCGACCAGGATCGCCTGGTGGCGGCCGCGCGGGAGGCCGAGATCGCCCGCGCGCAGCGACGCCCTCAAGAGCGCGCTCCTCGAGTCGGTCTCGCACGACCTGCGCACGCCGCTCGCCTCGATCCGGGCCGCGGCGGGAACAATCATCGATGACACGGTCGACCTGACGCCCGGACGACCGGCGCGCCGCCGCGGAGATGATCGACCGCGAGGCCGAGCACCTGAACCGGATCGTCACGAACCTGCTCGACCTGAGCCGGGTCGAGGCCGGGGCGCTCCGCGTCGATCTCGAGGTCTACGACCTCGACGACCTCGTCGAGCCAAGCGTCGCGCGGGCCCGCGGACGCCTGGCCGAACACCGGCTGGAGGTCGCAGCTCGACGACCAGCCGCCGGTCGTCGTGGATGCGGTGTTGCTCGACCAGGTGCTGGCCAACCTCCTGGAGAACGCGGCCAAGTACACGCCCGCCGGGACCCTCGTGCAGGTGGCCGCCCGGACCCTCGCCGGCGAGGCGATTCGTCCGCCTCACCGTGGAGGATGCGGGACCCGGCGTCCCCGACGGAGCGCTCGCCCACCTCTTCGAGAAGTTCTACCGCGTGCCGGGCCGATCGGCCGGGTCGCGCAGCGGCACGGGCGTCGGCCTGGCCGTCGTGCGGGGCCTGGCCGAGGCGATGGGCGGACACGTCCAGGCCAGGCGCTCGGACCTCGGCGGGCTGGCGGTCGACGTCGACCTGCCGATCGCCGGATCGGTGCCGGACGACGTCGCGGCCGAGCCGGACCCGGCTCCGCCCGCCGGAGCGCATGGATCCCGTCTCCGACGAGGCGTCCCGATGACCGATCCACGGCGGCCGCTCATCCTGGTGATCGAGGACGACGAGGCGACCCGCGTGGCGCTGAGGCGGGACCTGACGGCGCGGCACCCTCGAGGTGGTCGAGGCGACCGACGGGCGCTCGGCCCTCAGGAGCTGGGAGGCGCGGCGCCCGGATCTCGTGCTCCTCGATCTCGGCCTGCCCGACATGGATGGGATCCGGATCCTCCGACGGATCCGGCGCGAAGCGACCACGCCCGTCCTGGTGCTGTCGGCGCGGGACGCGGAGCAGTCGAAGATCGACGCGCTCGAGGCCGGCGCCGACGACTACGTCACCAAGCCCTTCTCGACCGGCGAGCTCCAGGCACGGATCCGGGCCGCGATGCGTCGCTCGGGCGGGCCGGCGGCCGATCCCTCGGGTCGCGTCACCGTTGGTCCGCTGGTGCTGGATCAGCTGCGGAGCCTGGCCACGGTTCATGGCCGGCCGCTGGCCCTGACGCCGCGCGAATTCGAGATCCTGCGCGTGTTCCTGGCAAACCCGGGCCGCCTCGTGACGATGGGCCGGCTCCTCCGCGCCGTGTGGGGCCAGGCCTACCAGGGCGAGCATCACTACGTCCACGTCTATGTCAGTCGCCTCCGGCGCAAGATCGCGGCCCTGGACGCGGACGGCGACCTGCGTGACCTGGTCGTCGCCGAGCCCGGTGTCGGCTACCGCGTGCGCGGGGAGCCTGTCGCGGAGGGCTGATCGGTCCAGCCGGGTCGTTTGTGAGCGCTTGTTGAGCGCCCACGCAGCTGCGTCACCCGTTCCCTCTTGGAGGCCCGCGGGAGGATGACGCCATGGAACAGCACGAGGAAGCCGCGGCGCCGGGGTGGCCGCCCTCGCCCGAGAGATGGGCCTCGTCGACAGTGCCATCGCCATGGTGGCCCTCGGCGGCGCGGAGCGGATGCAGCTCGGGGGTCTGGCATTCGGCGACGTGCTCCTCGACTACGCCCGCCGGGCGGCAGCCGGCAGCCTCGTCCGGGTGACACCCGTCTGGGGGGTCGGCGAGGAAGGCCTCGCACTCACCTTCGAGCGGGCGGACGTCCCGCCCCCGGAAACACGTGCCTGAGCAGCCGATCCTCCTTGTCGAGGACGACGAGTCCCTTCGGGGCGTGGTCGCCCGGCACCTGCGCGCGCGAGGCTGGAGCGTGGCCGAGGCCGCATCGGCCGAGGCGGCTGCCGACATCCTCGCGGGCGGAACCGAGCCCGCCCTCGTCCTGCTCGACATCAACCTGCCGGGAGAGACCGGCTGGGACCTGCTGCGGCACGGCGCGTTGACGGACCCCGGGGCTCCGCCGGTCGTCGTCGTGTCTGCCACGACCATCGGCCCGCGACGCCTCCGCGAGTTCGGCGTCGCCGGCTACCTTCCCAAGCCCTTCGCGCTCGAGACGCTGCTCGAGGTGTGCCAGCGGTTCACCACGCGCGCCGACGCGCCGGGCGACGCCGAAACGGCCGGGAGCGCGGCCAACGATCGGGGAGACAACACGTGACCGACATCGTCATCCTGCTCATCGGGACGGGCTGCGCGGCGTTCTTCGCGGGCCTCCTGGTCCTCTGCGACCGGGTCCGCGGATGAACGCGCTCGACATCCTGGCCGGCGTGGCCGCCGCGCTCATCTTCGTCTACCTGCTGTGGGCCCTCCTGCGGCCCGAGGACTTCTAGGCGTGCCGACAGGAGACCTGGTCACCCTGGTCGTCTTCGCCGGGGTGATCCTGCTCATCACCCCGATCCTCGGGACGTATATCCACCGGGTCATGGAGGGGGAGCGAACCTTCCTCAGCCCGGTCCTGCGCCCTGTCGAGCGCGCCATCTATCGGGTGAGCGGGATCGACGAGAGCGTCGAGCAGGACTGGAAGGGATACACCGTCTCCGTCCTGTTGATGGCCCTGGTTGCCATCGTCGTCGGCTACGTGGTGCTGCGCGTCCAGGCCTCGCTGCCGCTCAACCCGAACGGCGCGACAGCGCAGTCACCCGATCTCGCCTTCAACACGTCGGTCAGCTTCGAGACGAACACGAACTGGCAGAACTACTCGGGTGAGACCGGCGTCAGCTACCTGAGCCAGATGGTGGTCCTCGCGGTCCGGAACTTCACCTCCGCCGCGACGGGCCTGGCCGTGGCGATCGCGCTGGTCCGCGGGCTCACCCGGCGCAGCGCCAAGACGCTCGGCAACTACTGGGTGGACCTGACGCGAGGCGTCCTCTACATCCTGCTGCCGATCTCGGTCGTCGTGGCCGTCTTCTTCGTCTGGCAGGGCATCCCCCAGACGCTCAACGCGCCGGCGGCCGCCACCACGCTGCAGGGCGCCCAGCAGACGATCGCCCTGGGCCCGATCGCCTCGCAGGAGGTGATCAAGGAGCTGGGCAACAACGGGGGCGGCTTCCTGAACGCCAACTCGGCCCACCCGTTCGAGAACCCGACGCCGCTGACCAACTTCGTCGAGATGGTCCTGATGTTCGCCATCGCCTTCTCGCTCACCTACACGTTCGGGCGATACGCCGGCAACCAGCGCCATGGCTGGGCGCTGTTCGGGGCGATGGCCTCGGTCTTCATCGTCGGCGCGGTGGTCGCCATGCACCAGCAGACGACGGGCAACCCCCTCTTCCCGGCGTCGGTCAACCAGGCGCTGGGAAGCATGGAGGGCAACGACATCCGCTTCGGGTCCGGGATCGGAGCGCTCTTCGCGGCGATCACCACCAGCACGAGCACCGGCGCGGTCATTGCCATGCACGACAGCTTCCAGCCGATCGCCGGCCTCGTCCCGCTTTTCAACATCGAGCTCGGGGAGATCACGCCCGGCGGCATCGGAGCCGGCCTCTACGGGATGCTCGTGATCGGCGCGATCCTGTCCGTCTTCATCGCCGGGCTCATGGTCGGCCGCACGCCCGAGTTCCTGGGCAAGAAGATCGAAGCCTACGAGATGAAGATGTCGATGGTCGTCGTCCTGATCCTGGGGGCGAGCATCCTGGGCTTCACCGCCCTGGCCACGGTCACGACCGCCGGCCAGGCGGGGCCGCTCAACGCCGGCCCCCACGGCTTCAGCGAGATCCTGTACGCGTACTCGAGCCAGACCGGCAACAACGGGTCTGCCTTCGCCGGCCTCACGGGCAACACGCCCTATTACAACATCACCGGCGCCTTCGCCATGCTCCTCGGACGGTACGGGATGATCGTCCCGATCCTCGCCCTGGCGGGTGCGATGGCCGGCAAGCGGCGGGTGGCCGCGTCCCTCGGCACGTTCCCCACCACCGGCGTCCTGTTCAGCGTGCTCGTGGTGGGCGTGATCATCATCGTCGGCGCGCTGACCTTCTTCCCCGCGCTCGCGCTGGGGCCGATCGTCGAGCAGCTGCTCCAGAACGCCGGAAAGGTCTTCGGATCATGACCACCCTTCGCTCCATCGACCTGTCGCGCGGGACTCGCCGGTTCCAGCGCTTCGGCCGGGGCGCCGCGGCCCCCTCCGGCGGCGCCCCCGCCGGTGCCCCCGGGCCGCGCGGCATCTTCGACCCCGAGCTGCTCCGCGCCGCGCTCCCCGAGTCGATGCGCAAGCTGCACCCCAAGTACCTGATCCGAAACCCCGTGATGTTCGTGGTCGAGGTCACCGCCGTGCTGGTGACGCTCATCGCGATCGCGAACGCGACCGGCTTCCAGCCGACCAGCGGGGGCGGCCGGCCTGGGGTTCCAGGTCCAGATCGCTGCCTGGCTCTGGTTCACCGTCCTGTTCGCGACCTACGCGGAGGCTATCGCCGAGGCGCGCGGACGGGCCCAGGCGGCCAGCCTGCGGCGGACCCGCTCGGTCACGACGGCGCATCGCCGCGGGGCCGACGGGACCCTCGAGGAGGTCGGCTCGTCGGAGCTTCGTCGCGACGACATCGTCGAGGTCCGCGAAGGCGAGGTCATCCCCGGCGACGGTGACGTGATCGCGGGCGTGGCGTTCGTCAACGAGTCGGCGATCACCGGCGAGTCGGCACCCGTGCTCAAGGAGCCAGGGACCGACATCCGCAGCAGCGTCACCGGCGGGACCACGCTCACGAGCGACACCCTGGTCGTCCGGATCACGGCCGACCCGGGAGAGACCTTCCTGGACCGGATGATCGCGCTGGTCGAGGGCGCCAAGCGCCAGCGCACGCCCAACGAGATCGCGCTCGCGATCCTGCTGGCCGGCCTGACGATCGTCTTCCTGATGGCGACGGTGACCCTGCGCCCGTTCGGGCTCTTCGCCGGCACCACCGTCAACACCGTCGCCCTCGTCGCCCTCCTCGTGTGTCTCATCCCGACCACGATCGGCGGACTCCTGTCCGCCATCGGCATCGCCGGCATGGACCGAGTGGCCCGCTTCAACGTGCTCGCCATGAGCGGCCGGGCCGTGGAGGCGTCCGGTGACGTCGACGTCATCCTCCTCGACAAGACCGGCACGATCACGTACGGCAACCGGCTGGCCGCGTCGATCACGGCTGCGCCGGGCGTGCGAGGAGAGCGTCGCCCTGACCGCGGCGCTGGTGGCGTCGATCCGCGACGAGACGCCCGAGGGACGCTCGATCGTCACCCTCGCCCGCCAGCGCCTGGCCGCGCTCGGCGCCGCGGGCGGGAGCCAGGACGAGCCCGGTTACGCCACCCTCGCGACGACGATCGCCGAGGAGATCCCGTTCCGCGCCGAGACCCGCACGAGCGGCTCGAAGCTGACCTCCGGCGTCATCGTCCTCAAGGGCGCCGTCGACGCCATCGCCCAGGACCTCGACGGTTCGATGCCGCGCGAGATCCTCGATGCGGCGGATCACCTCGCCGATCTCGGCGCCACGCCGCTGGCGATCCGCGACGACGGGCGGGTCGTCGGCCTCATCGAGCTGAAGGACACCGTCAAGGAGGGGCTCGTCGAGCGGTTCGCCGAGTTCCGGAAGATGGGGATCCGGACCGTCATGGTCACCGGCGACAACCCGCGGACTGCCGCCACGATCGCCCGCGAGGCCGGTGTGGACGACTTCATCGCCCAGGCGAAGCCGGAGGACAAGATCCGCTTCATCCGCGAGGAGCAGGCCGAGGGCCATCTCGTGGCGATGACCGGGGACGGCACCAACGACGCCCCGGCCCTCGCCCAGGCCGATGTCGGGCTGGCCATGAACAGCGGGACGTCGGCGGCCAAGGAGGCGGCCAACATGGTCGACCTCGACTCCGACCCGACGAAGCTGCTCGAGGTCATCGCGATCGGCAAGCAGCTCCTGATCACCCGCGGCTCGATCACCACGTTCTCGATCGCCAACGACGTGGCCAAGTACTTCGCGATCGTCCCGGCGATGTTCGTCGTGGTCTACCCGGAGCTCAACGCGCTGAACGTGATGGGCCTGTCCACGCCCCAGAGCGCGATCCTGTCGGCGGTGATCTTCAACGCCCTGATCATCGTCGCGCTCATCCCCCTCGCCCTGCGGGGAGTCAGCTTCCGGGCAGCCCCTGCCACCGTCCTGCTCCAGCGCAACCTCCTCATCTACGGCCTCGGCGGGATCGTCGCTCCCTTCCTCGGGATCAAGGCGATCGACCTGTTGGTCACCGCGCTCCACCTCGCCTAGGGGATCGAACCGATGCCTACGTTCGTGCGGCGCCAGCTCTACCCCGCGGTCGCCCTGCTCATCGTCCTCACCTTCGTCACCGGGGTCGCCTACCCGGCCGCCGTCACGGCCATCGCCCAGGTGGCGTTCCCGGGCCAGGCGAACGGGTCCATGATCACGGTCGATGGCAAGACGGTCGGATCCAGCCTCATCGGCCAGTTCTTCAACGACCCGAAGTACCTCTGGGGCCGACCCTCGGCGGCCGGCGTCACGAACGACAACCCGGGCGGCTACGACGCCAACAACTCGGCAGGCTCGAACCTGGGACCGACCAGCAAGACCCTCATCGACCGGGTCACGGCGGCGGTCGACCAGCTGCGGGCGGCCAACGGCAACGCGCCGGTCCCGGTGGACCTCGTGACCACGTCGGCCTCCGGCCTGGACCCGGATATCAGCCCCGCCGCGGCCGAATACCAGGTCGCGCGGATCGCGAAGGCGCGGGGTGTGACGGACGACGCCGTGCGGGCGGTGATCGCCCGCCACACCCAACAGCCGGTCCTCGCCTTCCTCGGGCAGCCGAGGGTGAACGTCCTGCTCGTCAACCTCGACCTCGACGGGCTGCTGCGATGAGCACGCGCGACGCCCTCGACGAGCGGCCCACGGGCGACGAGATGCTGGCCCGCATCAGCCAGTCGGAGCTGGTCGGAAGGGGCCGCCTGCGCGTCTACCTGGGGATGGCACCGGGCGTCGGCAAGACCTACCGGATGCTCGAGGAGGGCCATCGCCGGAAGGCTCGGGGGACCGACGTGATCGTGGGGTTCGTCGAGGCGCACGGCCGGGCCCAAACGGCAGCGCTCGTCGAAGGCCTGGAGGTGGCGCCCCGACGCCGCATCTCCTATCGCGAGGTGATCGTCGAGGAGATGGACACCGACGCGGTGATCCAGCGTCACCCGACGGTCGCCCTCATCGACGAGCTGGCCCACACCAACGCCCCGGGCAGCGAGCGCGAGAAGCGCTGGCAGGAAGTGGAGCGCATCCGGGATGCGGGCATTCACGTCATCACCACGCTCAACGTGCAGCACCTGGACTCGGTGGCGGATGCGGTCGAGACGATCACGGGCGCACCTGTGCGCGAGCGGTTGCCCGACGAGATCCTGGAGCGGGCCGACGAGATCGAGCTCGTCGACATGAGCCCGCACGCCCTGCGCCAGCGCATGCGCCACGGCAACGTCTACCCTCCCGAGCGGACCCGGGTGGCACTGGACCGCTTCTTCACGGAGCCGAACCTGACGGCCCTGCGCGATCTCTCCCTGCGCTTCACGGCCCAGCGCGTGGAGGGCCAGCTGGAGCAGTTCGTCACCGACGGCCGGCTGGGCTCGATGCCGGGGACCGCCGAACGGGTCGTCGTCGTCCTCGACGGCTCGCCGGCCGGGGCCGTGGCCGTCCGCAGGGCGGCTGCGCTGGCGGGGCTTCTGCATGGCGAGCTGGTCGCCGCGATCCCGGAGGCCTCCGGAGCGGTCACGCGCGAGGAGGAGCGGAATCTCCGGGAGGTCGCCGACGACGCGGCCGACCTCGGGGCGGACGTCGTCCGAGTCGAAGGTCAGGACCTGGCTGCCGCGGTCGCTCGACTCGTGCAGGCCCGGGGTGCGACGCATGTCGTGATCGCCCACCGACCGCAGGGACGCCTGGACCGGCTGCGCCGCCCATCGCTGGCCGAGGCGCTCCTCGATCTCGTCCCCGGTGTGGAGCTCCACGTCGTCGGCCCTGCCCACCGGGACTGACCGCACCCTGGTGCGTGATCCGGCGCCCGCCGCGCTACGATCGCCGTGATGATCGAGCCCGTCGCGATGCCGCACTCGGCCCGAATCCCGCTCCTGCTCGATGTCGACACGGGGATCGACGACAGCCTGGCGCTGCTGTACGCATGCGGCTCTCCCGAGGCCGAGCTGGTGGCGGCGACCTGCGTGGCCGGCAACGTGGACGCGCAGCAGGTCGGAGTGAACACCAGGGCGGTGCTGGATCTCGCCGGCCGGGGTGACGTGGAGGTCGCTCTCGGGCGCGAGATGCCGCTCGTCCGGCCCCTCGAGACCACGCCGGAGACCCATGGTCCGCGCGGCATCGGCTACGCGGAGCTGCCCGCCCCGCGGCGCCCGCTCTCAGTGCGCCACGGGGCCGACCTGATCGTCGAGGAGGCACGGCGCCGGCCCGGCCAGGTCACGCTGGTGACGCTCGGGCCGGCGACGAATCTTGCGGTGGCGGTCCGGCGCGAGCCCAGGCTGCCCCTCCTGCTACGGCGCTGGGTCCTGATGGGCGGCAGCTACCGATCGCCGGGGAACACCGCACCCACGACGGAGTGGAACGCGTCGGTGGACCCGGAAGCGTTGAAGGAGGCGATCACGGCCTTCTCCGAACCCGGCGTGGTGGCGCGCGCGGGTCGCGGCCGGCCTGCCGGGGCTGCCGCTGGCCCTCGGGCTGGACGTCACGGAACGGGCGAAGCTGTTGCCCGGCCATCTCGAACGGCTGGCACAACGAGCGGGCTCGCGCCCGGACCCGGCGCGGGGGACCGCGGCGGGAGGCAGAGGCGCCGCAAGCGGAGGCGCGGCAAGCGCGGCGACACACCCGGTGATCCGCTACGTGGAGGACGCGTTGCGGTTCTACATGGAGTTCCACTCCCGCTTCGACGGCTTCTACGGCGCCTTCATCCACGATCCACTGGCTGTCGCGGCGGCCCTCGACCCGGGGCTCGTGCGCGGGGAAGAGCTCTCCGTGGACGTCGAGCTCGCGGGGACCCTGACAACCGGCGAGACGGTGACGGACTGGCGGAGGGCCTGGGGCCGGCCGCCGACCCTGGAGGTCGCGCTCGAGGCCGACGTCGCCACGTTCTTCGACCGTTTCATCGAACGCGTGGGGGGCCTCGCCGAGCGGATCGGGCCCGGCTGACTCGGGGACCGCGCCGACCGACGCGGCTGGCGAAGCAGGCTCGACGCGAGTGATACTGAGCCGCGCGTCCAACAGCAGGTCGTGCACCGCGGGGGACGACCGCACAGCGTCTGCGTGGGACGCACCCGAGCGGCATGGGAGGCACCGTCTGATGGACCTGTCCTGGCTCCAGGTTTGTGCCGAGGGCCAGACAACGAGCTGTGTTCCGGCGGTCCAGCTGCTGTATCTCGCCGCGCTCGTGGCAGGCGTGGTCCTGCTTGCCGTCATCGCCGTTCGCTCGCGGGACCTCTCCACGGCCACGCTCGCGCTGATGCCGGTGGCGATCGCGATCAACATCGCGGTCGGGGCGATCATCGTCGCGCTCCGCCTGCCGATCTACCTCGACTCGATTGGGACCGTGCTCGTCGGGGTCGTCGCCGGCCCATGGGCTGGCGCGCTCACCGGGCTCCTGGCGAACCTGATATGGGCGATCCTGCCGGTGCCCGGTGGGGCCGGCCCGACGATCGCATTCTTTGCCCCAGTGGCCGCGGTTATCGGGTTGATGGCCGGCTTCTGGGCTGGCCGCGGAGCCTTCCGCCTGCGTGCGGAGGACGAGCGAGTCGGCGGCTTCCTGGCCCTGGCGGCAGGCGTCGCCTCCGCGGTTGTTGCCGCGGCTGTCGTCCAGCTGACGGTCGGCCTCTCCTTCAAGTCCGATGACACCGATTCCCAGATGCGCTTCGTGATCCTCGGCCTGGCCATCGTTGCGATCGGCGTGGTTGTGGCATGGGTATCCGCCCGGACGGTCTTCCGACTGTCGGCGGGCGACCCGCGGATCTCGCGCTACCTCGCGGTCGCCACGGGCGTCTTCGCTGCGGCGATCGTGTTCGCGCTGCTCCGCCTGCTGTTCTCGCCGAACGGCTACTTCTCGACGGTCACCGGGGTGAAGTCGGATGGGACGCCGGATTCCCTCCCGATCGTGGGCACTGCTAACCTGGCGGGCCTCGCGATCCCCGACCCGGTCGGCCTCTACGCGGTCATCGCCGCGGCCGTCGTCATCGGCCTCCTGCTCTGGAACTGGGCCCGGCAGGGCGAGCGCGCCCGGATGTTCCCGGTCTGGGTCGGCGGTCTCACGACGGGGCTCGTGGCAGCGGCCATCTCGGCCCCGATCGCTGCGGGCGTCTTCGGGGGTGTCACCGGATCCGGGACGGACGCGCTCGTCGCGCTGTTCCGCACGCTCGGCCTGAACATCTTCCAGTCGGCGTTCGCCCAGGGCCTCACGAGCGACCCGCTCGACAAGACCATCTCCTATACCGTCGTCTTCCTGGTCCTCGCCGCGCTGCCGCTGAGCGTCCGGACGATGTTCAGCCGCGGCGAGTCGACGATCGTCGATTAGCGGATTGCGGACGGCTGGCCCTTCGTGCACTCTGCCACCGGCTACTACCGGCCCGGGGCGAGCTGGCTCCATCTGCGCAACCCGGTCACGAAGCTCCTCGGCCTGGCATGGGTGGTACTGGCGGCGTTCGTCCTGCCGCCGGTCGTGCTGCCGCTGCTGATTCTCGGCTGCCTCCTGCTGGCGGCCGCCAATGGCCTCGGGAGGTCCGTCCTCGGGGCGCTCCGGATTCCGGCGGTCCTCATCGCTTCGATCCTGGTGGTCAACGCGCTCTTCTTTCCGGGGGCGGTCGATGTCATCGCCCGGCTGGGCCCCGTCGCCCTCTCGAGGGAGGGGATCCGCTTCGGTCTCGTCACTGCGGGCCGCGTGCTCGTCGCCTTCATCGCCTCGATCGCCTTCCTCCAGGCAACCCTTCCCGACGATCTCCTGGAGGCGCTCGTGTCGCGCGGCGCGAGCCATCGCTTCGCCTGGGTGATCCTCTCCGCCGTTCAGATGGTGCCGCGCCTGCAGGAGAGCGCCAGCACGATTCTCGAGGCCCAGCAGGCGCGCGGCCTGCAGATCAGCGGTTCGCTCGGACGGCGGGTGCGGGCCCTGGTGCCGCTCATCGGGCCGGTCCTCCTGGGCTCGCTCATCGACGTCCGCGAGCGGACGTTCGCCCTCGAGGCGCGCGGATTCGGCGCCGGCGGCCCGCGCACCGCCTACCGGGTCGTGCCCGATCCGCCGGCGGATCGCTGGCTGCGGCTGGGCATCCTCGCGGCGCTCGTTGCTGTCCTCGCCTGGCCAGTGTTGGCTTCGCGACTGGGGGTGGGGTGACCGCGCCCGAGCCCGTTCCGGCGCTCTCACTGGCCTCTCTGGTGGTTCGCTATCACGGACGCCGGAAACCAGCGCTGGATGGAATCGACCTGGAAGTTTCGGTCGGAGAGCTGGTCGGCGTCGCCGGGCGGAACGGTGCCGGGAAGTCCACGCTTGCCCTCGCCGCCGCCGCGTTCATTCCGCGAGTGGTGCGCGCGCGGATCGGCGGCCGTGTTGCCATCTCGGGCCGGGTGGTCGCGGAGACGCCCGTCCGCGACCTCCTCGGCGAGGTCGGGATCGTCTTCTCGACGCCTTCCAACCAACTCTCGGGTTCCAAGCTGACGGTGCGCGAGGAGCTGGCGTTCGGGCTCGAGAACCTGGGCGTCGAGCGTGCCGCGATGGATGCCCGCATCGAGGCGACCCTCGACGCGTTGGGGGTTGGGCACCTGGCGGAGCGGTTGCCGACGGCCCTGTCGGGCGGCGAGCAGCAGCGAGTCGCGATCGCCGCGATCCTCTGCATGGGACCGCGCTTCCTCGTCCTTGACGAGCCAACGGCCCAGCTCGATCCGGCTGCGACGCGAGCCGTTGCCGAGCTCCTCATCGGGCAGGCGGCCGCGGGCACCGCCGTGCTCGTAGCGGAGCACAAGGCCGCCGTCCTGGGCGCCACTGGCCGCTGCCTTGTTCTCGCCGACGGGCGCGCGGCAGGGGTGGACGTGCCGGGAGCCGCGCTCGGTCCGGTACTCGGCGGGCCGGCCGGCCTGGCCGTGCCGGTCGTGGCGACCCTGGCTGCCGCCCTGGGCCTTGCGGCGGCCACCAGCCTCGATCTCGACGCCGTCGCAGCGGCGATTCGCCGTTGCGGTCCTTCACACGTCGACGCGGTGGCCGAGGCTATGGCTCGTTCGGCCGCCGCTCGGGCATCGGAGGGTGGCGGCGAGCCTGAAGTCCCTCCGTGGCAGCCTGTGCGCGAGCAACCCTCGGCCGCGATCGAGATCGGCGGCCTGAGGTATGCCTACCCCAACGGTGCGGAGGCGCTTCGGGGCGTTGACCTCGCGATCACGCCCGGTGAGTCCGTGGCGATCGTCGGCCAGAACGGCTCGGGCAAGACGACGCTCGTGAAGCACCTCGTGCGGATCCTCATGCCGGGCGCTGGGTCTGTGCGCGTGGGCGGACGCGATCTCGCCGGGCGCTCGATCGCCGACGTCGCCCGAACCGTCGGCTTCGTGTTCCAGGACCCGGACCGCCAGCTCTTCAGCCGGTCGGTCGCGCGCGAGCTGGCCTTCGGCCCCCGCAACCTCGGGCTCGGCGATGCCACCACCGACCGACTGGTCACACAGGCGCTCGTCGCGGTCGGCCTCGTGGATCGTGCCGCGGAGAACCCGTACGACCTCGGGCTCTCGGACCGCAAGCTCGTCGCTCTTGCGAGCGTGCTCGCGATGGACCCCGCGATCCTGGTGCTCGACGAGCCCACGACCGGCCAGGACGCTCCCGGCATCGCGCGGGTTGGTGCGCTCGTCGAGGCCTGGACGGCAGCGGGCCGAACGGTCGTGGCGATCACCCACGACATGGAGTTCGCGGCCAGCCACTTCGAGCGGATCATCGTCATGCGCGAAGGCCTCATCGTGGACGACGGGCCGGGCGCCCGCGTCCTGGCGGCTGGCAATGGGGCGCTGCTGGCGTCGACGGGACTCGAGCCGCCGCCGCTGGCCCTCCTCGCAGCCCGCCTCGGGATCGGCGGGGTGCCGAAGACCCCGGAGGCCCTCCTCGCCGCGATCGACTGAGCAGGCCGCGTCGCCCGTCCTCTCAGGCCGAGGCGGCCATCCGTTCGGGCCGGTCGGCCGCGACCGCCCGGTTGCGACCCAGCCGCTTCGCCCGGTACAGAGCCTCGTCGGCTGCCGCCAGGGCGCTCATGGCGGACACGGCGCCATCGGTGCGGTGGAGGATCCAGCCGGCGCTGGCGGTCACGACCTGCCAGGGTCGGTTCTCCGGGTGCGGGATCTCGAGCGAGTGGATGTTCATGAGCATGCGCCCCACGATCCCATCGGCCGCGGCCTCGTCGACCCCGGCCAGGAGCACGAGCAGCTCCTCGCCGCCGTAGCGGTAGACGCGGTCGGCTCCGCGGACGGACTCGCCGAGAGTGTCGGCGACGCGCCGCAGGACCCAGTCGCCGGCCAGGTGCCCATGCCTGTCGTTGTACGGCTTGAAGCGGTCCAGGTCGACGAGCACCATCGCGATCGCGCGGTCCGCGGAGCCGCCTGCGGTGGCATCGATCGCGGCGAGATCCTCCTCGAGGCCCAGGCGGTTCCCGATCCCCGTGAGCGGGTCGAGTCGTGCGCTCGACGCCAGCTCGCGGTTGGCCGTGCGGAGCTGCCGTCCGGCGTCCCTCGCCTGCAGGTGGAGCACGCGGATCTGGGTCAGCCGGCGGAAGCCGTCGATCCGATCGGCCCGCCTGAGCACCTGGCCGACCACGCTGATGGCGCCCGTGATGAGCGCCGCGAGCACGATCGGGCTGGCCGGGTCCACGCCCGAACGGTCGAGGGCGAAGGTCAGGATGAGCGCCGCAACCGTCGTGGTCGCCGACGGCAAGCAGGTGGATCCGCGTGGTCCAGGGCATGAAGAGCGCATAGATGAGCGGGATGGCCGGCATCAGGATGGCGGCGATCCGGAGCTGCAGCGGCGACGTCAGGCCCGCCGCCAGGAGGTCTGCCGCCATCAGGATCGCCCAGGCGCAGGCGATGCCTTCGACATGGTGCCGTCCGCGACCCCGGACGAGCCAGGCCAGGCCCAACGAGACGCCAGCGGCCGCGCCGTTGAGGGCGAGCAGCTCCCAGTGGACCAGCGGGTCGATGGCGGTCGAGATCGTCGCCCCGGCCACGAGGACGATGGCGACCAGGATCGACGCCTGCGCCAGCGCCCGGCGCATCGCGCCACGCTCTCTCACCCGGTAGCGCGGCGAGCGGGCCAGCGCCTCACGTGCGCGCCACGACGCGAGCCGCGCGCGGACGTAGATGCGAAGGCGTTCCCGAGGGTTCATCCCGGGTCGGATCGTGACGCCGACGCGCCGGGGAGGCGATGGGCCGAAGGTGCCGGTGCGCACCACCCATGTGGCGCGGCCGGACTGGTACCGCGTCGGCTGGCTCAATCCGAGGGCGGGACGGCGGCCGGGTCGCCGCCGGGGTCCGGGTCGGCCGAGCGGCGGACGCCGAGGACGAGCAGGAGGAAGGTCGTCTCGAGGACGTCCACCGCCCCGATGACGAGGGCGATGACCAGCGGCAGGGGGTGGCCGAGGAGCCAGCCCGCGGCGGCGGACAGGCCGGCGAGCCCGAGGAAGAGGAAGCGCACGCCTCGAACGAGGACGGCGGGGCCACCATCGTCCGTGTCGCGGCCTCGCGCGATGCCGAGGACGCCGCGCCGGAAGGCCCACGCGGCGAAGAGGACCGCGAGCGCGACGAGGACGGCCCGGACGATCGGGGCCGGCGTGACGGCAGCCTCGACCAGCGAGGAGTCCCAGCCCAGCGCCGTGCCCGCCACGAGCGCGAGGGCGCCCGCCGCGAGCGCCGCGACGGGCCCGCGGCGTCCGGTGGTCACTCGACCATCTCGCCCGCGAGCAGCTCCATGAGCAGGCCATCCGTCCAGGAGCCGTCCGGCATCCTCTCGTACGCCCGGAGGCGTCCCACCGGCCGGAACCCGATGCGCGCGTACGACCGGATCGCCCGCTCGTTGTCGGCCGCCGGGTCGATCGTGAGCCGGTGGTGGCCGCGGACCTCGAAGAGCCAGCTCGCGACGGCGCGGACCGCTGCGGGGCCCAGGCCACGGCCCTGCGCCGGCGTACTGAGGAACAGGTCGATGCTCGCGTGGCGGTACTCCGGGTTCGGCTCCTCCCACGCCTGGATCGCGCCGACGACTTCGGGTCCGACGGCGGCGGCGAGGATCGCCTCGATCGCCCACACCGTCGTCTCGGCATCCGCCGTCAGCAGCTCCTCCTCGACGCGGGCCTCGTCGTAGCCGGGCCACCAGCGCGCGACGGCCGGCTCGAGCAGGATGGCCGCCAGCACCGGGACGTCCTCCGGCAGGACGGGCCGCAGGCGAACGTCACGCCCGGCGAGGGGCGGAGCAGGGGCACCGGCGGGCGGAAGCAGGTGGTCGGGCCGGTCCATGCGGCCATCATCGCGCGGAATCGCGCGGGGTGACTTCGAGCGTCAACTCGAACGCGACGCCCCCGAGGATTCGCCAGGCGCGCACGCTCTCGGCGCCGGTGACGGGATCCGCTTCGCCCGGCGCCAGCGAGACGACCAGGTGGAGGGCGTCCGGGTAGTACGCCTGCGCCACATCGGTCGGCGATGGCACGGCGCGCGTGCGCACGTGGCTGTGGACGATGCCCCAGAGCACCTCGCCCGTGTCGTCGATCGCCAGCGAGACGCGCAGCAGGTCGTCCGGCTCGACGTCGTACCGGAGGGGCGATGCGGCGCGGTTCCGGGTCGGATACCAGGCCGTGGCGCGGCCGCCCTCCGCCGCCGGCGCAGTCCCGGCGACCAGGCCGCAGGCCTCGTTGGGGAGCTCGGCCCGGGCATGGGCCACGGCCGCATCGCGGATCGCCGAGGGGAGGAGCGCGCGCTGCGGCCCTGGGTGGAGCCGCGTCCGGGCATCGGGCCCGCCGGGAATCACGAGCGCCGACACCGATGGCGGCCCCGCGCCAGCCCCGGCGAGCCGGTGGCGCTCCGGCCCGGCGCTGGCGGCCCGGGCCGGGCCTTGCTCACACCGGGATCTCGCGCGTCGGGCCCGGGTGGGGGAAGACCAGCATCTCGCGGGGGGCTGCGTAGAGGGGCGCCGGCACGGGCAGCGGGGCACCGGCATCGCGTGCGGCGACAGCCGCCTCGGAACAGACGGGACAGGCCGGATCGCGCGCCAGTCGCAACTCGGTGAACGAGGCGTCGAGCGCGTCGAAGAGGAGCAGCCGCCCGGCGAGGGAGTCGCCGATTCCGAGGAGCAGCTTGAGCGCCTCGGTCGCCTGCAGGAGGCCCATCACGCCCGGCACCACGCCCAGCACGCCCGCCACCGAGCAACCCGGGGCGAGCTCCGGCGGGGGCGGCGTGGGGTACAGGCAGCGGTAGCACGGGCCGGCGAACGGCACGAAAGTCGTCAGCTGCCCTTCGAACCGGAAGACCGAGGCATGGACGACGGGGATGCCCGCCGCCACCGCGGAGTCGTTCAGCGTGTAGCGCGTCTCGAAGGAGTCGGTGCCGTCCACGACGACGTCGTAGCCGGCGATGATCCGCTCCACGTTGCCAGGTCCCAGGACCTCGTCGTGGGGGATCACCTCGACGTCGGGATTCAGCGCGCCGATCGCGACCGCCGCCGATTCGACCTTCTTCGCCCCTACGCGCCCGGTCGCGTGGAGGACCTGGCGCTGGAGGTTCGACAGGTCGACCACGTCGAAGTCGACGATGCCGATCGTCCCGACGCCGGCGGCCGCCAGGTAGAGAGCCGCCGGCGAGCCGAGGCCCCCGGCGCCGACGACGAGGGCCCGGGAGCCGAGGAGGCGCGCCTGCCCCTCGGCACCGACCTCGGGGAGCAGGACGTGACGGCTGTAGCGCCGGCGCTGATCGTCGGTGAGGCCCGACGGACGGGTCCACGGCAGGCCGAGCCGCCGCCACTCGTCGAAGCCGCCCTCCACGGACGCCACGTCGGCATAGCCCATCGCGCGCAGCGCCCGGGCGGCGAGCACCGAGCGCACGCCGACCGCGCAATAGAGCACGAGCCGGGACGAGCGATCCGGCGCGGCCTCCTCGATACGCTCCTCGAGGTGGCTGCGGGGGACGTGACGCGCGCCCGGCACGTGGCCCCCTGCCCACTCGTCCTCCTCGCGCACGTCGACCATCACGACGTCCGGGTTCGCCCGGAGGTCGTCAGCCGCGGTGACGGTGACCTCGCGGACGTCGGCACGCGCCTGGCGGAGGAGGTCGGCGAAGGAGGTCGGCATCGGCTCGCTCGGTCGGTCTCTGGCGCCGGCTCAGGCCGACTTCTCGCGCTCCTCGAGCGCGTGGCTCACCGTGTCGAGCGAGAGCAGGGCGCACTTGAGGCGGGCGGGGCTGATCTCGATCCCGAGGAGGTCGAGGACGTCGTCGGGCGCCATGCCGGCGACCTCGTCGACGGGCCGGCCGCGGATCTCGTCGGTGAGGAGGCTGGCCGAGGCCTGGCTGATCGCGCAGCCGCGGCCGGTGAAGGCGACGTCGGCGACCTTCCCGTCGCGGATCTCCAGCATCACCGTGATCCGGTCGCCACAGAGCGGGTTGGCGCCCTCGTAGCGGGCGTCGGGGTTCTCGAGAATCCCGAAGTTGTGGGGCCGCCGGTAGTGCTCGAGGATGTAGTCGCGGTAGAGGTCGTCCATCGGGAGCCGAGTGTAGCGCGGCCGGCCATCGGGCGCGGAAACCCGAGCGCCCGGGTCGGGATTGGCCCCCGGGCGATCGTCGCGGGGCGGCAAACGCCAGACCGCCCTCGCCCCGGGTCAGCGCGCCGGGACCAGCAGCGCCCCGATGAGGCGCGCCAGGTCGGCATCGCGGACCTCCCGGTCGACGGTGATCCCCAGCCCGACTCCGGTGGCGCGGTCATAGGCGATGGCGGCGCTCCAGCCGCCGGCGAAGCCCATCCGGCCGACAAGGGACGTGAGGGCGGGCACCGCCGGCGGTCCATCCTCCAGCCCGACATTCCACCGCCCCGCGCCGCCGGCCGTGGCGAGGTCCGCGGCGGAGGACGCATCGTGGAGTGACGTGCCGCCCCAGGTCGCCGTTGCGAGAGCGGCGAGGTCCGGGGCGTTCGACGCCACCCCCTCCGCGACCCCGAGCGCAAGCACGAAGTCGGGTGAGAGGTCGGTCAGCGATCCCGTCGCGGTCGTTCCCACCTCGAGGTTGGACGGCGTCGTGCCCGGGAGCGCCGTCGCTCGCAGGCGGAGTGGATCGAGGATCGTGCGGGTGACAAATGTCGCGGTGGGTTCGCCCGACGCCAGGGCCACGACCTGGTCGAGCAGGAACGCTTCGGTGTCGACGGGTCCGTGGCCCGCCCCTGGCTTGAGCGGATTGGACGTGATGCGCCCGCCCGCGAGGATCTCGGCGCTCGTCCAGCCACCGGCCGGGCGCTGCGCGGGCCCCATCGCGTCGGCGATGAGCGGGAGGCTGGCGGGGAGGCCGCTCGTGCCGTCGAGCAGCATCCGGATCGTGAGCAGCGGATCGCCGGCCCAGCCGGGGATCCATCTGCCGCCCCAGCCGGGAATCCATTTCTCCAGCGTGTCGTCGAGGTGGAGCGGGGGAACGCCGCTGGGGCAGGCCACGACGGCCACGCCCCTGGCGCACTCATCGAGGATCACGACTGCATTGGCCAGCAGGACGCTGGATGCCTCCCCGATCCGGACGGCGGTTGTCGGATCGGGCGGGCTGCCGGTCGCCGCCGCGCTGCCCTGCCAGCGGGCACCGCCGGGGCTCGAGACGACAGCCGTCACCCGGGCCCCGGTCGAAGCCGCCCAGGTGTCGAGGGCGGCCTGGAGGCTCGTCGGGCTGACGGGCGTCGTGGGCGTCCGGCTGACACCCCGGTTGCCGCCGGTCAGCAGCGGGACACCGGCCAGGAGAAGGACAAGCCCGAGCGCGAGAAGGGCGAGACCCAGGCCCGGACTCGAGCCGATGACGTACGCTCGGATCACCACGCCACCCCGGCCGGCGCCCGATTCTGCGCGGTCGCGAAGGAGACCCGGCCGGTGCACGGGATCGGCGGGCGTGTCCGTGCGCAGCAGGTGCTCGATGCGTGGGTCGATGTCCATCGTCAGTCCCATCCGGTTCCGATGATCTCGCGGAGCGTCGTGCCGGCCCGGGTGGCGTGGGCTCGTGCCGCGGACGCGGTGATCCCCATCACGAAGCCGATCTCCTCGAATTGCAGGTCAGCCCGATAGCGGAGGTACAGGACCTGGCGCTGGCGCGTGGGGAGCTGGTCGACCAGGGCCCAGATCGAGATCCTGCCTGCCGGGTCCGGGTCCGACGACTGCCTCGGCATGCCGAGCAGCCGGTCGGCCAGCTCACGTGCTCGCCGCGCCAGGCGGTGGTGGTCCATCGCGATCCGGTAGAGAGTCCGGAAGGTCCAGGCACGAGGCTCGTGGATGGTCGACCCCGAGCGGACCTCGAGCCAGAGCCGGACGAGGGCATCCTGGACGGCCTCCTCGGCGGCAGAGGGATCGAGGCCCGACCGGCGCGCCAGACCGAGGAGGTCCTGGCCGTGGCGCGCGTCGACCTCGGTCACGACCTGGTCCGCGACTCGCGCGGAGACATCGGACCCGGAGACGAGCAGGCGCGAGGTCACCCTCATCACGAAGGAACGACGTGCATCGACGAAGAAACGCTTAGCCGCATCCGCAGCACGCGGCGCGTGACGGCAGACGCCCGCTCACGGTTCGTCGCCACGGGATCTGCGCCCCCCTGTCGCCCGGCCGCCGGGCGGCGGCCCCACCGTGGCAGAAGTCTGGCTCACCAGCGGCCGTGCGACAAGAGGCGACGGGTGCTCCGGCCTGCTCCGGCCCAGCGCCCTCAGCCGCCAGGCTCCTGGGCGGCACGCTCGTCGGCCCGGAATTGAATGAGCGTGTCGCGCTCGGCGAAGGTGTCCGCACGCTCGCCGGCCCGGAGCTGGATGAGCGAGCCTCGCTCGTCGGCCGTGGCGCTGCGCTCGCCGGCGCGGAACTGGATCAGCGCGTCCCGGTTGCCGTCGAGGGTGGCCGGCGCCACGGCCACGGCCGAGCCCGCGGTCCCGCTTCCAATCGACGCCGTCGACGCCGGTAGCAGAAGCGCTCGGCCTGCGATGACGCCGATGGCGAACGCCACGACGACCACGATCGCGATCCACGAGCGGAGCGCATCTCTCGCCTGGATCCCGGGTCGGTTGATTCCCTGCGATTCCATCGTGTCCCCCCTCTTCTTTCGTCCGGGCGCTTCATGCGCGGCCGGTCACCGAAACGACGGAAGAGGAGGTGGAATCGCTTACTTGCTCACGGCCCGCCGCATCACGGCCCGCCGCGTGGCGGCCGGGCGCCGGGCAGGCCCGCGCACGGTGCGCGACACTCCCCGCAGACGTTTCGAAGCCTGGCAAGTCGGACGAGGAGGATCCCGTGTTCGTGCCCCTGTCGGTGCTCGAGTTCCGCGATCGGGCGGCGACCTACTTCGGGGACAAGGTCGGCGTGATCGACGGTGAGCTCGAGCTCACCTATCGCGCCTGGGCCGAGCGCACCCATCGGCTGGCGAACGCGCTCCACGACCTGGGCGTCGAGCCCGGAGACCGCGTCTCCTTCATCACCTACAACACGCACCACCTGCTGGAGGCCTACTACGGGGTCCTCGAGGCGGGGGCCGTCCTGAACCCGGTGAACATCCGGCTGGCGCCGCACGAGATCGCCTACATCCTGGAGCACGCCGGATCGCGGATGGTGTTCTTTCACGCCGACTTCGCGCCACTCGTCGAGAGGATCGCCGCCGGGCTTTCGATGCGCCCGCGCTTCGTGATCATGGAGGGCGAGCCCGGCGGGATCGCGAGCGACGAGTACGAGGCCCTGATCGCCGGCGGCTCGACCGACCCGCGGCATCCCCAGGTCGACGAGAATGCGATCGCCGAGCTCTTCTACACGAGCGGCACCACCGGCCTGCCCAAGGGCGTGGCCCTCAGCCAGCGCAACCTCTACCTGCACGCGATGAACACCCAGGTGGCGCTGGGCTTCCGGGAGGACGACGTCGTCCTCCACGTAGTCCCGCTCTTCCACGTGAACGGCTGGGGCGTGCCCCACTTCGTGACGATGATCGGCGGGCGCCACGTCATGCTCCGCAAGTTCGAGCCGACGGCGCTCATGGAGGCGGTCCAGCGCCACCGGGTCACACGTCTGCTCGCGGTGCCGGCCATCTTCAACGCAGTGGTCAATCACCAAGCTCGCCCGGGCTACGACCTGTCGAGCCTGCGCCAGGTGATCATCGGCGGCTCGGCCGCCTCGCCCGCGCTGGTCCGTGCGCTCGAGGATGGGCTCGGCGTCCAGGCCGTCGTCGGCTACGGTCTCTCCGAGACGACGCCGATCGTCACCCTCGCCCTGCCGCGCGATGTCCTCGGCCAGGCCGAGCCGCCGGCGCGACGGCTGGAGCGCCAGGCGATGACCGGCTGGCCGCTGCCCGGCGTTGCGCTGCGAGTGGTCGACTCGGGGGAACGAGACGTCCGGCCGGACGGCGAGCAGATCGGCGAGATAGTCGTGCGCGGGAACACGGTGATGATCGGCTACTACCGCGACCCGGACGCGACGGCCGCGACGATCCGGGACGGGTGGCTCCACACCGGCGACATGGCCACGCTCGACGACGAGGGCTACGTCGTCATCAAGGATCGCTCGAAGGACGTGATCATCCGCGGCGGCGAGAATATCTCCTCGGTGGACGTCGAGAACGCCCTCTCGGCGCATCCGGCGGTCCTCGAGTGCGCGGTCGTGGCGGCCCCCGACGAGCGATTCGGCGAGGTGCCGGTGGCGCTCGTCGTGCTGAAGCCCGGCGCAACGGCGTCCGCGGCCGACCTCAAGGCGCACTGCCGGGCGCACTTGGCCCGCTTCAAGGTTCCACACGCATTCCATTTCCGGGACTCGCTGCCGAAGGGGGGCACGGGCAAGATCCTCAAGACGGAGCTTCGGGAGCCGTTCTGGAAGGGTTTCGAAGCGCGCGTGCACTGAGTTCGAGCGGCTCCGGGCCGGCTCGCGGCAGGGTGTCAGCGCGCCTCGCGGCGGGCGTGCCCGTCCGCCGCCTGCCGCGACGTCGCTCGCCGGGGCTCACCGGGTACATCGCTCAAGCCGCGGCCGAGTCACCACTCTGGGGGGCCTCGGTTGCCCCGCCACAAGGGGCCGTTCGGATCGTTGACGCCCCATGCCCGGTGGCGTAGCCTCTGTTTCTTGAGGCTACGGCATGGGCCGACACGGTGGGCCCTCGGTCTCAGTGGCGCATGTCGGGCGACACAGAGTGTTCACCAAAATCGCGTGGACCTCCGCCCAGTGAGGATTCGAGCGCGCGGACTTGGTCAAACGTGGCGAACGCCAGGCTGCCGGCCCCCGCATTGCGAACAGTGGCCGTCCCGCCGCCGGCCCGTTCCGTCGGTCCACGCGACCGAACTTCGCCGGTGAACCGGCCCGAGCTCGTCTGCCTGCGCCGCGAAGCACCGAACCGGCCGCCGCGACAGCGATGCCTGCCCCGGTCGACCTCGACCCAGGATGATCCGAGAAGGAGGTACCGTCCCGAGAACGTCGACGCCATCCTGCTGACTGCCAGCGAATCGCGGCCCTCAGCCCGTCCGCGCCCCGGCCAGAGAGTCGCCCCCGTCTCCTGCGTCCAGAATATGAGAGGACTTTCTGAATGAAGGTTCAACGCCGAGTGTTCGACGCCCACAGCCACATCGGCGCGCTGGGTGCATTCCCCTACTACGGACTTCCGACCCCGGTCAATCCGACGGTGATCGAGTATGCGACCGCCGCCGAGATGATCAAGCACATGGACGACCACGGCGTCGAGCGGGCGATGATCATCCCGAACTACGGGATCCCCGACTCCACCCTCTCGTTCAAGTACAACCCGCTCGTCATCGACTCCCTCGAGCACGACGACCGGTTCGTGGGTGCGATCTGGGTCTCCCCGGTGCTCAAGGACCGGCCCCTGAACCAGGAGGCGATCAAGCACGCGGGCGACAAGGGCGTCAAGGCCCTGAAGGCCACCTGCCTGCTGGGCGGCACTTACAAGGTCGCGGACTGGGACGCCGACACGCGGGCCCTGTGGGACGAGCTCGTCGACTGCTGCGAGGCGAACAACCTGATCTTCGTCCTCCACACCAGCCCCGGCGGGACGTCCGACATCAGCAACATGCTGACTTTCATCCGCGAGTACGGGAAGCGGATCCGGATCTACGTCGTCCACATGGGCGGCGGCGTGTCCGGCAACATCAAGTACGTGCCCGTCTTCTTCGACCTCGTCCGCGAGGGCTTCAAGGTCTACGGCGACTTCACCTGGTCGCCGGGGTTCGGCTCGCGCTGGATGCTCGCCGAGCTCCAGAAGCGCGGCGAGGCCTGGGATCGCATCATGTTCGCCGCGGATACCCCGTGGAGCGACTTCTGGAGCGAGTACTACAGGATCGAGTACGCCGATATCAGCGAGGAGCTGAAGGACCGGGTCTACTACGTGAACGCCACGGAGCTGTACGAGAGCTGCGGCCGCAGCGCCATGAAAGCGGCGGCCAAGTAGGGGCTGAGGGCTGATCGCGACCCGCCGGGTCGCGCCAGCAAGAAGGATCCAGGAGGTATTCGTTCGATGGTGGATCGCGTCGCAATCGCGCCGCCCGAGGAAGGCCAATACCTGTACGACGTCACGGAGAAGGTCTACCCCGACTTCAAGGCCAACCCGGGCGAGAAGGCCCTGGTAATGCTCCACACGGTCCCCTACGAGGGATCGGTGGGCCTGGTCAACATGCTGACCACGACCCGTCTGGCGCGCAAGGGCTTCGACACCACGGTTGTGCTCTATGGCCCGGGCGTCCTCCTCGGCTCCGGCTCCCGCGGCTGGCCGACGGTCGGCGCGGAGGGCTTCCCCGGCGCCCTGGCGATGAACAACCAGCTCAAGACCATCATGAAGGAAGGGTCGAAGATCTACGCCTGCCGGTTCGCCATGGGCATGCTCTATGGCCACCGGGAGGAAGACCTGATCCCCGGCATCAAGCCCTTCAGCCCGCTCGACGTGCTCGATTCCCTGATCGAGAACTGGCGCGCGGGCGCGCTCGTCATCAACACCTGGACTCTCTAGGCTCTGCGCCCTGGTGAGGTCGAGCCACGCTCGACCTTGCGTCCCCGGTCCGATTGGCCGGTCGCCCGTCCGGGTGGCCGGCCAACGACATCCTTCGCGTAGGAGGACATCCCGATGGCTGAGGAATACACGCTGGAGCGACTCGTCGTCGACCTGCAGACGAGAGGCGCCCGGATCGAGGTCCCCACCGACACGCTCGGCAGGCGGGGCGGCGCCGGGCCGACGGACGACAAGGCGTTCCTGCTTGACAGCCAGGCGCTGATGGTGCCGACGCTGACCACCTCAGCCTCCGAGTCCCCGTACACCGTGCGCCCGAGCGGCGCGGGGTACGTCATCACCCGCGACGGGACGCCGCTGGCTCCCGTGGAGTTCCCCCACCGGCCGAAGTTCTACGAGCTCTCCACCGCCGACGGGATCCCGTACCGGCACCTCGCCGTCCTGCACGGCGTCGACGTGCTGGCGACGACGATCGTCCAGACCTGCATCCGCTGGAACAGCGACGACGATCGCTGCCGCTTCTGCGGCATCGGGATCAGCCTCAAGAACAAGGCCACGATTCCCGTCAAGACCCCGGCCCAGCTGGCCGAGGTGGCCGAGGCCGCCATGCGGCTCGACGGCGTGAAGCACTTCGTGATGACCATGGGCACGATCAACGAGACCGACAAGGGTGCCCGGTACATGGCCAAGTGCGTCCGCGCCGTGAAGGCCGCCGTCGACCTCCCGATCGAGGTCCAGTTCGAGCCGCCCGACGATCTCGAGATCCTGGCCGAGGTGAAGGAGGCCGGCGCCGACTCCATCGGCATCCACCTCGAATCCTTCGACCAGGCCGTGCGCGAGCGGATCCTGCCCGGAAAGGCTCGCATCAGCGTCGACTACTACTTCGCCACGTTCCGGAGGGCTGTCGAGCTCTTCGGCGATGGCCAGGTCAGCAGCTATGTCATCGTCGGGCTCGGCGAGAGCACCGAATCGATCATCGCCGGCTGCCAGCGGCTCGTCGACATCGGCGTGTTCCCGTTCGTCGTTCCTCTCCGTCCCGTCCTGGGCTCGGAGATGCAGGACGTCCCGGCCCCCTCGGGAGCCACGATGACGCATATCTACCGCGAAGTGGCGGAGATGCTCCAGCGACGTGGCATGAGCCACGCCGACAGCAAGGCCGGCTGCGCCCGCTGCGGGGCCTGCAGCGGGTTGCCGACGTTCGCCGCGGCGTTCGGCGACGGCCGCCAGCTCGCGGTGGTGCAGGTCGCGGGCGCGGGAGTCGCAGTCGGCGGCGCCCGCCAGTCTCCGGTTCATCCCTAGCTGCGTCCCGAGCTCGATCGGCGGGGCCCGCCCGGAGGCGGGACGCCCGGAGAATCCCGATCACACGTGCCTCATTGCAACTGAGGGAGGATCGAACGTGACAATCTGGACGTTCTTGCCCGCACAGGGCGCGCTGCCCCTGACGATGATGTTCTTCGCCTTCGGGCTCGCAGCCTGGGCAAACGGCCTCTTCTTCATCGGGTACGGCGCCGAGCCCGCCGAGGGCGGAGCGCACCCGGTCAAGACGGTCGGCGTCATCAGCTTCATCGCCGGCCTTGCCGGCTGGGCAACCGTCGCCTGGGTCGGCTTCGCCATCGGCGGACCGGGCATCGCCGTGATGGCCCTCGCGACCGCCTACGCACTCTTCTTCACCGCCCTCGGCCTCACGGCGTGGCTCGGCCTCGACCTGAAGCCGATCGCCAACATCTGCATCCCGATCGCGATCTGGTCGCTGCCGTTCATCGGCTTCGCCGGCTTCGACAAGGACCTCTGGATGCAGTCGGTGATGGTCGTGTGGGCCATCGCCTTCGGGCTCATCTGGGCGGTCGTCTACGGCAAGGTGAAGGCCAACTGGCTCGGCTGGTTCCTGGTCCTCACCGCGATCTGGACGTTCTTCCTGCCGGCCCTGCGCATCGCGACGGGCTCGAACTGGCTGATCGTCTCCTGATCCCTCGGCACGCCGTGCCCGGCTGATGCGGGTGCGGAGTACTGGCGAGACCGGAGCCCGGTCCGCATGGGCCGGGCCCCGTTGCAGGGGTCCTTGAACCCGACGATGGGACACTGGAACGCGGCCGCGCCGGCGGGGATCGCCGCGGAGAGGCAATGACCAGGATGACGACATACGACCTCGACTCGGAAGCCGCGGGTGCCCCCGGGGATTTGCCGATCACGACGCCGGCCGGCGCCCGCGGCGAGCGTTCGCTCGTCTGCCGGATTGCCGGCAGCCCCGAGGAGCTCGCCGCACACTACTCCATCAGGGAGGCATCGTTCGTCCGCAACCAGGGGCTCTTCGACGGGAGCGACATCGACGACCACGATCGCGACCCGCGGACGATGCATCTGGTGGCGGTCTGCCAGCCGACCGGCGAGGTGGCCGGGGCGGTCCGCTGCTACATCCGCGAGGACGGGGTCTGGTTCGGGGGACGGCTGGTGGTGTCCCAGGCGTTTCGGGGATCGAAGCTGAAGGTGGCCCCCGCCCTCGTTCGGGCAGCCGAGGAGCAGGTCCGGGCGACTGGCGCGACGACCTTCCTGGCCTACATCCAGTGCCGCTACGTCAAGCTCTTCGAGCACATCGGCTGGGTGCGATTCGGCGGCGAAGTCGAGTACGCCGGCACGCCCCATCAGCTCATGCGGCCGGCGTGGAGCACGGAGCCCGCCGACTGAGGCGCGCTCGACTTCGCACCAACGCGGACCGCCGCGCGACGGGCAGGCGGACGGGACTCGCGTTGGACGTCCCCCTGGGGCGCGGGGTCAGCGAGTGGGGGTGGTGGCCGGGTCGGTCGGCGCGCCGAACCCGGTGAAGGCCTCGCGCTCGAAGTCCCAGAGGCGCGCGCGGTCTGAACCGTTGACCAGGTCGACCCTCCGTTCCCGGATCACACGACCGATGGGCACGCATACTCGCTCGCGCACCATGGCGCGGGCCACCACCCGCCCGACCTGCGGCTCGTCGACGGCCAGCAGGAACGCGTAGCTCGGGAAGCTCTGCAGCCATAGCTCCTCCCGGCCGAGGGCTTCGGGCGGGAAGGGCAGTGAGGCGAGGTCGATCACCGCGCCCACGCCGGATCCCTCGAGGAACTGCAGAGCCGAGCCCAGGATGCCCGGCATCGAGACATCCCGGGCCGCGTCGCACAACCCAGCCTCGGCGATCGCCGGGAGGATCTCGAGGTCCCCCTGCAGGTCGGCGTCGCTGCGGTCCCCTGAGCACACCCAGAAGGGGAAGCGGTCGTCGAACCATCCACTGGCGCCGGTGAGGAGCAGCAACCGGTCACCGGGTGCCGCGGCCCGCCCCGAGAGGAGCCGCCGGGCGCGACCCGCGATGAACGCGGCGAGCGAGACGTCGCCGCCGATGGTCAGATGGCCGCCCAGGATCGGGATCCCGTACCGGGCACCCCCGGCCGCGATGCCGCGGAGGATCCCCTGCGCGTCGGCCTCGGCCGGCGCGATGATCGTGTCGAGGAGGGCGATGGGCCGTCCACCCATGGCGTAGATGTCGTTGGCGTTCGCGAGCACGGCGTTGAGGCCCGCCAGCTCGGGGTCCGCGGCCACCATCGGCGGCCACATCACCTCGGCCGCGAGCAGGAGGTAGCCATCGCCGTCGGGCATGGCGACGGCATCGTCCCCGACCTCGTCGGGCACGCTGAAACCTCCGCGGGACAGGAGCCAGAGGTCGTGCTTGCGCTGCCAGGACGGGGCCGACCGGAGGCGTTCGACGAGCTCGGGGAGCGACGAAGACCCTTCGACGAAGGAACCTCCAACCATCGCCGGATGCTAGCATGCGGCGCATGCGAGGCACGCCGGTCCGCGTCGCCAGCCTCGACACCCGGGCGTCGGACCTCCTGGACGCCGGCGCGTCGTGGGACCTCGCGGGCCGCTTCGAGCGCGCCCTGATTCTGGCCCGGGTTCCCGACGGCGCCCTCGTCTCCGTCGTACGCCACGACGTCGCCGACGGTCCGTACACCGTGCGGCTCGAGGGCTCGGCCCCGCGCGACCTGCGCGTCTTCGAGGCGGCGCCGCGCCTCGAGTGGAGATCGGCCTTACGCTGGGTCGCGGAACCGATCCCGCCACGCCTCGCCGCCGGGCGGGATGAGCTCGCGCGACGGCTGCGCGTCCTGGACCTGATCTGCGAGCGGGCCGACGGCTCCCGGGGCGGCTGGGACGCCGTCATCCCGGCGGCCGACCTGGCTGAGCTCGAGCGGGCGCTCGGGAGCGGCGACGCCCGAGCGGCGGCCGGCGTGGCCGCCCGGATCGCGGGCCTCGGGCCAGGCCTGACGCCTTCCGGCGATGACCTGCTCGCCGGCGCGCTGGCCACGCACGCCTGGGCCGAAGCCGCCGGCCATCTGGTGGCCGGCGAGCCCGTGCGCCTGGCGATCTCGGAAGCGGCCGTGTCCCGGACGACCAGGCTCGCGGGACAGCTCGTGCGCGCGGCGGCGGAGGGCGAGGTGGCGACCCCCCTCGCGCGAATCCTGGCCAGTCTCTTCGGCCGGGTCGGGACGTTCCCTCCGGACCTTGCTCCCCAGCTGGCCGTTGGGGAGACTTCCGGTGCCGACATGCTGGCCGGGGTCCGGCTCGCGGGCCGTGCGCTCCGATCGCGAATGAACGAAGGAGTTATCGCGTGACCAACCGCGGAGATGGCTGGCACATCGACTCCGGGCGGCCGCGCCTCGAGCCGACGCGAAGCTTCATGCCGCTGCCCTACCGGCGGGTCAGCTACCAGAAGGCGGACTTCCCGCTCACGGCCGAGGGTCTCGCAACCGTCGTCGGGCGCGAGGCATACCGGCACACGGACTTCATCGTGTTCCACGCCGACCCCGACGTGGCCGTGGTCGCGGTCGACAAGGAGAGTCGCACGCCCCTCTTCTCGCCGATCACGCGGGCGGACTGGCTTGCACCCCCGGAGCGGACGCGGTTCGTGGTTGACAACGAGGTCGACACCGGGCTGCCCTCGTCGATGGCGGCGAAGGCCGCCGAGATCGGCCTTGCGGATGACGAGACGCTCGTCGTGCTCGGGCGCTACGAGCACGTCAACTTCATCGTCCGGCCGCAGCCGACCAAGGTCACGATCGTCGAGGTCGCGCCACCGGATCCGCCCAAGCTGTCTGACCTCGTGGCGCGCGTCCTGGCCGTGGCCCCGCTGGCCGCGATCCAGCCGCGGCTCGAGCGGATCGACCTGCGCGACATCGCCGCGACGATGACGCCGGGGCCAGATGGCTACCTCTTCCCGTGCCGAGCGTCGGGCTTCGATTCGTTCAGCGTTCCGGTGCGCTTCCTCGACGAACGACCGCCGCGCGCCGATTGGGTCCTCGTCGGCTGCGAGCGAAGCCGGCAGATCCACGAGCACCTCTACGGCGACCGGCCGCCGTCGGCGGAGATCTGCCCCCGCCTCCTGGCTGGCGCTAGGACAGAGCCGACCCTCGTCAAGTGCTGCCTGCTGGAGCGCGGGATCGAACGCGACGGACAGGTCGCCGTCGTGCCATGGGGCGCCGAGCTCGACGAGGTCGAAGCCGCCCTGCGTGACCTGGTCGGTCCGGCATGAACGACGATCGCGACGAGGCCTGGGGCGACGCGATCGTCCCGCTGACGGAGCGGCGCACCCAGAAGCCCCGGGACACCGGGATCACGGCCATCATCGACAAGGGCCTGGGCCTGCGTGCAACCGACGACCTCGTCGAGATGGCCGGGCCCCTGATCGACCACGTGAAGCTCGGCTTCGGGACGAGCGCCGCGGTGGGCGCCGGCCTCCTCCGCCAGAAGATCGCCCGGCTCGTCGGGGCCGGGATCGTGGTGTATCCCGGCGGCACCCTCCTCGAAGCCGCCTGGGCGACGGGGAGGATGACCGCCTTCATCACGCGCGCCCACGAGCTCGGGTTCACCGGCCTCGAGGTGAGCGATGGCACCGTCGACCTGCCCGCAGCGGACCGCCGCGACGCCATCGAGCGCGGCCTCGCCCTGGGCCTCGAGGTCATCACCGAAGTCGGCAGCAAGGATCCGGCCCGGCAGATGAGCCCGACGGAAATGGTCGATCGGCTGCACCTCGATCTCGAGCTCGGAGCGTCGCTCGTCACGGTCGAGGCACGCGAGTCGGGCCGGGGCACGGGGATCTTCGATGCCTCCGGCAACGTCGTCGCGGACCTGCTCGAGGAGCTGCTGAGCTCCGTTCGCGACTCCCAGCGGGTGCTCTGGGAGGCCCCACTGCCGGCCCAGCAGGCACACCTGATCCGCCGCTGCGGGGCCAACGTCAACCTCGCCAACGTCCCGCCACTGGAGGTCCTCGCGTTGGAGGCCTTGCGCCGCGGACTGCGCTTCGAAACGCTCCGTGCGGGCCTCCGGTCGGGACGTGACCGGTGACCCCGCTCAAGCCGGGCCCCCATCCAACGCTGACCGGCCGCCTGCTCGAGGGGCCGACGGTGCTGCTCGCCGCCTCCGCCTACCGCCTCGAGCTGCTGTCGGCCCGGGCGCTCATGCCGGAGCTGGCACTCGCCGACCTCGCCCACATCCTGGCCCTGCTGGACCAGGGCCTGTTGCCGCCCGCGCCGGCCCGCGAGCTGATCGCCGCGCTGCTCGATCTCCGCGACCTCTCGTCCCGGCGCGGCGTGCCGGACGCGACCGCCGACATGCCCGGGCAGGGCGGTATCGTCCTCGACCCGGCTCTCGGTGACCTCGTGATGAACCGCGAGGCCTGGCTGCGCGACCGGATCGGTCGAACCGCGGGGTACCTGCTCGTCGGGCGTCCACGACGGGAGGCCGTCACGGTTGGCTTCCACCTTGCCGTGCGGTCGCGCATCCTGACCCTGGTCTCCGCGCTGGAGCAGCTGCAGCGAACCTTGGTAGACCTGGCGGCCGCGAACGTGCGCACCCTTGCCGTCGACTACACCTACTGGCAGCCCGCACAGCCCACGACGCTGGCGCACGCTCTGCTCGGCTACGCCTACCCTCTCGAGCGCGAGGTGGACCGCCTCCAAGCCGCCTTCCGGAGGGTCAACTCGAGCCCGGCGGGCGCCGGCTGCACCAACGGGACGGCAATCCCCCTGGACCGCGCGGCGCTCGCCGAGCAGCTCGGCTTCGACCGGGTGGTGGTCCACGCGCGGGACGCCAACTGGCAGCCCGACCTGGCCTTCGAGCTGACGGCGATCAGCGCCAGCATCGGCCTGGCACTCGATCGGCTCGCCGAGGACTTGCTCATCTGGGGAACCCGCGAGTTCGGATTCGTGGAGCTCGCCGACCGAGCGGCCCGTGTCAGCCTGGCGATGCCGCAGAAGAAGAACCCGTACGCCCTGGTGTTCGTCCGCGGCGTCGCGGCCCGGCTCGTCGGGCGCCTCGCGGCTGCCGGTGCCATCGCGAAGACGGCAACCGGCCAGCCGGACCCCCGCATCTTCGCCCAGGACGAGGTGCCCGACTCGCTGGAGCTCGCCGAGCAGAGCACGGCCCTGATGGCGGAGGTCCTGGCAGGAATCCGCTTCAACCGGGAGACACTCGCGGCTGCCGCCAACCGCGACTACCTCGCCGGGAACGACCTGGCGGAGCGGATCATGGACCTGCGGGCCCTGCCCTTCGGAGATGCACACCGGGTCGTTGGCGCGGCGGTCCGTCGTGCGCTCGAGGCGGGCAATCGTCGCGACGGGATCGACGCCGCCCGCCTGGACGCGGCGGCGATCGAGGTCCTGGGGACACCTTTGGGCCTCGCGGACGCGGATGTCCGGGAGGCACTCGACCCGGTGGCCGCGGTGGCTCGTCGGACGGGGACGGGAGGAGCCGCGCCGGTGGCAACGCGTCGCATGATCAGCGAACGGCGGACGGCGCTGAGGCGCCAGCGACGGTGGCTCGAAGCGCGGACCCGTTCGATCGAGCGGGCCGAGGAGGCGCTGATCCTCCGAGCGCGCGAAGCGGCCAATTGACGATGTCCGTCCACCCGATCGACTCGCGCATCTTCGGACCTGCCTGGGGGCGGGACGAGCTGCGCGGGATCTTCGAGGACGAAGGGCGGACCCGGGGATGGTGCGAGGTGCTCGCGGTGCTCGCCGAGGAAGAGGCAGCGCTGGGCATCATCCCGGCGGACGCGGCGACCGAGATCGCCCGCGTGCTCCGGGACACCCTCCCGGATCTCGACGAGATCCAGGAGGGCGCCGCCGAGACGGGGCACTCGCTCCTCGGGCTCATCCGCGCACAGGCCCGCCGCTGCGAAGGCGACGCCGGGGAGTGGATCTGCTACGGAGCCACGGTCCAGGACGTCACCGACACCTGGTATGCCCACAGCCTTCTGGCGGTCGCCGACCTGGCCGAGAGCGATCTCCTCCTCCTCGAGTCGGACCTTGTCGAGCTCGCCCGCGCGCACCGGTCCACGTCGATGCTCGGGCGCACCCACGGCCAGGCGGGTCTGCCGATCACGTTCGGCTTCAAGGTCGCGACCTGGGTCGACGAGGTCCGGCGGCACCGGCGGCGGCTCGCGGAGCTGCGTCCCAGGCTCGGTGTCGGACAGCTCGCGGGCGGGGTCGGCACGCTCTCCGGCTACGGGCCACGGGGGCTGGAGCTGCAGGCTCGGGTCATGGCAAGGCTCGGGCTGGAACCCCCGGTGATCAGCTGGACCTCGGCCCGCGACCGGTTCGCCGAGCTCGTCCTGTGGCTGGCACTCGTCACGGCAACGCTGGACAAGGTCGGGCACGAGGTCTACAACCTCCAGCGCTCGGAGATCGGGGAGCTTGCGGAGCCGGCCACGACCGCGAACGTTGGGAGCATTACGATGCCCCAGAAGCGGAACCCCGAGCGCAGCGAGCACCTCGGCACGCTGGCACGTCTGGTCCGGCGCGACGCCGACCTGATGCTCGAGGCGATGGTCGGCGACCACGAGCGAGACGGGCGAAGCTGGAAGTCCGAATGGGCGGCGATCCCCGAGGCCTGCGTGAGCGCAGGTGCCGCGCTGCTCATCGCCCGGGAGCTGGTGGCGGGCCTCGAGGTCCGCCCCGAGGCCATGCTCCGCAATCTCGAGGCATGGCACGAGCAGACTGCCGGCGAGGCGGTGATGCTCGCACTGGCGGGCCTGGTGGGCAAGCAGACGGCGCACGAACGGGTTCATGCTGCCCTTGCCCGGGCGCGGGCCAGCGGGAGACCGCTGCACGACGAGCTTCGCGACGACCCCGGAATCGGCGGCGTTCTGCCGGCCGGCGAGATCGAGCGGCTCGTCGCCCACCCGTCCACCGGGCTCGCGGAGGATCTCGTCGACCGCGTCGTTGGGACCTGATGGAGCGGGCGCTCCCGGTAGACCTGCCGCGGTTCCGGCTCGCGAGGCTGCCCACCCCGCTGCACGACGCGCCCAGGCTGGCGAAGGCGATCGGCGTCGCCCGGCTGCTCGTCAAGCGCGACGACCTGACCGGGTTCGCCGGCGGGGGGAACAAGGTCCGCAAGCTGGAGTTTCTCATCGGCGACGCGCTCGCCGCGGGCGCCGACACGATCATCGCGCTGGGTGGGCCGCAGTCGAACGCCGTCCGGACGGCGATGGTCGCCGCACGCGCGGCCGGCCTCGAGCCCATCGCGGTGATGTTCGGCGACCGGCCCGCGGTGGCGGAGGGCAACCTGCTCCTCGACGAGCTCGCAGGGGCCCGCCTGGTCTTCACCGGGCGAGCAGAGCGGACGTCACCGGACCCCGCCGCCGAGGCGCTCGCCGCCGAGCTGCGCGCAGCCGGGAGACGCCCATACGTGATCCCGCGCGGTGGGGCCACCGCCGTGGGTGACGCGGCCTACGTCGCCGCCAGCGCAGAGCTGGCGGACCAGCTCGCCTCGCTCGCCGCGGACCCGTCCCTGGTGGTCGTGGCCACGGGGTCCTGCGGGACCCAGGCGGGTCTCATCGCCGGTGCCGCGTGGCTGGAAGCCTCCTGGGAGGTCGTTGGCATCCTCGTCAGCCGGCCGCGAGAGGAGGCTGTCCCCAGGTTGGTGGAGCTCGCCCGCGCGACGGCACACCTGCTCCGTCTCGGGGTTGTGATCGGCCGCCGGAACGTGCGGGTCGAGGACAAGTTCATGGGTCCCGGCTTCGAGATGAGCTCGCCGGAGGGCGACGCGGCGCAGCGCCTGGCGTTGACCACCGAGGGTCTCGTCCTCGACTCGACGTACACGGCAAAGGCGCTCGCGGGGCTCATCGGGCTGATCGAGAATGGTAAGATTCCACGCGCTGCGTCCGTGGTCTTCGTGCACACGGGCGGGGAGCCCGGCCTGTATGTCCGCCAGCACCACTAGCGGCACACGGCGCAGCCCAGGCGTGAGGCCCCAGACGGGCGGGAGAGGATAGAGCGCGATGGCAAAGATCGTCGTCATCGGCGCCGGCGCGGCCGGCACGTCGGCGGCCTCGACAGCGAAACAGTTCGATCGTTCGCACGAAGTGACGCTCATCGGCGACTTCGCCAGCATCGCCTACAGCCCGTGCGGGATCCCTTACGTCTTCGGGCGCGAGATCGACAGCATGGACCGCCTCTACCTCCAGACACCGGATTTCTACACCCGGGAGATCGGGCTCGACCTGCATCTCAAGACGCTCGTCGAGCGGGTCGACATGGCCAGCCGCAACGTGTTCACCGAGGGGGGCGCGACGTTCGCCTTCGACAAGCTGGTCCTGTGCCTGGGCTGGGCGTACGTGCTGCCGGACATCCCCGGGGTGGAGCTCGACGGCGTCCACTTCATCAAGGACATCGACCGCGCCCGGGAAATTGACCGCATGCTCGACGACGTCGAGGACGTCATCGTCTGGAAGGCGCGCCCGGTCGGCCTGGAGCTCGCGACGGGGCTCGCCCACCGGGGCAAGAAGGTCACCGTCATCGACGACGAGCCCTGGCTGCTAGCCGAGTTCGCCGACCCGGATGTCGTGAAGATGGGCCAGGACAGCCTCGAGAGCCTGGGCGTGACGTTCATGCTGTCGACGCACCTGAAGGAGCTGCGGGGCAAGAGTGGGAAGCTCGTCGCCGCGGTGACCGACCAGGGCGAGGTCCCGTGCCAGATGGCGTTCATGGCGGCCGACGAGAAGCCGAACACCGCGCTCGCCGAGTCGATCGGCGTCAAGCTCGGCAGCGCCCACGGGGTTCTGGTCGACGATCGGATGCGGACGAACGTGGCGGACGTGTATGCCGCGGGTGCCCTTGTCGAGACGATGCAGGCCGTCGCCGGAGTGCCCGCCCCGGTCCTGCCCAGCACCTACGCCTATCCCCAGGGCCGCATCGCGGGCACGAACGCGGCGGGCGGCGACATGCACGCCCGGGCCGCCTACTTCCCGTGGGCCATGGAAGTGGGCAAGGTCCAGATCGGGGGCGTGCTCATCACCGAGACGCTGGCCAAGGCGCTCGGCCGACCTTACGTCCTCGGCCAGGCCAAGGGGATCACGAGCGCGCGCTACCATCCCAAGGTCGAGCCGATGAACGTGAAGATGCTGGTCGACCCGAAGAGCCGCGAGGTGATCGGCGTGGAGTTCTTCGGCGGCGACGGCGTCAAGGAGCGGTCGGACTTCATGGCCTTCGCGATGCGAAAGCACGCCAAGGTGGACGAGCTGGCTAACATGGAGAACGTCTACTCGCCGCCGATCGGCGCCCTGAACGAGCCCATCGCGGTCGCGGCGAAGGACGCCGTGAAGCGCCTGGCGGCCGGGTGAGCCCGAGCGCCCACGTAGCCCAGCGCCACTTGGAGGGCGATGATGCCGGCGGTCATCCGCAGCCAGACGAAGTACTCGCTGGTGCAGTCATTCCGGGCCTGGTCGGAGCGGATCCTGATCGAAGCCGCCCAGGAGGACCTCTACCGCATGTACCCGGGCACCGCGGCCCGGCCGCTCCGCCGCGGCACGCGCCGATCGGCCGTGCGGTTCGTCTTCAAGACTGGCTTCCGCGTCGTGCCCCTGCCGGTCCGGCGCCGGATAATGGCCATGATGCTGATCCGCAAGGGCCAAGGCTGGGATCCTGCCTAGGACGGCAGGCAGCCCCGGTCTCGCGGCAGCCACAGGTCTGACCGTGACCTCGGTCCCGGACCCAGAGCCCGCGCCTGCCACCCGACTCCGCCGGCGCGTTCGCGGACGCTGGCGCGGAGCGTATCGCGTGGAGCTGGAGATCCGCGACGGCCGCTTCGCGTTCGCGTCGGATCAGGGGCCGGAGGAGGGCGGCGACGACACTGGCCCAATGCCGTCCGAGATCCTTTTCGCCAGCCTTGCTTCGTGCTTCGCGATGGCCGTCGCCTGGTCGGCGCAGAAGCGCCGGCTGACCCTTCCGGACCTCGAGGTCGAGGTGAGCTGGGGCTACAACCACGACGAGCGCGCCTACGACGACCTCGAGATCGAGGCGCGGAGCTCCCTCGCGACGGAGGCGCCGGAGCAGTTCAGCGCGCTCCTCCGGCTGGCGGAGGAGGTCTGCTGGGTGACCCGCACCGTCCGCCGAGGCCGGCCGATCGCGGTGCACGCGGCGCCGTTGGAGGAGTGACCCGATGAGCCCCAGCAACATTCTCGGCTCGCAGGTACGCGTCGTGAACGTCGGCCTCGACATGTTCGCGGATGCCGTGCGCGCCCAGGACGTCCCCGTCGGCGAGGTCGACTGGTCGCCGCCAGCCGGCGGCGACCGGGAGATGATCCGGCTGCTGGTGGCGGACACCGCGAAGCGCGAGAGGATCGCGGCGGCGAACGCCGAGACGATGGCGCGCATGTTCCGGGCTCGCCCGACCTGGGTCGACGTGCGCCCGGCCGGCGAGGTCATCCCGGACCTTCCGCCCAGGACGCTCCTGCACTCGGGGCCCGCGATCGCCTACGAGCGCATGTGCGGGCCGCATCGGCGGGCGGCCGCCTGGGTCGCGACCTTCGAGGGCTGGGCTGACAACCCCGCCTCCGCCGCCGCGGCGCTCGCCGAAGGGAGCATCAGGCTGGAGCCCGCGAACGCCCATTCCACGGTGTGCCCCATGGCCGGGGTCGTCGGGCCCTCGATGGCGGTCCACGTGATCATCGACCAGGCGACCGGCATCACCGCCTACAGCCCAATCAATGAGGGTCGCGAACGAACGACCTGGAACGGGAACCCCGACGCATCGGCATTGGCGCGCCTCGCCTGGTTCCGCGACGAGCTGGCCGGGTCGCTCTCGGCGGCCCTGAGGCAGGCCGGCGGGATCGACGTGATCGGCATCATCGCCCAGGCGCTTCAGATGGGCGACGAGCTGCATGCACGGCTGGCGGCGACCGCGCCCCTTCTGCTCCGCGCGCTTGCGGCGCCCATGCTCGAGGCGGGCGTTTCGGGCGCGGCCACCGCCCGGGCGCTCCGCTTCCTCGAGGCAAACTCCCTGTTCGGGCTGACGGTCGTGATGGGCACCTGCAGGGTCGTCGCCGACGCGGGCCATGGCGTGCCGTGGAGCAGCATCGTGACCGGCATGAGCCGGAACGGGCTCGATTTCGGGCTGCGGGTGGGCGGGCTGGGTGACAGGTGGCTGACGGCTCCGACACCGCCGTTGGACAAGGCGCTATACCGCAGCGGCTTCGCTGTCGCAGATGCCGCCGGCGATATCGGCGACAGCGCGATCCTGGAGGTGGTCGGCCTCGGCGGCATGGCCATCGCCGCCGCGCCGACGGTAGCCGGGTTCGTGGGCGGCGACGCCCGCGACACGGTCGCGGCGACCGATGACCTGCGCGAGATCGTGGTGGCGGCCCATCCCGCCTTCAGCGTGCCACTCCTCGACTTCGCGGGCACGCCGGCCGGGATCGACGTCCGCAGGGTCGTCGAGACCGGGATCGTCCCGTTCATCGACACCGGCGCAGTCCACGAGCTCGACCCGGACATCGGTCAGATCGGGGCTGGGATCGCCCGCGCGCCGCTCGAGGTCTTCCGCGCCGCCCTCGCGGCCATCGGTGAGACGTGGGCATCGTAGAGGCGACTGCTCGACCCGTCGACCGGCTGCTGGAGCGCCGATGGCGCGAGGCCGAGGCGGCCTTCTTCGCCACCACGATCTCGGATCCCGACCTCTACCAGTCGTCGATGGCGCTGGTTCGCGGCCTCGCGGCGGGCCTGGGCGACGTGACCTCCGAGGCGGACCTCGAGGCGGCGTACGCCGCACGCGGTCCGGAATGGGTCGAGCAGCGGGTGGCCGAGCTCGACGTCCCCGACGCAGGCTGGCTGGACCTCACCTCGGCCAGCGATGCGGCCTTCAACCTGCGCCTCGCCGAGCTGCGCTCTGAGGTCGCCGCCCGGACGACCGCGGCGCGACTCGAGGTGGCGCGGGCCGCCGGTGATTCCTGGCTCGTCGACGTCGATGGCGAGGTGGGCTTCGCCGGCCAGCGGACGTATCGAAGGGTCGACCTGCACACCCGGCTTGGGGTGGCGCTGTACGGCTACTCCGCCAGGGAGTGGGGGCGGGGCGAGACCTTCTGGTTCGAAGTCCTTCAGGTCGATCCCGTGACCGGCAGCCGGATCCGCGGTGCCCCGCCGCTGCGCTCGCCGCGGGCCTTGAAGAACCGCGCCGCGCTGGAGCGAGCCTTCGCGGCCGCCCGGCGCCGCTACGACCCGGGGGCCTGAGCATGCCCATCTACGAGTACGACTGCTCCGCCTGCGGCGAGCGCATCGAGATCCGGGCGGGCATGGAGGCGGGACCGGGCGACGTCGCCTGCACCGCATGCGGCAGCCGGGACGTCCGGCGCCACTACGGCTCGGTCGCGATCGTTGGCGGCCACGCGGCGCCGCGGCAGGCGGGCGAGCTGCGCGTGGTCGACGGGGGCGACCTCACCCGCGACGTGGCCCGCCGCTATGCAAAGGGCACCGGGGACGCGGCCGTGACCGAGGTCGCACGGCGGGCCGAGCAGGGAGCCGGGCCGGCCGAACTCCACGACATCGTCAAGGAAGCCAAGGCCGACCGTGCAACGCGGGCCAGGAATGGGAGAGCCGCGACGTGAGCATCAGGACGAACATCAAGCCTGGCGTCTATCAGGATTCAGTTCGCCTGATGCGCCTGTCCGAGGATCTTGGCCGGCTGCCGGGCGTGATGCGGGCAACCGTGGCAATGGGAACCGACGCGAATCGCCGGACCCTCGCCGAATCCGGGATGCTGATCGGTCCGATCGCCGAAGCGCGGGCCGAGGACCTCATGATCGCGGTGGACGCCGCCGACGACGCCACGGCGGAGACCGCCCTCGAGCGCGCCGAGGGCTTCCTTGCCCAGGTGGCGCGGCCGGCCGGGACGGCTGCCGCAGGGCGGCCGCTGGGGCGATCGATCGCGTCGGCCGTGACGCAGCTGGGCGGCGCCGAGGTGGCGGTCATCTCGGTCGCAGGCGAGTTCGCGACCCTCGAGGCCGCCCATGCACTCGAGGCGGGCCTCCACGTCCTGCTCTTCAGCGACAACGTCTCCGTCGAGGACGAGCGCGACCTCAAGCAAGCCGCCTTCGGCCGACGGCGGCTCCTGATGGGGCCGGGCGCCGGCACGGCGATCCTCGACGGCGTGGCCCTGGCGTTTGCCAACCGGGTGCGGCGCGGCCCGATCGGCGTCGTTGCAGGGTCGGGCACGGGGCTGCAGGAGACGACCGTGCTGATCCATCGCGGCGGGAGTGGGATCAGCCAGGCGATCGGGACCGGCGGACGCGATCTGACGGTGGCGGTGGGCGGCCTGATGACACGCCTCGGCCTGGAGCTGCTCGCCGAAGATCCCGAGACGAAGGTCATCGTGCTCGTCTCCAAGCCGCCGCAGCGCGCGGTCGCCGACGAGGTGCTCGGACTCGCCCGCGCGACGGGCAAGCCGGTCGTCGTCGGCTTCCTCGGCGGCGAGCCGACCACCGTGCAGGGCGACAACCTCTCGTTCGCGGCAACCCTGGAGGAGGCCGCGCTGCGGGCGCTCCAGGCCCTGGACGGCCGGACAACCGACCCGTTCGCCCCACCGCCCGGGGAGCTGGAGGCGGCCGCGGCGGCGGAGGCTGCGCGACTCGCCCCAGGCGCGCGCTTCATCCGCGGCCTGTACTCGGGCGGGAGCCTGTGCGACGAGTCGCTCTTGATCCTGCGGGAGTGGCCAGAGACCCCCGAATGGCCGCTGAGTCCCATCCTAGGTCCCGTTCTCTCCAACGCCGGCGGAGATCCCAATCTGCTCCTCGCCGACGCCTGGCGGAGCGAGGGCCACACCTTGGTCGATCTCGGCGAGGAGGAGTTCACGCGGGGCCGTCCACATCCCATGATCGACCCCCGCGTGCGCCAGGAGCGGCTGCTGGCCGAAGCGGCGGACCCCGAGACGGCGGTTATCCTCCTCGACGTCGTCATCGGCTTCGGATCGCACGACGACCCTGCCGGCGCGCTCCTGCCAACCATCCTCCAGGCCCGGGCGGCCGCCGCGGCCGACGGCCGCTACGTCCCCGTCGTGGCCCACGTATGCGGCACGGATCTGGACCCCCAGGACCTCGGGCGCCAGGAGGCGACCCTCCGCTCGGCGGGCGTGCTCGTGGCGCCGACCAACGCGCAGGCCGCGCGGCTGGCGGGGCTCATCGTCGGCGGCCGTGGCTGACGGCCCGCTGAGCATCGCGCTCCTGACGTACTCGACCCGGCCGCGGGGCGGCGTGGTCCACGCGCTGGAGCTCGCGGAGGCTCTCAGCGCGCACGGCCAGCGGGTGCGGCTCTTCGCGATCGACAAACCCGGCCGCTCGGGGTTCTTCCGCCCGACCGCCGTCCCGGCGTCGTTCATCCCGGTCGAGGATCGTCCCGGCGAGACCATCGACGAGAAGATCGGCCGGTACATCGACGCCTACGTGGAGTTCCTCGACCGCGAGCTGGCGCGCGGGGAACGCTACGACATCTTTCACGCCGAGGACTGCGTGAGCGCCAACGCGCTCCTGCGGCTGCGCACGGCCGGGCGCATCCCGTTCTTCGTGCGCACCGTCCACCATGTCGACGACTTCACGAGTCCGGGCCTGGTCAGCTGCCAGCACGACTCGATCCTCCGGCCGGACCATGTGCTCGTAGTCAGCCGGACCTGGCGCGACCGGCTTGCCGCGGAATACGGCGTCCACGCACGGGTCGTCCACAACGGCGTCGACCTCGGGCGCTTCCGGCCGCCGGTCTCAGCCGGGGCGCGCGACGCTGCCCGGGCCGACCTGGGGCTGGCGGGCACGGTCGCCGTGATGGCCGTCGGGGGCGTCGAGCCGCGCAAGAACACGCTCGTGCTCCTGGACGCCTTCGTCGAGGCGCGAACGGAGCTCGCCGAGACCACCGGCCGGCGGCCGCTCCTGCTCATCGTCGGCGGGGCATCCCTCTTCGACCATGCCGCCTACCGCGGGGCCTTCGACGATCGGCTCGGTCGCTACCTCGCTGACGGCCAGCTCGACCCCGATGAGGTCCGGCGGACCGGTCCCGTGGAGGACCGGACCCTGGCGGCCTTGTACCAGGCCGCCGACGTGCTCGCCTTCCCGTCCATCCGGGAGGGGTGGGGGCTCGTGGTCCTCGAGGCGCAGGCGTCGGGGACGCCCGTCGTGGCCAGCGACATCGACGTCCTGCGCGAGTACCTGGTCGACGAGCGGGACGCTCTTCTGGTCGCGCCGGACGACCCGTCCGCGCTCGCCCGGGCCCTCGTACGGGCCGCCACGGACGAGACGCTCGCCGCCACACTGCGGGCGGGCGGCCTGGCGACGGCGCGCCGTTTCGACTGGGGGTCGTCGGCCGAGCGGCACCTCGCGATCTACCGCGAGCTGATCGCCTGAAGAGCGCCAGGGCTGGCTCGGACGGGAGCTGCGACGGCGGCGCCTCGATGGTTGCGGTGGCGAATACCGTGGTCTGCGGAGTCGGAACCGCGGCGGGCGTTGGCGGGGCCTGCCCCGCCAGTCGGCGCCCGGATTCCGGCCCTGACGGTCTGCTAGAGTTGGCCGACCCGAGCGGTCAGCCGCCCACCGCATCCTGTGACCGCGGCGCGCGCCGCTCCCCTGTGGAGTTCCCGGTGTCCGGATCGACCAGTCCAGCGTCGAAGCGCACGATCGTCGCGGCCTTCGGCGGGAACGCCGTCACGCGTGCCACCGAGCGCGGCACCTACGCCGAGCAGCTCGCGAACGTGCGGGTCATGTGCGAGGAGGTCCTGCCCCTGATCGAGGCGGGCCACCGTGTCGTCGTCATCCACGGCAATGGCCCGCAGGTCGGGTCGCTCGCGCTCCAGGTCGAGGCCGGCCAGGCGCTTGGCGTGCCCGATCAGCCCTTCGACGTCCTGGGGGCGATGACCCAGGGACAGATCGGCTACCTGATCCAGCAGACGATGGGGAACCTCATTGCCGAGCGCCGCCGGGTCGGCGCGGAGCCAGGATGGGCAGGCGCCGACATCCCGATCGCCAGCGTCGTCACCCAGGTGCTGGTCGACCCTGCCGACACGGCCTTCCAGCACCCGACGAAGCCGATCGGCCCCTTCTACGACCAGGAGGTCGCGGAGCGGCTGGCGGCCGAGAAGGCTTGGACGGTCGTGCGCGACGCGGACCGCGGCTGGCGGCGGGTGGTCCCGTCGCCCCAGCCCGTCGAGGTGATCGAGGCGTCAGCGATCCGAGCCTTGATCGGCGCTGGCTCGATCGTCATCGCCGCCGGAGGTGGCGGAGTTCCCGTCGTGCGCGAGCCGGACGGCTCGTTGCGCGGCGTCGAGGCGGTCATCGACAAGGACCTGGCCGCAGAGCGTCTCGCGGCGCTCGTCGGCGCGGACACGCTCCTGCTCCTGACAGGCGTGAGCCGGATCGCGCTCGACTACGGGACGGCCCAACGGCGCGACCTGGACGAGATCACGGTCGACGATGCGCGCCGTCACCTTGCCGACGGCCAGTTCCCCGCCGGATCGATGGGCCCGAAAGTCAGAGCCGCCATCCGGTTCATCGAGGACGGCGGGGAGCAGGCGATCGTCACCGCGCCCGAGACGCTGGCTGCCGCGCTGCGCGGCACGGATGGAACGCGGATCGTCAAGGGCTGACGGGGCCTAGGGTCGCCCGATCTCCCCTCGCGCCACGGCGAGAGCGACCTTCGCGTGGATGGGGGTCGTTGCTCCCGACGCCGTCAGGCAGCCGCGGATGCGGGAACTTAGGGCGTTCGGACGGAGGCCCGCCAGGTGAGCCCGGAGTGACGCCGGGGCTCGGACGTCCAGGCGCCCCGCCGCGCCGACGAGCACAACGTCCCCGACGATCCGGATCTCACCCTCCACAGCCGCCGTGGTTGGGACGGTCGATCCGTGCCAGACGCTGCCGTCGGCGAGCACGAGGAGCGCCTCCGCCGTGGCCATCGCGTCGCGTCGCGCCGGGGTAACAAAAGGACCGCCTGCCGTGCGGGGCTGGCGGTCGAGGAAGATTGTCTGCTGCATCGTTCCGCTCCTTCCCGGACTCTCTGGTCCGGACTTAAAGGGAGGCGTATGGCGTGGCAAGGATAGCGCGCCCATCGTCCGGTGTCACGCGAGGACGTCGAGGGAGTCACGTAACGTCTCTTGTGAGAAGGCCGGGAACGAGCGGGCGTACGACTTCACGTGTAAGCAGCACCCCTGGGGCCGTCTCCTCCTCGCTCGTCGAGCGCGGGCTCCCTGGTCCCTACTTCACCGCGCCGGCGACCAGGCCCCGGACGAAGAAGCGCTGCCCGAACAGGAAGAGGAGCAGGATCGGCAGCGCGCCCAGGAACATGCCGGCCATCACCAGCGGCTCGTTGACCGCGAAACGCCCGCGCAGCGTGGTCAGGCCGGCCATGAGGGTCCGCTTGTCGTCGTCCTGGAGGAAGACGAGGGCGATCAGCAGCTCGTTCCAGACCCACATCGCGTTCACCACAATGAGGGTGATGAAGCCCGGTCCGGAGAGCGGGATGACGATGCTTCGCATGATCCGCGGCGTGGAGGCGCCGTCGATCCGGGCGGCCTCGAAGAGCTCGGCCGGGAGCGTCTTGAAGAAGCTCGAGAGCATGTACACCGAGAACGGGATGAGCATGCCCGTGTAGATCAGGATCACGCCCTGGTAGGTGTTCACCAGGCCCAGCGGCTGCATCCCGAGGAAGAGCGGCAGGATCAGGACCGCCGGGGGGACCACCATCAGGGCGATCAGGAGGCGCAGCAGGAAGGTCCGGCCGCGGAACTGCAGGCGCGCGATTGCGAACGCGGCCAGGGTCGCGACGACGGTTGCCGCCGCCACCGAGGCGGACGTCACCAGGACGCTGTTCATGAACCAGACGGGGATCCGGCCGTCCTGGAGGAGCGTGGCGTAGTTGTCGAGGGTGGGCGGGATCGGCAGCCCGAACTGGTCCGCCGTCCAGGCCTGCCGCGTCTTCAGGCTCGTCTCGATCATGTAGTAGACGGGATAGATGGCGGCGACTGCGATCGCCAGCATCAGCACCTGCTTGAAGACGGCGGAGGGCGACAGGAATCGCCGCGCCGGACCGCGCCGGTCGCGCCCCGCCCGGGCGTCCACGATGGCGGCGCTCATTCCTCGCCCGTGTCCGCTTCCTCGCCCCGGACCAGCAGCTGGATCACGATGAACACGCTCGTGGCGGCCAGCAGCAGGACCGCGACCGCCGAGGCGATCCCGATCGCCCGGAAGGCGAAGGCGTACTTCCAGATGTACAGCTCGAGCACGGACGAGGCGAAGGCCGGCCCGCCGCCCGTCATCGAGTAGACGTAGGCGAAGACCCAGCTCAGCATCGTGATCAGCTCGATGACCACGAAGAAGGTGATGACGGTCCGGAGCTGGGGGACCGTGATGTAGCGCAGGCGCGCCCACCAGCCCGCCCCGTCGATCATGGCCGCCTCGTAGAGCTCCTCGCGGATCGAGGCCATCCGGGCCAGGAAGAGCATGACCCCGAAGCCGAGCTCGCGGTAGACGATGACCGACAGGATCGAGGGCATCACGAGGGACGGGTTGCCCAGCCAGTCCCTGGCGAGCCCGCCGGCGCCGACGGCTCGGAGCATCTCGTTGACGATGCCGTTGTAGCTGTAGAGGTAGACGAACGTCACGCCGATGACGGGCACGGCCAGGATGTAGGGCGTGAAGACGAGCGTCCGGTAGATCCGCCAGCCACGGATCTGGTCGAAGAGGATCACTGCGACCACGAGCGCGAAGATCGTCATGATCGGCACGCCCAGCAGCAGGAAGACGTTGTTCCCGGCCGACTTCCAGAAGACCGGGTCGTCGACGACGAACTTGTAGTTGGTCAGGCCGACCGTGGTCCCGCGCGTTGCCGTCGGGCTGATGAAGCTGTCGATGACGACGCGGACGATGGGGTAGACGTAGATCAGGAGGATGAGCGCGACGGCCGGCGCCACGAGGAGATACGGCGTCACGTCGAGGCGGCGCCGGCGCCGGATGGCCGTGGTCATCGCGCTCATGGGTCGGGCCGGGGACGGCCGGGCGGCCGTCCCCGCACCCATCCTCCTACTTGGCGAGCTTCTGCCAGTTGGCCAGCTCGTCGGGATGCGCAGTGCGCCACGTCTGGGCGGTTCGCTCCCACAGGTTGGCGGCGTCAGTCGGCGTCCCGGAGCCCGACATGATCATCTGGCCCGCGGGAATGTCGCCGTCGCTGTCGATCTGCGGCGGGATCCAGTTCTCGAGCCAGACCTGGGGTCCGGTCGTCTCGAACTTGGACATCGCCTGGAGCTGGGGAACCGTCACCAGCGACGAGTCGAACCGGTCGTCGGCCGGGATCACGCCAGTCGCCTTGTACCAGGCGGTGAGGCGGTCGGGGGTGTGCATGAACTGCAGGAAGGCGGCGGCCTCCTTGGGGTGCTGGGACCAGCTGGTCACGAAGTGCGAGATGGACTGGGTGGCGTTGCCGGCGTCGGCCAGCGTCCCGGTGCCCCACTTCGGCGGGCGCATCACGCCCACCTTGTCGCCGCCGAGGTCCTTGATCGCGGTGGCGAGCATGCCGTCCGTGGTGAACGTCATGGCGCCCTTGCCCTGCTGGAAGAGGCGCACGCCCTGGTCCACGTCGAGCGACATGACGTCGTTGTTGACGTAGCCGGCCTTGATGTACGTGGTCCAGGATCGAGTACCAGCCGGTGTACTTGGGATCGGTGAACGGGACGTCGCCGACGACGGCCTTGGCGAGCTCCTGGACGGAGTTCATCTGCTGGCCGCCGACGTTGGCCCACCACCAGGCTCCGAGGTAGCCGTTCTTGTCGCCCATGACGAACGGGGTGATCCCGGCCGTCTTGAGCTTGTCGGACGCGGCCACGAACTCGTCCCACGTCCAGCGGTCGCCGGTGGGCGGCGTGACGCCGGCCTTGGCGAAGAGGTCCTTGTTGTACGCCAGGCCGATCCCGAGCAGGTACATCGGCATGGCCCATGTCTTGCCGGCGTAGAGGTTCTCGGCCGTGTTGAGCCAGTGCTTCATCTCGTCGGTCGTGACGAGGTCGCTGATCGGGGCGACCGAGTCGGACCACACGAAGCTCAGGACGGGACCCGTCGCCCACTGGGAGGCGATGTCGGGGCCGCTCTTGGAGGCGGCCGCGGTCGTGAACGCGCTGATCAGCGTGTCCGTCGACTGCGAGACGACGTCGATCGTGACGTTGGGTGCGACCGCCTTGTAGGCGGCCACCGTGTCGGCCATCCACTTGTCGGCGCCGGGGGCGTCGGATTCGGCCCAGTACCAGAAGGTCAGCTTCACCGGCTCCGCGGCGGCCTGGCTGGCCGGCGCGGAAGCACTCGGCGCGGCCGCGCTGGCCGCGGTCGAGGGAGCCGCGGACGGAGCCGCGGACGAGCCGCTGCTGCAGGCGGCGAGGATGAGTGACGAGGCGACCGCCAGGCCACCGAGTCGCATGAGAGTCCTTCGCATCAGCGTTCCCTGTCCTCCTGTGATCACCCCTCGCGGGGTCCTGTCGTGCACCGGCACGCTACTCATATGTCCCGAACTCAAGGGCGGCCTCGAACAAGGCGACGATGTTCTCGGGTGGCACCTCCGGGGCGATGTTGTGGATCGAAGCGAAGAGGAACCCGCCACCCGGGGCCAGGGTGGCGACGTTGTCCCGGACCTCGCGTCGGATGGCGTCAGGCGTGCCGAAGCTGAGGAGCTCGTTGTCCAGCGTCCCGCCGAAGAATCCCAGGTCGTGACCGAACTGGCGCTTGAGGCGGTCCAGCTCCATCCCCCTGGCCGTGTACTGCACCGGGTTCAGGCCCTCGACGCCGGCGTCGATCAGGTCCGGGATCAGGTCGAAGATCGAGCCGTCCGAGTGCATGTAGACGCGGACGTCGGCCAGGCTTGCGGATATGGTCGACGAGGCGTCGCAGGAGAGGCTTGAAGATCGAGCGGAACGTCTCCGGCGAGAAGATCAGGCCCTGCTGGCTTCCGAGGTCGTCGCTGATGCCCACCAGCTGGACGTGCGGGCCCCGCCTCCTCGAGGAGCCGAGGTGTAGAACGGGAGGTGGTGCTCCTCCAGCACGCGCTCGGCGAGCGCCCGGGCGTAGCCAGGGTCGAGCGCGAGGTCCATCAGGTAGTCCTCGGTGCCCCGCAGGCTGCTGGCGGTCTCGTAGATGCCCCACGGCCCGTCCACCCCCAGCCCATAGCCGTCCGCGCGGAGCTGCCGGGCCTTCTCGCGCAACCCTGCGACCTGGGCCGGGGCAAGCTGCGGGAAGCGGTAGGCCGCCAGCTCCTCGCCGGTTCCCTCGCGCAGGGGATGGGTGACCTGGTTGAAGAAGCCTCCTCCCTCGACGAAGCCGCGCCCGAAGCCGTCCGTGTACGACCTGCCGTCCGCGCTCCACTCCACGTCGGGCTCGTGGGGCAGGAGCCAGAGCAGGTCGACGTCGAAGCGGCGCAGGAGCTGCGGATCAGGCTCGACGATCTGCAGGATGCGGTCGGTGACCGGGGCGTCGCGCTCCGGGCTGATCCCGAGCGCGCCGAGCAGCTTGCGGTGGGCATCCCGGTGCAGCGAGCAGGACGGGCCCCCCATCGTCAGCGGGACCCGGTCGGCCTGCCGGTGGGCGAGAGAGGCTGCGACGCGCCGGCGGTGCGTGCCGTCGGGCCCGCCCTCGGGCTGCCGCCCTCGAACCTGCCCTCGGCCATGCCGCCCCCGGGCACCGGCCCCTCGCGTGTCGGCTCGCGGCGCGCGGACTCTCCGGGACCGGATTCGCCGTTCACGGGCTCGACCAGGGTCACGAGCCGCCGCCTCGCCGCCTGCTCCCGACCACGCCTCAGACGCCCACGATATGGGTGAGGCCCTGGCTGTGGTAACGCTCGGTCCAGCCCGGCCGGTCCGGTGTCGCGCCGCGCAGGCCCGCGAGCACGTATGCGAGGAGCGCGACCGGCGGTACGACGGTGAGCGGGGCGTAGCGCTCGTCGGCGCCGGCAGGGACCGCCAGCCACCGGGAGTCGGCGACCGCGCGGCTCGGGGCGACCTCGATGACCCGGGCTCCCCACTCCCGGCAGTGGTGAACCACGTCGTCGGTCGCAGCACGCGCGGGGCCGTCGGGCGCGAGCGAGACCACCACCGAGCCGGGTCCGACGATCGTCGCCGGCCCGGACGCCATCTCCCAGGTCTCTGACGCCTCGGCGTGGACGAGGGCCATCTCCTTGAGCTTGAGGGCCGCCTCGAGCGCGGCCGGGAAGGCGAGGCCGCCGCCCACCACGAAGAGGTGCTCGGCGGGGGCGATCTCTGCCGCGAGCTCCTCGACGACCGGCCAGGCGTCGGCGATCGCCCGCTCGGCATGGTCGGCCGCGAGGCGGAGGCCGGCCGAGACCTCGGCCAGGGCTTCGTCGCCCAGAACGGCCGCGAGCATGAGGATCGTTGCCGAGAGGGTGGCCGAGAAGGTCTTCGTCATCACGGGCACGCCGCTCGGGCCGCCGGCCGAGAAGATCACGTGGTCGGCGACGCGGGTGAGGCTCGAGCCCGGGACGTGGACGATCCCCACGGTCGGAACCTGGCCACGCACCTCCTCGAAGACGCCGAGGACGTCCCGGAACTCGCCGGAGGCGGAGACGCCGACGATCGCGTCGTGGCGGTCGAGCGTCGGCCGGAAGGTCCGGAAGTCGCCCGCCGTGGCCGGGATCGCGATCGGGTCGTCAGGCCCCGCGAGGCGGCGGGCCAGGCCCGTGGCGTGGAGGCTCGAGTGGTACGAGGTCCCGTTGCCGATCACCCAGACGCGCCGGACATCCCGTGCCCGGAGATCGGCGGCAACGGAACGGACGCTCGCGCCGGCCGCGTCGACAGTCGCCCGGATCGCGGCGGGACCGGCGCGGATCTCGCCTGGGATGATCCCTTCGATCGACACGGTTCCTCCTGTCGCGCTCAGGCGACGATGACCCGGATGCCGCGCGCGGTGAGGTCCTCGACGACCTCGGGCCGGACGCCGCTGTCGGTGACGATCACGTCGACCTCGTCGAGGGCGAAGACGAGGGCGGGGGCGACGAGATCGAACTTGCCGGAATCGGCGATGAGCACGACCGACGTCGCCATCGACCGGAGCGCCCGGTCCGTGAGGATCTCGGGCATGTAGTCGTTCATGAGGCCGCGCTCGAGGCTGATGGCGCCGATCCCCATGAACAGGGTGTCCGCGCGCATCTCCCGGCACGCCTGCTCGGTCAGGTGCCCCAGGAGGCTGTGCATCCTGGGTCGGACGACTCCGCCGAGCACCGCCAGCTGGATCCCCTCGCAATCGAGCAGCACCTGGGCAACGTCAAGCGAGTTGGTGATGACGGTGAGATCGGCCCGATCGACCAGCCGGCGAGCGAACTCGACAGCGGTCGTGCCGCTGGTCACGGCGATCGTCTGACCGTCCTGCACGAGGCGCGCGGCCGCGGCTGCGACGCGCTGCTTCTCGGCACTCGCGCGGGTCGGCCCGTTGGCGCCCGGGGCGGGCGGTCGATCGGCGAGCGTCGCCCCGCCGTACGTCCGCACGAGACGGCCTTCGCCCGCAAGGCGCTGCAGGTCACGCCGGATCGTGGAGGGTCCGAGGCCGAGCTCGCGGCTCAGCTCCTCCACCGTTGCCGTTCCGCGGCCGCGCACGAGCCCGATGACTCGCTCGTCGCGATCATGATCGCCCATGCGCACATCGTGACCATCGGATGCGCAGTTTGTCAACATCCTGCCGACAACGCGCACCACGAAGCCGGGTGTTCTGCGCGAACCGCTCTTGTCCGAGCCGATGCGGCGCGCTAGAGTTGGTGCACGCGACGCGATCCAGCCCCACGACTTAACCCAGCGACCCTCGCGCCACCGCCGCAACCGCCGGAGCCAGCCCCATGCCCCACGACGTCCTCGACGCGCGACGCGGCATCACGGTCTGCGGGCACTGAGCGTGCCCCGCCCGGACCGCCACATCGACATTCTCGCCATCGGCGAGATCAACCCGGACATCGTGGTCTTCGACCCGGACCCGGTCCCGGTCTTCGACGAGGTCGAACGGATCATCGGGTCGATCCACATGACGGTCGGGAGCTCCTCGGCGATCTTCGCCTGCGGAGCCGCGCGGCTCGACCTCGCGGTGGCGTTCTTCGGCGTCGTCGGGGACGACGCCTTCGGGCGGTTCATGCTCGAAGCGATGCGCGAGCGCCGCATCGATGTCTCGGCCTGTGTTGTCGACCCGGCCCGCTCGACCGGCGCTACGGTCATCCTCACGAGCGGCCGCGACCGGGCGATCCTCACCGAGATGGGGACGATCGGGGCGATGGACGTCGACGCCGTCCCGCGGTCTCTGCTCGGGCGGGCGCGCCACGTCCATTCGGGCTGCTTCTACCTCCAGGAGACGAGCCGCGATCGGCTGCCGGGATTCTTCGCAGCCGCCCGGGCACAGGGGATCACGACCTCGTTCGACACGAACTGGGATCCGACCGAGGAGTGGGACGGCGGAGTGGAGGAGATGCTCGGCGCCTCCGATGTCTTCTTCCCGAACGCCGCGGAGGCGCGCCGGATCGCCCGGCTCGACGACGTGGAGGAGGCGGCGCGCTCCCTGGCGGGGATGGGTGCCCGCGGGCGCACCGATGGCGGCCCGATCGTCGCGGTCAAGCTCGGCGCCGCGGGTGCAATCGCGTGCACGGCCGAGGGGCCATTGGTCCGGGTCCCGGCGATGCCTGTCGACCCGCTCGACACCACCGGCGCCGGCAATTCCTTCAACGCCGGCTTCCTGCGTGCCTGGCTCGACGGCGCCGACCTCGACGAGTGCCTCCGCTGGGGCGCGACAGCCGGAGCGCTCTCGACCCGGCGGCTGGGTGGGATCGACGGGCAGCCGACGCTCGACGAAGCCCGGGCAGCACTGCAAGGCTGGCACCGATGACCGTGCCCGGAGGCTGGCGCCGATGACGTGGTGGTCCGACCAGACCGACGTCGGCGACGCGACGTCGCAGCTGCTGGAGCTCGCCCGTGCGAACCGGGCCGGCGAAGCGGCCGGCATCTACTCGGTCTGCTCCGCGGACCGGTCGGTCCTCGAGGCCGCCATGACCCAGGCCCGGAGCGATGGCGTCCTCGTCCTGGTCGAGGCGACGACCAACCAGGTCAACCAGTTCGGCGGTTATACCGGCATGACGCCGCGGGACTTCCGCTCGTTCGTGCGTTCCATCGCTGACGAGGTCGGCCTGCCGGCGACCCGGTTCGTGCTGGGCGGCGATCACCTCGGGCCGCACACGTGGCGATCCGAGGGGAGCGACGCCGCGATGGCGCGGGCGCGCGACCTCGTGCGCGACTACGTCCTGGCCGGGTTCACCAAGATCCACCTCGACGCCAGCATGCGACTCGCCGACGATCCGGCGGACCGGCCGCTGGACGAGGCGACGGTGGCCGAGCGCGCCGCCGACCTGTGCGCCGTGGCAGAGGAGACGGCGGGGCTCCTGCCCGGCCGACGCCCCCCGCCCGGTCTACGTCGTGGGCAGCGAGGTCCCCATCCCGGGCGGCGAGCTCGCGGATTCGGCCGCCCCCGCGGTGACGAGCGTTGACGCCGTCGAGCGCACGCTGGACGAGACGCGGCGTGCGTTCACGAGGCATGACGTCGGCAGCGCACTCGAGCGTGTCCTCGCGCTCGTCACGCAGCCCGGCGTCGAGTTCGGCGATACGCTGATCTTCGAGTACGACGCAGGTGCGGCTGCCTCGCTGGCCTCCCGGGCGCCGGACCGGCCGCCGCTCGTCTACGAGGCACATTCCACGGACTACCAGGCGGAAGAGGCGCTGGGCCGCATGGTCCGTGACCACTTCGCGATCCTCAAGGTCGGCCCCGGCCTCACATTCGCCCTCCGGGAGACGCTCTTCGCGCTCGAGGCGATCGAACGCGAGTGGCTGGTCCCCCGTGGAGCCGTCGTCGGCTCGGGCCTCCGCGACACACTGCAGCGCGTGATGATCGAGCACCCCGAGCACTGGCGGCCCTACTTCCACGGCGACGAGTTGGAGCTTCGCTTCGCCCGCGACTTCAGCTTCAGCGACCGCTCCCGCTACTACTGGCCGCAGCCCGAGATTCGAGCGTCCGTCGAACGCCTGCTCGCCAACCTCTCGGCCCAGCCCATCCCGCTGGCGCTCCTGAGCCAGTACCTGCCCATCCAGTACGCGGCGGTCCGCGCGGGAGCCCTGCCGAACGATCCGCGCGCGCTCATCCGGGCGGGCATCGCCACGGTCGTGGATGCCTACGCCCGGGCCTGCGGGATGACTGGCCCGCGGGTTCGGGGGAACCTGGCGTGACCGGATCGCCGGGAACCGGCCTCCCCGCGCTGTCGATCGACCACCGGGAAGTCGAGCGCCAGAAGCAGCTGCGTAGGGACCTCTGGGACTACCGGCGGGTCGACCACATCCCGGTCATCTTCAAGACCGCCTGGAGCTTCGGCTACACCGACCGCGAGGCGACGGAGGACGGCGATATCCAGCTCGAGGTTAACGTCAGGACGATCGAGCGCAGCCTCCGGGTGATCCCCGACGACTACATCCCATGGGCCCGCATCTGGTGCGGCTACATGACGATCGCGACGATGTTCGGGGCGGAGGTCCACTGGACCGACGATCCGGCCCAACCCCCGGGGGTCGCCTCGCCCCTGGTCCACGAAATCGAGGACGTCTACCGCCTCGCGCGCCCGGGGCTGGCCGACGGATTGATGCCGGAGAACCTTCGCCGCCTGCGCCGGCATGCGGCCGCACTGCCGAGGGATGTCCACCTCACCGGGATCGACGCCGGCGGGCCCCTCAACTCCTGCAAGGACCTCGTCGAGACGAACCTCCTGTACACGGCCTTCTACGACCAGCCGGAGGCGATGCACCATCTCCTCGGCCTGGTGACGGACGTCCAGCTCGACATCTACCGAGCGGTCGCCGAGGCTGCCGGCGGCATCGAGCGAATGACCTCGATCGACTTCGACACGATCTGGGCGCCCGAGCGATACAAGGGCTTCGTGAGCGACGACGTCTGCGCGACGATCGGCCCGGACCTGTTCCGCGAGTTCGGGCTGCCGTACAACAGCCGCCTCTACGCGCCGTGGGGCAGCGGCCTGCTGCACAACTGCGGCCCGCACCCCTCCCGGAGCCTCTACCTCGACCACGTCCCGCGTCTGAAGGGCCTGCACCTCGCCTACAAGTACTCGCAGCGGGACTTCCCGGCGCTCCGCGAGATCCTCGCGGGGTGGGGCCTGGTCCACATCGTGATGGACAACGAGCCGACGGCGGAGGCGATGCTCGCGTCGTTCCGCCTGTCGATGGAGGCGCTGGCCCCGGACGTCATCGGCGTGCCGGTCTGCATCCTCGACGACACGTGGAGCGACGAGGACGTCACGGCCCTCTACTGGGAGATGCGCAGGATCTCGAACGAATACGCGGCCGCCATGCGCTGGCGGTCCTGACGGAGGATCAGCGGTGGGCGGCAACGAGTGCCCCCGCACCCGCGCCGCCGCCCTACCCCCCGAAGACCCGCTGGACCTCCCGCAGGCCGGCGGCGAGGGCGTCGATGTCGTCCGTCGAGGTGAAGACCGAGAAGCTGGCCCGCCCGGTTGCCGCGAGGTCGAGGCGCTCGTGGAGTGGCATCGTGCAGTGGTGGCCGGCCCGGATGCAGATCCCCGCGGCGGTCGAGGATCTGGGCCACGTCGTGGGGGTGGATCCCGGGCAGGTTGAAGGGCACGACCCCACCCCGCACGTCGGCCGGCGGTCCGTACAGGGCGATCCCCGGCACCTCGCGAGGAAGCACGTCGAGCGCGTAGGCCACGAGCTCGCGCTCGTGGGCGCGGACCCGGTCCATGCCCGAGCTCGCGCAGGTAGTCCGCGGCGACGCCCAGGCCGATCGCCGCGCTGATGTCGGGCGTCCCGGCCTCGAACTTCCAGGGCACGTCGTTGAACTCGCAGCGGCGCAGCTTGACCTCGCGGATCATGTCGCCGCCGGCCATGAACGGGCGGCATCGCGTCGAGCAGCTCGCGCCGGCCCCACAGCACGCCGCGACCCCGTCGGGCCCAGCATCTTGTGGCCCGAGAAGACGTAGAAGTCGGCGCCGATCTCCTGGACGTCGACCGGCAGGTGCGGCACGGCCTGGGCACCGTCCACCAGGACGAGGGCGCCGGCCGCGTGGGCCATCTCCACCATCTCGCGGACCGGGTTGATCGTGCCGAGCGTGTTCGAGACGTGGGTGAACGCCACCAGCTTCGGGATGGAGGCGCAGGAGGACCTCGAAGACGTCGAGGCGCAGGATCCCGTCGTCGGTGATCGGGATGAACTCCAGGTCGCCGTCCACCTCCTGGGCCAGGATCTGCCACGGCACGAGGTTGGCGTGGTGCTCCATCTCGGTGAGCACGATCGCGTCGCCCTGGCCCAGGTGGCGGCGGCCCCAGCTGTAGGCGACGAGGTTCACCGCCTCGGTCGCGTTGCGGGTCCAGACGATCTCGTGCGGCGGACGGGGCGTTGATGAAGCGGGCGACCTGCTCGCGGGCTCCCTCGTAGGCCGCGGTCGCCTTCTCGCTGATCTCGTAGATCCCGCGATGGACGTTGGCGTTGTACTCGCGGTAGTAGCGGTCCATGCGCCTCGATGACCGCGAGCGGCTTCTGGCTCGTCGCCGCGGAGTCGAGGTAGACCAGCGACGTGCCGTGGGGGCGCTGCGCCGAGGATCGGGAAGTCGGCCCGGAGCGCGCGCGGGTCGAGCGGTGACGCCCCATCGGGCGCCCGCACGGCCGCCGGGACGGGCGTTGCGAGGTCGGTCATCCCATCGCTCCTGCTGGCGCGGCCGTCAGCCGGCCTCCACGGTCTCGGGGACGCGGGTGGCGTAGGCCACGTCGGATTCGTCGGCGTCGAAGCCGGCAGCGCGGAGGACCGGCGCGTAGCCGTGCTCCTCGAGCTCCAGGGCCAGGTCGCGGCCGCCGCTCGTGATGATCCGGCCGCGGGCCAGGACGTGGACGCGGTCGGGCTTGATGTAGTTGAGCAGGCGCTGGTAGTGGGTGATGAGGAGGACGCCGAGGTTCGGGTTGAGCATGGCGTTGACGCCCTCGGCGACGATCCGCAGGGCGTCGATGTCGAGGCCGGAGTCGGTCTCGTCGAGGATCGCCATCTCGGGCTCGAGGACGGCCATCTGGAGCATCTCCAGGCGCTTCTTCTCGCCGCCCGAGAAGCCCTCGTTGACGTAGCGCGCGGCGAACGCCTCGTCCATCTTGAGGAGCGCCATCTTGGCCCGCATCAGGCGCCGGAAGTCGCCCATCGAGATGCCGCCACGGGTGGGGTCGCTGGGGTCGACGTCGGGGTCCTTGTCCAGCCCCTGGCGACGGGCATTGAGGGCGGTCCGCAGGAAGCTCGCAACGCTCAGGCCGGGGATCGCCGTCGGGTACTGGAAGGCGAGGAACATCCCCAGGCGCGCCCGCTTGTCGGGCGACAGCGCCAGGATGTTGCGGTCCTTCCAGATCACCTCGCCCTGGGTGACGACGTAGGCCGGGTGGCCCATGAGCGCGTAGGCGAGGGTGGTCTTGCCGGAGCCGTTCGGGCCCATGATCGCGTGGACCTCGCCCTTGCCGACGACCAGGTCGATCCCCTGGAGGATGTGTCGCTCGGGGTCGGCGATGGGCGCGACGTGGAGGTTGCGGATCTCGAGGTGCTGGTCGCTCACGGGTTGGGCTGGCTCCTGTGGTGTTGTGCCGGGGCCGAGCCGGCCGGCCGGACGACTCGGTCAGACGGGGACGGCCTCGGGGGGCCGGGGTCGAGCTCGACGAGGTGGGGCGGAGGAATGAGGTCGGCGAGCGTGGTTCCGTCCAGGACCCCGCCGATCGCGTCGCGGACGCGCACCCAGAGGCCGTTGACGGAGCAGGCACCCAGGCGCTGGCAGGCGCCGGCGTGGGCGGGGTCCTCGCTCGCGCAGATCATCGGGGCCAGGGGGCCCTCGAGCGCGCGGAGCGCCTCCGCCAGGGTGATGTCCGCGGGCGGACGCCCCAGCGCATAGCCGCCGCGGGCGCCGCGCGTCGACTGCACGATCCCGGCCTCGCGGAGCGGGATCGCCAGCTGCTCCAGGTAGGCGCGGGGCAGGTCCTCGTCGGCGGCGACGTCGGCGAGGCTCACGGGTACGGTCGCTGCGCCCTCCCAGCGGCGCGCCAGCTGGACGAGCATCCGGACGCCGTACTCCCCCTTCGTGCTGAAGGAGATGGCGCCGGTGGCGTGGAAGGTTCGAACGCTCAGGGCGGGATCCTCTGGTGCCGGACGGGTCGCCGGGCCTTCCGGTCGGGTGGCGTGGCGCCGGCGAAACCGGCGGCGGTGCGGGTCGCTTCGGACAGGTGACGTGGCGCCGGTGGTGCCGCTTCGGGGAGGCCGGCAGTGCTGCGAGCCGATGTCTCGGCCGGTGCGCAAGGGGCGGAAGGACGCGTCGGACGACGTCGCCGCCGCAATTCCGACCTTTTCGCTCGGAAATCCTACAACGGCGCCGTCCCTGCGGTCAACGCGCCGGAGGGGTGGTAGATAGGGGCGGTCGAAGTTGCCGGCGCCGGTACCACACTCCCACCGCAGTCATCAGCCGGCTGACGGGAGGGGAGAAAGATCCTCGCCTCCTGACGCGGAACCGGACGTGCCCGACGAGCGAGGTGTCGGAGCAGGCTCATGGGAGTGAAATGCATGACGGGGGTATAAGGGGTCAGGCCATCCATTGAACGGACACCGCTCCCCATCCTGGACTCAACGGCCCGGGTGACCCTGTGCTCGCCCGCATCAGGGTGAGGGGACTTGGACTCCCGATTTAACGCAGGGACGGCCGGTCATGACGAGGGGGGAGCCCCACAGCGGAAACTCCTCCTTTGCGAATCGGATGTGAGGACCCTCAGATCCGATCCGTTGGTGGTGATGGTCGCGATGTCGGGCGAGCTCCGCCGGCGGCACCAAGCCACATCTCGTCCCCAACCGATTGGGGCCGGGTCAGTGTCCCCCCTGGTGATCAAGTCGGTGGTCGGGCGAGAGGGCTAGCGCCGACACACCGCCCCCATCCGTGCCGATCCCGGTCACGCAGTCACACCGGCGGCTGGGCGGCGCGCAGCACGTACGGGCTGAATGCAGGACTCGGATTCTTAGCAGGGTTGCGCGTCAGGAAAGAGAGAGGGGCAGGCGACGCGCGGTCGCCTGCCCCTCTCGCCCCCCGGGTCTATCCGCAGTGAACGTCCAAGTTGTCAAAGACGGCGGTGATCACGCCGTTAGCATTCGTACTGAAGTGGAATGTCTCGTGCACAACGATGTGCGAGCCGTCGCTGCCCTTCAAGTCAACGTACTCGTGTTGTGCTGAATGTCGTTCTGTTGTTGAAGGACTCCCCCGAACCACTCGGTGAAATGGCCGCTGGCGGAGACACCCGTCGAGTCATCGGGGGTGAGGGTCGCCGTTCCTTCGGCGGTGCTCGTGAACCAGAACTCGGGGCCGGCGGTCGTGAAGTAGGTCTCGTGCTCGAAACCGGTGTTCGCCGTCGCGGCGATCGTGCCAGGTGCACCGTTGCACGGGTTTCTGCACAGGCTGAGAGAGCGGGAGGTTGCGGTACTGTTGGGTGACGGTAACTGTCTCCTGACCACCCGCGTCTGCGAGCGACGCTCCGGCCATGAGCAACGCGAGGACCGCGGCCAGACTCACCGCTCTGGCACACGTTTGGGCACTGCAACTCCGATGGCTATTCCGACGATGTGATCCAGTGCCAAAGGTCACGTTGTCGTGAGCGGTTTGGCTAGCCGGGTGCTTGAGGTCTCCTTATACTCGAAGCACCGCCGACGTGCGCCGAAGCGGGAAGGTTTCCGGTGCGTCGCACACCGGTCCGGGTTGTTCTCCTTCGCCGGTTGCGCTGACAGCACCTGGGAGCGATAGGACTGCCTCGAGGTGATGATCGACGGCGTCGCGATCCGCCTGCTGTAATCAGACAACCCGTCTCGCGGACAGGGCTCTGGTCGATCGACAGACCGTCAGAACGGGCGTCCGACGGACCGCGCAATGATGTCCTGGACGCTTGCCGCGTCGAGCGCCGCGAGCATCCCCTCTTGGGCGGCGGTGAAGACCTCGTGTGCTGAACAAGGCTCGGCGGACGTGCACGCGCCGTCGCGAAGGACGCAGCGTTCCCTGCGGCCGTCGCCTTCGATTGCCTCGATGACGGCACGCAGGGAGATGTCGCCGGCTGGCCGGCCAAGCCGGTATCCGCCATTGCGCCCGATCGTGGCCTCGACGAGGCCGCATCGGCCCAGGTCGCCCATGATCGCCGGCAGGAAGCGCGACGGGATGGCCTGCTCCGCCGCGATCTGGCGAGTGCTGAGACGTTCTCCCTCATCGACCCGGGCGAGGGCGAGCATCGCCCGGATGGCGTAGTCGGCCCGCCTCGTGAGCTGGAACCTCATCGCCGAGCCCGCCCTTCGATCCTCGATGGCACCTGGACGTACCTCACTTCGCCATCAGGACGCCGATCGCTCCCCTGCCCACGAAGTTGAAGGCGTGGGTGACGAAGGCGTACATGCCCTTCTCGGGGACGGTGAGGCCGATGATGGCACCCTGGGCCGGCGACAGGTCCACGGCCTGGCTTCCCCATCCCCCGGCGTTGCCCTTGACCAGCTGGATGCCCTCCTTGGTCACCGAGTCGAAGATCGTGCCGACGATGTGGAAGGAGCTCATCTCGTTCGGCCCCACGTTGAGCACGAAGATCCGGACTCGGCTCCCGGCCGTGACCGGGATCGGGTTGTCCTTGTACTGGTTGGCGACTCCGTTGAAGACCACGAAGTCGGGCGCGGGCGCCGCCGCGTTGGCTTTCGCGTAGCTCGCCGGCTGGCCCTGGCCACCCAGGTACCACTCGGACTGGATGAACGCGTACTCGTGGTCGACCGGCGGGAGCCCGCCGCGGGGTTCGACGATGACCATGCCGAACATGCCGTTGGCGATGTGCCAGAGGGCCGGCGGCGTGCCGCAGTGATACATCCAGACGCCGGCGTAGCTCGCGTGGAACGTGTACGTCCAGGTCGCGCCCGGCTTGATCTCGACCATCTGGTCGTCCATGGCGACCTGGCTGGCGTGGAAGTCGATCGAATGCGACATGGTCGTCTGGTTCGTGAGGTGCACGCGCACGGTGTCGCCGAGGTGGACTCGCAAGGTCGGGCCGGGAACGGTCCCGCCGAACGTCCAGGCGTGCACGACGTACCCCTTCGCGACGGTGATGTCCTTCTCGATGATCGGGAAGTCGACGTCGTGGACGGTGCCTGAAAGGAGTGCCGGCGCCTTCGGATCGGCGACGGAATAGGCGGGAGCGTTGGGGTCGGGCGCCTCGATCGCCTGCGGGGAGGCAGAAGCCGCCGGGCTCGCCGCGACCGCCCCCGACCCGGCGCTCGGGGACATCCCGGGCATCGCCGGGCTCGCTGGAGCCACCGAGGCTACCGGGGATGAGGCGGCTGCGGGCGAGGCGGCCGCTGCGGCCGAGGTCGCTGCGGGCGCCTCCGTGGGCGACGAGGTCGCATAGGTCCAGCTCGACGCACCGGCGCTGGTGCAGCCCGCGACGAGGACGAGCACGGCCATGGCTGGCAGAGCCGCGAAGCGCGAAGCCAAGAGGCGCATCAGGTTCTCCGCGTGGGGCGAGGTGGTCTAATAAACAATGAGTAACTACGCATTAGATTACTCCATCTCCGAGGCCTGTCAAGCGGTTTCTGGGCGCGCGCCCTGGTCTTCGGCCAGGTTGGATGGACCCGCTTGCAGCGTTCTCCTTCTAATGCCAGCGACAGGACTCGCTACAATCGCACGATGACCGATCGCCTCTTTCCCACCAGCTCGAGCCTGGACGAACGCGTTGCCCGCCTGGCGGCGTTGGTCGATCCGACGCGGCGTCGGCTGTTCCGGCTCGTCGCGTCGAGCCCGGAACCGGTGGGACGCGACGAGGCGGCGTCGCGGCTCGGGATCACGCGCGGCCTGGCCGCGTTCCATCTCGAGCACCTGGCCCGGGCCGGCCTTCTGTCGACCGAGTACCGGCGCCTGTCGGGTCGCACCGGCCCCGGCGCCGGGAGGCCGGCCAAGCTCTACCGTGCCGCGACGCCGGTCGAGGTGTCTGTGCCGCCGCGGCGCTACGACGTCGCGGCCGAGGTGTTCGCCGCCGCACTGGAACGCATCGCGTCCGCCGACGGCACGATGCCGGGAGGCGGCGTGATTCCCGCCGTGGACGAAGCGGCGATCCGGCAGGGCGAGGCCCTCGGTCTGCTGGCGCGAGGCGAGTCCGGAGACAGCCCGGACAGGGCTGCCATCCTCATGGCCGTAGTCGAGGCGCTTGACCGGGCGGGGTTCGACCCGGGACCGGAAGGGCTGACCATCCGCCTGCGCAGCTGCCCGTTCCAGTCACTGACGCCGGATCACGAAGAGCTGACGTGCCGGATGAACGGCCGCCTCCTGGATGGCTTCGTGCAGGGTTTGGGGCTCGCCGGCGTGCACACCGTGCCCGAGCCGCCAGGGTCCCCTTGCTGCGTTGCACTCTCCTTCGAGATGTCGCCCACCTCTTGACAGCGATCGGGTCTTCAGTCAAGAATTGCCTTCTATTGATAATAGTAACAGTCAATAGAAGCAAGGAAGGACGGTACCTCGATGTGCCTGGACTGTGGATGCGGCATGGCTCACGACGACATGGGCGAGCCGGAGGTGCATCTCACGTATGAGCGGATCAAGCTGGCCGCGGAGGCCAACGAGGAGACCGTGAGCGAGGTGCTGGAGACGATCCGCAAGACCGCCGAGAAGGACCGGAAGGAACACCCCGCCGAGTACTGACCCGTGCCTCCTGCGGCAGTCAGCTCCCCGAAGCCGCGTCCTCCATGCGCGCGAGCCCGCTTGGAACCAGGGCGAAGCGCTGGCTCCGTGGTGAGCCGCTGAACGTTCCGTCGCATGCGCTCGTCGTGCACTTCCCCGCCGCGCTCCTGCCGACGAGCCTCGCTCTCGACCTGCTCCAGCGCTGGGACCCGGCGCTCGGGCTGGCGAGCGGCGCCACGGCGCTGCTGGCGCTCGGCCTGGTCGGAGGATTCCTGGCTGCGGCAACCGGGCTCCTCGACTGGGCCGAGATGATCGCCGGGTCCCCCCGTCGCAGGCGGGCAACCCGACACCTCGTGGTCCAGGCCATCGCACTGGGCGGCTTCGTCGTGTCCCTGTCCCTGCGCTGGGTCTCCGGCTCCTCGTCGGAGGCGCCCGGCGCGGCGATCCTGGTCTCCGCCGGGGCAACGGTCCTGCTGCTGTTCGGCAACCACCTCGGCGGACTGCTGGTGTACCGCGACGGCATCCGCGTCAAGAGCGGGCGCAACGGATAGCGAGGTCGGCCCGCCGCGTCAGCCGGCGCCGGTGGCCGGCATCGCCAGCGCGCAGCGACTCCTGCGCTGGGCGCCGGGTCCGCCGGCGGGACGACCCGGCCTCCCAGTGGCGGCTGCAGTCTGCCCGCGAACGCGATCCGGTGCCGCCTCGAACCCGTCCAGAGAGGTGCGCGAATGCCTCGGCGACCGCCTCCACGTGCGCTTCGAAGCTTGGCTGAGATGCGCCGGGGAGCCCGACAAGTGCGGCCGCGATGAGCTGCCGGCGGCGGGCAACGATGTCCCGCCACACCTGCCACCCGAGGGTGGTCGCCACCACCTTGGTCGCGCGCCGATCGGATTCGTCACGGGCCGTCGTCACGAGGCCGCGGCGCTCCAGGCGTCGAACCATGCGGCTCGTCGTCGGGAGCGGTCTGCCGAGGCGCCGCGCGATCTCGCCGACCCGTGCGCCGTCCCCGGAGGCGACGATCACGAGCGCTCGCCATTGGGGCAGCGTGATCTCGACCTCGGGGTGCGAATCCGCGAGCGCTCGTGTGGTGATCCCGACGCCACCGGCGATGAGTCGCTCGAGCGCCCCGACCAGGCCCTCTTCGGCCATCGTCGCCTCCCTGGGGCTGTGCATGGATGCCGTAGGGCAACGATAGCCCACGGTGCGAGCCTCGGCCACGTCCCCGATCCCGCCCCGCACAGAGCCGCGCCGCCGGTTCGACGGCGCGGCTTGCAGGTTGGCGGCCGGCTGGCCGCCAGGATCCAACCTGGGCGCCCAACCGGCTGAGGGCGATCAGTCGAGCGGCTGCGTCCGCTGGCCGCGGGCGAAGTCGCCGCGCGGCGCCGACGGGTCGGCCGGCTGTTTGCTTTCACCGGTGGCAAACGTTCCGCGCGACTGCACGGTTCCCAGGCGGGGCGTCTCCTCCTGTCCGGCGGCGTAGTCACCCATGAGGGCGCCGCGCCCCACATGCTGCTTCGACTGCCCTTCAGCGAAGCTACCGCGGGTAGGTTCCTGTGTCATGTCGCACCTCGCAGACTGCCCAAGCATTCATGGGCCGGTGCGATCATGCCATAATAGTGGCGATTAGGCAACTATTGTCCTAGAGCACGCACATGACGTGTGGTTCCGGACTGCCGCGCGTGCGGTTTCCGACCTGTCGTCGAGCGTGACCGGGGCACGCTCGCCTGGACCCTCTCGAAGCCGATCTCGCGGACGGCACTGCTCGTCGGCAAGTGGACCGCGGCGATGGTGATGTTCAGCGTCTTCGGGATCGTCCTGCCGATGGCTGCGTCGGTGATCGTGGCAGTCCCGGCCTACGGGATGCCGAACCTGGGGAGCGTGACGGTGGCGACCGTGCTCCTGACGACCACCCCCGCGTTCTTCTTCGCCCTCACCCTGGCGCTGGCCACGGTCCTGCCGAGCCAGCCGCCGGTCGCGGGGGTGGCAGTAGCGGTCGCGATCGCCCCGGGGATCCTCGCGTCGTTCGTGCCCGGGATCGCGGACCTCTTCCCGTCGACGATGGCGCCGTGGGCAGTCGCCGTGGCGACGGGCCATCCGGTCTCGGCGGCAACGCCGGTGGCCTGGGCTGTGAGCACGGTGGCAGCGGCAGGCTTCGGGATCGCGATGCTGCGGCGCGCCGACCTGTGAGCCTCGCCAGAAGGGCGGCCGGCCCGGCGACGGGCCGGCCGCCCTTCTGCGTCCGGCGCCAACGCCCCGTCGCGGTCCCGCGCGACCGCGATGCCGGTCGCGTCCGAGCAGCGGCGGAGAAGCCGCCTCCGCGGCGGCTCGCCTAGCATGAGGTCGACGCAGCAAGGCTCGCAAAGGAGGAAGCCGCGATGCAGGAGCGCGCCATGGGCTGGCAAGCGGGGCGATGCGTCGCGAACAGCCTCGCCTGGTACGAGACGCTGCTGCGTACACACGACGTCTCGGGCGCGATCTCCAGGGGGGTGTGGACGTGTCGTCAGGGGGTGCCCCCTTACTACTCAAACGCGGTCACCCTGGACCGGTCGGACGCGGTCGTCCAGACCAGGGTCCTTCGCGACCTGGAGGTCGATCTCGCCCGCCCCTTCTCCGTGAAGGACAGCTTCGCCGTCCTCGACCTCGTCCCGCTCGGCCTGCGACCCCTTTTCGATGCCGAGTGGATCTGGCGCGCTCCGTCGGCAGTCCCGCCCGGTCACGGACCGCGTCACGTGGAGTGGCGGCGGGTGACGGGCAACGAGGAGCTCGAGCGCTGGGAGGCGTCCTGGCGGGACCACGGCTCGCCCGCCAGCACCCGCGTCTTCCTGCCCGAGCTGCTCGAGTCAGGGGACGTGGCGCTGCTTGCCGCCCACCGTGGCGAGCGGATCGTCGCCGGATGTGTCGCCAATCGCACCCGGGCCGTCGTCGGCTTCTCCAACTTCTTTGCCGACGAAGCCGACGATGCCGACAGGGAGCACCTCATGGCCTCCGCCGTCGGCGAGACGATGCGGTTCGCTCCCGGCATGCCGGTGGTTGGGTACGAGCGGGACGAGGACCTGGCCCGCGCGCGTCGGTTGGGCTTCGACACCGTCGGCCCCCTGCGGGTCTGGCTCGCCGAGTAGCCGGCACGACGTGTCGCGGCGCTGCTGTCGCGGCGCTGCGGGCTTGCCTTGAGGCGCCCCGTGGACCTGCGGGCTTGCCTTGGGACGCGCAGTGGCCGAGCGCCGCACGCGGCGTCCAGCCGAGCCTGTGACGGGAGTTCGCATGGGGCCCCGGACGGCCGACGAGCCTCCGGGGTTCCCATGCGCCGACTCGCGAGCCCGGTCGTCCCGTGACGCGAGCCAGACCAGGCTGACTCGGGCGGGCGCCGGCCCGAAGTCAGGCACTGAGCGAGACCTCGAACGGTTCGTCAAACCGCGGCTGCACCGCCGACAGCCCGTGGTCACGGACCTTCCCGTCGCGCATCCGGATGACGCGGTCACAGGCCTCGCCGACCTCGGCGTCGTGCGTCACCAGGATGAAGGTCTGGCCCTGCTCCCGGTTGAACTGGCGCAGGAGCGCGAGGACCTCGGCTGACCGCTCCGAGTCCAGGTTCCCGGTCGGCTCGTCGGCGAGGACGAGCGCGGGCCGGTTGACCAGTGCGCGGGCGATCGCCACGCGCTGCTGCTCGCCACCCGACAGCTCGGCAGGACGGTGGTCGGCACGGTCCGCGAGGCCGACCAGGGCGAGCGCCTCGAGGGCGGCCGTTCGCGATCGTGAGCTCGGCACGCCCGCGTACTCCCCGGCGAGCATGACGTTCTCGATGGCGCTCAGGGTGGGCACCAGGTTGAAGTCCTGGAAGACGAAGCCCATCTCGCGGGCCCGGAGCCGGGTGCGCTCGCCGTCGGAGAGCCGGCCGACATCGCGGCCGTCGAACGTCAGCTCGGGAGCCGGTCCATGGTTCGGATCGGGAGCATGGAGCAGGCCGAGGATGTGCATGAGCGTGCTCTTGCCCGAGCCTGACGGTCCCATGATGGCGACCATCTCGCCGGGTTCGATGCTGATGTCGACGCCGCGCAGGGCAGCGACGCTGTTGCGGCGACTGAGCCGGTAGGTCTTGCGCAGGTTGCGCCCTTCCAAGAGTGCCATCGGAGTCTCTCCTGTCTGTCTGTTGGGTGTCATTCGTAGCGCAGGGCCGCGACCGGGTCGAGGCGGGCTGCGTTGAGGGCCGGAACGAAGCCGGCGACGGCGCCGAGGATCGTCGAGAAGGCGACCGCGGTCAGGGCCGTGCCCGTCGTGAGCTCGAACAGGATCGTGCCGGAGCTGCGCCCGCCTTCGTTGGCGGCGAACACCACGGCAGCCCCGAGCACGAGGCCGATCGCGCCACCGATGAACCCGATGAGCGCGGACTCGACCACGATCTCGCGGACGATCCGGACCCGGCTGCCGCCGATGGCCCGCTTGATGCCGATCTCGCGGGTCCGCTCGGCGATCGACATGGCCATCGTGTTGATGACCGACAGGCCGCCGACGACCAGGCTGATGAGCGCGATCCCGACCAGGATCGAGTTGAGGATCGACGTCTTGGAGCCGATCTGCTGGTCGAAGTCCTTGCCCGTCATCGTGGCGACGCCCGGGACCTCGGCCTTGATCCGCGCGGCGAGGGCATCGATGTTCTGCCCCGGTGTCGGATAGACGACCATCGAGGTCGCGAGGTCCGAGGCGCTGAGCTTGCCCGCGATCATCGGCGGCAGGGACGTGACGAGGAGCTGCTGGGCCGCGGCGAGCGGGACTCCCGCGGCCTGGTCGGGCGCCGTGAGCGTCGGCGCGAGGACGCCGACGACGCTGAACGGAACCCCCTTGAGGTCGATCGTGTCGCCGGGATGCTTGTTGAACTTGCGGGCGATGTCGGAGCCGAGGACGACGACGTTCGAGCCCTCGTCCGCGGCGGTCAGCTTCCGCCCTTCGGCGGTCGAGGTCTGGAACGTCTCGCGGCCCTGGTCCGAGCCGGCCACGGCGCCGGTGATCATGGGCGGGACGCCCATGCTGGCGGCGCCCGCCTGGGCGTCCATGAGCATCATGACCGCCGGGACGACGACGTCGACGCCCGCGACCCCCCGGACCGCATCGGCGGTGGCCATGGACATCGGGGCGGCCGAGAACCCGCCGACCGCGCCCGACGTGTCGCTGAGGGTGATCTTGTCGGCGTAGTAGGTCGACCCGCCGGCCACCAGGGCGTTGATCTTGTTGGCCATCGAGCCGAAGACGACGAGGGCCCAGATCCCGATCGTGATCCCGAGGATCGTGAGGGCCGTGCGGACCTTCCGCCGGCCCAGGTTGCGCAGGAGCTTCATCAGTCCGTACCTCCGGTCGTGGCGGCGCGAAGCGTCCGCACGACGATGCTCAATGGGCTGGCCCTCCTGGTGGACGCGGGCCGGGCTGCACGTGCCGCGCAGGCCTGTCGCTCGTCCCGGGCCTCCGCGCGCAGGCTCTCGAGCCGATCGCGCACCGTCCGGTCATAGCCGGCCAACCCGGCCGCCACACGCAGATCCATCGCCGTACTCACCGCTCGCCCGTTGCGGGGTCCGCGCGACAGGCCGGGTCCGGGACGATGCGCCGGACCTCGACGAGCTCGAGGCCGATGTCCCGAAGCCGGGCGAGCAGTCCGTAGGTGGCGGCCTGGTCGACGACGGTGATGTCCAGGATCGAATCGCCGTCCGGCAACCAGCGGCAGGCGTCGGCGCCGAGGGCGTGTGCCCGTCGAGCATCGAGCTTCCCGACGACCCGGATCTCGTAGCGGTTCATGCCGCCATGCTGGCCGCGCCGGGTCCGCGCAGCGCCCGCAGAAAGGATGGTCCGGCGGGATGGTCTTTCGGCGGCTGGAGGATGGGGATGCGGAGCGCCGCTCTCCGGCGAGGCGGGCGTGATCCGCCGACTACACGAGCCCCAGCTCCTGGGCGCTCAACAGCGCCTGCGTCCTGCTCTTCGCCCCGAGCTTCGAGCGCACGTGGGCAGCGTGCCACTTGGCGGTCGCGAGCGACACCACGAGCTCCCGAGAGATTGCGGCGTCGCTGGCGCCACCCGCCATCAGGCGGAGGACCTCGAGCTCGCGCGCGGTCAGCGCCTCGAGGGGTTCACCACGTTCGTCATGCCAGATTGACGGTCCGGTGCGCCGCCTGGCGGCCGCGGTTGGCGAGGGCACCGCGGCGAGCGTGGCAGTGACCTCGTCGACGAATTCCGGCGCCAGCCTGCGCACAGCTGGCAGGAGGTGGGCAACGGGAGTCGCATCGTCGACCACCCGGCGCACGTATCCCTCGGGTGCCGCCAGCCCGATCGCCGCCTCGAGCGCGCGCTGCGCGGCCGCCGGGCTGCCGGCTGCATCCGATGCTGCTGCCTCGAGGACCCCGATCGAGATGAGGTCGGCGGTGTCGTGCGCGGCCGAGGCCGAGGCTCGCGCGGCATCGAGGAACCTGCGGGCCGGGTCCGGGAGACCCTGGGCCAGCCGAACCCGCGACATCGTGAGGTCACGGGCGAGTCCCGCCCAGCCAGGAACGGCCAGCTCGGTCGTCGTGCTGCGGCTGACCTGGTCTGCCCAGCGGGCCGCGGCCGCCAGGTCCCCTTGCCCGAGACGTACCCGAGCCTCGATCTCGTCCAGCGCGCCGTCGATGCCCTCGAGCCCTGCCGCGTGCGCGTCGCGGCGCACCGTGCGAACGGCATCGAGGGCACCTTTCGAAGCGCCGGTCGCCTGCCGGGCCAGGGCGAGGTAGGAAACCGCGCCCGTGACGAGCGCCCGGCCGAAGCCGAACGTGCCGGCCGCGGCCCACGCACGCTCGAGGGCGTCGACTGCCTCTTCGAGGTCGTTCGCCTCGTAGCGCACGATGCCCAGCCAGTAGAGGGCATACGGCGTCCCGCCAGCCATGCGGCTCGCCTCGACCCGATGGTTCGTGAGGGTCTGCCGGCAGAGGGCCTCGGCCTCTCCCCGGTGGCCGGTCATGATCAGGGCGTTGACGAGCGCCGTCGTCGCCGGGACGACGAGCATCGACCGCGCCGAGCCGGCCTCCAGGTCCAATGCGGTCCGTGCCGTCGCGCCGGCCGCGTCCAGCTCGAGGGCGTTCACCTGGGCGGTGGCCAGAGCCTGGAGCGCGCGAGCGCGGAAGAACCTGTCGCCGCCGACGGCCTCGACGGCGGCCAGCCCGAGGTTCACTGCATCGGCGCGGTCCGAGAAGGCGGCGACGAGCGCACACACCGTGAGCAGGGGGCCCGAGTCGGCGCTTTCGGTGCAGGCAGCCTCCCCCTCGTCACAGGTTCGCGCCGCGTCTCCGACGCGGCCGACGAAGAGGCAGGAGATCGCCCGGAGGTAGGCGAGCTCCGGGCTCGCGGCAACGCGGTCGCGCGGGAGGGCATCGAGCCAGCCGAGCAGCATCGTGAGCTCGCCCGACTCGTAGGTCTGGCGAGCCTGGCGCTCCAGCAGGCGGATCGCGCGGTCGGTCGATCCGGCGAGGACCGCCTGGTCGATCGCCTCCTCGAGGAGATCCGCGGCCTCGAGGTGGTCGGCCGCGCGCTCGCGCAGGGCGACCTGTTCCTCGGGGTCCAGGAGCGTCCGCAGGTATTCGGCGAACAGGTGGTGGAAGCGGAACCAGCGGCGCTCGAGGTCGAGGGGGATCAGGAACAGGTTCATGCGCTCGGCGCGCTCGAGCATGGAGGCGCTGTCGTCACACCCGGTGAGCGCCCGGCAGAGCCCGGCCGTGAATCGCTCGGCGACCGAGCTCCGGACGAGGAACGTCCTGAGCTCGCGGATCGAGCCGTCCGACGACTTCGGCCGCCAGGTAGTCGAGGACGAATCGCTGGCTGCCGCTGAAGGCATCGATGAACGCCGGGGCCGTTGGCTCGTCTCTCAGCGAGATCGAGGCGAGCTGGAGGCCGGCGATCCAGCCCTCGGTGCGCTCGACGAGCCGGCCCAGGTGCTCGTCGTCGAGGTCCAGCTCCGAGCTCTCGCCAAGATAGGCCGAGGCCTCGGCCGACGGTGTACCGCAGCTCGTCGGCCCGCAGCTCGACGAGGTGGCGATGGGCACGCAGGCGGGGGAGCGCAAATGGCGGGTCCTCTCGGGTGATGACGACGAGATGGGCGAACGGGGGTCCCTGGTCGATGAGAACCCGCAACAGGGCATGCACGGGTTCCGCGGTGATCACCTGGTAGTCGTCGAGGACGAGCACGAACGGCGCGTCCGTGGCCGCGATGGCGTCGATCAGGATCGCCGCGCCATCGGGGCCGGAGGAACCCTCGAGGAGCCCGCTGCTCGCGCCGGCGATCCCCGGGCGCAGCGGCTCCATGGCGGCGATGAGGTAGCGCAGGAAGCGCACCGGGTCGTTGTCCGCTGCGTCGAGCGAGAGCCAGGCGCCCTGCACGTCGCGGGACGCGAGCCAGCCGGCCACGGCCACGCTCTTGCCATAGCCCGGCGGGGCTGAGAGGAGAGTCAGGCGCGTGGTGTCGTCGAGGGCGCGATCCAGGTGCGCGCCGAGGCGAGGGCGGTCACCGTAGCGCGCCACGCGGGGAGCGTGGAGCTTGGTCGAGATGAGCGGCGTCGGGCGCGGACGGACGGTCGCCCACGCGATGTCATCGACGACTGGCTCGGAAACGCTCACCCGACGTTCGATCTCCGTTCGGCTCTTCGGACATGGTGGCCGTCCGGTGTGGGCGGTACCAGTGCCAATAAGCTGGACCTTGCGACGCCCTATCCGGCGAAGCACGGCCTCACGCTCGATCCGAACGATGGGAATGGACCGCCCGAGGGCAAGTGTGCCTCCCGCAGGTGGGCTGATCTCGTTGAGAGACCGTCGGGAGGCAGCCGGAGGGCCCGCCTTGGCGGGCCCTCCGTGCCGTTGCGCGGTGCCGGGCGCCTGCGCGCCCGTCGTCGTTTCGACTACTCGGCGACCTTAGTCGTCGTGGTCACCGACAGGTTCCACGACGAGCTTGCCCACCATGCCGCTCGCGTCATGCAGGAGACAGCGGTAAGAGACCGGACCCTGGATCTTCCCGATCGTGAGGGAGAAGGTCGAGTCCGGCACCGGCAGGAAGCCGGAGTGGAACATGTCGGTCTTGTTCAGGGCCATGCCCCCGATGACACTGGGTGAAGGGCCGAGGATCCCCGGGTTGAACATCACCGTGGGGGCTGACGTCGGCGGCCACACTGCGGGGATGATCAGCGGCGGTTCGGCATTCCCGTTCAGGAAGGTGATCGTGTGGGGAGTCGTCGTCATGTGCCAGACGACCGTGTCGCCGGGATGGACTTCGAGCTTGCGCGGGAAGAAGCTCATCAGGTCGATCATCCCGTACATGAACCCGACGTTGACGTTGTAGGTGGTGGTGCCGTCGCTGTGATGCACCGGCGGGATGATCGCTGCCTTGGCCGCACGAATGGCGGCCGGGACCTGCTTCAGCAGATTCGCAATCGACTTGTTGACCTGGTGGCGAATCTCAACCGGCGCTGGGATCGCGACCGACGGATCGACGACGTGGATCGTGCCCGACATCATCATCCCGTGGACGAGGCAGAGGTACTGGTAGCTGCCCGCCTTGGTGAATGTCAGCCAGAAGCTGGTGTTCTGCTCGCCCGGCAGGCTGAATGACGGGTCCGTGCTCATGATCCCGGAGTTGGCGTAGCCGGTCCCGTCATACAGGTGGTTGGCCGGAACAACGGGGAAATAGACTGCCGGGTCCATCAGTGGGAACGTCGACAGGAAGTCGGGCAGCGCCTGGCCCGGGGCAAGGAACGTGACCGTGTGAATCTCGGCAGCGTTCTGCTTGAACTTCACCGTGTCGCCGACGTGGACCGATAGGTTGTCCGGGAAGTAGGCGTCGACGTTCACCCCCCGACTCGGCTGGGAGAATCCGACCAGGACCGTGTAGGTCGCGGGAGATCCGGCAGCGTCGCCCAAATCGTTGGCCGTGACCGGAGGTCCCAATGGCGGCGAGCGCGAGGAACAGGCTCAGCGCCACCCCCAGAGAGCGGCCAGGATGAAGCCGAAGGCCATGACGGAACACGGCGTCCCCTTTCTGGGCGCACCAACGCCCTGCACGGCAGAGGGCGGTCTCGCCATTGGCATCCGGCACGAGCTGGGCGACCGAATCTGGAAGCCATGCCGGTGGAATCCCCCCACGAGAGAGTCCCACCACCTCTCCGTGTGGGGAGTGTCCTAGCGTCACGTTGCGGTTTGGGCATGGAGACGATGTAGATACCGCAACATTCCGGACCCTCGAGCGTGCCCCCGAGCGCGACCGGGCCCGCCGCGTGGGCCCGACCCGCCGGCCTGACGAGCGAGTGGTCCGGCGAGAGCCGCGACCACGGTCCTCTGGGGTGGAGATCCGCCCAGGTGTCCGCTGACGTACCCGTATTCTTAAGGGGGGCCCGGGCCTCGCATTCGTGGACCCGCCTCCCCGGCACCTAGGGGGGTGTGATGGTGAGACGGCTCGTCATCTCGATCGCGGCGACGACGCTGCTCCTGGGGACGGCCCTGCCAGCCCTGGCCGACGAGGAAGGCGGCCACGGCCACGCCGGGAGCGTGTACACCGTGACGTATCTCGTGTCGGACGGGACGATCCCCGCCTCTCACACGGACGCCAACCTCGTCAACGGCTGGGGTATCACGGCTGGTCCGACGACGCCGTGGTGGGTGGCCAACAACCAGACCGATACCTCGACGCTGTACGACGGGACCGGCGCCGCGCGACCGCTCGTGGTGAGCGTCGCTGGGGGCCCGACCGGGACAGTGTTCAACGGCTCGGCCGACTTCGTCGTCAGCGCCGGAGGCGCCTCCGGGCCGGCCCGGTTCCTGTTTGCCACCGAGGGTGGCACGATCCAGGGCTGGAACCCGGGCGTGCCCCCGCCGCCAACCTCGACTCATGCGCAGATCGGGGCTGATCGCTCCTCGGTCGGCGCGATCTACAAGGGCCTGGCGATCGGCCAGGTCGGCAACGCCAACTTCCTATACGCGACCGACTTCCACAACGGCCGGATCGATGTCTTCGATGGCAGCTTCATGCTGCAGTCCTGGGACGGCGCGTTCCGCGACCGCCGGCTCCCCCACGGCTACGCGCCGTTCGGGATCCAGAACCTCGGTGGCGTCATCTTCGTGACCTTCGCCAAGCAGGGTCGCGACCGAATCGACGAGCTCCATGGCAACGGGTTCGGATTCGTCGACGCGTTCACGACCTCCGGCCGGCTCCTCGGCCGGGTCGCCTCGCGTGACGACCTCAACGCTCCGTGGGGCCTGGCGATGGCGCCATCCGGCTTCGGCCGGTTCAGCGGCGACCTCCTCGTCGGCAACTTCGGCGACGGCCGCATCCAGGCCTACCGGTGGTCCCGCGACGACGGCTGGGAGGAGGATGGCACCCTGCGTGGTGCCGACCACCGCCCAGTCTCGATCGACGGGCTGTGGGGGATCGGGTTCGGGAACGGGTCAGGGTCCGGCCCGACCAATGTCCTCTACTTCGCTGCCGGCCCGAACGACGAGGCGCACGGCGCCTTCGGATCAGTAAGCCTGGCCATGCCCTGATCCCACCAGGTGCCGCCTTCGGGCGGCGCTTCGGGCATGATCGCGTGCCCCGCTCGGCCAGCGCATCGGCGGCCGGGCGGGGCATTCCGTTTGTAGCCCGGACGTCGGCATCCTGCGCCGGCAGCAGCTCCTGGACCACATACGGTGGGTGCGACCAGGGGACCTTCGTCGGCGCTCCGGGACATCCTAGCAAGGAGACCAGCCCAGCCTCGGGGCGATGGGCCCCGGCCTCATCGTTCTTGGTCGCAAGGGCCATTTGTCAACAATTCGACGGCTTTTCCACCGAATCGGGCGGGTTGTCCACAGCAACGAGCCCGTGGCCTCGCCGCATCGTGGGCTCGGAAGCCGCATCGCCAGAACGGTCTTGCCTTCCTGCCCTAGGGAGCGAGCCGCTGCCAGGAAGCGACGCTGAAGTTGGCCGCGGGGATCAGGATCGGCGGGGTACGTCCGGACGCGTCGAACAAGGCGATCGCCACGTTGTAGTCGAGGTTCGGGTCGGGGTTCTTGGCGTAGCCGAGAAGGCGTGTGCCGTCCGGGGACCAGACCGGGGTGTTGCTGTTCACGGGCGGGCCTCGCAGCACGACCGAATGCGAGCCGTCGGGGTCGGCGACGACGAACGTCCCCTGGTTGTTCACGGCGAGGCTCATCCTCGGGAATGCGATCCGGGTCCCGTCCGGGGACCAGCTCGGCCAGTACTCATCCTCCGGGCTGTTCGTGACGTTCCGCGCGTCGGTTCCGTCGGCGTTGATGACGTAGACGTCGTACCGCCCGTCCTTGCCGGGCGCCAGGAACGCGAGCCGCCTTCCATCCGGAGACCAGGCCGTATTCCACAACGCGTTGTCGCTGGACCCGACCAGAGCACTGTTCGTCCACAGCTGGTGGGGGTTCGATCCGTCGGCGCCGATGAGCCACAGGGCGTCGGGGACAGGGCTCGGTCCGCAGCACGGGGCCGTCCACTTGAACGCGATCTGCCTGCCGTCCGTTGACCAGCTCGGCTCCTGCGCAGCGGCCGAGGGTGCACCAAGCTGAGCGACCCCCGAGCCGTCGGACTCGGCCACGTAGATGTTGAAGGCATCCGAGCCGGGGACCTGGGCCGAGAACGCGACCCGCCGGCTGTCGGGCGACCAGGAGAGGTCACCGACATTCCACCAATGGCCTTGGAGCGTGACGGTGCGGCGTCCATCGGCCGTTGTCACCATCACGGCAGTCGACATGTCGGCCGTCTCGGAAACGTACCCGATCTGCGTGCCGTCTGGCGACCACACCTCCCCGCCTTGCGAGGACCCGGAGGTGAGCCGCCTTCGTCCCGAGCCGTCGGGGTTGGCCACGTAGATCCCGTCGCCAAGGTCGAAGGCGATGAGGCCCGGCCGCGCCAGGCCGAAGGGCGGTGGGAGCCGCGGGCGCGAACCGACCAGGATGCCGGTCGCGAGCGCGAGCGCGACGAGCAGCGCCAGGACCAGCACGAGGACTGCGGCCTTGCGAGCCCCTGCGAGTCGGTCGCTGACCGGGGGCGGCAGCCACCACTCGAGCATGAGGCGGGCGGGACGCTGCCTTGTGGCCTCGATCCGATCGAGCGCACGGTCGAGGAGCCCCTCGGGCGCGCTACTCGTATGGCGCTCCTCGAGATAGGTGGCGATCGCCCGATCGAAGTCGTTGCGTCCGCTCATCAGATAGACCCTGCCGCAAGACGGTCGCCGGTGCGCGCATCGGCGTCGAGCTCGGCTCGCATCGCCGCGGTCGCTCGATGAAGCCGGGACTTGACCGTCCCGACCGGCACCCCGAGGACCTCAGCCGCCTCATCGTCGGACAGGCCGAGGTAGTGGTGGACCACGATCACCGCTCGATGCTCGACCTTGAGACGCCGAAAGGCGTGATCGATGGCGTCTCGATCCTCGAGATCGCGAGCCGGGCCAGGCGTGACCGCGTCGCCGGGCACCGCGAGGTGCCGCCGATCGACCTGGCGCCGTTCGCTCCTGGCGATCCGGTACACGCAGCGGATGAGGATCCGGTGGATCCAGGCATCGAAGCGGTCCGGGTCGCGGAGCGCCCGCAGGCGGCGCCACGCGAGGATGAGCGCCTCCTGTACCGCGTCCTCGGCGAGATCGCTGTCGGCGAGCATCAGCTGGGCGTGGTTGAACAGCCGGGCGATCGAGGCGTCGGCGAGGCTGCCGAACGACTCCCGGTCACCCCCTGGGCGCGTTCCACCACGTCGCGCTGCACGGTCCTCTCGAATGGGGCGCGAACCGCTGCCAGCATCAAGGGTAAGCCTCGGCCCGCTCAGGTCCGAAAGCTCAATGTCCTGGACCACCGCGAGCGCAGCCCGACAGAGCGCATTGCGCCGGGCGGTCGCATTGAAGAGCGCCCGAGCCGCCAATTCGTTCCACTTTCGCGCTGTCGGAGCAGGCTCGGCTCACCCTGACGGCGACGCGGCAGACGAGCGCCGGCCACGTGGCGGCGGGGGCATCGCAGTGATCCCATGAGAGTGGTGGCCCGAGCCCCTCTCGATCGAAGCGCCGAATGTCGGACCCGGATCGTCGGCTTGACCGGCCGCGTGACCGCTCCATTGGCAAATTCGGGACAACCAGGCCGATTGCACGCGCGGTGGCGCGTTCGGCCGGGGCGAGGGCCGTTGTCCCGCGGGCAGCGACCCGGCTGCGTGCACGCGGGACGCGTTTCTCGGCGCCCGACCAGCGGCGCGAGGCCCCGCTTTGTTAGGGCGGGACGTTAGCCGAGTCCTAACCTCGGAAACGACAATGGGGCGGGCACTCTGGAGTTTGGGCTCCGATACCGGCGCTGGCCGCCCGGGGCTGGCCGCCTGGCCTCGGCGCCAGCGACCCGGCCGGGGCCGCCCTCACGGCCCCTTCGCCCGAACCAAGCCCGTCGCCGGCTCCGTCGAACGGGGAATCTCGCGGACATTCGGTATCCTGCCGCGATGCAGTCGACCTCTCGACCGGCGAGACGTCCGTCGCCGTTCGTCGCGGCCGTCCTAAGCCTGATCTTCCCCGGGCTCGGCCAGCTTTACGCCGGACTCGCGGTGCGCGCACTCGTGGTCGCGACTCCCGCATACCTTGCCCTCGCCCTCACCGGCGGCCTCCTGATCAGCCACGACACCCGCCAGGCGCTGCTCGCCGGTCTGTTCGACCCTGCCGCGCTGCAGCTCGTCCTGCTGCTTGACGTCCTGGTCGCGGGCTACCGGATCTTCGCCGTCCTCGACGCCTACCGGGTGGCAGCGGCGGCGACGCGGGCCGCGGAGACCCGGTCCGCGGAGACCGCGCAGGGTGCTTCCGCGGCGTGGCCGGCGGGGGGGAGCGGGTCGGCCGGGGCGGCCACCCCGTCGCTTCGATCCTCGCGACGCACCATTCCCCCCGCCCTGCGACCGCTGTCCGTGGCAGGGCTCGTAGCGGTGATCGGCGTCCTGTTGGTCGGGCACGTTGCCGTCGCGCGCTACGACCGGATCGCCTACGACACGATCAGCGGCATCACCTCGGGCGACGCCGCGTCCGGGACGGATGCCACGCCGACGCCGGGAACGACGTCGGCCGCCGGCGCCTCCGCAGCCGCATCCCCTGCCGGGGCCTCTCCCGCCCCTGCCTCGCCTGCCGCGGTGGCGACCGTGCCATGGAACGGCAAGGACCGGCTCAACATCCTCCTCCTCGGGACCGACCAGCGGCCCGGCGACAGCACCTTCAACACCGACACGATGATCGTCACGAGCATCGATCCCACCACGGGCCAGGTCGCGATGTTCTCCATTCCCGCGGGATACGGAGAACGTGCCGCTGCCACCCGGCTCGGCCGCCGCGGCTGCGCTGGGCGGCGTCTATCCCAATCGGATCAACAGCCTCTGGTCGTACGCCCAGGGCAACCCGGGCCTCTTCCCCGGCTCGAGTGGGGCGGCCCGCGGTGCGGCCGCCCTGAAGGGCGCCCTGGGCACGCTCCTCGGCGTCGACATCAAGTACTACGTGATGGTCAACTTCGGGGGCTTCGAGAAGGTCGTGGACACCCTGGGCGGCACGATCGTCGACGTCCAGCTGCCGGTCTCCGACTACGCCTTCCCGGCCCGCGACGATCGGGGCGCGGTCAAGCTCTACATCCCTCCCGGGATCCAGTACATGACCGGTGCCGAGGCCCTCCAGTACGCGCGCGCCCGCCACCAGACCAACGACTTCGACCGGGCCCAGCGCCAGCAGCGGGTCATCACCTCGGTACGGCAGCAGACCGACCTGCTGAGCCTGCTCAGCCCGGGGACGCTCGACGCCCTCTCCACGGAGCTGCGCTCGGCGATCCACACCGACTTCCCGGCCTCGCTGCTGCCCGCGCTCGTGTCGCTGGCCCAGAAGGCGGACCTCGGGAACCTCCGAAGCTACGTCTTCACACCCCCGGTCTACCAGACGCAGTGCGCCCCGGCCGACTGCCAGGTCCACTACTTCATCCATCCCGAAGCTCGGCGTCATCCAGCGGACCGTCCGGGATGCCTTCACCGTCGACCCGGCGCTCGCGAAATCGCGCCTGAAGCTGGCCAGCGAGGCCGCCGTCGTATGGGTGCTGGCGGGCACGAAGGATGTGGCAGCGGCGCGGAGCCTCGTCGACTACCTCGACTACCTCGGGATCGGGGCAGTCGTGCCGCCGGTCAACGGCGGGGCGGCCGAGAAGGCGACGTACCCTGCGACGGTCGTCACCTTCTACAACGGCGCCGAGGCGACGATGCCCGAGACCGTCCGCGTCCTCCAGAAGACGTTCGGCGTGACCGTCCTGACAGCGTCCGACCCGGCGATGACGGCCGACGTCGTCGTGACCACCGGCGCGAGCACCCCGAAGTTCCAGGTTCCCGGCCAATGACGACGCCGCGCCGGCCCGGCGATCCCGTGCCGCCGGCCCCTTCGCGCCCGCCGTCTCGTCCGAGCCGGAACTCGCGTCCGGGCCGACCCGCCTCGAGCGCCTCGTCGAGCGGCGTGCCGTCCACGACCGGTTCCGCGGGAAGCGCCACAGGTGGCGGGGACCCGCTACGCTCGCGGCCGCAGTTCGCCGGCTGGGGGCTCTCCGCCGGCGGACTGCCGCTCGGCTCGATCCTTGCGTCGGTCGTCCTCCTCGTGGTCGCCGTGGTGAGCTTCGGCCTCCTCGGCGGTCCTGCCTCGTTCGCCGGGACGGGCGGGACGCACGGACCCGTGGGCGACGTCCCCAACCGGACACCCGACCCGGTCGCGGTCTTCCAGCCCGCAGTCTCGACGAAGCCGCACGTCCGCGGGACGATCCTGTTCACGAAGGCCGGCAACCTGTGGAGCGTCGGCGGGGACGACGTGCTGACCCAGCTGACCACGACCGGAGCCGACCAGTCGCCGTCGTGGGGTCCAGGAGGCCAGTCGGTCTACTTCGTCCGCGTCGGCTCGGCCCCCGGCCTGGTGCCGTGCTCCGCCATCGCCGCCAGCGGCTGCACCTCGTCGGTCGCGCGCTACAACCTCCAGTACCCCGACATCGTCTCGATGCCCGCGGCCGGCGGGGCGGTGGCGCAGGTGAAGTCCGGCCTCTACTCCTGGTCGGCCGGCCGGTACTCGTACTTCTACGGCCTCTGGCAGCCCGTCCTGAGCCCGAACGGGCAGACGTTCGCGCTGATCTCGGACGCGCCCGACCCGTTCAACTACGACTACCAGGTGGGGCTCCTGCCCGCAAAGGGGGGCACCGTGCGCCGCATGGGGCTCGCCGAGGACTTCGGCCTCGGCCAGAACGACCCCGCCTGGAGCCCAGACGGGACACAGATCGCGTACACCTACAACCACCGCGACGGCACCCTCGGCCGGCCGCGGATCGGGGTCGTGACGGTCAGGACGGGCGCGATTCGCTATGTGACCGACTTCGGGTACGCCCAGCCGTCTTTCTCCCCGGACGGGAGATACATGGCGGCCGTGCACACGACCGCCAAGGGACGCGACGTGGTGATCATCGACGTCGCCTCCGGGTCGGAGCTCCTCCGCCTGACCAGCGACGGCCAGAGCTTCGCCCCGACCTGGTCGCCCGCCGGCGACCAGGTCGCCTTCCTGCGCGCCAACGGGCTGACCCTCGACCTGTGGGTCGACACACTGTCCGGATCCGGTCGCTCGTTCTCGGTCGCGAAGGAGGAGCCGCTGACGAGCCAGAGCCGGCTCGACGGCATCTCGAAGCCGGCCTGGTTCGTGCCCTCAAGCGACATGCCAGCGGCCTCACCGCCGCCGACGGCGCCGGCCTCCACACCCTCGTCCGCGCCGCCCTCGACCGGCCCGTAGCGAGGCGCCCGTCACGAGCGGCGGGCCCGTGGCCGAGGCCGCGCGGGGTCAGCCGGCGCGGGTCCCGCCGTCAGCACCACCCGAGGTGTGCCAGCGCCACCGCGGCGTAGAGCGCGGCCCCGGCGGCCATCGCCGGCTCGTGGTGGATCACGCGGTTGGAATGGTTCTGGGGGGCCGTGGCCGGGTCTTCCCCGGGCGGGCGGGCGCCCACGAAGAACATCGCCCCGGGCACGCGCTGGAGAACGTAGGAGAAGTCCTCGGCGCCCATGATCGGCGCCGCCAGCCGGTGCACCGCGTCGGCCCCCAGCAACTCGACGGCCACGCTCGCCGCGAAGCTCGTGAATGCCTCGTCGTTGAGGGTCACCGGGTAGCCGGGGACGATCTCCAGCTCGGCCTTCGCCCCGTGGGCCGCGCAGATTCCCTCCACCACGCGGCGCACCCCCGCGTGAACCTCGCTCCGGGTGGTCGCGGACGCGGACCGGATGGTGCCCTCGAGGTAGGCCGTCTCCGGGATGATGTTGGTGGTGGTCCCGGCCTCGACGTGGGCGATCGTCACGACGGCCGGATCGAACGCGTCGATCCGGCGCGTGACCATGGCCTGCAGGGCCAGGATGATCTCCGCCGCCACCGCGATCGGATCGACGGTCTCGTGCGGCGCGGAGGCGTGCCCACCACGGCCGCGTACCGTCAGGCGGATGTGGTCCGCCGCCACGAGCATCGGGCCGGGCCGGTAGGCGACCGTCCCGCTGGCGTACTTGGTCGAGATGTGGATGGCGAACGCGGCGGTGACCTCGTTGCCGGACGGCATGGCCAGCAGCCCGTCCTCGAGCATGAAGCGCGCGCCGTGGTGGCCCTCTTCGCCGGGCTGGAACATCAGCAGCACCCGACCCGCGACCTGGACCCGGCGCCTCTGCAGGAGCCGCGTCGCACCCAGCAGCATCGCCATGTGGGTGTCGTGGCCGCAGGCGTGCATCGATCCCGTCCGCTCCGAGGCGAACGGCAGGCCGGTCTCCTCGAGGAGTGGCAGGCCGTCCATGTCCGCGCGAAGCAGGACCGTCGGGCCGGGCCGGGCGCCCTCGATGACCGCGGTGAGCGCCGACGTGGTCGTCCCCGGACGCGGCTCGAGGCCGAGCGCCCGGAGCTCCTCGGCGACCGCGGCCTGGGTCGCCGGGAGCTGCAGACCGACCTCGGGGATCCGGTGGAGGCGCCTCCGCGTGGCTGCGATCGCGGGCAGCTCGTCGCGCGCCTCGGCGAGGAGGCCGGCGAGCCGGGCGCCGGCCGGGTCCGTGGTCGGGGCGGCGGTCGTGTCGTCCATGGCCGAAGTATCGCGCGGCGTCCCGCGGGTGGACAATCCAGGCGTGCCGCGACCTCCCGACCCGATTGCCGCGCTTCCCGGCGCCACCTGGCGTCCCCTCACCGTCGACGACGTGGACGCCTGCGTGGCGCTGCACGCGGCGGCGCGCGTCGCCGACGGCGGCACCGAGGTCACGACGGCGGAGGTCGCGCGCCACGACCTGAGCGACCCGAACTGCCCGCTCCCGACGAACAGCCTCGGCCTGGCGCTCCCGGACGGGTCGCTTGCCGCGGCGCTCATGGTCCACGAACGACTCCACGGCCTCGACCTCGCGCCGGGTCTTCCTGCGGGGCGTCACCCATCCCGCCCACCGCCGGCAAGGCATCGGGCGTGCCATCCTCGACTGGGGGCTCGCCCGGGCCGAGGAGATTCTGGCGACCCAACCCGCCGAGCTGGAGCGACTCGTCGAGGCGTTCACGGAGGAGCGTCTCGACGATGCGGTCGCGCTGCACGAGGCTGCCGGCTTCCGGGCCGTCCGGTGGTACGTGGACATGCGCCGCGACCTCCACGAGCCACTTCCCGACGAGCCGCGCGCTCGACGGGATCCGGATCCTGGCGTATGAGGCCCCGCTCGGAGAGCGGGTCCGCGTTGCCCACAACGAGGCGTTCGCCGACCACTGGGCCTCGGAGCCGATCACAGCAGGCGATCTGGAACCGCGACTTCGTCGGCGACCCGGGCTTCCGGGGAGACCTGTCGTTCGTCGCCGTCGCCGGCGCGGAGGTCGTCGGATACTCCGTGAACTACGTCGCCGAAGCCGACTGGGAGGCGAGCGGCGTCCGCGAGGGGTGGATCGGCCAGCTCGGCGTGCGCCGACCGTGGCGCGGTCGGGGCCTGGCGACGGCACTCCTCGGACGGTCGATGCAGGCATTCCTGGGATGCCGGGATGGACGCCGCCATCCTGGGCGTCGACATCGAGAATCCGACTGGCGCGGTTGGCGTCTACGAGCGGGTGGGCTTCCGGTCCGTGCGGCGCTACGTCCGGCTGCAGCGCCCCTGTCCCTCGCCCGCCTGAGGAGCGGATGGAAGGTCAGGCGATCTCCAGCTCGAAGCCCATCAGCAGGAAGTCGGGGAAGACCCAGTCGCGCTCGGTCACCCGCCGGAATCCGAAGCGCGCGTAGATCCGCTGCGCCCCCTCCATGATCGGCATCGAATGCAGGAAGACCGCGCGTCGCCCCTCGGCGCGCGCCCGTTCGAGGCACGCTGCGACCAGCGCGGTGCCCGCTCCTCGGCCGGCGACCGCCGGATCCACGGCGAGCATCCGGATCCCGGCCTCGCTTTCGCGGAGGTGCTCCGCCCACGGATTCGCGGCATCGGGCACGTAGGTGACGCATCCGAGCCGTGCGCCGGTCTCGCCCTCGACGGCGGCGAGGACGACGGCCTCGGCGGCGCGGCGTCGCACGTCGCGCAACGCCGATGCGTATTCCTCTTCACCGTGGAGCGCCCCGATTGACCGGTATGCCTCGACGACGATCTCGCCGAGGTGGTCCATCGCCTCGGGCGGCCACGTCGCGGGCGTCGACCTCGACGAACCTCGATCGGCATCCCCCGATTGTGCAGCGCCAGCGGTGGACGTGCTGCGGGGCCGACGGGCCCGCCGTGAAGCCCCGGCCGGGCGCCGCGGGACATCGGCCCGCGACCCCGGTCGGGACCCCGGACCCGCGTAGTACGCACGGGCTATCGCTCGGCGCCACGTCCGAGCCGGTACGTTCCGGGTGCGCCGCGGCACCACCCCGGCGTGGCCGGAGGGTGGGGCGGCTGTCATGCGCAGCGTGGAGCACGATGGCGGTCGAGTCGCTCGGTACCCGGAGAACCGAACGGCCTCGGGCCGGAGGCCGGTCGCGCACGCCCGCCCGACGTCGGACGCTGCGCGACATCGGCCTCGAGCCGCGGTCGCCGCTCCCGCCGCCGACCGACCCGGGCGCCACGGGCCCCGGCGCCTCGGACACCGCCGACCGGCAGAAGTCCGCTCCTGCGGCGATCGCCGTCGAGGTCAGCCGGCAGCCCGACCTCGGCCGCGTCTTCGACGACGTCATCGACCATTCGGTGGCGCTCTTCGGCGCCGACAAGGCGGGGCTGTGGGTGCTCGAGGAGGGCGAGCGGCCGTTCCACCTCGCGACCCAGCGAGACCTCGGCGACGACTTCGCTGGCGCGAGTCGTGGAGGTCCGTCGCGGCAGCACTCGGCCGGCTGGCGAGCCATCGCCCAGCGTCTGCACGATCGTGGTCCTGCAGGCCCCTTGGGGGACGGCAACCAGCCCCGCCCTCGGGGCCGCGTACGACGCCGAGGGCATCCTGACGGCCTGCCTGGTCCCGCTCGTGTACGCCGACGAGCCGCTCGGCATCCTCGCGCTCTACCACGCGACGAGCCACCCCTGGTCCGACTCCGAGCTCGATCTCGTGGAGAGCTTCGCCGACCAGGTGGCGATCGCCTTCCAGAACGCTCGCCTGTACGCCAGCGTCCACGGCTTCGCGGCCCGCCTCGATGCCATCCAGGACCTCGCCGGCGCGGCTGAACCGCCTCCACGACCCCGTCGAGATCGGGCAGGCGATCGTGGCCGAGGTCCGCGGCCTGTTCGCCTCGGACACGGCCCGCGTCTACCGCGTGGACCAGGTCGGGGATGTGCGAGCCGATCGCCTTCGGCGGAACGTTCCTGGGCCTGTCCGACCCCTCGGACGAGGTGCTCCGGGTCCCGATCGGCACCGGGCTCACCGGCTGGGTGGCCGCCCACAACACGGCCGTCCGCATCGCCGACACGCGGACCGACCCGCGTCGCCTCGTGGTCGGGGTCGACGAGATGCCCGAGTCGATGCTCATCGCGCCGATGTCCTTCGACGACGTCGTGCGCGGCGTCGTCGTCGTCAGCAAGAAGGGCGCCGACCGGTACGTCGAGGACGACCTGGTCACGCTGCGAATCTTCGCCGGATTCGCGGCCCAGGCCCTGGTCAACGCCGAGAACATCGTGCGGCTTCGCGACCAGCAGGAGGAGCTGGAGCATCGACTCGCCAGCCAGCGAGCGCTCCTCGATGTCAACGAGACGCTCCTCGCAGCCGGCGATCCGACGGCCGTCCTCGAGCGGATCGCCGACGGCCTCCGCAGCGTCGTGCCTACGACAACCTGACGATCTACCGGATCGACCGCGAACGAGGCGTCCGGACGGCCGTCCTGGCCCGGGATCGTTACGCCGACGTGATCCTGGCGGAGGAGATCCCGACCGGCAGCGGGCTGACCGGCTGGGCGACCGAGCACGGTGAGCCGCTCCTGGCGAACGACGCCCACCTGGATTCGCGCGTGCGGTGAACATCCCCGGGACGCCGGTCGAGCCCGAGTCGCTGATCGTCGTGCCGCTGCGGGTCGGCGGCGACGTCATCGGGACGCTCAACGCGGGGCGCATGGGCGAGGCCGAGGCGCACTTCTCGGTCGACGAGTTCGAGCTCGTCAAGCTGTTCGCAGGACAGGCGTCGATCGCCCTCCAGACGGCCGAGGCGCTCCAGGCCGCCGCGCTGCGGGCCGAGCGGGACGCGCTGACCGGCCTCCGCAACCACGGCGCCTTCCAGGCCGACCTCAAGGAGCGCTCGGCGTGCGTGCCCGGCGGGCGCCGCCGGACTCGTTCGCCCTCCTGATGCTCGACCTCGACGGGTTCAAGGCGTTCAACGACGGCCGGGGGCATCCGGCCGGCGACCGGCTGCTGCGGCGCATCGCCGATGCGCTGCCGGGCACAGGTACGGTCGCGAGGACCGCGTCTTCCGCTACGGCGGCGACGAGTTCGCCGTCCTCCTGCCGGGGGTCGGACGACACGAGGCCCGGGTGATCGCCGACCGGCTGGCCGCGGCGGTGGACGAGCTCGGCGCGGCGGACGACGGCCCGCACGTCACGGTGAGCATCGGCGTCGCCGCCTGCCCGGCCGACGGCAGCACCAAGGACGAGCTGGTGATGCTCGCCGACGCCGAGCTGTACCTGGAGAAGGCGGCTCGACGCAAGGCGCGGGTCGGGGACGGGCGGCGAGCGCGGGACGGGGGGCCGAGTACCTCGCAGCGATCCACGAGACGACGTCGGCGCTGATGGGCCGCCACGACCCGAACGAGCTGCTCGAGACGATCGTGGCGCGCGCCGCCTCGCTCGCCGGCACGCCGAACGGCTACCTCTACCTCGTGGATCCGGGAGGCGGCGTCCTGCGCCTGGCCGTCGGCCTCGGCATCTTCCGCGGCGTCGACGGCCTGGAGATCCGGCCAGACGAGGGCGTCGGCGGCCGTGTCTGGGAATCCGGGCGAGCCAATGTGCGTCGAGGATTACGATCCTGGCCGGGCCGCGCGACCGGGCTCGAGGGCCTCGTGGGCGATCGGGTCCGTGGTGGGGGTGCCCGCTGACGCCGGGCCCGAGATCATCGGCGTCATCGGCCTCGCAGCCGGCGACTCCGGCCGCGTCTTCGACGAGACCGACGTCGCCGGCCTCAGCCGCTTCGCCCAGCTTGCCTCGGTGGCCCTCGAGAATGCGCGCCTGCACGCCGCCGCCCGGGCCGAGATCGCCGTTCGTGCCCGCAGCGAGGAGGAGCTCCGGGCGAGCACGGACCGCCTGCGGCGCCTCGCCGACGCCTCCTTCGAGGCCCTCGTCATCCACCGCGAGCGGACGCATCCTCGAGGTCAACACCGCCTTCGTCGAGCTGTTCGGCCGGCCGCCGAGGAGATCGCTCGGGCATGCCCGTCCTGGACCTCTTCCCGGAGTCGGCGCGCGCCGCCCTCGCCCTCCAGCTGGCGCCGTCGACAACGAGACGCCGTTCGAGACGGTCGCCGCTCCTCGCCGACGGCTCCGAGGCGGCCGTCGAGCTGATCGGACGGTCGATCCCCTACCCCGACGAGGTGCCCGCGCGCGCCACGGCCATCCGCGACATCCGCGAGCGGCGGGCGATCCAGGAGCGCCTCGCCCGCCAGTCGTTCTACGACACGCTGACCGGCCTGCCGAACCGCTCGCTGTTCATGGACCGGGTGACCCACGCCCTGGGCTGGGCCCGCCCCGACGACGCCACCCCGCTGGCCGTCCTGCTGCTCGACCTGGATCGCTTCAAGGTCATCAACGAGAGCCTCGGCCACGCGGTCGGCGACCAGCTCCTGGCCGCCGTCGGACGCCGCCTCGCCGAGACGCTGCGCCCGGCCGACACGCTGGCCCGGCTGGGCGGCGACGAGTTCGCCGTGCTCGTGGACGGCCTGGCCGGCGAGGCCGCGGCCGAGGGGCTCGCGCCAGCGTCTGGTCGAGGCGCTGGCGACTCCGTTCCTCGGTCGAGGGGCGCGAGACACACATCAGCGCCAGCATCGGCGTGGCGCTCTCGCGCGCCGGCGCCCAGGGCGCAGCGGACCTGCTCCGCGAGGCCGAGATCGCCCTCTACCGGGCGAAGGCCGACGCGAGCGACCGCGTCTCGGTCTTCCACCCGCGCATGAGCGCGTCGTCGCTGGAGCGGCTCGAGCTGGAGCTCGACCTCCGCTGGGCCGTCGAGCGCGACGAGCTGCGGGTCCATCTACCAGCCGCTCGATGGACCTGCGCACCGGCCGCAGCATGGGCCACGAGGCCCTCGTCCGCTGGCAGCACCCGACGCGCGGCCTGCTCGGCCCTCTCGCGTTCATCCCGCTCGCGGAGGAGACCGGCCTGATCCTCGGGCATCGGCGACGTGGTCCTGGCCGAGGCCTGCCGGCAGGCGCGCGTCTGGCAGCTCGCCGACCCGTCGCTCGCCGGCCACGTCGTGAGCGTCAACCTCTCGGCTCGCCAGTTCGCCCAGCCCGACCTCGCCGCGCGCGTGGCGGCGGTGCTGGCCGCAGACCGGCCTGCCGCCCGAGACCCTGGAGCTGGAGATCACCGAGTCGCTGGCAATGAGCGACGCCGAGGCGACGGGAGTGACCCTGCGCACCCTCCACGAGCTGGGGGTCCGCATGGTCCTCGACGACTTCGGGACCGGCTACTCGTCGCTGGCGTACCTGTCGCAGCTCCCGCTCGACGTCATCAAGGTGGATCGTTGCGTTCGTGGCCGGCCTCCACGAGACGCCGGCGAACCTCGCGATCGTGCGCGGCGGTCGTCGGCCTGGCCCAGGGCCTCGGGATCACGGTGACGGCCGAGGGCATCGAGCGCGAGGACCAGCTCGAGACGCTCCGCGAGCTGGGCTGCGACCGGGGCCAGGGCTTCCTCTTCGCCCGGCCCCAACCGGCCGCCGAGGCGGGACGGCTGCTCCTGGCGAGCGACACCGCCGCCTGACTCACTGCCCCGGTCCTGCCCGGCCCGAGGAATCCGAACGGCCCGGTCGTCGTCCGGCCGGGCCGCTGCGAGGTGCTGACCGCCGCCGGCGGCCCGCCGGGCGGCCGCTCTTAGCCGCGTCCGGCGCCGAAGAGACGAAGCAGCATGAAGAACAGGTTGATGAAGTCCAGGTAGAGCATGAAGGCGCCCATCACGGCGCCCTTCTCCATCGACCGCGTCCACGCGGCGACGGCGCCGCTCTGGATCTTCTGGACGTCGTAGGCCGTGAGGCCGGTGAAGATCACGACGCCCACCACGGAGATGGCGAAGGAGAGCATGTCCCAGCCGATGAACATGTTCACCAGGCTGGCCACGATGATGCCGATCAGGCCCATGAAGAGGTACGGGCCGATCCCCTGGAGGTTGCGCTTCGTGACCGCGCCGTAGATGGCCGCGGCGCCGAAGACGGCCGCCGCCGACGAGCCGGCGGCAAGGATGCTGCCGAGCTCGTAGGTCAGGAGGACGAACGCCAGCGTCACGCCCGGTCATGGCCGCGTACACGAAGAAGAGCAGCAGGCCGACCGTCGCCGAGATCTTCCGGATCGCCAGCGTCAACGACGAAGGCGACGACGAGCTGCAGGATGATCAGCGGGAACACGAGGCCGGCGTACTTCGTCGAGCGTCGCGGCCGGGACCGAGGCGATCATGACCCCGACCGCCGTCGTGACCAGCAGGCCGAGGAACATCCAGAAGAACGACTGGGTGATGAACGCCTGGGCCAGCCGCGCGTCGGGACGGACCCCGAGCTGGTTCGGGGCGGCGTACTGCCCGTACTGGTTCTGCGTCATGGCGTCGCGGTCTCCATCAGCGAGGTCGGGGCCGGGCCCCGGTGTGCCTGAGTATGCCGAAAATCCGCCTGCCGGGGTCGTCGGCACCACCTTCGGGATTGCTACGGTGCGTTCGGCTCACCGGATGCGCGCGCGACCCGTCCGCGCGGCTGTCGACAGTCCGGGCCTCGGCCTGCTCGGCGGCGCGGGCCAGCACCCACAGGAGGTCCGCCAGCCGGTTGAGGTACGGGAGCAGGTGCGGGCCGGGGACGAGTCCCTCACGATCGAGGGTCGACCACCCGCCGCTCGGCCCGGCGCAGGATCGTGCGGGCCAGCTCGAGGGCCGCGCTGGGCCGGGTCTCACCCGGGACGACGAACTCGCGGGGCAGCTCGATCCGCGCCTCGTAGTCGGCGAGGAGCGCTTCGATCCCGGCGACCATCTCGGCCGAGACGCGGGTCACGCCGTCGCGCTGGCGATCCCAGGCCGCCGGGTTCGTCGCGAGCTCCGAGCCTGCCACGAAGAGCTCACGCTGGATGCGCAGGACGATGGCCTCGAGCTCCGCCAGCGCGGCGGGCAGGAGATCGAGGCGGTGCCGCATCTCGAGCTCGGCGCGGGCGAGGCCGAGGGCCGCGACCGTCTCGTCGAGCGTGCCGTACGCCTCGGTCCGGAGATCGTCCTTCGGAATCCGGTCGCCGCCGAAGAGCAGGCCGGTCGTGCCGTCGTCGCCGCGCCTGGTGGCGACCGCCGACGCCCGGGCGGCGGCGCGGGCTTCCGCGGCCGGCGGGGTCTCGACCGGCACGCCGGCATCGACAGGGGAAGCGGTCGTGTCGGGGTCCGAGAGGTCGTCCGTCACCACATGAGGCCCGCGTCGCGCGGGTCCCAGCGCTCGGCGAGGAGGGTCACCTTGACCGGGTGGTCGAGAACCGACTCGGCCTGCTCGCGAACCTGCTGGATCATCGATCCGGCGTACGGACAGAACGGCGTCGTGAGGATCATCTTGACCTCCGACTCCGTCTCGCCGAGCAGGATCTGCTTGATCAGGGCCAGCTCGACCACGTTCATCCCGATCTCGGGGTCCACCACCTCGCGCAGCGCGTCGAGGATCGCGAGCTCCGTCGCGCGCCGGACGGGATCGAAGGCGGGGGCGGCGAGGTCGGTCGCGGTGGGGGTTGGCTGGTCGGTCATGCGAGGGCGCGTCCTGGTGCGGCGTGGTTCGTGCTCAAGGGTACCATCCATGCCCGAAAGTCGAGCGCGTTACTCGGAATTGATCGCGGGTGCGTGACGCGCTCAGGCGAGGGTGGTTCCGACGGCGGTCGACCACCACTCCGGGCCGCCGGTACTGCTCCGGCAGCTCGGCCGCTTCGGCCTCGGTGTAGCCGGGACCGGCCAGGTTCCCGTCGGCGTCGAAGAACGCCGCGTAGCGCTCCCGGTGGTCGGCCGCGTAGCAGAAGGCGGCGGCGATTCCGAGCGGCCGCAGCTCCGGGTGGTCGGTCAGGATCCGCGTCAGGTCGTAGCCGCCGGCGCCGCATCTCGAGGAGCTGGGCCGACGGTGACCCGGCTGCCGTAGCAGAACGGCTCGCCGTTCATCACGAGGGGATCGACCTGGACCCACTTGATCGTCACCCGCCGTCCTCGCTCAGCCGCCCTTGTAGATCGCGGTCAGGATCGCGTTCTGCTTCCGCGCGTCGCCGGCGATCCGGCGGTAGCGCCGGAAGGTGACGATCGACTCGTCGAGGGCCTCATCGGCGAGCACCTGCTCCTCGGGCGCGAGGATCGGCCGGCGAGCGCACTTCGGAGCCCCTCGGCGAGCGTCACGAGATCGTCCATCGGGACCTTCCGGCGCCGGTAGACGGGGGCCACCCAGTCGGCCCACTCGCCGGCTTGGCCGGGATCGGCCGGACGCGACCGCACGGGCGACCCGCTCGAGGTAGACGTCGGTGTCCCGCAGCAGCGCCCGCAGGCCGGTCTCGCCGAGCCGCTCGCGCATCGTGGGATCGCGCTGAAGGGCAACCTCGAGCCCGCGGGCGCCCAGGCGCTGCCGCGCGGCCCGGATGCGCTCGGCCGCGTCCGGGGAATCCTGCGCGCATGTCGGTCGGGGCAGGCCGAGGGCGTAGTGGCTCACGGCGGGAAAGGATACCTGCTCCGCCCGCGCGGATGGGCCGGCCCGGAGCGATGCACCAGGATCGCGCACTCCCATGACCGCCCGCTACCCGACTAGGATGCCCGCATGAGCGCGCCCGGGGCGGAGGAATCCCAGCCGGCCGGCGACACCGCAGGCGCGGGGCCGGGGCTGGCGTTCGACCTGCCCGGTGAGCGGCCGCCGCGGCGACTCCTGGACCGGGCGCCGTCGGAGCGACGCGCAGGACCGGCGGACGGCGCCGCCTCGCCGCCGTCATGGCTCGAGCGTTGCGCCGCGCTCGCACTGGGCGGCGTGGCAGCAGGCCGTCGGTGCCGGGGTCCATCGTCGTCGCCGCGACGCTCCTCGCCTGGACCGGCGGGCTTCTCGTCGTGTCCACCACGATCGGGATCGTCGTCGGGCTCGCGGTCGCGGCCGGCGGAGGAACGGTCCTCGGACCGCCGGACGCGGCGCGGCCTTCGCGTCGCCCTGGCCGTCGGATCCATCCTGGTCGCCGATGGGCCTCAACTGGGCCGCTGTCGGGCATGTACCTCGGGCCGCTCGACTACCTGGCCCAGGTCTACGGCCTGATCGTGCCGCTGCAGGTCGCGCTGGCCGCGGCCGGCGCGCTGGCGGGTTCCGGCGCCCTGGCGAGCTCCCGCTGATGCCCGACTTCCCGACCTTCGATCACTGGTTCCCGCCGGTCGTGCCGCCCGAGTCGCCGCGGCGCGCCCCGCCGTACGCGCTGCGCAACCCGCTCGAGGACGAGGTCGTGGAGCTGGACGCCCGGCTGGCGGATTGGTGCGAGCCGCCGTCCCGCGGCAGGGCCCGCCCGGACCTGGCTCCGCCACTTCGCGGGCACCTCGCTGGGTGGCCGAAGCCGAGGCCGACGGCGCGCCTCATCGGCGTCCTCCTCGGGTTCCGCTCCGCCGGACCGGCCCGACGAGGCCGTCGTCCAGGTCGTGGCGGTCGATCCGGCGCTCCGTCGCCGCGGCATCGGGCGGAGCCCTCGTCGAGCGGTTCGCCGCCGAGGCTGCCGCGGCGGGCGGCGACGTCCCTGCTCACGGTCCCCTGGCGACCCGACGACCGCGCCGGCCTCGCGTTCCTGCGCGACCTCGGCTTCGCCGCCGAGGCCGGGCCCGGGAGCTCGCGGATCTACGGCGTGCCGGCCTACCCCGACTGGGACGGGCCCGGCGAGGACCGGGCGCTCATGCAGCGGGCGATCGGCGGCTGACGGGCCGGCCTCGCAGCGCGGCAGCGCCTGGCGAGGGGGCCCTGGTCAGGAAGCGGCCGGCCGCGAGGCGGCATCGATCTCGTCGACGATCGTCGACGGCGTCAGCTGCTCCACGAGGAGACGGCGGAAGCGGGCCGGCTGCTCTCGGCCGGCGGCACCAGCTCGAGCCAGCGACGAAGGAGGCGCTCGCCCTCGAAGTAGACGAAGACGTAGGTCCGCCACAGCGGGTGGGTGATGAACTCGAGGCGCTTGGCCGCCCGCTCGGGAGTCGAGAGGAGGCAGCGCTCCAGGTAGGCCATGACCTCCTCGCGGGGCGCGCCGTCCGCGTGGAGCATCAGGGCGGCGTTGCCTGCCACGCCGCGCACGGCGGCGAGCGCCCGCGCGATGCCGACCTGGCGACTCGGCGGCCTCGCGGGCCGCCGCGACACTCGCCCGGGCCGGAGCCGCCAGCCCGGCCAGCCGGTAGACCTCGACCAGCAGGTCGGCCTCCTCGTCGGCCGGGACGGCGAACCGCCGTCCCGAGGTCGGCGAGCCCTTCGGAGAGCAGGCATTCGGGCGTGTTGATGCAGGAGGATGCTGGCCTCCACCCGGCCGAGCTCGTCCACGAGGTGCGCCTCGTGCCAGGCGTGCTCCAGGTGGTGGCCCGGGTAGGTCTCGTGGGGCAGCACGGACAGCAGGTCGGCGGCGCGGATCGGCAGGTCCGTGTTGAGCTCGACCCGGCTGCGGCGACCGTCCGTCGTACCAGTTGTAGCCGCTCCACGGCTGGTCGCGGACGAGCGAGACGGTCGAGCTCGCTCGCCCTCCGGCAGGCCGAAGAGCGACTGCGGCGCGCGCACGGAACCCGGGCAGGAGCGCGTCGACGACCGTCCGCAGGCGATCGATCGGGATCGTGAAGCGCTCGTCCCAGGCGGCCATCCGGGCGGGCAGCGGGCCCTGCCCCGGCAGGAGCGCGTCGAGCTCGGCGGCGGCGGCCTCGAAGACGGTCTCGGGCGTGCGCTCCGGCCGGAAGTCGAAGCAGGCCGTCACGTGGTCGAGGTAGGGCAGCCCGTCGCCGTGGAGCGCCCGCGCCTGCGCCTCGAGGGCCGACGAGCTGGGCAGCGAGCCAGCGCCGGCGGTCCGGCTCGTCGACGTCCGCGGCGAGCCGCGACGCGCGAGCGCCGCGGCGTCTTCCGGCGAGGCGCCGGCGAGGCGGGAGGCGACTCGCGCTAGGTCGCACCTGCGTCCTTGAGCGATCGGCGGGCCCGAAGTAGCCGTCGACGAGCGCCGGGGACGTGCCGGTCGAGGCGCAGCGGCGAGCGAGCAGGTAGCTCGCGGGCCGATCGGGATCGGGCACGCCGGACCGTCGCGCGCCTGCCGGCTGCGCCGGAGAGCGCGCAGCGTCGTCATCGCTGCATCCTCTCCGGGCGCGGGGCGCGCGGCCGATGCTGCGTCGGCGTCGTGGCGGGCGGCCTCCTCGCGGGCCCGCCGCACGGCGGCCGCCAGCTCGTCGACCTCGGGCGGGACGTCGAAGCGGGCGCGGCCGGCCGGTCCTCCGCCGCCGGCGGCGGGCGCGGGACGCCGACCCGGCCGCTGCACGGTTCGGGCGGGCGCCTCCCGGCACCTGGCCCATCCCCTGCCCGGACGCCCGACACCACCGGTCTCGCCGCGGAAGGGCATCCCCTGCCGCTCGACGGCGTCGAGGCTCATCCGCAGCGCGGCCGTCTTCTGGCTCGCCACCTCGCGGACGTAGGCGGCCTCCTCGTCCGGGCGTCATCGGTCGGCCGCGCACGGTCTGCCTTCGGCTTGCCGACCGACAGCCAGGCGAGGTGGTAGCGGTCCATGCTTCCCCATGCCGCCGCCAGCGTGTCGTCGGAGCAGCTGCAGCCAGGACCGCAGCGCACGCCATCGACGGGCGCGCCAGCAGGCGCTCGCCCTCGGCGATGAGGCGCCTGGTCTGCGTCGATGAGCTCGTCGCGGGTCACGCCGCGAGTGTAGGCCGAGCGCCGCCCGGCGCCGCCGACGATCCACGGCCTCTCGGGCGCGCCACGATCCAGGCCTCGCGGGCGGCGCGCAGGCGCGCGGCCCGGGTCCGCCACCGCCGCTGCCCACCGGCCACCGTCGAGCGAGACGAGGGGCTGGAAGCCGGCGACCGACGAGCAGAGGAGCGCCTCGTCGGCGCCCAGACCAGGTCGTCCGGCAGTCAGCCAGGCCTCGGCCGCGACGAGCCCGATCGCCGCGGCGCCCTCGGGTCGGAGCAGCCAGTCGCGGGTCGTGCCCGCCAGGATGCCGGCCGCGAGGGGCGGCGTCCGCACGCGCCGACCAATCGACGACGGCCACGTTCGCCGTCGTGGCCTCGGCGACGTGCCCGTCGAGGGTGAGCGTGATCGCATCGTCGGCGCCGGCCAGCTCGGCCTCGAGCTTCGCGTGGACGTGGTCGGCGCGCGAGGTCGTCTTCACCGAGGCGAGCGGGAAAGCCGGGTCGCGGCGCCCGGCGCGATCACGGCACGCACGCCGCGGTCCAGCACCTCCGCAGCGACAACGGGACGTGCGGCCACGCCTGCACGACGACCGTTGGCCGCAGGTCGCGCCAGCCGGCGCGGCAGGAGCCCCCGTCCGTTCGGTGCGCCCCGGCTGACGGTGATGCGGACGGCCGCGTCGGCCGGCGCGTTGGCCGAGGCGACCACGGCGCAATCGCGGCCGCGATCTCGTCGTCGTTCCATGGCAGGCGGGATCGCCAGGACGCGCAGGCCCTCGCGGAGGCGATCGAGGTGGAGCGCCAGCTCGATCGCGACGCCGCGGCGCACACGGAGCGTCTCGAAGAGGCCGTCGCCGAGCTGGAAGGCGCGATCCGCGACGGGGAGCGCCGGCTCGTCGACCGCCATCAGCCGTCCGTCGACCCATGGCCAGGCTCGCGTCATCCAGTCCTCCTCGTCCACGACCAGCAGCTCCGATCGCCCGCAGCGGGCCGCGCCGCCTTCGTCCGCGTCTCCTCCCACTCGGCCGCCGCGTCGCTGCGCCAGGTGATCCCGCCGCCGACGTGGAGCGTCAGGCCGCCGCCGTCGGCCACGAACGTCCGGATGAGGATCGACGAGCCCATCGCCGCCGCCGGCGTCGAGCCCAGAGCGCCGCACCGCAGTACGGCCCGCGGCGGACCGGCTCGAGGGACTCGATCAGCTCCATCGCCCGGATCTTCGGCGCCCCGGTGATCGAGCCGCCCGGGAAGGCCGCCACGAGCAGATCGAAGGCGTCGCGTCCCGCGTCGAGCCGACCGGTGACGGTCGAGACGAGGTGCTGGCACTGACGGGCGTCCGCTCCAGGCGCCAGAGGCGCGGGACGCGGACGCTGCCCGGCCGGCAGACGCGGCCGAGGTCGTTGCGCAGCACGTCGACGATCATCGTGTTCTCGGCGCGGTCCTTCCCGGATGCAAGGAGGTCGGCCGCGAGGGCCCGGTCCTCGGCCGCGGGTCCGGCCGCGCGGTCGGGTGCCCTTGACCGGGTCGGTGCGGACGCGGCCGGCCGCGTCGAGCGCGAGGAACGGCTCCGGCGAGGCCGAGACGATCGCGCGGCGAGCCGGCGGCCCCGAGCCACCCGCCTGCCCCGCGGCGACCGCAGCTGCCCCGAGGTCGAGGTAGGCCGTGAAGGCGGCCGGCTCGCCCGCCCGCAGGCGCCGGAAGACCGCCCACGGGTCGCCGTCGAAGGGTGCCACGAGGCGTCGCGTCAGGTTGGCCTGGTAGAGCTCACCTGCCGCGATCGCCGCGCGGACCGACCTCCACCCGGGACGTCCAGGCAGCTCGACCGGTCTCCGAGACGAAACCGCAGGGCGGGGAGCGGTGGAGCTCTCCGCAACGGCACGCGCGGCGGCGGCCTCGACCCTGGCCCGGACGCCCGCGAGGATCCGCTCGAGGCCAGCCCCGTCGCCGTCGACGGGGCGTCCGGCCAGCCAGGCGTGGCCGTTCCGGCCGTCCCAGGCGATCGTCCACGGATGCAGGCGCAGGAGCAGGTCGGGGAGCCCACGGTCGTCGACCGCCCGAACCGGCAGCTGTTCGAGGCGCCGCCCGAGGTCGTAGCCGAGATGGCCGACGAGCCCGCCCGCGAAGGGTGGCGCACCGGGCTGGAGCGGCGTGCGGCTCGAGCCGGGCGAGGGCAGCCCGGGCCGCCGCGAATGGGTCGGCGCCGGGCGACGAGCCTTCGATCGTGGCGACCGGGTCGGCGACCAGGAACGACCAGCGGCCCGCCCGTCCCGGGCGCGCGCTCTCGAGGAGCCCGAGCCCCGGAAGGTCCCGGAAGGCGTCGGCGGCATCGGCCGGCACCACCCCGTCGAGCGAGGGCAGGCGTTCTACGACGGGACCGGAACCTGGAGCGGGGTGGCCGGGCATGTCGGCGATTATCGGCATCCGCGCAGCCTGGACGACCACATGACACGGGGCTGCGCCGCCGTCATTCCGCGAGATCCCGGCACCGGGGGGAACGCGCCGAGGCGGGGACGAAGGCGCACCAGCGCGGGACCGGGGCGCGGGCAGCGCGGCGTCGATAGACTCGGGGTCGGACGTGGCGGAGGGACCGATGCGCGCAAGAGACCACGGAATCGTCCTCGGTGAGCTGCTGCCCGGGCCGCTCAACGCCATCACGGATGTCGCCGGTGTGAGCGTCGGGCACACCACGCTGATCCATGGAGACGGGCCGCGGGTCGTCGGCGAGGGGCCGGTGCGCACGGGCGTGACCGTCGTGGTACCCCACGACGGCGACGCCTTCATCGAGCCGGTCTTCGCGGGCTGCCACCGGCTCAACGGCAACGGGGAGCTGACCGGCCTCGAGTGGGTCCGCGAGTCGGGCCTCCTGACCAGCCCGATTGCGATCACCAACACCCATTCGGTCGGGGTGGTACACGACGCGCTCCTCGTGCACGCCGTGAAGGCCCACCGATCGCACACCGAGTTCTGGTCCCTTCCGCTGGTCGGCGAGACCTACGACGGAGTGCTGAACGACATCAACGGCTTCCACGTCCGGGCCGAACACCTGGACGCAGCCCTGTCGGGTGCGACCAGCGGTCCGGTGGCAGAGGGCGGCGTCGGCGGCGGGACGGGAATGATCTGCCACGAGCTCAAGGGCGGGATCGGCACCGCATCACGGGTTCTCCCCGCCGAAGGCGGCGGCTTCACGGTGGGGGCGCTCGTCCAGGCGAACTACGGCTCCCGTAGCCTCCTGCGGATCGACGGCGTCCCGATCGGCGAGGCGCTCCCGACGAGCGAGATCCCCAGCCCGTGGGACGCGGCCGAGGCGCTGGCGATGGCCCGGGGCGGCGGCGCCTCCACCCTCGCCCCCGGATCGGGCTCGATCATCGTGGTCCTGGCCACCGACGCCCCGCTGCTGCCGCACCAGTGCGAGCGGCTGGCGCAGCGGGCCGGCCTCGGGATCGCCCGCATGGGCGGGATCGGTTCCAACGGCTCGGGCGACATCTTCGTCGCCTTCGCGACCGGCAACCGCGGGCTTCCGGGGCCGGAGTTCCGGAAGGGGTCGGGCGCCCCGTTGGCCCACGCCGTCAGGATGCTCGACGACGGGCGCATCACGCCGCTCTTCCAGGCCGCGGTCGAAGCGGTGGAGGAGGCGATCGTCAACGCGCTCCTCGTCGCCGAGACGATGACCGGGGCCGATGGGATCACCGCCTACGGCCTCGACGGCGGGCGAGTGGTCGAGATCATGGCCCGCTTCGGGCGCGGCCCGCTCGCTCGGCGCGAAGGCGCCGGGCCTCTGGGCGGCACGGGGACGGCGCGGGGCGCCGCATAGCTCGAGCCAACGCGGGTCGCCCGGTCGAGCTGGCCGCCGGGCAGGTGCCGACGGCGGCTCAGCGCCCGCCGGGCGCGGTCCGCGAGGTGATCTCCGGGGCTCGCTCGCGTCCCCGGCGCGGGTAGACGACCAGCATCCGGCCCTCGTCGGGGCCGATGTTCACCACGTCGTGGGGGATCGTCGGATCCCACGAGAGGTAGTCGCCCGGCCCGAGCTCCACGACGTGGTCGCCCTGGGTCATCCGCCAGCGCCCGGCGAGGATCAGGTGGTGCTCGTCTCCCTGGTGGGCGTGGACGCCGGTCGAGCCGCCGACCGGCACGCTGACCTCGAGGATGCAGACGTCGCGCGAGGTGCCGGCATCGACCTCGGCCACGATCGCGCCGCCCGGGCCGGTTGCGCGTGGACGATCCGCTTCCAGCACGACCCGCGGCGGCGCCGAGCCGTCCAGCAGCAGCCAGGCGGCCGGGACATCCACTGCCGCCGCGATGGCCGCGAGCGCCTCGAGCGACGGAGCGGCCTTGTCGTTCTCGATCTGCGACAGGTAACCGATGTTGAGCCCGCTGCGTTCGCCGACCTGGGCGAGGGTGAGTCCCCGGGCCTGGCGCCAGCGACGAGCCTCGCGCCCGACGTTGAGGCGGGGCGGGGTGGCCGAAGCGACGGATTCGGCGTTGTCGGAACCTCTGGATGGGCTTGCCGGGACCACCATCGCTCTTGATGTGTTTTTCGATAGACAAAGGACTTGACTCCCAGCCAACTTCGTGTCAGGGTTAGGTCTGCGAGCAATACTGATTTGCCGACATCAAACCGTCAAGAGGGAGAGCCTCCACCATGAAGATCGCAGTCATCGGGACCGGCAACGTCGGGCGGGCGCTGGGAACGGCGCTCGCAAGCGCAGACAACGAGGTGACCTTCGCCGGGCGCGACGCCGCGAAGACAGCCACCGTGGCGGCCTCGACGGGCACGCAGGCAGCGGCGACCGCCGCCGAGGCGTCGGCCTGGGCCGAGCTCGTCGTCCTCGCGGTCCCCTGGACGGCCGCCGAGGCCGTCGCCGCCGAGATCGCGCAGGTCACGGCCGGAAAGATCATCATCGATGCCACCAACCCGATCCGGCCCGACTTCTCCGGCTTGAGCACGGCCGGCGGCCCGTCCGGGGCCGAGCGCCTGGCGGCGATCCTCTCGGGCGCGCGGGTCGTCAAGGCCTTCAACACCGTCTTCGCCGGCAACCAGGCGGACCCAACGGGGCAGGGCCAGGTCCTCGACGCCCTGTTCGCCACCGACGACGAAGGCGCTCGGGCCACCGTCTCGACGCTGGCCGCATCGATCGGCTTCCGCCCCGTGCACGTCGGCCCCCTTGCAGCGGCGAGCGAGCTCGAGGCGATGGCCTGGCTCAACATCCGCCTCCAGGTCATCTCGGGCGGCACGTGGCAGACCGCCTACGTCATGGTCGCTCCACCGGAGACCGCCCTCGCGGCCTGACGCTCGACCGGACGCCGCCGGGCGGCATCATCGGCCCCTTCTGGATGCCGCCCGGCCGTTCTCGTCCCCAACCGAACGGCTCCGGCGGCTCGGCGGCCTTCCTGTCCCCGTAGCAGAGGGCGTTGGTCTCCACCCCGCCCGGGACGGCCGCGAGGATCGGCGACGAGCGCCGGACGGTGCTCGAGTCCGGGTCTATCGCGATCGGGCGCGCTTCGGCTACGCTTCCGCCTCACGGGGACGAGTGGTGAGGGGGCGCGCGTGAACTGTTCCAGCTGCGGGGCTTCGAACGAGGGCGGCCGCAAGTTCTGCGGCGAGTGCGGCACCAGGCTCGTGCCCGGCTGCCCGTCGTGCGGCGCCCAGAACCCGCCGGGCACCAAGTTCTGCGGCGAGTGCGGCAGCGGGCTCCTGGCCGCCGGGAGCACGACGACGGCGAGCGGCCCGACCGCCGCACCTGCGCCTGCTTCCCCGGCCCTCGCTTCCCGGGCCCCCGCCGCGGCCACGGAGCGCCGCCTCGTCAGCGTCCTCTTCGCCGACCTGGTCGGCTTCACCGCCCTTGCCGCCAGCCGTGACGCGGAAGCCGTCCGCGAGCTCCTCACCAAGTACTTCGAGACCAGCCGCCAGACGATCGAGCGCTACGGCGGGACGGTCGAGAAGTTCATCGGCGACGCCGTCATGGCCGTCTGGGGCGCCCCGGTCGCCCAGGAGGACGACGCCGAGCGCTCCGTGCGCGCCGGCCTCGAGCTCGTGACGAGCGTGCGCGACCTGGGCCGAGAGGCGGGCCTCGAGCTGCAGCTGCGGGCGGGGATCCTCACCGGCGAGGCAGCCGTCACGGTCGGTGCCGGCAACCAGGGGCTCGTCGCCGGGGACCTGGTCAACACCGCCAGCCGGCTCCAGTCGGTGGCCGAGGCCGGAACCGTCCTGGTCGGCGAGACCACTCGTCGCGCGGCCAGCGCGGCGATCCTCTTCGAGGAGGCCGGCCCCCAGGTCCTCAAGGGCAAGGAGGCGCCCGTCGCAGCGTGGCGTGCCGTTCGGGTCGTCGCCGAGCGTGGCGGTGCCAACCGGGCCGCCGGTCTCGAGGCGCCGTTCGTCGGCCGTGAGGCCGAGCTTCGCCTCCTCAAGGACCGCTTCCACGCCACCTCGCATGACCGGCGGGCACGCCTCGTCTCGATCACCGGCCAGGCGGGGATCGGCAAGAGCCGCTTGGCGCGCGAGTTCTCGATCTACATGGACGGCCTGGTGGAGACCGTCTACTGGCACGACGGGCGATCGCCCGCCTACGGCGAGGGCGTGACCTTCTGGTCCCTCGGGGAGATGGTCCGCCAGCGGGCCCGGCTCGTCGAATCCGACGACGAGGCGACGACGCGGGCCCGGATCGCGGCCACGCTCGTGGAGTACGTGCCGGACGAGGCGGAGCGGCGCTGGATCGAGCCCGCCCTGCTGGCCCTGCTCGGGGCGGGCGAGCCACCGGCGGGAGGGCGCGACGCGCTCTTCACCGCCTGGCGCACCTTCTTCGAGCGGATCGCGGCGGCGGCGCCGACCGTGCTCGTCTTCGAGGACCTCCAGTGGGCCGACGGCGGGCTGATCGACTTCATCGACCACCTCCTCGAATGGTCGGCGGGCTTCCCGCTGTTCGTGGCGACCCTGGCCCGGCCGGAGCTCCTGGACCGCCGTCCCGACTGGGGCGCCGGCCGCCGCGACTTCCTTGCGCTCTCGCTCGACCCGCTCCCCGACGCCGCAATGCGCGAGCTGCTCACCGGCCTGGTGCCAGGCCTCCCGCCGGCCGCCGCCGACGCGATCGTCTCGCGCGCCGACGGCGTCCCGCTCTACGCGGTGGAGACGGTGCGGATGCTGATCGCCGAGGGCCGGCTCGAGGAGCGCGACGGCGTCTACGTGCCGACCGGCTCGCTGGACGCGCTGGCGGTCCCCGAGACGCTGCAGGCCCTGATCGCGGCGCGTCTCGACACCCTCGACGCGGCCGACCGGGGGCTGCTGACGGACGCCGCGGTACTCGGCCAGTCCTTCGCCGCCGACGCGCTCGCCGCCGTGAGCGGCCGCGACGCCGCGGACGTCGAGGGCCGGCTGCGCGCCCTGGCACGCCGCGAGCTCGTGGGCCTGGTGACGGATCCGCGCTCGCCCGAGCGCGGGAACTGGGCCTTCAGCCAGGCCCTGATCCGCGAGGTCGCCTACGGGACGTTGGCGAAGCGCGACCGGCGCACGCGCCACCTCGCGGCGGCCCGCTATTACGAGGCGCTCGAGGGGACCGAGGTGGCCGGAGCCCTGGCCTACCACTACCTCGACGCCTACCGCGCGGCCCCCGATGGCCCGGAGGGCGAGGCGGTCGCCGGGCAGGCCAGGATCGCGCTGCGCGCTGCGTCCGACAGGGCGTCGTCGCTGGGGTCGCACGAGCAGGCGCTGGCGTACCTGGAGTCGGCCCTCGAGGTAACAGCCGACCCGGCCGAGGAGGCCGACCTCCACCTGCGCGCGGCGGCCGCCGCCGAGGCGCGGGCCGAGACCGAGCGAGCCGACGGCCACTTCCGGGCCGCGATCGACCGCTGGCGGACCACCGGGGACTCGTCGGCCGAGCTGCGCGCCATCGTGGCCTATGCCCGGGCGCTGGGGAGCCGGTTCCGGCTCGAGGAGGCGCGAACAGTCCTCGCCGAGGCGATGGGACGGATGGCCGACCACGTCGGGACCGCCGACGGCGTGGCCCTGGTCGGGGAGCTGGCACGCGTGGAAGCGCTCAGCGAGCACCCGGCAGAGAGCATCCGGCTCGCCGACCAGGCGCTGGTGGACGCCGAGGCACTGGCACTCCGTCCGGCTCTCGCCGACGTCCTGATCAGCAAGGGCCTCTCCTACGTCAACCTGGGCCGGGCCGTCGAGGGGCGGGCGCTCCTGGAGGCCGGGATCCGGATCGCGGACGAGGACGACCTGGTCCTGACTGCCCAGCGCGGCCGCATCAACCTCGCGGCCAACCCATCGCTGGAGCCGACCCGGGCGCTGGCGCTGACCCGCGAGAGCCTGGTCGTGGCGCGCCGGATCGGCAACCGGCGGTCCGAAGCCGGCATCCTGGGCAACTACTCCTTCGGCGCCCTGGGCGTGGGCGCGTGGGACGAGATGCTCGCGGAGCTGGCGCCGCTGCCGGCCTCGGTGACGGAAACCGCCATCCTCCAGGGCAACCTGCTCCAGCTGTATGCGTTCCGCGGGGAGCCGTTCGACCGGCGCCCGTTCGACGCCGCCCTGACTGAGCTGGACGCCGATCTGGCGGAGATCCTGCGGCTCGACCTCCAGATCAACGTGGCGCTCGCGACCGGCGACTTCACCGGCTCGGCCCGCGGCGCGCGACGCCTGGCGGAGATCAGCCCGCAGTCGGCGCCCGGCGCCGCTGTCGTCGAGGCGCACGCCGAGACCTGGGCCGGGCGGCAGGCGGGTGTGGGAGGCGCGCGCGAGCGCCTCGAGGCGACCCGGGTGCGCGGACACGAGCTCGACGTGGCGCGCGTCGCGATCCGGGCGGCGATCGACGCCATGGAGGGTCGGCAGGCCGAGGCGCTGGCGGGCTTCCGCGAGGCGACGGCCCGCTGTCGCACCCTCGAGCTGCGGCTCGCCCAGATGCTGATCGGGATCGACGTCGCGGCCACCCTGGGCGCCGACCGGCCGGAGTCCGCGGCGCTCGTCGAGGAGGCGCGCTCGGTGATGGTCCTGCTGCGCGCCCGGGCGCTCGAGGAGCGTCTCGACGAGATGCTCGCCGGGCGGGCGGCCCTCGATGGTGCCCGGGTTGGCGCCGCGGGCTCCCCGGCGCGGGCGCCCGCCGCGAGGGACGCAGCCGCGTCGTAGCCCCCGGCGCAGCGTCAGCCCAGCGGGTTCGCTCCGTCACGCCGCGCGAACGCAGCGAGCTGTTCGCGGCAGGCTTCCGCGGCACGGCGAGCCTGACCCACGATCCACGGGTCGACCCGCGGCGAATCCTCCAGCGTGAGCGTGGGCCCGTACGTACCTTCGTCGAGGACGATGCCCGACGCGTTGCGGTAGTCCACGAGCCAGTTGGCCTGCAGCCCGATGAGGGCATCGGCGACGACGGCGCGCTCAAAGAGCCATCCCAGGTGTCGCGCGTTGAGCGCGGCCACGAGATCGTCGAGCAGCACCGGGCGACCGCGCTCGACGCGGGCGACAAGGTCGATGACACGCAACGCGGCGAACGGGTCGCCCGGCTCAGCGATCACGGGAGGCTCCAGGTCCGCGTCGGGGAGTCCGTCGGGAGCGGGGCGGAGGCGAAGCGAGCCGGGCTCGGCGTCGGGGCGGTCGATCACGGGCCACCTCCTGGCGGTCTGGCTGGACGACGACGGTAGCACAGGCCTCGCGGCGGGCGGAACCGCCGGTGGCCGATGGAGGGTCGATCGCTCTTGGCGGACAGGTGAAGGAATCCTGATCCCGTCCTGACCGGGCCCCCATCCCGCTCCGGCGCGAGATGGTGCATGGTTCGTTGACCATGGATGAAGACCGTTTCCGCGCGCCTGCCGCGCCCGATCCCGCGCCGGCATCGGCGCCTCTCCCCGTTCCGCCCGGATCGTCGTTCCCGACGCCCGGCTGGACCCCGCCCGAGCAGGAGCCAACCCGCACCCGGCGAGTGCTCGGGATCGTCGCTGTGCTCCTTGCGATGTCGGTCGTGTTCTCGCTCGGCATCGGGGTGGGCGCCGCCGCCAGCCTGCCGGCCGCCTCGCCGGCGTACTCGCCGTCCGCCGGCCATCCCGACTGGAAGCTCCTCGACCAGGCCTACGAGCTCCTGCAGCAGCATTACGTGGACCCGAAGGCCCTCGACCCGCTCACCCTCGAGCGCGGAGCGGTTTCCGGAATGGCCAACAGCCTCGACGACCGGGGCCACACCGGTTACCTCACGCCGGACCAGGTTGCCGCCCGCGACCAGTCGCTGTCGGGGACCTTCGTCGGGGTGGGAGCGGTACTCGACGAGCAGAACAGCTTGATCGTGATCACCCGCGTCCTGCGCGACAGCCCCGCCGAGAAGGCCGGGGTCAAGGCCGGCGACGAGCTCGTCTCGGTCGACGGCGTGGGCGTCGCCGGGCTGACCGTCGACGAGGTCGTGACCCGGGTGCGGGGACCCGAGGGGAGCCAGGTGACCCTCGGGCTCAAGAGCGCGGCCGGGGACTCCCGGACGGTCAAGGTGACGCGTGAGAAGCTCGACCTGCCACTCGTGTCGTGGTCGTTCGCCCCGGGGACGAAGGATGCCGTGATCCGCCTCGAATCGTTCTCGTCGGGCGCGGCGAAGGCCGTGAAGTCGGCGCTCCAGCAGGCGCTGGACCAGGGTGCAAAGGGCGTCGTCCTCGACCTGCGTGGCAACCCGGGCGGCTACGTCAACGAACCCGTGGAGACGGCCAGCCTCTTCCTGAAGAGCGGCGTGGTCTACAAGTCGGTCGACCGGAGCGGGAAGGAGACCCCCCACGAGGTGCTGGGCAACCCGGTGGCGCCGGAGCTGCCGCTCGTCCTCCTCGTCAACGACCAGACCGCCAGCAGCGCGGAGATCCTTACCGGCGCCATCCAGGACGCGGGCCGGGCGAAGGTCGTCGGCATCAAGACATACGGCACCGGGACCGTGGTCAACACCTACCCCCTGGCGGACGGGGGGGCCATGACGATCGGGACGGAGCGCTGGCTCACCCCGAACGGGCACGCGATCTGGCGCGAGGGCCTCGTGCCGGACCAGGTCGTGACGCTGCCCCAGGGAGCGACGATCGTGGTGCCCGACGACCTCCTGACGTACACGGCCAGCGGCCTTGCCGCGAGCAACGACACGCAGCTCCGGGCGGCGCTCAAGACGCTCGACCAGGAGATCTCCGGGTCGCTGCCGGGCCTCCGCCGGGCAGCCTGACCGCCGCGCTCGCGCGACGCGTCAGTGGTTCGCATCAGCCCGGGCGGCCGACCGAGTCCAGCAGGCGGCGCAGCACGTGGCGCATGCCGCGGGCGTGGCGAAGCCCGCGCCGGCGTGCCGCGGCGGCCGTGCCGGCGCCACGGGTCGCAGATGACGCGTCAGCCCCGAATGACCTGACCAGAAGCGCGGCCGGCGACGCCTACAGCAGCTCGTGGTTGGCGGTCGCGTTGGGGAGGCCCTCGGCTGGCCGCGGTTCCTCGCCGGGCCCGAACGCGGGAGCGGCCGGGCGCCCGTCGGCACTCCCCGCGGCAGCGGCCGGGCGCCCGTCGGCACTCCCCGCGGCAGCGGCCGGGACCGCGTCGGCACTCCCCGCCGGAGCGCCCCCGTCGGCACTCAGCGCGGGAACGGCGGGGTCGCCGGCGCTCAGCACCGGCAGCGGCTGTCCCGCCTGGCCTTCGAGTGCCCCGACGCCGTACGGAACCCATTTCGACGGGTCCTGGAGGCGGTGGGCCTCCTGGTTGCCTCGGGCGTGCGTCTGGACGAACCCGGCTGGCTCGATCCACATGCTCTGGCCGTCGAGGAGGCCGGTGATCCCCTCCTGGCCCGGCTCGGGCCGCGGATTCTGGCACCAGCTGCAGGTCGCCCGGTCGTGGGGCGTGTAGGAGGTCGGTTCCTCGTAGGTCGTGATGTAGCCCTCGTAGTTGCGGAGGATGACCTTGTGATCCGAGTAGCTGACCAGGTAGTTCGGCATGACCGGGATCTTCCCGCCGCCGCCGGGTGCGTCGACGATGTACTGGGGCACGGCATAGCCGGAGGTGTGGCCGCGCAGGCCCTCGATGATCTCGAGTCCCTTGCCGACCGGCGTCCGGAAGTGGCCGGCGCCCTCCACGAGGTCGCACTGGTAGAGGTAGTACGGGCGAACCCGGATCTCGACGAGCTTCTGGACCAGGTCGCGCTGGATGTGGACGCAGTCGTTGACGCCGGCGAGGAGGACCGACTGGTTGCCGAGCGGCACGCCGGCCTTGCTGAGCTTGTCGCAGGCCCGCGCCAGCTCGGGCGTCATCTCGTTGGGGTGGTTGACGTGGATGTTCAGCCACAGCGGGTGGTACTTCTCGAGCATCGAGCACAGCTCGTCGTCGATCCGCTGGGGCAGGAAGACGGGCACGCGCGAGCCGATCCGCACGATCTCGACGTGGGGGATCTCGCGGAGGCCGCGGAGCGCCGACTCGAGGAGCTTCGGGGCTAGCGTCAGGCCGTCGCCGCCCGAGATGAGCACGTCGCGGATCTGGGGCGTCCGGCGGATGTAGTCGAGCTGCGCCTCGTGCTCGCGCCGATTGAAGTTCTGGCTGGCGTCGCCGACGATCCGGCTCCGGGTGCAGTACCGGCAGTAGCTCGCGCACTGCGTCGTGATGAGCATGAGGACGCGGTCGGGGTAGCGGTGGACGAGCCCCGGGCACTGGCGAATGGCGGTCCTCGGAGAGCGAGTCCTCCATCATCCCGGTGAAGGCACGCAGCTCGGATCCGACCGGGATCACCTGGCGGCGGATCGGGTCGTTCGCGTCGTCGGGATCGATGAGCGAGACGAAGTAGGGCGTGATGTCGACCCGGAACTTGTCGGGCGCCGAGAGCCCCTCGCGCTCGTCGTCGGTCAGGTTCAGGACCTGCTCGAGCTCCTCGAGCGAGTTCAGCCGGTTGGAGAGCTGCCAGCGCCAGTCGTTCCACTTGTCGTCGGGGACGTCTTCCCAGATCCGGGCGCGGCGGCTCACGGCGGGCAGGCCGTCCGGGCCGAGCTGGCGGGCCGGATCGCGCCGGTTCACGAACGGGGCCTCGTCGGGGATCCGCGTTGCGACCGCCGCCGTCTTCTCTTTCGCGTCCATCGTCCCAGGGTTCCCTTCCGCTGGCGTCGCTCGCCGGATCCGGTCCGCGCGGCCGGTCTCGCCGTATCCGGAGTGCATAGATCCTATGCACTCTGCATGGTCCTGCGGATGATACCGGCCCACGAGGCAGCGGTCCATCGGCTTGGCCCCGCCCGCGCCGTGGCTACAATCGGCTAGTACGTTCCGGACATCGACGAACGGGGGAGACCGACATGACCATCCATCGCAGCGGCGCTGCGGCCATCCTCGCGGCGCTGCTCATCGTGGCGGCCTGCAGCGGCTCGGCGAGCCAGGCGCCCAGCGCCGCAACGAGCGCGGCGCCCAGCGCGGCCGCCTCGCAGGCAGCCGTCGCGACGACACCGCCCAGCCAGCCCGCGATCAGCCTGGCCCCCGGCAACGCCGGCGACCTCGAAGCGATGATCCCCTCCACCGTGGGGAGCATGACCTTCCAGAAGACGAGCTTCGACGGCGCCTCGATCCCGCTGGCGGGAACGCCGATCGACCAGACGAAGCTTGACCCGCTGCTCTCCAAGTTCGGCAAGTCGGTCGCGGACATCCGCTTCGCGATCGGGATCGGTGCGGGCGGCTCCGGGGCGACCCTGCCGACCATGGTCTACGCCCTGCAGATCAAGGGCGTCCCGGCGAGCGACTTCATGAGCCAGGTCGACAGCAGCGCAACCTCGTCGGACAAGACCACGATGGGCGGCAAGACCGTCTACAGCACCACGGCGGGCGGCATGTCGAGCGTGCTGTACCCCAAGGACGACGTCCTGTTCATCATTGTCGGCAGCGACGCGGACGCGCAGGCGATCGTCGCCGCACTTCCCTGAATGGCCTGGCCGCGGCCTTCCGGAGCCGACTGACTGATCCTGTCGGCGGCCGACGAGTCAACCAAATGGCGGGCCGGTCGATCCGCGGCGGCTACTCGCCGATCACGCTCCAGAGCAGCCCCATCATGATGAAGAAGCCACTGAAGAGGGCGATGAGGGCCAGCGCGCCGTATGCCGACGCGGCCGTGTTCTGGAACTGCGGGATCAGCAGCCCGAAGCCCACGACCCAGACGATGGCGAGGAAGGCGAACAGGTAGCGCGTGCTGGGTCCCGTGATCGCGCGGACCCAGCCGATCGAACCCGCCTTGCGCTCGGGCGACATCGCGGCGCGCATGAAGATCAGGACGAACCCGCCGGCCAGGATCCCCGCGATCCCGAACTGGACCGGGTGCTGGATCGCCGTGATGAAGAGCTGCACCGGGAGGCCTCCGCGCGGCGGGGGTGGGTCGGTCCACCGCGCCACAGGGGCGCTGCGGCGGATGAACGCGGGGATGATAGCAGCGCCATACCCACGTTGGCGATGGCCTCGAGCGAGCGTCGGCCGCCCGGAAGGTGCGCGCGCTCGCGAACTGGTCCGGCGCCACGGCGCGCGGGACGGCTCGGGCAGCACGATCCCGACTCGACCCGCGGCCACCAGCGTTGCCTCGGCGACAGGCACCAGGGGGCCAGGGTGCCGACATCCGGCGCTCCGCTGGACGTAGGCGGCGCCGTTGGCGAACGAGACCGAGAGGCTCGAACGTCCGGTACCGGGATGGGACCGGCCCGGCCGTCCTCAGGGTGAGGCGGTCGGGGACGCCGCCGGCGACGCGGAGCTGCCGGGCGACGCGGAGCTGCCCGGGGCGGGCGAGCCCTTGGCGAGCTCGGCGGCGATGAGCGTCCGCAACTGGTCCATCGAGAGCGCACCCGGCTTCTGCAGGACGCCGTTGATGGCCAGCGTCGGCGTCTGGACCACGCCCGCCGCCGTGCCCTGGTCCGTCTCCGATGCCACGGCTTTCGCCTGCGCGTCGCCGGCCATGCACGTGCCGTACTTCGCAGTGTCAAGGCCGACCGCCTGTGCGATCTGGTCGAGGCGGGAGCGGCTGAAAGCGCCCTTGTTCTCGCCGTTCTGGTTCTCGAAGAGGTAGTCGTGGTACTGCCAGAACTTCCCCTGGTCGCCGGCGCAGCGCGCGGCAGCACCAGCCTGGTGCGATTCGCCGCTCAGGCTGCCGCCGTCGATGAAGGCCATGTCGCGGTACACGAGGCGGACCGTGCCCGGCTTGACGAATTCCGTGATGAGGTCGGGCTCGATCGACTTCGCGAAGAAGCCGCAGGCCGGGCACTGGAAGTCCGACCACACGTCGATCGTTACCGGGGCGCTGGCGGTGCCCAGGGCCCGCGGGTTGGCCGGGTCCGTGAGCTCCGCGGGCGTCGGGCGGACCGGGACGAGCAGGTCGGTGGAGGAGCCGCTCTTGCCGCCGAGGACGCCCGAAGCAAAGAGGACGACGACCAGGCCGACGGCGACGGCGCCCAACGTGAGGAGGACCATCGGCGACTGCCAGGCGGGCCTCGGAGTCGAGGTCCGGGCGGCTGCGAGGCGGCGGTCGCGGCGGGCCGCCTCACGGCGGTCGCGGCGTGACGACTGGTCGTCAGGGGGCTGGCTGTTCGGCATGGGTAGTCTCGGGGTGCGGGATGAGGAGGCCGCGCGGGGGCGCGGGGAACGCGCGGGGAAATGTACCGTTCCTTACGCCGGCCCGTGCGGACCGGATCACGCCTCGATCACGGCCCCCGCTGCCGGACCCGCATCGACTGGCGCTCGCGGCGGCGTCGGTGAGCGTGCCGTCACCGGCCGGAGGTAGAGGGTCAGCACGACGACCACGTACGTCGCCCACGTGACGAAGGTGATCCACTCCGGCGCCGAGGAGTACCCGAAGATCGCCCGGAGGAAGAGGCCGATCCCCTGATCGTGCGGCAGGACTGTGCCAACGTCGAAGGCGGTCGATGACCCGACCGTGACCCAGCCGATCTCCACGAACTCGTGGACGGCCGCGGAGAGGAGGCCCGCGGCGATGAAGACCAGGAGCACGCCCGTCCAGCGGAAGAAGCGCGGCAGGTTGAGGGTCCGGCTGCCCCGGTAGAAGCCGTACCCGAGCAGGACGGCGATCCCGAGGCCGACGAGGGCGCCGGCGAGGACGGAGACCGCCCCCCGGCCCCCGGCCACGCCGCCCGCGGCGGCGGTCGCCTGACCCACGAGGAAGAGCGCCGATTCGAGGCCTTCCCGGATCACCGCCGTGAAGGCCAGGACCGCCAGGCCCCAGGCCGATCCCTCGGACAGGATGCGGTCGACCGCTCGCTGGAGCTCACCTCGGGCGGAGGCCGCCTGGCGGCGCATCCAGAAGAGCATCCACGTGACGACGCCCGCGGCGAGGAGCATCGTGAGTCCCTCGAAGATCTGCTCGTACGGCTCCGGCAGGCCCCCGAGGGTGACGAAGAGCGCCGCTCCGAGCGCGATCGAAACCGCCACCGCGGCCCCGACGCCCACCCACAGCTTGCCGGCATGACGGGCGTTGCCGGTCCGGGCCAGGTAGGCCCACAGGATGGCCACGATCAGGGCGGCCTCGACCCCCTCGCGCAGGCCCGTAAGGAGGCCGCTCGTGAGGGCTCCGACATCGAGCATGGGACGGGACTCCTGTGGGGACGCCGGGAGGCCGGATCGGAGGTGGGGCGGCGCGGGTGGGAGACCGCCGGGAGTCGCGAGGCGCCCGGACGGCGGGAGTCTAACGCGACGGCCCGGCGCAGGTCAAGGGACCCTTACAGATCATGCCAGGGGTCCCTGACATCCGCCCGCAGGCGCACCGGTCCGCACGGGCGACCGCGCGCCGACCCCGACCCCGGGCCTACTCGCCCGTCGCCGTTCGGATCGCCGCCCGGATCTCGTCGGAGCCCACGATGAGCTCGAAGCTGGCCACGATCGTCCCGTTCCCGTTGACCACGAACACATAGGGCTCGACGGGGATCCCGTAGGCCAGGCTCCAGGGCGCCCAGGCGAGCTTTCCCTCGTTGTACAGGGGCTGGATCCGCCCCCCGAGGTTCTGCATCACGTAGGGCTCCGCGTGGACGAACGTGATGGCCGGGAACTCGGGGGCCATCTCCTTCATGTAGCGCAGGAGCGGCCCGCAGGCGGTCGTCGGGCAGAAGGCGGGCGAGTAGATCGTGAAGACGAACGGCTTGTGGGCCGCCAGCAGCTCGTCCACCGAATGCTCGTAGAAGCTCGGGTTCGGGAAGACGTCCGTGGTGATCAGGGCCAGGTCGCCGCCGACGTCTGCCGCGATCGGCGTGCGGACGCTGGGCGCCCGCGACCCGATCGGCGGGGTAGGGCTCCTGTCCCGCGCGACCATCGTGAACTCGCCGGACCCGATGCGCCCGCCGGGACCGTCGAGGGTGAGCGTGGCCGCGTAGCCGCCCGCGCGCGGCAGGGTCATCTCGGCGACGAAGGCGGCCTTGCCGCCCCGCACGACCCAGATGAACATGCCGGGCACCTCGATCGGGGCCAGCGAAGGATCGTCGGTGGAGCGGAACTCGAACGTCGAGACGACGTCGGGCTTCGCCAGCTCGCGGTTGTTCGGATCGCCGACCGTGACCACGATCCGGTTCGTCCCTGCCCGGACGACGGACGACTGGAGCTTGACCACGACCGCTGTCTGCCCGGTGGGGCTCCGGGACGGCGAGGTGCCCGGCGACGCACGGCGGCGGGCTCGGCGGCGGGCTCGGCGGCGGGCTCGCGGCGTCGGCGGCGTGGAAGCGGGCCCGCTCGTGGGGGCGGCCGACGGGGTGGCAACCGGGGTCGGCACCGGCCGCGACCGTTGGCGCAGGGGTCTGGATGGCCTCCGTGGCGAGCCCGTTGATCCGGGCGGCGATGTTCGCCGGACCCGCGCCGAACCAGATCCTGTGGCGCAGGCGGCCCTGGGCGTCGACCAGGAAGGTGTCGGCGGTGTGGGCCATCGCGTAGCCGGCCGCGGAGCCCGTCTCGACCTTCGCGTACGAGACGCCCCACGCTCCGGCCGTGGTGCGAATCTCGTCGTCGCTGCCGGTCAGACCGATGAAGCCGGCTCGGTAGGAATCGACGTATTGCTTCATTGCTGCCGCGTCGTCGCGGGCGGGGTCGATCGTCACGAACACGACGCCGACCTTGCCACTCACCAGCTTGAGCGCGTCGCGCACGTCTGCGAGATTCGTGGGGCAGACGTCGGGACAGTGCGTATAGCCGAAGAAGACGAGCACCGGCTCGCCGCGCAGCGAGGCGAGGTCGAACGGCTGTCCGTCCTGGTCGGTCAGGCGGATCGGCGGGGCCGGGGCGGCGGGGCGCACGGCCGTGTCGCGATCGAGGCCCGAGGGTGCTGGCGAGGCCGGCCAGATGTAGGCGCCGCCGCCGCCCGTCCCGGGCGGGGCCGACAGGACGGATAGCCAGGCGACCGCCCCGACGGCGATCCCCGCGAGCGCGGCGAATCCGATCGCGAAGACCGCGAGCAGGGCGAGGCGGGTGGGCGCCACGGGGCGCGGGGGCGCTGCCATGGTCGACGGAGTGTCGGGCCGCGGCCGCCCCGTGGGGGAGGGCCGATGGACCGTCCCGGGCGTGCCGTCCGTCATCGCTCCTGTGACCTCAGCCCTCCCGCACGGGTGCCGCCACGGTGACGGTACCGGCCTTCTCGAAGGTCAGCGTCAGGGTGACGCTGTCGCCGGCCGCGAGGTCCTGCCTCAGGCCGATGAGCATGATGTGGTAGCTGCCGGGCTCGAGCTTCACCGAGCCGCCGGCCGGGATCTCGAGCCGCGCCACGGGCTGCATCCCCATCATCCCGCCGCCCGCCGCCGCCCCGGGCATCGTGCTGGCGCCTCTCTTCCCGTCCGACCCCATGGGCGTTGGGGAGGTGGCCACGACCGTGGTCTCGTGGACCTCGGCGGTCATCGCGACCGGGCTCGAGACGCCGACCAGCGCATCGCCGGCGGAGCCGGGGTTGGCGATCGTCATGTAGGCGGCCGCCGAGGGCGCGGTCATCGCCGCCGCGCGGACCCAGGCGCCGGTGACGCCGATGCTGGAACCCGCCGAGGAGCACGCGCCGACGAGCATGGCGAGCGCCAGGGCGGCAGCGACTATCGGCCCGCGGCCGGCGGCGCGACGGACGGGGAGCATGGCTTCCTCCTCTGATCGACGCCATGATGCGCCGCCGGAGGTCGGCCCGTCATCGCCGCGACTCGCCCGTCCGGTGCCGCCGACACGCGAGTAACTGATACCAAGTCTCGACAGGACCCGCCGGAGATGCTACCGTCAGGGGGATGTCCACGCCCTCTCCACTCGTCGCCGCCCTCGAGGACGCCGGGTACCGGCTGACCCGCCCACGCCGCGCGCTCGCCGACCTGATCGCCGCCCGCGACGGCTCGACCTTCACGGCCGCCGACCTCCTCGTCGACGCCCGCGCTCGCGGATTGGGGATCGGTCGGGCGACCGTCTTCCGCGGCGTGGACCTTCTCGTCAGCGTGGGCGCACTCGAGCGCCTCGACCTGCCGACCGGCGAGCACTGCTACGTCGTCTGCCGCCCGGCCCACCACCACCACGTCGTCTGCTCGCGCTGCGGTGCGTCGATCGAGACCGGCGACCTGGGGCTCGGCGCCGTGGCCCGCGAGGTGGCTCGCCGCACCGGCTACCGCATCGACGGGCACCGCCTCGAGATGTTCGGCCTGTGCCCGGCCTGCCGGCGGGCAGCGACGTGAGACTCCGTCTCGCAGTCGCGATGCTGGCGACTGTCGTGGGCGTCGCCGCCTGCGCGTCGCCGGCGCCGACCCCGAACGGCCTTCGGACGATCGTCGTGACCACTAGCGTCCTGGGTTCGGTGGTCCGGGACCTCGTCGGCGGGGCCGCCAACGTGGTCGCGCTCATGCCGAACGGCGCCGACCCGCACGAATGGGAGCCGTCGGCGAAGGACATCGAGACCGTGACCCACGCGGACCTCCTCGTGGAGAACGGGCTCGGCCTCGAGGGCGGGATGGGCAACGCGTTCGACCAGGCCGAGGCCAGCGGTGTCCGGCGCTTCGTCGCCGCCGACCACGTGACGCTCCGGCGCGTCGGGGCCGGCGAGGGCACGAACCCGTCGGATCCCGACCAGGCCCAGGGGGCCCAGGATCCGCATCTCTGGATGGACCCGCTGACGGTTCGCCAGGCGATGGACGCGCTCGCAGCCGAGCTGCCGGTCGACCTGGGAATCGATGTCTCGACCCGGCAGCGGGACCTCGATGCACGGCTGGCCGCCGTCGACGCCGCGGTCGCCGGAATCCTCTCGGTGATCCCGGACGCCCACCGCACGCTCGTCACCGGCCACGAGTCGATGGGCTACTTCGCCCAGCGCTACGGGCTGCGGCTCGTGGGCGCGATCGTCCCCAGCCTCACCTCGGCTGCGGCGCCCGCGGCGGCCGACCTCGCGGCCCTTGCCGACCAGGTCAAGGCCCTCGGCGTGCCCGCGATCTTCACGGAGCTCGGGACGTCTCCCGACGTCGCCCGAGGCCCTGGCATCGGAGACCGGGGCCCGTGTCGTCGAGCTGGCGACCCACGTCCTGCCGGCCGACGGCTCGTACGCCACCTTCATGACCACGATCGCCCACCTCGTGGCGGACAATCTCCGATGATCGGCGAACCGGGCCGCCTTCGGCCCACGAGCCACGGAGGGTCACGCTGGGACCGCTGATCGATCCGTTCGTCCACAACGAGTTCATGCTTCGCGCGCTGGCGGCCGGCGTGCTGGTCTCGCTCGCCTGCGCCGTCGTGGGCACGTTCGTCGTGCTGCGCGGCCTGGCCTTCATCGGCGACGCGCTGGCCCACGGCGTCCTTCCGGGCGTTGCGATCGCCCTCATCATTGGTGTCCCCGGGATGATCGGGGCCGCCGTGGGCGCGGCCGTGATGATCGCCGGGGTGAGCGTGGTCACTTCCCGCTCGCGCCTCTCGTCCGACAGCGCGATCGGCCTCCTGTTCGTCGGGATGCTGGCCCTCGGGGTGGTCATCGTGTCGCGCTCGACGTCCTTCAGCGGGGACCTGGTCCGGATCCTCTTCGGCGAGATCCTCGGGATCAGCCCCGAGCAGCTCCTGGTCCAGCTCGTGGCGACCGGGCTGGTCGCCGCGGCCGCCTTCGTCTTCGCGCGCCCGTTCCTGCTGCTGTGCTTCGACCCCGATCAGGCGCAGGTGGCTGGCTTCTCGGCGCGCCGCTACCACAACCTCATGCTGGTCATGGTCGCCGGCACGGTCATCGTCTCGTTCCAGACGGTCGGAACCCTGCTGGTGTTCGGGATGCTGCTCGCGCCGGCCAGCGCCGGAGCTCTCCTGGCCCACAGGATCGGGGCGATGATGGCGGTGGCGGCCGTGATCGGCATCGCCTCCTCCTACCTCGGGCTGCTCTTCAGCTACCACTTCAACACGGCGGCCGGGGCCACGATCGTGGTGGTGGCGACCGCGATCTTCTTCGTTGTTCTCGCCTACGTGAACGTGCGCTCCCGGATCCCGGCTCTTGACGAGGTGACCGGGTGAGCGACGGGGCTGCCACGCCCGCCACCGGGACGGCGGCCACGGCCTGGCCGGATGGCAGGCCGCCCGCGGCGATCGAGGCGCGCGGCCTGGCCGTCGGCTACGAAGGGCGTTCGGTCGTGGCCGACATCGACCTGCTCGTGGGCCCACGAACGTCGCTGGCCCTGGTGGGGACGAACGGGTCGGGGAAGTCCACGCTCCTGCGGACTGTCGTGGGCCTGCAGCCAGCCGTCGGCGGCGAGCTGAAGGTGCTGGGAGACCGTCCGGGCGGCGCCCCGGTCCACCTGGCCTACCTGGGGCAGCACCATGCATCGGGCTTCGTGCTCCCGCTGCGCGCAGTCGACGTGGTACGGATGGGGCGCTATCCGGCGCTCGGCCTTTTCCGCCGCATGGGGCCCGAGGACCGCGACCTGGTCGCCTGGGCGATGGATGCGATGGGGGTCGTGGATCTCGCCGGCTCGCCGCTGCGCAGCCTCTCGGGCGGCCAGCAACAGCGGATCTACCTGGCCCAGGTCCTTGCCCGCCAGGCCGACTTGATCGTTCTCGACGAGCCGACGTCGGGCCTCGACGCCGGCGGCCGCGAGCGCTACCTGCGGGCGTTCGCGGGCGAGCTGGCCCGCGGAGCGGCGATCGTGACCGCCACCCACGACATCTCCGAGGCGGTGGAGTACGACCAGGTGCTCCTCCTGGCCCGTCGGGTCGTGGCCCTCGGCCCGGGCGCAGAAGTCCTCACGGCCGATCGCCTCCTCGACACCTTCGGGATCGTCCTGCGCGACCCGCACGAGGAGCACCGGGGCCGGCTCGTCGTGGCAGAGCGGACCCACGGCGGACCGCAGGTGCTGGACGTCCCGCCGGACGAGGCTCCGTAGGGTCGAGTCTTCGGCGGCCGGCTGGCCGCGCCGACCCAGGGTCGAGCCGTCAGTGCTCGTCGTAGTGGACGTGGTGCCCCGCGTGCCGGTGGTTGCCGTGGACGTAGTCCAGGTGGTCGTCGTGGGGCACCGCGCGGTGCCCACAGCCCGCCTGGTGGACGTGCATGTGGCCCGCGTGCGGCAGGTGGCCGATCGCCGATTCCGCGCCGCCCCCGAGCTCGTCCACGTGGTCCTCGTGGACGTGGTGGACGTGGCCGTCGTGCAGGAAGTCGACGTGGTCCTCGTGGGGGACTGCGGCGTGCCCGCAGAGCCGGTCGTGGACGTGCTCGTGCTGCCCGACGGGGTGGTGGGGGTTGGGGTCGGCCATCAAGTCCTCCGTCATCACGGTAGCCCGAACACCCCTGGGCCGCAAACGACGGCCCTGCCCTGAAACCTTTGCCCTCCGGGCAGACTCAAGACGGGTACGACAACGCCCCCGCCCGCCGCCCAGGAGCTCCGCATGACCGCACGGCATCGCCAGCGCCACGACGGAACGTCTCGCCGATGCGCCTGAGCGCGCGCGCCTGGGTCGTCCTCGGCGCGCTCGTCGGCCTCGTCATCGTCTTCTCGACGAACCAGGTCGTGCCGGCGACGTCGGCCTACCAGGCCCAGGTGCGGTTCTGGCTCGCCGCCCGGGCGACGGGGATCACGACGTATCTCCTGCTGACCGCGCTGGTGTGCTTCGGCCTGATCCTCTCCCATCCCACCAACCAGTCGACCTGGAAGCTGTCACGCCGCATCTTCCCGTGGCACGAGAACCTGTTCGTCTTCGTCGTCGCCTTCCTGGCCGCGCATGTCGTGAGCATCGTCCTCGACCCGTACGCCGGCGTCGGGATCGCCGGCTCGTTCATCCCCGGCCTGTCGTCGTACCGCTCGGCCCCGGTCGCGCTCGGGACGCTGGGCCTCTACGCGGCGCTCGTCTCGGGCGTGACGGGGCGCTGGACGAAGCTCCTGCCGCCGGGCCTGTGGCTCAGGCTGCATCGCTTCGCGCTCGTGGCGTGGGTCCTCTCGTGGATGCACGGGCTGACCGCGGGCACCGACAGCCAGGCGCTCGTCCCGATGTACCTCGCGACGGGGATCGTCGTCGTCGCGGCCGCCGCCTACCGCTACTGGGTCTCGCGCAAGGCACGACCCACCTTCTCGACGAGCCTTCCCGGGGCCACGACCGGAAGCGCGACGCGCCGGCTGCGACCCCTGCCGGACGACGTCCGCTCACCCGCGACAACCGCGTTCCACTCGGTCGACGGCCGGCCCGGGCTCGTCGTCCAGAACGTCGCGCCAATGGAGGAACCCACCCGATGAACCCAATCCTCAGGACGGCCTCCCGAAGGGCTGCCGTCGCGGCCGGTGTCGCCGGCAGCATCGGCCTGGGCGCCGTCACGATCGTGGCCGCCGGGCAGTGGACGGCCGCCTCGGCGCCGCTCGCTCCGCCGGCCGTCACCTCCGAGACCCTGGCCTCCCAGCTCGCGGCCGAGCAGGCGCGCGGCTCGGAGCTCCAGGCGCGCCTCGAGGCCCAGGCCGCCCAGGTCTCGAGCCTCCAGGCCGCGCTCGACGCCGCCAACGCCCAGGTGAAGGTCGACGACGCCACCGCGGCCGACCTGCGGGCCCGAATCGCCGCGGCGCAGGGGAAGCTTGCCGCACTCAACAAGCAGATCGCGGCCGCGGCGGCAGCCGCAGCCCAGCGGCCACAGGTGACGCGTCGGAGCGTGGTTACCGTCCAGGTGACCCCGAAGCCCGCGGCGACCCACGCGACGACGGGCGCGTCCGGCGCCGCGAGCGGCACCGACGGTGGTGTCAATGACAACTGAGCCCGCGCGGATCCTCCCGGGCCCGGGCGAGCAGGACGCCGGAAGCCAGCCCCGCGAGGCGGGGCACCGGATGGCGGGCGTCCGCCACGGCCGGCCCGCCAGGGCGGGTGAGCTGACGATCGTCCCGCCACGCGCCAGGACTGCCGCCGGCGCTCCGTCTCGCACGCCCGTGCATGTCGCGGCAGCCCTCGGGATCTCGGCGGGGATCTACGCCGTCTCGCTGGCCGGCGTAACGAGCCTCCAGGCCGCCACGAACGCGCAGCTCGCGACCGACCGGGCCCCGGCCGCCGAGGCGGTCGCGAAACTCAAGGCGACCCACGACGCGCTCGATGCCGGCCTCGCCCGGCTCGACACGGCCTACGCCGGGGCGGCCTCGTCGTACTCCGCAATCACGCGCCAGATCTCGGATCACGAACAGGCGCTGGCCCGCCTCGGGACGCAGGTGAAGATGGCCGAGGGCTCGGCGTCATCCCTGGCCGTGCCGAGCGTCCCGACCATCTCACGCCTCCCGGCGGTCTCCACGCAGACCACGTACGTTTCCAGCAAGCCGGTCGTCAACGCCTGTACGACCGCCTCCGGCAAGCCCTGCTGACCCTCAGGGCAGTGGCGACGTGACGCTCGCCCCGGCGGAGTCCCCGCTGCCGGTCGCGCGGTTCGAGCGCCGAGCCATGGGCTCGCCCCTGCGGCTGACCCTGGTCGGGATCGCTGAACCCCGGGCGGCCCTCGGCTGGTCAGCGGTCTCGGACGAGATCGAGGCGATCGAACAGGCCCTCTCGAGGTTCCGGCCGACGAGCGACCTCGTGGCCCTCAACGCCCGGGCCGGCGCGGCCGACTGCCTCGCCACGCATCCCCGGCTCGTGGCGGCGCTGGCGGCCGCGGACCGCGCCCACCGGGTCACCGGCGGCGCCTTCGATCCGCGCATCCTCCGCGACCTCGAGCGGCTCGGCTACATCGGCTCCGACGGCCCCTCGACGGACGAGGGGAGGCTGGAGCAGCCGGGCGGAGCGCAGCCGCGGCCGACGGAGGCGCCCTCGGACCGGTGGCTCGCGATCGACCCCCGGCGCGGTCGCGCGGCAGTCGCGGCGCCGGTGGACCTGGGCGGCATCGGCAAGGGACTGGCCCTGCGCTGGGCCATGCGAACGCTGGTGGCGACGCTCCCCGAGCTGGCCGGCGGGACGGCGGGGTTGCTTCTCGAGGCCGGGGGCGACCTGGTGGCGCATGGAGCCGCACCCCAGGCCGGGTCGTGGATGGTGGGCATCGAGGATCCGCGCGGGGGCGACGAAGTGGCGATCATCGCGATCGACGACGGCGCCGTCTGCACCTCGTCGATCGCCGTCCATAGCTGGACGACGGCCGACGGACGGAGCGTCCACCATCTCCTCGACCCACGGACCGGCGAGCCGGGCGGCGCCGGACTCCTGGCGGTCACGGTGGCCGGTCCCGACCCGGCCTGGGCCGAGGTCTGGTCGAAGGCGCTCTTCCTGGAAGCATCGAGCGGGATCGGCCGCCGCGCCCGAGCGCTCGGCCTGGCGGCCTGGTGGGTCGGTGACGAGGGGGCGCTCGAGATGACCCCGGCGGCGCGCGTCCGGACCGCGTGGGTTGCCGCGGAGGCCTGAGGTCGAGAGTCGGTCGCGCCCCGGTCGACCCGTCGGCGGGATCCGACGAGGGTGTCGGCTGCGCCCGGTCAGCCGGTGATGAACTCGCCGCCGTCGACGTTGATGACGTTCCCGCTGATCCAGTCGGAATCGGTCGATGCCAGCGTCACGAGCGCGTCGGCGACGTCCTTGACGGTCGTCAGCCGCGCATGCGGGTTGCGGGCCAGGGTGAGCTGGACGACCCGCGCGGCCTCCGGGATCTTGCGGAGCGCAGGGGTGTCGGTGACGCCGGCACGGATCGCGTTGACTGCGACGCCGCTGTCGAGTCGCGCCAGCTCCATCGCCAGCTGGCGGCAGTGCGATTCGAGGGCGGCCTTGGCGGCCGACACCGCGCCATAGGACGGGATCATCCGGGCCGAGCCCTCGGAGGTCATGGCGAAGACCTTGGAGCCGCGCTCGAGCAGCCCGGCCCGCCACAGGTCCTGGACCCAGTAGACGAGCGAGTTGGCCATGACGTCGACCGTCATCTCCAGCTGCTTGCGGCTGATCGCGCCGCCGGGTTCCTCGGCGAGGAAGGGCAGCAGCGAGCCGAAGGCCAGGGAATGCATGACAACCCGCAGGTGCGGCCGCCTGCCGGCCGCCCGCGAGGCCCCGAATCGCTCCTCGAAGCGCGCAATCGCGGCGGCCCTCTTGTGGTCGTCGGCGGCGTTCATGTTGATGTAGAGGGCCTCGGAACCGGCGGCCCTGATCGCGTGGCGGATCTCCGTCACGTGGTGCAGGCCAGCTCGGAAGTCAAGGTGGACGCCGAGGATCCTGTATCCCGCCTGTGCCAGGCGCAGCGCAGCGGCCTCGCCCATCCCGCTCGAGGCGCCAAGGATCAGCGCCCAGCGCTCGCGGTCGTCCGCCATCGATTCCTCCCTCGACGCCCCACAACCCGCTACTGCCGCGCCATGTCCGGCACGCTGGCGGGGCGCTCGTCGTGCCGCGGAGTCTACCAGCGAGCAGGCCGGATACCCGGAGGGGAGAAGAGGACAGTGTGCCGCGCACTGCGCACGGCGCGAACGAGGTCCGGCCCCAACCGACCCTCCTCAGACGATGCCGCCGACCCTCAGCGCGGCGATCTCGGTCGCCCCGTAGCCGAGCTCGCGGAGCACTTCGTCAGAATGCTCGCCGAGCAGCGGCGGCGGCGTCCGAACCGACGCGGGCGTGGCGTGCAGCTCGAACGGCGGGCCGACCTGGCGCAGCCGCCCCAGGACCGGGTGCTCGACGTCCACGACCTGACCTCGGGAGACGACCTGCGGATCTGCGAACGCGGCGCCGAGGTCATTGATCGGCCCGGCGGGCACGCCTGCGGCGGCGAGGCGCTCCAGCCACGCGGCGCTGGGGCCGGTCGCGAGGCGGGACGCGACCAGGGGACGCAACTGACCGCGGTTGGTTACGCGCGCAGCGTTCGTGGCGAAGCGTGGATCGTCGGTCATCTCCGGTGCACCGATCGCGGCGGCGAACCGAGGCCACTGGCGCTCACTTCCCACGGCCACGGCGATCGTTCCGTCGGCGGTGGCGAAGGTCTCGTACGGGACGATGCTCGGGTGGGCGTTGCCGAGGCGTTCCGGCGGAACGCCGGTGGCGAAGTAGCCCTGGGCCTGGTTGGCAAGCCACGAAAGCGTGGACTCGAGCAGCGAGAGGTCGATCCGCTGGCCGCGTCCGGCGGCCGGCGAACCGGGACGGTCGCGTCCCGCGATCGCGGCGAGGATCGCCGTCGCCCCGAGCATCCCGGTCGCGAGGTCGGCGATCGCGACGCCGACCTTCGTCGGGGAGCCGCCGTCGTCGTCCGGGAAGCCCGTGATCGACATCAGCCCGGAGACCGCCTGCACCACAAAGTCGTAGCCCGGCATCGCCGCGGCGGGCCCCGTCGGTCCGTAACCCGAGATCGCGAGGTGGACGAGGCGCGAATTGAGCGCCTCGAGCGTCGCATCGTCGAAGCCGAGACGGGCGAAGCCGCCGACACGCTGGTTCTCCACCAGGATGTCGGCTCGGGCCAGCAGGCGCCGCAGCACCTCACGACCGGATGCACTCCCGAGGTCGAGGCGCAGGGAGCGCTTGTTGCGGTTCGCCGCGAGGTAGTAGGCCGCCGTGCGGCTCGCGCCCTCGCCGACCCACGGCGGACCCCAGCCGCGGGTGGCGTCTCCTTCCGGCGGCTCCACCTTGACCACGTCGGCTCCGAGATCCCCGAGGAGCATCGTGGCGTACGGGCCGGCGAGGACCGTGCTGCAGTCGGCAACGAGGATCCCGGCGAGCGGGCCGGGTCGGGGGTCTGAAGGCATTACCCCCGCATCGTAGCGAGCGATGGCCCCAAGATCGTCGCGAGGGGCGGATGCGCGGCGCCCTGCGACCCGGCGATCCGCAGGATCCCGCCCGAACCGTCGTCCGCGACGCAGACCTCCCCGTCTCGTCCTCGCCGAAGGCGCTGATCCGGATCCGACCGGGACCGTCCACGACGCGGTGGCAGCCGCTTGGGTACGATCCGCGGATGACAGCGTCCCAATCCACTCCCGCGCGCCTCGCCCTGATGACGGTCCACGCCCACCCCGACGACGAGACGATCGGCACCGGGGGCGTCATGGCAAAGGCCGCCGCCGACGGCCACCGCGTGATCCTCGTCACCTGCACGCGCGGGGAGCTCGGGGAGATCGTCGTCCCCGAGATGGACACGCCCGAGAACCACCGGCGCCTCGGCGAGATCCGGGCCGGCGAGCTGGAGGCGGCCATGGCCGCCCTTGGCGTGGAGACCTGGGAGAACCTGGGCTACCGCGACTCCGGGATGATGGGAACGCCCGGCAACCACGACCCGCGCTCGCTCTGGCAGGCGGACCTCGACGAGGCGATTCGACGCCTCGTCTGGCTGGTCCGCGTCTACCGCCCGGACGTGATGACCCACTACAACGACTTCGGCGGCTACGGCCACCCGGACCACATCCGGGCCCACCAGGTGGCTGTCGGCGCCTTCTACCGCGCCGGCGACCCGGAGTGGTATCCGGCGCAGGTCACCCCCGAACACGGCGGCTCGGGACCTTCCGCCGAGGACGGTGGCCTGGAGCCGTGGGCGCCCGCGAAGCTCTACGAGCAGGCGATCTCGCGAAGCCGCCGGGAGGCGATGGCGGCACGGGCCGAGGAGTCCGGCGCGCCGTCCTGGTGGTCGCGGCCGACGGAAGGGAGCCCCGAGGAGCTCGCTCGCTGGGATGACTTCATGCGCCGCTCGACGGTGGACGACGCGGAGATCACGACCCGCGTCGATGTCCGGGACCTCGCCGATCGGCGCTGGGCCGCGCTCCTCGCCCATCGCACGCAGATCTCGGTCACCGACAGCCCGCTCATGGCGCTGGGGAAGGACGCACTGGCGGAGCTGTGGGGGGAGGAGACCTTCATCCTGCGGGCCTCGCGGATCCCCCTCGGCACGAACCTGCCGGAGCGTGAGCTCTTCGCCGGGCTCGGCTGACCGAGCGCGGCAGGCGCCGCGAGCGGCCGACCCGGTCTTCACGGGCGACGCGAGCGGCCGACCGGGCTTGCTTGGGCCGGGATCAGCTGACGCAGGCACCGGCTGCGCGGAGAGCGGCCGCCGCGGCTCCACGGTCGCGATGCCCGGAATCGAGACGCCCCATCGGGCGATGGGGCGTTGGGTCTATGCGTAGATGGCGGACCCGACCGGATTCGAACCGGCGATCTCCAGCGTGACAGGCTGGCATGTTGGGCCGCTACACCACGGGTCCGCGGCCGGCGGAATGTAGCACGAAGCCACGGTCGGCGCACCCTCTGGCGACCGCGAAGGCCTTCCCGTCGAGCCGGTGATGTGCATCGGAACACCTTCAGTGAGACGCGGGTGGGGCGCGGTCGGCCCCACCGGCGCCGTGGCACCTGAGCGCGCCGCGCCCGCCATCCGCGCCGCGGCCGCCACCCCGCCGCGGCAGCCATTCGCCTCGTCGCGCTATCCTCCCCGGGATGCCCCGGATCGACCTGCGCTCCGACACGGTCACCCAGCCCGACGCCGGCGATGCGCCGCGCCATGGCGGCCGCCGAGCTCGGCGACGACGTCTTCGGCGACGACCCGACCGTCAACGCGCTCGAGGAACGCGCGGCCGAGCTGCTGGGGAAGGAGGCCGGCCTCTTCGTGGCCTCCGGGACGATGGGCAACCTCGTGGCCCAGATGGCGCACCTGGCCCGCGGCGAGGAAGTCATCGCCGCCGCGACCAGCCACATGGTCATGGACGAGGCCGCAGGTCACGCGGTCGTCGTGGGAGCCTCCGTGCGCTCGCTGCCGGAGGAGCCCGACGGGACGGTCGACGCTCGCGGGCATCGAGGGCGCCTTCCGCGACCCCGACGATGCGCACGAGCCGATCAGCGGACTCATCGCCCTCGAGAACACCCACGCCCACTCGATGGGCCGGCCGCTGACGGTTGCATACCAGGAGGCCGTCCGGTCGATCGCGCGCCGCCACGCCGTGCCGCTCCACCTGGACGGGGCACGCTTCTTCAACGCCGTCGTGGCCCTTGGCGTCGCGCCGGCGGAGCTTGCCGCCGCTGCCGACTCGGTGACGTTCTGCCTCAGCAAGGGCCTTGCCTGCCCAGTCGGCTCCGTCGTCGTCGGGAGCCGCGCCTTCATCGGGCGCGCCCGGCGAGCCCGCAAGCTCCTCGGCGGCGGCATGCGCCAGGTCGGCGTCCTTGCGGCGGCGGGCCTGGTCGCGCTCTCGGACGGCCCGGACGGGACGATCGACCGCCTGGCGGAGGATCACGCCAATGCCCGCCGGCTCGCCGAGGGCCTGGCCGACGCTCGACGGAGTCGAGATCGCCCGGCGGGATCGCCCAGCCCACGCCCGGCCGCCTGGACCCGGGACGTGCGGTGACGGACTTCGTGGTCTTCCGGGTGGAGCGCGACCGCGCGGCGTTCCTCGCCGCGCTCGAGGCGCGCGGCGTCCTCATGGTGCCGTACCCGCACGGGACGATCCGGGCAGTCACGCATTACGGAGTGAGTGCGACGGACATCGACGCCACCCTGCGTGCGGCCCGCGAGGCACTCGCCGAGACCGCCGGCACCCGCCCCGGAGCCGGTGCTGACGCGGCCGCCGCCACGGGCGCATGGGCCGCAGCGCCTCGCTCCGCCCCTGCCGGCGTCTGAGGGTCGGCATCCGCGTGCTCGTCATCCCGTCGCTCGACCTCACCGCGGGCCGCTCCCGCGTCGTGCTCTGGCCCGGACAGTCGACCGGCGACGGTCCGACCGACCGCCCCGAGGTGATCGCCGCCCGCTTCGTCGCCCAGGGGGCACGGCTCCTCCACCTCGTCGACGTCGACGGGGCCGCAGCAGGGCCGGCCTGCCAACCTCGACGCGCTCGGCAGGATCGCGGCGCGGGTCGCGGTCCCCATCCAGGTCGCGGGCGGGCTCGACGGCCCCGACCAGATCCGCGTCGCTTTCGCCGCCGGCGCCACCCGGGTCGTCGTCCCGATGGCGATGGCCGACGACCAGGACACCCTGCGCGCCTGCCTCGCCGTGGCCGGCGACTGGCTGGCCGTCGGCCTGGACCCGCGGCCGGAACGCCTGGCCGAGTATCCCGTGGCGCGACGGTCGCCGCCGGACCGTGGACGACGTCGCGTCGGAGCTCGCCGGCGTCGGCGTGCGCAGGCTGGTCCTGTCCCACGGCGGCGCCGAGCCCGACGTCGCCCTCATCGGCCGCCTCGTCCGTGACCTCGACCTCGAGGTTCTCGTCGCGGGCGGCATCACCGACCTCGCCGGGATCAGGCACCTCCGCGACGCCGGCGCCGCCGGCCTCATCCTCGGGGAGGCGCTCCTGGCGGGCCACATCGAGTACCCCGCAGCCCTGGAGGCCGCCGCATGACCCCCGCCCCGTTCCGCCGCATCGCCGCCCTCGCCATCGTCGCCGGGATCGTCCTGGCCGCCTGCTCGGGCGCCTCGTCCGCGGCTCCCATCCTGCCGCCGAGCGGCGCCCCCACCCAGGCGCCGGCGAGCACGGCGCCGACGAGTCAGCCCGCTGGCGGGCTTCCGGCTGGCTGCCCGACGGGCGCCCCGAAGCCGATGGCGGCCGACGCAACCGCGACAGTGACCCTTGCCACCGACAAGGGCGACATCGTCATCGCCGTTAAAGGCTCGCTGGGGCCGCTCGCCGCGGCGAACTTCGTCGCCCTCGCGGAGTGCGGGGCCTACGACGGAACGGACTTCCACCGGCTCGTCCCGGGTTTCGTGATCCAGGGCGGGGAGGTCGGGACGAATGGGCCGGGCTACGCGTTCGCCGACGACCCGGTCACGACGCAGTACCTCCGCGGCACCGTCGCCATGGCCAACGCCGGCCCGAACACCAACGGCAGCCAGTTCTTCATCTGCCTGGCTGATCTCACCAACAACCTGGCTCCGAGCTACTCCATCTTCGGGAACGTGACCAAGGGGATGGACGTCGTCGACGCCATCGCCGCGATGCCCAACGCCGGCCCGCCCGCCAACCAGGCGGTCAACCCGGTCACGATCACGAAGGCGACGGTGACGCGTCCCTGACCGCCCAACAGGCTCGATCGCCTCTCACCGCTCGCCGGCGACACCGTCGGCCCACCTCGAGGAGACCTCCGTGACCACCGCCACGATCGCGACCACCGCCGGCGACATCGTCGTCGAGCTCGCCGACGCCGACGCCCCCAAGGCGGCCTCCAACTTCGTCAAGCTGGCGAAGGAGGGCTTCTACGACGGCGTCATCTTCCACCGCGTGATCCCGGGCTTCGTGGTCCAGGGTGGCGACGGCGAGTTCGGCCGCGTCGACGAGCACGGCCAGGTGCGCAACCGCGGCCGGGTCGGCCAGGGCGGACCGGGCTACAAGTTCGATGACGAGCCGTTCACGGGCGAGTACGAGCGCGGGTGCGCTGGCGATGGCCAACGCCGGCAAGAACACGAACGGCAGCCAGTTCTTCATCTGCCAGGCCGACCTGCGCGGCAAGCTCCCGAAGAACTACACGGTCTTCGGCAAAGTGCTCTCCGGGATGGAGGTCGTCGACGCGATCGCGACGGCCCCGCGCGATGGCAACGACTTCCCGAACAGCCCGGTGGCCATGACGACGGTCACGGTCGTCGAGGGCTGACGGAGTCGACGCCGGCGCCGCCGCGGGCGCGCCGAGCGACGGGACCCTGGCGCACGCCGGGCGACGGGGATCCTGGCCGGCCTCGTCCCGAGAAAGGTTGCGGATTATTAACCACCAAACCCGCGGAAACCCTTGAGTCGAGCACGCCCGTCGGCTACACTCGCCATCAGTCGCGAGAGCGACCGCTGCCCTAGTCACAAGGTCATGGGTAGGTAGGGTCAGGGTAGCCGGTGCAGCCGGCGTGATAGATGCCCTTGAGACGTGGCAGAAGTGGTCCGGCAACGGGCCCGCTTCACCGGGACAGCATCGAAGCGGCTCCTTCGGGGGCCGCTTCGACGTTTTCGGGGTTCCTTTGACGGGCGACAGCCGGTGCCCGGCGCCGTCTACCGCGATGGACCCACTCCAACGAGGTGACCGGGCGCGTGAGCCAGCGCCGGACACTGGCGGCATGCTGCCGGCTCGCTGCCGCCTTCCCCTGCTAAGCGAGCTCGAGCGTCCTGACCGGCGCGAGGTAGGCCGCCCGGTAGCTGCAAGGGTTTCGCCCTCTGAGCGCTGTGGCGTTGCCCGCGTCGTGGACCAAGGGCCTGATGACAGCTTCGTACTGGAACCGACGCCCTATTGCCGCACGCCCGTTATCATCGAGGCGCGCGCCTGTAGCTCAGTGGATAGAGCGTCGGCCTCCGGAGCCGAAGGTCGCAGGTTCGAATCCTGTCGGGCGCGCCACTACAACCTTTTCGGGCAGCGCGAGCGCGAATCCGTGGGCGTACGCCGACGGAGTGAGCCTGACGGACACGATCCTCCTCCCTGCGACGATGATCCGATCGTAGATGGCGTGGAGCAGGTCGGCCTTCTCCGCGGGAGCCTCAGCCGCCCTCCACGTCGCCGACAACGCCTGGAGCCACTCCACGGCGCGCTCCGGCGAGATCCCATCGGCGCTCGTGCGCTCGAGCGTTCTCCTTGGCATCCCGGAGCTCGCGCAACCGCTCGAGGTAGACCGCGTCCTCGAGGCGGCCGGCTGCGTGCTCCAGCGCGAGCTCGCGGATCTGGCGCTCGATCCGGGCCCGGTCGAGCGTCGACCGGACGCGGCCCCGAGCCGAGGCTGGCGACGACGGCCGCGATGGTCGCGTCGTCGAGCTCGATCCCCTCGAGCTGCGCCAGGATCGGCTCCTCCCACACTTCGTCGCCGAGGCGGGCGCGCTTGCCCCAGTCGGCGCATGGGTTCGCGTGGAGCTTGCGGTGGCGGCCGTCGGCGAACGTCCCGTCGCTCCGGACCCGCCGCCCGCAGACGCACTCGAGGAGGCCCTTGAGGAGGTCGACCCGGTCGGCGCGCCTCGGCCCGCCAGCACGCGTCTTTGACCGCCGCACGTCCTCGACCCGCGCCCAGAGCTCGTCCGAGACGGGCGGGTCGACGCGCCACGGGGCGGGCTTGCGCGTCTCGTTGCGACTCCGGCGGTGCCGCCGGATCCAGCCGTTGTAGAGCGGGTTCATGAGGATCATCCGGATCCTGCTCTCGGCGAGCCCGCTCTCCTCGGCGAGGTCCTTGGCGCTCACGCTGCCGAGGGCGTAGCGCTCGAAGAGGGCGACGGCCTGCCCGATCGTGTCCGGATCGACCTGGAGGACGTGGGGCGGGTCCGCGGAGCGCCGGAAGCCAAGGCCGGCGTGGCCGCCCGGGTCGTCGCGGTGGTCGAACTTGGCGGCGTAGCCGTCGGTGATGCGCTCGGACAGGCGGCGGCTGTACTTCTCTGCCCCGGCGGCCTCGGAGATCAGCTCGTCCCAGTCGGAGGGATCAGAGCTCAGGATCTTCCGGTCGCACATCACCAGGGCCACGCCATTCGGGTGCAGCTCGTCCTCGAGGAGCTCGAGGGTCCGGCGGAGGTTGCGCTGCCAGCGGTCCGAGTAGCCGGTCAGGAGGAGGTCGAAGCGGCCCGCCCGGAGGTCGTCGATCATCGTCGGCCATCGTCGCCGAGCGCCAGACGGTCCGGCCGCTGTGGGCGACCTGGTAGACGAGCCCGGTGTCGACGAGGCCGTGGCGCTCGATGAACCGGTCCTGCTGCTCGCGCTGGCTCGCCGGGCCGTAGCGGTCGTACTGGCCGGCCGTCGACTCGCGGATCCAGCGGGCGACCCGAAGCCCCCGGACGTCGTCGAGCGAGCGGGGCAGCCGCCGGATGGCGCGGGCCGCCGTCACGCTGCGGGGTCCTTCTCGATCCTGGCCATCCCGGACACCTTTGCTCCGCCGTCAAGGCCGTCGCGGCGCAGCTGCTCGGGGCCGTCGGGGTAGCGCCGGTGGAGCGCCTCGACGTAGCGGGCGAGGGCGGCGACGAGCGGGTCGCGCTCCGCGGCCGGCTGGACCTGGGCGGTCATGCAGCACTCCGGGGGTGGGCAGGGTGAGCAAGAACGCCGTTTCGCGGTCTCTTCCTGATGTACGTGGAGGGAGCACCAGAGAATCGGTCAGATGCTCCCCCTGCTCCCCCCGTCCCGCTCATTCGGCGGGCCTCGCCACGACGAGCCCCTCGTAGACGGGGCTGCCATGGACCTTGCGCCGACGGACCGGGAAGCCAAGTCGATCGTGGCGCTCCGTGAACGCCCGCCCGAAGCCGGGGGCCGTCATCGGCTTGGACCCGATCGACTCGGCCCAAGCGACGTACTGCTCGTAGACCTTCGGCCCGGGCGTCGAGGCGCCCACCAGCGGCGTGACCCAGTCGCGCAGGAACCCGCCAAGCGGGTCTTCGTCCTCGCGGTAGGCCGCCGTCTCGCGGGCGACGACCGCAGGGAACGGGTAGAGCGTTCCAGCAGTGGCGTAGGCGACGGCACCGCGGACGGCCCACGCCAGGATCCCGGGCGCCTCGCCGGCGAGGATGGTGGCGAGACCCGGGTCCTCCGCAGGCCCGTCCCCAGTCTCGCCGCGCTTGGCGAACCGGACCGCCCAGGGGATCAAGGCAATCCGGCGCCAGAACCCCTCGGAGGCGTCGTCGGCGGCGGGGAGGTGGTTGGTCGCGAGGTGGAGCGTGTGGGTCGGCGACCACTCCTCCTGGCGCCCGTGGAGCTCGCGCCCGGTCATCTTGTCGATCGTCGCGAGGCGCTTGAGCGTCCCGCCCTTGAACTTGGCACCTTGCTCGGGCTCGCTCGTGAAGGCCAGGCGTGCTCCGCGAAGGCGCATGAGATCGGACGTGGGCGCACCGGCCGCCCGGTTGGCGTTGATGACCGTCTCGATCGCGATCTCGACGCTGTAGTCGCCGGCGACCTCACGGCCGAGGGTCCGGAAGGCGACGGACTTCCCGTTGTTGCCCGAGCCGTAGTGGACGGCCAGCAGTTCCTTGGACGTCCCGACCAGCGATGCCCCAATGAGCATCGCGAACCATTCGACGAGCTCCTCGTCGGCGGCGAAGACCTCAAGCTGCCCACTCCCCGGAGGTCGACCTTGCGGAGGATGGCGGTCTTCGGCCCGAGCCGCTCGGTTGTCCGGTACAGGTAGTGGTGGCCGCGCCCCGTCTCGACCGTCGCGGTCTCGGGGAGGGAGTACCCACCGGCCTCCAACGCAGCCACGCCCTCAGGCCCGTCGACATCGACCGCGACGACGCCCGCTGGCACCGCGATCCCGACGTTCGCGTGCGGCCACACCGTCCACCACTTCCCGATCTGGTCGGTGTCGGCGGTCGCGTCAGTGAGTCCGTTCCTGGTCCGCGGGTGCTTCCCTGGCGACGGGCAGTCGGGCCGACGGCAGTCACACACGCCGCCGGCGGGCGTGTGCAGCGGGAGCACGCCCCACCCGGTGGCCGCCAGCGCCAGAGCGTCCTCTAGGAGCGACCGTGGCGGGCTCACCGCTCGCGGGCGTGGTCGGCGAGGTGGTGCCGGGCCGCGCCGCCGCAGTGCGGGGTGCGGCCGACCAGTAGGCGGGGCCCCGCCGCAGCGGAGCGGCTCGGAGCATGGAGGCGGACCACGACCTGAGGGTGGACGCGCGCGGCCCGCCCGGGTATCGGTCAGTTGACCGAGGGGGTCAGGCGGGGGGACAGGAAGTCGATGTGGATCAGGCCATGGGCCAGTCGCCGGCCCGTCGCAGCGCCGCCCGCCGGCCGGGGTGCTTGCGGAACGGGCGTCCGGCACCAAACCGTTGACCGACTCGATGGGTTCCGCCACGCTTCACCCGATGGCTGGCCGGTCGCCGATCCCACTCATGGCCGTCGACGGGGTCGAGGTGAAGATCATCGTCGACGGCTACGTCGATGTCCTCATGGCCGATGTGCCCGGCGTCGAGCGGTATCGAGCGTCGGACTTCGGCGATCCCAACGAACTCATCGCCGAGCACGGCTTCGCGGCGCTCGTGACCGTCACCGTTGATGGGGATCGCCGCTCCCTCCTCTACGACGGAGGGCTCACGCCGACGGTCCTCAGCCGGAACCTTGACGTCCTCGGGGTTCCTGTCGCGGACCTCCGAGCGATCGTGATCTCGCATGGCCACACCGACCACCAGGGTGGGCTCGAAGGCCTTGCGCGACGACTTGGTCGTCGTCGCCTACCCGCTGGTCATCCATCCCGGCGCCTGGCGGGAGCGCAAGATCGTCTTCCCGACCGGCGCCGAGCTGCGCCTCCCACCGCCGAGCCGGGCCGACCTCGAGTCCGAGGGCCTGACGGTCATCGAGGAGCAGGGACCAACCGTGCTCGTCGATGGGACCGTCCTCGTGTCGGGCCAGGTCGAGCGCTCGACGAGCTTCGAACGGGGCTTCCCGATCCACTACGCCCGCGCTGATGGCGGCTGGGAGCCCGATCCGATGATCTGGGACGACCAGAACGTCGTCGTCAACGTTCGCGGCAAGGGCCTCGTCGTCGTCTCTGGCTGCTCGCACGCGGGCGCCGTGAACGTGCTACGGAACGCCCAACGCCTGACCGGCGAGGAGCGGATCGCCGGGTTCGTCGGCGGGCTGCACCTCACGGGTGGTCTGTTCGAGCCAATCATCGGCGAGACCGTCGCGGCGCTCGCCGAGATGCACGTCGGTGTCGTCATGCCGGCGCATTGCACGGGCTGGCAAGCCGTCCACGCTCTCGCCCGGACGATGCCGGACGCGTTCGTCCAGCCGTCGATCGGAACGTCGGTCCGATTCTGAGACGGTCTGCACCGTCCGGTCGACAACCGACAAATCGGCCACAGCCCCTTAGAGACCACACCGAACCCGGCCGCCGCAGTCATATGCTTGATCCAATGCCGCGTCCGTGGATCCTGCTGGGCTCGTGCACGCAAGTCGGCCTGCTGCTGGGCTGGTTCATGTCGTCGCTCCCGGCACCGTCCGATATTGGGACATTCTGGGTCGGCAACTTCTCGGCTCGTTGATCAGCACGTGCATCGGGGCTGAGACGACGCCCGCAGCCAGTGGGGGGAGCGAGGCCCGGTCCGCCGACGTTCGCACTCTTGTGCCGGGTGTGAGACGCCCACACCATGCGTGCGTCCTGCGCCATCTTCGCCTCGGTCCGCGCCATCACTGCGCGGATCTCGAGGGTCACCTCTGGCGATTCAGACCCTGTCCTTAGAGTGTCGGGCGAGGATGTCTGCTGCGCACGGCCCCCTCGACGACATCGCAGAGCGCACGCGGGGACTCGAACTTGGTGAGGAATGCGTCCGCACCCGATGCCCGGACGCGATCGGCGAGCATCGGTGCGGAACCGACTGCGATCACGGCAGTGCACGGGCACTGCGATCGGGCGGCCCGGATGGCACCAAGCCACGGCTCAGGATCGCGCCGGTCGAGGTCGATCACGACGACGCCGGGACAAGCTCGACCGACCGCCGCCGTGAGCTCGCCGGGAGTCTCCGCCTCCTCGACGAGCTCGATGGTCCCTTCTGCCATCAGGAGCCCGCTGAGCGCGCGGCGAACCCTTGCGTCGCCTCCGACGACGACGCCACGCAGCCTCCACCCAGAGATCTCAGCCATGACGGCCAGCATGAGTGGCCGCCTAACCGGAGTCCTCCCCTGCGCGTCCCGATGCGACGTCCGCGTTCCGTCTCGGGATGGGTCCGACAAATGTGGCAGGTGGACTACCTGGGGCGGTCGCGATCCTGCGTATCGTCGACCGTGAGCGGGATCGTCACCGAGACGATGGTTCCGCAGCCCGTGCCCGACTCCACCGTGACGTGCCCTGTAAGGCGTTCCGCCCGCGCCATCATGCCGACGAGCCCAAGTCCGTCACTTCGGGCCCGCGGATCGAACCCGGCACCATCGTCGCGAATCTCCATCCGGACGCCGGCCGTCGTGTTCCCGATCCAGATCCCGACCTCGTGCGCGCCGGCGTGCTTCACGACGTTGTGCAACGCCTCCTGGGCGATCCGGTAGAGGGCGTCCTCCGCAGACAGGCGAGAGTCGTGGCAGGTCGGGGGTGACGTCGAGCCGGATGATCAGGCCCGTCCGCCCCTGAACCGCCGCGACGTGCTTCTGGAGCGCGGGCTGGAAGCCCTCCTCGGCCAGGCTGCCCGGCCGAAGCTCGAAGATCAGGCTGCGCATCTCGGCGAGCGCGTCGCGTGAGAGCGCGCTCAACTCGTCGAGCTTCGCGCCGACCCCCGGTGTGTGCCGGTCGAGGAGCATCCGCGCGGCTCCGGCCGTGATCGTCATGCTGAAGAGTGCCTGGGTCACCGAGTCATGGAGCTCCTGGGCAAGATGCGCGCGCTCTCGAGTCGCCGCCAGCTCGGCAGCCTGCGCCCGGATCTCCCGTTCGAGCCGGTCGCGTTCGGTCATCTCGCGGAGCGAACCGGTTCCGCCGCCATACTTCCCGTCGACCGGAGTGCCGATGTTGTGCAACTCGACCGGCACGGCATGCCCGTCCTTGTGCCGTAGGTTGACTCGATACGTCTGATCCCCGTCGGGGTGCGCGATCTGCCAGCGGTATCCGGCTTCGAATGCCTCTCGCGCCGACTCGTGCATGACGATCGTCGAGCTCCGCCCGATGAGCTCGTCGGGCCGGTACCCGAGGATCCGCTCGCTGCCCGCGCTGACGTAGGTGAAGATCCGGTCCGCTCCCGCGGCCCAGATGCAGTCGGGAAGCCGGTCGAGGAGGAAGCGGTGGCGCGTCTCGGCCTCGCGGAGGCGCTCCACCAGCAGGCCATTCTCGATCGCGAGGGCGGCCTGAGCCGCGAGCGAACGGATGAGGGCGACGTCGGGCTCGGTGAACTCACGTGTCGCGCGGCCGAACAGGCATAAGGCCCCGAGTGCCACACCGCCGCTGCCGACCATCGGCGCGGCGACGCCCGCCCGGAGACCCAGGGCGGAGTTGGCACGATCCAGCTGCTGGCGGTCCAGGAATCGGCCGTCCGCAGCGAGGTCCTGGGTGATGAGCAGCTCGCCGCTCGCCAGCGCCTTCCCGACCATTCCCTCCACGCCAGGAACCGCAGCGCCGAGGACGGCGCGGCGGATCTCCTCGGCGTCGGACCCCGCGTCGCACGCGCATCGGGCGGCACCCCCGTCGGCGGCCACCAGGTAGATCGCGGCGACATCCGCCCTGAGGAGGGCGGCGGCCTCGTCGACCGCTCGCTGGAGCAGCGAGGGCACGTCTGCCGCCCGCCCAGTGGCCTCGGTCGTCGCAGCCATGCTCGGCCTCGAGCGGCCGTCAGGCCCGGGCGCCCGCGACGGACTGTGGCTTGATGCCGTGCTCGACCGCATAGAGCGCGGCCTGCGTCCGACTCGTGAGCCCGAGCTTGCCGAGGATGTTGCTCACGTGGGTGCGAGCCGTGCAGTCCGCGATGAATAGCTCGGCCGCGATCTCCTTGTTGCTCTTCCCGCAGCCGAGCAGGGCGAGGACCTCGACCTCGCGGTCGGTCAGCGGATCAGCCGGTGGCGCGGCCGGCCGGCGCCGGAGCCGCTCGGCGAGGAGCCTGGCCACCACCGGGTCGAGCCGCATCTCCCCGTCGTGAGCCGCATGGATCGCCTCGATGACCTCGTGCTCGTCAGCGTCCTTGAGGAGATAGCCGGACGCGCCAGCCTCCAACGCCGCCACGACCATCCGTTCCTCGATGAAGCTCGTGAGCGCGACGATCTCCACGTCCGGATCCGCCGCCCTGATCTCTCTGGTGGCTTCGACGCCGTCCTTGACCGGCATCACGATGTCCATCAGGACGACATCGGGGTGGCAGGTGGCCGCCACCCTGACCGCTTCGTCCCCGTCGGCTGCCTCGCCGGCGACCTGCATGTCCTCGACGATCTCGATGAGGCCGCGGAGGCCACGGCGCACAACAGCGTGGTCGTCGACGATGAGGACCCGGATCATGCCGCGCTCCAACTTCGGACTGGTCGGCCCCGCCACGGGCTGGATCTCGTCGCGCTCTGCGAAGCGGCCAGGCCTCGAGGGGACCTTACGGGGGGAGTGTCGAGGGAGGACGGGTCCGCCGGAAGGGCCCTTTGTCAGCACCTCGCGACATCTGTCGCATGCCGCCACCACAAGACAAGGAGTGCGGTTCGGCATGCGCGGGCGATGACTCGCCATCGGGCAAGGCGGATTCTCATCGGAGGACCGACCGCTGCCGACGAGGAGGCTCGCGATGACTCACCACCTGCCGACCTGGACCGCCATCCCCTGCGCCGCGATCGCATTTCTTGTCGCCATCGCCTCAGGGCTCGGGGTGATCGAGTCCGTCACGGTGGCGGCGTTCGTCTCGATCGGATGGAGCGTCGTCGAGCGGCTCACGCGCCCATCGGGCGCGGACGAGGGGGGTCTCGATGACGCTCGTCGTTGACTCGCTCTGCAAGCGCTTCGGCGCCCTGCAGGCCCTCGATGCCATCAGCTTCGTCGCTAAGCCCGGCGAAGTGTTCGGCTTCCTCGGTGCGAACGGGGCCGGCAAGACGACGACGATGCGGATCGTCCTCGGCATCATTCACGCGGACACGGGGTCGGTGACGTGGGCAGGGGAGCCGACGGCCCGGGTTCCGAAGCGCGTGTGGGGCTACCTGCCCGAGGAGCGGGGCCTCTATCCGCGGATGAAGGTGCTCGACCAGCTCGTCTTCATCGGCGTCCTCCACGGAGTCGACCGCCTGGAGGCAGCGCGCCGGGCCCGCGAGTGGCTGGCCCGCTTCCGCATCCCCCACTATGCCGAGCGGCGGGCCGAGGAGCTCAGCAAGGGCAACGAGCAGAAGATCCAGTTCATCGCCGCGATCCTCCACGACCCCGCGGTCCTGCTGATGGACGAGCCGTTCACCGGTCTCGACCCGGTCAACGTCGCGCTCCTCAAGGAAGCCTTCATCGAGTTCCGCGACCGGGGCAAGGCGATCGTGTTCAGCACGCACCAGATGGAGATGGTCGAGGAGCTCTGTGACGCGATCGCGATCATCGACGGGGGCCGGGTCGTCGTCGCCGGGTCGACGGCGGACGTCAAGCGGAACACCGGCCGGGTCGTCGTGCGTCTCGGCGTCGCGGGCGACTCCGAGCTCGCCTGGCTCGACGCGCTCCCGGACGCGACCGTGCGTCGGGCGGGCCTCGACTACCACGAGGTCCAGCTCCATGACGGTCTCGACCCGGAATGGATCCTGCGGGAGGCGCTCACGCGCCACGAGCGCGTGACGCGCTTCGAGATCGCCGATCCGTCGATCGAGGACATCTTCGTCGAGCACGTCGGGGTGACCTCGACGACCGAGCGGACCCTCGCAGCCGTCAGGGCGGAGGCAGACCGATGAGATCCCTGGCCCGCTCCGACCTCGCCAACATCGTCGCGATCGCCCGACGAGAGTTCGTCGTCCGCGCGACGACCCGGACCTACGCGATCTCAACCCTGATCCTTGTCATCGCGGCCGCCCTCGTCGCCCTGGCTCCGGTCGCCATCGGCTACTTCAACCGCGACTCGACCCGGGTCGCGGTGTACGTCGGTGCCGCCGACCTCCGCGCCGACCCGGTCGCGACGCTCACTGCCCTCCTGAACCCGCCGAGCACCAGTGGCACGAGCAGTGCCAAACCGTTCACTGTCAGCCGCGCCACCGATCGCGCGACCGCCCTCGAACAGGTCCGTGGCGGGACCCTCAACGCGCTCCTCGAGGTCGAGCGCGACGCGAGCGGCCGGGTCGTCTTCACGGTCTACACGACCGATCGCGCCACGAGCAGCACCGCGGTCATCAGCCGCCAGGCGGCGACGTCGATCGCGGTCGCCGATCGCCTGGCCCGCCTCGGCTTGTCGCCCTCGACCGAGGCCTCCGTGTTCGTGGCGCCGCAGGTCACCATCCGACCTCCAGACGCCGCCAAAGCCGCTGCGAGCCCGGACGCCACGCCCGAGGAGGAGACCCGGATCCTCGTCGTCGCCGGCCTCGAGCTGTTCCTCTTGCTTGCGCTGATCCTCTACGGCAACTGGGTGGCCCAGAGCGTCGTCGAGGAGAAGAGCAGCCGGATGATGGAGATCATCCTCGCGACGGCGTCGCCGTTCCAGCTCCTCGCCGGCAAGGTCCTGGGCGTGAGCGCGGTGGCCCTGCTCCAGTTCGCTCGCCATGCTCGGGGCGTCGGTTGTCGCGCTCGTCCTCGAGGACCGCGTCGCCTCGACCGTGCTCGAGGCTACCGCCGGGCTCACCCTGCCGGCGGGGCTCACGCCTACGCTCCTCGTCGCGTTCGCGGTCTTCTTCGTCCTCGGCTTCCTGCTGTACTCGGTCCTCTTCGCGGCGGCGGCGTCGCTCGTCAGCCGCCAGGAGGATGTCAGCCAGATCGTGCTGCCGATGACCCTTGCCGCGTGCGCCGGCTACCTGATCGCCACGTACGCCTCGATGGGTCTCCTCGATGGCGACGCGCCGTGGATCGTCGCCCTCTCGTGGGTTCCCTTCCTCTCTCCGTACATGATGTTGTCGCGCCTGAGCGCAGGGACTGCCGGCCCGCTCGAGGTGGTGCTGGCGGCCTTGCTGCTCGCCGCGACGATCGTGCTCGCCGTGTGGATCGCGGCGCGCATCTACTCGGCCGGGGTGCTCATGTATGGGCAGAAGCCGAGCATCAGGGGACTGTGGAAGGAGGTCCGCGAGGCGCGGTAGGTCCTACGTCGGGAACGGTCCCGCTGGCATGCCACGAGGGATGAAGTGATCGCCTGATCAACGTGGCGATCGTCGTGCTCATCTCGGGCGCCCTCGCAGTGGCGAGACAAGGGGCCGCCTCACGAGAGACCAGGTGACGATGTTCGCCGTCCTCGATCCGCGAGCGAGACCGGGTTCGTTCCCGATCGCACGCGTTCCGCGACCCGTTCGTGGCTACGACCGCCGCGGTGGCAGGAGTGACGGAGGGCGGCTCGTTACGTTCCCACCTGATGGCCCAGAGAGGAAGGATCATGCCATCGCAGGGTAGCGACTCACTTGGCGCCAGGGCTGAGCCGTGGATTGGACTGGCCGTGTGCGCCGCGGTGGTGCTGGGTTGGGCCTGGGAACAACTCGTCCCGAACCCGGACGGCCCCCAGGCCTTCGCTCCGGACTGGCTCCCGCTCGCCGCCGCCGGGGTCGCCGTGGCGGGGATCATGCCCCTTGTTGGTTCGTCCCGGTGGCTGCGCGTCCAGCGGGCGCTGCGCTGGACCGGTCTCCTGCTGATGGTGTGGTCAGCGAATGGCCTACCGTTCGACTTGCTCACCGCGGCAGGGCTCATGGGTCACCGAACGGCGAGCGGTGCGATCGTCCTGTCCAGCGTCTACTGGCCGGGCCTGGCGACTCGGGCGCTGGCTCTCGCCGCCGTGGTCGTGCTCGCGCGTCTCGCCCTGGCGCGCCCGGCCGCCCCTGCATCCACCCGCGCAGCTACCTGGTACGCGTACGCCGCGTTCCTGCTTGCGCTGCCGTACCCGGTTCTCAGGACGCACTGGGCGCTGGGAGGGACGCTCGGGCTCGAGTCGCCCGGCGCAGCGGGCGAGGGCTGGGAGCCGTTGCTGATTGCGCATCCCGTGGGTGCTGGCGGCCGCTCTCTCGCTGCTCCTGGTTTCACCGCGGAGCTGGATGCCGCGCCGGCTGTTGCTGGCCGCCGGCTGGTCCGCCACCACCATCGTCGCCATGATCGGGCCGGCGGCCCTCTGGTCGGTGGTCAACGCCTTGCCGGGTGGCGGCGATACAGGCAACGAGGGCATCGAGACCTGGGTGTTCGCTCTCTTCTACGGCAGCTGGTTCCTGTTCGCCATAGCCGCCGGTGCCGCCACCCGCTCATATCAATTGCGTGGTCCAGCGCTGCCGACGTCCTCGCCGGTGTGACCGACGTGCCGTCGCGCTAGATGTAGAGACTCGCCTCTGCCTCTCCACTTACGCCTGTGGGCTGGACCCCGCCGGAATCCGCCCGTGGCCTGAAATTGGATCGGGCGCGGCTCCCGCGGGGCGACGTCCACGCCGACCGCGTGCACCGAGCGATCGCCGCGGGCGTCCAGATCGCCATGGGACGGACGCCCCGCTGTGCAAGCCGCACTGGAACCAGTACACGAACGCGCTGCGCAAGGCGGCCCTCGCCCGCAAGGCCGCCGAGTCGGCTCCAACCGAACCGGAGGCCGTCGCGACGCCCGAGCCGATCCGGACCCGGGGCAGGCGCGCCAGCAAGGCGCTCGTCCTGGCGGCGGGCTCCCAGGGCGACGCCGGATAGGACCGCCGCCGCCAGCCGGCCCTCGGGCCCCGGGCGCCAACCCGGGGCCCTTCCACGTTCGGTCGCGTGAGTGGTCACGGCCGTGGTCATCGCGCCACTCCGGCGCCGTGTGGCGCCCGTGGGCGAACCTCGGTCCCGCGTCGGGACCACGGGATATTTCGGCGAAACTCGGCCGCGTGCACACGATTGGGAGGCGCGGACTTCCAGGAGCGCAGAACCCGCGTGTGGGGACCCCCGGTCGGCCCTTCGTGCGTTCACGAGGCGCGCTCCGTTGGCCGAGTTCCTCGATCGGCACAGCACGCGGGTGTTGGCGGGGTCGAACGGCGCGCCACCGTCGATGAGCGCCACGACGTGGTCGAGCGTCAGGTCACGCGTTGGATGCGCCGGATGCTCGGGACCATCGCCAGGGCAGACGTAGCCGTGCTGGCCGACGTGGCGCGCGATCATCCGCTTGGACAGGCGAGCCCATCGTGCGTCCGCGTGGACGTGATGGTTGGCACCGATGCCCGACAGGCGCGGATGCTCGCCGCAGCGTCCAGTCGATCGGCTCGTGACGACGCCGCAGACCGTGCAGAGCTTCACGCGCTAGACCACGACCGCGGTGCGGTTGGGCTGCCCCTCGGGCGTCAAGACCTCGACCACCGTGCCCTCGGGCAGGGTCGGGTTGGACACGGGCGTCGTCTTCGCGAGCGTCACGCCCGTCAGGAGCAGGCTCATGACGGCGAGCGCGGCGCCCACGAGCTCGAGGATGCTGTCCTGCTGGGCCTGGGTCACGGCAACGCCGAACGTGACGAGCAGGATCAGGACTGCGCGGATGAGCCCCACGAGCAGGGCCGGGTTGGAGAGCAGGGCGGACATGACGTGCTCCTCGTTAGCGAACCCGCACCACGTCGCCGACATGGATCAGCGCGGGGTTCTTGCGATACGTCGCGTTCTGCGGGAAGGCGAGCAGCTTCGCCAGGGTCAGCCCGTGCGCCGTGGCGATCTCGCCCAGGGTGTCGCCTCGCACGACGACGTGGTTCACGATCGCGGGCGGCGGCTCGCAGGATCGCGTTCGCCCTGTCGATGACACGCTTGAGGCGCGCCTCGCGGGTCGCTGCCGGCCACGGGTCCGATGGGCGGTTCACCGTGTTCACGTCCCGGTGGGCGATGACCGTCGATCGGTTGACCTTGATCCCGGTCGCCTTGCTGGCGGCTGCGACGAGCTGGGCGACGGCCTCGAACTGCTGCGTCGAGAACGGCTCAGCACCGCGGCCGCACACCTCCAGGCTCTCGTAGACCCACTCGTTCATGTTCACGCCCGACGCGACCGCGGCCTTGACCGTCGGGATCGTGAGGTCGGGGTGGTCCACGTCGCCCTGGCTCCAGGCGGCGTACGTGCCGGGCAGGATGGCGCGGACGATGGAGCCGTCGCGGTCGATGTACGCGGTCGCGGACGGCCCGGTGCTGTGCGCCCGGTTGGCGTAGGTGCGCTCCTGCCATCGCGGTCGCCGTATTGGCGGTCTGGTGCAGGCAGGCGAGGATCGTCGCCTTGCGCCGGCGCGCGGCACCCTTGGGGTAGCCGTAGGCAGCGTTGGTCAGCAACGCGGTCACGAGGTTCATGGCTCAGGTCCTCCTCACGGCAGGCTCGGGTTCATGGCCTTCGCGATCGCGGCGACGACCTGCAGGACGACCGCGGTGAGGGAGATCAGCGAGGCGCCCAGCGCCCAGCGGGCGAGGACCATGGCGCCGTCGGCCCGGTCGCGCCAGCGGCGGAGGTCGTCGAGCTCGCGGTCGTGGGCATCGAGGCGGAGGAAGATGCTGTCAGCGGAGCGCTGCATGTTCGCCCGGCGTTCGGCCCCCAACGCCTGGTCCTTGGCGATCGAGTCCACGGTCGCGGTCAGGTTCTTGAGGTCGGACCGCATCTCGAGGAGCAGCTCGCGCTGCGTGATGCCGACCGCGTCGCTGCCGTCACCCGTCACAGGCTGCCCGCCGTCGGGCGGTGCCGTCGCATCGCGAGGCGGCGGGGGAGGTGCCGGCCATGTCGGAGGCCGGCGGCCGGGTCGGCACGGTGCGGGGTGCGGCCGACCAGTAGGCGACGCCCCGCCGCAGCGGAGCAGCCAGGAGCAGGGAGGCGGACCACGCCCTGAGGGTGGACGCGCGCGGCCCGCCCGGGTATCGGTCAGTTGACCGAGGGGGGGTGGGGTCAGACTCGCCCTGGTCGGCGCCATCACCGAGAGGCCCGAGCAGTCAACCCGGGGTGGATCGGTCGCGGGGTGATGCACGATCACAGGGACCCGCGCATACTCGCGGTGACGCACGAGAGCCTGAGTGGCCCGCGGTTCCCAAGCTGGACCGGGAGATGCGCGAAAGGACATAGCGATGCCGCGACTCCTGGGTGTGGCTGCAGTAGCCCACCATTCCGCCAAGAAGGGTGCCCAGAATCAGGCAGCTGCCGACCAGCAGGCAGCTGCCGCAGCCGCCCCCGCCCCTGTCGCCGCGCCGGTCGCGGCTCCAGTCCCCGAAGCTCCGGCAGTCGACCCGATGACGGCTCAGCTCCAGAACCTTGCGAACCTCCATACGCAGGGGATCCTGAGCGACGAGGAGTACGCGGCCGCAAAGGCGAAGGCCCTCGGCATCTGACGCTGGTCCCCCGGATTCGGGCGTCCGTCGCCTGACGCCACAACCCAAGAGAAGGCGCAACCGCGTTTGACGACCCGGGATCGCGAGCCGCGACACCGGGTCGTTCGCGTGTCCTCGCGCACCTTCCTGAGGAGCTCGCGCTGGGTGATCCCGACCACGCCGGGCCCGTCGCCGCTCATCGAGCACGCTGACGGCGCGGACGTACCCGAGGTCGCAACAGGCCGGGGAGCCCGGGAGTCGGTGTGGATCAGACCAGCACGCCGTCATGCCCCCAAGCGTGCAGGGTGAGGGCCGCGGTTTCTATTCGGCCGATTGGGCCATGGTGGGTGCGAACGGCGCAAGATGGACGCGCGACGGAGTCGCCAGAAGGCAGGTGGGTCGGGCTCGGCCGATGTCGATGGGAGGCCCCCTTCATCACGAGATCACGATTGATCCGGACAGGTCGGGCGGCGCCTCCGGATAAGCGCGATAATCCGGGATGTGAAGACATTCGAGCCAGGCGCCGAACGGACCGGTGCGACCCGACGCCGCATGACGCGCCATGAGGCGCAACTGCTGACGCGCCACCGACTTCTCGACGCGGCCGCGGAGGTCTTCGGCGAGAAGGGCTTCCGCGCGGCAACGCTCGCAGACGTGGCAGACCGCGCCGGGTACACGATCGGCGCGGTCTATTCGAACTTCGCGAACAAGGACGGGGTGTTCCACGCGCTCATGCGCGAGCGGCTTCGCTCGGTCGAGGAGAGTCTAGCCGGGACATTCCAGGACGACCCCTCCGGTACCGGGTCCTCGAGCGCGTCTGTCGACGATCGGATCGAGGTGGAGTTGGATCGGCTGGCCGCCGCCGAGGACGCCGTCCCCCCTCGGTGGTGGCGGCTGCTCTACGAATACCGGACGTACGCGGCAACTGATCCGGCTGCCTGGGCGGAGCTGAGCGACGCGGAGCGACGGTGCCGCGAGATCATCGGCCGCCATATCGCTGCGTTCGCGACGAGCGTTGGCCTCCTCCTGCCAACGTCTGGTATCGAGCTTGCGGAGCTGAGCACGGCGCTGATCGATGGCCTCCGGGCGGCCCACGCAGAAGGTCGCAGCGAGATGACCTCCGGACAGGGACTCCGGCTTGTGGTCAAGGCGCTGCTTGCAACATCCTCCCGGGTCGAGCCTGCCTGACCCCGCGGCCGGGGATACCGCTTGAGGGACATCATCCCGCGACGGGCGTGGCCAGTGCCCGGTTGACCCAGGTGGCCGTCTCGGCGAGGAGCTCGGCGAAGGGGCGTGGGTGGGCGAGGTGCGGGAAGTGACCGCTGTGCGGCCAGACGACCGTTCGCGCGCCGGGCAGGTTCGTCCTGAGCCAGTCCACATCCTCGGGCGACGGGTCCTCGCCCAGGACCGCTACATAGGGCACACCTGACTCCCGGATCGCCACGCACTCGCCGACGACCCACCCATCCAGGTCATCTGGGCTCCGCTCGAACAGGTCCTGCCAGTACCCGAGCACGATCTCCTGCCGCGGCCGGCTTGTCGCGAGGACGAATTCCCGGACGTCGGGGGCGACCTCGGAGATCCGGAACGTCCGGGCGGAGATCCGGGCCCACGCCTCGTCGAAGCCGGGGCCTCGCAGCACTGGCTCGAGCGACTGCGCCATACCGGCGAACGCGGCGACCCGGAGGGTCCCCTCGACCGCGATCACACCCCGGGTTCGGTGTTGCGCCGCGTACATGCTGGCGGTCGCGGCGCTGGCCGAGTGCCCGACGACCACCGGGTCCTCGAGGTGGGCCTCGATGATCGCCGCATGGACGCGCTCGACGATCGCTGCCATCGAGTACGACGGGGCGTCCGGAGAATCGCCGTGCCCCGGGAGGTCGAGGGCGAGCGCCCGCCTCCCGGGCTCGATGGTCTCGAGCTCGGTCAGCGCGGTTCGCCACATCCGCCGGTCGAAGGTCAGCCCATGCAGCAGGACGAGCGGCGGGCGCTTATCGGAACGGCCGAGGTCGTCGGCGGCAAGGCCAGCGTACGAGCCTGAGCGGAAGGTGTTGGGGGACGTCATCGGCGTAACCTCGGATATTCGGATACTTACAACTATCGGAGTGTGAAGGAGACGGCGCGTTTGCGCAAGCCGGCTTCTCAAGCGGGCGCGACCGCTCGGTGAACGACCGACGGGTGGTCGCCGAGAGGCGTTCGGTCGGTGTCGCCGCCGGTGACATCTCGATCAGAGGAGCTCGACTGCGCCTGCGCTTCGCCCCCGGGCTCGGGCAGCCGCGGCGCCAGGATCCACACGAGCTGCGCCGTCGTCTCCGCGCCCACCTTGGACCGTGCGTTCGCCAGGTGGTGCTTCACGGTCGAGTGCGACAGGCCGAGGCGGTGGGCGGCCGCCTTCTCGTTCGGGACGTCTGCGATGTGGGCGGCCCTCGCCGTCCGGGTTGTGGCGGGCTGGTTCGCTGGGCCCTGCTAAGGTCGCCTCCGTGACGCCCGACCGATCCCCTGCCACCGTCGGCGCCGCGTCGCGTCTCCCAGCGCGTGGGAACGCCAGCTCGACCCGGATCCTGCCCGTCGCGGTCGGGGCGGGGCTCGCGATCGGGATCCTCACCTCCGTGGGGCAGGGGTCGCTGCCAGAGGGGCTGACGCCCCTGAGCAACTCGTCGGGCTCGTGGTGCCTGTGCGCCTTCGCCCTCGCGCTGCTCGAGCGCGATCCGCGACGGGCCGCTCTGGTCGGGTTCGCCTCGCTCGTCGCCATGCTCGCCGGCTACGCGCTGGCGACGGAGCTGCTCGGGTACCCGGTCGGGACCTCGATGTTCGTCCGCTGGGGCGCTGCGGCCGTCATCGCCGGGCCCGCCCTCGGCGTCGGGGCTGCATGGCTGAGGGGCCCCGACCCGCGCCGCGCCGCTGCCGGGGTCGCCCCGATCGTCGGCATCCTGCTCGGCGAGGGACTCTACGGGCTCACGGTGGTGGCGGCGACGACATCTGTCGGCTACTGGATCGGCGAGGTCGTCCTCGGCCTCGCGGTCGTGGTCCTCGCGGCGATCCGCATTCGTACGTGGCGCGGGATCGCGCTGATGCTGGCGCTATCGGCCATCGCGACCGTCGTCTTCTACCTCGTGTACACGCTCGCGCTCGGCGCACTGTTCTGATCCTCGGGCGCGTCTGGGCTCGGGACCGTCTGTCCTCGGGCAGACGCTACTCGTCCGCCGCAGCACTCTCGGGGTCCGGCAGCCGCCGGGCGAGCATCCACACGAGCTGCGCGGTCGTCGTCGCGCCGACCTTGGACCGTGCGTTCGCAAGGTGGTGCTTCACGGTCGAGTGCGACAAGCCGAGGCGGTGCGGCCAGTGGCAGCCCGTCTCTGCGGGCCGCCTGACCGATACCAAGCCGCATGCCGGCGCATGGCGGCGTTTGCCCGGATGACCGAGGCGAGAGGCGGCTCGCATGTCCGAGCGTTCGCGAGTAATGCTAGACGCGCAACGACCCCCGGTCGCCGAGTGCGTCCCCATCCCGCCTCGAGGGCAGAGCGGGCGTCCCGTGCGGAGCCGGGGGCCGTCCGATCGCTGACCTAGCCCCGAGAGTAGCCCGCGGCTACGGCTTGGCCATGCCCGCCATCATCTCCTGGACGACCGACTTTGCGTTCGCGAGACCCTGATCTATGTCGCTAAGGGCGATGATCTCGATGGTGGAGAACGGCCCGAACGGGAAACGGGCCATGATGGCGTCGAGTTCCTCGTGGCTCTCGACCTCGACGACGCCGCCTCCACCGATCGTGCCCGCGAAGGACCACATCGCCTTCGCCTTGCCCGAGGCGCGATTCTGGGCCACCCAGGCCTCCATCGCGCCGAGGAGGGGCACCAACATGTCGGGCGGCGGGGGCGTCTTCTGCCTCGTGATAACCAGGAACTGCAAGAGCGTTCCCTCCTGATCGTCGACGGGTCGGGCTCGCCATTGGCCCCGCGCGACGGTCTAGGCGACCGTGTGGGACGTCGCGCCGGTGGGAACCCAAAGGCTCCCGTGCCTCCCCCCATTTCCCGAGTATGGGCACGCTCGCCGGGAATAGATAGGCGGTGAAGGATTCCCTACCTTTGCCCGGTTGCCACCAAGCTTGCGACAGACAGCGGAGAGGTGACCATCCGGTGGGTCAGCGTGCGCGAATAGCACCTCCTCTCGGTCGTAGGTATGGCCTCTTGGTCACTATCGATGGAAGGCCGACAGGTGCCTCATTCGGCCGGTGTTGTTGAAACCTTCCCCGCGTCGATGGCCGCAACGTAGGTCGCATGGTCGCGGGCATTGACGTCGGCATAGGCCTCCGAGAAATCGGCGATGGCGCCGTCGAACGTGTCGCTCGTCCCGAGGTAGGCCGAGATCGCCGCTGCGTCGCCGGTTCGCGCATGCGCCCGGGCCAGCGCCCAGCCGCACAGGCTGCCGTAGAAGCCAAGGCCCTCCGGCCGGACGAGGGTGCTGGTGTCCACGGAGCCCTTCATGTCCCACAGCTGGCGCAGGTAGAAGTCGCGCCCGCCCGGGCCCTTGGTCCAGCCGAGGAAGATGTCGGAGGTGGCCTGCATGAGCTGCTGGCCGATGACGACCCGCTGGGCGTGGCTGGCATGCCCGCTCTTCTTGACGTACGGCTCCAGGACCGACGCCGTCGCCTCCTTGGCCTGCAGGATGAGCGGGTCGTGCTCGTCGCGGCCCTCGAGGACGAGGATGAAGCAGCGCGTCCCGACGCTCCCCACGCCGACGACCTTGAGGGCCCAGTCGACGAACCGGTAGCGCTCCAGGAAATCGCGCCGGTTCTCGGGCATCGTGGCCCGGTAGTCGGTGAAGACCTTCTCGAACGACGCCGTGCCGCCCGGCATCTCGACGTGGGTGACCACGGGCGGGTCCTCGAGGATCACCCGCCGCCCGTCGACGATCCCGGTGAGCGACTCGAAGGCGCGCATGCCGTCCCGCTGGCGGGCCTTGCTGAAGATCGCCTCGAGCCGCGCGCGGCGACCAACGCCCGATCGGCCCTGGAGCTGACCGCTCGCATCCGCCGCCTCGCGGATGTCGTCGGCGGTGAGCGACGCGTACCAGACCTCCATGAGCCGCATCCCGGCGTAGCGGGCCATCCACGACCGGTAGCCGCGGACGGTGGTCATCGTCGCCTGGCGGGTCGCCGAAGTGGAAAAGCCGTTGGCCCGGCCGGCGATGACGATGCTCGTGGCGAGGCGCTTGACGTCCCATTCCCAGGGCCCGGGCAGCGTCTCGTCGAAATCGTTGGCGTCGAACACGAGGGTTCGCTCAGGCGAAGCGAAGAGGCCGAAGTTGGAGAGGTGAGCATCACCGCTCGCCTGGACGATGATGTCGGTCCGCGGGGTGGTGGCAAGGTCGAACGCGAGGACCGCGGGCGTGCCTCGGTAGTAGGCGAAGGGCGACTCCGCCATCCGCTCGTGGCGCACCGGCACGAGCTCCGGGAGCCGGTCCTTCTCCTGCGCCTCGAGGATGGCGATCGGATCGCGACCGGCGGCCGGCTCGAAGGTTGCATGGCTCACCCGCGGAACCCGCTTGCGGGCCGCCTTGCCAGCGGCCGCGCGTTCCATCGGGTGGACCCATGGGCGCGCGGTCCACTGCGGACCCTGCGCTGGGAGATCGGCCGTCCACGCGGCGTCGTATGCTGCGGCGGCGGTCTTGTTGGGGACGGTCTTCCGCGCCCGTCGTGTGGGTCTAGTGGGCTCGGTCATCGCTCCCATCCTCTCTCGCCGTGGGGCGGTGTCCGGCAGGTCACCGGCAAGCCCACCCTCGGATGCGCTGAGCGTACAACTCATCGCCCATCGGCCAATGACAGCCCGCCTTCGCAGGCCGCCTGACCGCTACGGACCCGCCAGTCGGCGCATGGCGGCGTCCGCTGCGCCCGAATGACCGAGGCGACAGACCGCTCGGATGGGCCAGTGTGACCTCACGCGATGCCCCGAGCGCCACCACGACCGGCGTCTGCAGCACGATCTGCTCCGTTGCGACCGGCCGTTTCACTCCCGTCAAGCAGATCGCTATTCGTCCGTCCGGGCCACGCCATCGGGCTCAGGCAGGCGAGGGGCCAGGATCCACACGAGCTGCGCCGTCGTCGTCGCCCCCACCTTGGACCTCGCGTTCGCCAGGTGGTGCTTCACGGTCGAGTGCGACAGGCCGAGGCGGTGGGCGGCTGCCTTCTCTGATCCAGCGACGAGGACCGCTGCGACAGGGAGCGCAAGCCCGTGCTTCGGAATGTCAGCCGAGACCTCACGTGACGCCCGGTGGCCCTTTGGCGGGCAAGAAGTCCATCGCGTAGGATCCGCGCACCGTCCAGCGCCCCGCTCGGACACCTACCGAGGAGACAGCATGCCCAGTGTGATCGGCTACCACGATGTGAAAGATCAGAAGCATTGGCTTGCCTCGCCAAAGCGCGAAGAGCTCTTCGGCCCCCTGGGCGTGACCAACATCCGGACGTTCATCGACCCGCAGAACCCGACGCGAGTGGCGGTCCTAATGGACGTTGGCGACATGGACGGGCTCATGGCGGCGATGCAGACGCCGCAAGCGGCCGAGGCGATGGACTATGACGGCGTCCTGGCCGAGACCATGGTGATCCTCGTCGAGGCGTAGTTCAGCCGCGGGGCGATATGAGCGCCACGGCGTCGTCAAGCAGACCGCTACCATTCCGGGTTAGCCACGCCCTCGGGTTCGGGCAAACGCGGCGCCAGGATCCACACGAGCTGCGCCGTGGTCGCCACCCCCACCTTGGACCGCGCACTCGCCAAGTCGCGGAGCCACGTCTCGCGGAGGGCCCGCAGCCAGGCCACAGCCCGCTCGGCCGGCATGCTGAGGTGCGACGCCTCATCGACCGTCGCGGCCTGCGCTCGGAGTTCGCTGGGCTCGTGTGACACAAATCGCGTGTGACGACTATCTCATGTGACATTCGTCACATGCATGACGGACCATCGGCCACTGGTTGCCGCCCGTCGCGCGCGGTCTACTGACCGGGATCCTGGAGATCGAGCCAGGGACGTCCTGCGCCTGCGAGGTGGCTCGTCCGGGGATCCGCAGCCCGAATCGGGAGGGCGCGGGATGTCGGTCATCGAGACCCAACAGCTCACCAAGTACTACGGGACGCACCGCGGGATCGTCGAGGTCGACCTCGCCGTCGAGCAGGGCGAGATCTTCGGCTTCCTCGGCCCGAACGGCGCCGGGAAGACCACCACGATCCGCCTGCTTCTCGACCTGCTCCGCCCGACCTCCGGGCGCGCGTTCGTGTTCGGCATCGAGACCACGGCCGACCCGGTCGCCATCCACCGGCGGATCGGGTACCTCCCCGGCGAGTTCGCCCTGTTCGACCGCCTGACGGGCGGCGAGACGATCGAGTACTTCGCGAACCTGCGGGGCGGCGTGGACCCGCTCTACCAGGCCGACCTCGTCGCTCGCTTCGACCTCGATCCGTCGCGCCGGTTCAAGGAGTACTCGAAGGGCAACAAGCAGAAGGTGGGCCTCGTGATCGCACTCCAGCACCGGCCCGACCTGCTCGTGCTCGACGAGCCGACCTCCGGTCTCGACCCGCTCGTCCAGCAGACCTTCTTCGAGCTCCTTCGCGAGACCGTCGCCGAGGGGCGCACCGCGTTCCTCTCGTCGCACATCCTCGGCGAGGTCGAGCGGACCTGCGATCGGGTGGCGATCATCCGCGACGGCCGCGTCGTCACGGTCGACCGCGTCGAGGCCCTCCGCGGGCTCGCACATCACGTCGTCGAGCTCCGGTTCACCGCGCCCGTCGATCCGTCCGCGTTCGCGCGGCTGCCCGGCGTGAGCGACGTGACGTCGATCGACGGTGGCCTCCAGATGCGTGTCTCCGGGTCGATGGCGCCCGTGGTCGAGGCCGCAGCACGCCGCGGACTCGTCGACTTCGAGACCCGGGAGCCGAGCCTGGAGCAGACGTTCCTCGCCCAGTACGGCCGCGAGGCCGTCGAGGTGAACGGCCATGGCCACTGAGATCCGGCACCTCCCCCACTCCGCCTCCGCGCCCCGCGTCCCGATGGCCCGCCGGCTGGTCGGCCTGGGCAGCGTATTCGGCAAGACCGTCCGCGACTCGCGCAACCCGGCCATCGTGGTGGCCGCGCTCCTGGGCGTGATGGTGGCGGCCGGCGGCGTCGTCATGGCCGATACGTACAGCACGGCCGCCGCGCGGGCCGAGCTCGGGGCGATGTCGCTCGACATGCCGGCGATGCTCCGCGGGATGTACGGGAACCCGATCAACGTCGACACGCTCGGCGGGTTCATCTCGTGGCACTACGGGACGTACTTCGCGCTGCTCGCCGGACTTTGGTCGATCCTCGCCCTGTCCTCGATCCTCGCTGGCGAGGCCCGCCGCGGCAGCCTCGACTTCGCGGTTGCGACGGCGCACTCACGGCGCTCGATCGCGGCCCAGAAGGTCGCCGGCCACGCGTCCGCCCTGGCGGGCGTGGTCGCGTTCATTGGCGTGGTCGCGTGGGCGACCGGCGTGGTCGCGGCGACGTTCCCGGGTGACGCGATCGACCCCGGAGCGGCCGCCGCGTTCGCGGCGGGGATCGCCACCAGGGCCCTCGTCGCGGGGTCGGTCGCGTTCGCACTCGCCCCGTTCCTCGGACGCGGCGCGTCGGCGGGGATCGCCGGCGCCCTCATGCTGGGTGGCTACGCCGTCCAAAGCTACCGGACCATCGTCCCCGCCTTCGACACCGTCGCCGGGGCGTCCTGGTTCTCGTGGACGGCGGACCACGTGCCGCTCGCCGGGCGCACCGACTGGGCGGGACTGGCCCTCGCCGCGGTCGCCGCGGTCGCGCTGCTCGCCGTCGGCATCGAGGCCTTCGCACGGCGGGACGTCGGCGTCACGTTCGCGCTGCCGGGCCCGCGACTTCCTCGCACACTCCTCGGCATCCACGGCCCGCTCGGCCGCTCGTTGGGCGACCTGCTGCCGGCGGCGCTGGCATGGGGTGTCGGCCTCGGCGCCTACGGTCTGCTCATGGCGGCCGCCTCCGGGTCCCTGCTCGGCATGCTCCAGGGGTCACCGGCGATGGAGGACATCTTCCGGAGGCTCATCCCCGGCATCGACATCACGACGAGCGCCGGGTTCCTCCAACTGGCGTTCGCCGACTTAGGGTTCGTGCTTATCGCTCTCGCGGCGACGACGTTCATCGCGGCCCGGTCGTCCGACGAGACGTCCGGCCGGCTCGAGCTCCAGCTGACCACGCCGCTCACCCGGGCCCGTTGGGCTGTCGCGAGCGGCGTCGCGGCCTGGTTCGCCATCGGCCTCGTCACGGTCTTCCTCGCCGCCGCGATCGGGCTCGGTGTCGCCTCGACCGGACAGGACCCGGTGATGCCGGCGACCGGGATGCTCGTCCTGTTCGCGTACGGGGCCGCCGCGGCCGGGATCGGGATCGCGGTCGCGGGTCTCTGGCGCGCGTCGCTCGCGATGCCGGCGGTCCTCGCGGTCGCCGTCGGGACATTCCTGCTCGACACCCTCGCGCCGATCCTGCGGCTCCCCGACTGGGTGGCGCAGCTCGCGTTGACCTCGCACCTCGGCGAGCCGATGATCGGGACGTGGGACGTGGCGGGCATGGTCGCCTGTCTCGTCCTCGCGGTCGGCGGGCTCGGGATCGGTGCCTGGGGCATGAGCCGCCGGGACGTCGGGACGTGACGGAGGCGAGCCGCGTGAAGGAAGGACCGGGCGATGCGCGGCGCTGGCTGCTGCTCGTGTACCGGATCAAGGCCGAGTCGTCAGGCCGGCGGACGTACGTCTGGCGGCAGCTCCGCCAGCTCGGCGCGGTGTACCTCCAGCAGGCGGTCGCCGTCCTGCCCGACCGAGCCGGCCTGCGGGGCGAACTCGACCGCCTCGGGCAGCGAATCCGGAGCACGGGCGGCGAGGCCTCGATGCTCGAGACGACGTCGCCGAGCGGCCACTGGGAGGACGAGCTCGTCGCCCAATTCAACGCGGCCCGCGACGCGGAGTACGAGGAGATCCTCGACAGCGTCGAAAGCTTCGAGGACGAGATCCGTCGCGAGACCCGCCGGAAGCGGTTCCGCTTCGCGGAGCTCGAGGAGGGCGAGGCGGACTGGGACAAGCTCCAGCGCTGGTTCGCGCGCCTGACGGCGCGTGACTTCTTCGGGGCCGCGGGCCGGGCGGGGGCCGAGACCGCGCTGGCTCGCGGACGCACGCTCCTCGACGAATTCACCCAGGAGGTGTATCGAGCCGAGGGGCTCGAGCCCGACGCGGCGCGCGGCCGCGCCGGGCACTAGGCGCGGGGTTGGCGACGACCCGACACCGGCACATCAGTTCACCGGGCACCCGCGAGGAACTGATCCAGGTTGTCCGCCGTGCAGGTAGGCCGTGGCCGGCGCGGTGGTCTTGGTGGCCACGCGCGGACTCACCGCGCCACTCCGGCGCCCTGTGGCGCCCGTGGGCAAACCGGGCGCAGGTTGGCGTCAGCGACCACTGATATTTCTCGCGAAACTCGGCCGCGTGCACACGATTGGGAGGCGCGGACTTCCAGGAGCGCAGGATCCGCGTGTGGGTACCCCCGGTCGGCCCTTCGTGCGTTCACGAGGCGCGCTCCGTTGGCCGAGTTTCTCGATCGGCACAGCACGCGGGTGTTGGCGGGATCGAACGGCGCGCCACCAGCGATGAGTGCCACGACGTGGTCGAGCGTCAGGTCACGCGTTGGATGCGCCGGATGCTCGGGACCATCGCCAGGGCATACGTAGCCGTACTGGCCGACGTGGCGGGCGATCATCCGCTTGGACAGGCGAGTCCATCGTGCGTCCGCATGGACGTGATGGTTGGCACCGATGCCCGACAGGCGTGGATGCTCGCCGCAGCGTCCAGTCGATCGGCTCGTGACCACACCGCAGACCGTGCAGAGCTTCATGACGCGGGCCGGCTGTCAGCATGGAGCAGCGGGAATGCCGCGCCAGTGCCGTCCGTGACGCTCGATCCCACGCTCGTCGACATCTAGGGGAGCGTGCGCGACGACGCCGATGGGATCTATTCGCTTGCGGTGCTACGCCTCCGGGACCATCGTCCGGACCGCGTGGTCACGACGAGGCTGATCCGTCCAGCTTCTCGTAGAGGTAGCCAATAGCGATTCCAAGAACGAGAAACCTTGGGACGTTGAGCAGTGCGCCGATGAGGACGTAATGCCACGCATCACTGGTGTCGACACGAGTTGCAGCACCTTGGATCAGGACCAGGGCAATCACCCAGGCGACGGCGCTCAATACCGAGGACTTCCGAACTGGATCCCTGGTGGGAATCCTCTGGAAGAAGCGGAGCAGGCAGTAGCTGACGCCGAATGCGACGATCAGGCCACCAAGCAGCGATTCAACCAGGACCATTCGGGCCCAGTCAATCGAAAACGCAGCTCGGTACTCCGCAGCGATGGGAAGCAGCGAGAATGCGAAGGTAGTTACCCAGAATGCCAGTCCGCCCCCAATCGTCAGTTTATGCAGGTGCCTGTAGGCGCCGAATGACGTCTCTCGCCTGTTTGGATCCGTGGCCCTGGTTTGCACGGGCGTGTCCCCAACCTGCCTGGCTGCGGGCTCCCGCGCCAGGCACTCACTCTCGCTGACCTTGTTAGCCTCAATCGATCTCGTCGGCATACCGGACGCCGTGAGACAGCGGGTGACTGCGTTTGCGGTGTGGTTCTACGCGGCCGCCCGAAGCACCGGCTTCTCGCCGGCAGGCTTGGCAGCAGTCGCCCGTGGGTTGAAGCCCTTGGCGATCAGCCAAACCGCCAGGACCATCTCCTGCACGCCGATGGGAGCCGCCAGGACGAGCTGCGGCGTCGAGAAGCTCTCGACGACACCGAGCATCACGAAGACGGCCGACACCATGACCATCGCGATGGCCACCAGGCCCCAGGCCGACAGCCATCGAGGGATGAGTCGTGACTGATAGAACACCCAGTAGTAGCAGAGGGCCCCGAGACCGAAGGCCAGCAGCGCGAGAGGAGCCAGCCAATCGGGTGCTGCGGTGAGCACCGCACCAGGGACCCGGTAGGCGGAGGAAGCCGGAGCCCCAGCGCTCACGGCCTCCTGGCTGACGGTCACCAGCAACAGCCAGCAGACGGCGATGAGGCTATGGAGCACGCCCTCGATGGTCCGGAAGCCGACGGATCCGATGGCCAGACCGTGGTTGTGCTCCCTCAAGACCGGGTACAGCGCAAGGGCAATGCCCGTGCACGCAAGGGCCCCGATGAACAGCAGGAGGGCCCCAACGACGACCCGGCTCTCGTTCGCCGAGATGCTCACGAGATAGTCCGGAGCACTGAGGATCGGGGACACCAGCGCGACGCCTGCCACCTGGGCAAGCGTCGCAATGAGGAACGCCACGCCCGCGACGACGGCGATCCTTCGGTTCGTTGTCATGTTCGCTCCCTGTCCTGACGCTGGCACAGCCGGTATCGGGTTCCGCGAGCCGCGGGGATCCAGCCGCATGCTCCGCACGCTAGGACCGACGGGCAGAGGCCGGCATCGACGGAATTCGTGATCCGGTAACGAGTGGACCGGAATCGGCTCTCACGGTCCGGAGTACCGTTCTTCACCATGGCCAGGCCCATCCGCCGCCCGGGCAACCTGCCGGCTGAAATGACGAGCTTCATCGGCCGGCGCCGTGAGCTTGCCGAGCTCCGGAAGAAGCTCACCACGGCTCGCCTGGTCAGCCTCGTCGGCCCGGGCGGTGTCGGCAAGACCCGCCTTGCGATCCGGATCGGGACCGGTCTCAGGCGCGGCTTCCGCGACGGCACGTGGTTGGTGGAGCTGGCCGAGGTTCGGGATCCCGCGCTGATCGGCAACGCCACGCTGGCGGCCCTGGACCTGCGCGACCAGGCCGCGACCGAGCCACGGGCTCTCCTGCTCTCGTACCTGCAGGACAAGGAGCTGTTGCTCGTGGTGGACAACTGCGAGCACCTGCTCGAGGCGGCCGCGCTGCTCGTGACCGATATCCTCAGGGCCGCGCCCGGCGTGCGAGTCATCGCCACCAGCCGGGAGCCGCTGTCGATTCCGGGTGAGCACGTCCTGCCGATCCCGCCGCTCGAGCTGCCACGAGCCCAGGCCGACGAGTCCCTCGATCAGCTCCGCCAGAACGAGTCGGTCGAGCTCTTCGCCGAGCGGGCGGCGGCAGCCTCGGGCACGTTTGAGCTGACGGCCGCCAATCGGGCGGCGGTGGTGGACCTGTGCCGCCGGCTCGACGGGCTGCCGCTCGCGATCGAGCTCGCGGCGGTCAGGACGCGGGTCCTCTCGGTGGAGCAGATCCTCGACCGCCTAGCCGACCGGTTCGGGCTGCTCACGGGGGGAAGTCGCGCGGCACTGCCGCGTCACCAGACGCTGCGAACCACCATCGAATGGAGCCACGATCTGCTGGAATCGGACGAGCGGACGCTCCTCCGGCGGCTGTGCGTGTTCGCAGGCAGGTACACGCTGGAGGACGTCGAGTCGGTGTGCACATCCGACGACGTGCCGGCAGCGCGGGCATTGGATGTGCTGTCGTCGCTGGTCGACAAGTCGCTGGTGTTGAAGCAGGACGCAGCGGGTGCTGCCTGCTATCGGCTGCACGAGACGATGCGCGAGTTCGCCGCCCTCGAGCTGCAGAAGGCGGGTGAGGAGGAGGTCGTCGAGCTGCGATGCGTCGACTACTACGTCTCGAGGTGTCTGCGATCTGAACAGGCGGCCCAGGATCGGCTGGTCGAGTGGCTCGAATGGATGGACCTCGAGATCGACAACATCCGCTGGGTCCTCCGGCGATGCCTGACGCACGCGGACATCTCACGCGGAATGGATCTTGCTGCCTCCATCCGCGGGTATTGGGCCACCCGTGCGACCACCGAAGGCGTGCGGTGGCTGGAGGAGCTCCTCGCGACTGGAGGTGGTGACCCGGAGCCGCAGGCTCGGGCCCAGTACCTGCGTGGGTTCCTGGCCGTGTTGCTGGTCGATCCGACCGCGGCCAGGCCGGCCCTCGAACGAGCCGCGGCGTCCGATCGAGAGGCCGGTCGCCTTCGTCCGCTGGCCATGTCGCTCTCCATGGCCTCGATCGCTGCGAACATGGCGGGTGATCGGGCGTCCGCCGGGCGCCTGCTCGACGAGGCCCAGGCCGTGACGGCTGGTCTTGATGACGTGCTATCTGCGCTCGCGCTCCTGCAGGCTCGATCGCTCGATGGCTTCTTCAGGGGCGACCTCGAGGCGGCAACTGCCGCGTCATCGGAAGGCGTGCGTCTCAGCCGGGAGGTGGGGGACCTCTACACGCTCAAGGTCTGGCTGCTGAACCTGGGCACGGTCGCCTTGATCGCCGGTGAGCTTGCTGCGTCAAAGCCCCTGTTCGCCGAGGCGCTGCGGATCGCCCAGCAGATCGATGACCGGGTACAGCTGGCGTACCTGCTGGACGCATTGGGCTGCCATGCCGCCGGATCCGGGCAGGCGCGGCTCGCCGCGCAGCTGCTCGGAGCCGCGGACACCGTGCGCACGGGGACCGGCGCCAGCGTCATGCCATTCCTTGCTCCGCTGATGGGCCAAGCCAGAGCGTCGGCGAACGCTGCGCTTGGCGCATCCAGGTTCGAGGCCGAGTTCAGGGCCGGCAGCCGATTGAACCGGGACGCCGCCGTGCGGCTGGCACTCGGTGAAGCCGGCCATGTTGCGGCCGCGGCTTCCGACAGCGCGGGCGCGGGGTTGCTGGCGAAGCGAGAGGCGGAGGTGGCACGACTGGTCGCCGACGGCCTGAGCAACAAGGAGATCGGGGCGCGCCTGTTCATCTCTGAACACACCGTCGACAGCCACGTCCGCAGCATCCTGAACAAGCTCGGGTGCAGCTCGCGTGCCCAGATCGCCGCCTGGATGGCGTCTTCGAACGAGTAACGGCCGGGCCACGAACGGCAGGGACTCCGGCGCCGGTCGGGTAGTCACCCAATCACGAATCCCATCGATGCCGGCTCCCGTGTGCCCACCTAGGCTGGCGAGCATGACCAGAGAGCTACCGACCAAACGAGTGGAAGTCAGCTTCGTCGGCGTGCCTCCTGCCCGGCAGATCGAGCGGGCATCGGGCGTCAGCGAGGTGGAGGTCGACGGTCCGATCCTGCGCTGCCTTGTGTGCGGCAGCTTCCAGCCATTCCTCGAGGCGCTGCGCGGTCACGAGGTGGTGAGCCTCAGCGCGTCTCCTGCCGCGGCTGGCGCCCAGGGAACCACCACGGGAGATTGGGAATGAATACGGGAATCGTTCACCTCGCGCCGGGCAAGGTGGCCAGGATCACAGGCGGCTTCTACCTCGCATACATCCTGGCTTCCGTGCTCGCCAGTGCGCTGGGGCATATCGGGCCGGGTGACGCGCCTCCGGTCTACCAGGCGATCGTCACGGATGCCGGGTCGTTCCGTCTGGGTCTCGTCATCGCCTTGATCTCAGGGTTCCTCTTCCTCATGGCCGCATGGGGTCTCTACGTTCTCCTGCGACCGGTCAACAAGAACCTGGCGTTGCTCTTCCTCCTGCTCAACGCTGTCGGTGTCGCCATCCAGGGCGCGAGCTTCCTGTGGCTGGTATCCGCGATGCTGCAGGGAGACGCGGCCAGCCACATGCAGGCCTACTCGGCCGCACAGCTGGAGGGACTCGCGTACCTGTCCATCAACGTCTACAAGGCGGGCTGGGTCACGGCCCAGCTGTTCTTCGGCACGTGGCTGTTCCCGCTCGGCTACCTCGTCTACAAGTCCAAGTTCCTTCCCCGGTTCCTGGGCGTCCTCCTGATGCTTGACGGGATCGGCGTCCTGGTCTGGTTCCTCCAGGCCCTGCTGCTGCCGGACTACCGCGCGATCAGCTACCCGGGGTCGCCGTGAGCTTCGTCGCGGAGCTCGGGCTGGCATTGTGGCTCCTCGTCATGGGTGTGAAGGTCGTCGACTCCGAGGCGGGCCTGCCGGCTGGGAAGCGGCTCGCGGCTCCGCAGGCCGAGGGCGCTCGGGCGTGAAGGCCGTCGTCTGCACTCGGTACGGTCCGCCGGAGGTCCTCCGGGTCGCGGAGCTCACGACCCCGTTCCGCGGAAGAACGAGGTGCGCATCCGCATCCTGGCGACCGCCGTGACGTCGAGCGACTGCTACGTCCGGGGGCTGAGGCTGAGCCCCGCGTACCGACTCATGGCGCGGCTCGCACTCGGCTGGAACGCGCCCAGGCAACCCGTGCTCGGCATGGTGCTCTCGGGAGAGGTGGACTCGGTCGGACCGGACGCCAGGTCATTCGAAGTGGGCGACCGCGTCTTCGGCTTCAACCGGCACCGCTTCGGGACCTATGCGCAGTACGTGTGCTGGCCCGAGGACGGACTTCTTGCGACGCGACCGGCCAACCTCACGGACGAAGAGGCCGCGGCCATCCCATACGGCGGCCTTCTCGCTCTCCACTTCCTGCGCAAGGCGGGCGTTCGAGCGGGACAGCGGGTCCTCGTCTACGGGGCCTCGGGGGCCGTGGGCACGTCCGCCGTACAGCTCGCGCGGCACCTCGGAGCCCGGGTCACGGCCGTCTGCAGCGCTGCGAATGCAGACCTCGTGGGATCGCTCGGTGCGATAGCGGTCATCGACTACGCCCGCGAGGACTTCACGGACAGGGCAGAGCGGTACGACCTGATCCTTGACGCCGTGGGCAGGAGGAAGAGCGCCGCGGCGCTCCGGCGGTGTCGCCAGGTGCTGGCTCCCGGCGGTGCCTGCGTCTCGGTCGACGACGGGTCGCCGAAGCTTCGCCAGGAGGACCTGGCCCTGCTCGGGGAGCTGGCCACGAAGGGTGAGATCAGACCCGTGATCGACCGCACGTATGCCCTGGACGACATCGTCGAGGCGCACAGGTACGTCGACAACGGACACAAGCGGGGCAACGTGGTCATCACCGTGCCGTAAGGCCGCGAACGCCCAGCCCTTCGCATCGAACAAGCGCGTCAACCCGACGCGTTCACCCAGGCTCCAGACTCGGCACCACGAGCCACCCCTCCGCCCGCCCGCTGTAGATCAGCTGCTCGGTGGTCAAGCCCGACCGCGCCCGGAGGTCGGCGAGGTGGCGCTTCACGGTGCTCGGCCGAATGCCCACGAGCTCGGCCGCGTCCGAAACAGACCCGCCTGCGGCGACGTAGGCCGCGAGAACGTCCATCTGGCTGCGTCGCCTGGGGCGAGAGGGCGCCGCGCAGGTACCCGGCCCTCATGCGAGATCGCCTCGCCGCCGCGATCCACTCATCGCGGCCCTCGATCGGGACCTCGCAGGTTGCTAACGCGCGCCCAACACCTGTCGGGCGCGCCATTTCAACCTTTTCGGGCAGCGCCAGCGCCAATCCGTGCGCGTAGGCCGCCTGGGTCAGCCGGACACCGATGATCTCGGGGCCCGCGACCGTGATCCGCTCGTAGATGGCGTGCATCAGGTCTGCCCTCTCCTTCGGTACGTCGGCGGCTTGGAAGGACTCGCCGAGGGCGCGGAGCCAATCGACCGCGCGCTGGCCGGGTAGGCCTTGGGCTGTGCGCTCCACGACGGCGTCCCGCTGCTCGCGGAGTGCCTTGAGGCGCGTCAGGTACGTGTCATCGCCCAGACCGCCTGCGGCCCGGATGGCGTCTTCGAACGAGTAACGGACGCCGAAGAAGAGCGCAACAGGTCCCGCGCGGGAGTGCGTGCATCCGACTCAACATGATGTTCTGCACGGCAGGGACTCCGGCGCCGGTCGACTAATCACCCGATCACGAATTCCATCGATGCTCGCTCCCGTGTGCCCGCCCAGGATGATGGGCATGACGAGAGAGCTACCGACGAAACGAGTGGAAGTGAGCTTCGTCGGCGCACCTCCGGCCCAGCAGTTAGAGCGGGCGTCCGGAGTCAGCGAGGTTGAGGTTGACGGTCCGGTCCTGCGCTGCCTGGTGTGTGGCAGCTTCCAGCCCTTCCTCGAGGCGCTGCGCGGTCACGAGGTCGTGAGCCTCAGTGTCTCGCCTGTCGCAGTTGGCGCACAGGACGGTGAGGATGGAACCCTTCGATGACGGGAGATCGCGAATGAATACCGCAGACGTTCAGATGGCGCCGGACAAGGTGGCCAGGATCACGGGCGGCCTCTACCTCGCCTACATCCTGGCTTCGGTGCTCGCCACGATGCTGGGACAGATCGGGCTCGGTACAGCGCCAGAGGTCTACCAGGCGATCGTCACGAGTGAGGGGTCGTTCCGCCTGGGTCTCGTCGTCGCGCTGACAACAGGGTTCCTGTTCCTCATGGTCGCCTGGGGACTCTACGTCCTCCTGCGGCGGGTCGACAGGAACCTGGCGCTGCTCTTCCTTCTGCTCAACGCCGTCGGGGTCGCCATCCAGGGCGCGAGCATGTTGTCGCTGGTCTCCGCGCTGCAGCAGGGAGACACGGTCAACCACATGCAGGCCTTCTCGGCGGCACAGCTGGAGGGACTGGCGTACCTGTCCATCAGCGTCTACAAGACGGGCTGGGTCACGGCCCAGCTGTTCTTCGCCACATGGCTGTTCCCGCTCGGCTACCTGGTCTACAGGTCCGGCTTCCTTCCCCGGTGGTTGGGCGTCCTCCTGGTGCTCGACGGGATTGCCGTCCTGATCTGGTTCCTCCAGGCCCTGCTGCTGCCGGCCTACCCCGCGCTTCACTACCCCGGACTCGCCCTGAGCTTCGTCGCCGAATTCGGGCTGGCCCTGTGGCTCCTCGTCAAGGGTGTGAAGATCGTGGACTCCGGGGCGGGCCTGCCGGCCGACAAGCGGGTCGCGGATCTGGGGGCCGAGGGCGCTCGGGCGTGAAGGCCGTCGTCTGCACGCGGTACGGCCCGCCGGAGGTCCTCCGAGTGGAGGAACGCGCGATCCCGGTTCCCCGGAAGAACGAGGTTCGCATCCGCATCCTGGCAACCGCCGTGACATCGAGCGACTGCTACGTGCGGGGGCTCGACCTGAGGCCCGCCTACCGGCTCATGGCGCGGCTCGCGCTCGGCTGGAACGCGCCGAGGCAACCGGTGCTCGGCATGGTGCTCTCCGGGGAGGTGGACTCGGTCGGGCCGGACGCCAGGTCATTCGAAGCGGGCCAGCCGGTGTTCGGCTTCAACCGGCACCGCTTCGGACGTGTGCGCAGTTTGTGTGCTGGCCCGAAGACGGTCTCTTGGCGACGCGACCGGCCACCCTCACCGACGACGAGGCCGCGGCCATTCCGTACGGCGGCCTGCTCGCGCTCTCCTTCCTGCGGAAGGCGGGCGTTCGGGCGGGACAACGGGTCCTCGTCTACGGGGCCTCGGGTGCGGTGGGCACATCCGCCGTGCAACTTGCTCGGCACCTCGGTGCGGAAGTGCCGGGCGTGTGCAGCACGTCGAACGTGGACCTCGTGGCGTCATTCGGCGCGACCGCGGTGATTGACTACACCTGCGAGGACTTCACGGACGGGGCAACGCGGTACGACCTGATCTTCGACGCCGTGGGGAAGCGGAAGAGCGCCGCTGCGCTCCGACGATGCAGGCAGGTGCTGACTCCCGGCGGAGCCTGCGTCTCGGTCGACGACGGGAGGCCGAAGCTTCGTCGCGAGGCCCTGGTGCTGCTCGGGGAGTTGGCCACGAAGGGTGAGGTCAGGCCCGTCATCGACTGCACCTTTGCCCTGGACGACATCGTCTAGGCGCATCGGGACGCCGACAACGGGCACAAGCGGGGCAACGTGGTCGTCGCCGTGGCGTAAGGCGCGAGCCTTCCCATTGAACCACTGGGTCAACCTGCCCGCGTTCGCTCGGGCTCAAGGTTCGGGACGACGAGCCATCCGGCAGCGCGTCCTGCGTAGACGAGTTCCACCGTGGTGAGACCTGACCTCGCTCGCAAGTCGGCGAGGTGGCGCGTCACGGTGCTCGGCCGGATGCCTACGAGCCCCGCCGCATCAACGACCGACCCGCTCGCCGCAACATAGGCGGCGAGCACTTCGTCGCCCGCGGCCCGCATCGTGTCCCAATTCGCTGTTCGCTCGCGGTTTGTGGACCGCCTTGGCGAGGATCTCGTCGGCGGTCCGCACCCGGGTGAACGGGCCCGAGCCGTCGTTCCAGCTGCGGGTGAAGGCGTCGATCATGGCGACGAGCTCCGTGACCGAGCTGAAGCTGCCCAGCGGATCGCCGGGCGGGTGAGGATGCCGAACCAGGTCTCGATCTGGTTCATCCAGGACGCACGATGCCGGGTCAGCGGCCGGTCCGGTGCGCCGATCCGGGCTACGAGCTGGTCCGTCGCTCGCTGATCTCCCAGAGGTGCCCGTCCGGGTCGCGGAAGAAGGCCCGGATCTCCCACGGGTATTCGACCGGCGGCGCGAGGAACGACGCTCCTCGAGCGGTCAGGATGTCGTAGGCCCCGCGGCAGTCAGGCACTCCGACGATCAGCTCAGCCCCGACTCGATCAGGGTTCACTGGTGCGGCGAACGTGATGCTCGGCTTGTCGGCCGTGGGCGGGCCACCGGTCACAAGCAGGAGCCACGCATCCAGGAAGCGCAGGACGCACGAGGTGCCGCCGTATTCGTCGGTCACCTCGGCGCCCAAGATGTCGCGGTACCAGGCCTTGGCACGTTCGAGATCGGACACGACGAGGAGTCGAGTCAGGGTCATCTCAGGACTGGGGAAGGTCATCCTGAACCTCTAAATCTTCGAACGTTGTGAGCGCAGGGTCCCACAAACGGCGACGAACGGACCTGAGCGGCCCGAGGATCCACCGCATGACCACCTCGTGCCCTCGCGACTCCCGAGGCCGATCCGGGTCATGCCCCAGGCGGAGCCCTTTTCAAGTCCTGGGTGCTGGTGTGTTCTCGCCGCGTCTTCCGCACGCGCCCGACACCCTCCGGGCGTGCTACGCCAACCAGAGCGTGAGCAGCCGCCTAACCCGCCGCGACGATCGACGCGTACTTCCGCCGGTAGGCGGCCGGCGTCATGCCCGTCGTCCGCTTGAAGAGCCGGCGGAAGAAGGTCGGGTCCTCGTAGCCCACCGGGTAGCCCACGTCGTCGACGCCGCCGCGCCCGGTCTCGAGGAGCTGCCGCGCGCCCTCGATCCGCAGGGCGTGGACGTGGTCGATCGGCCGACGGCCGGTCGCCGCCTGGAAGCGGCGCGCGAAGGTCCGCCTCGTCAGGCCGGACCGCTCCGTCATCGCGGTCACCGGGTTCGGGGTCGCGTAGTTGTCCACGATCCAGGCCAGGCAGGCGCGGATGACCGCGTCGTCGGTCCGGACGGGCCGCGTCATCGCCGAGAACGGCAGCTGGCCGTCCTCGTGGCCCGCGAGCAGGTAGACCTTGGCGGTCCGCGCGGCATGCTCCGGGCCGCAGAACCTCGCGATCAGGTGGAGGGCGAGGTCCTGCCAGGCGGTGACGCCGCCGGCGGTGATGAGGCCGTCCGCCTCGCTCGACACGTCCAGGATGGCGCCGGGCCCGAACCGGATCCTCGGGTACGCCGAGGTGAACAGGTCCCGGTACGCCCAGTGACCGGCGCAGGACCGCCCGTCGAGCAGCCCGGACTCGGCGAGGAGCAGCGAGCCGGAGCAGACGGTCGCGAGCAGCGCGCCACGCGCGCGCATGCGCCGCAGCCACTCGATCTCGACGGCGAAGCGGCCCGCGGCGGCGTGTCGATCGGCGTGTACATGTCGCACACGATCGACCACGTCGACGTCGTCGACGTCCGCGACGGCGGCGTGCGGCTCGACGAGGATGTCGCCGAAGCAGCGGAAGGGCTCCGCGGTCGCGGCGACGATCGAGACCTCCAGCAGGGCGTCGCCGGGCTCGGCGGCCGTCATGTCCGGCCACATCGGACCGACCGACGAGAGGACGTCGTAGAGCCCGTACAGGACCGACGCGGAGGTCTCCGGCGCGGCGAGCAGCGCGATCCGCGGTCGGCGGGTGACTGTCATCTTTGCCCCGATTCGGTGGAATCCGTCTCTTCCAGCATGATACTCCGGCAGGGACACTGCCGAACGATCGACGCGAGCATCCGGCCAGCGGCGGTCCGCATCGGCGCCGGACCGAGGCGCGGGCGACCCAGAGAGGAGACTCGGATGACCATCGACGCCGCACGATCGCGACGGTTCGCGCACGCCGTCCAGGGACGGGTCCTGACCGCCGACGACGCCGACTACGACGAGGCGCGACGGGTCTGGAACGGGATGATCGACAAGCGTCCCAGCCGTGATCGTCCAGGCCGCCGGCGCGGCCGACGTCGGACCCACGATCGCCCTCGCCCGCGAGACCGGCCTGCCGCTGGCGATCCGCGGCGGCGGCCACAACGTCGCGGGCAACGGCACCGTGGACGACGGCATCCTCCTCGACCTGGGCCGCCTGAACGCGGTCGAGGTCGATCCCGACGCCCGACTCGTCACGCGTCGGGGCCGGGGCGACGCTCGGCGACATCGATCGCGCGACCGCGCCGTTCGGCCTGGCCGTGCCGGTCGGCGTCGTCTCCGGCACCGGGATCGCCGGGCCTGACGCTCGGCGGCGGCGTCGGCTGGCTGACGCGCCCGTACGGCCTGACGATCGACAACCTCGTGTCCGCCGAGGTGGTCCTCGCGACCGGCGAGCGCGTCCGCGCGAGCGCGTCGGAGAACGCCGACCTGTTCTGGGGCCTGCGCGGCGGCGGCGGGAACTTCGGCGTCGTCACGTCGTTCACGTTCCGCGCCCACCCGCTGGACCCCGACGTCTTCGCCGGCAGCCTCATCTACGAGCTGCCGCGCTGGCGCGAGGCGCTCGATGCGTACGTCGCCTGGACCGCCGACGTGCCGGACGAGATCACCACGCTCGTCACGTTCATGGTCCCGCCGCCCGACTGGGAGCTTGGCGACCGGTCGCTCATGTTCCTGGGCTTCGCCTGGGCCGGCGCCGATCGGAGCGAGGGCATGGCCGTGATCGACCGGCTCCGGGCCGCGTGTCCGCCGGACGTCGCCATGGTGGATCCGACGCGCTGGCTGGCGTTCCAGTCGGCGTTCGACGCGGCGATGCCGAAGGGCGTCCGGGCGTACTGGCGGAACGCGTCGTTCGAGCAGTTCGACGGCGCGATGATCGACACGCTGGTCGAACACTGCGGCGCCCAGACGTGGGTCGGGACGGCCGCCGACCTGCACCACATGGGTGGTGCGTTCGGCCGGGTTCCCGAGGACGCCACGGCCTTCCCGAATCGATCGGCCCGAGTTCTGGCTCAACATCTACGGCTTCTGGCCCGATGCCGGCGACGACGCGGCGAGGATCGCGTGGGTCAAGGGCTTCTCGGACGCCATGCGACCCCATGCCCTGGCCGGCCAGTACGTCAACTTCCTGGGCCACGAGGACGCCGACGCGCACGGCAAGGCGCTCGCCGTCTACGGCCCGGCGAAGCTCGATCGCCTGATGGCGGTCAAGCGTCGCTACGACCCGACGAACCTCTTCCGGATCAACCACAACATCCCGCCGACGGCTGAGCGCGCCCAGAGCGCCTTCGTGACGGTGATCGAGACGCTCGTCGTGACGGCGTCGGGACCGGGACCGCCGCGGCTCAGGCGGCCCGGAAGGCCTGCGACAAGCGCGTCGACTCCGTCGATCACGACGGTTGGTGGAGCGTGCCCGAGTCCTTCCGGGGACGCCGAGCGGGCCGGCGGAGTCGGCTCTCGACCTGCGCGAAGTGCGTCGGAGCCTTCGGGCCCGCCGGAGTCCCTATCCGCGATGCCCTAGACGGTGACGGTGAACCGCAACTCGTTGGACGCGGGGTACACCTCACGACCCACCTGCTCGCCGTCGGCGTCCATCGCCATGACCGAGACGAAGTATGTGCCGGGCTTGACGCCGGGGCGGTGATCGTTCGGCCGGTTGCGTCGACGCTCGCTGCGTTCGACGGTGAACAGCGTGAACAGCCGCTTGTACATCGCCGGCGCCCACCCTCCCGGGTTGGCCCAGACCGCCTTCGCCGGGCGCCAGCCAGGGCCCTTCTCCGTTCGGTCGCGCAAGTGGCCACGGCCGGGCTCACCGCGCCACTCCGGCGCCCTGTGGCGCCCACGGGCCAACCTGGGTAGGTCCCCGATCAGAACCCGGGGTTGTTCGCGAAACTCGGCCGCTTGCACACGATTGGGAGGCGCGGACTTCCAGGAGCGCAAGAACCCTCGTGTGGGGACCCCCGGTCGGCGCTTCGTGCGTTCACGAGGCGCGCTCCGTTGGCCGAGTTCCTCGATCGGCACAGGACACGGGTGTTGGCGGGGTCGAACGGAGCGCCACCGTCCATGAGCGCCATAACGAGGTGGTCGAGCGTCAGGTCACGCGTTGGATGCGCCGGATGCTCGGGACCGTCGCAGGGCGGGATACGGTACGCCGTGCTGGCCGACGTGGCGCGTGATCATCCGCTTCGATAGGCGAGTCCATCGCGGGTCCGCATGGATGTGATGGTTGGCACCGAGGCCCGACAGGCGCGGGTGCTGGCCGCACCGACTGCCGGCGCGGCTGGTGACGACGCCACAGACCGTGCACAGCTTCACCGCAAGACTTCGATGGGGCGACTGGCGCGGT
>CAVUGM010000006.1:0-1187500 GCA_963741085.1 uncultured Chloroflexia bacterium
CGTCGCCGTCCACCCACGAGGCGTTCGCCGTCACGACGGCGACCGACCTCGCGGCGGCGCTCGGATGTGGCCGCGGGCCGAACGCATGCGGTGCTTGCCATCGAACGAGCGTCCGACGGCGAGCTCACGTTCACCCTGTACACGAACGACGCAGCGACGGGGCGCACGGCTCAGCTCATCCAGCAGGCCGCGAACTCGGTCGCGGTCGCGGATCGGCTCGACCGCCTCGGCGTCGCGCCGGCCGACCAGGGCGCGCTCTTCGGGCCGGCCACCTATGTCGTGAGATCGCCCGACCCGACAAGGACGGAGCCGACACAAGACTCGACCGCGTTTGGCTCGGCGGCTCTCCTCGCCTTCGGGATGACGCTTCTGATCTTCATGATGATCGTGCTCTACGGGAACTGGGTGGCGATGAGCGTGGTCGAAGAGAAGTCGTCGCGCGTCATGGAGGTCATCCTCAACGCCGCGACGCCCTTCGAGCTGCTCGGCGGCAAGGTGCTCGGCGTCGGGGCGGCCGCCCTTCTCCAGTACCTCGCGATCCTGCTCGCTGGCGGCGTTGCACTCCTCCTCCAGGACCGCGTCGCGGCCGTCGTCCTCGGCGACGGCGCGGGCGTCTCACTGCCCGAGGGGCTGACGATCGCGCTCGCCTCGTCCTGTTCTGCGTGTACGGCGTGCTGGGGTTCCTCCTCTATGCCGTCCTCTTCGCCGCTGCCGGGTCCCTCGTGAGCCGCCAGGAGGACGTGAACGGGGCGGTCATGCCGATGACCATGATCACGATGGTCGGGTATCTCGTCGCCGTGTACGCCGGAACCGGCCTCCTCGACATCCGGGCGGGCTGGGTCGCCATCCTCTCCCAGATCCCGTTCATCAGCCCGTTCATCATGCCGAGCCGCATCGTCGCCGGGGAGACAGCCGCATGGGAGGTCGCGTTGTCGATTGCGATCCTCCTCGTGACGATCCCGATCGCCCTCTGGATTGCCGCCCGCGTGTACGCCGCGGGGGTCCTCCTGTACGGACAGCGACCGAGCATGCGGGCGGTCTGGCGGTTGGTGCGGTCCCCCCGGCTGATCTTGCCGCCGGCCGATTGGCCGCCCGCCTGGATGCTGTCCGGAGTCGAGGCGGCAAGGGTGACGACCATCGTCGGGACGTTCGCGCCGGGCAAAACCGGATGGTGCTCTGCGTGTGCCCGCCCGACCTATAGGACGCGCCGCGGTTGTTTGGCATCGCCGCGAACGAGGTCGAGCCCGTTGCCGCATCCGTCAACAGGGGAATCAGGCCCACTTCTCGTCCCAACCGGGCGGGCTCCGTGTCGGGTACGTTGCTTGACACCCGAGCCGATGAAGCGGTAGCCGAGCCCCCGCTCGGTCCGAATGTAGCGTGGGTGCTCCGGGTCATCGCCGAGCTTGTCACGCAGCCGCCGGACGTAGACCCGCAGGTAGTCGACCTCGTCCACGTACTCCCGGCCCCAGACCTTCGCCAAAAGGGTGCCGTGCTGGAGGATGTGTCCGGCGTTCCGGACAAGGTGGTAAAGGAGCTTGTACTCCGTCGGCGTCAGATCCAGCCTTGCGCCGCGGAGGCGGGCTTCGTGCGTGGCAAAGTCGACCTCGAGGTCGAGCGGCCGGAATGAGGGTGCTCGGCTGGTCGGGGGCGGCATCTCGTGGCGTCGGAGGACGGCGCGCACGCGCGCCATCAGCTCGAGATGGTTGAACGGCTTCGTGACGTAGTCGTCGGCGCCGAGCTCCAGGCCCTTGACCTTGTCCATCGCGTCGTCCCGGGCGGTCAGCATGAGCACGGGCACGTCGGAGAACGACCCGGATCTCGCGCAGGGCGCCGAAGCCATCATCCCCGGCAGGCCCACGTCGAGGAGGACCACATCCGGGTGCTGGGCCTCGACAAGGTCGAGCGCGTCCTCGGCGGTCGCGGCGCCGATGACCTCGACGTCCCGCCACTGGAGCATGAACCCGAGGCGGACCGACTCCACGACATCGGGAGCGTCGTCGACGACCAGGATCCGCATCAGTCCGCGTCGTGGGGGCCGTCGAGCGGGACCACGAGCGTGAAGCGGCTTCCCACCCCCGGGGTGCTCTCGACGTCGATGCGGCCGGCGTGCGCCTGGGCGATTGCGAGCGCAGTGGGGAGGCCGAGGCCAACGCCGCGCGCGCCGCCTTCCAGGTCGGTCGGACCCACGAAGAACCGTTCGAAGAGATGGGTCTGATCGTCCGAGGAAATGCCTGGACCGTCGTCCCGGACCGACCAGCGGACGACCTCGTCACCGTCGTCTACCCGGACCCGGATCCGTCCTCCAGCCGGTCCGTAGTTGACCGCGTTCGAGAGGAAGTTCACTAGCGCCTGCTCCAGGCGCCGGCGATCCCCGAAGACCCGGATCGCGCGAGGCGGCGTGCGCAGCACGATCTCCTGGTGTCGCTGAGCGGCGAGCGGCGCGACCGATGCGATCGCGGCCTTCGCCAGCTCGGCGGCGTCGAAGCGCCGGAGCTGCAGGACGACCTCGCCGGTCCTGAAGCGTGCGATCTCGAGGATGTCGCCCACCACGCGTTGCATGCGGTCGGCATTCCGTTCGATGCTTTCAGAGGAGCGCCTCCTGCTCGACATCGCTCGGCGATGTCTCCGGATCGCGCAGCACCCCGACACAGGTGCGGACGGCCGTGAGCGGCGTCCGGAGCTCATGGGCGATCGTGGACGGCGGGTCCGTTCGGAGCCGCTCGAGCTCCGCAAGCTGAGCGGCGATGCCCGACCCATCCCCGAGGCCGGAGTCGCGGATCTGCCGGCCGAGGCTCGTGAGCACGTGGACCCTGCCGTCGCCATTCTGGCGCGCCACCCGGACCAGCCCGGCGTGCCAGCTCCGCGAGGAGACCGGCCGTCGTCGGCCTCGTCGACACCGGCGCCTGCGGCAGCGAATCGCACGACGAGATCCGACGCGGTGACGCCCTCGGCGACAAGCCGAGGGTGGCGGCTGCCGGCGGCGAGGGAGCTGCGCCCGGGCCGGGGTGGTCCGCGTGGAACATCGGCGGCCGAGGATACGCTCGAACCGTGGTCACGAGGCGGCGGCCTCGGCGGGCCCGGGACCGCTCGACCGCCGATCAGCGACGCGGCGACGCGAGGGCGGATCGGGCCGCCAACGGGCACGGGTGCTGCGGCCCGGGACCCTGGTCGGGACGATCGGTCGGGCGGCCGGAACGCCGGCAGGCCAGCGGACGCGACGTTGGCCCGCACCGGCCCCGTCGCGGCCGGCTCGGCATCGTCGCGATCGTAAGAGCACATGCACGGACCGTCGGCGGCACAGCCGGCACAGCAGAACGCGAGACCGACATGGAACGTCGGGTGATGGGTGATCGACACGTCGCATGTGGCGCAGGTGAACGTCGACCGCGTGGACATGGGGCTCCTCGTTGGCGGGACGGGCCAGGTGAGCTCCTGCGGCCGCGTCCCTCGTCGAATGGCGAATGCCACGGTGGCCATCCTCCGACGGCGGGCTGAACCGGCTGGGGAACGTTCGTGAACAGAATGTGAACGAACGTTCATGTGCCATTCATGCACTTCCAGCGACATGTTCTGTCGAGAGCCGGAGCATGGGACATGGCGGGACATGCCGGCTCGCGCCGGCGCCCCGCTCGTCACGGAGCCCTGCATGAATAGGCCGTTCGTCTCGACGGGCTTGGTCAATGGCCGCCCTGCCGTCGCCCGATCCACCGCGCTCCGCAGCGCCCTCGCCGACACGCCCGACTCTCCGATTGCGCTCGCATCTCGCGCTATCTCGCCCGGCGAGGGCGCGCTTGCGGCCGCCCAGGCGCAGTTCGACGCCGCCGCCGACCACATCGGGCTCGACGATGGGATCCGGGAGATCCTCCGGGCGCCCCAGCGCGAGCTGACGGTCCGCTTCCCGGTCCGCCTCGACAACGGGAGCACGCGGGTCTTCACGGGCTACCGCGTCCAGCACAACACTGCCCGGGGGCCGGCGAAGGGCGGGCTTCGGTTCCATCCGTCGACAGACATCGACGAGGTCCGGGCGCTCGCGATGTGGATGACCTGGAAGTGCGCCCTCGTCGACGTTCCGTTCGGAGGCGCGAAGGGCGGGGTGACGTGCGATCCGCGAGCGATGACTCCCGAGGGAGCTCGAAGCGCTGACGCGGCGGTTCGCGACCGACTCCGGGTCATCATCGGACCGGATTCGGACATCCCGGCGCCCGACGTCGGGACGAATGCCCAGACCATGGCCTGGATCATGGACACCGTCTCGATGCACCAGGGCTACACGGTCCCAGGCGTCGTCACCGGCAAGCCGGTCGATGATCGGTGGCTCGAACGGGCGGGCCGACGCCACGGGTCAGGGCGTCGTCTACACGATCGGGGAGGCCGCCCGTCGGGTCGGCGTGCCGCTGGAAGGATCGTCCGTTGCCGTGCAGGGCTTCGGAAACGTGGGCGAGGCCACGGCCCGTCTCCTCGACGATGTGGGAGCGCGCGTCGTGGCCATCACCGACGTGGGCGGCGGCTGCTACAACGAGGCGGGGCTCGACGTCTCTCGCCTTGGGGCCCTCATGCGGGAGCGCGGCACGATCGCGGGTGCCGCACACACCGAGCCGATCGACAACGAGCGCCTCTTCGGGCTCGACGTCGACGTCCTGGTGCTGGCGGCCATGGAGGGCCAGATCACGTCCGCGAACGCCGCGCGCGTTCGTGCTCGCGTCCTCGCCGAAGGTGCCAACGGGCCGACGACCCCCGACGCTGACCCGATCCTTCGTGAGCGCGGCGTCGAGGTCATTCCGGACATCCTCTGCAACGCAGGGGGCGTGATCGTCAGCTATTTCGAGTGGGTCCAGAATCGGGACGCGCTCTTCTGGGCGCCCAAGATCGTCAATGGTCGGCTCCGCGAGGTCATCCTCGGCGCCGCCAAGGCAGTGTGGGATCGGGCCGCCGAAGACCACATCGATCCTCGTCGGGCAGCACATGCCATCGCGGTCGAACGCGTGGCCGAAGCGACGATCCTGCGCGGCATCTACCCATAGCCGGGCAGTAGATCGCGGGAGCGGCGACCCGGACGCTCGGGCTCGATTCGGGCGGCTGTGGGGGAAGCGAGACGACTGCACCGGTCTCGCAAGCGGCCGGAGGAATAAGGCGGGGAAGCTCGAGATCCTCGCTGCCGTTACGCATCAGCGGGCCCTGGCGACGGGCCAGATATCGGAGACGGGTCTCCTGGGGATCGGGCTCGTCGGTAGACACGGAATGAACGGCGCACCTCCAGGTGACGGACGGTTACGCCCCGGCTCGAGGAGTCAGGTAGGTAGGGGGCAGGCATGTGTCGCTTCCACTCCAAGGAGGCGTTCGCCCGCCACAACGGCAGCGCCCCCGTCCCGGTCTGGTCAGGCAATGTGACCCGCCACCGCCTCTCCCGGGGTGGCAACCGCCAGCTCAACCTGACCCTGCACCGGATCGAGATCACCCAGATGCGGATCGACGACCGGGCCCAAGCCCATCTCGAGCACCGCCGCGCCGTCTGCAACACCAAGACCGAGGCCATCGGGGCCCTCTGCCGAAGGATCAGTGACGAGGTGTTCCGCCGCCTTCGAGCCGACGAGGCAGCCAGGGGGACGCCCCTCGCCGCCGCAGCTTGACATAGGAGCAACGGATGGGACGCGAACCGGGCGTCCGGGGCATGACGTCCGGCTCTCGTGAAACAGAGAGCTATGACGCAGCGTCTCGCAAGCAGCCGTGGGGCTCTCGGACCGCCCAGGGTTGACGGCCACCCAACTGCCGTGGAGGCGTATCCAGTGCTCGACCTGGCGGATCGCCAGGTGCCGCTGAGGACGTCCAATCACCTCGTTGTCGCAGTGGCTGTCGCGCTGATCGCCCCGTTCACGCTGTGGTGCGTGGCCGTTCGCCATCGCGACCGGGATCGTCATCGGCACCGCCGACGTGGACAAGAAACACGGCCGGACGGCGACACGCTCGACGCGGCTCGTCCGCCTCGCCGCTGTGAACGGTGGCGTCCTGGCGATGTTCGTCGCGGGCGCGATCGTCGGCGGCATCATTGCCTTCTTCGTCGCCGCTCTCGCCGACTTCTCGGAGCGGATGGCGGCCGATGCGTCGCCAACCGACCGGAACCTGACCCGGATTCTGCTATTCGTCGGCGGCGCGCTCGGCTGGATCGTCTGGGTCGCCCTGGGGTTCCAATTCGACGTCCGCATCGGAACCTGACCCGTCGAGGTCACGGTCTGACCCGGCAACACCGGGCGGGATCACCCCAATCGCTCCGGTCCCCCCCGGGCGCCCCTCTCTTCAGATCAAGGGATGGGGACGCACCCGGCGTCCGGGGGCCATTCGGCTCTCGTGCAACGGACCGACTCCCCCCACCGTCAGATGGTGCTGGTCGTGCCCTTCAGAGTGGGAGCAGGCCGATGACGGACCACAACCGCCCGTGGCTTCGCCTCGCCGCCACGATCCTCGCCGCCGAGGGCATCCTGACGTTCGTGTACGCCGGCTTCCTGCCGTCGCCGATCCTGACGGACATCGGGGTCTCGGTCCCGATCCTCGGACGGCTGACGATCTTCTGGGGCGTGGTTGGCACTGCCTACCTGGCGGCCGCGGTCGGCGTCGCGAGCCGCCGTCGCTGGGGGCGGGCACTCGCGGTGGTCATGGCTGGCGTGGGATTGACGTCGTCCAGCGTCGGCCTGATTGCGGCGTTGACTGGCGCGGACCTCATGTCGGTTTCGAGTGGCCTCGTCGGGATCGCAATGGCCGCGATCGTGCTGTACGCGGTGCTGCGGCGGTGGCCCATGGTCGCCGTCCTCGGCGCATCGAACGCTTGGAGCTCGCCCGAATGACGACGACCAAGCGGATCATCCTCGCCGTGATCGTGGTCGGCGTCGTCGTCGCGGCGACGGCCCTCGGTTACGCCGACACCGACCGGGTCCTGCGGAGACTCGGCCTCGTCCGCTGAGGGCTCGCTCATAGCAACAGCGGACACCCATCCAGCCGCTCCAGCTCGCCGCGCGGGACCCGCACGGCTCGACCGAGCCGTACCACCGTGGCTTGGCCGGCAGAAATGAGCTAGTACAGCTGGACGCTGGAGACCACCGACATCATCCGTCTGGACCTCTACACCCACCTGGACAACGACGCCTCGGGACGGGTGGCCGAGCGTGCCGGCTACGTCCGGGACGGTGTGCGACGGGCGTGGGACCTCGACCGGGAGGGCAACCCCTATGACGTCGTCTTTTACGTCCTCATTCGCGGGGACCGCCAGCCAGCCTGCGACGACCGCGAGATCGCCAGCACCTCGGCAGCCTCGGCGACGCGAAGCAGGAGGCGGCCGGCCGGCTCAGGCTCGCCCCGGGCCGAGGTGATGGTTCCGGCACGCACGCCGACTACGCCTGCGGGCCTTGGACCGTGCGTTCGCCAGGTGGTGCTTCACGGTCGAGTGCGACAGGCCCAGCCGGTGGGCGGCCGCCTTCTCCGACCGGCCTCCAGGACCGCGGTGACCACGACGACCTCTCGTTCCGTCGCGCGCCCGACGGGGCGGGACGAGTGACGCGTCATGCGCTCTTGAGCCAGTCGGAGGGCCCAGGAGGTTCGGCGAGGCGCATCGTGATCGGAAGGTCGTTCGTGGACTTCGACGCCCGGCGCCGGACCCTGACGGTCACACCTGGCTGTCGAGCGGCGTGAGCTGGATCTGCTTCGCGAGCGCATAGGCGGCGCGCCGATCGTCGTCATCGGCGGCGAAGACGCGGCCGATGACAAGGGCGGATCGGTGCGGCACGTCGATCCGGGTCATCCCGTCGGGCACGCTCCCGGTCCACGTCCGCTCGCAGACGAGGAATTCGCCGGCGTCGGTCCCGGTGGTCCGCTTTCCGACATAGGCGAAGTTGGAGCCGCTCTCCGGATCGGTGAACTGCAGGCTGTAATACCGTCCGTTCATCTCGGGCACATGCAGCACTCGCGGCCCGGCCTGCGCGTCGAGCCAGCCGCCGATGTAGAGGAGATCGTCGGTGCCGACCGCCATGAGGCTGCCGCTCGATGCGGAGTCGGAGGGTCGCTCCGGCACGGCGTACAGGGTGTTGATGGGGATCGGGCCGGCGCCGAACCCGCGGTTGAGGATCGCCCGCTTGAATCCGCCGACCGTGATCCGCGGCCAGAGATAGACGAAGACGAACGTCCCGAGCGGCCACACGATCACAGCTGCCAGAGCGAGCGGGATGATCGCGTCCACGCCACGAGCGAGCCGCTGGATGACGACCCAGGCGAAGATCAGCAGGATGACGGCCGTGACGGGGTAGGGGTATTTCAGGATCAGGCGATTCACGTCACGAGACCCTGACGACCGGCGGCACGTCGTAGCTGCCGTCCAGGATGGCCGCGCCGGGCAGGTAGGCGCGGAGCATCAGCTTGAATCTGCCAGTCGGTGTCGGCAGCCAGTTGTGTGCCTGCCCGCTCGGCGTCTGCGGCTGGAGGAGGACGTCGACCGAACCATCCGGATTGGTCACGAGACCCGAATGGTCGTCCACGCTTGACCGACCGGTCGGACTGCTCACCATGTACCCGACGGTGTCCGTCGCTGTGAGCGACCAGAAGGCGTCATTCGGCGGGAGATGCCCTGGCGGGAAGTGCAGGCGGTACGCGTGCTCACCACTGAGCTTCTTCCCTGCGCTGTCCACGCTCGTCGTCCAGTACGCGGCCTCTTCGAACACGTTGACAAGCGGCAGGGCCTTCTGCAATGCGGCACGCACCAACAGTCCGTTGCCGGGCTGACCGGCCCTGCGGATCGAACTCCAACCGTTGACGGTGGTCGTCTCCGCCTTCGCCACCGAATCCAGGATCAGGATCGTCGTCAGGAACGCCAGGGTCACACCGATGATCACGCCCTGCACGACACCGGAACTCGCCACCCAGGAGAGCACGCCGCTCATGTTGAGAGTCTAGGGCGATCTCCGGTTCTCGCCGGCTTCAGGCCAGGATTGCCGGACAGGGGCCGGATCCGCGAGCCGGTCGGCCAGCGCCCGTCTGGACAACGAAGCCCTGACCTCAACCGCCAGTTCCAATCGTGGTCTGACTCGCGCAGCGCGGCCCCAGATCGGGACGGACGAGCCACCCCTCCGCTCGTCCGAGATAGATCAGCTGCTCGGTCGCGAGGCCGGATCGCGCGCGAAGGTCGGCGAGGTGCCGCTTCGCCGTGCTGGGTCGGATGCCGGCACACGCGGCAGCACTTCGCACCGAACCGCCGGCCTCGACGAACGCAGCGAGCACATCAGTCACCTTCTGCGGCGCACGACCAGCACCACGTACAGGGCTACGAACACAGCGTGGTCCCGGTTACCGCCGCCAGGATGCCGACCGGCCCCGAGCCCGATGGCGACCTGCCGTGCCCGCCCCGCCACGTGGTAGTAGTCGACGAGCAGCAGGGCGACGGACACCGCGATCATCACGAAGAGTCCGGTCATCGGGTGGGCGGCGGAGAACGCAGCGTCGTTCGACGCGAGCGCTCCGCCGAACTGGTCGGCGTGGAGCACGATGTAGAAGCCTTCGAGAACGGTGACCGCGACCATCGACCGAATGCGCCGGCATGGGCGCTGAGCGTGACGACAATTCGGCGGAGCGCCGCACCCGGGCCGGGTCTACTCCTCGGCCCGGATCGGAGCTGTCGGATCGAGGAGGCTTCAGGCACTCCGTGAGTAGACCATCACCCTGACGTCGTCCGGCAACGATCGAGCGAACTCCGACGAGCGGAGGCCGTCGCGGACGTCATCGCCCTCCGCTCACCGGCGGCTCGTCGGGATCAGCGCCAGACCACGACGCGAACCGAGGCGGCGATGACAACCACCGCCCCGGCGATCGCAAGCGACCCGATGCCCGAGCTGATCCCGATGGCCATCAGGGCGATTCCGAGGACTCCGCCCACGAACGGCGGGATCCGGAAGCCGGAGGTCTTGAACATAGCGGCCGGTCCCCCAGAGCACACACCGGCGGGGCTGCGGCGGGACGCGGCGGTCCGAGGTCGGGGTGATCGGCGGAGTATGCGCGCGACTCCCTGGCGACACCAGCCCCGCCGCCCGGATCGAGGTCGCATGCCGCTCCTCGCGTATCGCTGGCTCTTCAGGCGTCCACTCCCCATCCTGGGCCACATCACCGACCGGGGACTCGAAGGCCAGTGCACACTCGTTGCCGGGTCGGAGAAGGCAGCTGCCCACCGACTCGGCCTATCGCACTCGACCTTGAAGTACCGCCTGGCGAACGCCCGGTCCAAGGTGGGGGCAGCGACCACGGCGCAGCCGTCGTGGATTCCTCGCTGCGCGGCTGCCCGAACCCGACCTTATGGTTTCATCGACTGAATAGGGACCGGGGCCCACCGCCGCCACCCTTGGGGGCATGACAGCGCGCTGGTGGCTTTCCCGATCGAGGTGTGGACGCAGATCGCGAACTCGCGATGGTGTCGTAATCCTCGTCCGGCATCGCCGGTCCCTAGGCCAGATGAACCTCAAGGTGCCGTCCGGGTTCGTCGTGGCAGGCTCGAGGAGGCGGACCGATGCATGCCCTCCGGTCGGACGGCCCGCACGGCTGGGAGCTTCACCTGGAAGACGAAATGGCGGAAGAGCTACCGTGCAGCGATCCCGACGGCTGAATGGGTCCGAACGAACTCGCCCGCAGCGGCCAGCGCGTAGTTGGCGTCCGCCAACGGCCCCGCCAGCAGCTGGAAGACGTGCCAGCGGCGCGGGAACACCTGCAACAGCACATCGACGTCCGCGGCGGCCAGCGCCGCGTGCAACCGGCGCGAGTCAGTGAGTAGCAGCTCGTCGCCGCCGACCTGGATGAGCGTGGGCGGCAGGCCGTGCAGATCTGCCGCGATCGGCGAGGCGAGGGGATCCTTTGGCGGATGCCCGGCAAGATAAGTGCGCGCACACTCCTCGACGAATGGCTTGGTGATGATGTCTCCGGGAGCTGAGGACTCGAGCGCGCTCAGGCTGAGATCCACCCAGGGCGAGAAGAGCACCAGCGCCGCCGGCTGAGGCAGGCCGAGTTCCCGCAGGCTCAGCGCGGTGGCGACGGCCAGGCCGCCGCCTGCCGAATCGCCAGCGATCGTGATCGCGCTCGGCGCAAAGCCTTCGGCGAGCAACCCACGGTATGCCGCGACCGCGTCCTCGACCGCCGCCGGGAACGGCTGCTCCGGAGCGAGACGATAGTCGGGCGCGAATACGTGCGCGGCGCATTGCAGCGCGAGGTGCCCGGTGAGGGTGCGATGCGTTGCTGGCGAGCCCTGGCAGTACCCGCCGCCGTGCAGGTAGAGAACCGCGCGGCCGGCTGGCGCTGCTCCGCGCACCGAGACCGACTCGCCGGGAACGTAGCCGCAGACGGACGCTCGGCATTCGACACTCCGAGGCGCCCTCGTGAGCCGACTCACCCGTGCCTGCCGCCGCCGCCGTTGCTCGGTGGGGTGCCCAGCCTTGAATGTCGGCCCCAACATCACCCGGGTCAGGCCACGCACCACACTGGCGGTCAACTGCTGGGCGCGGGATTCGTCTGCGCCTCCACCCATACCGGCCTGCTCGTTCATTCGTCTTCGCCGACCCCGCAGGGGTCCGGGGGTGAACTGACCTCCAGTCTGTCCAATAGTACATGTCGGCCCGGCGGCGCTCCGCCGCATCGCCGTCACGCCCATCGCCCGTCCCGGCGCATTCGGTCGATCCATGCATCGACGGGCGGCGGGCAGCACCTGGGGTCGCGACAGGCAGGGGAGCCCTGGATCCGATATGGATCAGGGCAGCGCGCCGTCATGCCCACAAGCGTGGGGGCGGCGAGACGAGTTGCAGCGGACGAGCCGGCTAGCGCACCACGCGGTAGCGGAGGTAGGCGACGCTCGAGCTGAAGGTGCGGGTCTCGACGAGTTCGAGATCCACCCGGCGCTCGCGTTGCGGAAAGTACGGAATTCCACCGCCAACCAGCACCGGGTAGACCATGGCCCGGTACTCGTCGATGAGGCCCAACGCGGCCGCCTCGGCGGCGAGGGTCGCGCCGCCGATCGCGATGTCGCCCTGCCGCGGCTCGGCGCGCAACCGCTCGATCTCCTCCGCAAGGCCGCCGGAGGCCAGGCGGGCCGTGCCCTGCACGGCCGACAGCGTGGTGGAGAACACCACCTTCGGGAGCGGCTTCCACAGTGTCGCCCACTCGAGCTCTGCGTCGTCGAGCGATGGATTCTGGTCGGCGGTCTCCCAGTACAGCATCGTCTCGTACAGCCGTCGTCCCATGAGGTGGACGCCGACGTCTCGGATCTCGTCGATCCAGAAGCGGAAGACCTCGGCGTCGGGCGCCGTCCAGTCGAAGCCGCCGTCCGGCCCGACGATGTAGCCGTCGAGTGATACGCCCATCGAGTAGGTCAAGCTTCGCATCAGAGTCCTCGGTTTCCGGCTCGACAGCCCGACGGCCTAACGCCGTAGAACTCATCGCGCCTCACGGGGATCGCCCAGTCTAGTGCGCCGCTCGACTGGAACGCTGCGTAAGCGGCTGCGGCGATCCCGCCCTCGGGTGAGCGACGTCCACACCGACATCATGGTGAACGCACGAGATGATCACCAGGCTCAACGTCGCCTCGATCTACGTCCGCCACAAGGACGACGCGCTCGACTTCTACTACGTCAGCAAGCTCGGGCTCGAAAAGGGCAACGACATCCGCCACGGCGACTCTCGCTGGCTGACTATCCGGGTGCCGGGCGAGCCAGGCACCGAGATTCGCTGTAGCAGCCGGGCCCGCCGCTGCACGACGAAGCCTCCGCCGCGCAGCTGCGGGAGCTCATGACCCAAGGAGCCCTGGGCTACCTTGTGTTCATCACGGACGATGCTCGCCGCCTATCGTCGCGGAGCTCGGGCTGGCGCTGTGGCTCCTCCTCAAGGGTGTGAAGGTCGTCGACTCCGGAGCAGGCCTGCCGAGAGAGGTGATCCGGATCCGCAGGCCGCCGGGGCTCCGAGTTGAAGGCCATCGTCTGCACTCGGTACGGTCCGCCGGAGGCTCTGCAGCATGCCGCAAGCGTGGGGGCGGCGGGCCCGAGGTCTCTACTTGGCCGTTCGGGCCATGCACTGCACAGTAGCCGGCCGCCAGCGACGACGGGCAGCTCGGGCGACCCTCAGACCGCGGCCTTCTTGACCAGCTCGGCGATCCGCTTCTCGCCCGCCGCCGTCAGGCTCGTGACGGCGAAGGCGACCGGCCACATCTCCTCGTCGTCGAGTCGGGCATCGGGCTGGAAGCCGAGAGTCGAGTAGCGCACCTTGAACTTCGACTTCGCCTGGAAGAAGCAGATCACCTTGCCGTCCTTGGCGTAGGCCGGCATCCCGTAGAAGGTGCGGGGCACGAGGCCCGGCGCGGTCGCGAGGACGAGCTCGTGGATGCGCGCGGCGATCGCCCGATCGTCCTCGGCCATCTCGGCGATCTTGGCCTGCACGTCGGCCTCGCCGGCGGCGCGCGCCTCGTCCGGGCTCAGCTTCGCCGCCTTCTTCCGCTCCCGGATGGTCTCCTGCATCGCGGCGCGCTCTTCGTCGCTCAAGACGCTGCCGGTCGTCCTCGCCGAGCTGCTTCGCTTTGTGGATGCCTTTGTGTCGGTCATGTCGGTTCGTCCCTTCACTCGACGCCCTCGCCGCGGCGGCGCGCCGACGGTGCCCACCGTCTCGACGGATCGACCCAGACCCTACCGCTGAGGCCCACGATCCGCTTCTCCGAACCTGCTCGATTGCTCGTGCCGGGGACCCTCGGGCTCCGCGCTCACCCCCCCTACGTCGGGAGATACGCGGAGACAGTGGCGAATCGGGTGCGAATGGCCCCTTTCCGCGCGATCTCCGAGGGCGTAGCCTCACGGGATCGATCCCAAACCGTCGAGCGAGATGCGGGATACCGTTCGTGGCAGAGCAGGCGGACTCACCAGCTCCGGCGCCCGCGATCGAGCCCACCGAGCAGACCGAAACCGAGAAGGGTCGCAGGCTCACCCGCGATCACATCTTCGAGCTCATCGCCACGATTGCGCTCGGGGTCGGCACCGTCGCGGCCGCCTGGAGCGGATATCAGTCCGCCCTATGGAACGGCGTCCAGGCGGCGGACTACGTCCAAGCCTCCGGGTACCGCGTCGAATCGACGAAGGCTTCGACCGTTTCGGGTCAGGATCGGCTGTTCGACAGCCAGGTCTTCAGCCAGTGGCTCAACGCGTATGAAGCGGGCGACACGAAGCTGGCGACGGTGTACGAGCGACGTTTCCGCGACGAGTTCCGGGTTGCCTTCCTGGCGTGGCTGAAGACCGATCCCTTCAACAATCCGAATGCGCCTTCGGGACCGCTCTACATGCCGGAATACGTCTCGGCGCAGGCCCAGCAGTCCGAGCAGCTGGAGGCAAGAGCCACGGCGACGTTCACGGCAGGTCAGGATGCCAACACGACGAGCGACCGGTATGTCTTCTACACGGTGATCTTCGCGTCAGCGCTGTTCCTGGCGGGGGTCTCCGATCGCTTTCGCTGGTGGTGGATGCGGGTCGCCCTGCTGGCCATGTCCTTCGGCGTGCTCGCCTTTGGCCTCGTGAACATCAGCGCACTCCCTATCCAGTGACCAAGTCCGCGCCCGCCTCGCGTCGCTCGAGTCGCGCGTCGGGACAATCGTTGAGCCCTTCCGTCGTGATCGCTGGTACTAGACACAGCAGAGTGAGTGTTCCGTCCGGGGTTCCGGCAGGCGTGCTGGCGACCATCACGATGGACGGGGCCATGGTGGCTGCCAGCTTCCTCGGCGGGAGCGCCTTCACCTCGAACCGCCTGGGAGTCGATGTGATCGGCCGCTGGGCGGCCGACCTGCTGCGAGGCCGGTGGCGCCACGCCGACATCACGACCGAGCCGGCGCGGCGCGGAGAGCTCGCGCTGGGCATGCTCACCCACTACGGCACGGGCATCATCCTCACGCAGGCCTTCCTGCTCCTGGCACGGCGCGGGAATGGGCGACCGACCCGCCCGGCAGGTACGGCGTTCGGCATCGCGACGGCCGTGCTGCCGCTCCTGGTCATGTTCCCCTCGATGGGCTACGGCTGGTTCGGCTTCCGGTCCGGCGACGCGGCTCGACTCAACCGGATCATGCTCCTCGGCCACACAGCCTTCGGCGTCGGGATCGGGCTGTGGGCGCCGCGCTTCGCGGAGCGCCGGCGGCGTTCGTGATGGCCCGGAAGCCTCAGGTCCCCAGCTAGCTCCTGCCGTCAGCGGGCCGACGCGGAGCGACGAGATCCAGGAAGGCAAGCGCCCGTCGCTCCATCTCCGGCCGGCGATACGAGTCCCCCTCCTCCACGCGCTGGAGCACGAGGCCGTCGAGCAGGGCGGTGAAGCCTCGTGCCATCGACTCGACGTCGAAGTCGCCCGGGAGCTCTCCCGCCGCGACGCCTTCCCGGCCGATGAGCACCGCGACCGTAACCGTCCGCTCGCGACGACGGACGAGGAGGTCGCGGATGAGCGGCTTCTGCGACGCCAACGCCCAGCATTGGACGAGGAAGGCGGCGGCGCCGGGCGCGTCGATCGTGAAGTCGACATACCCCCGGATCGCCCGCTCCATCTTGTCGCGAGCGTTGCCGACGAAGCGGGGGTCGGCGAGGACGGCATCCGCCTCGACATTGACGGCAGCCAGGATGCTCTCGTGGATCAGCTCGTCCTTGCCCCCGTAGTAGTTGTAGATGGCGCCCACGGAGACGCCGCTCTCGGCGACGACGTCGTCGATGCTCGCCTCGTGGAAGCCCTTGGCGACGAACACCCGGCGTGCGGCAGCGAGGATGTGCTGGCGCTTCTCTGCCTCGTGGGCTGCCGTGATCCGTGGCATTCAGGGCCTCCGCTGCTACCAACTGGAACGAACGCTCGACAGATACTCGCCCATCCCACACACGAGGAATAGGGCCGAATGGCACATGCAAAGCGAGCGCTCGTTCTACTAGTGTCCCGAACGTTACGTCACGGGCGAAGGCCCGGAGGCACACGAGGCGTGGCTGTTGCCACGGGAGACAGGACCGATGGGAATGGCACTGAACACCGCACCCAAGAACATTGCCGGCCGGATCGAGGCGATCGGCTGGGGACTGCTCCTCCTGATGACCGGAGTCCTCTTCTTGTTCCCCGGCCTGCCCGATGGCACTTGGCTGGTCGGGCTGGGCGTCCTCATGATCGGCCTCAACGTGACGCGCGCGTACGTTGGGCTGTCGCCTGATCGGTTCGGGGTGATCCTCGGATCCGGCGCTGTCCTGGCGGGGTTCGTCACCATGGCCGGCATCGACGTTCCGGTGTTCGCGCTTCTGGTCATCGTCTGCGGCCTCGCGATCATCGCCGGGCAGGTCAGGCGGGGGAGGTAGGACGATGATCTCGACCGAGAGACGCTCGCTCGCCGCAAGAAATGTTCGCCTGCCGGACCTCGGTCGGCGCGGCGGGGGCTGGGTCATCCTCCAGGTTGTCCTGCTCGTCGCCATTGGCGCCGCCGGTTTCACCGGACCGCTGTGGAGCGGCCCGGCCCGGAAGATCGGGGCGATCGCCGGAGCGGCGTTGATGAGCTCCGGTATCGGCCTCGTCTTCGCCGGGATCCTCGGGCTGCGACGGCAGCTCACCCCGTATCCCCGGCCCGTTGCCGACGGTCAACTGATCGAGGACGGCGCGTTCGGGCTCGTCCGGCACCCGATGTACGGCGGCGGGGTGCTCGCCGCCGCTGGCTGGGGCCTCGCGATGGCGTCGCCGATGGCCCTGGGCGGGGCCGCCGTGCTCGGCGTCTTCGCCGACCTCAAGTCGCGCCGCGAGGAGGCGTGGCTGGGCGAGCAGTTCGCCGGCTACGCTGCCTATCGGCGGCGCACCCGCCGACTCATCCCCTGGCTCTACTGAGCCGCCCATGACCCGGACGGTGGCCGCGACGGGCGGCCATCGTCTCGTGCAACCAGGCGAACGGGGGAGTGGCAGCCGTTCCCGCACCGATCGGCCCGGTGACATCAGTCCGCTTGGCACTCCGATATCTCAGCCGTGGATGACACAGTCTTGCCTGAGATGCCAACCCCACCGATCGCGCTCCCCGTCCTCCCCGGGCCGCGCCTCGACCTCACCGCGCCCGACGTAGCCGCCCCAACGGCGACCGCCGCGTTGCTGGCCGACCCCACGCGGGCGGGCATCCTCGCGATGCTGCGCGACGGCCCGCATTGCGTCTGCGAGATGGCGGCCGCCCTCGGTGAACGCCAGAACAATGTCAGCAACCACCTGGCACGCCTTCGCGACGCAGGACTCGTGCGCGCGAGCCGGAATGGTTCCGACGCCCGGTGGGTCTACTACGAACGCGACGAGGAGGCGTGCACGAGGGCGGCGGAGGCGCTGGCGGAGCTCCTCCGATGACGACGCTTGCCGTGCGGCACACACGGCTGCCCTTTCCGCTGGTCGTCCTCCTCGGGGTCGTGGGCTGGCTGGTCGCGTGGTTCCTCGCCGCCCCGTTCGCGGCGTGGTTCGCGTACGACCTCCTCGGCCTGGAGGAGGGTTCGCACCTCGGCGAGGCGGTCGCCTTCTTCGTCTTCGACGTGCCGAAGGTGCTCCTGCTCCTGCTCGGCATCGTGACTGCCGTGACGCTCATCCGGGGCTTCTTCCCACCCGAGAAGGTCCGCCACACCCTGGTCGGCCGCGGGGAGCTCGCCGGGACCGTCGGGGCGGCCGGCCTCGGCGTCGTGACGCCGTTCTGCTCGTGCTCGGCCGTGCCGCTCTTCATCGGCTTCGTGGAGGCTGGGATCCCGCTGGGGGTGACCTTCGCCTTCCTCATCAGCAGCCCGATGGTCAACGAGGTCGCCCTGGTCCTGCTCTGGGGCCTGTTCGGACCGGGGATCGCCCTGGTCTACATGGCGGCCGGGCTGGCCGGTGGCGATCATCGGCGGTCTCCTTATCGGCAAGCTCCACATGGAGCGCTACGTCGAGGACTACGTCTGGGCCCTGCAGGGCAGCGGGGGTGCCTCGATCGAGATCCGCCTGACATGGGAGGAGCGCGTCCGGGACGCCTGGTCGTACACGCAGGACCTGGTGCGTCGCATCTTTCCCTACGTCCTGGTCGGGATCGGGATCGGGGCCTTCATCCACGGCTACGTTCCGACCGACCTCGTGGTCGCCATCGGCGGACCCGGCAACCCCCTCGCGGTCCCGCTCGTCGTCCTGATCGCCATCCCGCTCTACTCGAACGCCGCCGGCACGATCCCCATCGTCCAGGCGCTGCTCGGCAAGGGGATGGCGCTCGGCACCACCCTCGCCTTCATGATGGCGATCACGGCGATCACCCTGCCCGAGTTCGTGATCCTCAAGAAGGTCATCAAGACCCCGCTGATCGCGACCTTCGCCGCGATCGTGACGATCGGGATCCTGTTCGTCGGCTACCTCTTCAACTTCCTGATCTACTCGCCGTAGGAGGCCGCGTCATGCGCACCATCGAGGTCCTGGGTCCGGGCTGCAACAACTGCGTCCGGCTCGAGAAGAACGCCCGCGAGGCCGTCGCGATGGCCGGTGTCGAGGCCGAGGTCGTCCACGTCACGGACCCGCGCGAGATCGTCGCCCACGGGATCCTGAGCACGCCGGGGCTGATCATCGATGGCCAGATCCGGAGCTACGGCCGGGTGCCGCCTCCCGGTGACATCGCCGTGTGGCTCGCCGAGCCGCGGTAAAGGCGCCCCTACGCGGGCAACACCTCTCGTCGCGACCGGCGGGCGAGCTCGACGAAGAGGCGGAGGCGGGTCACAAGCTCCATCTCGGTGGCGCCGAACGCCGCGAGCTTCACCTCGTCGGTCCCCTCGACCTCGGCCGGGTCGTCCAGACCCCAGTGCAGCGAGTTGTGCTCCCCGGGAAAGACCGGGCACGTCTGCCGGGCGCGGTCGCAGACGGTGATGACGTAGTCCCACGGCTCGTCCAGGAACTCGGTCACCGACTTCGAGCGAGCCTGTGACCAGTCGATGCCGCGCTCCGACAGCACCCGGACCGTGTACGGGTTGACGCCCTTTGGCTCGGTGCCTGCCGAGCGGACCTCGAAGTCGGTCCCGCCGATCTCTCCGAGGAGCGCCTCGGCAAGCTGGCTGCGGGCCGAGTTGCCGGTGCAGACGAAGAGGACGCGGATCGGTCCTGCAGACATCGAGGTTGTCTCCCTGGCGTGTCGGGCTCGGCCCGCGGCTCGGACCGTGTGGTCGAGATCGGTGAGCTCGGCGTCAAGCCGATCGAGCTCCGCTCGTTGACGGGCGATGGCTGCCCGTTGCTCAGCGAGGAGTGGCGCGAGGTCGGCGTCGATATCGCCCCGCTCGACGCAGAGGCGGGCCAGTCGGCCGGCGTCGAGGGGGCCGAGGCCGAGGCGGCGCAAGGCGACGATGAGCCGAAGCCGCGTGAGGTCGTCCGGCCCGTAGCACCGGTATCCGTTTCGCTGCCGGGATGCCGCGGGGAGGACGCCGCTCTCCTCGTAGAAGCGGACCGCCGACGCCGCGACGCCAGCCTGCCTGGCGAGCTCCGAGACCTTCATTGCTCGACCCTACACCTTCAAGTGAGTTGAAGGTCAAGGCCCCCATGCCTGTCAGGGTCACGCGTCGGCCGTCAGAGTCTGGGTCCCATTGGTCGCGCCCTGCTCCTGGGGTCCGTCAGCTGCTCGTTGGGACGGAGACCCTCCCTGCCTCGATCGCCGCGAGGTAGGCGGCATGGTCGCGGGCGTTGACGTCGGCATACGTCTCCGAGAAGTCGGCGATGGCGCCGTCGAACGTGTCGCTCGTCCCGAGGTAGGCCGAGATCGCCGCTGCGTCGCCGGTGCGCGCATGCGCCCGCGCCAGCGACCAGCCGCAGAGGCCGCCGTAGAACCCGAGGCCCGGGGGCAGGATGGTGGTCGTGTCCACCGAGCCCTTCATGTCCCACAGCTGGCGCAGGTAGAAGTCGCGCCCGCCCGGGCCCTTGGTCCAGCCCAGGAAGATGTCCGACGTCGCCTGCATGAGCTGCTGGCCGATGACGACCCGCTGGGCGTGGCTGGCATGCCCGCTCTTCTTGACGTACGGCTCCAGGACCGACGCCGTCGCCTCCTTGGCCTGCAGGATGAGCGGGTCGTGCTCGTCCCGGCCCTCGAGGACGAGGATGAAGCAGCGCGTCCCGACGCTCCCCACGCCGACGACCTTGAGGGCCCAGTCGACGAACCGGTAGCGCTCCAGGAAATCGCGCCGGTTCTCGGGCATCGTGGCCCGGTAGTCGGTGAAGACCTTCTCGAACGACGCCGTGCCGCCCGGCATCTCGACGTGGGTGACCACGGGCGGGTCCTCGAGGATCACCCGCCGCCCGTCGACGACCCCCGTGAGCGACTCGAAGGCGCGCATGCCGTCGCGCTGGCGGGCCTTGCTGAAGATCGCTCTCGAGCCGGGCGCGGCGCTCAGCACCCGAACGGCCCGCGAGCAGGCCGCTCGCCTCGCCCGCCTCGCGGATGTCGGCGTCGGTGATCGACGCGTACCAGACCTCAAGCAGGCGCATGCCGGCATAGCGGGCCATCCACTGGCGGTAGCCACGGACGGTGGCCATCGCGGCCTCCCGGTTCTGGGCGGCAGTGAAGCCGTTGGCGCGCCCGGCGATGACGATGCTCGCGGCGAGGCGCTTGACGTCCCACTCCCAGGGTCCGGGCAGCGTCTCGTCGAAGTCGTTGGCGTCGAAGACGAGGGTCCGCTCGGGGCTGGCGAAGAGGCCGAAGTTGGACAGGTGGGCATCGCCGCTCGCCTGGACGATGATGTCGGTCCGCGGCGTGGAGGCGAGGTCGAAGGCCAGGACGGCGGGCGTGCCCCGGTAGTAGGCGAAGGGCGACTCGGCCATCCGCTCGTGGCGCAGCGGCACGAGCTCGGGGAGCCGGTCCTCCTCCTGCGCCGCCAGGATGGCGATCGGGTCGCGCCCCGGCGCCGGCTCGAAGGCGGCATGGCTCACCCGGGGGACGCGCTTGCGGGCCGCCTTGCCCGCGGCCGCGCGTTCCTCCGGGTGGACCCACGGCCGCGCCGTCCACAGTCGGACCCTGCGCTGGGAGATCGGCCGTCCAGGCGGCGTCGTAGGCGGCGGCACGGCTGACCTCGGCCTTGGGGGTCCCGCGAGTCCCTGGGGGCCGTGTGCCTGCGGACTTGGAAGTCATCCGATCCCTCCCCTGGCGACGCATGAACGTCCATCAGTGCCGGCTGGTCGGGTCCGGCAGTGACGTGCGCGTCGGGCGCCACCTGGCTAACCGAGCGGAGCGAGAGGCCGAGATCGGCGACACGGGCGATGAGGCCCTGGAGTGAGCTTGATCCACGATCTCTCCAGTGAGGAACGCTGCCGCGATCTCGGGGTGGGGCGTCCCTCAGGCGGCTTGCGTCCTCCGTCGGAGCTCCCCTGCGTGCCGGAAGAGCACCCAATGGAGGAGCGCGAGGTACAGCAGAGCGAGGATCGACCCGAACGCACCCAGCGTGATAGCGAGCTTGCCTGTGCCGGCCGTGTCGGAGACCTTGGTGCGCAGCGTCGAGACCCGCTGCTGGATGCTCGCGATCCCGGCCTGGACATCAGCGATCTTCGCGTTGATGTCGTTCGCTGCCTGGGCGATGGCTGCTGCGGCCTTGTTCACCGGGCCCTGGCCCGGGTCGATCGTGATGAGGCCGGTGACCTTCGCGTCGAACGCCTGCAGGCGCGCGTCGAGCGCCGTGAGGGTGTCGGCGGGCCCCTGCGGGATCGAGAGCCCGGGCACGATCCGACCGAGGGTTTGCAGCCGGTCAGACAGGGACACGACCGACTCGCGCACGTCGGCGTAGTTGGAGCGCAGGGTCTGGTACCGGTCGGAGACGGACGCGAGCCCGGCGCGGAGCGTGTCGGCCACGGCTCCCCCGGGGTTCGGGTCCGCCGCAACCCCGGCAGCGATGTCCGCGACGGCGCCCACCCGTCCCGAGATCTCCCCGACCTTGGCCGACGCCTGGGTCAGGAGCGGGTCTACCTTCGCGATCTGCGCGTCGACGGCCGCGGAGACGTCATCCACGGTGCCATCGGCCCATGCGTGTCCGACGATCACGCCCACGCCGAGCACCAGGCAGACAACGATTCCCACGACGCCGACGATCTGGCCCGCGGTGCCGAGCACGCGATCGCGCTGTCTCGTCGTCCCCGGCTCGGCCGGCGCGGGCAGGTCGGCTCCCGATGCCGCGGCGGGCGGACCGGTCTCCTCCGCAGGAGTCACCTCGGCTGATGGGAGGTCGGCCGGCTGCGCCTCAACCGGCGGCATCTCCGTCGCCATCGTGTCACCTCGCGCGGGAGCGACGGTCCGGCCCGGATGAAGGTCCGGGCCAACGGCTGTCAACCGAGAGCCTACCCGACGCGCTTGCCCGCGACACCTCGAATGCCGCGCCAGGAGTCTCGTCGTTGGGCGGGGGCGGTCCCAGTTTGGGAGGGGGCGCTCCCAGGTGCGACATCTCGGAAGCCTCATCTCCCATCCCGTCAACCCCGGGCCCGTCGGCGTCCTGACGCTGTACCATCGTCGATCCACGTGCGAGGAGAACCCATGCGCAAGCTCACGCTGATCGCGTTCGCCATCGGGGCGACCGCCATCCTGGCCGCCTGCAGTTCGAGCGACACCAGCGCCCTCACCGGAAAGCTGTGGCAGCTCACCGCGATCACGGAGAAGGTCCCCGCCTTCCAGGGCGTGATCCCGCCGGCAGACCAGTCGAAGTACCAGGTCACGTTCAACACCGACGGCACCTTCAACGGCACCGCTGACTGCAACCAGATCGCCGGCACCTACAAGACCAGCGGCTCGAACAAGATCACCATCACCCCGGGCATCTCCACCATGGCCCTGTGCCCGGACGGCTCGTTCGACACTCTCTTCGTGCACGGGCTCAGCCAGGCAGCCACCTGGGCCATCGGGGCTGATGGCCTGACGATCACCCTCACGAACGATGGCACGATGACCTTCGTCGAGGCCAAGGCGGGAGCCTCCGCCTCCGCTGCTGCATCGGCCAACCCGGCCGCTTCGGCGACCGCTAAGCCGACGGCCACGCCGACGGCGAAGCCGACCCCCACCCCGACGGCCGCACCGACACCGACCCCGACCCCGGCTCCGGGTGCGACCGCCGCCCCGAGCCCGCCTCCGAGTGCCACCCCCGCCCCGAGCCCGGTGACCGGCCTCATCGGTAAGCCGTGGCAGCTGACGGCGATCACCGAGAAGGTCCCGGCGTTCCAGGCTGTCGTTCCGGCCGATCAGCAGGCGAACTACACCATCGAGTTCAAGGCCGACGGCACGTTCTCGGCCAAGGCCGACTGCAACACGCTCTCGGGCACCTACACAACTGTCGACCCGACGGCGGCCACCGGCGACCTCGCCCTCGTTGTCGGCCCGACGAGCCTCATCGCCTGTGCCGACGGCTCGTACTCCGACCTGTACATCGTCGCCCTGACCAACACCGCGAGCTACGCGATCGCCGACGGCCAGCTGACGATCACGCTGAAGGACGAGGGCACGCTCGTCTACAAGTAGACCTCAACCTCATGAGCCGCACGGCGCCGCGAGGGCTCTCCGCCTCGCGGCGCCTTCCTGCTTCGGCGGGAGCGACCCCCACGGCGGCTCAGACCCAGACCGGTACTCGCGGCGGCTCCAGGTACTTGATGACCCCGACCTGAGGGTCAGGATGTGCCCATGAGTGTTCGACACGCTGAGCAATCGTCCCGACGGTGGCTCCAGAACCGCCAGCTTCCGAAGATGATCCCGACACCCGCCACGAACCACGAGCCGTAGACGACCACGAATGTCCATGTCATCAGGTCAGAGCCCGGCTCGACCGACTGGGAGCCTTCGGCTGCGAGGTCGGTCGCGGCCTTGACGGCCGCGAGTCCTCCGGCCATCACCATCAGCAACCCCAGCCCAACGCCGCCCAGGCCGAGGAGCGCGCGCACCCACAGCGGCCCGTGGCCGACGAACAGGAAGATCGCAAAGGCCACCAGAGCCGCTCCGACGGCGACCGGCGCCCATGCGATGGCAACGTCCATCTGCAGCGGCTCGCCGGCCGTGCCGAACGTCCCGCCGAGCGCCCAGCCGACTCGCAGGGCCGGATACACGAGGGCGAAGAGCACGGCCACGCCCGCCGGCCACCGCGGCATCCGGTCGAGACGCCCTGGCAGGACACGCCGACACTCTGAGCACCTGACCTGGCTTGCTCGTCGGACCGTGAGCCCGGCGACGAGCGCACAAGCCGAACCGACGAGCAAGAAGAGACGCAGGAACGTTCCCCAGGCGCTCAACGGCAGCGGCACCAGTCCCACCAGGCGGAGTGCATCAAAGGGGAGGATGACAACCGACCAGGCGGTCACGACCAGGAGGGCGCCCAGCACCAGCGACCCGGCGGCCGACGAGACACGTCGGGCGCTCAATGACAGGACTGCCGCCACGACGGACAGGCAAGCGGCCAACCACGGCGCGGCAACGGGGACGATCCCGACGCCGTAGTCAAGCGCCTGGTCGTCCGCCTGGCCGGCCAACATGACGATCGCGGCACCGGAGGCCAGCACGGCAAGCACGCGCAGGACAATGAGCCGACGAGGATGCGGGGCAACGCCGCCCATCGCCCATGCTGGGTTGCTCGGTGCCATTCCGGCAGGGCTGGCCATCCAGCCTCCAACGAGCTCCTGGGACGCTGAAGTTCACTCACGCCGACCCGAGCAGTCTGGTGTCTTTGCTGGGCCGGTCGAAGTGCCGTTGGTACCGTCCGTCGGCTGGCGCGCCAGGCTCCCTCCCTGGTGATCCCGTCAACATGGCGAGACCCCGGCCTCGCGGGTCCGGGGTCTCGCCACTCAGCTTCGGGTTGCCAGCCTCGGTCTGGCTGCGCATGCAGCCCGGGTGTCGTCAGTGACCGTGGGCCGCCGCGACGAGGTCCGGGAGCAGGACGGCGGCGTTCGGCGTTCCCAGGCCGGTCACCGGATCCCAGCCCGTCGTGGCCGGATACCCCGGGACGCTCGGATCGGCGGTGTTGTTGCCGGTGGTGACGTCGTAGAAGTCGCTTGCGTAGCGGGTCGAGTCACTCCCGATCTTGTACAGGGCGGGGTTGATCAGTCCCAGGCCGCCCCCGTTGATCTGATCGGCGATCGCGACGAGGCCGGCCCATTGCGGGCAGCTCAGGGACGTGCCGCCGATGTCATACCAGCCGGTCTGGTTGATGTTCGAGCCGTTGCCGTCGGGCGGCAGCGACAGGTACACGAGGGCGCCCGTCCCGGCGCTCGCCTGGAAAGCGACGTCCGGAACGCCACGCATGGCTGCCGATCGCCGTGCTGCCGGCAGGCAGCGAGTCCTGGTAGGCGGGCTTCGAGAAGACGTGGCTGAAGCCACCGCCGGAGAAGGTCCAACCGACCTCGGTCTGTGTCGGGTTGGCCTTGCAGCGGGCGACCGGTCCGGCATAAAGCGTCCGCGGATCATTCGTGCCCGCGGTCGGGTCGGTGCAGAGATACGTCCCGCCGACGCCGGTGACGAGCGGGTCGCTCGCTGGCCACTCGACGGTTGGGTACGGGATGAGGGCCCCGCCCGCCTTGACAGGCGACTTCATGAAGTTCGCGGTCCCGTTGTCACCCGTCGAGCCGAGGACGGTGACGCCGTTCTGCGCCGCGGCCTTGAAGGCATCGCGCAGGTTCTCCAGGGACTGGAAGCTGCCGAACGCGTCCTCCGCCGAGGCGAAGCTCTGGGAGATCACCTGGGCGAGGTGGTTGTCGACGACGTACTTCTCGGCCTTCATCATGTTCGGGAAGCCCTGCACGCCGAGCGTCTCGGCCGACGGGGTCGTCACGAGCAGGATGTTCGCCTTCGGCGCGATCGCGTGCGACGTCTCGACGTCGAGCGCGACTTCGAGTGCCCAGGCGGCCTTGTCCTGCAAATGGGTCCCCTTGCCGGGCTGGCCCACCGTCGCCGGCGAGCCGTTCAGGCTCAACCGCGTGAACGTCGGCATCCCTGGCGCGCAGGTCACGCCCTCCTCGCCGCACATCGGCTGCAGCCCGAAGGCCTGGTCGAAGACGTGGAGGTCATGGGCCATCGTGTCGCTGCCGTAGGCGTCGACGATCGCGATCGTGACCCCCCGGCCGTCGAGCTGATTGGCATACAGCGGCCCGAGGTTGTAGGCGGACTGGATCGCCTGCGGAGTGAAGCAGGTGCGGCCGACGGCCGCGCAGTCGGCCTGTGTCGGCGTCGTCGCCGAGATGAACTGGTAGTCGGTCACCGTCGGGTGGAAGACGACGCCCGCGAGCACGGGCGTGGCTGCCCCGGATGCCGAGCTGAGAGCGAGGGCGGCCGAGCCCAGGAGCGCGAGCAAGCGCCCGCGAAGCCGCACGCCGAAGTGCATTGAAAGCCCCCTTCTCATGTGGCAAGCCCGTGCGCGTCGTCTGCTTCGGAAGTCGCGACCATCCGCGTGGCGCGCGCTGGGCTCGCGAGTCTGGTGGCGGGAGTGTCGTCTCGACCGGCGATTGGCGTCAAGAGCACGTCTCGTGATCCCGACCCCGTTCGAAGGAATCGCGCGAGAGGAGAGGGCGGGCTCAACCGCCCGCCCTCTCTCGTGAGCCGATGTCAGGGGCGACGCTCTCCCTGCGCGCCGCCCATCCACGGCAATCAGAGGCCGTTGACCGCCTGGAGCAGCGCCTGAGCCTGTGCGATCAGCGGCGCCGCCTGCTGCTGGGTGATGGTCACGCCCGAGAACTCGGCGGCCTCGAGCAGGCCGATCATCTGCGCCGCGAGCGCGTCGCGCTGGCTCCCGAGCGAGACGAGCTGGGCTTCAAGGTTGGTGTAGGTCGAGTCGTCGAGGCTGGTTCCGCTGGCCAGCGCCTTCGTCGAGGCGTCGAGGCTGGCGAGGCCGAACATGCCCACCGACGCCTCGATCTGCTTGTAGGCCTGGGCAAGAGGCACGAACGCGCCCTTCATCCGGACCGACGCCGGCTGGGCCCAGCCGACGAGGTCCTCGACGAGGGCTCGACCGTCGTGGGCGTAGTCGTCATGGAGGCCGAGGAGCGACAGCATCGTCGGTCGGATGTCGGTATGGTCGGACCACGTCGTGGCGTCGATCCCGACCTGGTCGACCCCCGGCCCGACCATCCCGAGCCACGTCGTCGTGATGTCCGGCGTGACGTCGCCGTGGTTCCAGGCGAATCCGAATTGCTCCTGGACGCACGGGCTGCTGCAGTTCGGAGCGCCCGCGAAGTTGAAGTAGTCGGGCTTGGCGAACCAGGTGAAGGTCGGCGTCCGGGCGGGATCCGCCGTGATCATGTGCAGCAGCTTCATCTCGACGGGGTCCGCCATGCCGATGGTCATCTTCTCGGTCGTCCCGGAGTAGAAGTTCGTGGCCGTCAGCTGCCCGGTGGCCCGCTCGAAGGCCCGGGTCACGGCCGCATCTGGCGCGGGGTTGCCCGTGATGTACACGGTCGGGGCGCTGTCGGAGTGCACCTTGAACGGCGTCACGACGCCCTGCTGCGTGGCGAGGAGCCCGGCCATGTTCGCGTTGAGCTCGCCGACGTTGTCGGATGGGCAGGTCGTGAGCGTGGCGCTCGGGCAGTTGACGTGGCTGTAGACGCAGGCCGTGTTGACGCCGTCGCAGGCGCTCGTCGGCGTCCCGCCGGCAAAGTGGTCGCCCTCGTCGGCCGTGACGACGAACAGGGTGTTGCCACGATTGATGCCGTCGTTCGCGAGCCGCGTGAAGAACGCCGCGAAGGCATCGTCATACGACTTCAGCGCGGCCACGTAGCCGGCTTCGCCCGGCCCGTAGGCCGGCCCGCTCTGGTGCTTGTCGTGGGCGTCGGAGATGTACGCGTACGTCACGGGGACGCCGTGCTCCTGCATCGCGGCCACGTACGACAGCGACACGGATGCCGACATGCCATCGAAGCCGGGGAAGCCCGGCGTGTTGGATACCGGGTTGATGATCGGCTGGCCACCGAGGTCGTTGAGCGTCAGGTTGCCGGTCCCGGTGCCGCCAAGCTGAGGGTTGACGTACTTCGTGCCGTAGAGCGCGTTGAAGCCCGTGTAGCCACCCGGCTCGTCCGGCAGCAGGTCGGCCTTGCCGTTGTTCGCGCCCGAGCAGAGCGCGTCGCCGGCCGCGCAGTGGACGGCGACCCCGACGAAGTCCGTGAACGCCAGGTTTGGGTTCGCGAGGAACTCCGAGTACTCGGTGGAGGGGTTCCCAAACACCTTCGGGATGTCGAAGGAGTTGTTCTCGAGGACGGTGTTGGCGGTCGCGACCGCTCCCACGTTGCAGCCGGCCCGGGTGTACGGCACCCACGGGGCCGGCGCGTTGTGGCCGGATGCCGTCAGCATGTTGAACGTCGTGTCCGTCGGCGAGGCCGGCAGCGACGGGTCGAAGAGCGGGTCCGTCCAGTAGGCGAACGAGACGCCCGTGTTCGAGGTTCCGTTGGGCAGGAAGTAGCGGAAGCTGTTGGCTACGGGAACGCCCATCCGGTCGCCGTAGACGCCCGTCAGCGAGGTGAGGATGTCGGTGGCCGTGTGGGAGATCAGCGGGGTGTGATGGTTGGTCATCAGCACGCCGTTCTGCTCGATGAAGTTGAGCAGGTGCGGCATCTGCTCGAGGTCGGACGGCACGTTGGGGTTGTCGCGGGTGAAGTGCGTGTTGTCGAACTGGAGGTAGATCACGTGCTTGATCTGACCCTTCGCGGAGTTCAGCTGGCAGCCGGTCGCGCTCGGCGCGGAGGGGTCGGCAGGCGGCGACACCGGGCCCGGCGCTGAGGTTGATGCGGCAACCGGTGCCACCGCGGCGACCAGGCCAACCGCGGCAGCCAGCACTGCGCGGCGAAGCGAAATGGCCCTTCTCACTAGCGTCCCCCTTCCGGGCGTTCTCGCCCAGGTTGGAGGGTCGGTCTCGCCATTGGCATGCGGCACGAGCAGGGCGACCGTCGATGGGACGCCGTGCCGTCGGGGCCCCCAGTGAACCCCCGCCACCCCCCAACGGGAGTCTACCCGGGTCGCGGGCGGCCTTCCAGAGGGCAATCCACCGTACGGCCTCGCGGTCGCGAGCACTTGTCGCACGGCGCCGGTTGACTTCGCCGCATCGGCGCCGCGGGCAACCTCATCGAGGTCAGGGCCCCGGCCGGTCGGTCGGGGCCCTGGGACGTCGCCGGCGTGGGAGTAGCCGGACGTCAGTGGTGAAGGTTCACCTGGTAGCAGGCGACGTCGTACTGGGACTTCGGGCTGTAGTTGAGACCGCCGGTTCCCCCGTTCGCACTGCCGAACCCGGGCTCGTTGAAGGGTGAGCCAGGCGAGCTGGCCGAGTTCCCGGGTGTGGTGCCACCGGCATTCAGCTGGTCCTGGCAGGACTGGGAAGGCGGCCCGGTGCCACTCGGGTTGCCGCCGCCGGCGGCCACCGGGCCGGCCACCATGGAGAGTGCAAGCGCGACTCCGATGAGCGAGAGACCCAGTCGTCGAGACATCATCCCATCCTCCGTGCCGCCGCCGACCCCCCGGCGGTCTATCGGGCGGTACGTCGGGGGCGGCTGGCCGGATTGCGTGCAACGGCCCGTTTGCCGCCTGGGCGTCTTCAGGAAGAGCGCACGGAAGTTCCGATCCTAGCCATTCACTCGCCCGGGCCGCTGACGAGTTGCCCGCGCACGAGGTCCCGCGCCGTCCCATCGTCCGGCTGGGGCCCGGTGCCGTCGCCTGCCCCGCGAGGTGTGAGCCGCCATCCCCACAGCTCGACGAGGAGCCACGCGGCGAACGCGGCAAGAAGAGCGTTCCTGACCAGCAGGGCCAGGATCATCGGCGTCTCGAGCTGCATGAGTCCCTGGTAGTCGACCGTGTAGATCACCGTCGAGAGGACCGTGATGGCGAGGGCCATCCAGCGCATCAGGACGGGAAGCAGCGGAATGAATGGCAGGAACCAGACCACGTACTGCACGCTCAGGACCTTGCTGCTCACCAGGAGCATCGCGATCGCCGCCACGGACGCGAGGACGAGGCTCGACCTCGGCACCTGACCCAACCGGGCACGGTCCCGGCGGAAACGTCGAACGGCAACCCCGGTGACGATCGCGAGGAGGCCGGCCAGCACGAACGGCGACACGGCAATCAGCACGTCGGAGCCCGGCGACTGCACCTGGATCGAACCGAATCCGCGGCCGACCTCGACGGGCTGACCCACCAGAACGTGGAGCCCCATGACGAGCCCGGCCCCGAGGCTCTCGATCTGCAGGCCGCGCTCCTCCTGGTAGGTGAGCCATTGGAATGAGGCCGGGCCCGCCAGGGCCCACGCTGTCGCCATGACGAGGGCGACGACGGAGGTGAAACCGGCCGCCAACCGGACGGAGGCGGCCCGGTCGCGCTGGGTAAGAGCCCACGCACCGAGGATCGGCAGCACCGCGATCGGGTAGAGCTTGAGCACCGTCCCCAACCCGAGCGCGGCGCCCGCGGCGCCGGGTCGCCGTTCCACGACGAGGACGGCAACCAGGACGCACAGCACGGGCCAGAGATCGTATCGAAGGGCGACGGACGCCCATGCCGCCCATACCAGCACGGCCCACAGCACCAGCGCGGAGCGTGACCTGCCGGTCGCCAGGAAGACCAGCCAACCCGTGGCGGCGGCCAGCACGCCCTGGATCACGGTGAAACGCCAGATGTACCCGAGATCGTCGATCCCGCCGGGGGCGGTCAGGAGAGGCAAGGTCATCGGCGCCAGGGCGAGCGGCGGATACTCGACGTGGAAGTCGAGGTATGGGATCGCTCCCTGCAGCAGCCTGAGACCGTACCCCCGGTAGACGGACAGGTCGCCCGCGAAGCCGAGCCGTGCCTGCTCCGGCTCCAGTCCCACGATCAGGACGAGCAGGCAGGCGGGTGCGAGGAGCAGGGCGACAACCGGGGCGCGACGGGGGTCGAAGCGGGTGACGAGCTGGCGCACCGGGACATGATCGCGCGCCGCGCGCCGCTCGTCGGCCGCGAATTGCCTGTCGCCCCCCGGACACGCGGGCGGCCGGCTAGGTCGCGACGCGCTCCGGCGTTTGGGTCGGAAGCCGCCCCACCCGGCGCAGGATCAGCGCCGTCGGCGCGCCGGGGCCGGGCCGGTCGAACGGACGATCGGCGAGCGCTCCGGCGACGAGGGTCAGGTCCGCGGGCTCGCTCACGACGGTCACCCCGCCATCCGCGTCGACCGAGACGACGCCGGCGCCGGCCGGGCGCGCTGCGGTCGTCGGTTGGGCTTCTGCCGTCGCCGCACCGCTGGCGCGGACGGCCAGCACGTCGCCGTCGCGAAGACCCGCGGGCGGCTTCCCGGGCGGAGCGGCGCGCGGGATGCGCGCCACCACGTGGCCCTCGGGCGTCGCGATGAAGAGATGTCGCGCCGGCTCGGGCGGAACCGCCGCCAGGAGCTCGGCGGCCAATGGGGTGCCCAGGAGCTCGACCGCCCGCTGGTCGCCGATCCGGGGCCAGGCCGGGCCGGGCGTCCGGCCCGCCTCGGGCGTCGGTCGGTCCACGACCACGCGCAGCCACATCTCGAGATTGAGGACGCGCCAGTAGAAGAGCGACTGCTCCCGCCGGCCCTCGCAGACGTCGGCGAACGCCCGCGCTATCGCCGCACCGTCCCAATAGGGCCGGGAGAGGAAGGAGGGTGACCAGAAGACCCCGAGCAGGGCGTCCCGCTCGCGCGTCAGCCAGCGCATCTCCGGCGTCGTGAAGCCGATCTTCTTCGACCGCAGCCGAACCTCGTCAGGGACCGTCCCCTTCATCGCCTCGCGGAGGATCGCCCGCATCCAGCCGCCGTGGATGAACGCGTCGGGTGGCAGCGACAGGACGTGCTCCACGAGCTCGATGTCGAGGAGCGGCGGCCGCGACTCGATCGAGAACGCCATCGAGGTGCGGTCCTCGTAGCGCAGCAGCGACGGCAGGCTGTAGGTCGTGAGGTCCTCGAGCAGGCGGGCCTTGATGTCATCGTTGCGGCGCCGGTCGATCGGCCGCGGCCGCCCCCTGACGAAGCCCTCGCGCAGGAACTCGACCGCCGACGTGGCCGGCCGCCCACGGCCGCGCATCACCTCGGCCAGCGCGGTCCGCAGGACCGACGGCCGCAGCCCCTCCCGGACCAGGCGGCCGAAGCGCCGTTCTCGGAGCAGCTGGCGCAGGTACACGAAGCGGTACGGGACGTAGCCGCCGAGCAGCTCGTCGCCCCCCTGGCCGTCGAGAAGCACCTTCACCTTGCCGCTGGCCAGGCGCATCACGGACCACTGCGCATACGGGCCGCTGCTCACCGTCGGCTCGTCGAGAGCCCAGACGAAGTCGCCGAGCTCGGCCACGAGGCCGGAGGAGGCGGGCTCGACGAAGTTCGATTCGGCGCGGGTGGACGCCAGGATGGGGTCCATCCACTGGCGTTCGTCGATCGGGTCGCCCGGGAAGACCGCGGAGAAGGTGGAGAGGCGGTCGCCCACCGATGCAGCGTCGGGGTCGCCCTCGCGCAGGAGCTCCGCGATCGTGCAGACGATCGTCGAGGAGTCGAGGCCGCCGGAGACGCAGGTTCCCACCCGGACGTCGGCGACCATGCGACGGGCGACGGCCCGGTGGACGAGGTCGCGGAAGATGGCCGGATCGGCGCTCCCCGAGGTGGAGAGGCGCGGGGTCCAGAACCGGTGCTCCGTCACGTCCCCATCGCGGACCACCATGTACGACCCGGAGGCAAGCGTGGAGACGCCCTCAAGGAAGGTCGCCTGGTCGTGGTCGTGGTAGCCCCAGCGCAGGTATTCGTAGACCCGCTGGTCGTTGGGACGGGCCTGGAAGGCCGGCGACGCCAGGAAGCTCTTGATCTCGGAAGCGAAGACGAGGCGGCCGTCGATCCTGGTGTGGTAGAGCGGCTTGATCCCCAGCTGGTCGCGCACGAGCACGAGCTCCGGCGTCGTCCCCCGCTCGTCGAGGAAGGCCGCCGCGAACATCCCGTTCAGGCGAGCGAAGCTGGCCGGGCCGTCGAGCTCGTAGGCCTTGAGGACCACCTCGGTATCGGCGTCGGTGTCGAAGGTGGCGCCGCGCGACTCGAGCTCCCGGCGCAGCTCGCGGAAGTTGTAGACCTCGCCGTTGTAGGCGAGGTGCAGACGTCCGCCCGCGCTGGACATCGGCTGGTGACCATGGGCCAGGTCGATGATCGAGAGGCGCCGGTTCGCGATCGAAGCCCACGGCGTGACGAGGGCGCCGTCGTCGTCCGGGCCGCGGTGGCGCAGGGCCGCGGAAATGGACTCCAGGAGTCCCGGGTCAGGGGCACCGACGAAGCCTGCGATGCCGCACATCAGGATGACCCCTGCCGACGAGCGATCGCGAGGAGCCGCCGCCTGCCGGTAGCCGGGCGACGGCGGTCGGAGCGCATGCTGGGCACGGTCCGACGATACCACCCGGATCGCGGATCCCGTCGGCGCGTCGTCGCGACCCGGTATCATCCGGCCGTGAGCGAGCGTGTCACCGATCCCCAGGTGGTGTGTCCGTTCGTCGCCTTCGACGACGACCGCGACTTCCGGGCCCCCGGCCCCGATCACCGCCACCGTTGCTTCGCCGAAACCCCAGCGGCGCCGCGCGCGCTGGCCCACCAGGCCGCCTACTGCCTCGTCAGCGCGTTCGCCGGCTGCCCGACGTTCCTGGACTGGGCTCGTCGCGAGGCCGCGCCGCCCAAGGTGGAGGTCCTGCCGCGGTCGCCCCGCGATCCTGCCGCCGCTCCGCGCGGGGCACTCGGGGCTGCGGCAGTCGACGGCGCGCCGGCTGCCGCAGGGGTGGCCCCTGCGTCCGGCGAGCCGGCCTCGCGCTCCCGTTCCGGCGACTGGACGGCGCCTCCGCCCTGGGCCGGCGCTACGGCCGGCGCCGCGACCGCGGCCGGTGCCGGCGCGGCGGGGCCTCCGACCCCGGATCCTGACGGCGAGGCGAACGACCGGGGTGCCGCCGGCGCTCCGGGAACTGGCGGCGGGCTTCCGCCGGAGCCGCAGGTGGCATCCGCGCCCGCCGGCAGCGTCCCACCGGCGGTCGACGTCCCACCCGCGGGAGTCCTTCCCCCCGACGACACGCCGGCGTTCCTGGCCGGCCGGTCCACGCGAAGCGCGGCACCCCCCATCGCTGCCGCCGGGCCCCCCGCCGCTGCCCCGGCGCCGACGCCCCGTGATGCCGAGGCGTGGCCAGACGACGGCGTCGAGCTCGAGCCGGTCGAGGAGGGCGTACCCGTTGCTCCGCGCCCGGTCCAGGAGCCCCGACGGGCGCCGGTCGGGTACGTGGCCGTAGCCGCGACGAAGGGCGACTCCCGAAGCCCCTCATCCCGCGGGAGCCGGACCGACCCCGGGGCGCCCAGCTGGGAGCAGCCGCGCCGCTCCGAGGCGTACCCGTCGCTGCGTTCCCGGGGCGGGAGCAGGCTCCCACGTCCTGCGATCTACGCGGTCGTCATCCTTCTCATCGGTCTCGCCCTCTTCGCCTCGCCGTTCCTCCTCAAGGGCCTCGGCGGGGGAGGTGGGACCGCGCCGACGCCGTCCCCGTCGGCAGCGGCCGTCCCGTCCGCCGCTCCCAGCCCGACGTCCGTGCCGACGCCGGCCCAGGTCGTCTACGTCGTGAAGGCCGGCGACGTCCTGTCGACCATCGCGACGAAGAACCACACGACGGTCGAGGCGATCATGAAGGCGAACCCGACGATCAAGAACCCCAACACGATCGCGATCGGTGACCAGATCGTGATCCCGCAGCCGTTGCCGTCCGAGATCGTCAACGGCGGCGCATCGCCATCGCCCTGACCGTCGGCTGACCCCGGCGCGCCTTCGGGCGACGGCCGGAGGTGGGTCGGCCGGCTACCGGCGCGGCGTCAGGTTGATCGAGGTGATCCGGCCGGCCTCGACACGGAAGGCGGCGTCGAGGTGTTGCGAGGGGGCTCCCGGCCGCAGGACGAGCACGTCGGCCTGCCACGTGTTCCCCATGTCCTTGACGTCGCCCGGGACCATCTTGAGTCCGGCGTCCGCGCGCAGGAACCAGCCGCTGACCTGGTCGAAGCCGCGCAGTGTCCGCGCGCTGTCTCCGACGTGGACACGCATCTCGACTCGCTCGTCCATCAACGCGACCGCGCGATCACGCTCGCCCGCGTTCAACTCCTCGAAGAAGACTTCCATGGTGTCAACGGCGCCCATGCCTTGGAGTCTAGCCCAAGCTCGCGGTCGAAGGTGGCGTTGGATCGGGGGCCCCGGCCCGGCCACGGGCCGGGGTCCAGGCCAGCCTCGCCAACGTGCCGCGGCGTTCAAGTCGGCGACGTCGCCGGTGACTGCGTGCCGCGGCGTTCAGGCCGGCGACCTCGCCGGTGAAGCGTGCCGCGGCGTTCAGGCCAGCGACGCCTGCGTGCCGCGTCGCCGGGCCACGACCAGCGACCCGTCGGCCTCCACGAACACTTCGGTTGGCCGTGGACGCCCGTTGTAGGCGGAGCGCATCGAGGAGGCGTAGGCGCCAGCGTCCGCGATCGCCACCAGGTCGCCCCGGCGGAGCCGCGGCAGGGCGTGCTCACCGAACGTGTCGGTCGTTTCGCAGATCGGCCCGTCCACGCGGGTCGGTCGGGTGGCGGTACCCGCCGACGGGAGACGGCCCATGGAGGTGAGGGCCACGATCGCATGCTCGACGCCGTAGAGCGCAGGCCGGATCAGCTCCGTCATCCCGGCGTCGATCACGACCAGGCGGCGCGTCCGGTCGTCGGACGTCGAGCCCAGCGGGACCACCGCCAGCCCGTGGGCCCCCGAGCGGTCGACCGGCGGAGGCGACGGCGGCCCGATCCTCTCGCGAACGTGAAGGACGCGCGCGACCAGCCAGCCCGACCCCGACACGACGACGCGCCCGGGCTCCACGGCGAGCCGGCGCGGCCGCCGATCCGCGGGGATCGCCGACAGCAGGCCGGGAAGCTCGGCGGCGAAGCGCTCGGGGGTGGGAACGGCCGGGCTGCCGTGGGCGACGGCGCCGGCCGGTCGCCATCGGGCCGCCGGCATGCCACCTCCGACGTCGAGGGTGTCGAAGTCCGGCAGCGAGCCGCGCAGCAGCGCCACGAGGGCCAGCGCACGTCGCACCCCGTCACGCCAGGCATCGACGGCGCCCAGCTGCGAGCCGACGTGGATGTGGAGGCCGCGCCAGCGAAGCGGGCCGTCCACGCCCCCGCCGGCGTCCATGACCGCGCCGACCTCGTCTGCCGTCACGCCGAACTTCGAGGTCTGCGATCCGGTCGCCATGCCGGCGTGGGTCTCCGGATCCACCGCCGGATTCATCCGCACGAGCGTGTCGATCCGCACCTCCGGGTGCCCCGCACTCCGGAGGAGCCGGTGCAGGCTGGCGGCCTCCTCGGCCGATTCGACGCTGACCCAGCGGAGCGGTTCGACCGCAGCGGCGCGCACAGCGGCGCGCAGGTCGGCGTCGGTCTTGCCGATCCCTTCGAGCGTGATCGCAGCGTTCACGACCCCGGCCCGACGGGCGAGCGCCCACTCGCCGCGCGAGACGACGTTGGCGCCGAACCCGTGGGCCACGATCCGGGCAACCACAGCCGGCAGGTCGTTGGCCTTCAACGAGTAGGCGCGCAGCCAGGGGTCGGGAAACGCGGTTCGGACCGCCTCGGCGGCGGTGTCAAGCGCCTCGGCGTCGAGAACGTAGAGGGGCGTCCCGTGCTGTCGCGCGGCGGCACGCAGGGCCGGGGCCAGCGTCGCGAGGCGTTCCTGGGGAGGCGTCGGTCCATTGCCGCGCCGCCTCCCCGGCATCCACTCGGGATCCACGCTCAGCCGGGGATGACGATGCGGACGACGGACGAGACCACGCTCACGATGATCGATCCCAGGGCTGCCGCGACAAGCGTCGCCTGGCTCAGGATCGTGGGCGGATAGTCGCCGACCTTGATCGAGCCGCCGAGGGCGTTCGACACGTAGGCGGCGAGCAGGAAGAGGGCCATGTTCACGACGAAGCCAGCCAGGCCCATCGTGAGCAGGTTGAGCGGCAGCGACAACGCCTTCACGAGGGGCTTGATGAGGCCATTGGCGACGCCGAAGACGACGGCCACCGTCCCGAACGTGACCAGGTCGCGCGGCAGGGTCGTGAACGTCGACGACGGGATCTCGATCCCGGGCACGAACCTCGCTGCAACCCACAGGGCGACCCCCGTGGCCACGACCGTGGCGATGAACCCCTTCATGGCGCGCCTCCCCGTGGACCTCCGCCTGCCGACGACCATCGCCACGGCGCCGGACCCGCGATCGCCAGAGTCCGGTCCGGAAGCGCCGGGCAACGACGGGACGGCCAGCATCGCGGCTCGCCCGATGATCCCACGCCGTGCCTCGGCGTGGACGACGAATGCGGACGTCCGACACCGCGGAAGGCGGCACCGTCGCGGTCGGGTCCCGCCGGTCGGCCGAGACCGTCGCTCATGTCGAGTCGCCGCGACAGCCGCGGAGGGCGGCACCGCCCCCGGCGGCCCAGGGTCAGCGCAGGAGAAACCCGGTCCCCAGCGGGTCGGCCGGGTCGAGGACGAAGTGGCTCCGGCCCGAGAGGTGGGCGCTCCCCTCGACCTCCGTGATCACCGCCGGCCGGCCGGCGACGGCAGTCTCGCCCGTCACGCGGCCCGTGAAGGTCGAGTCGACGATGCTCCGATGGCGAAGGGTCTCGCCCCCCCGGATTCGGCCGCCCGCGTGGAGAGCCGCGAGTCGCGCCGACGTGCCGCTGCCGCACGGCGAGCGGTCCACCTCACCGTCGGCGAAGACGGTGACGTTGCGCTGGGTGAGCACCGCCTCGTCGCCCGCGGCGGTCGGCTCGTCCTGCCACCAGATGATTCCGTAGATCCCGCGCAGCTCGGGCTCGTATGGGTGGACGATGTCGAGGGTCGCCTCGAGCGCCGGCCTGAGCTCGCGCTGCAGCTCGATGAGGGCCGGGAGGCTCGCCCGGTCCACCGCCAGGCCCAACCGGCCCACGTCGGCCGAGCCGTAGAAGGCACCGCCGTAGGCCACGTCAACCGCCAGGGGCCCCCTCGAGGTGCGGAGGACGATGCCGGACGCGAGCACGAACGACGGCACGTTCGTGAAGCGGACGCTCGTCACGCGGCGGGCAGCGACGTCGCAGCGCGCGACGCACGCCAGGCGCCCGGACGGGACGTCGACGGTCACCCCGGTCTCCGGCCCGGTCATCGGGAGCACCCCGGCCTCCAGGGCCCAGGTGACCAGGGCGATCGTCCCGTGCCCGCAGGCCGTGGAGTAGCCCTCGTTGTGGAAGAAGACGACGCCCAGGTCGGCGCCGGCGTCGTTGGGCGGGACGACATGGCAGCCGTACATGTCGGCGTGGCCGCGCGGCTCGTTGACCAAGAAGCGGCGGACGTCGTCGAGGTGCGCGAGCGCGAAGCCGCGACGCTCGAGGATGGTCGCCCCTGCGGGCGTCGGCACCCCGCCGACGATGATCCGGAACGGCTCGCCGCCGGTGTGGTAGTCGACCGTGTCGACCTCGAGCGGCAGGGTGGTCATGCAGCTATCCCTCGTCGGCGCGGGAGGCCCGCACTCCTTCGATCGCCATCCGGAGCAGCTCCATGCCGGCGGGGTCCAGGTCGTACGTCCATTCGCGGATTTGCTCCGGGCGGCCGAAGCGCGGGGCCAGGCCGATCTCCAGCGCCTCCCGGGTCAGGAGGAGAAGGTCGGCCTCGCGGTCGACCTCGGCGATCGCAGCCTCGTCGTCAGCCACCGCCTCGATGAGCCGCGTCCCGCCACCCGAGCGCGCCAGCCAGTCTTCCATGTTCGCGGTACTCCTGGTCGACGAGCAGACCATCCCGACGGTGCTGCCCGCGGGTAGCGCGCTGATCTCATCGAGCAGCTCCGCGTACGACGGGGCCGCCATCAGGGCGATCACGGGCGCCCTGCCGGCGACGAGGCCGATGGTCTCCGCGGCATGGAACGTCGAGGTTGCCACCAGGTCGTAATGCTGGCCCTCCAGGCGCTCGACCACTCGGTCGATGAGGGCGCCGTCTGCCTCGGCGAGGCCCTCGAACGTCGCGCCGATCCGCTCGGCCGCGCGGCGGGCGTCGGACGCGGTGCACTCCACGAACAGGACGTGAACGCGGGGCCCGGGACGGCGCCTCTCGGTCGCAGCGGCGTAGACGGCCGAGGCGACCTCGTCCGCAGAGTAGCCGGCGCGGGCGGCGGTCCGGAGGAGCTCCGCCACGAGGCCGTCGAGCGCGCCGGTCGTCCGGCGCACCGGGGGACGAGCCGCCACGCGCGTGCCGGCACCCTGGCGACTCACGACGTAGCCGGCCTCGGCGAGGCGCCGGTAGACCGATCGAACGGTGTTCGGATTGACGCGCAGCACGGCGCCCAGCTCGCGGACGGTGGGGAGGCGTGAGCCGGCGTGCAGCCGGCCGCTGTCGATCTGGTAGGCCAGCTGCCAGTAGAGCTGGGTCGAGATCGGGACGTCGGAATCGCGGGCGATGTCGAGAGTGCCGGCGGCCGCAGCGCCCACCGGAGTCGTCGCGCGGTCCGCGGCGGTGGCCGGCCGGACGCCAATCGGGTCGGCGGGCACGTGCGATCCGGCCCGCGAACCTTGGGACCTCTCGCCCATTGACATAGTCTGATAGTCCAACTAGGATGGCACTTGTACTACTGGACTATAACAACCACCCGACCGCGTCCGTATGAGGCCCACGAAGTCAATGGAACCGCTCTTCCTGCTCCTGCTCGTGCTGCTCGGGCTGGCGATGTTCGACGCCCTCGCCGCGGAGCTCGGGGTGGACTCGCGCAACGAGTCGGACGACCCGCACGCCCCGCTCTACGGCGCCCGCTGACAGGCGGCCCGCGCGCGGCCCAACCATACACGCTCGGCAAGGCACCTCCCCTCCTCCCTCCCGCCGACCCGAGCCACGGACGAGAGCCGCCGGCATGCCGGCGGCTCTTTCCTGCACCCGGGCATCGCCCGCCGATCCCGGGCGGCCCCGCGTCAGGCAGGCTGGCCGACCTCCGCGAGCGCCTGGCGGTAGATCGCCACCCCATCCGTCCCGGAGGCAGCTGAGACGACCAGGGCGAGGTCCTCCAGGAGGCGGACCTCGAGGCGTGTGCCGGCAAGCTCGTCGACGAGGCGCGCCGCCCGGGCAGCGGAGCGGAGCACCTGCTTCGATTCCGGCCGCGTCGGGGCTTCCCAGAACCAGCCGTCGCTGGCGAACATGGCCAGTCGCCAGCGCTGCGCTTCGAGAAGCGTCTCGAGCTCGCGGCGTGCCACTAGCGGGGCTCGGTCGCCCAGGAAGCGCGCGGAGAACGCCTGGGGCGTCACGAGCCCGAGCACCACGTCGACGTAGGCGTCACGGGCCTCCCAGAGATCCACGCCGCCGCCAGCCCGACCCCCGGGCCGTGTGTCGGAGGTAACGTCCGTGCCATCCCGCGGTTCCCGTGGCAGCGCTGCCGCCCGCGCGTCTCCGATCGCGTCGATCGCGCCCGCGAGCCGCTCGAAGGCCGCCCGCAACGGCTGCTTCCAGCGCGCGTCGATCGCGCATGCGCACTCGGCGCTCCAGCGGAGGACCCCGTGGTGGCAGCTCCAGGAGGTCCGCTCGGCGACCCGGACCGGCGGCAGCCGCTCGGGGTCCTCGGCCGCCAGCGCCCGACCGAGGGGCACGACGTCGAAGCCGCGGTCAACGGCCGGGTCCACGAGCCTCTGCAGGAAGAGGTCCCGAAACCGCTGGTGGTGGCCGTAGAGTTCGCCATCGGTGGCGACGATGACGAGGGCCGTGCCTGCCTGCCAGTTGGGCGACGCGTCCCGGTGGAGGGGACCGGACGTCCGCGGCAGAGCCCATTCGCGGGCAAAGCGGTCCGCGTCCGCCGTGACGTCCTGCTGGAACGAGACCGCGCCCGAGAGGTCGGCGTCGTAGAAGGCGATCACGAGCGAGCGCCCGCCCCCGAGGTCCACCCGGTGCGGCCGGCGCGTCTCGATCCCGGCGGTCGCGGCCTGCCACGGCGCGAGCACCGTCCAGTCCACGCCCTCCTCGGCCAGGGTCCGCAGGACCGCCTCGTCGACGGCCGTCTCGGGCAGCCAGAAGCCGGCCGCGCGGTGGCCGAACCGCACCTCGTAGTCGCGAAGGCCCCAGCGGATCTCCGTGCGCCGGTCGCGCGCTGACGCGAGCGGGAGGATGGCGTGGTGGAAACCCTGGGCCAGTGCATTCGCGCCGTGCGCGGCCGCGGTCATGAGGGCCAGCGTCTCCGGATCCTCCACATCGAGGGCCGCCCCCAGCGTCGGACCGACGTTGTACGAGATGCGTTCCAGGTTGCCCCGCTCGGCGTTGGGCCGGTAGCACTCGGCGCTGATGCGCGCGGTCCAGCTGGGGTAGGGGGCGGCGGTCGGGTCCGGGCGCGCCGGACTGCCGAACGGGTCGTGCCGCTCCGGCTGGTAGAAGTGGGCGTGGATGGCGAGCTGGCCTCTCGTCATCGGGTGCCTAGAGCCCCTCCTCTGCCGCGCGGTCGCGGGTTGTCGTCACCACGTGTTCCACCCGCACGGTCACGGCTGCGCCCGGCGCCAGGGCCAACGGCCAGGCGAGGACGAGCGCCGAGCCCTGGTAGACCCGCTCGAAGCCCGCCTCGGAGTTCGAGATGCTCTCGATGGGCGAGATCCAGGCCTCCGCCGGAGGCACCACGCGCGTGGCGACGTCCAGGCCCACGTAGTCGTTGCCCGAGCGGAGTCCCCCGACCGCGTCGCGGGTCGCGGTGGAGTCATGGGGAATCCGCTCGCCGTCCAGCAGGTAGTAGGCCGCCGGGTTGGCGCCCCCGCCGAGCATCGTCGTCGCCCACTCGACCCCGAGTGTCGCCTCCAGCGGGGCGCCGCCCCGGTTCTCGACGCTGACCTCGATGGCCAGGGTGGGGGTGCGGCGGTCCCCTCCCGTACGAACGACCGTCTCGACCCGGACCGGGAGCTTGCCGCCAGGCGCGCGGGCCGCGCCGTCACGGGCGAGGCGCACCCAGCACTCCCGGCCGTCGGTCCCGGTCTCGTCGACCGTGAATGCGCCGGCGACGAAGTCGCCGAGTTCGATCGCCTGGGCGTGGGCGAAGTCGTCGGGCGTGGTGCCCGGCGCGAAGAGGTGCACCAGGCCCGAACGGCGCTCGTAGGCGTCGTAATGGAGCCGGCCGGCGAGGCCGGGCTCCTTGGCTCTCACGATCTCGTGGATGGAGCTCACCGCGGCGTCCGAGACCACCCCGGCCGCGCCCGCGCCGTCGGGGCCGGCACCCGCCTGCTCGTCGCCGCCAGCCAGCCTCCCCTCGTGGGCGACGAGGGTCGCATGCGCTGCCTCCGGCCGGCGGCGCAGGACGGCGGCCAGCGCGTGGCGCACGGGCCGGATGTCCCAGCACCCGATCCCGGCGCCCTCGGAGGGCTTGACCACGATGACCTGCCCCTCTCCGGCAAGGACCACCTCCGGCAGCCCGTCGAGGTCCACGTCCTCGAGGCGCACCCCGTCGACGCCCGGGCCGGGGCCCCCGTCGCCGGCGGCCACGCTGTCGGCGCGCGCCCCGCCCGCTCGTGCAGCCCGGTCGGCAGCGTCCTCGGCGGCGATGAGGTGCTCGTACGTGGCCAGCCGCATGTGGCTGATGTAGATGCCGCCGAAGAGCCCGTGCCAGTAGCAGTCGTTCGACTGGCCCTGGAACAGGTGGTCGAGGGCGGCCGCTTTCGAGGGCCCTTCGGGCATGCCGGCGACCTTGGCCGATGCCCGCAGCATCTGCTTGTGCAGGTCGTTGACCTCGCGGTACCTGACCGCGAAGTTGCGCCAGAAGCCGCCCCGAAGGAAGCGCTGCTCCGGGGCGCCGGCGGCCTCCGCGCGGTGGAGGAGATCGGCGAAGACGCGGCTCTCGTCGAGCGGGAGGACCCATTCGCCCATCTCCGCGTACGAGGCGGTCGGCAGGTAGACCCGCCCGATCGGCGGGTGATCGGCCAGCCAGTCCGATGGCGTCGTCGTCGCCAGCCAGCCCGCGTTCTCCTCGAGGGCCACGAAGAAGCGCTCCACCCAGTTGCCCGGCCCCCAGCAGTGCTCCCAGGTGGTGGGCCAGGCGCCGAACTTCTCGCCGTCGTCGCCCATCGTGCCCAGGCGCTCACCGCCCTCGGTGGCGTGCGTGCGGAGGTGGGCGATCACGTCCCCGACCGTGCCGAACGGGATTCCGTAGCGCAGGCCCTTCTCGGTGCCGAAGACGGTCAGGAGGTGGCCCTGGTCGTCGGTGGTGTACGGGCCCCACAGGCGGTCCTCGGGCACAGAGGCGGCCCGGAAGTGGTTGTCGTCGAGGACCGTCCAGTCGTAGCCCGCGGTCACGAGCGCGGTCGGGAGGTCCGGCTCCCAGACGCGCTCGGCGAGCCACGCGCCGTGGGGCCGGCGGCCGGTGATCCGCTCGATCTCGCCCGCCATCCGCTCCAGCTGGCCCCGGCGATCCCGCTCCGGGATGGCCGCCAGGACCGGCTCGTAGTAGCCACCGCCCAGCATCTCCACCTGGCCGCGCGCCGAGAGCGCACGCAGGAGGTCGACCGTCTCCGGTCGCTCGGCGCGCATCCAATCGAGGAGAGGACCGGAGTAGTGGAGCGCAACGCGGACGCGCGGGTGGCGCTGGAGCGCGTCCAGCATCGGCCGATAGGCCCGCTCGTGCGCGTCGCCGATCACCCAGCCGAAGTTGCCCACCGGCTGGTGGTTGTGGAGCACGAGGGCTAGCGAGATGCGGGGCGCCATGATCCTCCTGGAGTGCCGCGAAACGGGTCGCCGGCGTTCGAGCGGTCGCCGGCCGCCCGGGTCAGCCGGCCTCGGTCACGACCCGCCGGCGCGGCGACGCGGCGGCGGGATCGACGCCGGCGGCGGGCAGGTAGAGCTGCTCGGCGTACTCGTGGAGCATGCGGGTCGTCGAGAACCGCCAGATCGTCGTCGCCATGGCCCGCTTCATCAGCTCGAGCCAGCCGCGCGGCAGGCCGTCGGCGCCACGCGTGTAATAGCGAGGGACGACCTCCTCCTCCAGGATCCGATACAGGTCGAGGGCGTCGGCCCAGTCCTGCGCACCCTCATCGGGGTTCGTCGCGCGCCCGCCGATCGCCCAGCCGTTGTCCCCGGTCCAGCCCTCGTCCCACCACCCGTCGAGCACGGACAGGTTCACGATCCCGTTCGCCGAGGCCTTCATCCCGGACGTGCCGGAGGCCTCCAGGGGCCGCCGCGGGTTGTTGAGCCAGACGTCCACGCCCCGGACCAGGAGCTTCGCCACCCGCATGTCGTAGTCCTCGAGGACGAAGACGCCGCCGCGCAGCTCCGGCGATCGGCTGCGGGCGAAGATGGACTGGATGACCTGCTGGCCCGGCCGGTCCGCAGGGTGTGCCTTGCCGGCGAAGATGAGCCGCACCGGCCGGCGCCGGTCGTGCAGCAGCCGCGCGAGGCGGTCGACGTCGGTGAAGATCAGCGAGGCCCGCTTGTAGGTGGCGAAGCGGCGAGCGAACGCGATCGTGAGGGCCTCCGGCTCGAAAGCCTCCTCGATCTCGGTCAGGGTGGCGGGCGCCTCGCCATGCCGGGCCAACTGGGCGACCAGGCGTTGGCGGGCGAAGATGGCCAGCTCCCGCTTCTGGTGGAGGTGGGCCTCCCACAGGTCGCGGTCGGGCATCCGCCCCACCCGCTCCCAGAAGCGCTCGGCATCGGACTGGCCGTCGAGGTCGTCGAGGTCGGCGCCAAGGATCCGCTCGTACAGCTCGCGCACGGGCCGGCCGACCCAGGTGGGCGCGTGGATGCCGTTGGTGACCGCCTTGATGGTGCGTCCGCCGAGGACCCCCTGCCACGTGTCGTTGGCGGTCTCGGCGTGGAGCTTCGAGACCGCGTTGGCGCCGTTCGCCAGCCGAAGGCTGAAGGCGGTCATGTCGAACTGGCCCGGGTCGCCGTCGGCCCCGCGGCCGAGGGCCAGGACATCCTCCACCGGGACTCCGGTGGCTCCTGGGCGACTCTCGTCGGCACACAACGGGCCGGCGACGCGCCTGACGAGGTCGACATCGAAGCGCTCGTTGCCGGCCGGGACTGGCGTGTGGATGGTGAAGGCGCTCGCGCGCCGGACCTGCGACCAGGCGTCCGCCAGCGGCATGCCGGTGGCGACCAGCTCCCGGGCTCGCTCTACGAGCAGGAAGGCAGAGTGACCCTCGTTGAGGTGCCAGGCGGCCGGCGCGATGCCGAGCGCTCGCAGGGCACGCACGCCGCCCACCCCCAGCACGAGCTCCTGGTGGAGACGCATCTCGCGGCCGCGGACGTAGAGGATGTGGGTGATCGGCCGGTCGGGCTCCTCGTTGCGAGCGTGGTCCGTGTCGAGGAGGAGAACCGGGACGCGGCCCACCTGGAGCATCCAGACGGCGGCATGGATCGTGCGGCCGGGCAGCTCGACGGGGACGTAGAGCGGGTCGCCGATCCGGTCCAGGACGCGCAGCACCGGCAGGCGGTTCAGGTCGAAGTCGGGGTAGGCGTGCTCCTGGTGGCCATCGGCATCGATCGACTGGCGGAAGTAGCCCTTGCGGTAGAGGAGGCCGGCGCCGATGAGCGGGAGCGCCATGTCGCTGGCGCTCTTCATGTGGTCGCCGGCGAGGATGCCGAGGCCGCCCGAGTAGATCCCGAGCGACTCGTGGAACCCGTACTCGGCGCAGAAGTAGGCGATCGGTCCGCCGAGCGGCGCGGGATGGGTCCGATGGAACCAGTGGTCGGCGCCGTTCTGCATGTAGTGCTCGAACGCCGCGAGCACGTCCTCGTACTCGGCGATGAAGGTCGGGTCGTCGAGCAGGAGCTGCCAGCGGACGGGGCCCTGCAGGACCGCGATCGGGTTGCGGTAGCGCGACCACGTGGTGGCGTCGATCCGCTCGAACAGCATGGCCGCCCGCGGGTGCCACATCCACCACAGGTTGTAGGCGAGGCGCCGGAGGCCTTCGAAGCGTGGCGGCAGGCGGAATGGCGCGCCGGGCATGGTGGGGACGCGCACGACGGATTCCATCGGCCGGGATGATACCGCGGGCGCTCGGGCCGTGAACCGGTTCAGAAGCCCGGCGCCGGGGGGTGTCGGTGCACGCGTACCATCGTCGCCGTGCGCGTGATCTTCGTCGGCGCCGAGTGCGAGCCGTGGGCCAAGACGGGCGGCCTCGGCGACGTGGTGGACGCCCTGGCGCGGGCCCTGGGTCACGTCCCGGGCCTGCTCGACGAGCCCGTCGAGGTCTTCGTGCCGCGCTACCGGCGGGTTGCGATGCCAACGGACCGGCCCGTCGCCACCCTGCGTGTAGCAATCGCCCATCGCCGCACGTCCGGGCGGGCACCGGATGCCGGGAGGCACGTCGCTGTCGCCGACACCCGTACACTCGGAGCCGCCCCGGATCCCGGGACGTCCGCGGACGTCGCCGAGCTGGCGGTCAGATCGTTCGACGTCGAGGGGTATCGCGTCCGCCTGGTCGACTCCCCGCCCGCCTTCGACCGCGACGGCATCTACGGCGACGAGCACGGCGACTTCCTCGACAATGCCCGGCGCTTCGCGCTCCTCGGGCGTGCCGCGTTCGAGGCGCGTCGGGCGGAGGGCCGGCCGTTCGATGTCGCGGCGCTCCACGACTGGCACGCCTGCCCCGCGGCGATCCTCCGCGATCTCGCCTACGCGGACGACCCGATCGTCGGTCGCGCGGCGACCACCCTCACGATCCACAACCTCGCCTACCGGGGCTGGCTCCCGCGGGAGCGGGTCGGCCAGCTGGGGATCGGCGACGACCCGTCCGTTGGCGACACCGCGGGGGTGGACCTCCTGCGCGAGGGGATCCGGCGCGCCGACGCCCTCAACACGGTCAGCCCGACATACGCTCGCGACGTGCTCGACGCGGACCACGGGATGGGCCTGGACCATGACCTGCGCGCGCGCGGTGCGAGCTTCGGCGGCATTCTCAACGGGATCGACGAGAGGCTCTGGGACCCTGCGACGGACCCCGCGATCGCGGCCCGCTACGACTCGCTGGACCGTTCGGGCAAGGCGGGCTGCCGGCGCGACCTCTGCCATCGCATCGGTTTCGACGCCGCCGACCCCGGCCCGCTGCTGGGCATGGTCGGCCGGCTCGACCATCAGAAGGGCTTCGACCTGGTCGCGGGTGCGTTGCCGGCCATCGCGGCCGCCGGCGCCCGCGTGGTGGCGCTCGGCAGCGGGGATCCGGGCGTGGCCGAGGAGCTGCGGACCGCGGGCGACGCCCAACCAGGACGGATCGTCGTGATCGAGGAGTTCGACCGGGAGATGGCCCGCCGGATCTATGCCGGCGCGGACCTCTTCCTCATGCCATCGCGGTTCGAGCCATGCGGCATCGGCCAGATGATCGCCATGCGGTACGCCACGCCGCCGATCGCACGGCGCACGGGCGGCCTGGCGGACACGGTCGTGGACCTCGACGAGGACCCCGCGCATGCCACGGGCTTCCTCTTCGACGAGGCGACCCCGGAGGCCTTCGCGGCGGCCTGCGAGCGGGCGATCAACGCCTTCTCGGACCCCGATCGCCGGCGCTGGGAGGGCCTCGTCCGGCGGGCGATGGCGCGGGACTGGTCGTGGGAGCGAACCTCCGCCCCGGCCTACGCCGCGATGTTCCGGCGCGCCGTCGCGGCGCGGCGCGATCGGCGCGCGTAGCTGCCGCGCCTGCGGGCGGCCTAGCGTCGCGCGGCGACCACCACGGCCCCAACCGTCAGGCCCGACCCGTCGTCGGCGATCTCGAAGGCGTCACGGGCGGCCTGCGGCGCCTCGCGCAGCATCCGGCGCACGGCGTCGGCCCGCCACGCGGCCGGTGCCGTGCGCGCGAGCCAGTCGTCAGTGGCGTGGCGGAAGCGCCACTCGCGGACGATGTCGCCGGCGAGGCCCGCCGCCGCCAGCATTGCGCGCCAGTCCGATCTCCGCGGGGTCCGGCCGTGGGTCGGGTCGCGAAGCACCTCGACGGCATTGAGGAACGTGTCGAGTCCGGCTTGCTCGGGGGCCACGAGGTCCACCAGCACGACCCGCCCGTCGGGCCGGAGGACCCGGGCGATCTCGCGCAACGAGCCGGCTGGATCCGGCCAGTGGTGGATGGAGAAGCGACTGATCGCGATGTCGAAGGTGGCGTCGGGGTACGGGAGCGCCTCCGCCCGCGCGACCGCCCAGGTCACGTTGGCGATCTCCCGCTCGGCCGCAAGGCGGGTCCCCACCGCCAGCATCTCGGGCGTCGGGTCGATCGCATCGACGCTCGCGACGCGCGGCGCGAGCGCGAGCGTCGCGTGACCGGCACCCGCCCCGACGTCGATGACCCGGTCCGTCGGATGCGGCTCGGCGGCCTCCACCATCCAGGCGAGGTCGGGGCCGCCAGCATGAGACCAGCCCGTCCCGTACCGTTCCGCGACCGCGGCCCACTGCGTCCTGAGCGGGTCGCCGGTCACGAGCGGGCCGCGGGCCTGCCGTCGGCGGGCCGCGGAGCGCGCCGCCCGGCGGCGGCGGGCCAGAGTGCAGGAGGCGTGGGCGGGCCGGGCACGGGCGGCGCCCCCATCGCGACGAGGAGGCGCCCGGTGGCGGCGGCGATCTCGGCGACCGCCGCGTCGAAAGCGGCACGGTCGCGGGCGGCCGGTGCGCGCGTGGCGGCGATCTTCCTGACGTACTGCCGGGCGGCGTCGTCCAGGTCGCCCTCGGTGGGAGGCGGCGCGTCCCGGCCGCGGAGGGGGCGAATGCTTCGGCACATGAGCCCAGCGTAGCCGGTCGACGGCATGAACGATCGCGAGACGTTACGGTTAGGGCCGCAGCGCGCATCCAGCGTCCTCGTTTCGGCGATTACCCGGACCGAACGGAGCCATCCCGCGGGTCCTCCGGCACTCGTCCCGTGGCCGCGCCAGCGCGCACGATCCCGCGTTGGAGGTGCATCGCATGCGTGCTCGAACCCTGTTCTTCGTCGGGGCGGCCGCCTCGACCGCCGCCGCCGCCGCAGCCTGCGCGGTCGCGGTCAGGCCGTGGTGGCGCTCCTGGGGCGTCGATCCATCGGATTCCGAGACCGCCGTCGCCGGCGACGACCTCGTGCCCGACGCGACGGTCGTCGAGACACGCGGGGTCGAGATCGGCGCGCCCCCCGAGGCGGTCTGGCCCTGGCTGCTGCAGATGGGCTACAACCGTGCCGGCTGGTACAGCTACGACATGGTCGACATGAAAGGCGCGAGCCTCGACCGGATCGACCCCGAGCTGCAGCAGCTCGCCGTCGGCGACCTCGTCCCCAACTCCCCGGACACTGCCTTCGCCGTCAGGATCCTCGACCCGGGACGTGCCCTGGTGCTCTACGCCGACGAGGCTCTCGTCCAGGAGCAGGTGACGGCCGCCCGCGAGCGGAAGGCCGCGGGTGAGGCAGTCGAGGCGACGCCTGTCAACCTGCGCGCGGCTGGGCGGGCGATGCCCTCGATGCCCGGGTTCGCTGCAAGCTGGGCGTTCATCCTGCGGCCGCTGGACGACGGCAGGCGGACTCGCCTCGTGGAGCGCTTCCGCGTCCGGATGTCCCCCGAGGGCCCCGCGGCCAGCCTGATGGCCAGCGTGTTCGGATTCGGCGTCTTCGCCATGACTCGCAAGCAGATGCTCGGCATCCGCGACCGGGCCGAGGCAGCCCTGATCGCCGCCGGGATCTCGGCCGAGTTCGCGGGCCGGACGATCGAACCCCCCGCGGGGACGGCAGCGGCGACCGACTAGCGCGGCGGGTCCGGGACGATCGGCGGGTGGCGGCGCTTGCGCACGCGTGGCACTCTGACCGCATGCAAACGAAGCCACGCCGTGCATCCGCTGTCGCAGCCGGCCTCCTCGGGCTGCTGATCGTCGTCGCCCCGGGCGTCCAGCCCACCGCGCGGGCCGCCGACCCCACACCGCCCCCGGCGATCGGGAGTCCCGGGTCGCCGATGAGCCGGCACCTCTCGGGTGACGTCTACGGCTACCTGCCGTACTGGGAGATCAACAGCTCGACCCTCTCGTACCTTGACTTCAACGCCCTCTCGGCCCTGAGCCTCTTCTCGGTGACGTGGACGGGAACGGGGACGCTCAACCAGACCCAGCCCGGCTACCAGTCGATGACCGGCGCGACCGGCCGCGCGATCATCGCCGCGGCGAAGGCACGCGGCGTGCACGTCGAGATCGCCTTCACGACGTTCGGCCTGACGACGAACGCCACGTTCTTCGGCGATCCGGCTCGCCAGGCGGTCGCGATCGCGGACCTGCGCGCCCTCGTGGCATCGCTCGGCGTGGACGGCGTCAACGTGGACGCCGAGATGATCTCGGGCACGTACTTCCCGGCCTACGCCACCTTCGTCGCCAACCTGCGCGCGGCCCTCCGGGCCGACAACCCGGCCGCCACCGTCTCGGTCGCGACGAACGCCAACGTTTCGGGGGCCCAGATGGCGAAGGCCGCCGCCGACAAGGGCGCCGACCGGATCTTCATCATGGGCTACGCATACCGCTCGGCGGGCTCCAGCCCGGGCGCGATCGCGCCGCTCGTCGGACGCTCGTCGCCGGGCGGCCTCGACATCCGGTGGACTGTGGACCGCTACGCCGCCCAGGGGGTGCCCCTCGGCCGGACGATCCTGGGCCTGCCCTACTACGGCATGAGCTGGGCAACCGCGTCCGCTTCCCTCGGTGCGGCGCGAACCGGGGCCGGCGTCAACTACTTCCCGAGCAACAACGCCACGAAGCCGGCCTCCCTGGGCGTGCCCCTCCAGTACGACCCCGGCGAGTCGGTCAACTGGTATGCCTGGTACGACAAGGCCGCCGCCACCTGGCGCCAGGTCTTCTACGACACCCCGACCTCGCTGCGTCCGAAGTACGCCTACGCGATCTCCCGGCGGCTGGCCGGCGTCGGCATCTGGGCGCTCGGGTACGACCAGGGGCTGCCGGGCTACTGGGACCTCCTCAAGTCGATGTTCGGCCCGCCGCGGGTCACGAGCTTCACGATCGCCCCGCGCCGCACCGCGTCGCCGACGGTCACTGGGAACCTGACGGCGAGCCCGGGGAGCCGGGTGCTCACCGCGATGCGCTTCAGCTCCAACGGGACGAGCTGGTCAGCCTGGATTCCGCTCCCGGCGCCGCTGCCCGACTCGCCCGGAGGCGCGATCTCGGCCACCTATCCGCTCGGCCTGGGCACGGCGGCGAGGGACGGCACGTACGCCCGCTTCGTCCAGGTCCAGGACGAGGGCGGGACCATCTCCGCCGCGGCGCGAGCCTCGGTGGTCCTCGACCGCACCGGGCCGGTGCTGGCCGCCGCGCCGGCGCTCTGGTACAGCCGCGCCTCCCGGCGCTGGGTGGCGAGCTGGAGGCCTGCGATCGACGCCACGGGCCCCGTCCAGTACGCGGTCTGGTATTCGGTCAACGGCGGAGCGTGGAGGCTCGCTGTCGCGCGCTTCTCCGGCCGCTACATCGCGCTCCCGGTGCGCACTGCGGGAACGCACGTCGCGATCATGGTCCGCCCGGTCGACGCCCTGGGCAACTGGGGCAGGGCCCGCGCAACCCGCCACTGAGCGACGCGCCCGACGCGCGCCTGTGACCGCACGGGTTGGGCGCCGACGGCCGATACGGCGAGGACCGTCCTCGACGCCACGCCGGCGGCCGCAGGCAGGACTTCTGGGCGATGGTTCGTCCCGGGCGGGATCGCGACCCTTGGCCCCATGACCCCGCCCTCTCGATCGCGTCGCGTCGATCCCCGGACCGTCGCGGTGCTGGCGCTCCTCGCGAGCCTCGTCGCCATCACGCTGGAGCTCGCCTACACGATCGGCCACTTCGTGTTCGCGACGTTCCACCAGATCGGCAGCTGACACCGCGTCGAGGCCTGCCTCGCGCCGCTGCCCGGCCCGTGCCGACGCCCCCGGCCGAGCCCTGCCGACCGACGCCACCCTCACCGCCCCGAGGTCAGGCCGCCGTGTCGAGCCCTTCCGGTTCCGCCGCGGTCGCGACCGGGCTCGCGACCAGGTTGTCATAGCCCTTCCAGCGGTAGACGAGGGTCGAGACGCCCCAGCTCCCGACGAAGATGGCGATGATCGCGATCCCGACCAGGCCGAAGTCGACCCCGGTCACGACGTCCCAGATGCCGCCGGTCAGCCCGAGCTCGCGGGCGACGATGCTCAGGACCTCAATCCCGCCCACGGCGAACGCGATGATGACCGACACGAGGGTGATGTTGAGGTTGTAGTAGAGCTTGCGGATCGGCTTGACGTAGGCCCAGCCGTAGGCCCCGAGCATGAGGATCCCGTCGGTCGCGTCGATCGTGGACATCCCGGCCGCGAACAGGGCGGGCAGGACCAGGATCAGCGGGACCGGGACGTGGCCGGCTCCCGAGGTCGCCGCCAGGCCCAGGAGCGCGACTTCGCTCGCCGTGTCGAACCCGAGGCCGAAGAGGATCCCGAGCGGGTACATGTGCCAGCTCCGGCGGATGAGCCGGAGCATCGGCCGCAGGATCCGGGCCAGGAGCCCCCGGTTGTTCAGGAAGTCCTCGAGGCTCTCCTCGTCGTAGGAGCCGCCGGCCGACACCTGCCTGAACATCCGGTAGATGTCGAGCAGGACGACCAGGTTGATGATCCCGATGATGATCAGGAACGTCGCCGAGACCGTCGTCCCGACGAGACCGCCGACCTGCTGGGCCGCTGGGATGTCGCTGATGATCCCGGCCGAGATCGCCACCAGGACCGAAAGTGCGAGGACGATCGTCGAGTGGCCGAGCGAGAAGAAGAGCCCGACCCCGACAGGCCGCTGGCCCTCCTGCATCAGCTTGCGCGTGGAGTTGTCGATCGCCGCGATGTGGTCCGCGTCGACGGCGTGGCGCAGGCCGAAGGTGTAGGCCAGGAACGCCGTCGGCAGCATGATCGGGTAGGCGGTGGAGCTGGCGATCGCGAGCGCCCACGCCACGAGGTTGAAGACTGCCAGGAAGACATAGACCGCGATGACCCGGTTGCGAAGGGCGCGCGAGCTGCCGACCAGGCGGCGGACCGTGATCATCATCGCGCGCGATCTCCAGGGGAGGGCGGTGAGACGTCCAAGCCTACCAGAGCACTTTCGTTATTGCAGTCCGTCGCATCTGGGAACCCTGGGACAAGGGCTCCCCGGAGCAGGCGCCATTCCCGTCCTCGCGTCGCCGGGGCGCCGCGATCTGCGCCACCCATACACGGCAGCGACCCGCCCGGATGTACCATCCGGCCCTGAGTCATGCGAACCGAACCACCGCTCACCGAGGCCGTCGCGCGAACGCGGACCGAGCTCCACGCCCGGGGCATGCGGTGGACCCCGCAGCGACGGGCCCTCGTCGAGGTACTGGCCGGCTCGAGCGGACACGTGACCGGCGCCGAGCTCATCGATCGATGCCGGACCCTCGACCCGGAGACCACCGCCTCGACGGTCTACCGGACCCTCGACCTCCTCGAGGAGATCGGCCTGGTCCGGCACTCCCATGGCCTCGACGGCCGCGAGGAGTTCCACGTCCTCCCGGCCGCGGAACACGGACACCTCTCGTGTGAGGCCTGCGGCACGACATGGGAGATCGGGGCCCAGGAGGCTCGGCGCCTCACCCGCACCCTGGCGCGGGATCGCCGGTTCCTCGTCAACCTCTCCCACCTCACGATCGCGGGGCTCTGTGCGGGGTGCGTGTCCGAGTAGCAGCGAGGCACGGGCGGAGATGCACCTCGACCCGTGCGCCCACGGCGTGATAGGTTTGGGGCGCGCGGGAGTAGCTCAGCTGGCAGAGCGGCAGCCTTCCAAGCTGCATGTCGCGGGTTCGAACCCCGTCTCCCGCTCCACTTCCTTCCGTTTGTGCTCACACAGAGCGGTAGCGCACCGGTAACTTCTCTTAGCGGTGGGCCGAAGGCGATGGCTGACCGCCAGGAGACCGATAGCCGTGCCACGTCGCGCACCGAGCCCCGAACCCTTGAGTGCCCTCCGCGAGTCTTGGTCGCAGGAACTCGAGCCGCCGACCTACTCCGAAAAGACGGCACGCCTCTACCTCAAGATACTGGACTCGTTCCGCGAGCTTTCCTGGGGGCCGAGGGCCGCACCGATCCACCGGCTGCCGACGTGACGCCGATCGACGTCCGGCGCTGGCAGGCCCACCGCGCGGCGACGGGGCACGGTCGCGCCGGCGACGCAATCAGCCCCACGACCCTGAACCTTGAGCACCGAGCACTCAGGTCGTTCTGGAGATGGGCGCTCCGTGAGGAGGCCATCGGTGGCGACCCGATGGCGAACGTCCGTCCCCCGCGACCACAGGAACGACCGGTCGAGGTCCTCAGTGACACGGACTTCGAGAGGCTTCTTTCACAGGTAGTGGGCAAGGACTTCGAGCACCGGCGAAACGAGGCAATCCTTCGGTTCCTGTGGTCGACCGGAGCCCGCCTCGGCGAAACCGCCGGGCTCGTGCTGGCTGGTGGCGACCTGGCCGACAAGCTCGCCAAGGTCACCGGAAAGGGCAACCGCGTGCACGTCGTCGCCTTCGACAGCGATACGCGCCGGTCCCTCGACCGCTATATCCGGATCCGGCGTTCACACGCCCAAGCGGCACGCACTGAGCTGTGCCTGGGCCCAAAGGGGAGCCTGACGGAGAGCGGGGTGTACCAGGTCATCCGCGATGCCGGCCTTGCCGCCGGCACCCATGTCCATCCTCACCAGTTCCGCCACACCTCGGCCCATCGTCAGCTCGCAGCCGGCATGCCCGAGCAGACATGGCCCTCCACGACTGGAAGAGCCCGCAGATGCTCGCCCGCTACGGTGCGTCCCGGCGCCACCAGAGGGCCATCGCCGACTACCGCGAGAGGATGGACGGCGGCCGGTCGAGGTAGGTGCCAGCACTATATGTTGTGTCGGCGCACCACCCCACCACTACATATAGTGTCTGTGGGTCGGCTCGCCGTTGACACGGTGAGGCGTTGCTGAGAGAATCGTCGGTGGACGCGGGCTCCGCGCCCAACCTGCCGGAGATACCGGCTGAGCAGCTTGAGCGGTCCCTGCGGCCGCCGGCAGCGAGAAGCTCCCGCCCTCCCGCCCTCGCGCGGTAGGAGGGCCCGACCAGCCCCCAAGCCCCGGCGCGGCAGGGGAGCAACGAAGAAGAAGAGACACGGCTCGGTTTATTCGCTGCTCCCTGGAGTCTATGTCGTTCTCGTCAATGTCTACCGAAGAGCATCGACTTGTGTCGAAGCTCGGCGGATACGCGCGCGTCCTCAAGCACGGCCCAGACGCCACGAGCGCCCCGGCGCGGGCCGGCTTCCTCGCGAAATTCGACCGCCAGGTCGATCCCGACGGGATCAATCGGCGGGGCCACCACCAAGCCCGGCAACTGATGACCAATGGCCCTGCGTTGCCCTCAGATGCGATGTGACACTGTCGACTGTGATGACCTACCCCGTCGATCTGGCGGTGCTGGGTGGTGGTCCGGCCGGATACGTGGCAGCCCTGCGAGCGGCGCAGTTGGGTGCGCGTGCGGTCGTGATCGAGTACCAGCGGGTGGGGGGTACGTGCCTGAATATCGGCTGCATCCCCACCAAGGCCCTGACCACGTCGACGGAGCTGCTCCTGAAGGCACGGCGTGCCCGGGAGTTCGGGGTTGCCATCGCGACGGCGGAGCCCGACCTGCCCGACCTCATGGCGTACAAGCACGGAACCGTCGATGCGCTGGTCGGCGGGGTCGAGCACCTGCTGAAGGCAGCCGGCGTCACCCTGCTGCGCGGCGCCGGTGAGCTGGTGGCGCCCGACACTGCTCCGCGTGCAGCCCGACGCGGGCGACGCGATGACCGTCTTGGCGCGCCACGTGATCCTCGCCCCGGGTTCGATCAGCGCCCGCCGGCGATCCCCGGCCTGGACCTGCCCGGCGTGATCACCAGCACCGAGGCGCTCGACGTCGCGGACGTGCCTGCCCACCTGATCGTGGTCGGGGGAGGCGTCATCGGTCTCGAGTTCGCCTGCATCTACGAAGCCCTCGGCAGTCAGGTGACGATCCTGGAGATGATGCCCACCCTGCTGCCGGGGGGAGCCGACGAAGGGCTGGCGCAGCGCCTGGCGCTTCTACTCCGTCGGCGTGGCATGGGCGTCGTCACCGGCGCCCCGGTGGAGGAGATCGCGTCCTCTGGGGATGGCCTGGCGGCGACGTATCGTGACGCGAAGGGCGCCCGGACCCGGATCGAGGGAGATCGCGTCCTGGTCGCCACCGGACGCTGGCCGAACACCGAGGGTCTCGGCCTGGCCGAGGTCGGCGTGAGGATGAACGGTCGGGCGATCGCCGTCGACGAACACCTGGCGACGAGTGTGCCGAACGTGTGGGCCGTCGGCGACGCGGTCGGCGGTCCGATGCTGGCGCACAAGGCCATGGTCGACGGGCGCGTGGCGGCCGAGAACGCCTGCGGCGGCACTCGCACCGTGGACTACCGCTCGGTCCCCAACGTCGTCTTCACGCGGCCCGAGGTCGCCAGCGTCGGCCTGACCGAGGCGCAGGCGCGACAGCAGGGCGCAGACGTCAAGGTCGCGCAGTTCCCGTTCTCGGCGAATCCGCGAGCGCAGATCCTCGGCGAGACGGATGGCCTGGTGAAGCTGGTGTGCGAAGCCGGCAGCGGTGTGGTGCTGGGGGTTCACCTGATGGGACCGCACGCGACCGACCTGATCGCCGAGGGTGCCCTGGCCGTCCAGCTGGGAGCGACGGCCGACGACCTGGCCTGGACGACGCACGCCCATCCGACGCTACCCGAGGCCATGCTGGAAGCAGCGCTCGGCTTCCGCGACGCCTCGATCCACTTCCAACGGCGGTAGAAGCGATGCCCGACTACCTGGAAACGACGGTCGACAAGTTCATCTTCAAGGTCGCGACCGACCGCCTCTACAGTCCCGAGGGCGTCTGGGCCCTAGCGGAAGGTGACCGGATCCGCGTCGGGCTGACGGACTTCGTGGCAGCAGCTCAACGGCGACGTCGCCTTCGCGGAGGTGAAGCCGGCAGGCACGGTCGTCGCAACCGGCGACGAGGTGGCGACGATCGAGACGATCAAGGCCAACGTGGAGGTGCCCTCGCCCGTCGGCGGCAACGTCGTCGAGGTGAACCCGGCGATGGAGCTCTCCCCGGAGGCCATCAACCAGGACCCGTACGGGGAGGGTTGGCTCGCTGTCATCGAGGCCTCCGACTGGCCCGCCGATCGCGCCGCCCTGCTCGACCCGCAGGCCTACTTCGAGCTGATGCAGGGCCAGGCCGAAGCGGAAGCGAGGAAGCTGTGAGCCCCGGCGAGGAGACGGTCATGGTGGTGCCGTGCAGCGGCATCGGCAAGACGTACGGCACGGTCAGCCGCGAGGCCGCCTACGAGGTCACCGAGGACCTGCGACCGGGGTCCACCGGGCTCGTGGCCCTCTCGCTCCTGGTCCTCGGCGACGAGGACGCCCGCGCGGCGGTCAGGGCACACCCGGCGGTGACGATCGACGGCTGCAAGCTCGCCTGCGCCGCCAAGATGGTGCAGGAGAGCGGAGGCCACGTCGCCCGCGGCATCGCCGTGCTGGACGTGTACCGGCGCAACCGGGAGCTCAAGCCCCAGGGCATCGCCGAGCTGAACGAGGGCGGTCTGCGGCTCGCGCACGCGGTCGCCGCGGAGATCTCGGCCGTGGTCGACGACCTCGTGTCCCGCGAGGAGGCGCCGAATGCCTGAGCTGCCGCAGCGCAAGGTCGGGATCGTCGCCTGCTCCGGCGAGGAGCTGGCCGAGGGCACGGTGACGCGCCTGGCCGCCCTTCGGGTGCTGGAGCAGCTTCGCCCCGCCGACACGGTGACCATCTGCCTGCCGCTCTTCCTCGCCGGCGGGCAGGGCGACCGCGCGTTCGCCCGCTTCTATCCGACGATCGCGGTCGATGGCTGCGACAAGCGGTGCGCGGCCCGCGCGACGGAGCAGTACTCGGGCAAGCCCGCCGCGGGCGTCGTCGTGAGCGACCTGGTGCCGCGAGGCCGGGCTCGCCCGGCCGGAGGGCGCGCGGCGCCTGGACGCGGCCGGCCGGCAGGCCGTCGAGGTGACCGCCGAACCGGGTCGCCGGCCTCGTCGACGAGCTGCTCGGCGGGACAGTGGAGCCGGCGCAGCGGGTCCTTCGTCGAGGCCGCGCCGGCCCCGGCCGGGACGTCGCGCCGGCCGCGGAGGCGATCCAGGCGTCCTGCGCCTGCGCGTCCGCCATCCCGGTGCAGACCGTCGACGTCGCCGGGCAGGTGGTTCCGCTCGCCGCCCTGCCCCTGATCTTCGAGCAGTTCCGTGGCGCCGGGAAGGTGCCCGGCGCCGAGGTGACGAAGGAGCTCCTCGCGACCGTCAGGATCTACAACGACGTGCCGGCCGGGGCCGACGAGGCGTACGCCGCGGCGCTGGCGCGCGCGTACGCGGCCTTCTGCGGCAGGGTGGGATCCCCGTCGTGAGCCGCACGGCGACGTACCACACGGACGTGACCTGGACCGGCGAGCACCGGGGGCAGATCACGCTGGGCAACGGCCCGGAGATGGCCTTCTCCGCACCGCCCGACGCCCAGGGCCACGCCGGGGTGCTGACGCCGGAGGACGCCTTCGTCGCGGCGGCGAACACCTGCGTGATGATGATGTTCATCTGGGCGACCGAGCGTTTCCGGCTCGACCTCCAGTCGTACGACTGCCGGGCCGAGGGCACCAAGTTGATCGAGCTCGACCGGACGGAGACCTTCACCCACCTGCGCCTGTGGCCGCTGATCCGCATCAGCGCAGGTGCGGAGCGACCCGAGGTCGTCGAGGCGCGTACACGCCGCGCCCTCCGGTCTGCCCAGAAGTACAGCCTCGTCGCCAACTCGGTGAAGTCCGAGATCGTCGTCGAGCCGACGATCGAGATCGTGCCCTGATGCCGTGGAGATGCTCCTGCTGCTGACGCCGCTCCTCTTCGGCCTGTCGTTCCTGTCCGGGATGCTCGGCCTCGGCGTCGCCTTCATCGCGATCCCCGTCCTGGGCCTCTTCGGCTACGACCTGATCAACGTCATCCAGCCCTGGGCCCTGCTGCTCAACGGCCTGACCGCCATCAGTGCGGCGATCGCCTTCTGGCGCAAGGGCATGGTCGACAAGCGAGGCGCCCTCATCCTCGTGACGATCACGGCGATCGGCGCTCCGCTCGGGGTCTGGCTCGTTCAGTTCGCCTCGCCCGACCTCGTGTGGTGGATCTACGTCGGGGTCCTGCTCTTCCTCGCCGTCCGCATGGCGATGCCGAAGGGCGCCTCGACCGAGGTCGTCGCCGAGATCACCGACGCCTCGCGGGCGAAGGCCGCCGGGGCTGCCGTGCCCATTTCCGTCTTCGCCGGCTTCCTGGGCGTCGGCCCGGGCTTCCTCCTCATGCCGACCCTCACCCTCGTCGGCTACAGCGCTCGCCTCGCGGCTGCCACGAACTCGGTGGCGGTGACGGTGCCGTCGTTCACCGCCTTCGTCACGCACCTGCCCACGGCCACCTTCGACTGGCCGATCGTGATCGTCACCTCGATCGCCTCGGTCATCGGGGCCTGGCTCGGCGCTCGCTTCACGGCCGGGCGGGTGAAGAGCGCCACGCTCTCGCGCATCTTCGCGGTCGCGCTCGTGGCGCTCGCCGTCCAGCGCGCCTGGATCCTGCTGACATGACCACGACCCGTGCATCCACGAACAGAGCACCCCAGAGGAGACGTCCCATGCCGATTGAGCTGCCGGTCCTTCAGGACCTGCGAATGAACCTGCCGGCGCCCGACATCGGCGAGGCCGCGGCGGCGGCCGCGCTCCTCGCTGATCCGATCCGGGCGAGCATCATCCGGATCCTTCGCGACGGGCCTGTCTGCGTCTGCGAGATGGCGTCGGCCCTCGGGTGAGCGCCAGAACAACGTCAGCAATCACCTCGCCAAGCTTCGCGAGGGTGGCCTCGTGCGCCCGAGCCGCGGCGTGGCGGACACGCGGCGGGTCTACTACGAGCGCGATGAAGCGGCCTGCCGGCAGGCCCTCGACGCGCTCGCCGACATCCTGGGGTAACGACGCTTCATCAACCGGTGAGCGAAAGGAGACGAGCGTGAAGACGATCGAGGTCCTCGGACCCGGCTGCAACAACTGCATCAACCTGGAGAAGAATGCGCGCGAAGCCGTCGGTATGGCCGGCGTCGAGGCCACGGTCACCAAGGTCACGGACCGCGCGGCGATCATCCGCTACGGGATCCTGAGCACGCCCGGGCTGGTCATCGACGGCAAGGTCGTCAGCGCCGGACGGATCCCGTCCGCTGGCGACATTGCGGTGTGGCTCTCCGACTAGACGGCCGCGACCGGCGACGTGCGGATGATGCCCGGCTTGGTGATCGGCGCGAAACGCGTGTGCCCGAACCGACTCCGACCCGGGCTCCGGCTGCCGGATGGATCCGGGCGGCCGGCTGAGAGCGAGTGAGGAGAGAGTGTGGACAATCCGACCGCAGCGGCACCGCTGCCGGTAGCCCGTGAGTGCTGCCCGACCACGACCCGGAAGCGGATCGTCGAGGAAGACGTCCTGCTCGTCGATGTGCGTGAGGAGCACGACTTCTACCGCCTGACGCTCGATGTTCCCGAGATCGTGAACATTCCGTTCAGCGAGTTCGAGGAGCGCTTCTCGGAGCTGCCACGCGATCGAGAGCTCGTGCTGGTCAGTGGGGACGGCCAGAACAGCCTGGCGGCGACGTACTTTCTCATGCGCCATGACTACACCCGCGTCGCCAACATGAGCAATGGTGTTGCCAAGTGGCTCGTTCGCGGCTTCCCGGTGAAGGGGGATCCTGCCACCTTCACCCTGGCGTCCGAGGGCGCATCGGGCTGCTGTGCCACGTGAGGGGTTCTCGCCGGGGGCTCCGCTGCCCGCCGTGGTCGTCGCTGTCCGCTGGAAGGACAAGCGTCAGAGCCCCTCGAGCGTGGCGAGCGCGGCCATCGCCGTGTCGGCCTTCGGGTACTTGAGCACCAGGAAGCTGTATTTCGATGGCATCGCTCGCTCCTTGCTCCGGTCACGTCTTGATGATCAAGATGGGTCATCCTGGAGAATTACGCCGGCGGTCCGCTCTTCCACCGGCGAGGTCGATCAGAACCGCAGAAAGGACCCCGACCCGGATCTCCCAAGGTCCCGAACGCGAGCGGCAACTTGTTCCCGGCTGGACCCGAGAGCCGAAACCGAGACGTCGTGCAAGGTTCCGGCGGACCCGGACAACGTCGTCGCCGATGTGCGAGGCACGGCGACCACGCCAGATCCTCATGCTCGTCAGGATGGTGAATCCTGTTGAGCCTCTCTGTGGACTCGGGAATTTGCCCAACCCGACATGAGCACGAACGTGCCGGTAGCCGTGAATCCCTGAGGGTCGACCGAATTGGGCAGGTGCACAGCCTGAGTCCGGGGTCGCGCGGAGAGCGGTTATGCATAGGCTCACCGCGTCCCCCGACGGTGCTCAGTGCAGACCGACAGAAGCTGAGAGCTGTCCATGCTGCATGTCACTAGGCCCCGGCCTCAGCCCTGGGCCTGCGATCCCGCCATAAGCGGCCAGCGGTCCGGTCCGATCGGAGGACCATTCGCTGTCCGAGCTGGATCACGCGACCTCACGGCACCCGCCGCGGACTGCTTCGGGGGAAGCGAGCCGCAGTGACATTGCCGGCTGTCGCCAAGTACTAGCGACCCCGTATCGCCCGAACGAGCACCAGCCCGTACCCCGCGGCGATCCGAGGAAGATCGCGAGGAAGCCCCACGCGTTGAGCGGTGATGGGGATCGCTGATGATCCTTCCCACGATGTCCAGGACCACGAAGAGCGCCCAAGCCGCTCCCGCGACGGCGATGAGAGCCGCAACGACCCGCCCGAGCAGGCCGCCCGCGAGAAGACCGATGGCGGCGACGACGCCCAGTCCCGCGAGGACGAACGGAAGGACCTCGATCGGGTTGCCGGGAATGTCCTCCGCGTGCCGCCGGCCCAGAGCGAGCCAGTACAGCCCGATCGCAGCGAGCGCGATCAGCCACGGCGGGCGGCCAGCGTCTGCGGCTCTCGTTCGACTCATTCACCGGATCCACCCCAGGCGAGGAAGCCGACTCTGCTCGCGTCACATCAACCTACCTTCGGCTGCGGCAGGTGAGACGCAGGAAGCCTGCGGTTCGTCACGGTCGCGGCTGACCCCGGGCCCCTGGCCGCTTGTGGCGGGATCGCGGGTCCGGGCGGACGGCACCCGTGTGAAACTGGGTCGGCTCCCTCTCCCTGCTGCTGCCATCTGACGCCTCGGTCCCGCGGGAGGCTTCGCGGGACTCGCCGACGACCGCGCGGGCGAGCGTCCTGGCGCGGCCGTGAGTCGGCTCGCCTCATGGGCTGTAGAGATGTGCGAAGCCCAGTGTCTCGCCGACGGGCGCGACCCCGCCGCTCGACAGCAGCGCGTACCCGCCCGCCACGATGGAAGCAATTGGAAATGAGCCCGGGGGCTACGCGATCCGCCTACCTCGCGCAGTCGCGGGCCTACCGGCCGGCGGGAGCGAACTCGACCAGGTTGGCTACCGGCAGACGCTGCACGCCGGAGGGCCCGACGACCCACAGGGTGCCGTCGGGGGCGAAGGATAGGGAACCGAACCCAGACCCAATGTTGAAGCGGAGGCTCCAGCGTTTGCCGTCGAAGCGGGCGAGGCTCCGGTCCGTGGTCGCCCACAAGCTGCCGTCGGGAGCGATCGCGCACGCCCACGGATACAGCTGCCCGGCGAGACTGTCGGAGGTGTAGTCGGCGGTCCACTTCGCGCCGTCATAGTGAGCGACCGGCCAGTCCGGTGGGTCGGCACCGTAACCGACCGCCCATGGATCCCCGCTCGGCGCCGCCGCGAGGCACCCGACGTTGGGCGGTTGGGATCCCTCGAGAGGGGACTCATGCATCCAGAGCGTGCCGTCGAAGCGGTCCAATGACGTGCCCCAGCCCCGGCTGAGGAGCCAGAGCTCGCCGCCCGGCCCCGCGACAAGCTCAGACCTCCCGCCGACGGGCGCCACGCTCGAAACGGCCGTCCGCGCCCAAGCCCGCCCGTCGAAGCGGAACGATGCGACGGTGGTCGGGGTGTCCTCCGATGCCTGTTCGGCGACCCAGATCGCGCCGTCGCGGGCGAACGTGACCGCCTGTGCCTCCCGTTCCTCGAGGACCGTCCAGCGCCCCTTGCTCAACACGGCGGCGCCCTTGTCCGTCGCTACGGCCAGCGTGCCATCCGGTGCACGGGCGACGCCGAAGACCCGCATTGGCTGCGCCCAGCGAGCAACCGGAACACCGGCCCACGTGCCGTTGCTGAAATGCCAGAGCCCGGCGTCCCAGCTGCCCGCCCAGGCCTCATCGAGGGAGACCGCAAGCAGCGACTCCACCCCGGTCGGCGCGGCGGCCTCCGGTGAGGGTCCAGTCCGAACCCAGCGATCGCCCGAAAGGCGGTAGAAGCCGTCACGGGTGGCGGCGACCACTGCGTCTCGCGACGCGGCGACGGCCGTGATCGTCGCCCAGCTCAAGGGATTCGGGGCGGGCAGGCGATCCGCGGTGCCGAAGACAGTCCACGACCGTCCGGCGAAGTGCGCAAGGACGATCCCGGTGTGTGACCCGTCGGCGTCGCCAGGCAACTTCAGCGAGCCCGTCGCGCCCCAGAAAGTGCCGTCGGGAGCCACCGCGAAGGCGACGGTCCCGGAGAGATCCACGGCCGTGGACTGGACGGCGGTCCAAGCTTTCCCGTTGAAGTGCGCGAGCCCGCCGGCCGCCCTCCAGACGGAGCCGTCCTCTGCCGCAACGAGCCCGCTGGTCCAGGCGTTCGGCCGGGCCGGATCGATGAGCCATGCCTGGTCGCTCGGGGGAACCGACCAAGTGGAGCCGTCGAAGTAGGACACGTCCACGACCGCGTTTCCCGGGGCGACCCACACCCCTCCGGCCGCATCGACCGCGACGTGCGAAAGCTCGTTCCCGGTCTCCGAGCCGCAGACGTCGCTCCACACCCGACCGTCCCAGTGGAACACCCTTCCGTCGGGGCTCGACGACCACCCCTGGTTTGCCGACGTCCAATCGTTGGCTACTGCCCAGAGCGTGCCGTCGGATGCCTCCGCGACATCGACAACCGGCGTCATGTCGGAGGCCGGGGTCGGGGCTGCGATGACGTCACGGAACCGCACCCCATCGAACCAGGCGATGTCCGGCCCACCCCAGAGCCAGACACCGCCGCCCCGGGCGGGAACGATGCCCGACCCACCGAACGCCGGATCGTCGGCGAAGGTCCAGCTGGCGGTCATCCGGCCGCTGGCGTCGAGGCGCGTCAGGCGGCCGGAGCCGAACGCCCAGAAGCCGGCCTGGGCGTCCGCAACCAGAGTCCCGTCGGCGCCGGTCCAGGGCGTCAGGGTCTCGAACCCGGTTGCGATGAGCGACCGGGGATGGCGGGAAATCGGGCGGTCGAGGGCGACGACGCGGGGTGTTGCACAGGGCGGTGTCGAGCTGGGCATCACGGCCGCCGCCTGGAACGAAGCGGCCGGACTCGCAATGGGCGTGGGCGGCGGGCTGGCGAGCGCTGCCGGCGGAGAGGACGGCGGCGACAACGGTGCCGGTTGCTTGCCAAGGAGGGCGAACCCGACGATCGAGCCCAGGGCAACGAGGACAACCGACAGCGCTACGCGGGGCGACGGACCTCGCTGCGGGACACGCGACGGCGGGACCTCGATGGCCACCGTGCTTGGCCTCCAGCGTCGTACCCCGGATTATCCCACCTGTGCACAGGCGTTCCGCCCGTCGCGGGAGAGCCGGTCACCGCCCGGGCCGGCCTCCGTCGCGGCACGTAGGAGCGTCGTTCACGCCGCGAAACGGGGGCAGTCCGTGTTGGACCACGTGAGGTTGTGTCGCCGGCCCGCCGCTGAGATGGCCATTGACACCGGTTCGTCGCGGCCGCATCTTCCGGTGGGCAATCAGGACCAGCTGGAGCCGGGCGTTGCGTGGGACGGTCGAGACCGCAGACCATCGCCCGGCATCCCGGGCCGTGACGATCGAAGGGGGGCATCTCAATGTTCAGGTTCGGCCAGCGGCTCGCGGCCGTCGCCGCCGCTTCCCTCCTCATGCTGTCGGTCGTCGGGTCAGCTCCCGCGGCCGCGGGAGCCCCGAGCTGGAGCCATCGGGACGCGCATGTCTGCGGCCAGCCGGGGGCGGGCAAGGTGCGATGCACGAGCATCGCTCGAGTGTTCTACCTCGACGGGCACGGCGTACCAGGCCCGGACCGAGTCGGACCTTGCGGCCGCGGCGGCGGCGGCCCAGGCCACGTACTACAGCGGGACGACCATCCGGACCGCCTACGGCATCACCGCCAGTGGCGACCCTTCGCAGGTAGTCGCGATCGTGGATGCCAACGACGACCCGAACGCGTTCGCGAACCTCACCAGGTTCCGGGGCGACTCGGGTCTGCCGGCGATCCAGAGCTGCACACTGGCCACCCTCGCGAGCCTGACGAGCTCGGCGGGCGGCCCGTGCTTCACCAAGACGAACCAGACTGGCGGCACCTCCCTGCCGTCCGCGGACGCCGGCTGGTCGAACGAGATCGACCTGGACCTGCAGGCCGCCTCGTCTGTGTGTCCGATGTGCAGCATCCTCCTCCTCGAAGCGACCTCGGCATCATTTGCCGATCTCGGGACCGCGGTGACGACCGCGGCGAGCACCGCCCATGTGCTGTCGATCTCGAACAGCTATGGAATCTCGGGCGACTACCCGGGGAGCCTCATCCCGGCCTACGACAGCGCAGCCAAGAAGGGCATCGCGGTCACTGCCTCGGCGGGTGACGGAGGCTACGGGGTCCTCTTCCCGGCGTCGGCGACGAACGTCATCGGCGTCGGGGGCACGACGCTCTCCGTGTCGGGGACCACCGGCAAGCGGACCTCGGAGGTCACGTGGTCGGGGACTGGCAGCGGATGTTCGCTCTACAACGCCGCGCCCACGTGGCAGAGCATCCCGGGCAACCCGTGCGCGGGCAAGAAGGCGGTCTCCGACCTCTCGGCGGATGCCGACCCGAACTCCGGGCTCGCGATCTACACGACCTACACCGGGGTGACGGGGTACTGGGTCTTCGGCGGCACGAGCCTTTCGTCCCCGCTCGTCGCGGCCCTCTACGCGATGCAGGGTGGCTACAACGCGTCGACTCTCGCGGGCCAGTACGCGTGGGCGGCCGGTACGCCCTACTACGACGTCACCTCCGGCTCGAACGGGACGTGCAGTCCGTCCGTGCTGTGCGCGGCGGGGGTCGGATGGGACGGTCCGACCGGGCGTGGAAGCATCGCCATGGCGAGCGCCCCGCCGGTCCTGACCACGATCTCGGTCTCGCCCTCGAGCGCATCGGTGCAGACGAGCGGGACGCAACAGTTCACGGCGACCGGCAAGGACCAGTCCGGCCAGCCGATGAGCCCGCAGCCGGCGTTCAGCTGGTCGGTGAGCGGCGGCGGCAGCATGAGCACCTCCGGCCTTTTCAGCGCTGGATCGACCGCCGGCGGGCCCTTCACGGTGACCGCGGCGAGCGGCAGCGTGACCGGCACGGCGAGCGTGACCGTCACGGCCGTGCTCCCGGGCTTTTCCCTCTCGGTGACGCCCAGCTCGCGATCGATCAGGCGCGGGTCCACCGCGACCTATACCGTGACGATCACGCCCTCGGGTGGCTTCAACGGCGCGCTCACCCTCAGCCTCACCGGCCAGCCGTCCGGCTCGACCGTGACGTTTACGCCCAACAACACGGCCCTGACCACCTCGACGCTGACGGTGGCGACACTGTCGACGACCTCCCGCCGGACGTACACGCTCACGATCAAGGCGGTCAGCGGGAGCCTGAGCCACACCTCCAACGTGACCCTGACGGTCACGCGCTAGGACCACCGACAGGGGTGGTCGCACGCTCGGTGTGACCGCCTCTGTCTGGCCGGAACCCCTCGCCTGGCCCCGGCCGTCCATGCCGTCCACTGCGCGCGCCACGACCTCGATCACTCCCCGACCCGCCGGCGTCGAGGCCGGCCCGGCCAGGGTCCATGCGACGTGCCAGCGCGGTCGAAACGGCACTGGCCGTCGGGCCCCGTCGGGGGCGTACGCTCGTCCGGGCCGAGCACTCACCCGGGCTGCGGGTCCGTGCCCGAGGTGCCGGCCGGTCCACTGGCGAGGGAGGTACAGGCAATGCCCACGGCCGAAGCGGCGATCGACGACTTCCTAGCTCAGAAACGGATCGCCGTCGCCGGTGTCTCGCGCGATCCGAAGGGGATGCACACCGGCAACGGCATCTACAAGCGCTTCAAGGAGCGAGGCTACGACGTCTTCGCGGTCAACCCGAACGCCGACAGCGTCGAGGGCGACCGCTGCTTCCGAAGCCTCGCGGCGATCCCGGGCGGCGTGGACGCGGTCGTGATCGCCACCCGGCCGGAGGTCGCCCCTTCCGTCGTCGAGGAGTGCAAGGCGCTCGGGATCACCCGTGTCTGGATGCACCGCTCCTTCGGCGGCGGGAGCGTCTCGAGGGATGCCCATGAGCTCTGCAGGGAGAGTGGCATCGTCTCGATCGCCGGTGCCTGCCCGCTGATGTACGGGCCCACATCGGACGGCGGCCATCGCTTCATGCGCAGTCTCCTCGGGCTCTTCGGCCAGCTGCCCAAGGAGGCCTGACGGCCCAGCCGGGCCACGCGGGCCCGACGCCACAGCCGCGGGTCGACGGTCACGCCGGCGTGACGCCTATGCTTCGGCGATCACCCCGATCGAGATCCGGAAGCCCGCCCGCCGCTGGAGCGACGGCATGAGGGTGCCCTGGCCCACGGGCGTGTCGCCCGGGAACCAGCGCGCCCACTCCTCGTTGAAGGTCTCGAAGTCGGATGGCTCACGAAGCGCCCAGTTGGCCCACACGACCTTCTCGAGTGAGCTGCCCTCCGAATCGAGCTTCGCCTTGAGGTTGAGGAGGCATTGGCGGGCGTGCTCCTTGATCCCGCCACGGACCACCCTCCCGGTCTCGGGATCGACGGGCCCCATCGAGGCGACATAGACCATCCCGCCGGCCTTGACGGCGCGGCCGAGCCCGGACACCAGGCGCCCGGCGTCGGGGGGCGGGGGCGCCTCGCCGATGATCCAGCGACCCTTGCCGGCCGGGGTCGGATGCTCGGGGTCTTCCTCCGGGATGCCGAAGTCGCCCGGCGGCAGCTCGATCCCGCGCTGGGCGAACCTGGGCATGAAGGTCGGCCGCGTGCCGGTCGGCTTGAGGAAGCCCTCGATCTTTCCCTCCACGAACCCGGTCTGCTGGTACTCGAAGATGTCCTGGAGCAGGATCTCGTCGTCCTCGATCCCGTAGACCTCGGTGATGTTGACGACCTTGCGCGAGCCATCCTTGAGCCGGGCCGTGTGGACGATGACGTCGACTGCGGACGCGATCTGTTCGCGGATCGAGCGCAGCGGGAGGTCCACACCCGCCATCAGCACCATCGTCTCCAGGCGGCGCAACATGTCGGGCGGGCTGTTTGCGTGGCCGGTCGAAAGCGATCCCTCCTGGCCAACAGTCATCGCCTGGATCATATCGAGCGCCTCACCGGAACGGCACTCGCCGACGATGATCCGGTCCGGCCGCATGTGGAGGGCGTTGCGCAGGAGGTCGCGGATCGTGATCTCGCCGTGGCCTTCCAGGTTGGGCGGGCGGGCCTCGAGGGTCACGACATGCTGCTGGTTGAGCTGCAGCTCCGCCGCGTCCTCGATGGTGATGATCCGCTCTTCCTCGGGGATGAACGACGAGATGACGTTGAGGGTCGTGGTCTTGCCGGAGCCGGTGCCTCCCGACACGAAGAGGTTGAGCTTCGCCTCCACGCAGGCGCGCAGGAAGTCGAACATCTCGGCCGTGGCCGTGCCGAACGAGACGAGGTCGCTCACGGTGTACGGCGTGGTCGAGAACTTGCGGATGGTGATGACCGGGCCGACGAGCGAGAGGGGCGGGATGATCGCGTTGACGCGCGAGCCATCCGGCAGCCGGGCGTCGACGCGCGGGCTTGTCATGTCGATGCGCCGGCCCAGCGGGGTCACGATGCGGTCGATGATCCGGAGCACGTGTTCGTCGTTGAGGAAGGCGCGATTGACGCGCTCGATCTTGCCGCGGCGCTCGATGTAGATCTGGTCCGGCCCGTTGACCATGATCTCGGTGATGGTCCCGTCCGCGAGGAGCGGCTCCAGCGGGCCGAGCCCCCCGATCTCGCCGCTCATCTCCTCGATCAGGCGGAGGCGCTCCTCGCCGGTGACGGCGAACCCGTTCACGCGGATCACCCGGTCGACGAGCCCCTCCACCCGGCTCCGCACGTCCGCCGACGAGGTTGCCTCGAAGAGCGAGCTGGTGGAGTTGCTCACCTCTGCCTGCAGTCGCCACCGGATCGTCTGCAGGAACTCCTCGCGGGCTGCCGTGTGGGCCAGCCGGGCGGGGGTCATGGGTGCGGCCATCGGCCGTGAAGGGGCCGCGGGCGGGGCCGCCGCGGGTGGCGCCCCGGCGACAGGCGGGGCAGGCGCGCCCGATCGAGGGGGGATCGGCGGCATCCCGCCTGCGGGAGCGCCCGGCGTGGGAGTGCCGAGCGTGCCGGCATCGGCCCGCGCCTGCTCGACGCGTCGGCGCAGGGACATGACCGACACCTCCCACGGCTTCCTGACGTGACTCCTGGACGCGGGTGATTCTAGGACGACGCGCGGCGGCGTGCGGCGCCTTCGTCGGTGGCCTCTGCCGACGGCGGTGTCACGGCCCGCCAGGCTCCCAGGACGCGGTGTCCGAAGACGAGGCAGGCGGAGCATGCCGCCGGCTGCCCGCCTTGCCGGGGGTCCCCGTGTCGGTGCAGCGCGGCGGGTCTCCTGGTCGGCCTTGTCGTGCTTGCCACGGCGCGAGAGAATGGCGCCCCGACGGTCGGGCTCCCGACCGCGACACCCAGCGCGGACGCCCGACGTCGCCGCTCCCGCCATAGGCCCACGCAAACGGAGGGCACTCGATCGCCGCACCCACTCCTGCCGGCGCTAGGTCCGTGACGGATCCTTCGGCGGTCGGACAGCACTCCCTTCGCCCCAGGTCGGCGGCCGCCTCACCGGGTGCCCGGATCCCACACGCCCGCCGCCTCGACCGTCGGCAGACCCTGATCCGGGCGGCCCAGCCCTGGCATTTCGTTCTTGTCGCGCTCGTGATCGGCGGCCTCGCCGCCGGGGCCGGGGGCCCCGGGCAGCCGGCCCCCCCGGCATCCTCGCCGGCCGTCGCAGCGGCCGTGGCCGCGTTTGCCTCCGGCCAGCCGGCGCCCACGGCATCTTCGCCCGCCGAGGCCGCGTCGCCGGTGCCGGCGGTCGGCCCGCAGGCGGCCATCCCGCCCGGGGGCACACTCGGATCCGCGGCGGGGCAGATCTCGCCGGCTCCAACTCCCCGACCCACGCCGCGCCCGACCCCTCGGCCAACCCCTCGGCCCACGCCCCGGCCGACTCCGAAGCCCACGCCCCGGCCCACGCCGCGCCCAACCCCCCGACCGACGCCCCGGCCAACCCCGAAGCCGACTCCGAAGCCCACGCCGGCGATCGTCTACACCAACCAGGCATCCGGCCTGGCCGCCTGGGGGTACGTGGGAGGGAAAGTCATCACCCGGCTGCCGGTCGGCACCGCGATCAAGGTCTGCGGCGACCTGGGCTGCTGGTCTGGCGTCTCGAGCGGCAACGGGCCCCTGGCATCATCGGGCAAGCTCGTCGATCTCGATGCCGCAATCTTCACGCGGATCTGCGGTCCGCTGGCGACGGGTGTCGGCGCGATCGTCCTCAGCTGGCGATGATCGACACCACCGTCCCGCGGCCGGGCCCCGAATCGAGCGCGGCCCCCGAGCGAGGCACACCGCACGGGACACTGCCCGCATGACGGCCATGCGGGCCTTCGGGCGCACGGGTCGCGCGGTCGGCGAGCTTGGTGTCGGCATGTGGGGGATGGGTGGGGGCATCGGGGGCTGGACGGGCGCCGACGACCGGCAATCGGTGGCCGTCCTCCAGGCTGCGGTCGACGCCGGTGTCACCTTCTTCGACTCGGCCCAGGTCTACGGCTACGGCCACACCGACCGCCTGTTGGGCGAGCTGGTCCGCGCCAACCCGGGCCGCGAGCTGTTCGTCGCCTCCAAGGTCCCGCCCAAGAACCGCCAGTGGCCGGCGCGCCCCGGCGACCGGATCCGGGACGTCTTCCCGCCGAGGCATGTGCGGGCGTCCGTGGAGGGGATGCTGCGCCAGATGCAGGTCGAAGCGCTCGACCTCGTGCAGTTCCACGTCTGGCAGGATGCCTGGGCAGACGACCCGGGCTGGAAGCGGACCGTGGCCGACCTCAGGCGGGAGGGCCTTGCCCGGCACGTCGGGATCAGCGTCAACCGCCGCGAGCCGGAGAATGTGCTGGCCACCCTCCGGACGGGCCTCATCGATTCAGTCCAGGTCGTCTACAACATCTTCGACCAGGCCCCGGAGGATGCGCTCTTCCCGTTCTGCCGCGAGCTCGGCGTCGCGGTCATCGCCCGCGTCCCGCTCGACGAGGGGAGCCTCACCGGATCGCTCAGGCCCGACAGCAGGTGGCCCGAAGGTGACTGGCGCAACACGTATTTCGGCCCGGCTAACCTGGCCGTCACGCTCGCGCGGGTGGAGGAGCTTCGACCGCTCGTGCCCGCGGACCAGACGATGGCCCAGCTCGCGCTGCGCTTCATCCTGTCGAGCCCGGATGTCACGACCGTGATCCCGGGCACCCGGAAGCCAGAGCACCTCGCGGCCAACCTCGCGGCGGCCGAGGCGGGCCCGCTTCCCGCGGACCTGCTGGCGGCCCTCCGCGAGCACCGCTGGGATCGCCCGCAGTCGCGCTCCTCGCTGTCTTGAGCCCGCGCGCCGCCCGGCGCGCGCGAGGCGACCCGGAGGCTGGTCGGCAGCCCGACCCCGCGCCCGCGCGGCGGTGGTCCCCGGCGACGCGCCCCCGCCGGCCGACCTCGCGCCGCGCCCCGGTGGTCGCCGGGCAACGCGCACGCAGTGTGGCGGCCGACGGCGCCCCGGGCACTACCCCCAGAGGGCGTCGATGGAGAGGTAGCGTTCGCCCGTGTCGTAGGTGAAGGTCAGGATCCGCGACCCGTCGGCCACCGATGGCAGCAGCTGCGCCACGGCCGCCAGCGAGGCGCCGGACGAGACGCCGACGAGCACCCCTTCCTCGTGCGCCGCGCGCCGCGCGTAGGTCATCGCGTCCTCGGGCGCGACCTGCAGGATGCCGTCCAGGAGCTCGGTCCGCATGACGGCCGGCACGAAGCCGGCACCGATCCCCTGGATCGGGTGGGGGGAGTGGGTGCCGCCCGAGAGGACCGGCGACAGGGTCGGCTCGACCGCGTACACCTTCAGACTCGGCCAGCGCGGCTTGAGGACTTCGGCGATGCCGGTGATGTGGCCGCCCGTGCCAACGCCGGTGACCACGTAGTCGAGGCCGTCCGGGAAGTCGCGGAAGATCTCCTCCGCTGTCGTGCGCCGGTGGACGGCCGGGTTCGCCGGGTTCTCGAACTGCATCGGGATGAACGAGCCGGCGATCTCCGCCGCGAGCTCGTTGGCGCGCGCGATCGAGCCCTTCATGCCCAGCTCGCGGGGCGTCAGCTCGAGCTCGGCGCCGTAGCCGGTCATCAGCTTGCGCCGCTCGATCGACATCGACTCCGGCATCGTCAGGATCAGGCGGTAGCCCTTGACGGCGCAGACCAGGGCCAGGCCGATGCCGGTGTTGCCGGATGTCGGCTCGATCACCACCGAGCCCGGTCCGAGGACCCCCCGTTCCTCTGCATCCTCGATCATCGCCAGCGCGATCCGGTCCTTGATGCTGCCGCCGGGGTTGGCCCGCTCCTGCTTGAACCAGACCTCGACCCGCGGGTCGAAGAGCCGGTTGACACGGACGTGGGGCGTGTCGCCGATGGTCGCGAGAATGCTGTCGGCCTTCATGGTCGCGTTCCTTTCGCAGGTGGCGGGGCCGCGGGCGACCCAGCGGGTTGTCGGGCGGCGGACTGCCGCCCATGATCAGATGACGAAGTCGGCGTCCTCGAACCCGTCGCGCGTGCGCCGGATCCGAACCTGGCTCGTCTGGTACACGAGGGAGTCGGGCGGCACGCTGCTGGTGAGGAAGACGTTGCCGCCGACGATGCTGTCCGCGCCGATGACGGTGTCGCCGCCGAGGACGGTGGCGTTGGCGTAGATGACGACCCGGTCGCCGATGGTGGGATGACGCTTCTGGCCCGGCCAGGCTCTTGACGACCGAGAGCGCCCCGAGCGTCACCCCCTGGTAGAGCTTGACGCCGTCGCCGATGGTCGCCGTCTCGCCGACGACGATGCCGGTGCCGTGGTCGATGCAGAAGCCCCGCCCGATCGTGGCGCCGGGATGGATGTCGATGCCGGTCCGCGTGTGGGCGACCTCGGCCAGGAGACGCGGCAGGATCGGCACCTCGAGGACGTACAGCACGTGAGCGATCCGGTGGATCGCGATCGCGAGGAAGCCTGGATAGGCGGCGACGACCTCGTCGATCGACTCGGCCGCCGGATCGCCGGCCAGGATCGCCTCGCCGTCCTCGAGGAGGCGGGCGTGCACGTCGGGGAGCGCATCCGAGAGCGCCGCAACCACTCGCTCGGAGGTCGCCGCGTCGGTGAGCGGCTCGACAAGCCGACCGAGATCGCGGCGGGCGAGGACGAGGCGGGCGGCAATGTCGTCGGGCGTCGCGGTCGCGTCGTCCGACAGCTGCGCGAACAGGATCCCGAGCAGGCCGTCGGTGAAGGCGGCCACGTCGCGCTTGAGAGGGTAGATGCGGCCGTGCTCGGCACGGCCCCCGGTGAGTGCGGCCGCGAAGGCGTGGTCGCGCTCGTGGTCGACGTCGATGGCCATCGGTCTCCTTTGACCTAGCGGTCGTGGTAGCGGATCGGCTGCGGGGCGACGAAGCCGGCGAGCTGATCGGCGCGCCGGAAGAGCCGGGCGAAGAGCGAGGGGACCCACCAGCGCAGGACGTAGAGGCGGCAGCCGACGCAGACGCCGGTCGCCGCGAGCAGGGCCTGGAGGGTCGCCACCGCGCCCACGAGGAGCCAGCCGACCGGCGTCGCGCCGATCGAGAAGGCGAGGCCACCGAGGGCGAGGACGGTGGCGCCCAGCGCCTGGGCGAAGCGAGGCGGGTACTCGTGCTCGAGCTCGCGCGGCGGGCCGAGGCGGAGGACCCGCCGGACAGGCGGCCAGGCCCGGCCGGGAAGGAACCAGCGGGTTCCAAACCCGGCGGAGACCGCCAGGTTCAGCCCCAGCAGGATTGCCAGCCAGGGGAGTGAGAGCAGGAATGCGGCGACGAGGACGACCGCCGAAACGCCGGCGCCGAAACGCTGGCCGCGGGGGTCGATCTGGCGGGCGGGCGGGACGAGGATGGACACGGTTGCCTCCGGGACGCGGACATGACGCGGGACAAGGCGCACGGCGCACGAGCGGCGCGGCGCGGGGTGGGAGCCGCGAGGCCGGGGCGGAGGGTCCGGTGGGTCAGCGAGCGACCGCGACCGTGCCCCGCGCCGGCACTCGCCGGGGACAGGAGCAGCAGGCGTCGCCGGGGAGGCGGCGTTCGCGGGTCATCATGATCCAGAGCATAGCCGGGATCGCCAGACGGGGTGCGCGGCGGGGATGCGTTGCCGACGACGGGACGCGCAAACCCCTTCAGCCCGCCGAATTGGCCTCGACAGCCTCCCGCAACCGGCGCAACGTCTCGGGGACGCCGGCGCGCAGCTCCCGTTCGATCCGGCCGGCCGCCAGCACGGCGAGGCCCCGGGGCTCGACCTCAGCGTGGACCGCGATCCGGCACCGGTCAACGCCGACGGGAGTCACCTCGCAGGTTGCCCTGAGCGCGAAGTAGCCTGACGTCGCCGTAACCGTGATCGAGCGCGGGGCATCGACCGCGGCCACCTGCCCCTCCGACGTGATCCGGATCCCGCCAGGGCCCTCGGAGACGAGGCGGAAGCGCGAGCCGGTGCGCGGCGCACCGCCGTCGCTCGCTTCGGGATCGAGCGGCTCCGCGAGGCGCACGCCGGGCAGCCATGCCGGGTAGTCGCGAACTCGCGTGACGAAGGAGAAGGCACTCTCGGCAGTTGTGCCCACTTCGACGGCGTCCTCGATCCGGATCATCGCCGCAGGGTACCAGCGGCAGCGACTGGAAGACACCGCCCGGCGCTGGGCCGCGGGCGCGGGGCGCCGTACGCGGCTGTGTCGAGAGCCGTCCACGGGCCGTCCGTCCGGCATCTCGGGTCCGGCGGCCCTGTCGGGGCTCCCCCGGCTCGCTCCACCCTCTCCGCGGGCCGGGCCGCGGAAGCCCGGTCGCCCGCTAGGGGAAGCGTTGACCACGACCCGTTTCGTCCGACTCTCGGGCGCCATGCTGCTCATCGCAGGCGCGGTGATCCTGATGGGGATCATCTCCGCCGAGGCGCTCTACCCGGGCACGTACACCACGGGTGGCAACCAGATCAGCGACCTCGGCGGCACTGAGCCGCCAGCCGCGCTGGTCCTCCAACCGTCGGCGACGATCTTCGACCTCGCGATGATGACGAGCGGGCTGCTGGTGCTGGCCGGCGCCGCGACCCTCCATGCCGGCCTCGGCCGCCGGTCGGCCTCCGTGGCGGTCGCCGTCGTCGGAGCTGGTGCGCTCGGCGTCGGCGTCTTCCCGGGCAACACGGGCGGGATCCACGCCGTGTGTGCGCTGGTCACCTTCGTCGGCGGCGGCATCGCCGCCGTCGTCACGGCGCGGATCACCGAGCCGCCGTTCCGCTACCTGTCGGTGATCCTCGGCCTCATCGCGCTGGCCACGCTGGGCTCGTACGTCCTGCTCGGCGATGCCAATCCTCTGACGCCCCTCGGCATCGGGGGCATCGAGCGCTGGGTCGCCTATCCGATCGTGATCTGGGTCACCGCGTTCGGCGGGTACCTCGCGGGCTGGCCCGCCCACGCCCGCGCGAGCTGACGGCGGTCCGCTCCGCCGGTCGGGCCTGGCTGCACTGATCGCCCGATCGCGCGTCGCGACACGCGGGGTGCGACCTTCGCCGCCGCGGGATGGCCCGGTCGTCAGCCGGGCAGGGCGACACGCACGCGGAGCCCGGGCCGGTTGTCCTCCAGGACGAGGCGGCCTCCGTGGGCACCCGCGATCCAGGCCGCGATGGAAAGCCCGAGCCCGGACCCATCTCCCGATCGGGCCGGATCGCCACGGACGAACCGCTCCAGCACGAGGGCGCGCTCGGGCTCCGGGATCCCGACCCCGTCGTCGGCCACGACGAGCTCGATCCCCGATGCCCTCCGGGCCGCCATCCGCACGTGAACGCCCGGCCCTCCGTGGCGAAGGGCGTTGTCGACCAGGATTCCGAGCAGCTCCGCAACCCGGTCCGGATCCACCCGGGCCATGCCGGCCGACGCCTCGACGAGCTCGACGGTTGCGCCGCGTTCGACAGCCAGGGGCGTGTACCCGGCGACGGCGCCGCGGACCAGCTCGTCGAGGTCGGTCGTGACCGGTGCGATGGTCGCCGCCCCGGAGTCGGCACGGGCGAGCGTCAGCAGGCTACCCACGAGCCGGTTCATGCGCCCCGTCTCCGCCCGCATCGCGGCGAGGGTTTCGGTGTGCTCGCCAACCTGCTCTTCGGGGTGGCGGGCCAGCAGCTGCAGGCCGGCGTCGACCACGGCGAGGGGCGTCCGGAGCTCGTGCGAGGCGTCAGCCGCGAAGGCGCGCTGCCGATCGAAGGCCAGCCGGATCGGGCGCATCGCGCGGTCGGCCAGGACCCATCCGGCGATGACCGCCAGGAGGAGACCGATCGTGCCGGCCGCGATCAACAGCAGCGTGACCTGCTGCTCGAGCTCGCGGACCGGGGCGAGATCCTGGCCGACCTGCAGGACGCCGCCCGGCGTCGCGAGGAACGAGACGACGAGGATCTGCATCCCCGATGGCAGCCGCACCACGGCCTGCGCACCCCCGGGTGTGGCGGCCTCGGCCGCCGAGCGCAGGCTGTCGGCCGGGATCGAGGCCGGGTTCACCACCAGCTGGCCGCCCGACGACCAGCCGGCCGCGAACATGCCGGCGAACGTCCCGTCCGGCGGCAGGGCCACGTCGGCCGGGTCCACGCGCACTCGCTCGACGACCTCGCGGGCGACGGTGCGCAGCGTCTCGGCACGCTGATCGACCAGGAAGTGGTCCATGGCCGCCACGATGCCGATCCCCAGCACGACGAGGATCCCGGCGATCACGAGGACGTTCGCGATCACGAGGCGGCGACGCACGCGGTCGAACACTGGTGGGGCCTCAGGCTCGCAGGACGTAGCCCACGCCGCGAACGGTGTGGATCAGCGGCGTCTCGAAGCCGTGGTCCACCTTGCGGCGCAGGTAATGGATGTAGAGATCGACGACGTTCGAGCTCGGCTCGGCATCGTAGCCCCAGACGTGCTCGAGGATCCGGTCGCGGGTGAGGACCTGGCCGACATGGCGGGCCAGCAGCTCGAGCAGGGTGAACTCCTGGGCCGAGAGCTCGACGAGCCGTCCGCCGCGGGTCGCGGTGCGCGCCTCGGGATCGACGGCGAGGTCGGCGACGTGGAGCAAGCCGGTGGAGACGCCGGTGCGTCGGAGGTGGACGCGGAGGCGGGCCAGGAGCTCCTCGAACGCGAAGGGCTTCACGATGTAGTCGTCGGCGCCGGACTCCAGGCCCGCGACCCGGTCGGGCACGGCGTCGCGGGCGGTGAGCATGAGGATCGGCATCCGCAGCCCCCGTGCCCGGATGGCCCGACACACGGCCAGCCCGTCGAGGCCCGGCAGGCCCACGTCGAGGATCACGGCGTCCGGCCGGGTTGCGAACGCGGCGTCGCGACCCGCAGGACCGTCATGGGCCACGGTCACCCGGAATCCCTCCTCGTCGAGGACCTTGGCGATGAGCCGGGCGAGCGCGGGCTGATCCTCGACCACGAGGACGGTCGGTCGGCGACCGTGCCCGCGGCCCGGCGCCCGGGGTGAGGTCATCGGTGGCTCGCGGCGCGGTACATCCTCCAATGATGCTCCAAGACTCGCCGGCCAGACTCCGGGCATGACCACGACCTATGAACGGCGTTCGGGCAGACCCGCGGCGCCGCCTTCCCGCTCGCGGGAGGACCATCACCGCTTCGCAGAGCGCGTCAAGCGCTCGTCGCTCGCTTTCGCCGTGGCGGCGTTCGGGCTGGGCTGGGGCCTCGTCTCGCTGAACGTCGTCGGCGTGACGAACGCCGCGTCGACCCAGCCGGCGCCGGCTCAGCCCGGGACGAACGCAGGGGCCAACCCGGGGACGAACGCGGCGTCGGCCCCGCACCGGGCGGTGGCGCCCTCCTCCGACTTCTTCGGCGCGCCCGCGAGCCAGCCGCAGCCGATCCTCGGCAACGGCGGCGGCGGTGGCAGCGTCCAGCAGGCCCCCATCGTCCGCGGAGGCACCTCCTAAAGGTGACCATGGACCACCTCCGGCCCGGCACCGATCGCCCGGGGCCGACTCTCGCGAGCGCCCCGGCGCGGGCTGGCGCCCCGGCGCCGACCGGCGCCCCGGCGCGGACTCCCGCGGGCGCCCCGCGGCCGACTCTCGCGGTCGAGGCGCCGACCAGCGTGCCGGCGTTCCACACTCCGCCCGGCTTCACCCGCCGGGAGTTCAAGGCCATGGGCACCACCGTGACCGTCGTCGTGCCGGATGGCGACCGGACAGCCGGCGTGCTGGTCGAGGGCCTCTTCGCGACCTGGGAAGCGACGCTCTCCCGCTTCCGGCCGGAGAGCGAGCTGTCCCGCCTCAACGCGGCCGGCGGCCAGCCATTTCGCGCCTCCGCGCTCCTGCGGGCTGTCGTCGAGGAGGCACTCCAGGCGGCGCGAGCGACCGATGGCGTCTTCGATCCGGCGCTCGAGCAGTCCATGCGCGCCGTCGGCTACGACCGGACCTTCGACGCGGTCGAACGCGACGGGCCCCCGCTCGGGCCGGCCATCCCCGGAGGAGCCTGGCGCGAGATCGAAGTCGATCGCGCCGCTCGCACGATCCGACTCCCCGCCGGGGCAACCCTCGACCTCGGGGGCATCGCCAAGGGGATGGCCGTCGACGCCTCCGTCGCGGTCCTCGCCGAACGAGGAGTCCGCGCGGGCCTGGTCGAGGCCGGCGGCGATCTCGCCGCGATCGGGCTGCCGCGTGGCGTGCCCGCCTGGCTGGTCGGGGTGGAGGTCCTGACGGGGGTCCGCGAGGTCGCGATCGTGTCGGGCGCCCTGGCGACCTCCGGCGTCTCTCGCCGCGCCTGGCGGCGCGGCGGAGTCGAGCAGCATCACCTCCTCGATCCTCGAACGGGACTGCCCGCCGCCAACGACCTGTGGTCGGTGACGGCGGCGGCCGCGACGTGCGCCCAGGCCGAGGTGGCCGCGAAGGTGGCATTCGTCCTCGGTCGCGACGCCGGGGCGCGCTTCCTGCTCGGGGTCGGCATCTCCGCCCTGCTCATTCGCCGTGACGGCGGGGAGATCCTCGTCGGCCCATGGGCCGGCGCCTCCGCCGACGCGCCGTCGGCGCCCCTCGCACTCATCTCACTCCCACCCCGAGGTCTCGCGTGAACGTCGGCTCTCTCACCTGGGATGTCGCCCGAACTGGCGGTCTCGTCGCCTACGCGCTCCTGACCGCCTCCGTCGCGATCGGCCTCGCCCTGAGCCTGGGCTGGCGCTCGACGCGCTGGACGCGGTTCGTGACCAACGAGGTCCACCGCTTCGTGACGCTGCTGGCGCTCGTCTTCGTGGTCGTCCACGGCGCCGCCGTCGCGATCGACCCCTTCATCAAGATGGGCGTGACGGCGGTCCTCGTGCCGTTCCTCGGCTCGTACCGGCCGATCTGGGTCTCGATGGGGATCATCGCCGGCTACCTCGCCCTCGCCGTCTACCTCTCCGAGCGGGTGCGCGGCCGGATCGGGTACGCGTGGTGGCGCCGCTTCCACGCGTTCGCGTTCCTGGCCTTCGTCCTGGCCCTCGTCCACGGCGTGGCGAGCGGGAGCGACACCCGCACGCCATGGGCACTCGGCCTCTACTTCGGGAGCCTGGCGCTGGTCGGCTTCCTTCTCGCGCTACGGCTCTTCCCCGAGGCGCCCAAGCCGAAGCGTCCGCTCGCTGCCGCGCTGGCGATGGTCATCGCGACCGGCGTGATCGGCTTCGCGTTCGTCGGGCCACTCCGGCCCGGCTGGAGCGCCCGGGCCGGGGGTGCGAGCACGACGGCCGCGGCCACCTCCCCTGGCCCCGCCGCCAGCGCTGCCCCGGCCGCGACCACCGCTCCGGTCGGTCTGGGCGTGCCAGTGTCCACGTCGCTGCCGTTCAACGGCTCGATCGGCCGCCGCGGCGCGGCCGTCCAGGTGCAGGGCCAGACCGACGACGGCTCCGCCGCATTCCTGTTCCAGCTGACGAGCACGGGTAACGGCGGCACGGCCGGCCAGGTCGTGATGAACACCGGCACTTCCCAGGTCTGCCAGGGGACTGTCGGCAGCATCGGCAACACCACGATCGACGCGACCTGCTCGACGGGCGACGGGACGACCTGGTCGCTGCGGCTCGCGGTGACGCAGGCGAGCCAGAACCAGATCAGCGGGACCTTCCGCGTGGCGCCGGCGTCCGGCGGGGTGCAGCCCGCGCCGGGAGGGCAGCCGGCGCCTGGTTCGGGCAAGGCCGGCTAGAGCGGCCCGACACCGGTCCCACGAGCGCAGCCCATTCGGGCAGGCGCCCTCGACCCCAGCGACGCCGCGATGACACGCCGACCGAAGGCGGCTAGGCTAGCGGGGCGCACCATCGCCGCCAAGCCGCGGCGTGTCCCAGACACTCAGGAGGTTGCCCTCGTGGCCGTCGGACCCTGCGATCTCATCGTCGTCAAGTTCCCGGGCAACAAGTTCAGGGGCGAGATCGCCCCGGCCCTCGCGGCCCTTATGGAGAAGGGCACGATCAGGGTCATCGACGCCCTGTTCGCCATCAAGGACGAGAAGGGTGATCTCACGGTCCTCGAGCTCAAGGATGTCGACGGCGACGGCGTGGCGGACGTCATCTCGGTGGTCGAGGTCCGCGGCGCGATCGGGCCGGAGGACGTCGACCTCGCCGCCGAGGCGCTCGAGCCCAACTCGAGCGCCCTGCTGCTCCTGTTCGAGAACACCTGGGCCGCCGAGATCACGCAGGCGATGCGCGACGCCGACGGCGAGCTTGTCTTCAGCGAGCGCATCCCGGCCGCGGTCGTCGAGCAAGCCCTCACGGCCTAGGCCTGACACACGAAACCCAGTCAGCGAACACAAGGAGATCATCACCATGATGCGTCGACGCGGCGGACTTGTCCGCATGGCAGCAACAACCGCCGTCGTGGCAGGGACCGCTGGAGCGGTGAGCCATCACCAGCAGCAGAAGTACGCGAACCAGGCCGCGGAGCAGCAGGCTGCCGCCCCGGCCGACCAGGAGCCGCAGGTCGTCTACGCGGCGCCGCCGCCGGCTCCCGAAGCCGCCCCGCCCGCGATCGACATGGAGCAGCTCAAGCAGCTAGGTGACTTGCACACCCAGGGCATCCTGAGCGACGAGGAGTTCGCGGCCGCGAAGGCCAAGCTGCTCGGCGTCTAGCCTGCCGCGCAGAAGGATCCCGGGGCCCGGCTCGCGCCGCCCCGGGATCGCGATTCCCGACGTGCCCACAGGAACTCCAAACGCCAGGCGACCTACCGGCCGTCCCGGAGCACCCAGCCGGGTCCAGCGATGCCCCGCCACCCTGGGCGACCGGCCTGTCAGCTCCCGCGGCGCGCGCAGCGGATCGACCAGCGTCCGTCGAGGTCCTGGTGGGCGCCCTCGATCTTTCCCGCCCGGAGGAGCTGCCCGAGGGCGCTCGGCGGCCGCGCCGGGTCTTCGCCAAGCAACCTGCGGACGGCACCCTCGGCGTTCGCCTGCGACGGCGTGACCTGGAGGCTCGGCTCTCCGCAGGCGAGGCGCTGCAGCAGGTCGTTGAGGCGCGCGAGGTCGGACTCGGAGTATTCCGTCGGACGGCGGCGCCCGGATGCCACCGGCGTGGGAGCCTGTTCCTCGTGCGCCGCGGGCTCGGCCGTCGAACCGGTGACGCCGTCGGCCCGCGTGCGGCCCCCGGGCCGCCGCCGGTTGGCGAAGGGAAGAACGAGGGTCGCGTCGGGCAGGGACTCGGCCGCCGCCGCCGGGACCGCCGCCGCGAAGGCTTCGAGCAGGGCGTCCTCGTATTCCTCGGCGGCGTCGGTTCCAGCCCACCAGATGCGCGCCGCCTCGAACCCACGCAGGGCCTTCAACCACTGCCCGGCCGGGTTGGGCCGCGCGTCGCCGAGGGGCGTCCGGACCATGCCGTCGATGCGCTTCGCGAGCGACTTCGCCGACCCGACGTAGACGATGGTCTCCGAGGGGAGCCACCAGGCTCCGATCCGGGCCGCCAGGGCCTTGCCCGTTGGCCGCTCGACCGTCGACGAGGAGCGTGGGCACGCGGGTGAGCCACGTGCCGACCGCCGAGATGTCCACGGGCGCGCGCTCGACTGCCGCCGGCCACTCGACGACGAAGACGCCCGGGCCCACCGCGCGGAGAGGGGCGCCCCAACGCGCGGGGCCATCGGGCGTTAGCCCCACGGCGCGGAAGAGGGCGGCGGGCTCGATCGGCATTCTCCGATGGTACGCGGGCCGGGCGTGCTGCGGCGCGTCGCGTCACAGGGTGACGCGTGGGACTTCGAGCGCGCGGCTGTACCCGCTCCGGCGGTCGGACGGCGGGCAACGCTCGGACCTCGGGCGCGCCGTCGCATCGGTCGTCGGGGCGCGCCGCTGTCTTCCGGCACCTCGCCAGGCTGGCGCTCGGGCCCTCCTAGCCCGCGATCACGCTACCGAGGGCGTCGGCGAACGGATCGAATGTGGCCGAGGTGAAGCCGGCGACGTTGATCCGTCCCTTCCCCACGACGTAGACGGCGAGCTCGTCGCGGAGCCGCGCCACCTGCTCGAGCCCGAGCCCGAGGAGGGCGAACATCCCGCGCTGGGTCGCGATCGGCGCCCAGTCGCCGGGGATCTCGCGCTCGGCCAGCGCCTCGACGAGCGCGGGCGCGGTTGTCCTTGATCCGCGACCGCATGCCGGCCAGCTCCACCTCCCACCGGGCCCGCAGGTCCGGGTCGCCGAGGATCGTGGTGACGATGTCGGCGCCGTGGCAGGGCGGGTTCGAGTAGTTGGAGCGGATCGCGACCTTGACGTGGCTCTGGGCAGCCGCGGCGTCCTTCGCCGAGCGGGCGACGACAGCGAGGGCGCCCACGCGCTCGTTGTAGAGCGCGAAGTCTTGGAGAAGGAGGTCGAGACCAGCAGCTCGCCGCCCGGCCGGACCAGGCCCGTCCATCCAGTCGGCGTCCTCGCGGATCCCGTCCCCGAAGCCCTGGTAGGCGAAGTCCACGAAGCGGCAGCAGCCGCCGCTCCTCGACCAGGTCGCCGATCGCGCGCCAGAGGGCGGGCGAGGGGTCCACGCCGGTCGGGTTGTGGCACGAGCCGTGGAGCAGGACGACGTCGCCGGGCGACGCATCGCCGAGCGCCGCCGAGGAGCGCCTCCTCGTCGATCCGCCGCCCGGACGGATCCGTGTACGGGTAGGTCCGGATCCGGAAGCCGGCCAGCTGGAAGAGCTGGGGGTGGTTCGGCCAGGTCGGCTCGCTCATCCAGATCGTGGCCGCAGCGCCCGCCTGGCGCAGGAAGTCGGCCGCCACCCGGAGGCCGCCGGTCCCGCCCGGGGTCTGGCTGACGGCGACCCGTGGGTCGTCCGCCATCTCGTGGCCCGTCTCCGAAGACGAGGTCCTGGACCGCGGCTCGGTAGCCGGCGTCGCCGTCGATCGGCCGGTAGAGCTTGGTCGCGCCCTTGGCCAGGATGCGCCGCTCGGCCTCGGTGACGGACGGCAGGACCGGAGTCGTCCCCGTCTCGTCCACGAAGACGCCCGACGAGAGGTTGATCTTGCCGGGCCGCGGGTCGTTGCGGATAGGCCTCGGCGAGGCCGAGGATCGGGTCCGGCGGGGCGGGGATGCGGGCGAGCGATGGAAGGGCCACGGCGGGTCTCCTGCGGGTCGGTCGGGTCGGAATCGGGGCCGACGCGATCCGGCAGATCGCGTCCGGACGGTGGCGCAACGATACCCGGTCCCGGAGCGCGCGATCCTCCTGCGTGGACCGCGCACTCGGCGTCGCACCCCGTGCGTGGAACGCGGCGACGCCTTGTTGTCGTCGCACCAGCCGCCCACCCGTTACGCTGCCCGAATGCGCCTGCTGGCCCTCACCTGCGAAGTCCTCGCCCGCTCGGTCTACCTGGCGGCGGCGCGGTCACCCCATGTCGTGGATGTGCAGCTCAACCGACGCGGCCTCCACGACGAGCCGCCCAACCTGCGGCGGATCCTGCAGGACCAGATCGACACGACCGGCGCGCCGTACGACGCGATCGTCCTGGCATACGGACTGTGCGGCGGCGCCACGGCCGGGCTGACGGCTGCGGCACTCCCGGTCGTCGTGCCGCGGGCGCACGACTGCATCACCCTCTTCCTCGGGTCGCGGGATCGCTACACGTCCGAGTTCGCAGACCATCCGGGCACGTACTGGTACGTCCAGGACTACCTGGAGCGGAGCGACGACGGGAGCGCCTTCGGCGGTGTGGGGGCGGTGTCGGACGCGGCGGCCCGGGCCACGCACGAGGAGTACGTCGCCAAGTACGGCGAGGACAACGCCGCCTACCTGATGGAGGCGCTTGGAGCGTGGAGCGCGCACTACGACCGGGCGGCCTTCGTGGACCTGGGCGTGGGCGACGGCACGGCCGCCGCCGAGGCGGAGCAGCGTGCCCGCGACGACGCCGCGCGGCGCGGCTGGACATTCGAGAAGCTGGCCGGTGAGCTGCTCCTGGTGCGCCGCCTGGTCCACGGCGACTGGGCCGCCGAGGACTTCCTCGTCCTCCAGCCGGGCGAGCAGCTGGCGATGTCCTACGACGAGGCGGTCATCCGGTCGCTGCCGCCGCCGGCCTGACCCGCGACCGTCCCCGCGGCGCCGCCGCCGCCCTCGCGCCTGCGGGCTCGTCAGCCCTTCGCCATCCCCACGGCGGTCCTGGCGACCTCGACGGCAGTCGCCGCGTCGGGGGCGTAGCCGTCGGCCCCGATCGAGGCCGCGTAGTCGGCCGTGACCGGCGCGCCGCCGATGACGACCTTGACGCCGGGAAGCTCGGCCCGCGACCGCGGCCACGACGTCCTTCATGCCGACCATCGTGGTCGTGAGCAGGGCGGAGACGCCGACGAGGCCGGCGTTGTGCTCCCGGGCCGCTGCGACGAACTGCTCCGGGGAGACGTTCGTGCCGAGGTCGATGACCTCGATGTTGGCGCCCTTCCACATCATCGCCACGAGGTTCTTGCCGATGTCGTGGAGGTCGCCCTTGATCGTGCCGATGACCGCGGTGTGCTCGGGGCGGATTCCCGAGCGCGGTCAGGACCGGCTCGAGGACGACCATCGACTCCTTCATCGCCCGGGCCGCGATGAGCATCTCGGGGACGTAGATCTCGCTGCGCTGGAACTTGCCGCCGATCATCTCCATCGCCGCGGTCATCGACGTCGAGGACGCTCCGCGGGTCCATCTCCTCGGCCACGGCCTCGGTCGTGATCCGGACCGCGGTCACGCGGTCGCCCGCCTCGATCGCCGCGGTCAGGGCCGCGAGGTCTGCCATGGTCTGCTCCTTCATATCGTGGCGAGTGGTGTCGAGCGGCCGGGGCTGGCGGGCGGGCGAGGCTAGGCCAGCTCACCGGCGCGGTATGCGGTCAGGAACTCCATGCCGAACGAATCGCGCCCGGCCAGGAGGTCGGCGGCCAGAGCATACGCGCGGCCGGAGCGGTCCTGGGCGAAGATCCGGCGCGGGTCAGATGGCGACCGGGTCGATGATGCCGCTGTCGGCGCCGGCCTCCGAGGCGAGGTCGATGAAGACGTCGTTGAGCAGCTTGCGCAGCGGCATCCCGAAGCTCACGTTCGACAGGCCGCCCGTCAGGTGGATTTCCGGGCCGTACGTCGCGCGCAGTGCGCGCACGGCCTCGAGGTACCAGGCGCCCACCGCAGGGCTCCACCGCGACCGGCATCACGAGAGGGTCGACGTAGCATCTGGCCGAGAGCGACGCCGCGCGGCGGCGGCGGCCTCGACGATCCGGGTCGCGTTGTCGACCCGCTCCTGGCCGGAGGCGGGCATCCCGTGCTCCCCGGAGGCGCCGAGGACCACCGGGCAGCCCTCGGCGGCCGCAAGATCGAGGACGTCGAGTCGCTCGAGCGACGCCGAGTTGAGGAGCGGCGCGCCGGCCGACCGGGTGGTTGCCGCGAGCCCTGCCCGCATCACCTCGGGAGCCGACGAGTCGAGGGCGAGGGCGGCAGGCGTGGCGTCCTCGATCGCGGCCACCAGCCAGCGCATGGCGGCGACCCGCGTCGCGAGGTCGTTGCTCGCCTCGTCCACGTTGAGGTCGAGGTAGTCGGCGCCGGCGGCGACCTGGCGGCGGGCGAGGAAGCGGACGTAGCCGCGCCCGAGCTCCGCGTCCGCACCACCCGCCAGCCCGGCCAGCACGGCGGCCTTCACGTGCTTGACCTTCTGCTTCTCGCCCGATCCCTCGACCGCCGCCGCGGGAACCGGCAGGAGCCGCTCGGCCCCGTCGTCGTCCGTGAACGGCAGCGCCGGGCTGCCGTCCGCCAGGGACGTCACGCGGGCGCCGCCCCGGAGCAGGACCCTCGTGGCGTGGACGTTCTCGCCGATGACGATGAACGGGCCCCGGACGGTGTCGGTCATGCTCGGGTCTCCTTCGCTGGCTCGACCCCGTCACTCGCCGCCCTGGCCGTGGCAGCGGCGGCGCGGCCATAGTGGTCGCGGCCACGATACGTGTTGGCCCACGCGCTCGTGCGCCGGAGGGCGTTGTCGGTGACGACGGGCGGCCGGTCGAGCAACGTCGAGCTCCTCGCCGTACGGCTTGAGGCGATCGTAGGCCCGCACCCAGACGCAGGGCCGCGGCTGCACCTCGCAGATCCCGTCGTGGCTGCCACCGCAGGGCCCGTTGCGCTCGCCCTTCGGGCACTGGCTCTCGGGACACAGGTAGGCCAGGTCGGGGAGCGAGCAGTCGCCGCAGTCGCGACAGTCGAAGAGCGGCACCTTGATCGCGTGCTCGAGCACGTGGGCCGGGCGCTCGAGACGGTACTTCTCGACCGCCTCGTAGAGGCGGGCTCCCAGCCCGAAGCCGGCGCTGCCCGGCGCGAACGCCAGGTCGTGGGTGAGCCGGTTCGCCTTGTAGGCCAACGAGCCGCGACGGCGCGCGCGGGTGCGGGCGCCTGGGGTCAGCGAGCGGGCATACCGCGGATCGAGCTCGTCCGTGTTGAGGCCGCTCGCGGAGTCCCCGCGGTAGGCGAAGAACGTGCCCGCCGGCGAATGCTGGACTTCCTTCGCCAGCGCCTGCCAGTCGGGAGCGAGCGATTCCGCCAGCGCCAGGACCTTCTCGACGTCGGTCGCCGGCAGCGTGTGACCGGCCAGGTATGCGCCCCGGAACCCCATGCCCCTGGCGATCGCCACCTGCTTCGCGGCCAGCTCGAGGAAGAATGCCTTCCCCTTGTCGGCGCCGGCCGCGGCCTTCTCGATCGTCGCCAGCAGGTCGTTCGACACGACGCAGCCGGGGATCTCGTTCGCGTTGAACAGGCGTGCCACCGTCCGCGTGAGGACGTAGACGTTGGCGAGCACGGGGAGCCTGATCTCGTGCGAGGCGCATCCAGCGCAGCAGCTCGTCCCACTTGCGGCTGTCGTAGCCCAGCTGCGGGATGACGAAGTCGGCCCCGGCCCGGACCTTGAGCCCGAGCTTGAGGTACTGCAGGATCACCTCGGACTCGAGGCGCTTGAACGGCGACACGGCCGCGCCGAGGTAGAGCCCCGGCGCCGGCGCGCCGTTCGGACCGCGGCTCGTCGCGGAGGCCGCGATAGAGGCCAGGAGGGTCGTCGAGTCCACGTCGAAGACGGGCTCCGAGAGCCCGCCCGTACCCCTCCACCGGGTAGTCGCCCGGAGACTGCCAGCACGTTGCGGATGCCGCGCGACTGGAGCTCCCAGCCCAGCGAGCGCAGGGCGTTGCGGCTCCGGTCCCGGCAGGCGACGTGGACGATGACGTCCTGGCCGCAGCCCGAGGAGCTCCTCGGCGATCGGGACGGGGCTCGCCATGGCGTGGCCGCCGGCGTTGTCCGTGATCGAGACGGCGGCGATCCGCGGGTCGTCGACGAGGGCGCGGGCCGCCTCGAGGCTGCGGCGCGCCGGGCGGGTCGAGGGCCAGGCCATGGGCCGGCACGATCTCGACCACCGTCACGAACTCGTCGCTGTCGACGAGGCGGGTGCGGAGCGGTGGCTTGACGCTGGTGCTCATGGGCGGCGTTCCTCCTCGGAGGCCAGCGGCTCGAACCGCAAGCCGTCCACGAACAGGTCGAAGAAGTCCGGCTCGGCCTCGAGCTCGACGTGCTCGATGCGGCCGACGAACGCGGCCAGCCTGGCCCGGGCGCGACGCGACAGGAGCAGCATGGCGGCTCCGCGGACGGACGCGTTGCCGTGGAGGACGACGCGCTCCGGCGGGACGGTCGGCAGGAAGCCGATGGCCTGGGCGTTGGGCGACGTCGAGGTGCGACGCGAAGCCGCCGGCGAGGTGCAGGGCCGCCAGGTCGCCCGCCGCGACGCCCAGCGTGCGCAGCAGGACGCGGATCCCGACGGCGTTGGCCGCCTTCGCTTGCGCCAGGTGGGCTGGCGTCGGCCCGCGAGAAGGTGATGCCGCGCTCGGGGACGATCGTGACCTTCCGCGAACCGTCCGGCGAACGCGCCCGTCGGGGAGAGCCTCCCGGCGCGGCGCAGCTCGGCGAGGACGTCCACGAGGCCCGAGCCGCAGATCCCCTCGGGCTCGACGTCGCCGATCGTGCGGACGGTCCAGCGCTCGCCGTCGAGACTGGGCGGCCTCGATCGCGCCCTCCGAGCCGGCCATCCCGTAGCGCACGAGGCCGCCCTCGAAGGCGGGCCCGGCCGGGCACGACGCGGCCAGGACGCGCCGGCCGTCGGTGACCACGACCTCGGTGTTGGTGCCGACGTCGACGAGCATCGCCGGCCCGCTCGAGGCCTGTCCGGCGGCCTCGAGCAGCCCGATCGACAGAAGGTCCGCCGCAGCGTCCGCGCCGACGTGGCAGGCGATGAGCGGCGCGCCCCAGATCCGGGCCCGCGGGTGGACCAGGATCCCGAGCTCGTGGGCCAGCCGCACGACGCTGCTGTCCGGCGCTTCGCCGGCGCGCCATGCCGTCTCGGTCAGGCTCCGGAACGGCGAGCCGGCCGATGGGCGTCACGTCGAGTCCGAAGAAGAGGTCGCGCATCGTGGCGTTGCCGACGACGACCACCTCGAGGACGTCGTGGCGGTCGAGGCCGTGCTCGGCGTACAGGCGCGCCAGCTCGTGGTTGAGCGCCCGGCGCAGGACCCTGCGCAGCTCGCCCGGGCCGTTCCGCGTCGTACGAGATCCGGCCGATGACGTCGCTGCCGCCGAAGCGCTGCGGGTTCTCGAAGGCGCCCGACGGCCAGCGGCTCGCCGGTCCGGAGGTCAAGGACGTGCGAGGACGACGGTCGTCGTGCCGACGTCGAGGGCGACGCCGAGGATCCGCTCGCGCTCGGCGTCCAGGTCCTCGGCGTACCACGCGGATCACGGCCGTCCCTCGACCGTGACCGCCGGGTCGACGTCGAGCGGCGGGCCCTCGGGCGGCATGAGGATCTTCAGGCGCCGGCGAAGGACGACGAACTCGAGGTCGGTCGTCTCGGGCTCGCGCTCGATCAGCGCCCGGCAGGCGAGGCGGTAGCCCGGCTCGCAGGAACGCCTCCTGCTCGTCGGGCGCGCGAGAGCGCCTCGCCGCCGCGGAGGACCTCGACGACGCACTCGTGGCAGCGCCCGGAGCGCCGGCACGAGGCCGGCACGACCATCGCCAGCTCGTCGGCGGCGTCGAACAGCGTCCGCCCGGGGACGAGCGGGACGCGGCGGCCGGCGTGGACGAGGTCTCGGGCCACGCGGGGAGGATAGGCGTGCCCGACCCCGCGCGACGCGGCGCAACGGCCCCGCGGGAAGGGCCGAACGGCCTCCCGGCGAAGGTGGGGCTTGACACGGCGGCACCGCGACGACGCAGATTATCGTTCGTGAACGCTTACCGAGACGCCCACGACCCACTCGACGCCCTCGGCGACGCCACCCGGCGGGCGATCGTCGAAGGCCTCCGCGACGGGGAGCGCACCGTCGGCGACCTCGCGACGGGACTGCCGGTGAGCCGGCCTGCCGTGTCGCAGCACCTCGGCGTCCTCAAGGCGGCGGGACTCGTCCTCGAGCGACCGCAGGGGACGCGGCGCTACTACCGCCTCGATCCGATCGGACTCACGCGCCTCCAGAATCGTCTCGACACGATGTGGGGCGCGGAGCTTGCCGTGCCGCAGGCGCCCCCGCCCATCCGCAGCCCAGGCGTCGCCGCCGGCGGCGGAGCCCGCCGCCGGAGCGAGTCGACGGGGGCGGCGGGAAAGGCCGCAAGAAGCGCAAGAAGAAGGGGCGCAAGTAGCGTCGCAGCCCAGGCGACCGCGCCTGCGGCCGAGCCGCTCGGTCTGTGGGTCAGGCGCGCGCCAGGCCCCGCGACGATCCACGCGGCGAGCACGCGCGCGCAGGCCACCACCTCGGCCAGCGGCGACGTGCTCGTCGGCGGCATGGGCGACGCGGACGTCGCCCGGCCCGAACATGACCGTGGGGGTGCGACCCTGCTGGACCAGCAGGCGCATGTCCGCGCCGTAGGGGACGCCGACGAGCGGCGGGCGGCGGCCGATCACCTGCTCCGGCAGCATCGGCCAGCCCGACCGGGAGCGGGTGATCGGCGGGAACCTCGGCCGACGAGAAGCGCCCGCCATGGAACTCGAGCCGAGCCGGGTGCTCGCGCAGCCACGGGTCACGCGCGCATGCGGCCGCCGACGACGTCGCGCAGCTCATCGGCGGCCTCGTCGGCGGTCTGGCCCGACGCGGACGCCGTAGCGCCCCTCGGCGACGACGCGGTCCGGGACCGTGCTCGCCCAGTCGCCGCCGTGGACGGTGCCGATGATGGTCGGGTAGGGGAGGCCCAGCAGCGCGCATCTCGGGCCGCGTCTCGGCCGCGTTGCGGGCGGTCTCGTCCGCGCGGAGGGCGCGATGGAGGAGCTCGAGCTTCTCGAGCGCCGAGACGCCCTCGAGCCGCGTTGAGGCGTGGGCGGCGCGCCCGGGGACGGTGAGGCGGAAGGTGATCGCGCCCGCCTGGACGGTCACGATCTCGAGCCGCGGTGGGCTCCGCGATGACCGCCGCGTCGCCGATCGCACCCGGCGCGGATCGCGGCCAGCATCCCGGCGCCGCCGTCCTCCTCCGACGGCACGGCGAGAACGACTGCCTCGCCGGCCAGGGCGTCGGGCGGGATCGTGGCCCGCACCGCCGCGCAGGGCGGCCACGGCCGCCACCAGGCCGCCCTTCATGTCGCACGCGCCGCGGCCGTAGACGAGCCCGTCGCGCACCTGCGGGCCGAACGGATCGAGGCGTCCACGCTTGCAGGGTCACCCGGCGGGACCACGTCCGTGTGACCCACCAGGAGCAGCCGGGGGCCCGGGCCGGTGCCCCGCAGGCGCCCCGCCGCCAGCGGCAGCGTCGTCCGAGCGCGTTCCGACCCCGGGAAGTCGAGGTCGGCGGCCAGCTCCGCGGGGTCCGCGTCCCACGTGTGCACGTCGAGGTCCGCCGCGCCCAGCATGCCGGCGACCGCGTCGCGGGCGGCGTCCTCGTCGCCGGTGATCGACGGGATCGCGAGGAGGTCCAGCAGGCTGGGTCGCGAGGTGGCCGGCGTCCACGCCCGCGGAGGCCACGGCGGCCAGGCGTGCCACCACCGTCCGGCACGCGGCCGGAGCGTGAGCTCACGGTCGCCGGAGGAGGGGTCGGGTGAGGCAGGTCGGCCCGCCCGACCCGTTGATCCCGATCTCGAGCGCCGGGTACGCGTTGACCTCGCATCCGGCCGCCTCGAGGGCCCTGCGGGTGGCCGGATTGCCCTCAGCCACGACGCAGACGCCCGGCCGGACCGCGAGGACGTTGCACCCGAGGGTCGCGAACTCCTCGTCGGGCACGGGCACGAGGCGGATGCCGAGGTCTCGGAGGAGGTCCCACAGGCCGACGGGGAGGAGTGGCGGGTAGGCGACCGCGAGGTCGTCGGCGATGGGCGAGATCACCGACAGGAGGTGGAGGAGCTCGGCGTCGCCCCGCCAGAAGGGCAGGTCGAAGACGCGGACGTCGCCGCCGACGAGCGCCGCCAGCTGGCGCGCACCCTCGGCGTTGGTGCGCAGCGTCTGCGGCCGACGCAGAAGCAGGTCCGGGCGGAGCCAGAAGCGTGTCGCCGCCGTCGATCGTCGCCGGCGCCGTGATCCGGCCCAGCGTCGGGACACCACGGGCGGCGAGCCAGGCCTCGACGACGAGCCTCCTCGCCGCGTCGCCCCGGCTTGCCGGAGCGCAGTGGGATGGCACCCCGGTCGGTGACCAGAAGCGGGTCGAACGCGTACACCAGGTCGGGATGGGCCGTGGCGGCGGCACCGAGGTCGTGGACCGCCACGCCCAGGCGCTGCAGCAGGCCCCTGAACGCGTCGTGCTCGCGCCGAGCGGTCACCAGGTCGACGGGATGCAGGAAGCCGTTGACCGGGTCGTCGAATGCCGCGCCGAACGCCGCCCCGGGCCGCTGGACGAGCGCCTCGCGCAGGGGAGCAGTCATCGACTGGGCGCCGTATTCGGGCAGCGCCGGGGACGCGTCGGCTGCTGGTGGGAGGACGGTCATCCCCGGCAGGATAGCGACCTGCGGTGCGTCGGGCGCGTGCCAGTGGCGGGCGAGCGCTGGTCCGCAGATCGCCCCAGCTCAGGTGGTGGCGCGCTCGATGATCGCACCCACCTCGTAGCCCGCGGCCGCGGCGTCGTCGGCCAGGCGCACGGCGAGGGCGTGAGCGTCGGCAGGCGTGGGCCCGGGGGCCCCGCCGGTGGCCCCGGTGGCCCCCGCCGTCCTCGCGTCCGCGGTGGTCGTGACGGCGACGACCACGACCAGCCAGCGGAGCGCCGCCTCGAATGATTCGCGATTGACGTACGCGATCCCGTGGTGGCGGTTGACGCCCAGCCAGCGGGCCAGCTCGTCGTCTGCGAACCAGGCACGCACGAGGCGGCCCGGCCGTTCCGCCGCGGGGGCCCCGAGCGCTGCCCGGCCCGGGCGGGCGATGAGATGGCGCACGGTCTCCACCGTCCACCACGCCGCGCCCTCGTCGAGTCCGCGCCAGCGGTAGGCGTCGGCGAAGACCCGTCCGAGGCGGGTGCGATCGAACCAGCCCCGCGCCTGGCGCGCCGTTCGATCCGGCTCGATCACGCCGCCGACTGCCTCGGCGGCAAGCCACCCGAGCAATGCGCCCCAGGTGGCCGTGTCGGGCGGCAGGGCGGCAGCGACGAACGCCGCCACGCCGCCATCGGTGTCTCGATCGTCACCCTCCGAACGGGCCAGCGCCGCCGCGAGGGCGGCCCGGAGGCGTCGTCCGAACTGGCCAGCCAGCTCGTCGATGTCTGCGTCGGAGAGCGTCGCCCTCAGGACGGCGCGGACGGCCCCGAGAGCGTCGGCGGCGCGCGCCTGCCAGGCGGCGACCAGCGCGTCCAGGTCGGGCGGCGCGGCAGGAGCCGGGGCGGCGCCGGCAGCGCGAGCGGCTTCGTCGAGCTCGCCGGCCACGTCGGGATGGCCGCCGACCGACGTACGATCGCTGGGCTCGCGGCCGGCCGCGCGGGCAACGGGGTCGACGGCGCCGGCCTGGGCGCTTGCACCACTCGCACGGCCCGGGTCGGGCTCCGCCGCGGGGATCCGGGCGGCCGTCGCGAGATGAACCGCGAGTGCCTCGGTGACCTCTCGGACGAGGGCGTCGTTGACAAGGATGGCGACCGCGTCGTGGAGCGGGCGCAGGCGCCGTTCGGCCAGTGCCGCCTCGACGCTGGGGACGCCTGCGCCGCCGAGGTCCGCGGCCAGGGCCCGGTACTCGCGCCGCCGCCTCGCCGACGACCTCGCGCCAGTCGAGGAGGACGCGGACCGCGTAGGCCTCGAGCTCCACTCGCAGGCCGCGATCGTGCAGGTCGCCGACCTCGCGGATGTACTCCAGCCCGTCGAGCGCGTCGCGGAAGAGCACGACCGCGCCGGGGTCGCCGGTCAGGCCCGAGGCCCTCCGCGAGCGAGACGCGTACGAGGTGCTTCGCACCGGTCGCGTCCTTCACCGCGAACGCGACGGACTCGCGGACCCGCCCGCGCATCGACGCGAACCGGTTGTGGTAGATGACCAGCGAGCGCTCGCCGCCCGCGCGGTTGGAGTAGGCGAAGACGTCCTCGTTGACGTGGCCCGCGTCGTCGATCACGTCGTAGAGGCGGAAGTCGCGGACCTCGGCGAAGAGCCGGCGCCGGTGGAGGAGCGGGAAGAGCTGCGCACTCGTGGCGCGCCACGAGGCCGTCGTTCGGGCGCTCGTCCCAGTAGGCGCGCCGGTACTCCATGCCGTACTTCTCGGCGAAGCCCTCGACCTGGCCGTGGCCGAACATCGGCAGGCCCGGGCATCGTGGCCAGCACCGTCGCGACGCCGAAGTACTTGTCGCCGGTCCCGAACTGCTCGATCGCGGTCTTCTCGTCCGGGTTGTTCATGAAGTTGACGAAGCGCTTGAGGATCTCGGGGTCGAACTCGAGGGTGTTCTTGACGAGGAGCCGGTACTTGGCGTTCTTCTCGTCACGCAGCATGTTCATGAAGGCGCTGTTGTAGACCCGGTGCATGCCGAGGGTCCGGACGAAGTAGCCCTCCATCAGCCAGAACGCCTCGGCCAGCAGCAGCGTGTCGGGCACCTCGGCCGCGACGCGGTCGACGACCTCGCGCCAGAACTCCTCGGGCATCGCGGCGTCGAAGGCCGCCCGCGTCATGCGCGGACTCGGCGCGCGACGGGATCGCCCCGCCGTGGCCCGGCTCCGGGTACCAGAGGCGCTGGGACGTGCTTCTTGGCGAGGGTCATCGCGGCGTCGAAGCGGATGATCGGGAAGCGCCGCGCGACGTGCGAGGATCGTCTGGATGACGGCCTCGCGCACCTCGGGCTTCAGGTAGTCGAGCTGGGCCGTGTCGTTCCACGGCATGCTCGTGCCGTCGTTGCCGTGGTAGATGAAGCGGACCTCGCCCGGTCGCAGCGGTCCTCGCGCCGGAAGACCACCGCGGCGTCGGTCGAGTCCCAGTAGTGGTCCTCGATCTGGATCGCCGACCCGCGGGTCGTCGGAGAGGTCGGCCCCGCTGAAGGAGTAGCCGGGATACGGGCTGTCCGGGCGCGAGAGGAACCAGTCCGGGTGCTCGACGACCCAGCGCGAGTCGATGCCCATGTGGTTCGGGACCATGTCGGAGGCGAGGCGGATGCCGCGCGCCCAGGCCCGCTCGCGCAGGTTCGCCCAGGCGGCCTCGCCGCCGAGGTCGTCGGCGATCGCGTAGTCGCAGCAGCGAGTAGGCGGAGGCGACCGCGTCGGGGTTGCCGCGCATCTGCTTGATCCGCTGGCTGGCCGCGGCTGCGCTCCCAGAGGCCGATCAGCCAGAGCCCGGTGAAGCCCCAGCGCGCGAGGCGGTCGAGCTCCTCGTCGGGGATCTGGTCGAGCCGGCGGATCTCGCGCCCGTACGTCTGCGGCAGAGCTGGTCGAGCCAGACGTACGTGCTCTTGGCCATGAGCACGACGCGCGGCATCCAGTCGCTGTCCTCGGAGAAGCGCTCGGGCTCCGCGTCGAGGCCCGCCGTACGACGGCGCCTCCCCGGCTCCGCCGCCGCCCGGGCCCGCGTGGTGGCGCATCCAGCGGGCGCGCTCCTCCTCGGTCACCACGTCGAGGCCCGTGACGAGCCGTTCGAGGAGGGCGCCGAATCGGTCGCCGAGGTAGGCGGCGAGGAAGGCGCCCCAGTGGGCACGGATCCAGCGCAGCTGCCCCGCCAGTGAGGTCGGCTCGGCGAGCGCGGGGGCCCGCAGCATGGTCACGAGGTCCTGGCGGTCGGGACCGAACGGCGTCCGTCCGGCGAAGAAACGGCCGAGCTCCTCGATCACGGCCCGGTAGGCCGTGGACGCCGCAAGGTCGCGGTCGTCGAAGAGCTCGGCAGTACGCGCCGAAGGCGGGATTGGCGTTCTCCAGCCAGCACGCCGCCAGCTCCTCGAGCGCGATCTCGCGGTTGGGCGTGCCGTCGGTCTCGCCGGCCAGGTAGGCCTCGGGCGACATCTCGCCGCGGTGGACGGCGCGGGGCGGGAAGTCGGTCGTGAAGCGCAGGAGGATCTCGTCGACGGCGCTCGGCGCCCGAGCGACTCGTCGAGGTGGTCGAGGGCGTCGTCGACGGCCTCCGGATCCTCGTGCTCGCGGTAGACGGCGACCACGGCGTGCAGGACCTCGTCGATGAGGCCCATCGCGTTGAGCGACCCGGGCGCCACCACCGGCTCCGCGGCGCCGGCCGCGCGACGCGCGGCGGTCATCGCGACGGCGAGCTCCCGTACCGCCCGCAGGTTCGGCAGGATCGCGTTCCCGGAGAGCGTGAAGAGCGCGTCATCGACGCCGTACCGGGCGCGGGCGTCGCTGCCGCACGTGCAGCTCTCGGACCTGGTGGATCACCCGACGATCGTAGCCGACGGCGGGACCCCCGACACGCGGCTTCGCGACGGATGGGCGGATTCGCCTCGGCGCAGGCGACCGCGCCGGGCGTCGCCCACGGCTGCATGCGGCCGCGCAGGGGGAGGGCGACAGCCCCCGTCAGCCGGGGTGGGAGCGCAGCCCCCGTAGTCGCTCGAGCATGGCCTGAGGGTGGGCGTCGTGAACGCTCGCGTCCTCGAGAAGCCGGTCGGGACGGTGGGACACCATCACGAACTCGCGCTCGAACGCCGTCCGCTCCACCGGCGTGCCGAGGATCAGCACGGGGGCGCGATCTCCGACCGCGTGACGAACCCTGACGAAGAAGGAGAGGTCGCCCGTCCTGCGGGCCTGGCGGCGGACCCGCGTGACCTCGTCGAGGCCATCCGGCCGTGTCCGGGCGATCACGGCCTCGGTCGCGGCGAGCAGGACGACCGCCCCGCCGAGCTGGCCGTGGGGCAGATCCGCCGTGGTGGGCCCGGTCGCGCCGGGACTCGTCGTCCGCTCGCCGGGACTCGGCGCGGGCTCCGTGCCCGGCACGGGCTGAGCGGGCGGCTGGCTGGTTCGGCCGTGCATTCGTGCACCTCCATCGTCCATCGTGGCGGACCACCGCCCGTCGCTCGACGGCCGTTCGGATCGGATCGGCCCGCCGAAGGTCACGGGAACCGGGGCCGACGGAGTACCGTCATCGGGGCATGAACCGTTGCCTCCAGCGCCAACCCGGCCTGCTTCGCCTGGCGGTGTTCGTATGGGCCGGCACCGTCGGTCTCGCGCTCGTCGGTGGCTGCACCGCCGGCGGGAGCCCGGCGACCGGGACCTCCGGGCCGCCTGCGTCGGCCGAAACGACGTCGAGCGTGCCGCCGTCCTCCTCCGCCGCCGGGCCGCGGATCACGGGCCGGACGGTGGCTGGCCCCACCTGCCCGGTCGCGCGGAATCCGCCCGACCCGGCCTGCGCCGATCGGCCCGTCGCGGGTGCCGTAGTCATCGTCCTGAGCGAGGCCGGCGCCGAGGTCGCCAGGGTGGCCTCGGCGGCGGACGGGTCGTTCGCGGTCGTGGTCCCGGCCGGTGGCTCGTACACCCTCGAGGCGCAGCCCCACCAGGGCCTCATGCGGGCACCCGCGGCGGAGGTCGTGAAGGTCCCGGGCGACCCGTCGGCGTCGGTGGAGGTGACGCTCACCTACGACACCGGGATCCGGTAGCGGCGACCGAACGTTCGCCGTGGCGCACCAGCGGACGAAGTGGCGAGAACGGACGAAGTGGCGAGCGCGTGCTGATACCCTCGCGACCATGTGGTCGCGCCGAACGCTCCGAGGCAAGCTGATCGCGGCTTCGACGCTCCTCATGGCTGCGGCGTTCGTGGTGACGGCCTGCGGCAACCCCGACCGGTCGGCCGTCGGCATCGTGGCGGCGCTCGACGCGCCGGGCGGCCACGTCGACGGCTTCACCCTGCGGACGGGTCAGGGTGAGACGATCCCCTTCGTCATCGGGACGCTCGAGTCAGGCGGTGACGCGTTCCCGGCCGCGCACCTCGCGGAGCACGCCGCGACGCTCGCGCCGATCGTCGTGACGTACCGCGTGGAGAACGGCAGGAACGTGGCGCACCGTCTCTTCGACGCGCCGGTGCCGTCCCCGACGCCGTGAAGCCGCATGCCGCGCAGCCGGCGCGATGCATCGGTCGCGCGGTGAGACCCCTCATTCGCGAGGGGCACGTGGCGACGTCCGCCTCCGGGCCCGGTCTCGGCGGGGCTAGACTCAACCCATGACCCTCGTCACCACCCACGGGCTCTCGCTCCGCTATGGCGGCGCGGGCGGTGTCCTCGCGCTCGACGATCTCGATGTCGAGATCGAGCCCGGGATCGTCGGTCTCGTCGGCGCCAACGGGGCCGGCAAGAGCACGCTCCTGCGAATCCTGCTTGGCCTCCTCGCCCCCACCGCGGGAACGGCGACCGTCTTCGACCTCGACGTGCGCACCGCCGGACCTCGGATCCGGGAGCAGGTGGGCTACATGCCCGAGCACGACGTCCTGCCGCCGGACATCTCTGCCACGGACCTCGTCACCCACCTTGCCGAGATGTCCGGGCTGCCCCGCACCCACGCCCGCGAGCGTGCCGCCGAGGTCCTGCGTCACGTCGGGCTGTTCGAGGAGCGCTACAGGCCCATCGGGGGCTACTCCACCGGGATGAAGCAACGCGTGAAGCTGGCCCAGGCGCTCGTCCACGACCCGCGCCTCCTCCTCCTCGACGAGCCCACGAACGGCCTCGACCCGGCCGGGCGGGACGAGATGCTGGACCTCGTGCGGCGCACCGGGACGGAGTTCGGCATGGCGGTCATCGTCAGCTCGCACCTGCTCGGCGAGATCGAGCGCGTCTGTGACCACGTCGTGGCCATCGACGCCGGCCGGCTGCTCCGCGACGCGCCCCTGGCGAGCTTTACCACGCGGACCGGGACCCTTGTCGTGGAGCTGGACGAAGGGGCGGCCGATGTTGCCTCCGATCTCGTGGCGGCAGGCGTCGCGGCCCGCGCGGACGGCCCCCGGCGGGTCCTCGTCGTCGTCGCGGACGAGCGGCCGTTCGATCTCCTCCGTGATTCGGTCGCGGCCCGGGGCCTCGCGCTCACTCGCCTCGAGCCGGCGCGCCACCGTGTCGAGGACCTGTTCCGGGATGCGTCGGAGGTCGAGGTCGATGGCGACGCCGCCTGACGTCCTGGCCGGCTCGGCGACCGGGAGCATCTACGACCTCGGCTACCGGCGGTACGAGGGTCCGCGGCTCGGCCGCCGGCATGCGACCGGGGCCCTCTTCGTGTACGGGGTGCGCGCCGTCTTCGGGCTCGGCAGGAGCGGCCGAGCCAAGGTAGCCCCCCTCGTCCTCGGGACCCTGATCACGCTGCCGGCCGTCGTGAGCGTCGCGTTCGGGACCGTCGCCGGCGGCGCGGGCTCGCGGCTGAACCCGATCAACCTGCAGGGGTACCTGGTCTGGGTGCAGACGCTCCTCGTCTTCCTCGTCGCGGCCCAGGCACCGGAGCTCCTCGTCCGCGACCAGCGCTATCGGGTTCTCACCCTCTACTTCAGCCGCGCGCTTGAGCGCTCCGACTATGTCCTCGCGAAGTACCTGGCCCTGCTCGTCTCCGTGGCACTCCTGCTGGCACTGCCGCAGGCGGTCCTCCTCCTGGGCATGCTCTTCGCGACCGCCAACCTCACTGACGGCCTCGCCAACGTCGCCCCCCTGGTCCTGCCCTCCATCGGTCGAACGATCGTCATCGCCGCCCTCCTCAGCGGGGTCGGCCTGCTGGCGACGGCATTCACCATCCGGCGCGCGTTCGCGGCCGCGACGATCATCGGCGCCTTCATGGTGCTCAGCGGCGTGGTGGCGATCATCGTCAACCGGGTGAGCCCAGAAGGGCCGTTCGCGCTGGTTGCGCTCCTCGATCCGTTCGCCCTGATGGGCGGCGTCTCCGCCTTCCTGTTCGGTGTCAAGCCGACGTGGTCCACGATCGTCCACTCGCACCTCCCACTGGGGCTCTTCGCGGCGATGGCGGTCGGGGTCTCGATCGCCTGCCTTGGCCTGCTGGTGCTGCGCTACCGGCGGATCACGGCATGAGGGAGGCCCCTGGCATGGACGCCGGCTCCCTCGTCGCGCCGGCCAGCGACCCCGACGGGAGGACGGCCGATCCCATCCTGCCGGCCACAAGCCCCGACGGCCGGACGTCCGAACCCGTCGCGCCTGCCGGGGTCGTGGTTGCGCTTACCAACGTGTCACGCTGGTACGGCAACGTGGTCGCGGTCAACGGGGTCACCTTCTCGCTGGGTACCGGGGTGACCGGCCTCCTGGGGCCGAACGGGGCCGGCAAGTCCACGCTCCTGCACATGGTCGCAGGCCTCCTCCGCCCCTCGGCTGGCACGGTGACCGTCGACGGCCGGGCGACCTACGGCGACCCGGAGGTCTTCCGGAGGGTGGGCCTCGTCCCGGAGCGCGAGGCGCTCCTCGGGTTCCTGAGCGGCCGGGAGTTCGTCCGCCTGAACGCCGACCTCCAGGGCCTGTACGTGCCCGCCGAGGCCGTCGAGCGCGCCCTCGCGACAGTTGAGCTGGGTGCCGCCGCCGACCGCCCGCTGGCCACCTACTCGAAGGGCATGCGCCAGCGAGCGAAGGTCGCCGCAGCGCTCGTCCACGACCCCGGAGTCCTCGTCCTCGACGAGCCGTTCAACGGCATGGATCCGCGCCAGCGCATCCACATGATGGACCTCCTGGGCGCGCTGGCCGCATCGGGTCGGACGATCCTCTTCTCGTCGCACATCCTGGAGGAGGTCGAGCGGGTAGCGGAGCGCGTCCTGGTGGTGGTCGCCGGGCGATTGGCGGCTTCGGGGGACTTCCGCGAGATCCGGCGCCTCATGACCGACCGGCCCCACGAGTTCAGGCTCCGCACGTCCGACGACCGGGCGCTCGCGGCCGCCGTCGTGGCGCGCCCGACCGTGGCGGGCGTCGCGCTCGAAGCCGACCGGCTCGTGGTCCGCGCCGCCGACTACGCCGCGTTCACGGGCGAGCTGGCGGGTATCGCGCGGCGTGCCGGCGTCTCGATCTTCGAGCTGATCCCGGCCGACGAATCGCTCGAGTCCGTCTTCGACTACCTGGTGCGAGGATGAGCGGAACGGCCTCCCCGGCCGCCCCGGGCCTCGGTGCCGCGGGCCGGCCGCGAGCCATGGGCCCCCTCGTGCGCCTCACGAGCCGCGGCCTGCTCGGGCGGCGCCGATCACTGGGCGTCGTGCTCCTGGCCGCCGCTCCGGTCCTGGTGGCCGTCATCCTCGCCGTCGGCGGTGGGCTCGGCGACCCGGGCACACTGGCATTCGAGGTCTTCTCGACGGTCATCCTGGCCCTCGTGGTGCCGCTTGCCGCGCTGATCCTCGGGACGGCGGCCCTGGGGACGGAGATCGACGACGGCACGATCGTCTACCTCCTGGTGAAGCCCGTCCCGCGCTCGACGATGGTGCTGGCGGCCATGGTGGTCGCGGCCGGCGCGACGGCGATCCTGACCGGGCTGGCCACGCTGGTCGTCGGCCTGCTCCTCCTCGGGTCCGCCGATCCCGGGCTCCTCGCGGGGATGATCCTGGGCGACCTGCTCGCCTCGATCCTCTACGCTGCCGCGTTCGTCACCCTGTCGGTGTACACGGGGCGCGCGCTGATCGTCGGCCTCGCCTACGTCCTCGTCTGGGAGGGCCTGGTCACTCCCCTCCTCACCGGGACGCGGATCCTGTCGATCCGCGAGTACGCCCTGTCGATCGTGACGGCGTTTGGCGGGTCGGCCGCGGGCAACGGCGAACAGGCCGGCGTGGAGCTTCCGGTGGCGATGCTCCTGTCGATTGCCGTGGTGGTGCTCGCCTTCGTCCTCGGGTCGCGCCGGCTTGGACGCTTCGAGGTGACCGATGGCGGGTAGGCCGTCACGACTGCAGTTGCACTTACGGCTGCGGCTGCGGCTGGGGCTCGCGCCTGCCCCGGGCCACCCGTAGAATCCGGTCGATGCCCAACCCGCGCCGGCGACGATCGCGCACCCAGGGCGAGGACGCCGCGACCACGCCTGCTCCAGTCGAGCCGGCCCCGGTCGAGCCTGCCCCGGCCGACGGAACGGCCGCCGAGCAGGCACCCGCCCAGGCCACCCCTGAGGCAGCCGTCGCCACCGATCTGGCGGGCGCGGAAGAGCCAGCCGGCTGGTTCCGCGAGGGGCCCCTCGAGGGCGCCGCCCCCGCCGTCGAGGCCGGCGAGCACGGGTTTGGGACCGCCGAGCCCGGGTCTGTGGCCGCCGAGCCCGGGTCTGTGGCGGGCGACGACACCTCGGCCACGCCCGGCGACGAGCCGGTGACCGTTGACCTCGCGGGTGACGCACTCGTCCGCGAGAGGGACCGACCCGTCGTGACCGCGGCGCCGCTGGCCCAGCCGCCTCCGCGACACGGCCGGCTCCGGGGCGTCGCGATCGGGGTCATCACCGTCGTGGCAGTCGGTGCGGTTGGGTTCGTGGCCGGCCTGATGCTGCCGACGGTCCTCCCTGGCCCCGGCATCGGCGCCACCCAGGCGCCATCCTCGCCGGCTGCCAGCGCGACGCCGGCCGCGAGCCCGACCCCGGCTCCGTCGCCCACGGCAACCCCGACGCCGGCGCCGACGACGGTCGCGAGCGCCACGCCGGGCCCATCCGCGACACAGGTCGTCTACGTCGTCAGGGCCGGCGACCAGCTCGCCCTCATTGCCGCCCGCTACGGGGTGACGGTGGCGGCGATCCAGGCGGCCAACAACATCAAGGACCCCAACCTCATCAGGGTGGGGCAATCGCTCGTGATCCCGGCCCCGGCGTCGCCGCGACCGGCCTCGCCGTCGCCGTAGCCGCCGGCGCGCTGCGGCGACCCCGGCGCCCGTGCGGCTGCCTGGGTCAGCCTTCCGGTGCGGGCACCCCGACGATGTTGAAGCCGCCGTCCACGTGGACGACCTCGCCGGTCACCTGGCGTGAGAGGTCGCTCGCCAGCCAGACCGCGGCCCCAGCGACGTCCGCCGGCGTGATGTTCGCGCGCAGTGGCGCGACGTCGCGGAAGGCGCCGTACATCGTCCTGAAGCCGGGAATGCCGGACGCCGCGACCGTCCGGACGGGGCCCGCCGAGATCGCGTTGACGCGCACGCCCTGCGCCCCGAGATCCGCCGCGAGGTAGCGGACGCAGGCCTCGAGGGCTGCCTTTGCGACGCCCATCACGTTGTAGCGGGCGACGACCTTCTCGGCGCCGTAGTAGGAGAGGGTCAGGATGCTGGCGCCCGGGCGCAGGTGCGGACGGGCCTCGCGCGCGAGGGCGACGAGCGAGTAAGCGGAGACGTCCATCGCCAGGGCGAACCCGTCGCGAGAGGTGTCCACGAAGGCCCCGTCGAGGTCCTCGCGCTTGGCGAACGCCAGGGCGTGGACCAGGATGTCGAGCCCTCCGACCTCGGCGCCCCAACGATCGAAGACCGCCTTCACCGCGTGCTCGTCGCGGACGTCGCAGGGCTCCAGGAAGGTGCTGCCCAGGCTCGCCGCGAGTGGGCGCACTCGCCTCTCGAGCAGGCTCTCGACCGAGCTGAAGCCGACCATCGCCCCGTGCTCGTGGAGCGCCTTTGCGATGCCCCAGGCGATCGAATGGTCGTTCGCCACGCCGAAGATGAGCGCGTTCCTGCCGTCCAGCAGCCCCATGAACCCCTCCCAGCCGTGCCGTCGGCGGCAATCCTAGCCCTTCGCGGAGCGGCGCTCGCGGGCTGTGCCGCCGGTCGCGCCCACCTCCCTCTGGGTCGGCGGCGCCTACCTCCGGCCTGGGACGGCGGCGCTCGTCGGTCGGCCCGTCGGCAGCGCCCGCGGCCGCTCCGACGCCACCGCCCTCTGCCGGAGCGCTACGCTCCGACGGTGAGCAGCTCGCCGCCGACCGACCGACCCCATCCGCTCCCCGACGCCCTTCGCGGGGTGCGCGCCCTGGTGCTCGACGCCGACGGGGTGCTGACGATGCGCGGGGCCGCCCTGCCCGGTGCCGCGGAAGCCCTCTCGCGCCTGGACGCGGGCGGGATCCCGTACCGCGTCGCGACCAACATCTCCGCGTTGCACCGGGAGACACTGGCCGCTCGGTTCGCCCGCCAAGGCCTCGCCATCCCGCCGGAGCGGATCGTCAGCGCCCTCTCGGCCTCCGCGGACTACGTTCGGCGTGCGTACCCGGGCCGGTCGGTCTTCGTCCTCACCCTCGCCGACGGCCTTCGCGAGTTCGGCGACCAGCCCCTGCTCGTTCCGGATGGAGCGGCCTCCGAAGGCGCACAGGCCGCGGCGGTCGTGCTCGGCGACGCCGGCGACGGCCTTTCCTTCGCCAACCTCAACGCCGCGTTCCGGTTGCTGCGAGGTGGAGCGGACCTCATCGCCATGCATCGCAACGGCTGGTGGCACACGGCGGACGGCGAGACGATCGACACGGGCGCGTTCGTGGCAGCCCTGGAATACGCAACCGGCATGCGAGCGATCCTTACCGGCAAGCCGGCGGGCCCCATGTTCCAGGCGGCATTCCGGGGGCTCGCCGCCGACGTCGCGGCGGCAGGCGGGCGACGGCTCCTCCGCTCCGAGGTCGCGATGGTCGGCGATTACGCGCCCCAGGACATTCTCGGGGCGCGCCGCGCGGGACTTCGAGGCATCCTCGTCCTGTCCGGCCGGACGAAGCCGGGCGAGGTACCGTCCCTGCGCGGCCTGGCGCTTCCCGACGCCGTGGCAACGAGCGTGAGCGAGGTCGCGGCCGCGCTAGACTGACCGGCAGACACGCATCGCGACCGACCCGCCCGCGGCCCGGATCCGGCCGCCACCGGCCGGCTGCGTCGAGCCCGATCAGCGCAGCGAGGAGCAGCCCGATGGCCCAGCGGATCAAGATCACGTACGCCACGCTCCGAAACGACAACGAGGAGCTCCACGCGCTCTACGACGCGGGCATCGAGAAGGCCCGGGCGCGCCTCGGCGCCTACAACCCGAACTTCGTCGGCGGGAAGGCGCGCGACGGCGAGGGCGTCTTCGATCTGCGTTCGCCGATCGACCGCGACATCCTCGTCGGCACCTTCGCCCGCGGCACGCGCCGGGACGTCCGGGACGCCGTCGCCGCCGCGCGCGCCGCCCAGCCGGCCTGGCGCGCGACGCCGTGGCGGGAGCGCCTCACGATCGTGCGGCGCGCCGCGGAGCTCATCTCCGAGCGCCAGATGGAATATGGCGCGATGATGGCGATCGAGGTCGGCAAGAGCCGCCTGGAGGCGCTGGGCGAGGTCGAGGAGTCGGCCGACCTGTTGCGCTACTACTCGGACGTCTACGAGCGCAACAACGGCTACGTCGTTCCGATGGACAACCTCGGCGACCCGTCCGTCCACACGCGGTCGGTGCTGCGGCCGTTCGGCGTCTTCGCCGTCATCAGCCCCTTCAACTTCCCGATGGCCCTGGCCGCCGGCCCGTCCGGCGGGGCCCTGATCGCCGGCAACACGGTCGTCTTCAAGCCCGCCACGGCGAGCGCGATGAGCGGCGTCATGCTCGCCGAGGCCTACCGCGACGCGGGGATCCCGGATGGGGTCTTCAACCTCGTCATGGGCCCGGGCGACAGCGTCGGCCAGGAGATCCAGGAGAATCCGGGCATCGACGGCATCGTCTTCACCGGCTCCTACGAGGTCGGGATGGGGCTCTTCCGGACCTTCTCGAAGCGCTGGCCCAAGCCCTGCATCGTCGAGATGGGCGGCAAGAACCCGGCGATCGTCGCGGCGACCGCCGATCTCGAGGAGGCCGCCGAGGGGATCATGCGCTCGGCCTTCGGGTTCGGGGGCCAGAAGTGCTCGGCGAACAGCCGGGTCTATGTCGAGCGCCCCGTCCACGACGAGCTGGTGCGGCTCCTGGTGGAGAAGACCGAGAAGATCACGATCGGCGACCCGCTCGTGCGCACGAACTGGCTGGGCCCGATCATCGACGAGACGGCGGTGGCGCGGCACCAGGCGGCGGTCGCCGAGGCGCGCCGCGACGGCCGGGTCTTCACTGGCGGCGAGCGGCTCAGCGACGGCGGCATGGAGCGCGGCACGTACGTCGAGCCGACCGTCGTCGGCGGCCTCCCGGCGGCGCACCGCCTCTTCCAGGACGAGCTCTTCACCCCGCTCACGGCGGTGCACGCGGTTGATTCGCTCGAGGAGGCGCTGCGCCTGGCGAACGACTCGACCTACGGGTTGACTGCCGGCGTCTACAGCGAGGACCCGGGCGAGGTCGAGCGCTTCCTCGACGAGATCGAGGCAGGCGTGCTCTACGTCAACCGGCGCGCCGGAGCTACCACGGGTGCCTGGCCGGGGGTCCAGCCGTTCGGGGGCTGGAAAGGCTCTGGCTCCACGGGCAAGGCCGGCCTGAGCCTCTACTACCCGGCCCAGTTCCTGCGCGAGCAGAGCCACACGATCGTCGACTGAGGCTCGCGCCGGCCGAGCCCCGGCCACGGGGGAGCCGCCGTCGGGGCACCTGGCGGGCTGGCGCCCGGCTATACTCGCCGCAGTATCCAATCTGCATAATCCGTATGCGTTCTGCGCGCTCGCACCCCTCCGCGGGGCGGCGCGGGGCGCCGTCCGCGCGCCACGCCGGCGCGCTGAGCCGTGATCGCGTCCGCCCAGGCGCGCACCGAGCAGGAGGTTCCGCGTGAGCTCGCTCCCGGCCGGCCCCGTGCCGAACATCGTGACCGCGCTGCCGGGCCCGCGAGCCCGCGCCCACATCGAGTTCGACCACGCCTGGACGAGTCCGAGCCTGCCCCGCGCGTACCCGATCGTCCCGATCCGCGGCGCTGGCTGCGCCGTCGAAGACATCGACGGCAACGTCTTCCTCGACTTTGCGGCGGGCATTGCCGTGAACTCGACCGGCCACGCCCATCCGCACGTCAGCGAGGCGATCGCCGCGCAGGCCGCCGATCTCATCCACTTCAGCGCCTCCGACTTCTACCTTCCGATCTACGCCCTGGCAGCCGAGCGCCTGGCCCGGATCGCCCCCATGAAGGGTCCCAACCGGGTCTTCATCGCGAACTCCGGCGCGGAAGCGGTCGAAGCGGCCCTCAAGCTGGCCCGCTACCACACCCGCCGGCAGAACTTCGTGGCCTTCCTCGGCGCCTTCCACGGCCGCACGATGGGCGCCCTCAGCCTGACCGGCAGCAAGTCCAAGTACCACGCCCAATTCGGGCCGCTCCTGCCGGGCGTCTACCACGTGCCCTACGGGAGCGACGGCCTTGACGAGCTCGAGCAGCGCGTCTTCAAGCGCCTGATGCCGGCCGAGGAGTTCGCCGCCGTCATCGTCGAGCCGATCCAGGGCGAAGGCGGCTACGTGCTTCCCGATGCCCAGTTCCTGCCGCGCCTCCGCGAGATCTGCGACCGCCACGGGATCCTCCTCATCGCTGACGAGGTCCAGTCGGGGGCCGGGCGGACCGGGAAGATGTGGGCGATCGAGCACTTCGGCGTCGAGCCCGACATCCTCCTGACGGCAAAGGGGATCGCGTCGGGGATGCCGATCGGCGCCATGATCGCCAAGGCCGAGGTGATGGACTGGGAGGCGGGTTCGCACGGCTCGACCTACGGCGGCAACCCCGTCGCGCTGGCGGCCCTGATGGCGACCATCGACCTGCTGGAGGACGGCCTGATCGCGAACGCCGCCGAGCGGGGCGAGCAGGGCCTGCGCGGGCTCCGGCCCCTGCTCGAGCACTTCCCCGACCTGGTCCGGGAGGTGCGCGGCAAGGGCCTGATGATCGGCATCCAGTTCGACTCGGGCGAGACGGCGGAGGCCGTCCAGATGCAGGCGTTCGACCGCGGGCTGCTGGTCCTCGAGGCAGGCGACGATTGTGTCCGGATGTCGCCGCCGCTGGTCGTGACGGCCGAGGAGATGGCCACGGCGATCCGCATCTTCGGCGCGTCCGTCGCTCACGTCGCCGGGCACCGCCGGCAGGACATGGACGAGGTCAAGGTCGCCGAGACCGCCGGCCTCACGCGCGGGGATTTCGGCGAGACGGTCTAGCCGGACCGGGCCCGAGACGACGGCGGCAGGCTGAGACGACGAGGGCCCAGAGGGCGCCGGCCCGGCAGGAGGACGCGAGCGTGAGCTCAAAGGTCGCGACGATGAGGGAGGCCGTGGCGGAGCTCGTCCGCGACGGCGACACCGTCGCGATCGAGGGCTTCACCCACCTCATCTCGTTCGCCGCGGGCCACGAGATCATCCGCCAGGGCCGCCGCGACCTCACCCTGGCGCGCATGACGCCCGACCTGATCTACGACCAGATGGTGGCGGCGGGCGTGGCGCGCAAGCTCGTCTTCAGCTGGCTCGGCAACCCCGGCGTCGGCGGCCTCAACGCGATCCGCCGGGTGACCGAGGGCGCGAACGCCACCCTCGAGCTCGAGGAGTACAGCCATTTCGGCATGGTGGCCCGCTACGCCGCGGGTGCCGCGAAGCTCCCCTTCATGCCCCTGCGCTCGTACTTCGAGACCGACCTCCCGAAGGCGAACCCGCTCATCCGGCAGATCGAGAGCCCGTACGGCGACGGAACGGTCTACGCGGTCCCCCCGCTGCGCCCCGACGTGACCGTCGTCCATGCCCAGCGTGCCGATGCGGCCGGGAACACGCAGGTCTGGGGGCTGCTCGGTTGCCAGAAGGAGGCCGCCTTCGCCGCCGATCGAGTCATCGTCGTGGTCGAGGAGCTCGTGGACGAGTCGGTCGTCCGGGCCGACCCGAACCGGACGATCATCCCCGGCATCGTGGTCGACGCCGTGGTCGTGGAGCCCTGGGGCGCCCACCCCTCGTACGTGCAGGGCCACTATGACCGCGACAACCGCTTCTACCGCGACTGGGATCCGATCAGCCGCGATCCGGACGCCACGGCGGCGTGGCTGCGGGAATGGGTCCACGACGTCGGCGGCCGCGCGGACTACGTCGCGAAGCTCGGTCCCGAGCGCCTGGCGGGGCTGCGCCCATCCGGGTCCGCGCCGTCCGGGACCGTCGACTACGGGGAGTACCGGTGATGGCCGAGGCTCGCGGCGCGATGCCGGCCAGGGCAGGAGACAGCCCGAGCTCCGATGCCCCGGTCGGGACCCGGGTCGGAGCCCCCGCCGGGTTCACGAAGTCCGAGATGATGATCGTGGCGGCGGCCCGCGAGCTGGTCGGCCAGCGAGTCTGCTTCGTCGGGGTCGGCCTGCCCAACATCGCCGTCAACCTCGCCAAGCGCACGATCGCCCCCGAGATGGAGCTCGTCTACGAGGCGGGCGTCTTCGGCGCCCGGCCGGCGCGCCTGCCGCTCTCCATCGGCGACCCGACGATCGTCACCGGCGCCACCGCCGTCGTGAGCATGTGGGAGCTCTTCGCCTTCTACCTCCAGGGCGGCCTGATCGACGTGGGCTTCCTCGGGGCCGCGCAGGTCGACCGCTACGGGAACATCAACACGACCGTGATCGGGGACTACGCGGCCCCCAGGACGCGCCTCCCCGGCTCGGGCGGCGCGTGCGAGATCGCCATCAACGCCCGCCAGATCTTCGTGATCATGCGCCAGTCGGCCCGCTCCTTCGTGGAGCGGATCGACTTCCGGACCTCCCCGGGGAACCTCGGCGGCGCGGAGAACGCCGAGCGCATCCGCCGCGAGCAGGGCTGGCTCGGGCGGGGGCCGTCGGTGGTCGTCACCGACCTCGGGATCTGGCACTTCGGGGAGGACGGCGAGATGCGGCTCGACTTCCTCCACCCGGGCGCCACGCTCGACGAGGTGCGGGCGACGATCGGCTGGGAGCCGAAGATCTCCGCGAACCTGGCCGCCACCCCGGCACCGACGGCCGAAGAGCTCCGCCTGATCCGCGAGGAGCTCGACCCGGAGGGCATGTACACGAGGTAGGGGAGCGGAGTTGGGGGAGCGCCGGCCGAGTTGCCTGCCTGGTCGTTCCGTCGGAAGCGGCCCTACGTGGCTCCGGAGTGCCCGGCTGCGGTCGGGCTGGAGACCAGCGACGGGCGCACCACCATGACCGGGCAACGAGCATGCCGGACGACGTGATCCGAGACGCTCCCCAGGAACAGCCGCCCCACGGCGCCGCGCTCGTGGGTGCCGACCACGATCAGGTCAGCGGCCTCGGCCTCGGCCACGTCCACGATCGACTCGCCCGCGTCCCCGTCCCAGGTCATGCCGCGCGTCTCGGCGCCGGCGGCTCGGGCGCGCTGCACGATCCCTTCGATCGCCAGCTGGCGCGCCTCGCGGACGGACGGCGTCCCCGAAACGACCGACAGGACGAGCAGCCGGGCCTCGAGGCGTGCAGCGAGGTCGATCGCGTGATTCTCCGCGGCCCGCGAGGCGGGCGAGGCGTCGGTCGCCAGGAGGACCGTTTCAATGCGGGCCATCGTCATGGGCCAGGGGGCGGGACGCCCCCCGGCAACAACCTCTGCTAGGCCGGGGTGTACTGCTTCGCGATCGCGCCGACGACCGCCTCGACGTCCTTGGCGGTCGGCAGGACGATGAGGGTGCTGACCATGCCGTACATGCCGTCGAGCCCCTCGACGTGGGGCAGGATGTGGCAGTGGAACGCCCAGATGCCGGGCCGGTCCGCGGTGATCACGGCGTCCCAGCGCTCGCCCGGGTTGACGCCCAGCGTGTCGCACTCGAACGAGGCGCTGCCGAGGGGCCGGCCGTCACGGGCAACGACCTTCATCGTGTTCCCGTGGCTGTGCCACGGGTGCATCATGATCCCCTCGTTCATGAACCGGATGAGAACCTTCTCGCCGACGGCGGCGAGGACCGGCACGGTCGCCGGAAAGCCGTGGCCGTTGATCGTGAAGCCGCCCAGGGTGTCGTTCGAGATCCAGGTGTACTCGCGGTCGTAGCCGATCCCGTAGCGCTTCTGGTAGGCCTTCTTCGGGTCGGGGTCGCCCTTGGGGTCGATCACGAACGCCGCCAGCAGCCCGCGCCCCACCTGGTCGGTGGCGTTGTGGTGAGAGTGGTACATCATCGAGCCGGCCGGGTTGGCCGTGAACTCGTAGGTGAACGACTCTCCCGCGCCGAACGGCTTCTGGGTCACGAAGGCCACGCCGTCCATGAAGAAGTTGTCGAAGTCGACGCCGTGGAAGTGGACCGCCGTCGTCTCCTTGAGGTTGTTCGTGAACTTGACCTTGAGCTTGTCGCCCTCGGTGGCCCGGATCGTCGGACCCGGCCAGGCCTTGTTGTAGCCGAGGGCGGCGACGGGTGCCATCTTCTCGTCGATCTTCTGCTCGATCTCGTCGATCGTGAGCTCGAAGCTCTTGACCCCGCCCGCCACCGTGGGCTTGAGCGGGCTGAGGATGTCGTCGATGTAGACCTGCCGGACCTGGGCGAAGGCCGGTGGCTTCGACAGCTCCGGGTAGTTGTCGGCGGCGCCGAGGATGTCGGCGAGGCCGGCGAAGATCGCCGGGTCGACCGGGTCGAAGATCCCCTTGAGCGCCGGCGCGAGGTTGCCCACGTAGCGCCGGACCACGTTCCGGGCGTTGACGTCGTGCTCGCTCCAGCCGGGCGGGATGTTGCCGACCGCCTGGGACGCTGCCGGCGTGGGCGAAGCCGGCGCCATGGACATCGCGGGCGTGGCGGACGGCGCCGCGCTCGGCGCCGCCGAGGCGGCTGGTGTGCTGGCCGACGGTTGCGGCTTCGACGTCGCGTACTCCCAGACCGGGGCGGCGGCCGGAGCGCAGGCGGCGACGGTGACCGCGACGAGGCCCGACCCCGCGAGGGCGGCCCCGCGGAGGAAGCCGCGCCGCGTCAGTGTCGCGTCGAGGGCGTTCGGATCGGGCGCCTCCGGGTCGGAATGAGAAGGCGAAACGGTGTCCTGGGGCGTCGTCGTGTTCATCGCCCCGGATGGTACGCGGGCGTGCCCCACGCTCGGCATGACATTCGGCCCGTTCGACGTGGGCCGACCTTCCCACCGGGTTTCGCACGTGCGCATGTGTGCGCGCGAGCGCGCGAGTCAACGGGCCCTGCTACGCTCGGGCAATGACCATCCGCGCAGGATCCGCGACGGACGCCGACGACCTCCTCGAGGCTCTTGCGGCGTTGCACGCGTGGGCCGCCGACCCGACCGGTCCCAGGGGGCTGCTGGGTCGCGGGCTGGAGCTCCTGGCCCGGGCGTGCGGGGCGGCAGGGGCCCACCTCGAGGCGCGCCTCGAGCCCTCGACGGCCATCGGGGGTGGCTGGGGGACGCTCGCCCGGCATCCCGGTCGCGCAGGGCGGCAGGATGTCGTGGCGATTCCTCTCGCAGCCCGCACGGCGGCGGCATCCGCTGGCGGCTCCGCCGAGCGCGCCGCCACACCGGCCGGGACGTTGTGGCTGGACGGGCCGACCCGGCCCACGGGGCCGGCGGCACTTGTCGCGGGGTTCGCGGTCGCCGCCGCGGGCGACCGGGCCGAGGCCGCACGGGCCGTCGGTCGGCTCGACGCGCTCGACGAGGCGATCCGGGCAATGGCCGGCGTGCTCTCCGTGGACCGGGTGCTGCAGGTGATCGTGGACCGGGTCCGGGGCCTCACGGGGGCGCGCTACGCGGCGCTCGGGATCCACGACAACGACGGGGTCATCGAGCAGTTCATCACCAGCGGCCTCAATCGGGCCGAGCGGGCGCGGATCGGGGCGCCGCCGCGTGGCCACGGCCTGCTGGGCGTGATCATCCGGGAGAACCGGACCATTCGGCTCCCCGACCTGATGGCAGACCCGCGCGCCGCGGGCTTCCCGCCCTACCACCCGGAGATGCATCCGTTCCTCGGCGTCCCCGTGGTCGTCCGGGGCCGCACGATCGGCAACCTGTACCTGACCGACAAGGACGGCGGCTTCGGCGACGAGGACCAGCGGATCGTCGAGGCCTTCGCCCGGCACGCCGGCATTGCCATGGAGAACGCGCGCCTCCACGAGCAGGTCCAGCGGCTGGCGATCGTGGAGGAGCGTGAGCGGATCGGCAAGGACCTCCACGACAGCGTCATCCAGGCGATCTACGCGGTCGGCCTCTCGCTCGACGACGTTCCCGACATGATGGACGACGAGCCCGACGAAGCGCGCCGTCGGGTGGAACGGGCGATCGACGGCCTCGACCAGACGATCCGCGACATCCGGAACTTCATCTTCGGCCTGCGGCCGGCGCTCCTCGACGGGGCGGACGTCGTGGAGGGCCTGGCGGCGCTTGCTGACGAGTTCCGGGTCAACACGATGATCGACGTCGAGCTGCGCGCCGGGCCGACCGTCGGGGCCCCCTACATCGGCGCCGATCGCACCGCCGAGGTCCTCTCGATCGCCCGCGAGGCGCTCAGCAACATCGCCCGCCACGCCCGGGCGACGCGGGCCCAGCTGACCGTCGATCCCGATCCGACGATCGAGGGGATCGAGGTCGTCATCGGCGACAACGGGACGGGCTTCGACCCCGCCGCGCCTCCCGGCATCGGCCACCAGGGGCTGCGGAACATGCGGACCCGGGCCACCTCGATCGGGGCCACGCTCCTCGTCGACAGTCGCACCGGCGCCGGGACGCGTATCATCGTCCGGGTGCCCGGCACGTGGTCGGGCGAGGACGAGGCCTGAGGCCGTCCGCAGGGACGATCCGGCCGCGCCCGCCGGTCCCGCGATCGGCCGCCACCACGGGAGGGATCGAGCACGATATGTCCGAGCAGCCTGAGCAGCGTCCCCTCCGCCTGCTCGTTGTCGATGACCACGAGGTCGTCCGCCAGGGCCTCGTCTCGCTCCTCGAGCGCCGCGAGCAATTCCAGGTCGTCGCGGAGGCGGGGACTGTCGAGGAGGCCCTCGAGGGCGCCCGCAAGTTCCATCCCGACCTCGTCGTCATGGACGTCCGGCTGCCGGATGGCTCGGGCATCGAGGCCTGCCGCGACATCCGCTCCGAGCTCCCGGGAACCCGCGTCGTGATGCTCACGAGCTATCCCGACGAGGAGGCCGTGCTCTCGGCGATCATCGCCGGCGCGTCGGGCTACCTCCTCAAGCAGATCCGCTCGCGCGACCTCGTGGCCGCCCTGGAGTCCGTCGGGCGCGGCGAGTCCCTCCTCGACCCGGCCGTCACGGAGAAGGTGCTCGAGCGCGTGCGGCGCATCGCGTCGGGGACCTACACCGACGAGCTGGCCCAGCTCACGGCCCAGGAGCAGAAGATCCTCCAGCTCGTCGCCGAGGGGAAGACCAACAAGGAGATCGCCCAGGAGGTCTTCCTCTCCGACAAGACGGTGAAGAACTACGTCAGCTCGATCCTTTCGAAGCTGAACCTCCAGCGGCGTGCCCAGGCCGCCGCGTTCGTGGCCAAGCACCGCCTGCCCGGCTCGGGCACCTGACGACGACCCCGACCCCCCTCCGGGCCTCCGGGCCTGGCGTCAGGCACGCACCTCCTGGCGCAGGAAGACGACATAGGCTGCGGCGAACGAGACGGCGGTCAATGCCACCAGGGCGACGACCTGCGGCCAGACGACCAGCAGGCTCTGGGTCAGGGTGAGGGTCGTCGAGGGCAACGCCCCCTGGGCCTGGCTGGCGATCGCCGAATCGATCCCGAAGCCGGTCACGCGCGGGTCGAGGATCGCCTGCGTCGCCTGCAGGTAGACCGTCGTCGGGCTCAGCCTCCCGAGCGTCTCCTGCAGGTGGAGATTGGCGATCTGGGTGGCGGCTCCGCTACCCGCTGGGCTCAGGACGTTCGCGATGAGCGTCGCGAGCAGAGCCCCGAACAGGGTCAGCCCGATCCACAGGGCGATGGCCACGAGGGCCGAGGACGCCGCCCGGCGCAGGGCGACCGAGAGGAACGTTGCGAAGGCGAGCCAGAAGCCGATGTAGACCACGGTCAGCGCGATCCACAGGACGAGGCGTAAGGCCTCTTCGGCAGACGGCGCCGTGCCGATGCGGATGAGGCCGAAGCCTGCGATGAGCGTGACGACCGCGGCGAGCACGATCGTGATCGCGACGAGGCCGGCGGCGAACTTGCCGTTGATGACGTCGTCCCGGTAGATCGGCTGCGAGAGGAGGCGCGGCAGGGTGCGCTCGGCGCGCTCGCCGTTGATGGCATCGAAGCCGAACGCGATCCCGAGCAGGGGGGCCAGGAACCCGACGAGGGTGACGAACGAGGGCACGGGGCTCGCAGCAGCCGTGAACAGGACGAGGAAGAGCCCGGGGTAGCCCGTCGCGGAGGTGGCCGACGAGCGGACCACCTGAGACGTGGAGTAGATCGCTGCGACGCCCGCGATCGCGAGGACGATCGCCAGGACGTAGAAGCGGGCGCTCCCCACGTGGTCCCCGAGCTCCTTCCCGGCGACGACGCGCCAGCCGGTGCTCGGGGGCCGGTTCTCGGCCCGGGGTCGAGGGGCCGTGGCGCGGTTTCGGGCCGCCGCCGGGCCGGACGCGGGCGACCGCCTTCCCGTCGTCGCCGTCATTGTTCGACCTCGGCCGGGCCGCCCGGCTCGGTGTCGGGGCTCAGGTCGCGGTCGGCGTCGACGGGGGCCTGGTTCGTCGCCGCCCGGGGGCGCTCGTCGGGCGCGGCCGCGGGTTCCGCGGGGGCGGAGGTGGTGCGCCGCGAGGGACGCCTCCAGATCGCCGGCGGGCGGGCGGACCCCGTGGCATCCGGCCCCGCCGGGGCGGACCCCGACCGCCGCGGGGCGGGGTCTTCGATCGCGCGGTCATCGAGATCGGCACCGGCGCTGGTCTCGGCCCCTTCGCCGGCCTCGGCCCCTTCGCCGGTCTCGGCACCGGCGAGGCTCGGCCCGGCGGGCCCGGCGCTGGCCTCGGCCCCTTCGCCGGCCTCGGCCCCGGCGCCTCCGGGCGGCGAATTGTCCCCGGCGTCGGCACCCCCGAGGGAGGCGTCTTTCGATCCCCGCCCGGCCTCGTCGGCGGCGGCGTGGACGAGGCGGCGATAGATCGCGTCCAGGCGCTCCTCGCGGACGCGGAAGTGGACCGGGCCGAGGCCGGCGGCCGCGAGGTCGGCCGCGAGCAACGCGGACCCACCGCGCGGGACCCGGACAAGGAGCCGGCCGGGGGACGCGGGGTCGTCGGCGACGGACGTCACGCCGGGCAGGCCTGCCACCAGGCTCGACGCGGCCTGGCCGGTGCCGTCGCCGGCCAGCCGGTCGCCGACCCGCGGGAGCTCCAGCTCGACGATGTCCCCGGAGTCGCCGCCGCGCACGGCGAGGTCGGCGATCGTGCCGGCCGCGACGAGCCGGCCTTCGAAGAAGATTCCCACGCGGTGGCAGACGGCCTGGACCTGGTCGAGGAGGTGGCTCGAGAGGAGGATCGCGATGCCCTGCTCGTCCGCGATCCGGGCGATGAGCTCGAGGAGCTCGGCGACGCCTTCAGGGTCGAGAGACACCGTCGGCTCATCGAGGATCAGCACGGCCGGGTCCTTGACCAGGGCGTCCGCGATGCCGAGCCGCTGGCGCATCCCACGCGAGTAGGTCTCGACGCGGTGGTCGGCCACGTCGACCAGCCCGGCCTGCTCGAGGAGCGCCGTGATGCGCGGGCCCGCGACCGAGCCGGGAATCCCGTTGAGGCGTGCCGTGTACGCGAGATTGGCCCGGCCGCTGAGCCGGTCGTAGAACCCGACACTGTCGGGAACGTAGCCGACGCGGCGCTTGACGGCGAGCGGGTCGTGCATCGGGTCGACGCCGACCACGCGGGCGCTCCCCGCCGTCGGCTCGGTAAGGCCGAGCAGCATGAGGACGGTCGTCGTCTTGCCCGCCCCGTTTGGCCCCAGCAGCCCGAAGACCTCCCCGGCGTGCACCTCGAACGAGAGGTCCCGGACGGCGACGTGGTCGCCGTAGGCCTTGCGGAGACCGATGGCCTCGATCACCACCTCCGGGCCCGCGTCGTCGCCCGCGCTCGCAACAGACGGCACCGTTGCGGTGGCCACGCTGGGGGCCGGTACGGGGATTTCCATGGCGCTCAGCGCCGGCCGTACCTGGCGAACACCCAGCCGAGCCCGATGAAGACGAGGACGATGAGGGCGATCCCGACCACGGCCCACGTCAGCGACGTGTTGACGGTCACCCGGACGGTGGCGGAGTCGGTCGCCTCGGCTGCAGTCCCCGCGAAGGCGACGTTGTAGTCGCCGGCGACAGCGTTGGAGGCGGGGGTGATCGTCGCCGTCACGGGCACATCCTTGCCCGGGTCGATCGTCGGGATCGCGGTCGGGTTGAAGGTGACCGTCCATCCGCTCGGGGGCGTCGCGGTCATCTGGACCTTGGTCAGGGCCCCCGAGCCGCCGTTGTGGACGACCAGCTGGAAGTCCCGCGCCTGCCCGGCCGTCGCGTCGGTCGAAAGCACCTGGTCGGGCGTCGTGAGGGTCATCGCGTAGGTCCCGGTGACCACCACGGTGAGCTTCACCTGGGCGGGCGTCCCGCCGCCGTCGGCGGTCACCACGATCGGGTACTCGCCCGCGGGACTCTGGGCGGCCGGGGTCACCGATACGGAGATGCTGCCGGTGGACCCCGGGGCGACGGTCAGGCTGGTCGCCTGCGAGGATCCCGCGGGCTGCGCGCTGACCGTCCAGCCGTCCGGGCCCTGGCCGCCGAGGGCGAATGTCGTCTGTCGCGGCGTGTCGTTGTGGAGCGTCACCTGGAACGGGAAGGTGGCGCTCGCGGGCCCCCGGAGGGTGGGGTACGTCGCGTCGAGCGTCACCGTGCCGCCCGCCTGCGTGTTGACGCGGACGCTGAGGGGCAGCTCGGCCGACGAGCTCGTCCCCCGAGCGTGGACCACCATTGCGACGGTCCCCGACGCGTCGGAAGGAACGTTGACGTTGAGGTCGACGGAGGCCGGCTTGCCGGGCGCGGCCTGAACGCCGTCCACCGTGAACCCGCCGCCGTTGAAGCGCGCGCCCCATGAGGCGGGCAGGCCGGCAACGGACAGGGCGACCACCTCGGTGGACGGCGACGTCACGGTGAGCGGGAAGGTCACGCTCGCTCCCGGCTCGACCGCGACGAGCGGGTAGGGCGTCGTCACGACGATGCCGGCGGCGGACGTCGGGGCGGGCAGGAGTGCGGCGAGCGCGAGGAGGGGGCCGGCCAGGGCGACGAGGACGCCGAGCCGGGGTTGGCGGCGCTGCCGGTGCGGCTCGAGACGCGCTGCGCGGCCGGGATCCGGGGACATGCAACCTCCTGGTGCCGAGGTGGACGCGCCCGCGGGCCCGGGCGCTGCGAATGCGGAATCCGGCGGAGGATAGCCAAGTCAGGGCGCGGACAGGGCCAAGACGGAGTGATGATTCCGCAACCTGCGGTCCGCGCGGGTTGGTCCCCGGCGTCGACAGCCGAGCCGAGGCCGGGGGGCGCTGCCTTCGTGCCCGTTGGCGCGCCAATCGGTCCGGTCGGCACGCCCCGCAGGCGCGGGAACCGTCCCTAGACTGCCCCATGAAGCTCGTCAGTGCCGAGGAGGCCGTCGCCGACATCCGGTCGGCCGACCAGGTCTACGTCCAGTGCGCCGCCGCGGCGCCCTCCGCCCTTCTGGATGCGCTCGTCGCCAGGGCCCCGGAGCTCCACAACGTGAGCATGGTCCACCTCCACACGGAGGGGCCTGGCCCGCACCTCGCGCCGGAGATGGCGCCCCACTTCCGGCACCGAGCCCTGTTCATCGGCCCGAACGCGCGGCAGGCGGTCAACGAGGGTCGCGCCGAGTACATCCCGACCTTCCTGTCCGACGTTCCTCACCTCTTCGCCGCCGGCCTTCTCCCGCTCGACGCGGTCCTCGTCAACGTCTCGCCGCCGGACGCCCACGGCTTCTGCTCGCTCGGCACGTCGGTCGAGGCGATGCAGGCCGCGATCAAGGCGGCCGGGCTGGTCATCGCCCAGGTCAACCGCGGGATGCCGCGGACCCTCGGCGAGAGCTTCGTCCACGTGGACGACATCGACTGCGGCGTCGAGGTAGACCTCCCGCCCTACGAGTACCCGGACCCGGTGATCGGAGAGGTCGAGCAGCGCATCGGCGAGTTCGTGGCCGACCTGGTGCCCGACGGGGCGACGCTCCAGATGGGGATCGGGGCCATCCCGAGCGCCGTCGCGAGCTTCCTCGGCAACAAGAAGGACCTCGGGATCCACACCGAGATGATGACCAACTGCGTCGTGGACCTGGTCGAGGCCGGCGTCGTGACCGGGCTCGCCAAGGAACGCAATCGGGGCAAGATCGTGTGCTCGTTCATGATGGGCTCGACCCGCCTGTACCGGTTCGCCGACGACAACCCGATGGTCGAGATGCGGGCCTGCGACTTCACGAACGACACGCACGTGATCCGCAGCTTCCGGCGCATGACCGCCATCAACTCGGCGATCTCGATCGACCTCACGGGCCAGGTCTGCGCGGACTCGATCGGCTGGCACATGTACAGCGGCGTCGGCGGCCAGATGGACTTCATCCGCGGCGCCGCGCTCGCCCCCGAAGGCCGGGCGATCATCGCGCTGCCCTCCACCGCAGCCGACGGGCGTGTCTCGCGGATCACCCCGTTCCTGGCCGAGGGCGCAGGCGTCGTGACGACGCGGGCCCACGTGCGGACCGTCGTGACCGAGTGCGGAGTCGCTGAGCTCCACGGGAAGTCGATCCGCGAGCGGGCCCAGGAGCTGATCGCGATCGCCCACCCGGACTTCCGCGACGAGCTGACGGCGCAGGCGCGCAAGACCCACTACCTGTAGAGACACCGGCCGGGGTCGCGCGGCCGGGTCGGCGCGTCCGGGTCGGGGGAGAAGCCGAGCGGCAGTCGAATTCGGGCGCGCAAGACGCGTAGTGGTGGACGCCGCGCGTCCCCTGCGACGTCCACCACGGCCCGAAGTGTCGCCCCGGTTCACGACGACCGGCAGGGCCGAATGGCCCAAGGTTTCGGGACGGAGCGGGGGTCCGGTCGAGTCGGGCACGGTGGACGCTTGCGGCATGTTCCACCCGCGTCCCGAGGCGCGTTCGCCGCCTGCTCATCGTCAGCGACCACCTGGCCGCCAGCGATGCGCTCGCGGAACACCTCGGTCGTCACGGCTTCGTGGTCGTCGGAGAGGTGCGCTCGGCGCGCTCCGCCGCCCTCGCCGCCCGAACCTGCGACCCCGACCTCGTCCTGGTGGACGGGGCCCTGCGGGGCGGCTGGCCCGCGGTCGCCGAGGCCCTCGACGGCGTCGTGCCGCGGAACCGGATCGTCGTCCTCGAGGCGTACCTCGGGGCCGACGAAGCCCGCAACGCCCGGGACGCCGGCATCGGCGCAACCATCCTCAAGCATGTCGAAGGCGGCAGCCTGGCAAGCCGCCTGCGCGCAATCGGAGGCCTCGCATGACCCTGCTCACGCCGCCGGAGCGGCCCGCACCTGACCCCGGGCTCCGCCGCCCCCGCCGACGGGACTTCGCAGCAGTTCGTGTGCATGGACGGCAACGAGGCGGCGGCGCGGGTGGCCTATGCGCTGAGCGAGGTCATCTCGATCTTCCCGATCACGCCGGCCTCGCCGATGGCCGAGCACGCCGACGACTGGGCGGCCGCCGGCAGGCCGAACCTGTGGGGCGCCGTCCCCGACGTCATCGAGATGCAGTCCGAGGGCGGCGCCGCCGGCGCCCTCCACGGCGCGCTGCAGAAGGGCGCCCTCGGCGACGACCTTCACGGCGTCCCAGGGCCTGCTCCTCATGATCCCGAACATGTTCAAGATCGCCGGCGAGCTGACGCCGACGGTGATCCACGTGGCGGCACGAACGCTGGCCACGCACGCCCTCTCGATCTACGGCGACCACAGCGACGTCATGCACGCGCGGGCGACGGGCTGGGCGATGCTCGCCGCCGGCTCCGTGCAGGAAGCTCACGACTTCGCCCTCGTCGTCCCACGCCGCCACGCTGCGGACGCGCGTGCCGTTCCTCCACTTCTTCGACGGGTTCCGGACCTCCCACGAGATCAACAAGATCGCGGTCCTCGAGGACGCCGACCTCCGGGCGCTCGTCCGCGACGACGACGTCCTCGCCTTCCGCGCCCGGGGCATGACGCCGGACGCGCCGGTCGTGCGCGGCACCGCCCAGAACCCGGACGCGTTCTTCCAGGCACGCGAGGCCGCCAACCGCTTCTACGACGCGGTTCCCGGCATCGTGACCGAGGTGATGGACGAGCTGGCCGCACGGACCGGCCGCCGCTACGGCCTCGTCGACTACCACGGCGCCCCGGACGCGGACCGGGTGATCGTGATCATGGGCTCCGCGGCGGGTGCCGTGCAGGAGACCGTCGACGCCCTGAACGCGACCGGCCAGAAGGTCGGCGTGCTGGTGGTGAGGCTCTTCCAGCCGTTCCCCGTCGACGCCCTCGTCGACGCCCTTCCGGAGACGGTCAGGGCGATCGCGGTCCTCGACCGCACGAAGGAGCCCGGCGCGGTCGGCGAGCCGCTCTACCAGGCCGTCGTCACGGCGGTCACCGAGCGGATGGACTCGGACGCGCCGCCGTTCGCCGCGATGCCCCGCATCATCGGCGGCCGCTACGGCCTGTCGTCCAAGGAAGTCACGCCGGGCATGATCCGGCCGGTCTTCGACGAGCTGTCGTCCGCTCGGCCGAAGCGCCACTTCACGGTCGGCATCTACGACGACGTCACCCACCTCAGCCTGCCGATCGATGTCGACTACCGGACCCCGCGGCCGCGCGGGCGAGGTGCAGGCGCTCTTCTTCGGCCTCGGCTCCGACGGCACGGTCGGGGCGAACCACGCCTCGGTCAAGATCATCGGCGAGGGCACCGACCGGTTCGCCCAGGGCTTCTTCGTGTACGACTCGAAGAAGTCGGGCGGCACGACGGTCTCGCACCTGCGCTTCGGGCCGGAGCCGACGAGGTCGGCCTACCTCATCGACGCGGCCGACTTCATCGCCTGCCACCAGTTCGGGCTTCTCGACAAGATCAAGATCCTCGACTTCGCGAAGCCGGGCGCGACCTTCCTCCTGAACTCGCCGTACGGCCCCGACGAGGTCTGGGATCACCTGCCCGCGGAGGTCCAGGCGCAGCTCGTCGACAAGCAGGTCGACTTCTGGGTCATCGACGCGCTCGCCGTGGCGGCCGAGACCGGCATGGGCAACCGGATCAACACGATCATGCAGCCCTGCTTCTTCCACCTGTCGGGGGTCCTGCCGTCGGACGAGGCGATCGCAGCGGATCAAGGACTTCGTCGAGAAGACCTACATGAAGCGAGGCCAGACGATCGTCGACCGCAACTACGCGGCGATCGACCGCTCCATCGAGCGGCTCGGCCACGTGACGCTCGGTCCGGCCGGAACCGGCTACGCCCTCCCGCCGGTCGTGCCGGACGAGCGCCCCGGACTTCGTCAGGAACGTCACGGCGGTCCTGATGGCCGGCGGCGGCGACCAGCTTCCCGGTCAGCGCCTTCCCGATCGACGGGACGTTCCCGTCGGGAACCACCCGCTACGAGAAGCGCGCCATCGCGCAGGAGCTGCCGATCTGGGATCCGTCGATCTGCATCGACTGCGGCAAGTGCGCGATGGTCTGCCCGCACGCGGCCATCCGGATGAAGGTCTTCCCCGCGGCGGCGATCGACGACGCCCCGGCCGGCTTCCTGTCGCAAGGAGTTCAAGTCCCGCGAGGTGGTGGACCACCGGCTCACGATCCAGGTCGCCCCGGACGATTGCACGGGCTGCGGCGTCTGCGTCGACGTCTGCCCGGCCAAGAGCAAGACCGAGGTTCGGCACAAGTCGATCAACCTCGAGCCTGCCGCGGCCCACCGCGACGTCGAGCGACCGCGCTGGGAGTTCTTCCAGTCGATCCCGCCGCTCGATCGCAGCCTGATCGCCCACGACACCGTCAAGGGCGCCCAGGTCCTGGAGCCGCTCTTCGAGTTCTCGCTCGCCTGCAACGGCTGCGGCGAGACGCCCTACCTCAAGCTCGTCTCCCAGCTCTTCGGCGACCGGATGATCGTGGCCAACGCCACGGGCTGCTCGTCGATCTACGGCGCCAACCTGCCCACGACCCCGTGGACGGTCAACGCCCAGGGCCGCGGCCCGGCCTGGAACAACTCGCTCTTCGAGGACAACGCGGAGTTCGGCCTGGGCTTGCGCCTCGGGCTCGACGCCCAGAACGACCAGGCGCGCCGGCTCCTGGCCAGGCTCGCGCCGGTGGTCGGCGACGCAGCTCGTCGCGGAGATCCTCGAGGCCGACCAGGAGACCGAGCCGGGGATCGAGGCGCAGCGCGAGCGGATCGCGACGCTGCGGGGCCTCCTCGCGACGGTCGACGGCGAGCTCGGCTCCGACGCCCGCCATCTCCTCGCACTCGCCGACGACCTCGTCCGCAGGGGCGTCTGGATCGTCGGCGGCGACGGCTGGGCCTACGACATCGGCTACGGCGGCCTGGACCACGTCCTGGGGTCGGGCCGGAACGTCAACATCCTCGTCCTCGACACCGAGGTCTACTCCAACACCGGCGGCCAGGCGTCGAAGGCGACGCCCCGCGGCGCCGTCGCCAAGTTCGCCGCGGCCGGCAAGTCCCGCGGCAAGAAGGACCTGGGCGCGGTGGCCCGGGCATACGGCGACGTCTACGTCGCCCAGATCTCGATGGGCGCCAACGACGCCCAGGCCGCCAAGGCGCTGCTCGAGGCGGACGCCTGGCCGGGACCGTCCCTGGTGATCGCGTACAGCACCTGCATCGCCCACGGCATCGACATGTCGACGTCGATGTCGCACCAGAAGGATGCCGTCAAGAGCGGCTACTGGCCGCTCTACCGCTTCCAGCCGAGCGAGGTCGAGGAAGGCCAGCCGTTCAAGCTCGACTCGAAGGCGCCGACCATGCCGGTCTCCGAGTTCGTGGCCGACGAGACGCGCTTCGCGATCCTCGCCCGGACGCAGCCCGAGCGGGCGGCGGAGCTCGCCAAGCTCGCCCAGGCCGACGTCGACGAGCGCTGGCGCTACTACGAGCAGCTGGCCGCGATGCACCGGAGCATCCCCCACGTCCAGCACGGTCCGGGCGCCATGCCAGCGCCCGACCCGGCCGCCACCGGCACCGACACGGGAGACGAGGCGTGAGCGTCGACCTCCGCACCCGCTACCTCGGCCTCGAGCTGCGCTCGCCGCTCGTCGCCTCGCCATCGCCCCTGACGAAGGACCCCGACACGGCCCGCCAGCTCGTGGACGCGGGGGCGGCGGCGCTCGTCCTCCCCTCGCTCTTCGAGGAGGAGATCGTCCACGAGGAGCTGGAGCTCAACCGGTCCCTCGAGGCCGGGACGGATTCGTTCGCCGAGGCCCTCGACTACTTCCCGGCGGTCGGGTCCTACGCGGGCGTCGGCGACCAGTACCTCACCCGCCTCGGACGGATGAAGGCGCGTGTCGACGTGCCGGTGATCGCGAGCCTCAACGCGTCGACCACCGGCGGCTGGGTCCGCTACGCGCGACTGATGCAGGAGGCCGGCGCCGACGCGCTGGAGCTCAATCTCTACCACGTGGCGGCCGACCCGGCGAAGACGGCGGTCGACATGGAGACGATCGACCTCGAGCTGATCGCGGCCGTCCGGGCCGCGATCACGATCCCGCTCGCCGTCAAGCTCAGCCCGTACTACTCGTCGCTCGCGAGCTTCGCCCGGGCGGCCGTCGAGCACGGCGCCGACGGCCTGGTCCTGTTCAACCGCTTCTACCAGCCCGACTTCGACCTCGAGACGCTGGACGTGGTCCCGCGCCTCGAGCTGAGCCGGCCGTGGGAGCTCCGGCTGCCGATGCGCTGGACGGCGATCCTGCGACCACAGCTCGGCCGCGGCGTCTCCATCGCGGCGACCTCGGGGATCCACGAGGGGACGGACGCCGTCAAGGCGATCCTCGTGGGCGCGGACGTGGCCATGACGACCTCTGCCGTGCTCCACAACGGCCCCGCCCACCTGCGGACGATCGAGGACGGCCTGGTTGCCTGGATGACCGAGCACGAGTACGTGTCGGTCGATCAGATGCGCGGCAGCGCGAGCCAGGCGCGGGTCGCGGATCCGTCCGCCTTCGAGAGGGCGAACTACGCGCGGACCCTTCGTTCCTGGAGCTCGGGCTCGGAGAGCGCGGCGGCGGCACGAGGCTGAGACGGCGCGGCTCGGCACGTCGGGGGCTCGTGCCCGGCGCGAGCCCCGGGCACGGCCCCGACGAGCAGACGGCCAGCGGCAAGACGGCCCGGGGAGTGGTTCGCCGAGGCCAACCGGGGTAGCGCCGTTCCCGCATACTCCACCGCACCCTCATTCGCCGCTCGCCCTGAGGAGGCCCGTTCGAACATGCAGCCCACAGCCCGCATGTGTCGCGCCGTCTGGTGGGCGTTCGCCGTGGCCGGCGCCGTGGCCCTCGTCTGCGCCCTCGGGGTCGCTCTGGAGGTTGCCCCGGTGGCTGCTCTGACCGCCGCCTGGCAACTCGCCGCCGGGGCGGTCATCCTGGTCGCCATTCTTCGCGCGCCTGCAGGCGTCGCGAACGGCGTGCCGTATATCGGGGCAGCCGTGGGCGGTCTGATCCTCGGGGCGGCCGGGCTGTTCTTCCCGGCACACGACCCCCGCATCAGCCTGATCGCGATCGGGATCTGGACCGTTCTCGCCGGGGCCGGCTTCCGGGTGGCCGCCCGGATCATCCGCGCATTCGGGGCCCCGGACGGCGGCCTCTGGACGATCTCCTGGATCACCATCGGCTGGGGCGCCGTCGTCTCGACTCTGCCGGCGTGGGCGCTCGGCAACTCCCTCCTGCTGATCACCGCCGCGACGGCGGTCACCGGCGTTCTCACGCTCGATGCGGCGCGCCGGCTGCGGGTCGTGCCCGAGGAGGCCCCCGAGGCGCTCTCGAAGCGCGAGATCCAGCGGCGCGAGCGAGCCGGGGGCGGGCGCCCGGGCTGACTGGGGCGGCGGGTAGGGAAGGCCCGAGGGCCGATCAGGTCGCGACGGTCACCTGTGTGGGGCGCGACGCGCCGACCGCGAGCCGCCGGGCGCCGACGCGGTGACCCACGTCGAATGCCGCCAGGTCAGCATCGAGCACCTCGAGGTGCTTCGCCCCCACCGTCTCGCGGATCGCGTTGCGAACCGAGGTGGGCCGCACGAGCCGAAGGTAGCCAACGAGCGCACCGAGGGCGACCACGCTGACGAGCGAGTCGTCGCCCGCATCCCGGGCCAGCCGCGTGCAGGGGATCCTGAGCTCGACGATGTCGGGGCGGTCGGCGTGCTCGCTCACCAGCGTCTCGTTCACGACCAGCAGTCCGCCCGTGGCGACGCGGTCCGCGAAGCGGGCGTAGGAGGGCGGGTTGAGGACGACCGCGGAGTCGGCGCGGTCGACGACCGGCGACCCGATCGGGTGGTCTCCGACGATCACGGTGCACGAGGCGGTGCCGCCCCGCATCTCCGGGCCGTACGACGGGATCCAGAGGACCTCGCGGTCCTCGTTCATCGCCGCCCGGGCGAGGACCTTGCCGGCGAACAGGATGCCCTGGCCGCCGAACCCGGCGATGATGATCGAGCGTTCCATGTCAGCGCTCGTCCGGCACCGCGGCGTCGTCCCGCGTCGGGGGCGGGTCTTGCGCGGGTTGGCCCGGGCTGGCCGCGGATCGGCCCCGGCCGGCGGCATCGGCACCCACGGGGCGAGCCGGCGGCGCCGTGCGGTCGACGATCACGCCGGGCGGGTACTCGAGGGCGACGACCTCCCGCAGGCGCTCGATCGACTCCTGGGGCGTCATGCCCCACCCGACCGGGCAGTTGCTGATCATCTCGACGATCGCGAAGCCGCGCCCCTCGAGCTGGACCTCGCAGGCTCGACGGAGATAGCGCTTCGCGCGCCCAATGGAGACCGGGTCCGCCACCGACCCACGCGCCGCATACGCCACCCCGGGCAGCACCGCGAGCATCTCGGTCATCGGGATGGGGTAGCCGTGGAGGCCCGCTTCCCGGCCGCCGGGCGAGGAGGTCGATCGCTGGCCAAGGAGCGTTGTCGGCGCCATCTGGCCGCCGGTCATGCCGTAGATCCCGTTGTTCACGAAGACCGCCGTGATCAGTTCGCCGCGGCCCGCCGCGTGGACGATCTCCGCGGTGCCGATCGCGGCGAGGTCCCCGTCGCCCTGGTAGGTCAGAACGAATGCGTCGGGCCGGACCCGCCGGATCCCCGTCGCCACCGCGGGCGCCCGACCATGGGGTGCCTCGACGAAGTCGAGCGAGAGGTAGTCGTAGGCGAAGACGGCGCAGCCGACGGGCGCCACGGCGATCGTCCGCGGACCGAGGCCCATCTCGCCGAGCACCTCCGCGATCAGGCGGTGAACGACGCCGTGGCCGCAGCCGGGGCAGTAGCTGTGTGGTCCTGTCGGTCAGGAGCGCCGGCCGTCCGAAGATGACCCGAGCGCCATCGGGGACGGCGACGCTCATCGGGTTGCCTCGTCGATTCCCGGCCCGGCCACTGGAAGCGGTCGCCTCGTCGACTGGTCCAGGCGTCTCAGCGCCTCGACCACCTCGGCGGGCGTCGGCACCATCCCGCCGGTCCTGCCCGTGAAGGCGACGGGTACGCGGCCCTCGACCGCCAGGCGCACGTCCTCGACCATCTGGCCGGCCGACATCTCGACGACGAGGAGGCCGCGAACGCGGCGCGGCAAGCTCGGCGAGGGCCGTCGCGGGGAAGGGCCACAGGCGTGATCGGCCGGAAGAGGCCGGCCATGATCCCCTCGGCACGTGCCTGGGCCACGGCGGTCCGCGCGACGCGGGCGGCCGTCCCGTAGGCGACGACGACGAGGTCCGCGTCCTCGAGGTGCTCGCCGTCGTGGCGCATCTCGCGACGCGGCGATGGTCGCGTACTTGGCCTGGAGGTGCAGGTTGTGCACCTCGAGGTCCTCTGGCTTGAGGTGAAGCGAACGCACGACGCGCGGCGGGCGGCCGTCCGCGCCGCTGAGCGCCCACTCGGCCGCGATGCGCGGCGGCTCGCGGAAGGTGAGCTCGACCGGCTCCATCGCCTGGCCGAGGATCCCGTCGGCCAGGATGCATGACCGGCGTCCGGTAGCGCTCCGCGATCTCGAACGCGTCCGCCGTGAGCGCCATCGCCTCGCCGATCGAGGCCGGCGCGAGCACCGGGACCCGGTAGTCCCCGTGGCCGTGGCCCTTCGTCGGCCTGGAAGTAGTCGCGACTGGCTGGGCCCGATGCTCCCGAGCCCCGGCCCGCCACGCATGACGTTGACGAGGACGACGGGGACCTCGGAGGCAGCCATGTAGCTCATCGCTTCGGCCATGAGGCTGATCCCGGGCGACGAGGAGGAGACGAGGACGCGGGCGCCCGTCGCTGCCGCGCCGAGCGCCATGTTGATGGCCGCCAGCTCCGATTCCGCCTGGACGAAGACGCGGCCCTCCTCCGGCATCCGGCGTGCCATCCACTCGAGGAGCTCGGCCTGGGGCGTGATCGGGTAGCCGAAGTAGGCGTCGCAGCCGGCGCGGATCGCGGCTTCGGCGATCGCCTCGTTGCCCTTCATCAGGACGCGGCGGCCGTGGGGGAGCGCGGCGGCCGCGGCGCGCCCTTGCTGGCGGGACCGGATGTCGCCACCAGGCTTCGTCATGCCGGCACCCGGCCCGGGGCCTTCGGGCGGGCCAGGATCGTGAGGACGCAGTCGGGGCAGACACGGGCGCAGTGGGCATCGGACGTGCAGGCGTCCGGGTTCGTGAGGTGGACCGGGTGGTAGCCCTGGACGTTGACCCGCGTCTCGTCGAGGGCCAGGATGCCCTTGGGACAGGCGGCGACGCACAGGGCGCATCCCTTGCATCGCTCGGCGTCGATGAGGACGGGCTGGAACGGCGCGGGCGCGGCCCGGCCTGCCCCGGCCGGGTCCGCCGCGCCTGGTAACGACAGGTCGTCGAGTGCAGGGTCCACGACGGCGATCATATGGCGGGGGCCTCCAGGGATCGCGAGATGTGTGTCGAGCGTCCATCGGTCCACCGGCGCCGGGGAGTGCCGAAGGGTTGCGAATCGGTGTCACAACGGCACGTTCGGGGCAGATCGACCGCGGGCGGCGCGGGCTTGCGGACCTCCTCGCGACGACCGTTCAACCTCGGCCGCGACGCCGGCGTTCGCCGGCATGCGGCGCCCCGGTGCCCGGCCGTCGAGCTCCGCTCCAGCGCGCCCGGAGCTGCGGCTCGGTCATCGGTCCCGCGGCGGCGTCCTCGACCGGGCGACTCCTCCCGTGGCGGGCATCCGCCAGCCGGAGCTCGTGGGCCAGACGTCCATGGACCTGACCCGGGCCAATGACCACGACCCGGTGGGCGGCCGGGATGAGGGAGCTGACCTCCCGCAGGTAGGCCGCCAGGAGGTGCTCGCGCCGACGCTCGACGAGGTCATCCGGATCCGCGCCGCTCCCGGACCGAGCACGGGGGTTGCGGTGGTCGCCGGCCTCGCCCGGCGTCGCGGCGGCACCTGCGAGCTTCACCCGACGGAGCCGGGGCGAATCGGCGCCCTCCTGCGATCGCGGTGTCGTCGACGAGGAGGATCGCCTCCTCCGCGTCGAGCCAGACGAGCGTGACGGGCCGATGCGGACTGCTCGACCTGGAGCGTCATCGGATCGCCTCCGGGTGTTCGCGGCGGGCCGGGAGGCCTGCCCTGCACGTGCGAGCGTGCGCCATGGCGCGCGCGTGCGCCAGTGTCCACGGTCACGACCGGCCGGCGAGGGCCATCGTCGGGCCATTCGGCCCGCGATCCTGGAGCGCCACTCGGGGGCAACCTATTCGCATGGCTGCATCTGTGGAGCCGGGCGCGCGCGTTCTTGCTGCCGAGGCCGGCGACGCCGCGCGGCCCGCCGGTTCGTCGTCGAGGGCGTCGTCCAGGGCGTCGGCTTCCGGCCCTTCGTCTGGCGCCTGGCGACCGAGCTCGGGCTGGCCGGCAGCGTGCGCAACGCGGCCGGTCGCGTGGAGATCGAGGCGCCGGCGGAAGCCGGTCCGCCCTCGACGCCTTCGCCCGCCGGCTGCGCTCCGACGCCCCGCCCCGGGCGCGAGTCGACGCGCGTCGGCTCGACGCCGCTGGAGCCGGGCGCCGCGGGCCGGCTCGCGCGCCCATTCGCGATCGACGAGAGCGTGCGCCGCGACGGCGATCGAGCGGCTCTTCCCGCCCGACATCGCCACCTGCGACGACTGCCTGCGCGAGGTCTTCGACCCGGCCGACCGGCGCTACCGCTACCCGTTCACGAACTGCACGAACTGCGGCCCGCGGGCGACGATCATCGACGAGCTGCCGTACGACCGGGCCCGGACGACGATGCGCGCCTTCCCGCTGTGCGCCGCGTGCGCAGCCGAGTACGCGCGACCCCGCCAATCGCCGCTTCCACGCCGAGCCGGTCGCGTGCCCGGCGTGCGGGCCGCGCCTCGCCTACCGGCCGACGGACGCGGCGGCCCCCTCGGCCGCGGGCGAGGACGCCCTGGCGGCGGCCGTCGCGGACCTGCGTGCCGGGCCGGGTCGTCGCCGATCAAGGGCCTCGGCGGCTACCACCTCGCGTGCGACGCGACCGACGAGGCGGCCGTGTCGCGCCTCCGCGACCGCAAGCGGCGCTGGGCCAAGCCGTTCGCCGTGATGGTCGCCGATCTCGCCGCCGCGGAGCGGCTGGCTCGCGTCGGGGCCGACCGAGCGCCGGCTCCTCGGTCGGCCCGGAGCGACCGATCGTCCTGCTGGTCGCGCGGCGGCGGGGCGAGCCGCGACTGGCGCGCGTCGGTCGCCGCCGGCAACCACCGCCTCGGCGTCTTCCTGCCCTACACGCCGCTCCACCACCTGCTCCTGGCGGCCGATCGGCCGGCCGATCGTGCTGACGTCGGGCAACCTCTCCGACGAGCCGCTGGCGACCGACGACGCCGACGCGGTCGGCGCGCTGTCCGGCCTCGCCGACGCGTTCCTGGTCCACGACCGGGAGATCCGGGCCCGCTATGACGATTCGGTGAGCCGCGTCGTGGCCGGGCCGGGCGTCCATCGTGCGGCGCGGGCGCGGCTACGCCCCGGAGCGCTCCCTGTCTGCCCGTCGCCGCGGAGCGGCCCATCCTGGCCGTCGGCGCCGAGCTCAAGCACACGTTCACGCTCGCCCGCGGGCGCCGCGCCCACGTCGCGCCCGCACAACGGCGACCTCGAGGACCTGGCCACGCACCGCGCCTTCACGGACGGCCTGGCGCATCTCGCCCGGCTGCTCGCGCTCGAGCCCGAGGTCGTGGCCCACGACCTCCACCCGGAGTACCTCTCGACGAAGTACGCGGTCGGCCGCTTCCCGGCCGAGCGGCGGATCGCGGTCCAGCACCACCACGCCCACGTCGCCTCGTGCGCGGCGGAGCACGGCATCACGGGGCCCGTTCATCGGGGTCGCCTACGACGGCCTCGGGATGGGCGACGACGGCACCCTGTGGGGCGGCGAGATCCTCGCCGCCGACCTCACCGGCTACCGACGGCTCGGCCCGGTTCGGGCGGGCCCCGATGCCCGGGCGGGGCGCTGGCCGTGAAGCGGCCCTGGCGGATGGCGCTCGGCTACCTGCTGGCCGCGGAGCCGCCGCCGCGGGGCGCGACGGCCGCGCGTGACGCCGGCCGCGGGGCGGCCGTGGACAAGCGCGGGAGAGCCTCGACCCCGCAGCTCGCCGCGCCGTTCCTGGCCCGCCTCGATCCCCGCGAGGTCGCCGTCGTGCGCACCCAGGTGGCACGCCGGCTCAACGCCCCGCTGGCGTCGTCGGCCGGACGGCTCTTCGACGCGGCCGCGGCGCTGCTCGGCCTGCGCGACGTCGCCGAGTACGAGGCCCAGGCGGCGATCGACCTCGAGATCGCGGCCGGCGACCGGCGGCCGCGGCCCTGCTGCCGTCGCGCATCGCTGCGCGTCGACGGCCTGCTCGTCTACGACCCGCGGCCGACCCTGCGGCCGCTGCTCGAGGGTGTCGCGGACGGCCGCTCCGACGGGCCCAGCTCGCCGCGGCGTTCCACGAGACGATCGCCGAGGTCACCCGCGAGCTGGTGGCTGCCGCGGTCGTGCCGAGACCGGGCTGCGGACCGTCTGCCTCTCGGGCGGCGTCTTCCAGAACCGCCGCCTCGCCTCGACCCTGCTGCGCCGGCTGCGGCGCGACGGTTTCGAGGTCTTCATCAATCGCCAGGTCCCCGTCAACGACGGCGGGATCAGCTATGGTCAGGCGGCCGTCGCCGCCGCGCGGATGGCGGGCGCCGGGACCGCGGGCCCGCGGCGCCTCGCCGTCGCGCCTGAGGAGGGAACGCAGCATGTGCCTTGGGATCCCGGGCAGCGTCATCGAGATCCGCGACGACGCCGGACTGCCGATGGGCAAGGTCGACTTCGGCGGCGTCCGCAAGGAGGCCTGCCTGGCGTACATCCCCGAGGTGCAGCTCGGCGACTACGTGATCGTCCACGTCGGGTTCGCGATCAGCCGCGTCGACGAGGAGGAGGCCCTCAAGACGCTCGAGATCCTCGCCACGATGGGCGACCTGGTCAGCCAGGAGCTGGCCACGATGGGGCCCGGGATGGACCAGCCGGCCGTCGTCTCCGACGACGGGACGCCCGGCGACGGGGGCGTTCGGGGGAACCCCCGCGTGAAGTACCTCGACGAGTACCGGGATCCGGTGCTCGCCCGCAAGCTCGTCGCCGAGATCCACCGGGTCACGACCCGGCCGTGGACCCTGATGGAGGTCTGCGGCGGCCAGACCCACACGATCGTCAAGCAGGGGATCGACGAGGCGCTGCCCGACGGGCGTCCGGATGATCCACGGCCCGGGCTGCCCGGTCTGCGTGACGCCCCTCGAGCAGGTCGACAAGGCGCTCGCGATCGCGGCCCGGCCGGACGTCATCTTCACGAGCTACGGCGACATGCTGCGCGTACCCGGCTCCGCGACCGACCTCCTCGCCCTCAAGGCCCGCGGCGCCGACGTGCGGATCGTCTACACCCCGCTCGACGCCCTCAAGATCGCGCTCGCGAACCCGGCCGGCAGGTCGTCTTCTTCGCCGTCGGCTTCGAGACGACCGCGCCCGCGAACGCCATGGCCGTCGCCGAGGCCGCCCGTCGCGGGATCGACAACTTCAGCGTGCTCGTCTCGCACGTGCTCGTGCCGCCGGCGATGACCGCGCTCCTCGACTCGCCCGAACAACCGCGTCCAGGCATTCCTGGCCGCCGGACACGTCTGCGCCGTCATGGGCTGGACCGAGTACGAGCCGATCGCCGCGCGGTACGGCGTGCCGATCGTGGTGACCGGCTTCGAGCCGCTCGACCTCCTCGAGGGGATCCTGATGGCGATCCGCCAGCTCGAGGAGGGGCGGGCCGAGGTCGAGAACCAGTACGTGCGCGCCGTGCGGCGCGAGGGCGTGCCGCTGGCCCAGCGCCAGATCTTCGAGGTCTTCGAGGTCGGCGAGCGCAAGTGGCGGGGTGTCGGGGCGATCCCCGACTCCGGCTACCGGCTCCGGCGACGCCTACGCCCGCTTCGACGCCGAGCGCAGGTTCGACGTCGGCGAGATCCGGACGAACGAGCACCCGGCCTGCATCGCCGGGGCGATCCTGACCGGCGAGAAGCTGCCGCTCGACTGCACGGCCTACGGCACGCTGTGCACGCCGCAGAAGCCGCTCGGGCGCCCCGATGGTCAGCTCGGAGGGGACGTGTGCCGCGTTCTACTCGCGCCGGGCCGTGGCCTCGGCGGCGCGCGATCGCCGCTGCCGGTGACGCCGCTCGTGCAGGTGGCGCCGATCGGCGGGCAGGCGCCCCGGTGAGCGTCGACGACGATCCGTTCGCCGCGCCCGACGGTTCGTCGGCGCGTCGACGATCGATCCCGAGGGCGTCGTCTGCCCCGGCGCCGATCGCCGAGGGCGAGCGGGTCATCCTGGGCCATGGCTCCGGCGGCCTGCTGTCGAACGCCCTCGCTGCGCGACGTCATCGGGCCGGCGCTGGCGGCCGCCGCGCCCGGCGGTCCGCTCAACGACGCCGCCGTGGTCGACGTCGCCGGGCACGCGGCTCGCCTTCACGACCGACTCGTACGTCGTGAGCCCGATCCGGTTCCCCGGCGGCGACATCGGCGAGCTGGCCGTCAACGGCACGGTCAACGACCTGGCGATGATGGGCGCCCAGCCGCTGGCGATCTCGCTGGCCTACGTCGATCGAGGAAGGGCTCCCGCTGCGAGGAGCTGGCCGCCGATCACGGCGTCCGCGGCGCGCGCCGCGGCCCGGTGCAGGCGCGCGCATCGTCACCGGCGACACGAAGGTCGTCGGCCGCGGCGCCGCGGACCGGCTGTTCGTCAACACGGCCGGGAATCGGCGTCGTGCCGGACGGCGTCGCGCCGTCGGCGGACCGGGCGCGGCCCGGCGACGCGGTCATCCTCTCGGGCCCGATCGGTCTCCACGGCGTGGCGATCATGAGCGTCCGCGAGGGCCTCGAGTTCGAGGTCGAGATCGCCTCCGACACCCAGCCGCTCAACGGTCTCGTGGCCGCGATGCTCGCCGTCGAGCCCGGGATCCACGTCCTGCGCGACCCGACCCGCGGCGGTCTCTCGTCCGCGCTCAACGAGATCGCCGCAGCGTCCGGCGTCGGGATGATTCTCGACGAGTCGGCGATCCCGATCCCCGGCCCCGTGCGTGCGGCGTGCGAGATGCTCGGCCTGGACCCGTTCCACGTGGCGAACGAGGGCAAGCTCGTGGCGATCGTGCCCCCGGGCTCCGCGGAGGCTGTTCTGGCGGCGATGCGGGTCGCTGCCCGAAGGGCGAGGACGCCGCGCGGATCGGCGAGGTCGTCGCCGATCACCCGGGCATGGTCACGATCCGGACCCTCGTCGGGAGCGAGCGGATCGTCGACATGCTCGTCGGGGAGCAGCTGCCCCGGATCTGCTGAGGCGGTGCCGGGCGTCCGGGTCGGGCGTTCCGGCGCGATCCCGAGATGGGCGGGGCGCCCCGACGTCAGGGCGTGAGGTCGATGACGCCCTTCATGCCGGCTTCGTAGTGGCCGGGCTCATGGCAGGCGAAGGCGTACGGGCCAGCGCCGCCGAACGTATAGGTCAGGTAGTCCACGTGGAGAGGCTCGATCTTGTCCGCCTCCACGACGATCTGGCCGTCGGCCTGGTCGAGGGCGACTCGGTCGGCCGGTCCCACCTGGAACTCGTGGGTCAGGGTCGAGCCGACGTTCGGCAGCACGAAGAGGATCGTCTCGCCCGGCGTGACCGAGACCTCGCTCGGCACGAACTCCAGGTGGTCGTCCATGCCGATCACGACCATCCGCGGGTGGGCGACGGTGCCGATCCACGGGCTCGACGGGACGACGTTCACGAAGCCGAACATCCCGTTCTCGAAGTGTCCCGGCGCGTGGCAGGCGTAGGCGTACGGTCCCGTCCCCGTGAACGTATAGGTCAGGGTCTTCGTGCTGCCGGGAGTGATCCCGGCAACCTCGGGCGTGCTGGACACGTCGTTGAAGACATCCATCATCGGCCCGACCTTGAACTCGTGCTCGGCCTTGCCCGCGTTCGAGATCCGGAACGTGATCGTCTCGCCCTGCTGGACCGAGACCACCGTGGGGTCGAAGAGGAGGAGGTCGGTGACCGCGAGGTCGACCGTCCGGGGCTTCGATCGTGTGCCCGCGACGAACCCGGGCTCGCCGGGGTCGGGCGGGCGCGGTGGTCCAGGCGTGGCGCTCGGCGCGGGCAGCGACGACACGCTCGGGGACGCGCTCGGCATGGGCATCGGCGACGCACCGGGCGACTCGCTTGGCGCAGCCGAGGCGACCGCCGGGGACGTCGGCGACGGGGTGGCCGTGGCGGTCTCGCTCGGGATGGGTGTCGCGGGGGCGACTGCGCCGGCGCCCTGGCTCGGAGCGGGTCCATACGTCCAGCTCGGTGCTGTGCCGGCGGTGCATGCGGCGACTCCGAGGGCTACGACAACACAGGCAACCGCGAAACGCCGGGGCAGGACACGACGCCGCATGTCAGCTCCTCCCTCGCGACCGCTCGGGATCGCTGGCGAGGATCATCTCCCGAGGGTCAAGCATTGGGCTTCGGGCGGATCATGGCGGCCGTCCCGGCTGGCGCCGTTCGCGTGACACCGGGAACCGGGACTCGCAGAGTCCTGGCGACCCTCGCCCTCGCGCCGTGCGGCCGCCGGGGCGCTCGCCGATCGCGGCGTCTCCGCGAAGTGGCGAGCGTGGCCGGACAGGCCCCTCGGCGCCACCCCCCTGCCGTTCGGCCCGCGGCCCCCGTGCCGGTCAGGCCGCCGGATGGGCCATCCGGCAATGATGCGCATCTGCGCATGTGTCCAGAATGCGCACATGGACCCGATCTGGAGCCTCCAATCGGAGGTCATGAAGATCCTCGCGAGCCCCCGCCGGCTCGAGATCCTGCACCTTCTCGCCGAGGAGCCGAAGGAAGTCGGCCGCCTCGCCGAGGAGATGGGGATCACGCAGCCGAACGTTTCCCAGCACCTCGCGGTCATGCGAGCGGCCGGGATCGTCGAGGCGCAGCGCGACGGCCGCGAGGTCAGGTACCACCTGACCGACCCGGAGGTGATCGACGCCTGCAACCTGATGCGCGGGGTCCTGATGCGCCGTCTCGCCCGCCTTGGCGAGCTGTCTGATCGCCCGAACCCGTCCGACGAGCGGCCGATGCCTGCCGCCTCGCCCGCCGGCGCCGGCTGAGGAGATCACGTGGACGAACCGCTCAACCTCGTGCTCTTCTCGGGGACCGAGGACCGACTGCAGGCCGCCGCCGTCATGGCCAGCGGCGCCGCGGCGCTCGGCCGCAAGGTGAACATCTTCCTGCAGTACTGGGGCCTCGAAGCCTTCCGCAAGGACCGGATCTCGACCAGCCTGGGCCTTGCGCCCGAGGCCGGCGAGCGTGGCGCGGCCCTCGTGGCCGCCGCGGCCGCAGCCGGGCAACAGCCCTGGCACGCGACCCTCCGCGTCGGCCAAGGAGCTCGGCGAGGTCGACATCCAGGCCTGCTCGCTCTCGATGGACGTCCTGCGGATCGAGGAGCAGGACCTGGACCCGCTCGTCGACGGGGTCGAGGGCGTGACCGCCTTCTACCTCAACGCCGGCGACGGCCACATCCTCTTCATCTGACCACCACGCAGCGGCCCCGGCCACGCGCGGAAAGGAATGGACCCATGTCCAGCGACGAGATCGCGCAGGTCGTCGACGCCAAGGGCCTGTCTTGCCCGATGCCGATCGTGAAGACGGCACAGGCCATCAAGGGCCTCGTCGTCCGGCCAGCTCCTCGAGGTCCTCGCCACCGACGCGGGATCCGTCAAGGATTTCGCCGCCTGGGCGACGAGCACGGGGAACCCCATCGTCGAGCAGAGCGCCGAGGGCGGCGTCTACCGCTTCGTCCTGCGCAAGAAGTGAAAGGCGACAATCCGATGACCGCGATCGCCGAGCCCGACGTGACCGTCGCGGCCGCCCCCACCCCCGAAGCCGCCCCGGAGCCCGAGGCAGAGGCCAAGCCCCGGGACATCCTGATCATCTGCTACAGCGGTGAGCTGGAGAAGACCTGGGCCACGATGATCCTGGCCACGACCGGCGCCGCGATGGGCGCCAAGGTCCGGGTCTTCCTGACGTTCTGGGGCCTCCAGACGTTCGTGAAGGACCAGAAGCGCATCACCGGCGACAACGTGATGCAGAAGATGATGTCGTTCATGCAGCGGCCCGGGCATCTCCCACCGCAAGCTCAGCAAGATGAACTTCCTGGGCATGGGCCCGTGGATGATGCGCAAGCTCGCGAAGCAGTACAACGTCGCCAGCCCCAAGGAGCTCCTCGAGATCGCCCAGGCGATGGGCGTCGAGTTCATGCCCTGCCAGATGACGATGGACATGTTCGGCCTCAAGCGCGAGGACATGATCGAAGGCCTCGGCGAGCCGGTCGGCGCCGCGACCGTCATCGCGCTCATGCAGGGCGGCGACGCTCCGCTCTTCATCTGATCCTCCGCCCCGGGCACGGCGGGCCGCGACCCCCCGGCGGCCCGCCGGCGCGCCGCTCCCGGCACGTCGCGTCCCGGTCCCGGCCTCCGACGCGTCCCGGAAGCGAAAGGAACCCCGCATGGCCGCCACCATCACCCGCACCGTCGACGCCCGCGGCAGCTTCTGCCCCGGGCCGCTGATGGAGCTCATCCGCGCGATCAAGGAGTCCGACGTCGGCGACACGATCGCCGTCTGGTCTGCCGACAAGGGCAGCAAGACCGACATCCCGAAGTGGGTCGAGAAGGCCGGCCACACGCTCGTCGGCATCGAGGCCAAGGACGGCTACGACGAGATCGTCGTCACCAAGGCCCGGTAGGGAGCAGCCGATGAAGCGCGTCGTCATCCTGGGCGGCGGGGTCGGCGGCACCCTGACCGCGAACCTGATCGCCCGCAAGCTCAAGCGCCGGATCGCGCTGGGCGAGGCCAGGGTCACCGTCGTCGACCTCTCCGGCAAGCACACGTACCAGCCCGGATACATGTACATCGCGATGGGCCACCAGCGCCCGGAGCGCCTCATCCGCAGCGAGCGATCGCTGCTCGACAGCAATGTCGACCTCGTCGTGGACCTGGTCCAGAAGGTCGACGTCGAGGCGTCGCGCGTCGAGCTGGCCTCCGGCGAGGTGCTCGTGTACGACCAGCTGGTGATCGCGACCGGGGTCGCGGATCGTCCCCGAGGCGATGGAGGACTTCGACCGAGGAAGCCCACCACTTCTACACCGCCGCTGGCGTCGGCCAAGCTGCGCAAGGCGCTCGACGCGTTCACGGGCGGGAAGATCCTCATCGGGATCGCCGGCATCCCCTACAAGTGCCCGCCAGCGCCGCTCGAGGTCGCCTTCCTCATCGAGTCCGAGCTCCGCGACCGGGGCCTGCGCGAGAAGACCGAGCTCCAGTTCCTGTCGCCGATCAACCGCGCGTTCACGATCGAGAGCGTCAGCGAGATGGCGACCCCGATCTTCGAGGAGAAGGGGATCGACCTCCAGCTCCTCGCCGGCATCGACTCGATCGACGCCGAGCGCAAGGTCGTGATCACCGACGCGATGGAGGAGTACAACTACGACCTCCTGATCTGCGTCCCGCCCCACAAGGGCGCCCAGGTCGTCATCGACTCCGGTCTCGCCCCGAAGTCAGGCTGGGTGCCGACCGACCGGAACACCCTGCAGGTCAAGAAGATCGCCGGGCCGGGCGTGAAGGACGAGGACGTCGAGCGCTACCCGAACATCTACGCCCTCGGCGACGCCACCGACCTGCCGCTCTCGAAGGCCGGCTCCACGGCGCACTTCGAGGCCCCGATCGTCGCGGAGCGGGTCGCGGCGGCGGTGCTCGGGCGGCGCGCCGTCCGGCAAGCACGCCATCTACACCGGCAAGGTCATGTGCTTCTTCGAGGTCGGCGACGGCAAGGGCACGATCCTCTCGTTCGACTACGACCACCCGCCCAGGCCGCCGAAGCCGAACCAGCTCTGGCACCTCGGCAAGATCGCCTTCAACAAGACCTACTGGCAGACCGTCCCGAAGGGACGGGTGTAGCCACACATCGATGCGGGCCGCCCCGGCGGCTTCGCGGAGGAGCACGACAGGCCCGGGATCGCGTCGTGCGGTCCCGGGCCTTCGTACAATCGGGCGATGACGGACCTGCCTTCCGGCCGCCAACGCCGGCCGTGTCTTCCCCCGCGTCTTCGGGCGCCGGCTCCCGGTCGCCGTGCGCGCCGCCGGGGCCACGATCTGGGACGCCGACGGCCGCGCCCATCTCGACGCGGCGGGCGGGCGCCGTCGTGGTCGGGATCGGCCACGGCCGGTCCGAGGTGGCCGCCGTCATGGCGGCGCAGGCGGGACGTGTCGCCTACGCCCACGGGACGGCGTTCACGACCGAGGCGCTGGAGGCATACGCGGCCGAGGTCGGGGCGCTCCTTCCGCTCGACGCACCCGCGATCTACCCGGTCTCCGGCGGGTCCGAGGCGATCGAGACAGCCCTCAAGATGGCGCGTGCGTACCACCTCGCCCGCGGCGATGTGGCCCGCGACGTGGTCATCGCCCGCTGGGGGAGTTACCACGGCAACAGCCTCGGCGCCCTCGACCTGTCGGGACGTGAGCCGCTGCGCCGGCCCTACGAACCCTGGCTGGGTCGCTTCCGGCACGTCTCGACGCCCTACCGTACCGGGCGGGCCAGGCGGCTGCCCACGCTCTCGGGCGACCCGGGCGCGCTCGCCGCGGAGCTGGAGGCGGCGATCGACGCAGCCGGTCCGGGCCGCGTCGCCGCCTTCGTCGCGGAACCGATCGTGGGCGCAACGCTCGGGGCGGTCGTGCCGCCCGACGGCTACTGGCCAGCCATCGCGGAGGTCTGCCGGCGCCATGGCGTGCTGCTCGTCGCCGACGAGGTCATGACCGGGTTCGGCCGGACCGGGCGCTGGTTCGCGAGCGACCACTGGGGCCTGCGGCCCGACATCCTCGTGGCCGCCAAGGGCGTCACGTCCGGCTACTGGCCGTTCGGCTTCACCGCGGCGAGCGGGCCGGTCTACGAAGCGATCGCCGCAGGCGGCTTCGTCCACGGCTTCACGTTCAGCCACTCGGCGGTCGGCGCGGCAGTCGCCCGCGAGGTGCTGCGGATCCTCCGCGACGAGGAGCTCGTGGCCGCCTCGGCGTCGAAGGGGACGCAGCTGCAGGGGCTTCTCCACGAGCGGCTGGCGAGACCATCCCCACGTGGGCGAGATCCGCGGCCGCGGCCTCATGGTGGGCGTCGAGCTCGTCGCCGACCGGGCGACGACCGCCCCCTTCCCGCGCGTCGAGCGCCGCACCGAGGCCGCTCGTGGCCGCCGCCCGTGAGCGCGGCATCCTCGTCTACTCGGGGACCGGCGCCGCGAACGGCGTCGACGGCGACACGCTCCTGCTCGGTCCACCCTTCGTGGTGACGGACGACGGAGCTGGAGCAGATCGCCGACGGCGTCGCCGGCGGCGATCCGGGCGGCGACCCAGAGGGTGGCCGGGCTGCGCTGACACGCCTTGGCAAGGTGTGCCGAAGGGCCCGGCCGGGCTTCAACCGGGCGCCCGAGCCGGGGACCTCACGCACAATCCGAGCCGCGATGACACGCCCCGAAAGTGTTCGCCATCGACAACGCCGGTCGGTGAGGCCAGTGACCGGCCCGGCGCGTCGCCCTAGGGTTGCCTGAAGCCGCGCCGCAGGACGAGGACGCCGACCAGGACGAGCGCCAGGGGCACGACGACGTCGCCGAAGGTCGGGAAGCCCGGGATGGTCGAGCCAAGGACGCCCCAGGCGCCGAAGACCGCGAGCGTGCCTCCGAGCCACGCCTGCCACCGGACGCCCTCGCCCCGCGTGACCCGGACGACAGCGATCAGGAGCAGGCCCAGGCCCGCGCCGAGCGGGCCCCAACCAGTCGAAGGCTGGCCCGCAAGCTCGGCCCCGAGACGCAGGAGGCCAAATCCGGCGAGCACCACGCCCATGTGGACGGCCCACGCTCCGGCACGATCCGCGAGATGCCAGCCCACGAGGGCTACCCCGAGGATCGCCATGGCCAGCGAGCCAAGCGCCGCCACCCACGCCACGCGGTCGGCCAGGACCAGGTAGGCGCCGAACGCGACCAGGGTCAGCCCGATCCAGAGGCCGAGGCGGCCCGCCTCTGCCTGGCCGATCCCCCAGCGCACGACGCGGACCCCGGGACCTCCCGGCGGCATCCCGCCGCCGGAGGTGCCGGCAGCGCCCGGTGCGCCGGTCGACCGTCCGCCCGCCGGCGCGCCACCCCCCGACGACCCTCGACCGCCGGCTCGAGCACCTCGCCCACGAGGGCGGGCTGGTTGTCGGGCGGGGCGTCAGGCGGCGACGTCGGCGGATCGGTCATCGCGACTAGCGTAGCGGCTCCCGCTGCCGCGCCTCTCGACCCCCGGGCCTGCCTGCGATCAGACGTTCAGGAAGCGCTTGAGGAAGAGGCGGGTCCGCTCGTCGCGCGGCTGCGCGAGCACCTGCTCGGACGGGCCGATCTCCACGAACTCGCCCTCGTCCATGTAGTAGACGCGGTCGGCGGCCTCCTTGGCAAACGACATCTCGTGGGTCACCACGATCATCGTCCGGCCTTCATGGGCGAGGCTCTCCATGACCTTGAGGACCTCGCCGACGAGCGACGGATCGAGGGCGCTGCGTGGGCTCGTCGAACAGCATGATCTTGGGCTGCATCGTCAGCGCCCGGGCGATCGCGACCCGCTGGCGCTGGCCGCCCGAGAGCCGCGACGGGAACTCGTTCCGCTTCTCGATGAGGCCGACCTTCTCGAGGTAGGACTCGGCGAGCTCGGTCGCCTCGGCCTTGTGCATCTTCTTGACGTGGAGCGGCGCCTCGAGGAGGTTGCCGATCACCGACAGGTGCGGGAAGAGGTTGAACTCCTGGAACACCATCCCGGCCTGCAGGCGGAGCAGGCGGATCTGCTCCTGGGTCTTCCTCGAGCGCGGGCGCAGCGGGTCGCCGGCGACCCGGATGCCGTCGATGTCGACGACCCCGGAGCTCGGCTCCTCGAGGAAGTTGAGGCAGCGCAGGAACGTGCTCTTGCCGGAACCCGAGCGGCCGAGGATCGTGATCGTCTCGGCCGGATAGACGGTCATGGAACAGCCCTTGAGCACGTGATTCCGTCCGAACCACTTCTCGATGCCGGTCGCCTTGAGGATCGGCTCGGCGCCCGGCTTGACGAGCGCGCCGGGGATCTCGGCTGGATCGATGACGTGCTCGTCGGCTCGCGCGCGGCGAGGACGTTGGCCTCGGCGGTCATCGGACCGCTCCTCGGGCGCGGTCGGCGGTCGCCATCCGGCGCTCGAGCTTTCCCTGGAAGTAGGAGAAGACGATCGTCATGGCCCAGTACATGAGGGCCGCGATGATGAGCGTCTGCATCGACTGGAAGGTGGGCCGCCCGGCGACCTGGGCCTTCCAGAGGAGCTCCTGGACGCCGATCACCGAGACGAGCGAGGAGTCCTTGAGCATCGCGATGAAGTCGTTGCCGATGGCCGGGGTGACGATCCGGAAGGCCTGCGGGGCGATGATCCGGATGAACGTCGTGCGCCCGTCCATGCCCAGCGACTCCGCGGCCTCGTTCTGGCCGCTGGGAACGGCCTGGATCCCCGCCCGGAAGATCTCCGTCATGTAGGCGCCGTAGTTGAAGCCCAGGGCGATGATGCCGCAGACAAGCTCCGGCAGGACGACGCCCGCCTGGGGCAGCGCCAGGTAGATGAACAGGATCTGCAGCAGGAGCGGCGTCCCCCGGACCAGCGAGACGTAGAAGCTCGCGATGCCGTTGGCGATTGGGTTGCGCGACAGCCGGCCGAGGGCACCCAGGGCGGCAAGGAAGATCGCCAGCGCGATCGAGCACGAACGAGATGAAGATCGTGACGGTGACGCCGCCGAAGATGAACGGGACGACCGAGACGATGAAACCGGAGTTGAGCTTGATCGTGAACAGGACGAACGCGATCAGCCCGGCGAGGATCACCAGCCAGACGAGGAGGAACTCGGTTCGCCACACGCTGGCCCGCCGTCGGTCTGCCGCCAGGATCTGGTCGCCGAGGTCCGGTTGCGCCTGCGCCAGGGTCGTCATGCCTCGGTCCTCATCCCTCTGCCGATGCCTGCGGGAGCGGACCGCACTCGCGGCCGGGATATAGGAAGGCCCCGCCGCCGGCGGGGCGACAGGGCCCGCTCGTGGCGGGTCAGGACGGCTTCTGCGTGACGTCCTTCTTCAGGTACTGGTTCGAGAGCGTCGTCAGCGTGCCGTCGGCGTGCATGTCGGCGACGATCTTGTTGAGCACCGTGAGCATGCTCGGCGGTGGGCGGCGCCGCTCTTGTCGAGCGCGAACGCGACCGACACGACGAACGGCGGCGGGAGTCGCATGATCTTGAGCGGCTGGTTCTGCGCCACGGCGTTCGCGAGGTCTGTTCTCGTTGGCGACGATCGCGTCGAACTTGCGGCCGGCGGCCAGCGCCTGGATGCACTCGTTGTCCGTCTCGCAGCGACGTGATGTTCGCGTTCTTCGGCGGCGGCGCCATGTTCGGGTCGGGGATGCTCGAGCGTCCCCTTGAGCCACTGCTCGTACGTCGTGGACGCGCCGACGCAGATGGTCTTCCCGTCGAGGTCGGTGATCGACGTGGCCGTCGAGTCCGTCGGGACCGCGATGGAGCCGAAGTCGTAGTAGTACGGGTCGGCGAAGTCGACGACCTTCTCACGGCCCTTGGTGACGCTCATCGAGCCGATCGACATGTCCCAGCGGCCGCCCCAGCTGCCGGCGGTGATGAGGTCCCAGCTCGGGGTCTGCCACTCGAGCGTGAGGTTGGTGCCGAGCTCCTTGTTCATCCGCGTCGACCACCTCCTCGGCCGTGGAGGTGTCGAAGCCGACGTACTTGCCGGTCGCGGTGTCATAGGACGAGAACGGCGCGTAGTTCGGCGTCGGTCGAGATCCGGATCTTGCCGGCCGCGATGACCTTGCCGAGCAGCGACGCCGGGTCGACGTTGGCACCGGCCTTCGTTGACGGGCTCGCCCCGCAGCTGCAGGCGGCCAGCACGAGCACGCGATCGTCGCGAGCGCCGCGAGCCGCAGGCTGTATCTTCATCTCCTCCTCCAGTCCAGTGAACGCCAGGGGCCCGCGGCCTGGGGACGCGGAAGAGCAGGCCGCCGTCCGCGCGCACCGGCAGCGCCGGTCGCGGTCGCGGGCACTATGGCATCTTCGCGACCGGTGCCACAACGCGCGGACGCACGGGCCGAACCTCCCGTCCGCGCGCACGCTCGGACGGACGATAATGCCGGGCATGTCGTCCTTCGTGCAGACGGTCCTCGGGCGCATCGACCCCGCCGAGCTCGGCGTTCACGCTCCCCCACGAGCACACGCAGTGCCACCTGTGGCGGATCCCGGAGCGCTTCGACTACTGGGAGCTGACGCCCGACGAGGACCTCATCGCGGCCGAGCTCGGCCGCCGTTCGCGGCGGCCGGCGGGACCGTCCCTCGTCGACGTCACCCTGCCCGGGATCGGTCGCGATCCCGGCCTGGCTGCGGCGCATCGCGGTGCGGACGGGCCTCCACGTCGTCATGGGGACCGGCTGGTACCGCGAGCCCTATTACCCGCCGGAGGCGCTCATCGACCGGCGCACCGTGGAGGAGCTCGCGGACGTGATGATCGGCGAGTTCGCGGAGGGGGTGGCCGGCAGCGAGGGGGCCGACGGCGAGCCGGGTCGGCCGGGGATCATCGGCGAGATCGGGGTCCACAAGCCGTGGGTGTCGGCCCAGGAGGAGCGCGTCCTGCGGGCCGGTGGGCGCGCAGCGCGGGCGACCGGCATGGCCGTGACGACCCATGCCGTGATGTCCCCGATCGGGCTCCGCCAGCTCGACATCCTCGAGGAGGCCGGCGCCGACCCGGCTCGGGTGGTCATCGGCCACGCCGACTCGTATCCGGTGCTCGAGCACTGGCTGGCGATCGTCGAGCGCGGGGCCTCGATCGAGTGCGACTTCCTGGGCATGACGTTCACGCTCATGGAGCGCAAGGGCGAGCCGCGGGTCATCGACCTGATCCTGCGAGCTGCTGGCGCGAGGCCACGTCGACAGGATGCTCCTCTCGCAGGACGTCTGCGACAACAGCCAGCTGGCCTTCTACGGGGGCAACGGCTACACGTACCTCGCCCGCGAGTTCCTGCCGAGGCTGCGCGAGCGGGGCGTCGGTGAGGCGGAGATTCGCGCGATCACGGTCGACACCCCGCGGCGCCTGCTCACGATCGGGTCGTAGGCCCGCTTCGGACGCGGGGCCCACGGGGCGGGTGCTGACCGACGGTTGGCGGCTCGCGCCGGCTAGTCGGAGGAACCCGTAACGACCCCGGCGCGCCCGGTGCCGCCGGCCCCGAAGCGGCCCGGACGGTACGGCTCCAGGGGCGCGGTGTCGCCCCCGGTGAGCTCTTCGGTCACCAGCAGGGCGAGGCGCGCAGCCAGCGTGATCCCGCTGTGCGTCACGACGTGGTACAGGTTGGCCACGGCCGGGTCGAACCCGACGAGCGGCAGGCCGTCGGCCGGCACGGGGCGGACGCCCCGGCGCACCGCCTCAACGTCCACGTGGGCGAGGGCGGGCACGACCTCCCGCGCCCGGTCCAGCGCCTCGACCACCCTCGCATCCGCGGGACCCGGCACCTCCCCGGCCGCGTGCTCGTCGAGGGTCTCGCGCTGGACCATCACGCGCGCACCCCCGTCCGGTCGCAGGTGGACCTCGGGCGCGTAGATCACGTGCCGCAGCCGGGCCGGCGCAGGAGCGGTGACGAGCAGCAGGCCCGGCGAGTGCTCCAGGGCGAGGCGCGTGCCGGCGAGGGAGGCAACGCGGCCAGCGTCGGGTCCCGCGGCGTTGATCACGACGTCCGCCGGCAGCTCGCTCCCGTCCGCGAGGACGACCGCCTCCAGCATCTCCCCGCTCCGCCGGACCCCGGTCACGTCCGCCCGGACGAGTCGCGCACCGTAGCGGGCGACGGCGGCGCTCATCGCCCCGTGCGTCATCGACAACGGATCCAGCCAGCCGGCGCGATGGACCAGGAAGACCGACTCGACCCGCGCCGCGTCGATCGCCAGGTCCGGCTCGAGGTCGCGTGTCACCTGCGAGGGATGCAGGCTGTCGACGCGCATCCCCCAATCGAGGAGCCGGCGCATCACGGCCCGCAGGTCGGAGATGCGCGACGCGTCCTCTGCTTCGGCCCAATGCAGGGATCCGGTCACGTGGACCCAGTCGCCCCCGACCTCGTCGGCCAGGTCCTCGTGATCGCGGATTCCCAGGATGCTCAAACGGTGATAGGCCCGCGGTGGCTTGTCGGTTCCGTTGATGTAGGCGAACGTGCTGCCGGTCGTGCCGGCCCCCGGAAAGCGACGCTCGACAGTCGTTACCCGCGCTCCGGCCTGGGCGAGGCGGTAGCTGAGGCAGCTCCCGACGGCCCCGGCACCGATGACGACGATGCGGGCGCCCGTGAGGTAGTCCGACGTTGCCATGCGTTGACCTCGAGACGCGCGACAGCCCGACGGCGAGTCTAGCGCCCGGTCAGTGCGCCCAGGGCAGGTGGGTGATGGTTGCGCGCGATCGTCCCGGCCGGCCGCGGGTCCGGGTTGACGCGCCGAGCGGTCGTGCCGAGACTGCCATGGTCGGCGTCTCGGGCAGTGGAGCACGCATGCACGTTCGGGTCTCCGTCCTGGGTGCGGGCAATGGCGGCTGCGCGATCGCCGCCGACCTGGTTCGCCGCGGCGTCGCCTGCACGCTGTTCGACCTGCCGGAATTCGAACGTGTGCTTGCGCCCATCAGGCAGGCGGGTGCCCTGCGCCTGTCGGGCGTCCTCGGAGACGTCAGGGTGGAGGCTCCCCCGATCACCACCGACGTCGGCGAGGCAGTCGCGGCCGCGGACGTGCTCCTGGTGGTTGTCCCAGCCTTCGCCCAAGTCGCGTTCGCGGAGGCCTGTGCACCCCATCTCCGTGAGGGTCAGCTGGTTGTCCTCGTGCCGGGCGGCACGGGAGGCGCGCTGACCACGGCGGAGGTGCTGCGGCGCGCCGGTCACCTCGACGGCGTCACGGTCGCCGAGACGCTGTCACTGCCATTCGCCTGCCGGAAGGTGGACCCGGTGCATGTTCGCGTCGGCGGCCTGAAGCACGACCTCCCGATCGCCGCGTTCCCGGCCACTGGCAGCGGGCGCGCGGCGGAGCTCCTCGACGGCATCTTCCCGTCCTCGCTGGCGGTGGCGTCGAATGTGCTCGAGACGAGCCTCAACAACCTGAACGCCGTCGACCACCCGGTCCCGGTGCTCCTCAACGCCGGCTGGATCGAGACAACGGGGGGTGACTTCCGCTTCTACAACGATGGGGTCAGCCGATCGGTCGCCAGGGTCATGGATGCGGTCGATGCCGACCGGCTGGCGGTCGTGGGTGCCCTCGGCTTCCCGCAGGTCGCCGCGACGGAGTGGGACCGCCGCCTCTACGGCCTCGTCGGCTCCTCGACCTACGAGCTGAATCGCGATAGCTGGGTTCACGCGGACATCCGGGCGCCGAGCCAGCTGCGGTCGCGCTATCTGACGGAGGACATCCCGTTCGGCCTGGTCCCGATGGCGTCAATCGCGCACGAGCTGGGCGTCGAGACTCCCGCGATCGACCTTGTGATCGGCCTCGGCTCGCTGCTGCTCGAGGAGGATCTCCGGGCTGCCGGCCGCACCGCGGCGTCGCTCGGACTGGCGGGCCTCAGCGCGCAGCAGATGATCCAGTTCGTCCAAACCGGGGCCGGCTGAGATCCGTCGGCCAGCCGAGCCGGCACAGGTCCACGGGGCGAATTGGCCCACGGTCCGGTCTCCTTATTCGCCCCGAGTTCGCCGGACCGCCGTTCCTGCGGGGCCTCCGAGATCAACCCTCGAGCAAGGCCTCGACGGAGAGCGCAACGTTCCCCTTGAGCGCCTGGCTAATCGGGCAGCCGTCCTTGGCCGCCTCCGCGAGGACGGCGAAGGTCTCCGCGTCGAGCCCCGGGACGACGCCTCGGACCTTCAGCGCTGACGAGACGACCGCCCAGCCCACGTCGGACTTGTCGAAGGTGACGGTGGCAGTGACGTCGAGTCGCGCCGGCGGTGTCCCGTTGCGGCCGAGCCGGCCCGAGAGGGACATCGAGAAGCACGAGGCGTGGGCTGCGGCGACGAGCTCCTCGGGGCTCGTGCGACCGTCGGCGGACTCGGTGCGCGAGGCCCACGACACGGGCAGGCCCCCGAAGGCCCCACTCGTGACATGTTCGATCGTGCCCGATCCCTCGGCGAGCGACCCTGTCCACGTGACCTCGGCGTTGCGGATTGCGGCCATGGCTTCCTCCTGCAGGGTTGCTGCGGGCCGGCGGGCGGTGACGAAGAGGGCACCTGGCGGTGATGGTAGCCGGAGTCCGCGCGCCCGCACGCGCATGCCGAGTCACCCGGCGCTTGTCGGTTCACCCGGCGCTTGACGGGTCACCCGGCGCGGGCAACCGCTCCGGCCAGCGCCCGGGAGGCGCGGTCGCGGGCGAACGTCACCCGGTCCGCGCCGTGGAATGCCCTGTACGCGCGCAGGGCCGACGCGAGGGCGGGCACGAACCCCTCCTCGGCGAGCGGGTCGAAGCCGGCCTCCCAGTGCTGGCCGAGGATCCGGACGGCCTGGGCTGAGCGGTCGAAGCGAGGCTCGATCCGGCCGACGAGGCGGTCGCCGAACAGCAGTGGCAGGACGTAGTAGCCCCAGCGGCGCCTGGCCGCCGGCACATAGACCTCCCACAGGTAGTCGAAGTCGAAGAGGGATCGCAGCAGGTCCCGGTCCCACGCCAGCGGATCGAGTGGCGCGAGGAAGATGACCGCGGCCGGCTCGCCGCCCGGCGGGTGGCCCTCGCCCAGCTCGCGCTCCGCCTGCGCCAGGAGCGGCAGCTCGCCGGTCACGACATGGCGGAGGCCGCGCACGCCCTCCACCTCGACTGGGACGAGCTCGCCCCGCTCCACGAGCTCGGCGAGGAGCTCGCGTCGCGACGGCACGACCGACCCGTTGTGCGGCCGGCGGGGACCGACGCCAAGGAAGATCTCCTGCTGGCCCGTGGCGCCGAGGAGTCCGTGGGCGCGGTAGCGGCTGAGGAGGCGATGGAGCATCTGCTCGCGTTCCGGGACGCGCTCCGCGAGGAGGCCGGGAGGGAATAGCCGCTCGCTGAGGTCGTAGAAGCGGCGGTTCCCGTCGCGCCGGGCGATTCCCAGGATCCCGGCCTCCGCAAGGGCTTCGAGCACGGCTCGCGACTTGAGGGTCGGGCCCCAGTACCAGTCGATCGCCTCGCTGTGGTCGAGGTCTGCCGTGGAGATCGGTCCGTCGCGCCGGATGCGCTCGAGGAGTTCGGCCACGTGATCGCCGTGGCGGGCGAAGATCTCCGTCTCGTGGTCGCGCCGTGCTCCGTCCCACGTCAGGCGGTACCAGGGCAGCTCGCGCGTCGGGAGGATGCTGAGGCCCTTGTTGTAGGCCTCGAAGAGGAGTCGACGCCCGTAGAGCAGCTCGTCGGTCCACGCGCGGCGGTACCCGGCGACCCTGGCGTGAAGGACGAGGTCGTGGTTCCGGCCGGCCACGTCGAGCGGGTCGAACTGGAGCGAGCCGATCCGGTCCATGACTGCCAGAACACCTTCGGGCGCCGCCGGCAGGGCGCGCGGCGGCGCGAGCAGGTGGCGGATCACGAGGAAGCGTTGGGCCACGTTTGCCGGGAGGGAGCGCTGGGCGGGCATGCTCGGCGGATCGTAGCGTCTCGCCCGCCGCCGGCGGCCCCGTCTCCCGTCGGCCGGCTCGAAATCCGCATCCTTCGTCGATCCGATATCCTTCAGCCGGCATTAACACTTCGCATGGAGCAAACGAGTTGTCCGAGACTGCCGCCGTGTACGACGGGCGGGTGGACCACGAGCGCGACGCCGCGGTCGACCGGATCGTCGCCACGTACGAGCTGCTGATGCACCGCGTGGCGTCGACCCACGCCTCGGCATTCCTCGAGGTGGGCGTCACGATGTCCCAGGCCAAAGTCCTCTACCTCGTCCAGGGCAACGCCGACCTCCGCATGTCGGAGCTGTCGACGCGCCTCGGCGTCTCCCTCTCGACCATGAGCGGCGTCGTCGATCGTCTCGTCGAGCAGGGGCTTCTCACCCGTCACGACGACCCCGCCGACCGGCGCCACGTCGTGCTCCATGTCACCGACGCCGGGGCGACCCAGCTGCAGGCGTTCCGGGAGCTGACTTCGGGCCAGCTCCGGGCCGTGCTCGCCTGCGTCCCCACCGGCGAGCTGGGCCTCGTCGGCCGCGCCCTCGACACCCTCGCGGCCGCCTCGATCCGCCAGCCGGACGGAGCCGCGGCGTCCCCGGCCATCGAAGGAGAACCTGCGTGAGCCGTCTCACTGAGCTCGCGATCGCCAAGCGGAGCGTCACGCTCCTCCTCGCCGTCGGGCTCTTCATCGCCGGTATCTCGGCCTGGGGCAGCCTCAAGCAGGAGCTGCTCCCGGACATCAACTTCCCGGTCATCACGGTGATCGCGCCCTATCCGGGCGTGGGTGCCTCCGACGTGGCCAACCAGGTCACCAAGCCGATCGAGCACTCGATCTCGAGCGTGCCCCGCCTGTCGGCAATGTCCTCGTCGTCTGCCAATTCCATCGCGATCGTCGTTGCCCAGTTCCAGTTCGGCACCGACGTCAAGGAGGCGCGATCGACGATCGAGCAGAACCTCCAGGCGGCCGGCCTCCCGAAGGCCGTGGTGCCCCAGGTCTCCGCGCTGAACATCAATGCCTCCCCGGTGATCATTGCCTCGGTGGCGGGCACGAGCGCGGACGGCCTCGACGCCGCCGCCCAGGTGGCGCGCACGCAGGTGGCACCGGCCCTCCAGGGCATCGACGGCGTCGCGACCGTCGACCTGACCGGCGGCCTGCAGAACCAGCTCCTGGTGACGCTCGACCCCGCCAAGCTGACGGCGACCGGCATCTCGGTCGCCCAGGTCACTGGAATCCTGACGGCCAACAACCTCACGGTCCCGTCCGGCCAGATCACGACCGGCGGCACGAACATCCCGGTCTCGACGATCGGGACCTTCACCTCGGTCGCCCAGGTCGAGAACCTGGTGGTCGGCGCGAAGCTGCCGGCAGGCGCGGCCCCCGGCGCCGGGACCGGCACTGGCGCGACGCCGGGCGCGACCCCAAGCGCGACGCCGGGCGCGACCCCCAGGTCGCGACGGGCCTGGCTCGACCCCCGGCGCGGCGCTCCCGACCCCCATCTTCCTCAAGGACATCGCCACGGTCGCCGAGGCGGGCGTCCCCACGACCGGCTATGCGCGCACCGACGGCGTCCCGTCCGTCACCGTCACCGTGACCAAGACGTCGACCGCCAACACCGTCGAGGTGGCCGACGCGGTCACCGCGGAGCTGGCGAAGATCGGCGCCGCGAACCCGAGCACCGTCAAGATCACCGTGATCTCGGACCTGTCGACCTTCATCAAGGAGTCCCGTGACGGGCTCCTGCGCGAGGGCGGCCTCGGCGCGTTCTTCGCCATCCTGACGATCTTCCTGTTCCTGTTCAGCCTCCGCTCGACCCTCGTGGCGGCGGTCAGCATCCCGCTCTCCGTGCTGACGGCCCTCGTGATCATGCAGATCACGGGGATCACGATCAACGTCATGACCCTCGGCGGGCTCGCCGTCGCCGTCGGCCGGGTGGTGGACGACGCGATCGTCGTCCTCGAGAACATCTACCGCCACCGGTCCCTCGGGGAGGATCGGCTCGACGGCGAGCCTCAACGGGCCGCGGGAGGTCGCCGGCGCGATCACGTCGGCGACCGCCACCACGGTGGCCGTCTTCCTGCCCCTCGGCCTCGTCGGGCGGCATCGTGAGCCAGCTCTTCCTGCCCTTCGCCCTCACGGTGACCTTCGCCCTGCTGGCGTCGCTCGTCGTCGCCCTCACGGTCGTCCCGGTCCTGGCCTTCATGTTCATCGGGAAGGTCAAGCTCAACGTCGACGAGGACGGCGAGCCGCGGAACTCGTTCTGGATCCGCGCCTACACGCCGACGATCAAGCTGGCCCTCCGCGGCCGGGCGACCAAGTTCGGCGTGCTCGGTATCGTCACCATCCTCTTCTTCGTCTCGATGGCGATCGTCCCGCTCCTGCCCACCCAGTTCATCAACGCGGGCTCCGAGAAGATCCTGCAGGTCACGATCGCCCCGCCGGCGGGCACCAGCTCGGAGGCCGTGCTCCAGCAGGCGACCGCGGCGGAGACGATCCTGCTTGCCGACCCGAACGTGCAGCACGTCCAGACGAGCGTCCCGGGCGAGGGCGACACGAGCTTCGGCACGATCACGGCTGCCCTCAGCGGCCGTCCGGCCAACAGCGCCACGCTTACGGTCCGACTGGCCGACTCGGTGGACCTGGCTGCATACGCGCAGCACCTGTCGAACGATCTGGCACCGATCAAGACCAACGGCTACGACGTGGCCGTCGCCCAGACCGCCGGGTTCACCTCGAATGGTCTCAGCATCGTCATCAGCTCCGACAACCCGGCCGACGTCGCCACCGCCACCGAGGCGGTCATGACCTCGCTGTCCGACAACACCGACCTCCTGAACCTGAAATCGGACCTCTCGAAGGGGACGCCGGAGGTCCAGACGGTGGTCGACCCGAACAAGGCGATCGGCGCCGGCCTGACGGCAGCGCAGGTGGCCGGCGAGGTTCGGACGGCGCTCGTCGGCGCAATCGTCACGACCATCCAGGTGGAGGGCCAGACCGACCCCCTGCCGGTCTACGTTGAGGTCGACCCGGCCCGGGTGACGAACGTGGAGACGCTGCGCCAGCTGCCGGTCGGGACCACGCGCACCGTCCCCCTCGGCGCCATCGCCGCGGTCGACCAGGTCCTGGCCCAGGGGAGCATCACCCGCGTCGACCAGCACCCGGCCGCCACGGTTTCCGCCGAGATCAACAGCAAGGACACCGGCGCGGTCTCCAGGGAGGTCCAGAAGGAGATCGACGCGCTGACGGCCGAGGGCAAGATCCCGGCCGGCGTCACCGTCAAGCTCGCCGGGGTCACCCAGCAGCAGAACGAGGCCTTCGGGAACCTCTTCCTCTCGATGGGGATCGCGATCCTGCTGGTCTACGTGATGATGGTCCTCACCTTCAACTCGCTGATCACGCCGTTCATCATCCTGTTCAGCCTCCCGCTGGCCACGATCGGCGCCTTCCCGGCGCTCTACCTCACCGGCAAGCCGATCGGCGTCAGCGCCCTGATCGGCTTCCTGATGCTGATCGGGATCGTGGTGACGAACGCCATCGTCCTGCTCGACCTCGTGGAACGGCTGCGACGCCAGGGGCACTCGACGAGGGAGGCACTCATCGAAGGCGGCAGGACTCGTGTCCGGCCGATCCTCATGACGGCGATCGCCACGATCCTGGCGCTGATCCCGCTCGCCGCGGGCCTCAGCAAGGGGTCGATCATCGCCTCGGAGCTGGGCACGGTCGTGATCGGCGGACTCTTCTCGTCGACCTTCCTGACCCTGCTCGTCATCCCGGTCCTGTACTCGCTCGTCGATGGCGGCAAGATGGGCCTGGCCCGGCGCCTTCGCCGGGGCGGCGAAGCGCCCGAGGCCGCTCCCGGGGCAGGCTCGGCAGGGGGGCCGGCGGTCGTCGACGGCCCGCCTGCCTCCGCGCCGACAGGCGAGCCCGCGGGCGGGCCCGCCCCCGTCAGCTGACCGTCTCCGCCGGTCCCGTCGGCCGAGACGCTGCTTCGTTCCTGGCCCGACGGCCGGGCTGGATCGGTCCCGCCCGGCCGTTTGACTGCGCTTCGGGCGGTCCGGCACTTGGCCCAGTCCCGCCCGGCCGTTTGACTGCGCTTCGGGCGGTCCGGCACTTGGCCGTGCCGGCCCCATGCGCGAGGCTGCGGCCAAGCACGAACGGAGGAACTGGCATGTCCTTCTTCGAAGGGCTCGACCTCGCTCGGACGAGCCGCGATGCGCGTGACTGGCTCTCGTCGGACCGCGACCTGGCGCGACGGGGGCGCGAGATGGCCCGCCTGGGCCGTGACGCCCGCGACTGGCTGAACCGCGACGAACGACGCCGCGTCATCGGCCTGGTGGTCTTCTCGGTGGCGATCTCGATCGCGATGTCGGTGCTCGCGACGACACTCGTCGGGACCGTTGCCCGCCGGCGCGCGGGACGGCCGGCCGAGGAGATCACGGCGACCGCCGACGCGTCGGACGAAGGCGCCGACGGCGCGGGGTCCCCGCTCGCGACCGAGGCGGGCGTCCCCGTGATGGAGGGCCCGGTGGCCGCTCCGGGCAAGGCGTTGCGCGTCGACGCCTGACCGTTCGCGTCGGGCGTCGTCTCGCCGACCCTCGGCGGGCCCCGATCGAGGGTGAGGCCGCGGGGCGCCGGGCTTCGGCTCCGTCAGAGCAGCGGCGAGATCCGGTCCATCAGGGCGTCCATCACCACCCGCAGCGGCGGCCGCTCAAGGTTCGCGGGCTCCGACACGCTCGCGAGCGGCTCCAGGATGGCGCGTTCGAAGGATTCTGCCACCTCCGCGCCGTCCAGCAGCAGGTTGAGCTCCCAGTTCCGGTACAGGCTGAGGGCATCGAGGTTGCAGCCGCCGACGAGGACCCGGTCGTCGGCCACCATCACCTTGGCGTGGGCCATGGTCGGGTGGAACAGGACGGTGGCCCCTGCCTCCTGGAGGCGGGGGATGTTGTGGCGGAACGCCGCGGCGGGCATCGGCGGCGTCGGCTTGCCCGGCACGACGATCCGGACCGCCACGCCGCGCGCGGCCGCATCCACGAGCCGGTCGAGGATCGGCCGCTCGGAGATGTACGGGTTGACGAGGTCGATCCGCCGCTCGGCGGCGGCGATCAGCTCTTCGTAGGCCTCGCTGATCGGCACGTGGCCGGTGGCGGGGACGTTCACGAGGAGGGTCGCCTCCACCACGCCAGGGCCGTCCGCCGGCCCGTCGTCGGGCGGGAAGAGGACCGCCATCGTCGCCTCGTCCGCGTCGAGCGGCCCCTCCTGGTGGCGCCAGCTGGCGACGAAGAGCGCCTGGAGCTGGCGCACGGCCGGCCCCTCGAAGCGGACCATCACGTCGGTGAAGCGCTCGTCGTTGAAATGGTCCTCGATGCCGGTCCCGCCGAGGTATGCGACCCGTCCGTCGACGACCATGAACTTGCGGTGGTCGAAGTGCATGACGTTCTCGCGGCGCCAGCCGATCGGCGCGCCCGGGCCGAGGGGCCCGCGGACATCCGGGAACATGCCCCGGTTCTGGACGACCAGCACACCGCCCTCGACGAGCTCGCGGAAGAGGGCCTTCGAGCCTGCCCGGACCTCGCTCCCGACGGCGTCGACGGAGAGCCGGACTGGGATCCCGGCAGCGACCTTCTCGAGGAGGACGTCGCGGAATGCAGAGCCGATGTCGCCCGGCTTGAACCCGTAGATCAGCATGTCGATCGAGGAGGCTGCGGCCCGCAGGTCGTCGAGCATGCGTGGGAAGTAGGCCGTCCCGTGGAGGAGCGGCTCCACGGACCTCGCCGTGCTCGGCGCGAACGAGATGGCCACGTCCTTCTTGCGGACGATCGGGGCCTCGGCCATGCGGGCGGCGAACTCCGCGGCATCATCCGCGGCCAGGGCGATCGGTCCGGAGGGGAATGACGGCACGCGCTTGCCGGCGTTCCGTCGCGAGGAGGCGATGGCTCCGCCCGCCGCGGCGACGGCACCGAGCCCCAGCAACAGGCGACCTCGCGCCATCTCGCACCTCCCGCGGCCATCGGACCGCCTCTCGTTTCGGGATCCTCGTCGTCGCGGATCCGGGTGGGCGCCGGGGGATGCCGGCGCCGATCCTGAACCACGCTCGCGGGACGGGCGGGCGGGGCCTCGGTCGATACGGTACAGGACCGCGCCCGCCCCGGTCATTCCTCGAAGTCGGCCGGTGCCAACGCCGAGGTTGACGCCCCGGCGAGGATATCCGACAATTCAACTCGGAATTCGGCCGGGTCCGGGCGTCCTCACCTGGGGCTCCGTCCCGGGCGTTCCCATCCGGCAGCGTCCCACCGGCCGAACTCCACCCTTCGCCTTGATCACGGCGCGGGCCCGCCCCGCCGCCGTCCGCCACGAGGAGCCGCGATGACCGCCACCCGCGGGGAGATCGTCTCCCAGGACTACCAGTTCGGCTTCCACGACGACGTGGACGTACCTGGCCGAGACGAAGGTCGGGCTGACTCGGGCCACGGTCGAGGAGATCAGCGCGATCAAGGACGAGCCGGAGTGGATGCTCCAGTTCCGTCTCCGCGCCTACGACCACTTCCTCAAGCGGTCGATGCCCACGCTGGGTGCCCGAGAGCGTCAAGGACATCGACTTCGCCAAGATCGTGTACTACCGCAAGCCGTCCGAGCGCGAGGAGAAGTCCTGGGACGACGTCCCGGACCAGATCAAGCAGACGTTCGAGAAGCTGGGCATCCCCGAGGCCGAGCGCAAGTTCCTGGCCGGCGTCGGCGCCCAGTACGACTCCGAGGTCGTCTACCACTCGGTCCGCGAGGAGCTGACCAAGATCGGCGTCGTCTTCATGGGGATGGACCAGGGGCTTCGCGAGTACCCGGAGCTCGTGAAGCAAGTACTTCGCGACGGTCGTGCCGCCCGAGGACAACAAGTTCGCCGCGCTCAACAGCGCGGTCTGGTCGGGCGGCTCGTTCGTCTACGTCCCGAAGGGCGTCGAGGTCCCGCTCCCGCTGCAGGCCTACTTCCGGATCAACGGCGAGAACACCGGCCAGTTCGAGCGGACCCTGATCATCGCCGACGAGGGCGCCAAGGTGCACTACATCGAGGGCTGCACCGCGCCGATCTACACGACCGACGCGCTCCACGCGGCCGTGGTCGAGGTCATCGCGCTCCCCGGCGCGCAAGATCCGCTACACGACGATCCAGAACTGGAGTCGCGACGTCTTCAACCTGGTGACGAAGCGGGCCCACGCCCACGCCCACTCGACGGTGGAATGGGTCGACGCGAACACGGGCTCCCGGGCCACGGTCAAGTATCCCGGCTATCTACCTGCGCGGCGAGGGCGCCACGGCCGAGGTGATCAGCGTCGCCTTCGCCGGCCACGGCCAGCACCAGGACACGGGAGCCAAGGCCGTCCACCTGGCCCCCAACACGCGCAGCCGGATCGTCTCGAAGTCGGTCAGCAAGGACGGCGGGCGAGGCACCTACCGCGGCACCCTCAAGGTGGCGCCCGGGCGCCACCGGCGTGGTGGCCAGCGTCCGCTGCGACGCGCTCCTTCTCGACGAGGAGAGCCGCTCCGACACGTACCCCTACATCGACATCCAGGAGGACGACACGACGATGACCCACGAGGCCACCGTCGGGAAGGTCTCGGCCGACCAGATCTTCTACCTGATGAGCCGCGGCCTCACCGAGAACGAGGCGACCAACCTCGTCGTCCAGGGCTTCCTCGAGGTCTTCACGAAGGAGCTCCCGATGGAGTACGCGATCGAGTTCAACCGCCTGGTGAAGATGGAGATGGAGGGGTCGCTCGGATGACCACCCTCGACGGAGGTCGCCGCCGGGTCACCGGCTCCGGCCGCCGGATCGCGGGCACCGGTCGCGACGGTGCCGCGGGCGCGCCGCGCGCCGGCCGACCTTCCGTTCGACTTCGCCGACGCGGGCGCTCGCGGCGACCCTCGGCTCGGAGCGCGACGAGCCCGGCTGGCTGCGCGACGGACCGCCTCGCCGCCGCGGCTGCGTTTGCGCCGGCTCCCGACGGAGACCAGTGAGCTCTACACGACGCTACGTCGACTTCCGGGCGGCCGACCTGTTCGGCGCCCGGCCCTACGTCCGCACCGCGTCGGCGCCGGCGGAGCCGGGCGAGCATCCCCGACGGAGCCGACGGGGTGATCGAGCTCCGCGAGGACGGGGTCGTCCGGCTCGCCCTTGCGCCGGGGGTCGCCGAACGGGGCGTCATCCTCGAGACGCTCGGTGCCGCCATCGCTCGGGACGAGGCCGGCATCCGCGAAGCCGCTCACGGCGACGGCCCTGCCCGCGCGACGAGAAGCTGGCCTGGCTCTCGCGCGGCTTCTGGAGCCAGGGCATCCACCTCCACGTGCCGGCCGGCGTCCGCCTGGAGCGCCCGATCGTCCTCCGCTGGGCGGCCGGCGTCCGCCCAGCGCGCGCTGCTGACGCGCACCCTGATCCGCCTCGGCGCGGGAGCCGAGGCGTCGCTCGTGGAGGAGCTCGCGCCTTCCGGCCCGGCCATCGCCTGCGCGGCCGGCGAGCCCGTCCCGCAGTCTCTCTTCGGTGGCACGAGCGAGATCGACCTCGGCGCGGGCGCCGTGCTCCGCTTCGCCTCGATCCAGGACCTGCCCGCCGGGACCACGGCACTCCAGCAGCGCACCGCGCGCATCGGGGCCGGGGCAAGCCTGCGCTTCGCGATCGCCCAGCTCGGGCGGGCGGGTCGTCCGCTCGCGGATCGACAACCGGCTGGAGGGTGACGGCAGCCGAGGTCGAGCAGGTCGAGATCGTGTTCGGCGGCCGCGACCAGCTCTTCGACCTCACCGCGTACACCCGCCACGTCGGCCGCGACACGACCGGCAACCTCCTGAGCAAGGCGGTCCTCCAGCAGGGCGCCCGGGCGTACGTCAAGGGCCTCATCTCGATCGAGAAGACGGCCCGCGGCACGGACAGCTTCCTCGGCGAGTTCGGGATGCTCCTCGACAAGCAGAGCCGCTCGGTCGACGATCCCGAGCCTCGAGATCGACCAGCCGGACTGCCGCCGGGCGGCCCACGCTTCGCGGTCGGCCCGATCGACCCGGCCCAGCTCTTCTACCTCGAGAGCCGCGGGATCACGCCGGACGAGGCTCGCAAGTTCATCACCCTCGGCTTCCTGGAGCCGGTCGTGGCGCGCGTCCCGCTCGAGGCCGAGCGCGAGCGCCTGTGGGCGATCCTCGAGGCGAAGTGGGCCGAATCGGCCACCGGCCCCGCCGACGCCCCGCCGGCCGCCTGAACCGCGCGTGAGCCGTCGGATCGACTGTCGGGCCCCTCGCGGACCTCGCCGACGGGACGCATTCGGATGGCCTGGGTGGACGGCACCGAGCCGGTCCTCCTGGTCAACGTCGGGCGGCACGGTCAGGGCCGTCCAGGGCATCTGCAGCCACGAGTACTTCGAGCTCGACAAGGGCTTCCTGACGGCCGGCACGCTGACCTGCGCCCTTCACCTGTCGCGGTTCGACCTCGCCACGGGCGAGCCCCTCGATCCGCCCGCCGACGAGCCGCTCGCCGTCTACCCGGTCGCGATCGAGGACGGCCGCATCGTCGTGGACTGGCAGGGCTGACCAGGCCGGGCTGCCGGCCACGATCCGACCAGGCAGCGCGGCCGACGGGCCGAATGGCCGCTGACGACCGCGCCTCTCCGGGCCACGCTGGCGCCATGCGCGCGAAGCGAACCGGTTCCCGTCCCTCGACGCCGAAGCCGGACGAGAAGCCTCCCGACGCGACGGGCCTCACGATCGACTGGATCAGCCCAGCAGTCGGTCGCCGGCGGCGGCGAGACCCTCCTGCCGTGGTGGATCGTCGTGGGCGTGGTGGCCGTCCGCGCCGCGCCGTTCTGGCATGGCGGATCGCACGCCGCCTGGCCCGGCGCGGCCGCCGTTCGCGGCTAGGGCTGGTAGGCGCGGACGCGAGCCTCGAGCGTGTCCCAGGCATGGCCGGACGCCTCGACGACGGCGCCGCGATCGCGTGCCTCGAGCGCCGCGAGCAGCTCGCCGTCGTGCGCGGCCCCCTCGGCGCCGAACCACTCGGGGTAGGCGACCCGGAAGACCCGGTCCAGGCGGGCGAAGACCATCGGGTAGATGCGCTGCAGCTCGCGGTTCCGCGAGGCGGCGAGGATCGTGTCGTGGAACGCCAGGGCGGCCTCCTCCAGCGCGACGCGGTCGGCGGCCGCCAGGGATGCCAGGCGCCGCTCATGGGCGCGCCGGAGGCTGTCGAGCTCGCCACCCGTCGCTCGTTCGGCGGCCAGGCGCTGCGCCAGGATGACGAGCTCCCGCGACACCTGGACGAGGTCGAGCATCTCGGCCGCGTCGAGCGGAGCGACCCGCGCGCCCCGGTTGGCGTCGACCGTCACCAGGCCGGCTGACTCGAGCCGGCCGAGCGCCTCGCGGACGGGAGTCCGGCTGATCCCCAGCCAGGCCGCCAGCTCGTCCTCCGTCAGCCGCTCCCCGGGCTCGAGCTCTCCGCTGACGATCGCGTTACGCAGGCGAAGCTCTGCCTCCTCGCGGCGGAGCGGTGGCGTCGCGACGGGCTCGGGCGTGCGCGGCACGGGCATGATCAGATCGTACAGGCCGGGGCCGGCGCGAGCAGGCGCGTGGACGGCGAGTGGACGGTGCGACCCACCGGTCAGCCCGCCGGCGTCGGGGTGACCTCCGGCCCATTCGAAGCCGCGGCCGGCATCGGCAGCGTCGCCGCGGCGCCGTCCTTCCCGAACCGGAGGCCGCAGTATCGCTCTGCCCAGCGCCGGATCTGGCGGTAGACGGCGGGCGCGCCGACGATCTCCTCGTCGAGCACCCAGTCGGTGGGATGCATGATGACCGGCCGGGTCTGCGGGCCCCCGAGGCCACCGTGGCTCCCGATCAGCTCCTCGAACGCGGCGACCTCGTCGAACTCTGGGTCGTAGAGGCTGATCACCGAGAGGTCCGGGACGTGGTCCATCCCGTCGAGGCGGAGGAATGCCTCGCGCGAGCGGCCGCCGTACTGGGCCACCGGATCGATTCCCTCGACACGGCTCTCGGCGAGGAAGTTGATCCCTTCGCGGCCGACGACGATCGAGCCGTGCGCCTCCGACTTGATGAGCATCGCACCGATGCCGGGGTGGGCTGCGAGCTTGTCGAGGAGCCCCGGATAGCTTCCGGCCAGCTGTTCGACGGTCACCCTTCCCGGCATCCGGGGGAAGTAGACGAGGCCCAGGTTGCCGGAGGCGATGGCGATGAGGTCGGGCCGTTCGCCCGCCTCGCCGGCCGCGGCTCCCCTGCCGGACGCGGGCTCACCCGCCGCCGGCTCCGTCGAGGTCGGGCCGAGCTCGACCACGCCGTCCGACGTCTGAGATCGGAGCGCCGTCCGCGCGATCCCGCCGGAGACGCCCTTGACCTGGGTCATCTCGGACAGGAAGGCGTTCGTCTGGCCCCACTCCTCGACGCGCGCCGTCTCCTCCTCGAGCGTCGCCTCCCCACCCATCAGCCCGCGGACCACGTCACCGAGCGTCTTCCCGTAGCGCTGCAGGAAGGTCGCGCCAAGGCTTTGCCCGTGGTCCGAGACGACGACGAAGCGGTACGGTCGGGGCGCCGCTGCAGACGCCTTCTCGAGCGTCGCGATCGCGCGATCCACGCCGTCGAGGGCGTCGAAGGTCTCGCTGCGCTCGGGCCCGCTGTGGTGCGCGATCTCGTCGTAGTCCGTGTAGTCCACGTAGATGACGGGCGCGCCACGGTACATCTCCTCGATGACCAGCGACGTGGAGAGGTCCCGGAGAGCGACGTTCGTGGCCGCCCGCGCCACCGGGTAGGGCATCCCGCGGTGCATCAGCGGCACGATACCGGCGCGGCGCTGGCGCCGCGCCTGCACGTACTCCTTGAGGATCTCGCTCATGAAGAGGACCACGGTGCGCAGGTAGCTATACGGGCTGGCGAAGAACGAGAAGAACGTCCGGCTGCGGCCCAGGCCCTGGCCCTTGTCCTTGATCGTGGCCATCGTGATGTAGGAACGTGCGGCGTCGCCCGAGAAGAGGTTGCCCACGCTTGCCCCGTTGTTGGACAGCAGCCCCTCGCCGTCCGAGATCCTTGTGGCGACGATGGCGGCGTCCTCCGGGTGGTTGGCGACCATGATCCGGCCGGCTTCCTTCTCGTACCAGCGGAAGGCCGGGATGCCGTCGTTGTTGCCGTGCAGGATCCCGGCCTGGCTCGCCGGCGTGGTCGGCGGCAGGAGCGCCTCCCAGCTGTTGAGCCGGTAGCGGCCGGACCGCAACCAAGACGAAAGGTGCGGGACTCGGCCCGCGCGGACCTGGCGCGCCAGGATGGGATGGGCGAGCCCGTCGATCTGGACGACTACGAGGCCGGGTTGGTCGGTCTTCACCACGTCGGTGTCGACGGCCGCGAGCTGCTGGACGAGGATCGAGAAGTAGGAGTCGTCGTCTCCGACCGCGAGGATGGCGGACAGGATCGCTGTTCACCAGGGCGTAGGCGAGCGAGGCGACGAGCGCCGCCACGATCCCGTGGATGATGATGCTCGGGATGAACAGCGGCAGGATCAGGAAGGACACGACCTGGAAGACGAGGGTGACGATCACCAGGGCGATCACCGAGACGCCGGCGAAGGCGGCGATCAGCACCGGGCGGATCGCGACGTTGAGGATCCCCAGGATGATCGCCGCGGCCAGCGCGCTGGCGACGAAGCCGGACTGGATCTCGAGGCCCGGCGTGAGGAAGACGGCGCCGAGGAACGAGAGGGCACTCACGACCAGGTTGATGGCGATCCGGCGTGCCCGGGAACCGCTGCTCGGGCGCCAGGCCCGCATCACCTGGATCTGCAGGCGATAGAAGTCGATCAGGCGCCGCATGTCATCTCCGATCGGGCACCGGGAGTCCCCGGCGTGGCGACGGTCGCCCGTCGAGAATGCGGATCATTGCACAGCGGCCGAGCGCGCTTCGCCTCATCCAACGCGGATGAACTCCGAAGGAGGGTGGCGGCCGGTTCCCGGCCGGCGGCGGGGACGGTATGCTGCGGCCGGTCGCTGCCCGCACCCGCCGGGGGTCGTGAGCCGGCCGGACTGAGGGCTGCCGCGCAATGTCGCTCGAGGGAATCGTCATCGGCCTGCTTGGCGTGGTGCTGGGCGCCGCGTTCTGCGTCGCCGGCTTTCGCTACTTCCTGATCCTGCTGCCGATCTGGGGCCTCTTCGTCGGCTTCATGGTCGGGGCCCAGGCAACGGCGACGCTGCTCGGCGAGGGATTTCTGGGCAGCGTGATCGGGATCGGCGTGGGGATCGTGCTCGCCCTCGTCTTCGCCGTGCTGAGCTACCTGTACTGGTGGGGCGCCGTGGCGATCGTGGCGGGGACCCTCGGCTACTGGGTCGCGCAATGGCTGCTTGGCCTCGTCGGCTTCACGGGGGATGGCGTGATCATCACCCTGATCGCCCTCGTGGCCGGCGTGGCCGTGGCGTTCCTGGCGCTGGTGGTGAACGCCCCGAAGTACGTCGCGATCATCCTGACCGCGCTGGCCGGCGCGGCCTGGCTCAGCGTGGGGATCGCCCTGATCCTGGGGGTCATCAAGCCCGACACCCTGAACGGTGGCGCGCTCCGAGCGGTCTACACGCAGGGCTGGCTGTGGATCGTGATCTGGGCGGTTGCGGGGGCGGTCGGAATCGTCGCCCAGCTCCAGATGACCGCCCGCATGGATCAGGACCTGGCGGCAAGCATGGACGCCCGCCGGCCCTTCTGAGGTCGCGTCGGGGGCGCCAATCCGCCGGGATCGATCGGCTGCAAGCCCTGGGCCGCCGGGGGCCTGCTCTTCTCTCAGAAGAGGTCCCAGCCGTCCGCCATGCGTGTTCGAGGCGAGGTGCGGCCCGCGCCGGGGATCCCGCGGGCCGATCCGGAAGCGCGCCTCGCCGGGCCCGTCCTGGGCGCCCTCGGCGAGGCCGTCGAGCCGCCCGAGAACGTACTCGCCGATCCTCGGGCCGTGCTTGAAGCCGTGGCCCGACCCGCCTCCGACGATCCAGGCGTTCTCCCAGGCGGGATGCCGGTCGATGACGAAGTGGCTGTCCGGCGTCGATTCGTACTGGCAGACGCGGCTCTCGAGCACGGGCCGCGCGGCGAGGTCCGGGAACCGGCGCGCCAGGAATGCGCGGGCCAGCCGGAGGTCGTCGGCATCCGCCAGGCGCTCGCCCCGTGACGGGTCGAATCGCGGCCCGACGCGGTCGATGCCGATCTTGAAGCCGCGGTCGTCGGCGGCCGGGATCCCGTAGCAGCCGCCCGCGTCGTCGGACCAGGCGGGCATCGCATCCGCGCCGAAGCGTCGATCGCCGGGCCCCGGACCGAGGTAGAAGACGGGCTGGCGAGTCACGCTGATGAGCTCCCCGCAGACATCCGGGAAGAGCTTGGGGAGCCACGGGCCCGCCGCGAACACGAACGCTTCCGCGCTCCAGCGTCGGTTGTCCTGGTCCACGACGTCGAGGAGCCGCCCGCCGGCGCTGCGACCCGGCCGGATCCCTGCGAGGGCATACGTGCCGCCCGCGCGCTGAAAGGCATCGACGGTGGCCTGGACACCGCGCCGCGCCCACACGAAGCCCGCCTCGGGCTCGAGCAGGCCGAAGGCGACGCCGGCGGGGTCGGTGCCGGGCCAGCGGCGTGCGATCTCGCCGGGCTCGAGGCGCTCGGCCGGGATTCCGAGCGTGTGGAGCGTCGCCTCCGAGTCGGCCTCCCAGCCGTCCTCGGTCGCGGCGAACCAGAGGACGCCCGACGGCTCGAAGAGCGGGACGCCCCAGGCGTCCTCCGCGCGGATCCAGTGGGCAAGCGCCGCCCGTGACCAGCGGGCATAGAACGGGTCGTCGCCGTGTGCGCTGCGGATGATGCGATGCTCGTCCGAGGAGGTGGCGCGAAGGTGGCCGGCCCCCCACGCGTCGAGGAGAGTGACGCTTCGATCGCCGCCGCGGGCGCCGTCCGGCCCCGCTCCGCCGGCGCGGGCCCAGTAAGCGGTCCAGGCTCCCATCACACCAGCGCCCACGACCAACAGGTCGGCGGTGGCGGGCTTGGACGCCGGATGCTGCGGGCGCGGTTGCCGGGAGATCCGTCGGGTGTGCTCCGCGCTCACGGCTTGAGCACCGGGCGTGCGGCCGCCGCTGCGGCCGCGTCGGCCCCATCGGCGGCGGCGAGCGGCGTTCCGGGCACCCGGTCGGATCCTCCGAAGCAGATCCCGCTGCGTGCCTGGGGGCCCGTCACGACGAACGGGAGGCTGGCCTGAAGGCGGCGGACCATGCGTATGACGACATCCCTCATCATGCCGGCGGTGGGCCGGCCCGCGAAGTGTGCCCAATTGGCTCCCGGCTCGCAGGCCAGGCCGCACCCTGCGCGACGCGCGGCCCGTGCGGGCGCCATCAACGGGGCAGGAGGGTCCCGATCCCGCGGGCGACCGACGTGGTCAGAATCGCATCCGCGAACACGAGGTCGGCGAGACCGGTGCCCAGGTGGGTCACCAGCACCCGACCCGCGCCGGGGCGCGGCCAGCGGTCGCGTATCGCGGTTCCGAGGATCCCGGCAGGGTCCGGATAGCCGTCGAACTGGCCTGCGTCCCGCGCGGCCCGGAACTGGCGCTCCTCGTCCACGAGGAAGAGGCTCGCCTGCCTGGCAAGCTGGGCAGCGATCGATGTCGCGTAGTCCACCGCCACCACGAGCGCGCCCGGAGCGAACCAGTCGTCGGGCATGAACTGGACGACGGGGCCGAACGAGACGCAGGTCACCACGACGTCCGCCCCGTGCACCGCCGCCCGCGCGTCGTCGGCGACACTCGCCGCAGCCACGCCGGGCACGCCGATCGCGTGCTCCGCGAGGGCCGCCGCCCGGGCGCGGTCCCGGTCGTGGATGGCGATGACGACCCCCGGCAGGAGATGGCCGAGGACCGGCAGGTGAGCACGGCCCTGAACGCCGGCGCCGATCACGGCTGCCCGCCTCACCCGGCCCGCGCTCGCTGGAGACCAGCGTGCGACAGCGACGCCCGAGACTGCCGCGGTCCGCGCGGCCGTGATCGGGCCGCCGTCGAGGATCGCCCGGGGCTCGCCGGTCAGCGGGTCGCTCAGCACGACGAGCGCATGCAGCGCAGGCAGCCCGACGTCGACGTTGCCGGGGACGCCCGCGATCCACTTGAGGCCCACCAGGTCCCCGGCGCCGTCGGCAGCGCCGCCCGGGAGGTAGGCCGGCATCGCATGCGCGAAGGAAGCCGCGGGCCGAGGGTGGACGCCGATCTTGGGTGGGAGCTCGGCGCCCTCGGCGAGGCCGACGAGGGCGCGCTCGGCCAGGCGCAGGCGCTCGGCCGGCGGAGGCATGCAGGCGGCCACGTCGGCGGCGGAGAGGTAGCGCGGAGCGCCGTGCTGGGCCTCCATCACGACCGGCCCGGTCGCGCGACGCTCACATCGGTCAGCGCCGGTGTCGCGGGGCCGGCGACTCGTGGTGCCAGCACTCACACCTCCTGAGGGTCGACCTGGGCCGGCAAGGGCGCGACTCTAGCACGCGCCGGACGGACGGCAGCGGCCCGCCGGGCTACGATCCGCCGATGGGACGACAGTCCGGCCTGGCGATCGCGCGACCCACCGATTGCATCATGGCGCTCGAGCTCCACTGGGGCTGATCGTGCAGGCCGCCGACCTCGCGACGCGCCTCCGGGCCGAGGGCCTCCAACCGGGCACGTGGAGCAACGGCCCGGGGGATCTCTATGAGGCCCACGCCCACGCCTTCGACAAGGTCCTCGTGTGCGCCGCCGGCGGGATCGTCTTCGGCCTGCCGGGCCGTGGCGAGCGCGCGGAGCTTGGGGTCGGAGATCGCCTCGATCTGCCCGCGGGCACCGACCACGACGCGGCTGTCGGGCCGGCTGGGGTCGTCTGCCTCGAGGCGCACCTTCCGGCGGGGACGCTCGGCGGCGCGCCACGCCGGCGACCGGCCGGGAGCTGGTGACCCGAATCGACGAGGCTCCCCGGCGCGGGGAGCCTCGGTTCGTTAGGCTAGTCGGTGTCGGCCGGCGCGCTCGAGCAGGCGGCTCGAGCGCCGGTGTCGCGTCGGGGTCAGCGCCCGCCGAACCGGGCCCAGGCAGGGAGATGGTCGCGTGGATCGGCCTCCGGCGGCTCGTCGTCGGCGCTCAGCAGGATGCTGACGAAGGAGATGAGCGCGAGGAGGCCGAGCACGGTCGCGAGGATCATGACAGGTCTTCCTCCGTCCGCGCTTCGATCAATGATCTGTCGGGTCCAGCACTCAGAATAGCCTAACAAATATAGACCGTCAAACCACATCAGCCTAACGTACTGGTACCTCATGGCTCGAGAACCGAAGATCGATCCGATCGACGCCCAGATCCTCGACCTCCTCCAGCGCGATGGGCGCCGCTCGTACGCGGAGATCGGCGCTGACGTGGGCATGAGCGGGCCCTCGGCGCACGAGCGAGTCAAGAAGCTCGGAGGCGCGGGGCTTCATGCGCGGCTACATGGCCCAGGTCGACCCGACAGCGGTCGACCTCGGCGTCCTCGCCTTCATGTGGGTGACCCAGGCGCCAGGCAGCATCGCCGACGACATCACCGACGAGTTCGCCGCGATCGCCGAGGTCGAGGCGTGCCACCGCATCGCCGGCGAGGGTGACTATCTTCTGAAGATTCGCGCCAGCGACACGGCCGACCTGGAGCGCGTCGTCCGCCAGCGTCCAGACCACCCGCCACGTGTACCGCACGGAGACCGACATCGTTTTCTCGACGCCCTTCGAGCGGCGCCCCCTGCCGATCCTGCGCGAAGGGCGACGAGCGCGCGGAAAACCGGTGGACGCTCGGGCCCGTAGACGATGACGGAAGGGAGAGCAGCGTCGTCCCCGGCCGATGCCGCGCTTGTCGCGGCCGTCGCGGCCGGATCCGAGGACGCCCTCGCCGCGCTGTACGACCGCCACGCGGCCGCGCTCCACGCGACGGCGCTCCGCCTCGACCGGCGATCGGCAGGTCGCGGAGGACGTCGTGCAGGAGGTCTTCCTGACGCTCTGGAACCGGGCCGACCGTTTCGACCCCGGGACCGGGTCTCTCATGGCCTGGCTCGGCACGATGGCGCGCAACCGGGCCATCGACCGGCTGCGCGCCGCCGGCCGCCGGCCGCAGCTGGTCGAGCCTGGCACGCCCCGGAGAGGACGGCTCGGCAGACGATGCCCTCGAGCGGGCGGCGGCGCTCGCCCCCGGGGCGGCCGCCGACCCGCTTCGACCCGGCGGCCGCCCTCGATGGCGCCGAGGCCCGCAGGGCGGTCAACGCCGCGGTCGCTGGCCAGATGCCCGAGCCCGAGCGCGAGGTGATCCTCCTCGCCTACCGCGACAACCTGACCCAGAGCGAGATCGCCGGCCGCCTGAGCCTGCCCCTGGGGACCGTGAAGACGCGGACCCGACGGGCGCTGGCGCGGCTGCGGGGCGCGCTTGCCGAAATCTATGGACCGACGCTCGCCCCGGTGCCGGTCGGACCCGGCACCGAAACAGCAGACATGCTCACGGACGCGACGGACACGGGCGCCGATCGATGAACGAGCACGCCGACGTCCGCGAGCTCCTCGAGCTGGCCGCCGTCGAGCCGGGCGGTCTCGACCGGCTCGAAGCGGGCGACACGCCGGCTGCGAGCGTCGCGATCGGCCACCTCGCGGCCTGCCCGGCATGCCTCGAGGAGCTGGCGCGGCTGCGCCGGGCCGAGACGCTGCTCCGGCCGATCCTGGCGTTCGAGCCTGATCCCGCGCTCCGCGACCGAACGCTGGAGTTCGTGCGGGCCGTCGGGGTGATCCGCGGCGAGGCGATCGCGGCAGGCGTCACTGGCGCGGGCGCGGCGCGCGACGAACCGGTCTCGAGCGAGGAGGGTCGCCGGCTCCGCCGGCGCACCTGGCGCGGCCAGCGTGCCTGGCTCGGTCTCGTCGCGGCCGCGCTCGTGGTCGGCCTCGCCGGGGGCGCGCTGGTCAACGGCCGCGGTGGCGGCGGCGACGCGGCCGTCGCTGCGCTCGAGGACGTGGCTCACGACACCGCGACGCTCTCTGCCGCCCCCGACGCCCAGCAGGTCGCGCTCGTCGATGCGTCGGGCACGGCCAAGGGCAGCCTCACGTCTCTCGTCGTCGGTCGACCGCCTGCTGGTTGTCGCAACCGGGCTCGAGGCACGCCGGCCCTGGGATGCGAGTACCGCTGCTGGGTGGAGGCCGGCGGCGCCCGCTCGACCATCGGCGTGATGCGTCAGGTAGGCGGAGTCGCCTGGTGGGCCGGCGACGTCGCGATCCCGGCCGTGGTGCCGAAGGGCACGCTCTACGGCGTCTCGCTCGTGGCGACGGGCTCGTCCGATCCCGGGACGGCGGTGCTCACCGGCAAGCTCTGACCGCCACCCGGCCCCCGCGATGCCGGCAGGCAGGTGGTCGCCGACCGGCCGGTCGGCGGTTCGCATCGTCGTCAGAGATCTCCGGGACAGGTGCCGACGGCAAGATAGGCGACCGCCCCGACACCGACGAGCAGGAGGACGACGACCCACCAGACGTACTCGGCGTTCATGCGCCGGCGAGTATCGCACGCCTCCTGCGTCGCAGGCCGCCGGGGCCGCCGCCGCCGGCCGCCCGCGTGGCATGCCTCCCCGCGTCGCACGCTGCCCGGGCAGCCGCCGCTACACTCCGCGGACGATGCTCGACCTGGACGCCCGACCCGATCGCGATCTCCATCGGGTCCATCGACATCCGCTGGTACGGCGTGATGTACGCGATCGGGCTGGCGGCGACCTACCTCGTGATCGAGCGCGAGGCGCGCCGGCGCGGGCTCGATACGAGCCTGCTGGTCAACGGCATGATCGTCGTCGCGATCGCAGCCCTCATCGGCGGCCGCCTCTACCACGTCATCGACCAATGGGAGCGCTACAAGGACGACCTGCCGGCGATCGTGCTGCCGCCGTACAGCGGCCTCGGCGTCTACGGCGGGATCATCACCGGCTTCATCGCCGCGTTCCTGTACATCCGCTGGAAGCGCCAGCCGTTCCTGACCTGGGCCGACTGCGCGGCGCCGGGCCTGCTGGTGATGCAGGCGATCGCCCGCTGGGGCAACTTCTTCAACCAGGAGCTCTACGGACCGCCGACGAACCTCCCGTGGGGGATCCCGATCGAGTGCGCCAACCGGACGCCGACCTACGCCTGCCCGCCCCTCGGGACCACGCCCGTCGACGCCCACTTCCAGCCGCTCTTCCTGTACGAGTCCATCTCCGGGTTCCTCGGGGCGCTCGTCCTGCTGTACATCGCCCGCCGGGTGCGCTGGCTGCGGCCGGGCGACATCGTCCTCCTCTTCTTCATGTGGTACGGGACGACCCGATTCCTGCTGGAGCCGCTGCGCTCGAACAACTGGACCTTCTTCGGCGTCCCGACCGCGATGATCATCTCGGCCTCGTTCGTGCTCGGCGCGGCTGCCGTCTTCGCCTGGCGGCATCGACCGGGCGCGGTCGACGGTTCCCGCCCGGATGGCGACGCGTCCAGCTCCGGCGATCCGACCGAGGCCGATCGGCCCGGACGTCGAGCCGGCCGGCACGGACGTCGGGGCAGCCGGCGCGGACGTCGAGGACGCGGCAGATGCTCATGGCATGACCCCCGCTGAGCGGCAAGGCTCCGGCGGAGGCCGACGCGCTGCTCGCCCCGGTGGCGCCGGGATGACCGGCTCGCGGCGCCGACGGGCCGCCGCGAACGTCCGGCCGGAGGAGCTCCGGCGGGCCGGGCGCGACACGCGCGAGGGCCTGGATTGGCTGGGGAGGCCGCCCGAGATCCGCGCCGGGGTCGTCTACCGGCTGGCCCGCGGCGTCGGCCGGGTGTTGTCTGCTCGGCGTCTGCGGATTCCGCGTCGACGCCGGCGGCCGGGAGCACCTCCCGCGAGAAGGCGGCTACCTGCTCCTCGCCGCCGTCCACCGCGGCTGGATGGATCCGTTCCTCGCCCTCGAAGCCGTTCCCGACCGAGCCCCGGGTGTGGACCCTCGGCAGCGGCGCCTCCGGTTTCGACCGGCGCTGGAAGGAGCGCCTCCTGCGGCTCGTCGGTGGCGTGCTGCCGGTCTGGCGCGGCGGCGTCGGGATCGACGTCCACGTGACGGCGGCCCGGGCGGTGCTCGATCGGGGTGGCGTCTTCTCGACCTTCGTCGAAGGGACGATCGGCGGCCCGCCGGACCGCCCGACGCCGTTCCGCCAAGGTGCCTTCGTCATCGCCATGCGCACCGGCGCCCCGATCGTCCCGCTCGCGGTGGCGGGAGCGGAGGAGCTGTATCGCGGGAAGCGCTTCGTCACCCGCCTCCTGCCGCCCGTGACGATCGCCCAGCTGGTCGGAGACGCCTGGGCGGGCCTCCCCGAGCCCGGCTCCCGGGAGGAGCTCGGCGCCGCCCGGGCCGCGGCCGAGGCGCTCGAGGCTCTCCTCGCGCCCGTGATCGCGGAGATCCACCCGGCCACGGTCGACGCGCCGTCGCGCCCGCGGCGCTGGCGGTGGCTCACGGGCTTCCTGCTCGGCCGACCGCACGCCTGAGGGCCGTATACTCCCGCCCGATGCAGTACGCGGAATCGATCCTCGACCTGGTCGGGCACACGCCGCTGGTCCGGATCGGACACCTGACCCGCGGGCTCGGCCCGCTCGAGGAGCAGCCGCTCGTGCTGGCCAAGCTCGAGGCGCTCAACCCGGGCGGCTCGGTCAAGGACCGGATCGGACTCCCGATGATCGAAGCGGCCGAGCGGTCCGGCCTGCTGCGGGCGCGGCGGGACGATCATCGAGGCGACGAAGGGCAACACCGGCGTGGGCCTGGCGATCGTCGCCGCCCTCAAGGGTTACCGCTGCATCTTCGTCATGACCGACCGGCAGGCAACCGAGAAGCAGGCGATCCTGCGAGCCTACGGGGCGGAGGTCGTCCTGTGCCCGGCCAACGTTCCGCCCGAGTCGCCCGCGAGCTCCTTCTCGGTCGCGTCGCGCCTCGCCCGCGACATTCCGGGCGCATTCGAGCCCGACCAGTACCGGAACGAGGAGAACCCGCGCGCCCACGAGGCGACAACCGGGCCGGAGATCTGGGAGCAGACGGACGGCCGGGTCACCCACCTCGTGGCCGGCGTCGGCTCGGGCGGAACGATCACGGGCACTGCCCGGCACCTGCGGCGCCTGCGCCCCGATCTGGTCGTCGTGGGCGCCGATCCCGAGGGCAGCGTCCTCTCGGGCGACGCCCCGCGGCCATATCTCATCGAGGGCGTGGGTGAGGACTTTCTGCCCGACAACCTCGACGCGTCGCTGGTCGATCGCTGGGTCCGGGTTGCCGACGTGGAAGCGTTCGCGATGGCGCGTCGCCTGGCTCGCGAGGAGGGGATCCTGGCCGGCGAATCGTGCGGGACTGCGATGGCTGCCGCCCTTCAGGTCGCGCGCGAGCTCACCGAGGCGGGCCGTGGCGCCGGCGCGGTCGTCGTCGTGATCCTCCCGGACGGCGGGCGCACCTACCTGTCGAAGCTCTACAACGACGAGTGGATGCGCGCCAGCGGGCTCCTCCCGACCCCCGGCGGCGTCGTCAGCCTGCGCGACATCCTCGACGACCATCACCACGGCCGGCAGCTTCCGGACATCGTCGTGGTGCGCACGACCGAGACAGTCGGTGCGGCGATCGCCCGCCTCCAGGAGTTCGGGATCAGCCAGATGCCCGTCTCGGCCCACGCCGAGGACGCGCGGCTCGCCGGGCTCGTGGGCTCGGTGAGCGAGACCGGGCTGCTCCAGCGCGCGTATCGGGATCCGTGGATCGTGGAGCGCACGATCGGCGAGGTCATGGACCCGCCGCTGCCGCAGGTGCGCGAGAGCGCCACCCTCGACGAGGCGTTCGCGCTCCTGGCCGGCGGGGCGGCCGCCATCCTGGCGACGCGCGGCGATCGGCCCGCCGGCGTCGTCACCAAGCTCGACGTGCTGGAGTACCTGGGCCACCACCCCCGCCTGGGCTCCTAGGGCGGACACCGCCTGCCATCGTGGAGCTCCGGACGCCGCGCCTTCGCCTCCGACCCTACGATGCGGCGGACTTCGACCTCCTCTTCCGGCAGCTCGTCCTCGACCCGGTGGTGGTGCGCTTCTGGGCCGACTACGCCGACCCCGCGCTGACCGACACCGACCGCCGCGCGATGGCGGAGCGCGACCTGGGCTCCTGGCTCGAGGAGGCGATGGTGGCCGGTTACCCGTCTTGGGTGATCGAGGCCCTCGACCCTACCGGCGGCTCCGACGGCGAATTCGTGGGGGTGATCGGCGTCTACGCGGCCCAGAATCATCTCGGGCCCGAGCCCGAGGTGGGCTGCCTCCTCGCCTCGCGCCACCACGGACGCGGGCTGGCCACCGAGGCGCTGCGGGCCGTCATGGCCGACGCTGCCGAGCGTCTGGGCATACGCGACCTGGCGGCGATCATCGACGACGCGAACGCCGCCTCGATCCACTTCGTCGAGAAGTGCGGCTTCGTCCTCGAGCAGTCGTTCGTCGCCGACGACGGCAGCCCGTGCCGGCGCTACGTGCGCCGGGCGGACCGAGCCGGGCTGCGCTGAGGCGCCCGGAGTGCCCGAGGCCCGGACGTCCCCGAAGCGGCGGGAGGGCCCGAACGCCTCGCCCGCGCGGCGGGACACGGCTTGCCCGGGTGCGCGGGCTCCCTACAATCCCCGGAAACGCAGCGCGCCTCGGCGGCGCTCTCCAACCGCGACCAGGCCGTCGAACCGGAGGATCTCGATGAACCGCATTCCCCGCCGTCGCGTCACAGTCGTCGGCGCCGGCAACGTCGGCGCCACCACGGCCCAGCGGATCATCGAGACGGGCCTCGCCGACGTCGTCCTCATCGATATCGTGGAAGGGTTGCCGCAGGGCAAGGCCCTTGATCTCGCCGAGGCGGCCCCGGTTGTCGGGTACGACGTCCGGGTCACCGGCACCAACGACTACGCCGACACCGCCGGCAGCAAGATCATCGTGGTGACCTCTGGCCTGGCCCGCCAGCCCGGCATGAGCCGGGACGACCTCGTGGCGAAGAACGCCGGCATCGTCGGGTCGGTGGTGCGCCAGGCCGCGGCCGTCAGCCCCGAAGCGATCATCATCGTCGTCACGAATCCGCTCGACGCCATGTGCCATGTCGCCATGCGGGCGTCGGGGTTCCCGCGGGAGCGGGTCATCGGGATGGCCGGCGTCCTCGATTCGGCGCGCTTCCGGCACTTCATCGCCGACGAGCTCGAAGTCTCGGTGCGCGACGTGCGCGCCTTCGTGCTGGGCGGCCACGGGGACACCATGGTGCCCCTGCCGCGCCACTCCACTGTCGGCGGCGTGCCGATCACGGAGCTCCTCCCCGCCGAGCGGATCGCCCAGCTGGTCGACCGGACCCGCAACGGCGGGGCCGAGGTCGTGGCGCTTCTCAAGACCGGCAGCGCCTACTACGCGCCGGCCGCCGCGGTCGTCGAGATGGTCGAGTCGATCCTGCTCGACCGGCGCCGGATCCTCCCGTGTGCCGCATTCCTGCAGGGCGAGTACGGCTACGACGGCCTCTTCATCGGGGTACCCGTCGTCCTCGGCAACGGCGGCATGGAGCAGGTCATCGAGATCTCCCTGACCGACGAGGAGCGGGCCGGCCTGGACCACTCGGCGGAGGCGGTCCGCGAGCTGGTGGAGAAGCTGCCGGCCTGACGTCGGGCTCCCCCGCGTGCCGGGCAAACGGCGCGCCCGTGCGGCCGCCGGACGCCGCGGCCGAGGCAAGTTTCAGCCGTCCGGAACGGGATGTTCGCATTGGGCGAAGCGGTCATTCGGGCCAGGTCACGGCCTTGGAGCGGGCGCGGCCACGCGGGCACCGGCGCCCGCCGCGGCCGATAGACTCCTAGCGATGACCCACGAGTACACGGTCCTCCACGGCGGCACGATCCTCACCTTGCTCGGCGCGTGGCCGACCGACATCGCGACGCGCGCGGCCGGGGACAGCCGGGCGCCCGACGCCGCGGGCCGCCGGGCGAGCGCGATCTGCTACGCCCACGACCGGATCCTTGCCGTCGGCAGCGATGCCGCGATGCTGTCCCTCGCAGGCCTCGACTCGACGGTCGTCGACCTGCACGGGCGAGCGGTGGTGCCGGGGTTCGTCGAGCCCCACGCCCACCCGTACTGGGAGGGGCACGTGGCCGGGATGGCACTCCTGGGCGGCCGCGAGCGCCGCGCCGCCCTGCGGGCCCTCCCGTCGGCCGGCGAGCACCTCGAGCCGGACGCGTGGCTGGTCGCCCGCTACGACCCGACCGGGTGGGACCGCCCAACAGACCCGGTCCGCGACGAGCTCGACCGGGCGGTCCCGGACCGGCCGGTGCTCCTCGCCCACGTCTCCGGGCACGCAGCCACCGCCAACAGCCTGGCCCTGGCCATCGCGGGGGTCGATCGGGCCACGGTCTCGGTTCCGGGGCACCTCGAGATCGAGCGGGATCCGGACGGCGAGCCGACGGGCGTCATCCGCGGCCCCGACGCCTGGGACCGGATCGCCGGTTCGTTGCCGCCGCCCACGACGACGGCCGGCGTGGGCGCGCTGGCGCGAGCGGCCGCCCGCCTCGCGGCCGACGGGGTCACGTCCGTCGCCGACGCCGACGTCGGGTCGACGGCGGGCGTGGCCGCCGAGCTGGCTGCCTGGAGTGACGCGCTCGACGCTGGCCGGGTGCCGCTCGCGGTCAGCCTTCTCCCCGGGCTGGCGAGGATCGCGGAAGGCATCGGCGACCCGGTGCCGGCGCCCGACGAGATCGCGGCGCTCCTCTCCGCCGCGGTCCGGCCGAGGTCCGTCTCTCCCACGTGAAGCTCAAGGCGGACGGCGCCCTGACGACGCGAACGGCGTGGCTCCGGGAGCCATACGCCGATGCGCCGCACGCGGGCAGCCCGGTCCACGACCCGGGGGCACTCCGGGAGCGCGTCGGGCGCGCGGTGGCCGCGGGCTGGGCGGTCGCCACCCACGCCATCGGCGACGCGGCGATCGCCACGGTCCTCGATGTCTACGATGCGGTCCCTCCGCCGAGCGGCCTGCGCCACCGCGTGGAGCACGCGATGCTCGTCGACGACGCGCTGGTCGCGCGGCTCCGGGCGTCGGACGTCGACGCCGTCGTGCAGCCGGAATTCCTGGCGTGGGCCGGGGCGACGTATCGGGCGCGGCTCGGCGTGGAGCGCGCGGCGCGCCTGCTCCCGTTCGCCGCCTTCCTCGCGGCCGGGATTCCCATGGCTTTCTCCAGCGACCGTCCCGTCATCCCGGGCGCGCCGCTCGACGGGATCCGGGCGGCCCTGCGCCACGACCCCGGCATCTCGCCGGCCGAGGCGCTTCACGCCTGGACTGCGTCCGCGGCCGGCGTTCTGGGCGACGGCGATGGCGGCCGGCTCGAGACGGGCGCACGCGCCGACCTCGTGGTCCTGTCGGCCGACCCGACCGGGGTGCCTGCCGCCGCGTGGGCCGAGGGCGCGGACGGCATCCGCGTCGAGGCGACCGTGGCCGCGGGCCGCCTCGTCCACGGGGCACTCGGGGTCACCTGATGGCCCCGAACGTCCTCGCGGTCGTCGTGCTGGACTTCGATCCCGTACCTTCACCTCGGCGACCACGCCGTACGCTGGGAGACGCTCGGGATCGCGGCCGCCGTCCTCCTCGGGATCGTCTGCGCCGCGCTCCTGGCAGGCAGGACCCCGGGCACGGGCGACCTGACCGGCGACGACGACGTGCCGGAGGGGGAGCGGGAAGGCCCATCGCACCTGCGACGGGACGACCTCCTGTTCATCGTGCTGGGCGCGGTGCCCGGTGCCGTGATCCTTGGGCGGTTCGGCTACGGGCTCCTGCATGCCGGGTACTACTCGGGCCAGTGGCGCCTGCTCCTCGACCCGGCCCAGGGGAGCCTGCAGCTGACGCTGGCGGTCGTCGGCGGGACGCTCACCGCGATCTACGTCGCGGCGCTCCTGGACGCCCCGGTCGGGCGCTGGCTGCATGTCGCGATCGTCCCGCTTCTGCTCGTGCTCGGCCTTGGCAAGGCGGCCCTGGCCCTCGGAGGAACCGGCCAGGGGACGGCCGCCGACCTCGCCTGGGCCACCTCGTACCTGCCGCCGGGACCGTGGGGGAGCGCCGGTGCAGCGATCCCGGCGCACCCCTCGCAGCTCTACGAAGCGGCGATGACCGGGATCGTCGTCGTCGTGGTCGTCCTGGTTGGGCGGCTTACGCCGCTTCGGCGGGCCGACGGCCGCCTCTACGCCCTGGGCGTGGGGCTGTGGGCGTTCGGGCGCGGGCTGGTGGCCTCGACGTGGCGCGATCCGGCCACCACGGGGCCGCTCTCCGCCGAGCAGGTCATCGACCTCCTCGTGGGCGCCGTGCTGCTCGGCACCGTCGTGGTGGCCTCCGTCTCGCGCCGGCGGCTCGCTCCGCCGCACTCCCCGGCCCCGGCGGGAGAGGCGGAGGCCTGAGCCGGTCCGCGCGTCGGGCGGTGCCGTTCCGCGCGCAGGGCTGATGCCGTTCCACGCGCGGTGGCCTGCGAGCCGCTCGACGTGGCGGCCTGAGCCGTTCCGCGCGCGGTCGCCCGGGCTGCCCTGGCGAGAGAGCTTGAGGCCGCTCTACGCCAGGCGGGCGTAGTCGGCGGGAGCGCGCGGCACGAACCGGCCGTGGCCGGCGGGCCCGACCCACTCCCCGTCGCGGACCAGCACGGTGCCCCGGCTCATCACGACGTCCGAGGCGCCCTGGATCTCCCAGCCCTCGAAGATCGAGTAGTCGACGTCCATATGGTGGGTCGCCGCGCTGATCGTGCGCACCCGGTTCGGGTCGTAGACCAGCACGTCGGCGTCCGAGCCGGGCGCGATGGTCCCCTTGCGGGGGTACATCCCGAACAGCTTCGCGGGAGCGGTGGCCATGATCTCGACCCATCGCTCGCGGGAGATCCGCCCGCCGACCACGCCGCCGTGATGAAGCAGGTCGACCCGGTCCTCGACCGCCGGCAGGCCATTGGGGATCTTGCGGAAGTCGTCGCGCCCGAGCTCCTTCTGGCCATGGAAGTCGAACGGGCAGTGGTCGGTCGCCACGAGCTGCAGGTCGTCCTTCACGAGCCCGCGCCAGAGGTCCGCCTGGTGGTCCTTCGGCCGGAGCGGCGGGCTGCACACGAATTTGGCCCCCTCGAAGCCGTTGCCCAGGTCGTCGATCGAGAGGAAGAGGTACTGCGGGCACGTCTCGGCGAAGGCCATCGCGCCCCGGTCGCGGGCCGCCGTCACGGCCTCCAGAGCGTCGCGCGACGAGAGGTGGACGATGTAGACCGGCACGCCGGCCGTCTCCGCCAGGCGGATCGCCCGGTTCGTCGCCTCACCCTCCAGGTATCGGGTGGCGAGCCAGGCCGTGGCCGATCGGGCCGGTCGTCCCGGCGGCCACCAGGTCGGCGGCGATGACGTCGATCACCGGCCCGTTCTCGGCGTGCATCATGACCAGGCCGCCGTTGCGCGCCGTCCGCTGCATGGCCCGGAAGATGTGGTCGTCGGGGCTGTAGAAGACGCCCGGGTAGGCCGTGAAGAGCTTGAAGTCGGGCACGCCCTCGGCGACGAGCTGATCCATCTCGGCCAGTGTCTCGTCGTTCACGTCCGCCATCATCATGTGGAAGCCGTAGTCGAGGACGCTCCGGCCCTCGGCCTTGGCATGCCAGGTGTCCAGGCCCTCGCGTAGCGGCCGGCCCTTCGCCTGGGCCGCGAAGTCGACGATCGTGGTGGTCCCGCCGTGGGCTGCCGCCCGCGTCCCGGTCTCGAAGGTGTCCTTGGCGTACGTGCCGCCGAACGGCAGCTCGAAGTGCGTGTGAACGTCGATCCCGCCGGGGACGACGTACTTCCCGGTGGCGTCGATCACCGCGTCCGCGGCGAGGCCCGCGAAGGGAGACTCGGCGGCCCCCCGAGCCCGGCTGGCCACGGCGTTGATCGTCTCGTCCTCGACCAGGACGTCCGCCTCGAAGGACCCGTCCGCGGTGACGACGAGGCCGTTCCGGATCAGCGTGCGCATCGAACCCTCCTCAGGCGCTGGTCGCAGGGACGTCGCGGAGCGCCGGGATCACCTCCCTGGCGTAGATCTCGAGCTGCTCCTCCTCGTTGCCGTTCATGAGATAGACATTGAACTGGTTCACTCCGGCCTCGGCGAGGACCCGGAGCTTGGCAACGTGGGCGGCAACGTCGCCGACCACCGCGAAGCGGTCCACGACCTCGTCGGTCACGAAGTCGGCATTGGAGCTGCCGGCCTCGGCGTGGTGGAGGTAGTCGTAGCCCTGGCGGCCGCGCACGTAGCGCGTCAGCTCCTCTGGCAGCGTGCCCCGGTACTTGTTCACGAGGTCTACGACATGGTTCCCGACGAGGGCCGGGAACCAGCGGACCCGGTCGCGGCCGTCGGCGAGGTCGCCGACGTGGGCCGGTGCCGCCGACATGATGCGCACGGCATCCGGGTCGCGGCCCGCCTCGCGTGCCGAGGCGCGGACCTGGCTCACGAACCAGCGCACCAGGTCCGGGTCGGCGATCTGGAGCATCGCCCCGTCGCGCCACGCGGCCGGTGAGCCGCAGGGCGACCGGCCCGTAGCCGGCCACCCAGACCGGCAGCCGGTGTCCCGCCGACCACGTCAGCTGCAGCGTCGCGCCCTCGTGCTCCACCGGCCGTCCCTCGGCGAGGGCGCGGATGACGTGGATCGCCTCCTCGAGGGTGGCCATCGTCGTCGGGGCCTTGCCGAGGACCCGGATCGCCGAATCGCCCCGCCCGATCCCGAGGTCGAAGCGCCCGCCCGAGAGCTCCTGGAGGACGGCCAGGCTGGATGCCGTCACCGACGGCTCGCGGGTGGCCGGGTTGGTCACGCACGTGCCGAGGCGAAGCGTCGTCGTCTCGCGGGCGATGAGCGTCAGCAGCGGGTAGGGGTCGCGCCACAGGACGTGGCTGTCGAAGAGCCAGCCGTACGTGAAGCCGGCCGCCTCGGCCTGACGCGCGAGCGCCAGGGTGCGCTCGATCGAATGGTCGGGCTTGAGCGTGAAGCCGAAGTCCATCGTCGCCCCTTCCGGCGGCGGCTACGGCCGGACCAGGTCGCCGTACTGGTCCGGCCGCCGGTCGCGGTAGAACTGCCACGTCTGGCGGACCTCGGTCACGAGGTCCAGGTCCATGTCCCGGACGATGAGCTCCTCGTCGTGCGGGCTGCCGACGTCGCCGACGAGCTGCCCCCGCGGGTCGCAGAAGTAGCTCTGGCCGTAGAAGTCGTCGTCGCCGAGCGGCTCGATGCCGACCCGGTTGATCGTCCCCACGAAGTAGCCGTTGGCGCACGGCGTGCGACGGCTGCTCGATCCGCCAGAGGTACTCGGAGAGGCCGCGGCTCGTGGCGGACGGGATGAAGACCATCTCCGCGCCGTTCAGGCCGAGCGCCCGGGCGCCCTCCGGGAAGTGGCGGTCGTAGCAGATGTAGACGCCGACCTTGCCGACGGCGGTCTCGAAGACCGGGTAGCCCAGGTTGCCGGGCCGGAAGTAGAACTTCTCCCAGAAGCCCTTGACGTGGGGGATGTGGGTCTTGCGGTACTTGCCCGAGGTAGCCGCCGTCGGCGTCGATGACCGCGGCGGTGTTGTAGTAGATCCCCGACGCCGTGGAGTCCTCCTCGTACATCGGGACGATGAGGACCATCCCGGTCTGCTTCGCGAGGTCCTGCATCCGCTTCGTCGTCGGACCCGTCCGGGATCAGCTCCGTGTAGGCGTAGTACGGCGGTGTCCTGGACCTGGCAGAAGTAGGGTCCGTAGAAGAGCTCCTGGAGGAGCATCACCTGGGCGCCCTGCCTTCGCCGCCTCGTGGGCGTAGCCCTCGTGCTTCTGGATCATCGACTCCTTGTCGCCGGTCCAGGTCGCCTGCAGGAGCGCGCCTCGGACGATTCGCGGCATCGGACACCTCCGGGGTGGTCACGGCGGCGGGCGGACCCCTCGCCCCGCCTGAGTGCGGCGGAATGCTACACCCGGGTTCGCCAGGCGGGCTTCGGCCGCCCTGTGAGCCGAGCTCGGCCTCCTGTCGGTTCCGGCGGGCGGGCCTCGGCCGCCGGCGAGCCGCGCTGGGCCCCTGTGTCGGGCTGCCGGCCCACCACGACGCCGACCCCGCTCGCCGGCGCACTGTGACGCCGACCCATACGCCGGGCCCACCGCGAGGACCCGCACGCCGACCCGAGTCGGAAACGGGTGTGCTGTAATGACGCTCCATTGGACCAGCTCGCGGCGCCCGTCGCCGCGCGGAGAGGATGACTCGATGACCACCAGCGCCGCGCCCGACCACCTGACGTCGGAGGAGATCGTCCGGCTCGCACGGGCCCACACGTTCTTCAGCTGGTCCGTCCAGGGAGCGCTCGACCCGATCGCGATCGATCACGCCGAGGGCATCTACCTGTACACGCCGGAGGGGCGCCGGATCATCGACTTCAACAGCCCAGCTGATGTCGGTGAACATCGGCCACGGGGACCGCCGCGTCATCGACGCCATCACGGCCCAGGCGCGCGAAGCTGCAGTACGTCCAGCCAGCGTTCGTGACCGAGGTCCGGGCCCGCCTGGGGGCCAAGCTGGCCGAGATCCTGCCGGGCGACATGGACAAGGTCTTCTTCACTCTCGGCGGCGCCGAGGCGATCGAGAACGCGATCAAGCTGGCCCGCCACCACACGGGCCGCTCGAAGATCCTGGCCCGCTACCGGAGCTATCACGGGGCGACGCTCGGAGCGCGATGACCCTCACCGGCGATCCACGGCGGTGGGCCAACGAGCCCGGCGATCTACGGCGTCGTCCGCTACCCGGACACGCATCGCTGGGGCGAGAAGGAGCCGCGCCCGGCGGCGGAGGCGCTGCAGGGCCTCGAGGACGTCATCCAGTACGAGGGGCCGCACACGATCGCGGCCGTCTTCCTCGAGACGATCGTCGGCACCAACGGCGATCCTCATCCCGCCCGACGGCTACGTGCAGGGCGTCCGCGAGATCTGCGACCGGTACGGGATCCTCATGGTCGCCGACGAGGTGATGGCCGGCTTCGGGCGCACCGGGCGCTGGTTCGGCGTCGACCACTGGGGCGTGGTTCCGGACCTGATGACGATGGCAAAGGGCCTCACGTCGAGCTACCTGCCGCTCGGGCGCCGTGGCGATGCGCCACGACGATCGCGGAGGCCTTCGAGACGAAGATGTTCTACGGCGGCCTTACCTACAGCAGCCACCCGGTGAGCCTGGCGGCGTCACTGGCCACGATCGGCGTCTACGAGGAGGACGGCCTGGTCGAGCACGCGGCCCGCATGGGGGTGGTGATGCGCGCCCACCACGAGCGCCTCGCCGCGAAGCACCCCAGCGTCGGCACGCACCGCAACCTCGGGCTCTTCGGGATCATCGACCTCGCCCGCAGCCGCGACCCCTACACCCCGATGACGGGCTTCAACGGGACCTCCGACGAGATGAAGGCGGTCGGCAAAGCACCTTCGCGAGAGCGGCCTCTACACGATGGTCGTCAACAACTCGATCCACACGAACCCACCCCTGTGCATCACCGAGGACCAGCTCGCGGAGGGCTTCGCGATCATCGATCGCGCCCTCGATCTGGCGGACGAAGCGCTCACCTGACGCCACGAGGAGATCGAGCGATGGCCGCTGGCGACGTGGGCGTCCCGGGGCGGCTCGTGGCCGTGCTTGGCGCCCCGGATCCGGACGTCGCGATCGTCATGCCCTGACCGCCGCGGAATCGTCCGGCTGGTATCGTCGGCAATCATGGGACTCGGCCTCGGACTTCTCAGCGCTCAGCTCCGCCCCGGCGAGACTGACTGGACGCGCACCTATGACGACACGGTTCGCCTGGCGGTCGAGGCGGAGCGCCTCGGCTTCACGTCCGTCTGGACGACCGAACACCACTTCGTCGACGACGGGTACATGCCCTCGTTGCTCGTCGTCGGCGCCGCGATGGCGCAGGCGACCTCGCGGATCGAGCTCGGCACTGGGGTCGTCCTCGCGCCGTTGCACCACCCGCTCCGGCTGGCGGAGGATGCGGCGACCGTCCAGCTGCTCAGCCACGGGCGGCTGACCCTGGGCCTCGGGCTCGGCTGGTCGGAGGTCGAGTTCGCCGGGCTCGGGGCCGACGCCCGGCGTCGCGGCGCGGCGATGGAGGAGATCCTCCGGATCCTCCCGCAGGCCTGGACCGGTGAGCCGTTCACGCACCAGGGCCCCGTCTACGACCTCCCGACGATCGCCGTCCGGCCCGCGCCGTCGACCCCGATCCCGGTCCTTGTCGGCGGGTCCGCGGAGCCCGCCATCCGCCGCGCCGTGCGGCTTGCCGACGGGATCTTCGCGAACGCCCCGGCCGACAAGTTCGTCGAGCAGGTCGGCTGGGTGCTCGACGAATGCGAGCGCATCGGCCGCGAACCGGCGACGTTCCGGTTCATCCACTACTCGATCCTGCTGCCGGGCGCCTCGCGAGCGGAGGCGCTCGCCCGATACCGCGACGCGGTGTGGGCGATGCAATGGAAGTACTCCGACATGGGGGCCTCTGCGACCCGTCCGCTCCCGCCCCCGACGCCACCGCCGTTCCACCGCCCCGACGATGCGCTCGTGAAGGGCCGGGCGACGTACGCCGGGACCGCCGACGAGCTGGTCGAGGCCCTCCTCGACGTCCGGATGCGGGCGGGAGTGCCGATCGAGTTCGTCGCCCGCAGCCACCTCCCGCTCCTCGAATACGACCCGCAGATCGAGCTGATGCAGCAGCTCGCCGAGGGCGTCGCACCTTTCGTCTGAGGCGGAAGTCTTGTCACCGGAAGCAGGAGTCCGGTACCCCGCGCTGGCTCCACGCATGAGTGGGCCTCCCGCAGGAGTCTGGATCACAAGGGAGACGCGGAGGCCGGAGAGCCCGGCGGGGACGCCCACCTCGTGCGCTGCGGTCGGGCCGTTCAACCCACTGGCAGGAAGGGAGAGTCGGACGATGCGCTACCAAACGACGATCGAGCGGACCGGCCCGAATACCGCCGGGATCCCCGTGCCGGATGAGGTCCTGACAGCCCTGGGGGGCGGCCGGCGACCAGCGATCACCGTCACCGTCAACGGCTACACGTACCGCAGCACGGTCGGCGCGATGGGCGGTCGCTGCCTCATTCCGCTGAGCTCTGCACACCGCGCGGCGGCCGACTTGGAAGGTGGCGAGACGCTCGATGTCGAGATCGAGCTCGATACCGCCCCGCGCACCGTCGAGCTGCCCGTGGACCTCGCCGCGGCCCTGGCCGCCGAGCCCGCGGCCCTGGCCACCTTCGAGCGACTCTCGTACAGCGACAAGTCCTGGCACGTTCTGCAAGTCGAGGGGGCCAAGGCGCCCGAGACCCGGGCCCGCCGGATCGCGAAGTCCGTGGCCATGTTGCGCGAGGGCCGCGGCCGCTGAACATCCAGCTCGGCCACGCTCCACTGCCGACGACCGATGACTTTCGGGGACCCGGCGAGTCTGTACCAACGAGACTGCAGCACCACAAGGGGGTCCATCATGACGACGTTGACCACTCGGACCCTGGAGGTGCCGGGCGCTGTCCTGACCTACGACATCCGCCCCAACGACACCTCGATCGAACCGGTCCTGCTCATCATCGGCTCACCCATGGCGGCCGACGGCTTCGCCGCGCTGGCGGAGCGGTTCCCCGAGCGAACCGTTGTCACGTACGACCCGCGGGGCGCGGGCCGGAGCCCCCGGACCGACGCGGCGCTCGAGACGACGCCCGACGAGCACGCCGACGACCTGCACCGGCTGATCTCGGCGCTCGACGCCGGCCCCGTCGAGCTGTTCGCATCGAGCGGCGGGGCCGTGAACGCGCTCGCCCTCGTGGCCCGCCATCCAGAGCAGGTGACGACGCTCGTGGCCCACGAGCCGCCGGTCTGGCAGGTTCTCCCGGACCGCGAGGTCGGACTGGCGGCTGCGGTGGACATCCACGACACGTATCTGCGCGAGGGCTTCGGCCCGGCGATGGCCAAGTTCATCGCCCTCGTCAGCTACGAGGGCCCGTTCCCGGCCGACTACGCCGGCCGACCAGCTCCCGACCCGGCGATGTTCGGGCTGCCGGCCGAGGACGACGGCACCCGGACCGACCCGTTGCTCGGGCAGAACATGGTCTCGGCCAGTCACTTCCAGCCGGACTTCGAGGCCCTGCGCGCGGCATCGACCCGCATCGTCCTCGGGGTCGGAGCGGTGTCGAGCCGCGTCATGACCGGTCGCGCGACGCAGGCCGTCGCGGAGCGGCTCGGGACCACGCCGGTCGTCTTCCCCGGCGGCCATGGTGGGTTCCTCGAGGGTGAGATGAACCAGGGCGGCGGCCCCGACGCCTTCGCGGCCAAGCTGCGCGAGGTCCTGACCCCCGATCGTGGCCCGGCTGCGAGTAGCTCATCACCCGGCCCGGACTCGGCCCACCCCGGGGCGACCGCCTAGTCCCGGCCCGGCCTGTGGAGCGCCGGCTCCGCCGGCCCTTTCCGCGCCCACGGCGGCCGGATGTACGAAAGGAGTTGAGGCATGCCCAGGAAGGTCGTCGCCAGCCTCTACGTGACGCTCGATGGCTTCATCGACGAGCCGGGGCTCTGGTCGTTCCCATTCTGGTCCGACGAAGCCGGCCAGTTCAAGGCGCGCGAGCTGTCCGCCACCGAGGCGTTGCTGCTCGGACGGATCACCTACGAGGGCTTCGCGCGGGCATGGCCGTCGATGGAGGAGGAGACAGGCGAGTTCGGCAGGAAGATGAACTCGATGCCGAAGCACGTGGCGTCGCGGACGCTGACCGAAATGACCTGGAACGCCAGGCTCATCGAAGGCGACGTCGCGGAGGCGGTCCGCCGGCTCAAGGCGCCCGATGGCGGCGACCTGCTCATCGCCGGCAGCGGCCAGCTGGTCGACTACCTCACCGCGCACGACCTCGTCGACGAGTACCGGCTCATGGTCCACCCCATCGTGCTCGGCGACGGGACGAAACGGCTCTTTGCCGGCGCGCCGAGGCGCACGCTCACCCTCACCGACACGCTCGCCCTCCCCAACGGTGTCGTGGTCAACACGTACCGGCCGGCGGACGCCTCGGGCCCCCGGAACTCGGCCGTTGTCGAATGACGTCGCCGTATCGCCACCACTATCACGTATCGCGTCATGCACTGAACCTTTGATCAGTGGGGGCTCCCCGAGAGGACACGGAAATGAGCGCACCGGCCCGAGCCGGCGACCCGCGTGGGTTGTTGGACCCCGACTTCACCGCCGTCCTTCAGCGCAGCCCGGCACCTGTGCGGGTTGCCTGACCGGCTCGCGCCCGAAGCGAACGGAATGCAGGGCCCGGCGGCGACGTCGTGGGCTCGGTCAGCTCCGAACGGGCGGCCTTCGCCCGCTCGCCCGCCACTCGCCGCCGCTACCGATGTGCAACCGTGCCGCCGACCCCGGTCCCGAACTGGCGGTCACCGGCGTCACCGAGTCCCGGCAGGATGTAGCCCTTCTCGTTGAGGCCCCGGTCGAGCGCCGCGCAGTGGATCGTCACGTCCGGGTGGGCCGCGCTCACCGCCGCCACGCCCTCGGGCGCCGCGATCAGGTTGATGAGCTTGATGCGGCTCGCGCCCCAGCGCTTCAGGACGTCGATCGCCGCGCTGGCAGAGCCGCCGGTCGCCAGCATCGGGTCGAGGATCAGGCACAGGTCCACGGTCGCGGAGTCGGGAAGCTTGTTGTAGTACTCGACCGGGCGCAGGGTGCGCTCGTCGCGGAAGAGGCCCAGGTGCCAGACCTGGGCGGTCGGCATCAGCTCCAGCATGGCGTCCACCATCCCGAGGCCGGCCCGCAGGATCGGCACGAGACCGATCCGATCGCCAAGCTCGTGGGCGTCCACCTCCTCGAGCGGCGTCCAGACGCGGATGGGCCGCAGACGCGCGTCCGCCAGGGCTTCGTACCCGAGCAGCCACGAGAGCTCGCGGACGACTTCCCGGAACTTCTTCGGCTCGGTCTTCTCGTCGCGCAGGATGGCGAGCTTGTGGAGCACTGCAGGATGTCGTGAGACATGCAGGGCGGGCGGGACGGGGTTCGTGTCGGACACGGGCGCGCACCTCGGGCGTGGACCGGGCGGTCGGCGCGGCCGGCGCCCCGGGACGGGGACCCGACCGGGCCGATCCTAGCACCGCGCGGCTGCGGGAGAAGCGCGTGCGGGACGTAAAGGTCGGCACCGACCCGCGGCGCCCGCGGCCCGCGGATCTGCAGCCTGCGGCCGGCGGCACGGTGCGGCCCTGCGGCGGAGGGACGCTCGACCGGCTTCCGCGGCGGTATCCTCGACGGAGCATGCCACCCACCCGCCGCCCGCCGAGCGCCCACACGCCCACCAGCCCGCGCGGTTCGCGCAAGGCGCCGCCGATCCTTGCCCGGCAGGTCCGCGGCGCCGTCGTCGAGAGTGTCCACCGGGGCCACGTCGTCCGGGTTGACGCCGCCGGCCGGGTCACGCATGTCGCCGGCGACGCGGAGGTCGAGGTCACGCTCCGCTCGAGCGTCAAGCCGTTCGCGTTGCTGGCGCTCGCGGAGGCGGGCGGCTTCCGTGACTTCGGGCTCACCACCGCCGAGATCGCGCTGATGTCCAGCTCTCACTCGGGCGAGGATCTGCACGTCCGCACGCTGCAGGGCATCTTCCGTCGCTCTGGCCTTACGCAAGGGCTCCTGGCCTGCGGCACCGCGGGCGCCCCGCTCGACGATCTGACGGCGGCGCGCCTGGCGCGGGACGGGGAGAGGGCCGGCCCGATCCGCCACATGTGCTCGGGATACCACGCGGGCATGCTCCTTCTCGCCCGCATGGGCGACTGGTCCCTCGAGGACTACTGGAGCCCGGCCCATCCCGCGCAGGTGGCCGTCCGATCTGCCGTTGCGCGGGCGTTCGGGACGACTTCGGAGCGCCTCCGCACGGCCGTCGACGGCTGCGGCGTCGAGACGTTTGCCTTCCCGCTCGCGGCCGTCGCCCGGGCCTTTGCCCTTCTGGCCGATCCGGAAGCGACCGCCGCCGACGATCCCCGACGCGAGCTCGCCCCCCACCTGCGGATCATTCGCGACGCGATGGTGGCCCATCCGGAGATGGTGGCCGGCACCCGGGAGCGGCTCGACACGTCGCTCATGAAGGCGCTGCCGGGCCGCATCCTGGTGAAGGGAGCCGCCGAAGGGCTGCGGGGCATGGCGATCCTCCCGGACCGGGCGGCGGGGACCCCAGCTTCCGCGCTGGCGATCAAGGTCGAGGACGGGGGTGGTCTCGACCGGGCAACGTGGGCGACCTCGGTCGAAGCCCTGCGCATGGCCGGGGTCCTCGCCGGGCAGGCGCTTCGCGTCGTTGGCCGGTACCATCGACCGGTCGAGCTCGACCCGCACGGTCGGATCGCCGCGGAGACGATCGCGGAGTTCGATCTCGTGCCAGTCGGTGAGCTCATCGGCTGAGATCCCGCTCCGGCGGAGTGACGCACGCCCGCGGGGCGCCCTCGGCCGAACATGGGTGGGCGCGGGTGCGCCCGGGACGGGGGCGTCGGGCCAGGTGGGAACAAGGCGCATGGAACCGCATCGCGTTCTCGGCGTCCCCGTCGGCGCCTCCGAGGAAGAGATCAAGCGCGCCTATCGCGCCCTCGCCAAGCGTTTCCACCCCGACGCGCGGCAGGGCTCGGTGGCACGCTTCCTGGAGGTCCAGGACGCGTACGAGGCCCTGGTCGCCGCTGGCCCCCGACGGACCGGCGAGCCGCAAGCCCCCCGCGACGAGCGTCCGTCGCGGCGTCCGGCTCAGCCTGGAAGCCGACCTCGCGAGGGCAGCGATCCTCGTGGTGCGGGGGCCGGCGGCACGCAGGCAGGTGCCTGGGCTCGACGCCCGCGTGCAACCGGTGCACGCCGGTCCGAGGGGCCCGCAACAGGCAAGGAGGAGTCCGCCAGCCGCAGGAGCGAGGCCGGGCCACAAGGCGCCGGCGACCCTGAGGGCCGGCACGGGCCGGATCCGGCGCCTCGCGGGCGCCGGACGGCGGGCCGCCGCCGTGCGACCCTGGGCTCCACCTCGTACGACGAGGCCGAGGAGGTCTTCGAGCCCGGCTGGGCTGGAGCGAGCTGGTACGGCCCCTCGTCCGGAACGTACTGGACGGTGAATCCGAAGGAGTACGCGGACCCGCGAAAGCACGGTCCGGAGTACCAGGCCCGCGCCCGGGGCCGGTCCGCCCGCTCGGCGCGCAGCGCGGGGGCCAGCGAACAGGGAACGGAGGCCGGCAAACGGGGACCGATCGCCGACGAGCCGGGTCGAGCCGAAAGCGAGCAAGGTCGGGCGGACAGCCAGCAGGGCCCGGTCCCGTACCCGCCCGACGCCGGGGCACCGCGCCCCACGGCCGCAGCACCGAGCGCCGACGCCGGGGCACCGCGCCCCGCGGCCACGGCACCGAGCCCAGACGCCGGGGCACCACGCCCCGACGCTTCGGGGCCACGCCAGCAGGCTCGGGCACCACGACCCGGCACCGCGCGCCGGCGACCGTCCGCCGACGTGCTCGTGGAGGATCGCCCGGGTCTCTCGGCCCGGCTCGTGATGGCCCTCCTCGGTTGGGCAGTGCCCGGCCTCGCCGTGGCGGCCGTCGCCGGCCTGCCGGGCGGTCTCGTCGCCACGCTTCCGCTCCAGGTTGCCGGCGTGGCCGTGCTGGTGGCCGCTCCGCAGGTTGCCTGGGCAACGGTCGTGGGTGGGCTCGTCCTCGGGATCACCGCTGTTCCGATCGTGGCACTCGTCTCGGCGCTGGGCGGGCCGCTCGCTCCGGGCCAGCCAGCCTCGCCGGTGGCCGTTGGGCTGGCGGTGACCGCGTGGACGGCCGGCGTGCTGCTCGCCGTGTCCGGGCGTCTTGCTCCGTATCCCTGGTTGAAGGCGCCCTGACGCCCCGGTCGCCCCTGCAACCACCCGCCGCGGCGGGGTCGCGCGCGGTACGATCCGGGGGTGACGCGCCGCGCACCCTCCGATCTGTCGAGCGCCGCCCAGGAATACCTCCTTGCCCTGCGCGTTGCCGCCGGCGACGGCTGCCGCGTCACGACGGCGCACGTCGCCCGCCAGGTGGGAGTCACCACCCAGGCCGCGAGCGAGATGGTGCGCCGCCTCGCCGCCGACGGTCTCGTTGCCCTCGGCGAGGGCCGGGAGCTGATCCTGACGCCCGCCGGCCGGGCCGCGGCCGACGCGATCTTCCGACGCCACGCACTGCTCGAGTGGCTGCTCACCGCGGTGGTCGGCCTCGGTTGGGCTGAGTCCGACGTCGAGGCGGCCCGCCTGCAAGGCGCGATCTCGCCGCGCGTCGAAGCTCGTCTCGACGAGATGCTCGGGCACCCCGAGACGTGCCCCCACGGCAACCCGATCGATCTCGCGGCGGCGGAACGGCGCCCGGCCGGGATCCCGCTTGCCGGCCTGGAGGCGGGGGAGCGGGCGACGATCTACCGGATCACGGAGGCCGCGGAGGAGGACCCGGCTCTCCTCTCGTACATCGAGGCGCGGGGCCTGACGCCGGGCGCGCACGTCACGATCCTCTCGCGATCGGCGTCGCTCGACGCGGTCACGCTCGAGGGCCCGATCGGGAGGGCCACGCTCGGACTGCGGCCGGCCGGCCTGGTCCACGTCCTCCGCGGAGAGGCCGATGCGGCGCTCTTCCATCGCGTCCCGGAGGACGTGCGCCGGCCCCAGGACGTGCGCCGGCCCTGAGGGCGACCCTACAATCGGCGGATGACCGCCGCCCGCGTCCGGATCGCGCCCAGCCCAACCGGCCCGCTCCACATCGGGACGGCCCGCACCGCCCTGTTCAACTTCCTTTACGCGCGGCACGTCGGCGGGACGTTCATCCTGCGCCTCGAGGACACCGACCAGGCTCGCTCGACAGCGGCCTTCGAGCGCGACATCCTGGAGCACCTCCACTGGCTCGGCCTCGAGTGGGACGAGGGTCCGGCTGCCGGCGGGCTCGAGGAGCGGGGCGACTTCGGGCCGTACCGCCAGATGGCGCGCCTGCCGCTCTACGCGGAGGCCGCGCGAAGCCTGCTCGACCGCGACCTCGCGTATCCCTGCTACTGCGCGCCGGACGAGCTCGAGGCCGACCGGCGGGCCCAGGAGGCGGCCAGGGAGGCGCCCCGCTACGTCGGGCGTTGCGCCTCGCTCACGGCCGCCGAGCGAGCAGCCCGCGCCGCCGAGGGTCGCCGGCCCGCGCTCCGCTTCCGCGTCGAGCCCGGCGTCGTGGCCTTCGACGACCTCGTCCGCGGCCACGTCGAGATCGACGCCGGGGCCCTCGGCGGCGACCTGGTGATCCTCCGGGCCGACGGGACGCCGCTCTACCACTTCACCGTCGTCGTGGACGATGCGGAGATGGGGATCACCCACGTCATCCGCGGAGAGGACCACCTCTCGAACACGCCCAAGCACATCCTCCTGTTCCGGGCGCTCGGTCACCCGGAGCCCGTCTTCGCCCACCTGCCACTCATCCTCAACGCCGACCGGACGAAGATGAGCAAGCGCAAGAGCCAGACCGCGGTGAAGGACTACATCGCACAGGGATTCGTCCGCGAGGCGTTCGTCAACTACCTCGCCTTTCTCGGCTGGTCGCCGGGGACCGAGGAGGACGTCCTCTCGCTCGAGGAGATCGCCGGGCGCTTCGACCTGGCCGATGTGCAGAAGGGCGGGGCGATCTTCGACCGCGCTCGCTTCGAGTGGCTCAACGGCCAGTGGATCCGGCGCCTCGCCGACGACGACCTGGTGGAGCGGCTCGCCCCGTTCCTCGAGGCCGCGTGGGCCGCGGGGCGGATCGACCGGAACCCCGAGAGCGCGGAGATCGCTGCCCTCCTGCCGCTCGTGCGCGACCGGCTCCCGGTCCTCGGAGCCATCGGCGGCGTCGCCGGGTTCCTGTTCACCGACGTCGTGGAGCTGGACCCGGCGCTGCTGGTCCCCAAGCGCTGGGATCGCGACACCGCTCTGGCGGGACTCGCCGCCGCGAGCCGGGCGGTCGAGGCGGCCGGGGCGGAGGGCTTCACGGCCGAACGCCTCGAGGTGGCCCTGCGTGCCGTTGCCGAGGCGAACGGCTGGAAGGCCGGCGACCTCTTCATGGCGATCCGGGTCGCGCTCACTGGCTTGACTGCCACCCCGCCCCTGTTCGAGTCGATGGTCGCCCTGGGGCGGGAGCGGACGCGGGAGCGGCTCGACCGGGCGGCGAGCGCGTTGGAGGCTGAGGCGCCGGCCTGAGCGCCCGGCACGCAGGCCGGCAACGTGATCGGAGGTGGGTTCATGACGCGCGATGGGGTCCAGGCCTGGCTCGAACGTTACGTGGCGGCCTGGGAGAGCTACGACCCGGCCGCGATCGGTGACTTGTTCAGCGAGCATGCGGAGTACCGCTACCACCCGTCCGACGCGCCGGTCGTCGGCCGTGCGGCCATCGTGTCCTCCTGGGTGACGTCGGAGCCGCCGCCCAGCGGGCGCGACGCACCTGGCACCTACGCGGCCCACTACGAGCCCTTCGCGGTCGAGGGCAGCGTCGCCGTCGCGGTCGGCTGGAGCCGCTACTGGACTGATGCATCCCGGGCGACCGAGGAGGCCACGTTCGACAACTGCTTCCTGCTCGAGTTCGACGAGGACGGCCGCTGTCGCTCCTTCACCGAGTTCTTCCGCCAGAGGGGGTGAGGGCACAGCCCGCCCCGCCGGGCACTTCCCCGTTCGCGGCCGTGTCGCGCCGCCGTCCCGTTAACAATCTGTCTACGCGCCGATAACCCCTTCGCCTATCCTGATGTCGATGGCCCGCCTGATCCTCGTCGTCGACGACGAGCCGACCCTGCGCGAGACGCTTGCCGAGGCGCTCGAGGCGGACGGCTTCCGCGTGGTCACCGCCGCCGACGGGCGCGAGGCCCTGCTCCGGTTCCGGGAGCACCGGCCGGAGCTGGTCGTGCTGGACCTCATGCTTCCCGAGCTGTCGGGCGTCGAGGTCTGCCGGATCATCCGCGCAGAGTCCGGGGTGCCGATCCTGATGCTCACCGCCAAGAGCTCCGAGATCGACAAGGTGATCGGCCTTGAGCTCGGAGCGGACGACTACGTGACCAAGCCGTTCAGTCTCCGCGAGCTGATCGCCCGAATCCATGCCCTCCTGCGCCGCACGGAGCAGTCGGTCGCCGACGGGCCCGCGACGGTCGGGCTCGGCGACCTGACGGTGGACCTTGCCGGCCACCGCGTCCTCCGCGACGGCGCGCAGGTTCCGCTGAAGCCGAAGGTGTTCGAGCTCCTGGCCTTCCTGCTGCGCCACCCGGGCCAGGTCTTCAGCCGCGAGCAGCTCCTCGAGCAGGTGTGGGGGTACGACTACGCCGGGGAGACGCGCACCGTGGACGTTCACGTCCATTGGCTGCGCTCCGCGATCGAGCCGGACCCAGCCACCCCGACTCTGATCCAGACCGTGCGTGGCGTCGGCTACGTGTTCCGCCGGGCGGCCTGACGGGCGGGACCCACCGGAGCCGTCAGCTCGGGCAGCGCGCCTCATCCGACAGGAGGTCGCGCGCGGCGGCATCGGTGGTGCTAGCCCCACCCTCAAGATGCCGGGTGCCCGGCTGGTGGGCGATCATCCCCTGCGATAGCGTCGTTCACGACACGAAGCAACTCCGGGGCTCGGTGGCCGGTTCGGGTTTCTCCAGCTTGGCCGGGCCCGGGCGGTCCTTCGAAAGGGGACACCGATGCGACGCCTCTACGCGGTCATGGCCCTGGTCGCGATCCTCCTCTCCTTCTTCGCCCCGGCGGCATTCGCGGCCGGGCCGGAATCGCAGACCCGGAGCCTCATCCTCTCCGTCAACAGCAGCATGGACGTCCCGCCCGACCAGCACGTCGATACGGTCGTCGTGGCTGGCGGCAGCGCCCGGATCGGCGGGGACGTGAACACGGTCGTCGTCCTCGGCGGCAGCGCGACGCTGGCGGGCGCGACGGCAGAAACAGTCGTGGTGGTGAACGGTAGCGCCGACCTGCAGGCCGGGACAACGGTCAGCGGGGACGTACGGACCCTTAACGGCACCGTGACGCAGCAGTCCGGCGCGATCGTGCGCGGTTCAACGAAGGCGCTCGACGGCGATCTGGCCGCCTTCGCGCTGCTGATGATCCCGATCTTCATCGTCCTGTTCCTGGGACTCGGCCTCGCCGCGATCGCGGCCGCGCTCTTCGTCGTGGCCTTCGGCACCCGCCAGGTCCGCGAGGTCGAGGCGCTCATCGCGGGGCGCCCGGGTCACGTCCTCGTCGCCGGCATCATCGGCATGGTCGTGCTGCCGATCGTCGGGATCCTCCTCGTCGCCACGGTGATCGGCGCCCCGATCGGGCTCGCCATCCTGTTCGGCCTGCTGCCCATCCTCGCCTTCCTCAGCTGGCTCGTCGCGGCGATCTGGATCGGCGAGTGGCTCGTCTCTGGGAGGCGCGGGTCCCGCGAGCGCGGTCGGCCCTACCTCGCCGCCGTGATCGGGGTCATCGTGCTCGCCCTGATCAGCGTGATCCCCTTCGTGACCGTGATTGCCACCCTGTTCGGCTTCGGCGGCCTGCTCCTGACCGCCTGGCGGATCCTGCGCCCGGAGACACCGCCGGTGGACACCACCAGCGCGGCGCAGCCGGCGCCGAGCGCAAGCTGACGGGATGCGGGCCGCGCGGGGCGCCGGCGGCGGCCGGGGCACCGACCAGGGACGGCTGGAATCGATCGAGCGCTCCGTCCGCGATCTCGACCCAGGCGTCGAGCCGGCACGACGCTCGGTCGGTCCCAACCTGGCGGTCGCTCGTCGCCCCCGCGAGCGGGGGCGCATCGGCCTCGACCGCTCTCGGCTCCAAACCCGGAGGAGCCCTCTGGAGGACGCCGACGGAGTTCGGTGACACGCGGCCCGTCTCGCACCGTTGCAGCTCGGAATGTCAAGCCCTCTCTGAGAGAAGACACGCCCGGTCGCGGGCGAGGAGACCGACTTCCAGAGCCCGCCGCTCGCGGCGACTCACCAGGCCCCGGGCAGCAGCCGATGCCGCACCTGACTGGCGTACTCGGCGTAGCCGGGCAATCCGGTCATCAACATCCGGTCCTCGAACCATGTCCGCGTCGCCATGAGGGCCGCGGCAGCCAGGGCTGGTACGAACGCCCAAACCGAGCCGAGCAGGAGGGGCGTCCCGAGCGACTGGAGGATCGCCCCGGAGTACCCCGGGTGGCGGACGAACCGATATGGCCCCTCGGCGCAGACGGTCTGGCCGCGCTCGGGCTGGACACGGGCCACCGTCGAGAAGTAGGCGTTCGCGATCATCGCCCACCCGAACAGGGCCAGGCCAGCTGCGAACACGAGCCCGCCGGCGAGCTGCCAGGCGACCTCGACGGGGCCCGTCCACCCGAAGCGCACGTCGAGGCCGGCGACGAGCGGCAGCAACACGAACTGCGCGAGGCTCCAGAGGCCGCCGATCACCTTGTCCCAGCGGGGCATCTCGCCCGGCTGCCCGCGCTCGGCGACGAGCTCCGGGTCGCGGCGGAGGAGGAACCCCGCGTTCACGACGGTGCTGGCGAGGTAGATCCCGAGGTAGACCCAGCCCCAGATCCAATCGAGCTGGCCGGCGGCGCCAAAGAGGATGACGGCAAGGACGACGAACATCAGCCCGATCTGGCCGGCGCGTGCCGCGATACCGCGAGCGAGGCCCGGGCGGGGCTGCGTGGAGGAGGCACCCCCGACGTTCACGGTCGAAGCCTGCCGTCTCCGGGTGCCCGATCGCCAGAGCCGGTTCGCCCGGCTACGCTGGGCCGATGGATCCTGGGCGGCACCGGGCGCGGAGGACGCGCGACCGGCGTGGATTGGCCGGGGTCCTTGTTCCAGTCCGAAGGGATCCATCACGAACCTCCCCAGCCACGGCCATGACGAGCCTGATGCGGCCGAATGCGACGCCGAAGCCGGCCGGGCCATGAGCTGCGCGTGACAGCAGGACCAGCGCCGTATCACCGTCCCCCGGGAAGGCGTGCCGGGCGGACCGCACCGGCCGGCTCAGCCGGGGGGTCGCTGCAAGCGGGTCCCCTCGGGGTCGCCGATCGCTGCCCGGCCGCGGTCGCGTCCGAGGTAGATTCGAAACCGGAACGTATGGAGGCCGAACAGCACCCCGACGGCAAACCGGCGGAATGCCTCCAGGGCGCCGGCTGCGGTCGGCTCGATCTGTTGGGAAGGCCGCGCGATCGCCACGAGCCCCGCCAGCGTCGCGAGACCGAACCGCTCGCGCAGAGCTCGAGCCACAGGAGTCGGCGCGGCAGCGGCTGCAGGCGGGCCGGCAGACCGGACCGGACGAGGGCGGCATCGCGGACCAGCAGACCCGCGGCGACACCCTCGGCGACGATCGCGCCGCGCCGGCCGGCCCGGGAGATGAGCGCCTGCGTCAGCGGGAATCCCATCCCGCTCAGGAGGAGCACCGCGCCGCCGAGCGCGTTGGCAGCGGGGTTCCGCGACGGGCCGTTCGGGTGTTCGGCGGCGGTCATGCCCGGCCCTCACCAGGAGGCAGGCGTCCGGTCCGGACTCGGCCCGCGTCCTACGCTCTCCGACGCCGCCGTCCCGGATCACCTGACCAGGCCTGTTATGCCGTTGCAGGGGCGGTTCCGCGCGGGAGGTAGGAGAGCCAGGCGATCGTCCACTTGGCGCCCATCACCGCGCCCACTCCGACAATGGCGGCGCGCACGAAGGAGGCCGCTTCCGGGCCGCCCAGCGCGTCGACGATCGGCTGGAGGAGGAGCGGCCAGCCGAACAGCCCAGACAGGACGAGGAAGGTCGCGAGGAGGCCGAGAGGCATGCCGACGACGTTCGCCCGGCCGACACCGAACCGCTCGCGCATCGCGCTGATCCCGAGGGCGCACATCGCGCTGCCCAGGATCCATAGGGCCACCAGGGCAGCGGCGCCGTCCCCGACGAGGGGGGCGCTCGAGCCGTTCGCAGCGGCCAGGACGATCACCGCCGCCGGGATGCCGAACAGCGTGGCGATGACGGGCTTGAGCCTCGACGCGGATGCGGCATTCGCCTGCACGGTAGAACCTCCCGCCACGGACGCGCCCGGATCACTGGCGCCGAACTGCCGGAGCGCAGCCCGTCGTCGCCGACCCTATCGCCGTGCCGGGATCCAACCCAGTGCGCTTGGTTGTCTCCGCGATAGGCCGACTGGACCCGGACCTCGACATGCTCCGGGTCGCCGACTGGACCTAGGCAGGTGACACCGGCGCTGGAACGCAGCCTCATCAAGCCGCCCGGGCGCCACTGCGACTGGCAAACAAGACGGACGGCGCATCATGGCGGCCCGCCCACCTCGAGGACGACCATGACCGACGTGAAGATCCCCACGCCGCACGGCCAGCTGCCCGTCGTCGTCGCCCGGCCGCCGGGCGACGGCCCGTGGCCCGGGGTCGTCGTGATCCACGATGCCGGGGGCATGAGCAAGGACACGCGGCGGCAAGCCGAGTGGCTGGCGTCGGAGGGCTACATGGCCGCGGCGCCCGACCTCTTCTACTGGGGCAACACGTTTCGCTGCCTGTGGTCGATCTTCGGCAACCTCCGCTCGGGTGGCGGGCGCTATTTCGACGAGGTCGAGGCGACCCGCACCTGGCTCGCCGCGCAGTCGGGATGCTCCGGGCGGATCGGCGTCATCGGCTTCTGCATGGGCGGCGGGTTCGCCCTGGCGCTCGCGCCGGGGCACGGCTTCGCGGCCAGCAGCGTCAACTACGGGAGCATCCCGGCCAACGCGGGACCGCCCTCGCCGGGGCCTGCCCGATCGTCGCCAGCTACGGGGCGAGGGACGGCTCGCTCCGCGGGGCGACCGCAAGGCTGAACCAGCTCCTGGACAACCTCGGGATCGACCACGACGTCAAGGAGTATCCCGAGGCTGGCCACGGCTTCATCAACGACCACCGCGACGAGCGGATCCCGCCGATGTTCGCGCTGATGGCCCGCTTCATCGGGGGGTCTGACTACCACGAGCCGTCGGCGGAGGACGCCAGGCGGCGGATCGCCGCCTTCTTCGGGCGCCACCTCGCGCCTGACGGCTGAGGTCTCAGCGCCAGGTGCGCGGGGCGGCCGCGGCGGCGTTCATGTCGGTCCGCGCCGGAACCAACTACTGGGCCTTGGCGGCGATCCGCTCGATGACCTCGGCGGCGTCCTCGGCGGCGTCGATCGTCTCCTCGAGGACGTTGTAGAGGTCGCGCAGCTTGATGACCCGCAGGCGGATCTCCGCCCTCGCGGAAGAGCCGGCCAATGGCGGAGCGCGAGAGGCCGTCGGCCTTGTTCTCCAGGTCGTGGACCAGGGTGAGGTGCGGACCCGCCGTCTCGAGATGCGTCGAGGAGCTTGAGCGCAGCAAGCAGCTGCTCCGCCTGGGCTGCCGATGATCCCGGCCATCTGACGGGCCTCGTCGGTGGCCTCGTCGATCCCGTAGATCACGACCGTCTCGGCCGCCTCCTGGATGCCGTCGACGACGTCGTCGAGGCGTGCGGAGAGCTCGTGGATGTCCTCGCGGTCGAAGGGGGTGATGAACGATCGCTCGAGGCGGGCGGCGATCTCGGCGTCGATCTCGTCGCCGGCGTGCTCGAGCGCCTGGATCTCGGCGACGCGCTCGTCGAGCCGGTCGAAGTCGGTGAACATCTCGTTGAGGGCGCGGGCGGCCACGAGGAGGTTCTCGCCGTCCTTGACGAAGATCTCCTGGAACGCCTCGTCGCGCGGGATCAGGCGGGGCATGGGGCGGGTCACCTCCGGAGAGTCGGTCACTTGACGCCGAGCGCGTTGAGGACGACCCACGCCAGGGCGCCGACGATGCCTGCGGCGGGGATCGTCACGACCCACGCGACCAGGATGCTGCGGGCCACTCCCCAGCGGACGCCGCGGGCACCCTTGCTGGTGCCGACGCCCATGATCGCGCTCGAGATGACGTGGGTCGTCGAGACCGGCATGCCGAAGTGGGCCGCCGTGTAGATGACCGTGGCGGCGGTCGTCTCGGCCGCGAAGCCGGTGATCGGCTCGAGCTCCACGACCCGATGGCCCATCGTGCGCATGATCCGCCAGCCGCCGGCCGCGGTGCCCAGCGAGATGGCGGTCGCCGAGATGACGATCACCTGCGAGGGGATCACGACGTTGGGACCACCCGGGATCAGGCCGGCCGAGACGAGCGCGAGGGTGATGATGCCCATCGTCTTCTGGGCGTCGTTCGAGCCGTGGGCGAAGGCCATGAACCCGGCCGAGAGGACCTGGAGCCGCCGGAAGCGGTGGGCCAGCGGGCGGCGTGCGCTCCTCCGGAAGATCCAGAAGAGCGCGACGATCAGCACGAGCGCCCCGAAGAACCCGATGAGCGGGGACGTCACGAGCGGGCACCAGCACCTTGTCGAAGATCCCGGAAAGGTTCAGCGCACCCCAGCCGGCCGCGATCACCGTGGCACCGATCAGGCCGCCGATGAGCGCGTGGCTGCTGGAGCTCGGGATCCCCAGGCGCCAGGTGATCAGGTTCCAGGCGATCGCCCCCACGAGCGCGGCGATCACCACCGCCTGGGTCGTCGTCTGCGTCGTCGACGAGGCCGGCGCCGATCGTCTTGGCGACCGCGGTTCCGGCGAAGGCGCCGATGAAGTTGAACGCGGCCGCCATCAGGATGGCGTGGGCCGGGCGCAGGGCCCGGGTCGCCACCGACGTCGCGATCGCGTTGGCCGTGTCGTGGAAGCCGTTGATGTAGTCGAAGACGACGGCGAGGACGAGGACGACGACGAGGGTCGGCGTCAGGCCGGTCACGCCCGCCGCCCCGGCGCCGAACGGGGCTGCGGTGCATGGCGCAAGTATGTTGATCCTGTTAACGCCTGCGCGCCGGAATTCGCGCAGGCCGGATGGCGGCAGGCCGGTCGGTGCGTCGGCGGCAACGAAGCGTTAACCCCGCGCCGATCCGCCGTTGACTCGTACGCGGGCAGCCTGGCAGCCGATGGTGCCCAGCCCGCTCGGCCGGTCCCGCCCGTCGAGGCCTTCCGACGGCGGCCGCTCTCGCCCGGCGGCCCGTGCGTCGCCGCGTCGTGTCCGCGCCGCCTCCCTCCGCCGAGCGGATCGCCCTCGAGCGCACGCGCGCTCGAGGTCCTCGGGCCCGGACGCCGACGCCCTCGCCGACCGCTGGCTCCTGCCGGGGTTCGCCCGCGACGTGGATCTCGTCGCGGCGCCAGCTCGGACCTCTCCGCGACCGGCACATGGTCGCCGCTTCCTTCGAGCGCGAGAGCACCCGCCTCGCCGCACTGCGACGTCTCGCGACGGACCCGGCTCGGCCCACCGCGCCGCGGTCGACCCACTCGAGGCGGCGTATGCCATCCGCTGGCTTGAGCTCGCCGACGGTGGCGCGCCGCTCCCCGTGGCCGGAGTTGCTCGAATCGCGCGGGTCGGATTCCACGGCCGGATCCGAGCGCGCCGGCGGGTGAGCCGCCGCGCGCGCCGCGCCGGTATCCTTCCGCCATGCGATTGAGCCATCTCTTCTTCACCACCCTCCGCGACGACCCCGCCGACGCGGAGATGCCCAGCCACCGCCTCCTCGTCCGGGCCGGCTACGTCCGCCAGCTGGGCGCCGGCATCTACTCGCTGCTGCCGCTCGGCTTCCGGGTCGCCAAGCGGGTGGAGCAGGTCATCCGCGAGGAGATGGACCGGATCGGCTGCCAGGAGATGGAGATGCCGGTCGTCCACCCGGCCGACCTCTGGAAGGAGACCGGGCGCTGGTACCAGATCGGCCCGGAGATGGCGCGCTTCAAGGACCGCGGCGGGCGCGACATGGTCCTGGCGATGACCCACGAGGAGGTCGTCGCCGAGCCTGCTGCGCTGACCTCGTGAAGAGCTACCGCCAGCTGCCGATGATGGTCTACCACTTCCAGACCAAGTTCCGCGACGAGCCGCGCTCCCGCGGCGGGCTGATCCGGGTCCGCGAGTTCGTCATGAAGGACGCCTACACCTGCGACCTCGACGAGGCCGGCCTCGACGTCAGCTACGAGAAGCAGTACGAGGCCTACACCCGGATCTTCGAGCGCCTCGGCCTCCAGGCGATCGCGGTCGCCTCCGACGTCGGGATGATGGGCGGCAGCCAGGCCCACGAGTTCATGGTCCTGAACGACTTCGGCGAGGACGTCCTGGTCCTGTGCGAGAAGTGCGGCTTCTCGGCCAACCGCCAGGTCGCCAAGGTCCGCGTGTCGGAGCCCCCGACGGGCGATCCGCTGCCCCTCGAGGAGGTCGCGACGCCCGGCAGCGACGACGATCGCGGATCTCGCCGCGTTCCTCGGCATCAGCCCCGAGGAGACGGCCAAGGCGGCGTTCTTCGTCGACCAGGACGGTCGCCTGGTCACCGCGATCGTGCGCGGCGACATGGACGTCAACGAGACGAAGCTGGCCAACGCGGCGAAGGCCCGCGCGCTCCGGCCGGCCCAGGTCGAGGAGATCCGGGCCGCCGGCATGGAGCCCGGCTATGGGAGCCCGATCGGCGCCCACGACACGCTTCGTCCTGGTGGACGAGCTCGTGGCCCGCTCGATCGAATCTCGTCGCCGGCGCCAACCGCGAGGGCTTCCACTACCGCAACGTCAACGTCGGCCGCGACTACACGCCCGACCTCGTCGCCGACCTCTCGAACGCCCGCGAGGGACGACGGCTGCCCGACCTGCGGCGCGCCCGTCATCCTGCGCAACGGGATCGAGGTCGGGAACATCTTCAAGCTCGGCACGAAGTACACGACGCGCCCTCGGCGCCACGTACCTCGGCGAGGACGGGATGGCTCACCCGATCGTGATGGGCTCGTACGGGATCGGCGTGGGGCGGGCCGCTCGCCTGCGTCGTCGAGGCGCACCACGACGAGAAGGGGATCGCCTGGCCGGCGGAGGTGGCGCCGTACGCGGCCCACCTCGTCACCGTCTCCGCGGCGAAGGACCCGCGCGTCACCGAGGTCGCCGAGCGGCTCCACGACCGGGCGCTCGACGGCCGGCCGCGAGGTCCTCTGGGACGACCGCGACGAGTCCCCGGGCGTCAAGTTCACCGACGCGGAGCTGCTGGGGATGCCCCTGATCGTCACCATCAGCCCGCGCTCACTGGCCGCAGGCGGCGCCGAGGTGACCGTGCGCGCGACCGGCGAGCGGACGATCGAGCCGCTCGAGGCCGTCGAAGCGCGCCTCCGGCCTAGGGCCGCGGCCGGCCGGAACGTCGATGGGCACGCTCCTCGAGTACGGCGCCCTTCTCGCCCTCGTGGCGGCGGCCGCGCTCCTCCTGGCCGCGCTGCTCCAGCGGCGGGGTGCGAGGCGGCAGGCGACCGGCGTGGTCGCGGACCTCGGCGTCCCCGACACGCGCTCGCGGCCGCGGAGGTGCGAGCGCGGCCACCGAGCGCGACGCCGCCGTCCTCGTGGAGCTGGTGGGCGTGGGTGCGGTGCGGGTCGCGCCCGACCTCACGATCACGGCCGCCAACGAGGCGGCCCACCGGCTCGTCGCGCGCCGTCCGGGCAGCGATGGTCGGCCGAAGCGTCCTCGAGGCCTTCACCGATCACCGCGTCGAGGCGATCGCGCGGACGGCCCTCGAGGCGGGCTCCGCTGCGGGGAGCTCACCGTCCGCCTGGAACCCGGCGCGACGCTCCTGGTCCGCGCTCGCGGCGGACGCGCGGAGGCGACGCCTGGCTTGTGCTGGAGGACGTGTCGGAGCTGCGCCGCCTCCAGCGGATCCGGACCGAGTTCATCGACAACCTGAGCCACGAGCTGCGGACGCCGTTGACGACGTCAGCCTCCTGGCCGAGACGCTGGCCGCCGACGCCGACAGCGCTGCCGCCGAAGGCCGCGGAGCGGGTGGCGCGAGATCGAGGTCGAGACCGGGCACCTCGTCCAGATGGTCAACGAGCTGATGGACTTGTCGCTGATCGAGTCCGGGGTTCCGAGCGTGGTCCGCGACGACGTCGACCTCGGCCGTCTCGCGGGGGCGACGGTGGAGCGGGCCCGGCTCTTCGCCGAGCGCCAGGGCATCACGCTCGCGATCGACGCTCCATCGGTCGTCCCGGTCGTCCGGGGCGATGGCGAGCGGCTCGGGCAGGCGCTTCTCAACCTGCTCCACAACGCCGTCAAGTTCAGCCCGGCCGGCTCAACGGTCGTGGTTCGCGTCACACCCGCGGAGAGCGAGGTCGTCGTCGCGGTCGAGGATCATGGCCAGGGGATCCCGCGGAGCGCCCTGCCGCGCATCTTCGAGCGCTTCTACAAGGTCGACCGGGCACGGACCCGCGGCGCGGGTGGCACGGGCCTCGGCCTCTCGATCGCCCGCCATGTCGTCGAGGCGCATGGCGGGCGGATCTGGGTCGAGTCCGAGGAGGGCGCGGGGTCGTCTTCTCGTTCGCGATCCCGATGGCCGGCCCGGACCTGCGCGCGTCGCCGGGCGGCTGAGGCGCGGCCGGGCGGTGGCGGGATCCGGCGCGACCTGGTCAGAGCATTCTCCGCATCGCGATCGCCGTCGTCGGGCAGGCCGAGGTGAACTCAACCGAGGCGGCCACGTCGGCGGGGGCGTCCGACCGCTCGACGCGAGCCCACCCGAGCCCGGCGAAGTATGTCGCGGCAGTCTCGGTCAGCAGCCAGGCCTCGCGGGCGCCGTCGTCGCGGGGGCCGGCGAGCGCCCGCTCCACGAGCGCCCGCCCCAGCCCGCGGCCCCGGGCGGGGGCGAGGACCGCGACGGAGCGAAGGATGGCCGCCGGCCCGTAGCGCTCCGTGGCGGCGACACCCAGCAGGACGGCCGTCGCCGTTCGCGACAGATCACGGTCGTGCCGCAGACGACGCAGGCGTCCAGCCCGGCGAGGGTCAGTCCCGCGCCGCCGACGAGCGCCTCGATCTCCGCGAGATCCGCCGGAGCGGCGGGGCCGAGGCGCAAGCCCCTCGGTCCGGCAGGCACCCGGTCCGGCGGGTGATGAGCCGTCACCCGCAGCAGCTCCCACTGGCGTCCGCCGTCGCGGCTCCCAGCGGGACCAGGCCATCGTGCGGCAGGGCGCGCGCTGCCGCCAGCCCGCTCGAGGCGGCATCTCGGGCATCGAGGGCCGAACCGGCAGCTGCCCCGGGCTCCCTGGCCGCCGGGCGGCGCGCGCGGATGATCACGTTGTACATCCCCTCCACCGCGCGGTGGGTCGGCGCCAGCTCGACCTCGGCGAGCCCGGCCGCGACGAGGCCGTCGGCGTACTCCGAGAACGAGAGCGCCCCGGCGATGCAGCCCGCGAAGTCACCCCTGGCAGCGCGATCGGCGGGGGAGAGCGTGTCGTCGGCGACCACGTCGCTGACGCTCAGCCGGCCACCCGGGCGCAGCACACGGGCGACCTCGGCGAAGACCCGGCCCTTGTCGATGGAGAGGTTGATCACGCAGTTGCTGATCACGACGTCGACCGACGCGTCGGGGAGGGGGATCGCCTCGATGGTGCCCTCCACGAAGCGCGCGTTGTCGGCGCCCGCGGCGGCGGCGTTGCGGCGCGCCAGCTCGAGCATCTCGGGGGTCATGTCCAGGCCGTAGGCCAGGCCCGTCGGCCCGACACGCCGGGCAGCGATCAGCACGTCGATGCCGCCGCCCGAGCCGAGGTCGAGGACGGTCTCACCCGGCTGCAGGTCTGCCATCGCGGTCGGGTTCCCGCAGCCCAGGCTGGCCGCAACCGCGTCCATCGGAAGCGGCGCGAGCTGGGCCGGGTCGTACAGGCCGGGCCCAAAGACGGGATCACCGGCCGCCGCACCCTTGTCGGAAGTCGCGGACCCCGCCGCAGGCGAACAGCACCCGCCCGTTTCGAGAACGGCCAGGGCGGCTCTGGCGTAGTGGCGGCGGACGTCGTCGCGGATGGTCTCGGTCACGGGATCGCCCCAGGTGGTGTGCTATCCATCATGGCCCGCTGCCTCGGTGCTGGTGTCGATGCGCGCAATCCTGGCCCATATATCGAGCCTTGTCAATATAGAAGTTGGTCGATATCATACCGGTCATGGTCAAGTCCACGGATCCCGACGTGCGTCTCCTGGCGGCCCTCGCCGACCCGGCCCGGCTGGCGATCGTGCGCCAGCTGGCGTCGGACGGCAGCGTCTGCGCATGCGACTTCACGGCATCCGACGGCCTGTCCCAGCCGACCGTGTCGCATCATCTGCGGGTCCTGCGCGAGGCGGGCCTGGTGCACGGCGAGCGACGGGGGACCTGGATCTGGTATCGCCTCGACGCGTCGGTCGCGGGCCGCCTGGCGGAGATCGCCGGCGAGCTCGGTCCGGCCGGAGCGGCACGACCGGCGTCGGCGCTCGGGGGGGCGGGCCGGGCACGGCGGCTCCCGGTCATCGCGTCCCCGGCTCCGGTCGCGGTACCCGCTGCCACGCTCCCGGCGGGCGAGCGGTCGTAGCCGCCTCGGACGGCTTCCGCGGCAGGGGCGCCCGGCTAGCCGCGCAGGAGATCGGGCGGCACGAGCCAGCGAAGCTCGCCCCCGCCGGGGGAGAGCGGGCGCTGCGCGTCCACCCGCGCAACGGCGCCCTTGCGCATCAGGATCGGCGCCCCGACGAGCTCCGACAGCAGCTCCGAGAAGTCGGGGTCGTGGCCGACGAGCAGGGCACGCCGGGGGTCCCCGGCGTCCGCCAGGAGCCGATCCAGCGCCGCCAGGTCGAGAGGCTCTGAGAGCCGGCGCTCCTGCTGGACCGGTCGGTCCAGCAGCCCGGCCACGATCTCGGCCGTCTCTCGCGCCCGCACGAGCGGCGATGCCAGCACGACGTCCGGCGCGACGCCGGCGGCAGCGAGAAGGCGACCGACCCGCTCGGCCTGGCGGCGACCCTTCTCCGTCAGCGGGCGCAGTCCGTCGGCAGCGTCCCACGTGTCCCGGTCGCCCGCGTGGGCGTGGCGCAGGAGGTAGATCTCCACGCTGCTGGTCAGGGCCCCGGCGGCCGCCATCAGCTCTCGCCGTCCCCGACAGCGGCGGCCCGGCCGTGGGCACGTCGTGCGATCTCGACGAACGGGGTGATCCGGAGGGTCACCTCGCCCAGGACCTGCCGGAACACCGCCAGGCGTTCGTCGTCGGTCCCGATCGCCGCCGCGGGGTCCTCGAGTCCCCAATGGATCGACGCGTGGTCGCCGGGGAAGACGGGGCACGCCTCGCGGGCCTGGTCGCAGACCGTGATCACGTAGTCGAAGCGCTCATCCAGGAACTCCACGGCCGACTTCGAGCGGGCTGCCGACCAGTCGATCCCGATCTCCGCGAGCGCCTTCACGGTCAGCGGGTTGACGACGCCGGGACGGGTGCCGGCGGACGACACGTCGAAGTCGCGGCCGCCCAGCCGTCGCAGGATCGCCTCGGCGAACTGACTGCGGGCCGAGTTGCCGGTGCACACGAAGAGGACCCGGATCGGTGCCCGGTCCGGGGTCACGGGTTGAGGTCCTCGTGGCGCCCAGAGGAGAGGAAGACCACGTCCTCCGCGATGTTCGTGATGTGATCGCCGACACGCTCCATGTAGCGCGCGGCGATCAGGAGGCGCATCGCACTCTGGACATTCCCGGGATCGCTCCTGGCGAGGTCGGTGAGGCGGTCCACGGCTCGGTGCCAGAGGGCGTCGATCTCGTCGTCGCGAACCGATACCGTCCGCGCCGCGTCCGCGTCTGCGTCGGTCATGGCCCGGATCGTCTCGGCCAGAAAGACAGCCGCCAGGCGGCCCATCTCCGGGACGCCGACGTGGCCGTCGAGCGGCGGCTCCGGGGCCAGCTCGCGCGCGCGCTTGGCGACGTTGGCCACCGAGTCGCCGATCCGCTCCAGCTCGTAGCCGATCCGGTCGAGGGTCAGGAGGAAGCGCAGGTCGCGGGCCACGGGGGCCTGCGTCGCGATCGCGAGAACCACGAGATCCGTCGCCTCGATCTGCAGTGCGTTGAGCTCGACGTCGCCCTCGATGACCACGAGCGCCTTGGCCGCGTCGTGGGTCTCGAGGGCCTCGACCGTCAACCGGATTCGTTCCTCGATGAGGCTTCCCATCCGGACGAGGATGTCCTTGATCGCCCGTTCCTCGCGGTCGAGGGTCTTGCGGGGCACGGTCCGCATCGGCTCGGGGAGGTCGCCCTCCACGCGGACGAGGATCTCCTCGAGTTCGCGATCGAGCGGCGCGCCCTCGCCGGTCGGCGGCTGATCCATGATCGGTCCTCCCTGTGGCTCAGCCGAACCGGCCGGAGACGTAGTCCTCGGTGAGCTGCTCCCGAGGGTTGGTGAAGATCTTCCGGGTGTCATCCATCTCCACGAGGTAGCCGGCGCGGTCCTCGTTCATGGAGAAGAAGGCCGTGCTGTCGCTGACCCGCGACGCCTGCTGCATGTTGTGGGTCACGATGACGATCGTGTAGCTGCCCCGGAGCTCGAGCATCAGCTCCTCGATGCGCAGGGTCGCGACCGGATCGAGGGCCGACGCCGGCTCGTCCATGAGGATCACCTCGGGGTCGACCGCGAGCGCCCGGGCGATGCACAGGCGCTGCTGCTGGCCGCCCGAGAGCGACGTCCCGCCCTGCTTCAGCTTGTCCTTGACCTCGTCCCATAGCCCGGCTGACAGCAGGCAGCGCTCCACGATCTCGTCGGTGTCGCCCTTCTTGATCGAGCCGCCGAGCCTGAGGCCCGCGATCACGTTGTCGTAGATGGACATCGTGGGGAACGGGTTGGGCCGCTGGAACACCATGCCGACGAACCGCCGCAGGTCCACCGCGTCGACGTCCCGGGCGTAGATGTCGGTGCCGTCGAGGAGGATCTCGCCCTTCACCGTGGCGTTGCGGGTCAGCTCGTGCATCCGGTTGATCGAGCGCAGGAAGGTGCTCTTGCCGCAGCCCGAGGGGCCGATGATGGCCGTGATCTGGTTGGCCGCGACATCCATGTCGACATCGCGCACGGCCCGGAAGGTCCCGTAGTACAGGTTGAGCCCGCGGATCCGGAGGCGGACCTCGGGCTCCGGGACGGTCGCGGCGGCCGCGGGTGCGGAACCCTGTTCCGCGGCCGGCGTGTCGAGCGTCATGCGCGTGGTGTCCTCCGTCATGCGCGGGTCCCGCCCATCGAGCGGAACCGGACCAGCACGTTGATGCCCAGAACCATGAGCAGCAGCAGGAGCGCGGCTCCCCAGGCCTGCTCGTTCAGAGCGTTGATGGGTGACTGGGACCCGCTGTAGATGAAGAGGGTGAGCGTGTCCATCGGCTTGCTCCAGTTGCCGACGTTCACGAGGCGCGAGCCGAGAGTCGTGAAGAGGAGCGGCGCCGTCTCGCCGGCCGCGCGCGCGACGGCCAGCATCACCCCGGTCAGGATCCCGGCGCGGGCAGTCGGGAGCACGACCGACACCGTGGTCCGCCAGCTCGGCGCTCCAAGGGCCAGCGACCCCTCGCGTAGCTCGCGTGGCACGAGCTGGAGGACTTCCTCGGTCGTCCGCTGGATCACCGGGACCATGATGACGGCGAGGGCCACCGCGCCGGCGAACGCGTTGTACTGCTTGAAGGGGAGCACCAGGACCGCGTAGACGACGATGCCGATCAGGATGGAAGGCACGCCGACCATGACCTCGGATGCGAAGCGCACCGAGCGGGCAGCTTGGTGTCCCGCGAACTCGCTGACGAAGATGCCAGCCAGGACGCCAACCGGGATCGCCATGAGCGACGCGAGGCCCACGATCTGGAGGGTGCCCAGCCATGCCTGCAGCGCCCCGCCGCCCACGCCGAGGGCCTTCGACGGCTGGGTCAGGAACTCGACGCTGATCGCCGGCAGGCCCTTGATCACGACATAGATCAGCACGGCCGCGAGTGGGATCGTGCAGGTGATCGTGGCCAGCATGGCGATCGAGCGGGCGACCCGGTCGACGGTCTTGCGACGCGAGCCCTTCTGGGCGTACAGCCGCTCGGCGAACGTCCCCGTCCGCACGACAGTCGTCGCGCTCATCGCCGTGGCCCCTGGGACGTCCGGCTCACGAGGGCGCGGGCGAGGACGTTGAGTATCACGGTGATCGCGAGGAGGATGACCCCCAGGGCGACGAGCGACTGGGCCTGGAGTCCCGTCGACTCGTTGAAGGTCACGGCGATCTTGGAGGCGATCGACTGACCCTGCGCGAAGATCGAGGTGGGGATCTCGTCCTTGTTGCCGATCACCATCGTGACTGCCATCGTCTCGCCGAGTGCCCGGCCGAGCGCGAGGATGACCGCGCCGATGATGCCCGAGCGGGCGTAGGGCACGACGGCCTTGGAGGCGACCTCCCAGTGGGTACCCCCGAGGCCGTACATCGCCTCGCGCTGGGCGGTGGGGACGGAACGCAACACCTCGCGCCCGATCGACACCAGGGTGGGCAGGATCATGATCGTCAGGATGACGCCGGCGGTGCTGATGCTCAGCCCGTAGCTCGGGCCCGCGAACATCGGGAGCCAGCCGAGCGTCGAGATGATGAACTTGTCGACCGTGTCCCGCAGGAACGGGGCCAGGATGTAGATGCCCCACAGGCCGAGGACGACCGAAGGGATCGCCGCCAGCAGCTCGATCGTGAACGTCAGCGGTGTGGCGATCCGCCGGTTCGCGAACTCCGACAGGAAGATCGCGGTGAGTACTCCGATCGGCGTGGCCAGCAGCAGCGCGATCGCCGACGTGTAGAGGGTGCCGAGGATGAACGGGACGGCGCCGTAGATGTCGCGGACCGGGTCCCAGTTCGTGCCCGTGATGAAGCCGAGGCCGAACTCCTGCCAGGCCGGCCATGAGCCGATCAGGAGGATGATCGCGGTGGCGATGAGCAGCGCGACGATGGCAAAGGCCAGCCATCGCGTGCCGATCGTGAACGCGCGGTCGCCGCGGCGCGGATGGCGTCGCGTGGGGAGGCCGGCGGTCCGCGGGAGCGAGGTCATCCTTTCCTCATCCTACAAGGGTCCGAAACGCGGGAAGCTCGGTCGCACGGGCACCAGGATCGTCTGGGGGCGAAGAAGGGAAGGCCCCGCTCCGAGCAGCGGGGGCCTTCCCTTCGGGTCAGACTGCGAGATCCGGGGTCACTTCGTCCAGATGGGGGCGCCGCCGTACGTGAAGGTGTGGAGGTTGTCGATGGACTTCTGCTGGATATCCGCGGGCAGCGGCGCATAGCCGAGCGCCTTCTCCTGCGGCTGGCCGTCGGTGAGAGCCCAGTACATGAATGCCACGAGGGCCTGCCCCTTGGCCTGGTCCTTCTGGTCCAGGTAGGCCAGGATGTAGGTGTAGGAGGCAATCGGGTATGTCGTGGCGCCGGCGCCGTTGATGATCGGGTCCTGCCGGAAGTCGGCCGGGAAGGTCGACGCCGCGGCCTCGGCGGCGGCGGTCACGCCGTCGACCGAGCCCTGGACGTAGTTGCCGTCGGCGTTCTTCAGCGAGGCCGACGGGAGGTTCGCCTGGGTGGCGTACTGGAGCTCCACGTAGCCGATGGAACCGGGGGTCTGCTTGACCGTGGCGGCGACGCCGTCGTTGCCCTTGCCGCCGACGCCGGTCGGCCACTTGACATCCTTGCCAACGCCCGGTCCGCTCTTCCAGTCGGCGCTGACCGCGGCGAGGTAGCTCGTGAACGCGTTCGTGGTGCCCGATCCGTCGGAGCGATGGACCACGACGATATTGCTGCTCGGGAGGGTCGCGCCCGGGTTCTGGGCGGCGATCGCCGGGTCGTTCCAGACGGTGATCTTGCCCTGGAAGATCGCCGCGGTCGTCGGGCCGTCGAGCTTGAGGTCCGTCACGCCGGGGACGTTGTAGATGAGGACGACGGCGCCGAGTGCCATGGGCACGTGGACGATCGACGTGCCGGGCTTGAGGGCCGCGATCTCGGAATCCTTCATCGCCGCGTCGGAGGCGCCGAAGTCCACGGTCTGGTCCGTGATCGCCTTGATCCCGGCTCCGGACCCGTTCGCCGTGTAGTCGATCTTGATGTTCGGGTACAGGGCCCCGTACTTCTCGAACCAGACCTGGTAGAGCGGTGCCGGGAAGGTGGCGCCGGCGCCGGTCAGGCTCACGTCGCCCGTCGGGACGGCCGGGGGAGTAACGGCCGCGGCCGATGGGGACGCGGCGGCGCTGGCGCCGGGAGCCGCAGAGGCGGCCATGCTGGCGCTCGGGGCGGCGCTCGCGGCGGCAGACGCGGACGCTGCAGGCGTCGGCGACGAGCCGCTGGAGCAGGCCGCGACGGCGATCGCCGCCACGAGGGCCAGCGCACCGATCCGCTTCGGGGATGTGATCGTCACGTGCGATTCCTCCTGTGCCGCCGGGCACGGCTCGACGCGCCTCGGGCAGCTGGAAATACGGTTTCCGCACGGAGCCTGCTCAGGCGCGATGAACTGCCGGTTTGCTGGCCGTTAAGTGATTGTTAACGCGGCTCCGAGGAGCGGCGAGCCATGGTGGGCCCACCTGCCGCTACGGCCGGCGCCCGCTGCCCGGCGGGTGCAGACTGGCGCGAGCCGTCCGCGGTCCGGACGGCCGCCGGTTAGAGGGCACCAGGCGTGGCGAAGCCATCGGGCAGGAAGAAGGGCAAGAAGGACACCAAGGTGTCCGGCCACCCCCTCGACATCGCGACCGTCGAACGGGCGCTCGAGGCTGCCCTGCAGCGCGAGGCGAAGCTTGCGTCGCGCCTGGACGCCGTCCGCACGGAGATCGCCACGCTTCGCCTGGTGCTCGCTGGCATGGCGGCGCCGCCCGACCTGGCGCCGGCACTCCCGGCTGATCCTGAGCCACCAGCCCCGGCGGCGACGCGGCCGCCCCGCACGCAGGCCCGGGCGCGTCGGGCAACCCCGCCCGCCGGCGAGGCCGAACGCTGAAAGGGAGCGCCAGCGCCCCCGTCTACGCCGCCGTCGACGTCGGGTCGAACTCGGTCCACCTCCTCGTCGCCGAGGTCGATGGCCACCGCCTGGACCCGCTCGCCGACGAGTCGGTCAAGCTCGGCCTTGGCGACACCGTCGAATCGCTCGGCACGCTCCCCGCACCCGGCCGCGACGTCCTGGTCGCCGAGCTCGTGCGCTACGCGGAGCGTGCCCGGGCGCTGGGTGCCGACAGGATGGCACTCGTCGCCACCCAGCCCCTGCGTGGGGCGGCCGACGCTCGTGCCGTCGTCGCCGCCGTGGAGGCGGCGACGGGCGTTGCCTTTCACGTCCTCGGCCACGAGGAGGAGGCCCTGCTCAACCTGCTCGGGGCCACGTCCGGCCGCGCGATCGAGGGGTCGCTCGCGGTCGTCGACATCGGCGGCGGAAGCACCGAGGTCGTGGTGCTCGATCCGGGTGAGCATGCGCGCTCACAGGGTCTGGCGGTCGGGTGTGCCACGCTGACGCGACGCCTGGTCGCCCACGACCCGCCGACCCCGGAGGAGCACGCAGCGCTGCGCGAGGCCGCCGGCCGGGCCATGCTCGACGCGCCGACCGGGTCGCCGCGAACGATGCTCGCCGTCGGCGGGACATCGTCGAATCTCGTGAAGGTCGTGCCGGCCGCGGGACGCGACCGGGCCATCAGCCGGCGCAGGCTTGCGCTTGCGCGCCGGACCCTGGCGGGCGCTCCGGCAGCAGCGGTGGCGGCCCGCTTCGGGATCACCGAGCGCCGCGCGCGGCTGCTGCCGGCCGGCGCCGCGCTCCTCGAAGCCCTCCTGGAGCGGTACGCGCTCGAGTGCGCGACGGCGGTCGAGGAAGGCCTCCGCGAAGGCGTGATCCTCGGCCTTGCCTGGGCCGGCGACGCCTGGCGCGACCGCCTGGGCGCCCTTGCCCACGGCTGGGGCGCCTGAGGCTCGGCCCCGGGCCGGCGACGCCTGGCGCGACCGCCTGGACGCCCTTGCCCACGGCTGGGGCGCCTGAGGCTCGGCCCCGGGCCGGCGACGCCTGGCGCGACCGCCTGGACGCCCTTGCCCACGGCTGGGGCGCCTGAGGCTCGGCCCCGGGCCGAGCCGGGTCGGGTGACCGGGCCGAGCTCGGTCGGGTGACCCGCGCCCGCCCGCGCCGCGTCAGAGCGCCGAGACGGCCCGCCCAAGGAGGCGCCGGAACGCCGTCCCGCTCACCGCCCGCCAGGGGACTCCCATCGTCCGTCGCAGGCGGGTCAGCTCACGCTCCTTGATGGTCAGGTAGGTCGCGATCGCGTGGGTCTCCTCGCGCGACAGCGCCCCGGCGTTGGCGACCAGGAACTGGCGGGTGAGGGCGATCGTCACGTCGGCGTCGTGGAGCCAGCCGAGGTGGTCCTGCAGCGCCACGACGCGCGGGATCAGGAGGTCGACCTCGGGCCCGAGCGCCTCTCGGAAGAACTCGAGCGTGTAGCGCAGCCACTTGCCTGCGATCCGCAGCTGGTGGATCGTCTCGATGTCGGCCCAGCGGAGGACCGACTCGTAGGCGCGGACGTGCTCGTAGGCGAGCCAGATCCGCGAACCGGCCGTGTCGCGGACGCGATGCGGGCTGACCGGGCTGAGGGGTGGGAGGACGGCGTCTCCCTCGGCGGCGACGAACGCCCGGTAGTCCTCGACGAGGCGCAGGTAGGCCTGGCTGTCGAGCTCGCGCAGGAGGACGATGCGGGCGGCTTCGCGCTCGTCCCGCCACGAGGCGACGAGGGGCTCGAAGGCGGCCGCCGCGCGCGGGTCCAGCGTCGCCTGGTGGGCGACCGCGGTCTCGATGAGGACGTCGAGGTCCCGGACGGCCCCGAGGCGTCCGGCGAGGATCCGCAGCCGGCCGCGGATGCGACGCGTCCGATTCGGCCGGAAGCCATCGCCGAAGACGCGCCAGGCTGCCCGCATCCGGCGGGTGGCGACGCGCATGCCGTGCAGGTCCTCGATGTTCTCGCCCGTCCGCGTGCCGGCCTCCCTGGCCAGCAACCGCGCGAAGTGGAAGCGCAGGACCTTGCGACCGGCCTCGGCGAGGATGTCGTCGGTGGTGACGCCGGGCGTCTTGCCGACCACGAGGCGGGGTGGCGCCGGCGGCTCTGGGGCGCGGCGAGGGGACCGTCGGGCCGGACAGGCTCCTCTCCCGGCTGGGGATCGGGCGCCGGGACGGTCGGCGGCGACCTGGGCGGCATCGACCGGCTCGGGCACCGCCCGGAGGGTCGCTTCGCCGGGCTGTGCGCACGGCCCGGCTGCGTCGTCGCGGTTCCCGACACGGCTCGCGAACCCGGGACCGGGTCCGGGTGGCGTGCGTCCCCGCGGGCGCCCAGCGCGGCCATCGCCCGCTCCAGCTTGGAGGCGGTCTCGGGCGCCAGGTCCTGCTCGGCGGCGAGCACATGGGCCAGGGTGTCGAGCGCAGCCGCCGGTCCACGCCGCAGCTCGAGCTCGAGCTCGATGAAGCGATCCACCACGCGACCCGCCACGCGACGACGGCGACGTCGTCGACCGAGAGCTCGACCTCGGCGGACTCGTCGGCCAGGGTGCGCGTCCGGCGCAGCTGGCGGATCGTCACGATCTCGAGCAGGGGAGCGTCGCCCGCGTGCTCCAGGACCAGCGCCCGGGCCGACGACGGATGGCCAGGCGTGCGGGTCGAGCGAGAGGCCCGCAGGACCCTCGAGCTCCTCGCGCCGGTGGAGCGCCGATTGCGCCGGCGTCGTCGACTTGACCGAGATGACGGTCATTGTCGGACCGTGCCGCAGCCGGACCGCGTAGCCTGCCCGTCCCAGCGCACCGTCCGCGGTGTCGAGGTAGCGATCCTCGACCTGGACCTGGCGGGCGCGACCTGCCGAGCGGAAGGGACCGATCGTCCGCAGGCGTCGCGAGCCGCGTCGCCGCGGCGGCGTCGGCGACCCGGTACTTGAGCTCGAGCTCCACGTTCGTCTCGGTCATCGTCCGCGCCTACGCCCGTGGATCCAGCGACGCCGCCTGCAGTCCATGGCGCGGCGGCTCGAGGATCGGGGACGGCCGCCGTCATCGCCCGCTCCTTGAGCACGGCGAACGTGTCGACTCGTGCCGGGTGCGGCCAGGATCTCCTCGGTCCGCCGCCACGCACCGTCGGCTGCCGAGCTGCCAGGAACGGCGATCGTCGGCATCAGCATCACGGCGACGATCTCCTCGATCCGCGCCTGCGCGCCGAGGTCCTCGATCGGGAAGACGACCTCGACCCGGCGGTCCAGGTTGCGCTCCATCAGGTCGGCGGAACCCGTGTACCACTCCTGTCGCCCGCCGTTGGCAAAGCCGAAGATGCGGCTGTGCTCCAGGAACTCGCCGATGATCGAGCGGACGCGGATCCGGTCCGACACCCCGGGCAGGCCCGGGTGCAGGCTGCAGGCTCCGCGGACGATGCAATCGACCTCGACGCCGGCCTGGCTCGCCTCGTAGAGGAGCTCGATCATCTCGGGGTCCACGAGGGCGTTCACCTTGGCCACGATCCGGGCCGGTCGGCCAGCGCGGGCATGGTCCGCCTCGCGGACGATGAGGTCGCGGAGGCGGGCACGGAGCGTGTCCGGGGCCACCAGGAGGCGCCGGAAGCCCTGCTGCCGGGAGAGGCCGGTCAGGAAGTTGAACAGGTCGGTGGCGTCCGCCCCGAGCTCGGGCTGGCAGGTGAGGAGGCCGAGGTCGGTGTAGAGGCGGGCCGTCTTCGGGTTGTAGTTGCCCGTTCCAAGGTGGAGGTAGCGCCGGAGCCCCGTCCCCTCGCGGCGGATGACGAGCGCCACCTTGCTGTGTGTCTTGAGGCCGACGAGGCCGTACACGACGTGGGCGCCCGCCTGCTCGAGCTTGCGCGCCCAGACGATGTTGGCCTCCTCGTCGAAGCGCGCCTTGATCTCGACGAGGACGACGACCTGCTTGCCCTGCTCGGCCGCCCGGATGAGGTCGCGCACGATCGGGGAGTCGCCCGACGTCCGGTACAGCGTCTGCTTGATCGAGAGGACGTCCGGATCGTCAGCCGCCTGCGTGATGAAGCGCTCCACCGAGGCCGTGAATGACTCGTACGGGTGGTGGACCAGCAGGTCGCCCTGGCGCATGGCCGCGAAGACGTCCGCGGGATCGCCCTCGTCCGGGGGGACGAGGCGAGCCGGCACGACCGGCGTCCATGGTGGGTCGCGCAGCTCCGGGATGTCGAGGGAGGCCACCTGCCAGAGGCAGGTGAGGTCGAGCATGCCCGGCACCGCGAACAGGTCGTCGAGCCCGAGGCCAATGCCGGAGAGGAGGAACTCCCGCATCTCGTCGGGCATGCCGTCCTCGACCTCGAGGCGCACGGCCGAGCCGAACCGCCGGCGCCGCAGCTCCTGCTCGATGGCCGAGAGGAGGTCCCCGGCTTCATCTTCCTCGACGTCGAAGTCGGCGTCGCGAGTGACCCGGAACATGTGCGCCGCCACGATCTGCACACCCGGGAAGAGGGTGTCGAGGTTGGCCGCGATGACCTGCTCGAGAGGAACGTAGCGTGGTGTGCTCGACCTGGACCAGCCGCGGCAGGATCGGCGGCACCTTCACACGCGCGAAGCGCTGCTCACCGGAGACCGGATCGGCGATCGTGATGCCGAGCGACAGGCTGAGCGTGCTGATGTACGGGAACGGGTGTCCGGAGGCGACCGCCAGTGGCGTGAGAACCGGGAAGATCTCCTCCAGGTAGCGTTCACGAAGGCGGGCGTGGTGCCCGGGGATCGCGTCATGGTCGACGATCGCGACACCGTGCGCGGCGAGCCGCACCCGCACCTCCGCGTAGAGTCGTGCGTGCTCGTCGACGAGCCCGCGCACCCGATCGCGGATGACCGCCAGCTGCTCGGCCGCGGTGCGCCCGTCCGGCGAGCGCTTGGAGCCGCCCGCGGCCATCTGCTCCATCAGGCCGGAGACGCGCACCTGGAAGAACTCGTCGAGGTTCGAAGCGAAGATGGCCAGGAACTTGGCGCGCTCGAGGAGCGGGTTGCGCTCGTCGCACGCCTCGTGGAGGACGCGCGCGTTGAAGTCCAGCCACGACAGCTCCCGGTTGATGTACGGGGCGGCATGCCGGCGCCGGCCGGGTCGCTGGTTGCGCGCGCGAAGGGTGGTCATGCGGGTCGATCGCCGGTCCTGGCTCGCCGCGCGGTGCCCGAGGCACCGTTCGCGCCGACCGACGATCGTAGCACGCACGCGCCCCGGCCCTCGAGAGCCGGAGCGCCCGTAGTCAGCCGCGAGTGGACGGGGACGCCGAATGGCCGCTGGCGGATCGCGCCGCCGCGCAGGTCGGGCAGGGGCAGTGGGCGCGCAGCCCGGCGAACGTGTAGTAGCCGGTGTGGTGGCCGTCGCCCCACGTCGGCGCGATGGCGTACCCACCCACCGGCTCGACCGACACGAGCCGCGTCTGCTCGGCGGTGAGGGTCGGGTTCGAGTCGAGCCAGCCGGGTAGCCCGGCCTCGCCGCGACAGTACGCGCAGGGGCAGAGCCATCGGAATCGGTCGAAGTCGAAGATCGAGAGGTGACCGTCGGCCCATTCGATGCGCAGCGTTCGCGCCTCACGATCGGCATGGATCCGGAGCGGCACCGGCCCCTCCTCGGCGCGCAGGTAGCTGGAGGTCATCCCGGAATTCTACGGCGCCGGGCAGGCAGCTCCAGGTTGAGCGTCGTCGCCCCGGCCTTCGGCGCCGGCGTCGGCCCAGCCGTCCCCGGGCAGGTCGCCGACTTGCGCCCGCGTAAGGTCCGTGGCAGCCAGGCCTCGAGTGCGCCAGACTGCTCTCGTGCGCCGCGGCGACCCAGCCTCCGTCTTTGCCCGCAACACGCGCCTGGTTGCAGGCCGCGAGTATGGCGTCCGCGTCCGGAGCCGGGCCTTCGCGATCTCCACCATCGTGCTGGCCGTCGTCGCCTTCGGAGCGGCCCTCGTGCCGCTCGCCGTCCGCGCCCTCGAGCGCGACGCGGTCGTGCGAATCGCCGCCAGCGCCCCCGATACCCGGACGAGCGACCTGACGCTGCGGTCGCTCAACATGGTGCTCAACGCCGGTGTCGGCCTCGACCCGACGGGCAAGTCCGCCTATCGCTTCTCGGCGGTGGCGCCGGGTTCGCTGCCGGCGGCCCGTGCCCAGGTTGCGTCGGGCGCGCTGGACGGCCTGCTCGTTGTGACGAACGGCCCGTCGCAACGCCTCGACTTCGAATACGTCACGGCCAACCCCACCGGGCGCCAGGCCGTCCTCTTCCAGCTCGTGGCGGTCGCCGTGGCGGCGAGCGTCCGGGCCGACGAGGCGCGCGGGCTCGTCGGTAAGTTCACGGTGACCGACGCTTCCCCGGCTGACCCGACGCCCGGGAGTGAGCTCGATGCGGCCGGCATGCAGATCCTGGCGACGATCCTGGTGATCCTCGTCTTCGTGACCTCGATCACGTACGGCATGTGGGTCGCCACCAGCGTCGCCGAGGAGAAGTCCAGTCGCGTGATGGAGGTGATGCTGAACGCTGCGACACCGGGCGAGATGCTCGCCGGGAAGGTGCTGGGCGTCGGCAGCGCGGGCCTGACGCAGCTCGCCGCCATCATCCTGCCGGCTGCGCTCGTGGTGGCCATCCAGGGCCCGCTTGCACGTCTGGTCCTCGGCGACACCGCGGACCGCGCCCCACTCGCCGGGCTCACGCCCGGGATCCTGGCCGCGTTCGTCGTCTTCTTCCTCCTCGGGTTCGTGCTGACGGCGCTCGCGTATGCCGCCGCGGGCTCTCTCGTGAGCCGCCAGGAGGACGTGCAGCAGGTTGCCCTGCCGATGCTCGTGCTCTCGATTGCGGCCTACTTCGCGGCCCTGTTCGCGTCCTCGGTCCCCGGCGCGATCTGGATCGCACCCCTTTCCTGGCTGCCGTTCTTCAGCCAGTACGTGATGCTCACCCGCCTGATCGTCGGGCACGTGGCCCCCTGGGAGATCGCCCTGTCGGTCGGCCTCCTCGTGGCGGCCATCGTCGTGGCGCTGGTCGTGGCGGCGCGGATCTACCGGGCCGGCGTCCTGCTCTACGGCCAGCGCCCGAGCCTCGCGGGCGTCATCCGGACCGCGAGGACGCGCTCGTGATCGGTGCCGCCAGGACGCATTCCTAGGGTCCGGGAGCGTTTCCCGCGTCGTGCGGCTCCTTGACCACGAGCACCGAGCAGCGGGCGTGCGTGAGCACCGCGTGGGCCACGCTTCCCATCACCAGGCGGGTGATGCCCACGTACCCCCGCGATCCCACGACGATCAGGTCGCCGCCGGGGTCGGTCGCAGCCAGGCGGAGCTGGTCGGCTGGGTCGCCCTCGCGGAGCTCGCCAGTGACCGTGAAGCCGCGGCCCCGGAGGTGGTGCTCCGTGGCTGCCACGATTTCCCGATGGGCGCCCCGCGCCGTCGCCAGCATGTCCGAGTAGACGTCCATGGCGGCCGCGAACATCGTGGGCGCGATCCCGGAGCGCCACGGCGCCGCGACGTCGACCACGCCCACGACGAGGATGGGGACCGACGCGAACGCCGGCCAGCCGCCGACGAGGTCCCGGGCCGCCATTCCGGCCGGTGAGCCGTCCTCGGCGAGGATCACGCGCCCCACATGGTCGCCTCGCGCGATCAGCACCGGGCACCCGGCGTGGTCGGCGACCGCGCCCGAAACCGATCCCAGGACGGCCGTCTCCATCGGCCCGTGGCCCCGCGACCCCACCACGATGAGGTCCGGCCGCCAGTGTCGCGCGTCGTCGACGATCGCCGCCGCAGGGCGCCCGCGAAGGAGCTCGGCCTCGACGGCGAGCCCCGCCGTCTCCAGGGACCGCGCGCCTCCTGGACGACCCGGGTCAAGTCGGCGACGGCCTGCGCCTCGAGCTCGTCGGCGTCGACGGGCACGGCGGGGATCCATGGGCCGCCCCACAGGGCGGGCGTGACGTCGAGGGCGGCGACGACCCGCACGATGGTCGGGTCGGGCCAGGCCAGCGAAGTGACGAGCGCGCGGGCGCGGTCGGCGGAGTCGGAGCCGTCGAGGGCGAGAAGGATGCGCATCGGGGGCACCTCCATGGCAGGCAGGACTCCGGTCGCTGTCTGATCCAATAATGGCGCGTCGGCGGGCGCCGCACCATGGCGGAACGGCCCGTCGAGGCGGGTGCGTGGTCCCATGGCGAGCCGGATCGTCGGCCCAACGAACCAGTTCGTGGCGGCGACGACGTGGCGTGCAGAGCGACCGCGGGGCCACCCCCGCCCGACGCGCTCGGCGGAGCTGGCCGGCCCGGGCCCGGTTCGCCGCGGGCCCACCGAGCGCGTGCAGGGGAGAGGCACGATCCGGTGCGATAATCCGGGCGTGGCAGCCGGGCCCTCCGCTCCGCGACTCCCGGCCGGCGCGGTCGAGCGCCGGCTCTTCGTCGACGCGCCGCCCGCCGCCGTCTGGGTGGCTCTCCACGACCCGGACCGCGGATCCACGATCGACGCCATCCTGGCCCTCGAGCCGGCCGGCCCCGACTGGCCCGCAGCCGGGGCCCGGCGCTCCGGCCGCCTGCGGCTGGGCCCGATCCCGCTCGGGGCCGAGCTCGAGAGCCTGGAGGTGCGGCCGCAGCGACGCTTCCGGGTGGGGATCGTCGGCGGCGCCATCGTGGGCGAGCGGCGCTGGGAGCTCGCGCCGGCGGCCGGCGGCACACGGGTCGCCTGCGCCGTTCACCTCGAGGGCCGGTCGCGGTTCGGCCGCATGCTGCTGCGCCTCGAGCGGGGCGCGCTGGGACCGCGCCTCGAGGCGGAGCTCGCCGCTCTCAAGCGGATCGCCGAGTCGGACCTCCGCCGCCCGGCCTGACGGGCGCCGTTCTCACGCTGGCGCTCGTGGCGTGCTCGTCCCCGTGCGCCCCTGCTGCCCCTCCGCCACGAGGGTCGCCGGCGAGGTCGCCCACCAGGTAGTGCTGGATCGTCGGGCCGATGGCGCGTGCCAGCAGGTCGGGGTCGGCCGTCCCCAGGGGCTCCACGCCCACGATGTGGCGCGCCATCGCGAGGCCGACGAGCTGGCTGGCCACGAGCGCGACACGCAGGTCGGCGTCGGGACGGTCCACGGCGCGCGCGATGGCGGCGAAGGGGCCCTGCGCCAGGAGTGCCCTGAGCATCTCGGCGGCGACCGGATCCGTCGTTGCGGAGCGCACCAGGCCCAGCATCAGGGGTCGCATCGACGGCGTGTCCCACAAGTCGAGGGCGAAGCGGACGAGACGCTCGCCCAGCTCGTCGGGCGCGCCGGCGAGGAGGTCGGGGACGACCGCGCCGAGGTCGGCCGGCAGCTCCATCGCCGCCACGAAGAGCCGCTGCTTCGACCCGTAGTAGTGGTGGACAAGGGCGGGGTCCACGCCCGCGGCCGCCGCCACGCCCCGGATCGTGGTGCCTTCGAACCCCAGCTCACCGAAGCTCGAGCGCGCGGCAGCTCGGATCCTCTCCCGCGTGCCGCTGGCGCCCGGCCTCCGGCCCGACCGGGCGCGACCCGTCACGCCACCTCCCGTCGGATCGTGAGCGAGGCGATCCCGGCGAAGAACAGGGCGATCCCGGTCAGGACCAGAAGGTCGAGCTGGAGTGCCCGGGTGGTCACGCCGGCACCCGCGATGAGGATCTGGCGGAGGCCGTCCGCGGCGTACGAGAGCGGCATCAGCTTCACCAGGGGCTGGAGGACCTCGGGCAGGCTGCTCACCGGGAACAGGACGCCCGAGAGCAGGAACTGGGGCACCAGCACGATCGGGATGAACTGGATGACCTGGAGCTCCGTGCGGGCGAAGGCGGAGATGAAGACGCCCAGGCTCACGGCGCCGAGGGCGGTGATGACGATCACGACGAACGCCAGGACGGGGCTTCCGGCGATGGGCAGCCCGAGACCGACCGAAAAGGCCGGCAGGGGCCCGATCGCCGGCACCTGGAGCGAGACGAGCGACCACGTCAGGAGCAGGGCCACCTGGATCGTGGCGAAGAGCCCGAACCCGAGCGTGTAGCCGAGCACGACCTCGCCCCGCGTGATCGGGGTCGCCATGAGCCGCTCCAGGGTTCCGCCGATGCGCTCCCGGAGGAAGCTGATCCCGGTCAGGATGTAGACGAAGAAGTAGGCGAGGAAGGCCAGGATCGCCGGCGCGAAGGGCGCCATCGGGTCACTGCTCGGGACGCCGTACAGGGTGGTGTGCTCGACCGTCGGCAGCGCTCGGCCGCTGAACGTTCCGACCGCCCGCAGCATCGCGCGCTGCACCGCAGCGACCTGGGTCGCCTCGCCCGAGGGGTCGAGGCCGTCGGTCAGGAACGTGATCGTCGACGGCTTGCCTTCGGCGAGACCGGCCGGGATGGAGATCGCGATCGACGCGCTCCCGTCCTCGATCGCCGCCCGCGCGGCGGCCTGGTCCGCGACGGCGGTCGCCGAGCCGCCGGTCCCCGCGAGCGCCTGGTCGAGGGCGACCGTGACCGCGACCCCGGCGGCGCCGGCGTCGTTGGCGACGACGGCCGTGACGACCGGGGTCTGGCCCTCGCGGACGATGAACGTGATCAGGCCCGTCATGACGATCGGGACGACGAAGAGGAGCGCCACGGAACGTCGGTCGCGCCGGATCTCCTGGGCCACGCGCCGGAATACGGCGAACAGGCGGTGGCCGCTCATCGGGTGGCCTCCACGTCGCCACCCAGGCGCAGGAACGCCTCCTCGAGGTTGTCGGTGCCGGCCCGCGCCCGCACCTCGGCCCCGGTGCCGCGGGCGATCATCCGGCCGGTGCGAACGAACAGGAGCTCGTCGCAGCGGTCGGCCTCGTCCATGACGTGGCTCGAGACCACGATCGTGGCTCCGGCGGCGGCGAGAGCCCGGAAATGTGTCCAGAACTCGGCCCGCAGGAGCGGGTCGATCCCGACGGTCGGCTCATCGAGGAAGAGGACCGGCGGCCGGTGGACCAGGGCGCAGGCGAGCGAGAGGCGGCGCCGCTGACCGCCGGACAGGCTCCCGGCGACGGTGTCGACGCGGTCGGCCAGATCGACGAGTCGCAGCGCCTCGTCGACGCCCTCGTGTCCGCGCACGCCGTAGGCGGCGGCGAAGAAGCGGGCATTCTCGCCGACGGTGAGGGTGGGGTAGATGCCGTCCGCCTGGGTCATGTAGCCCACGCGGGCGAGGACCTGGCGCGAGGGCATCGGCGTGCCGAGGACCTCCGCTCGCCCGGATGTCGGTCGGGCCATCCCCGTGAGGAGCCGGATGAGGGTCGTCTTGCCCGAGCCGTTGGGGCCCAGGATGCCGTAGATCCTGCCGGGGGCCAGGTCGAAGCTCACGCCATCGACCGCCCGCAGCGGTCCGAACGCCTTCACGAGGTCGGTCGCACTGATGGCCGGGGTTGTCTCCGGCGCGACGTCGCGTGTCGTGCTCACGCGCGCCCCCTGCCCAGGCGCGCGGCGGGGCCCATGTCCGTCGATTTCGTCACGCGATGAATTCTAGCTGCGACGAACCCGCCGTCAAGCGGGCGCGCACAGCCGAGGGCACGTCGCCGGGCCTCGATGTATAATCCGACCGACGGTCGGTCTGCTATCGAGACGGCTCATGCCACGCACGCTCAACCTGGCCACGCGGGCAGTTCGGCGCGACGCGTTCCTCGACGTCGCGGAGCGCCTGATCCGCACGAAGGGGTACGAGCCGATGACCGTCCAGGACGTCCTGGACGAGCTCGACGCCTCGAAGGGCGCCTTCTACCACTACTTCGACTCGAAGGAGGCGCTGCTCGAGGCGGTGATCGAGCGGATGACCGATGCCGCCATGGCAGTGCTCGCGCCGATCGCCGCCGATCGGAGCCTCCCTGCCGCCGACAAGCTCCAGGCGGTCTTCGCGACCGCAGGTCGCTGGAAGAGCGAGCGGAGCGACCTCCTCCTGCCCCTCATCCGGGGCTGGTACCAGCCGGGCAACGACATCGTCCGGGTGCGCGCCGAGGCGGCCGCGTACGAGCAGTTCTGCCCGTTGATGGCGACGATCCTGCGGCAGGGCGTGGCCGAGGGGACGATGGACCCATCGTCCGCAGATCACGCGGCCGTCATCCTCACGGCCCTGCTCGCGGGCTCGACCGACGCGATCCGGCGCCTGCTCATCGACCGGCTCGACGGCCGCATCGAGTACGACGAGGTCGAGCGATTCATCCACGCCTACGACGAGGCCATCGAGCGGATCCTGGGTCTGCCACCTGGCTCGTTCGCCCTCGTCGACGATCAATCCATGCACGTCTGGTTCGACTGAGAGAGGAGCTCACATGGCCGCCGTCATCACCCTCGAGAAGCTGACGAAGTCCTACGGGGCCAACCGCGGGATCATCGACGTCGACCTCTCGGTCGAGCAGGGCGAGATCGTCGGGTTCCTCGGGCCCAACGGCGCCGGGAAGACCACCACGATCCGGACGATGCTCGACCTCATCCGCCCCACGAGTGGCCGGGCCCTCGTGTTCGGGATCGAGTCGAACGTCGACCCGGTCGCGATCCACCGCCGGGTCGGCTACATCCCGGGCGAGTTCACCCTCTACGACCGGCTGACCGGCGGGCAGACGCTCGAGTACTTCGCGAACCTGCGCGGAGGCGTCGACAGGGGATACCAGGCCTCGCTGATCGAACGCTTCGATCTCGACCCCACGCGCCGCTTCCGGGAATACAGCAAGGGCAACAAGCAGAAGGTCGGGGTGATCATCGCCCTCCAGCACCGTCCGGAGCTCCTCGTCCTCGACGAGCCCACCTCCGGCCTCGACCCGCTCGTCCAGCAGACCTTCTTCACGACCCTCCGGGAGGCCGTGACCGACGGCGCGACCGTCTTCCTCTCGAGCCACATCCTCTCCGAGGTCGAGAAGAGCTCCGACCGGGTGGCGATCATCCGCGAAGGCCGGATCGTCAAGCTCGACACGGTGGAAGGCCTGCGCGACCTGGCCCACCACCAGGTCGAGCTCCGCTTCGCCGGGACCGTCCCGGCAGCCGCGTTCGAGGCGCTGCCCGGAGTGAGCGAGCTCGTTGCCGACGACCACGTCCTCCGGATGCGGGTCGCCGGGCCGATCACCCCGGTCGTGCAGGCTGCCGCCCGCTACGAGCTGCTCGACTTCGTCTCCCGCGAGCCGTCCCTCGAGGAGACGTTCCTTGCCCAATACGGCCGCGAGGCCGTCGAGGTGACCAACGATGGCCGTTAGTGCCGGCACGCCGCGCCAGCCAGCGGCGACGACCTTCCCCTCGATCCCGCTTCGCCGCCGCCTCTACGGCTTCGGGAGCATCTACGGCAAGACGGTTCGCGATTCCCGGCTCGCGTTCATCATCGCGGCGGGCCTCCTGGGCGGGATGGCGCTCGTCATGGGCATTGCGGTGTCGAACATCTTCCCGACGCCGGCCGCCAGGCTGGCGGTGGACGCGCTCTTCGGGAGCATCCCCGCTTCGATGATGCGACTGTTCGGCAACGTCGATCTGATCGGCGCGAAGGTCGGCACGCTGGGCGGCTACGTCACCTTCAAGTACTCCGCGATCTTCGTCCTCGGCACCGCGGTCTGGTCGATCATGGCCCTCTCCGGGACCCTCGCCAGCGAGGCGCGTCGCGGCAGCCTCGACTTCGTCGCGGCGGCCCCGTTCGGCAAGCGCCGCATCGCCCTCGAGAAGCTGGCCGCCCACCTGACGCTGCTCTGGCTGGCGATGGTGGTCCTCGCGCTCATGACGACCTTCAGCTCGAACGTCTTCGGGGACGCCGCCCTCGGCGACCATATCCCGTTGCTGTCAGCCGTCGGCTTCGCCCTGTGGATCGGCCTCCTCGCCATGTTCTTCGGCGGCATCGCGTTCGCCCTCTCGCCGCTCCTCGGCCGCGCCGGCGCGGCCGGGGTGGCCGGCCTCGGCATGGCCGCCCTGTGGATCACGAACGGCCTGAACGTCGGCGGTCCGCTGCTGATCCTGAGCCCGTTCAACTGGACATTCGGCCACGTCCCGCTCGTCGGCATCTACGACTGGCCGTCACTTGCGCTGGTGGGGATCCTCGCCGTCGTCTTCGCAGCGATCGGCGTGGAGCTCTTCGCCCGCCGCGACCTGGGGGTCACGGCCGGCCTCTCCCTGCCGTCCCTGCCGGCGCCGGTGCTCGGCGTCAATGGACCGACGGCCCGGGCGTTCGGCGATCAGCTCCCGCGGGCACTGGCGTGGGGGATCGGCCTCGGCCTGGTCGGAATCCTCTACGCGTCGCTCGCCGGGTCTCTCGCCAACCAGCTCGGGTCGTCGTCCGGGCTCCTGGACACGTTCGGCAAGCTCTTCCCCGGGGCCGACTTCAGGACGACCGGTGGGTGGATGCAGTTCTACGCCGAGCTGCTGTACATCGCGGCAGGCTTCGCGGCGGCCACGTTCGTGTCCAAGTGGGCTTCGGACGAGACGGACGGTCGGCTCGAGATGGCTCTCACCACGCCACTGGCGCGGGCGCGCTGGGTGGTCGCGGGCGGGGCCGCGGCGCTCCTGGCAACCGTCGTGATGACCGTCCTGTTCGCAGCCGGCGTCGGGCTGGGTTCTGCGATGGGCGGCCTCGCCGCGGGCGATGCGATGCTCGGATGTGCCGCGCTCGGCCTGTACGGTGCCGCGATCGTCGGCATCGGCATGGCTGTCGGCGGCCTGTGGCGATCGTCGATCGCGGCCGAGATCGCCGCCCTGGTCGTCGTCGCCACCTACCTCCTCGACCTCGTGGCCCCCCCGCTCAACCTGCCCGACTGGCTCCACCAGCTCGCGCTGACAGCCCATTTCGGGAAGCCGATGATGGGGGAGTGGGACGCGGCCGGCGTCGTCGCCTGCCTCGTGATCGCGGTCGGCGGCATCCTGGTCGGCGCGTGGGGCATGACCCGGCGTGACGTCGATTGATGGCTGAGGGGGTCGCGGTGCGCGCCTCGCCGCCGCCCCCCAGCCCCTGGGCGGCGCGCACGGTGACCGGGGGGCCAGGCGGCGTCGTCCGTTGCGCCTGGGGCGTGGAGGACGACCCGCTCTACCTCGCCTACCACGACCGGGAGTGGGGCCGGCCCTCACGCGACGAGCGGCACCTCTTCGAGATGCTCGTGCTGGAGGGCGCCCAGGCAGGGCTCTCGTGGGCGACGATTCTGCGCAAGCGCGAGGGCTACCGGCGAGCGTTCGGCGGCTTCGACCCCGCGAGCGTGGCGGCGTTCGACGCGGCGGACGTGTCCCGGCTCCTGGCCGATCCCGGCATCGTCCGCAACCGCCTCAAGGTGGAGAGCAGTGTGGCCAACGCGCGGGCGGTGCTGGCGCTCATCGGCAACGGCGGCTCGCTCGCCGACCTGGTGTGGAGCTTCGTCGGTGGCGCGCCGCTCAACCGTCGCCCATCGGCCATCGGGGAGATCCCGTCGCATACCGCCGAGTCCGGGGCCATGAGCCGGGAGCTCAAGCGCCGCGGCTTCCGGTTCATCGGGCCGACGGTCTGCTACGCGTTCATGCAGGCGACCGGCCTGGTGAACGACCACGTGGTGGGCTGCGCGGCCGGCGACGAGATCCGGGCCGCCGCCACCCGCTCCGGCGTCTCCGGCGCGGTTCCGTGACCCGGGTGACCGCTACCCGCCCCGGTCGACCACCCAGACGCCGGCGACGATGAGCGCCGCCCCGGCGACGAACAGGGGTCAGGCTGCCTAGAAGTAGCCCGAATTGAGGGCGACCCCGAGCGCTGTTGCGAGTTCGTCGCGGGCACCCCGGCGAACGTCGCCGGCATCAGCGCGACGAACCGCCTGTGCGAGCGACCGTTCGATGGAGTCAGGCTGGCGGAACTGCCACGGTTCGAGCATGATGCGGGCTGCGTCGAGGGCGACCTCCATGTCGTCGCGATCGAGGGCGACGGCCAGCAGAGGCCATGAGGCCAAGCTCGCCCCGGGGAAGCGGGCGTCGCAGAGCGCCTCCAGGGCGGGACGCGCGATCGCCTCGGCTCCCGCCCTGTCCCCGCCCTGGTACGCGACCCATGCTTCGTTGGCCTGCGCGACGGCCGCATACAGCCCGATCTTGACGTCATCGGCCGCCGCCAGGCAGCGCGGGAGGAGATCCCGAACGCCGGCTACATCGCGACGACGACGCCGGATCACCGCGAGGTAGGTGAGCGACATGATCCTTCGGCCCGTGTCGCCGATTCGCTCTGCGATCTCGAGCGCGATTCCAATGTGCGGCTCGCCGTCGTCCAGCTCGTTCCGCCACAAGTGACAGAAGCCGAGCACGAACTCGGCGAAGGCGATCTCGGTGAGCTCGCCGGACGCTCGTGCGGCAGCGAGCGCCGTCCCCGCACGCTCCAGCGCCTCCTCGCCTGGCAGGAAGCGGGACCGTCGGAGCGCCTCGAGGACCAGCAGGATGTGGTAGCGCGCCTCCTGCACGGGCGTCCCGATCTTCGCCACCACGGGCCCCACTTCCTGCGCCAGGGCATCCATGTCGGCGACATCGTTTGCCCAGTACATCGCCCAGAGCCGGCTCAGCTGGAGGGCGAGCCACTCCGCCCGCCAGCCCGGCGCAGCTTCCGCGATGGGCCCCACGAGCAGCTCCTGCGCCGCCGCAAACGACGCGAACACCTGCTCCATCTGGCGCGGCTCCATCCAGGCGTCGCCGACCAAGCGCTGCAGCCGGGCCCGGTCGATCACCGCGCCTGCTGGCAAGCGTCGCAGCGCGCTGCCGAAGACGCCGCGGGCTTCCTCGTGCCGTCCGGTGAGCGTCAGCACGCCGCCAAGCCGCTCACGGAGATCGATGGAGGGACCGGCGATCGACGGACCCTCGCGTGCCACGTCGGCCGCCCCATCGTCGGCTGCCGCATCAGCGTGGGCGAGCGCGGCGCGGTAGAGCGCAATCGCCTCGGCGTTTGCGAAGCGTTCACGCGCCTGATCCGCCGCGCGCACCAGGTAATACAGCGCACGGTCCCGTGCCTCGGCGCGCTCGAAGTGGTAGGCCAGCGTGGCGCCCAGCTCATCGAGTCGATCGGGGTAGGTCGTCTCGAGCGCCTCGGCCACTGCGCGGTGCAGCATCCGGCGATCCGCCTTCAGCACGGCCGCATAGGCAGCCTCTCTCACAAGCGCGTGCCGGAAGAGGTAGCCGAGCTCGGGCCGGCCGACCATCAGCTCGATCAGATTGGAGTACTCGAGGGCGCCGAGCTGGCTCAGCAGTGCCGCCTGGGACTGGGCCTGGCCGATCCCGGCCAGCACGTCATCGAGAATGCCGGCAAGGAACTCACGACCGAGCACGGACGCGACGCGCAATGTCCGTTTGGGCTCGTCCGCGAGCCGGTCGATGCGCGCGAGGAGCAGCCGATTGAGCGTGTCCGGGATGTCGGTCGCGGCGCCGCCGTCGATCGGCTCGAGCTGGCCCTCCGCGTCGCGGCGCAGGGCGCCCTGCTCGAAGAGGGCGCTCACGATCTCCTCGACGAAGAGTGGGTTACCTTCGGCGCGCTCCAGGATGACCGACTGGAGGTCGGCCGGGAGGTCCCCGAAGCCCACCAGGCTGGCGGTCAACGTGACAACCTCGGGGGTCGAGAGCGGTGCGAGCCAAAGCTCATTGAGCCCGGCGCCGAGCTGATCGCGCGCCGCGGTCACGAGCCCCCAGCCCGGTGTCGAATGGTCGGGACGCGTGACGAAACACAAGAGGAGGGGAGCGGACGTGACGAGGGGCAGCAGTCTGGCGAGCACCGCGGCCGAGGCCGGATCTGCCCAGTGCATGTCCTCGAGGACCAGCGTCACTGGGCCCTCGGCCGCAATCGCGACGAGGATGCCCCGCAGCGCTTCCGTGTAGCGAACCTGGAAGCCCTGTGGGTTGACGCCCTGTACCGCCTCGAGGTCGGGCCCCAAGAGGCGCAGGGAGAGCAGGTGAGACAGAAAGGCTCGTGCCTCGTCGCCGTCGGGTTCGGGCAGCCTGCCCGCGAGAGCGGCCACGGCAGCCGCGGTTTCTGCTTCCGTCGCGGCCGCGGTGCAACCGATGAGTGATCGGACGAGCGTGATGACGAGGTGATAGGGAAGGCCTTCGCCGTACGAGAGGCATTCGGCCTCGACCCAGTGGATACCTGGGCCCGCATTCCGGCGCCATTCGTTGATGAGCCGCGACTTGCCAACGCCGGGTTCTCCGATCACCACTGCGAGACGCCCGGCGCCCGCCCGAACGGCTGACGTCAGTGCAGCCAGTTTCTCCAGCTCAGCCGCGCGACCGACGAGCGCGGCCCTGACGCTCGCGCCCGGCCGCCCCCCTCGCCCTGCGGCATCGAGACCGCGGACCTCGTGAGCGCGCTCGGGCCACTGCGAACCCTTGATCGCGATCGGGGCCAGGTCCACCGCGATGACCGCGTGGCGGATCGTCTGGAAGATGGCATCGGAGACCAGAACCGCGCCAGGCGCGGCCGCGGCCTGAAGACGCGCCGCCCGGTTCATCGCGTCACCCGTTGCCGTGTACTCGACTTGCCGGTCGTGCGCAATCTGGCCGACCACAACGGTTCCCATGTCGATCCCGACCCGCATCCGCATGGCGGGGATCGAAGGAGCCAGAGTCGCGGCGTATGGCTCGAGCGATCCCTGCAGGTCCAGGGCCGCTCGAACGGCTCGGAGCGGGTCGTCCTCGTGCATGACAGGTGCTCCGAAGAAGGCCAGGACGCCGTCCCCGAGAAGCTGGGCGATCGTGCCCTCGTAGCGATGGACAGCCTCGCCGACAAGGCGATGAGCGCCGACGAGGATCTCACGCCATTCCTCGGGGTCAAGGCGCTCGGCGAGTGTCGTCGAGCCGACGATGTCGGCGAACATGATCGTGACCGGCCTGCGCTCGCCGTGGAGCTCATCGTCGGCGGCCCGGACCCAGCCCGGGGGCACCACGCGCGTGGCGAGCCGATGCGCGGCGAGCCATTCGGGAACGGTCGCCTCCGAGCCGCCTGCCGGACCGCCGTCAGCGCTTCCGGTCGCCTCCGGGAGAGGGCTCCCGCACCTTCCACAGAATCTGGCGGCGCGGCCGACCGGCTGACCGCATACCGGGCAGACAGGCCGAACCGGATGGCCGCAGTGCTCGCAGAACCGCGCGCCTTCGTGATCGCCGCAGGGGCACTCCCGACACTTCACGGGTCCGGCCTGCCTCCTGGCGACGGTCACCTCGGGACGGCGGCGGGCGTGCGCCCAAGGACCTCCGCGAGGCTCGTTTGGTGGACGCCGAAGGTGCGCGCGGCGGCGCTCGAGTCGACGATCTCGTCGAAGTCCATCCCGGCCAGCATCCGGGACATCGTCGGTGGCAGCCCGGGTACGGGCTCGCCGGGCGCCACCGATTTGACCTGGATGGTCCGGTGGAATGCACGTTCGTAGACAGCCACGACATCGCGGTAGGAGAGCGCCTCGGGGCCGCTGATGACGACCAGCTCGTCGGTCGCCGACGGGTTGTCGACGGCGGCGACGGCGTAGGCGGCGACGTCGCCCGCCGAGACGAACGAGCTGCGGCTGCGTCCCTCACCCACGAGTGTGACCGGCTGGCCACTCGCCACGGGCATACCAACGACCATCGCAGGCCAGACTTCCATGAAGGCAGTCGGCGCGAGGATGGTCCAGGTCAGTCCACTGGCCCGAAGATGCTCCTCCGTGCGGCCCTTGGCCATGAACAGCGGCACAGGGTGGTCGGGCGCCGAACCGAGCACCGAGACGAAGATGAACTGGCGAACGCCGGCTGCCTTTGCGGCGTCGATCAGGTTCCGGTTGCCGACGAGGTCGACCGTCTCGATGGTGTCCGGGCCGCCGCGCATCGCCGAGTTGGCAGTGGTGATGAGGACGTCGACCCCGGCGCAAGCCGCGTCGAGCGACCCCGGATCCTTGAGATCCCCGTACACCGGCTGCGCGCCGCTGCCGATCAACAGATCGGCCGACGTCGCCAGCCCCTGCTTCGCCAGCTCCACCGACGGTGAGTCCTGTCGCACCAGGATGCGCACGACCCGGCGTTTCCCCAGCAGTGCCCGTGTGATCGCCCCACCAAGCTGGCCGGTTGCCCCGACGATCAGGATCATCTCGAGCCTCCATGCATTGGTGGCCACGGTACCATGCGGCCGCGGCTGGATTCCCGGATGACCGCCGCCATCAAGGGGTTCCAGGAGCCGCAGCCCTTGCGTCCGACCCTTGACATGGCAGCGCCTTCGAGGCCCGGGCCGGGCGGCGCGTCCGTTCACCCGCGGCGCCCGGGTCCGGCGCAGCCGCGCCATGACTCGGGCCGCCTCCACCCGCTCCGGCGTCTCCGGCGTAGCCGTCCGGTGATCCGGGCGGCCGCTACCCGCGCCGGTTGACCACCCAGACGCCGGCGACGATGAGCGCCGCGCCGCCGACGAACAGCAGATCGATGGACTCGCCGAGCACCACGACGCCCAGGATCACCGCCACGATCGGCAGGAGGTAGGCCACCAGGCTCGCCCGGGTGGGTCCCCAGCCCCGGAGCAGGCTGAAGAAGACGATGTAGGCGAAGCCCGTGCCGACGGCACCGAGCCAGACGACCGAGAGCACCGCCTGCGGAACGGCCGGCAGCGTCACCCCCCCGTCGAACGCGAACGCGAGCAGCGCGACGAACACCACCGACCAGCCGACCTGGCCCAGCGAGAGGACGAGCGGGCGGGTGTCGCGCAGGTTCCGTCGCGCGTAGGTGTTGCCGACGGAGTAGCAGAAGGAAGCGCCGACCACCGCCAGCTCGCCGAGGAGGCGCGCGGCCCCGAGCGCGCTGCCGACGTCAGCCAGGTTCTCGGCCGACAGGACCAGGATCCCGAGGAAGCCTAGGCCGATCCCGGCCAGACGGCCCCTTGTGATGTGCTCGTCGTGGATGAAGGTGGCGGCGAGGACAAGGGTGAAGAAGGGTGCCGTCGACTGGAGGATGCCGGTCAGGCCGGAGTCGATGTGCTGCTCGGCCCACCCGATGAGCCAGAACGGGATCGCGATGTTGACCGCGCCGAGGACGGCGAGGTGGGCGATCGTGCCGGGATCGCGCGGCAATGGCGTGCGCGTGATCGCGACCGCCGCGACCAGGATCGCGAACCCGACGAGAACGCGCAGCAGCACCAGGCTGAGCGGCGGCAGGGTCTCGACGCCGATCTTGATGAAGAGGTAGCTGCTCCCCCACATGAGGGCCAGCGTGCCGAGCAGGACGGCGTAGCCGGCGGCGGGACGGGTGGGCTGGCGGGCCTCGACGGACGCGGTTGGCGGCGACGGGCCGTCCGCGGTTGGCGCCGACGGGCCGTCAGCGGACGTCGGGGAGACGGCAGCCCCTGCCACGGGCCGCTCGGGTTCGAGGGTCACGGGCGGAGTCTGCCACGCCGGGACCCGGCCCCGCGGGACCGTGACGCGCGGCGCGGCGAGGCGAGGCACGCGGGGTGGCGGACCCGGCCGCCCGGCCATTCCCAGCAGGCCGCGCGGCCCGTCACCCGGCGGGTCGCGACCCGTACCATGGAAGACGCATGAGAGCCCTCCGCGCGGTCTTCTTCCTCAACGGGGCCGCCCTCGGCGTCTTCTACCCGTTCATCGCCGTGATCCTGGCCGATCGAGGCATCCCGGCCGCCGGGATCGGCGTCGTGACGGCCGCGTCGTCGGCTGCCTTCACGCTGGCCGTCCCGTTGTGGGGCCACGTCGCGGACGTGATCCTCGGTCGGCGCCGCGCGCTGGCGGTCGCGGCCGCAGGGGCCGGCGTCTTCGTCCTGCTCGCCGGGGCCCCCGTCCCGCTGGTGGTGATGACCCTCTGCTTCGTCGGCTTCAGCCTGTTCGAGAGCGCCTGGGGGCCCCTGGGCGACGCGCTGGCCGTGAACGCCATCACCAACCACGGGCGGGAGTACGGCCGGGTGCGCCTGATCTCCTCGATCGGCTTCGCCGTCGTCGCGACGGGCGCAGGGTTCCTCTACGACAGGACCGGCTACGGGCCCTCGTTCGTGCTGTGCGCGGGTCTCGCGACACTCCTGGCGGGGGCCGCACTCTATGCGCCCGACGTCGCCCGGGCCGACCTGGCCGCCGTCGGCGGCGACCACTCGCGCGGCGGCTCGTTCGGCGTCGCGCTCCGGATCCAGCCCCGACTGCTGCCGGTCCTCTTTGCCCTGCTGCTGGTCCACGTCGGGATCATCGCCGGGTTCACCTACCTGCCCCTGCGCCTCCTGGAGCTCGGCGGTGGGCCCTCCGACGTCGCCCTGCTGGCATCGATCTCGGCCTTCGCCGAGATCCCGTCGATGCTGGTCGTCGGGCCGATCGCCGCCCGGATCGGCATCCGCGGCCTGATCGGCGCGTGCATGCTCCTCTACGCGCTCTGCTTCGCGTCGTGGGCCGTCCTCGACAGCCCCGGCCTGATCATCGCCACACGGCTCGTCACCGGGTTCGCCTTTGCCGGGCTGTGGGTCGGGAGCGTCCTGACCATGGCCGTCCTGCTGCCCCCGCGGCTCCAGGCGACCGGGCAGGGGCTCTACCAGGTGACCGGCTTCGGCGTCGCCGCGATCATCGCCAACGTCTTCGGGGGCCTGCTCTACGGCGCCTTCGGGGCGTTCGCCGTCTTCGCGATCGCGACGGTGCTGGCCGTGATCGCCGGCCTCCTGGCCTTCGCGGTCTTTCCGGGGACCGGCGCGGAGGTGGCACGCGAAGAGGACTTCGAGCGGCCGTTACCATTCGTGGGGACACCCGCGTAGCGGCTCCAGCGGCTCGCGCGGCGCCCGGGCCGGCGACGGCACGCGAGGACCTGCCGGCGACGGCGGAGATGGCGGGAGGCACGATGCGGCTCTGGGGCGGGCGGTTCGAGGGCTCCACGGACACGCGCACGGCCGACTTCACGCGCTCGGTGGACGTCGACCGCGCGCTCGCCCTCGACGACCTGGCCGGCTCCGCGGCTCATGTCCGGGGGCTCGGCCGCGCCGGGCTCCTGGCGCCGGACGAGGTCGCCGTGCTCCTCGAAGGTCTCGCGGGCCTGCGTCTCGACGTGGCGGCCGGAACCCTGGCCTGGGATCCGGCCCTCGAGGACGTCCACATGAACCTCGAGGAGGCGCTTTCGGCGCGGATCGGGACCGTTGCCGGAAAGCTCCATACCGGGCGCTCCCGCAACGACCAGGTCGCGACCGACCTCCGCCTGTGGACCCGCCGGACGATCGACGGCCTCGACGCCGCGATGGTGGCGATGGAGCGGGCCCTCGTCGGCCTGGCCGATCGTGAGGGCGACGCCATCCTCCCCGGGAGCACACATCTCCAGCCGGCTCAGCCGGTGCTGCTGGCCCACCACCTCCTGGCGTACGTCGAGATGCTCGAGCGCGACAGGGGCCGCCTCGCCGACGCCCGACGGCGGGCGAACGTGAGCCCGCTCGGGTCGGGCGCCCTCGCCGGTGCCGGCTTCCCGCTGGATCGCGTCGCGACGGCCTCCGAGCTCGGCTTCGACGGCGTGACGGCGAACTCGCTCGACGCCGTCTCCGACCGCGACTTCGTGGCAGAGCTGCTGTTCGCCTGCGCCCTCGCGATGGTCCACCTCTCGCGGCTTGCCGAGGAGATCACGTGGTGGTCGAACCCGCGCTTCGGCTTCGTCCGCGCGGCCGACGCCTTCTCGACGGGCTCGTCGATGATGCCCAACAAGAAGAACCCCGATCCTGCGGAGCTGGTACGGGGCCGCGCTGCACGGCTGGTCGGCACCCTCGCGGGGTTCCTCGCGCTGCTGAAGGGCCTGCCGCTTGCCTACCAGCGCGACCTGCAGGAGGACAAGCCACCCCTCTTCGAGGCCTGCGCGACCCTCGAGGCGTCGCTCGAGGTGATGGCCGGGATGCTCGAGACCCTGGCGGTGGATCGCGGCGCGATGCGGCGGGCCGCCGAGGAGGGATACATCACCGCGACGGCGGTGGCCGACGCCCTGGTGCGGCGCGGCGTCCCGTTCCGCGTTGCGCACCATGTGGTGGGTCGGCTCGTGGCAGATGCTGAGCGCGAGGAGCGACGGCTCGACGAGCTGCCCGATGCCGTCGTCGCTGCGGCGCTGGCCGAGGCGCCCGATCCCGATTGCCGGCGCCCTCGCCGGTGACCCGGCGATCGGGTCCGAGACTGCGTGCCGCGTCGACGCTCGAGGCGGCCCTTGCATCGTGCGACGTCGACGGGGGCACCGCGCCCGCGCGCGTCGCGACCGCCCTCGCGCGGGCACGGGAGCGGCTCGGCGCGGGCTGACGTCGCGCGCTCGCGGCCCTGGCGGAGCTCCCGTCGGCGCAGCCATGACGGCCGACGGCCGCCGGCTCTCACGACCGGGACCGCGGCTTCGTCGGCAACGCTCGTGGACGCGACCAACGGCACTGGCCCGCCGGCCGCCGGCGCGCGACGCTCAGCGGACGCCCGTTCGGTGCCAACGACGGTCGGCAGGGCGGGTTGGCTCGGAGGGATTTCCAATGCATGTCAGAAGCCGCACGGTGGACATCGGCGCCCTGCTGTTCGGCGTCGCCCTGCTGCTGATCGGCGGCTACTACCTGTTGACGAACACGTTCGGATTCGACCTGCCCGAGCTCAACTGGGACATGATCTGGCCCCTGGCCGTGATCGTCCTGGGCGCCTCGATCGTGGCCAAGGCGGTCCAGTCGCGGAGCGGCTCCGGCTCGTCCTGATCCGGTGCGCCAGGCCGGCGCTCACACGGGAATGGTGGGCGCCAGCTCCTGCGGAGCGTCGTCAGGCCGCGTCGAGGCCAAGGGAGGCGATCGTCTCGCGCAGGAGGTCCGCGGAGCGGCGCAACCCCGACGCCTCCTCGGCCGAGAGGGCCAGCCGCAACGGGCGCTCGACGCCGCCCCGGCCGACAACGGCCGGCACCGAAAGGTAGACATCGTCGATCCCGTAGTAGTCGCTGATGAGCGAGCTGACGGAGAGCACCGTCGACTGGTCGCGGAGGATCGCCTCGACGATCCGCATCAGCCCCGCCGCCACGGCGTAGTAGGTGGCGCCCTTGCGCTCGATGATCTGGTAGGCGGCGTCGCGCGTCGCCTCGAAGATCCCCTGCAGGCTCGCCGGGTCGTGGCCCAGGCCGTTCGCCGATGCGAAGTCGGCCAGCGGCATGCCGGCGATGTTCGCGAGCGACCAGAGCGGGACCTCCGTGTCGCCGTGCTCGCCGGCGATCCAGGCGTGGACCGAGCGCGGATCGACGCCGTAGTGGTCGGCCAGCATGGCCCGGAAGCGGGCCGTGTCCAGGATCGTCCCGGACCCGATGACTCGTGACGACGGGAGCCCCGAGATCCGGTAGGTCAGGTAGGTCAGGACGTCCACCGGGTTGGTGGCGACGAGGACGATGCCGTCGGGGTTCGCGCCCGCGACCGCGGGGACGATCTCCCCGAAGATCGCCGCGTTCTTGCGCACTAGGTCGAGGCGCGACTCGCCGGGCTTCTGGGCCGCGCCCGCCGAGATCACGGTGATCGCGGCGCCCGCACAGTCCTCGATCGATCCGGCCCAGACGCGGGCCGTGCGGGCGAATGGCACGGCGTGCATCAGGTCCATCGCCTCGCCCTCGGCCTTGCGCGCGTTGGCGTCGATGAGGACGATCTCGGCGGCCACGCCCGAGAGCAGGAGGCTGAATGCGAAGGTCGACCCGACGGCACCTGTGCCGACGACGGCGACCCGGGTCGGGTGCGCCTCGCCAGCGTGCACGGAGGTCCGGTCGGAGGCGGGACGGGCATTACTCATGGGCCCATTGTGGCCGATCCGGGGGGCGCGCCGGTTCGCAGCCTTCGCGCCACCTGTCGCCGGTCCGCCGCGGCCGCGCCGATGACCTTCGCGATCCTGGAGGTCGTCGACCACGTGTTCAAGGTCAGGGTCACAGAGGCGGACCAGATCGGAGGCCTCGACCTCTCGGTCCGCCGCGAGGTTGCGTACCAGGCCTGGCGGACGCTCGGCGCGCCGCCGTCGGGGCGCGATAGGCGTCCGCGGATCGCCGGCCAGGCGGCGCGGTGCTTCCCCTGGACGGCACGCGGGACCCGCCGGGCGGCCCGAGCGACATGGCGGGCGCGCGACTATCCCCCGGCAGCCCCCGAACCCTCGACGCGGAGTGCGTAGCCGCGCGAGCGCACGTTGCGCAGGCCGGGGTGCCCGGCCTCGATCAGCTTGGCGTTGAGGCGCGCGAGATGGGTCCGCAGCGTCTCGACGTCCACGTCGGATGCGAGGCTCCAGGCGGCCCGGACGAGCAGCCGGTGGTCGACGACGGCTCCCCGCCGCGCTGCCAGGGCGGCCAGCAGGTCGAATTCGATCGGCGTCAAGGGGACCGGCCGACCGGCGACCGACACCTCGCGGCGAGCGACGCCGACGCGCAGCCCGTCCGGCAGATCACCCGGTTCCGAGGGCCCGCGCTGGTCGCGGCGGACCGCGGCGGCGACCCGGGCGAGCAGCTCGAGCGGCCGGATCGGCCGCCCCACGACGTCGACTGCGCCGGCATCGAGCGCGGCCACCACCACGGCCTCGTCGACCAGGTCGGCGAGGACAAGGAGCGGGGCGTCCGTGTACCCGCCCAGGCGCCCGATCACGTCGATCCTGGCTGCGCCGCCGATCGCGGGATCCACGATCAGCGCGTTCGGTCGATCGGCCACGAGCCGGGCGATCGCCGTGTCCGTGCGGTAGGCGGTCACGACCTCGTGGCCGGCCGCCCCGAGGATGCTCGCGACCGAGCCCACGTCGGCGGGCGACGGGGCGGCGACGAGGATTCGGAGGCGGGCCGTTGCACGGGCGCTCACCCCGCGGATGCTACGGCGCTCGCCGCCGTCGGGTTCGGTCGGGACAACGCCATGGGGGGCGGCAGCGGCCCCCCGGCGATCGCGCGCGGCGCACGCACCGCCCTGTGCGCAAGCCCGGGCTCGTGCGCAAACCGCAACCGGAGCGCCACCCGATCCGAACCGCGGCGTGCCGTGCCGCCACTGACCGTCGCCGAACGGCTTGGTACGGTCGGCCTCCCGCGTGTCGTGGGGGCCGGCCAGCGCACGGAGGCCGCTCGATGGATCGACCGCGACCCAGCCCGGCAGCGATGCCCTCGATCCTCTCGGCGCCTCTCTACGACGCTCGCTTCGAGCACGACGCGTGCGGCGTCGGGTTCGTGGCCGAGACGGCCCCCGGCGCGCGGCGCTCGGCGCGCATCGTGCCCCTGGCCCTCGAGGCACTGGCCGCCCTCACCCACCGCGGAGCGATCGCGGCCGACGCCCTCACCGGCGACGGGGCGGGCCTGGCGATCCCGCTCGTCCGGGAAGTCGTCGCGCGGATCGCAGCCGAGGCCGGCGCGTCGCACGTCGAGCCCTCCCGGCTCGCCGTCGGGGCGGTCTTCCTGCCGCCCGACCCACCGGCCGCCGAGGCAGCGCGCAGGCTCGTCCGGGAGGCCGCGCAGGTCGAGGGACTCGCCGTGCTCGGCTGGCGCCGCGTCCCCGTCGATCCATCGGCCCTCGGCCCGGAGGCGGCCGGCTCGATGCCCCGTATCGAGCACGTGCTGGTGGCCCGGGCTCCGGGCATGGGCGCGCGGCGCTTCGAGCGAGCCCTCCTGCTGGCGCGCCGGACCGCGGAGGCGGCGGCGGCCGCGCTCCCTGGCCTCGACGCCTTCCATGTCGCGTCGCTGTCGGCCAGCATGCTCGTCTACAAGGGCCTCTTCGTGGGTGCCGAGCTGGGCCGCTTCTACGCCGACCTCGGGACCGGGCCAGGAGCGGGCGCCGGCGCGTCCGTCGGGCGCGGCCCCTTCGGGGTGCCCTTCGCGACGTTCCACCAGCGCTACTCGACGAACACCCATCCCTCGTGGGCCCTCGCCCAGCCGTTCCGACTGGTGGCCCACAACGGCGAGATCAACACGCTGCGCGGCAATCGAGAAGCGATGCGCGGCCGGGCCGCACGTCTTGGAGGTGGCCGGCTGGGCCGCCAGCTCGGCGCCCTGGCGCGAGCGGGCCGGCCCGTGCTGGATCCGTCCGGCTCCGACTCGACGTCGCTCGACGAGGCTCTCGAGCTCCTGCTTGCCGCGGGATGGCGGATCGACGCGGCCGTGATGGCGCTGATGCCCGAGGCGCTCGAGCTGCGCGACGAGCCCGTGCCCGGGCTCGCGGCCTGGCAGGCTGCCTCCGTCGCGAGGGTCGAGCCGTGGGACGGGCCCGCCGCCCTCGTCTTCGCCGATGGCCGCCGAGTCGGCTGCGTTCTCGATCGCAACGGCCTGCGCCCGGCGGCCTTCGAGGTCCGGCGTGATGGGCTGGTGGTGTGCGGCTCGGAAGCCGGGATGCTGCCGGCGCCGGCCGGCGACGTGGTCCGCCGTGGGCGGCTGGGCCCCGGCGAGCTGCTGGTCGTCGACGTGGTTGCCGGCCGGGTCCTCGAGGATCCGGCCGCCAAGCGGGAGGCGATCGCGGCAACGCCGGCCGGCGAGCCGCCTCGAGCCCTGGCGACCGTCGTGGGACGGCCCGGTCAACCGCACGGCGCCGCCGCGGTGACCGACCTCGGCGACAGATTGCGAGGCCATGGCACGGCTGGCGCGAGCGTAGCTCCGGGGAGCGATCCGGATTCCTCGCGCCGCCGCCAGATCCTCTTCGGGCTGGACGCGGAGCAGCTCCGCGTGACGGTCCGGGCGATGGTCACCGCGGGCCGCGAGCCGAGCTGGAGCATGGGCGACGACACGCCGCTCGCGGTCCTTGCCCGCCGTCCACGGCCCGTCGCCGGATACCTGCGCCAGGCGTTCGCCCAGGTGACGAACCCGCCGGTCGACCCGGAGCGCGAGCGCGTCGTGATGAGCCTCGAGGTGCCTGTCGGCCCGCGGCCGCGGCTCCTCGACCCCGCCCGGACGGGGGCCCCTCGCTGTGTCCGGCTCCCGTCGCCGATCGTCGGGCGTGAGCGCCGTGACGCGCTTCTCGACCTCGAAAGGCGGGTCCCGTCCGGGGACGCACCGTGGCACGTGGTGCGCCTCGACGCCTCGTTCCCGTCGGCGGATGGTCCGGGCGGCCTGCGGTCCGCGCTCGACCGGCTCGTGCTGGAGGCGGGACGAGCCCGCGACCGGGGCGCCGACCTGCTCGTCATCGACGATCGCGCTGCCGGTCCGAGCCGCGTCCCCGTCCCGAGCCTCCTTGCGGTGGGAGCCGTCAATGCGGCGCTCGTCGATGCCGGCAGCCGCGATGCCTGCGACATCCTCGTCGAGGCCGGGGACGCCTTCGACGTCCACGCCGTCTCGATGCTGCTTGCCGCCGGCGCAGACGCCGTCCATCCGTGGCACGCGATCGAGGTGGCCCACGAGATCGCCGGCTCGCGTGGCCAGGAGGAGCTGCGGCCGGAGCAGGCGGAGGCAAATCTCCTCGATGCGCTCGAGCACGGACTTCGCAAGGTGCTGGCCCGGATGGGCATCAGCACGCTGTCGTCGTACCGCGGAGGGCAGCTGTTCGACGTGCTCGGGCTGGCGGGAGAGGTGGCCACCCGCTGCTTCCCGGCCGCGCCGCGCACGGCCGGGTCGGCGGGCTTCGACCGTCTCGGTCTCGAGATGCTCGCGCGCCACGCCGCGGCTCACGGTGAGGGGCTCGAGGCGCGGGTAGCGGCGGCCCACGGGGAGGTCCCAATCGCAGCGGCGCCGCCGCCCCTGCGTGACCCGGGCTTCGCACGCTACCGCGCCGACGGCGAGCTCCATGCCTTCGCTCCGGCAGTGGTGAGGGCGACGCAGGCGCTGGCAGCGGGGCATCCGCCCGGTGTCGGACCGGGCGCGGCCCTCAACCCGGCCGCCCTCGAGTCGGCGATCGAGGAGCGGCTGGCTCCGTACCGTGCCGCCGTCTCCCGCGCCGAGCCGGCCATGGTCCGCGACCTCCTCGCGGTTCGACGGCCACGCTCCATGCCGCTGGCGGCGGTCGAGCCGGCCGAGGAGATCGTGGGCCGCTTCGTCTCCTCCGCGATGAGCCTCGGAGCCCTGTCCCCGGAGGCTCATCGGGCCCTAGCCGTCGGCATGCGTCGCCTGGGGGCTGCGTCGAACTCGGGCGAAGGCGGCGAGGATCCGGCTGGTTACGTGCCGGACGGTGCCGGTGAGACCGCCGAATCGGCGATCAAGCAGGTCGCCTCCGCGCGCTTCGGGGTGACCGCGCGCTACCTGGCGCGAGCCGAGCAGCTCGAGATCAAGATGGCGCAGGGCAGCAAGCCGGGGGAGGGTGGCCAGCTCCCGGCCAGCAAGGCGACGCCGCTGATCGCCGCCCTCCGCCGCGGGCAGGTCGGCATGACCTACATCAGCCCGCCCCCGCATCACGACATCTACTCGATCGAGGACCTCGCCCAGCTCATCGCGGACCTGCGGGCGGTCAACCCCAGCGCGCGGATCGGCGTCAAGCTCGTCGCCACCGCGGGTGTCGGCACCATCGCGGCGGGCGTGGCCAAGGCGCACGCGGACTACATCCTGGTGTCGGGGCACGCCGGGGGGACGGGCGCCAGCCCGCTCTCGTCGATCAAGTCGGTCGGCGCGCCGTGGGAGCTGGGCCTCGCGGAGGCCCACCAGGTCCTGGTCCGGCAGGGGCTGCGCGACCGGGTCGTGCTCCGCACCGACGGGGGCCTGCAGTCCGGCCATGACGTCGTGATGGCCGCGCTCCTGGGCGCCGAGGAATACGGCTTCGGGACGGCCGCCCTGGTGGCCATCGGCTGCGACATGGCGCGCCAGTGCCATCTCGACACCTGCCCTACCGGGATTGCGACCCAGCGCGAGGACCTTCGGGCGAAGTTCAGCGGGACGCCCGAGCAGGTCGTTGCCTTCTTCATGGCGCTCGCCGAGGACGTGCGGCGCGAGCTGGCCGTGCTCGGCTTCACGAGCCTGGCGCAGGCGATCGGGCGCAGCGACCGCCTGGTGGCTGACCCCGACGCGGCGCTCGACCTGGCACCGCTCCTGGGCGGGCCCGCCTGGCGACTCCCGGCCGCGAGGAGAGTCGCACCCAGGACGCTCGGCCGCCTGGCCGATGCGCCCCTGGCGAGCCGGCTCGACGACCGGCTGGCCGCCGTCCTCGAGCCGTCCCTGGCGGTGCTCGCAGGCGGTGACGCTCCCGCGCCCGTGGTCCTGTCAGCGGCGCTCACCACCGCCGAGCGCGCCGTCGGCGCGCGGATCTCGGGCGACCTCGAGCGTGCCCGTGATCGGGCCGGGCGCGACGCGATGTCAATCCATCCCGGCCGCATGGCTGTCGTCGTCGAGGTGCGCGCCACCGGTGCGGCAGGCCAGAGCCTTGGCGCCTTCGCGACCGAGGGGCTCAGGGTCGCGGTCAGTGGCGTGGCCAACGACTACGTGGCCAAGGGCCTCTCTGGGGGCACCGTCGTCGTCCGGCCTCCGACGACGGCCGCCTTCCGGGCCGAGGGCGAGGCGATCGCGGGCAACACCTGCCTCTACGGGGCCACCGCCGGGCGGCTTCACTTGGTCGGCCGGGCCGGCATGCGCTTCGCGGTCCGGAATTCCGGGGCCGAGGCAGTTGTGGAAGGAATCGGCGCCCACGGCTGCGAATACATGACCGGTGGCGTCGTGGTGGTCCTCGGGCCGACGGGCCGCAACTTCGGGGCCGGGATGACCGGTGGCCGGGCATACCTCTACGACCCAGCCGGCCGCGTGCCGATGCGGATCAACGCCGCGAGCGTCCGGGCCACGGCGCTTCCGGCCCTGGGCGTGGGATCCGACTCCCGGTCCGACGCCGACGAACGAGAGGCGGAGGTGCGAACGCTTCTCGCCGCCCATGCCGCGGAGGGCAGCGGGCTGGCCGCCACGCTCATCGCCGGCTGGCAGGCGGCCAGGGCCGCGTTCTGGCTCGTCGAGCCACTGCCGCCGGCCTGAACGGCGCATCGCGGGGGTTCGTCACGGGCTGGATGTATGGGACGAGGCGGCCCGTTCGCGCGCGCGACTACCAGCCGTGGTAGCGTCGGCGGCAGGTGGCCACGTCAAGGACCCCGGAGGCGGCATCCGTGAGTGCCCTCGATCGCATCCGCGAGATCGCCATCGTGCCCGTCGTCGAAGCGTCCGAGGCCGGCGTTGGCGCCCCCCTCGCAGACGCCCTGTGCGATGGCGGCATCCCCTGTGCCGAGATCACGTTCCGGACGCCGGCCGCGGCCGCGACGATCGCCGCCATGAGGTCGGCCCGCCCGGAGATGCTCGTCGGCGCGGGGACGGTCCTGACCGGCGAACAGGTGGACGCGGCCGCGGCGAACGGCGCCGCGTTCGTCGTCTCCCCGGGCTTCGGGCGGGCCGTGGTGGAGCGATGCCTCGCGATCGGCCTCCCGGTCGTGCCCGGCGCCTGCACGCCGACCGAGGTCCAGATGGCGCTCGAAGCAGGGCTGTCCACGGTCAAGTTCTTTCCGGCCGAGTCCGCCGGCGGTGTGCCCTTCCTGCGGACCCTCGGAGGGCCGTTCGGCGGGGTCCGTTTCATCCCGACTGGTGGCATCGGCCCGCACAATCTCGCCGCCTACCTCGCCCTCCCGAACGTGACGGCGTGCGGCGGGAGCTGGCTCGTGCGGGGCGAGCTTCTCGCGCGGGGTGACTTCGCCGAGGTTCGGCGACTGGCGACGGAGGCGGCCGCGATCGTCCGCGCGTCGCGATGACGGCGCCGGGCGGCAACCTGCTCGCGCCCGGCGCCGGTCCGCTGGTCGCCGACGGGGCGATGGGCAGCGCGCTCATCGCCCGGGGAATGCCTGCCGGGGTCCTGCCGGAGGCGTGGCTGCTGTCACCTGGCGGCGCCGCCGCCGTCGGCGCCGTCCACGCCGGCCATGCCGCCGCGGGGGCGGAGATCATCCTGGCGGCGACGTTCGGGGCCAACCCGCTGCGGCTCGCCGGCGGCCCCGCCGACAGGCCGGACGGCGGAAGTCTGCAGGGCGGCAGTCGGCATCGCCCGCGGCGCGGTCCCGGCGAGCGTGCTCGTCGCCGGCGATCTCGGGCCGATCGGCGCCCTCCTGGCCCCGTACGGCGACCTCGAGCCCACGGCCGCGCGGGCCGCGTTCGCGGAGATATCCGCCGCGCTGGCCTCCGCCGGCGTGGACCTCCTCTGGGTGGAGACGATGGCCGACCTCGCCGAGGCCCGCCTGGCCGTTGAGGGCGCCCGCGAGGCGGCGCCCGGCCTGCCGGTCGTCGCGACGCTCACGTTCGAGCGAGGACGGACGCTCTTCGGTGACCGGCCGGAGGCGATCGGCGCGGCCCTCGCCGAGCTCGGGGTCGCGGCCGTGGGAGCCAACTGCGGCGACGGCTTCGACGCGGTCCTGGAGGTGCTGCCGGGTCTGGCCGCCGGTGCGCCGGGCCTGCCGCTCGTCGCCAAGGCGAATGCCGGCCGGCCTTCGGTCAGCGGCGATGGGTCGATCGTCTATCCGGCGGCGCCGGCAGACGCGGCGGCCTATGCCCGCCGGGCGCTCGACCTCGGCGCCTCGATCGTCGGCGGCTGCTGCGGCACGACGGCAGCCCACATCGCCGCGATCGCCGGGGAGCTCGGCCCGCGCTGAGTTGCGGCGACGCGGGAGCCCACTCGGGAGCCGATCCCTGCGCCAGCATCCCCACAGGGCCCGGTCAAGGCGAAGCTGAGTGGCCCCGGCAGTGCGTCTCCCGACTACTGCAGCGGGACCGCTTGTCCGTTCGCATCCTCCAGCGCGCGCGCGCCAAGGTCAGCGGCGAGCGAGACCTTCAGCTCCTGAACGGCGAGCTCGGAGGTGGCGGGCCCTGGAATGGGGCACGGCAGGGTCTCCACCTTGACCCGGACCTCGGTGGGTGTCTCCGCGACGCCGGTGACTCGCGTCCAGCTGCACGGGGCGACGCCGACCCTCACTGCGACGGTGCGCTGGTTGACCACCTGGTAGGAGTCCATGAACGGAACGAGGACCGTCGAGTTCTGGGCAGCAAGAAGGACCCCCAGGACGACGACGGTGACCACCGGCCAGGCCTTCCGGGGAACGCGGATCGATCGCCTCGGCTCCATTCGTTCCGCCCAGTCCCTCATTCACGTCGGCCGCCCTGTCCTCGTCCAGGGCGCCCCGGTAGATTCGCTTTGTCGTGCATCCCATGAGGCCGACGCCACATCCTGTCAGGCTGAGAGGACGAGAGGAGCCCCCGCCGACGTTACTCCGCGGATGCCTCCAGGCGGTAGCCGACGCCGCGGACCGAGGTCGGCAGCGGCGCGCCCGCCTCCTCGAGCTTGGCCCGCAGCCGCGCCAGGTGAGGCTTCAGCCACTGCGGATCGGGATCGGGGTCGCTGGGCCAGCCCGCAGCCAGGAGCCGGTCGTGGGGCACGACCCGCCCGCGCGCGGCGGCGAGCGCGGCCAGGAGCGCGAACTCGGTCCGGGTCAGCGCCAGCGGGGTGCCGTCGACCGACGCCTCGTAGCGTCCGGTGTCGAGCGCCAGCGAGCCGACGTGGAGGCCCCCGGCCGGCGCGTCCCCGCCCTCGAGGCGGCGCATCACCGCCCGGATGCGGGCCAGCAGCTCCTGCTTGCCGAAGGGCTTGGTGACGTAGTCGTCGGCGCCGGCGTCGAGCGCCTCGACCTTGGCCAGCTCGTCGGTCTCGCCGGTGAGCACGATCACCGGCGTGCGGCTCGTCTTGCGGATCTCCCGGCAGACGTCGACGCCGTCGCGTCCGGGCATCGCCAGGTCGAGGAGGACGAGGTCCGGCGCCTCCTCCTCGAAGCGTCGGAGCGCAGTGTCGCCGTCGTAGGCCGTGATGACCTGGTGGCCGGCGGTCCCGACGAGCGCGGTCACTGCGCCGACCATGGCCGGCTCGTCGTCGACCACGAGGATCCGCAGCCCGGTCGGGCCCTGGGAGATCGTCATCGCGCTGGCACCTCCGCTTCGCTCCTCATCCCTCGCTCGCCGCCGGGAGCGCCACGACGAACCGGCTCCCTCCGTACCCGTTGCCCTCGATCCAGACGCGACCGCCCATGGCGTCCATCAGGCGACGGGCAGCGTACAGGCCGATCCCCGACCCGCGACCCCGCTGGCGGGCCTTCCGCACGAAGGCCTCGAAGACGGTCTCCCACTCGTCGATCGGGATCCCGGGCCCATCGTCGGTGACGTAGACCCGGACCTCGCCGACCTGGTCCCACGTGCCGATCGAGACACCCAAGCCCCGCGGAGCGTACTTCGCCTCGTTCTCCAGCAGGAGCTCCAGCACCTGCCGGAAGCGGGATTCGTCGCCGACGCCCACCAGCGGCTCGTCCGCGTGCTCCCAGCGGAGCCGGTGATTGCGGAGCAGCGGCCGCAGGACCTCGACCGTCTCACCCACCGCGCCGCCCACGTCGAAGGGGATCCGGGCCAGGGCTGTCAGCCCCTCACCGCGCACCGACACGAGGATCGAGTCGACCAGCCGGTCGAGCCGGGTGATCTGGTCGATCGCGGCGTTGCGCCAGTCGTCGGTGCTGGCCCGGGCGGGCGCCTCGCTGATCCCCCCGGCCGCGTCGGCCAGGAGGTCGACGTAGGCGCGCACGACCGAGAGCGGCGTCCGCAGCTCGTGGGTGACGAGCGAAAGGAGCTCGGCCCGCGCCTCGTCGAGCTGCTGGAGCGTCTCGAGCTGGCGCTCCTGCTCGCGCTGGAGGTGCCCCTTCTCGACGATGCCGGCCAGCAGGGCCGCGATCGTCACCAGGAGGGTGATCTCGCGTGGACGTGAAGCGGCGCGTCTCGACGGTCTGGACGTTGAGCACGCCGACCACGATGTCGTTCCAGGTCAGCGGCACCGACAGCATCGAGGTGAGCCCGGCGAGGTCGAACCCGCGCAGGTACTTGAAGCGCGGGTCGAGGCGCACGTCGGGCACCTCGATCGGGCGTCCTCAGGGCCGCCGCGGCGCCCGTGATCCCCTCGCCGAGGGCCAGGCTCACGCGCCCGATGTGCTCTGCGTCGAGGCCGTTCGTGGCGGCGAGCGTGAGCCGGTCCGTGGCGTGGTCGAGGAGGTAGAACGAGCAGACCTCGACGTGGAGCGCCTCGCGCGTCCGGTCGACGACGGTCTGCAGGAGCTCGTCCCAGTCGCGTGCCTGCGTGGCGAGCTGCGCGAACTCGTGGAGGAAGGCCAGCTCGCGCAGGCTGCGGCCGCGGGTCCCGGGGCCGACCGGGGTTCGGGACGGCGTCGAGCGGACAGGCGCGGCGCGAGGGCCGGGGGCGGGCACCTCCGCTTCCGACCGCACGGCCGGGATGGCTGGCGTCGACGGCAGGGCCCGCCCACCCGAGACCCGCTTCGGCTTGACGGCCGGCACGTCAGCCGGCGTCGCGCCCGCAGCCTGGGTGGAGTCGCGCCGCTTGGCCATCGCCGCCGATTGTGGCGCGTGCGGCGCCTTCGCGCCCGGGGACGGGCTCGCACCCCGCGCCATCGCCCGGGGACGAGGGTGCAGGGGGCGTCTGCTGACACCCCCCGAGTCCGGTCAGCCGACGACTGCAGTTCCCTCCCGGTCGGTCACCGTCGACGGCAGGTCGGCGAGGAGCGGGATCCGTCCACGTCCAGGCGGCGCCGTGATGAGCCCCGACGGCGCCGTGGCGGGCGGCCTCGACGCGGAGCGGGAGCCCGAAGATCTCGATGAAGCCGACCGCGCTGGCATGGTCGAAGGCGTCGCCCTCGTCGTAGGTCGCCAGGTTCTTGTCGTACAGCGAGAGCGGGGAGCGCCGGCCGTTGGCGGTCGCGGAGCCGTGGTCGAGGCGGACCCGGACCTCGCCCGACACGGCTCGATCGCAGCTCGCGACGTACCCCCGCAGGTCACGGTGGAGGGCGCTGAACCAGAGGCCGTCGTAGGTGAGCTGGGCGATCTCGTGGGCCACGAGGCGGTTGAAACGGAGCGTGTCCTTGGAGAGGACGAGCCCCTCGAGGGCCCGATGGGCCGCGTGAAGGATGGTGGCCGCGGGCGTCTCGTAGATCTCCCGGCTCTTGATCCCGACCAGGCGATCCTCGATGTGGTCGATCCGGCCCACCCCGTGCTCGCCACCCAGGTCGTCGAGGCGCTCGACCAGGGCCACGGGGCCGACACGCTCGCCGTCGATCGAGACGGGGATCCCGCCTTCGAAGCCGATCACGATCTCGACGGCGGGCGGGGCGGAGGCCGGGTCGACGGTCCAGGCGAAGGCGTCGGCAGGCGGGGCGACCCACGGGTCCTCGAGCACGCCGGTCTCGCAGGACCTTCCCCACATGTTGACGTCGATCGAGTACGGGGACGCCTTGGTGATCGGGATCTCGATCCCGCGGGCGATCGCGTAGTCGATCTCCTGGTCGCGGGTCAGGCCCATCCCGACGCGCAGCGGGGCGATGACCTCGAGGCCGGGATCCAGGGCATGGACCGCGACGTCGAAGCGGACCTGGTCGTTGCCCTTGCCGGTCGCAGCCGTGCGCGACCGCGTCGGCGCCCTCCTTCTGGGCCACCTCGACGAGGAGCTGGGCGATGAGCGGACGGGCGAGGGCCGTCGCCAGCGGATAGGCACCCTGGTAGAGCGCGTTCGCCTGCAGCGCGGGCCAGCAGAAGTCGCGGACGAACGTCTCGCGGGCATCCACGACGTAGGCCCGTGTCGCCCCGGCCGACATGGCGCGCCGCTCGACGCCTTCGCGGAGGGAGGTGCCCCCGACGTCGACCGTAAGTGTTACGACCTCGACGTCGTAGCGTTCCTTGCAGCCAGGCGACGGCGACCGAGGTGTCGAGTCCGCCGGAGTAGGCGAGGACGACCTTGTTCATGGCTGGCGATGCCTCCGATCTGGGCTACGGGTACGCGCTGGTGAGGTCGGCCTCGGGCGGGCCGGCGGACGCCCGCGCTGCGACGGCGCCGAAGCGTGCCCGCCAGCGCTCGAGCGCCGGTTCGTCGGCAAACAGCACGAGGACGGTGTTGTCGCCGGCGAGGGTGCCAACCTGGTCGTGCAGGCTCGACTCGTCGATGGCCTGGGCGATCGCCGACGCGCCGCCCGGCCGACACACGAGGACCAGGCTCAGGCCGCTGCGCGCGATCGAGACCGGGTAGTCGGCCAGGATCCGACGCAGGCGCGCCTCGCCCGGATCCGGCCCGTCGAGGGCGCCACCCGGGACGCCGGCCGTGTCTGCCGGGGGCGGGATGGCGCCGGCGAGCGCGTGTGGGGTGACGTACACGTGGTGCCCCGCGCGCGGTGCCTTCACGAGCCCCAGGTCGGCGATGTCGCGGCTGACGGTCGCCTGCGTCACCGTGAAGCCCCGCTCCCCGAGCAACGCGGCCAGCTCGTCCTGGCTGGAGATGGAGCGGGCCGTGACGAGGTCGACGATCGCCCTGCGGCGTGCCACGCGGACTGCCTCGCCCGAGCGCGCCGCCGTGCGAGGCGGCGCGCCGGCTCCGGCCGTCATGGCGTGCCTCCCGCCGCCGTCCACGCGCTCATGCCGTCGCCGGCCCGGCGACCCGCCCGGCCGTGATCCGCGTCCCGAACGCCGGATCGGCCAGGGCCCGGGCGAGGGCTTCCGGCGCGGCCGCATCGCAGATGACGGCCTCGGCGCCCGGACCCGTGATCCCGGCGAGGGCGGCCCGCATCTTGGGCACCATCCCGCCCGCCACGGACCCAGCGGCGATGAGCGCCTCGGCCTCGGCCGCGCCGAGCGTGGCGATCTTCGTGCCGTCCGGCCCGCGGATCCCGTCGACGTCGGTCATCAGGACGAGCTGGCGGGCGCCGAGGCCGGCCGCGAGCCCCGCCGCGACGTCGTCGGCGTTGACGTTGCACACGATGCCCGTCCTCGTCGCGGGCCAGGGGCGCAACGACCGGCACCTGGCCGCTGACCAGGATCGCATCCAGGAGGTCGCGCTGGATGCCGACGACATGGGCGACCAGCCCCATCTCCGGCACTCGCTCGGCGACGAGCAGGCCGCCGTCGACGCCGGACAGTCCGACGGCGTCCACCCCGAGGTCGCGTAGGGCGGCCACGAGCTCGCGAGTTGACGACGCCGCGCAGGACCGCCGCCGCGACCTCGAGTGCCTGGGCGTCGGTGACACGGAGGCCGCCCTCGAAGCGGGTCGGGACGCCGAGCCGTTCCAGCCATTCGGTGATCCGCTTGCCGCCGCCGTGGACGATGACGACGGGGCGCCGGCGGGCGACGACCGCCACCTCGGCGAGCACCTGCTGCTGGTCGGCGAGCGTCGTCCCGCCGAGCTTGAGGACGAGGATCTCGCTCACGTCGTGTACTCCGCGTTCTCGATCACGTACTGCTCGGTCAGGTCGCACCCGAAGGCCTCGCCGCTGCCGGCGCCGAGACCGAGGTCGAGCCGTACGAGGATCTCCGGGGCATCCATCGAGGCCCGCACGGCGGCGCGCTCGAGCGCGACCGGGCCGCCGGCGGGCCCGTCGTAGACGAGGTGGCCCGCGATCGCGATCCGCAGCTGGTCCGGATCGACGAAGGCAGGAGCCCCGGCGCGCGCGCAGGCGTCGGCGTGCTCCAGGCCCGCCATCTCCAGCAGGCGCGTCTCGCCCAGACGGGCGTTCCCGGCGGCGCCGGCGATCCGACCCCAGTTCGGATCGCGACCGTGAACGGCGGCCTTGACCAGGCTGCTCGAGATGACCGCCCGCGCCACCGCGCGCGCGTCGACGTCGTCGCGGGCGCCCGACACCTGGCAGGTGACGAGCGTCGTGGCACCCTCGCCGTCGGCGGCCTGCTGGATCGGGCGAGGGAGCGGGCGACCGCTTCGATCGGCGGCGCCCAGCAGTGCCGCCTCGGCTGCTGTCCGGCCGGACGGGCGCGGCGGACGCGGCACCCGAGGCGAGCAGGAACACCGTGTCGTTCGTGCTCGTGTCGCCGTCGACCGAGAGCTGGTTCCAGGTCCGCACCGTGGCCGCCCGCAGGAGGCCGTGGAGCGTCGCGGGGCTGACCGCCGCGTCGGTGAGGATCACGGCCAGCATCGTGGCCATGCGCGGGTGGATCATCCCGACGCCCTTGGCGATGCCGGACACGGTGACGACCACCGGGCTCCCGTCGGCCGCCGGCAGGGTCACGCTCGCGCTGGCAGTCTTGGCCCGCGTGTCGGTGGTGCGGAGCGCCTCGGCGGCCGCCTCGAGCCCGTCGTCGCTCGCTGCGAGGCCGGCCGCCGCAAGGCCGGCGATCGCGGCTGCCACCCTGTCGACCGGCAGCCTCGTCCCGATCACGCCGGTCGAGAGGCTGAGCACCTCGAGCGGGTCGACACGCAGGTGGACCGCGACGGCCTGGGCGATCGCGACCTGGTCGGCGAGGCCGGCGAGCCCCGTCGCGGCGTTGGCCGAGCCGCTCGTCGCCACGATCGCCTGGGCGCGCCCGAAGTGGTCGCGCGCATCGCCGCGGCCCGCCGGTCGGGTGATCGCGAGGTTCGTCCTGGACGCCAGGACCGGGGCGGCGGCCACCTGGTTCGTGGTGAAGACCGCGGCCGCCGACGCCGGCGCCCCGGTGACCTTGATGAGCGCCAGGTCGGGACGGCCGCTCGTCTTGATCCCGGCCGTCGTGGCGCCGGCCGCGAAGCCCGACCGGCAGGACCGCGGCGCGCACGACGTCGGGCAGCGCGGACGGGAGTGCCGTCGCGAGGTCGTCAAGCGAGCCCTCGGGGCGGCCAGCCGCCGGCGTCGTCCTGCTCGTCATCGTCGGTGCCTACGGGGCCAGCGGCAGCTGCTCGAGGCCGGTCGTCTCCGGGAGCCCGTGGACGAGGTTGAAGGCCTGGATCGCCTGGCCCGCCGCACCCTTGACGAGGTTGTCGATGACCCCGATCGCGAGCACCCGGCCGGTTCGCTCGTCGGCGCGCACGTGGACCCGGCAGTGGTTGCTGCCCAGGACGTGCTTGGTGGCCGGTGGCTGCGTGACGACGTGGACGAAGGGCTCGTTCGCGTATGCCTCGGCGTACAGGACGTCGAGCTCGCGCTGCGTCACGGGACGGGTCGGCCGCACGTGGCAGGCCGACAGGATCCCGCGGGTCATCGGGACGAGGTGGGGGAGGAAGTCGATGCCGCGCACGCCGGACCGGGCGCCGTCGGCGGACGCGCTCTCACGGGGCTCCGCGGTCGGGGCCGTGACCGCCGGCTCGAGGGCGCCAAGCTCCTGCTCCATCTCGGCGACGTGCCGGTGGCCGCCGACCCCGTAGGCCTTCACGCTCTCGTTGACCTCGCCGAACATGAGGTCCTGCTTCGGCTCCCGACCGGCGCCCGACACGCCGGACTTCGCGTCCACCACGAGGTCGGCGATCAACCCCTCGCGGGCGAGCGGCGCCAGGGCCAGCAGCGTCGCGGTGGGGTAGCAGCCGGGCGCGCCGACGATGGCGGTCGCAGCCTCGCGCAGCCGGGCCAGGTCGTCGCGGTGGAGCTCCGGCAGGCCGTACACGGCCCTCCCGAGCAGGTCGGGGTGGGGGTGCGCGAAACCGTACCAGCGGGGATAGTCCGCGGCCGAGCGGAGTCGGAAGTCGGGCCCCAGGTCGACGACGGCGGCGCCCGTGGCGACGAGCCCGGGCACGATCTCGGCCGCGGCGCCGTGGGGCAGGGCCAGGAAGATCGCGTCCGCGTCCGGGACGGTGGCGTCCACGTGAAGGCCGGTCCGGTCGAGGTGGATGTGGGTGCCCCCGATGGGCTCGTGGCTTCGGCCGCGGCCGACCAGGCCGACGATCTCGACCGCCGGATGGCGGGACAGGAGGCGAACCAGCTCGGCGCCGACGTATCCCGTGGCGCCCACGATCGCGACCCGGATCGTGGCCCCGTCGCCGCGACGGCCACGGGGGAGGGCCACACCCGAGCGCAAGGGAGCATCCACCCCCGAGCGGGCCGGAGCGTCCCCGGCCAGGCGCGCCGGGGCGTCCCCCGCCGAGCGCGCCGGAACGTCCCCCGCCGACCCGGCCGCCACGAAGGTGGACACGGGGTCGCCGGCAGCCTGCCGCGATGCGGCGGCGCCGGGGCTCGGGCTGTCCCGGACCAACCGATCATGCATATGACGCATGACGATACACGACGACGCATAGTCATGCAAACATGCCCGGGGAGAACGGCCCGCCGGCCGACGGTCAGGCCGACGGCGCAGCCTCGGTGGCCGCCGGCGGCGCCTCGAACTGCTGGTGATACAGGCTGGCGTAGAGCCCGTCCCTGTTGAGCAGCTCGTCGTGACGGCCGCGCTCGACGATGCGCCCGCGTTCGTAGACGAGGATCTGGTCGGCACGCAGGATCGTCGACAGGCGATGCGCGATGGCGATCGTCGTGCGGCCCTCCATGAGCCCCTCGAGGGCGCCCTGGATGAGCCGCTCGGACACCGTGTCGAGTGCCGACGTGGCTTCGTCGAGGATCAGGATCCGGGCGTCCTTGAGGAGCACACGGGCGATCGCGATCCGCTGCTTCTCGCCGCCGGAGAGCTTGTAGCCACGTTCGCCGACGATCGTCTCGTAGCCGTCCGGAAGCTCCATCACGCGGTCGTGGATGGCGGCGGCGCGGGCTGCCGCCTCGAGCTCGGCCTCCGTCGCCTGCGGGCGGGCGTAGAGCAGGTTGTCGCGGATCGAGGCGTGGAAGAGGTAGGTCTCCTGGGTCACGATACCGACGGCGATGCCGAGCGACGCGAGCGCGATCCGGCGGACGTCGATCCCGTCGATCTCGACGGCGCCCTCGTCGACGTCGTAGAGCCGCGGGACGAGGTAGGTCGTGGTCGTCTTGCCCGATCCCGAGGGACCGACGAGCGCCACCAGCTGGCCGGGCTCGGCCTCGAAGTCGATCTCCTCGAGCGCGAACGGTCGAGCCGCGGCCACGCCGGTCGTGCCGGCCGTCTCCTGCGCCGCGGCCCCGGCGCCGCGACGGGAGTCCCGACATCGCTCGTCCCGTCGTCGCCCCCCGTCGTCGCCCGGGTCTCGGGCAGCTCGGCCTCGATCACCTCCTCGGCGAAGGCGGGCACCGCGGCGTCGGCCATCATCTCGTCGATCGTGGCCAGCTCCTCGGACACGGAGGGCACCGGGGTCGGTCCGCCGGCCACGTCCGCGGGATCGGCCGGGCCCCGGACCGCGACCATCTCCGCGGCGCGCTGCGACGGCACGGGAGCCGTCGGGATAGCGGAACGAAACCCGGCGGAATCGGACCAGGCCTCTGATGCGTGCCGGCACGAGGGCCACGGCGTCCGGGGCGTCCACGATCTCCGGGTCCAGGTCGAGGTACTCGAAGATCCGGTCGAAGAGCGCCAGCGACCCGGCGATCTCGACCTGGACGTTGAGGAGCTGACCCATCGGGAAGAAGAGCCGGCTCTGCAGCGTCGTGAAGGCGACGATGTCACCGGCGGTCGGCGCCGACGGGTCGTGGTTCATCGCCAGGAGTGCCGACAGGAGGTACACGAAGGCCGGGATGATGCTGAAGATCGTCCCGATGATCATGAAGAACCAGCGGCCGACCATCGCCTGCCGGACCTGCAGCCCGGCCAGGCGCCGGTTCTGGGTCGTGGAAGCGCTCGGTGGCCGCGGCCTGCTGGCCGAAGGTCTTGGTCAGCAGCACCCCGGAGACGCTGAGGGTCTCCTCGGTCACCGCCGTCATGTCGGCGAGCGCCTTCTGGGTCTCGCTCGAGACGTCGCGCCGAACCCTGCCCACGCGCTGAGTCAGGTACAGGAAGAACGGCAGCATCCCCAGCGACAGGAGCGTCAGCCGCCAGTCGATGATGATCATGGCCACGATCGTCGAGGTGACGACCGCGATGTTGGCCGCCACGCTGGTCGCCGTGTCGGTCACGACCGACTGGACGCCGCCGACGTCGTTGGCCAGCCGGCTCTGGATCTCGCCGGTCCGGGTCTCCGTGAAGAAGCGCAACGGCAGCCGCTGGAGGTGGGCGTAGAGCGCGTTGCGGAGGTCCTGCATCACGCTCTGGCCGATGATGTTGTTGAGGTAGCTCTGCCCGACCCCGATCAGCCCGGAGACGATCGGAGTGACGATCATCAGGCCGACATAGAGGTAGAGGTTCTGGTAGTCCTTGCCGATGATCACCTGGTCGGTGAGGAGCTTGAGCATGATCGGGTTCACCAGCCCGAGGAGGCTGGTCACCACGATAGCGGTCACGACCACCGCCACCTGGATCCGGTAGGGGCGGAAGAAGGCGACGATCCTGGTGATCGTCCGCCGGCGGCGCTCGGGCGGAATCGCCGGGACCGGCTCGCGTGCCCCGAACGAGCCGCGCGCCAGCCGGCCGGCGCCGCCCCGGCCGGTCACGCGCTCGCCACCGGGCGCCGCCGCGGTCGCCGGGGATCGGTCACCAGGCCGTCGCGGCCGCGACCTCGACGACGCCGTGCTCCTCGAGCCAGCGCTCGGCGTCGATCGCCGCCCGGCAGCCGTCGCCGGCCGCCGTGACGGCCTGTCGGTAGCGGTGGTCGTGGACGTCGCCGGCGATGAAGACGCCCTCGATCCGCGAGTGGGTCTCCTGCTCGACGAGCAGGTAGCCGGCCTCGTCCTTCTCCAGCCAGCCGTCGAAGGGCGCCGTGTTCGGGCGGTGGCCGACGGCCACGAAGAAGCCGTCCACTGGCAGCAGCTCCGTGGCGCCCGTCGCGACCGACTCGCGCAGCCGCACGCCCGTGACCGCCTCGTCGCCGAGGACCTCGTCGACGACCACGCCGCGGTGGATCTCGATCTGGGGGTGGCCCTCGGCCCGTGCCTGCATGATCCGGCTCGCCCGGAACTCGTCGCGCCGGTGGAGGAGGTGAACCTTCGACGCGAAGCGGGTCAGGTACAGCGCCTCCTCGATGGCGGTGTCGCCGCCGCCGACGACGGCGACCTCACGGTCACGGAAGAAGAAGCCGTCGCAGGTGGCGCAGGCGGAGACGCCGCGCCCACGCAGGCGCTCCTCGGAGGGCAGCCCGAGCCAGATGGCGGAGGCGCCAGTGGCGACGATGATGGCCTGACCGCGGTACTCGGCGCTTCCGGCCCACGCCCGGAACGGGCGGCTCGGAGAAGTCGACCCGGTCGGCCTCCACGTCGAAGACGCGGGTCCCGAATCGCTCGGCCTGCTCGCGGAAGCGGGCCATCAGCTCGGGACCCTGGATCCCGTCGGGAAAGCCGGGATAGTTCTCCACGTCGGTCGTGATCGTCAGCTGGCCGCCGGGCTGGTAGCCCGGCAAGGACGATCGGCTGGAGGTTCGCCCGCGCGGCGTAGATCGCGGCGGTCAGGCCGGCTGGGCCGGACCCGAGGATCAGGACGCTCGTCTCGTGCGGACCGTCCGTCGTGGACGTCGCGGGCGCGCCCGCGAGGGGTGCCGCGTCGCCGGCGGCGGCCGTGCCGAAGTCGATGGAGAAGCTGGCGAGGGGGGTTGCGGGGTCGGTCATCGGGGAGGACGTCTCGTGATGGGCTGAGCCGCGGGCGCGCGCGGAACGGACTCCTATCCTAGCACGGGATCCATACCCCCTGGGAGTATCTTGCCGGCCGATCGGCCCTGCCCCAGGGCAGTCGACGTGCTCAATCCACCTCGACGACGACGCCCTCGGGCCCGGGCTCGGGGAAGAGCTCCTTGACCCGTCCGACCTCGCGGCCGAGGCGTTCGCGGGCGGCCACGAGCGTCCCCCCCGTCGCCGTGTTGACCAGGATCCGGGGTGCGACGGGCGGGACGTCCGACCCGAATCGGGCGGCCAGCCTCGCGGGCCAGGCCGTGCGGAACACCTCGACCGCGTCGCGGAAGCCGGGATCGCCCGGAGCGCCCATGACCATGAACTCGTCGCCACCGTCCCTGATCGCCCGCCCGCAGGGGATCGTGCCGAGCGCCTCGGCGAAGGCGGCGCAGCACCTCGTCGCCGCGTTGCTGGCCCTCCTGGTTGTTGAACTCCTTGAAGCTGGCGAGATCGCAGAAGAGGATTGGCATCGGCCGGTCGCGGAGGCCCGGGACGCCCCCGATCACGCGGGCGACATCGGAGAAGTAGGTGTAGGTCGGGATCTTCGTCTTCCGGTCGCGGTCCCACTTCTGGACGCCGGGCCACGCGAAGCGCTCGTGGTACGGCCGATCCGCCCGCTCGAGCCAGCCCAGGACTGCGGACGTCAGCCACGGGACCTCCGGATCGAGGGCCCGCCACCAGCCGGCGGGCTCCTGGAGGCGTGCCAGGTAGCTGGCGGTCGGCGCCGGGTCGAAGCCCGGGTCGAGGCGGCTCATGACCTCGGCCGCGGCGAGCGTGGTCAGCACGTCGGGGGGCTGGCCCGGGTCGGCCCAGCTCCCGTTGGGCCGGCGCTCGCCGGCGACGAAGGCGACGATTCCCGGAACCAGGGACGGGTAGAGGCCGAGCGTCCACAGGCCGAGGGCGAGCTGGGCGCTGGCGGAGACCAGCGGAATCCCCTCGAACGGGGCGGCGTTGCCGCACACGACGCCCGCCACCCGGCTGGCCAGGGTGGCGTACCGCGCCGCCGTGGCGACAAGGAGCGAATGGACCTCGGACATCGCGTGCGGCCGATCGGTCGCCAACCAGAGCCCGAACGTGTCCCGCCAGGGGTCCGAACCCAGGATCCACCAGGCGAGCTCTGTCTCGATGGCGGGCATCGCTTCGCGCCGGAGGTGGCCGGCGGTCTCGGCGATGGCGGCACCCCGGCTCGTCTCGAGCCGGGCCAGGAGCTCCAGGGTGTCCACGATCGCGATCGGGTCGCGGAGTCGCTCGAGGTACGCCGTCGGGTCCCTGCCCATCAGGCGTGCCTCGCGGGGCCGCCAGGAGATGCGCGGTCGGCGCCCCTGGCGGGCGTATCTGCGCGGCTCAGATGGATCGCGGTGCCAGGGAAACGGCCCGGCAGTCGGGGCGGGGCCGTCGAGGCGCCGCCGCAGGTCGGCGAGGAAGGCCGTGGCGGCCGGCCCGGAGAGCCGGTCGGGGACTCCAAGGAGGATGCTGGGCGCCAGCCCGTCGTCGAGGGCGAGCCCGTCCGCGAGTCCGGCGAGGGCGGCGCGGGCGCGGGAGATCGCGACGGCCGGGTCCGGCTGGCCCTCGGCGTACTCGAGCGGGTCGATGGCAGGCAACGGCGTCTCGTCATCGTGCCGGGCCTCGCGCGCCGGCCCGCGGCGTCCGGCGGCCGTCTTGGCGGGGACGGCGAGTGCCGGGGCCCGTGGGTCCCACGGCGGCCGGGCCGAGAAGCCCTTCAACATGCCGGAAGGGTGCGCCCGACGCGGGTTCGTCGTGAGGGACCCGGTGGTACGGGGAGGGTACGGTCGTCATCCAACCGAGCACGAGACGGGGATGCCTTCCCGTTGGGGTCCTAGGACCCCAACAGCGCGGGCCGAGGCCGCGCTTCAGATCTGATGGACGAGGTCTGCGAGCCGGGCCGCGAGGTCGTCCACGCCGGGTTGCTCGACGTTCCGGATCCCGATCACGACATGCTGGGCGCCGGCGGCCGCCAGGGCGGCGAAGCGTTCGGCGGCGGCACCCGGCGTCTCGGTCCCCGCCGCGCCATCCGCCGACAGGCGCACGGCCTGGAGCGTCGAGCGTTCGATCTCGTCGTAGTCGCGACCGACGTCATCGCAGTGCGCCCGCAGGATCTCGAACTTGCGGTGCAGGACGTCCGGGCCCCCGAAGACGTTCGTGCCGTCGGCATAGCGGGCCACGAGACGGAGCGTCTTCCGCTCGCCGCCGCCCCCGATCATGATCGGGATGCGCGGGCGCGTGATGGCCTGGGGCGAGTTGAGGAGGCGTCCCGCCGTGAAGTGCGCCCCGTCGAACGCCTCCTGTGTGCCGCGCTCGCCGGCCCACATCGCGTGCGCGATTCGAAGCGTCTCCTCGAGCATCTCGAAGCGGGTTCCGAGCGGGGGCATCGGGAAGCCGAGCGCTCCGCTCTCCTCCTCGTTCCACGCCGCCCCGATCCCGAGCCATGCGCGCCCACCGGAGAGGACGTCGAGGGTGGTGGCGGCCTTCACCCAGAGCCCGGGCAATCGGTAGTGAACGCCGCCGACCATCAGTCCGAGGCGGGCTCGCCGCGTGTGGGCGGCCAGGAATCCGAGGGCCGTCCAGCCTTCGAGCATGGGGTCCTCGGCGGGCCCGAGGCCCCGGATCTGGAAGAAATGGTCCATCACCCAGATCGAGTCGTAGCCCGCATCGTCGGCCGAGGCGGCGATCCGGGCAAGGGTCGGCCCGATGGCCGGCGTGCCGCCCGGGAAGTCGAAGCGATTGACCTGGAGGCCGATCTTCACGGTGCGGAAAACCTCGAAGGAGCGTCTCGGCAGCACAGCGAGCGTACACCGGTAGCCGCGGCTCGGCGTCCAGACGGCCGCCCCGGCCAGCCGGCCGAGGTCCCGTGCGCCGCTCAGCGGAAGAGGTCGAGCTCCGGGGGCATCAGGACGTCGCCGCGAATCGAGCCATGGCCGGGCGGCGGGGTCGCACCCCGGACCAGGGCTGCCGGCCGGCGGGCTGCCTTGCCCAGGACCAGCTCAGCCGCGGAGGCGATCTCGTCCGCCACCGCCCGTATCGTGGCGGCCATGACCCGGCCGTCGGCGTCGGGCGTCCCCCGCAGGTCCTCCAGGGGTGCGAAGCCGGCGACGCCGATCGCCAGGTCGGCGATGCCGAAGCGCCATGGCCGGCCGAGGCTGTCCGAGATGACCACGCCGGGCGCCACCCCGAAGCGGGCCTCGAGGGCATCCCGGATCCGACGGGCCGACGCGTCGGGATCTTCCGGGAGAAGGAGCACGACGTCACCGCTCGACGGGCCCACGTTGCTCGCGTCGACCCCGGCGTTGGCCATCACGAAGCCGTGGCGGGTCTCGGCGATGATCACCCCGTTGGCCATCCGGACAACCCGCACGGCCTCGCGAAGGACCACCTCGACCTGGCGGGGGTCGCGCTCCCAGCGGGCGGCGAAGTCGACCGCCTCCCGGCGAGGTTCCACGACCCGCAGGTCCACCAGTGCCCCCTCGGCCTTGGAGACCACCTTCTGGGTCACGACCAGGACGTCACCGGGCTCGAGGGGCAGGGCGCCGGGCGTGGAATCGAGGGCGCCGGCGAGGAGGGCAGCGAGGTCGTCCCCGGGCCGCACCTCGGGAAGCGACGCGAGGGCCATGACGAGCAGGCGTGGGGCCGGGATCGTCGGGCCGCGAGCGGGAGGCGTTGGCTCGTCCGCGCCGGCTCCGGGAGCGCTCACGCCGGCTCCACGCGAAGGCCTTCGAGACCCGCGGCCTCGGCCGCAAGCAGGTCGTCGGGCGTGTCCAGGTCGAGCTCGAGCGGTCCGCCCAGCTCGAGATAGACGGCCCGGGCTGCGCGCGCGCCCGCCAGGTGGGCCGCCCGCGACCCGTCCCCGAAGCGGAAGGGGATCGCCCCGGGCGGTGTCACGAGCAGGAGGTTCGTGCCCGACCCGGCTCGATCCGGCACGAGCGCGACGAGCGCCCGGGCGGGCGCGCCGGACGCGGCCTGGGCGTCCAGCAGGGCGCGAGCCCCGCCGATGATGCGCGCCAGCTCGACGGAGGTGACTGCGGGCAGGTCGCCTGGGATGACCAGGATGGCGTCGGCGCCGGCGCGCTCGGCCCAGGCCCGGGCCTCGGCTAGGCCCTCGTTGAGGCCGCCGCCGTCCTGCGCCACCCCGGCAGCGCCGTGAGCGGCGGCGAGGGCGAGGACCGAAGGGTCGGGAGACACGACGGCGATCTCGGCCAGCCCGGGCGTGGCAGCGGCGGCCTCCACGGTGCGGGCCAGGAGGCGCACCACGAGCGCCTGCCGCTCCTCCGCGTCGAGGGCCTCGCCAAGGCGCGCCTTCGAGCTCTCGAGCCCCCGGACCGGGACGATCGCCACCACGTGATCGAGGGTGGGCGGGCGGATCGGCATGCGCCGATCGTAGCCGACGTCGGCGTCGGGTACCGTACCCGTCGTGATGGCGTCCGAGCCCCCTCATCCGCTCCCGTCGTTGACGTTCCTGGGCCACGCCACCATGCTCATCGAGATCGCGGGCACCAGGATCCTCACCGACCCGCTGGTCTTCGAGCGCCTCCTCGTCCTTCGCCGGGTGGGCAGTGCGCTCGATCCCGGGCTGCACAGTCACCTCGACGCGGTGCTGATCTCGCACCTCCACGTGGATCACCTGCACATCCGGTCGCTGGTCCAGATCGGCCGCGAGACGCGGGTGATCATGCCTGCGGGCGGCGAGCCGCTTCTCCGCGATCACGGCTTCACCCGGGTCGAGGGCGCCCGGCCGGGTGACACCTTCGGCGTGGGTCGGGTGCGGGTCACGGCGACCTTCGCAGACCACGACGGCAAGCGGCCGCCGCTGGGGCCCGTGGCGCCGGCGCTCGGGTTCGTGGTGGAGGAAGGCGCCACCAAGGTCTATTTCGCCGGCGACACCGACGTCTTCCCGGCGATGGCGGACCTGGCGCCCGGCCTCGACGTCGCGATGCTCCCCGTCTGGGGCTGGGGCCCGCGCCTCGGCCGGGGCCACATGGACCCCCGGCGCGCCGCGGAGGCGCTCCGACTCCTGCTGCCGCGGTACGCGGTCCCGATCCACTGGGGAACTCTCTGGCCGCTCGGCTTCGGGCGCGTCGTCCCGGGTCGCCTGACCGACCCGCCCCTCGAGTTTGCCCGCTTCGCCCGGCGCTACGCCCCCGGGGTCCAGGTGTTGCTGACGCCGCCCGGCAGGGCCGTCTCGTTCGACCCGGGCGACCCCGACCCGGCCTTCAGGACCCCGCGTTCCAGGCCGCCGCGACCGCCACGGCTGCCAGCGCTGCCCGTGACGCGTCGTCGGACATGACCGTGGGGCCCACGACGGGCCTGATCCCCAGTGCCGCGATCGCGCCGGCCTCGCCCGCGTCCATCTCGTCGATGAGCAGCGCGTCCACCAGCCCGGCGTAGAGGCGGGCGACGCCCGTGGCGCTGGCCTCGAAGCCGAGCGAGGCAGCCATCCGGTCCGCGGGTCCCCTGAGGGCGCGCCCGCCGACGAGCGGCGAGACGGCCGCGACGTGCACGCCCCGAGCGCGGGCGGCGTCGATCAGGGCCCTCAGACCGGGCACCGCGAGGATCGGGGCGATCGAGACGAACGGGTTCGAGGGGCAGATCAGGAGAATCTCGGCGGCGCCGATGGCCGCCGCCACCTCCGGCGTCGGCCGGGCCGCCTGGATCCCGTCGAATGCCACCTCGAGGACGTCCGGCTCCTGGCGCAGCCGGACGAAGTAGTCCTGGAAGGCGAGCCAGCCGTCCGGCGTCCGGACCCGCGTCCGCACCCGCTCGTCGGCCATCGGCAGGATCGGCGTCGGGACCCCCAGGGCTTGCTGGATCGCCAGGTTCACCCCGGTCAGGCGGGCGCCCTCGCGGAGCCGCCGCGTCCGGTGGACGTGGAGGGCAAGGTCCTGGTCTCCCAGGCGGAACCAGGCCGGCTCGCCGAGGCGTGCCAGCATCTCCGCCGCCGCCCAGGTCTCGCCCGCAAGACCCCACCCGCGCAGGCGGTCGGCGAGGCCGGCGAGCGTGTACAACACCGTGTCGTGGTCGGGGCACACCAACAGCCCATGGAACTCCTCGTCGTCGGCCGTGTTGACGACGACCGCCAGCTCCCCCGGGTCCAGCACCTGCTGCAGTCCCTGCGCGAGCTTCGCCCCGCCGACGCCGCCGGCGAGCGCCACGACTCGGGGCACCGGCGTTCCCTACCCGGTCGCGAGAGCCGCCCGGACCTCGCCGATCCGGGCGATGGTCTCGGCGTCGTACGGCGCCGGCAATCGAACGATGATGGTCGTGAACCCGAGCTCGATGTAGGGCCGGATCGCGTCCGCCACCGCCGCCGGCGGGCCGAGGAGGGTGGGGACGTTGCCGGCGTCGGGCGTCCCGTTGTGGGCGCAGAGCTCCTGGAACGTCCGCTCGGCGGCTGCCGGATCGTCGCGCATGACGACCGGGAAGCTGACGGTGCGCTCGATCGTGGCCGGGTCGCGGCCCACGTCCGCGCAGTGCCCGCGGAGGATCGCGTCGCGCGCGGCGACCTCGTCGAGGGTGCCGTTGGTGTTCCAGGCGTCGGCCCAGCGCGCCACGGTGCGGAGTGTTTTGCGGGGTCCGCCACCGCCGACCAGGATCGGCAGGTGCTCCTGCACCGGCCGCGGGTTCGCCATCGCGTTGGTGAGATGGTAGAAGCGGCCGGCGTGGTCGAACCGCTCGCCGTCCAGCAGGCGGCGCATGATGCCGGCCGCCTCGTCGAGCCGGTCGAGGCGTTCGCCGACGCTGGCCCCGAACTCGATCCCGAACGCCTCGTGCTCGCGCTCGAACCAGGCCCCGCCGATGCCGAGGACCGCGCGGCCCGCCGCTGACGTGGTCGAGCGTGGCCGCCAGCTTGGCGGTGTGGCCGGGGTTGCGGAACGTGTTGGCGCCGACCATCAGGCCGACCCCGACGCGGGTCGTCCGCGCCGCGACCGCGCCCATCGCCAGCCAGCCTTCGAGAATGGGCTGCTCCCACGGGCCGAAGATGGCCTGCAGGTGATCCCACGTCCAGACGGAGTCCCAGCCCGCATCCTCGGCGGCGAGCGCGGCCCGCAGGAAGCGGGGCCAGTCGCTCGCCTGGCTCCACAGCTGGGCCCCGAAGCGGACGGAAGGCGTGACGCCGGTGCTCGCCACCTCAGTCCTCCAGGTGGTCGTGGGCCGCGACGATCGCGATCCGGAACGTCACGCGCTTCTGCGCGCGGAAGCGGGCGATGCTCGCCTCGGCCTCTTCGGGCTCGTCCGCGTGGTAGGCGCGGGCGAGGTCGGCAATGTCCGCCTGGGCGATCGCCTGGTCGTCGACAACCTCGACCACGCGCCCTTCGAGGGTGACGAAGGAGTACCAGTCGCCCGGGTCCACGATCGTCAGCGAGCAGCGCGGGTCGCGACGGAGATCGGCCGGCCAGCGGCGACCCAGGGCGCTGTTGATCGTGACCCGGTCATCCGCGTCGAGGCGATACCAGACCACCGCCTGCCACGGGGTGCCGTCCGGGCCGCTCGTGGCCAGCGTGGCGAAGCGCCGGGGAGCGACGAGGAACGTGCGGATCTGGCCCGAGAACGGGGTGCCGTCATTCATGCCCGGGATCGTACGGCACGCCGGCCGACAGGGCGGCGGCACGGTATCCTCGAGGCGGCCGGGCAGGCCGGCAGGACGGAGGGTTGGATGGAGCTCGATGGACTGCACGTGGCGATCCTCGCCGGCGAGGGTGTCGAGGACCTCGAATACTGGGTGACGGTGATGCGATTGCGCGAGGCCGGCGCCCGCGTGACGTCGGCCGGTCTGGCGCCCGCAACGGTGCACGGCAAGAACGGGCTGGCCGTCCCGGTGGAGGTCGAGGTGGCCGGGCTCGACCCCGACGAGTACGACGGCCTGGTGATCCCGGGCGGCTGGATGCCGGACAAGCTCCGCCGCTACCGCCCGGTGACGGAGTTCGTCGGCGCCATCCACCGGGCGCGCAAGCCGATCGGGATCATCTGCCACGGCGGGCTGATCGCGATCTCGGCCGGCATCGTGAGCGGGGGGCGCGCCACCGGCTCGCTGGGCATCCGCGACGACCTCGTCAACGCCGGCGCGACGTGGGTCGACCAGCCGGCGTTTCGCGACGCCAACCTGGTCTGGGGCCGGGTGGTGGAGGATATCCCGGCCTTCTGCCGGGAGCTGGTCGCCGCGCTGAAGGAATATCGGGCGACGAAGTAGGGGCGCCGGGCGACGGGCGGGCGGCGCGCGCGACGAGGCACGGACGCCGCGGGGCGACGGGCGCGGCGCGCGCGACGAGGCACGCGGCGGTTCCGGTCCGTGCCTGCCTCCGACTACCGAGCGAGGGTCATCGCGCGGTCGGGACGAAGGAGGAACGGCGGAAGCAGGGCGGCGAGGTTGGAGAACGGCAGCACGTCCGGGTGGAGCTCGATGCCCAGGGCTTCGCCCATGAAGCGCCGCCGGGCCTGGATCCGATCCCAGGCGTCGGGGTAGCTGGTGGCCAGCTCTGCCCGCAGGCCGGCGTCCGCCAATGCCACGCCGTCCTCGATGTTCGTGGTGAAGTAGGGCGTCCCCGTCGCCGGGATGATGTCGGCCTGGAGGTACATTCCCGAGCGGAGCTCGACCGTCGAGCCCGCCGTGACCGGCGAGCTCACCCACTCGTCGAGGTGGATCTGGTGGCCCGGGTTCAGGAAGATCCCGAAGAACGGATCGCCCAGGTGCCGGTCGACGATCGCCTGCAGGGTTCCGCCGGTCTGGCCGACGTGGAGGGCCTCGTACCATTCGGCGACCGCCTCGAAGTACGGGCTCACGAGGCGCTCCACGTAGTCGGCGATCCCCGGCGACAGCTCGTCGGCGTCCTCCGCGACGAAGCCGGCGCGGCAGACGAGCGCCCCCCAGGTCCCGAAGGCGACCGTGAAGGGATCTCCCCGCTCGATGGGCCGATCTCCCGGGCTCAGGAGGCCCAGCCCGGCCCGCGGGCCGGCGGAGAGCATCAGGTGGCACGAGAGGGGCGAGCCGTTCCAGCGGAGCAGCCGGACGGCTTCGCGCTCGGTCATCCCGGGCCGGAGGCCGGCGAGCAGGTTCCGGACGCCCTGCGAGACCTGGCACGCGGCATGCTCGAAGGCGGCGAGCTGCTCCACCTCGTTGACGACGCGCAGGCCATCCGCCGCGTCGATGAGGATCCCGGTGGCATCCTCGACCGCGCCCGAGGGACCAACGACCTGGCGCAGCTCGTCGACGAGGTACGCCGGCGCGTCGAGCATCGTCGGGCGGGGGTGGGTCTTCCAGCCGACGACCCCGACGCGGGCTCCCGGCCCGATCCCCTCGTCGCGGATGAGATCGCCCAGTGGTTCGCGAACGGTCCCGGGGCTGGGCCGGCAGGCTCAGGTCCTGGAAGAGCAGGGTGCGCATCGGGAGCGGCGCCGCGGCGGCCATTCCGCGACATTCGTTGCCGACGAGGATCGCGGGGTCGCCCGTCGGGGCCACGACGAGGATCGCCTCCTCGAAGCGCGGGTCGAAGCCGGTCAGGTAGGCCAGCGACGCGCTGTGCTCGCGGTCGGCGTAGACCACGACGCGGTCGAAGCCGCGGGCCTCGGCCCGCTCGCGCAGCCGGGCCAGGCGTGCCGGGTACAGCGACGCCGGCAGCTGCGGTTCGACACTGGGCATGCCGAATTCCGGGAGCTCGACCTCGGCGAGACGCGCTCGTGCCACCTGGCAGGCCTGTGGCTCAGTTGACCGGCGGCTGCCACGGGCGGGATTCCGCGGCGCCCTGGGTGAGGTCGACGAACTGGTCGGCGGTCACGGTCATCCAGGGCCCGATCTCGCCGTTTGGCCACTGGACGCGGACCTGCGCCTCGCTGCTCGGCCCGAGCCCGAAATGGACCCAGCCGAGCTGGCCGCCGGCGTGCCCCCCGCCGATCGTCACCTCGCGGCGGAGGGTCGTCTCGCCCACCTTGACCTCGATCCAGCTCCCGATCGCGTCCCGGTTCGGGCCGCTGCCGGTGAGGCGGATCGCCAGCCAGCCGCCCATCGGCGCCGGCGCCGAGGCAGTCCCGGCGCCGGCGTTCCGCCACACTCGCACGGGAGCCCCGTATCCCACCTCGACGAGATCCAGGAGGCCGTCGAGGTTGAAGTCGGCGAGAGCCGCGCCGCGGCTGCGATCGAACTCGACGATGCCCGCGGCGACCGCGCCCTCGTGGAACGGCCCGTCCGGCTGACCGATCAGCAGGTTCGTCGGGTCCTTCGCCGCGTAGTCGGGCTGCGTGCCGATGTTGCCCTTCGTGATGAGGAGGTCGACGAACCCGTCGTTGTTGACGTCCTGGAACTCGGGGTGCCAGGCAGTCGACGGAAGGATGTCCCCGCCGGTGAATGGGACGGTGGCGTTCACCCCGTACTTGAGACCGATGTCGCGATAGGTCGGGCGCGAGGGTCCGACGGTGAGGGTCTGGAGGCGGTTCGCGGCCTGGCTGGTGAGGAAGACCTCGGGATAGCCGTCGCCGGTCAGGTCGTAGGTCGCGATGCCCATCCCCTCGACCTGGACCTGGACCCAGCCGTCCGCGTCGGTGTACAGGCGCGGCGCTTCGCCCGGAGCGACCCGCCAGAGCTGCTCCCCGCCGTTGACCTGGTCGTAGTAGTGCTGATCGTTGCTGACGCGCAGGTCGCTGCGCCCCGAGCGATCCCAATCGCTGAAGAGCATCGACAGCGCGCAGTATCCGGGCGCCAGGGCGATGGGACCCGCATACCGGGCCCCGGACGCGTCCGGCCGCACGATCTCGCTCGTGTCGCAGACGAAGGTCTGTGCCCCGGAGGCGTCGAGCTTCAGGTAGCGCCCGACGGCCAGGGTCGGGAGCCGGGCGGCGCCCTCCCACGTCGCGCTGAAGGCGGTGCTATCGGCGTTCCCGCCGTCGAATCCCCAGCGCTCGTTGGCCCGCTCGAACCGGCAGCCCCCGAGGCCGCGCAGGAGCTCCGACTCACCGGCTCGCAGAACGACAAGGTCGATGATGCCGTCACCGTCGATGTCGATCGGATAGGCACCCAGGACCCCGGTGAGGTCGGTCGCCGCGGCGGGGATCTGGGTGAACCGGAGCGCCTCCCCGACCGGACTGTCGTTCCGGTAGAGCGCCGCCGGATTGCTCCCTCCCGCGACGTAGATGTCCGGCTTCCCGTTCCCGTCGCAGTCGAACACGGCCACCCCGCCGCCGGTCGCGAACGCGTCTTCGCCCGCGTAGGTGTGCTGGATCCCCGCGGTCGCCGTCTCCTCGACGAAGCGTGGCGCCGTCAGCGCCGTCGTGGGCGTCGTGCCGCCGCCGCGCGTCAGGGCGTAGCCGGCGCTGGCGCCGGCTACGATCACGACGGCGAGGAAGCCGGCCAGGAGCGCGATTCGTCGTCGATTCATGAGCCGCGCGGACGGATCGGGCACCGGAGCTTGGCGCGGCCAACCCTCACTAGCTGACCTTGCCGTCGAAGTAGCGCTGCGCCAGGGCCCAGGCGGCCTTGCCGCATTGCGAGCCGAGCTCGCGCCCCGTGAAGTCGTCGGCCTGGACGTGGATGCCGCCCCACAGGCGCGACTGCCCGGCCTGGTCCGAGGCGTCGAAGTAGGTGGCCCATTCAAGGCGAATGTCGGTCGTGGGGCCCTTCTCGAACTTCAGCGAGCCGGCGGGGATCGTGTAGCCGGAGACGCCGCCAGGGAAGTACTGGCTGCCGGTGAACGCGGTCAGCACCTCCGCCGCCGAGCGACTGAAGGCGCTGTGACCGGACGCGTAGCTCGGGAACGACGGGGTCACGAAGTTCGGCGACTGGTATGGCACCCAGGTCGTGGCGAGGATCCACTTGACCCCGCCGATCTCCGTCTTGGGGTTCGCTGGGTTGCCGGCCCAGGTGTAGATCGCGACCTGGCCCTCGTGACCGGCGAGCGCGGCGTGGCGCTGCCCGGGGGCGGTCGTTTCCTTGGTGATCAGTTCGACCAGGCCCGGGACGAGCGGCAGCCCCTCCTTGTTGTACGCCGGGAGCGTCGGGTCGCTCGACTGGCCGAGCCCGCCCATGTAGCGGATCATCGAGATGGGGCGGACGCCGTCGTAGTAACCCTTGAGGCCCCAGGCCGCGATCGCTGCGTCGTGGACCGCGCCGTTGAGCGCCAGGTAGAGCTTGACGTCCCACTGCAGCCGATCGACGGCCGGCCCGGTGCCGCCGATCCGGAGGTTGGTGCCGAGCTCGTCGGAGGCCAGGTTGGCCAGCACGTTCCAGTGGCCGGGCGGCGTCTCGGACTTCGGGCCGTCGGCCCAGAACTCGGCCATCACGCGCCCGAAGTCGGCTTCGTTCACGACCTCGGGCGGATACGGCTGGCCGGTGACGGGATTGAGGGGATGTCCGGTCCCGTCGTTCGTCGCCAGGTCGTTGTTCCCGCGGGCGCCGGGCGAGATGTTGAGCGTCGCGCCAGCGGTCGGGTCGAGGAGGCTGCTGTCGCGGATGACCTCGATGACCTGCTCCTTGAAGGCCGCGTCGGTGACGGGGTCGCCGAGACGCGCCTGGGCCCCCGGATCGATTGGCACCCCGGCCGCGCCGCCGGCGGGAATCGCGAACGGCGCCACGTGGCCCCATTGGGTCCCGACCGCCTGCTGGACCCCGTTGGTCACCGGGATCCCGTTCTGGGAGATCATGTGCTCGATCTGGAGTGGCTGCCAGCGGTTCGGGTCGACCATGGTCGCCCCCGGCTTGGCCACCACGAGGGGCGGGTTGACGGGCTTGTAGGTCGGGTCGGTGTACCCCAGGGCCTCGTTGGAGCCGTCGGTCTTTCCGAACGCGATGACGGCGGCGGCGATCCGGTTCCCGAGGGCGGCCGGCGAGCTGCCCTGCGTCGTGGTCACGTTCAGCGGGTAGCACATGGCGTCCATCACGTTGTCGAACTCGGAGAGCGAGTCGCTCGCGCCGGTGGACTTGAGGTAACGCTCGGTCAGGAGGCGATAGGCGGCGTAGCTGATCGCCTCGTCGCGGGCGGCGGTGACGTCGCCGGCCTGCAGCTTCTCCTTGACGAAGTAGCCCGAGGCGTTCGGGTCGTAGGCCGCCCAGGCGTCCCACATCGCCGCCGAGAGGTGGAACAGGTTTCGGGCGTGCAGGGGCGGGTTCGGCAGCGCTCGCCGGATGGCGTCGAGCAGGGCCTCGTCCCAGCGGCGGGCCACGGACCACTCGGGGTGGGTGGCCACGGGCGGGCAGGTGGCAACAGGCGTCGCGAGGCGATTCGCCACGAGGGCGCCTCCGCCAACGAGGACCACGCCGAGCACGGCCACGAGCGCCACGATGAGCGGTGCCCGCCGGCGACTCGCCTTCGCGACCGTCGGGTCGGAATCGCCGGCATTGCCCCCGGCGTCAGGAGCGGGACGACCGGGCTCGCTGCCGGGTTCGGCAGCGCCGGGGCTCACCGACTGCGGGTCCCTTCCCGCGGCGTCCTCTGGCGTCATGCCTCGCCTCCGTCGGCTGCCGCGAACACGCGCTCGATGACCCGGACGTTGGCGACGGCATCCTCCGGCGGCGTCGGGAGCGGCCGGCCGTCGAGGACGGCGGCCGCGAACGTCTCCGCCTCGACCGCGTACGGGTCAGCCGGCGGGAAGGTGATGGTCTCGGTCGCCGGTGCCACGGGCGGGTCGCCGCCGGCGGTCACGAAGATCTCGGTCGGCCTGTCGGGCGGGATGTTGAACGGGATGCCGACCTCGATCCGGCCGTTCGAGCCGTACACGCTGACCCGCTGGTCGGGCTCCGCGCGCGTCGAGCAGGTGAAGGTGGCGTTTCCGCCCGGGAACTCGAGGATCGCGCTGGTCAGGATGTCGACGCCGCTCTTCGGGTCGCGGACGACGGCGCTCCGGACGCCAATCGGCTCGGCGCCGAAGAGGAGCCTGGAGAGGTTCACGGAGTAGCAGCCGATGTCGTACATGGCGCCGCCCCCGAAGGTGGCGACGTTGCGGATGTTGGCGGCGTCGTCGTTGAAATACGAGAACCAGCTGTCGACGGCGACGAGCGTCCCGATGCGACCGCTCGCCACGAGCTCGGCGACGGCGACCCACGAGGGGTGGAGGCGGTACATGAACGCCTCCATCAGGATCACCCCGGCGGTCCGGCAGCCGTCCACCATGCGCTGCGCCTCGGCCGCCGTGAGGGTCAGCGGCTTCTCGCACAGGACGTGCTTGCCGGCGCGTGCCGCGGCCAGGGTCCACTCGGCGTGGAGATGGTTCGGCAGCGGCACGTAGACGGCGTCGACCTCGGGGTCGGCGAGCAGCGCCTCGTACGACCCGTGCACGCGCGGGATGGCGTGGCGCTGGGCGACCGTCCGCGCCCGGGCCGCGTCCCGCGACCCGATCGCCACGATCTCGCACCGGCGGGCCCGGCGGATGCCGGGGATGACCTTCTCGTTGGCGATGCTCGCCGACGAGAGAATCCCCCAGCGGAGCGTGTCCATGGTGCCTACCCCTAGAAGGTCTCGGTGACTGGTCGCGAGGCGACCCCGAGAACGGTCGACACGGCCTCCCCGATCCCGCCGCTCGTTCCTGTCACCAGGGCGACACGTTCGTCGAGCATCGGCATCGTATTCTTCCTCCCGGCACGCCGCATCTGGTACGTCGCCACCCGGCCCCCGGTTCAGGCGCCGGAGATGCCGCCGCGGCCGCACCCGGCTCGGGCATCCGCGGGCCGGAATCACCGAAATCGGCGGCGCGCGCGCACGACCACCGTCCAGTGTAATCCCGCTTCGGCGGCACCAAACGTGTGTCGGTCGTGCACGGCCGCCGGTTGGCGAGCCCAACTTCACGGATTGCGTGCGGGAAAGGGATCGCGCCACTTGAACCGTGGTGTTAGCCTAGCGCCGCATCACAGGTCCGCGTTGCGGACCGGGGGAATGCCAGGAGGAATCCATCCATGGTGAATCGCAAGGTGGCGGCGTTGATCGCAACAGCCGCCGTGGTGTTCGCTGCATGTAGCAGTGGAGCCAGCGCAACCCCGGCCGCGAGCGTCGCGGCCAGCGCAGCCCCGAGCGTGGCGGCCAGCGCCGCACCCTCGGCGTCGCGCAGCGGCGTCGGCGTCGGCCGCGGCCTCCGGCTGCATCGTCGGCGTGTCCTGGAACAACTTCCAGCAGCCGCGCTGGGCCGCCCACGACGAGCCCGGCATCCAGAAGACGGTCGAGGCCGGCGGCGGTTCGTATATTCGGGCCGACGCCAACCTGAACACCGAGCAGCAGCTCACCGACATCAACACGATGATCGCGAAGGGCGCCAAGGTCCTGATCATCCTGGCCCAGGACAACAAGGCAATCCTGCCGGCGCTCAAGGCAGCGGCCGATGCGGGTATCCCCGTCATCGCCTATGACCGCCTGATCGAGGATCCAAGCGTCCTGTACATGACGTTCGACAACGTCGTCGTCGGCCAGGCCGAGGCCGCGGCGATTCTCAACAAGGTCCCGAAGGGCAACTACGTCCTGATCACGGGCGACCCGGGCGATGCGAACGCCAAGACGTTCCTGCCGCGGGCTGGGACAAGGCGGGCCTCGCGGCCAAGGTCGCCTCCAAAGACATCACCATCCTGAACGGGCCCAACGGGACGTTCACGGACGCGTGGAAGACCGAGAAGGCCCAGTCGAACATGGAAGCGATCATCGACAAGGCCATCGCGGACGGCAAGAAGATCGACGCCATCCTGGCGGAGAACGACAGCACCGCGCTCGGCGTCGTCGGCGCCCTGACGGCCAAGAGCTACGGCTTCCCGCCGCTCAGCGGCCAGGACGGCGACGACGCCAACCTCAACAACGTGGCCCTCGGCAAGCAGTACGTCGACGTCTGGAAGAACGCCAACGAGCTGGGCAAGGCGGCGGGCGCCGCGGCGCTGCAGCTGTGCAACGGCTCCAAGATCGCTGACGTGAAGCTCCCGAGCGGCAGCATCCTCCCGGCGAATCGCGCCGGCGGCCGGGCTCAGCGCCACGCCGTTCACGACTCCGAACGGGACGACCGTCTCGTCCTTCATCCTGCAGCCGACGCCGCTCCTGGCGGCCGACCTTCAGAAGGCCGTCGACGGCCGGCTAGATCACCAAGGAGCAGCTGTGCAAGGGCGTCGACCCCGCGAAGGCGCCGCCCGCCTGCAAGTAGCAGTCCTCAACTGTTGATGTAGGCATCCAGGCCCGCGTCCCCGGGGAAACCCGGGACGCGGGCCTCTTCAATCCAGGGCCAGGAGAGACGGCGTGACGAACCTCGCCGACGCGGCACCGGTGCAGGGCCAGGCTGAGCCGCCCGCTCGGACCACGATCCGTGGTCTGCTCGCGCAGACGGAGGTCGATCTCCGCCTGTTCGGCATGCTCGTGGCCCTGGGCCTGATCCTGATCACGTTCCAGATCGCGAGCGGGGGGACGTTCATCCGGCCGATCAACATGATCACCCTCGCCGTCCAGGCGACGGGCGTGGCGGTCATCGCCACCGGGATGGTGCTGGTGATCGTGTCCCGGAACATCGACCTGTCGGTCGGGTCGCTCGTCGGCCTCATCGCGATGACCTACGCCCTGTTGATGACCGACTGGCTGCCCAACATCCTCGGGCTCGGCGATGACTTCCCGTTCCGGTGGGCCATCGCCCTGGCCGTCGGCGTGGGCCTCGGGGCAGCCATCGGCGCCCTGCAGGGGTTCATCATCGCCTACGTCGGCGTCCCCTCCTTCATCGTGACCCTGGCCGGGCTGCTGTCGATCCGCGGGGCCGTCTGCTACCTCTCCAATGGCGCGGCGGTCTCCGGCCTGGACCCCAACTTCCAGCTCATCGGCGGTGGGGCGCCGGGCTCGATCGGGGGCACCTTGACCTGGGCGGTGGGCATCGTCGGCTGCATCGCGATCATCGTGCTGCTGGCCAACAGCCGCCGGCAACGCCGGCGGTTCGGGTTCCCGCTCCGGCCGATGTGGGCCGAGGTCCTCATCGGCGTCGTCGGCTGCGTGGCCATCCTGGGCCTGTCGTGGTTTGCCAACGGCAACCTCTGGCCCAAGAGCCTCACTGGCGGCAAGGATGTCTCCACCGGGTACCCCTTCCCGATCATGCTGCTCATCGGCGTGACCCTGGTGATGACCTGGCTGGCCAACCGGCGCCGGTTCGGTCGATACGTCTACGCGTACGGCGGCAACCCGGACGCCGCCGAGCTGGCCGGCATCAACACCCGCTGGACGATCCTCAAGACCTACGTCGTGATGGGCATCCTGTGCGCCGTCGCGGCCGCCATCGCGGCGGCACGGCTCAATGGCTCCACGCTCGACGTCGGGCAGAGCTACGAGCTGTACGTCATCGCGGCCGCGGTCGTGGGTGGAACTTCGTTCGCCGGCGGCATCGGCACGATCCCGGGCGCCGTCCTGGGTGCCTTCTTCATGCAGTCGCTCGCCTACGGGCTTAGCTACATGGGCGTCAACTCGCCCGGCCAGAACGTCGTCGCCGGCATCGTCCTGATCCTTGCCGTCGGCTTCGACTCGTTCAACCGCCGGCGCGCCCGGTGAGCGGAAAGGAGGCACGAGGGTGACCGTGGCGGAGCGCACGCCGCTCGTCGAGATGCGCGGCATCAATGTCGCGTTCGGTGGTGTCCACGCGGTGTCCGACGTGTCCATCGACCTCTACGCGGGGGAAGTGGTCGGCCTCGTGGGCGGCAACGGCGCGGGCAAGTCAACGCTGATGCGGGTCCTGTCCGGTGCGCGCCCGGCCGACTCGGGGGAGATCTCCATCAACGGCGAGCCGGTCAGCATCACCAACCCGCGCGATGCGAAGGCCTACAACATCGAGACGATCTACCAGACCCTGGCCCTTGCGGACAACATCGACGCACCCGGCAACCTGTTCCTCGGGCGCGAGCAGACCACGAGGGTCGGCAACCTCTCCGACTCGACCATGGAGGCCGAGACCCGCAAGGTCATGGCCCGCCTGAACCCACACTTCACGCGGTTCAAGATGCCGGTGATGTCCCTATCGGGCGGCCAGCGGCAGGCTGTCGCCATCGCGCGGGCGGTCTACTTCAATGCCAGGATCCTGATCATGGACGAGCCGACGGCCGCCCTCGGCCCGGCCGAGACCGCGCAGGTGCGCGACCTCATCCGGCAGCTCAAGGGCGAGGGCATCGGCATCTTCCTCATCAGCCACGACATCCACGACGTGTTCGACCTGTCCGACCGGATCAGCGTCATGTACCACGGGAGGATCGTCGACACCGTCGCCAAGGAGGCCGTCACCGCCGACGACGTCCTCGGCATGATCATCCTGGGCAAGAAGCCCGGCGAGGTCACCGAGAAGGAGCTGGCCTCCATCGAGCTGCGTTAGCCGGCGGCGCGGGCGGTCGGGTGGATCGCCCTTCGCGACGGCCCATCGGCACGAGGACGGTCCTTCCCGTCCCCGTCTCACATCCGGTGGAACGCGGGCGCGAGGGCGGGATACAGCGAGCGGTAGAGCGCGTGCGCCTCCACGTAGCGCTCCGCGTCCGGACCCGGGGCCGCGACCGGCGTCGCCGTCACGAGCGATGCGGCGGCTGCCTCGACGCTCCCGAACCATCCCGCCCCGACCGCGGCCAGGAGGGCTGCCCCGAACGCCGCGCCCTCGGCCGTGTCCACGGTGGCGATCTCGGCCCCCAGGACATCGGCCAGGACCTGGCGCCAGACCGGGCTGGCCGTGCCGCCGCCCGACGCCCGGATGACGCTCGGGGCAGGCATGCCGGCCTCGACCATCAGGTCGAGGCCGTCGCGCAGGCCGAACGCCACGCCCTCGAGCACCGCCCGGGTCAGGTGCGGCCGCCCGTGGGCCAGCGTCAGGCCCACGAACGCTCCCCGGGCGAGTGGATCCGGGTGGGGCGAGCGCTCGCCGGTGAGGTAGGGGAGGAAGAGGAGCCCTGCGCTGCCCGCCGGGACCTCGCCCGCGGCGCCGACAAGGTCGTCGAACGACGCGTCCGGGGCCAGCGCGTCGCGGAACCATCGCAGGCTCCCGGCCGCGGAGAGCATCACGGACATCATGTGCCAGCGACCGGGCACGGCGTGGCAGAACGCGTGGACCCGGCCGCGAGCCTCGAACAGGGGCGCGGCGGTGGTCGCGAAGATGACGCCCGAGGTTCCCAGCGAGAGCGCCACGACCCCCGGCTCGACCGCCCCGACCCCGACGGCGTTGGCGGCCTGGTCGCCGCCCCCGGCGACGACGGGCGTCCCGGCGCGCAGACCGGTGGCCGCGGCTGCCGCGGCGGTGACGAACCCGGTCACCTCGGGGCCCTCGAGCGTCGGCGGCATCCAGGCTGGGTCGATCCCCAGGGCGTCGAGCACCTCCGGCGACCAGTCGCGGGCGGCAAGGTCGAAGAGCATCGTCCCGGAACCGTCGGCCTTGTCCATCACGTGGTCGCCGGTCAGGCGAAGCCGGACGTAGTCCTTGGGCAGCAGCACGTGCGCGACGCGCCGCCAGGCGTCCGGCTCGTGGTCGCGGACCCAGACGAGCTTCGGGGCGGTGAAGCCGGTGAGGGCGTCGTTGCCGGTGATCGCCACCAGGCGCTCGGCGCCGACGGCCTCGCGGATGAGGTCGCACTCGGCGCCGGTCCGCTGGTCGTTCCACAGGATCGCGGGGCGGATCACCTCGTCGGCGGCGTCGAGGAGGACGGCGCCGTGCATCTGGCCGGTGAGACCCACCGCCACCACGTCGCCCCCGAGCACCCCGGTCGAGGCGAGGACGGACCGGATGGCGGCCACCGACCCGTCCCACCAGAGGTGCGGGTCCTGCTCGCTCCAGAGGGGTCGCGGAACGCTCAGGTCGTAGGCCGACGAGCCGACGCCGCGGACGGTGCCGGACTCGTCGACGAGGATCGCCTTGACCGCGGTGGTCGAGGCGTCGAGGCCGAGGACGTGACCCATGGAGGTCAGCCCTCGACGCCGACGGACCAGATGTGCCGGTTGACGACGTTCTCGTAGAGCTCCTGCTGCCCGGACACGGGTCGCGCCTCGACGGCACCCGACTCTACCGCTGCCGCCAGCGACTCGAGCGACGCCTCGCCCGACAGGATGGAGGTGCCCAGGAGGCCGCTCCAGCCCGCGTAGCGTTGCTCCACCATGGCTGCCAGGGTGCCCTTCTCCAGCATGTCGGCGGCGACCAGGAGCGCCCGGGCGAGGGTGTCCATGCCGCCGATATGGGCGTGGAAGAGGTCGCTCCGGGCGGAGCTCTGGCGACGCAGCTTGGCGTCGAAGTTGAAGCCGCCGGTCGTGAAGCCGCCGGCCTTCAGGATCTCGTACACCGGCATCGCCAGGTCCTCGACCGAGTTCGGGAACTGGTCGGTATCCCAGCCGTTCTGCGGGTCGCCGCGGTTGGCGTCGATGCTCCCGAAGATGCCGTTGGCGATCGCGTAGGCCACCTCGTGGTGGAACGAGTGCCCGGCGAGGGTCGCGTGGTTCGCCTCGATGTTGACCCGGAACTCGTCGTCGAGGCCGTTGCGGACCAGGAAGCCGTGGACCGTCGTCGTGTCGTAGTCGTACTGGTGCTTCGTCGGTTCCATCGGCTTGGGCTCGATCAGGAGGGTGCCGTTGAAGCCGATCTTGTGCTTGTGCTCGGCGACGAGGTGGAGGAACCGGGCGAGCTGCGCGCCCTCGCGGCGGAGGTCGGTGTTGAGGAGCGTGTCGTAGCCCTCGCGGCCGCCCCAAAGCACGTAGTTGGCGCCTCCGAGGCGCTTGGTCACCTCGAGCATGTGCTTCACCTGCGCGGCCGCGTAGGCGAAGGCCGCCGGGTCGGGGTTCGTCGAGGCGCCCGCCTGGTAGCGCGGATGGCTGAAGAGGTTGGCCGTCCCCCACAGGAGGCGGACGCCCGTGCGCTCCTGGTAGCCGGCGGCGTCATCGGCGAGCGCGTCGAGGTTTCGCTTGAACTCGGCGAACGTCGCGCCCTCGGGTGCGACGTCGCGATCGTGGAAGCAGTACCAGGGGACGCCGAGCTTGGTGAAGAACTCGAAGGCGGCCGCCATCTTCAGGCGGGCGGCGTCCATCTCGTCCATCGTCTCGCTGATCCAGGGCCGGTCCATGGTCCCGAGGCCGAACATGTCGGTCCCTGCCCAGGCGAACGAATGCCAGAAGCAGACTCCGACCCGGAGGTGGTCCTCCATCCGCTTGCCGAGCACGAGCCGGTCGGGCTGGTAGACCTTGAACGTGAGGGGATCCGTCGACCCGATCCCGCCGAAGCGGATCGGCTCCCTGACCTCGCCGAAGAACTCCTCGCCCACGACTTGCCTCCCGCACCGCATCCGATCCGCCACTCGCCACGGAGGGCTGGCGCCACTGCCGGCGATCGTACTACTCGGCCTCCGGCGGCGTGGCTCCCCGCCGGTCGCCGGGAGATGGGGGCCCAGGTCCAGAGGCTGGCTCTCCGCCGGCCGCCGGGGAGCGCTGGTCCAGCGGCGCGGCTCGGGCCCGGCGCAAGGGCAAACCCGCCAACCGGCCTCGTACACTGGTTGGACCATCACCCGCCAGGAGTCAGCCGATGAGGATGGAGCGGTCGCGCGACCGCGGGCCGGCGGGCAGCTCACGTCGCGGATGCGTCCCCACGGCTGCCTCATGGCGATAATGGCGCCGCACCCGTGGCGGGACGCGGGCGGGTCGTTCCCCGTGACCGTGAGCCTTCGGACGATCGGCGTCTCGATCGCCTGGTGGCGCGAGCAGGCACTCCGGCTCGAGGAGGCCGGCTACGCGGGCGTGGCGGCGTGGGACCATTTCGTGAGCCGGGGCGTCCGCAGCGACCCGGTCCTCGAGGCGTGGACGACGCTCGCGGTCGTCGGGGCCGACACGAGCCGGATCGGCCTGATGACGTTCGTGGCGAATGTCGCCAACCGCCACCCGGCAGTCCTGGCGCGGATGGCGGCCACGTTCCAGGAGGCGACGGCCGGCCGCCTCGTGCTGGGGATCGGGATCGGAGGGCACCCCGCAGAGCACGCGGCGTACGGCATCCCCTTCCCGCCTGCGACGGAGCGCCTGGCGCGACTGGAGGAGGCGATCGGCGTCCTGCGCGCACTCTGGAGCGGTGGGCCCGTGACGCGCCCCGGGACCTGGTATCCGCTCCGGGAGGCGGACGCCCATCCCGTTCCCTCGCCGGCTCCGCCGATCATCGTGGGCGCGGAGGCGCGAACGGGCATCGAGCTTGCCGCCCGCGTCGGCGACGGCTGGACCACTCCGGCGGGGCGCCTCGCGGGGCGGCTCCCGGCCTACCTGGGAGCACTGGCGGCCGCAGGCCGCCGACGGGCCGACCAGGTGGTGCTGCCCGCGTTCGAGCTCTCGAAGGGCCAGACGCTGGTCGGCAGCCCGTGGGTCGTGGACCCGGCCGGCACGGCGGCGGCCTGGCGGGCGGCGGGAGCCGACGGGGCGATCGTGGGGGCTCGCTCGACGGCCGACGTGGACCTCCTCGTGGAGGCCGCGAGCCGGCGCTGACCAGCCGACGCCGCACTGTGCCGGCGCCCCAGGCCGGCGTGAGCCGGCGCTGACCAGCCAACGCCGCACCGTGCCGGCGCCCCAGGCCGGCGTTGGCCGGCGCCCCGTGCGAAGATGCGCCTCCGATGAGCCGCGTCGCCTTCCTCGCCCTGCCGCCACTCTCGTGACGAGCTCGAGCGCATCCCGCCCGGCGACACCCGAGCCCACTCATGCCTGCCTCCGCTGCGGCGCGCCGATCCCGCTCGGCCAGTCGCTCTGCGCTTCGTGCAACCCGGCCGGCCTCAAGCAGCCCGCGGCGTCCCAGGCGCACGGCACGGTCTACGCCGGCATCGCGGCCGCGGTCGTGGCCATGGGGCTCGCCGCACTGCTCTTGCTCGGGGGCGTCGGCCCGTTCTCTGCCGCCGTCCCGGCGGCCGTGCCCGTCGACGGCGGCCTTCGCTTGACCCTGGTCGTCACGAACTCCGGGTCGCGGAGCGGCCACGCCTCCTGCCGGGTCTGGGACCCGACCTACCTCGGCAACCCGCCAGTCGAGACCTTCGTCACGACGCCGGAGGTAGGGCCCGGAGCGACCGTCACGTTCGACGAGACGGTCGCCGGCCTGGGGACCGCCACGAGGCCACTCACCGTGGATTGCTCGCGGTGAGCGCCGAGAGGGCCGCATCCTCGAGCGCTCCAGGCGCGGGGACGATCCCGGGCGAGCCGGTCAGCGGGGCGGCGAGCGTCTGGGCCGCCGAGCTCGCGGCCGCGATCGCCATCGCGGAGCGCGCCGGGATCCTCCTCGTCGAGCGGCTGGACGACGCCCGGACGGTCGCCTACAAGGGCGTCCGTGACATCGTGACCGAGGTGGATCACGCCTCCGAGGCGCTGATCCGCGCCGAGCTCGCGAAGCGCTTCCGCGCCGACGCCTTCTACGGCGAGGAGTCGGGCCGCGACGCCTCGGCGGCCCACCGGACCTGGGTGTGCGACCCGATCGACGGCACGATCAACTACGCCAACGGGATTCCGTTCTTCTGCGTCGCCCTGGCGCTCGTCGAGGGCGGCCGACCGGTCGTCGGGGTCGTCCACGAGCCGATCCGCCGCGAGACGTTCGCGGCCACGCTGGATGGGCCGGCCACGCTCGAGGGGCGGCCGATCGCGGTCTCCACGAAGGAGCGCCTCGTCGACTTCGTGATGGGCCTCGCGGTCGGCGGCCGCGCTCCCGCCCTCCGGACCCGCCGCGTGCGCCGGGCGATCCGGATCCCGCGCCAGCTCGGCTCAGCCGCGCTCGCCCTGGCCTACGTCGCGAACGGCCGGCTCGACGCTTACAGCCAGACCGTGGGACTCTCCGCGTGGGACGTGGCGGCGGCCGGCCTGATCGCCGAGCGCGCCGGCGCCGCCGTCACCGACATGGCGGGTGGGCCGTGGTTCGACCTGGCAGCACCGACGAACGGACTCGGGATCCTCGCCGCTCCGCCGGCCCACCACGCAAGCCTCCTGGAGCTGCTCCGCGAGCCCTGAGACCGCGGAGCGCGCCTCCTGCCGTCAGGCGTCGCGCCAGCGGTGCGGACGCCGACGAAGTCCCGCCAGCCCCCACCGATCGCAGAAGGCCTCCCACGTCGCGCGGTCCGTCCCGCGCCAGCGAAGCTCCTCCGCCGTCTCCTCGGGGACGAGGGCGTCGAGACGCAGCGTGGCAAGGTCGCGGAAGAGGAGCGCGTCGGCCCAGTGCTCGCGCAGCGTTGCAGCCAGGCGAGGCGCGCCGCGAACGGTGGCTGGCCACGTGGCCGGCGGCGCCTCACGGACACCCTCCAGCGTGCCAAGGGCCGCCAGGCACACGGAGGCCGTCACGGCACCGAAGCCGGGGATCCCCGGGAAGCCGTCGGCGGCGTCGCCGACGAGCGCCAGCCAGTCGGGGATAGCGGTCGGCGCCACGCCCCACTTCGCGCGCACGCCGGCGTCGTCGTAGACGAGGTCCCGGCGGCGGTCACGCAGGACGATGCGCTCGCCGCGGACGCACTGGGCCAGGTCCTTGTCGGGGGTGCAGACGAGGACCTGGCCGACGGCCGCCTCGGCGCCGAAACGGGCAGCCGCGGTGGCGAGGGCATCGTCGGCCTCCAGCTCGAGCATCGGCCAGAGGGCAATCCCGAGCGCCGTGATCGCCTCCTCCATGACGGGGAACTGGGCGAGGAGGTCGGCGGGGACGCCAGCCTCCGTCTTGTAGCCCGGCCAGAGGTCGTTGCGGAACGACCGGATCACTCGATCGTGGGCGCAGCCGACGTGCGTCGCGCCCTCGTCTCGCAGGAGCGCGAGCAGCGTGCCGACCACCCCGGCCACCGCCGTCAGCAACATCCCATCCCGTCCGCGCACCGCCGGTCGCGGAGCGTGGTACGCCCTGAACAGCTCGTACGTCGCGTCGACGAGGTGGACGCGCAGCGTGCGGCCCGCCGTCCCGCGTCAGCCGGCGTCGGCGCCGGTGCCGGCGACCAGCTCTGCGTGCTGCGACTCGACGATCTCGCGCAGGCGCTCGAGGTCGGCCTGGAAGATGCCGCCGAGGACGGGCTTCTGGAGCAGCTGGCCCAGGTGCGGGAAGAGCGGCGGCACGAGGCGCTCGTCCCAGCGGACCAGCGTTCGCCGGGCGTCGATCTCCTCCAGCCTGATCCGGCCCTGGCCGGCGAAGGTGCCGACGTGGCGGATGCCGAAGTCCGTCGGCGGATCGTAGAGGTCGACCTCCACCGCGTCGACGACCCCGACCATGAAGATCCGCACGTCGGCCTCGGCCCGGCTGCCGACGCCGACGGGCCCCGGCGAGCGCAGCCGAACGGACTTCATCTCCTCCATCCACAGGGGCTGGCGTTCGAGGTCGGCGACGACGTCCCACACCTCGTCGATCGGCGCGTCGATCGTGATCGCCATCTTCATCGTCGGATCGATCGCCTCGCCGTGGGCGATCAGGCTGCCGATCCAGCGATCGACCGCGAAGGCGCCGGCGACGCCGGAGACGGCGACGGCGACGAGGGTCCGGAAGCGCATCAGGTGCTCTCCTCGGGCGCTGCGGCCGCGACTCCCCGGCGGACGAGGTCGGCTCCCGCGGCGACCATCTCGGCCAGGGCGCGTTCGCCGTCCGCGGGAGCCAGGTCGACGGGTCGGATCGCGTCCACGAGCACGCTCGTCTCGTAGCCCAGGGCCAGGGCATCGATGACCGTGGCCTTCACGCAGTAGTCGGTGGCCAGCCCGCACACGACGACGCGCCGGATCCCGCGGCTCCGCAGCAGGCCGTCGAGCTCGGTGGGGACCGTCGCGCCGGTCAGCGGGTCGCGCATCGTGAAGCCGGAGTAGCCGTCCTCGCCGTTGGCGCCCTTGCGGACACGTGGCCCCGCGTCGGCCGTGAGCCCGGGGTGCAGCTCGGCGCCCCACGTCCCGCCGACGCAGTGCACGGGCCAGGCACCGCCGTCCTTGGCGAAGTGCGGCGTGGATGCCGGGTGCCAGTCCTGGGTGTAGGCCACGAACGCGCCGGCCGCCCGCGCGGCGGCGATCTCCGCGTTGAGGAGCGGCAGGATCGCCTCGGCGCCCGTGACGGAGAGGCCGCCGGCGGGATCCGCGAAGTCGTTCTGGACGTCCACGAGGAGGAGCGCGGTCGCGGTGTCGTACCCCTCGTGCATGGAAGGACTGTAGCGCAGGTCGGACCACGGCGACGCCGGTCGCGCCGGGTCGGGAGATTCGGAGGGGCGCACAATGAGCGCCATGGGCAGGCGAAGACCTCAGCAGGGCGCCGTCGCCGGCGCCCTGCTGGCCGTCATCCTGGCCGTCGCCGCGTGCACGGTCGGCACGTCCCAGGCGCCTGCGCAGCCGGCGACCGCGCGGACCCCTGCCCGGTCGCCATCCATCCCGCCGTCGCTCGCGACTGACGTCGTTCCGGTCTCGCGATCTCATCCGGCGCCGGGCGCCGCCGACGCCCTGGCCAAGTGCCACGTCGGCGATACGATCCCGATCGATCAGGTAACTGGCATGGGTGAGCTCGGCTCCCCGAGCGACGTCACCCGCTACGTTCCGTTGACGGGGCGGGAGCCGCAGCTTCGCGACGCGGGGCCAGCCTGGGTCATCGCCGTGCGGGCCGATCTGCCGCAGCCGGCGAGCAACGAGCTCTGGTCGAATCCGACCTGTATCGTGACCCGGAGCGACTTCGGCTGGTATGCGACAGGCCCGGTCCGGAACACGGCGACCGGGGCGCTGGTGGTGCCCGAGACCCCGGCGGTGGCGCCGGATCGCACGCTCCCGCCGCTGGCGCCCTGATCCGGCTGCCGCCTCGGGCCGACCGACCCGGTGGATCCGGCGACAGGGCCGTTGGCTCCGGCTCCCGCACTGGGCGGGGCGTCCGCCCTCGCGATCGGCTACCCTGCCACTCGGCCGACCGCTGCGGCCCCGGGGGATCGGGGCCGTCCACGGCGCCCGCTCTCGCGTCCCCGCCCAGGAGCCCGATGTACAGCGACGACTTCAAGCAGCAGCTCCCCGACGTCGACTCCTCGGAGACCCAGGACTGGATCGATTCGTTCGACCAGGTGGTGGACGACGAGGGCCCGGAGCGCGCCCGCTTCGTCGCCTACAAGCTCCTCAAGCGCGCCCGCCAGCGCCACGTCGGCCTCCCGCCGCTCACCCAGACCCGCTATATCAACACCATCAGCCCCGAGCAGGAGCCCTACTTCCCGGGTGACGAGGAGATCGAGCGGCGGATCCGCCGGCTGGTCCGCTGGAACGCGGTGGCGATGGTCCTGCGCGCCAACAACGCCTTCCCCGGCATCGGCGGCCACCTGTCCACGTACGCCAGCTCGGCGAGCCTCTACGAGGTCGGCTTCAACCACTTCTTCCGCGGGCAAGGACGACGGCGCCGGCGACCAGGTCTTCTACCAGGGCCACGCCGCCCCCGGGATGTACGCCCGGGCCTTCGTCGAGGGCCGCCTCTCCGAGGACCAGCTCGACCATTTCCGCCGCGAGGCGGTCCCCGGCCGCGGGCTCTCCTCCTACCCGCACCCGCGCCTCATGCCGGACTTCTGGGAGTTCCCGACGGTCAGCATGGGGATCGGTCCGATCTCGGCGATCTACCAGGCCCGCTTCAACCGCTACCTGCACGCCCGCGGGGTCGCCGACACGTCCGCGTCGCGTGTCTGGGCGTTCCTCGGCGACGGCGAGATGGACGAGCCGGAGTCGCTCGAGCGCGCTGGGGCTCGCCGGCCGCGAGGCGCTCGACAACCTGACCTTCGTCGTCAACTGCAACCTGCAGCGTCTCGACGGCCCGGTGCGCGGCAACGGCAAGGTGATCCAGGAGCTGGAGGGAAGCTTCCGCGGCGCGGGCTGGAACGTGATCAAGGTGATCTGGGGCCGGGAGTGGGACGAGCTCCTCGCGCGCGACGTCGACGGCGTCCTGGTCAACAAGATGAACGAGACAGTCGACGGCGAGTTCCAGAAGTACTCGGTCGCCGGCGGCGCCTACATCCGCGAGCACTTCTTCGGCCCCGACCCGCGCCTTCGCCGCCTCGTCGAGCACCTTTCCGACGACGATCTGACCCGGCTCCGCCGGGGCGGCCACGACTATCGCAAGCTGTACGCGGCGTACCGGGCGGCGACCGAGTTCCGGGGCGCGCCGACGGTGATCCTGGCGAAGACGATCAAGGGCTGGACGCTCGGCCCGGGCGTCGAGGGCCGCAACATCACCCACCAGGCCAAGAAGCTCTCCGAGGCCGAGCTGCGGATCTTCCGCGACCGGCTCGAGCTGCCCATCCCCGACGACCAGCTCAAGGACGCTCCCTACTACCGTCCCGAGCCCGGCTCCCCGGAGCTCGAGTACCTGCTGGAGCGCCGCCGTGCGCTGGGCGGCTCGCTGCCCCGCCGGGTCGTCCGCTCGGCGCCGCTGCCCGCCCCGGCCCCGCAGACCGACGCCGAGTTCGCCGCCGGCTCGACGGCCGCGGTGAGCACCACGATGGTCTTCGCCAAGCTGCTCCGCAACCTGATGCGCGACCCCGGCTTCGGGCGGAGGATCGTCCCGATCATCCCGGACGAGGCTCGCACCTTCGGCATGGACCCTCTCTTCAAGGAGGTCGGGATCTATGCCAGCTCGGGCCAGCACTACGAGCCCGTCGATTCCGACCTGGTTCTCTCGTATCGGGAGGCGCGGGACGGGCAGGTGCTGGAGGAGGGGATCAACGAGGCCGGTTCGATGGCCTCCTTCCAGGCCGCGGCGACCTCGTACGCCACGCACGCCGAGGCGATGATCCCCTTCTACATCTTCTACTCGATGTTCGGATTCCAGCGGACCGGCGACCAGGCGTGGGCCTTCGCCGACGCCCGCGGCCGGGGCTTCATGCTGGGCGCGACGGCCGGCCGCACGACCCTCAACGGCGAGGGGCTCCAGCACGAGGACGGCCACAGCCACCTGCTCGCCTCGACGGTGCCGCCGGTGCGGGCCTACGACCCGGCCTTCGCCTACGAGCTGGCAGCGATCGTGCGCGACGGCATCGAGCGCATGTACGGGCGGGGCGAGGACCTCCTCTACTACGTGACGCTCTACAACGAGAACTCACCCGATGCCGCCGAAGCCCGACGGCGTGGACGAGGCGATCGTGCGCGGGCTCTATCGCTTTCTTGAGGCGCCGGAGGTCGAGGGTGGGGCGAAGGGCCATGTCCGGCTCGTCGGGTCGGGCGCGATCCTTCAGCAGGCGATTGCCGCCCGCGACCTTCTCGCCGAGCGCTTCGGGGTCGCCGCCGAGGTCTTCAGCGCCACGTCCTGGCAGCTGCTCCGGCGGGACGCGCTCGAGGTCGAGCGCTGGAACCGGCTCCATCCGACCGCCGAGCCGCGCGTCCCGTACGTCATCGCAGGTGCTCGGCGCGCGACGGCGGTCCCGTGGTCCTCGTCTCGGACTGGGTGAAGGCGCTGCCCGACCTCCTGGGCCGCTGGCTGCCCGCCGGCTACGTGACCCTCGGCACGGAGGGCTTCGGGCGCAGCGACACCCGCGAGGCGCTCCGCTCGCTGTTCGAGATCGACGCGCACCACGTGGCGCTCGCCGCGCTGGTCGCGCTCCGGCAGGCCGGGAGCGCTCAAGGCAGACGACCTCACCGCTGCGATCGACGCGCTGGGGATCGACCCGGAGAAGATCGACCCGCTCGCGCTCTGAGGGTTCGCGCCGCAGAGGAGCGCGTGGCCTCGTATCCCGTGCCGGAGCGCCACGCTCGGCTCGGCCCATTTCCCTGGCGAGGCGTCGCCCTCGACCTCGTTTCCCGGGCCGCGTTCACCGCGTCATGGCCGCGGGAACCGCCGGGCCGCTGCCGGCGTCAGGGGGCAAGGTCGTCTCGATGCCCGACCTGCCGGCGCCGCCAGGGCGGCGCGCCAACCTTCGGACCGTCACGGGAGACTGAGCCATGATCGCACCACGCACCCCGGCCGCCCGGGGATCCCGCCCTGGCTGGGTCGCCCTCGGGATGATCGCCGGCCTCGGCCTGGCCGTCGTCCTCGGCCCCGCCATGGCCCCGCGCACCGTCCAGGCGGTGGACTCCACGAAGCCGGACCACACCATCAGCGTGAGCGCAACCGGGACGGTCACGATCTCGCCTGACGTCGCGGACCTCCGCGTGGGAGTCGTCGTCCAGCGCCCGAAGGTGAAGGACGCGCGCGACGCGGCAGCGCTGGCGATGCAGGGCGTCGTGAAGGCGCTGCGTGCGGCCGGGATCGCCGACAAGGACATCCAGACCACCACCCTGTCGCTGCAGCCGATCTACGACAATCGAGTGGCCGGCGGCGCACCCACGATCACCGGCTACGAGCTCCGCAACGGGGTGGCGGCGACCGTTCGCGACCTGGACCGCCTCTCGGACGCGATCGACGGGGCCCTGACCGCCGGCGGCACCACCCTCGACGGGGTCACCTTCCGGGTGGACGACCCGACTCGCGCCGAGGCTCAGGCGCGGACGCAGGCGATGAAGGATGCTCGGGCCAGGGCCGACGCGCTGGCCAGCGCGGCCGGCGTCACGATCACCGGCGTCGCATCCATCACCGAGCAGTCGGCGCCGATCGGCTGGGCGGTCCCCATGGCGTCGGGCATGAAAGCCGACTCCGCCGCCGTCGCGACGCCCATCCAGCCCGGGACATCCGACGTCACGGTCACCGTGAACGTGGTGTACCTGATCCCGTAGCCGGGGTCGCTAGCGTCAGAGCCGGACGCGCCGTCCGGTGCGGTCGGACTCGTGGACGGCGTCGGTGAAGGCCATGTAGCGGACGCCCGTCGCGAAGTCGGTGAGGCGCACGGGCTCGGTTCGCCGGATCGCGCCCACGAACTCCGCCTCGACTCGCCATGCCCAGCGCTCGTCCTCCGGGACTGCGACCTCCTCGAACCCCGCCGCGCCCGTCTGCGCAACCTCCAGCCGTGAGCCCGCAAGATCGACCCGCAGAACTCCCGCTGTTCCCGTCAGGGTGGCGCCGTTGACGGGGTCGGGACGTCCATACGCCGCGATCTCGAAGACGACGGGAAGGTCGCCCGGGAAGGCGGCGGTCACGATCGCCACGTCGGCAACGTCGGCCGGGATGGGCAGGCCGTCGGGGCCGGCCTGCGATGGAGCGAAGTTCGCGAGGCGGGCTTCGACCTGCGTCGCGTGGCCGAGCCAGCGCGCCACGCTCTCGTAGAGGATCCCGAGCGTCATGACGTTGTTGCCCGAGAAGCGTCGCTCGCGCCGCCACTGGTCGCGCCCCGTCGGGGCGATCCCGCCCGCCCACGAGATGCGGACCATCCGCAGGCTCTCCGATGGCGCCGCTCGCAAGCAGTCGCCGGACCGTCGCGTCGGCGAAGCCGAACGGCGCCGGGACGACCATCGCGACCCGGCCCGGGCGGGCCTCCGCCGCCGCGAGCATCGCTCCGGCCTCGGCGCCGTCCATCGCCATGCGGCCCTCGACGAGGACGTGCTTCCCGGCCTCGAGCGCGGCGATCGCGATCGGGGCGTGGAGGTACGGCCAGGTCGCCACGACGACCGCGTCGACCGCGGGATCGGCGACGAGCTCCGCCCAGTCGGCGTACGTGCGCTCGATCCCGAGCTCGGCGGCGGCCCGGGCACTCGACTCGGGCGTGCGGTTCGACGAGGCCGACGAGCTCGACGCCGGGGATGGCCCGAAGGCCCGGGACGTGGCGCGTCCGGGCGATGCCACCCGCCCCCACGAGCCCGATCCCGATCCGCTCGGTCATCGCCTTCCTCCCTCGTCGCCGATCGGGCAGTCGGCGCGTACTCCGTCGAGCCGCCCGGCCAGAGCCATGGCGTAGCCGGGCGTCACGCCGTGATCATCGTGCCGGAAGAAGACGTAGGCGTCACGGCCGTCGGCCAGGAACGGCTCGAGGCGGGCCGCCCACGAGTCCAGATCGGCCGTGCCATAGGCGCGTGCGGCGGAGGCGCAGGTAGACGAACCGCCCGGTCATCGTCAGCGGCGGATCGGGGGCGTCGTCCGTCTCCGTCACGACGAGCGCCGCGCCGGCTGCGCGCAGGATGGCGTGCGACCTCGTCGACGTGCCAGGACGGGTCCTGGGCCTCCAGCGCCAGCGGCACGGCGGCAGGCCACGACGCCAGGAGGCGTCCGGAGGCGCTCGTCGTCGCGCGCGCGGTCGGCGGGGATCCGGAAGAGCGCGTCGCCCAGCCAGTGCCGAACCCGCTCAGCGGAGCGCGAGCCAGGGAAGCGTCCCCGGCGGATCGGTCGCGAAGGCGCGCAGCGACCCGTTGCGGCAGGAGCTTGACGAGGAAGCGGAACGTCGGGCGGGACGCGGGACGCCCAGGCGGCGGCCTGCGCACGGGTCGGGTGGCGGTAGTAGGTCGAGCTCAGCTCGACCGCCGCGAGCCGGGACGCGTAGGCCGGCAGGAGCGCGTTCGCCGCGGGTGCCCGGCGGGTAGAACGCCGGCGCCCAGGCCGTGTAGGCGAAGCCGCTCGTGCCGGTGCGCAGGACGCCGGCCGGGCGCGTCAGGGCTCGAGAACCTCGGCGACGGCGTCGCACGCCGGCAGGAGGCCGGTGTCCGCCGTCCGCAGGCCGCGCACGACCGCCTCGAGCGCGCGCACGAGCCCCTCGCGGTCCTCCTCGGCGATCGGGGCGAGGAAGTGGGCGTCGACGCCCCGCAGGTGGACCGGGGCCGCTTCGCGGAGGCGCTCCAGGCCGGTTGGCGTGAGCTCCGCCCAGGAGCCCCGGGCGTCGGTCGGGCAGGCGCGCCGTCCGACGAGCCCGTCGGCCACGAGCCGGTCGACGAGGCGGGAGACTCCGCTGCGGGAGAGCACGACCCGATCGGCGAGCTCGCTCATGCGCAGGCGCCGGTCGTCGGCGACGGCGAGCTGGACGAGGGCGTCGTAGTCGGCGAGCGAGAGCCTGCGTTCCGCGCTCAGCTCCGCCTCGAGCCGGCGGGTGACGACGGCGTACGCCTGCAGGAACGCGACCCAGGCGCGCAGGCGCGGATCGTCGGGGCGGGGCGCCCCGTCGGCCCCGATGTCGTCGCGGGGACGCGCGGTCGTCTGCGTCATCGGGTCTCCTGTTCGGACGTCTGGTTCGGCAATCCGGATGATAGCGCGTCGGCGAACAAGTAGTTGCACGAACAACTATGAGGGAATATAGTTGCGCAGGCAACTACATACGGTCAGACCCCGGTTCGCCGAGGCAGGCCCGGGGACACAGGAGCAGGAACGGACATGAGCACCTGGCAGCTCGACACGGCCCACACGGTCGTGAGCTTCACCGCGAAGCACATGATGATCACGAAGGTGCGGGGCATCTTCAAGGGCGTCACCGGCACGATCGATTACGACGAGGCCGACCCCGCGCACTCGCGGGTCAGGGTGTCGATCCCGGCGGCGTCCGTCGACACGGGCATGGAGCCGCGCGACAACCACCTCCGCTCGGCCGACTTCTTCGACGCGGAGAAGGAGCCGACGCTCACCTTCGTGAGCACCGGCCTCGCGCCGAGTGGCGACCGATGGGCAATCACCGGCGACCTCACGATCCGTGGCGTCACCCGGCCGGTCGTTCTCGACGCCGAGACCCTCGGCATCGTGACCGGGATGGACGGGCGGCGCCACGCAGGCTTCGAGGCGACCACCAGCATCAAGCGCTCCGACTGGGGACTGACCTGGAACGTCGGGCTCGATGCCGGCGGTTGGCTGGTCTCGGACGACGTCACGATCGAGCTCGAGGTCGCGGCGGACGAGGTCGCCCTGGCCCAGACGAGCGAGCTGGTCGGCGCCGCCGCATAGGTCGCCCCTCCTCGGGCCGGTGCCCTACCGCGGTGGGGCACCGGCCTTCCCATGTTCCCTGGCCGGCGACTAGTTCGCCGTGAACCTCGTGTCGACGCAATCGGCCACCGTGACCGGCTTGGCGACCGGTGAGTCCGGCAGGCTCAGCATGAAGGCGATCGAACGCTGCCAGGCCGCCGTGTCGATGGCGCCGAGGCCGTTGGCGTCGGTGTAGGGGCTCTTCCAGGCAGCGATCGTGGCGTTGAGGACGGCCAGCTGGGTGGGGCGGTCGGCCGCCAGCTCCGGCACGCGGGCGATCGCGGCATCGAGACCCTTCTGCGGGTCTGCGACGATCTCCTCCATCGCCTTCCTGGTTGCGTCGACGAAGGCCTGGATCGCCGGCGCCTTCGTCCCTTCGAGCACCGCCCTCGAGACGATCAGGCCGTTGCCCGGGAGCTGCGCATCGGGCGGCAAAGCCATCACCACGGCCGGGGTGCCCGACAGCTCCATCTGCACCGGCTCGTTGTTCACGAAGCCGGTCGCCGCGTCCACGACGCCCTGCTGCAACGCCGCCAGCTGCCCGTAGTCGGGGAAGGTCACGACCTGGATGTCGCCGGTCGTCAGGCCGACGCTCGCCAGCAGCGCCTGCAGCATGGATCCACGACGAGCCGAACTTGCCGGGGATGCCCACCTTCTTCCCCCTGAGGTCGGCCGCGCCGGTGATCCCGGACGACTTCTTGGCGAACACGATGCTCGGGAAGTCGGCGTACACGGTGAAGACGTAGCGGACCGGAATCCCCTGGCTCACGGCCGGGATGACGCTCGTCCCGTCGGCGATCCCGACGTCCACCGCGCCCTGGCCGACGAGCGTCACCAGCTCCGGGTCTGTCTTGTTCTGGAACGTGACGTCGAGGCCCGCCTGGAGGTAGTAGCCCGCCTGGTCGGCGAGGTAGAACGGGGCGAACTGGACGCTCGGGATGTAGCCGAGGCCGACCGTCAGCTTGACCTTGGCCGCCGGAGTGGGGGATGGGACGCCCGAGGACGAGGAGGCGGAGGCGTCCGGCGATGCCGGCGCCGGCGTCGGGGACGTCCCGCTCCCGCAGGCGGCGGCAACGATCGCCAGCGCCACGAGGGCCGACGCGAGGCGCGCGCGGAGGTGGGCGGGCCCGATTGGTGTTCGCGCGGTGGAGCTGGTCACGCGTGCCTCCGGTGTGGGCGTTGCAGCCCCGGGGCGACGCACGACGCCAGTGCGTCCTCGCGGACGCCCCTGCCGCCTTCTTCCATCCGGACTCTGACCGTCGGCCCCGCTGGCGCGAACGACATGCGAACGCGGTCGGGTCGGCATCGCGTCGTTGGCGCGCGTGCTCGTGGGCTCGCCCCGAAGGGCGCTACCACCGGTCGGGGATTGCACCCTGCCCCGAAGGCCGTCCGATCGTAGCACCGCGGTTCGAACGGCGGCCCGCGCGCCGGAATCGCCGGCCCGCCATGCTCGTTCCACCTTCAGGATCGAGCCAGGATCCTGCGCTCGACGAGGAGGACGCCGGTGTAGAGCGCGATCCCCACGAGGGCGATCAGCACGAGCGTGGCGAACAGGAGCGGGATGTCGAAGAGGCTTCCTCGGGCCAGGTTGATGAGGACCCCGAGGCCCTGCTCGCCGCCCGTCCACTCGGCGACGATGGCGCCGACCACGGCAAGCGTGATCCCGATCCGCAGGCCCCCCACGATCCCCGGCAGGGCGGCCGGGATCTCCACCAGGCGGATCCTCTGCCGGCGGGTCACGCGATAGCTGCGAGCCATCTCCAGGAGGCGTCGATCGACGCCCCGGACTGCCACGACCACGCTGATCGCGACCGGGAAGAAGACCACGAGGGCGATGATGATCGACCGGGAGACAAGCCCATTCCCGAACCACAGGGCGATGAGCGGCGCCAGCGCCAGGATCGGCACGGCCTGCGCGGCCACGAGGTACGGCGACAGGACCCGGTTGGCCAACCGCGACCGCGCCAGGAGATAGCCGGTTGGTAGCGCCGCGGCGGCCCCGATCGCGAAGCCGACGGCGATCTCGACGAGGGTCGTCGCGAGATGCGGCCAGAAGATCCCATCGACCCAGGCCCGGACGAAGCGCTCGGCGACCACCAGCGGGCCGGGCAGGATGAACGCCGGATAGCTCCCGACATACACGATCGCCTGCCAGGTCACGACGAAGCCGACGAATGCCAGGACCGGGAGGAGGACACGCCCGCGGGCGCCGGTCACGCCGGCACCTCGTCGGGCTCCGCGTGGGGGCTGACGGTCCCCGTCGCCACCGCGAATGCGTCGTCGGTGGCACCCGCAAGGTGGGCGCGGATCTCGGCGGCCGTCCGACTCAGGATGGCGGCGTCAAGGTCCGCCAGCCGCCGCGGCCGCGACAGCTCGACCTGCACGTCGGCGGCCACGACCGTTGGCCGCGGCGACAGGACCACCACCCGATCGGCGAGGAAGACCGCCTCGGGGATGCTGTGGGTGACCAGGACGATGGTCGACCCGATCCGCTCCCAGAGCCGCAGCAGCTCCACGTTGAAGCGCTCGCGAGTCAGCGCGTCGAGGGCGCTGAACGGCTCGTCGAGCAGCAGCACCGACGGCTCCAGCGCCAGCGCGCGAGCGATCGCGAGCCGCTGCCGCATCCCGCCCGACAGCTCGGCGGGCCGGGCGCCTGCCCAGTCGCGCAGGCCCACGAGGGCCAGGAGGTCGAGGGCCCGAGCCTCCCGGGGCGCCCGGCCCTCGCCGGCCACCTCGAGCGGGAAGGCGACGTTGGCGAGTGCCGTCCGCCAGGGCAGGAGACGCGGTTCCTGGAAGACGAGGCCGACGCGTGAATCCGGCCCGACGACCGGGCGCCCCTCGACCTCGACCTCGCCGCTCGCCGCGGGCAGGAGGCCGGCGATGACGCGCAGGAGCGTGCTCTTGCCGCAGCCGTTCGGGCCGACGAGGGCGATGACCGACCGTCGCTCGACTTCCAGGTCGATCCCGTCCAGCACGGGAACCGTTCTGCCGTCGATGGGGAACGAGAAGCGCAGTCCGGCGAGCCGGATCGCGCTCGCGGAGGACGGTGGCGCCTCGGACACGGTCTCCTCGACGGGCGGGCACGAGCGCGCCGGAGGCGCGCGGGATGATCGCCGTCGAGTCTACATCGGGAAGGGGGTCCGGCCGGCCGGGGCGCCGGGCACGAAAGCGCCCGAAAGGACCGCCAACCCGGTCGCTGCGCCTCCCTTGCGGGAGACTCGCCACCCTTGCGGGCAGCTGCGGCGCTCCTTGCGGAGCACCTCCTGCTCTTGCGAACAGGCCCGACGCCTTGCGACGCCGGTACGACCGTTGGACCGCTTCGCCTCCCTTGCGGGAGGGACGACTCTCCTTGCGGAGAGCCCGGCTCCCCTTGCGAGGAGCCCGGCCGCCTTGCGGCGGCCCGCGGTCCGTTCATCACGGCCCCTTCGGGCTGACCAGATGATCGCCGCCGGGCGGGGTCCGGCGCAAGGGGGGCTGTCCACGAGTTTCGCGGTCCCATGCCGGGTTATCCACGGCCCGTCCACGATGACTGTCCACGTTTGCCGGGTGTCGTGTCCCCGGCGCCCGACGGGCCGATCAGTCGACTCGCCGCCGATAGCCGCAGATCGGACAGGCGGCGACGCCCGTTCGGGCATCCAGCATGAGCGTGGTGGGACAGCCGTTGGTGCCGCAGTAGAGGCGCGCGTCGCCAACGCCGCGTCGGCGTCTGTCGGCGCGCTTCGGCGGTTCGCGATGCGAGCGCGAGGGGCGCGGCAGGACGCCGCGCGGGTGAGAGCCTGGACATCATGTCCCGAAGTTCCTTCCTTGCCCCGCCCGGTTCAAGCCGGCGGGCGATGAGTACAGCCGTCGTCGCACGGCCGGCGAGGTTGATGCCGGGGCGACATGGCAAGCGACGCGGCGCGGGGAGCGTGGCCTTGGTTGCTCGGACCCTGCGCGCGTCCTGTTGACCTCCCAAGGATCGGGGTTGGGGGGCCGCCTGTCAAACGCCTGTACTCGTTCGGTACCTCCGTTACACATCGATCCCCAGGGACGCCAGGTACTCGGCCGGGGTGAGGTAGCCCAGGGCCTGGTGGGGCCGGATCGTGTTGTACGTCGTCTCCCAGGCGAGGAGCTCGGCCTGGAAGGCCTCGAGCTCGGGCTCGGCGGTGGTGACCTCGTAGAACTCCTCGGTGTGGGTCCGGTTCGCCCGCTCGACGGCGCCGTGGAGCTTGGGCGAGCGGGGCGGCAGGACGAAGAGGCGGATGCCGCGGGTCGCGCAGGCGGCCTCGAACTCGGCCATGAACTCGGAGCCGTTGTCGATGCTGATCGCCCGGACCGCGAACGGCATCCGCTCGGCGAGACGATCAAGGACCGCGGCCGCGGCCGCGGCGGTCGCCCGACGTCCCAGCTCGACGACGTCCCAGCGTGACACGAGGTCGCGGGCGGTGAACTGCTTCCAGGCCCGGTCCGGCAGCGGCCGGATGTCGAGCGTGTCGAGCTCGACGAGGTCGCCGGGCCGACTGACCACCCAGTCCGCCGGCCGCCGGACCGCGTACGGGCGCTGCCAGCGCCGCTGCCGGACGCCGACCCGCCGGTGGGCCGGCTCACGGAGCTCACCGGTGGCCCGCAGGCGGGCGAGGATCCGGCCCACCATGCTGACCGACAGGCGGATCCCCTCGCGCCGAAGGAGGACCCGGAGCTTGTCCTTGCCCCAGCGGGGATACCGCTCGCGCTGGCGGCGGACGGCGAGGAGCTGGGCCAGGGTCCAGGTGGGGTGCCGGCGGCGGGCGGGCCTCGAGCTGCGGTCCTCGAGGCTCTCGAGGCGGTTCCGGTCGAAGCGACCGAGCCAGCGGTACACCGTCGGGCGGGCGTACCCGAAGTGGCGGGCGGTACGGGTCACGTTCTCCCCGTGGGCCCGGTGCCAGTCGAGCATGTCGAGCCGGACGCGGGCGGCTCGGGACAGGTCGGGCGGCAGCCGCCGCACGGTCGGGATCCCGGCCGGCGCCACGACCACGTGGCGCCGCGTATTCGTGCCCTGGGGTCGTCGCCGGTGGCGGGTAGACTTCCGCATCGAGAGCCCTCCGTGCTGATGTCAGACACCACCAGCGTACGGGGGCTCTCAGCCCGTCTGCGACGCGTCAGCGCTCCCGCCGCGCCCAGGTCCCGGTGTCACGGACGTATCTGGACGCGCACAACGCCCGTCCTTGTTGGGTCCGGGCCGTATCCTGCCGTCGCCATGCGCGCCGGAACTGGCGAGTGTCTTGACCCGCGGCCAACGGGCGTCAGTGAGGCCGCAGGGTCATCAGCACGTCGGGTTCGGGCGGTGCCGGGGGCCCGCCGACGTCGTCGGTCTCCCAGGTGAGGTGCGATTCCACGGCGACGATCCCGCCGAGGCCGCGGGTGAGCTCGACGATCGTCTCGGCAACCGAGCGCCGGTCGACCCGTCCCGCGAGCTCCACCACGCCATCCCGCGCGGAGACGTCGAACGTCTCGGGCTCGAGGCCGGCCGTCCGCCCCAGGACCTCGTCGCGGACGAGCCGTTCGAGATCCGCATCGGTGCGCACGAACGCACGCACAACGTCAGCTCGGGTCACGATGCCGACCAGAGCGCCGCGATCGACGACCGGAAGCCGGTTGATCTTGCGACCCGCCATCAGCCCGGCCGCCCACTTGAGCGTGTCCGCAGCATCGACGACGATGGCCGGGCTGGTCATCGCCTCGCCGGCTGTCGTGGCCTCGATCTTCGCGAGCTCGGCTTGCGTACGCCGAGACTCACCGAAGATCCCGGCGAGGAGACGGTGGTGGACGCCCTCGACGCCGCGTTCCTTGATGACGAAGTCGGCCTCCGAGACGATCCCGATGACCGCGCCCGACTCGTCGACCACCGGCACGCCGCTGATGCCCCGCTCGATCATGAGCGCCGCCACGTCCTTGAGCGGCGTGTCACGGCCAACCGAGACGACCGTCCGGGTCATGACGTCGGCGACCTTCATTCGTGTTCTCCCGTCAGCGGAATGGAGTGCGCACGTCCAGCGCGGGTCCCCGCCTGGCCCGATTGGATGAATCCTCGCACGTGGGGCGGGGGCGCGATAGGGGAGAACCGGCCCGCGGTCCAGGGACGACCGGCACGCCGTCGGGCGTGGCGACTCGTCCATCGGCTGCGCGACGGCGTCCCACGGGGGAGGTTCGCCTACGCGTACCGGCAGGTCAGCGCCAGGGCGATCGGGATGTCGATTGCGGCGTGCGCTGCGAACGGAAGCAGGAGCGAGCGTGTCCGGTCCGCCACGACGCCGGCAACCAGGCCGGCGAGCAGCATTCCGCCCAGGATCAGGGCTCCCCCGGCGACGATGTCGGACCCCTGGTGGGCACATCCGAAGAGGATCGCCTGGGCGAGGAGCGCACCACCTCGGCCGAGAGCCGGCGCGCTCCAGCCCTGGACCGCTCCCCGGTAGGCGGTCTCCTCCAGCGCCGAGTTGGCGAGTGCCAGGATCGCCGCGGGCACGAGGGCCGCCGCGGACGGCAGGCCCAGGCTGACCTCGTTGAAGAACGGCCGCGCGAGGAGTGGCCCGAGGACGAGAACGATCGGGACGAGCAGTGGACAGGCCGCGGCGAGCAGCGTGATGCGCGGGTCGCGCGGCATCACGATGAGGAGCGATCGCCTGCCGCCCATCCGCCGCGAGAGCACGGCTGCGGTGCCGAGGACGGCCGCTGCCTGGACCATGCGGCGGACGACGGGAGCGGCGAGGACGTCGTCGCACGCCCCCGGATCGGGGATGCGCTGGTCCGGGAGGAGTCCCACCGCAAGGCCCACGGCGACCGGCAGCACGGCGATCCATGCCGTTGAGGCACCTGTCGGCGTTCCGGGCCGACTGGCGAGCGTTGTGACGGCGACAGCTGCGACGGCCGCGAGAACGGGAAGGCGGAGCGCCGGCTCCAGGGCGCCGGCGCCCACGAGGGCGATCGGGAGCCACGCGGACGCGGTGACCACGAGCGCAGGACGCATCGCCTCACCTCCGCCTGCCCAGGCCGGCGGCGCCCGACCGGCGCGCACGCGTCCGCTGGGCACACGGTCAACGGTAGGGCTCGGGCCGCCCCGGCGCGCGGCGGGTGCGAGGCGTCGGGCTGGGCGCAGCGTGACGAGCGCCCGCGCGGAAGCCGGATGGGGGCGAATGGAGCACGGGAGCCCGGCACGCCGGGTGTATCGTGGCCCCGTCGGGGGCGGCGCAGGGCTCGTTAACGCCAGCGCTCTCCGAGGCGACGTGATCACGACCCGGAGGCCTGCAGGTGACAATGCTCGTGCGACCCCGGTTGCTGACGCGGGCTGCACCATGATCCGGCCCGGCCCCGCCTTCGGGGCCTTTCGGACCCTCGAGCTGGCCAACGACCGCGTCCGCGTGGTGGTCGCGCCGGCGCTCGGTGCGCGCGTGCTGTCGCTCGTCGACCAGTGGACCGGCCGCGACTGGCTCGTGCGCGGCGAGCCGCCGGAGGACGTTCACGACGGCGCGGCCGCCGCCTGGAGCCGCCCGGACGCCGTCTACGACGGCGCCGCGGCCTTCGGCTGGGACGAATGCCTGCCAACGCTCGAGCCCTGCCCAGACCCGGACGACCCCTCCGTGCTCACGCTTCGCGACCACGGTGACCTGTGGGGACGACCGGCGGAAGTCCCGGCCGAAGGTCCCGTGCTGGCGGCGACCTGGAGGGTCGGGACGCCGCCCGGTCCGGGCCGGGCCTACCGGTTCACGCGCCGGCTCCGGCTGGACGGACCGCGCGTCATCGCCGAGTACGAGCTGGAGAACGGCGGGGCGCGCGACCTGCCGGTGCTCTGGTCGATGTACCCGCTCCTTGCGCTGGAGCCGGGCTCCAGGATCGAGGTCGAGGGTCTCGCCTCGGTGCGCATGGGACATGCGGCGGGCCTCCCGATCGCCCCGCTCCCGGGTCGCTGTGACTGGCCCGAGACGCCCGGCACTGACGGCCGCCTGGTCGACCTGCACGTCGTTCGGGATCCAGGCGCTGGCACCGCGCTCAAGGTCTTCGGCGGCTGGGAGCTCTACGGCGGCTGGGAGGGTGGACCGGGCGAGGGGCTACCGGGCGTGGCGGCGGCGGTCCAGCCCGGCGGGGATCGGATCGAGCTCTCGTGGTATGCCCCGATCGCGCCGAACCTCGGAATCTGGCTCGACGATGGCGGCTGGCCGTCGCCTCCGGACCGGGGCCGAGCCCAGCATGCCCTCGCCCCGACGACCTCCCCGGACGAGGACCTCGCCGCCGCGATCGCGGCGGGCCGTGCGCTCACCCTGGCGCCCGCCGAGCGGGTCGCCTGGTCGGCAACCTTCCGCGTCCGCGCCCCGGGTGAGCCCAGGGGCGTCTAGGCGCCCGGGTCGGAATCCGGCCGCCGTGCCACCGGCCGCGGCACATGCTCGTACCCCGGCGAACCCGCTCGGCCCCGGGAGCTACGCGGGGCGACCGAGGAGCAGGTCGCGCCCGGCAACCAGCGCCCGCAGTTTCGCCACCGCAGCCCAGCGCGCGGTCTGACTGAAGCCGCAGTCGGGAACCAGGGCCAGGCGGTCGGCCGGCACCCCGGCCCGCAGCACCTGCGTGACGCGCTCGGCGACATCGGCCGCGGTCTCGAGGTAGTAGCTCTTGACGTCGACGACCCCGACGGCAAGGTCGAACCCGGCGTCGGCCAGCTCAGGCAGCACGTCGAGCTCGGCCATCTCCCGGTTGGCGAACTCGAGCACCAGCTCGGCGGCCCGGAACTGCTTCAGCTGGCCGATCACGGGCCGGAACGTGCGCTTCGCGAGGGGTCGGCCGAGGTAGTTGCCAAAGCACAGGTGCGCCGCAAGGCGGACACCGGGCACGCCGAGCGCCGGGGCGACGCTGGCGTTGAAGAGCGCTGCGAAGTCGGCGGGCGCGTCCGGATGGATCGCCGGCGACGGCTCGTCGACCTGGATCAGGGTGGCGCCTTCCGCGACGAGTGCGGAGATCTCCGCGGCCAGGATCGGGACGAACGCCTCCGCCGCGGCCAGGCGTGTCGGGTAGACCTCTCCCGAACCGGTGGCGAGCCGGCCGGATAGCGTGAAGGGCCCGGGAAGGGTCACCCGGAGCGGCCGCTCGGTCCGTGTCCGCGCGTAGCGGAACTCCTCGACCACGCCGAGTCCCGCCGGCGCCGCGATGGGCTCCAGGACGTCGAAGCGATGCTGCTGGTCGTGGCCGCCGGGCCCCAGGCGTCGGGCCGCCGCGAGCTCACGCACACCAGTCAGGTGGCGGTAGAACTCGGCCGTGAAGAACCCTGCGCGCCGCATCTCGCCGTCGGAGATCACGTCGATCCCGGCGTCCTCCTGGTCGCGGATGGCCGTGTCGACCGCGTCGTCGAGCGTCTCGCGGAGGTCGGCCGGCCCGAGCTCGCCGCGGCCGTTGGCCGCGATGGCCGCGCTGAGCCACGACGGATGGGCGTGCGAGCCGACGACGCTGGTGGGGATCTCGGGGAGTGTCATTGCCGCTGCTCCAGGCTCGAATGGGGTGGGACCGAGGCGATCATGCCCCTGCGCGCCGGGCCGCGTCCGAGGCGATGGTGCGCTCACTCACACGGATGCGGGCGCCGGCGCGAAGGTGAAGGCGCGCGCGGGGTTGGCCACGAAGAGACGATCCCGCTCGGCCGGCCGGATCCCGCGCTCGGCCATCGCGGCGGCGAAGGGACCCAGGAGCCAGGCCAGGCCGGGGCTCCCGCCGAGGCTCGTCCAGTAGCCGCGCCGGGCCGCGTCCATCCCGAGGACGATCCGGTCGCCGTGGCCGTCAGCAAGCGCCCACTCCAGCAGCTGGAGCGTGCCGTTGGGGCGATCCGGCCCCCACCGGAAGCCCTGGTCGTACTCGACCATCGCCCCCGTCGCCAGGACGTCGCGCTGGTAGCCGCGGTCCACGACCTTGTCGGTGTGGGAGAGCACGACGCTCGCGGGGCGTACACCCCGGTCGACGAGGAACTGCGCCTGCAGCGGACCCGCCGTCCCGTTCTCGCAGTGGGTCAGGATCGGGACCCCGGTCCGCGCATGCGCGATCGCCGCGGCGGTGAAGATCCGCTCCTCGACCGGGGTCAGGCCGTTGGTGTCCCCGGCAACCTTGACGACCCCGGCCCGATGCGGCGTGCGCCGGACCACCGGCCCGGCGTAGTCGAGTGCGTCGATTCCGTCCTCGACGTCGGCGACGAAGAGGTCGGCCAGATCCTCGGCGGAGAGCAGCGCGCTCCAATGTCGGTCGTGGTAGTAGCGCTCGTGGTGCAGGCCCGTCGGGGCGACCACGTGAAGGCCGCTGCGCCGGCCGATCTCGGCGAGCTTCGACACGTTGCGCCCGGCGTCGGCGGGCATCGCGTCGACGACCGACCGCAAGCCGAGCGCTTGCGCCGGTGCGAGCTCGGCCACGGCTTCCTCGACGGAGTCGAGCCGGAAGTCCGGGAACAGCTGGACGGGGCGGCCGCCGTCGATGACGAGGTGCTCGTGAGCGTAGGTGACGCCGAGCGCGGCGGGATCGATGTCACCGAGGACGGTGCGAACGAAGGTCATGCTGGCCGGGCCTCCAGGATGCTGCTCGGAGCTCGCGTCACTCCCCAGCCGCCGCGGTGACCGACCAGCCGCCGTCGATGGCGAGGACCTGGCCGGTCACTGCGCGCGAGTCGGCCGACAGGAAGTAGAGGGCAGCCGCCGCCACGTCCTCGGCCGCCAGGAAGCCGCCGGCGAGGGGCTGCTTGCGCTCGGCGAACGCGGCCGTGGCAGGGTCCTCCGCGGCGCGCGCCGACATCGGCGTCGCGACAAGGGAGGGCGCGACGACGTTGATCCGGATCCCGCGGGGAGCGTAGTAGGCGGCCATGGTCGTCCCGAGAGCGATGATCGCCCCCTTCGCCGCGGCATAGGCATGCGTGGCGAACAGCCCGGGCACCGGCGCGAAGGCCAGCACGCTCCCCATCAGCAGGATCGCGCCCCGGCTCCCGTCCGCATCGGGCTCCTGGTCGAGCATCCGTCGCAGGACCGCCCCTGCCGTGAGCGCCTGCGTGGTGAGGTTGAGCTCGAGGGTGCGATCCCATGCGTCGCGGGTCATCTCGTGCATGGGCCCGTCGCCGAAAGCGCGGCCCGAGCCGCCCGCGGCGGCGAAGAGCCCGTCGAGGCGTCCGAAGCGATCGACGGCCGCCGACACCGCCGCCTCGACCTGGGCTTCGTCGCCGAGCTCGGCGGGCAGGAATGCGGCCGTGCCGCCGCCAGCGCGGATCCCGGCGGCCAGCGCGGCGCAGTGGTCGGCGCTCCTCGAGGTCACGAAGACCCGACCCCCCTCGACGGCGATTTGGCGCGCCGCCGCGGCGGCGATACCCGTGGAACCGGTGACGAGGATCGTGCGGCCGGCCAGGCGGCCGGGCTGGTCAGGGGCGCTCATCGGCTGTTGCGTGGAACCCCGAGGGCTCGTGCCTTCGACGGCGCCAGGACGACCAACTCGAGCGTCTCGATGGCGGTGGCCACCTGGCAACCGAAGGCGTCGCCCATCAGCCCGCCGCCACGTCCACCCGGGCCGGCGATCGAAGCTCGAGTGGTCCCGGCGTCGCCCGTGGCGAGGCGCCCCGGCGTTCGCGTCGAGACGCCACGGAGTCCGAGATCCGGTAGACGGTCAGGAAGACGACGAGGGTCGTCGCCACCACGTAGGCCCACCAGGCCCACGGCTCGCCGGTGTCCGTCCCGGTAAGGATCCCGTGTGCGGTCGTGGAGGCGAAGGCCAGGAACGTGACGTAGTGGAGCACTCGCCAGGAGCGCTGACCGATGCGCCGTCGCAAGTAGAAGCTCGCCGTCACGATCGCGACGAGGTAGAGCGCAAGCTGGCCGAGCCCGACCCAGGCGGGCCGGTACGAGGCGGCGAAGGGGACGAGCATCTGGGCGAGGCCGAAGGGCTGGGTCGCGTCGAGCCCGAGGAGGGCGACGTGGACGCCGGCCAGCCCCAGCCCGATCGCGGCGAGGTCCTGGTGGAGGGCGAACGTCACCGGCCGATGGGCCACCGCGTCGAGGATCTTCGTCGAGAGGAGGAGGCCGTAGATCACGGAGCCGGCGATCGCGAAGTAGGACAGGAAGGCGACGATACGCGTCGCGACCCACGGCAAGCGCCCGGGCGAGCTCCCGGCGAGGCCGGCCAGGCCGGCGACGGCGGGCGGCAGCGTGGCGCCGAGGACGATCCCGACCGCGATCGCGAAGAGACCCCAGCGCACGAGTGCCGTCCGGGACGAAAGCCCACGGTAGGTCATGCAAGGAACCTCGAGGTGCGTGGCAGGGCAAGGATGCGCCCGTCCCGGTGGAGAATGATCGCCCCCAGCGCGGCACTGTGCTCGACGAGGTCGAGGCCCGCCACCGTACCCCGGATCACCACGGCCTTGGCCCACGCCTCGGCCTCCCGTGCCGTCGCCGCGATGACGGTCGCCTGGACCACGTCGGTGCGGGCCGGCTCGCCGGTGGCCGGGTCGAGCAGGTGGTGGCGGGCGGCATCGTCGGGGCCCCAGCGGTGGACGCTCGTGCCGGAGGTTGCGACCCCGTAGGTCTGGTAGCCGAACGGGCCGCCCGGGAGCGAGATCACCGCCAGCACGCGCTCGTCCTGGCGCGGGTCGCCGACCCCGATCTCCAGGCTGGAGCCCGCCGCGACCCTGGCGGCGATGTCGCCGTCGGCGTCGACGAGGGCTCCCGTGCCGGGGAACAGGGCCAACGCGCGGTCGGCGATCCATCCCTTGCCGACGCCGTCGAGGTCGAGCTGGACGCCGGGCTGCCGCTCGGTCCGGCCCGACCGGTGGCGATCGCCGAGGACCACGCGCCAGGGCCGGGCAGCGCATGCGTCGTGCGTGACTCCGCGGGAGGTGCCCCGCGTCATCGGAACGCCGGCTTCGGAAGGGATGCCAGCCTCGGCGCGCAGGCGCGCGTCCAGCAGCGAAACGTCGACTGTGCCGCCGGTGAGCTCGCCGGCCTCGGCGGCCCAACACAGGGCGGCCGCCAGGGTGGGCCCGACGGGCACCCCGGACCGCGGGTCCGCGTTGAGGCGCATCAGCTGCGACGCCGGATCGTGGCGGGTGAGCATCGCAGCCCACGCTCGCACGCGCTCGGCGGCTCGGCCAGCCTGGCGCTCAGCCTCCGGGCCGGTTCCGGCCGGGGCGTCGACGTGAATCTCCAGTCGCCCGCCCATCGCTCGAGAGCGGTGGATGATCGGCAGGGGCGCCGGGGCCGGCGCTTCCGGGCGCTCGACGGAGCCGATCACGGCTTGACGACTTGTCCGGATTGCGTCGTGGTGACGATGACGGTCTTCGGCTTCGCGACCGGGGCCGGGAGCTGGTTCACAAGGACCTGCGACCCGGATCCTGCAGCGGGAGCCGTGGCTCCAGGCGGGAGGGTCACCACCAGGGTGATGTGCCGGATGATCCCCGCGTCGCTCGCGGTGGTCGTCTGCACGGTCGTGACGGAGGCAGGTGTCGGAGTGGCGCTCGTGGCGATCGTCGCCACGAGCGCCGACAGGGCCGCCATCCCGCCAGCCGCGACCGCGAGCCGCATCGGCCGCGGGTCGGGCCGCGGGGGCTTCGGACGTGGCGCGGCCGTCGGACGCTCACCAGCCAGAGGGCGCCCGCTGGCCGTCGGGGGGCCGTCCGGAGCCATGAGGAGGGGTGGGAGGTCGCGCGGGTTCGTCATCAATCGTTGCCCTCGTTCTCGGTCTCGCCACCGGCCACCACCTGGTGGACGACCACCACCGGGGCCGGCACCGGCGTCGGGGTCACCTGGTAGACGGTGGTGACCACCGTCTGGGCAGGCGGGGTGGGATCGGCCGGGAGGATTCCGACGGCGGCTGGGGTCGAGGCAGCCGGACCGGTCAGTGCCGTCAGGGCGCTCGCGGCACCGATCGTCAGGGCCGCCGCGATCCCGGCCACGAGCAGGGCAGACCGCCGGGGTCCGGTACGGCGAGTTGGGTTCGGAACGGGCATCGAGGGCTCCAGGGAGGCTGGCGCGGCTGCGAGGCCGCGGTCGGGGGCGTCGGGTGTCGATGGGTGAATGCTCGACCCGGCCGATGAGCCCCGCCTGTGGGGTTCATGAGGGTTCTCACACGAAGGCCGGGTGACCGTTGACGCCCGCACCCCGGGCCCGGACGATGGGCGCATGCGGATCCTCGTTGTCGAAGACGAGCCCAAGATGGGCGAGCTCGTTCGTCGGGTGCTGACCTCGGAGCGCCACGTGGTGGACGTTGCGCCCGACGCCGTTGCCGCGCTCGGGCTGACGTCGCCCGGCTGCGAGCCGTACGACGTCCTCGTCGCTGGATCGCATGCTGCCAGACCTCGACGGGCTTGAGCTGCTGCGTGTGCTGCGGAGCAGGGGAGTGATCACGCCGGCGCTCATGCTCACGGCCCTCGGGGCCGTGGAGGAGCGGGTCGCCGGCCTCGATGCGGGAGCCGACGACTACCTCGCCAAGCCGTTCTCGTTCGCCGAGCTGCTGGCCCGCGTGCGTGCCCTCGCTCGGCGCGCGCCGGCGGTGCCCGTCTCGCGCCTCGCCGTCGGCGACCTCGAGCTCGACGAGGAGCGCCACGTCGCCAGGGTTGGGGCCGCGGCCGTGGACCTGTCGGCTCGGGAGTTCGCCCTGCTCGCGTACCTGATCCGCAACGAGGGCCGCGTCGTCACCCGGCGCCAGATCCTCGACGCGGTCTGGGGCGCCGAGCCGGATGTCTACTCGAACGTCGTCGACCTGTACGTCTCGTACTGCCGGCGCAAGCTCGCGGAGCTCGGGCGCGCGGAGCTCCTGCGGACGGTCAGGGGCGTCGGCTACACGCTCCGCGCAGATTCGTGACCGCCGCGCGCCGGCCGTCAGCGGCGCCCCTCGACCCGCTGCTGAGGACGACTCGCCGCCGCCTGCTGGTCACGACGATGGCTCTCGTCGGTACGCTCGTGCTGGTGATCGGCGCGGCGTCCGCGCTCCTCGGCCTGCGTGCCCTGGACACCGCCGTCGACGACGCCCTCTACCAGGCAGCAACGGCGGAGGCTCACAGCCTGGCCGGAGAGGTGCCGGCCCGCGGGGGGGACGAGGGCACCGACCGGGCGCCCCAGGCCTCCGACACCTTCTTCCTCGTCCTCGACCCGCAGGGCGCCGTCGTCGCTAACCCGTCGAACGTCCACCTGCCCGGCCTGCCGGACGAGGCGGCGGTCGCGTCCGCCGCCGCCAATGGCAGCGACGTCCGAACCGTGGAGACCCCTGCCGGCCGGGTCCGCCTCGAGACGGTCCCGATCGGCTCACCGAGCGCTCCCCAGGGATGGGTGCAGGCAGGCCACGTCATGCGGCTGCACGACACGCAGTCGCAGGACCTCGTGACAGCCATCGCGCTCGTGGGCCTCCTCGGGCTGCTCGGCGCCGCGCTCGTCACCATCTGGATCACCGATCGCGCGCTCGTTCCAATCCGAGCCGCCTTCGCCACCGAGCGCCGTTTCGTGGCCGATGCATCCCATGAGATCCGCACGCCGACCGCGATCATCCGGGCCTCGGCGGAGGTGCTGCAGCGCGAGGACCTCGTGCTTCCGGACGGCCGCGAGCTCGCCGCAGACATCGTGGGGGAGGCCGACCGTTTGGGCCGACTGGTCGAGGATCTCCTCGCGCTGGCCGCCTCCGAACGCGGAACTCTCTCCGTCGACCGGCGGCCGATCGACCTCGCCGAGGTGGCGGCGGCGACGGTCCGCCGCGCTGGGCCGCTCGGCGTCGAGCAGGGGGTTGTCCTCGGGGGGCCGCCGGAACCGCTCCAGGCGCTGCCCGTCCTCGGCGACCCGGACCGGCTCCTCCAGCTCCTGCTGGTCCTGCTCGACAATGCATTCCGCGTCTCGCCGCCGGGCGGGCTCGTGGACGTGACCGCCTCGATCGCCGGGCGAAGGGCCGAGGTGGCGGTCAGCGACCAGGGCCCGGGCGTCCCCGTCGAGGACCGAGAGCGGATCTTCGAGCCCTTCGCCCGGCTCGCGGAACCGGCGTCGCGAGAGCCGGGGGAGCGGCCTGGGGCTGGCAATCGCACGTCGGATCGCGGAGCTCCACGGCGGCACCCTGGTGGTCGGCGATGCGCCGGGGGGCGGAGCCCGCTTCGTCCTCGCGATCCCGCTCCGCTGACCGCGGCGGTTCCGCTTCGCCCGGGTCGGGCGACCGACGGTCGGGCGGCGGATTTCCGCGGCCGGGCGACGGAACGCCCCGCCATGGGCGGCGGCGCGGCACGCCTCGGCCCGGGTCACCCGAGCGCTGGAGTACGATGGCCGTCAACCGACCGACCAGTCGGTCGGTTTCCGCCACGGGTGGCGCCGAGTGATGGGAGGCAGAACCGGGCGATGGGAAGCGAGCGGCGACCGCCGACCCAGGCCGACAGGAGCCGGACCCGGCGGGAGCAGATCCTCGACGCCGCCTTCAACACCTTTGCCCGCCGCGGCTACCGGGACACGGCCGTCGACGACATCGCCGCCGCCGCCGACACCTCGAAGGGCGGCGTCTACTTCCACTTCGCCACCAAGGAGGCGATCTTCCGCGAGCTGATGCGGACGACCGCCGATCGCCTTGCGGCGAAGGTGGACCGCACGGTCGCCATGGAGAGCGAGCCGATCGCGAAGGCCGAGGTGGCGCTCCACACGGTGCTCGCCACGTTCGCCGGCCATCGGACGATGGCCCGGCTCCTCTTCCTCGACGCGCTGGGTGCCGGGCGGGCCTTCAACGCGGAGACGAACGCCCTGCACGACCGGTTCGCGGGGCTCATCGCCGGGTACCTCGACGAGGCGGTCGCGGCCGGGACCATCCCACCCATCGACACGACGATCGCCGGGGTGGCCTGGTTCGGCGCGCTGAATGAGGTCGTCGCCCGCTGGCTCCTGGCCGAGGAGCCGGGGCGCCTCGAGGACGCCTACCCGACCCTGCGGGCGCTCCTGCTGCGCAGCGTCGGAGTTCCCGAGGCACAAATCAGGGTTCCCGAGGCGCACATCGCGGTTCCAGGCGCGGAGCCGCCCGAGTGACCGTGGTCGATCGAGCCGGACCGGCGCTGGGAGGCGCCGACCTCGCCGTCGCCCTCGAGGAGCTGGCCGCCCCGGAGGGGGGAGGGCTTGGCGTGGCGGTCGTCCGCGTCGAGGACGTCGACCCCCTGGCTCTCTACGCCGCTGCCACGGAGGCCGAGCTGGAGGCCGCCTTGTGGCTCCAGCCCGCGGACGGCATCGCCCTCGTCGGGATCGGACGGGCATGGGCCGTGGAGCCCGCCGGGCCGGAGCGGTTCGCCGCCGCGGCTGACGCCTGGCGCGACGTGCTGGCGGGCCTGGCGCTCGGCGGGGTCGCGACCCTGCCCGGCGAGCTGCCCCGCGGGTCCGGTCCCGTGCTGCTCGGCGGACTCGGCTTCAGCGGGACGCGCCCCGAGGCTGACGGCGGCTGGGCTGCCTTCGGCGCCGCCTCGCTCGTCCTGCCCACGCTCACCCTCGCCCGGACGGCCGACGGCACGTTCGTCACGGCGGCAGTCCTCGGCGACCGGTCGACGGCGGCCCGTCGTCTGGCCGGCCGCTGGCAGGAGCTCATGGCCCGGGCGCGAGAGCTGGCGCCGGCGCCCGGGGCGGTCGTCGCCCGCCCCGCGCCCGCCCGGCTGGCAATCGCTGCAGAGCAGCCCGACCGGGCCGCATGGGACCGCCTCGTGGGTCTCATCGCCGGCGCGGTCGGCCGGGGTCGACTCGACAAGGTCGTTCTCGCCAGGCGCGTCGGCCTGCGCTCGCCGATCGAGCTCGATCCCGTGAACGCGCTTCGGAGGCTCTCCGCCGCCGGGCCGGAGAGCACGACATTCGCCTTCGGCCGTGGTGGCCTCACCTTCCTCGGCGCCACGCCGGAACAGCTGGTCCGGACGGAAGGCCGCGCCTTCCACACCGTCGCCATGGCGGGATCGACGCCACGCGGCGTGGACGGGATGGACGACGCGCGTCTCGCCGCGGCGCTGATGGCGAGCGACAAGGACCGCGAGGAGCACGCCGTGGTCGTGACCATGCTGCGCGAGGCCCTCGCGCCGATCGTGGAGCGGCTGCAGGCTCCCGCCGATCCTGATGTCCGGGCGCTGCGCGACGTCCAACACCTGGTGACCCCGATGCGTGGCATCCTGCGCGACGAGATGGGGATCCTGGCCCTCGCCCAGCGGCTCCATCCCACTCCGGCGGTCGGCGGCGAGCCGCGCGGGCCGGCCCTCGACCTCATCGCCGAGCACGAGGGGTTCGATCGCGGCTGGTACGCGGGACCGATCGGCTGGCTCGGGGCCGACGGCGACGGCGAGCTGATGGTCGCGTTGCGCTGCGGCCTCGTCGGCGGTCGGGAGGCGACCCTCTTCGCCGGGTGCGGCATCGTGGCCGACTCGGATCCGGCGCGGGAATGGGAGGAATCGCGGATCAAGCTCCGCCCCGTGACCTCGGCGCTCGGACGGCTCGAGGACGGCGAGGCATGACGGACCTCCTGGCCCTGCGCGGCTTCGTGGACGAGCTCGTGTCGGCCGGTCTGGGCGACGTCGTCGTCTGCCCTGGCTCGCGGTCGACGCCGCTGGTCCTGGCCCTCCGTGCGCATTCCCGGATGCGGGTCCGGGTCCTCCTCGACGAGCGGAGTGCCGGCTTCTTCGCCCTCGGCATGGCGAAGGCGGCGCGGCGTCCGGTCGCCGTCGTCACGACGTCGGGAACGGCGGCCGCCAACCTCCTTCCCGCCGTCGTGGAGGCCTCGCTCGGGCGGGTGCCGCTGGTGATCCTGACCGCGGACCGTCCCGCCGAGCTCCGGGATCGGGGCGCACCGCAGGCGATCGACCAGGTAGGCCTCTTCGGGAGACACGTCCGGTGGTTCGCCGAGCTGCCCCTCCTCGACGGCGCCGACATCACCCGCCGCCACGTCCGGTCGGTCGCCGCCCGCGCTGTCGCGATCGCCCTGGCGGGGCCCGCCGGGCCGGTCCACCTGAACCTCCCGTTCCGTGAGCCCCTGGTGCCCGGAGGACCCCTGGGCGGGCTGCCCGGGGAGCCGCGCACGCGCGTCCTGGCCGGGCACCGGGTCCTCGACGCAGGAGCGCTCCAGGAGCTTGCCGGGCGGCTGGCCGGGGTGGAGCGCGGTCTGATCCTCGCCGGACCGCAGGACGACCCGGCGCTCCCGGCCGCGCTCGCCCGACTCGCGGCCGCGCTCGACTGGCCGATCGTGGCCGACCCGCTGTCGCTCGTGCGCTGCGGTCCCCACGACCGGTCCCGGGTCGTCGCCCGCGGCGACCTGCTCGTCCGGGCGGGCCGCTGGCGCGACGGCCACCTCCCCGACCTCGTGCTGCGCTTCGGGGCGATGCCGACGTCGAAGCCGGTGGCCACCCTTCTCGAGGAGCACCGGCCGGATCTCGTCGTCGTGGACGGCGACGGCGGCTGGCGCGAGGCGGCGGTGGTGCCGGTGACGATGGTCCATGCCGACCCGGCCGCCACGGCCCTCTCCCTCGCGGTCGGCGTGGACGCCGGCCGACGGGGGCCGGTGGACCGCCGCCTGCGACCCACGCCTCGGCGTTCCACCGGCTGGCTCGATGCCTGGGTCACCGCCGACCGGGCTGTCGACCGCGCCCTCCGGGCCTGGCTGAGCCGGGTGACGGACGCTGGGGAGCCGTTCGAGGGTGCTCCGTTCGCGCATCTCGGCCATCTGCTCGCGGACGGCGCCATCCTGTGGGCCAGCAGCTCGATGCCGGTCCGCGACATGGACGCGTGGCTGGCGACGGAACCGGCGCGCGATCCGTCCGCTGGCCAACCGGGGGGCCAACGGCATCGACGGCGTCGTCTCGTCGGCGCTGGGCGCCGCGACGACGGGCGTGCCGGTGGTGCTCGTGCTGGGTGACCTGGCGCTCCTCCACGACCTCTCGGGCCTCGTCGCGGGCCGTGGCCAGGGGGTCGCCGCGACCATCGTGGTCGTGAACAACGACGGCGGCGGCATCTTCTCGTTCCTGCCGCAGGCCACCGCGACGGTGCCCGAGGCGGGCCTCCCGGAGCACTATGAGGAGCTCTTCGGCACGCCCCACGGGGTGGATCTCGGTCCGCTCGTCACGGCGCTCGGGGCGGAGCACCGGGTCGTCAGGCCGGCCGACCTGCGCGGGGCGCTCGAGGTGTCGATCGGCGCGCCGGGGATCCGGGTCCTCGAGCTGCCCAGCGATCGCGCCCGAAACGTTGCCCTCCACGGCGACGCCGCGGCAGCGGTTCGGCGGGCGCTGGACGAGCTCCTCGACGCCGACAGCGCGGGGGCGGGCGGCGCGGAGGCGAAGCCGTGAGCGAGCTGCTGCGGATGCGAATCGATGGCATGCGCTGGACGGTCCGCGTCGCGGGCCACGGCAGGCCGACGCTCTTCCTGCATGGCTTCTCGGGGAGCGGGCTGTCGTGGGCCGGCCTGGCCGGGATGGGACGCCGCGTCCGCGCCATCGTGCCGGACCTGCCCGGCCACGGCGGGACCGGGTGGGATGCGGACGGGGAGCCATTGGCTGCCACGGGGACGGAGGTCGGCCGCGCGGGGGCCGACGACCAGCCCGTGGCCGGCCCGGCGGCCCCACCGATCCAGGTCGATGTGCGGCCCAGGGCCTCAGTGGAACGAACGGCCGACGACCTGGTCGCGATCGCCCGAGGCCTCGGAGCCGAGCGCGTGGATGTCATCGGCTACTCGCTCGGGGCGCGCGTCGCCCTTCGCATCGCCGTGATGCATCCGGACGCCGTTGGCCGGCTCGTCCTCGAAGCGCCGTCCGCGGGGATCGCCGATCCCGCCGAGCGTGCCGCCCGCGCCGTCACTGACGCCGAGCGGGCCCGGACCGCGGTGACCGACGGGATCGAGGCCTTCGCCGCCGCCTGGGAGGCGGAGCCCGTCCTCGTCGCCGAGGCCGCCCTGCCTGTCGACGTGCGCGGCCGCCAGGCCGCGATCCGGCGCGCCAACGCCCCGCTTGGCCTGGCCGCGTCGCTCGTCTACGGCGGCCAGGGGGCGATGCAGCCCCTGCACGAGCTCCTCCCCACGGTGGTCGCGCCGACCCTCGTCGTGGCCGGCTCGGACGACCCGGCCCGCGCCCGGGCCGAGGAGGTCGCAGGGGGGATTCCAGGAGCACGGCTGGCGTTCGTCGAGGGCGCCGGACACGCGCCCCACCTCGAACGTCCCGAGCCCTTCCATGCGCTCGTCCTCGACTTCCTCACGGAGGCGGCACCATGACCACTCTCGATCCGCCTGCGTCGCCCGTCTCCTGGACCGCCGTCCGGGGGTACAGCGACATCCGCTACGAGCATTCCGGCACCGGGATCGCCAAGGTCACGATCGCCCGCCCGGAGGTCCGCAACGCCTTCCGCCCGGAGACGGTCACCGAGCTCATCGACGCCTTCGCCCGAATCCGCGACGACGCACGCATCGGCTGTGTCCTGCTCACGGGGGCGGGCGACCTCGCCTTCTGCTCCGGCGGCGACCAGAACTACAAGAGCCATTCCGGCGGCTACGTCGGCGACGACGGCATCGCGCGCCTCAACGTCCTCGACCTGCAGCGCCAGATCAGGTCCCTGCCGGTCCCGGTCATCGCCCTGGTCAACGGCTACGCCATCGGCGGCGGCCATGTCCTCCACGTCGTCTGCGACCTGTCGATCGCCAGCCACAACGCAGTCTTCGGCCAGGTCGGCCCGCGGGTCGGGTCGTTCGACGCCGGTTTTGGGATCGGTCTCCTGGCACGGCTGGTCGGGGACAAGAAGGCCAAGGAGATCTGGCTGCTGTGCCGCCAGTACGACGCCGCCGAGGCGCTCGCCATGGGCCTGGTCAACAAGGTCGTGCCGCTCGCCGACCTCGAGGCGGAGGGGGTGGCCTGGGCCGAGGAGATCCTGCTCATGAGCCCGACGGCGATTCGCTTCCTGAAGTCGGCCTTCCTCGTTGCCACCGACGGGCTGGCCGGGCTGCAGGAGTTCGCCGGCAACGCCACCGGCCTGTACTACACCACAGACGAAGCCCACGAAGGCTCGCGGGCCTTCCTCGAGAAGCGCCGACCGGACTTCACGAAGTACCCGCGCCGCCCGTGAAAGGCCCGCTCCCGTCCGGCCCCTCCCGGCCGACGGCTTTCCGCGTCTGGCTGCTGGCCGTCCGGCCCGCGACGCTGCCCGCGGCCGCGTCGGGGGTGGTTGTGGGGCTGGGCGCCGCCGTCGCGGTGGGCACGCCGCTGCGGATGGACACCGCCCTCGCGTGCCTCGCCGTCGCCCTCCTCCTGCAGGTGCTGGCAAACCTCGCCAACGACCTCTCGGACCATCGCCGAGGCGCCGATACGCCGGACCGCGCCGGACCGACCCGGGTCGCCGCCGCTGGGCTCGTGAGCGAGCGCCAGCTGGAGGTCGCCATCGGGCTTGTCATCGCCGTGGCCGGGCTCTTCGGGCTCTGGCTCGTCCTCGTCGGCGGCGTCGCGATCCTCGTCCTGGGGCTCCTGGCCGTCGCCGCCGCCCTCGCCTACACGGGCGGGCCGTTCCCCTACGGCTATCGGGCGCTCGGCGAGGTCTTCGTCTTCGTCTTCTTCGGATTCGTCGCGGTCGTCGGCACCGCGTACCTGCAGGCACTCCGGCTCAACGCGCTCTTCTTCCTTGCGGCGATCCCGGTCGGGGCCCTGACCACGGCCATCCTCGTGGTGAACAACCTGCGCGATATCCCGACCGACGCCGCGGCCGGTAAGCGCACGCTTGCCGTCCGTCTCGGGCGCCGGCGCACGTCGCTGGAGTACGCACTTCTCCTCGGGATGGCGTTCGCCGTGCCCGCCACGCTGGCGGGAGTGGGACTCTCGGCCGGCGCTGGCGTCGTGGCCCTGGCTCTCGGCCTCCCCCTCCTGGCGCTGCCGCTCGCCGTCCCGTTGCTGCGGACCGTCCGGGACTTCGAAGAGCCGCGCGAGCTCAACCTGGTCCTGAAGGGAACGGCCAGGCTGGCCCTGGCGTTCGCCGTCCTGTTCGCGCTCGGCCTCGCCATCGAGGGATTCCCGGGATGAGCCGCGCGTTCGAGAGCCTGCGGGCCGAGCTCGAGGCAGTACCCGTTGCCGGCCTCTCGGCGCTCCGGGTTCGGGTGCCGTTCCGCCGCCCGTTCGCGACCGCGACGGGGATGTGGCTCCACCGCGAGGCATGGATCGTCGTCCTTGCCGGGGCCGACGGCAGAGTCGGCCTCGGCGAGGCGGTCCTCGAGCCGGACGCCCGCGAGGTGGAGGAGACCGTTCTCGCCCGTGCCATCCGTGAAACCGCCAGCCGCGCTCGCAGGGGCGATCTCCCCGGGGCCGAGGAGCTGGAGCTGCTCGGCGGGGCCGGCCGGGCGCTTCGCGCTGCCCTGGACGCCGCGCTCCTCGACCTGGCCCTCGAGCTCGACGACCGCCAGGTGCCAGTGAACGGGACGATCGGGTTCGCGGCGCCGCGTGAAGGCGCCGAAGCCGCGCTCCAGGCGATCGAGGCCGGTTTCAGGACCCTGAAGATGAAGGCCGGCGCCGAGCGGGAGACGGACGACCTGGTCGCCCGGGTCCGAGCGATCCGTCTCGCGGTGGGGCCGGAGGTACGCCTCCGCCTCGACGTCAACGGCGCCTGGGACCTCGCGACGGCGACCGACCGGCTGGAAGCCATCGAGCGCTTCGACCTCGAGTACGTGGAACAGCCGCTCGCTGCGGACGACACGGACGGGGCCGTCGAGCTCCGGCGGCGGGTCGCGATCGCCATCGCCGCCGACGAGGCGGTCCGCTCGGCCGGCGCCGCCAGGTCGGTGCTGGCCGCCGGAGCGGCCGACGTCCTCGTCGTGAAGCCTGCCCGCGTCGGGGGCCCCGTGGCGGTCGCCGAGATCGCCGCGGCCGCGGCAGCCCGCGGCGTGCCGGTGGTCCTCTCGACGCTGTTCGAAACCGGGGTCGGGATGGCGGCAGCGCGCGCGGCCGCCGCGGAGCTGCCGGAGGTTCCGTGGCGGGGCGCCGTGGTCGGCCTTCCGCACGGGCTGGCGACCGCCGGCCTCCTCGAGCACGACCTCCTCCGGGATCCGCTCGAGGTGGATGCGGGGACGATCAGGGTTCCGGGCGGCGCCGGCACCGGGGGCCTCGGGATCGCCATCGACGACCGGGCGCTGCGTCGTTTCGGGGTCGAGGCCGTGGAGGCGGCGGGGTGACGACGCCGCTCCTTCCGCTCGCGCTGCGCCGCCACGCGGCCGCCCGACCCCTGGCCGTCGCCGTCCAGGACGTCGAGGGCGAGCTCACGCTGGCGGCGCTGGATCGAGCGGTCGACGCCATGGCGGCCGGCCTGCAGGCGTCGGGCGTGCAGACGGGCTCGCGGGTCGCCTTCCTGTTGCCACCGTCCGCCGAGGCGATCGCGCTGCTCGTCGGCATCGCCCGGGTTGGGGGCGTCGCCGTCCCCCTCGGGACGCGGCTGGTGTCGCGCGAGGTCCGGGCGGCACTCGCCGAGACCCAGCCACTGCTCCTGGTCGCCGACGCCGCCTCCGGGGCGGAGGCCGTGGCGTCGGGCGTGCCGTGGATCGTGCCGGGAAGGCTCATCGAGCGGGCCGGGAACGACCGACCACGCGGCGTCGAGGTGGATCCGGCAGCGGCCGCGGTGGCGATCCTGACCTCGGGGACGACCGGCCGGCCGCGGGCCGCCCTGCTCACCCACGGCGCGCTGGCGGCGAGCGCGGCGGCCTGGTCAGACGCTCTGCCGCCCCCGGCGGGCTGGCTCCTGTGCCTGGGGCTCGCGCACGTGGCCGGGCTGGGCGTCGCGTGGCGCGCGCTGACCGCAGGCGTGCCGCTCGACGTCATGCGGCGCCTTCGAGGCGGAAGCGGTCCTGTCCCGCCTGCGCCGGCCGTCGGCCGCGAGCCACTGCTCGCTCGTGCCGGTGCAGCTCGCAAGGCTCCTCGACGCCGCGGGGGACGCCCAGCCACCCGCAGGCCTGCGGGCTCTGCTCCTCGGCGGCGCCCCGATTCCCGCCTCCCTCGTCCGGCGCGCGACGGCCGCTGGCTGGCCCGTCGTCCCGACGTACGGCCTGACGGAGGCCGGCTCAGGCGTGACCGCCCTTCCGGTGGCCGAGGCCAGCGACGTGCCGGAGTCCGCCGGGCGGCCTCTCCCCGGCATCGCCGTCCGGATCGCGGAGCCGGGTCCCGACGGGGTCGGCGAGATCCAGGTCCGCACGCCGGCGGCGTTCTCGGGCTACCTCGGACACGGGCCGGGTGATGCGCTCAGCTTCACGCCCGACGGCTGGCTGCGGACCGGGGACCTCGGTCGCCTCGACGCGTCGGCACGCCTCTACGTGGCCGATCGACGGACCGACCTCGTGGTCTCGGGCGGAGAGAACGTCTCGCCGGCCGAGGTCGAGGCGGTGCTCGTGGCCCACCCGGCGGTCGCCGATGCGGGAGTGGCCGGCCGGCCCGACCCGACGTGGGGGTCCGTGCCGGTCGCGGGCGTCGTCCTCGCAGCGCACGCGCCCGATCCCGGCGACGAGGAGCTGCTCGTCTGGTGCCAGGCGCGCCTCGCCCCGTACAAGGTCCCGGCCGCGATCCTGCGCCTCGGTGCGCTGCCGCGCACGTCCGCCGGCAAGCTGCGCCGCCGCACGCTGCGCGACCGGCTCACGCCCCGCCTGGTGGTTCTCCACGCGACCCTCTCGACGGGCCGCCAGCTGGCCCCGCTGGTCGCGGAGCTGGGCGCTGCCGGCGACATGAGAGTGCTCGCCCCGGACCGTCGCGGCAGCGGCTCGCGCCGGCTGGACCCGGCCCGATCCGTCGCCATGGAGGAGCACGTCGCCGACCTCGCGGCGCTGCTCGACGCCGAGGGCGTGGACCGGGCGGTCCTCGTCGGCCACAGCTTCGGGGGGGTCGTGGCCATCGAGGCCGCAGCGCGTCTGCCCGACCGTGTCGCGTCGGTGGTTGCCTACGAGCCGCCGTACGGACCCGTCGCCGACGCACGACCCATGAGCGCCTTTGCACACGTGGCGCGGGAGACGGCCGCGGCGGCCGCGACCGGGGGTCGGCCGGCTGCGGCGCGAGCGTTCATGCGGGGCGTCGCGGGTCGCGGCGCGTGGGCGGCGCTGCCGGGTCGGACCCGCGCCTTCCTGGAAGACGAGGGTGGGGGAGCGGTGGCAGACGCGGCGATGGCCGGCCTCGAGCCGGCGGGCCTGGCCCACGTTGCCTGCCCGGTCACGATCCTGACCGGTGGCCTCTCCGAATCCTTCTACGCCGCGATCGCGCGACGCCCTGGCCGCGCGGATCCCGGGCGCGCGCCGGGTCGTCCTGGCGGGGCTCCGGCACACCGCTCCCATCACCGACCCCGGCCCGATCGCCGCGGCAGCCCGCGCCGCGATCGCCGCCGCGTTCGAGGAGATCGACCGCGTCGCCGCGCTCCACGCGCTCGAGCCCGGCGTCACCGCACGCCTCCCCGAGGAGACACCCGCATGACGACCCCGCCCCCGCGACGCGACGACGCCCCGTCGGGCCTCGCCACCGACCGGGGCAACGCCGCCGCGCCGGCCGAGGTCGGCGCCATGTTCGACCGCATCAGCGGCGTCTACGACCCGATGAATCTCGTCATCAGCGCCTTCCAGGAGCCACGCTGGCGGCGCCGGGCCGTGGCGTTCGCGGCCCTCAAACGCGGCGGACGGGCCATCGACGTCGCGACGGGCACCGGTAAGGTCGCGGCCGACCTGCTGCGGGCGGCGGGCCCGCGCGGGGAGGTCCTCGGCGTCGACCTGAGCCCGGGGATGATCGGGGTCGCCCGGGAGCGCTTCGCCGAACTACCCGGCCTCACGTTCGTCGTGGGCGACGCGCTCGCCCTGCCGGCCGCGGACGATCACTTCGACGCCGCGACGATTGCCTTCGGGATGCGCAACCTGCCGGACTACCGGCAGGGCTTCGCCGAGATGGCGCGTGTCGTCCGGCCCGGGGGCAGGGTCGTGTGCCTCGAGATCGCCCGGCCGCGCAGCCGGCTGGCTCGCGTGATGCGCTGGTGGTTCGACCGGATCGTGCCCTTCATCGGCAAGGTTGCCGGCCAGGGCGGTGCCTACGCCTACCTGGTCCGGAGCGTCCAGAGCTACCCGCCGCCCGAACGAGTCGCCGAGGTGATGCGTGAGGCCGGCCTCGTGGGGATCCGCTGGGTCGGCATGTCGGGCGGCATCGTGACGCTCCACGTCGGCACGGTGCCGCGCCCGGAGCGCTGACGGCCCCGCCGGTCCCGGCTGATCTGGCGAGCCTCGGCCGGTGGGCGCAGCAACCTATCGAGCTCGTTGACTTCGGCGCAGCCAGCGGCCCACGGGGCGAGCAGGCGCCTGTACTCCTCGGTGAGGGTGAAGGCTCCGGGCTGGCGTCCCGTCAGTACCACGGCCACGGGACCGCCGGCCAGTCCGGGTGCGGCTGCGGGAAGCGCCCGGCCCGGATGACGTCATCGATCCGCTCCCGCGTCGCCGCGATCTCGTCCGGCGCAAGGTGCGGCTCCAGCTCGCCCTGGAGGTGGGGAAGGGCGCGCCGCAGGAGCGCCAGGGCCTTCGCCTCGCGGTCGGCAAGCTTCGTCCCGCGCCAGCCCCACAGGACGGTCCGCAGCTTGGGCTCCACGGCGAACGTCACGCCGTGGTCCACGCCCTGGATGATCCCGTCCTCGCGGACGAGCAGGTGGCCCGCCTTCCGGTCGGCGTTGTTGACGACGGCGTCGAAGAGCGCGATTCGCCGGAGGCGCGGGTCGGCCGCCCGCACGACCTCGACGACGTCGCGGTCCTGGCGGACCTCGATCCAGAGCTGGAGCATCCCGGGCCCAACCGGGGCATCGCTGCGGAAGACTGTCGGGGGGACGACATCCCAGCCGCTGGCACGCGAGACGATGAAGGCGGCAACCTCGCGGTGGGCGAGCGTGCCGTCCGGGAAATCCCACAGAGGACGCTCACCGCGGATCGGCTTGTAGACCGCGGCGGCGACGGTCTCGCCACGTCCGTCGACGACGCCGTGAACGGCCACCAGGAGGGTCAGGTTCGAGGCCTGCACCAGGCGCCCGACGATCTCCAGCTCGCCTCGCTCGAGGAACGGCACGGCGGTCGCGGGCGCGAGCGCGACGGCCGGCGGCAGGGCCGGTTCTTCGGGCTCGGCGGCGTCGGACGGTTCGGATGGCCAGGCTTCGCCGGCCTCGTCGGGAGGGTGGGGTTCCTCGATCACGAGCGAAGCCCCGGGGGTCGGCGACGGTCGCCGCGGTCAGTGGACGTACCCGTTGCGGCGAGGGCACATGTGGCCCGTGGGCTCGAGCGGCTGACCGCACAGCGGACAGGGCGGGCGGCCGGCGGCGACCGTGCGGAGAGCCCGCTCGGCGAACGCCCGAGCGCGCAGCGGCGTCAGGTGAACGCGAAGGAGGTCGGGGCCGTCCTCGTCGTCGTCGGCCACCTCGAGCTCCGGGGGGTCGTCCGCGTCCGGCTCCTCGTCGGCGTCCTCGTCGCGGGCCCTGGCCTCGACGACGATCTCGTCACCCTCGCCGTCCCAGGCGAGCGTCATCGTGCCGACCCGGAACGCCTCGACGAGCGGCTCGTCGAGCGGCGCCGTGTCGTCGTCGCCGGGCAGGAGCACCTCGGGCACGCGAACGCCACGACGAGCGACCTCGGCGAGCAGGAGCGCCATCCGCTCGGCGAGCACCTGCACCTGGACCTTCTCGAGGACCACCGAGACGAGCGCACCCCCGCGTTTCGCCTGGAGGAAGAAGGTGCGGTTGCCGGGCAGGCCGACGGTGCCGGCGACGAAGCGATCTGGCTGGGCGTAGTCGAAGATGCGACGGGACATGGCGGGACTCTACCCTGCTCGGCGTCCGGTCGCCGGATCGCCGTCCGCCGCCGCTGCCCCGGGCGTCCGGGGAGCCCCGGTGGACGCGGTTGACCGGCGCGCCCGCCGACGCGGCCCTCGCACCAGGGCCTCGGTCGAGCCGGTGTCGTTGACCCGCTCCACCTGGACTCCCGCCTCGCCGTAGTGCACCACCGAGAGCGAGCACGGGTCGACGCCGATCCGCTGGAAACCGTCGAGATGAAGCCCCAGGGCGTCGGCGAGGATGGCCTTGATGACGTCACCGTGGCTCACGATCGCGTAGGTCGCGGCCGGACCGAGGGAGGCATTCCAGCGCCGCACGGCAGCAACCGCCCGGGCGCTCATCTCCGCGAGGGCTTCTCCATCGGGGAAGACGGCGGCGGAGGGGCGGGCCTGGATGACGGCCCACAGGGGCTCACGGCGGAGCTCGCGGAGCTCGCGCCCGGTCCATGATCCGTAGCCCACCTCGCCGAGCTCGTCATCCACGTGGAGCGGCGGCGCGGGCAGGCGGCCGGCGAGGATCGCGTCGGCCGTCTCCCGGCAGCGCTCGAGGGGTGATGCAATCACCGCCGCGAGCAACACGCCGCGGAGTCGTTCGGCGATCGCCGCGGCCTGGGCGCGGCCCCGTTCGTCGAGGTGAACGCCGGGAAGCCGGCCGGCGAGCACGGGGCCGGTCAGCGCCGTCAGGCCGTGCCGGACGAGGAGGACCGTCGTCATCGGTGGAGCGAACGTCCTGCGGCGGGTCGCCGACGACCGGGGGTGCGGTGCGCGAGGCGGGACGGTACCGATCAGGCCGATGCGACGTCCGCGCCGATGTCCAGGGCCGGCGCCTCCGGGGGGACGGCGACGCGGTTGGCGTCGTCCGCCGGATGCCCGCGCTCGCCCGACCAGGATGGAATCCCCTCGCCCTGCTCCGCGGCCATCACCTGCAGGCCACCGAAGAGGGTGAAGCCGGTGATGCGGAGCCCGGGGACGTCGAGCGTGGGCTCGGGTGCGTCGGTCGAGTCCATCGTGCCGCCGAAGATCGAGGTCACGCTGACGTGGACAGGCACGCCGGGGGCCACGACCACGCGGGTGCCGCCGAAGAGCGTGCGCACGTCGAGGGTGGCGCCGGCCGCGTCCAGGGTCGCGTCGCGCAGGTCCACGTCGGTGCCGGCATACCAGCACACGACGCGCCCGCCCCGGAAGGTCGCGGCGGTGCTCGCGAACTCGCCGCCGGCCATCACGACGGCGAGGTCAATCGTCTCGTCACCCGGCGCCGGTGGCGCGGGAGCCTTCTGCTTGAACGAGAGCGCGGCGAGCGTGCTCGCCAGCCCGGCGATGAGCGAGGCGCCGAAGACGAGGCCGAGGAGCTTGGCGAGGAGCCGGAACATGCTGTCCTCCATCGTTGTGCGTCGGCGTCGATCCTACGCCCCGTCGGCCCTTACGGCCCGCTAGGCTGGTCAGATGGACCGGCGCGAGCGTGAGGCCGAGCGCATCGAGGGAGCTGTCTGGGGCCACCTCGTCGGCGACGCGCTCGGAGTCCCGTACGAGTTCAGACCGCCCGAGGCGATCGGCGAGGTCCATTTCGACGCATCAGGCACGCACGGCCAGCCCGCCGGCACCTGGAGCGACGACGGTGCGCTCATGCTGGCGCTGCTCGATTCTCTGGTGCGTCCCGGCGAGTCCGGCGGCCGACCGGTCATCCGCTTCGACGTGGCCGACCAGGCTCGCCGGATCCTGGCCTGGCACGACGAGGGTGCCTACACGCCCGGCGGCGACGGCCTCTTCGACATCGGCACCGCGACGAGCGCAGCCATTCGCGCCCTCGCCGCCGGCACCGCCCCGGCGGCGGCCGGCAGCGTCCCGGGCCAGGGGCTGGGGAACGGCTCCCTCATGCGGATCCTCCCCGTGGCGCTGGCGGGCCGCCACGAGGACGAAGCCACGCTGGTCCGGTGGGCGAGCGAGGCATCGGGCGTCACCCACGGCGACCCGCTTCCACGGGTGGCATGTGCGCTCTACGTGCTCGTCGCCCGCCGCCTGCTCGATCGGCCGGAACGGCCGGCCGAGGCCCTCGAGCACGCCCGGCGGACGCTGACGCGGCAGGCGGCCGGAACCGACCTCGCACCCGCCCTGGGGACACTGATGGCCTGGCCGTCGCGAACGGGGGCGGCCACGTAGCCGACGCCCTGTGGTCGGCCTGGGACGCGTTCTCCACCGCGACCTCGTACCCGGAGGCGGTCGTCCGCGCCGTTTCCTATGGCAACGACACCGACACGACGGCCGCCATCGCCGGCGGCCTGGCCGGGATCCGCTGGGGCGTCGACGGCATCCCGGCCGCGTGGCGCGCCGCGATGCGCGGGCGGGAGATCGTCGTCGGGATCCTCGACCGTGTCCATGCCGAGGCGGGCTGGCGGACCTCCACGACGAGCCCGCTGTGGGTCGACTGGGTGCCGCTCGCGGACCTCCCGTCGCTGGCGGTCGGGGGTGGCTCCCTCGGGATGACCCTCCTGCCCGGCAAACGGCGGCGTGGCTACGGCCCACCCCAATGGCGGGATGCCACCGCAGACGCACGCCGGCTGCGCGACATCCACGGTTGCACGACGTTCCTGCTCCTCGTCGAGGACGTCGATCTCGAGATGAGCCGGGCCGGCGAGACGGTGCCGGCGCTCGAAGCGGCGGGGATCCGGGTCATCCGGCACCCGGTCGCCGACATGGGCGTGCCCGGCGACGCAGCCGCGTTCCGGGCGACCCTCGACGCCGTGCGCGGCCGGATCCGGCAAGGGGAACGCATCGTCGTCGCGTGCCGCGGCGGGCTCGGCCGGACCGGCACGGCCGCCGCGTGCATCCTCGTCGACGCTGGCCTGCCGGCCCGGGACGCGATCGCGCGGGTCCGGGCCGTGCGGCCGGGGACGATCGAGCGTCGCCGCCAGGAGGCGTTCGTGCGCGACTGGGCGCGGGCCGCGGCCCTCCCGTGAGCGCTGGCCGCGTCGTGGTTGTCGGGTCGGTCAACGTCGACTTCGTCGTCGTCGCCCCTCGCCTGCCGGTGCCCGGCGAGACGGTGACCGGGGGCGACGTCGCCCGCCACCAGGGCGGCAAGGGCGGCAACCAGGCGGTCGCCGCGGCACGGCTGGGCGCCCCGGTGGCCTTCGTGGGCGCCGTCGGGGACGACGACCTCGGCGCGTCGGCGCGCGTCGCGCTCCAGGTCGAGGGGATCGACGTCACATACCTGGCGACGGTCGAGCGCCCGACGGGGGTTGCCCTCATCGTCGTCGACGAGCGGGCCGAGAACCTGATCGCGGTCGCGCCCGGCGCCAACGCAGCCGTGACTGGAGCCGCAGTGGCCGCCGCGCTCGATGCCCTGTCGCTCCGCTCGGGCGACGTCCTCCTGACCTGCCGCGAGGTCCCGCCGGACGCGGTGCGTGCTGCGCTGATGGCCGCGCGCAAGGCCGGGGCCGCGACCATCCTGGACCCGGCGCCGGCCGGCGGTCTCGACGGCGAGACCATTGGGCTGGCCGACATCCTGACGCCGAATGAGGTCGAGCTGGAGGAGCTGCGGCCCCCGATGGCCGTGTCCGTGGAGGCGGACTGCGACACGGAGGCGGCCGCCCGTTCCCTCCTGGCGGTCGGAACCGCGACCCGCGCGGTGGTCGTGACGCTCGGCGCCGCGGGCGCGCTCGTCGTGCCTCGGGCGAGCTCCGCGCGCAGGATCCAGGCCCGGTCGGTCGAACCGCTGGATACCACGGGTGCCGGGGACGCCTTCAACGGCGCCCTCGCGGCGGGACTCGCGGCCGGCCTCTGGTTGATGGACGCGGCCGAGCGGGCGGTTGCCGCGGCCGGCCTGTCCACGACCCGTCACGGCGCCCGGGCCGGGATGCCGTCGGGCCTCGAGCTGGACGCGATGCTCGCGTCGCCACAAGACCGCAAGCCCGTCCAAGACGGTTGACGGTACGCTTGGAGGCATGCGCCGGTCGCTCCTGCTCCTGATAGCTGCGGCCTACCTCGTCGCCGGCTGCGGCATCGTCGACGCTTCGCCGATGACACCCACGCCAGCGGCGACCCCGGGCGGCGAGCCTGCGGCGCCCAGCGCTCGTCCGACTGCCCGGCCGACGCCGACCCCGGCGACCTCGACCCCGATGGCCAGGACGCCTGCGCCGACTCCCGCGGCCTCGCCAACGCGGCGCCCGACCCTCTCTCCCGCCGCGGTCGCGCAGCGCAACCGGTGTCCGGGACAGCGGACCCCCGGGGACGGGGGGATCGTCTCGGCCGACAGCTCGAACTGGGCGGGATACCTCGTGACCGGGAGGGCGGGGACCGTCACCTGCGTGGAGGGCGCCTGGACGGAGCCGACCGTCAAATGCCCTTCTCGCGGCACGGCGGCCGTGGCAATCTGGGTCGGGATCGACGGCGCCGCGACCGGGACGCGGACAACCCCGCTCGTTCAGACGGGCACCTCGATCACCTGCTCGGGCGGGTCCGCCGAGCACACGGCGTGGCACGAGGTCTACCCGAGCGAGTCCGCGCTCGGCTGGTCGTTCAAGGTCCGGGCCGGCGATCGGATGTGGGCCCAGGTGGCGTACTCGGGCGGGAAGTTCCGGATGACCGTCGCCGACCTGACGACCGGGGCCGCCAACCACGTCGTCCAGGCCGTGCGCGGCACCACCCGGCAGACGGCGGAGTGGGTCGTCGAGGCCCCCTCGCTAGGCTGCCCGAAGGCGTGCCGGCGCGCCTCCCTTGCCCAGTTCACGCCCGTGAACCTGTCGGCGTCGGTCGTCTCGGTGGGCCAGCAGCTGGGTGGGATCGTCGGGCCGTGGGAGAGGACCCGCATCCGCCTCTTGAGCGGGAGCCGCGTGGCCGCCACCACGGGCCCGGTCCTCGCCGATGGCCGCTCGTTCCGGGTCACATGGGTGCACCGCTGACCCGGGTCGACGGTCGGTCGATGGCCCCTGTGACCTAACGAACAGTGGTCAACATGTGACCTTTGCCACATGAACATGGACCATCCGATCATGTGCACCGCGAATCCGTCGGTGCCAAGATGGGCTCGAACGGATTGGGGGTCGGCGGAGCCGGCCCTCGTGGTCCGCGTCTCGACGTACAGACGGTGACGGACGTGCTCGGACTCATCCTCCTGCTCGCGCTCGTGGCGACGGGGCTCTTCGGGATTCGCCAGGCCACCGACACCCCGCTCGACCGGGTTGACCCCGCGCTCTGGCCCTATCTTCACCACTGAGCCCCGCCTCCCCCGGGACGACGAGGCGCGACAGAGCGCTGGAGCGTGAAGGTCGAACGGGCCAGGCTGCCGGGGGTTGAGTGATCCTGTCCATAGTCCGTGGGTAGGTTTCCGGCGACGGTCGCCCTTCAGCACGTCGATCAACGGGACCTCAGGAGTGTCCCCTCGAGTGGTGGGATTTCGAGCGAGGCTCCTGCCGGCTGAGCCGGACGATCAGGGGCCACAGCGGCCGGCCCTCCACCATCAGCGAAGGCCGCCACCTCGCGGCAGAGCCTCGTCAGTGCCCCGGCCGGGCTAATGTTGGGCGCGTGAGCCAGTCTGACGCAGCCATCGCCGTTCCGGTCTTCGCCGCGACCATCAGCTTCCTGGCAGCCGTCATTGCCGTTGTCGTTGGCCAGCTTCTCGGGCAGCGATACCAGCGGGAAGCCGACGATCGACGCTGGCAACGGGAGGACGCAGTGCGTCGGCGCACTCGAAGTGAGGAGATGGCTCGGCAGGCCATCGAGAGTCTCTCCAACGCTGCACAGGTGGTCGGCTGGAGCGCCGGGTATGCGCGCGGCGCGGCCGCGGGACTGGAGCATCGAACCTATGTCGAAGCCAACAGCGAAGACGTGTCAGCGCTTTGCCGACCGGTCCGGCGCGCCGCCCTCGAGATCGATGACGCCGACATCCGGCGGCACCTCGACAAGGCGTGCGACATTCTGGTGAACAGCAGCGCGGCCCAGACGCTCGGCGCTCGTCATCCGGCCCGAATTGGGTGGGCCGTCCAGCAGACGAGCGAGGCGTTGGTCAGCGCCTACCTCCGCGGCGAGCCGCTCCAGGTCCCACACCCGGACGCGCTCGCCAAGCAGTTCAAGGTCTTCAACGATGCGTATTCCGCCTTGGAAGAGCTTTGGCGGCAGTTCGAGGATGAAGACGACGAGTAGCCCGGCAAGTCCCCCCGCGGGAAGAACGGGCACGCCGGCTGGCTCAGTGAGGTCTGCCACGCAGGGCGTGACAAAGCGTGCGACTACGTGGTTCCGGCCGCCCCCGTCCCCGCACCGGGCCCTCCGTTCTCCATCGCAGATGGGACGCCCACCTGGACGTCCGGGACGCCCATCGTGCCCGCGACGTGCCAGCCAACCCTTACTGGGGCCGTCGTCGACAGGGCAACTACACCAGAGAACGAGAGGAGGACCACATTGACCGAGTCGTCTGAAACGATGCCGCGCCGATGGCGATACGGAATGCATCCGGGTGCGGTGGGAATGCAGATCCGCTCCCTCGGTCGCGTCGATCTCCCGCTCGGAGAGGCACTCCGTCTGGAGATGGAGGACGCCGACCCGGGTGGCGAGGACGTCGTCCATGTCCAGTACCACATCTGCACGGACGCGGGTGGCTGGGCGCTCTGGATCTCGTGCCCACGAGGGGATCTCACAGGGCGCGAGGCGGTCCTCAACACGATCCCTCCATTCGTGCAGGAGGCGTAGGACGGGCTCCTGGGCTCCGCTCCCAGCCGCTTCACCCTCGACCGGGGATGGGACGCGGACCGGGCGTCCGGGGGGGCCGCTACCCTTCGGGTCGCGGATGAGGGATCGCGGCGACGCCTCGGACGCGGGCTGACGGCCGAGGCGCTGAGGTGGCACTACCCCGGCGACGGAGCGACGCCAGGAGGGCAGCATGAGCAGGGTCGAGGTCACCGCGGCGGTCGTCGACGACGGCTGGGAGTGCAGCGTCACCGTTCGCAACGGCAGCGAGACGCGGCACCGCGTGCGTGTCTCACGAGCAGACCTCGCTCGTCTCGCTCCGGGTGCGTCTGACCCCGTTGATCTTGTGGAGGCGAGCTTCGCCTTCCTGCTTGAGCGCGAGCCGAGGGAGTCGATCCTGCGGGAGTTCGACCTGTCCGTGATCGGGAGGTACTTCCCGGACTACGCGCGGGAGATCGGCCACCGCTTGTCACGCTAGCCTCCGAGGCCTTTGACAGCGGCGGGCCGGCCCACAACCCGACAAGGGTCGGGCGTCAATTCCCGAGGCTCCAGATCGTATCGACCGCCCCGATCAGGAGCCGGATCGGGGCGCGATCGGGCTGGCGCGGAAGACCACTATCCAGAACGGAGGAATGCGGCGCGGGCGTTCCTGCCTGGGATCGAGAACCATGGGGCCACTGAGGCAGATGAGGGGCCGCGCCTCGTGCACGTGCCCGCCACCAGGGCAAATCGCGGGCCGTTGGCGGGATGGGTCAGCCCGACCAACCGCCGAGGTCTGCCAGCCCACTGGCGGGCATACGATGGATCCGCCGCCGGCTGGCGGCCTGACGGCAGCGATGGAGGTGTTTGATGTCGACGAACGATCAGCCCACCTGCGAGGTGTGCGGGGGCCCGATCGAGCCCGGGGAGGCCGTCGTCCTTGGACAGGAGGCCGAAGGAGTGACGCTGATCGGGCTCAATGATCCGGGGGCCGAGGGACGGGTCGCGATGTTTCACGAGGAGCATTGGCCGGAGAGAGTCGGCGACTGGCGCGAACGCGATCGCGGCCACGAGCGCTAGGCGAACGGGCCGAGGGCGGACAGAACAGCTCGAGTGCGGCGGATCTCCGCGACGCGGTGAGCGGCGCAACCGGCAACTGCGGCGCTCGCCGGGCTCCTCGTGGCAGGACTGCTGGTGAGCGGCGACCTGCGGCCGTTCACGATCTACATCGCCCCGCTCGCCTTCGGCATCGCCCTTCTCGTGAGCATGCCAGGGGTCGAGTCTCGTCCGGCCAGACAGGCGAAGGTCGCGCCCGTCTGACCGGCCCGCGACGATCGTTTCGTCCCCGGGGTATCGTCTGCCGGTGGGCTTCGAATGGGCGTACCGGAGCGGCGAGCCGCCCTGGGACATCGGGCGGCCACAGCCAGCGATCGTCCGCCTCGCCGAGGAGGGCGTGATCGCGGGTGCCGTCCTCGATGTCGGGTGCGGCACGGGCGAGAACGCGATCTACCTCGCCTCGTTCGGCCTCGACGTCGTCGGAGCAGATGCGGCGCCGACGGCGATCGAGCGGGCACGCGCCAAGTCGACCCAGCGCGGCATCCCGGTCACGTTCCGCGTTGCGGACGCGCTGGCGCTCGATGGCCTCGGACGGACGTTCGACGTGGCGATCGACTGCGGCCTCTTCCACACGTTCTCCGATCCGGACCGCCTGCGCTTCGAGCGCAGCCTCCACGCGTCGCTCCGGACTGCTGCCCGCTACTTCCTGCTGTGCTTCAGCGAGCAGGAGCCGGGCGACATGGGTCCCCGACGGGTGACCGAGCGCGAGATCCGCGAGACCTTCGCGAGAGGCTGGACGGTCGAGGCGATCGTGGAGGAGCGGTTCGCCACACGGTGGGGCGAGAACGGCGCGAGCGCGTGGCTGGCGTCGCTGACGCGAACCTGAGCCGACGGCCAAGGTTCCTCCCGACTTCATCCTCGGGCGCAACGCTCGTGCACAGCCGGCCGCGCGGACGCAGACCCCGGAAGGTCGTCGTCATTGACGTTGGAACGCCGCCTTCGATTCGCACCGCATGCCGCGCGTCGACGAGGCGCTGCGGGCCCGGGGAGACGTTGACGGAGGAGGATTGAGCACTCGGTACGATGATGGCGTAGCGTTTCACCGTGAGCCGCGACGTCGAGGATCTGAACCGGCGCCTGCTGCGCGCGCGCGACGCGATGGACCGCGCCTACGCCGAGCCGCTCGACGTCCGGGCCGTGGCCGCGGTTGCCCATCAGTCCGAGTTCCATTTCATCCGCAGCTTCCGCGCCTGCTTCGGGGAGACGCCGCACCGGTACCTGCAGCGGCGGCGGGTGGAGCGCTCGATGTTCCTGCTGCGGGAGACCGACCGCAGCGTGACCGACATCTGCTTCGACGTCGGGTTCAACAGCCTGGGGACGTTCAGCCGAATGTTCCGGGAGATCGTGGGCGAGACGCCGTCGGGCTACCGCGCGGGGCACGCGCCGATGGTGGCGCCCAACTGCTTCCAGATGGCGGCAACGCGGCCCTGGGCAGGTGGCCGGGCGCCCGAGGTGAATCGAGCAGTTTCGGAGAAGCGCGCGGCGACGGTGGCTCCATAGCATCGGGGACGTCCCCAAGTCAACCCCGAACAGGAGACGACGATGACCACCAGGCTGAGCGTTACCTCCGTCAAGGTCCTCGATCAGGAGGAGGCGCTCGACTTCTACGTGAACAAGCTGGGGCTGGAAAAGGCCCGCGACATCAGGCAGGGCCCCTTCCGCTGGCTGACCGTGCGGTTCCCCGACGACCCCAACGTCGAGATCTTCCTTGAGGAGCCGGGACCGCCGGTGCACGACGAGGCCACCGCCGAGCAGCTTCGCGAGCTGATCACGAAGGGGGCCATGGGCTCGCTCGTCATCGAGACGACCGACGCGCGGGGCCTCTACGAGTCCCTCAAGGCGCGCGGCGTCAGCGACTTCACCCAGGAGCCGATCGAGCACTCGTACGGCACCGACATGGGCATCCGCGACCCCTTCGGCAACGCCATCCGGATCCTCCAGCCGGCGAGGGTAGCCCAGGAGGCGAAGGCCTGACCCTCGGGCCCACGCGCCGGCCCCGGCTCCACCTGACGGTCACGCGCGCCCGAGCAGCGCCGGGGTTCTCAATGCCCCGGCCGTCCGGGCAATGGAAGCATCCAACACTGAAGGGAACCTGCCATGAGTGACACACGGAAGTCCGCCCGAAGCACCGCCGTGATCGACGAGACATCCGGTCGGTTCACGGCCGATGAGGTCGCCGCGATGAAGGAGCGTGCTCGGGAGCTGAAGGCAGCCTCGGACAAGGCCGATGGCCAGGCCGACGTGCTCGCGAAGCTGGCCGAGATGCCGGCGGCGGATCGTGCCATGGGCGAGCGGCTGCACGCCATCGTCCTGGCCAGCGCTCCGGACCTGGCGCCGCGAACCTACTACGGGATGCCCGCCTATGCGAAGGACGGCAAGGTCATCTGCTTCTTCAAGCCGGCATCGAAGTTCAAGGTCCGCTACGCGACCTTCGAGTTCCAGCCGGACGCCATGCTCGACGACGGTGCGATGTGGCCGGTCGCGTTCGCGCTGACGGAGCTGACCGCCGCCGACGAGACCAGGATCGCCGCGCTTGTGAGGAAAGCGTCAGCTGAGGACTGAGCTCGCCACCTCGCCCGCCTCAAGGAGGCCAGGCCGCCGCCTACGGGCCCCAGAATGCCGTGATCCCGTCCACCAGCTGCCGCGGCGTCGAGCCGTCGGCGGGGACGATCATGACGTGTGGTGCCCCCGAGGAATCGACCAGGGGCAGCACGATCGAGTCGCTTGCCGGCGACCAGACCCGGTCGCTGCGAGCATACTGGTCAAAGAACGGCAGGAACTGGTTCACCAGTAGGTCCGGGAGCTCCACCGACCGGCGGGACCTGACCGATCCGTTGGCGGCGTCCACGAACGCGAGCTCCAGTCCGACGCCGCTGGCCTGGGCCGGCGGCCGCCCCAGGGCGCTGATGAAGCCGGGGACCGCGCCCGACGGGTTCGTGTTCTGCAATACGATCTCGAGCGCGGCGATCGTCCGTGCGTCGGGCGCCCAGAAGTAGGCGATGACCGGGGCGTCCAGGACCAGCCGCTTCGTCCCCGTCGCCGCGTCCATGACATACAGCGGCCCGACCGGCAGGTCATTCGCCTGGGCCGGGGAGGTGAACGCAAGCTGCGCGCCGGCCGGGCTCCACTCGAGCGACGTCGCGCCGGTCACCTCGGCCTCGTGCCGGGCTGAGCCATCGGCGGCCTCGGCGACGACATGATTCGAGCCCGACGGGGCGGCCGAGACATAGGCCCGGTAGTGTCCGCCAGCCGAGACAGCCGGCGCCTGGAATTCACCCACTGCGGCCGTGATCGGGGCCCTCGCAGAGGCGTCGAGGCCGACCTCGCCGAGGAACGCGCCGCTGGCGTTGCCGCCGCTGTGGACCAGGAGGTGGGAGGCGTCGACCCAGTCCCAGTACATCGGTTGACCCTGGCGGACGACGGACGCCGGACCGCTGCCGTCGGCCGCCACGACGCGCAGGGCAATCCCGTCGGGCTCGCTGGTGATGAATGTGATCCGCTGCCCGTCGGGCGACCAGTAGAGGTAGATCGGGAGCTCGGTCGAGCTGCTGTAAAGGGTGACCAGGCCCGCGCCGGCGGGGGCACTTCCGGCGACGGCCGTGGGGGCACTACCCGCGACCGGCGCGGTGCCGCCGCGTGGGACGCCTCCCGGGGGCGCGGCCGATCCCCCGTCCCTGGCAGCGCGGTCGACGGCGACGAAGACCGCGCCGTGGGAGGCGTCGGACCCGATCGCGGCGATGCGGCGGCCGTCCGGCGACCAAGCCGGGAACTGGAAGCCCATGCCCGGGATGGCCCAGGCGCGCCTGTCCGACCCGTCTGCGCCCACCGTCGTCAAGTTGCCTGCCTCGTCCACGACGGCGATCCGGGCGGGCCGGGCCGGGGCCGGCGAGCTCTGGTCCGGGCGGCTCGCCAGGCTGACCGCCAGCGCGACGACGCCAAGGGTGGCAGCGGCCAGGACGAGCCCGGCCGCCAGGCGACGCCGGCGGCCGCGGTCGCGCCCCTCCCCCGGTGGGCCGCCGACCGGCTGGACCTCGACGTGGAATGCGTCCCGCCCTTCCATGGTCCGAAGTGTCCGCCCTCGATGCTTCTGGCGCCGGCGCCGACCGTGGGTGCCGCCCACCCTCGTGATACGGCACAGCCGGAAACACCAGTCGTACGTTCATGGCAGTGCATTGGACTCACCTCCGCTCGATCTTCGGGCCAGAGGCCGGGATAGACAGGTCGGCAACGGCCGCGCCGAGACTCACCTCGATCGTGGCCGAGGAGCCTCGAGAACCGGGAGAGGGCCACGGGAGGGCCGCGAGTCAGGCGAACAATTCGGGAAGGAGTCAGGCGAAGTCGCGGCGGTCTAACCTCCTCGGAGCTGTGTCCGAGCTGACCGCGGTGGGAGCCCGGTCGAGGTCCTCCGGCGCGATGGCCGATTCCCGCGAGCGCGCGCAGGTCCCAAGGGACATCATCCTCGGAGCGTTGGCAGCGAAGGGGGGTCGATGAGGTTCGGTCGCGGGGTTCCCTGGCAGGTCCTGTTCCTCGCGCTCGGAGCGATCTGGGGCTGCTCGTTCCTCTTCATCAAGCTCGGCCTGCAGTCCTTCACCCCGGTCCAGGTTGCCTTCGGCCGGTTGGCGATCGGCGCCACCGTGCTGTTGCTCCTCGTACGGCTCTCGCGCACGCCGCTGCCGCGTGCGCGGAGCACGTGGCGCCACCTTGCGGTCGTGGCACTGCTCTTCTGCAGCATTCCGTTCACGCTCTTCGCCTTTGGCGAGACCCGCGTCTCGTCGATCCTCGCCGGGATCATCAACGCCGGGACCCCGCTCGCGACGCTGGCCGTCACGCTCGCGGCCTTCCCCGAGGAGCGCCCGACGCGCGAGCGGATCGTCGGTCTCGGGGTCGGATTCGTGGGGGTCCTCATCGTGCTCGGTGTCTGGAACGGCGTCGGTGGCGCGGAGCTGGAGGGCGTGGCCGCGTGTGTCGCCGCCGTCTGCTGCTACGGGCTCGCCTTCCCCTACACGCGCCGCCACCTGGTCGCGACGGGCGACGGCCCGCTCGCGCTGGCCACCGGACAGGTCATCCTGGGGGCGGCCTTCCTCCTGCCGGTAGTGATCGTCACGGCCGCGCTCGATGGCGGCGCCGTCACGACGCCGGTCGAGCCGAGCACGATCCTCGGGATGCTCGCGCTCGGCGCGCTCGGATCGGGGATCGCCTACGTCCTCAACACCAGGATCGTCATGGCAGCGGGCGGCACGGTCGCCAGCTCGGTGACGTACGTCACGCCTCTCGTCGCGGTGATCGTGGGGACGGTCCTGCTCCAGGAAACCGTCACATGGAACGAGCCGGTGGGCGCCCTCGTGGTGCTGGCGGGCGTCGCGGTCGCCCAGGGGAGGTTCAAGGTTCGCCGCGCGCCGTCCGTCTCCGCCGCCGGGCCATCCCGCGCCTGAAATCAGGCTGGATCGGGCGCTGGAGCAGGACCTGGTCGCGTACCTCCGCGAGCGCATGCCGCCCGAGGAGCTTGCGACCCCCCGCCGAGAAGCTGCGGATCCACCTCACGCCGGGGAAGTCGTGGGCGGCATATGCGGCCCGGTTGCTGTCGCAGCGACCGACCAGAGCTGGCTGTGGTCAGAGGAGGCCGGTCGCGCCTATACGGCTGGCAGAGGCTCGCCGCTCGGCGCATGACCGAGCATCAAGGGCCGCTGGTCGCGGGCCCAAGGGCGCTCGCATTCACAGGCTCTCAGCCGATTGCCCTCGGTCGGACCGGGCCAAGCGACATACCTCGGCGGCCAGTCGTCGGCGCGCGCCCGCTCGCCATACAACGCGTCGTCGACGAGGAACTCAAAGGCCGGCGCGTCGCCGACACTCCAGCTCCAATCGGCCGCCAACGAGGCCCGCACGACCGGGTCGTCGACGGGCCGCACCCTGCCGCGGATGAGGAACTCGTGGGGAACCTTGGGGTCGAAGTGGGCGTGGAGGGCATACCGGCCGTCCAGCTCGAGGTCGCGCAGCTTCGGCGACCGGAGGACGAAGGCATAGAGCCCGCCGTTGACCACGCCCACCGAGATGGGGTGGGCCCGGGGAGGTTCGTCACCGCGGACGGTCACGAGGAGCGCTTCGCCGTGACCGCTTCTGTAGAGGAGCTCCCTCCCACTTGCGGCAACGTTGGGTGCTGCGGTCGCGAACTCACCCCAGGTAACCACCGTTGGCCTCCGTTCTGTGTGTGAGCAGTCACGCTCAGGATCTCGGCCCGGTCGGTGACCGAACGAGCCGACGTGTAGTGGATTGTCCTGCGAAGTCAGGCGCGCAGGTCCGGCCCGGTCGAGAACGTGCTGCCATGTCCCGTCAGGCTGACGCCGCACGACCTGCGCCTTCGCGTCGCGTCGCGGTCGCACGAAGGCGGGCCGACCTGGCATCCTCGGGGAGGAGGTGGTGGATGTCCTCCCGGCCCGTGGCGCGGATCCGTGGCCGGCTCGTGCCTGGGCACGGGACGACTCGACGCTGATCGGTCGGGCGGCTGGCTACTCGTCGGACCACCGGCCGTTGCCGGAGATCTTCTCGACGGCCATCCGGATGACGAACCCTGGCGGGGGATCCGGCATCGGCGGGAAGTCGACGCCCGCGCCGAGGTAGATCTGGGCGAGTCGCCGAAGAAGTGCTGCTGCCCCACCTTCGGTGACCCGTGCGCGGCCTCGGAGCACGAGGTAGAAGTCGAGACCATAGACGTCGCGCCCATCAGCCTGGAAGGACATAGCGATGCGGGGATCGCGGCGAAGGTTCCGGAGCTTCGGCTGGTCGTGCAAGGTCCCGATCACGACCTCGTCAACCTCGACGCCAACCCAGGCCAGCGAGACATGAGGCGCCCCTCGGGCGTCGAGGGTCACAACATGCGCCAGGGGACCGCTCTCGAGGAACGTGACGACTGGTCCTGGCAAGGTGGGCATGCCGCGCATCCTAGCGAGATGACTGGCAGGCGTCAGCAGCCGATCGCCTGGGGCGGCGAAAGCTACCACCTCGTCGTCACCTTCGGGGAGGTCATATCCCGGTCGATGAGCCAAGGCCAGTGGCCGTGGAAGATACCGGTCCGTACCGCCCGCGTGCGTCCCCGCGAGCCAAGGTGTCCGGACCGTGTCGCGATCGGCGCTGCCGCTGCCGCCGTCGGTGTGTGTGTGTCCGCTGACTGTTCGTGAGTACGGGGTTGTCGGCGGTTGGCGCCGTTGCTAGAGTGCCTGCTGTTAGGGGGGCAAGGAGGCTTCGGCCTCCGGCTGCGCGGCGTCCTAGTCCGGTCGCCACGACGCGCAGTGCCAATGGCGAGACCGACCCTTCGCGAGGGCATGCCGTTGCCCGGGGGGTCAGGATGGGTCGTCTTCGTCGACGTTGGGGTGCGGCCGCGGCCGCTCTTACCCTCGTAGCGACGTTCGCCTCGCCAAGTGCCGCGGCCGCGCCGGCAGCACGGTCCGCCCGCGCCTCGTGCGACGACAACGGACCCGTGTGCGCCGAGATCGCAGACCCACTGAACTACGAGGGTCAGTACACAGGCCACGACGAGCCGTCGCTGCTGTTCTACTCGAACGCGGCCGGCTCGGGCAACTCGAGCATCTACCGGCTTACCCTGCCGAAGGATCCGCCGATGCGGCCGCGGCAGGATGGTTCAGGCGGGACATTCAACTTCCAGCTTCACCCGGCCTTCTGGTTCGGCATGGCGATGTGCGACACCGAGTCCTATCCCGAGTTCACGAAGAACTGCGCGCCGGACTCGGATTCGAACGTCTTCGACAACGCCGATCCGTCGGCGCCGGATTACATCGGCCACCACCCCGGGGCGGCCTTCATGGAGATGCAGTTCTATCCGCCCGGCTGGGCTCCCTGGCCGGCCGGCGACAGCTGCGACGCGACCAAGTGGTGTGCCGCACTCAACATCGACAGCCTTTCGCAAAGCCTCACCCAGGTGAACAACCAGGCGTGCCAGGACGCGGCGGGCGTCGAGTACGTGAACTTCGCCTTCATCACCAGGAGCGGCGTGGCGCATGCGCCGGCCGACCCGACGACCGTCTTCCAGCCACCGTACACCGCCATCACTCCGGATCCGTCCACGGACCTGTTCATGAACTCCGGCGACCAGCTCACGCTGGACATGCATGACACGCCCGCCGGCTTCCAGGTCGTGATCCGCGACCTCACCACCGGCAAGACCGGCTCGATGACGGCAAGCATTCCGAACGGGTTCGCCGAGGTCAAGTTCGATCCAAGCGCATCGACATGCACCAGCATCCCGCACGCGTTCCACCCCATGTACGCCACGTCCAGCGAGCACACCCGTGTTCCATGGGCGGCGCACACCTACAACGTGTCGTTCGCGGACGAGATCGGCCACTTCGAGTACTGCAACGCCGCCGACCCGGCCACAGGCCTGTGCACATCGCCGGGTGCCAGCGATCCCGGAGGAGTGGACGACGACGACGCCGGATGCTTCAATCCCGCGGACTCGACCCACATCAAGGTCGGGGGATGCCTGGGCACCGACACGGACTTCGACGGCCCCGAATACTCTCGGACGTGGCCCGGATCGTTGGCCGATCCATTGCAGGACCGGCTCTTCAATCCAAGTCCCATCACGTTCAGCAGCCCGCTCTATCGGCCGGCCGGCGATCCGCGGACCCTGCGCGACTTCAGTCGCGTCGGCTTCGAGGCGGACCTGCCCCGGATCGAAGCCGCCGACTTTGGAGGGCCATGCGACCGCTCGACGGGCTCAGGCTGCGTGAACCCGCCGCCGGGCGCCGCCTTCTACCCGATCTTCACCACGGCCCAGCGGTCGGGCGGGTGCCAGTGGCAGCTCGGTGGTGCCGGCATTCCCGGCACGTTGCAGACATTCGGGGGAACCTCGTCGGCCGAGTACGGCCCCCTGCTGCTGACCACGTACGCGGCGGCCAACGCCGCCGGATTCGTGGACCGGTACAACAACTTCCGACAAGTCCTCTCGACCAACCCCTGCCGCTCCGGCAGCTGAGCCAGGTGCCTCCGGGCTCTCCACTCCAGCGGTCCGCAACCTGTTGGGGAGGAGAGCCGCGGCGGTCGCACGATGGCAACGCGGGCAGCGCTTGCCCGGCCGGACGGCGCGCGCCAGGTGCGGGCGTCAACCATCGCGTGTACCGCCGCCGCACGCCGCCTGACCGGCCGCGGCATCAGCCGCCGATGGCCGGCAGCGGACGCGTCGGGATGACCGCCACCCAGCGCCCGTCGCGGCCGGGATAGCGACCCTCGGGCCGCGCCCAGGCGATGTAGTTCCGGGTCATCCCCTTCATGTCGTAGAAGTGGCCGGGCGGGTTGACGCGGCCCCAGATCGAGCTGACGCGCGGGTACCAGGGATCGACGATGTAGGCACCTGTGAACGCTGCCCCGGGGTTCGTCGCCAGGTCTCCGGTCGCGCGGTAGCCGGTCATGACCCAGGTATGGGCGCCCCACCACGCGAGGAGGAGGACGGGCTCGTGCGTGGCGGAGAGGGCGATGCCGGCGGCCCGGAGCGCTGCGCGCCGGGTGGCGAAGGCCTTCACGACGTAGCCCGGCGCGCCGTAGGCGGCGAGCGCCTTGGTCATCGCCAGCGGCCCCCAACCGCCGTCGAGGAAATCGGCGCGGGAGGTCCACGTGCCGATCCGGCCCTCGATCTGCCGCTGGACGATGGCGGACGCCTTGACGAGGCCCAACGTGGCCAGGGCGCTCGTGAGCCCGGCGGGGGCACACATCTCCTTCGTGATCTGGCTCGAGAAGACCGCCCTGCCGTTCGGCGCGAGATTGATGTCGACCGGGCCGACAGCCGGCGTCCGAGAAGGACTCGGCAGCGGGCTGGCAACCGCGGCAGGCGATGGACTGGCCAGGGCGGCCGGCGTGGGCGTCGCGGCAGGCGATGGACTGGCCAGGGCGGCCGGCGTGGGCGTCGCGGTCGGCGGCGGGCTGGCCAGTGCGGCCGGCGTGGGCGCCGCGGCCTCGAGCAGGAGCGGTGGGACGGCGGTCGCCGCTGCGGCTCGGACGGAGGCCATCGCCGGGGCGTGCGGGTCGAGCAGATGAGCGACGAGCGCCCCACCCACGACCAGGGCGAGCGCCAGCACGGCGACGAGGGCCGGGCGACGCCCCGTGGGGCCTCGCCCGCCGGACTGCGCGGATCTGGAGCTCACGGGTCCCATGCGCAGGTGCGAAGGTTGAGCGCGCGCAATTGTGACACTCCCCCGGTCCAAGGGCCCCGATTTGATGGGGTGACGGCCGCGTCGCGGCCAGTTCGGCGTTCCCGGACAACGGTGGCCGAACGATCGTGGGCGCGAAGCGACCGGAGTCGTGTTCGGTTCAGAGGAATGGCGAGGGGCCGGGGCGTGCGGGCCATTCTGCACCACCCGCCGTACCACCTGGCCGTGGGACAGCAAGGGACGAATCGGGCCCCGCCGGATGCCCGACACGCACGAACAGAACGCTCATTCGACGATGGGCCGGATGTAACCCCTGCGTCGTGGGTTCGGATCCCAGCGGGCTCACCGACCGAGCCAAACCCCTCGGCCCGCGTCCTGGGTGGGTTCAGCGATCTCGGGGTCGAGCGGCTCTCCGACCAAATTCGAGCCGCCCTTGGCGGCGGAGCCATCCCTTCGGTTCGTGTCGCAGAATGTAGGAGCAGTGGCGCTCTCGGAGACGACCGATCTCTACGACCGGATAGCCGTCAGCTATCAGGAGTGGTGGGCCCCGGTGATCGCACCCGCGGCGCTCCACCTCCTGGACCTCGTCGCCCCAGCGGTGGCCGAACGAGCGGGCGCCGTCCTCCTCGATGTCGGCGCGGGGACCGGCACTATGGCCCGCGCCGCCGTCGCTCGCTGGCCCTCGATCCGGGTCACGGCGGTCGACCCCTCGAGGGGGATGCTGGCGACTGGGCGGCAGGAGGCGATCCGCACGTTGGCGTCGTCGGATGCTCGTCGTCTCGACTGGCGAACGGGCACGGCCGAGCGCCTGCCCGTTCGCCGACGGAAGCGTGGACGCCGTCGTGTCCTCGTTTGCCTTCCAGTACTTCCTCAACCGGAGCGCCGCGCTGCGCGAGGCCCATCGGGTCCTGCGTCCAGGCGGGAGGGTCGCGGTGGTCACGTGGCTGGCTGCCGACTGGCCATTCGAGCCGTGGGACCTCTATGAGGGCGTCATTCGCGAGCTGGGGCTCGGACGACCCGCGAGGGGCAGGGCCACCGCCCGGCCATTCCGCAGCACGTCCTCGGCAGCCGCTCTCGTCCGGCGTGCTGGCTTCCGACCTACCCACGCGTTTACGGGAACCGTCGAGAAGGAGTGGACGCTGGACGACTACGTGGCGACCACGTTCGAGGCCGAGGACCGGGACTTCGTTGCGTCGCTTGATCGCCCCGTCCGAGAGCGGCTGGAGGCGCTCTGGCGCGAACGGCTCGCTCGCCTGGAGCCCGCCGCCTTCCACTACCGGGACCCGATCGTCTACGTCACAGGGTGGCGACCCGATCCCTGATCGCTCTGCGATCCCTCTGGCCCTTGCGGCCGGGCCATCCCGCCGGATCCTTGGCTGGCCCTCGACCGGGACCAAGCGCCAGCGTCTGCCGAGGTGATCATGGCGCTGCGGCCCCGCTGCTGCAGGCAGGCCACGGGGCATCTGCGCGTGCGGCCCGGGGGCGCGTCGACGGCGGTGATCAGAGATACGGCGGCCGCCGCATCTGGAATCGACTTCTTCGTACTCGACCTAATCCAGCCTGGGGCCGAGGAAGGCGGCGAGTTCCCGCCGGACCGTGTCGGTCTGGCCGAGCAGGAGATGGCCGCCGGTCTCGAGGGCGACCAGGCGAGTACCAGGGATGCGTTCCGCCGCACGTTCGGCCGCCTCGAAGGAAACCAGCGGATCGTCCTTGGTGTGGACGATCAGGGTCGGTACCCGGATCGCCTCCAGGTCGTAGTTGTTGACGTCGGCATTGGAGACGAAGCTGTCGAAGTCGACGCCCTGGACTCGTGGGGTGATCGGGAAGAGGCTGTCGACGAACTCGGCCACGAACCGGGCGTCGTCGCTGGTCATCGGCAATCGCCGCGGCACTCCGCACAGAAACGCCATGGTGGACGGGAGGAACGTCTTCATCAGCCACAGCGGGACCTGCCGGTTCAGGAAGCGCGCCCAGGAGGGTTGGACAACGGCAGTTGGGCTTCCCGGCAGGTTGCCCGACAGGACGACGAGGTGCTTGACCCGTTCAGGGTGTCGGAGGGCAAGTTGGAGCACCGATGTGGTGCCGGCTGAGACGCCGACGACGTCGATCTCGGCGATCCCGAGCGCGTCGATCAGGGCGGTGAAGGCGTCGGCCTGGTCGGCTGGTGTCGTTCGGGGCGGTATGTCCGAGCCGAGGTAGCCGAACCGCGATGGAGCGATAAGGTGCCGGTCCGGAAACAGGCCACGGAAGAGGAGGACGCTTTCGCAGCCCTGGAAGATGCCGTGGCTGACGAGCAGTGGCTCTCCGGTGCCACGCTCGGTGAACTCGATGTCACCGAAAGCGGTCGCAATCCGGGTCCTGTCTACGGCGGACAAGCGGGACTGGGCGGCCTGAATGTCTCGCTGGTAGCGGCGCACGAGGCTCCCGCCGAGGGCTGTAATCGCCCCTGCTGACAGCGCGGCCAGGGTCGCGCCCACCCAAGCGGTCCTGCGGGTCGACATGTTCGTAGGGTCTGCCCGGCGGCCGGCGGCGGCTAGGGACTTAGGGCCTTTGTTTTGACCGGGATCGTCGACGCGCCGTACAAGCTCATGCGGCGCGCCGAGACCTCATCGACGGCGATCGTGGCTCGCCGACGGCAACATCACCATCGCCGAGTCGCAACGCCTGCTCTTCTCCGAGCTCAAGGCCCAGGGCAATTCAGTGACGCTCGAGATCATGCCGGGGTCGACCCACGAGTACATCCTTGGAGGGGCTGGTCGGTCTTGCTCGCCGCGTTCGACAGGGCCGCCGGTCGCTGACCGCCGGTTGTCGTCGACCCCGGGATCGTCGTGCTCGTCGCTCGGCGAGCGGCGGGGTTAGGGGATCGAACGGCCATCGTTCGCGCCTCCGTGGCTGCCGCCACGCTCGATGGGGGCGGCGCCGGGGGGCGCGAATCGACCGGATTCGTGCTCGGATCAGGGGAACGGCGAAGGGAGTTGGCTGGCGAGGAAGGATTCGAACCTTCAATCCCCTGATCCAGAGTCAGGTGCCTTACCGTTAGGCCACTCGCCAGCGGCGCCGCGCGGGCGGGCCGAGTGTACCGCTTCCGTGCGGGCCGGCTCAATCGAGGGTCAGGCTACGGCTCCATGCGCGATCTTCCGCCCGCGAGCTACGCCGAGTCGTGCCGCCCCTGCGCCCGCAGCTTGGCCCAGGTGTCCTTGAGGGTCAGCGTCCGGTTGAAGACGAGCCGCTCGGGCCGCGAGTCGACGTCCGGGCAGAAGTAGCCCAGCCGCTCGAACTGCACGGTCTCGCCCAGGGACGCGTCGGCGAGCCCGGGCTCCATGAGGCAGCCGGTCAGCACGGTCTCCGACCCGGGATTCAGGTCGGCGAACAGGTCGCCGCGGCGCCCGGGTCCGGGCGCCCGAAGAGGTGATCGTAGAGGCGGACCTCGGCCGGCACGGCGTGCGCGGCGGAGACCCAGTGGAGCGTCGCCTTGGGCCGGCGGCCGTCCGGCGCGTCACCGCCGCGGGTCTGCCGGGTCATACGTGCAGCGCAGCTCGACGACGCGGCCGGCGTCGTCCTTGACGACCTCGCGGCAGGTGACGAAGTAGGCCGCCCGGAGCCGCACCTCGCGGCCGGGCGCCAGGCGGAAGAACTTCGCCGGAGGCTCCTCCATGAAGTCGTCGCGCTCGATCCAGAGCTCGCGCGAGAACGGCACGTCGCGCGCGCCCGCCGACGGATCCTCCGGGTTGTTGACGACCTCGATCTCCTCGACCTGGCCCTCGGGGTAGTTCTCGATGACCACCTTGAGCGGCTCGAGGACGGCGAACCGGCGGGGCGCAGTCCGGTTGAGGACGTCGCGCACGGCGTGCTCGAGCATCCCCACCTCGACGACGCTGTCGGCCTTGGCAACGCCGATCGTCGTCGCGAAGTCGCGGATGCCCTTCGGCCGGGAAGCCCCGCCGACGGAGGCCCGAGATCGTCGGCATCCGCGGGTCGTCCCAGCCTCGCACGTGGCCCTCGTTGACCAGCCGGAGGAGGACCCGCTTGGAGAGCACCGTGTAGGTGAGGTTGAGCCGGGCGAACTCGTACTGTCGTGGCCGCGAGGGAACTGGAAGGTTCTCGATGAGCCAGTCGTAGAGCGGCCGGTGGACCTCGAACTCCAGCGTGCAGATCGAGTGGGTGACGCCCTCGATCGCGTCCGACTGGCCGTGGGCGAAGTCGTAGGTCGGGTAGATGCACCAGGCGTCGCCGGTGCGCGGGTGCGCGGCGTGCACGATCCGGTACAGCACCGGGTCCCGCAGGTTGATGTTGGGCGAGGCCATGTCGATCCGGGCGCGCAGCACGCGCGCACCGTTGGGGAACTCGCCGGCGCGCATCCGCGCGAAGAGGTCGAGGCTCTCCTCGATGGAGCGGTCGCGCCAGGGGCTGTTGCGGCCGGGCTCGGTGAGGGTGCCGCGATGCTGCCCGGATCTCGTCTGCGGAGAGGTCGTCGACGTAGGCCTTGCCGGCCCGGACGAGGTCGACGGCCCACGCGTAGAGCTGCTCGAAGTAGTCGGACGCGTGGTAGAGGTGCTCGCCCCAGTCGAAGCCCAGCCAGCGCACGTCGGCCTCGATCGCGTCGATGTACTCCTGCTCCTCCTTGTCCGGGTTCGTGTCGTCGAAACGGAGGTGGCAGCGGCCGCCGAACTCGCGCGCGATGCCGAAGTTGAGGCAGATCGACTTGGCGTGGCCGATGTGCAGGTAGCCGTTCGGCTCGGGCGGGAAGCGGGTGACGATCGTGGCGTGCCGGCCCGCTGCGCACGTCGGCGGCAACGATGTCGCGGATGAAGTCGGTCCGCTCGACGGTCGAAGGGGCTTCGGTGCTCACCTGGCGGCGCCTCGTCGCATGAATGGGAGGAGACGCGGTTCGCGGGTGGCGCACCACACTCCCGGGAGAGTTGGCTGGCGAGCAAGGATTCGAACCTTGAATCCCCTGATCCAGAGTCAGGTGCCTTACCATTTGGCCACTCGCCAGCGACCGGGCCCGATCATAGACGATCCCCGCGAGGCGCAACCCGCAGGCGTCGCCGGCCGCGGGCTCCGTGCCGCCGGCTACGCTCGGGCGCGCGCCCGGTGGTAGCGCTCCATCAGCGTCGACACGGCGGCCCGGGCCTGCGCCCACTCGGCCTGGTCGCCGACGACGGGGACCTCCGGCCCCCAGCGCGCGAGCTGGCTCATCGCGGTCACGATGGCGTCGTGGCGAGCGGCCCGGCTCCGCCCGGCGTCCACGACGCCCGTGACGAGATAGCGGCGCACGAGGTCGAAGGGTGCCCGCCAGTGGCCGATGCGAATCCGATCACCCTCCCGGAGCGACTCGAGCCAGTCGTCGTCGCCAACGGGCGCCCGGTCGTGGCCCGCGACGTGACTTGCCAGCGGAACTCGCCGGACCGATGATCCGGGCGCCCGCAGCAGGCCATCCGGGTCCGCCTCCGCGTAGCAGATCGGGCAGGTGGGAAGCCGCGCGTCGTCGCGCGGGCGCTCCCCGAACGGAAGGCCGCAACGTCCGCAGACCGTGACGCCTGGCCGCCGGGCGGCCGTCCCGCACTGCAGGCAGGCGGGGAGGGGGGCGACGGCCACGTCAGAAGGTGGGGTGGCCGAGAGCCGGCCGGATCGTCATCGGGACGGCGACCCACCTCCGCCCGGCAGAGTGGGTTGTGGTCGGAACGACGCCGTTTCCGGGCGCCGGCGCAGGCTCCGACCGGCGAAGCGACCACGCCGACCGGCGTCGCGACCGCTCGCGCGGAGGGTTCGGGCGCGGCGCGGCCCCGGTAGGACCCGACAAGCATGCCGCGACGGGCGGGGAGGGTCGGAGCACGGCGATGGGCGCGGTTGGTCACCCGGCGATCGTCGGCCCGCCCGGCGTCCGCGGGCAATGCCCCGTCCGTAACGGGGCGGAGGACCCCGTGGTCCGGTCCGAGGCATCCGGACCGCCGGCCGGCGCGCGACAATGAGCGCACCCCACCCGCCGTCCCGAAACGGCCGCCGTTTCCGCCGTACCGCGAGGAGCCCGATGACGTCCTTCGACCCCGAGATCCTTCGGCGCGAGTTCCCGGCTCTTGCGCTGGAGCAGGACGGCCGGCCGGTCGTCTTCCTCGACGGTCCTGGCGGCACGCAGGTACCGCAGCGCGTCATCGCGGCGGTCGGGGAGTACTTACCAGCGGTCCAACGCCAATCGCCACGGGGCCTTCGCGACGAGCATCCGCAGCGACGCGATCGTCGACGATGTGCGCTCGTCCGTGGCCGACTTCCTCGGCGCGACCTCCCCGGCAGAGGTCACGTTCGGCCAGAACATGACGTCGCTGACGTTCGCCCTGTCGCGCTCGATCGCGCGCGAGCTCCGGCCCGGCGACGAGGTGGTGATCTCGCGCCTGGACCACGAGGCCAACCGCGGGCCCGTGGATCGCCGCCGCGGCCGACGCCGGCGCGACCGTCCGCGAGATCGACGTCGACCCGGACACCTGCACGCTGGATCCTGGCGTCGCTGGACGCGGTCCTCAACGGAGCGCACGCGCCTGGTCGCCGTCGGCTACGCGTCCAACGCGGTCGGGACGCTGAACCCGGTGGCCGAGATCGTCCGGCGGGCGCACGCGGTGGGCGCCTGGACGTTCGTGGACGCGGTCCACTACGCGCCCCACGGACCGCATCGACGTCGTGGCCCTCGGAGACCGACTTCCTGGCCTGCTCGGCCTACAAGTTCTTCGGGCCGCACGTGGGGATCCTGTACGGGCGCGCCGAGCTCCTCGACTCGCTGCCGGCCTACAAGGTCCGACCCGCCGTCGAGCGCTGGGAGACGGGCACGCAGAACCACGAAGGCATCGCCGGGGTAGGCTGCCGCGCTGGAGTATCTGGCCGAGATCGGGGAGAGGTTTGGCGAACCGGCACGGGCCGCGACGACGGCGCGAGCGGCTCGCCGCCGCGATGGCGGCGATCGAGGACTACGAGCGCGGCCTGACCCGCCGCGTGCTGGCAGGGTTCGCCGCGATCCCAGGCCTGCGGATCTACGGCCTCGCCGACCCGGCGAGCGCCGCGGAGCAGGACTCCGACATTCGGGGTGAACCTCGGCGGCTGGCGGCCGCGCGAACTCGCCGAGGCGCTGGCGGCCCGCGGGATCTTCGCCTGGGATGGCGACTTCTACGCGACGCGCTCGTGGAGGACCTGGGCCTCGCGGCGACGGGCGGGGTCGTCCGGCTGGGTCTCGCGCACTACACCACGGCCGGCGAGGTCGATCGCCTGCTGGACGCTCTGGACGACCTGGCGGCCAGCGGGCCAGCGCTGACAGGCTGCGCCCCCGACGCGTCCGTCGACAGCCCGCGCCCGACGCGTTCGGCTACAGGCGCCCTGCCGCCTGGGCGAGGCCGCGGCCGAGCGCCGCATGTACGGGTTCGCTGGGCCACCCGAGGTGCGCGGCAGCTTCCTCGACGAGGGCGTGCGGAGCATGGCCGTGGGGATCGTGGCCCGCGTCGCGCAGGTCCGGCCAGCTGCGTCGTGCGGTCTCCGCGAGGAACGCGATCTCGGCCAGCTGACCCTCCACGAAGTCGCGATCGACGGGCTCGCCGTGGCCCGGGACGACCACCCCGTCGGCCAGGTCGAGCAGCATGCCCAGCGTCGCCGGCCAGTCGAGAGGGAACGAATCCTCGAAGCCGGGCGGGGCACCCTGCTCCACGAGGTCACCGGCGAAGACGACGCCCGTCTCGTGTACCAGCGCCACGATGTCGTGGTCCGTGTGGGCACGCCCGAGGTGCCGCAGCTCCACGACGCGGCCGCCGAGGTCGAGGGTCACCTCGGTCTCGAAGGCGCGGTCGGGCACGTCGAGGGGCGTGCGGTTCAGGTCCGCGGCCAGGTCGGGCACCCAGCGGGAGACGTTCTCGCGCTGGGCCTGCCCATGGAGCCGGAGGGTCTCGGCGCAGCCCGCGTGCGACCAGATCTCGCACGGCCGGAAGGCCGCGTTCCCGAAGGCGTGGTCGAAGTGGACGTGCGTGTTGGCTACCACCCACGGGAGCCGCGTCAGCTGGCGGAGGTCGTCGATGAGCTCGCGGGCCTGCTGGGTCGTGGACCGCGTGTCGAGAACCAGCACGCGCTCCCGGCCGATGATCGCGCCGATCGTCTGGTCGAGGAACGGGTAGCGCCGGACGAAGACTCGGTCACCGACCTCGTGCCACGGATGCATGGCGTCTCCGCGCAGGTCAGCCGGCGTGGATCGAGCTGAGCCCCTCGAGCGCCTTCCGGGCCGCGGCGACGTCGCTGACGACGAAGCTGAACTGGGCCTGGTCCCCCCAGCGCCCGATGAAGAGGTGCCCGTAGATGTTGACGCCGGCGTCGGCGAGGCGGCGGGCGACGCGGGCCATCCCGCCGGGCCGGTCGTCGACTTCCACCAGCAACGACTCGCCCTCGATGAACTCGTAGCCGCCGTCTTCGAGGAGCGCCCGCGTGGCGTCGTCGTCGGCGGTCTTGAAGATGACGTGGCCACTGTCCCCGATGCCGCCGCCACCGATGGCGCGGAGATCGACACCGGCTTCCGCGAGGCGCTCCGACAGGTCGGCAAGGGCGCCCGGAACGTTCGGCAGCTGGACCACGAACTGGTTCGCCACGGGCGGCTCCCTCCATTCCTCGTCGCGTGCGCTCTCGCGGCCGGGACTTGCGCGATTGTACGCAGGGTTCCGGCCCGCGTGACGCGCAGGGCGACGCGGATGCTGCAGGGCTACCATGCGGCGCCGGACCCAGCGGTCGGCGCCTTACAGCGGAGGACGCGGGATGAGCGAGGCGAGGACGGTCGTCTTCTTCCCCGAGGGCGCTTACGGTCCGACCAACAACTGCGTCGGGATCGGCGACGTCCTGCGCCGGCGCGGCCACCGCGTCATCTTCGTCGTCGAGGAGTCGTTCGCCGGCCGCCTCGAGGCCTACGGCTTCGAGGAGCGCCGGATGCGCCTCGGGCCTCCTCCGGAGGTCCCCGAGGTACCCGGCCAGTTCTGGAAGGACTTCATCCGGGACACGGCGCCCGAGTTCCGCAAGCCGACCATCGAGCAGCTCTCCACGTTCATCGCCCCCACCTGGCAGGCGCTCGTCGACGGCGCGGAGTACGTCGAGCCCCGCCTGCGCGAGATCTTCGACGAGGTCCGTCCGGATGTGATCGTCGAGGACAACGTCGTCGGCTTCCCGGCTGTCACCACGGCCGGCGTGCCGTGGGCGCGCATCGCGAGCTGCAACCCGGCCGAGATCCTCGACCCGGCCGTGCCGCCGGTCTTCTCCGGCTACGCCGTTGCCGACCGGAAGGGATGGGCCGAGTTCCGCGCCGAGTACGCTCGCGTGCACGCCCAGACCTGGGAGGGGTTCGACGCCTTCATGCGCGAGGCGGGCGCGGCCCCGCTGCCTCGCGGTCCGGAGGGCCCGGCCTTCATCCACGAGTCGCCGTTCCTGAACCTGTACCTCTACCCAGCCGAGGCGGACTACGTGCGGGAGGTGCCGCTCGCCCCGACATGGCATCGCCTCGACTCCTGCGTCCGGGACACGGAGGCCGGCTGGGATCTCCCGACGGATCAGCTGGGCGAGGACGGGGCGCTGGTGTATCTCTCGCTCGGGTCCCTCGGTTCGGCGGACGTCGCGCTGATGCAGCGCCTCGTCGAGGTCCTGGGGCGGACCCGGCACCGCTTCATCGTCTCGAAGGGGCCCCAGCACGAGCTCTTCGAGCTCGCCGACAACATGGTGGGGGCCGAGTTCCTGCCCCAGCCCACGATCCTTCCGCTCGTCGATCTCGTGATCACGCACGGTGGCAACAACACGACGACGGAGGCGCTCCACTTCGGGAAGCCGATGATCGTTCTGCCGCTCTTCTGGGACCAGTACGACAACGCACAGAGGGTGCACGAGCTGGGCCTGGGACGGCGGCTGGCGACGTACGACTTCGAGGATGCCGAGCTGGGGGGCGCCATCGACGCGCTCGTCGGCGACGAGCGCCTGGCTGCACGACTGCGGGTCATCAGCGCGCGGCTGCGCGCGAGCCCGGGGACGGTTGCCGCCGCCGACCGGATCGAGCGGCTGGCGCGCACCGGCGAGCCCGTCACGCGGTAGCCGCAGCCGTCGCCCGGTGCCCGCCCGGCGCACAATCCCGCTACGCACGAAGAAGCCCCCTACGAAGGAGCCCCGCCGTGGTCGAGACATTCCAGCAGTTCATCGGCGGCCAGTTCGTGGACAGCGCCAGCGGCAGGACCCTCGATGTCCTGAACCCGGCCCGCGACGAGGTGATCGCGCGCGTGCCGGCGAGCGAGAGGGAGGACGTGGACCGGGCCGCCGGCGCGGCCGCCGACGCGTTCGTCACCTGGCGCAACACGACGCCCCAGGAGCGCAGCCTCCTCCTCCTCCGCCTCGCCGACGCGATGGAGGCCCGGGCCGAGGAGCTCGGCAGCCTGGAGAGCCGGAATGCCGGCAAGGTCCTCTCCTACGCCATCGACGAGATGGCGGTCGCGGTGGACCTCTTCCGCTTCTTCGCCGGAGCCTGCCGCCAGCTCGAGGGCAAAGCCGTCACCGAGTACCTCGCCGGCCACACGTCGCTCTTCCGGCGTGACCCCATCGGCGTCGTGGCTTCCATCGCCCCCTGGAACTACCCGATGTACATGGCCGCCTGGAAGCTCGGCCCGGCCCTCGCCACGGGGAACACCGTCGTCCTGAAGCCGTCGGCGCGCACGCCCCTGACCGCCCTGGCATTCGCGAAGATCGCCGCGGAGTTCCTGCCGCCGGGCGTTCTCAACGTGCTCTCCGGCAGCGGCGCCGAGATGGGTGACGACCTGGTGACGCACCCCAAGGTTCGGATGATCTCGGTCACCGGCGACACGGTGACCGGCAAGCGCATCGCCCGGATGGCGTCGGACGGCGTCAAGCGGCTCCACCTGGAGCTCGGCGGCAAGGCGCCGGTCATCGTCTTCGACGACGCCGACCTCGACCTGGCCGCCGAGACGATCAAGTCCGCCGGCTACTGGAACTCGGGCCAGGACTGCACCGCGGCCTGCCGGGTCATCGCCGGGCCGAAGGTCTACGACGCGTTCGTCGACAAGCTCGCCGACCAGGTCCGCTCGATCGCCTGGGGTGACCCGGGCGAGGGCGGCGAGCTCGACATGGGATCCCTGATCGCCGGGGCCCAGGCCGACAAGGTCGAGGGGATGGTCGACCGGGCCGTCGAGGCCCCGGGCGTACAGCTCGTCGTGGGCGGCCACCGGCCGGCCCGCGTCGGCGCCTACTTCGAGCCGACCCTCATCGCCGGCCCGGACCAGCGCAGCGAGATCATCCAGGACGAGGTCTTCGGCCCTGTCGTGACGGTGCAGCGCTTCTCGGACGAGGAACAGGCCGTTGCGTGGGCCAACGACGTGAAGTTCGGCCTCGCGTCGTCGCTCTTCACGGGCAGCATCGGCCGGGCGATGCGGGTCGCCAAGGCGCTCGAGTTCGGCACGGTCTGGATCAACGAGCACTTCACGCTCACGTCGGAGACGCCGCACGGCGGCGTCAAGGAATCCGGCTGGGGCAAGGACGGCTCGATGTACGCGCTCGAGGACTACACGTTCGTGAAGAACGTGATGATCAACTCGGGCGTCTAGCGCCGGTGGATCGGCGGGCCGTTGCCCGGGTCGGCGCCCGGGCGGCTGCCTCCTCGCGATAGGCCAGCGGGATAGTCTGGTGGGGTGAGCGACGGCCGGATCCCCATCGACGAGCGCACGCGCGTCCTGGTCCTGACCGGCGCCGGCATCTCCGCGGAAAGCGGCCTGTCCACGTTCCGCGGCGCTGGCGGCCTGTGGGACGGTCACCCCGTGGAGCAGGTCGCGTCGCCGCGGGGCTTCGCCGAGGACCCGGAGCTCGTGTGGAGCTTCTATTCGGCGCGCCGCCGCGACGCGGCCGCCGCCGAGCCGAATGCCGCCCACCGGGCACTGGCCGCGCTCGAGAGGCGCCTCGACGGGCGCTTCCTGCTCGCCACCCAGAACGTGGACGGGCTCCACGCACGGGCCGGCAGCCGGCGCCTCGTCGAGGTCCACGGGACGCTCTGGCGGACGCGCTGCTCGGAATGCATGCGCCCGGCGTTCGCCGACGCGACGTACCCCGTCGAGCCGCCGCTCCCGAGGTGTGCCTGCGGCGCCCTCCTGCGACCCGATATCGTGTGGTTCGGCGAGCTCCTGGATCCAGCCGCGACGCGCTCGATCGATCGCTTCATGCGCGACGCCGCCGGCTCCGACGAGCGGTTCGTCTTCGTCGCCGTGGGGACGTCGGGGAATGTCTATCCTGCCGCCGGGTATGTGACCGCGGCCCGTTTCTTCGGCGCCGAAACGTGGCTCATCAACCTTGATCCCGCGGAGAACGCCGGCGCCTTCGACCACTTCGTTGCTGGCCCGGCCGGCCTGCTCCTGCCGCGCCTGCTGGGAACGGGGGATTGACCACGGACGCGGGTCGGGCGACCGTTCGCGCGAGGCGACTTCGGGTGCTGCGGCGGGGGCGCTGCGCCCCGGTCACACCGCCGCAGCCCGGTTCGTCGTAGGCTGCAGGCGAGCAGCGGTTCCGGCAGAGGGCCCGGGCCGCCCGCCTGTCACGGTGGCCGCACCGGAGGAGTGGAGATGCGCCGGCCGATCGCGATCCTGCTCGTCACTCTCGGCCTCGTCGCCGGCTGCGGGGGTGGCGCGACCGCGACCCCGGCACCTTCCGCGACGCCAGCACCGACCGACATCTTCTCCGAGTCGGCGTCCCCGGGGGCGTCGGTTGCCCCTGCGAGCGAGGTCCCGATCACCTCGCCGGGCGCCGGGCAGAGCTACACGATCAAGAAGGGCGACACCATGTATGCGATCGCCCAGAAGCTCGGGGTCACCCTTGCCGCCCTCAAGGCGGCCAACCCGGGCGTCGACCCGAAGAGCTTGCGGGTTGGGGCCACTCTGGTGATCCCCGCCAAGTAGCTTCCAAGCCGCGGAAGCGGCCGCGACGGGTCGCCGCTCGGCGCCGTCGCTTGTGGTCGGCGGGCGTTCCCGACGAGGGCCGCGGGTATCCTTCGCGCGTGACGCCGCCCGCCCAGCTCAGGTCCCTCCCGGGCACGCCCGTCCCGGGCGCCCTCGTCGACCGATCGCGACGGCGAGGCCTGCGGCGGGCTGTTTTCGACTGGCACGCGGCTCACGGGCGCAACCTGGCGTTTCGTGCGGCGGGGCCCGCCGACCCGTGGGGCGTCCTGGTGTCCGAGGTAATGGCCCAGCAGACACAGATCGCCCGGGTCGAGGAGCACTGGCCGGCGTTCATCGCCGCGTTCCCGACGCCCGCGGCGATGGCGGCCGCCAGCCCCGCCGACGTGATCCGAGCGTGGCGCGGCCTCGGCTACAACCGCCGCGCGATCGCCCTCCACAGGGCGGCGGTCGCGATCACCGCGGCCGGCGGCCGCGTCCCGAGCTGTGTCACCGACCTCGAGGCGCTTCCCGGGGTCGGTCCGTACACGGCGCGGGCGGTCGCTGCGATCGCGTTCGGGCGTCGCGTCGGCGCGGTCGACGTCAACGTCCGCCGCGTCGTCGGCCGGATCGTGGCCGGCGACCCCGCAACGCTCGGGCGACTGGAGCTGCAGGTGCTCGCCGACCTGCTCGTCGATCCGCGCCGACCGGGGGCCTGGACGCACGCGGTGATGGACCTGGGTGCCACAGTGTGCAGGCCGACCCGGCCCGACTGCCCCTCCTGCCCAGCGCGTCGTTGGTGCGCCGCGGCTTACGAGGCCGAAATCGACCGGTGCCTCCGCCCCGACCGGTGGTCCGGCTCGACCCGTGTCCCTCCTCACTGCGAGGTGGCGGGCGCCGCGTCCGGCCCAGCCGGCCTTCGAGGAAACGGCGCGCTGGCTTCGCGGCCGAATCGTGGATCGCCTCCGCGAAGTTCCGGACGGCGCCGCAGTGCATCTCCAGGGGCCGCTCGGCGGGCATTCCCCGGACGCCGTCGCCGCGGCCACCGCGGCGCTGGCCCGGGACGGCCTGGTGGAGCTCGACGCCCTCGGGCGTGCCCGCCTGGCGCGAGCCGGCGGGGCGCTGCCCAGCGGGGCCACGGCCGGCGCCGAGCCAGGCTGAGCCGGATGCGCACCGCCACCCGCCGCGCATTTCGTGCCGAGCCGCGCTCGGTCGGGTCCGCCCGCGCCCGGGATCCGCTGGCCCGGGAGGTCAGGCTCCTCGGGGCGCTCCTGGGCGAGGTGATCGCGGAGCAGGATGGGCCTTCGGCGCTGGACCTCGTGGAGCGCGTGCGCCGGCACGCCATCGCGCTTCGAAGGCATGCCGTGGATGCCGACCGGATCGCCCTCGACGCGGAGCTTGCGGCGCTCGACCTCGAGAGCCTGGAGATCCTGGCCCATGCCTTCAGCGCGTTCTTCCAGCTCGCGAACCTTGCCGAGGAGAAGGAGCGTGTCCGGGTCCTGCGCCGGCGTGAGCGGAGCGCTGGCCGCCAGGCGGTGCGCGGCTCCGTCGCCGCGGCGGTCGCGCGCGTCGCCGCGGACGGGGAAGGCCTGGAGGCCGTCGCTGCCCGTCTCGGCGGCCTGCGCATCACGCCCGTCCTGACCGCCCATCCCACGGAAGCCCGGCGTCGCACGGTCCTGCTCGCCCTGCGCCGCATCTACGGCCTCCTCGACGGCCTCGACGACGCCCGACTGACGCCGGCCGGCGACGCAGAGATCCGACGTCGCCTCCGGGAGGAGATCACCGTCCTGTGGCGCACCGCCGACCTGCGCGGCGAGCGGCCGACACCGCTGGACGAGGTGCGTTCGGCAATGGTCTTCTTCGACGCAACCCTCTTCACTGTCACCCCTCGCGTCTACCGCGTCCTCGACGCGGCCCTCGACAGGCTGGGCGGACCGCTTGCGGAAGATGCGCCGGCACCCGACGCCGGAGGGACCGGTACCCGCGCCCCCGTCGTGCCGGCCTTCCTGCGCTGGGGGTCGTGGATCGGCGGCGACCGGGACGGGCACCCGTTCGTCACCGCCGAGACGACCCTCGAGGCGCTGCGCATCCACGCCGACCACGTCCTCCACGGCTATGCCCAGGTGGCCGCGCGGCTGATGGTCGACGTCGCGGCGCAACCCCGCGGCGGTGAGACTCCGGCGGCCATCTCGCGCCGCCTCCTCGCCGACTCCGACGATCTTCCGGAGTCGATGCGCGAGCTCGAGGAGCGGTTCCCGCGCGAGCCGTACCGCCGCCGCCTCGGCGCCATCGCGGAGCGGTTGCGTCGCACGAGGGCGCAGCTCGCCGCGCTGCCGGGCCCGCAGCGTGGGCGCTATGCGGACCCGGGCGCCCTGCTGGCAGAGCTCGACGAGCTCGCGGACGCGCTCGCCGGCGACGGCCTCGGGCGCGTCGCGCACGGGAGCTTGCAGGACTTTCGCTGGCAGGTCGAGACGTTCGGGTTTCACCTCGCCTCCCTCGAGGTACGCCAGCACAGCGCCGTCCACGGGGCGGCGCTTGCGGCGCTCAGCGCCGGAGTGCCCGAGCCTGCGCGCGAGGTCGCGCCGGGCGTCACGGCGGGGGAGGTCCTGGCCACGTTCCGGGCCATGGCCGTCGCGCAACGCCGCTATGGCGAGGCCGCCTGCTGTCGCTACATCGTGAGCTTCACGGAGCGCATAGGGGACGTCGGCGATCGTCCTCGCCCTGGCGGCCCTCGCGGGCGACCCGGCCTTCCCGGCGGCCGTCACCAGCGAGCTGCCCCCCGGGGTCCCGCGGCTCGACGTGGTCCCGCTCCTGGAGTCGGCGGAGTCGCTGACCGGTTCCGGCTCGTTGCTGACCGGAATCCTCGCCGAGCCCCGCTATCGCGCCCATCTCGCGTCGCGCGGCGGGCGCCAGGAGGTGATGCTGGGCTACTCCGACTCCAACAAGGAATCCGGTTACCTCGCCGCCCACTGGCTGCTCTACCGGGCCCAGGAGCAGCTCGTGGCGGCGGCAACCGACGCCGGCGTCGAGCTCACGATCTTCCACGGTCGGGGTGGCGCGCTCGGGCGCGGCGGGGGGCCCACCCACCGGGCTGTCCTGGCGGCGCCCCCTGCGTCGAGCGCCGGCCGCCTCAAGCTCACCGAGCAGGGCGAGGTGATCGCGACCCGCTACGCCAACCCCTCGCTCGCGTCGTGGGATCTCGAGCGGACCGTCTCGGCAACGATCCTCGCCTCGACCGCGGAGCATGACCGGGCGGTTGGGGCGGCCGCGATCGATGGCACTGAGGCCATGGACGAGCTGGCGTCCACGGCGCGGGCCGCCTATCGGGCGCTCGTCTGGGATGACCCCGATCTCGAGAGCGTGTTCCTGCGCGCCACGCCGATCGCCCAGATCGCTGGTCTGCGACTCGGCTCGCGGCCGGTCGCACGGGGCAGACGCACCGGGACGGCGGCGACCGACCGAACGATCGACGGCCTGCGCGCGATCCCCTGGGTGTTCGCCTGGACCCAGGTCCGGGCCAACCTGCCGGCCTGGTACGGCCTGGGGGCGGCCGTCGATGCCTACGTCGCCCGGCATGGCGCGGCAGGGTTGGCGCAGCTGGAGCGGCTGTACGCCGGCTGGCCATTCTTCCGCGTGCTCCTCGAGAACGCCGAGGTCGCGATGGCGCGCACCGATCCAGGCATCACGGCGCGCCACCTCGCGCTCGCCGGTCCGGCGGGTGAGCGCATCGCGGCGGCGATCGCGAGCGAGCACGCGCGATCCACCCGGGGTGTCCTGGCAGTGACCGGCCGCGCGGCGCTCCTGGACGGGGTGCCGGCAATGCAGCGCTCGATCGAACGACGTACGCCGTACCTCGACCCGCTGAGCGAGCTGCAGATCGAGGCCGGGCGTCGCCTGCTGGCATCGGTGCCCGGATCGCCGGATTACGACCGTCTCGAGCGTTTGGTCGGGCTCACGATCAGCGGCATCGCGGCTGGCGTCCAGGGGACCGGGTAGCCCTCCACGATCGGCCCTGCGACGCGGTACGCTTCGAGCCCGCCGATGACCACGCCCGATCGTTCCGCGCCCGCGTCCGCCGCCCCGCTCCCGGCCGACGACTTGACGCTGTTCGGGCTGGACCTGGACGGGCTCGCGCGTCGGTGGGCCGAGGTGATGAGGCGCGCCCCGATGACGGCCGAGGCGATGACCGGCGCCGACACCCGAGCCCAGCGCCTCGGCGTCCCGAGCATCCGGCTCATGGAGCAGGCCGGGACCGCCGTGGCCGCTGCGGCCCACGCCCTGGCGGTCGCCGGGCAGCGCTGGGACTCGGGGACGATCCTGGTCCTGTGCGGGCCGGGGAACAACGGCGGAGACGGCTTCGTCGCGGCCCGCCGCCTCGCCGCCGCCGGCGCTCGCGTCGCCGCCGTGCTGGTCGCCAGCGAGGCTCGGCCGCGGACTCCGGACAGCGCCCGGAACTGGGACCGTCTGGCCCGGCTGGAGGGCGTGGAGCGGATCCACGCCGCGACTCCGCGCGACCTGGCGACGCTTGCCCAAGGGATCGAGCGGGCGGTGCTGGTCGTCGACGCGCTGCTCGGGACGGGTGTGCGGGGGCTCCTCCGCGAGCCCGTGCGGTCGGCGGTCCAGCTCGTCATCCGGGCCCGAGCAGCGGGCGTTGCGGTCCTCGCCGTCGACTGCCCGACGGCCGTCGACCTCACTTCGGGCGAGCCCTCCGAGCCGGTCGTGCTGGCCGACCTCACGGTCACGTTCCACCGTCCCAAGACCGGCCTGCTGACGCGACGCGGCGCCGCCCTCGCCGGGCGTGTCCTCGTGGCGCCGATCGGGATCCCGACCGAGGCCGACCGTGCCTGAGGCCCCGCGCGGGGTTGGGTCGAAGAGGGCACCCGGGCTTCGGGAGGTGGTCCTCGTCGCCGTCCTCGCGGTGGCCGCGGTCTTCGGGGTGGAGATCGTGAGCACCTGGCTGCCGCCGCTGCGCGAAGCGTTCCGGGCCCTCCCGATCACCATCGTCGCGCTTGTCGTGGCGACCACGGTCCTCCTGGTCGCGATCGCCGTCCGGCGCCCTCGCCCGTAGCCCGACTGTCGGCCGGCGCGCGGGCGCTACCATGCGACCCACGACCACGCCCCTTCGATACGGCGGGCTGGAGCCCGCCCCCGGGAGAACCCGCTCATGGCCGTCGGCTCGTCCAACTCGTTCGACCTCGTCGTCCTCGGCGCCGGCACCGGCGGCTACAGCGCTGCCTTCCGGGGAGCGCAGCTCGGCCTGAAGGTCGCCCTGGTCGACGAGGACAGGATCGGCGGCACCTGCCTCCACCGGGGCTGCATCCCCACCAAGGCGCTCCTCGAATCGGCCGACTTCTACCACCGCGTCCGCGCGAAGAGCCGGGAGCTCGGGGTCCTGGTGGCCGGCGACGTGGCTCTCGACTACGCGGTCGTGGCCGCCCGCCGCGACCAGGTGGTCCGGCGCATGTGGACGGGTCTCAAGGGCCTCGTGGGCAAGAACGGCGTCGAATGGATCGCCGGTCGCGGTCGCCTCGACGGCGCGGGCCGCGTGCGGGTGGCGCTCCACGCCGAGGACGGGACCCCGGGCGCTGGTGGCGAGCGCGTGCTGGACGCCACGGACGTCGTGCTGGCCACGGGCAGCCGGGTCAGGAGCCTGCCCGGGATCGTCCCGGACGGCGCCAGGATCCTCACCTCCGACGACGTGCTGAAGATGGCGGACCTGCCCGCCAGCATCGTGATCGTGGGGGCCGGCGCGGTCGGCTCCGAGTTCGCCTCGATGTTCCACGACTTCGGCGTGAAGGTCACCCTCCTCGAGTACCTGCCGGCGATCGTGCCGCTCGAGGATCGCGACGTGTCCAGGGAGCTCGAGAAGAGCTTCGCCCGGCGCGGGATCGAGGTCGTGACGAACGCCCGCTTCGACGCCGCCTCGCTGGCGGTCGGCGATGACGGGATCCGGCTCACGGTCGGCCGGGAGGGTGGCGACGCGAAGGAGGTCGCCGCCGACTGCATGCTGGTGGCCGCCGGCCGTGCGGCGAACGTGGACGGGATCGGCCTCGAGACCACCCGTATTCGCGTGGAGAACGGGATCGTCCCGGTCGACGGCCACATGCGGACGGCGGAGCCGCGCGTCTGGGCGATCGGCGACATCGTGGGCGGGCTCTGGCTGGCCCACACCGCGGCCCACGAGGGACTCACCGCGGTCCATACGATCGTGGGCGACCCTGACGTCCACGCCATGGACTACGACGCCCAGCCGCGGGCGACCTACTGCCGGCCCGAGATCGCGTCGGTCGGCCTCACGGAGCAGGAGTGCGAGAAGCGCGGGTCTGCCGGTGAAGGTGGGCAGGGTCCCGTTCCAGGCGATCGCCAAGGCGGTCATCGGCGGGGACTACGAGGGCTTCGCCAAGGTGATCGCCCACGCCGAGACCGGCACGACCCTGGGCGTGCACGTGATCGGTCCCGCACGCCACCGACCTGATCGCCGAGGCCTCGCTGGGCTTCATGCTGGAGGCGGCAGCCTGGGAGATCGGCGCGGCCACGCACCCGCACCCGACGCTCTCGGAGGTGATGGGCGAGGCGGCGATGGCCGTCGACGGGCGGTCGATCAACTTCTGACGGCTGGCACGCGGGGCCGGGCGGCAAGCCGGCGCGCCACCTCGAGGCCGGGACGCGCGGCTTTCGGTGCCGGGTGCCGGACTGTACGATCCCGGCGTGACCACCGGATCCCCAAGCGCCCAGGATCCCGTCGCCCGGTCCGGGCTGCCGCCCGAGCGTCTCGTCGGGCTCTACCGCCTGATGGCGCTCGCCCGCGCGCTCGACGAGCGGGCCGCGATCCTGAACCGCGCCGGCCGTACCCACTTCGTGATCTCGGGCCAGGGCCACGAGGGCGCCGAGGCGGGGGTCACGTCGGCGCTCGTGCCCGGCCGGGACTGGTTCCTGCCGTATTACCGCTCGATGGCCGGGGTCTCGCGATGGGGATGACGCCGCGCGAGGTCTTCCTCCTCCAGTTCGGGAAGGCCGACGACCCGGGCTCGGGCGGGCGCCAGATGCCCAGCCACTACGGCCACGCCGGGCACCGGATCTTCACGTCCTCGTCGCCGGTCGCCACGCAGGTGCTCCACGCGGCCGGGATCGCGCTCGCCGCGAAGCTCCGGGGCGCGTCGGAGGTCGCGCTGGTGGTGATGGGAGAAGGGAGCTCCAACCAGGGTGACGTCCACGAGGCGCTCAACTTCGCCGGGATCCACCGCCTGCCCGATGATCCTCGTCGTCGAGAACAACGGCTACGCGATCTCGGTGCCGGCCGAGCGCGAGTCGGCCGTTCGCGACATCGCGGTGCGCGCCGCCGGCTACGGGATGCCCGGGCGTGGTGGTCGACGGGACCGACGTCATCGCCTGCTACGTGGCGACGCGGGAGGCTGTCGCGCCGGGCGCTGGCAGGCGAGGGCCCCACGTTCATCGAGGCGAAGGTGATGCGGCTCACCGGCCACTCCTCGGACGACGAGCAGTCGAAGTACCGATCCGAGGAGGAGCTCGTCGGCGCAGCGCGCACGTGATCCGCTGCCGCGAATTCCACGACGAGCTTCGGGCGGCCGGGCTGCTCGACGAGGCGACCGAGGCCGCGATCGCTGCCGAGGTCCGCGCCGCGGCGGACGACGCGACCGACGTCGCGGAGCGGGCCGCCGACCCGGACCCCTCGACGCTCCTTCGCCACGTGTACGCGGAGCCGGGTGACCCGGTGCCGGGCCCGCCGTCGGCTGTCGAGGCCGCGGAAATGCCGCCCGCCGACCGGGCCGCAGGGCTCGCCTGATGGCGGTCCGGACCTTCATCGAGGCGATCCGCGAGGGCCTGCGCGACGAGATGCGCCGCGACCGACGCGTGATCGTGCTGGGCGAGGATGTCGGGCGGAAGGGCGGCGTCTTCTACGCGACCGACGGGCTCTGGGCCGAGTTCGGCGACGACCGGGTCATCGACACGCCGCTGACGGAGTCGATGATCGTCGGCGTCTCGATCGGGGCCGCCGCAAACGGGCTCCTGCCGGTCGCCGAGATCCAGTTCGCCGACTTCATCTTCCCGGCCATGAACCAGCTCATCCAGGAGGCCGCCCGGATCCGGTATCGGAGCAACGGAACCTTCGGCTGCCCGATCGTGGTGCGGGCGCCGTTCGGCGGCGGCGTCCACGGCGCGCTCTACCACAGCCAGTCGGTCGAGGCGTTCTTCGCCCACGTGCCCGGGCTGAAGGTCGTGATCCCGTCCACGCCGTACGACGCCAAGGGGCTCCTGCGCGCCGCGATCCGCGATCCCGACCCCGTGATCTTCCTGGAGCACAAGAAGATGTACCGCAGCGTCCGCGGGCGAGGTCCCCGACGGCGAGTACACGGTTCCGTTCGGGCGCGCCGCGATCCCGCGCATGGGCAGCCGCCTGACCGTGGTCGCCTACGGTCTCATGCTCCACTATGCGCTCGAGGCGGCCAACCGTGTCGCCGAGGAGGGGATCGAGGCCGAGGTGATCGACCTGCGCACGCTCCGCCCGCTCGACGGCGAGACGATCCTGGCCTCGGTGCGCCGAACGGGGAAATGCCTGGTGGTGCACGAGGACAATCGCTTCGGCGGTTTCGGGGCCGAGGTGGCGGCGCTGCTCGCCGAGGAGGCGTTCGACTACCTCGACGGCCCGGTCGTGCGGCTTGCGGGGCCGGACTCACCCGCCTCGCCGAACGCCCTGCCGCTCGAGGCCGCGTTCATGCTGTCGCCGGCGAAGATCGCCGACGCGATCAGGACGCTCGCCGCGTACTGAGGGCGCGCCCGCGCCGGCGAGGAACCTCGCCCCGCGCGAGGAGATTCGCCGCTGCGGGAGGTCGGGCCGCGTGCCGGGCGGCGCCGGATGGGCCACACTAGCGCCTGCCCGGGCGTGACGCCGTACCCCGCGGGACGCCCGGCGACGTACGCAGGTGAGGCGCGCGGCTCGGCTCCGCGCAGGAGGGACTCGGTTGGCGAAGGTCACGATGCCGCAGCTCGGTGAGAGCGTCGCCGAGGGCACCATCGGGCGCTGGCTCAAGAAGCCGGGCGATCGAGTCGAGAAGTACGAGCCGATCGTCGAGGTGATCACCGACAAGGTGAACGCCGAGGTCCCGTCGCCGTTCGCCGGCATCCTCACCGCCATCCTGGCCGAGGAGGGGGCGACGGTCCCGAACGAGGCTCCGATCGCCGAGATCGAGACCGCCGACGGCGAGGTGGCGGAAGCCGTCGCAGCGACACCGCCGACACCTCCCGCGTCGGCTGCCGGCGTCGGCAGGTCCCGCGCCCGCAGCCGCCCCGTCGCACGCGGAGATGGACGACGCCGGGCCCGTCGCGCGGCCCCTCGAGGCAGCGGCCCTTCCCGCGGCCGGCGATCCGGATGCCAGGATGACGCCCGCCGTTCGGCGCCTCCTCCGGGAGCACGACCTGGCGCCCGCGCAGGTGCGCGGCACCGGAGGCGGTGGACGGATCACCCGCGAGGACGTGATGGCGGCCGTGGAGGCAGCCCGAACCGGCGCCGGCCAGGCCGCCGGCAGCCCGGACGCCGCGCCTGCCGCCCCGGCGCCCGGCGCGGTTGCAGATCCCCTGCCCGCGCTCGGCCGGGCGCGCTCCGGCCGCGCCGGCCGCCACCCGGGTCGTCTTCCCCGCGGGCGCCGACGAGGTCGTCGTGCCGCTGACGAAGATGCGCCAGGGGATCGCCAACCAGATGACCCGGGCCCTGGCGGTGCCCCACGCCTACGTCCAGGTCGAGGTGGACGTCACGAACCTCGTGCGCCTCCGCGAGGCGGCGAAGCGCGACTACCAGGCGCGCGAGGGGATCGCGCTCAGCTTCGTGCCGTTCGTCGTCAAGGCGTCGGTCGAGGCCCTGCGCCGCCACCCGACCTTCAACGCCACCTGGACCGAGCAGGGCCTCGTCGCCAGGCGCCGGGTCAACCTCGGCGTGGCGGTGGCCGTCGACGACGGCCTCGTCGTGCCGGTCATCCGCGACGTCGACCAGCTCTCGATCAACGGCATCAACCACGCCATCGCCGACGTGGCCGGGCGAGCCCGGATGGGCACGTTCAGGCTGGACGACTTCGGCGGTGGCACCTTCACCGTGGACAACACCGGCTGGTTCGGCAGCAACCTGACGCTGCCGATCATCAACGTGCCCGAGGTCGCGATCCTGACCATGGAGGCCATCACCAAGCGTCCGGTCGTCCTCGAGACGCCCCAGGGCGACGTGATCGCCATCCGGCCGGTCATGAACATGGTCATCGGGATCGACCACCGGGCCAACGACGGTGCGGGGGCCGGCTTCTTCCTGCGCGACGTCAAGGCCTGGCTCGAAGGCGTCGGGCCGGAGACCGCGGTCTTCTAGGGAGTCGCGTGACGGGCGCCGGCGGCCCGAGCGGAGACGCCCGGGCCCCCGAGCGCTCCCCGCGCGTAGACTTCGACCATGGGTCGTGAGCTCCTCGTCGTTGACGCTCCAGCCGTCGACGCCACCCCCGCGCCGGCGCTCCCGCAGAGCGCAGGCGGCCGACGCCACCCGGACTGGCTCAAGGCGACGATCCCCGCCGGCGAGGCGGTCCGCGACCTGCGCCACCTTCTGCGCGGCCTCAACCTGAACACGGTCTGCGAGGAGGCCCGTTGCCCGAACCTCGGGGAGTGCTGGGACCAGCGCACGGCCACCGTGATGATCCTCGGCGACGTCTGCACCCGCGCCTGTGGCTTCTGCGCCATCGCAACGGGGCGCCCGACCTGGTTCGACCCGGACGAGCCGCGGCGTGTCGCCGAGGCAGTTGCGGCGATGGGCCTGGAGCACGTGGTCGTGACCTCGGTCGCCCGCGACGACCTGCCCGATGGCGGCGCCTCGGTCTTCGCGGCCACGATCCGCGAGCTGCGCTCGCACTGCCCCGGGATGGGCGTCGAGGTGCTGATCCCCGACTTCGACGGCAAGGCCGCGTCGCTTCGCACAGTGATGGAGGCCGGCCCGGACATCCTCAACCACAACGTGGAGACCGTCGAGCGTCTCCAGAAGCCCGTCCGGAGGCGCGCTCGCTACGACCGGAGCCTCGGGGTGCTGGCGCGGGCGAAGGCCGATGCGCGCGAGCTCGGGCTCGCGGTCCACACGAAGAGCTCGATCATGGTCGGCCTCGGCGAGGAGCGCCATGAGCTGCTGGCGACCTTCCGCGACCTCCGCGCGGTGGACTGCGACATCCTCACGGTCGGCCAATACCTGCGGCCGACCGTCGAGCACCTGCCCCTCCTCCGCTATTACCACCCCGACGAGTTCGCCGACCTGCGTGCCGAGGCGCTGGCGATGGGCTTCCTGCACGTGGAGTCGGGGCCGCTGGTGCGCTCCAGCTACCACGCCCGGGACCAGGTGCCGGGCGCCGCGACGCGGGCGGCTCGGCGGGCGACGGTCGGGGCCGACGGCCAGGTGATCCCCGGCCCATAGGCCGGGCGGCCGCGATTGCCCCGAGCTGTCCGCGAAGTGACGCTATGCTCGCGCAGATGACTCGCCAGCTCCCCCGCAGCATCCCCCTCGCGGAGCTCCATTGCCACCTCGGCGGCGCCGTGACGCCCGCGATCATGTGGGGCATCGCCCACTCCCAGGGGATCCGGCTGCCGACGAAGGACTACTGGGAGTTCCGCGACATCATCACGGTCTCGCCGTCGCGCGGCCGGTCCTTCGAGGGCTACCTCGACCTGTTCCATTGGACCGAGCTCATCCAGTCGAGCCCGCTGGCCGTGGAGCGGGCGGTTTACGAGGTCATCGGCGGCGCGTACCGCAAGAACAACGTCACGACCATGGAGCTGCGCTTCAACCCGATGAAGCGGAACCGGGGCGGCGAGCAGGACCTCGACCACATCATCGCCGCCGCGGTCCGGGGGATGGACCGCGCCACCCTCGAGTACCCGGTGAGGCCGGGACTCATCCTGTGCCTCGACCGCGCATTCCCGTACCACCTGAACGAGATCATCGCCGAGAAGGCGATCGCCTGGCGGGATCGCGGCGTGATCGGCGTGGACATTGCCGGCCCCGAGTCGAACGGCTTCCGGGTGAAGGACTACCGGAGGCTCTTCCAGGCGACGCGGCGCCACCACCTTGGGATCACCGTCCACACCGGCGAATCGGGCCCGGTCGAGGAGGTCGCCGAGGTGATCGAGCAGCTGGAGCCGGACCGGATCGGCCACGGCGTGAAGGCTGCGTACGACCCGCGGACGCTGGCCATGATCCGCGAGCGCGGGATCGTGCTCGAGGTCTGCCCGACCTCCAACCTCAACACGCGGGTCGTCTCGGGCTGGGACGAGTTCCGCTGGATCTTCGACACCTTCCGGCGCAACGAGATCCGCTTCACCATCAACACCGATGGCCCGGAGATGCTCAAGACCTACATCCGGGACGAGATGGCGACCCTGGGGCGCCTGGGGATCCTGGCCCCCGACGAGCAGGTCGAGGTGGCCCGGACCGCCATGCAGGCATCGTTCGTGCCGAACGTGAGCGACGTCCCGCTGCCGCTCCTGGAGCCGGCGCCGCGCGTCGAGGTCGAGCGCGAGGAAGCCTGACCAGGGCCGCTGGCCGCGGGGCGACGGCTCAGGCGTCGGGCTCGATGCGGTAGGCGCAGGCGCGGTCGCCGGAGGCGATGTGCGACGTGCGCACGACACGCGCCCCGAGGACTTCCTCGAAGAGCTGCAGCTCCGCGCGACAGGCCGCCGGATGGCCGGCGGCCGCGCCGAGGATGGCGCAGTTGTGCTCGCGCAGCTCGAGCGGGCCTTCCCTCGTTGGGTCGGTCTCCGTGCGGCAGACGTAGCCCGCCTCGTCCTGGACCACGGCCAGCTCACGGACCTTCTCCGCGAGCGTCGCGTCGGGCCCCAGGCGCTCGGCGAAGCGAGCCGAGGATGCGCTCCCGCAGGAGTCGCCGCCGGGCCTGGAAGACCTTCTCCACGAGCGCGTCGCCGCCGACTTCGACGATCGACTCGAGGAGCGTGGTGGCCAGGCCGTCGTAGTTGGCCGGCAGGCTCCGCTGGGCCGCGGCGGTGATGTCGTAGAGGTGCCGCGGGCGGCCGACGCCGTGGCGGATCGCCTGGCGCTCGACGAAGCCCGCCGCCTCGAGCTCGCGCAGCCGCTGGAGCGTGCTCGTGCGGCTCATGCCGACGCGGATCGCCAGCGCGTCGGGCCCGGAGGCGCCGCCCTCGCGCAATGCCAGGAGGATCGCCCGCCCGTGGACATCGTCGGGCACGTGGCCGTTGCGATGGCCGTTGCCGTTTGCGTGGGCAGCCGCGCCGCCGTTGGGTGAACCCGCCGGCGCGCCGCGGGCAGGCTCGCCCCCGTCGGGGCCCGACCAGCCGCGAGCCTCCGGCCCGGCCTGGCGCTGGACGGCGGGGGACGCCTCGCGGGGGCTGGGGTCGCTCACGGGCCGAAGGCTAGCATCGGTCGCGCTCATCCGCCCACGGCGATGCGTTGGAGTGCCTGTCGCAGGGCCTCGGTGAACTGGGGTGTCCAGGGGCCCGGGCCCGCGAAGGTGTAGGGCGTCGCATCGACGGACGCGTAGTCGGCCGGGTTCTTCACGTAGCTCCGGGCGCACAAATCGATCATCGGACGCAGCTCGTCGAAGACCGTCGGGTTCTTGAATGCGTAGAGGTAGACCCGCGTTGGGGTCGCCTGGTCCATGCCGGAGGCGGAGAAGGCGATCGCCGTCCTCGCGAGTCGCTGATCGGCACACCCCGGATCGCCCTCGACGACGTTCGTGACGCTCACGCCGTCCTGCGCGAGCTCGGAGACGACCCCGGCAAAGTCGGTGGGAGTGGCAGGCGGCGACTGGGGTGTGAAGGCCGAACAGCCGCCAGCCAGCATGACCGCGGCCGCGAGCCCGGTGATCGCCAGGAGACGCCGGAGCTGAGGAGGCGTCGGCGTGGCCTGGCCGACCGGCGCGAATGGGCGGCACGGCCCGGACTCGCGGTCGGGCGAGAACGAGCTGTCGGGCGAGAAGGAGCGGTCGGGCGAGAACGAGATGTCGGGCACGACGGGTTCGGGCACTGTCCGAGGCTATCACCGAGCGCCGCGGGGCGCTGACGACGCGCGGGGCGCGACGCCGGCGCGACGACGCGCGGGGCAGGGCGACGCGCGGGCTTGACGACGCGCCGGCTTCGCACGACCGAGCTACGGGTGCGCCAGCGGCACCGGCATCTGCAGCCCCTCGACCGGCGTCCGGCCGCTGCCGCGCTACACTCTGCAGCACCCCGCCGCGTGCCCGCGGCGCTGGCGGCCGACCCGCAGTCCCGGCCCTTCCGGAGGTCGTGTGCCCGAGATCCGCGCGTTTCGAGCGCTGCGCTACAACCCGGAGACGGTGCCCGACCTGGCACGCGTGGTCGCTCCCCCGTACGACGTGATCTCGGCGCAGCGGCGCGCCGAGCTGGCCGCGCGCGACCCACGCAACGTCGTCGCCATCGACCTTCCGGTGGACGCCGGCGCCGCCGATCCCGACGAGAAGTACCGGCATGCGGCGCGCACCTTCGCCTCGTGGCGCACGGACGGGACCCTGTGCAAGGACCGGCAGCCGTCGTTGTACGTCTACGAGCAGGACTTCACGATCCCCGGAACGTCGGTGCGGCGGGTCCAGCGCGGCTTCTACGGGCGGATGCGCCTTGAGGCGTTCGGCCCGGGTGCCGGCGTTCTGCCCCACGAGCGGACGCTCTCGGGCCCGAAGGAGGACCGCTACAAGCTCATGCGCGCCACGGGTGCGAACTTCTCGGGCGTGATGGTCATCTACTCCGAACCCTCGGGCTCGGCCCGGCGGATGCTCGCGGAGGCCACCGAGGCCATGCCCGTCGCCGACGTGATCGACGACGATGACGTCCGCCATCGGCTCTGGATGGTGCCCGAGGACGGACCAGCGGCTCCCATCGTCGAGGGGCTCCGGGAAGCCGCCGGACGCGAGCCGGTCACCATCGCAGACGGCCACCACCGCTACGAGACCGCGCTCCGCTACCGGAACGAGCGCCGCATGACTCGCGGCGAGGAGGACCCTGCCTTCGACTACCTGCTCGTGCTCTTCATGGACATGGGCGGGGAACCGCTGCTCGTCCTCCCCACCCACCGCGTGACGCGGGTCGTCAGGGGCGCCGACGGCCTGGCCGCCGCCGCCGCGTCCTCCGGACTCTTCGACGTGGAGGTCGTCGACCGGGCCGGCCTCGCCGCCGCCTTCGGACCGGGCGCCGAGGCACCCGGCGGCCGGGGGCGGATCGGGCTCTGGACCCGGGCCGGGGGAGCCATCCTGACCGCGCGCCGGGAGGCCTTCGAGCCGCTCCTGCCTGGCGGCGGTGACGCGTTGCGCCGGCTGGACGTGACCCTCCTTGCCGTCGCCTTCGAGCGCCTGTGCGGCATCGACCGGGCGGCCACCACGACGGGCGGTCGGGTCGCCTACACGAAGGATGTGGCGGAGGCGATCGCCATGGTGGACGAGCGGGTCGACGCCGCCGACGCGGCCTGGCTGCTCGAGGCGACCCCCGTCGCCGACATCGCCGCCGTGGCGCGCGATGGTGACGTCATGCCCCAGAAGAGCACCTACTTCTATCCGAAGCCGGTGACCGGCTTCGTCCTCAATCCGCTCGAGTGGTGACATGAACGACGACCCGCCGGATCGCGACTGGCCGCGGCCGACCCTCCAGCCGACCGGCCCCGGGATCAACGGCAGGCCGGTGCGCAAGGATGAGATCGAGCTCGACGAGCGCGGCCTGTACGTCGAGAGCTGGCTCCCGGAACGCCGTTCGCGCCGCCGCCCACTCTTCTACGTGCATGGAGAGCTCGCCGGCTCGTGGCTCTGGGAGCGCTGGATGCGCTACTTCGCGAGCCGCGGCTGGGAAGGTCACGCCCTCAACCTCGCCAACCATTACTGGAGCCGGTCGGCCGACCCGCAGACGCTCACCTTCGACTCCTACCTGGACGACGTCGTGTCGGCGCTCGAACGGGTCGGGCCGAGCACGGTCGCCGTCGGGCACGGGATGGGCGGGCTGCTCGTGTTGAAGGCCGCCGCCGAGCGCGTGCGCGTCGCCGGGATGGTCCTCCTCGATGCCGAGGCCCCGGCTGCCCTCCGGCCACTCTCGAAGCCACACGAGTTCCGCGACGTGCCCGCGGTCTACGGACGGACGCTCATCGGCTGGGGGACGCTCCCGGAGAAGCTGCAGCGGGAGAACCGGGACCTGACGCTGGAGGACGTCCTGCGGATCCAGCACCTCCTCGGCCAGAAGCCGCACGAGTCGGGCCGGGCGCGGGCGGCCATGCTCGAGGGCGTCCCGGTCCGGCCGGACCTGCTCGAGGGCGTCCCGATGCTGGTGATCGGGTCGGGGGTCGACGGTGCGCCGGCGTCGCTGACGGCCGAGCGGCTGGCCGCCTGGCTGGGCGCCGAGCATGAGCAGTTCGGCGCGGCCTCGCACTACGGTTTGGTCCTGGCCGAGGAGGGCCACCGCCAGGTGGCCGACCGCGTGCGCGCCTTCCTGGAGACGCATCGCCTGTAGAGGCGCCAGCGTGCGCATGCCTTGTGATGCCGCCGGACTTGGCGGGCGCAACCCTCGGTGTGCTTGCCGCTCCGCGGCGGGCTCTGGTATTCTCCTCGCCGGTCGAAGGCTCCGCCGTGCGACCACGTGCCGCATTCGTCTAGAGGCCCAGGACACCGCCCTCTCAAGGCGGAGACCACCGGTTCGAATCCGGTATGCGGTACCAGTCCGAACACCTCGACGCCCCCGGTCCGCGCCCCGGGGGCGTTCCCTTTTCGGCACCGGTCGGCGGGGCCGGGCCACGACTCGTGACCGGAGGAGCGATGCGACGCCAGGCGCTGCGACGGCTGGTCATCCTGACCGAGGGCCACTTCGGACCTCACTCCGGCAAGACGGCCTTCGGAGTCATCCGCTACGGCCGCGACGAAGTGGTCGCCGTCCTGGATTCGACCCTCGCCGGACGGAATGTCTCGGAATGGATCCCGCGGCATGACGTCCCGATCGTCGCAACGCTCGGCGAGGCGCTTGCCGTCCCAGGGCGGGGTCGACCGGACACGCTGCTCGTCGGGATCGCGCCGACCGGCGGCCGGCTTCCCGACGAATGGCGGCCGATTCTCCACGCCGCGATCGAGGCGGGCCTGGAAATCCACTCCGGGCTCCATACGTTCCTCGGCGACGACCCCGAGCTGTCCTCGGCGGCCGCGATCGCGGGTGTCCGCATCGTCGACTTCCGGCGCCCCCCGGAGCGTCTCGAGACCGCAGTCGGCCGTCGTCATCGCCCCGGCTCGCGCGTCCTGTTGACCGTCGGCACCGACTGCGCGATCGGCAAGATGTCCGTCGCGCTCGAGCTTCGGGACGCGGCTCGCGCGGCGGGCGACCCGGTCGCCTTCGTCCCCACCGGCCAGACGGGGATGATGATCGACGGCTGGGGCGTGGCCGTCGACAGGGTCGTCAGCGACTTCCTCAACGGCACCGTCGAGTGGCTTGTCGAAGAGGGGGAGCGACTCGGCGACTGGGTGCTGGTCGAGGGCCAGGGAAGCCTGGACCACCCGGCGTACAGTGCCGTGACGCTCGGGCTGATCCACGGCGCCACGCCCCATGCCATGATCCTCGTCCACCGCGCCGGGCTCGCCGCCCACGACTTCGACCACCTGCCCGACCGCTCGTTCCCGATCGCCCCGCTGCGCCCGTTCATCGACCTCCACGAGCGCATCGCCGGCATGGTCGCCCCCTCGCGCGTGGTCGGCGTCGCGGTGAACACGTCGCTGTATCCCGATCCGGAGGAGGCCCGCCGGGTTGTGGCATCGATCGCCGCCGAGACCGGGCTGCCCGCCGCAGACCCTGTCCGCTTCGGTGCACAGGCGTTCTGGGCCGCGACCCGCGCGGCCGTGGAGGCCCTTCCATGGGTCGAGGGAGAGCGATGAACGCCGGCTGGGCTCTCGAGACACGCGTCCTCCGCATCCCGTATCGCGACCCGTTCCGGATCGCGCGCGGGCAGCACGGCGGGGCGGGGATGACGACGCTGGTCGTGGAGCTCCGCTCGAGCCGTCTGCCCGGGCTCGTTGGCCTGGGCGAGGGCTACCCGGACGCCTACTACGGCGAGACGCCGGCGACGGTGCCGGTCGTATTGGACCTCCTCCTTGACGCGGTGCAGCCGGACGCCCTCGACGCGACGAGCCCCGAGGCCGCGCGAGCGTCACTGGCGGCGATCGGGGAGGCGTTCGACGACACCATCCGCGGTCACGGCGCCGCCAAGTGCGCCCTCGACATCGCGCTGCACGACATCGCCGGCAAGGCGACCGGCCTGCCCGTCCACCGGCTCCTCGGCCTCTCCGCGGAGATTCCGCCGACCGACTTCACCCTGGGCCTCGACGAGCCGTCGATCGTGGCCGAGCGCGCCCGCCGGGCGGCTCGTTTCCCCGCGCTCAAGATCAAGGTCGGGGGCGCTGCGGACCTTCTGACCCTGCGCGCCGTCCGGGAGGTCTACGACGGCCGGTTGCGCGTGGACGCCAACACCGCCTGGACACCGGAAACCGCGGCTGCGCTGCTTCCCGAGATGGCTGCCCTGGGCGTGGAGCTGATCGAGCAGCCGTTCCCTGCCCGACGCTACGACTGGCTCGTGGACCTCCAGGCCGCGTCGCCGCTGCCGATCGTTGCCGACGAGAGCGCCGTCACGATCGAGGATCTCGAGGCGCTGGTGGGAATCGTCGACGGCGTCAACGTGAAGCTGGCCAAGTGCGGTGGCGTCGGAGCGGCCGCCCGAATGCTGACCCGGGCGCGCGAGCTCGGCTTCCGGACCTTCCTCGGCTGCATGGAGGAGACGAGCGTCGGCATCGCCGCGTCGGCAGCCGTGGCCTCGCTCGCCGAGTGGGTGGACCTCGACGGCTGCCTGCTGCTCGGCGACGACCCCTTCGAAGGACTCCTTCTCGGCGACGACTGTCGCTGGATCCTGGCAGACGCCCCGGGCCTCGGCGTGCGTGCCCGATCCTGAGTCCAGGCGGCCGCCCGGGCGCAGACCGGCAGCCGACGCCACCCCCGGGCGACGGATCAGAGGGGGTCGGGATCTCTGTCAAGGCCGCACGAGGGCTCCCTGTCCACGGAAGTTGCGGGCGGGCGCCAGACGTTCCACCGAATACCTGTTCCTGTGGACAAGTCCGCCCGCAGGTTGGTGGACAAGGCCCTTCCGCCCGACCGCCGCGCCCGGTTACGATCCCGGGGTCGCCGACGCCCGAGGAGGACAGCGGCGGCAAGCCGGGCAGGGAAGTGGCTCCGGCGCTGCGATCAGGCCGCCCGTACTCGCGGAGATCGCGGTTCCCCAGGACCGCGTCGGGTCGCGTCGTCGTGCGCGAGGGAGGAGAGCTCATCGATGGATTCGCGCGCCCCGATGCTGGAGGTGGCTGCCCCCGAAGCCCTGGAGTTCGTCCGCTTCTGTCGGGCTCGCCGGCGGGTGGGCTGGCCCGAGCTGTATGACGAGATGTGGGCCGTGGCGAGTCACGGCCTCTTTCGCGGCTACGGCTTCGAGGAGCTGCAGGAGCTGGGCATCGGCTTCAGCCTCTACGGGACGCGCGACCTGGCGGCCCTCGCGGCGTCGGTGATCGCCGACGAGCCCGCCAGCTCTCGATGCCTTGGCTCCCGGGGCCGCATGCCCGGCGCGGGCGCCGCCCCGAGCTGAATCGGCGCGCCGCCGCGCCAGGGTGGAGCCGGGGGGCGAGGCTAGGCGCGGACCTGGCGGCGAGCCATCTCGCCCTCGATCTGGCGCTCGGCCTCAACGTACGTGTCGATCTGTTCGCGGAGCTGATTCGCCTCCGGCGTGTAGAGGTGGACCTGCTGCTGGAGGATGTAGCTGAGCCGGCGGCTGGTCATGCGGACGTGGTCCAGGTTCTTCATGAGGACCAGCGGGTCCATGGACGCGAGGTCGTCCGGGTGGTACATCGGCTTCACGCCGTGAGTGTAGCGGAGGCCGCAGCCGCGATGGCCGCGGACGATCGACGATTTTCTCCTCGCCCGCAGCCCGCCACCCGCGGCGACGGAGGCCGCTCAGCGCCGCGGCGGCCAGGTCCAGTCCACTGGCACTGGCGCCCCGGCGAGCGCCCGTCGACGTCCAGCCTCCGACGTCGCCAGCAGCAGGATTCGATCCACGTTCGTCGCCCGTCCCGCCTGCTCGCCCCAGAGCCTGGTCAGCTTCCGCGGCGCGGGGACGTCGTCCCTGACGACGCCGGCGAGCAGGTAGCCCTGGGGGCGTGCCGCCCTCTCCCATGCATCGTCGGCGAGGCCGATTGGAACCCCGTCCGCCACCGCGTGGCCGCCATCCGCCTCGACGTCGCCGAGGACCATGGCGATGACTGCGTCGTGCGCGAGCACGGGGCGCAGCCCGGCGAGGACGTCGCGCAGGAACTCGAGGTACGGCCCGCGCCGGTGCCAGTGGTCGAGCGCGGCGTCTATCTCCGCGGCGGAGAAGCCGAAGAGCCACGCCCGGAGCCAGTTGAAGGAGCCGTACTTGATGACGCGCAGGTACGGGGGAGAGGTGACCACGAGCCGGGCGCGATCGGGCAGGCCCCGCTCCCGCAGAGCGGCTCGAGCCCGGGCGCCCGCATCGCGAGCGTCCCCGAGCAGCGCGATACCGGGTGCCGCCGGACGCCCGTCGCGAGCGAGGCGGCGCAGCTTCGCCCCGAGGAGGATGAAGAGGTCGCGGTCCGGTGCCACGAACCCGGTCCGCGCGGCGTAGTCCCGGGCGTATCCGGGGGCCATGCTGAACCCGTTGGGCATCAGCTCCGACAGGTACCCCGGCCGCTTGCCGTGCAGGATCCCGGCGATCGCGCCGGCGACGAACCGGTCGGCCGGGTCGGCCAGGTCGAGGCGGCCGCGAACGAAGAGGAGCTGCCCGAGCGTCCGCGGATGGAAGTGGAGGGCGACCTCGGGCGGCACGTCGTGCGTCCCCGCGCGCGGACCATCGCCAAATCCCGGCGGGACCTGGACCGCATCGCCCCGGACGATCGCCGACGCGAGCTCGCGCCAGCGTTCCATCTCAAACGACCAGTCGAGGCGCAGGTGCGCCAGCCGTGACTCCAGCGCCCGGCCCGTTGGCGGATCGAGCTTTGCCGCCGTCAGCAGGTGCGCCAGCGGGTTCAGGTCGTTCCCGACGCCGATCCGGCCCTCGGCGCAGGCTTGCAGGGGTGTCGTCCCGCGACCCGAGAAGGGGTCCACGACGACGTCCCCGGGACGGGTGTAACGGGCGATGAACGCGTGGGCGAGCGCCGCGGGGAAGCTGGCGAGGTAGGAGCACATCGGGTGATACGCGTGCCCCCACAGCCGCGGCTGCGCCTTCCAGTCGAGCTCGACCGGGACCTCCGGCAGCGGCGCCACCTGCAGCGACAGCTGGCCCGGCAGCTGGGCAGAACGGCGAGCGCGGAGCGCGTGGGGCTGGGCCGGCGCGGGCCATGCGGCGGGTACGCTCGTCGCCGCGATGGGCACCACGCTCGTGGCCTGCCGCGACCGGGCGTCGCCTGCGCCAGCACCGCTCCGGCGCGCGGTCGGCTCGAGGCCGACGACCTCCCGCTCGATCAGGACCGCTGGCTCGACCACGTGAGCTCCCTGCTGGACGCGGCATCCCTGCCGCCGGGCGGGGAGCATAGCATCGGCCAACGGCCGCCAGCCGCCCCGCCGCCGCGCAGGCCGGAGCGGGCCCAGGCGGCTCGAGCAGCCAGCCGGTCGACGCTCGCGTTCGGCGCCTCGGTCATGCGTGGGGTCCCCGGTGCCGGGCAGTGCCACGACGCTATAGTTGGCGATGCCTTCGGTACGGGCTGTTCCCGAGGACCAAACGAGCAGCCACAACGCAGACGGGACCTCCCCACATGACGATCCTGGGGCGTTCTTCCGCGCGCGAGCTGGCCGATCTCGAGGAACGCTACGGCGCGCGCAACTACCATCCGCTCGACGTGGTGCTGACCCGCGGCGAGGGCGCGTGGGTGTGGGATGTCGACGGCAATCGCTACCTGGATTGCCTGAGCGCGTACAGCGCGGTCAACCAGGGCCACGCCCACCCCCGCATCCTGGCGGCGCTCGTCGAGCAGGCCGGACGGCTCCCGCTCACGAGCCGTGCATTTCGCAACGACCAGCTCGGCCCTTACTGCTGCGAGCTGTGTGACCTCACCGGATTCGAGAAGGTTCTCCCGATGAACACGGGGGCGGAGGCGGTCGAGACGGCGCTCAAGGCGGCCCGCCGATGGGCCTACCAGGTCAAGGGCGTGCCCGACGGACAGGCCGAGATCATTGCCTGCGAGGGCAACTTCGCAGGCCGCACGATCTCGATCATCAGCTTCAGCTCGGAGCCGGCGTACCGCGCCGGTTTCGGGCCCCTCACGCCGGGCTTCAGGCTGATCCCGTACGGCGACGGTGAGGCGCTCGAGACGGCCATCACACCGAACACTGCGGCGTTCATCGTCGAGCCGATCCAGGGCGAAGGTGGCGTCATCCTGCCGCCCGAGGGCTACCTCCGCCGCGTGCGCGAGCTATGCACCCGCCACGACATCCTCATGATCGCGGACGAGATCCAGACCGGCCTCGGGCGCACCGGCGCGCTGTTCGCCTGTGACCACGAGGGCGTCCGGCCGGACATCGTCACGATCGGCAAGGCGCTCTCCGGCGGCTTCTACCCGGTGTCGGCGGTCCTGTCGAATGCCGAGATCATGGGCGTCTTCGAACCGGGCTCGCACGGCAGCACCTTCGGCGGCAGCCCGCTGGCGTGCGCGGTCGCCCGCGAGGCTCTCCGGGTGCTCGTCGAGGAGGACCTGGTCGCCAATGCGGCGGCGATGGGCGACCACTTCAGGGCGCGCCTCGCCGAGATCGAGAGCCCCCACCTGCGCGAGGTGCGGGGCCGGGGTCTGCTGATCGGCGTCGAGCTGCGGCCGGAGGCCGGCGGGGCACGCCGCTTCTGCGAAGCCTTGCAGCGCGACGGCATCCTCGCCAAGGAGACCCACGTCGACACGATCCGCTTCGCGCCGCCGCTGATCGTGACTCGCGACGAGATCGACTGGGCGATGGAGCGCATCGCGCCCGTCCTCCGAATGGCCTGACGCGACAGCCTGACGCGACACGCCGCGGCGCGCCGTGCGATGGTACGTGGCGCGCCCCCGTAGCTCAGGGGATAGAGCGAGGGACTTCTAATCCCGAGGTCGCAGGTTCGAATCCTGCCGGGGGCGCCATCGTCGTCGAGCGCCGGCGGCGGTCGCATGCCTGGCCGCAATCGGCCTCGCCAAGGACGGATGTCCAAACCGCGGATCGAGGAGCGGGCCCATGCGGATCGAGGCCAGGCTCGCCGAGCTCGGGCTCGTGCTGCCGCCACCCGTTGCGCCGCCGCCGGGCGTGCGCCTGCCCTTCAAGCCGGTTCGCGTCGTCGGCGAGCGGGCCCTTGTGTCCGGCCACGGGCCGCAGACCGCGGATGGCGGCGTCGCCGGGCCGTTCGGCCGGGTCGGCGCCGAGGTTACGCTCGATGAGGCGAACCTCGCCGCCCGCGGCGCCGCGCTCTCGATCCTGGGCAGCCTGCGGCGGGAGCTTGGCGACCTCGACCGCGTCGCCACCTGGCTGCGCGTCTTCGGGATGGTGCGTTCGGCCCCGGGATTCGACCGTCAGCCGGCCGTGATCAACGGCTTCTCAGATCTCATCCTCGAGCTCTACGGCGACGCCGGCGCCCATGCCCGCTCGGCCGTGGGGATGGCTGAGCTCCCGTTCGGCATGCCGGTGGAGATCGAGGCCGAGGTTCTCATCGCCCGCTGACGTGGGACGCCGGGGCGTACGTGCCTGGTCCGCCGCGGCCTGGGTGCTCGGGCCACGGCGCCCGACATGCCCGGTCCGCCGCGGCCTACATGCTGGGGCCGCCTCGCCGCCAGCCGGGCCGCAGCTGCTCCGACCCGACGATGCCGATGGCGACGACGCCGGTGAGTGCCAGCACGGCTGCCGACCGGCGGATTGCCGTCGGGTCCGCCGCCCACCAGATGCCGCTGTTCGCGTATCCGACGAGGTTGAGGAGCCCGCCCAGGGCGGCGCCGATCGACGCGGAGAGGCCGAGCAGCCCTCCGGCCCGGTACGCGACCTGCCCGGGCGTCCCGACGGCCAGGCTCGCGGCCGCGAGGAGGGCCACGATGGCCGTGACCCAGGCGGGCGCCGAAAGCGCCGCCGCCTGGCCGGCGGCCACCCCGCTCGGATCGTCGGCCGGGGACGTGGCGAGGCCGAAGAGCACGCACGCCACGGCGACGGCGACGAGCGCCAGCGGCGGGAGCACGCGCGCGAGCACGGAGCGTGGCACCCCGGTCATGGCTGTTGGTCCTCCAGCTGGGGGACCCGGATCGTACCCGGCGCGGCAGGCGCCCGGTGCCGCAGGCAGCCCGTGCGGCGGGCACTCGGGGCGGCAGGCGCGCGGCGAGCAGGCTCCGGTGCGCGGCCGCACAGGACCACCGGGTACCCCGGAGCCCACCACGAAGGTACGGCTTGGCCCCGGCCGCCTCGGACCCCTAGCCTCCGCTCGTCAACTGCGCGAACCGCACCGGTGTCATCCCAACGCCCCCGGCGCCCCGGGTTTCTTTCAGGCGAGGACCCCACGCATGGCCGTCAGCGACCTCGGACCGATGCTCACCGCGAGCGAGGTGGCCGCGATGCTCCACCTCCACGTGAACACCGTGAAACGCCTGGGCGACCGCGGCGAGCTGCCGTTCTACCGGGTCTGCTCACGGGGCGACCGGCGCTTCCGCCTCGAGGACGTCATGGCGTTCTTGACGCGAAACGCGCGCCAGGCTTCCTGACCGGCGGTCCGCGCCGGCGGTCGCGCCCCCGTCGCGCGGCGGCCGGCTGCTCACTGCGCCAGCGCTCCCGGTTGGGCGCCGCGCCCCCGCTCCGGCCTGCTCATCGCCGCGCCGCTCCTGTTCCCATGCAGCGGCGCTAGGGGGTCTCGGCAAGCGCCCGGCCGAAGATCCCGAGCGCCTCCAGGACTTCCTCGCTCACGACGTCGAGCGGCGCGACCCAGCGGACCACGTTGTGCTCGACCCCGCAGGAGAGCAGGAGCAGGCCGTCGTCAGCGCAGCGCCGGACGACCGCCTCGCAGGTGGCTCCGTCGGCCACGCGGCTCGTCCGGTCCTTCACGAACTCGACGCCGATCATCAGGCCGGGCCCGCGCACGTCACCGATCCGCGGGTCGTCCGCGGCGATCGCCCGGAGCCCGGCCGCAAGCTCGGCGCCGCGGGCCGCCGAGTTCGCCACCAGGTGGCGCTCGCGGATCTCCTCGAGCACGGCCAGGCCAGCCGCGCAGGCCACCGGGTTCCCGCCGTAGGTCGACCCGTGGGCGCCCTTGCCCCAGCGCTCCTGGAGCGCCTTCGAGCTGGCCATCGCCGACAGGGGAAGGCCGTTGGCGATCGCCTTGGCCACGCAGACGACGTCGGGGATGATCCCGGCGTGCTGAAAACCCCACATGCGGCCGGTCCGCCCGTATCCCGACTGGATCTCGTCGATCACCAGCAGGATCCCGTGCCGGTCGCAGACGTAGCGCAGGATCTCGAGGAATCGCGCCGGCGCCGGGACGTAGCCTCCTTCGCCCTGGACCGGCTCGACGACGATCGCCGCCACCGCGTCCGGGTCGATCGTCGAGTGGAGGAGGTCGCGGAGGTGTCGGAAGGCGACCTCGACCGCTCGCTCCTCGTCGCCCCCGAAATCGCGGTAGACGGACGGGAACTGGGAGATGTACACGCCGGGCAGCATCGGCTCGTAGCCGCGCCGGTAGTTGGGGTTCGAGGTGGTGATGCTCGCCGCCCCGAACGTGCGGCCGTGGAATCCGCCCCGGAACGCGACGATCCCCGGGCGCCCGGTCACCCGACGCGCCAGCTTGAGCGCCGCCTCGATGGCCTCGCTGCCCGAGTTGAGGAAGAAGATCGAATCGATCGGGTCCGGGAGCTCCGCCGCCAGCTCGCCCGCCAGTCGCACCGTCGGCTCGGCGTAGCCCATCGCCGCCATGGGGGCGACCAGGCGGTCCACCTGGGCGTGGATCGCCGCCGTGACGCGCGGGTTCCGGTGGCCCAGGGCGCTGACGGCGATCCCGTTGGCGAAGTCGAGGTAGGCGCGGCCGTCCGTGTCGTACAGGCGATGGCCCGCGCCGTGGCTCCACGAGCGCTCGAAGTAGCGTCCGAGGACCGGCGTCAGGTTGTCGGCGGCGAGGGCAGCGAGGTCGAGCCCGGCGGCGGCCGGGACGGCGGCGCCGGCTGGGTTGGTCGTCTCCATCGCGTGATCCTCGGCGGCTGCGTCGGCCGACCCGCGGCAGCGGGCTGCTGGACGTCGGGCGAGTATAGGAGTCGCCGGACGGGCCGGGACACAGCCCTCGGAGAGCGGGGAACGGCGTACGATCGGAGCCCTTCGCGCACCGACGCCCCACCCACGCCGAGGTCCCCCGTGATCGACTTCAGCCTTTCCGAGGAGAACAGGCTGGTCCGCCAGTCCGTCCGAGAGTTCGTCGAGGAGGAGATCCTGCCGAACATCCGCGACTGGGACGAGCGTGGCGAGGCGCACCCCGAGGTGTTCGCCAGGATGGGCGAGCTCGGCTACCTCGGTGCGCCGATTCCCGAGGACTGGGGCGGCGCCGGGCTGGATTATGTCAGCTTCGCGCTCCTGTGCGAGGAACTCGAGCGGGCCGACACCGCCTACCGGGTCGTGATGAGCGTCCACGTGGGGCTGAACTCGCTGGCCCTTCTCCAGTGGGGCACCGACGAGCAGAAGCGGCGCTGGCTCGTGCCGCAGGCGCAGGGGATGAAGCTGGCCACGTTCGGCCTGACCGAGCCCGGCGCGGGGACCGACGCCGCGGCGCTGCAGTCGACGGCCCGCCGCGAGGGCGACGTCTACGTCCTCAACGGCAGCAAGATCTGGATCAGCCTGGCCGACCTGGCCGACCACTTCCTGGTGTTCGCCTCGGTGGACCGTGCGAAGAGGCACCGGGGCGTGACCGCCTTCATGCTCGAACGGGGGATGAAAGGGCTCTCGACGGGGACGCTCCACGGGAAGCTCGGGATCCGGGCCGGCAACACGGGGACCATCACCTTCGACGGCGTCGAGGTGCCGGTCGAGAACCGGATCGGCGAGGAGGACGAAGGCTTCCTGGTCGCCATGAGCGCGATCGACCAGGGCCGCTTCACCGTCGCCGCGGGCGCGGTCGGCCTGGCCCAGGCATGCCTCGACGCGAGCGTCAGGTATTCCCACGAGCGCGAGACATTCGGCGAGGAGATCGGCCGCCACCAGCTCGTGAAGCAGATGATCGCGAAGATGGCGGCCGGCACCGAGGCCAGCCGGCTGCTGGTCTGGCGGGCCGCATGGCTGAAGAACCACGGGGCCCGCACCACTCGCGAGACCTCGATGGCGAAATGGCAGGCGACCGACCACTCGGTGCAGGCAGCGCTCGACGCGGTGCAGGTGCACGGAGCGAACGGCTACTCCAACGAGTTCCCGGTGGAGCGCTACCTGCGCAACAGCAAGGCCGCCGTGATCTACGAGGGGACAAGCCAGCTGCACACCCTGATCCAGGCCGACTATGCGCTCGGCTACCGCGAGGACCGGCCGCTGCGCTGCGAACCGCTCCCGGCGCAGGGCTTCGAGCGCTGGCCGGCGCTGGGACGCCATGACTGACGGGGCCGAGCCGGGCGACGGTGCTGACGAGCTGGTGCCGGCGGCCGACATCGGCGACGGAGCGGACGAGGCGATGCCGGCGGCCGAGCCCGGCGTCGACTATGGGCCGCCCTGGCGCGAGGCCCGGACACGGATCTCCGCCGCGTGGCGGCACGGAGGAGCGGGGAGGCGGATCGGCCTCTCGCTGGCAGTCGCGCTTGCCGCCGCGCTCCTGGGCGCTTTCGTGTTCGGGCTCATCCACCTCGTCGTGGGCGGTCTCGTGAAGGGCAACTGGAAGGCGGGCGGGTTCGGGATCGCGCTGATGAGCGTGGCCGGCGTGCTGCTCTGGATCGGTGCCGCGGCCGCTCGCCGACTCCTCCCGCCGGCCTCAGGCTGAGAGCGCCCCTCAGACGATCGGCTCGAAGCGGGCCTGGAAGAAGCGAAGGTATTTCGGCTCGTAGACCATGCGCAGCCCGTTCGCGGCGTCCCGGGCGTCGAAGCAGGCCTTCACCGACTCCGCGACGACGTCCATGTGCGCCTGCGTGTAGACGCGTCGCGGGATCGTGAGCCGCGTCAGCTCAAGCTTCGGACGCTTGTGGTCGCCCGTCTCGGGGTCGCGTCCGGCGGAGACGATGCCGCGCTCCATCGAGCGGATACCGGAGTCGAGGTAGAGCTCCGCCGCCAGCGTCTGGGCCGGGAAGTCGTCCTGTGCCAGGTGCGCGTAGAAGCGCCTTGCGTCGAGGAAGATCGCGTGCCCGCCGATCGGCCGCACGATCGGGATCTCCCACTCCTCGAGCAGCTCACCGAGGTAGCGCACCTGGCCGACGCGGCTCCGCACGTGCTGGTCCTGGACCGACTCCTCGATCCCGATCGCCAGCGCTTCCATGTCGCGGCCGGCCATCCCGCCGTAGGTGTGGAGCCCCTCGTAGACCACGACGAGGTTGCGCAGCTCCTCGAAGGTGTCCCAGTCGTTGACGGCCAGCCAGCCGCCGATGTTGACGAGGTTGTCCTTCTTGGCGCTCATCCAGGCGCCGTCCGTGAAGGAGCAGAACTCCAGCAGGATCTCGGCGATCGATCGGTTCGCGTAGCCCTCCTCGCGCTCCTGGATGAAGAGTGCGTTCTCGACCATGCGGGTCGCGTCGAGCAGGACCAGGATTCCGCGCGGCTCGCACCAGCGCGCGGAGCTCGCGGACGTTGGCCATGCTGACCGGCTGGCCGCCGGCCATGTTGACCGTGCCGGCGAGCGAGACGTAGGGCACCCGGTCGGCGCCGACGTCGGCGACCAGGCGCTCGAGCTTCGCCAGGTCCACGTTGCCCTTGAACGGGGCGAGCGACTGCGGGTCGTGCGCCTCGTCGACGATCACGTCGTGGAAGGTGGCTCCGGCCATCTCCTGGTGCAGGCGCGTGGTCGTGAAGTACATGTTCCCGGGTACGTGGTCGCCGGGCTTGATGAGCGTCTGGCTGATGAGGTGCTCGGCGCCCCGGCCCTGGTGGGTCGGGACGACGTAGCGGTAGCCGTAGAAGCGCTGGACCGCCGCCTCGAGGTGGTAGAAGTTGCGGCTGCCCGCGTACGCCTCGTCGCCGAGCATCATCCCGGCCCACTGCCGGTCGCTCATCGCCGAGGTGCCGGAGTCGGTGAGCAGGTCGATGTAGACGTCGTCGCTGCGGAGCAGGAACGTGTTGTAGCCGGCCTCGCACGATGGCGGCGACGCGCTGCTCGCGGGTCGTGACCGTCAGCGGCTCGACCATCTTGATCTTCCACGGTTCCGCCCAGCTGCGGCGGCCGTGCTGCTGGCCCATCGTGTGGATCGGCTCGTGCGACATCGCGTGCTCCTCTGGTCGGTTCGTGGGTCCACGTCGTCAGGTGGCGGCCGGCCCTCGACCGGATTGCCCGCTACAGCTCATCCGGGCTCGATCACGTCGTCCGGCAACGCGCGGCGTGACTCGCCGCCCCGGGCGCCAACGATGATCGCGACAGCAACCACGATGATCGCTCCCGCCGCAATGGTCCGCGGAGTCAGCGGCTCTCCCAGGATGATCCAGCCCAGGGCCACCGCCACGATCGGGTTCACGTAGGCATAGGTCGAGACGAGCGAGATCGGCGCAACGCGGAGCAGCCAGACGTAGGCGGTGTAGCCGACGAGGGATCCGACGACGATCAGGTAGGCGACGGCGGCGAGCGACTGCGGCGTGATCTCGGCCAGTCGCGCCCGGAAGAGGTCGCCCGTAACGACGGCGACCACGAAGAGGATCGCGCTGCCCGCGAGCATCTGCATCCCGGTGCTCACGAGCGGCCGCGCCGGGACGTGAGCCGTCCGGCTGTAGAGAGATCCGACGGCCCACATGACGGGCGAGAGCAGGCAGACGGCCACGCCGAAGAGGTCGAGGCTCCCGCTGCCGCCGCCGCCCGGCGTGACGAGCACGGCCACGCCGGCAAAGCCGATCACGGTACCCACCACGATCGTCCGGGTCATTCGCACGCCGAAGAAGAGACGGCCGAGGAGCGCGAACCAGAGTGGCAGCGTCGCGATGATGAGCGCGGCGATGCCGGCGGGGATCGTTTGCTCGCCGATGGCCAGGAGGCCGTTCCCGCCGGCCAGCAGGAGCCCGCCGATGATCGCGGCGTCACGCCACTCGCGGCGGCCTGGACGGTCGCCCGCGGCGTCGCCCCGGCGGATCGAGAAGCCGTAGAGGAGCGCCCCGGCCACCAGGAACCGGACTGCGGCGTAGGTCAGGGGCGGGATCGACTCGACCGCGATCCGGATGGCGATGTACGTCGAGCCCCACACGAAGTAGAGGGCCAGGAGGGCGACGGCGATCTGGACGTTGGACGCGGGGGCCAGCGCTCGGACGGCACGGGATGACATTCGCGCAGGATGGCATCCGTGGGCTCGTGCTGCTGGGGGGTTCCCGACGCCCGGGTCGTTGCGCAGATGCGACAATCGGCCGCGACATGACGCTCGAAGAACGCCTCGACGACCACCTCTATGCGGCTCGGCTGCTTATCCCGGGCCTGGCTGATCCAGCTGGGCATCGAGCTGGGGCTCGGTTGAGCGGCGCGGCATTGGGTGGGCCGATCGCCCCGTGCCGGCTGCCGTGACGGCCGGCCTCGCCGTCGCCTGGGCGACTGCCGATCAGCCACGGCTGCGCCCCCTCCTGCGGCTCGCGGGCTTCGACGATCGACCCGACGGCTCGCTGGCCATGGAGGGGCTGCGGGTCGTGGTCGTCGCCTCGTCCGGTCGCGACCGCCTCGCCTGGGCGGAGCCCCCCGAAGCCGTCGGCGCCGTCCGATCCACGACCGATGCGGCGACCGATCCCGCGGCAGCCGGACTCCCGCGCCTGGTCGCCGTCGCGGTGGCGACCGTCGAACTCGAGCGCGGGGCGGCGCCCTTTGGCGGAGTGCGGGAGATGCTGCCCGCCGACACGCTGCTCGGCGGACGTGCGGCGTGGTCGGGCACCCCCGGCGTGGTCGTGGCGGAGCCGACGACCGAGGGCCGGCTTGCGGCTTCCCTGGCGCGGTGGGGGGAAGGCCCCGTCGCGATCTACGTGGCCGTGGGCTGGCCAGCGCTCGAGACGGCGGCCGTCGCCCTGGGCCGGCTCGGAGAGCGTCCGCGGCGCGGCGCGGGACCGTTCGGCGTCCAGCTGCTGGCTAGGACTTCGACGGCGTCGGGACCGAATCTTCTGCTGGTGGGCGAGGCGCGCCACGAGGGACCACGCCGGGAACGCGCGCCCGGGCTGGACGGTCGGTCGGGCGGAGACGCCGCGCTCGAGGACGCCGGGACCCGCGAGGACGCGTCGGCTACCATCGAGCCATGATCGAGACCGACACTGCTCCCACGTTTCGCGATGCAGGTCCTGCAGATGGCGAGTGGATCGCCGGCCTCCTCTCCGAGGAGGGGTATCCGGCCGGCGCGAGCGATGTGATACGGCGCCTCGAGCGCTTCGCGGAGATGGGCTCGCTCGTGCGGGTCGCCGAGCGCGACGGCGAACGCCTCGGGTTCGTCGCGGTGCACCTCGTTCCGCGCTTCGAGCATGATGATCTGCTCGCCCGCGTCATCGCACTGGTCGTCGACCCGGCGGTCCGGTCCCGTGGGGTCGGTCGGGCCCTGCTGGCGGAGGTGGACCGGATCGCCGCCGGCGCCGCGTGCGCCTTCATCGAGGTCACGGCCGGGCACCACCGCGCCGACGCCAGGCGCCTCTTCGAGGCGGCGGGCTTCGAGGCCTCGCTGACGACCTACATGCGCAGGCACCTCTGAGCGTTCCCGCGCGTGGTCCGGGGTCCTGTACAGGCGACCGACAACGGGCTACCAGCGCTCCTCGTGGACGATCTCGGCAAGGGGCTTGCGCCCGCCCGCGCGCTTCGGGGCGTCCAGCTGGGCGGGGTCCAGCGGGTAACCGAACGAGATGATGAACTCGCAGTGCCACTCCGCAGGGTAGCCAAGCAGGTCGCGCGCCCGCTCGTGCTCGTAGACCGTCGCGGGGACGCTCCCGACCCCGACCTCCCATGCCGCCAGCATCATGTTCTGGGCAGCGCGCCCGAGGTCCCACGTCACTGAGAGCGTTGCGCCGGGCGCGCGGGGGTCCGGGGACAGGAGGGCGATCGCGACGGCGGCGCCGGCAACATGAGCCGCCCAGGGCCCGAGGGTCGCGAGCTCCGCCAGGTGGGCCCGTTCGCGGCAGACGACGAACGCCCAGCGCTGGAGGTTCTTCGAGCTTCCCGCGCGCCGTCCCGCCTCGAGGATCCTTCCTACGATCCAGGGCTCCACGGGACGCGCCGCGAACGCGCGGACCACGCGCAGCGAGTCGATCGCTTCCCAGGTCCCGAGCGCGGGCTGCAAATCGTCGCCGTGCAAAGTGGCCTCCTCAGATCGTCGGGCGCAGCCGTAGCGTAGCGCCTACGATGGCGGGATGGTCCGGCGCGATCCACACTCCGTGCTCGGCGTCGCCCCCGGTGCCACCGCCGCGTCCATCAAGGCCGCCTGGCGCCGGCTCGCCCGCGAGCACCATCCCGACCTTGCGCCGGACGCGAGCTCCCGGCGCGAGGCGACACGCCGCATGGCGGAGATCAATGCCGCCTACAACGAGCTACGGGGCGCGGCTGGCCCGCTCCCGGGCCGCTCCCGCGCCGGCGGCCGCCGGCGATGCCACACCCGGCCAGGCCGGTCGCCGCGGCGCCGCGCAGGACGCTCCGGCCGGACCGCCGCCTCCCCCGCCGTCGCCGCCTGTCACCGCGCGCTTCGACACCTCGGAGCTTCTCCGCCCCCGCAACGCAACGACGACGCCCCACGGCAATGGCTACCGCCACCACCCGCGAGGCGTGCGTCCACCGAGCGCACGGGCCGAAGCGGCGGAACCGCCCAGGGCATCTGAGCCGACGGGCCCACTGGAGCGCCTGAGGGCGCGGCGGAGCTGGCGACGCCCTCTACCGCCACTCGAGGACGCGCTGGAGGTGCTGGTCCCGTTTGGGAAGTTCCACGGGAGGACGCTGGGGGAGATCGCGGCCGTGGAGCCCTCCTACGTCGGCTGGCTGGCGCGCGCGATCACTCGCGACCCCGACCTCCTGGACGCGGCTCGCGTGGTCGCCGTCGCGCTGGACGGTGGGCCCGCTGCCGATCGTGCTCCGCGGGCACGGCCGGACCCTCCGGGAGTCGGTCGACGGGATCCGTCGGCGACGTGCCGGACATTGGAACGGGGCGCCCCGCGCCGGGCGCCCCGCTGATCAGGCAGACGGATGTGCTCGCTACCAGGTCCAGGGGCGCGAATGCGCCGTCCGGATGAGTCCGGCGCCGCCGACGCTCGGGCCCGATGGCCGGATTGCCGTGGTTACTCGGCTCGTGGCCGGGATCGGAGGGACCCACCCATCGACGTCGTGACCGACGTCCTCGACGACCGTGCGTCTCCCGTTCCCGGTCCGTGGCCGACGCCTCAGGTTGCTCCCGGCTTGTCGCGCCGACGGCTGCGTGGAGACGGTACCGCCGCGTACCGCGCCCGCGGCAATGGGAGGCTCGTCCCACGTCGGCGGGCCGAAGGTCGAGGGCATCGGGCACCGGATCGGGACCGACGTGCCGGTGCGTCCTCGTCACGGCGGGGGCGGTTCGCGACGCTCGCGGGCAGTTCGGGGTAGGCTCGGGCTCCCATGTCGTACGCCGTCTCGACCGTCCCTGGCGCGCCCGCTGGCGCGCCGAGCGGCTCTGGTCGCCCTGGTCGTCGCCGTCGGCCTCGTCGCGGCCTGTGCGATCTGCGGCCCCCGCCTCGTTCGACCCGGCCACCGCCTGCAACGGAGCCGCGCGCCAGCAGATGAAGGGCGCCTACCCGGACCTCGAGGCGCGGATTCCCCGACTCATCGAGGGCAAGGCCGGCCACCAGCCGGGACTCCGGGCGCTTCTGCTGCCAAGGAGACGCTCGGGTCCGTCTACGACGCTGGCGTGACCGAGGTCCATTTCGGGGGCGGCATCTGGAAGCTCGGCGAGCGGCGGCGGCCTCCAGCTCGGGGCCTTCACGGGGACCGGCCTTACGCCCGCCCTCCTTGCCGATGAGTATCGGCGTGGCGCGCAGGCATCGCGCAGGCGACGCGAGGCCGTGAAGTCGACGACCCTCGAGGTCGCGGGCCGGCCGGCGTGGCGGATCGACGTCGTCACCGACAGCTCGCGCCAGGCCATCGTGATCTGGAGCTCGGCCGACGGCGCCGTCGTGCAGGTCGTCGTCGCGGCGGACGTCGAGGAGGAGCTCCAGGCGGCCATCTCTGCCTTCCCCTGAGGGCCAGCGTCAGGGCGCCCGGCAGCGGGGGGGCGCGGTTCGTGATCGGCTGACCCCGAGGCCGGCGATGCGGCCGCGGCCAGGAAGGAGGTTCCGGCCCGGGCGACGCCGATCGATCCGGCGAGCGGCGGATCGATCGCGAGCTCCCCGAACAGGGGCGCTACCATCCGCGGCATGTACTTCGACGCCCTCTCCTTCCTCGAGGACGAGCACGACGCCTGGCACCCATTCGAGGTCGCTCGCTCGACCTCCCCGACGAGCGCTTCGACGTGCCGGCCGCCAGGCGCCCACGGCTGGTCGGCGCGGGAGCTCCTCGGGCACCTCGTCGCCTACCAGTCCCACGCCCTCGATGTCGCCCGCGAGCTGGCGGTCGGCGAGCGGAGCCCCTCGTGGGAGGCCATGGAGGCGGCCTGGGCACGAGCGCGGCGACGCGGTGAACGACGAGCTGTCGGCTGCCTGGCGGGCGCTCACGGCGGACGAGGTTCGAGCGCGGGCTCGCAGCGTCGCCGGGCGATCTGCGCGGCTACCTCACCGTCGTTCCCGAGAGCCGCTGGGTGAAGCACCCAGTCTTCGGTCGCTTCTTCGAAGAGGAGCTGCTCGACCACTACGCCGACCACGTGGCCGACCTGCGGGCCGTCCTCGCTCAATCGGGGTGAGCGCTCCGTCCCTCGCGGCGCTCGTCGTCGAGCACGTGGAGACGCTCGAAGAGGCCGAGATCGGGGGCACCGGCGACACGCGGGAGGTCCTGGTCCGGGGCGCGCTCGTGGCCGCCGTCGGGCCCGACGGGCTCGACGTCCGCCTGCGATCCGCGGTTTCCGCGGCCGCTCTCCGCACCCCGGACGTGACGGCCTCGCCGCGTGGACCCGGCTGGGTGCGCCTTGCACCGGCCGTGCTTGACGGGTTCGCCGTGGACCGGGCCCTGGCCTGGCTCGAGAGCGCGGTCGGGCTGGCCCTCGAGGATGAGCTCGAGGACTGAGGAGCGGGCTCGTCGCCCGTGCGAGTCCCTCCGGCCCCCGTCCGCGGCGAGGCGCCGGGCCACCCGAGGAGTGACGCCATCGTCGAATCCCCTGGAATCGGAAGCCCCGCCCGGGCGGACCCGGGCGGGGCTTCCTGTCGGTGCGTCGTGGGGCGGGGGAGGAGTCCCGCCCGCAGCACCCCCTCAGTTTGCAGGTTTGGCGTACTGGGCCAGTCCGAAGCGGGCCTCGAGCTGGTCGGCGGGCTGGAAGCCCATGACGCCCATCGGTTGCTTCCCCTCACCGGGGAAGAAGGCGATCGTCGGGATGCTCATGATGTTAAAGGAACGCGAGAGGCCGGGGTTGGCGTCCACATCGACCTTCACCACGTCGACGGCACCATCATACTTCTCGGCGAGCTTCTCGAGTTCCGGCGCGACGAGGCGACACGGTCCGCACCAGGCGGCCCAGAAGTCGACGATCACCGGGCGCTCCGAGTGGAGCACGATCTCCTCGAACGTCGAGTCCGTCGCATGTTTGATCTCTGCCATCGGAGGCGAGGTTCCTTTCTCCCGGCGTCGCGGGTGCGGGTCCGGGCTAGCGCGCCAGGACCTGGATGAGTCGGTAGGCCTCGAGGACGCGCGGGCCCGCGAGTCGGTAATAGACGGTGCTGCCGTCCCGACGGGTCGTCACGAGGCCGGCCGAGCGGAGCACCGCGAGGTGCTGGGACATGTTGGGTACCTGGCACCCGACGCAGCTCGAGAGCTCCTTGACGGACGCCTCACCGGCGGCCAGCGTCTCCAGGACGCAGAGCCGCTTCGGGTCGGCGAGCGCCCGGCCGATCAGGGCCGCGCGCTGCTTGTCGAGGTCGCTCGAGAGTGTCATGTGATCCACGCGCCGGAGTATCTCACGACTTGCGCAAGGACGCAAGTGCCTGCCGGTAGGCGGAACGGCCGGGGATGCGTGAGTTGCCGCCGAGCCGGTCAGCCGAGGCGGCCGGGGACGCGTGAGTTGCCGCCGAGCCGGTCAGCCGAGGCGGCCGGGGACGCGGGGCGCCCGCCGAGCCGGAGGGCACGGGGAGGTCGCCCGGGCCGGAGGGTGGATACTTTCCGGATGGGCACACCGGCCGGGGAAGACATCACGCTCGACCAGGTCCGCGAGGCGGCGCAGCTGCTCGCTGGCCGTGCGGAGCGCACGCCGCTGCTCTCGTCGTCGACCGCGGCGCGGGTCGTCGAGGCGTCGGCTGGTGTGCGACTCGGCGACGGCCGCCTCTACGCCAAGGCCGAGCACCTGCAGCGGACCGGCTCATTCAAGGTCCGTGGTGCGACGATCCGGATCGCCCGCCTCGCTCCGGCCGAGCGCGAGGCCGGCGTCATCGCGATCTCGGCCGGGAACCACGCCGCGGCGGTCGCCGTGGCGGCCGGGATGCTGGGCGTGCACGCCGTCGTGGTGATGCCCGAGACGGCGGTGCGCTCGAAGGTCGAGGCCTGCCGCGGCTACGGCGCTGAGGTCATCCTGGAGGGCCGCGACACGGCCGAGGCCTGGTCCGCGATGGAGCGGATCCGGGACGAGCGCGGCCTGGCCTTCCTCCACCCGTTCGACGATCCCGACATCATCGCGGGGCAAGGGACGCTGGGTCTCGAGATCGTCGAGGATCTGCCCGGCGTCGATGTCGTGGTGGCCGGCGTCGGGGGCGGAGGCATGGTCTGCGGAGTGGCGACGGCGGTGAAGGGCCTCCGCCCTTCGACGCGCGTCTACGGCGTGGAGCCGGCGACCTCGAAGGCCCTGACCCTCGGGATCGCCGCCGGAGTGCCGGTTCCGATCCGCCCGGTCAGCGTCGCGGACGGGCTGAATGCGCCCTTCGCCGCGGACCGGACGATCTCCCTGGGGAAGCGCCTGCTCGACGATATCGTCCTGCTCGAGGACGCCGAGATCCTGGCCGGTCTCCGGTTCGCCGCCGAGCGGATGAAGCAGGTCCTCGAGCCGGCGGGCGCGGCGGCACTCGCAGCGGTGCTCCTCGGCAAAGTCCCGATCGATGCCGGCGAGCGCGTCTGCGTCGTGCTGTCGGGTGGCAACGTGGACCTGTCTCGTTTCGGGGAGCTCGTGGCGGCCGCGACTCCGCTTCCGGGCGCCTGACGGTCGCTGGGTCAGTCGATCCCGAGCTCCTCCAGGCGGTCGTCATCGATCCCGAGGTGGTGTGCCAGCTCGTGGATGACCGTGATCCGGACCTCGTCCTCCAGGTCGAATGGTTCCGGGAAATCCTCCTCCAGCGGCAGCCGGAAGATCGTGATGGCGTTCGGGTAGGGGACGTCGTCGGCGCCCCATGACGTGCGCGGCGTGCCGTCGTAGAGGCCGTACAGGGTCTCGCCGGGGGCCAGCCGGTTCTCGCGGCGCTGCTCGGGCGAGGGCTCGTCGGCGATGACGATGGCGACCTCGTCGAGGGCCGCGGCGAACGGCATCGGGATGCCGTCGAGTGCTCGCTCGACGAGTCGCTCGAAGCCGACATGGCGGTCCTCCCGACGGCGACGGCGGGCCGCGAGCTGGGCGGCGGACATCCCGCGACGGCGCTTCGGCATGGCGGCGGTATGGTACGGCGCGATGGACGCGCTCACCGGCCCCGGGCTCGCGCCCCTCCCGGACCGCGCACCGCCGCCCGCGGACGACGCCGCCGAGCCGGTCGGGTACGTGGTGGCGACCGACGACGGCGTGCGGATCCACTTCCTCGACTGGGGCGGCGCGGCGGACGCGGGCGTCATCCTGCTCCATGGCCTCGCGGCGACGACGTGGAGCTGGGCGACGGTCGCACGCCGGCTCCCCCGCCTGGCGCGCGTGGTGGCGGTGGACCTGCGCGGCCACGGCCTGTCCGATGCACCCACCGAAGGGTATGAGCCCGACGCGCTGGCCGGCGACGCGATCGCCGTGGCCGAAGGGACCGGGTTGCTCGCGCCCCCGGGACAGGCTGACCCAGGGCCGCTTGTCATCGCGGGCATCGGCTACGGGGCGATCGTCGCGGCCTGGACGGCGCACGCCCTCGGTGATCGCTGTGCGGGCCTGGTCCTCGTCGACGGCGGCTGGGAGAACCTCCAGGTTGCGACGGGTGCGACCAAGGAGGAGTGGCTGTCGGCGATCGAGGAGCCGCCCGAGGTGCTGGCCTCGATGAGCGCCTGGCTTGCCGACCGGCGTGCATTCGACCCCGCGTCCTGGGACGCGGACGAGGAGCGGGCTGCACGAGCCCAGGTCGTCGAGACGGCGGCCGGCCGCGTGAAGCCGGCCGTGCACCCCCACGCGATCGCGGGCTCGGTGGGGGCGATGTGGACCTACGACCCGGCCGCGGTGCTGCCGACCGTCGAGGCCCGGGTGGCGGTCCTGGTCGCCCGCGACGACGACGGGTCGCGCGCAAAGGCGCTCGCCGATGTCGCCCGGCGCCGGCACGATGCTGGCCGATCGCCGATCCTGGTCCGGGCCTTCCCCGGGCGCGGCCACAACCTCGTGCGCCACGAGCCGGGCGCGGTCGCGGCGGCCATCCTGGGCGTGACGGGCGCCTGGCTGAGCGGCCGGTCTGACACCGTCGCGCGATGAGGCGCGGTCCCGGTGCCGGCAAGCCCGCCGCGGGCTACGATGCCGTAATGCCCGGCCAGCCGCTGCCCGACCACGTCCGCTCGATCGTCGACGAGATCGAGACCGAGATCGGCGAGGAGCCCCGACCCGATCCCCACGCCCTGGTGGGCGCGGCCGCCATCGAGGGCGGGTCGCGGAGCGAGGGCGACGTGAACGGTCGCGTCGAGGCGGCGGTCCGCGAGATCCTGCGCGAGATGGGCGAGGACGCCGACCGGCCGGGACTGGTCGGTACGCCGGGGCGCGTTCACCGGATGTACGCCGAGCTGACGGCGGGCTATCACGTCGATCCGGACCGCCTGATCAACGACGCGATCTTCGATGTCGACTACTCGGAGATGGTGGTGGTCAAGGAGATCCCCTTCTACAGCCTGTGCGAGCATCACCTGCTGCCGTTCTTCGGGACCGCGGCCGTCGCCTACATCCCGAATGGGCGCGTCGTCGGGCTCTCGAAGATCCCGCGGATCGTGGAGATGTTCGCCCGCCGCCTCCAGGTGCAGGAGCGGCTCACGCTCCAGATCGCCGACTTCGTCATGGAGAGGCTCCGGCCGCAGGGTGTGGGCGTGGTGCTCGAGGCTACCCACCTGTGCGCCGGGATGCGCGGCGTCCGCAAGCCCGGCACCGTGATGACGACCAGCCACGTCCTGGGCATCTTCCGGACGAACGACAAGACCCGCTCGGAGTTCCTGGCCCACCTCCAGCGGCCCGCGCCGGGCGCCTGAGCCTCGCCCTCCCGGCGTGGGCGCCGCAGGACCGCCGGCCTCGCGAGCGGCGTCGCCCGGGCATGGCCGGCAGCCTCGACCCCGGGCTATGATCGCGGCATGAGCGAACGACCGATCAAGGTCCTCATCGCCAAGCCCGGGCTCGACGGCCACGACCGCGGCGCCAAGGTGCTCGCCCGCGGCCTGCGTGACGAGGGCTTCGAGGTTGTCTACACCGGCCTGCGCCAGACCCCGGAGATGGTCGTGACTGCGGCCCTCCAGGAGGACGTCGACGTCGTGGGCCTGTCGATCCTCTCGGGTGCGCACATGACCCTCGTCCCGCGGATCTGCACGCTCCTGCGCGAGAAGGGCCTCGATGACGTCCTGGTGACGGTCGGCGGGATCATCCCTGACGACGACGTCCCGGCTCTGCGCGAGGCCGGCGTCGCCGCCGTCTTCGGGCCTGGGACGACGATCGGGGAGGTAGCCTCCTTCCTCCGCGCCGACGTCCGGCCGCTGGACTGACGGGGTGGGCCCGGCTGGGTCGGACGCCGCGGCGCGCGGCGAGGCGCTGGCGGGCGCCGCCCTGGCGGGCGACCGCCGGGCGCTGGCGCGGCTCCTGACGGCGGTCGAGAACCGCACTCTGGTGGCCGAGGCCGCCCTGCGCCTCCTGCACCCCGAGGCCGGTGACGCCCACCTCGTCGGGATCACCGGGGCGCCCGGCGCCGGCAAGAGCACGCTCGTGGCGGCCCTGATCGGAGTTGTCCGCGATACCGGACGGACCGTCGCGGTGGTCGCCGTCGATCCCTCGTCGCCGATCACCGGCGGCGCGATCCTCGGCGATCGCGTGCGGATGCAGGCCTACGCCACCGACGACGGCGTCTTCATCCGGAGCATGGCGTCCCGCGGCCACGCGGGCGGGCTGGCGGCCTCGTCCGTGGCGGCCGCGACGGTCCTCGACGCAGCGGGCTTCGACCTGATCCTCCTCGAGACGGTCGGCACCGGCCAGAGCGAGGTCGAGGTCGCGGCGGCCGCGGACACGACGGTGGTCCTCGAGGCGCCCGAGATGGGCGACGAAGTCCAGGCGATCAAGGCCGGCCTGCTGGAGGTCGCCGACATCGTCGTGGTCAACAAGGGCGACCGGCCCGGAGCGCAGCGGACCGCGTCGGAGCTGAGGGCGATGCTCGGTGCGGCGGTGAGCCCTCGCCTGGTGGGCGCCACGCGGGAGGCCGTGGACGCGGCGGCCGACGCCGGGTCCCGGCGGCACCCCAAGCGCCCCGAGGTCCTTCTCACCACGGCCGTGTCCGGCGAGGGAGTCGCGGAGCTCCTCGCCGCGATCGAGCGTCACCGGGCGAGCGTCCGCCTGATCGATGGCGGGATGGAGGTCCGCCGGGCGCGGACCGCGGCACTCGTCTGGGCACTCCTCGGTGACCGCGTCCGGGCCCGGCTCGAGGGTGGAGACCTGGCGGCTCCGACCGCGGCAACCCTCGAGGCGGTGTTGCGCCACGAGCTGGATCCGTACGCGGCCGCCGACCGCCTGCTCGTGAGCCTGGTGGACGAGACGCAGGCGTTCTGACTCTGGCGGGGCGGCGCGCCGGCCGCCCGGCACGACGCGCACCCGCGGGTCGCGCTACATTGCCGCGCATGCCGATCGAGCGGGTGTTCGTCGCGGGTGCGGGCCTGATGGGCCACGGGATCGCGCAGGTCCTCGCCGCCGCCGGCCGGACGGTGGACCTGTACGAGCCGGACCTCGGGCGTGCCGTCGCCGGGCGCGAACGGATCGCCGGCAACCTCGAGCGGGCCGTCGCGAAGGGGCGCCTCGATGGGACCGCCGGGGTGGAGATCCTCGACCGAGTTGCCGCGACGGACAATCTCGCCGCCGCCGCGGGCGCAGACCTCGTCCTCGAGGCCGTCTTCGAGGACGAGGCGGTGAAGCGCCTGCTCTGGGCCCGGGTCGACGCGGTCGCACCAGCCCGCGCGATCTTTGCCACAAACACGAGCTCGATCCCGATCGACCGCCTGGCGGAGGCGCTGGCTCCCGCGCGCCGGGCGTCCTTCTGTGGCCTTCACTTCTTCAGCCCGGTCCCGGTCATGCCCCTCGTCGAGCTGATCCGCGGCAGCGCGACCGACGACGCGACCGGGGACGCGGTCCGGGCACTGGCAACCGACCTCGGCAAGGAGGTCATCGTCTCCGCGGATCGGCCCGGCTTCATCGTCAACCGGATCCTCATGCCGCTCCTCGCGGAGTCGATGCGGGCCTTGGAAGGCGGGATCGGGACGGCCGAGGACATCGACACCGGGGCCCGCGTCGGGCTCGGCCATCCGATGGGACCCCTGGCCCTGGCCGATTTCATCGGCCTCGACGTGGTGCTCGGGATCATGCGCGTGCTGTACGCGGACCTCGGGGGCGACCGTTTCCGGCCCCCGCACATCCTCGAGGAGCTGGTGGCCGCCGGCCGACTCGGCCAGAAGAGCGGAACGGGGTTCTTCGACTACCCGCCGGGGGGCTCCCGGCCGTGACGGCCTCGGCGGGGCCGAACGGCGAGATCTACCTCGTCACGGCGGTGCGCACGCCGATCGGGAAGCTCGGCGGCGCCCTGGCGGGTGTGCCGGCGACGGAGCTCGGCGCGGTGGCGATCCGGGCCGCGGTGGAACGGGCCGGCCTGGACCCGGCGACGGCCGACGTCGACGAGGTCCTCATGGGCCAGGTGTTGCAGGCCGGCGCGGGCCAGGCCCCAGCCCGCCAGGCGGCGCTGGCCGCAGGCCTGCGGGAGACGGTCCCGGCCACCACGATCAACCGGGTCTGCGGCTCGGGCCTCAAGGCGATCATGCTCGCGGCCGCGGAGATCCGGGCGGGCGACGCCGAGGTCGTGGTCGCGGGCGGGATGGAGAGCATGAACCGGGCCCCGTACCTCCTGCGGGGCGCCCGCTTTGGCTACCGCCTTGGAAACGGGGAGCTCGTCGACTCCACGGTCGCGGACGGCCTGTGGTGTGCCCTCGAGGACTGTCACATGGGCACCCATGCCGAGCGCGTGGCGATCCGTGAGCAGGTGAGCCGGTCCGCGCAGGATGCCCTCGCCCTCGAGAGCCACCGGCGCGCGGTGGCCGCCCAGGACGCCGGCCGCTTCAGCACGGAGATGGTGCCGGTCAGCGTGCGCGACGCCCGGGGGCGCGAGTCGGTCGTGGACGCCGACGAGGGCCCCCGGCGCGACGCGACGGCCGAGGCCCTGGCGCGCCTGCGTCCTGCCTTCGACCTGCCGCCCGCCGGGGACCGCGGCGAGGCGGAGGAAGGAACGGTCACGGCCGGGAACGCCCCCGGGATCACGGACGGGGCTGCCGCAACCATCGTCGCCTCGGAGCGGGCCGTCGAGAAGCTCGCGCTGGCGCCTCTTGCCCGGATCGTCGGGTACGCCCAGGCGGAGGTGGCGCCCAAGTGGCTCTTCATGGCGCCGGTCGAGGGCGTGCGCAAGCTGGAGGCCCGCACGGGCCTGCCGGTCGAGGCCTTCGATCTCGTCGAGCTCAACGAGGCGTTCGCGGCGCAGGTCCTGGCCGATGGCCGGGCCCTCGGCCTCGACACGGCGCGGGTGAACGTGAACGGCGGCGCCATCGCACTGGGACATCCCATCGGCGCGTCCGGCGCCCGGATCGTCGCGACACTCCTGCACGAGCTGCGACGGCGGAACGGACGCTACGGCATGGCGACGCTGTGCCTCGGAGGTGGCGGGTCGGTCGCGATGGCCTTCGAGCGGGCCTGATGGAGGGGCGATGACGGAGGAGCGCGCTGCGCCGTTTGCCGGCCGCAACTTCATCGCCGGGGCCTGGGTGGCGGCGACCTCCGGGCGCGCGTTCGAGAGCCGCAATCCGGCCGACCGCGACGATCTCGTGGGGACCTTCCAGGCGGGCGGGCCCGCGGACGTGGCCATGGCCGTGCGCGCGGCCGAGGCGGCCTTCCCCGCCTGGCGCGCGACCCCCGCGCCGCGCCGAGGCGAGATCCTGCTGGACTACGCACGGCTGCTGAGGCGCGACAAGGAGCGTCTCGCCCGCGCCCTGACCCGCGAGATGGGCAAGGTGATCGCAGAGGCCCGGGGCGACGTCCAGGAGGCAATCGACATCGCCGAGCTCATGGCGGGCGAGGGCCGCCGGCTCTTCGGCGACACCGTCCCCTCGGAGCTTCCGGACAAGTGGGCCATGAGCGTCCGCCAGCCGATTGGCGTGGCCGGCATCATCACGCCGTGGAACTTCCCGATGGCGATCCCGGCCTGGAAGACGATGCCCGCGCTCGTCGCCGGCAATACGGTCGTCTTCAAGCCGGCGTCGGACACGCCGCATTGCGCGACGCTCCTGGTCGAGCTGATGGCCGAGGCCGGCTTCCCACCGGGCGTCATCAATCTCGTGACAGGCGGGGGCGGGGAGGTCGGCGATGCCATCGTCGAGTCGCCCGACGTCCCCGTGATCTCGTTCACGGGCAGCTCCGCGACCGGCAAGCGGATCGCCGAGCGGGCTGGGCGGCGCCTGAAGCGACTGGCGCTTGAGCTGGGCGGCAAGAACGCGATCGTCGTCATGGCCGACGCGGACCTCGAGCTGGCCGTCGACGGCATCGTCTGGTCGGCGTTCGGGACGACCGGCCAGCGCTGCACGGCCTGCAGCCGGGTGATCGTGGATGGCCCGGTCGAGAGTCGCCTGCTCGAGCTGCTCGAGACGCGAGTCCGGGCGCTCCGGCTGGGCGACGGCCTGCTGCCGGACACGGACGTCGGACCGCTCATCAACGAGGCGGCGGCGACGAAGGTCGAGGAGTATGTCGAGATCGCGGGTCGCGAGGGCGAGCTGATCTGCGGGGGCCGGAGGGCGACCGGTGGCAACCTCGACCGGGGCGTCTTCTTCGAGCCGACGATCGTCGCCCGGGTGGCGCCGATGGCAAGGATCGCCCAGGAGGAGATCTTCGGCCCCGTTCTGTCGGTCATCCGCGTCGACGGCTACGACGCTGCCCTGACGGCGCTCAACGAGACCCGGTACGGCCTTTCGTCATCGATCTACACGCGCGACGTCAACCTGGCGTTCCGGGCCATGCGTGACTTCGGCACGGGGATCGTCTACGTCAATGCCGGGACGATCGGCGCCGAGACGCATCTCCCCTTTGGCGGCTGGAAGGAGACGGGCAACGGCCACCGCGAAGCCGGCCACGCCGCGCTCGACACCTTCACGGAATGGAAGGCGGTCTACGTCGACTTCAGTGGCCGCCTCCAGCGCGCCCAGATCGACAACCAGCCGGGCTGAGGCGTCCCTGGGGAACCCCGTGATGCGGCCCCATCAGCCCGGTCCAGCGACCGTGGCAGCCGTGCGTCCAGGCGGGCTCGCGTCCGATCACCTGCCGCAGGCGGTTGCCTTGGCGAGGATGACGGCCGGCGTGGTCCCTGGCCCGACCCGCAGGCGAGGAGACGCGAAACGGTCTGCGATGCTCAGCCCGCAGCCCGGACGTTCCGTGAACGCGACCTCGTAGCCGGACACGGCCGTTGCCGCCGCGACCGCCGCATTCCACGTCCCGCGCGGGTAGGCGATGCTGACCGCCGGAGCGCCGACGACGCCCGCGATCCGCGACGCCGACGAGGTGAGCTGGAGGCCGAGTCGAACCGGCGCCAGGCGAGTGAGGGTGGCGTGGTTCAGGGTGTGGCTCCCGACCTCCATGCCGGCCGCCTCCATAGCCTGGAGCTCGGTGGCGCTGAGGTAGCCGGTCCGCCCGATGCGGTCCGTGATGACGTAGTACGTGGCCACGAACCCGAGCTGCGTCAGGATCGGGAAGGCGTGCGTGTAGCCGTCTTCATGGCCATCGTCCAGGGTCACCACGAATGTCCGCTTTGGAGGTTGGCGACCGGCGACGAGGTACGCGGCCAGCTCCGCTGCGGTGATCGTGTGCCAGCCGGCCCGCTTGAACGCCGTCAGCTGGGCGGCGAAGAGCGGCGGATTCACCACGAGCCCGGGCATCGAATCGCCGGCCTCGGAGAGGGGCGCGATCCGGTGGTACATGAGAACCGGCACGTCGAGGACGAAGCGCGCGGACGGGAGCGGGCGGCGCAGCGGCGACGGGGGTGGCACCGATGAAGGCCACGAAACGGCGGACGGCCAGGGCAACGACGCCGGCAACGGTGCAGCAGGCCCAGGGCTGGGTCCCGCGGTGGGAGACGCGGAGGATCCGGGGGTCGCTGCCGCGGACGATCCGCCAGGGGTCGGGCTCGCTTTCGGTCGCCCGGTCGCGACCGCCACCGCCGTTGCCGTTGCCGTTGCCGCCGGCACGGCATTCGGGGACGGACCCCGCTGGGCCAGGGTCGACCGGTCCGGCGCCACCCCGGCGCAGCCGGCGGCCGCCAGGGCAACCGCGGCCATCATCGCGAGAAGTCGCGTTCCCATCGCCGTGCTCCGGCCCGCCCGCGACCACGTGATCTCACGCGTCACGCAGGGCGCAACGAGGCGCCGCATGTGGGTGCGACGGCGGGGCCGGCGCGGGTTCTGTCGCAGGATCACGCGACGCATCCTAACGGTTCGCCACCGGGACACGGCCGGGGTGGGATGGGCCTGATGGTCCCGGCATCCCCGGCCGGTCGTACCTGGCTGCGAGGCTCGTCGCACTGGAAGGCGCACTTGGGCAGAATCCCGCAGAGGTGCGCTATTCTTCCGCGGGCGCTGGCGCCCGTGGGCCCGTAGCTCAACGGTAGAGCGGGGGACTCTTAATCCCTAGGTTCAGAGTTCGAATCTCTGCGGGCTCACCACTTCCGGAGCACGGAGCGACCCCTGGAGACACCTCCAGGGGTCGCTTGATTCCCGGTCGGGCCCTCCCATCGCCGTACCAGTCAGCCGCGAACCGCATCCTCCTTCCACCCTCTGCCGCGTGCCAGCCAAGCTGGCACGCCAAGGAGGGACGCTACCTCGCGTAGGGATCGCTACGACGACAGGGAGGCAGCCTGTGGCAGGCAGAGTCGAGACTCGAATCATCGACGTGACGCCGTGCACCCGCACCGAGTCGGTCGTCCGAGGGCTCGGCCTCGTCACCGAGGTTCTCGGCTGGTTCCTCGCTGCGGCAGCCGCCATCCAAGGTCTGGGAACCGCCTTCACCGTGGCGCTTGCCGCCATCGTGGTCGTCTTCGGCCGCAAGCTCCGGGGCCGCTAGGGCTACTTCTCATCCCGGCCGCCGGGCGAAGGTCAGCCTCCGCCCAAACGACCGCCTCGTGTCCGACGGCGGGCGTCGACTCCTCGTCAGCCGGACGGCGCTCGATCCGGCCCGCCTGCGCAGATCGCTACGGCCCGCCCGATCCACGACGCCTCCCGCCCGAGCCCACCTGTCCACGGCAGTCGTTCGCCCGTACCATGTGGCGCCGGCCAGCCCCGCCTGACCCACGGTCGCCTCTCCCCCGGGACCGCGTGCACGGCGACGACACCGGTAGCCGAGAATCCCGGCATGCTGACGGGGATCCCAGCGTCGTGAGCCAGACGATGCCGACACTTGTCGGGGAGAACGCATGAGCGGCGCCATGAACATCGCTCCGGCGGCCGGGCCGGCGGATGACCCGGCGGCGGTCGGCTCCCCGGATGCCGTCCGAGGGCTGACGGCCGCGGAGGTGGCCGAGCGGACGGCGCGAGGCGCGACGAACGACTACCGGCCGTCGACGGGGCGCTCCTCGGCCGACATCCTGCGCGAGAACCTGCTGACCCCCTTCAACGTGACGCTGGTGGGGCTGCTCGCGGCGCTCCTCGTCCTGGGGCAGATCGGCGACTCGTTCCTGTCGGGAGGCGCCGTTGCCGTCAACGCGATCGCCAGCCTGGTCCAGGAGTTCCGGGCCAAGCGGACGATGGACCGGCTGGCGCGCCAGGCCGCGGGCACCGTTCGCGTCCGACGCGACGGGACCACGGTCGAGATCTCGCCCGAGGAGGTTGTCGAGGACGACGTCCTCGAGATCCGTCCGGGGGACCGGATCGGCGTCGACGGCCCGCTCGTGTGGGGCGACGCCCTCGAGGTGGACGAGAGCCTCATCAGCGGCGAGGCCGACCTCGTACCCAAAGGCCGCGGCGACACGCTGACGTCGGGTTCGTTCGTCGCGGCCGGCAGGGGGCTCGTGCGTGCCGAGCGGATCGGCGCCGCGTCGTTCGTGAACCGGCTCGGGGAGACGGCGGCCGGCTACAAGCGGTCGCTGACGCCTGTCCAGCGGTCGCTCGACGCCATCGTCGAGATCTCGGTGCTCCTGATGGCCATCTTCGGCCCCCTCGTCTTCATCCAGGGCTACGTCGGTGGCGTGAGCCTGCCCGACATGCTGCGCAACGCCGTCGTGATCGTGACCACCTTCGTGCCGCAGGGCCTCGTCCTCGCGACGACGCTCGCGCTCAGCTACGGGGCCATCCGGATCGGGATGCGCCGAACCCTCGTCCAGCGGATCAACGCCGTGGAGTCGATGGGCAACGTCACCGTCCTGTGCTTCGACAAGACCGGCACGCTCACCCTCAACGAGCTGTTCCTCGATGAACTGGTCGTTCTCGACGGAGGTTCGGAGGAAGACCTTCGGAGCAACCTCAGTGCCTACACGGGCCTGCTGGCGGCCGAGAACCGGACCGCGGCGGCGATCGGCGACGCGATCGGGCGGGACGCGATCGGGCGGACGAAGACGATGGAGACCTCCTTCACCTCGGCCCGCAAGTGGGGCTCCATGACCTTTGCCGATGGCCTCACGGTGGTGCTCGGAGCCCCCGAGCTGGTGGCCCCCGAGCCGTCGGTCCGCGAGCGGGCCCGCGTCGCCGCCGGGCGGGGGCTCCGGGTGGTGGCGTTCGCCGAGACGCGGGCGTCGGCAACGGCCGGCGCACTCCCCGAGGGCCTGCGGACGCGGGGCCTCCTGCTGCTGCGGGACGCGACCCGGCCCGACGTCGGCGAGACCCTGGCGGCGTTGGCTGCCCGTGGCATCGGACTGCGCGTGATCTCCGGCGACACCCTGGAGACGGTCCTCGCCGTGGTCCGCGAGACGGGCATGGAGGTCGCCGGCACCATCACCGGGCCCGAGCTGGACGCCATGGACGATGCCGCGTTCGGCGCCGCCGTCGCCCGCTCGACCGTCTTCGCCCGGATCTCGCCGGCGACGAAGCGCAGGATCGCGGCGACCCTGGCGGCGCAGGGTGAGTACGTCGCCATGGTCGGCGACGGCGTGAACGACGTGCCGGCCCTCAAGGAGGCGCGGCTGGGGATCGCGATGGCCAACGGCGCCCAGATGGCGAAGGACGTCTCCGACCTCGTCCTGCTCGACAATGCCCTCACGACGCTCCCGCGTGCGCTCGACGAGGGCAAGGTCACGACGCAGAAGGTCTACGCCTCGACGCGCATGCTGCTGGCCAAGAACGTCTACATGATCCTCGCCGTGATCTTCATCGGCTTCATGGCGCTACCGTTTCCCGGCCAGGTGCGTCAGCTTTCGTGGGTGACGACCGTCACCACGGCAATCCCGGCGCTCCTCGTCTCCCTGGGGTACATCCGGCCGGTCCCGATGTCGGACTTCCGACGCCAGGTGATCGGGCCCGTGATCATCTCCGGGCTGCTCGGGGCGCTGGCCCTGAGCGCGACGTATGCAGGGGCGTACTTCGCGTCCGGCGGCGACACGGCCCTGGCCCGGACGGCGCTCTCGCTCATGGTGCTCGGCTACGGGATCATCGTGATGTGGGACGTCCACGGCGTCCGCCCCTTCGAACCCGGCACCTTCGCAGCGCACCCGGTCGAGGCCCTCGTGGGGGTGGCGATCGCGGTCGTGGGCGTCGCCGTCCCGCTTGCCCTGCCGGGCTTCTTCCGGCTCGAGCCCATGCCGCCCGAGATGCTGGCCGCCCTCCTCCTCGGCATCGTCGGCGTGGCGTTCGTCTACTGGCGGTCGACGTTCGCCCATCCCCGGCTCCTCGAGCCGATCCGCGTGCTGGTGCGCGGCGGCCGGGTCTGATCGTCGGCGAGGCAGGCGCGCTCCGCGGCAGCCGAAACTGACGAGACGTGGCGCGGACGCGCCAACGGATCGTCGACAATGGGTCCGCGCCGCCGCCGCGGGTCCAGGCCATCCTCGTCCGCCAGGGAGCCCCGATGATCTCCACCGAACCGATCAACGTCTCGTGGGACGAGCTGGACCGCCTCGTGGGCGTCCTTGCCGACAAGGTCGGCACGGACTACGACCTGGTCCTCGCGATCACCCGCGGCGGCCTGGTGCCGGCCGGAATCCTTGCCTACCGCCTCGACCTCCGCGAGATCCTGGTGGCGGGCGTCGAGTTCTACATGTCGGGCGGCGGGACGCACGACGCCCCGCGGTTCGGCCACTTCCCGGAACCGGAGCTCCTGCGTGGCAAGCGGATCCTCGTCGTCGACGAGGTCTGGGAGACCGGCGAGACGATGGCCGCGGTGCTCGACCGGACCCGGGCGGCCGGCGGGCGGCCGGTGAGCGCCGTCATCCACTACAAGCCCGGCCGGTCGCGGGTCGTCGAGGAGCCCGTCTTCCACGCGGCCCTCGCCCATGGCTGGGTGACATACCCCTACAAGGTCGGGGACTGAGCGGCCGGGACGGGTCCGAGGGGAAACGCCCGCGATGTCGTCCCGTGAGCCGCCCCGCCGGGTCCCGATGGTGCGCCCGCGTGCCGGCGCGCCGCAGGGTCGAGGGCCGCGTGACGACGAGAGCCGAGGCCCCGAGGGGCCGCGGCGACCGGAGCCTGGCGGCGTCAGCGGATCGACCCTCCTGGTCGGCCTGTTCGCCACGCATCGGAGTCGGCCTCCTGGTCGGCGCGGCGCTCTTCGCCGGCTCGGCGCCCGGGAGCCCGGCGTCGATGGCGCCGACGCCCGCGCCTTCGGGCGCTGTCTTGCCGGGCGCGTCCGCAGTCCGCCGGCGGGCTGCCGTCGGGCAGCCTGTTCCCGTCGCCCGGCGCCAGCGTCGCGGCGGCCCCGGGCGCGGTCGCCCTGGCGGTCGTGGCACCCGCCCGCGACCTGCGGGTCGGCGTCACGAGTGCGGCCCTGGTTTCGGAGATGAAGGCGGGGCGGGTCGCCGTCCCCTGCGGGGTCAGCGGGATCACCCTCGGCGGCAGCCCGCTCGCCCCCGCCCCGGCGGCCTGCCTCGAGCCCGCCAAGGTCACGACATCTGTCAGCGCCGGGAAGCCCGCCCTGGGATTGCTGCCCGCATCGCTCGTGACGCCGGATGTGAAGGTGCTCCAGCTCGATGGGGCCGACCTCTTCGGCGGGCCCGCCGTCCGGGCCGGCGTCTATCCGCTGGCGGCCGCGGCGACCCCCGCCTCGGCTGCCTGGGGACGGTTCGATCCCGGGGAGGTGCGCACGATCGTCTCGGCCGGCGAGACCTGCCCGAACAGGGGCGTCAGCCGTCAGGCGGTCAGCCTCGGTAAGGGCTGGGACTGGACCCTGGCCGGCGGGACCGCGAAGTACACGGGGACGCACCTGGACCGTCGCTTCAGCGGGCCGGACGGCAAGGGGTGGCCTGTCGTCGACGCCGTTCGAACGGGCAACGGGGGCGCCGTCGCAGCCCTCATCGCCGACGCCGAGATCACGGTGGCGGACTTCGAGTGCCCCATGACCGCCTCGTTCAGCCAGGACGACACGGGCACCCACTTCGCGGTCGACCCCAGGGTCGCGCCCCTCCTCGCCCAGCATGGAGTTGACGTCGTCACGCTGGCGTCCAACCACATCACCGACCAGGGTCCCGCGGGGCTGCGCCGGACGCTGCAGCTCCTGCGGGCGAACCGGATCAAGACGGTCGGGGCCGGCATGACTCTGGCCGAGGCGCTTGCGCCGGCGGTTGTGGACGTGCGCGGCGTCCGCTTCGCATTCGTCGGTCTCAACGAGCACCCGGGTTCGACCCGGGCGTCGGCCAGCACCGCGGGTGTCGCGTGGCTGACGTCGTCCAACATCCAGAAGGCCGTGGGCGCGGCGCGCAAGGCGGGCGACGTGGTGATCGTCATGCCGCAGTGGAACTGGCCCGAGTACCACGCCGACATCCTGCCCCGGGCGAAGTCGCAGGCGGCAGCGTTCCTGGCTGCCGGCGCCGACGACGTGTTCGGCAACGGGGCGCACTGGGCGGGTGGCCTGTCGCTCGGGCCGGACGCGCGGGGTTGGCACGTGGCGGTGGCGAGCCACGGCAACTTCCTGTACGGGCAGGACTGGAGCCGCCAGACGCAGGAAGGAGTGATCGTCGAGGTGACGTTCGTCGGCACGCACCTCGCCCAGGTGCGGCTCCACCCCTACGTGCTGCTCGACGACGCGCAGCCCAACCTCACCACACCGACCACGGACGGCGCTTTCGTGCTCAACCAGGTGTGGGACAACAGCAGCGCGAGGTGAGGCGTCCGGGTCGGATCCCCGCGACCCGGGGTTGGCGTCCGCGCGCCGCATGCTACCCTTCGGCCGTCCTTTGCAGCCGGTCCGGTGAGGCCGGCGTACCGGTCCCGTGAGGCCGGAAGGGAGGCCAGGCACGCCCATGTCGACAGCCGTCCGTCGTCCCCTGCGGGCCGGCGCCACGTTCGTTTGCGAGGCCGCATGAGCCTCCGGGGCGGTCAGCCGGCGAGCGATCGGTCTCGGGCCGCCCTCCACGCTCGGCTCCCGCTGCCACTCGCCGACACGCTCGTCGATCCGCGCGTCGGCGCCCGCGGCCCGGCCCTGCTGGCCCTCGAGGGCGGGACGGTCTTCCCCGGAGTCGCGTTCGGAGCCGATGCTGCCGCCGGGGAAGACCTCGTCGTGAACACGAGCCAGACCGGGTACCAGGGGGTCTGCACCGACCCCTCCTACGCCGGCCAGGTGGTGGTCATGACCTATCCGCTCATCGGCAACTACGGCCGGATCCGCGCCGACGACCAGTCCGAGCGGCCGTGGCTCCGGGCCCTGGTCGTCGCCACTGCCACCGCGGCGGTGGCCGAGCAAACCGGCCAGCTCGCCGCGCTGCTGCGGGACGAGGGGATTCCGGCCATTGCCGGCGTGGACACGCGTGCGTTGGCCCGCCACCTGCGGACGCAGGGCTCCCTGCGCGGCATCGTCACGTCACCCGGCGAGACCGACGCGGCGGAGGCGATCGGGCGCGCCCGCCGCGTGCCGCGCTGGGAGGACCAGGACTTGCGCGTACAATCGCCCGGCGCCGCGGACGCCTTCCGGGCGCTGCGTCTCGCTCCGAACCCGTTTCCTGCGCATCCCGGCAGTCCACCCGCCAGCCTGAGGCCCGCATGCCAGTCCCGGTCGTGCCCTTCACCGACGAGCGGCTCCCCAACGGGCTCCGCCTCGTCATCAGCGAGGACCACCTCGTCCCGGTGGTCGCGGTGAACATCTGGTACGACGTGGGCAGCAAGCACGAGCAGCGCCGGCAAGACCGGCTTCGCGCACCTCTTCGAGCACGTGATGTTCCAGGGCAGCCGCCACGTCGCGAAGGCCGAGCACATCGCCCTGGTCCAGGCGGCCGGCGGGACGATGAACGGGACGACGTGGCTGGACCGCACCAACTACTTCGAGACCGTCCCGTCGCACCAGCTCGAGCTCGCGCTCTGGCTCGAGGCGGACCGCCTCGGGACTCTCCTCGAGGCGCTGAGCCAGGAGAACCTCGACAACCAGCGCGCGGTGGTCAAGAACGAGAAGCGCCTCGAGCTACGACAACCAGCCCTACGGGACGTGGCAGGAGAAGCTGCTGGGGCTACCTGTACCCGGAGGGCCACCCGTACCACCACCCGACCATCGGCTCGATGGAGGACCTCGACGCCGCCTCGCTGGAGGACGTCGCGAGCTTCTTCCGGACCTACTACGCGCCGAACAACGCCGTCCTCTCGATCGTCGGCGACGTCGACCCGGCCCAGGCCCGGGGATGGGTGGACCAGGTACTTCGGCCCGATCGCGGCCAATCCGGCGATCCCTCCGCTCGAGGTGGAGCCGCTCCCGATGACGCTCGGCGGCGAGCGGCGCGAGACGGTGGAGGACCGGGTGCCGCTGCCGCGCATCTACGTCGCCTTCCGGGCGCCGGCGATCGGCGACCGGCGCCTCTACGCCCTCGAGATCGCGGCCCAGGTCGCTCGCCGGCGGAAAGGGGAGTCGCCTCCACCGCCGTCTGGTGCGCGAGGGGCGGATCGCCCAGGACGTCTCGATGTTCGTGCTTCCGTTCGCCTCCGGTCCCGTCCGTCTTCATGGGCTGGGCGACCGTGCGGCCCGAGGCGACGATCGAGGCGGTCGAGGCGGGGCTGCTCGCCGAGATCGACCGCCTCGCGACCGAGGACGTCACCGACGACGAGCTCGTGCGGGCGAAGGCCCTCATCGAGACCGACGAGCTCGGATCGCTCCAGCGCGTCGCCGAGCGGGCGGATCGCCTCAGCATGTTCGCGACCCTCCTCGACGACCCGGACGAGATCAACCGCCAGCTCGACCGCTACCTCGAAGCCGGCACCGACGACGTGCGGGAGGCATGCGCCACCCTGCTGACGGCCGACAATCGGGTCGTGTTGACGTACGTCCCGGCCGCTTGGGACGTCGACGGAGGTCGCTGAATGAGCGTGCACGATCCGCTCGAGGCGGTTCTCGGGACGCGGCCGATCCCCGGGACGCCCCGCCCGTTCACCTTTCCGGCGGTCGAGCGCAGCCGCCTCTCGGGCGGCCTCCCCGTCCTCCTCGTTCACCTTCCCGGTCGCCCGCTCGTGTCGGTGGTGCTCCTGCTGCCGATGGGCGCGGTGGACGAGCCCGCCGGGGTCGGCGGGGCCACGGTCCTGGCTGCTCGCTCGCTCCTCGAGGGAACTCGACGGCGAGACGCCATTGCCCTGATCGAAGCGTCGGAGCGCCTCGGGGCCTCGCTGCGCTCGGAGGCCGGCTGGGACTCGACGGCCGTCGGCGTGGACGTCCCGTCCGAACGCCTCGCTGCAGCGCTTGCGCTTCTCGCGGAAGTGGTCCGCGAGCCGGCCTTCCCGGCCGGCGAGGTCGAGCGCCTCCGCGACCAGCGTCTCAACGATCTCCTGCAGGCCAGGGCCGATCCGGCCCGCCGGGCGGAGGAAGCCTACCTCGCCACGATCTACGACCCCGCCAGCCCGTACGCCCGCCCCGCGGGCGGCCTCCGCGAGACGGTCACCCACCTCGACGCGGACGTCGTGGCCACGGCATTCGCGAGCTGGGGCACATTCGAGCGGTCGGCGCTGCTGGTCGGTGGCGACCTCACGGGACTCGACCTGCCCGGGATTCTCGAGCCCCTGTTCGGTGACCTCGCGCCGGCGCCCTCCGCGGCCCAGCCTCCGGTCCCCACGGACGCCGGGCTGCCGGGCCGGCCGGTGGTGCGCCTCGTGCATCGCGCCGGATCGGTCCAGTCGGAGCTCCGCGTGGGTCATCGGGGCCTGCCCCGCCGCACGCCGGACTTCCACGCGGTGTCGGTGATGTCGGCGATCCTGGGCGGGCTCTTCAACAGCCGCCTGAACATGAAGCTTCGCGAGGAGAAGGGCTACACGTACGGCGCCGGCGCCGGGTTCGACCTTCGCCGGTATGCGGGCCCGTTCACCGCTCGCGCGGCAGTCAACACGGATGCGACGGCGCCCGCCCTGGCGGACCTCGTCGTGGAGCTCCGGCGCATGCGCGAGGATCCCCCCACGGACGCCGAGCTTCGCGCCGCGCGGGACTACCTGGTCGGCGTCTTTCCGCTCCGCTTCGAGACCCCGGGGCCCGTCGTGTCGGCCGTCGCCGGCCTCGTGACGCATCAACTGCCCGACGACGAGCTGGAACGCTACCGGCCCGCGATGGAGGCGGTGACCGCCGCTGACGTGCAGGCGGCAGCCCGGGCGCACCTCGATCTCGACCACCTGGCGGTCGTCCTCGTCGGCGATGCGGACGCGGTGGCCGCGGACGTCGAGGCGCTCGGCCTGGGCGACTTCGAGATCGTTCGCGACGAGGATCCTGGCGCGCCCTGATTCCCGGCCGCCAAGGTCCCTGGTCCTGAAACCTTTCCCCCGGTCGCCGCCTCTTGGGAAGCAGCGGGCCGGTCAGATCGACCGGCAGCGCGGAGCCCGGAATCAGCCGGTCCGCTCCAGCCCCGGAGGAACCCGCGATCATGGACCGCACCCCACCCAGTCCGGCTTGCGGGGCGGCCGTCGCGGTGGTCTCCGGCCTCCTCGTCCCCCGGGTGACCCTCGTCGCCGCCGCGGGTGGGAGCTCGTCAACCCCCGGGCCGACTCCAGCCGCGATGCACCCTTCGGACGACTCGACCGGGTCGCCGGACGGCCGCCGTCACTCGCGCACCGACGGCTGACGGCCGCCCACGACAGGAGAGCCGGCGAGGAGAGACGTGAAGACGACCGGGCGATCCCCGTTCTCGTCGCGGGCGTATTGTCTCCACCGCGCCCCCGCCCGGTGGGCGACCGCCGGCCAGGAGACCGAACGATCGACACGCCGAGCGAGCTCCAGCGGCCCGACGCCGCGCCTCCGGACGACCCGGAGGCGCGGCGCGCCGTCGCGGCCGTGCTCGCCGGTGACCCTGACGCCTTTCGCGTTCTGGTCGATCGTGAATCCCGGGCCACCATCCGCAGCTGCTACCGGATCCTCGGCGACATCCACGAGGCCGAGGATGCAGCCCAGGAGACGTTCGTGACCGCCTACCGCGCGCTCGGAACGTGGCGCGGGGAGGGTCCGTTCGGGGCCTGGCTGGCCAGGATCGCGACGCGCATCGCGGTGCGCCGCGCCGGGCGCCGACGCCCGGTCACCTGGATCGACCCGACCCCCGCAGGAATCGATGGCGCGGGCCGCGGCGAAGGCCACGTGATCGGGGAGGCGGCACTCGCCCATGTTCTCGGTGGGGCGCCCGATCCGGCACAGTTGGCGGTGCGGGCGGAGCGGGCATCCGCCATCCGCTCCGCCGTTGCCGGGCTGGACGAGCCGTATCGCGAGGTCGTGGCGCTGCGCTTCTTCGCCGAGCTCTCGCTGGCCGAGATCTCCAGCCAGACCGGCAGGCCCCTCGGCACGGTCAAGACGCATCTCCGGCGTGGCCTGCAGCGTCTCCGCCAGGCCCTCGAATCCCAGGCGGTCTCCTGATGGACGGGCCCGGAACGGGCGCCGGGCGGTTCCGTCCGGACGAGCTCGGGGACGATCTCGGTCCCGGTGAGCAGGCGCGGGCCCTGGCTGCCGCCCGCGACCTCGAGTGGCTCGCCGCGACCGACGATCTGGCGCCTTCGCCCGGATTCGCGGACCGAGTCATGGCCGCGGTGGCCGGCGAGCCGACGCCCCGACCGATCGTCGCGGCAGCCTCCGCGGCGCGGCGTGGCGCGATCCTGGGCGTGCTCGCGGCGTTCGGCGACCTGTGGCGCGTCGCCTGGACCGGCGGGCGGCCGGTCGCCGCCCGCGTGCCGGCGATGGCACTCATCGCGCTCGTGCTCGTCGCCGGGATCGGCGCCGGATCCCTCGGTATCGGGGCGCTGGCCTCGCTGGTCAACCGGCCGGCTCCGGGCCCAACACCAACGCCGCTCGTGCTCCCCACGCCGACGGTATCGCCCGCCGAGCCGTCTGCCACGCCCGTGCCGAGTGAGAGCCCCTCGCCGTCGGACACGCCCAAGGCGAGCGAGACCCCGGCGCCGTCGAGCACGTCGACCGACCGTCCGACCCCGAGCCCGCCCGCCCGCGCCACGCCTCGCCCGACCCCTGGGCCGCACCCGACCGAGACGCCCGAGCCGAGCCATACGCCGGCGCCGACTGGCACGCCGCCCTCGGAGTCGGGAAGTTTGGGACAGGGGACCCCGGGGTCCGGTTTCGCAAGATCGGCAGCCAGCGGCCCCGGCGGGTAGCGCGCCTCAAGAGGACCCACCCAGCTGCGTCCCGATGCTAGGCTGCGCGCGTGATCGTCGTCGTCGGGAGCGTGGCCTATCGGCTCGAGGGGGACGGCACCGGGAGCGCCGTCGGCATCGCCCCGGCGGTGGCGGCGCAGGCGGCGGCGGCAGGAGCGTCCGTCGAGATGCTAACCCGGATCGGCGAGGACGGGGCGGGAGAGGAGCTCCTCCTGGCGCTGGCCCGGAACGGCATCGGCCACCTGGCGGTGCGGCGCGACCCCACTCGACCGACGACGCTGGCATGGCGCGGGCCGGGAGGACCTCCCGAGAACGAGGCAGATGCGTCCGCCGGGCCGCTCTTGGGGAGCGACGAGGCGGCCGTGCCCGCCTCAACGCCGGAATGGGAGGCCGAGGGCGTGCCGCTGGCCTCGCCGGACCTCGAGCCGGCCGACATCGCGCTGGGCCTCCAGTACCTTCGCGACTTTCGGGTCGTCGTCGCGATCGAGCCGCTGGACGACGGTGCCGCGCCCGTGATCGCCGAGGCGGCGGCGTTCGCGAGCGCCAGCCTCGTCGTGGTCGCTCACGCCGGGCAGCCTTCGGCCGCCGCCTATGCGATGGCCACCGTCCTCGAAGCCCCCGCGGACGACGGCGACGGAGCCTTCGCCCGGCTCGTAGGGCGCTACGCCGCGGGGATCGATCGCGGCACGCCGGTGGTGGAGGCGTTCCGGGCCGCGACGACGGCCGACGGCTGGGAGGTCGCCACGGGCTGACGTGCGCCCCTTGGGCGGCGCACGTCAGGCGAGATCGAGCATCCCGGGCCCCGGGCCGGTCGGTCCCAACCGAACGACGAGGTCGGGACCCTCGTTGCGCACGTTGTTGACGCGCTTGGAGACGGGAAAGCGCTCGAGCAGGTCGTCGGGCGCGGGGCGGAGCATCGCTCGCAGCTCGCCAGGTTCGACCGCGCCGGGCGCCAACCAGGCGTCCCAGGCGGACGCCGGGAGGATGACCGGCATCCGGTCGTGAATCGGCTGCAGCGTCGCGTTGGCTGTCGTGGTGACGATCGTGAAGGTCCGCAGCAGCTCGGCGTCGGCCTGGGTCGGATCGCGCCAGATCGACCAGAGGCCCGCGAAGGCCATCGGCTCGCCGTCCGGACGCCGGATGAGATTCGGCTGACGGATCTCGGGCGTCATGCGCTCCCACTCGTAGAAGCCGTCGGCGGGAACGAGGCAGCGACGTTTCTGGAACGAGGCCCGGAACGCCGGCGTCGTGGCAACGGTCTCGGCACGGGCGTTGATGAGGCGGCTCCCGATCCTGGCGTCCTTCGCCCATGCCGGGATCAGGCCCCAGCGGTACGGGACGATCGCGCGCCGGAGCTCCTCGCGCTCGACGACGACGAGGCCGAGCTGCTGCGGGGCGAGGTTGTAGCGCTCGCCGGGGCTCTCCGCGAGGTCCTCGGCCGCGAAGAGGGCGGCAAGCTCGGCCGAGGGGCGCTGCTGCGTGAACCGTCCGCACATGCCCGCAGTCTACGGCCCGGCGCGTCGGCGCCCCTTCTGCTACGGTCGCCGGGATGACCGGCTTCTCGGTGTCCGATCCCATGACCCCGGGGCCCCTCGACCGGGCGACGGCGGCCGCGCTGCTGGCCCGGGCGGACGAGCTCCTCGCGGCGGGGGAGTACCAGGCCGCGCGAGCCGCGTACGGCCGCCTTGTCGGGATGCCGGACCCGGGGCTCACGGCTGCCGCGCTGGTCGGCGCCGGCGAGGCCCTCTACCGCCTCGACGACGAGGAGGGGGCGGTCCAGTGCTGGGAGCAGGCCACGCACGTGCCGGAGAACCCGATCACGTACCGGGCCTTCCGCCAGCTGGCGGCGGCGCGCGTCCGCGACGGCGACCTGCGCAGGGCCCGCGATGCGTACCGGGAGGCGGAGCGGCGTGCCCCCGCCGCGGACCGGGCGGAGATCGCCTCGCGTCTCGGCTGGCTCAGCAAGGAGCTCGGCGACCAGCGCGCCGCCGGCCGCTGGTTCTCGCGAAGCCGGCCGGCGGAGACGCGACCCATCGCGAGCTACTCGATCATCGCCATCACCGTCGTCGTCTCGCTTCATCGCCTCGTCGCCCGGGGGCAGCGACGTCATGCGGGCCCTGTGGCTCGACAAGGCGGGCCTCGCGGCGGGGGAGTGGTGGCGCCTCGTGACCCCCGTGCTGGTCCACGGCGGCGTCCTCCACCTCCTCTTCAACATGTACTTCCTGTACCTGGTCGGGCCGCTCGTGGAGCAGCTCTACGGCTCGGCCCGGTTCGTGCTCCTGTATGTCGTGACCGCCGCCGCCGCGTCCGCGGCGAGCTTCGTCTTCGGCGGCCCGGCGCCGAGCGTCGGCGCCTCGGGAGCGATCTTCGGGCTGTGCGGCGTCCTGCTCGCCGTGAGCGCGGTCCACCGCCCGATCCTCGATCGCCGCGGGCGAGCGATCATGAGCCAGATCGGCGCCCTCGTCGTCCTCAACCTGCTGATCGGGTTCGGCTCGGGCGCTCTCGTGGGCGCCAACATCGACAACGCGGCTCACATCGGTGGCCTCGCTCGCCGGGCTGTGGCTGGGCCTCACTCTGCCGCCGATCCGGTCGACGCTGGCGTCCTACTGGCAGCAGCCCGCCTCGGCCGGGGTCGTCTCGGGCTCGTCGTTGGCGGCCGGGAGCACGGCCGCGGCCGATCGGCGCCTCCTCCTCCTGCTCCGGTCGCTCGCCGTGCTGGCGGTCATCGCCATCGCGGTCGGGGTAGTCGCGCTGGGGCTCACCGTCCACTGAGACCGAGTTTCGCTCTCGGTGGCGCGTCCGCGGGTGACCCGTCCCGTTGTCTCGTGGGCGAGATGTCCGAATCCCGCTAGCGTTCGGCTCCGCGGCGTGCCATCCTCGGCCCATGGTGATCGACCTCGACTTCGCCGGCCGCTACCGGGCCGTCCAGAGCCGCGACCCGCGCTTCGACGGCTGGTTCTTCACGGCGGTCTCCTCGACCGGCATCTACTGCCGGCCGAGCTGCCCGGCGACCACGCCGCGCCCGGAGCACGTCGCGTTCTACCCGACAGCGGCGGCCGCCCAGGAGGCGGGCTTCCGTGCCTGCAAGCGCTGCATCCCGGGGGCGGTCCCCGGTTCGCCTGCCTGGGATCTGCGCGGTGACCTGGCGGGCCGGGCGATGCACCTGATCGCCGACGGCGTGGTGGAGCGCGAAGGGGTCCCAGGGCTGGCGCGCCACCTCGGCTACAGCGAGCGCCAGGTCCGGCGGCACCTGCTCGCCGACCTCGGGGCCGGACCGCTGGCCCTGGCGCGTGCCCAGCGGGCCCACGTCGCGCGCCTCCTCCTCGAGACGACCGAGCTGCCGGTGACCGAGGTGGCGTTCGCCGCCGGGTTCGGCTCCCTGCGCCAGTTCAATGCCACGATCCGCGAAGTCTTCGCGTCCGCCCCTACCGAGCTGCGGGCCTCGCGCCGTCCCGGCGAGCCGGCGCCCGGGGGACGGGTCGTGCTGCGGCTGGCGCGCCGGGCCCCGTTCGCGTGGTCCGCGCTGCTCGGCTTCCTGGCCGTGCGCGCCGTTCCCGGCGTGGAGGAGGTGGTCGACGGCTCCTACCGGCGCAGCCTGCGGCTGCCCCACGGGCCGGGCGTCGTGGAGCTCGTCGACGCGGGCGATGCAGTCCGCTGCACTCTGGCCCTGGCCGACCCGCGCGACCTCGGCCCGGCCGTCGCTCGCTGCCGCCATCTGCTCGACCTCGACGCCGACCCCGTGGCGGTCGACGACGTCCTGGGCCGGGATCCGCGCCTGGCCGACCTCGTCGGGGCGACGCCCGGGCGCCGGTCGCCGGGCACGGTCGACGGCGCGGAGCTGGCCGTCCGGGCGGTGCTCGGGCAGGGCATCACGGTTGCCGCAGCGCAGGACTCTCGCCGCGCGACTGGTCGACCGGCCACGGAACGCCGATCGAGGCGCGGAGCGGCGGCGTGACCCACCTCTTCCCGTCGGCGGATGAGCTAGCGGCCGTCGATCCCGCGCTGCTGCCGGGTCCGGCGACGCGCCGCGAGGCACTCCACTCCGTGTGCGTAGGAACTGGCCCGGGGAACCCTCGATCTCGGCCCCGGAGCCGACCGGGCCGAGGCGTCGCGACGCCTGCTGGCCATTCGCGGCATCGGTCGCTGGACCGCGGCGTACATCGCGATGCGCGCGCTCGCCGATCCCGACGTCTTCCTGCCGGGCGACGTCGCCCTGCGGCGCGCCGTGGCACTTGGCGGCGGGCCGGGCGACGCACGCGGGATGGCGGCCCGGGCGTCCGAGTGGCGCCCATGGCGCTCGTACGCCGTGCACCACCTGTGGTCATCGCTCGCGCCGGCCCCGGTCGTCGCGTCCGTGCCGACCTGCCGGCTCCGAATGCGGCACACACTCATGGAGGACCCCCGTGACCGACACCCGCTACACCTTCCACCCGAGCCCGTTGGGTCCGCTCCTCCTCGTCGGCGAGCGGGCGCTGGACGGCACGACCATCCTGACCGGCTGCTTCTTCGCCGACCACAGGAGGGGTCCGGCTCTCGACCCGGCCTGGCGCGAAGATCCGGGCGCGTTCGCTGCGATCGGCGCGGCAATCGACGGGATCCTGGAGGGCCGGCCAGGGGACGATGTGCCGATCGCGTTCCGGGGCGGCACGCGGTTCCAGCGAGCCGTCTGGGAGGTGTTGCGGACCGTCCCCCGCGGGACGACCACGACGTACGCCAGCCTCGCCGAGCGGATCGGCCGGCCGCGCGCGGCTCGAGCCGTCGGGTCGGCGGTGGCGCGGAACCCGATCTCGATCGTCGTCCCATGCCACCGCGTCGTGGGCGCCGACGGGTCACTCACCGGCTATGCCGGCGGCATCGAGCGAAAGCACGCCCTGCTCGCACTCGAGGGTGCGCTACCGGGCGCCTGACCAGGAGAGGTCCTACGCCGAGCGGGAGAGGAGGTCGGGCCGGCCGCGGAAGTCAGCCAGCAGGCGGTACCAGTTGCGCTTCGCCTGCCGATCGTGGTCCGGATCGAGGGGGCCGCGACCGCCGGAGCCGTGCTCGATCGGGATGTCGAGCGCGAGCACCCGCCGCGGCTCGGCGCCGTCATCCCCGCCCACGCGCAGGACCAGGCTCCACCAGGCGCCGAGGAAGGCGTCGTCCACGAACCTCTCGTCGAGCGGTCCCAGCGTCGACGCATCGGCGCGGCGGCAGGCCAGCCAGCCGAGCTCCAAGACATCGACGGCGGGCCCGGGCGACGCCTCGAACCGACGGAGGTCGGCCGACACCAGGCCGAAGGCGCCCGCTGCGGCCACCCCGGGGTCTTCGAGCGCCCGTTGCACGGGCGTGAAGGCGTCTCCACGCAACACGATCCAAGGGGCGGCGAGGATCACGATTGCACCTCGCGAGCGGCGCAGCGCGACATTGCAGGCGGCTGCGGCGCCGAGGCGCGAGCTGGTCCAGATCACCTCGGGCGCCGCCCCGGCGATCGGGGCCAGGTCGGGGCCATCGGGCGCGAGGGTGGCCGCCACGCTCCTCGGTCGGGTCGTCGGCCACGATCACCACCTGGGTTCCCGTCGGCGCGTGCGCCCGCAGGCTCGCCAGGGCGCGCCCGAGATCCTGCGGCCGGTCGTGGGCGATCAGGGCCAGGGTCCACGTCGCGTCGGCCGGCTCGTCGAGCCGTGAGGGGACGTCGGCCGACGTGCCGTAGCGCACCACCCGCCCGTCCGCCACGGTCGGCGGCGCCGCGGGCTGGAGCACGAAGGCGGTTCCCTTGTCGACGACCTTCCAGCCGGCGGCCTCGATCTCCGCGCGCAGGGCGTCGGCGCGCACCCAGTCCCGGGTGGCTCGGGCGCCCGTTCGCTGTCGAGCAAGAAGGACGATCTCGACGGGCGGCACACGGCGGCTGGCGCTCACGGGCCGAGTGTATCCGGTGCGGGCAGCGCGGCCGCCGGGGGCACAACCCGGGACCGGTGGCCGAGGCCACAGGGCACTCATCGACGATCGGCCGAGGCGGCACGGCCGTCGACCGACGACTGCCTCCTCACCCCTCTCGCATCGACTACGATCCCGCCGTGTTCGCGACGCTCGCGGGCGGGTATCCGCGACCCGCCGGCCTTCCTTCCGATCGAGCCCTTCGCGACGTCCTGCGTGCCCAGGTCGAGGCGGGCTTCGGGCTCCTCTCGGACGGCCTGGTCCACCCGGCGACGGAGCCCACCGAGAACCTCGTCGACGCATGGCGCCGGGCTCGGGATGCTGCCGCGAGCCTCGTCGGCATGGACATCGTGACCGCGAGCCACCTCGGCCTCGACGTCGCGACCGCCGGCCCCGCCACCGCCGGCGCGACGGCGACGGCTCTCGCCCGTGAAGGTGGCAGTCACCGGCCCCTGGGCCGCGGCAGGCGACGCCGGTGCGCTGGAGACCGCCCGCGACCTGAACCGGTCTTTCGTGGCGCTCGCCGCCGCGGGCTGCCCGCTCGTCGAGGTCCACGAGCCGTCCGCATCGCTGCCAAACGACGAGGCAGGCCGGACCGACTTCGTCGCCGCCCATGCCGCACTGCTCGAGGGCGTGGACACCCGGATCCACGCCTCGCTGGCGATCGTCGGCGGCGATGCGGTGGCCCTCGGTGCGCCAGCCGTCTTCGCGGCACCCTACCGGAGCTACCTGTTCGACCTGCTCGACGGCCCGGAGAGCTGGCGCCTGGTTGCCGTTGCGCCGGGCGAGCGGGGCATCGTCGTCGGAGTCGGCGACGCGGAGGGTCGAGGGCGCACCCGCCTGGAGGACGTCGTGTGGGCCGCCAGGTATGCCGCGTCAACCCGCGGACGAGGAATGGATCGGGTGGGGATCGCGCCCTCGGGTGGCATGGCCGCGCTGACCGTCGAGGGCGCCCGGGTGGTGTTGGAGATGCTCGGCGAAGCCGCCCTCCTTTTCGCGGGCGAGCCCGCGGAGATGCTGGGGCGGCTCGATCCCCGGGCGATCGACGCGCGATCGGCCGCGCTGGGGCAGTATCAACCCGGACGGCGGCCGCCCGGCCGCTGACGGTCGCCGGACCGCCACCGAGGAGCGCCGCACCCGATGCCGACCCGCTACTGGCATCCGTTCGCCGACATGCACCGGGTTCGCGACCACGAGCACGTGCTTGTCCGGGGCGACGGAGCCTGGATCGAGGACGCCGACGGGCGACGCTACCTCGACGCCACGGCCGGCCTCTGGTACTGCCACGTCGGCCACGGCCGGCCGCGAGATCGCCGCGGCGGCCTCGGCCCAGCTCTCGACGCTGGCGGCCTACTCGAACTTCGGGTCGTTTGCCACGGCACCCACGCTCGAGCTCGCCGACCGACTGGCCGCAATGGTGCCCATGGAGGGGGCCTCGGTCTTCTTCGGCTCCGGCGGCTCTGACGGGGTCGACACGGCCGCCAAGCTCGCCCGGCGCTACTGGGACGCCCTCGGCCACACCGAGAAACGGATCGTCATCAGCCGGGAGCATGCCTACCACGGGATGCACGCGTTCGGGACCGGCCTCGCCGGGATCCCGGCAAATCGCGAGGGCTACGGTGGTCCCATCGTGGGCGACACGATCCAGGTCGGGGCCCACGACGTCGACGAGCTGGAGCACCTGTTCAAGGAGCGCGGCCGCGAGATCGCGGCCTTCATCGGCGAGCCCGTGATCGGCGCCGGCGGCGTGATCCCGCCCGAGGAGGGCTACTGGGAGGCGGTCACTCGCCTGTGCGACGCCCACGGCGTCCTCCTCGTCGCGGACGAGGTCATCACCGCTTTCGGTCGCCTCGGGACGATGTTCGGCTGCGAGCGCTACGAGATCGCCCCCGACATGATCTGCTTCGCGAAGGGCGTGACCTCCGGCTACCTGCCGCTCGGCGGGGTGCTCATCGGACGCCGCGTCGCCGAGCCGTTCTGGGACGGCGCAGCGGGCCCCGTCTTCCGCCACGGCTACACGTACTCGGGGCATGCCACGGCGTGCTCAGCCGCCCTCGCCAATCTCGACATCCTCGAGGGCGAGAACCTGGTCGGGCGGGTGCGGGCGCTGGAGCCCGTGCTGGCGCGGGAGATTGCCCGGCTCGACGACGCGCCCATGGTCGGCGAGACACGCGTCGTCGGCCTCACGGCAGCGGTGGAGCTGGACGACGACACGCTGGCAGCCGATCCCGGAGCCCCGGAGGTCGTGGCCGGAGCCCTGCGCCGGCTGGGGATCCTCACCAGGGTCTTGCGCGGTGTGGCGCTGCAGGTCTCGCCGCCGTTCGTCATCACCGAGGATGAGATCGTGACGATGGTCGACGGCTTCGAGGCCGCGCTCGCCGAGGTCGCCGCCGGCTGAACTGCGACGCCGGTCGGGGCGACGCCCTCGGCCGAGGTTGGGCCGCGGGCCGCGGCATCGTCGGCGCCGCGCGGGGAGACGGTCGGCCTCGGTCCACGGCCCAGGGCCGTGCCTCCCGAGCCGGGCTCCTTGGACGCCGAGCCGTCGGCGCCGCAACGGGCCGACAACCCCCTTGATTCCCGCCTGCGCCGGTGGGACGATCCGGCGCATCCCACACCGCCGGTTGCCGTCGCCCGTGGGGGGGCCGACACCGGCAGCGCCGTCGCTCTGTCGCGGGGGGCCGCGAGAGGCCGACGGGCCCGCGCCACGTCCCGGATCGCACGAGCAGGGAGGAGGCCCCCATGAGCGAGCAGGTCGCGCTCGTCGTCAACGGCACCGCACGGCGCGGGGAGCGCGTCGTCCCTCTCGACGGGTTCTTTCGCGGGGCCTTCCACACGGCGATGGAGCCCGACGAGCTGCTCGTCGCCCTCCGCCGGGGGCCGCTGCCGGCCGGCGCCGGTGGCGCATTCCGCGAGATCGAGCAGCCGGCCTCCGGCTACTCGCTCGTCGGGGTGGCAGCGGTCGTCGCGGGATCGCCGGGAAGCATCTCGCACGTCCGGGTCGCGATCAAAGGCGTGGGCGAGGCTCCCTATCGAGCCACGGCCGTGGAGGCAGCCGTCCTGGGGGGTGCTTCGCCGGCCGATGCTTCGGCCCATGCGACCGATGGCGTTACCGTCAACGGCGACTTCCATGCCGGCTCGACCTACCGTGCGGCGATGCCTGTGGTGATCACGCGCCGCGCGATCGAGGCAGCCATCGCCGACGCCGGGTGAGGGTCGTCCGGATCACGCCCGGCGAGCCGCTGCCGGAGCCGCCGGGGGCGCTCGCCGGGGCCGTCCTGGCCCGAGATCTCACGGTGGCTGGCGAGCGCTGGTCCAAGGGCCGCCGGCTCTCGGCCGCCGACCTCGGCCTGCTCGCCGGCGCCGCGATCCGGGGGCGCGGTCCGTGGCAGGCGACGCCGGGCACCGGCGGGGAGCGGCAGCTCACTGTGCTGGTGGTCGAGCCAGGTGACGTCCACGAGGACGACGCCGCGACTCGGCTCGCCGCGGCCGTCGCAGGCCCGGGGCTTGTCGCCCGCGGCCCGACAGAGTCGCGGATCGACCTCGTGGCAGCCCGTGCCGGGGTGGTGCGCATCCGGATCCCGGCCCTGGCCCGGCTCGACGCCATCGACGGGCTCGCGGTCTTCACGGTCCTCGACGGTCAGCTCGTGACCGCGGGCGCGGTCGTCGCCGCGGTCAAGACCGGGCCGCACCTGGTGCCCGAGGCGGCCCTCGTCCGGGCCGAACAGGTGGCGGCCCGCGGCGGTCCGCTCGTGCGCCTGCGCCCGTATCTCCACCACCGGGTGGCGGCGGTCGTGAAGGAGACGCTGGCGGCGGCTGCCCGCAGCCGCTTCGAGGCGGCGCTGCGGACGAAGGTCGAGAGCCTTGGGTCGGAGGTGACCGAGATTGCCTATGTGGCCGATGACCCGGCCGCCGTGGCGGTCGCCCTTGGCCGCCTGACGCGTGGCAGCGCCCGCGTCGACCTGGTCCTGACGGCGGGCGCGGCCTCCACCGACCCTGCCGACGCGGTCTTCGTCGCCTTTGCGGAAATCGGCGGCCGGATCACCTCGCACGGCGTCCCGGCCCATCCGGGGAGCATGCTCTGGCTGGGCCGCGCCGGCCGGACCAGCTTCCTCGGCCTGCCCACGTGCGGGGCCTACAGCAAGGCGACCGCTGCTGACCTGCTGCTGCCCTGGCTCCTCGCCGGTGAGCCGCCGACCCGCCGGACCGTGGCGCGCCTCGGCCACGGCGGCATCCTTACGCGTGACATGCGCTTCCGCTTCCCGCCGTACGCCCGGGAGCTCGACGCCCCGGAGGGCTAGGGCGGGCGGCCAGCCCGATGAACCCCGCCGCGGCAAGTGGCGGCAGTCCGCGATCCTGACTGATCGCCGGGAGGAGACACGATGGCCATACCCAGATCGGCGGCCGCCCCGCGGATCACCCCCTGCCTCTGGTTCGACGGCCAGGCGGAGGAGGCGGCAACTCTCTACACGTCGGTCTTCCCCGACTCGCGGATCACGCACGTCTCGCGCTACGGCGAGGCCGGGCAGGAGGTCACGGGCGGCACTCCGGGATCCGTCATGACCGTCCGCTTCGAGCTGTTCGGGCAACCGTTCACCGCGCTCAACGGGGGTCCGCTCTTCCGCTTCACGGAGGCGATCTCCTTCGAGGTCAGCTGCCAGACGCAGGACGAGATCGACCGTTACTGGGGCAGGCTGAGCGAGGGCGGCGACCCGGCAGCCCAGCAGTGCGGCTGGCTCAAGGACCGCTACGGCCTCTCGTGGCAGATCGTGCCGACGGTCCTCGGCCGGCTCCTCGGCGACCCGGACCCGCAGAAGGCAGCGCGGGCGACCGAGGCGATGCTGCGGATGAAGAAGCTCGACATCGCCGAGCTTGAGCGGGCGCACCGCGGCTAGCACGGCTGGCCCGGGCGGCGGCTGGCCGGCCGGACGGCCGAGGCCCGACCCCTCCGCGGTGTACGATCGGCCTCCCGATCGAGCAGCGAGGAACGATGAGCGAGAGCAACGGCGCCCCGCGGGAGGACCTCCGGACGATCGAGGGGCTCCAGGACGCCTTTCGCGTCCGCGACTACGTTGCCGACCGGAGCCTGGCCACCTCGGTGTTCCTGGCCCTCGCGCTCGAGCGCCCACTGCTTCTCGAGGGCGAGGCGGGCGTTGGCAAGACCCAGCTCGCCAAGACCCTGGCCGAGACGCTCGACACGCGGCTCATCCGCCTCCAGTGCTACGAGGGGCTCGACGTCAACACCGCCGTCTACGAGTGGAACTACGCGCGCCAGATGCTGGAGATCCGGCTCCTCGAGGCGCGCGGCGAGATCGAGCGGGCCACGGCTCACGACATCTTCGGCCCGGAGTTCCTCCTCAAGCGGCCCCTGCTGCAGGCGCTCGAAGCCTCCGAGACGGGCTCGCCGCCCGTTCTCCTCATCGACGAGATCGACCGCGCCGACGAGGAGTTCGAGGCGTACCTGCTCGAGATCCTGTCGGACTTCCAGGTCACGATCCCCGAGATCGGGACGGTCCGCGCCGTGACACCGCCGCGGGTGATCCTCACCTCCAACCGCACCCGCGAGGTACACGACGCTCTCAAGCGCCGCTGCCTCTACCACTGGATCGACTACCCGAGCGCGGCCAAGGAGATGGAGATCGTCCTGGCCCGCGTGCCGGCGACGCCGGCGCGGCTCGCCCGCCAGGTCGTGGGATTCGTGGGCCTGCTGCGCACGGCGGACCTGACCAAGGTTCCCGGCGTCGCCGAGACTCTCGACTGGGCCGCGGCCCTCCTGGCGCTCGGAGCGCGCGAGCTCGCTCCTGCTCTCGTCGACGAGACGCTCGGCGTGCTCCTCAAGTACGAGGAGGATGTGCGCCGGGTCCGCGGCGCAACAGCCGCCGCCTATGTCGACGAGCTTGCCGCGGCGGGCGGCTGAGGGCGGCGGGGGGGCCGGGGGGAACGATGAGCGGCACGCGCGTTCCCGCGCCCGATCCGCTGGCCGACTTCGACGGCGCCGTCTTCCTCAAGAACGCCGTCCTCTTCACGCGGGTGCTGCGATCGGCAGGCGTCGCCACCGACCTCGGGGGCGCCCTCGACTTCGCGCGGGCCCTGACACTGATCGACGTCGGCGACCGCGCTCAGGTGCACGCGGCCGGCCAGGCCATCTTCTGCCGGCGCCATGCCGACCTCCCCGTCTACGACGCCGTGTTCGACCAGTTCTGGCGCCGTCACGTGGCCCGCATCGCCCCGACGGATCTCCAGGCCGAGGCGCCGCGTCCCCGGCAGAAGGAGCGCGACCAGGGGGCCGCCGCTTCTGGTTCGGACGCGGAGCAGCAGGGCCGGCGCACGGGTCGGCCCGAGCAGGCCGAGCCGTCTGACGAGGACGAGACCGAGGACGAGATCGGGGAGGGGCGGGTGGTCAGCCCTCGGGCCTTCTCGACCGCGGAGTCGTTCGCCCATCGCGAGTTCGACCGGATGACGGCGGCCGAGCTGCGAGACGCGGAGCGCCTCATCGACCTGCTCCGCCCGCGCCTGGAGAATCGGCTGACCCGTCGCTTCGAGCACCACCCGCACGGGCGCCGGCTCGCGCCACGGGCGATGTTCCGGCGCAACCTGGCGACCGGCGGCGACCTCGTGGACTGGGTCTGGCGGCGCCGCGTCCGCCGGCCCCGGACGGTCGTCATCCTGTGCGATGTCTCGGGCTCGATGGAGCGCCATGCGCGGCTCCTGCTTCGGTTCGTTCAGGCCCTGTCGCGCGCGTCGGGTGTCCGGACGGAGTCGTTCGTCTTCGGGACGCGGCTCACGAGGATCACCCACGAGCTGCGCGGGCGCGACCCGGACATGGCGATCCACCGGGTGACCGAGATCCGTCACCGACTGGTCGGGCGGGACGCGGATCGGGGACTCGCTGCGGATGTTCAACCTGCGCTGGGCCCGACGGGTGCTGCGGACATCGGGCGTGGTGATCGTGGTCTCGGACGGCTGGGACCGTGGCGATCCTGCGCTCGTCGGGCGCGAGACGGCGCGCCTGCAGCGCAACTGCCACCGCCTGATCTGGCTCAACCCGCTCGCGGGGAATGACGGCTACGAGCCGCTTGCAGCGGGGATGGCCGCCGCCTACCCGTCGATCGACGACTTCCTGCCGATCCACAACCTGGCCTCGCTCGAGCGACTCGGGGAGGTGCTCGGAGGCCTCGGTCTCGGCGCCACCGGCCGGCCGCCGCGCAACGGGGTTCCGACCGTCTACCGGGTGGAGGCGACGGGAAGCGGCCGGCGGGCGATCACCGCGGTGGCGCCGCGAGTCTTCGGCCTGCCGTCCCGGGCGGCCCCGGACTCCTCGTCCGATCCCTCCGCGGCGCGGCCGCTCGAGGGGTGAATGCCGCGCGCCGCCGTGGCACGGGTGATCCGGACCCAAGGAGGACCCCAGCATGAAGGAGCTGCTCGACCAGGTGCATGCCTGGCAGGCCGAAGGGGCGGAGCTCGGCCGGGCCGTCGTCGTCCGGACGTTCGGCTCCGCGCCGCGTCCCGAGGGAGCGAACCTGGTCGTGACTGCCGACGGGCGCCTCGCCGGATCGGTGTCGGGCGGCTGCGTCGAGGGCGCCGCGTTCGAGGAGATCCAGCGAGCCCGCGCCGACGGCGTGGACCGCGTGATCAGGTACGGGATCAGCGATGAGCAGGCCTGGGACGTCGGGCTCGCCTGCGGCGGCACGATCGACGTGCTGGTGGAGCCGTTCGTCCGGCCGGAGGTCGTCGAGGCCGCGGGCGGACCGGGGGGCGTGGCGGTGGTCGTGCCCCTCCCCGCGGACGCGCCGCCGGCCGCCTTCGGGCCGCACGCGCCGGGCGCCGGGGCGGTGCCAGAGCCCGCGTTCACGGTGGCCGAGGACGGGACGCTGACAGGCAGCACCGGATCGGGCGACGCGGACCGCGAGATCGCCCGGGCGGCTCGCGACCTGCTCGCTCGGGGCGGGTCGACAACCGTGGAGGCCGCCGGTCGCCAGTGGTTCCTCGAGGGCTTCCGTGCCGCTCCCCGGCTCGTCATCGTGGGTGCCGTGCAGGTGGCCATGCCCCTGGCGCGGATCGCGCACGAGCTCGGCTACGCCACGCTGATCATCGATGGACGGGCTGCGTTCGCCACCCGCGAGCGCTTCCCCGACGTCGATGCGCTCCTCGTGGGCTGGCCGGACGAGGTTGCCGGGGAGATCGACCTGGGACCGGCGGACGCCGTGGCGGTGCTGACCCACGACGTCAAGTTCGACGAGCCGGCGATCGTCGAGGCCCTCCGGCGCGGGTGTCGCTACGTGGGCGCCGTCGGCTCGCGCAAGACCCAGGCAGACCGGCGCGCTCGCCTTCTCGCGGCCGGGGTGGGGGAGGCCGATCTGGCGCGGCTCCGGGGCCCGATCGGGCTCGACCTCGGCGGACGGGCCCCGGCCGAGACCGCCCTGGCGATCATGGCCGAGATCGTTGCCGACCGCTATGGCGGCAGCGGGGCGCCGATGTGGACCCGGACGGCGGTAGCCGTGGGCACCGGTGGGTGAGGTGGACGAGCGACAGACGCCCCGTCGGGGATCGGCCACGGGGGACCGTACCGTGGACGTGATGCTCAACGCGCTCGCCGCCGCTGTCGAGGGGCGGACGTGACATCACCTGCCGTCGTCGGTGTCGTCCTTGCCGCTGGGGCGGCCACCCGCTTCGGGGGTGGAAAGGTCAGAGCCTCCCTCGACGGCCGACCGCTCGTCGGCCACGTCCTGACCAGCGCGCGCGCCGCCGGCCTTCGTCGGCTCGTCCTCGTGCTAGGCCGCGACGCCGCGACCGTCGCGGCCGCGCTCCTCGCGGACGACGCAAGCGCCATCGACCGGGTCCTCGTGGTCCTCAACCCGGCACCCGAGCGGGGCCTTGCGTCGTCGCTTCGCATCGGCCTCGCGGCCGCGACCGCGGCGCCCGCACCGGGCGGCGTGCTGGTCCTCCTCGGCGACCAGCCGCGCGTCGGTGTCGAGGTGATCAGGTCCATGGTCGACGCTGCTGCGACGGCTGCAGACGGCACGCTCGCGGTGGCGCCGCTCTACGCCGGCGACCCCGCGCCGAACCCGGTTCTCCTCCTCCCGGCCGTCTGGGCCGCGGCGCGCTCGCTGGAGGGGGACCGGGGTCTTGGCCCGCTGCTCGCCGCCGACCCTGCGCGGGTCGTCAGGCTCCCCTTCCCGGGCGCCAACCCGGACGTTGACACGCCGGCGGACCTCGCGTCCCTGCAGGCCGCCTCTGTCGACGGAGGTGGCCGATGACGACAACCGGTGAGGCCGGGCAACGTTCCGGCGAGCAGGCCGCCGAGGGCGAGTGGGGCGCCCGGGTGCGGGCCCACCACGCCCAGACGGCGCGCCTGCGCGAGACTCCCGAGGGCGGCGACTTCTACGCCCCGGTCAGCCGGCTGTTCATCGCCGATCCCCGTCGGACCGACGACCCGGTGCTCGACCATCTGCTGCTGCTCGCCCGGCCGGACGACAGGTGGCTCGACATCGGCGCGGGCGCGGGGCGGTATGCCCTTCCCCTGGCCCTTTCCGTCCGCGAGGTGATCGCCCTCGACCCGTCGGCCGGGATGCTGGCGGCCCTCCGCGGGCAGGAAGCCGAGCACGGGATCACGAACGTCGTCACGATCGAGGGGCGCTGGCCGGTCGACCCGGCGGCCGGGCCGGCGCCCTCGGCCGACGCGGCCCTGATCGCCAACCTCGGGTACGACGTCGAGGAGATCGGGGCGTTCCTCGACGCGATGGAGGCCGCGGCCGCAAGGCTCTGCGTGGCCGTCCTGGCCGACCGCCAGCCGTCCGCGCCGGCGCATGCCTTCTGGCCGCCCGTCCACGGCGAGGAGCGTGTCGAGCTGCCTGCCCTCGACGACTTCCTGGCGCTGCTCCACGCTCGCGGGCGCGAGCCGCAGCACACCCGGGTCGAGCGCCCGTCCCGCGGCTTCCCCTCGCGCGGCGAGCTCGCCCGCTGGCTCCGCAGCCAGCTCTTCCTCGAGGCGGGGAGCGCCCGGGACGCCATCCTTGCGCGAGAGCTCGATCGACGCATCGTGGAGCACCCGGACGGGACGGTGGGGCTCACCTCACAGGTCGCGATGGCCACCGGAATCGTGGATTGGCGACCTCGTTGACCGCCTGGCGCAGGTAGTCCGCAGCCAGCGTCCGCGTCGTTCGGGCAGTGCGAATGCACGGATGCGCAAGTGTGTTGACCGCTGATCCGCCGCGGTGCATGATCCGGGCTTCCACAATCCCGTCGCACACGGAGCACAACCCGCTCGCAAAACCACGGAACCTGGACGCACCCGACGGACCCCACGCCGCCGCGACGCCCACCTCCAAGCCACCCGAACCAAGCACCCGGACGGAGGAAGAGGCAAGCGATGATCCCCGCAGCGTTCGAGTACGCCAGGCCGGCGAGCCTGGACGAGGCACTCAGGCTGCTTCGTGACCGAGAAGGGGAAGCGAAGGTGCTGGCGGGGGGGTTCAGCCTCATCCCGCTGCTTCGCTACCGGCTCGCGGAACCGGGGCTCCTCGTCGACATCGGCGGCGTCGACGGTCTCGCCTACATACGGGCAGAGGCCGGCGAGATCCGGATCGGGAGCCGGACCACGCATCATGCGTTGGAGACGAGCGAGCTGATCGAGCGGACGTCCGGCCTGTGGGCGGACGCGGCCGGGGGCATCGGGGACCCGCAGGTCCGCAACTGGGGCACGATCGGGGGGTCGATCGCCCACGCCGACCCGGCGTCCGACTGGCCGGCGGTCCTCCTCGCCTCCCGCGGGTCGATCGTCGTCCGGAGCCTCGCCGGCGAGCGTGTCATCCCGGCCCGGAGCTTCTTCATCGACACGTTCGTGTGCGCGATCGAACCGACCGAGATCCTCGTCGAGGTCCGGTTCCCGGTCCCGCCGCCGCGCTCGGGCGCCGCCTACGAGAAGCTGGAGCGCAAGGCGGGCGACTTCGCCACTGCCGGGGCCGCGGTCCAGGTCAGCCTCGCCCCGGACGGGACGATCGCAGCGGCGGGCATCGCGCTGTCCGCGGTGGCCCAGACGTGCATCCCCGTGAACGCCGCCGAGTCGGCGATCGTCGGGTCGCGACCCGGGCCGGACACGGAGGCCGCCCTGCGCCAGGCCTGCGCCTCCACGGCGAACCCGGTGAAGGACGCCCACGGGCCGGTCGACTACAAACGCGCGATGGCCGGCGAGATGGCCGTGCGCGCCTTCCGGCGGGCGGTCGCCCGCGCGAGCGCCTGAGGAGGGGGACTCACGTGACCACGAGCCACGTCTCGGTGACCGTCAACGGTCGCCAGTACGAGCGGGACGTCGAGCCGCGACGGCTCCTCGTCCACTTCCTGCGCGAGGACCTTGGTCTGACCGGCACCCACGTCGGCTGCGACAGCTCCACCTGCGGCGCGTGCACGATCACCGTGGACGGGGTCAGCGCGAAGAGCTGCACGATGCTCGCCGTTGCCGTCGACGGGCGCCAGCTGAAGACGATTGAGGGAATGGAGCAGGCCGGCGCGCTCCACCCGCTGCAGCAGGCGTTCTGGGACCAGCACGGCCTCCAGTGCGGCTTCTGCACACCGGGGATGATCATGCAGGCCTCCTGGTTCCTCGGGGAGAACCCCGACCCGACCGAGGACGAGATCCGCCACGGCATCGCCGGCAACCTCTGTCGCTGCACGGGCTACGTGAACATCGTCAAGGCGATCCAGCAGGCCGCCGGGGAGCTCCAGGCCCAGGCCTCGGCGACCACCTCGGCCGAGCCGGCCGCGACCGCGTAGGAGGCGGGGGATGACGACGCAGTACGAGGCGCAGGCGCCGACGACGACCCTCGAGGTCGGGGGTATGGGGCACTCCCTCAAGCGCAAGGAGGACCCGCGGTTCATCCGCGGCCAGGGCGAGTACATCGAGGACGTCAACCTCAAGAACCAGACCTGGATGTCGATCGTCCGCAGCCCCTACGCCCACGCCACGATCGTGAGCATCGACGCCTCGGCCGCCCTGGCGATGCCGGGCGTGCTGGCGGTGATCACCGGGCGCGACCTGGAGAAGGCCGGCCTGCACTGGATGCCGACGCTCGCGGGCGACAAGCAGATGGTGCTGCCGACCGACACGGTCATGTACCAGGCCCAGGAGGTGGCGGCAGTCATCGCGGAGAATCGCTACCTCGCGGCCGACGCCGCGCTCGCCGTCGAGGTCGAATACGAGCCGCTCCAGGTCGTGGTCGACCCGTTCAAGGCCCTCGAGCCGGATGCCCCGATCCTGCGCCCGGATCGGGGCCCCGACAAGGCCACCAACCGCATCTGGCACTGGGAATCGGGCGACCGCGCGGCCACCGACGCCGCGCTGGCGGCGTCCGATCGGGTCATACCGCTCGACGTCTACATTCCCCGCATCCACGTGGCGTCGATCGAGACCTGCGGCTGCATCGCCGACTGGAACCCGGTCCGCGGGCATCTCGACTTCCACGTGACCAGCCAGGCGGCGCACGTCTATCGGACCGTCATCAGCCTCGTCTCGGGCATTGCCGAGGACAAGATCAGGGTCAAGACCCACGACATCGGTGGCGGATTCGGGGGCAAGGTGCCGGTCTACCCCGGCTACGTGATCGCCATCGTCGCCTCGCTGACCCTGGGCCGGCCGGTCAAGTGGATCGAGGCCCGCTCGGAGAACCTGCAGGCCGATTCGTTCGCCCGCGATTACCACGTCCATGCCGACCTCGGCGTGAACGACGACGGGAAGATCACCGGGCTGCGGGTCAAGACGCTCGCCGACCACGGCTACAGCGACGCCGCCGCGGACCCGTCCAAGTTCCCGGCGGGCCTCTTCAACGTGATCACCGGCTCGTACGACATGCCGGCTGCCTTCGTCGAGGTCGATGCCGCGTACACCAACAAGCCGCCGGGCGGGGTCGCCTACCGCTGCTCCTTCCGGGTCACCGAGGCGGTCCACACGATCGAGCGGCTCGTGGACGTCGCCGCGGCCGAGCTCGGGATGGACCCCGCCGCGTTCCGCTTCAAGAACTTCATCCAGCCCGAGCAGTTCCCGTACCACACGCCGACCGGCTGGGACTATGACTCGGGCGACTACCCGGCGGCGCTCCGCAAGGCCATGGCCATGATCGGCTACGACGACCTGCGCCGGGAGCAGGCGGAGCGGCGCGCCCGGGGCGAGCTCATGGGCATCGGGATCAGCTCGTTCACCGAGATCGTGGGGGCCGGCCCCTCGCACGACTTCGACCTCATCGGTATCAAGATGTTCGACTCGTGCGAGATCCGGGTCCACCCGACCGGCTCGGCCATCGCCCGGCTCGGCGTCCAGTCGCAGGGCCAGGGCCACGAGACCACGTTCGCCCAGATCATCGCCGAGGAGCTCGGGATCCCCGCCGACAAGATCACCATCGAGGAGGGTGACACCGACACGGCGCCCTACGGTCTGGGGACGTACGCGTCGCGCTCCACGCCGACCGCCGGGGCCGCCACCGCGATCGCGGCCCGCAAGATCCGCGACAAGGCTCGCAAGATCGCCGCCCACCTCCTCGAGGCCAGCGAGGATGACCTGGAGTGGACGAACGGGAAGTTCACGGTGAAGGGCTCCCCGGAGAAGTCGAAGACGATCGCCGAGATCGCCTTCGCCGCCTACACGAATCACCCGGAAGGCATGGAGGCCGGCCTCGAGGCGACCGACTACTACGACCCGCCGAACCTCACCTTCCCCTTCGGCTCGTACATCTGCGTCGTCGACATCGACCGCGGAACCGGGCAGGTGAAGGTTCGTCGCTTCGTGGCCGTCGATGACTGCGGCAACATCATCAACCCGATGATCGTGGAGGGGCAGATCCACGGCGGCCTCACGATGGGGTTCGCCCCCTCCCTCTACGAGGAGATGTCGTACGACGAGCTGGGCAACAACCTTGCCGGCACATTCCTCGACTACCTCGTCCCGACGGCCGTCGAGGTCCCCTCGTGGGAAACCGGCAAGACGATCACGCCATCGCCTCACCATCCCATCGGGGCCAAGGGCGTCGGGGAGTCGGCCACCGTGGGCGCGCCGCCGGCGATCGTGAACGCGGTCGTCGACGCGCTCTGGCACCTCGGCGTGCGCCACATCGACATCCCGATGACGCCCCAGAAGGTGTGGGCGATCCTCACCGAGAAGGGAGTTGCGACCGCGTGAACCTCGCGTCGACAGACATCCTTGCCAGGGCGGCCGAGCTGGGGGGGCTCGGCCGCCCGTACGCCCTCGCGACGGTCGTGGCCGTTAGCCGGCCGACGTCCGCGAAGCCGGGCGCGCGCGGCATCGTCCACCCCGACGGCACGATCGAGGGCTGGGTCGGCGGGAGCTGCGCCCAGCCCACCGTCGTCGCCGAGGCGCTCCGGGCCCTTGCCGACGGCGAGCCGCGCCTTCTCCGGATCTCGCCCGAAGGCGGGTCGGAGAGCCGCCGCGCCGAGGGGATCATCGACGTCGTCATGACCTGTCATTCGGGCGGGACCCTGGAGATCTTCGTGCAACCGTACGTCGCGCCAGCGGAGCTGTGGGTCGCCGGCGTCACCCCGATCGCCCGCGCCCTCGTGGAGCTCGGCGCGGCGACGGGCTTCCGGACCACGGCCGTCGATCCGGCCGCGACGCGCGCGGCGTTCCCCGCGGCGTCGGCGGTGGTCGCCGCCCGGTCCTTCGACGAGCTCGCCGCGGCCTCGCCGCCGTACACGGTGGTCGCCAGCCAGGGCCAATGGGACGAGGAGGCGGTCGAGGCGCTCCTGCGTCGAGAGGTGGCCTACGTCGGCCTCGTCGCGAGCCAGCGCCGGGCGGCCGCCGTCAGGGAGTATCTCGACCTGGCTGGCGTGCCGGCGGAGCGTGCCGCCGCCCTGCGGGCGCCGTGCGGCCTCGACATCGGGGCGACCACCCCCGGCGAGGTCGCGGTCACCATCCTCGCCGAGATCGTGCAGGTTCGCCGGGGTCGGGCCCCGTTCGTCGCGGCTCCGGGACCGGCGACCCTGGCCGGACCCGCGCCCGTGATCGCGGCGCCGCCGGCTGCCACGGCGGACATCGTCCTGGTGGACCCGGTCTGCGGCATGACCGTCGACGCGGACGACGTGCGCCACGTCGCCGAGCACGAGGGGATCACCTATGCGTTCTGCGCCATCGGGTGCCGGACGCGCTTCGTGAAGAACCCCGCGCGCTACCTCGCCCTCGCCGAGTCCTGACGTCGCTCGGCGCGCCGGCCACGCCGGACGTCGCTCTCCCGGATACGTTCGCCTCCCAGGAGACCCGCATGAAGTTCGAAGGAACAGTCGATATCAAGGCCCCGCGCGAGAAGGTCTGGGCCTTCCTCATCGACCCCGACCAGGTGGGCAGCTGCGGGCCCGGCGTGCAGTCGATCGAGAAGCTCGATGACGGCCGCTTCAAGGCCCACGCGAAGGTGGGCATCGGCTTCATCTCGGCGAAGTTCATCGTGACCGCGGAGTTCAAGGAGATGGACCCTCCCAACCGGGCCACGATCCTGGCGCGCGGGAGCGCCCCCGGCAGCGCCGTCGACGCGACGGCCACCATGTCCCTCCGCGATGGCGCCGACGCGACCACGATGGACTGGACGGCGGACGTGAACATCAGCGGCACGATCGCCAGCGTCGGGGCGCGCCTGATCGAGGGCACGGCCAACAAGATGATCGGGCAGACGTTCGACTGCGTCCGGAGCAAGCTGGAGGCCTGACCGCCCCGTGCCCCGGCCGCCCGGCGCGCCGCGGCCTGCGACACTTCCCGCCATGGAGCTCGTGACCGGGGTTGTCGGCCCGCTGCAGACGAACGTCCACCTCGTCGCCGATCCGCGCACCCGGGAGGCGATCGCCATCGACGCCGCCATCCCCGGCCTGGCCTGGATCACCGGCGAGCTCGGGGCCCGCGGCTGGCGGCTCGCGCTCATCGTGTCGACGCACGGCCACTGGGACCATGCGGGCGAGAACGCGGCGCTCCAGGCGTGGTCACGGGAGGCGACGAACGCTCCGACCGCACCCCACCCGGCCGCGCGTGCAGCGCTCGTCGCGGCCCCCGGCCCCCCGCCTGACGACCCCACCGCACGGGCGGGGGATCGGCTCGCCGCGCATGCCGCCGAGCGCGACCTCGTGCTGGTCGCCCCCGATGGTCGCGAGCGTCGGCCCGACCTCACCCGTGGAGCCGAGATCGCGGCCCATCCCGCGGACTGGTACCGGCTGCTCGACCCCCAGCCTCTGTTCGCCCCGTTCCCGATCCCGCCCTGCGTGCCTGCCGCCGAGCTGGCCGAGGGCGGCGTGATCCGCTTCGGTGACGTCCGCCTCGAGATCCTGCACACCCCCGGTCACACCGAGGGCTCGGTCTGCCTTCTCTCGCGCGCGGCCGGCGTCGTCTTCTCCGGCGACACCCTGTTCCCGGGCGGATGGGGGAGGGTCGACCTCCCAGGGGGCGACGCCGACGCGCTGGCGGGATCGCTGGCACGGCTGGCGACCCTGCCCGACGCCCTCCGCGTGCTCCCGGGCCACGGACGCGCGACGACGATCGGGGCCGAGCGGCCCTGGTTGGAGCTCGTCGCCCGCGAGCGCCGGCTTCCCGTGTAGCCACGGGCGCGGGGCCAGCCGGGTGTCGCCCAGGCCGGCCCCGCGCCGCCCGGCCGTGCCGGTCCCGCCGTTCCGTCCGCGCCGTCCTGCCCGGGAAACGATCGCGACCGGCCGGGTCAGCCCTGGAGGTTCACCTGCCCCACTCCCCGCGCTTCGCCTTCGAGCGCGCGGCACCCTCCTTGCCGATCACTGCCCAGCGTTTCCGCTCGGCGCGGCGGGCGACCGCGTCCATCTCGAGCGCCCGGAATCGTTCCTCGCGCTCGAGCTTCCGCCAGCTCGCGAAGCGGTCGGCGTCGAGGCCGCCGCCCTCGACCGCCTCGAGGACCGCGCAGCCGGGTTCGCCGGTCGTGGCGGCAGTCGGAGAAGCGACAGGCCGTCGCCGTCGCCGCGACGTCGGCGAATGCCAGGTCGAGCCCGGTGCCGTCGTCCCAGAGCCCGAGCTCGCGCAGACCCGGCGTGTCCAGGAGCAGCCCGGTGTCGCCGGGCAGGACGACGAGCTGCCGCCCGACGGTCGTGTGGCGGCCGCGGGCATCGTCCTCGCGGATCTGCCGGACCAGGAGCCGATCCTCGCCCAGAAGGGCGTTCGCGAGTGTGCTCTTGCCGACCCCCGACGACCCGACGAGGGCCGACCGTGCGCCCGGCCCCGAGGAACGCCCGGACGGCCTGCAGGCCCTCGCCGCTGATCGCACTCGTCGCCACGATCTGCACGCCGGCCGCGACCTCCTCGAGCTGGGCCTCGGCGACCGCGACCTCCACCGGGTCGCGCGCGAGGTCGACCTTGGTCAGGACGACGACCGGCCGTGCGCCGGACTCCCAGGCCGTCGCCAGGTAGCGCTCGACGCGGCGAGGGTTCAGGTCGCGGTTGAGCGACGTGGCGACGAACACGACGTCGACGTTCGCCGCCAGCACCTGGAACGGCGACCCGGAGTCCGCCGGCGCCCGCCGCCGGAGCTGGGTCCGGCGGGGGAGCACGGCGTGGATCGACGCCGACCGCTCCTCGGGCCTGGCTTCGACCGCGACCCAGTCGCCGACGACCGGGAGCTCGGCCGGGCCCGGCCTCGTGGCGCAGGCGGCCGGTGACCCGGGCCTCGAGCGGCGTCAGCGTCCGTCGGATGGCCACGTCCCAGGCGCCGCGGTGGGCGGCGACGACGCGGGCCGGGGCGAGTCCCGGGGCGACCGCCGCCGAACGGCGGCCTCCCAGCGCGGGTCCCAGCCGAGGCCGGCGAGCCCGACTCAGGCCGCGAGGCGGGCGCGCTCATCGCGCGGAGCCTCCATCTTGCCGTCGAGCGGACGCCGCCACTCGAGCTCGCGGAAGACTTCCCGGAACCCCATCGACTCGTACAGGCGCAGGGCTCCCGTCTCGTTCTGGGCGTCCACCCCGAGCGCGGCCTCGGTCATCCCGCGGTCGCGGAGCGCGCGCAGGGCCCGGCAGATGAGGGCGGATGCCACGCCCTTGCCGCGCCACGCGGCCCGGGTCGAGATGTTCTCGCACCAGCCGCGGCGGACGCCCAGGACGGGCGTTCTCCTCCTCGTTGATGAACGGGCGGACCATCCCCACGATCTCGTCGCCCGCCCACGCGACCTGCCAGAGCGCGGTGTCCTGGTTGAACGGGTGCTCCAGGAACTCGAGCCAGCGGGCATCCGAGCCGTCCGCGATACCGGCGCCCCAGTGGCCCGCGAACGCCTCGACCTCGGCCTCGAAGATCGGCCCGCAGGTGCCCGGGCTCGACGGGCCGGACCTCGAGTCCCGGGCGGAAGCGCGCGGTCGGGGATCTCGTCGAGCGATCGGGCGGAGCATCTCGAACGCGATCCGGACGTCGGCGAAGCCGCGTGCCTCGCAGCACGGCTCATCGGCCTCCGGATCGTGGCCCCAGGTGGACGCCACGACCAGCTGCCCGGCCGGCCGTCGGCCGGCAGGCGTCGCAGCGTTTTGGCGGTGGCGCTCCGACGGCCCAGTCGAGGAGCGCCGCGAACGTGCCTGCGGGTGCTTCCGGCGTCGCGGAAGGCCGCGGTCCCGAATGCGCGGTCACCGCGGTTCTCGTCGTGCCATTCGACGCGCACGTAGGCCACGGGGCGGCCGTCGATCTCGCCGACCCGCAGGTCGTCAACGAGGTCGCTGTTCTCGAGGTGATCGTAGTACGCGCGCAGGCCCTCGATGGTAGCGACGGAGAGGCTGCCCGCCGCCGAGACGCCATCGGTTGTTGATGTCGGTGAGGATCGCCGGCCTCCTCCGGCCAGCGAGCCGGCCGGAGGAGGAGCCCCGGAACCCGGGTCGGAATCGCCGCGGCGGGTGCGGCGGCCGAGATCGCGCCGGGTCGCGGCGCGCGATCGGTCGTCATCACCCGACTCGCTTGAGCTTGCCGGTGCGCTTCGCGTATCGCTCTGCGCGCCCGAAGAGCCAGAGCCCGACCGGGATGAGGACGACGCCCATGATCGCCAGCGGCCAGATGTCGTACCCGACGTCAGCCAGGCTGGCGCCCGTCGAGGAGCCCCGCGCGAACGCCGTCGAGGATGTAGGTCGCCGGCGAGAGCTTCGAGAGCACCTGCATCCATTCGGGCAGGACGGTCACCGGGTAGTAGACGCCGCTCACCACGAGGAGGCAGGACTGGATGACGAATGTCATCTGCGCCCCGCGCTCGACGTAGAGGAGCGGCAGGATCGCCGCCATCACGCCGATCCCGACGATCGAGAACGAGCCGACGACCATGATCCCGGCCGCCGTCACGAAGTTCGCCTGCGAGAGGTCGAGCTCGAAGAAGAGGGTCAGGACGACGAGGATGACCGTCGTGTGGATCAGCCCGTACATGATCGCGTAGGCCGTCGAGCCCAGCAGCTGCGAGGCGCGCCGGACCGGCGCCATCATCGTGTACTCGAGGGTGCCCTCCCAGCGCTCCCAGCTGATCGTCTCGGCGATGAAGCTGAAGACGGTCGACAGGTAGTTCCAGAAGATGGCCCCGATGACGAGGCTGAAGGTGAGGCGCTTGTCGGCCTGCTCGGCGCCGATGAACGAGATCGCGAGGGCGCCCGCGATCGCGTACACCAGGAACGCGAGCTCCCAGCCCCAGTAGCGGCGGCTGAGGTTGAAGTTCCGCTCGATGAACGCGAACGACGCGCCGAGCTCGCGCGACGCCGTGCCCATCGAGCGGTCGAGGTGGTCACGGAGTGTTCTCCTGGAGTGGTCGCCGGCCGGCCCCGCTCAGCGGGCGGCCGGCGCAGCGCTCGATCGCCGGTCGGCGGCGATGCGCCTCGGCGGACGATCCGCGGCCGGCGCGGCGGATCGGCGCTCGCGGCCGAGGCGCCGGCGTCGATGCGGATCTCGCGGCGATGCGAGCCGCTGGGCCTCGGCCTGGAACCGGGCGGCGCGGTCGGCGTGGATGCTTGATGGCGCGATCGTGGTGTTCACGGCGTCACCTCCCTTCGGGGGTGGGGGTGGTCGGTGGGGCCGGGCGCGGCCGGCCGGGGCGCGGGTCGTGCCAGGTCATTCGTCGTCCTCCGGGGCCTTCCTCGACGTCCTCGTCGAGCGAGCGGCCGGTGTAGGTCAGGAACACGTTGTCGAGGGTCGGCGGGAGGCCCGTCTCGCGGGCGACCCGGGCCTTGAGCCCATCCGGGGTGTCCTCGGCGACGAGGCGGCCCCGGTCGAGGATCGCGATCCGGTCGCAGAGGCGGTCGGCCTCCGCCATGTCGTGCGTGGTCAGCAGGATCGTCGCGTCGTGGGTCGCCCGGAGGTCCTCCACGAAGGACTGGACGTCGAGCTTCGAACGCGGGTCGAGGCCCGTCGTCGGCTCGTCGAGCAGGAGGAGCGTCGGCGAGGTCAGCAGGGCTCGCGCGATGGCGACCTTCTGCTGCATGCCGCGGCTCATCTGCTCGATCGGGCTGCCCATCCGCTTCTCGGAGATGCCGAGCCGGGCGAGGATCCGGACTGCCTCGCCGCCGGGCCTCGCCGGCGTCGGAGGCCGTAGAGGCGGGCGGCGAAGGCCAGGTTCTCGTACGGCGAGAGCTTCTTGAAGAAGGCGGCGTCGACGCTCACCCGGTTGATGAGGCGCTTGACCGCCATCTCGTCGCGCTCGACGTCGTGGCCGAAGATCTCCGCGCGCCCGGTGTCGAGGGTCAGGAGGGTGGACACGAGCCGGATCAGGGTGCTCTTGCCGCTCCCGTTGGCGCCGAGGACCCCGTAGATCTCGCCGCGCTCGACGCGCAGCGAGACGTCGTCCACGGCCGCCACCGGCTTCTTCTTCCGGCCGACGACGAAGGTCTTGGAGACGTGCTCGAGGAGGAGGGCGGGAGGCCCGACGGGCCGCACGGTGCGGGCATCGGCGATCTCGACCGGGACCGGGGCGACACTCGACGTGCGCCGAGACGGGCCGCCGGAGCGCGATCTTCGGTTCGGTGAGAGTGCTCACGGTGTGGTCTCCTTCGTCTCGGTGGCGGCGATCCCGGTGGACGCTGGGCCCGGTCGCGGCGTTCGCTCGTCCGGAGACGAGAAGAGCCGCGGGCCCGACGTCTGTCCTGCGTCGAGGGCCCGCGGCTCCGGGTCGCCGCCCCGCGCGTGCGCGGGGCAATGAAAAAGCCGCTGGGCCCTGATCTGGCCCGCGGCTCCGGTTCCTTGCCTGGCGGCGCTACCGCCGCGAGACTAGGCCGAGCTGGGCACAGATCGCCCGCAGAGCGCGCCGACAGGGCGCGGTGCAGGGCCGCTCCCGGGCGCTCATGAGGAGGATCCGATCGCTCATTCGGTGACGTACGCCTCGTTGTCGCGGACGCGGGACTGCCGCGCCGGGGCGGACGTTACTCCGGCCTCCGGAGGGCTGTCAAGCGTCGGTCCTCGATGCGTCCACCCCGACCGGTCGAGTCATTGCCGGTGATCTCGGAGCGCCGTGCGCGGTCAGATCGCTCGCGCTCGATGGCCGCGTTTGCGGCGGCGGACCCGATGTACCTAGCGGTCCATCGGGGAGAATGGAGGCATGCGTTCGCTTCCCGCCACGCTGCCCGCCCTGGTCGCCCGGGGCCTCCTCGACCCGCAGCTTGCTGGGCTCGCCTGGCTGCTGCTCGAACGCGGTGTGCCCGTACTGGTGGCCGGGACCGACCCGGGCACGGCTGCCTCGCTCGCGGACGCGCTCGCCGCGGCGCTGCCCGCGGACCGGCGACCGGATGGAACGGCCCACGCCCACGATCGGCTGGTCCACGTGGGCGAGGTGCTCGGGCCGACGACGCCGCCGGGCCCGCTCCGATCCGCCCTCGGCCGCACGACCGGGCGGAGCGGGCTGCAGGCGCTCATCGATGCCCCGGACCTTGCCGGCGTGCTCGACGTCCTCGGCGCGCCAGGGGCTGTCCGCCGACGAGGTCTCGTTCCTCGGCGTCGTCCTGGTGGTGGAGCGGCGTCGCGAGACCGGAGACGAGCCGCGCCTGGTGGTGCGCCCACTACCTGCGTCCGCTGGTCCGGGACGCAGGCGGGCCACGACCGGCGCCAGCGTCCCGCCGTCCTCGCGAGCTGGGACCCGGGCGCCGACCGCTGGGAGGACTTCGCATGGGGGATCGTGCCCGGACCTCGCCGAGCGCTGCCGGATGCCGGCCCGCGAGTTCGAGGCCGAGCGCGAGCGTCGTTCGACGGTCGTCGCGGAGCATGCCGCGGTCCTCGACGCCGGCCCGGGACCGCGAGCGTGACCCCTCGCCCCGCCCTGATCCCTCCCCGCACCGCCGCGACTCCGGGGCGCACCAACGGCCCGCGCTCCGCTAGGCTGGCGGCCACGACAGCGTAGCCACGCGCAGCCCCGTCGGCCCGGCCGCCGCGCCGATCCGCACGACCGCCGCCACCTTCTGCCGGAGGCACCCGACATGCCCGATTCTGACTCCCCGGTCCGAGCGCTCCCACTGGGGACGCCGCTGCTCCGCCCGCTGGCTCCCGACGGCCTCGCCCGGCTCCACGCGGCGAGCCTGCGCGTCCTCGAGGAGACCGGCGTCGCCGTCGGCTCCGCGACGATCCGGGACCGCCTGGCAGCGAGCAGGGGCACGCGTCGACGGCGAGCGGGTCCGCCTGCCCGGCCGCGCTGGTCGCAGACGCGCTGGCGGCGCGCCCCGCACGGCTACACGCTCGGCGGCCCGCGAGCCGGCCTGGGACCTGCCTCTCGACGGCGCCCACGGCTACCTCTCGGTCGACGGGAGCGCCGCCGAGATCCTCGATCCCGAGACGGGCGTCCGGCGCGCATCGACCGAGGCCGACCTCGCGCAGGTGACCCGGCTGGCCGACGCGCTGCCCGAGATCGCGTTCCTCTGGCAGGGCGTCGAGGCCGGCGACCGGCCGGTCGCCGTCCGCCCGCTCCACGAGCTGCGGACCCAGCTGGCGAACAGCGGCAAGCACGTCCAGCTGATGACGGCGGTCACGCCCGCTCGCGGCGCGCGGGGCGGTCGAGATGGCCCGCGCGGTGGCCGGCGGCGCCGACGCCCTGCGCGCCCGGCCGATCCTCTCGTCGTTCCAGGTGAGCCTGAGCCCGCTGCACGTTCGAGGGCGACGCCCTGGAGGCGGCGCTGGTCTACGCGGACGCGGGCGTGCCGGCGGGCTTCGTGGTGATGGCGATCGGCTGCGCCACGGCGCCCGCCACCCCGGCCGGCGTGCTGGTCCAGAGCAACGCCGAGGTCCTGGCCGGGGTCACGATCGTCGAGACGCTCGCCCCCGGCGCACCGACGTTCTACGGCGCCTGCTCGACGACGATGGACCTGCGGATCGGGCCTCGTCGCCTGCGGCGGGCCCGGAGGACCTCCTCTACCAGGCGGCCTTCGCCCAGCTGGCCCGGCACTACGGGCTGCCGTCGAGCGTCGGCACGTTCGCCCCGGGGGCGAAGTCGCTCGGACTGGCAGGCCGGCCTCGAGAACGGCCTGTCGGGGCTCGTGAGCCTGCTCGCCGGCGCAGACATGCTCTCCGGGGCCGGGCTCCTCTACGCGGCCCGCGTCTTCGCCCTCGAGGAGATGGTCCTCGACGCGGAGGTCTTCGGGCTGCTGCGGCACCTCGCCGGGCGGGATCGCGATCGACGACGCGGCGCTGGCGGTCGACGTGATCGCGGAGGTTGGCCCGGGCGGCAACTTCCTCGCCGAGGACCACACGATCGAGCACATGCGCGAGCTGTGGCAGCCGCGCCTCTTCGACCGCGGGACCTGGGAGGACTGGGAGGCCGCCGGTCGACCCGACGCCGCGCGACCGCGCCCGCGAGCGGGCGCGGTCGCTGCTGGCCAGTCACGTGCCGCCGCCTCTGGCGGACGGGCTCGAGGAGGAGCTCGGACCGGATCGTGGCGGCGTTCGCGCGGGAGGCGGGGATCGGCTGACATGTCCCCGGCCGCCGGCTCGCGGCGATCCTCGGGTGCCCGCGTCGTGACGCGGGAGGTCGAGCTCTATGCTCCCGTCAAGGCCTATCTCGAGGCCCGCGGATACGAGGTGAAGGGCGAGGTCGCCGGTTGCGACCTCGTGGCCGTTCGGGCCGGCGAGCCGCCGATCGTCGTCGAGCTCAAGCTCGCCTTCACGCTCGGTCTCGTGCTCCAGGGCGTGGACCGGCTGGCGATCTCCGACACCGTGTACCTCGCCGTTCCCGGCCGGCGGCGCGGCGGCGCGGAGTGCGGCCCCTCTGCCGGCGCCTCGGGCTCGGGCTGCTCGCCGTCCACGGTCCGCGGCTCCGTGTCGAGGTGCTCGTCGACCCCGTGCCCTACCACCCGCCGGCGTGACCGCCGGCGCGCGGCCCGCGTGCTCGGGGAGCATCGCCGGCGGCGCGGCGACCCCACGCCGGGTGGCTCTGCCCGGACGCCGGTCATGACCGCCTACCGCCAGGAGGCGCTGCGACTCGCCGCTGCGCTCGGCGCCGGTCCGGCGCCCGTGGCAGCTCTTCGCGTCGTCGCCGAGGCGCCGGATGCCCAGAAGATCCTCGCGCGCGACGTCTACGGCTGGTTCGAACGGGTGAAGCGGGGCACCTACCGCCTGCGCGAGGGTGTGACGCCCATGCTCGGCCAGGACGGCAGCGCCGAGGCGTAGCACCGTCGTTCGGCCCGTCGAGGACATGCCGAACGATGTGGGCCCACCGAGTCTCACCGTCGTACCATTCTGGCGCCGCCGCTCCGGGTGCCCGGGCACCTGCGTGGCGCGGCTCAACCAGTCGACACTCGCCTGGACCGGACCACGCCGCCAGCCCGCCACCGACAGGAGACCCATCCATGGCCCCGTAGCCGCCTCCATTCCCGAGCTCCTCGCCCTGCTCGAGGGGTCCGCCCGCATCGACCGCGGCCGCCTCGTGGTCACCGACGAGGCGGCCTTCCGCGGTCGGACGGTCGAGGACCTCGCCTGGACCCAGACGTTCTGTGCCGACGCCGAGACCGTCGAGGCGGCCCGCTGGATCATCTGGGAGGCAAGCCAGGCCCTCGGTGCCCGCTCCGCCAGCATCCATGAGCTGTACGCGGCCCGGGCCCGGGGCGAGTGGTCGGGCTTCACCGTGCCCGCGATCAACATCCGAATGGACACCTTCGACACGGCAAGGACGCTCTTCGAGACCGCCAGGGCGAAGGCCGTCGGGCCGGTGATCCTCGAGCTCGCCCGCTCTGAGCAGACCTACACCTGGCAGCGTGTCTTCGAGTACGCCCCGAACGTGCTGGCGGGCGCCATCGCCGCGGGCTGGGTGGGGCCGGTCTTCATCCAGGGCGACCACTACCAGTTCAACGCCAAGAAGTTCGCGGCCGACCCGGAGGCGATGACCGAGGAGATCCGGAAGGCCTGCCGGGACGCGATCGGCGCCGGCTACCTCAACATCGACATCGACAGCTCGACGCTCGTCGACCTTTCGCAACCGAACGTCGACCTCGAGCAGAAGGTGAACTACAGCGTGGCCGCCGAGATCGCGGCCCTGATCCGCGACCTCGAGCCCGACGGGCGTCACGATCTCCATCGGGGGCGAGATCGGCGAGGTCGGCAAGGAGAACTCGACGGTCGACGACCTGCGGGCCTACCTGGACGGCTTCCGCCGCGAGCTCGACGCCCGGCGGCCCGGCACGATCGGTGTCAGCAAGGTCAGCGTGCAGACCGGCACGAGCCACGGCGGCGTTCCGCTTGCCCGACGGCGGCGTGGCCGAGGTCAAGCTCGACTTCAACGTCCTGCGCGATCTCGGCGAGGTCGGCCGCGCCGAGTACGGCATCGCCGGCGCGGTGCAGCACGGCGCCAGCACGCTGCCGGACGACCTCTGTTCCACCTCTTCCCGACGGTCGAGGCCGCCGAGATCCACCTGGCGACTGGCTTCCAGAACGCGGTCTACGACCACCCGGCCTTCCCGGCCGGGCTGCGCGCCGAGATCGAGGCCTGGCTCTTCGAGAATGCAGCCGACGAGCGCAAGCCCGGCCAGACCGACAGCCAGTTCATCTACACGAGCCGCAAGAAGGCGATCGGGCCCTTCAAGCGCCAGACCTGGAGCCTGGCCACGAAGGGCGAGATCCTGGCCAGCCAGGCGGTCAAGCTGGCCTTCCTGTTCGACCAGCTCAAGGTCAGCGGGTCGGCGGACCTCCTGGCCCGCTACGTGCCGAACGGTCCCGAGGGGCACCGGCCCGCGCCCGCGGCGTTGCTCGCTGCCGTAGCCTCCTGAGCGTGGCCCCGACGCCGGCATACGGGACGGGCTGGAGCGCCGGCCTTCGGCGGGCCCAGGAGAGCGACCTCGCGGCCTGGCTCGGCCTGGCCCTCGACCTGTGCGACGCGGCGGACCGGATCGCCCTCGACTGGTATCGCCGCGCGGTGCCGACCCGCAAGGCCGACCGGACCTTCGTCACCGAGGCCGACCGGGCGATCGAGCGCCTGATCCGCGAACGGATCCGGGCCGTTCACCCGGACCACGGCCTCGTGGGCGAGGAGTACGGCGACGAGGAGAGCCGCTCGGGCGTCCGCTGGTACATCGACCCGATCGACGGGACCCACAACTTCATCCGCGGGGTGCCCCTCTTCGGGACGCTCCTCGCGGTGGAGGTCGCGGACGAGATGCAGGTCGGGGTCATGTCGGCCCCGGCACTCGGGCAGCGCTGGCATGCCACGCGAGGTCTTGGTGCGACGGCCGTCGACGGGGCCGGCACGCGCCAGGTCCACGTGAGCCAGGTCGCCGACCTGGCCGATGCCCAGCTGGTCTACGGCAGCCGCCGCGAAACCATCGCGTCGGGCCTCATGCCCGGCTTCGACGACCTGGTCGCCGCAGCCTGGCGCGACCGCGGCTTCGGGGACTTCTGGGGCTACGCGCTCGTCGCCGAGGGAGCCGCCGAGGCGATGTTCGAGACGGGCATGCACTCCTGGGACGTCGCCGCGCCGATGGTGATCATCGAGGAGGCGGGCGGCCGGGTGACGGACGTCGACGGCAGGCGCGACGTCCACGCGGCCTCGTTCGTGGGCAGCAATGGCATTCTGCACGAGGAGATCCTGACCCGGCTCCAGCGCTGACCTCGCCTCGGAGGGATGCAGCGTGGGCGGCACGCGCTGGCGCGGGACGCTGCGCGGCGCCCCAACCCGGCGTCGGCCGCCCTCAGCCGCTGCGCCACCCGGCCTCAGCCGCTGCGCAACGCGGCGTCAGGCGCCTCGCCCGGCGTACCGATCGAGGAGCGCCCGGACGGCCGGCGACGGGGCGATCGCGGGGTCGAGGTCCTCCGACGGCTCGGGGTCGCCGACGCTGGAGTGGATCGGGATCACGCCCGCCCATGCGCCCAGGTGAAGGTCGGCCTCGTCGTCCACCGGGCCGCCTGCGCGAAGCTTCACTGAGGCCTCGCCGAGGTCCAGCCGGACGACCGCCGTCAACGCCATCTCGCGCTCGTTCGGCGGGCGAACTTCCGCCCAGCGACCCGCTGCGCGCACGCTCCACGAGGGCCTCGAGCGCGCGCAGCTTCTCCTCCCGGTCGGTGACGGGCACGGCGGTACCGAGGACCACGACCGACCGGTAGTTGACGGAGTGGTGGAAGGCGGAACGGGCAAGGACGATGCCGTCGAGGTGGGTGACCGTCAGACAGGCGGGTGCCCCGGAGCCCAGGACGCGCATCGCCCGGCTGCCGGGCGAGCCGTGGAGGTAGACGGATCCCGCGACCCGGGCATACAGGGTCGGCATCACGTACGACTGCCCATCGACGACGAAGCCGACGTGGGCCACGATGCCGTCGTCGAGGATCGCGTGGATCGACGCCGTGTCGTAGCGGGCGCGCTCGGGGAGCCGACGGACGCGGGACCGGGCCGAGCGAGCCGGCTGGTCCGTCACGCCGTGACCTCCGCGACACTCTCCGCGAGGATGCCGAGGGCGAGGTCCACCTCGGCCGCGGTGGTGACGAGGGGCGGGATGATGCGGGCGACGTTGGCGTGGGCGCCGGCCGACATGACGATGAGCCTGCGGTCCAGGGCGGCCGCGATGACGCGCCGCGCAAGGTCGGGGTCGGGGACGCGTCCGTCGCCCTCGCCTGGCCGGACGAACTCCATCGCCACCATGCAGCCGAGGCCGCGTACGTCGCCGACCTCGGCGTGGCCGGCCTGGATCACGCGAAGCCCGGCCAGCAGCTGGGCGCCCCGCTCCGCGGCGTTCGCCAGCAGCCCTTCTTCCAGGATGACGTCGAGCGTGGCGTTGGCCGCGGCGCAGGCGACGACATTGCCGCCGTAGGTGCCGCCGTGCGCGCCGGGGCGCCAGGCGGCGATCAGCTCGGGCCGGGCGATGATGCCCGACAGCGGCAGGCCCGAGGCGATGCCCTTGGCGAAGACGAGGATGTCCGGCTCGACGTCCCAGTGGCGAACCGCGAACATCTCGCCGGTCCGCCCGATCCCGGTCTGGACCTCGTCGGCGACGAGGAGGATCCCGTGCCGGCGGGTGATCTCGCGGAGACGGGGCAGGAAGCGCGGCGGCGGGACGACGTAGCCACCCTCGCCGAGCACCGGCTCCACGATGACGGCCGCCACGTGCTCCGGGTAGGTGAGCGTGTGGAGGGTCAGCTCGAGCTCCTCCTCCCAGTCGCACGTACAGCTCGCGTCCGCGGGCGTGCCCGCCACCGGAAGCTCGGTAGCAGTACGGGTAGGCGGTGGCGTAGATCGACCCGGGGAGCGGCTCGAAGTCTCCGCGATAGACGTTCTTGGCCGTGGTGAGGGCCATGGTCTGGGCCGTCCGGCCGTGGTAGCCGCCCCGGAATACGAGGATGACCGGCCGCTTCGTTGCCACCCGGGCGAGCTTGACGGCCGCCTCGACCGCCTCGGCGCCGGAGTTCGACAGGAAGCCCTGCCACGGGCCGCCCGGAAGGAGCGTTCGGAGCCGCTCGTAGAGCCGCAGGCCCGGCTCGTGGTAGACGATGTTCTGCTGCCCGTGGAGGAGCTTCGCCGCCTGCGCCTGCACCGCGGCGACGACGCGCGGGTGGGCGTGTCCCGTGTTCGTGACCCCGATCCCGGAGCTGTAGTCCAGGTACCGGTCGCCGTCGGTCGTGACGAGCCAGCTGCCTTCGCCGCGTTCGACGGTCAGCGTCGTGACCCGGCTCCAGACGGCCGGCACGACGGATCGGTCGGGGAGGGGGGTTGTGGCGGACGTGGGGAGGGGGGCCATGTCGACCATGGAGGCTCCTTCAGAACGTGGGCGGCGTGTTGACCCAGAGGATGCGCGTCTCCTCGTCGTCGAGGGCGACGAAGCGGTGCGGGAGGGACGACGGGAAGGTGAGGGCGTCGCCCGGGCCCGAGCTCGATGATGCTCGCGCTCGTCGAGCCAGATTCCGAGGCGACCGGCAAGGACGAACATGAACTCCTCGCCAGCGTGCGCATAGGCGCCGTCCGAGGTGGCCCCCGGGGCGAGCACGAACAGCTGGGGTTGCAGGTGCGTGGCGAGGGCAGCCAGCTCCTCGATGCGGACGCCGTCGCCCACCCTGACCGAGGGCCGGAGATCCCGCCGCACGACCCGCCAGCCGGCGGGTGGTTCTTCGCCGCCCGCGCGGCCGCCGGGCTCTCGTCCACGTTCCGGTGCCCGAGGAGATCGGTCACGGAAGTGTCGAAGACGGCCGCCAGCCGGACGAGGGCCGCGACGCTCGCGCCCGAGGCGCCGCGCTCGAGCCCCGAGACGGACGAGGCCGACAGGCCCGACCGCGCAGCGACCTCGCGGAGCGACAGGCCGGCGGCCACTCGCAGCATCCGCAGACGCCTGCCGACGAGGTGCATGGTGTCCACGCCATCGGCGGTGCCGTCGCCGGTGGCCCGGTCCGTCCCTGCGCCCCGGGGGCCGGGCGCGGGTGACGTGGGTGGGGGCGATCCGGCCAGGTGCGGCCCCGCGAGGGCCACGTTTCCGGCGAGCACGCGCCGGATCCCCGGAGCGTTGAGGCCCTCGCTGCGCAGGCGCCGGACGCGGCGCAGCTGCGCGAGCTCGTGCGGACCGTAGCGCCGCTCACGTCCCCCGTTTCGAACCGGCGTGACCAGCCCCTGGCGCTCCCACAGGCGCAGGGCGCTGGGTGACACCCCAACCGAGCGAGCCGCGTCCGCGATCCGCAACAGCCCCGTCCCTGCGACCCGTCGCCGCGTCTCCCTCCATCGGGTGGTCAGGAGCCGCGGTCGCGGCGCTGCAGCAGGGTGCTGAGGACGACCGCGCCGACGGCCGTCATGAAGATGATCGTGCCGATCACGTTCACCTGGACGGGCACGCCGATCCGGTACGACCCGTAGATGTACATCGGGAAGGTCACGGTCTGGCCGGCGGTGAAGTTCGTGATCACGAAGTCGTCGATCGACAGGCTGAAGGCGAGCAGCGCCGCCGCCATGATGCCGGGGAAGATCAGCGGGAAGGTGACCTTCCAGAACGTCACCCACTCGTTGGCGCCGAGGTCCATCGCCGCTTCCTCGAGGTGGCGCGGGAAGCCGGTGATGCGGGCACGGACGGTCACGACCACGAAGCTGATGTTGAACATGATGTGGGCGATGAGGATCGTCAGCTCGTTGCGCGGCTGGCCGATCGAGACGAACATCGTCAGCAGCGACGCACCCATGACGATCTCGGGGGTGGCCATGGGCAGGAAGATGAACGTGTTCGTCGCCCCACGGCCCCGGAACTCGTAGCGCGTCAGGGCGAGGCCCATGAGCGTGCCGAGGATTGTTGCCACGAGGGTCGAGACGAAGGCGATCTGCAGGCTGGTGAAGACGGCGTCCTGGAGGCCGAGGGCGCCGAAGGGGTCGAGCCAGGCGTCGAGGCTGAACTGCACCCAGGTGAAGTTCGACTTCCCGACCGGCTGGTTGAAGCTGAAGGCGATCATGACGGCGATCGGCAGCATCAGGTAGACGATCGCCGCGGCCGTGTAGACGTAGAGCGCGTTCCGGCCCAGCCAGCGCGAGGAGCGCTGGCGGAAGGTGCCTTTCGTCCTGCCGATGGAAGGGGAGAGGGTCGTCGCGGCCATGGCTCAGATCGCCCCGCTCGTCAGCTCTTCGGTCCCGAGGGCGCGCGCGTAGATCGCCACGGCGACGAGGATTCCGGCCATCAGCACGAACGAGAGCGCCGACGCCGTCGGGTAGTCGTTGGCGGTCAGGAAGCGGCTCTGGATGACGTTGCCGATCATCCGCGTCGACGGCGTCTGGCCGAGGAGCTCGGCGTTCACGTAGTCGCCCATCGCCGGGATGAACGTCAGCAGCGTCCCGGCGAAGATGCCCGGCAGGGCGAGCGGGAAGGTCACCCGCCGGAACGTCTGGAACGGCGTCGCGTAGAGGTCCTGCCCGGCCTCCAGGAGCCGGCGGTCGATCTTCTCGAGGCTCACGTAGACCGGCAGGGTCATGAACGGCAGGAAGTTGTAGGCGATGCCCGTGATGACCGCGATCGGCGTCGCGAGGAGCCGGAAGTCCTCCGGGATGGCGCCCAGCGCCTTGAGGGGGCCGAGCAGCATGCCGTCGTCGCCCAGGATCGTGCGCCAGCTGATGACCCGCAGGAGGTAGCTGGTGAAGAACGGCGCGATCACGAGGAACAGGAGCAGGTTCTTGTAGCGACCCCCGCGGAAGGCGATGGTGTAGGCGAGCGGGAAGCTGATCGCGAACGTGAGGAGCGTCGCGGCGCCGGCGAAGACGATGGACCGTACGAACTGCTCCGAGTAGCGCGAGATCGCGTCCGTGTAGTTCGTCCAGTTCGAGAACGAGAACGTGTAGCCGGTCTCCAGCGACCCGCTCCAGAAGGAGGCGATGAACATCTGGACCGCCGGGTACAGGTAGTACACGGCGAGCCATAGCATGCCCGGCGCAAGGAGCAGGTACGGGACGGCGAACCGATAGCGGCGCAGCGCTCCCACGTCCTCCCTCTCCGCTGCGGTGGCGATCAGTCCCCGAAGCCGGCCGGCCTGCGGCGGGCTCCGGCGGCGAACGCGGTGCTACTGCCCTTCGACCTTCGTGAACGCGTCGTTGAGGGTCTTCTCCTCGGCCTCCGTGACGGCCCGGAAGATGTGCAGGTGCGACAGGGTTGCGGCGTCGGGGAACATCAGGGGGTCCTTGGCCAGGGCGGCAGTCGCAGGGTCCTTGCTGGCGGCCAGCACCTCCTTGGTGCCCTTCACCGGCGAGACGTACTGGATGTAGGCCGCGATCGGGGCCGCGATCTTGGGGTCGTAGACCCAGTCGATCATCAGCTCGGCCGTGTACTTGTGCTGGGCGCCCTTCGGGATGAGCATGTTGTCGGTCCACAGCATGCCGCCCTCGGTCGGCACGTTGAAGGCGAGGGTCGTCCTTCTCGAGCTTGGCCTGGATGATGTCGCCCGACCAGGCCAGGCCGAGCTTCAGGTCGCCCTTGATGAGGCTCTCCTTGTACTCGTTGCCGAGGAAGCTGCGCACGATCCCGTCGTCTGACGGCCTTCTTGATCTCGGCGAAGGCCTGGGTCGCCTGGTCCATCGTGAAGTCCTCGGGCTTGATTCCGAGCTTGAGCATGGTCAGGCCGACCGTGTCGCGCATCTCGGTCAGGAACCAGACCTTGCCCTTCCAGCGGGGGTCGGGCGTCCCACAGGGCGACCAGCGATGTCACGTCGCCGGTGACCTTCTTGTCGAAGCCGAGGCCGGTCATGCCGGACTGCCAGGGCGCGCGCAGGTTCGTGTTCGGGTCCCAGGCGACCGCCCTTGTAGATGTCGCCGACGTTGGCCGTGAAGTTCGGCGTGTTCGCCGTGTCGATCGTCTCGACCCAGCCCAGGCGGATGAGGCGCTCCGCCATCCAGTCGGTCATGACGATCAGGTCCCAGCCGGTGTCCTGCCCGGCCTGCAGGGACGGCGAGATCACGCCGAAGAACTGCTCGTTGTCGTTGATCACCTCGGAGTAGTTGACCTTCGTGCCGTACTTCTTGGTGAAGGCCTCGAGCGTTGGGCTCTTGGGCGGCTTGCTGGTGTCCTGGTCGATGTAGAGCGGCCAGTTGGCGAAGTTCAGGACCGCGCTCGGCGTCTGGGGCGCCGAAGGTGTCGCGCTCGCGACCGCGCTCGAAGTGGCCGAGGCGGCCGCCGATGGCGCCGTCGACGGCGCCGCAGTCGGCGCGCGCGAGGCCGCCGGCGCCGTGCCGCAGGCCGCAAGGAAGGCCCCCACGCCGGCAAGGGCCGTCCCCTGGAGCATCGCCCTCCGGGTGATCGTCCGGCCGAGGATCGTATCGAGCTCGGGCATCTTCTCCTCCGTGACCCGCGCGAAGCGGGATCAGTCCTCGGGCGCCGCGCCGGCGACGGCCGACGCGACTGCGAACGAATGGTCGGGCGACCATGCGAGCTGCACGTCGTCGCCGGCCCGGTAGAGCGACCCGTGGAGCGTGCGCTCGACGTTCTGCTCGTAGACGGTGATGCGCCCGCCGCTGCGGGTCTCGACGACGTACTGGGTGCTGACGCCGACGTAGGAGGCGTCGCGGATGGTCCCGGTCAGGCGGTTGAGACCCTCCGGCGGCGCCGCATCCGTGGGGTACATGCGGATCTTCTCGGGCCGCACCCCGACCTCGATCGCTGTGGCGCCGTCGACCGCGCCGAGCGGGATCCGGACGACGGTGTCGTCGAGGAGACGGACGGCCGCGTGGCGGTCCGAGGTCTCGAGGACGGTCCCGCGCAGGAGGTTCGAGATGCCGAGGAAGCCCGCCACGAAGCGCGTCGTCGGACGCTCGTAGAGCGTCTCCGGATCCGCGAGCTGCTCGTAGTGACCTCGGTTCATGACGGCGATGCGATCGGACATCGTCATCGCCTCCTCCTGGTCGTGGGTCACGTAGATGAAGGTGATCCCCACCTCCTGCTGGATGCGCTTGAGCTCGAGCTGCATCTGCTTGCGGAGCTTCAGGTCGAGGGCGCCCAGCGGCTCGTCGAGCAGGAGCACGCCGGGGCGGTTGATCAGGGCGCGCGCGAGCGCGACCCGCTGGGCCTGGCCGCCCGAGATCTGCGTCGGCTTGCGCTTCTCGAAGCCGGCCAGCTCGACCAGGGCCAGCATCTCGCTGACCCGCGACTTGACCTCGCTGTCCTTCGCCTTCTTGCGCCGCAGCCCGAAGGCGACGTTCTCGTAGATCGTCAGGTGCGGAAAGAGGGCGTAGTTCTGGAACACGGTGTTGACGTTGCGGCGATACGGCGGCAGCCACGTCACGTCCTTGCCGTCGAGCTCGATGAGACCCGACGTCGGCTCCTCGAAGCCGCCGATCATGCGCAGGGTCGTGGTCTTGCCGCAGCCCGAGGGGCCGAGCAGCGAGAAGAACTCGCCGTCGCGGACCTCGAGATTGATGTGGTCGACCGCGGCGATGTCCCCGAACTTCTTGACGACATCCACGAGCCGGACTTCGATGTCGCTGGCCACCTGCGCCTCGCTGCTCCTCACCTGGGAGGGACGCACCGACACGGGCGCCCGGGGACGTGGCGCGCCGCGTTCCACTGGTGCCGCGCCTCCTCACGCGTGTGCACCGACTCTACCGCGTTGCAGTAGCGTCACTGATCGTACGGGCGCCGGCAAAACCCGTGTCAACAGTGATCTGGCGCTGCGTTCTTCGTCGTTGCGGCAGCCGAGACGTGCGAAATCCGTACCCGCGGGGGAGGTCTCCCGTTGGCCTCCGGCCGCTCCGTCCTGGCGCCGCCCGTTCCGCCGGGCGCGGCGTCGGGGCGAGGCGCGCTACGATCGGCTGCCCCCGGCTCCCCGCGGAGCCAGGGAACCCGCGTCCCGACCCCGTCATGGAAGGACCAGCCGCCGCATGAGCAGCGCTCACCGAGGGCGCCGTCTTCGACGCTCTCCGCACCGTCCAGGAGCCCGAGCTCGGCCGCGACATCGTGACCCTGAACATGGTCAAGGGGATCGCGATCGACGGCTCGAACGTCGCCTTCACGATCGAGCTGACGACGCCGGCCTGTCCGCTCAAGGACGAGATCGAGCGCAACGCCCGCGCCGCCCTCGCGTCGATCGGCGCAGGCGGCGTCGAGATCACCTGGGGCGCCATGGTCCGCCGCGCCGCGCCGTCGGCCGGCCCGCAGCTTCTCGAGGGCGTGAAGAACATCCTCGCCGTCGCGTCGGGCAAGGGGGGCGTCGGCAAGAGCACGGTCAGCGCGAACGTGGCGGTCGCGCTGGCGCAGGCCGGGGCCTCGGTCGGCCTCCTCGACGCCGACATCACGGGTCCCAACATCCCGATGATGATGGGGATCGAGGGCAGCGCCCACGGCCGGTCCCGACAATCGGATCCTGCCCCTTGAACGCTACGGCGTGAAGGTCATCTCGATCGCCTTCTTCGTGCCCGACGGCCAGCCGATCGTCTGGCGCGGGCCGCTCGTCGGAGGGGCGATCCAGCAGTTCCTGCGCGACGTCGCGTGGGGCGACCTGGACTACCTCGTCGTGGACCTGCCTCCGGGAACCTCGGACGCCCAGCTCACGCTCGCCCAGGCCGTGCCGATCTCCGGGTCGATCCTCGTGACGACGCCCCAGCAGGTGGCGATCGCCGACGTCGCGAAGGCCCTGGCGATGTTCCGGCGGATGAGCGTCCCGGTGATCGGCGTCGTGGAGAACATGAGCGCGTTCGTCTGCCCGCACTGCGGGGAGGCGACCGAGATCTTCGGGCGCGGCGGCGCGGAGCGCTTCGCGCGCGAGCACGACGTGGAGTTCCTCGGCGGGATCCCGCTCGACATCACGCGTCCGCCAGGGCGGTGACGCCGGCATCGCCGGCCGTCGCCCAGCGCGAGCCCGGACCGGCAGCGCTCGCCATGACGGCGCTTGGCGCGGACCGTCGCGGCCCGGATGAGCGTCCGGGCCGCCCGCCAGCAGCCGGTCCTGACGATCAGCTGACGCGCGCCGTCCCCCGCGACCGCGTCCACGGAACCGCCGGAGCGCAGGCCGACGAGGGAGGCGGTGAACCTCATTGCCCCGGTGAGCTCAGTCGAGGATCCTTCGATCCTTGATTCAGCCGCCTCGTCCAGCCAAGGGCGCTGCCCCGCGGACCGGTCGTCGCCAGCGCTCGAACGGACGCGACGGCGCGGTATGATCTCGGCGCACGATCCATCGGCTCCCGGAGGTGTCCCCTGAGCCTCAACGAACCCGGCGACGCCAAGCAGGCGACCCCAGCCGGCGAGCAGCCGCTCCCGCCGCAGACCCCCGCCGAGGACGCCGTCCAGGCATCGAAGAGCGTCGACGGTGCAGCTCAGCCGCCGTCCAGGGCCGATCTCGCGGCCGCGCCGGTCGAGGGCTCGCAGCCGCCGCCGTCCGCCGATGCGGCCGCCGGCAGCGCCGCTGGTGCTCCGCCCGAGCCGCCCCGCGGTTCGGCTCCGCCGGCGGGATCGCCCTCGGAGCCGCCCAAGCCCCCGAAGCCGCCGCGGCCGCCCAAGCCGCCGAAGCCGCCCAAACCCCCCGGCCTCCGCGAGCAGCTGTCAGCGGACCATCGCCGCCGGCAGGCGGCTCGTCAACGCGCACGTCACGCTGGCCCGGGCCGAGCTCGCGGTCATCCTCGCCGACGCCAAGCAGGTCGCGATCAAGGTCGGGATCGCCCTCGCTCTGGTCCTCTACATCGCGGTCCTCGTGCCGGTCGGCACTGCGCTCTTCCTCGGCGAGTGGATCTTCGGGTCGATGGCCTGGGGGATCCTCCACGGGACGCTCTTCTCGATCGCCACCGCGTTCACCCTCGTCCTTGCCGCCCTGCGGGTCTCCGGTCGATACCTCGCAGGGTCGCTCCTCGGAGCGATCCTGATCGGTGCCGTCGTCGCCGTCGTGCTCGGGTACGCGATGCCCAACGCCGCCTACGCCTCGATCGCCAAGTCGGCGATGCCAAGCGTGGACCCGGGCGTGGCGCCTCTTCTCGTCGGCCTCACCCTGTGGGGCACGGTCTTCGCGTTCGTCGGCCTGGTCGGCGGCGCGCGCGCCGGCGGCGTCGGTGGCGCGCTCGGCGGGTTCGTCGTCGGCGCTCTCGTCGGCGCCCTCTTCGGGGCGTTCACCGCCATCAGCTTCAGCCTCCAGGTCGGAGTCGCCATCGGGGTCAGCGTCACCCTGGTCGCTTGGCCGGCGTTCGGCGCGCTGGCCCTGCGCCACTACGACTGGGAAGCGCTGAAGCGTCGCTTCACGCCGAGCGCTTCCATCGCGGCGGCCGAGGAGACGAGGGCGTGGGCCGAGGCCCGCCTGCCGGGAAGGAGGGAGGAGGCATGATGGACGAAGGGTTCGAGGCCGCCGTTCCCGTCCCTTCGGTCCCCGACGCCGTTGCCGAGCGTCGCGGCGGCACGTGATGGCCTCGGCGAGGAGATCGTTCGCCTCGAGGCGACGGCGCGGGCCGCCGTCGACGTGCGGGCCAAGGTGCGGCGCAACCCGGGCAAGACCGCGGCGGTCGTGGCCGGCACGGCGTTCGTGGTCGTGAAGGGGCCCCGACGCGTCTTTCGCACGGTCAAGCGGCGGATCGTCGGCGCGCCGGACCCGCTGCCGCCCAGCCTGCTTCCCGACCAGGTCGAGCAGGCGATCCGGGCGCTTGGCGACGACGGCGCGAAGGTTCGGGGGGCCCTCGAGCGCGATTTCGCGGCCTACGTCGACACGAACCGGAAGGCCGAGTCCCGCTTGCTCCGCCGCATCATCCTCACCGGCGGAGTGCCGCTGGCCGCCGAGGTGAGCCGGATGCTCCTGAAGCGCATCTTCGAGCCCTCGGCCGAGGACGTCGCAACACGCGAGGAACAGGTCCGCTCGCGGCCGGGAGGCAAGGGGCCGGGGGCACCCACCCGCTAGAATTCCGCTTGGGCGAGTGGCGGAATGGCAGACGCGCCGGCCTTAGGAGCCGGTGCCGCGTGAGCGGCGTGTCGGTTCGACCCCGACCTCGCCTACGACCTCGGGTTCCAGCAAGAACGATGAACCTGCCAACGGGCTCGACCCCTCGCCTCGAGCTCCCTCCGCTGGCCGCCGAGCACGCTCCCGGCCTCGTCGCGGCCTTCGCCGACCCGTCGTTCCGAGCATTCGTCCCGGACGAGCCGGACACGCTCGAAGGGATGCTCGCGCGGATCTCCCGGGTCACGGCCGGCCCTCCCCTGGGCCGCCCGGGCGAGGTATGGCTCAACTTCGCAGTCCTCCTCGCCGGCCGTCCCATCGGCAGGGTCGAGGCAACCGTTCATGCGACCGGCGTCGCCGAGATCGCCTACCTGATCGGGCCGAGCGCCGCCGGACGAGGCCTCGCGACCGAGGCCGTGGCGTGGCTCGTCGGCTTCGTGCGCGAAACCTGGCCCGGGACAGACATCTATGCGTGCATCGCGGAACCCAACATCCGATCTCGGCGACTCGTGGAGCGGCTCGGCTTCCAGGTGACGTCTCCGACGGGTGTCGCCCTGCTCACCTGCGCACCGGGGGATGTTGTCTTCGTCATGCTGGCCGGCGGCGACGCGTCGTGATCGGCGCCGCTTCGTCCCGGCCGGCCGCGACGGCAAGTCCTCGCCCATCGCGACCACGACGACCGCGGCTCCGCAGCCCAGTGGTGGGCGGGCCTCCCCGCCGGAGGTGAGGCGCTCCGCGATGCCTCCCGTCTCCCGGCGTGCCACAGGGACGGCCCCTATACTTCTGCGGCCATGCATGTGACCACCACACCCTCCGAGAAGAGCACCCTCGTCGTCGAGGTGGAGCTCCCCGTCGAGCAGGTCGCGCGAGCCGTCTCCGACGCAACCCGCCGCCTCAGCCAGCGCACGAAGGTCGCCGGCTTCCGACCCGGCAAGGCCCCGCGGGGCATGCTCGAGCGGGTGCTGGGCGAGGGCGCGGTCTGGGACGAAGCCGTCGAGACGCTCGTCGACTCGAGCTATCGCGAGTGGGCGAAGGGGACCGACGCCGACCCCTCGGTCGTCATCATCGGCCGCCCCAGCGTGGACATCGTCCAGGCCGAGGAAGGGAAGCCGCTCGTCTACAAGGCGACCGTTCCCCTGCGCCCCGAGGTGAAGCTCGGCGACTACGCCAACTTCCCGTTCGCGCCGGAGATCGAGGCCGTCGACGACGCCAAGATCGAGCGCGTCGTGGACGAGCTGCGCGACCAACAGGCGACCCTCGGCCCGGTCGAGGAACGGCCCGCCGCCAAGGGCGACTGGGCGATCATCGGCTTCGTCGGCACGCGGGACGGCGCCCCGTTCGACGGCGGCACGTCGGAGCGGATGCCGCTGGTGATCGGCGAGGAGCGCCTGGTCCCTGGCTTCGAGGACCACCTCGTCGGGCTCCGGCCGGGCGACGGCATCGAGTTCGACGTCACCTTCCCCGACGACTACCAGGACGAGTCGCTGCGCGGGGCGCAGGCCCACTTCGCGGTCGACCTCAAGGAGCTCCGCGAGAAGGTCCTCCCCGTTGCCGACGACGAGTTCGCACGGTCGATGGGCGACTTCGCCGACCTTGCCACGATGCGGACGGAGATTCGGCCGGCGCCTCGAGCGCAACGCCCTCGACCGGGCCCGCCATGGCTTCGCGGACCGGATCATCGACTACGCCGTGAAGAACGCCACCGTCGAGCTGCCCGACATCCTCGTGGACGAGGAGGTCGAGGTGATGCACGACGAGCTCAAGGGTGCCCTCTCCCGCCAGGGGATCACCGAGGAGGCTTACCTCTCGGCCACCGGCAAGACCGCGGAGGAGCTGCACGCGGAGTTCCGGCCGGGCGCCGAGGAGCGCGCCAAGACACTCCTCGTCCTCGGCGAGATCGCCTCGAAGGAGGGGATCGACGTCCCCGACCGGGACATCATCGACGAGATCATCCGCTCGAAGGCCCGCTATGCCGACCAGCCCAAGCTGGCCGCCTACTTCGACACCCCGCGCGCCCAGGCCGCCATCCGGAGCTCGCTGCGGCGCTCGCGGGTCGTCGAGACGATCATCGACCGCTGGCTGGCGGCCCACCCCGAGCATCCGGCAATCCCGCACGTCGAGGCCGACGGCCGGGCCCTGGCGGGCGGCACGGCCGAGCCGGAGGGGGTGCTCGCCAGCCCCGCCGATCACGACCACGGCGCCGCGCCCGAACCCGTCGCCGCGTCCGAACCCGTCGCCGCGTCCCCGAACCCGCCACCGGGGTATCGCCGGCGTGAGGGCCGCGAACTTCGATCGAACGCGCTCCACGCCGGGTCGATCGCCCGGGGAGGGCACTGCACCAGGAGGTCCCCGGATGCTCGTCCCGATGGTCATCGAGTCGTCGAGCCGCGGCGAGCGTGCCTACGACATCTACTCGCGCCTGCTCAGGGAACGGATCATCTTCCTCGGCGACCAGATCGAGGACAACCTCGCCAACCTCGTGATCGCGCAGCTCCTCTTCCTCGACTCCGAGGACCCGGAGAAGGACATCAACCTCTACATCAACTCGCCCGGCGGCGTCATCACGTCGGGCCTGGCGATCTACGACACGATGCAGCTCGTGCGCGCCCCGGTGAGCACGATCTGCGTCGGCATGGCGGCCAGCATGGCGGCGGTCCTCCTGGCGGCCGGCCACCCGGGCAAGCGCTTCGCGCTGCCCCACAGCCGGATCATGATCCACCAGGGGTCGGGCGGTTTCCGGGGCAACACACCCGACGTCTTCATCCAGGTCAAGGAGATGGAGACTCTGGTCAACGCGAATCACGAGCTCCTGGCCCGCCACACGGGCCAGCCGCTCGAGAAGATCGTGAAGGACACGGAGCGCGATTACTTTCTGGGCCCCGAGGCGGCCAAGGGGTATGGCATCATCGACGCCATCTACACGCCGCCGGAGAAGGTCGGGGCGGCGTCGCCGGGTCTCCCGGCGGCGAGCAACCCGGCCCGCGAGGTCCCGCCGGCCGAAGACTCGGGTCCCGCGCCGGCAGACGCCTAGGCCGCGCCGGCGCAGCCGACAGCCGCAGAGGGGTGACCCAGACCGTGACCACCGGCAAGACGCCCAAGGTCCCGTATCGCTGCTCGTTCTGCGGCAAGAGCCAGGAGCAGGTCCGCAAGCTCATCGCGGGCCAGGGCGTCTACATCTGCGACGAGTGCATCAACCTGTGCCAGGAGATCATCGAGGAAGAGCTGCTCGAGCAGCCCCGCCAGAAGAAGGCGGCGACGAAGCTCCCGGCCCCGCGCCAGATCAAGGGCTCCCTCGACGACTACGTCATCAGCCAGGAAAAGCCCAAGAAGGTGCTCTCGGTGGCGGTCTACAACCACTACAAGCGGGTCAACGCGGGCGCCACGGCGGCCGACGACGTCGAGCTCCAGAAGTCGAACGTCCTGCTGGTCGGGCCCACCGGCTCCGGCAAGACGCTCCTCGCGCAGACGCTTGCCCGCGTTCTCGACGTGCCGTTCTGCATCGCGGATGCGACGTCGCTCACCGAGGCCGGCTACGTCGGCGAGGACGTCGAGAACATCCTGCTGCGCCTCATCCAGGCGGCCGACTTCGACGTCGCCCGCGCCCAGCGCGGGATCATCTACATCGACGAGATCGACAAGATCGCGCGCAAGGCCGACAACCCGTCGATCACGCGCGACGTCTCGGGCGAGGGCGTGCAGCAGGCGCTGCTGAAGATCCTCGAGGGCACGGTCGCGAACGTGCCGCCGCAGGGCGGGCGGAAGCACCCCCACCAGGACTTCATCCAGATCGACACGACGAACATCCTGTTCATCTGCGGCGGGGCGTTCGACGGGCTCGAGAAGATCATCGAGGAGCGGGTGGGGAAACGGGCGCTCGGCTTCGGCCACGACGAGGCCACGAGCCGGATCGAGCGGCAGCGGATCTTCGATCGCCTCATGCCGGAGGATCTCCTCAAGTTCGGGCTCATCCCGGAGTTCGTCGGGCGCCTGCCGGTCGTCGTGACGCTCTCCGCCCTCACCGCCGACGACCTTGTGCGGGTCCTGACCGAGCCCAAGAACGCGATCACGCGGCAGTTCCAGCGCTTCCTTGGCCTGGACAAGGTGGAGCTCGTCTTCACGGACGGCGCCCTCCGCGCCACCGCCGACGCCGCGATCGCCCGCAAGACCGGCGCCCGCGCCCTCCGCACGATCGTCGAGGAGGCGCTTCTCGAGGTGATGTACGACATCCCGGAACGGACCGAGGTCCGTAAGTGCATCATCACCGAGGAGACGATCCGCGACGGCCGCCCGCCGCTCCTGCTGACCGAGGCAGAGGTCGCGAAGGGCGTCGACGAGACCACCCCGGAGGAGCTGGTGGAGGCGCGCGGAGAGAGCGCCTAGGGGCCCCTCGCCCCGGCGGATGCGCGCTGGCGCCCGAGACGCTTGCGAGGCCGGGCCGCTTCCCGCCGCGTGCTACACTCCGGCCCTCACGGCGGTGACCGAGAGGAGTAGCGCCGGCAGGGGCCGAAGCGAGCGCGGGACGGTGCGAGCCGCGCGGAACCCCGGCGTGAACGTCGCTCGCGAGCCGTGCGGCCGGCGCCCGATAGCGCGCCAGGAGGGGAGCCGGACCAGGCGCCCGCGATGAGCGGGACCGCGCCGGAGCCCGAACCAGCAGGTGGCACCACGACCCCGTTCGTCCGCTGGACGAGCGGGGCGTTTCGTTTGACGGGAGCGACGCACATGTCGGACGCAGGGACCGGAGCCGATCGGTCGCCAGCAGCGGGCCCGGGGATCGAGACGGACGCGGGTCCCGGAGCCGATTCCGCGCCGGCGGGCCTTGCCAAGGCCTACCGTCCCAGCGACTTCGAGGCGCCCATCTACGCGCGCTGGCTGGCCGCCGACGTCTTCGCCCCCGACGGGACCGGCTCGCGTGCGGACCCGGCCAAGCCGCCGTTCGTGATCATCCAGCCGCCGCCCAACGTCACCGGCAGCCTGCACCTCGGCCACGCACAGCGAAGCGCGGTGGAGGACCTGATGATCCGGCATGCCCGGATGCAGGGCCGCCCGGCGCTCTTCCTGCCGGGCCTTGACCACGCGAGCATCGCCGCCCAGGTCGTCCTCGACCGGATCATCGCCGCCGACGGCGAGACCCGCGCCAGCCTGGGTCGCGAGCGCTACCTCGAGCGGATGTGGCGGTTCATCGAGGAGACAAGGCAGGTCATCGTCAGCCAGCAGCGCCGCGTGGGCGCGAGCCTCGACTGGAGCCGGCTGCGCTTCACGATGGACGACGTCTCGAGCCGTGCCGTGCGGGAGGCATTCCTCCGCCTCTACCACGATGGCCTCGCCTACCGCCACGAGACGCTGATCAACTGGTGCCCGGGCTGTCGCACGAGCCTCTCGGACCTCGAGGTCATCGCGACCCCCGAGACCGGCACGCTCTGGACGATCCGCTACCACGTGGTCGATGCCGGGGGGGCCGGCCGACCTGGCGGACCATCGATCAGCGTCGCCACGACGCGCCCCGAGACGATCCTCGGCGACACCGGCGTGGCCGTGCACCCGGACGACGCCCGCTACCGCGACCTCGTCGGGCGCTTCGTCCGGATCCCCTTCGTGGACCGGGTCGTCCCGATCATCGCCGACTCGGTGGTCGATCCGGCGTTCGGCACCGGCGCCGTGAAGATCACGCCGGCCCACGACAGCGACGACTACGCGACGGGCCAGCGACACGGCCTGCCGTTCGTTGACGTGATGCGCGACGACGGCCACATCTCCGACGCCGGCGGCTCGTACGCCGGCCTGGATCGGTACGAGGCCCGCCAGCGGATCCTGGCGGACCTGGAGGCGGCGGGCGACCTCGTCGGCAGCCGGTCCCACGAGATGATCGTCGGCCGCTGCCAGCGCAGCCACGACGTGGTGGAGCCGCGCCTCAAGACGCAGTGGTTCGTTCGCACGGCTCCGCTGGCAGAGGCGGCGCTGCGCGCGACGCGCTCGAGTCGGACGGTCATCCTCCCCGAACGGTTCGAGAAGGTCTGGGAGCACTGGCTTACGGAGATCCGCGACTGGAACGTGAGCCGCCAGCTCTGGTGGGGCCACCGGATCCCGGCCTGGTACTGCCCGGACGGGCACGTGACGGTGACCGGGGCACACGACGGCCCCGACGCGTGCGAGGCTTGCGGGCGCCCGTCGGCCGACCTCGTCCAGGACCCGGACATCTTCGACACCTGGTTCAGCTCGGGCCTCTGGCCCTTCTCGACGCTCGGCTGGCCCGAGTCGACTCCCGACCTCGCCCGCTACTACCCGGGCACCGTCATGGAGACCGCCTACGACATCATCTTCTTCTGGGTCGCCCGGATGATGATGCTGGGCATCCACCTGATGGGCGACGCGCCGTTCGAGGTCGTCTACCTGTCCGGCCTGGTCCGCGACCCGTACGGTCAGAAGATGTCGAAGACGAAGGGCAACGTCGTCGATCCGCTGGAGGCGATCGACGAGTCGGGCGCCGACGCGCTCCGCTTCGCGCTGATCCACGGGGCTGCTCCCGGCAACGACCAGAAGTTCAGCGCCGAGAAGCTGGAGAACGCCCGCAACTTCGCGAACAAGCTCTGGAACGCGGCGCGCTTCGTTCTCGGGGCACGCCCGGCGTCGATCCCGGACGATGCCCCGCGCACAGCCCCGGATCAGGCCCGGCTCGGGCCCGCCGAGCGCTGGCTCCGCAGTCGCGTCTCGGCGACGGTGACGGCAGCCGACCGCGCCCTCGCCGACCACGCCTTCGGGCAGCTCACGGGCACGCTCTACGATGCCATCTGGGGCGAGTACTGCGACTGGGCGCTCGAGCTGGCCAAGGTCCGGCTTGCCGACCCTGCCCTCGAGCCTGCCGAGCGCGAGGCCACCTGGTGGTCGCTCGTCGAGGCGCTCGACACGTACCTGCGCCTCTTGCACCCGGTGATGCCGTTCGTCACCGAGGCGATCTGGGGCCAGCTCCCGCGAGGAGCCGCGGACCCAGGCTTGCTCATCGTCGCGGATTGGCCGGTGGCGTCCCCGTCTGATCCCGCGGCCGAGGCGGAGACGGGAGCGCTCCTCGACCTCGTCCGCAGCATCCGCAACGCGCGCAGCGAGGCGCACATCGAACCGACCGCCTGGCTGCCGGTCGACGTCAGCGTCCCGGCATCGCTGGCCCCGACCTTCGACATCCTGCGGCCCGCGCTCGAACGGCTCGCCCGCGCGCGCCCGATGACCAGGCTGAGCGGCCTTCCGGACGCCGCCGATGCGGAGGCGGCCGCATCGGGTGGGCTGGCGGTGGTCGTGGGCGACATCGAAGCCCTGGTCCGCCCGGTCGCGTCGGACGTCGACCCGGAGTCCGCGCTCCGCGATCGGGCGCGGCTGGAAAAGGAGCTTGCCGACGCCGAGTCTCAGCTTGCGTCCGCCCGGGCGCGGCTCGCCGACGAGCGCTTCACCGCCAAGGCCCCGCTGCACGTCGTGGCCGGGGCCCGCGCCCGCGAGGCCGAGCTCGCCGACCGCGCCCGCAAGCTCCGGGCCCGCCTGGGGGGATAGCGACCCCGGCCGAGGGCAGCGCGCTGCTAGGATTACCCTCGATCGATCCGAGGGAGGTCCCGTGCCGCTCGAGTTCCTGAAGCGCAAGAGCCACGACGAGGCGCCACCCGCCGTCGCGCCCGTCGTCCCCGAGGATGCCTCGGCGCAGGAGTTCATCCTGAAGCTGTACTACGCCGGCAAGAGCAGCGAAGGAGTCCGCCTCAAGGCCGGGCCGCGCGCCATGGCCGAGCTGCCGTCCATGCTCGCGGGGATGGCGCGCAGCGAGATCGAGGTCGTCGAACCCCTGCCGATCGAGTTCAGCGAGGCTTCGCCGTCGATCATCCGGTCGTCGGAGGCGATGCAGTGGGTCAACGCCCACCACGCGCACGGGACGATCACCCGCCACGCCATCTACGTCCTCGAGTCGCTGGATGCGATCGACCTGGCGTTCGACACCCTGGCGGTGGCGCTCCTCGACGGCGAGATCGACACCTCCGGGTACCCCGACTACAGCGGGATCGTGGGAGGGGTCGCATCGCACTGGGACGAGGGGACCGGCGACATGCTGGTCCGGGCCGTTGTCGGATGGGGCGGACGCGGCGTCCGCGGCGACACCGACCGGATCGGCGCGCGGATCCTGGGTGGTCTCTTTCAGAACATCCTTGCGAACCAGTACGCGATGGGGATCGCCCCGCCGGATCGACCGGTCCCCGCTGCGGGGCGGGGTGGTCTGGTGTGTGCCCACTGCGGGTTCGCGTCGGCGCACGAACGGGCCTTCTACTGCCCGAAATGCGGCATGCGCCTCCTGCGCGGCTGAGCGACGACGGCCTGGCGACGTGCCGATCTACGACTACGTCTGCACCTCCTGCGGCCACCGCTTCGAGGTGTTGCGCGGTCTCAACGAGTCGGGGCCCCACGTGTGTCCGGAATGCGGCGGTCCCGTGAACCGGGCATTCGCACCGCCCACCATCGTCTTCAAGGGCAGCGGCTGGGCGAAGGTGGACCGGCGCTACGCGGGCGCACCAACGAAGAAGGACGGCACGAAGGGGTCCGACCGCGCGAGCAGCCCCGGGGAGCCCGCGGGCAAGTCATCCGGCGGTGAGCGAGGCGAAGGCCCGGGTGGCGATTCCCGCGGGTCCGACGCCGGCTCGGGCCCGGGAGCCGCCAGCAAGGGCGAGAGGAGCGTCCGGATCGGACTCGCCGGCGGCGTCCGGGTCCCGGGACTGAGGCCACGAAGGTGAGCCGCCCCGCAGCCGACTGGATCTCTCTCGCCGAGGCATCCGGGATACTGGAGGCCGCCAACGTCCACGTCAGCGCGGGCACGCTGGGTCGATGGGCCCGCGAAGGGCGCCTGCAGACGCTGAAGCTCGGCGGGCGGCGCTACGTCCGGCGTGCCGAGATCCGGGCGCTGCTGCGTCCGCGCCGTCGCGTGGCCGCCGAGGCGCTCCAGCCGGGCCTCTTCGAGGAGCTCTGAGGGTGGCTCTGCCGGGGCCGCCCGGCGAAGCCGCCCGGCGCCCCGCGATCGAGGAGCGGCCGGGTCTCGTCCAGCGAACCGTCACCCGGCTGGTGGCGATCGTCGAGCCGCTCGTGGCGCGTGTCCTCGGCGTCCCGCGGATCGGCATGGCGCACGCCGTGTACATGCGCTACTCGAGCTCGAGCGGCCCGGTGCTCGCGCCGGGGCCTGGCCTTCGTGGCCTTGTTCGCCCTCGTGCCCGCGCTCATGGGCGTCCTCGCGGTCGCCAGCCTCTTCGTCACCGATCCAGCGGTCCAGGACAAGATCGTTTCGATCGTGGCGCAGCAGTTCCCGCCGCTCGGGCCGGTCATCGACGAAGCGTTGAAGGGGTTTACCGGCGCCGCCGCCACGACCGGGGTGGTCAGTCTCGTCCTGCTCCTGTGGACGGCGAGCTCGGTCGTGCGGGCGGTCGACGGCGCCTTCCGTGTCGTGTTCGAGGATTCCGGCGAGGGGCGCACACCGGTCCGTGACGTGGTGTCGGTTGCTGCGGTGGCCGCCGGAACGTTCGGGGCTGCGCTCGCGCTCGTTCTCGTGACGTTGCCGGGGCCCCTCGCCGCCATCGTCGGCGCCCCCAGCCAGCCGTTTCGCTCCGCGATCTCGCTTCTGCTCACGTTCGGCCTGATCGCGGTCGCCTACCGCGTCGTCCCACGGCCCAGGCCCGGCTGGCGGATGCTCTGGTTGCCCGCGGCAGGGGCGGCCCTCGCGACGTTCGTGCTGACGTCGCTCTTCGCGGTGCTCGGCCCGCTCCTCTTCGGCTCGGCTCAGCTGTACGGGGCGTTCGGCGCGATCTTCCTTGGCCTGATCTGGCTCGGCTATGTCACCCAGCTGCTGTTGCTGGGTGCCGCCTGGGTCGCCGAGCGCGATCGGCGGGCGCGCGCACAGGTTTCGGTCGTCCCGACGCGCGAGATGCCAGGGCTCTGAGGGCCTGCAAAGTCAAATGCCCGCGGGGAACTGCCTGCTCGCTCGACACGGACACCCCGGTGCGCAACCGTTAGTCGCTGATCCAGTTGATGGTCGGCACCGTCCGGTCGTGGTGTCGACCGTACCCCTCAACCCTGGCGCGTCCCACAGCGGCGGCAGAAGCGCGCGTTGGCCGACAGCGAGAGTCCGCAGCTCACACATGATTGGACGGCCGGCGCGCCGGCGCGCGGGGCACCGGCGCCGGGCGCCCCGAGGACTTCCTGGCTCGAGGCAGCCCAGATGCCAGATGGCTCGGGGCGGGCAGTCGCAAGGCGCGCCGCCCAGGGCGCTGCGTCGCCAGCCGGGCCGGGAGGGACCGGGGCGCCGGGCGAGGCATCAGAGGGCCAGGCTGGAGCGTCTGGCCACCGCGGCGGCACGTTCTCGCCGGACTCGGGCGCCACGATGCGCCAGGTGGGCTGCTCGATGGAGTCGACCCGCGCGGTGGGCGCGGCCGCTGCCCTGGCTCAGCCACGGCTGCGACGGGCTCGGGCATCGGCTCGGCCGTCGCGGCGCCTGCCTCGACCGCCGCGACTGGCTCAGCGTCGGCTGCGACGGGCTCGACCGCCGCGGCGCCTGGCTCAACGTCGGCTGCGCCTGCCTGAACGTCGGCTGCGCCTGGCTCAACGTCGGCTGCGCGGTTCGACCGCCGCGGCTGGCTCGACCGCCGCGATTTCGGGCTCGGGGAACGTAGCCGGCTCCGCGGCGTCACCAGTGCCAGAGTGGGCGGCGAGCTCGACGGCGGCGACGGCCGATCGCGGCGCGATGGCAGGCGTCGAAGCGACGACGGGCGCCGGCGTGACGTCGGCCACGGTCGTGGACGGTGGCGGGACCTGGCGGGCCGGTCGGAATCGCCGCAGCAGGTTTCGAGTCTGCCCGCGACTGACGTCGACCTGGTCGACCTGCGACGCCGGCTGAGCCTCGGTCACCAGCGCAGCGTCGATCGATCCGGCCTCGGCCGCCTCACCCGCGGCCGCCGAGGGAGCCGATGTCTCGGTCAGTGGTTCGGCGACCACGACCGGCGGGCCGATCTCCTCGGGCTTCGCGGTTGCCGCCGTTACCGGTTCCGCCACGATGGCCTCGGAGTCCACCGGGACCGCTTCGGGCTCGGCGAGGGGCCGGGTCGCCGCGAGGGCGCCCTCGATCTCGGCCAGCTCCGTCGCGGTCAGCTCCTCCTCCGTGGGCTCGGGCTGCGAGGCCGGCCCGGCGGCGTGCTGTTCGGCCCGCCCGGGCTGTGCCGGGACCTCGGGCGCCTGTTCGGCGGTTGGCTCGAGCTCGCCAAGGAGCAGATCCGCCGCGGCGTGCGGGGACGGCACCGCATCCGGCCGAACCGCGAGCTCCGTCGGCGGCCCAGGCTCCGGCGCGGGCTCGGGCCGATCCGCGAGCTCCGTCGACGCCGGAGGAAGTGCGGCGGCGTCGAGCCGGGCCAGGAGATCAGTCTCGTCGACGACCGCAACCGGCTCGACCGCAGCGTCCGGGACCTCGGCCGCGGCATCGATTCGCAGCGACTCGCGATCAAGGTCGGCACGCGGCCAGGCGAAGGACTCGGCGTGCTCGGCCGGACTGCCTTCCGCCGCGGCGGAAGGCAGGACGGGACCCCCCTTGGGCAGGTCGGGGAACGGAGCCGGGAGGACTTCGCGGGAGAGGTCGGGCGCACACGTCAGGCACTCTCCGGCCTTCTCGTTCCAGCAGTTGGCGCAGGTGTACTGCCGGCAGGTCATGCAGAAGCTGAAGGCCCTGTGGAAGGCGTCCAGCTGGCGCGAGGTACCGGCACGCTCCTCCTCGTCGCGGGCGGCTGCCATCGCCTCGGTCATCGGCAGGCCGTCGTTCACGACATAGTTCTTGAGACCGCGTCCCAGGACCCGGACGCGCCCGATCCCGGTGCCGCCCCGCTGCGCAGCCCGTGTGAACGAGTAGCGCGTGCCGCAGCGCTCGCAGAACGATTCGGTGATGGTGTCCGTCATCCGGCCCCCGGTGTGAACGCCCACGAGCAAGTCGCGCGAACCCGCCCGCGGGCACGAGAGTATACCGTAGGGGTCGGATCGCCCCGGGGACCGGAGTACTCCCCGGCGCGCCCGATCGTCCCTCGGCCGCGACGCTGGCCGCGCTCTCGGAGGCACGCCCCGGCCCATGCGTCCGCTCGCGGCCCTCGAACGGTTCCTGGAGCGGCTCTTCGAGCGCCCGGCCGCACGCCTTCCCGGGGCGCGGCTGGAGCCAGTGACGCTGGTCCGGCGCCTCGAGCGCTCGATCGACGAGGCTCGGCGAGCCGGACCGGACGGGATGCTGGCACCGTCGCGGTTCACGGTCGAAATCAGCGCGGCCGACGCCTCGGGGCTCGGCGGGATGGCGACCCTCGAGGACGACCTTGCCGCGGCCGCCCTGGCGCACGCCCGCAAGCGCGGCTACCGGATTCCGGCCCGGCCGAGCGTGACCCTGCTGGGGGTGGCCGGCCTCGAGCGGGGTGATGTCCGGGTCACCGCCGCCTTCGCCGACGCCGGATGGTCCATTCCCGGGCCCGACCCGCTGCCAGAGCACACGCTCGTCCATCCGCCGGCTCCTGCCGTTCGACCCGGCACCTGCCTGCGGGTCTACGGGCCGGGAGCGCCTGTGCGGGACGTCCCGCTGGACGGCCTCCCGCTCACGATCGGACGCAGCGCCGACGCCGGGATCGTCCTGGCCGACCCTCTCGTGTCGCGTCGACACGCGCGACTGGGCCCGCGTGGCGGTCGACTGGTCCTCGAGGACCTCGGCAGCACCAACGGGACCCACGTCAACGGGCGCGCAGTTCGCGAGACGATCGTCGGACCGGGAGACACGATCCATCTCGGCAGCACCCGGCTCGAGATCGTGCCCCCCGCTGGCGAGGGCGGCGCGTGACGGACGCCGGCCTCAACGTTCTCCTGTGGACGGTCCGCCTCGCCTTCCTGGCGCTGCTCTGGCTGGCGCTCGGCCTGATGGCGCGGACGCTGGTGCGCGACGTCCGGGCGGCGTCCCGCGAGCGCGCGGCGGTTGTCGGACGGCTCGTGGTCACGGCGTCGGGGGGGCAGCCACCTCTCGGCTCGGTGCTGGCTCTTGACGCGGTGACGACGCTGGGACGCGACCTCGGCTGCAGTGTCGTCCTCGATGACCCGTACGCGTCGGCCCAGCACGCGGTGCTCACGTTCCGCGGCTCGGCCTGGTATCTCGAGGACCTCGGCAGCACGAACGGGACCTTGCTCTCGGGAGCGCCGGTGGCGGGCGTCACGCCGCTCGGATACGGAGACGAGATCCAGATCGGCGAGGTCCGTCTTCGCCTCGAGCGCGGGCGAGGGTGACGAGCCTGGCCGCGGGGCCAACCACCGTCGCGCTCCCGCGCTTCCCGCGGCCGCGCGCCCGGCGGCGCGAGCTGCTCCTGCTGATCGCGGTCGTCCTGGCGCTCGCGGCCGGCAGCCTGTCGCTCGGGCTCCTTCGCACGGGGCGGCTGGAGCCGGCCGACGGACGGGCACTGGCCCTCTTCGCGGGAGGACTCCTGGCGGCCCACGGGGTCCTCGTCCTGGCCGGACGGCGCATCGACGAGGTCATCCTCCCCGCCGCGGCCTTCCTGGGAGGGATCGGGCTGCTCCTGATGGAGCGCCTCCCCCAGGATCTCGTCCAGCAGCAGATCGGGCCGTGGACGATGGGGCTCGGCGACCTGCAGCTCGTGTGGCTCGGTCTCGCCCTCGCGGTGGCCACCACGGTGGCGGTGGCGTTCAGGTCGGATCGCTACCTCCGCCTCTACAAGTACACGTGGGCGGCAGCTGGGATCGGCGCTGCTCCTGCTCACGTTCGTCTTCGGGACGGACGTCAACGGGTCGCGGCTCACGCTCTCGATCGGGCCCCTGAGCGGCCAGCCGTCGGAGCTCCTCAAGGTGATCCTGGTGGTCTTCTTCGCTGCCTACCTGGCGGAGAACCGGGTCCTTCTTGCCGACGCCCGCGTCCGCATCGCCGGCCCGATCTCGGTTCCGCCGCTGCCGTACCTTGCCCCGATCGGCGCCATGCTGCTCCTCGCGCTCGGGATCGTCGTCATCCAGCGCGACCTCGGGGCGGCACTGCTCTTCTACGCTGTCTTCCTGGCCCTCCTCTTCCTGGCCACGGGCCGCCGGACCGACGTCGTCGTCGGGCTGCTCCTGTTCGTCGCCGGGTTCGCGCTCCTGGCGGCTCTCTTCCCGGTGGTCCAGCAGCGCGTCGCGATCTGGCTGGACCCGTGGTCCGACCCGCTGGGCGACGGCTACCAGGTCATCCAGGCGCTCCATGCGTTCGCGCGCGGAGGCCTGCTGGGAACCGGCCTGGGGGCCGGCCTGCCGGAGATCGCCGGCAGGATCCCGGTGCCGGCCGTGCACACCGACTTCCCGCTGGCGGCGATCGGGGAGGAGCTGGGAATGACGGGCGTGATGGCCGTCCTCGCCGCGTACCTGGTGATCGTCGCCCGGGGTTTCAGGGTGGCCGCGGCGGCCCGCGACGACTTCAGGGCGTTCCTGGCCGCGGGCCTCGCGCTCATTCTCGGTGTGCAGGCCGCCATCATCGCCGGCGGCAACCTCAAGCTGATCCCGCTGACCGGCATCACGCTCCCGTTCATCAGCTACGGTGGCTCGTCCCTGCTCGCCAACGCGCTCGTGGTCGGCATGCTCCTCGCGCTCTCGGACAAGGGGCCGGTTCCCCTGGCGCCGCCCCGCCCTTCGCGCTTCGGCCGGCTGCGCCGCGCCCGCGGGCCGGCGCCCGGGCGGAGGCGCTGATGGGTCCCCAGCCGCCCGTCGCGAGCCGCGTCGGCGGGCTGGCGGTGGCACTCGTCCTGGCATTCGGGATCGTCGCTGCGGGCGCGTCGTACTGGCAGGTGTTGCGTGCCGACGAGCTGGCTTCATCGCCGACGGACGCGGGCGTCCTGGCGGCATCGCGGGGTGCGCCGCGGGGCAGGATCCTCGACCGGGGCGGCCGGGTGCTGGCGTCGAGCCGCACAGCAAAGGACGGCACCTCGTACCGCGTCTATGCCGACGACTCGATCAGCCACCCGGTCGGCTACGCCTCGGCCCAGTACGGCGCCTCGGGCCTGGAGCTGGCGTACGGCGCGGAGCTGACCGGCACCGGCGGCGGCGACCCGCTCTCCCGCGCCATCGCCAAGTTCCTGCCGCCCGCCGACCGCCGCCTCGACCTGCGCACCTCGCTCTCCCTGCCCCTCCAGCAGCTCGCCGTGCGCCTCCTCGGCCACGACCGGGGGTCGGTCGTGATGCTCGACCCGCGGACCGGGGAGGTCCTGGCGATGGCGTCGACGCCGACCTTCGACGCCTCCGCGCTCGCTGATCCTGCGACCGCGGAGGCGACCTGGGGCGCGCTCCGCGCCGCGAAGGACTCGCCGCTGCTGGACCGTGCCATCCAGGGGCGCTATGTGCCGGGCTCCGTCTTCAAGATCGTCACCGCGATCGCCGGGCTCGGCAGCGGCTCGGTGGCTTCGACCACGACCTTCCCCCAGCAGCCGGGATCGGAGAAGACGGGCCTCGTCGTCGACGGCTTCACGATCAAGGACGGCCACCATCCCTTCACCGGGAGCACGGCTCTCGACTTCGGCGGGGCGACGGAGGTCTCGTGCAACATCTGGTACGCCCTGGCGGGCCTGCAGACCGGCGGCGGGAACCTGGACGCCTTCGCCCGGCGGCTGGGGTTCGGCGCGCCGATCCCGTTCGACCTGCCGACGGCAGTGTCCCAGCTCACCAACGGCGGAGGGTCGCTGCCGGGCGGGTTCCAGGACGACGTCGAGCTCGCCAACGCCGCCTACGGGCAGGGTGAGGTGCTGGCGACCCCGCTCCAGATGGCCCTCGTGGCGGGAGCGGTCGCCAACGGGGGCGTGCTCATGGAGCCGCGCCTGGTCACGGCGACCGTCGACCGGCAGGGGCGCGCCACGCCGGTCCCTTCTCGTTCGCTGGGCCAGGTCATCGACGCCGGGAAGGACGCCCTCATCACCGGCGCGATGACACGGGCAGTGGAGGGGACGTGGGGACGCCTCTTCACCGACGGGGCGCAGGTGCCCGGGGTGCCGGTTGCGGGCAAGTCGGGGACCGCCCAGCTGGGAGGGACGGGTGAGCCCCACTCGTGGTTCATCGGCTTCGCCCCGGCCGCGGCACCGACCGTGGCGATCGCCGTTCTCGTGGAGCAGGGTGGGCGCGGCGGCGAGCGTGCTTCACCGCTGGCCGGCCAGATGCTGCGGGCCTACTTCGCGGCCAGGCCGTGAGCGATCCGGGGCCCGCGACACCTGCTCCCACGCCGGGCGGCCGACCGCTCGTCGAGCGGATCGGGATGGGCGCCATCGCCCTCGTGCTGGCGCTCGTGTTCGGGGCCGTGGCCGCCGCGTCGTTCGCCTCCGGGGAGGCGTTCCTGGGCCTGATGGCGGCCGTCGGCGCGCTCATGACTGCCTGGGCCGGGCTGCGCACGCTGGTCCGCGGCTGATTGCGAGGCAGGATCCCGTCGGCGCGCCGGCGACGACACGAACCACCCCGGCGGATCGGACGTACTATCTCCGAACCCGCGATCGCCACAGCGGTGCACCGCGGGCGGGGGGCAACGGGGCCTGCCATGGGTCGGCCGGTGCCGCGCCATGAGGAGCCGTGATGACGAAGATCCAGGAGTCCGGCGAACGGGTCGTCGCCAACGTCGAGCGCGTGATCGTGGGCAAGCACCACGAGGTTCAGCTGGCGCTCGTCGCGCTCCTGTGCCGGGGCCACCTCCTCATCGAGGATGTCCCTGGGACCGGCAAGACCGTGCTGGCGAAGGCCATTGCCCGCAGCCTCGGCTGCACCTTCCGGCGGATCCAGTTCACACCCGACCTGCTCCCGTCGGACGTGACCGGCCTGTCCATCTACAACCAGAAGACCCAGGAGTTCGAGTTCCGGCCCGGCCCGATCATGAGCCAGGTCGTCCTCTCCGACGAGATCAACCGCGCGACTCCCAAGACCCAGTCGGCCCTCCTCGAGTGCATGGAGGAGCGCCAGGCGACGATCGACGGCATCAGCCACCAGATGCCCGACCCGTTCCTGGTGATCGCGACCCAGAACCCGATCGAATACGAGGGGACGTTCGCCCTCCCCGAGGCTCAGCTTGACCGGTTCATGCTGCGCCTGCGGATGGGATACCCGACCCCCACCGAGGAGATCGTCATCCTCGACGAGCAGAAACGGGTCCATCCCCTCGACGCCCTCACCGAGGTCTGCTCGGTCACCGAGCTGCGGGAGATGCAGGCGGCGGTTCGCGAGACCTACGTCGAGACGAGCGTCTCGGAGTACATCGTCCGCCTGGTCAACGCGACCCGCACCCACCCCGACGTCTACCTGGGCGCGTCGCCGCGCGGCAGCATCGCCCTCTACCGCGCGGGCCAGGCGCGCGCCGCCCTGCTGGGCCGGGACTATGTGATCCCCGACGACGTCAAGGCGCTCGCCGGGCCGGCCCTCGCGCACCGGCTCATCATCCGCACGAGCTCGTCGATCCGCGAGGTCGACGCCGAGACGGTGGTGCGTGAATTGCTCGAGACGGTCCCGGTCGATGCCCCGGCCCGCACCGGGGGGCCGCACCTTGGTGAGCCCGAGGAGACGCGGGCCCGCTAGGGACCCGGGATCCGCCAGAGAGAGGCCTCGCCCTGCACCTCCTGCGCCGTCTCCCGTTCCTGCTCGTCGCGACGGTCCTCGTCCTCGCGGCGTTCAGCTCCGGCGCGCCCTTCCTCTTCTTCCTGGTCTACCTCGGCCTCGCCGTCCTGGGCGGCAGCTACCTGGTGACCCGAACCGGGCTGGGCGACCTCGAGGCGGGCTACGCCGTCAGCCAGCTGCAGGCGCACGTCGGCGAGGTCCTGCGGGCCACCTACACACTCCGCAGCACGAGCCGGATCCCCAAGCTCTGGCTGGAGGTCCACAATCCGTCGACCCTGCCGGTGCCACTCCCGGGTCGGGTCATCTCGCTCGGCTCGCGCGGTGAGCGGTCGTGGATCGCGAAGGTGCCGCTCGGGCGGAGGGGTCACTTCCGCGTGGACCCGCTCCAGATCCGCACCGGCGATCCTTTCGGCTTCTTCGAGGCCAGCGCCGGCGTGGGCCACGGGCTGACGCTCGTCGTGTATCCGCGCCTGGAGCCGATCCCGCGCTGGCGCCTCCAGGCGATGAGCCTGGAGGGGAGCCGCTCCACGCCGGAGCGCACGCAGCAGGCGACACCACTCGCGACCTCGATCCGCCCATACGCGCCCGGTGACAGCTTCAACCGGATCCACTGGCCGTCGACGGCGCGAATGGGGGAGATCCAGGTCAAGGAGTTCGACCTGGAGCAGACCGCCGACGTCTGGATCTTCCTCGACCTCAACCGCGCGACGCAGGTCGGCTCGGACGACGACGGGACCGTCGAGGTCGGCGTGCGCGTGGCGGCAGCGATCGCCGAGCACGCCCTCTCGGAGAACCGCTCCGTGGCGCTGACCACGACCGGTGGCCGCGTCACCAGCCTGCCGCCCGATCGTGGGCCACGCCAGCGCCAGAAGATCCTGCAGCTCCTCGCCGCGGTCGACGGGGACGGCTCAACGCCCCTCGCCGAGGCCCTTGTCGCAGGCCTGCCGCTCCTCCGGCGGGGCATGTCGGCGATCGTGGTCACGGCATCCACGGAGCCGGGCTGGGTGCGACCGCTGGCGACGCTCCGGCCGCGCGGCATCGGCTGCCAGGTGATCTGGCTCGATCCGGCCGTCTTCGCCCGGCACGCCGCCGGGGTCGACGGGAGCCTGGCGGACCCGTCCGTCGCCGACGCCATCGCCGTCCGCGAGACGGCGGCCCGCAACGCGCGCCGCCAGGTCGCCGAGTTCGACATCCGGACCCACGCGGTGCCGCCCGGCGTCCCACTCGGCGAGGTGCTCGTCGGATGAGCGCCACCACGACACCCTCCAACCTCGGCGCCAGCTTCACGACCTGGCAGGGCCCGGTGCGGCGCAGGGCGCTGGCGCCCGCCGGAGGGCTGGACGAGCCTCGTCCTGCTCGTCGTGATGTGCGGCCTCGTGGGTTGGGCGATCGACAATTCCCACTGGGTCCTGGGCGACCAGTCGAACACGGACTTCCTGGGCTGGGCGGGAGCCCTCGGCTGCGTCTCCGGGTATGCGGCCGCCAGGCTTGGGCGCGGGCGGCTCGTCGGCCATGGCCTCGCGGCGCTGGCCGCCGTCGCCTTCCTCATCTACGTGGTCGGCAGCGAGGTCGACGTGAAGGGGGATCTCCCCGGGATGATCCGGCTGACGGCCGATGCCGTCTGGCAGGCCGTCGACGACCTGCTCATCGCCGGCCTGCCGACCACGCACGAGACGGCCCACTATCTGCTCGTCCTCGGGATCATCGTGTGGGCGACGGGGCAGTTCGCCGGCTACACCGCATTCGCCCACCACCGTCCCCTCGCCGCGGTGGTGCTGCCGGGCACGATCCTGGTCCTCAACGTCTCGATCACCATCCTCGACCAGTTCACCGTGCTCGTCCTCTACACGCTCGCGGCGCTCCTGTTCCTCGTCCGCTTCCACGTCGCGGACGAGCAGCGGGCGTGGACGCGCCACCGGATCGCCGATGTCGGTGATGCCGTCGGCCTCTCCCTGCGCGCCGGCATCGCGTTCGTGGCGCTGGCCCTGCTCGGGAGCCTGGTGCTCACCCGCTTCGCTTCGTCGGCCCCCCTCGCCGGGTCATGGCAGGGCCTCGACCAGCGATTCGTCGACATCGGGACACAGCTGTCCCGCTTCTTCCCGTCCGGCGGGCCGGGCACGGCGTTCGGGGCCGCGACGTTCGGGCCCACGGTCAGCATCGAGGGCCAGTGGATATCCAACAACACGCCGGTCCTGACGATCCAGGTGGACTCCGGCGCCCCCCAGGCGAAGTGGCGTGCCGTGGCCTACGACAAGCTCGTCGGGAACCTGTGGAGCCGCACGAGCTCGGTCGTCCTCGACCGGGCGGCGGGCCAGGCGTTGCTCGACGGAACCGCCGAGGTCCCGACCCAGAAGGTGGCCACTCGCACGGTCAGCTACCTCGTCTCGGGCGTCGGCGGCGATCCCGGCCTTCTCGTCGCGCCCGGCCTCCCCGCGACCGTCGACAGGCCCTCGCGGGTGACCCTCGTAGGCGAGCAGTTCTACGGCGAGACCCGGGTGGACGGGGCTCGCTCCTATCGCGCCACCGCCGAGCGTCCCCGTCCTCGACGCTTCGGTCGCCGGGGCGCTGACGGAGAACCGGCTGCGCGCGGCCGGCACCGACTATCCGGCCGGGATCAAGGCGATCTACACCGACCTCCAGCCCGGGACCGCGGGTGCCGACGTGCGAAAGCTCCTCTCGACGATCCTGACCGCGGCCAGGCCGACGACCCCCTACGACACGGCGCGCGCCATCGAGAGCTACCTCGGCGACCCCGCCAACGGCTTCCAGTACCAGCAGAACGTCCTCGACGTGAACTGCGGTGGGCGCGGCGTCGCCGACTGCTTCGCCGTCTCGAAGAAGGGCTTCTGCCAGCACTTCGCCACGACGATGGTCGTGATGCTCCGCCTCGAGGGAATCCCGGCCCGCTTCGTGCAGGGGTACCTCCCGGCCCTGCGCGACGCGTCGGGAACCGAGACGATCCGCAACGAGCAGCGCCACGCCTGGGTGGAGGCCTACTTCCCGGGCTACGGCTGGGTCGACTTCGACCCGACGGCGTCGGTGGGCGAGCCCCAGAAGATCCCGCCCGGGCCGGTGGTCGGCACCCCGGTGCCGGGCGGCAGCGGCGCCGCCAACTCGCCGCTGCCGAGCCGCCGTCCCGGGCCGAGCGAGGCGACGGGGGCCACTGGAGCGAGCACGACGCCGCCGACCACGCCGGGCGTCGGGTCGGTCATCCTGGTCCTGCTGCCCGTCCTTGCCCTTCTCCTCGTGGTTGGCGTGGCGTGGTTCCGCCGCCGGCTCTCGAGGCCGGTGCGGCCGGACGTGGTCTACCGGACAGTTGCCGGACTCGCCGGTCGCCTCGGTCACCCCCGTCGGCCGACGCAGACGGTCTACGAGTACCTCGGTTCGCTGTCCGAGGCCGTGCCCTCCGCACGGCCGGAGCTTCAGCTCGTCGCGCGCTCGACGGTGGAGACGGCGTACGGCCGGCGGATCCTTTCTCCAGAACGACTCACGGCGCTCGGTGCGGCACAGCGCCGGCTCCGGGTCGCGCTACTGCGCCTCGCCTTCAGGCGTCCCGGCCGGCCGCGTCCATAGGGGCGCCGGGCGGCTCCTCTCGGCGCCGCTCGTCGACGGGCCGCAGGAGAAGTGCACCGAGGCCGAAGAGCCCGACGGCCAGCCAGAGCGCCGCGCGCGGCCCGTTCCCACCACCCACCAGGTCTATGAGCGTGCCGCCGCCGGCCACCGCGAGGACCCCGGCCGAAGCGGTGGCGACGTTGGAGATGCCCATGTACCGGCCCGAGGACGCCTTCGGGATGATGTCGGTCATGAGCGCCCAGTCGACCGCCACGAACGTCCCGGCCGAGACGCCGTACAGGAGCGCCCCGACGAAGGCGATCGAGAGGACCGGCGCAGCAGCGACGATCGCAACCCCGGCGGCGCCGACGGCGCAGCTGGCCCAGATGACCCGCTTGCGCCCAATTCGATCGGAGATCCGGGCCGCGGGCACGACCGACAGGACCGTTCCGAGCGCCACCAGCGCAACCAGCGGGATCTCCACCAGCCCCGTGCTCCTCTCGTCGAGGGCCATCGAGCGGGCGAGGTAGAAGACGGCGAGTGAGATGAGGACGGCACCCCCGGTCAGGATCGCCAGGCGCGAGGCGACGAGCCACACGAAGCTGTGCTCCGCGAGGATGTCCGTCCCCCACGCCTCGGCCGCGATCGCGCGCCACGTGCGCGTGCCGCGGACCTTTGCGGGAGCGCCTTCGCGGACGCGGATGACGACCGCGAGCATCGTGGCGACTTCCAGGCAGCCGAGCGCCACCAGCCCGGCGGCGTAGCCGTGGGTCGCGACCGCGATGGCGCCGACGATGAACCCCGATACGGCGCCGAGCACCTGCATCAGGCCGACCAGGGCGCTCGCCGTCCCGACCTGGCGACTCGGCACGAGGTCGGGCACGTAGCCCTGGAACGGGCCCTGGGCGAAATTGGAACTGAACTGCAAGAGGGCGACGAAGGCCCCGATCGCCAGAAGGGTGTTGCTCCCGGCGATGCCGATGAGGAATGCGAGGTCCAGCAGCGACCCGATGAAGATGTACGGCTTGCGCCGGCCCCAGCGGCTCATCGTGTAGTCGGAGATCGTGCCGATGGTCGGCTGGACGACCACAGCGATGACCGCGCCGCTGATCGAGACGGCAAAGAGGGCACGTCCCGCATCGTGCTGGTCGACGAGGCCACTGAACTCCAGGCGACCGGCGAGGATCGTGCTCAGGCCGGCGAAGATCGACGACAGCCCGAGCCAGTACAAGGAGATGCGGACGAGCTCGCGGTTGGGGAGTGGCGCCGTTGGCCGGGCCTCGGGGGCCGCGCCAGGCTCCACCAACCCCGGGGCCGCGTCGTGCATCGTCGATGGGGCTCCCGTCATCTCCACGTGGCAGATGGATCATGCGCCGCGAGCGTCCCGCTCGGGGCCTGGCCGCATCGCCTCTCGCGAGGGCCGACATCCCGCCACTCGCGGCGTGCCTGCAGCGCCCCTCGCGAGGGCCTACAGGGCCCCGCTCCGGGCGCGGTCGGCCGCGGCCTCCTCCTCGGCGCGTGCCGCCTCGCCGGACTCGATCTCGAGCGCGGCAAGGTGCTCGGTCCGGTTCCAGGCGCGAAGGATCGCCCGTCCGTTGCGGATGTCGACGACGGCGATCCCGGTCGTCGTCTGGGTGAAGGTCCAGAAGCGATCGAGGGGCAGGCCGAGCAGGGCCATCAGGGCCACCTTGAACGCGCCGTCGTGGCCAACCAGGATCGCCCACGGACCGGTGTGCGGGTCGTAGTAGGACGGCGTCCCCGCCGCTGCGGGCCCGGCCGCGGAGGAGAGCGTCGCGAGGACGCGCCCGATGGCACCCCGGACGCGGACGTCGACCTCGGCGAGGGACTCGCCTCCGGGCGCATGGACCCCCACCGGGTCGCGCCGCCAGCCGGCGATCTCGTCCGGATAGCGCTCCTCGACTTCACGCTGGAGGAGCCCCTCCCACGCGCCCTGGTCGATCTCCACCAGCCCGATCTCGGGGCGCAGCGGCGGGCGCTCGCGTCCCGCGGCGGGGTACGCCGCGGCGACCGCCTCGGCGGTCTCGGTCGTGCGGGCCAGGGGCGAATGGGCGATCTCGACGGGATCGCCCGCCGGAACCGGAAGGCGCGGAGGCTCATGGGGCGCCGCGAGGCGGGCTCCGGCAAGCTCCGCCTGCCGGCGGCCGAGGGCGGAGAGCGGCGTGTCGGCACGCCCCTGGAAGCGCCCTTCGGCCAGCCAGACGGACTGGCCATGGCGCACGAACACGAGCGTCGCGGCGAGATCCGGCGGGACGGCCAGTGGCTGCGCCGCCGAAGCAGTCCGGCCGGCGATCACTCGGCGGGCTCGAGGTCGATGACCCACTGGTCGAGGACCCCGTCGATCGCGCGGATGGCCACCTCGGTCTCCGGCGGGACCGGGTCGTCGAGAGCGAGGAACATGACGGCGTCGCTGCGGGGAGCCGAGCGCCCGAGGTGCATGGCGCTGATGTTCACGTCGGCGGCGCCGAGCAGGCTCCCGACCCGGCCGATCATCCCGGGCCGGTCGGTGTGCATCGAGATGAGCATCCAGGGGGCGGGGGCCACGTCGAGCCAGTAGTCGTCGAGCCTGACGAAGCGCGGCTCGCCGTTGGCCAGCGTGCCGGCAATCGTCCGGCGCGTGCCGTCGGCCGCGTCGCCCGAGATGGTCACGAGGGTCGCGAATGGACCCGCGTCGGGTGTCCGGCTCTCGACGATCGTGATCCCCCGGCTCTTGGCCAGCATGCTCGCGTTGACGAGGTTGACGCGTTCGTTGGTGGCGTCCTGGAGCAGGCCACGCAGGACGGCGGCCTGGAGGGGCGTCACGTCGTGCTCGGCCAGCTCGCCGGCGACCTCGAGGGTCACCGTCTGCGTGCCGCCCCGCGAGAACTGGGCGAAGAAGCGCCCCAGGGTCTCGGCCAGGGGCAGGTATGGCGCGATCGCCCGGGCGGTCTCGGGGGTGAGGAGCGGAGCGTTGACGGCATAGCGCGCAGGGCGCCCGTCGAGGACCTCGAGGACCTGCTGCGACGCCTCCTCGGCGACCGCCACCTGGGCCTCCGCCGTCGAGGCGCCGAGGTGCGGCGTGAGGACCGTGTTGGGGGCTCCGAGGAGCGGGATTGTCCGCGGCCGGCGGCTCGCTCGAGTAGACGTCGATGCCGGCGCCGGCGATCGTGCCCGTCGGCGAGCGCCGCGGCGAGCGCCGCCTCGTCCACCACGCCGCCCCGCGCGACGTTGAGGACGAAGGCCGTCGGCTTCATGCGGGCCAGCTGGGCCGCGCCCAGCATGCCGGCCGTGGCCTTCGTCTTGGGAACGTGGAGGGTGACGACGTCGCTTCGCTCGAGGAGCTCCTCGAACGGCACGAGCTCGATGCCGTGGTTGCCCGCGGCCTCGACCGTGACGTACGGGTCGCTGCCGAGGACGGTCATCTCCATGGCCCGCGCCCGGTCGGCGATGGCGCCGCCGATCTTGCCGAGCCCGACGATGCCGAGGACCTTGCCCCGGAGCTCGACGCCGGTGAACGCGCTGCGCTTCCACTCGCCGCGGCGCACCGACGCGTCCGCGGCCGCGACCCGGCGAGCGAGGGCGAACATGAGGGCAATCGTGTGTTCGGCGGCCGCGATCGTGTTCCCGGTCGGCGCGTTGACAACCGTGATCCCGGCGCGGGTGGCCGCATCGAGGTCGACGTTGTCGACGCCAACGCCGGCCCGGCCGATCACGGACAGGCGCGTGCCGGCCGCGATCATCGCGGCGTCGACCTTGACCTGGCTCCGGACGAGCAGCGCATCGTACTCGGGCAGGATTGCCCGGTACTCCTCGGGGCTGAGCCCGATCCGCTCGTCGACCTCGTGGTGCTGGCGCAGGAGCTCGACGCCGGTGGGGGCGAGCGGTTCGGCGACGAGGATCTTCATGCCCGGGCCTCCACGGCGACGGCTGCGGCCCCGGCCACGCCCGGTACAGGCGCTCCCGCCGCGGCCAGGGCCGCCCGCTGGGCGGCGGCAACGGCCGCCCCGGGCTCGACCCGGCGACCCACCCGCAGGCACGCCTCCTCGATGACCGGCGACGGCGCCGAGGATCTGCTCGACCTCGACCGAGCCAAGGTGCCCGATGCGGAAGATCCGCCCCTTCAGCTTGCCCTGGCCGCCGGCGATGACGAGGCCGCGCTTCTTGAGCTCGGCGTTGAATGCCTTCCAGTCGAGGTCGTCGGGGACCCAGGCCGCCGTGACCGTCTGGGATGCGTGGGCCGGGTCGGCGAGGAGCGCGAACCCGAGCGCAGCCAGGCCGGCGCGAGCTGCCGCGGCGCAGGCCGCGTGGCGAGCGAAGACACCCGCGGGCGTCTCCTCCTCCATCAGGCGCAGGCCTTCGTCGACCTGGTACATCACGGCGACCGCGGGCGTCCAGGGTGTCTGGCCCGACGCGGCGCTCTCACGAGCACGCCTGAGGTCGAAGTAGAAGCGCGGCATGCGGGCAGTCTCCATCGCCGCCCAGGCCCGGTCGGCGACGGCCGCGAAGGCCATGCCGGGCGCCGCCATCCAGGCCTTCTGGGAGCCGGTGACCACCAGGTCGAGGCCCCAGGCGTCCATCTCGAAGGGGACGGCGCCGAGGGCGCTGATGGCGTCCACGAGGATGAGCGCGTCCGGGGTGACCTCGTGGACCACGGCGGCGAGCCCGGGGATCGGGTTGGTGATCCCGGTCGAGGTCTCGTTGTGGGTCAGGAGGACGGCCTTGACCGCAGGTTCTTCGAGGAGCGCCGCGCGGAGGGCGGCCGGGGTCGCCGCCCGGCCCCACTCGAACTCGAGCCTGCGGACGTCGGCGCCGTAGACCTCGGCGACCCTGGCGAATCGATCGCCGAAGGCGCCCACCGTCACCGCCATGACCCTGTCGCCCGGCGAGAGGACGTTGACGACGGCGGCCTCGAGGGCGCCCGAGCCGGCTGCGGTGAGGAGGAGGATGTCGGCACGAGTGCCGAAGAAGGGGCGCATCCGCTCGACGATCCGCTCCACCAGGGACGCGAACTCGGGACCGCGGTGGTTGATCATCTGGCGGCTGCCCGCCGCCATCACGCTGGGCGGCAGGGCGGTGGGCCCGGGGATCCTGAGGTTCTGCTCGAAACGGGGCACGGCAACGGCCTCCTTGCTGGCTTCGATGGCCGGGCCTGCTGACGGCCGGACTCGGCGTTGGCGCGACTCACCGGAGGGCGATCGGATTGAAGGGTAGGGGAGCGCCGCCGGGACGTCCATCGTGGTATATATGACCACATATGGCGAAGCTCAAGCGGACGACGCTCCTGGCCGACCCGGACCTTCTCGACCGGCTCGACCGCCATGCGCGGCTCGCGCGCACGACGAAGACGGCTGTCATCACGTCGGCTCTCGAGGCGTATCTCGCGGCCAACGCAACCACGCCCGAGCTTGCCTTCGTCGCCGTGGGACGCAGCACCCACGGCCGCCTGTCGCTCGATGCCAGGCGCATCGCCTCGCGAGAGTTGGGCGTTCGTCGGCGCGGAGACGCTGGCTAGGCCGGTGGCGATCCTTCTCGACGCCTCGGCGATCGTGGCGGCGGCCGACACGGCCGACCTGAACCACGAGGCGGCCCGTACCTGGTTCGCGGGCGTGGACGAGCCACTCCTCGTCGCCGCCCTGACCCTGGCGGAGGCGGACCACGTCCTGCAGCGCGAGCTGGGCCTCGCCGCGACGCTGGCGCTCCTCGAGTCCGTGACGTCCGGCGCCGTGAGGATCGTGGCTCCCACGGAGTCCGACGTCGAGGCTGCCGGCAGCCTCATGCGCGCGGCGTCGGAGCACCGGCCGCGGCTGACGGACGCCCTGCTCGTCGCCGCCGCGGTCCGCCTCGGCGTGCGACGCGTGGCGACCTTCGACCGGCGGCCGCTGGCGGTCCTCGTGCCTCGCGGGCTGCGCGGCGAACGCCTCATCGAGCTGGAGCCGTGAGCCGCTGAAGGCGACGATGGTCGCCGGACCGGGCGCGCAACGACCGACGCCGGGTCGTCGCCGGACCGGGGCGCGCAAAGAAGCCCGGCGCCGGATCGGGCAGACGCGGACCTCCGCGGTGCCGCCGCGTACCATGATCCGGTGCCCCCACGACGCCCGGCCGGCCGGGCCCCCGATCCACTCTTCGCGCCCCCCGCCGAGATGACGCCACTCGCCGCGCGGATGCGGCCGCGGTCCATCGACGAGGTGGTCGGGCAGGGGCACCTGCTCGGCGCGGGCGCTCCGCTGCGACGGCTCGTCGAGTCCGGACGGTTGCCGTCGATGCTGCTGTGGGGCCCGCCGGGGTCGGGCAAGACGACCATCGGAAGGCTTCTCGCCGAGGCGGTGGGGGCCCGGTTCCAGGCCCTGAACACGACCATGGACGGGGTGGCGGCCCTCCGCGACGTCGTCGCCGAGGCCCGCAGCGAGGCCGCATTCCGCGCCACGACGACGGTCGTCCTCCTGGACGAGATCCACCGCTACTCCAAGTCACAGCAGGACGCCCTGCTCCCGCACGTCGAGGCGGGGACGATCGTCCTCGTGGGTGCCACCACGGAGGCGCCCTTCGGTGGCGGGATCACGCGGCCACTCCTCTCGCGCCTCCGCGTCTTCAGGCTGGAGGCCCTCGGCGATGCCGACCTGCGCGAGATCGCCCGCCGCGCCCTGATCGACCCGGAATGCGGGCTGGCGGGCCGCGTGGAGCTCGAGGAGGTCGCGCTCCGCCAGCTCGTGGGGTACGCGTCCGGGGACGCGCGCCGGTTGCTGGGAATCCTGGAGACGGCCGTCTCGCTCGCGGAGGCCGACGGCCGGGCCGTGCTCGACCCCGGCGACGTCGCCCGGGCGGCTCAGTCGGCGACCCTCGACTACGACCGCTCCGGGGTGGTCAGCGCCTTCATCAAGAGCATCCGCGGCAGCGATGCCGATGCCGCCCTGTACTGGCTCGCGACCGCGCTCGAAGCCGGCGAGGACCCGCGCTACATGGCCCGGCGCCTGGTGGTCAGCGCCTCCGAGGATGTCGGGACCGCCGAGCCGCGCGGCCTGCCGCTCGCCCTGGCGGCGCTGGAGGCGGTTGAGAAGATCGGTGCCGAGACGAACGACGAGGGCCTCTACGCGCTGGCGCAGGCAACGGTCTTCCTGGCGGAGGCGCCCAAGGACCCGTCGGCGGGCCGGGGCTTCTTCAGCGCGCGCGAAGCCGTCCGCGGCGAGGGAACCCGGCCCGTGCCGTCCCACCTGCGACCTGCCGCCAAGACGTATCGCAACCCGCACGACGACCCGGCGGGCGCCGCAACGCAGGCCTACCTGCCGCGGGGGATGGAGGTGCGGCGCTTCGTACGACGATCACGGGCCGCGCCGGCCACGCGGCCCGGGCCCGGACAGGAGCCCGGGAGCTAGACCTTGACGGCGGCGACGACGATCACGAGCCAGCTCGCCAGGAGCAGGCTGAAGATGCCGCCGAAGACCACCGCGATCCGGCGCAGGTCGCGCTTGACGTAGGCGTATTCCTCGTCGGAGACCGCGGTGAGGGTCCCCGGCGTCCGGCTCCTGGACCGCATGGCTGGCTCGGCCGTGGAGCGCCGGCGGTCTCGGCCGCGGGAGGCACCCGCTGCGGCCGCCCGCTCCTCGGCGACGATCTCGGCCTCGAGCTCGGCTGCCCGGGCCAGCTCGTCGTCGCTCAGGCTGCCCGCCGGCCGGGGGGCAGGCGGAGGCGTGGCGGTCGGCTTGGGGGCCGGGTGGCTGCTGCGCTGGAGGGGGGCGCGCTGGCCCGATCGTGCGCCGCCGCGCTGCCGCTTCGCCATGTGTCGGGTTGTCTCCTGGTCTCTGACAGGGGGCTGATGGCTCGGGCCCGCGGCCGCTCGCACCGCCGCGCGGAAGGATACGCCATTGGCGTCCGCCTGGGCGCGCGATGCGTCCAGGCCAGGCGAGGCCGCGAGCCGAGGGCCCCGAGCCGAGGGCCCCGAGCCGCCTGGGCGCGAGAGGTCGGAGCGAGCCGCCGGCACGTGGGAGCGTCCCGGCGCCGGCGGCCCCCTGCTAGACTCGAAGGCCCCAGCGGAGGACCCGTGAGCGATCCCGGCGCGCTCGCCACCCAGGACGCCGCCCTGCTCGTGGCAGGCATCGTGATCGTCGGCGTGCTCCTCGCATTCCTGGTGGTGCTCGCCCGGCGGCTGCGCCGAGCGGAGAGGCGCCTCGACGCGTTGACCCGGGGTGAGGACGGACAGGACCTGGCCGGCGTCCTCCACGCCCACCTGGAGCAGGTGCATGCGGTTGCCCGCCGGCAGGAGGAACTGGCCCTGCATTCGGCCGAGCTCGACGTCCAGGCCGCGCGTTCGATCCAGGGGGTCGGCCTCGTCCGGTTCAACACGTTCGAGGACACCGGCGGCAACCAGAGCTTCGTGCTGGCGCTCCTCGACCCGGGGGGCAACGGGGTGATCCTCAACAGCCTTCACGCCCGGAACCAGACCCGGCTGTACTCGAAGGCGGTGCGCGCCGGCGGTGTCGAGGGCGCGCTCTCCGGCGAGGAGGCCCAGGCGCTCAGTCTCGCCTCCACGCGATCTGGCGGGCGGTGAGGCGGTTCCCGACGCCATGACCCGGGCCGGAGGTGACCGAGTCTTCGTCTCGGACGCCGATGCCGTCTCATCGCCTGGCCGCCGCCGGCGACGATCGCGCGAGCCGCTCTCGCCCGAGCAGATCGCGATCTGGCGGGAGCCGGCGGAAGCGCCATCAGGGGCGCAGCCCGGCACTTCGCCGACCGCGGCCGAGGCCCTGCTTGTGGGTCTCAACCCGCAGCAGCGACGGGCGGTAACCCACGCCGAGGGGCCGCTCCTCGTCGTCGCCGGCGCGGGCACCGGGAAGACACAGGTGGTCACGCGACGAATCGCGTGGCTGATCGCCACCAAGCGGGCGAAGCCCGCCGAGATCCTTGCCCTCACGTTCACCGACAAGGCCGCCGAGGAGATGCAGGTCCGCGTGGACCAGCTCGTGCCCTACGGCTACACCGACACGCGTGATCTCGACGTTCCACGCCTTCGGCGACCGCGTGATCAGGGACCATGCTCTCGAGCTCGGGCTGCCGTCCGAGCCCCGGGTGCTTTCCCGGCCGGAGACCGTGATCTTCCTGCAGGAGCGGCTCTTCCGCTTCGACCTCGACGAGTACCGGCCGCTCGGGAACCCGACCCGCTTCCTGGCCGCGCTGGCGACCCTCTTCTCGCGCCTGAAGGACGAGGACATCTCGCCGGCGGCCTACGCCGCCCACGCGGCGCTCCTCGTCGCCGAGGCCGAGGCCGAGCCGGACGACCGCACCCGCGAGGCGCTGCGCGAGACGGCTCGCCGGCAGGCGGAGCTGGCAGCGGCATACGTGCGCTACCAGGAGCTCCTCGGCGAGGCTGGGGCGATCGACTTCGGCGACCAGGTGGCCCTCGCGCTCAGGCTCCTGCGCGAGCATCCCGCCACGCGGGCGGAGCTGCAGCGGCGCTTCCGCTACATCCTCGTCGACGAGTTCCAGGACGTGAACCGGGCCCAGGCAGAGCTCGTCGCACTGCTCGCTGAGCCGCGACGCAACCTGGCGGTCGTGGGGGACGACGACCAGTCGATCTACCGCTTCCGGGGTGCTGCGATCAGGCGCCATCGTCGACTTCCTGCGAGCGGTACCGGGGCGCCCGGACGATCGTCCTGCGCCGCAACTACCGCTCGCTGGCCCCGATCCTCGACGCGGCGTACCGGCTCGTCCGGTTCAACGACCCGGACCGGCTGGAGGTGCAGGCCGGCATCTCCAAGCGCCTGATCGCCCAGCGCCGGCCGCAGGCGCGCTCCCGCAGGGCGCCCGGCTCGGCAATCGTTCGTCACCTTGGATTCGAGACCGGGTCGGAGGAGGCGGACTGGGTCGCCGCGGAGATCGCCGGCCGGGTGGCTGCCGGCGCGGCGCCCCGCGACCACGCGGTCCTGGTGCGGGCGAACGGCGAGGCCGACGCGATCCTGCGGAGCCTCAACCTGGCCCGGGTGCCGTGGCGCTTCTCGGGAGCCTCGGGCCTCTATGCGCGCCCGGAGATCAAGGTCCTGCTGGCGTTCCTGCGGGCGGTCGGCGACCCGGGCAGCTCGGTCGACGTGTATGGGCTCGCCGCATCCGACGTCTACGGCCTCGGTGGCGAGGACCTGGCGGCCATCGCCAACCGGGCGCGCCGCACGCACCGCTCCCTGTGGGAGACGCTCGCCGAGCTGGACGACCAGCCGGGCCTCCTCCGCCTGCGCCCCGGCACCCGCGCGTCGCTGGGCCGGCTGGTCGCTGACCTGCGTCGTTACGGTGAGATGGGCGATCAGCGCCCGGCTGGTGAACTCCTATACGACTTCCTGCGGTCATCAGGTTCACTTGCTCGCCTGCTCGAGGCGGGATCGGCAGCCGCGGACGAGGCGCTCTCGAACATCGCCCGCTTCTTCGACATCGTCCGAGCCCAGTCCGACGTGCTCGCCGACGACCGGGCGGTCTTCCTCGCGCCGCACCTGCAGACGCTCATCGACGCCGGCGACGACCCGGCGACGGCCGACCTTGACCCCGAGGCGAACGCCGTGGCCGTGGTCACCGTCCACAAGGCGAAAGGCCTCGAGTGGCCCGTCGTGTTCATGGTCGGCCTCGTCGACGGGCGTTTCCCGGCGCGCGGAAGGCGCGAGCAGCTCGCCGTCCCGGATTCGCTCCTGCGCGGCGCGCTGCCCGCCGTGGACGCCCACGTCCAGGAGGAGCGGCGGCTCTTCTACGTGGGGATGACCCGGGCCCGGGACGAGCTGGTGCTCACCCACGCCCTGGACTACGGGGGCCGCAGGACGCGGCGACTCTCGCCGTTCGTCCTCGAGGCGCTCGACCTGCCGGCCGGCACCTCACCGCCCGCCCGGCCGACCAGCCCCGCCGAGCGGCTGGAGGCCGCCACGGGATCGCCGGCGACGCCAGTTCCGGCGCCCGACCGGGGAGCACCACGGCACGAGCCGCTCGTGCTCTCCTTCTACCAGGTGGACGACTACCTGACGTGCCCGCTCAAGTACCGGTACGTGCACGTGATGCGGGTGCCGGTCGCTCCGCACCACGCGCTCGTCTATGGCAAAGCCCTCCACGCCGCGGTGCAGGAGTTCCACCGGCGCCACGCCCGCGGCGAGGTGATGACCGAGGACGCCCTCGTGGCCGCCTTCGAGGCGGCCTGGACCAGTGAGGGCTTCGTGTCGCGCGACCACGAGGAGGCACGTCTCGAGGCAGGCCGCAACGCCCTGCGCCGGTTCCGAAAGGACCAGCTCGCGCCGGAATGCTGTCATCCCGGCCTACGTGGAGCGCGAGTTCACGTTCACCCTCGACGGCGACCGGGTTCGAGGCCGGATGGACCGCGTCGACGTGGTGCCCCTTGACCTCGACTCGGCGGGAGGTTCGGTCGGCGCCGGTGCGACGCCCGCGGCCGACGGTCCCGCGGCGACGGCGCCCTCGGCCGGCGGTCCGGCCGCGACGGCGGCCGGCGCCGACATCGGCCCGGGGCGGGCGGAGGTTCCGGCGGCTGACGTCATCGAGCCGACGCTGCCCCTGCTCGCCGAGCGGGTCGTGATCACCGACTACAAGAGCTCGGATGTGCGCGACCCGGCGCGGGCACGGCAGCGAGCGCGAGAGTCGCTCCAGCTGACGATCTATGCGATGGCCTGGCAGGCGATGACGGGGCGCCTTCCCGATGCCGTGGCGCTGTACTTCCTCGAGTCCGGGCTGGTCGGAAGCGCGGACGTGGACGCCGACCGCCTCGCCAGGGGGGTCGCCGACATCCGCACCGCAGCGGCGGGCATCCGGGACGGCCGCTTCGCCCCGACGCCTTCCTATCTCGCCTGCTCGTGGTGCGCCTTCCGGGACATCTGTCCCGCCAGTGCCGTGCGTTGAGCGACAGCGGGGTCGTCGGGAGGGGTCCGATCCGGGCGATCACGCTCGACTTCGGCAACACGCTGGTGCCCGTGGATCGGGCCTCCCTGGCGGCCGTCGTGGAGACGCTGGCCGACGCCGCCGTGACCCGGTTCGGCGTCGAGAAGAGGCCGTTCCTCGACGCATGGGGCGCCGAACGTGAGCGGCAGCTTCGGGAGGACGTGCCTCGATTCCGCGAGGTCGACCTGGCGGTCCGCCTGCGGCGAGTGCTGGCGCGCCTCCGAGGGGTGCCAGCACCGCCGTTCGAGGCTCGCTGGGACGACGACGCCGCCGCCGCGCGGTCGAGCCCGGAGGAGGTCGCCGCCGGTCTCGACGTCTACAGCCGGGCCTTCGTGGTGGCGATCCCGCCAGATCCGGCGATCACCGGTCTCCTGGCCCGCCTGGCGGCGCGCCACCGGCTGGCGATCCTCTCGAACTGGCCGCTGGCGGTGACGATCGACCGCTACGCGGACTCCGCGGGCTGGACGCCGCACCTCGCGGCGATCGTGGTTTCGGAGCGGGTGGGCGCGATCAAACCGCACCCGTCGATCTTCCGTGCCGCGGAGGTGGCCCTGGGGCGCGGCGCCGAGCGGGGGCCGAGAGGGTCGGAGATCCTGCATGTCGGCGACGACTGGGCGGCCGACGTCGAGGGCGCGCTGCGAGCCGGGTGGCGCGCGGCCTACCTGCGAGCGCGGCCCGCCGACTCGCCGCTTCCCGGCAGCGAGCGGAGTGGCGGCGCTGTCCCCGACCTCGTCCTCGATCGGCTCGCCGACCTCGAGGTGGCGCTCGGGGGGCTCGACGGCTGACGTGCGGGCGGGGCTATCCTGCCCGGGATGGAGACACGCGACCGCCTCGCCAACCTCGGCGTCCTCGCCGCCGCCGTGCTGGGGTGGGGGATCGTCGCCCTTCTCGTGCTCAACCTCGACCCCCGCCGGGACGCGGCGGCCGGCGTCCTGGGCGCCGTCGCCATCGGCGCGGCCGTCGGTCTCACGGCAACGCCGCTCTTCTGGCTGGCGGCGTTCGCGCGGCACCGGCGCATCGCCTTCCGGGGCGACTGGCTGCGCGCCGGGCGTCGCGGGCTGTGGGTCGGGCTGGTTGCCGGGCTCTTCGTCGAGCTCCGCGTCCTCGGCGTCTTCTCGCTGCCGATCGGCCTCTTCATCGTCGTCCTCGTCCTGTTCGCCGAAGCCACGCTCTCGATCGAGCGCTGACCGGCCGCGCCCTCGGGAGGAAGTTCATGCCTGCCACGCTCGAGCTCAAGGCCCGCGTCGCCGCGGCGGTGGAGACCGCCCGGCCGGAGATCCTCGAGCTCTCGCGCCGGATCCACGCCAACCCCGAACCTGCCTTCGAGGAACACCGCGCGGCCGCCTGGTGCGCCGAGTCGCTGGCTCGCGCCGGCTTCGCGGTCGACCTCCCCGCCGGGCGCCTCGCCACCGCGATCCGGGGCAGGCTGGTCGGCGGCAGGGGCGGTGACGGGCCCCGGATCGGCGTCCTCGCCGAGTACGACGCGCTGCCCGGCCTCGGGCATGGGTGCGGGCACAACACGATGGCGGCTTCCGGGGTCGGCGCCGCGCTCGCGCTGGCCGCCGTTCGCGACGCCTTTGCGGGCGAGATCGTCTTCCTCGGGACCCCTGCCGAGGAGCGGGGCAGCGGCAAGCAGTTCATGCTCGATGACGGACTCTTCGAGGGCCTGGACGCGGCCCTCCTCTTCCATCCCGGCGACCGAGACACGGTCGGCTGCATGCTGCTCGCGAGCGAGGACGTCGACGTGACGTTCTCCGGGCGCGCGGCTCACGCGGCGAGCGAGCCGTGGGAGGGGCGCAATGCGCTCGATGCCATCGTCCTGCTCCTCCAGGCGATCGGCCTCTGGCGCCAGCAGCTGCCGCAGCACGCCCGAGTCCACGGGATCGTGCTGGAGGGTGGCACGGCGGCCAACATCATCCCCGACCGGGCGACGGCGAGATTCATGATCCGGAGCACGGACCAGGCGTACTACGAGTCGATGCGGGAGCGGATGCGGGCGCTCGTCGCAGGGGCGGCGATGATGGCCGCCGTGACCGGCGAGGCCGTCTTCTCCGGCGGATCGACGACGATGAAGGACAACGCAGTCCTCTCCGGCCTGTGGTCGACGAATCTCGCGACCGCCGGCCGCGTCGACGAGGGGATCGATCCCGAGCACATCGGCAGCTCGGACATGGGCAACGTCTCGCTGGTGCTGCCGACGATCCATCCGACCCTGGCGATCTGCGACCACGGGGTCGCGTGGCACTCGATCGAGTCGCGCGATGCCGCGGCCACGCCCCGCGCCGACGAGACGACGCTCCTCGCGGCGACGCTCGTCGCGCAGACGGCCCTTGACCTGCTCGCCGACCCGGGGCTGGTGGACGCGGCGTGGAGGGAGTTCCGCGAGGAGGCGTAGGCCCGGCGTGGCACGCGCGCTATCATCCCCGGGCGCCCCGCCGGACGGCGGACCGAACCGGCGGCGCCCGCACCGGCAGCCGACGCACCCGCGACGCCAGGGTCGCATACGGCCCCGTCGCCGGCCGCCAGGAGGTAGTGCGTGACCGACAGGCACGTGCCCGATCCCGCCGCAGGGGACCCGGGGGCGGACGGCGCGTCCGAAGGCCCCGACTACGGCCGGCTCAACGGGTGGGACCGCGATTTCGAGGCGTTCCCCGACTTCGATCTCCCGACGTATGTCGGCCCGACGACCTTCTCGAACCTCGCGTGGGTCACGGACCCGGCCGAGATCCGTCGACGAGGGGTCGACGTGGCGATCGTCGGTGCCCCCTTCGACGACGCCGTCAGTCACCGGCCGGGGGCGCGCTTCGGACCGCGAGCCATCCGCGAGGCCAACTACTCGAGCGGCACGCTGAACTCGCTGCAGCTGGGCCACGTCGAGCCCTTCGAGGAGCTCGAGGTCGTCGATGCCGGCGACGCCAACATCATCCCGGCCTGGATCGAGCGCTCACACGCGTTCATCTACCGCAAGGTCCGCGACGTTGCCGCGACGGGCGCGATCCCCATCGTCCTCGGCGGAGATCATTCCATCACCTGGCCGTCCGCCACGGCGATCGCCGAGGTGCGCCGGCCGGGCAGCATCGGAATCGTCCACTTCGACGCCCACGCGGACACGGCGCCCGAGGACTGGGGCGTCCTGGCTGGGCACGGCACGCCGATGCGGCGTCTCATCGAGAGCGGCGCGGTCAGCGGCCGCAACTTCGTGCAGGTCGGTCTGCGCGGCTACTGGCCTCCCGTCGATGTCTTCGCCTGGATGAAGGACCAGGGGATGCGCTGGCACCTCATGCGCGAGATCGAGGAGCGGGGTGCGGAGGCCGTCGTCGACGATGCCATCGCGGAGGCGCTGGACGGCGCCGACTCGGTCTACCTGTCGGTCGACATCGACGTCATCGATCCGGGCATGGCCCCGGGGACGGGAACCCCGGAGCCCGGCGGGCTGCTCACGCGCGAGCTCCTGCGCGCGATCCGGCGAATCGTGGGCGCGGTCGACCTGGCCGGGATGGACATCGTCGAGGTGTCGCCACCCTACGACCATGCCGAGGTGACCGCCGCGGCGGCCAACCGGTGCGCCCTGGAGGCGATCTCGGCGCTGGCGGTGAAGAAGGTGTCCGGCCGGTCGGTCCGCCTCGCTCGCTGATGGGTCCTCGGTGCTCGCGAGGGCGCGGCCTGCGTCCGGCGCGGCCCGCCACGGCGTAGCATCCAGCGCATGACGGCAACCGACGGGCGCGACCACCCGGAGACCCCGGCCGAGGCGCTGGCGCGCCTGTACGACCTCGACCTCCAGGACGATCCGGGCGACCGCGACCTGTGGACCGCCATGGCGGCCGAGGCCGGCGGCCGGGTCCTCGAGCTGATGGCCGGCAGCGGCCGCATCGCCGTGCCGCTCGCGGCGGAGGGTCACCCCGTGACCGCCGTCGACGTGGATCCGGCGATGCTTGCGAGGGCCCGGCTGCGGGCGGAGGCTGCCGGGCCCGACGTCGAGGGACGCGTCGAGCTCGTGCTTGCCGACGCCGCCTCGCCCTCGCTCGACCTCGGGCGGCACCACCGCCTCGCAATCATCGGCCTGAACTCGATCCTGCTCCTCGGCGGCCGGGCAGCGCAACGCGCCGCCTGGGATTCGCTAGCCCGGCATCTCGAGCCGGGCGGGATCGCGGTGGTCGACACGTGGCTCCCTGATGCGCACGACCTGGCCCGCTACGACGGGCGGCTGCACCTGGAGTACCACCGGCCAGACCCGGAAACCGGGCGTTGGGTGACCAAGACCGCGGCCGCCCAGCACGACGCCGCGACCCAGACCGTGGTGCTGACGACGATCTACGAGGAGGGCGACCCGGGCGAGCCCGCGGCCCGCTGGGTGCGCCGCGACGTCGTCCGCCTGGTGACCGTCGAGGAGCTGCGGGGGATGGCCGAGGCAGCCGGCCTGGACGTCGAGCTGATCGCGGGCGGCTATGACCTGGAGCCTATCGGGCCCCATGACGATCGGGCGGTCGTGATCGCCCGAATGCCCGGCTCTGGCGTCACGGAGTGAGCGTGGTATCGTCGGACGCCATGGCCGCCACCTCGACCGGTCCAATCCGCCTCCTCCTCGTGGAGGACGTTCCCCAGGTCACGCAGTACGTGCGCGGCCTTCTCAACTCGCAGGCCCGGATCAAGCTCGTCGACGTCGTCACCGACGGTGGGCGGGCGGTCGCCCAGGCCCAGCAGCTGCGGCCGGACGTCATCCTCGTCGACTGGCTGCTGCAGGGCCGGACGAAGGGCGAGAAGGTCGTCTCCCAGCTCCGCGGAGCCGGGCTCGGGATCCCCGTCGTCGTCCTGACGGTGCCCCAGAACCCGGTGGCCCGGGATCCCGTCGCGGGCATCGACGGGGTGCTCGGCATGCCCTTCTCCGGGTTCGAGCTCGTCAACGTCGTGGTCACGATCCACCAGTCGGCGCAGGTCGCGAACGAGGCCATTCGCTCACGGCTGGTCGTGGTGTACGCGCCGAAGGGCGGCGTCGGCAAGACCACCTTGGCCTTCAACCTGGCCGTCGCGATGGGCCAGGCCGGCACGCGGACGGCGCTCGTCGACGGCAGCCTGCAGTTCGGCGACCTCCGTTCGCTCCTCCGGGTGCCGGCCGACGCTCCGTCGATCCTCGACCTGCCCACCGACCGGATCGGTGAATCCGACCTCCAGGACGTCATGTGGCGCGACCCGTCCGGGATCGACATCCTGCTCGCCCCGCCGCGCGTCGAGATGGCCGAGATGGTGAGCGTCCGAGACGTCGAGAAGGCGCTCTCGCTGCTCCGCCGGCTCTACGGCGCGGTCGTCGTGGACATGCCGGCCGCCCTCGGCGACGTCCCCCTGGCGCTGCTCGACGCCGCCGACACGATCCTCGAGATCGTCACTTACGACTCCACGACGATCCGCAACACGCTCGCCATCGCAGATGCCTTCCGGGCGATCGGCTACCCACCGACTAAGGTCCGCTACGTCGTGAACCGCGCCGATTCCTCGGGTGGCATCACTGCCGACGACCTCGCACGGGTGCTGGGTCGCGTGCCCGAGCACACGATCGTCTCCGACGGGAAGCTCGTCGTCCAGGCCAACAACGAGGGCCTGCCGTTCGTGCTTGCGAGCCCCGACGCGCAGATCAGCCGCGACATCGCCGCGCTGGCAGCGTCGCTCGTCGCCCCGGCGGTCCCCGCCGGCGTGTCCTGACCCCGGTGGCCGACCCGCGCCCGATCGGCGTCTTCGACTCGGGCGTGGGCGGCCTCACCGTCCTGCGGGCCATCCTCAGCCGGCTCCCCGGCGAATCGACGGTCTACCTGGGCGACAACGCCCGGGCGCCGTATGGCATCCGCACCGACGAGGAGGTTCGACGCTTCAGCACGGAAGCCCTCGACCGTCTCGTGCGCGAGGACGTCAAGGCGCTCGTGGTCGCCTGCAACACCTCGACGGCGGTCGCCCTCGGGGAGTACCGGCGCCGGTACGACACCCCGGTCCTCGGCGTGATCCGACCCGGGGCCCAGGCGGCCTCGCTGGCGACGAGGTCGCGGCGCGTTGGCGTGATCGCAACGCCGGCCACGATCCGCTCGCACGCCTACTTCGACGCGATCAAGGAGGAGAACCCGGCCGTCGAGGTCTACGAGCACGCGACGCCGGCCCTGGTGCCCCTCGTCGAGGCCGGCGGCGCGTCGGGTCCCGAGGCCGGGGCGGCCGTCGCCGAGGCGCTGGCCCCGCTGCTGGGCCGGCGCGACGAGCGCGGCGAGTTCATCCACCCGCTCCCGGCCTCGGCGCGAATCGACACGTTGCTTCTCGGCTGCACCCACTACCCGCTGCTGCGGGCCCAGCTGCAGGCCGCCGTTGGCGAGGCCGTCGCGATCGTCGACTCGGCGACCGCGACCGCCGGGGCGCTGGCCGAGCTGCTGTCGGTCAACGGCCTCGAGGCGCCCGGCTCCACGCGCGGAACGGCAGCCGACCCGGGCCGGGAGGGCCACCAGGCACCGACCCAACGTGCGGCGCCGACGACCCACCGGGTGATGACCACGGGCGACGTAGCCGCCTTCGAGCGCATCTCGGCCCGGATGTTCGGGGCGGCGTTCCCCGCGGTCGAGGCGATCGAGCTGGAGCCCGTCGCCCCATGACCCCAGGCGGGCCGCGTTGACCGCGCAGGGCCGGGCTCGCCGCCCGTCGGGCGCGGCCTGGCAGGCAGGGTTCCTGGTGGGTGCCGCTCTCGGCGCCGTCGTGACCGTGGCCGGCCGGCGGGCGGAGGCCCGGGCCCGGACGGGGCTCGTCGACTGGGACGCCGTCGAGCGCCTCGCGGAGGCGCGCCTGCGGCGCGCGCCGGGTCGGCTCGAGCCGGCCGAGATCGCGGGCGCCAGGCCGCACTACCACGAAGCCATGCGGCGCGTCGTCCCGGCCCTGGAGGCGCTGCTCGAGACGCCGCTGCCGGGCGTCGTCGAGCGGATGGCGGTCGTCGATCGCGCGGGCTGGGTGCGGGCCAACCTGGCGACCTTCTCGGCCCTCTTCGGTCGCCTCGAGCGCGACCTCCTCGACGAGGTCGTCCCGCCCGGCGCGGGACTCGGGAAGGCGTCACTGGCGCTGGCGAACCGCTGGGTCACGACCCGGCAGTTCGGACTCCTGCTCGGGTTCATGGGCCAGCGGGTTCTCGGCCAGTACGACATCGCGCTCCTGAGCGCGGAAGCCGAGCCCGGGCAGCTTCTCTTCGTGGAGGAGAACGTCCGCGCCACCGCGCGCGCGCTCGACGTCCCGCTTGAGCCGTTCCGGACGTGGATCGCCCTCCACGAGACGACGCACGCGTTCGAGTTCGAGGCCCACCCATGGCTTCGGCCCTACCTCGCCGAGCGCCTCGAGAAGCAGCTCGGTGGCCTCTCGCGGAGCGCCTCGGACCTCGGGCGCGACGCGAGCCGGGTCCTCGGGCGGGCGCTCCGAGGCGGCCAGGGACACTGGCTCGAGCGCCTGATGTCGCCGGAGCAGCGCCGCCTCTTCCGCGAGACGCAGGTGGTCATGAGCCTGCTCGAGGGCTTCTCGGACCACGTCATGGACGACGTCGGCCGGGACCTCGTTCCGGGCGTCGAGACCATCAGCGCACGGTTCCACGCCCGGCGGGCGAGCCGGACGCCGTTGGAGCGCGCGATCTTCCGGATCACCGGGCTCGACCTGAAGATGGAGCAGTACGCCCGGGGCGAGCGCTTCGTGGCTGCGGTCGAGCGCGCCGCGGGCGCCGAGGGCCTGCGCCGCCTGTGGGACGGCCCCGAGACGCTGCCGCGCGAGGGCGAGCTCGACCGTCCCGAGCGCTGGGTGCGCCGCGTGGTGGGGGTGCGCGCATGAGCGGCCAGGGACCCGGACCGGGCCGGGGAGCGGGCGGCGTCCCGCGCGCGATCGCCCTCACGCCGGTCCTGTCGGCGCGCTACCGGGTCGAGGACCTGGACGCGATCCGTGCGGCCGCACCCGGGTCGCGGATCGTCAACATCTCCCCCGACGGCCTCGCCGACGGCCCGGTCGACGACGTCGAGGTCCTCCTGCACGGCTGGCTCACTGACGACGCTTTCGAACGGCTCCTCGCTCGCGCGCCGGAGCTGCGCTGGGTCCACGCGGTCGCAGCGGGCGTCGAGCGCCTGCTGCCCCTGGCCGCGAGGACCGGCCGGCTGGCGATCACGAACGGCCGCGGCGTCTTCAGTCGGCCCATCGCGGAATACGTCCTGATGATGGTGCTGGCCGTAAATCGCCGGCTCCCGCAGCTCCTGGAGCTGGCGGCGGAACGGACATGGCAGCCGCTGGAGGGCCGCGAGCTGCGAGACACGACGATCGGGATCATCGGTTTCGGGAGCCTCGGGCGGGCGATCGCCGAGCTGGCGGCGCCCTTCGGGCCACGGATCCTTGCGACGCGTCGCTCGGGGGGAGCTGCGCCCGGACGAGCCGCCTCTGCCAGCGGGCGTGGAGCTGGCGGGCCCCGACGCCTTCGGCGAGGTCGTCGCCGCGTCGGACTTCGTCGTCCTGGCCCTGCCCCTGACGCCCGCCACCGAGGATCTCGTCGACGACCGCGTCCTCGGCGCTGATGAAGCGGACGGCGTGGCTCGTGAACGTGGCTCGAGGCCGGCTGATCGTGGAGCGGGCGCTCCTGCGGGCGCTCCACGAGGGAGCCATCGCCGGCGCGGTGCTCGACGCCTTCCGCGACGAGCCGCTGCTCCCCGATTCGCCCTTCTACGGCCTCCCCAACGTCATCGTCACGCCCCAGACCTCGTGGTCGAGCGGGCGAGTCCTGCGCGCCACGATGGAGCTGTTCGCCGAGAACCTGCGGCGCTACCGGGCGGGGGAGCCGCTGCTGAACATGGTGGACCCGGGCGCCGGATACTGACGGCATGCAGATCGCCATCGTCGGGCTTGCCGGTGCCGGCAAGACGACCGTCTTCAACACTCTCACGCGCGGCGATGTCCAGACCGGCGGCTTCGGGGGGATGGAGCTCCATGTCGGGGTCGTCAAGGTGCCGGATGCCCGGCTCGACCGGCTGGCCGAGATCTTCGCCCCCAGGAAGATCGTCCACGCCGACGTGACCTACGTCGACCTGCCGGCGCCGCCCGCCTCTTCAGCAGGGCACGTGGGCACGGAGGAGCTGCCGGCGGAGCACCTCGGCGCGCCTGCGCGACGCGGACGCCCTCCTCCACATCGTGCGCGCCTGGGACGACCCGCACCACCCCCATCCCTCGGGCTCGGTCGACGCCTGGCGGGACCTCGAACAGCTCGACCTCGAGTTCACACTTGCGGACCTCGCCATGATCGACCGCCGGCTCGAGCGCCTGCGCGGGTCCGGGCGCCACGGGACGCAGGCTGAGCGCGAGGCGAACGAGCGCGAGGCGGTGATCCTCGAGCGGATACGGGTCGGCCTCGCCGAGGGTGCGCCGATCCGCGACGCGGGTCTCGACACCGACGAGGAGAAGGCGCTCCGCGGCTACCGCTTCCTCACCCAGAAGCCGGTCCTCGTCCTGCTCAACGTCGGCGAAGGCGCGCTCTCGGCCGCCGCCGACCTGGTCGCCGGGATCGGAACCCGGTACGGTCACCAGCACACGCTCGTGGACGCCATCTCCGCGCGGATCGAGATGGAGCTGGGGCAGCTCGAACCAGACGAGGCGGCCGTCTTCGCGCAGGAGCTCGGAATCACCGAGAGCAGCCTCGACCGGGTGATCGCACTCTCGTACCGGCTGCTCGGGCTGATCAGCTTCCTGACGGCGGGCCCGGATGAGGTTCGAGCGTGGCCGGTCCCGGACGGGGCGACCGCGCTGGACGCGGCCGGTACCATCCACACCGACCTCGCGCGCGGCTTCATCCGGGCCGAGACCGTCCCGTACGCGGACCTCCTGGCGCTTGGCTCGACGGCCGAGGCCCGCAAGCACGGCAGGCTTCGATCGGAGGGCAGGACCTACCGGGTCCGCGATGGCGACGTGCTTGAGATCCTCTTCTCGAAGTAAGGCCCTGGCCGGTCCGCGCCACCAACCGCCCGGTGGGGCCCGAGCCACCAACCGCCCGGTGGGGCCCGCGCCACCTGCGGCCCGTTGGGCCGCGCCCCCCGGCGACGTCGCAGCGGTCAGTCGTTGCTGACGTCGTCGTCGCTGTATTCCGCGAAGACCCCCCGGTAGTCGGCGCCCGCTCCCAGCGACTCGAGCTCGTCGTCGCTGGTGGCGATCAGGTAGTTCTCGTCCTCGGCCGACGAGACGTTGACCGCCGCGGTGATCCGGTCGTCCGAGACATACTCGAAGTCGTGGCTGCGCTGGAGCTCGACGGCGATCGCCTCGATCAGCGTATCTTCCTCGAAATCGTCGGCGACCCGGTGACGGATGGCCTGGACGAGGTCGAAGAAGTCCTCCGGCGCGATCTCCTCTTCGCGCGCCAGCAGCACGTCGTAGAAGAGCTCGTCGTCACCCTCGTGGAGCTCGTAGTAGTGCACCTGGTCTCCTCGCCTTCAGAGCCGACCCGGCCAGTATACGGACCTGCAGGCACCCTCCCCGGCGTGCCGCTCGTCGGCTCGGAGCCGACCGGTGTCGTCTCGGGCGTGGCGGAGCCGCGGGCGGCGGAACCGCGACGCCAGGCGGCCGAGGGACCCGCCCCGGCGGTGGTGGTCGTGGGATCCGCCTCCCGCGATGTCGACCCAGGAGACCCACGGGGCTGGCGGCTGGGCGGCGGTGCGACATACGGTGCCCTCGTGATGGCGCGGCTCGGCCTGCGGGTCGGGGCCGTCCTGGGCGTGGATGCGCCCGCGGCGGCGGCCCACGAGCTCGACCTGCTGCGCGAGGCGGGCGTCGATCTGCGGCCCGTTCGCCTCCCGGCGGGGCCGGTCTTCCATCTCGAGGAGGGCCCGGCGGGTCGCTCGTTGCGCTGCGACGATCCCGGCGGCCCGATTCCCGTCGCCTCGCTGCCACCTGCCTGGAGGGGCGCCCCAGCCTGGTACCTGGCTCCGGTCGCCGACGAGATCCCGGACGGCTGGGCCGCGATCGCCCCTGGCGCGGTGGTTGCCCTGGGCTGGCAGGGGCTGCTACGCGAGCTCGAGCGCGGCGCTCCCGTGCGCCATCGCCCGGCCGGTCCGCGCGCCCTCCTGCGGCGTGCCGACCTCGTATCCGTGAGCGCCGAGGACCTCGATCCGGCCGTCGACCTGCGCGGGCTCCTCCGGCTCCTGCGTCCGGGGACGCTGTGTACCCTCACCCGGGGCGCCAGGGGCGGAATCGCGTTCACGGTCCGTCCCGACGGCCCCCGCATGCGGCGCTTCCCGGCTCTGCCCGCACGAGGCCGCGGTCGACACGACGGGCGCCGGCGATGCATTCCTGGCCGCGCTGCTCGCTGCCCGGGTCGCGCCAGCCCTCGCGGGCCGCATGCCCCACCTGCCCGCCGCCCTCCGCTTCGCCGCGGCGGTCGCGGCCACCCATGTCGCCGCCCCCGGGCTGGCCGGTGTCCCGACGCTAGCGGAAGTCCACGAGACGCTCGTGCGCGAGCGGTCCGGGTAGACAGGCCGCCGAGCGGCGGCGGAGGCGCCGCAGCCGGACCGCGAGGGCGACGTCGAACTCGCCCCCGTCGCTCCAACTCGGGCGTGTTCGATCGGCCGCGCTGGCGGCCGCCTCCGCCGCGCTGAGCGCACCGACCGGGTCGCGCAGGGTGTGCTCGCGGAGCTTGGCCGCCTCGACCCAGGCTCGCGGCGCGGCGAGCCCACCGCCGGCCGCGAGCGCCTCCCAGGCCGCCAGCGCCTCCTCGGTCCGCCCGAGTCGGCGCAGGGTCCGGGCCCGCTCGGCGTGGATTCGCTCGCGGCTCACGGTGGGCGGCGGTCCGGCGGCCGTGCCGGACAGGGAGCGCAGCGAAGCGGGCGGCCCGGCGAACGGCGATGTCACGCGCGAGGCGGGCAGCCGGCTGGCTGGGCTGGTGGCATCCGGCCGCCACGCGGCCATTGCGTCGTCGAGGCAGGCCAGTGCGTCGACGTGGCGGCGCACACGGGTGTACGCCCGCGCGAGAGCGACGAGGTCGCCCGCGGGCGCGTCCGACCGGCGGGTCGGGTCGGCGTACCGGGTGTCGAGATGCGCGAGCAGCCTGGCCAGCGAAGCGACGTCCTCTGCGTTGTGGTCGAGGACCGGTGCCAGTGGGTTGGCGGCTCCACCGCGCACGAAGTCGAGGTACCGGCCGGGAATCTCGAAGCCGGCAACATCGCCGTGCCGCCGGACGCCGAGGAGCTCGCGCTCGACCGTCGCGAGGCGGGCGTCGCCGAGGCGATGGCGGAAGAGGCGGCGCACCCCGGGCAACAGGTCGAGCATCCCCGCGAGGGCCGGGGCCGGCCGGCCATGAAGTCGATACCTGGTGACGAGGAGCGGCCAGTCGAAGCCCCGGCCGTTGTAGGTGACGAGCCAGGCATCGCCAGGGATGGCCGTCTCGAGCGCGGCCAGCAGGGCGGGCTCCTCGCCGTGGTCGGGGCAGGCAAGCAGCAGGCGCCGGAACGCGTCGCCTTCCCACCAGCCGAGGCCGACGAGGAAGGCCAGGGTCCCCGCCGCGGTCCCCAGCCCAGTGGTCTCCGTGTCGAGGCAGACCAGGCGCGCGTCCGCCGGGGGCAGCCCCGGAAGGGCCGCCAGCCGTTCGCGGACCAGCGGGATGCGCAGGGCCGGCGGCTCGACGCGGACCACGAATCCCGCGGTCCCTCCCATCACCTCACCGCCAACGGCCGCGGCAAGCCGCTCGGCAAGCGCCGCGCCCCGGCGCGGGCCAGCGGGCCGCGGTTCGGGCGCCCCGGACGGGCGAGGCCGAGCCGCCCGGAACCGCGCCAGCCTGACCTGGAGGGTGGCGGCGTCGCTCATCGCCGGCCGGCGACGGACCGGGATCGCGACGGCGACGGGACACGGAGACCATCGAGCAGGCGCAGGGCAAGGCTGCGGGCATCGAGGCCCGCCTCCCCGCCTGCGGGGCGCGGACCCGTGCACGACGGGCACCCGCCCTCGCACCTGCACGCCGCGACGAGGTCGGCGGCGCCGTCCACGAGCTCGGCGTGGCGCTGCCAGAGCCGCTCCGCGAGGCCGACTCCGCCGGGCACGGCCTCGTAGAGGTAGATCGTGGGAGCCCCGTCGTGCGGCGAGCGGACCTGGGCAACGAGGCCGAGGTCGCGCGGGTCGACCATGAGGAGCACGCTGGCGACCGCCTGGAGTGCCCGCCCGCTGCCGGCCAGCGCCACGTCCAGCTCAGCCCGCCGCCAGCCGTTGGCCGCGTGCTCGGCCGTGAGCCAGTACGCGGTGGTCTGGAGCTCGATCTCCGGCAGGTGGATCGGCCCCCAGCCGAGGTTCTCGTTGGTGACGAGCTTGAGCTTCTTGAAAAGGGTCGCCCGGCTGGCGACCATCACCTCGCCGTGGCGTCGCGACCCGCCGGGCGACACGGTGGCGGCGAAGACGTCGAGGGGCTTCAGCGTCACCGCCCGGTCGGCGACCGTGTAATGGTCGACGTCCACGCGCCGCACGTACGCCTTGCGCTCATCCCAGTCGAGGCGGTCGACGTGGAACATCGCCGACTCGTGCAGGTAGATGGCGTCCTCGTGGACGAGGGTCTGAGCCGAGAAGAGGTCGAGCTCGCCGATCACCTTCGGGCGGTCCGGGGTCGTGTCGATGATGACGACGTTCTCCTCGGCGGCCGTGCGCAGCGAGATCGCCGAGGCAGGGAAGTTCTCGGAGGCCCAGTACCAGCGCCCGTCGTCGCCCTGGTGGACGTGGCCGTCCTCCGCGAGGAAGGCGAGGAGGTCGTCGGCCGCCGCAGGGCCGAAGACGTCACCGGGCGCGAAGGGGAGCTCGAAGGCGGCCGCCTTCAGGTGGGCCAGCAGCACGTGCAGGTTGTCGGGATCGATCCGGGCCTCCTCGGGGGCCTGGTCGAGGATGAACTCCGGGTGATGCACGACGTACTGGTCGACGGGCGCCGCCGAGGCAACCAGGACGGCGACGCTGGTGCCGCCCCGCCGCCCGGCCCGCCCGACCTGCTGACGCGTCGCCGCGATCGAGCCCGGGTAGCCGGCGAGGATGGCGGCGTCGAGGCGCCCGATGTCCACCCCGAGCTCGAGGGCGTTGGTCGAGACGACCCCCAGGACCTCGCCGTCGCGGAGCCCCTGCTCGATTCCGCGGCGCTCGGTGGGCAGGTACCCGCCGCGGTAGCCGCGGACCCGGGAACGTGGGCCGCCGTGCTCGCGGAGCGTCTCCCGGAGGCCCGTGAGGACGAGCTCGACCGCGGTGCGGGAGCGTCCGAAGACGATCGTCTGGCGGCCCGCCCGCAGGAACGGGAGGGCCCAGCGCTGGGCGAGCGCGAGCGAAGAGCCCCGGGCTCCCGAGGGCGCGTCGATCACGGGCGGGTCGACGAAGAGGAGGTGACGCTCGCCCGCAGGGGCGCCGTTGCGGTCCACGACGACCGGCCGCCGGCCCGCCAGGAGGGTGGCCAGCTCGCCGGGGTTGGCGATGGTCGCCGAGCAGCTGACGATGATCGGGCTCGAACCGTAGTGGGCGCAGATCCGGAGCAGGCGGCGCAGGACGTTCGCCACGTGCGAGCCGAAGAGGCCACGGTAGGTGTGGAGCTCGTCGATGACGATGATCCGCAGCTGCTCGAAGAGCTGGAACCACTTCGTGTGGTGGGGCAGGATCGCCGCGTGGAGCATGTCCGGGTTCGTCACGACCACCTGCCCCGCGGCCCGGATCGTCGAGCGGATCGGCGCCGGCGTGTCGCCGTCGTAGGTGGACGCGGAGACCGCGATCCCGGCGGCCTCGGCGAGCCCCCTGAACGCCACGACCTGATCCTGGCCGAGGGCCTTGGTCGGGAAGAGCCACAACGCGCGCGCCGATGGGTCCTCGACCAGCGCCTGGAGGACCGGCAGCTCGTAGCACAGGCTCTTCCCGGACGCCGTCGGGGTCACGACGCAGACGTCGTGCCCCGACCGCAGCGCGTCCAGCGCCGCGGCCTGGTGCCGGTACAGCGCGCCGACGCCGCGCCCCGCGAGCGCCGCGCCGATCCGCTCGTCGAGCCAGTCCGGGAACGGCGCCGTCACCGCCTCGCGCGCCGGCTCAACGACGTGGTGCAGCACGCCACGTGCCAGCGAGGGCTCCTCGAGCATCCGGGCCAGCACGGCTTCGACGGTCGCGGGGGCATAGGTACGCATCGATGGCTCCGTGGAACAGAACGGATGTGCGATTGTACGCTCGAGCGAAGCTCGCGTGGGGTCGGGCGAACGGGGCCAGCCTGAACGGACGGCGTGCCACCTTGTCCGGCACGGCCATGGTTGACACTCGGTGCGTGCGCAGTGACGCTTTGCCAATGCCGTGGCACCCCAGCCCAGCCCCCGGCCCCGTCGCGACGCCTGGGGTCGACGAGGGACCCCTCACGGTCGATCCCTCGGCGTCGGACGAGACGCGACCGGTCGGTCCGTCGCTCGCCGGTTTCGGCATCGCCGGGATCTCCCGGCGACGCGTCGCCTGGGGCGGCGTCGTAGTGCTGGCCGCCTGGGTCGTGGTGGCGCTCGCGGGACAGGCCGCGTCGGCCGCCCAGGCTACCGGCGACCTGGAGGTAGCCCGTGGCCAGTACGCGGCGGCGCAGGCGCAGACCGCCGCGCTGCACCGCGAGCTCGCGCTCGTGACCGAGCAGCGCTGGGTGCTCCAGCAGGCCCGGGCCTACCAGCTCGGCGCCCGCAACGAGCGGCCCTTCGCGCTCGCGCCCGGCGCTCCGTCGCTGGCGCCGGACGCTCCGGGCTCGCCCGCGCGTCGGGTCGGCGCCGACGTCACGCAGGTCAGCCCTCTCGAGTCATGGCTCGAGGTGCTCTTCGGGCCCGCCCCCGCCGACTGACCGCGACGGCGGCCCGGGACCTCGGAGCACCGACCGGCGAACGAGGGGTGGGGTACAATTCGGGCCCGTGGCAGGGTAGCTCAGCGGCAGAGCAAGCGGCTCATAATCGCTAGGTCACAGGTTCGAATCCTGTCCCTGCTACCACCCCCCGGCCCCGGGGCCCGACAGCCGCTTGTCCGGCCTACGTGCCGGCGGCGGCCCCATCGTTCGGCACTCCATGACATCCGCGGCGCCACCCGGCGCGTATGGAGGTCCGACGCCGGCAGGAGCCGACAGCATTCTTCTCGGCGTCTCGCGGGGCCCCTCCGCCAGCGCGGTCTATACTTTCGCGGAAGCCGACGGAGCGCCGTCGACTCCGTTTTCCGGAGGCCAGGTTGAACGGCAAGTTCATGCGCAACGGCATCGTGATGGTCGTCCTCGTGGTCGGCACCGTGCTGCTGCTCTACTCCTTCCTGATGTCGTCACCGAGCGACCAGTCCGTCGCGTACTCCACCTTCCTCGCGAACGTCCAGAAGGGCCAGGTCACGAAGGTCGAACAACAGGACCTGCGCCTCACGGTCACGCCCGCCAGCGGGCCGAAGTATTCCGTCGTCGTGCCCGGCGTGGGCTTCACCAACGTCTACGACGAGGTGCTCAAGGCGGGCGCGAACTCGACTCCCCCGGCCACCTCGATCGAGTTCATGGGCATCGAGGCGTCGCAGACCGGCCAGTGGATCAGCCTCCTGGTCGGCGCGCTCCTGCCGGTCCTCCTGATCGGCGGCTTCCTGTTCTTCATGATGCGTCAGGCCCAGGGGACCAACAACCAGGCGATGAGCTTCGGCAAGAGCCGGGCCCGGATGTTCCTCGGCAACAAGACCGTCGTGACGTTCGCCGACGTCGCCGGCGTCGACGAGGCGAAGACGGAGCTCCAGGAGGTCGTCGAGTTCCTGAAGTACCCGGAGAAGTTCAACTCGCTCGGCGCCCGCATCCCGCGCGGCGTCCTGCTCGTGGGCCCTCCGGGCACCGGCAAGACCCTGATGGCCCGCGCCGTCGCCGGTGAGGCCGGCGTGCCCTTCTTCAGCATCTCCGGCTCGGAGTTCGTCGAGATGTTCGTGGGCGTCGGCGCCAGCCGCGTGCGCGACCTCTTCGACCAGGCCAAGCGGAACTCGCCCTGCATCGTGTTCGTGGACGAGATCGACGCCGTCGGCCGCCAGCGGGGCGCCGGCCTCGGCGGCAGCCACGACGAGCGGGAGCAGACGCTCAACCAGATCCTCGTCGAGATGGACGGCTTCGACACCAACACGAACGTCATCGTCGTCGCGGCCACCAACCGGCCGGACGTCCTCGACCCGGCGCTCCTGCGCCCCGGGCGCTTCGACCGCCAGGTGATCCTGGATCGCCCGGACATGAAGGGCCGCGTCGAGATCCTGCGCGTCCACACCAAGGGCAAGCCGCTCGACAAGTCGATCGCCATCGAGGAGATCGCCAAGCAGTCGCCGGGCTTCTCCGGCGCCGACCTCGCCAACCTCGTCAACGAGTCGGCGATCCTCGCCGCGCGGCGCAACAAGAAGGTCATCGCGATGCCCGAGTTCCAGGAGGCCCTGGAGCGGATCGTGGCCGGCCCCGAGCGCAAGAGCCGCGTCATCTCGGACGCCGAGAAGCTCATCATCGCCTACCACGAGGGTGGCCACGCCGTGGTCCAGCGGATCCTGCCCAAGTGCGATTCGGTCAGCAAGGTCACGATCATCAGCCGCGGCATGGCCCTCGGCTACACGATGGCGCTGCCGTCCGAGGATCGGTACCTCCAGAGCAAGACCGAGTTCGAGGACAAGATCGCCGGGCTCCTCGGCGGCAACGCGTCGGAGCGGCTCGTCTTCGGCGACACCACGACAGGTGCCTCCAACGACATCGAGAAGGCGACCGACCTCGCCCGCCGGATGGTCACCGAGTTCGGGATGAGCGACAAGATGGGCCCGCGGGCCTACGGCAAGCGCGAAGAGATGATCTTCCTCGGCCGGGAGATCAGCGAGCAGCGCAACTACTCGGACGACGTCGCGCGCCAGATCGACGAAGAGGTCCGGAACATCATCGAGACCGCCTATGCCCGGGCCCAGGACGTCCTGACCCGGCACCGCGACAAGCTCGACCGGCTCGCGGAGACGCTGGTCGAGAAAGAGACGCTCGACGCCGAGGAGTTCGAGGCGCTCTTCAGCGACCTGCCGCCGAAGGAGCCGATCCACGGGATCGTGCCAAAGCTGGCGAACGTCCCCTCGGAGCCGACGGCCCAGCCGGCCTGAGGCCTGTGAGGGCCGCAGGCCGCGATCGTCCCCGGCCTGACATGCCAGAATCGGTGATGAGCACGCCCACGAGCGCCCCGCCTGATCCAGTCGACGCCTACCTCGCCGCGAGCGCCGGGCGGCGCCTCGCCCGCTTCATCGACTTCCTGCGGATCCCCAGCATCAGCGGGATCCCGGAGCACGCGCCGGACTGCCGGCGCGCTGCCGAGCAGCTGGCGGGCGACCTCGGCGGGGTGGGCCTGGAGGTGATCGAGATCGCGGAAACCGGGGGGCACCCGATCGTCTACGCCGAATGGCTGGGAGCACCCGGCGCGCCGACGGTCCTGCTCTACGGGCACTACGACGTCCAGCCCGTCGACCCGCTCGACGAATGGGAGGCCGCCCCGTTCGAGCCGCTCGTGCGCGACGGCCGGATCCTCGCCCGCGGGGCGTCGGACGACAAGTCGAACATCACGGTCGCGCTCGCGGCCGTGGAGGCGCTCCTCGCGACACGCGGGGCGCTGCCCGTTAACCTCAAGCTCGTCTTCGAGGGCGAGGAGGAGTCCAGCTCCGTCCACCTCGACCCGTGGCTGGCGGCCAACGCCGGCCGGCTCGCCGCCGACGTGGCGCTCGTCGCCGATGCCGGGTTCTTCGAGGGCAACCTGCCCGCCATCACGGTCGGTCTGCGCGGCATCTGTGCGGCCGAGGTCCACGTCCGAGGTCCCGTGCAGGACGTCCACTCCGGCGTCCACGGCGGCACGATCGAGAACCCGATCAATGTCCTCGCGACGATCATCGCCGCGCTCAAGGGCCCCGACGGGCGGATCCGGATCCCGGGCTTCTACGACGACGTGGTGGCCCTCGCGCCGGCCGACCGCGAGGCGCTGGCGGCGTTGCCGTTCGACGCCGAGGCCTACCGTGCCGGCCTCGGCGTGCCGGCCCTCGCCGGCGAGACCGGCTGGACCACCCTCGAGCGTCGCGGAGCCCGGCCGACGCTCGACGTGAACGGGATCTGGGGCGGCTTCCAGGGCGAGGGGAGCAAGACGATCATCCCCGGCCGCGCATCGGCAAAGCTGACCTGCCGGCTGGTGGCGGACCAGGATCCCGAGAGGGTGTTCGCCCTCCTCCACGACCACATCCTGGCGATCGCGCCGCCTGGCGTGCGGGTCGAGGTGCTCTCGCTGGGCGGCGGCCGACCGACCCTCACGCCCACCGACCACCCGGCCACGCAGGCCTATGCCCGGGCCCTCGAGGCGACGTTCGGGCGCGCTCCCGTCTACGTCCGCGATGGCGGCTCCGTGCCCGTGGCAGCCAGCTTCGCCTCGATCGTGGGGCTTCCGGTGACGGTGATGGGCTTCATGCCCCCCAACGGCAACTTCCATGCGCCGAACGAATGGATGGACCTGGCCAACCTCGAAGGCGGCGTGCGCGCCCTCGTGCGCTTCTTCGACGAGATGGCCGGGAGGGACGCGTGAGGGTTGGGCGGGTCGCGGTGAGGAGGGCCGGCCGGACGGCCGGGATGGTACTCCGGTAGGGTGTCCCGCGCGGATCCGGGTGCTACGATCACGCGACGGGGGCCTGCCCCGCTGTCCGCTACTCCAGGGAAGCGAGTGCACGCGTGAGCACCGAGATCGAGCAGCCCGCCGTTCGCGGGCCGAAGGCGCAGTGGCGTCTCGACGCCGACACGGGGAGCCTCGTGCCCCGCTCGGCGCTCGACGTCCTGGTCAACCTCAACGACCGGATCACGTCCGGCGACCTTGCCGACTACCAGCCCATCCCGCTGGGGTTCACCCCCCTCGACAAGACCATCGGCAGCGGTCTGCGCCCCGGTGAGCTGCTGCTGATCGGCGGCGCCCAGGGGACCGGCAAGACAACGATGGCGCTCCAGATGGCGCGCAACGTGGCGTCTGGAGGGCAGGCGAACGTCCTCTACATCTGCTTCGAGCACGAGGAGCACTACCTCCTCAACCGCCTGATCGCGCTCGAATCCGCCCTGGCGCACCTGCCGCACAAGACGGGCGCGATCAAGATCCAGGACGTGCGTCGGGAGATCCTCGGGTCGTGGGTGGCCGAGGGACAGGGCGGCGCCGGCCCGGCGCTGGCCGCCAACCCGCGTCTCCGTCCGAGCCTGGACCGGATCGGGCGCTACGGCCAGAACCTGTTCCTGATGCGCGGCACCCAGACCGCGAGCACGGTGGAGAACATCCGGACTCTCGTACAGCTGCACAAGGAGCTCTCGGGGGGCCGCCAGCTGCTGGTCTTCGTCGACTACATGCAGAAGGTGCCGATGATCCCGGAGCCCGCGACCGAGACCGAGAAGGTCACGGTGGTGGTCAACGGCCTCAAGGACATCGCGCTTTCCGAGCAGGTGGGTGTGGTGGCCATCGTGGCCGCCGACAAGGAAGGCCTCAAGGCCGCCCGCCTGCGCAACCACCAGCTCCGTGGCTCGTCGGCCATCAACTACGAGGCCGACATCATCCTGATCCTCAACGAGAAGTACCACATCGTCGCCAAGGTCAACATCGAGTTCAACCCGTACCAGGCGCAGCGCTTCCGGGACTGGGTGGTGGTGTCGGTGGAGAAGAACCGGGGCGGCCAGGACAACGTGGACCTCGAGTACGAGAAGCACTTCGAGTTCTCCTGCTTCGACCCGAACGGCCGCACGGTCCAGGAGAAGCTGATCGAGGAGCGCCTCTACAACGAGTGATCGCCGACGACGCGCCGTCGGCGGATCCACGCCGTCACCCCCCTCGCGTAGCCGAGCCCGGGGTGCCGTATGGTTCGCGCATGACCGCCGAGTACGCAGCCGACTTCCCGGCGATCGTTGAGATCGTCGTCGAGATCCCCCGCGGGAGCCGCAACAAGTACGAGTTCGACGAGGAGGCCGGCGTCTTCCGGCTCAACCGCGTCCTCTCGTCGGCCGTCTTCTACAACTTCGACTACGGCTTCATCGAGGGCACGCGCGCCGACGACGGCGACCACACGGACGCCCTCCTCGTGATCGACGAGCCGACCTTCACCGGCTGTCACGTGTGGGCCCGCCCGATCGGCGGGCTGGAGATGCGCGACGAGATGGGCTTCGACTTCAAGGTCCTGTGCGTCGCCATCGGGGACCCGCACCAGGCGCACATCGAGCGCCTGGACCAGGTGCGGCCGCACCGGCTGGTGGAGATCGAGCACTTCTTCCAGACCTACAAGCTGCTGGAGAACAAGGAGACCGACGTGGTCGGCTGGCGCGACCGCGACCGGGCCCACGAGGTGTTGCGCGCCGACCGTGAGACCTGGCTCCGGGAGCGGGCCGACGGCCGCTGACGAGCGTCGCGGGACGCGCTGGCGCCACCCCCCGGGCAACCCGGGCGATCTCCGGGTCTTCGTCGCCGTCCCGCTCGGCGATGCCGCCAGGGCCGCCGTGCGCGCCCTCGTCGAGGCCGTCATCGCCGACCGCGGGGCGCCGGCCGCGGCACGCCTCCGCTGGGCCGTGGGCGAGAACCTCCACCTCACGCTGCGCTTCCTCGGGCCGATCGCGCCCGGGCGGGTCGCCGACGTCGCTGCGGCAGCCGCCGCCGCGGCCGCGCAGCACGACCCGATCGAGGTGAACCTGGGTGGCGCCGGCGCATTCCCGTCGCCCACGCGGCCGCGGGTCCTGTGGCTCGCCGTCGCCGACGGAGCGCCGGCGCTGACGGCGCTGGCGGCGACGCTGGGCGATGAGCTCGGGTTGCGGGGCTGGGAGCGTGACGAACGGCCGTTCCGGGCCCACCTGACGCTGGCCCGCGCCGATGGCATCGCCGGGGCGTGGCGTGCGGTCGGTGCGCTCGAGGCGGCCACGGCGGGCCTCGAGGCGGGCTGGACGGCGGACCGCCTGGTGGTCTACGAGAGCCTCCTCGGCGTCGGGCCAGCCCAGTACCGGCCACTCGCGACCGCCGTCCTCGGCGCACCGGAGTTGCCGACGCGCGACCCCGTAGGGTAGCCTCACCTCCCGGCCTCTTCGCGGCGGGTCTCGGCCCACGCGGAGGTCGCCGCCCAACCATTCCGTCCTCGCCGCCGCCCACCCGACCCGCCCGCAGGAGATGACCCGTGGCCACCGACCGAACGAAGTTCGTCCTCGACGAGGAGCAGATCCCGCGCTCGTGGTACAACATCGTCGCCGACCTGCCGGTCCCGCCGGCCGCGGTCCTGCACCCGGGCACTGGCCAGCCCATCGGGCCGGCCGACCTGGCGCCACTCTTCCCGATGGGCCTCATCGCCCAGGAGGTCAGCGCCGAGCGCGCGGTCGAGATCCCGGAGCCCGTTCGGGACGCCTACCGTCTCTATCGCCCGAGCCCGATCTACCGCGCCCACCGCCTCGAGAAGGCGCTCGATACGCCGGCCCACATCTACTACAAGTACGAGGGCGTGAGCCCGGGCGGGAGCCACAAGCCGAACACGGCGATCGCGCAGGCCTTCTACAACAAGCAGGAGGGGGTCACGCGCCTCGCGACCGAGACCGGCGCGGGCCAGTGGGGGACCGCCCTCGCCATCGCGGGCGCCCTGTTCGGCCTCGAGGTCAAGGTCTACATGGTGCGCGCCAGCTACGACCAGAAGCCGTACCGGCGGATGCTGATGGAGGTCTACGGCGCCGAGGTCGTCGCCAGCCCGTCTCCGACCACGGCCTACGGGCGGACCGTCCTCGAAGCCACGCCCGACAACCCGGGGTCGCTCGGCATCGCCATCAGCGAGGCGGTCGAGGACGCGGCGACGCGCGACGACACGAAGTACTCCCTCGGGTCGGTCCTCAACCACGTCCTCCTCCACCAGACCGTCGTCGGCCAGGAGGCGATCCTCCAGATGGAGATGGCCGGCGAGAAGCCGGACATCCTGATCGGGTGCACCGGCGGTGGCTCGAACTTCGCCGGCCTCGTCTTCCCGTTCGTCGGCCAGCAGCTGCGCGGCGAGGCGTCCTACCGGGTGATCGCGGTGGAGCCGGAGGCGTCGCCTTCATTGACCCGCGGGGTCTACGCCTACGACTTCGGCGACACGGCCCGCCTCACCCCGATGGTGAAGATGCACACGCTCGGGCACGACTTCATCCCCGAGCCAATTCATGCCGGCGGGCTGCGCTACCACGGGATGGCGCCCCTGGTGAGCCTGCTCAAGGACCAGGGGCTCATCGAGGCGCGGGCCGTCCACCAGAACGCCACGTTCGCGGCCGGGGTGACGTTCGCCCGCAGCGAGGCGATCCTGCCAGCCCCGGAGTCCAACCACGCGATCCTGGTCGCCATCGAGGAGGCGCTGCGGGCGAAGGCCGAGGGCGTCTCGCGGGTCATTCTCTTCAACCTCAGCGGCCACGGTAACTTCGACCTCTCGGCGTACGACCGGTACCGCGCCGGGGCGCTCGTGGACCACGCCTATTCCGCAGACGAGGTGGCGGCCGCGCTCGCGTCGCTGCCGGCAGTCGGCTGATCCCGGGCGGGCCCCGTTCGAGCCCGCGGGGCGGGCGGAGCCTTCGGGCGAGGCGCGGCGGCGTAGGATTGCCGCCATGCCCCGCCTCGCCTGTTGGAGCTGCGGCCACCAGGTCTATGCCACCCAGCCCATCGAATCGCTCTTCGCCGACGAACGCCGCTGCCCACGCTGCGGCGCGCCGATGAATCCAGAGCGACGCGAGGCGGAGCGCCGCTCGTCCGTCCAGCGGGGCAGCCCGGCGCCGCTCGCGGGTCCCCGGGTCGGTGCTGACGACCGAAGGGTCGCGGAACGCCGGAGGGGGCCGCGCCGGCGGCCGGCCTGAGCCCCGATGCGCGTCGCGTTCCTCGGGCTCGGCCTGGTCGGCGGCTCGCTCGCCCGCGCCCTGCACGACGCCGGCTGGGACGTGACGGCCTGGACACCCGCCGGGACGGGGCCGCGGGCGGCACGTGCGGCCGGGGCGGTGGACGTCGCGTGCGGGTCCGTCGAGCAGGCCGTCCGGGGCGCCGAGATGGTGGTCCTGTCGGCACCCGTCAGCGCCTGCCTCGAGCTTCTCGACCGGCTGGGTGGAGCAGCCCGCTCCGACCTTGACCCGGATGCGGTCGTCACCGACGTCGCAAGCACGAAGGTCCTGATGATGCGCCGGGCCGCGGCCCGCGGCGTCCGGTTCGTCGGCGGCCACCCGATGGCCGGTCGTGAGACGAGCGGCTTCGATGCCTCCGATCGCGATCTCTTTCGGGGCCGGCCGTGGGTGGTTGTTGCGCCGGATTCCGGGGATGACCGCGGCGTGACCGCGGTCGAGGCGATGGCGCTGGAAGCCGGCGCCCGCCCGGTGCGGATGACCGCCGCCGAGCACGACGACGTCGTCGCCGGAGTCAGCCACGTGCCCCTCGTCCTGGCGGCCGCGCTCGTCGAGGCCGTGGCGGGCGGGCCCGGCGAGGCGCCGCCGCCGACCTGGGAGACCGCCGCCGGCCTGGCCAGCGGCGGGTGGGCAGGCGCAACCCGACTTGCCCGGGGCGAACCGGCCATGGGCGCGGCGATCATGCGCACGAACGCGGGCCCGCTCGCGGCCGGGCTGCGCGACGTGCGACTGCGGCTGGACGCGTGGCTGGCGCTCCTGGAGGCCGACGCGGGTGACGGCCTTCCCGACGAGTCCGTCCTCCGCGAACGGCTGGCCGCCGCCCGTGTCCGCCTCGAGGGAGCGGAATGAGCGACGAGCAGGTGCTCGTCGTGCCGCGCGACCGGATCATGGGTGCGCGAGCCTGGCACGGCATCCTCGAGTCGGGTGCCGAGCCGTACCTCGACGTGATCGCCGCCGAGGGGCGCTTCGAGCCCCGGTCGCGGATGGAGAGTGACCCTCGCTTCAAGCAGGTGATCCCGTACCTCGTGCTGAGCGACGGGCCACGGTTCTTCCTCATGCGCCGCACGCGCGCCGGGGGCGACGAGCGCCTGCACGAACGCTTCTCGATCGGCGTTGGCGGCCACCTCAATCCCGGCGACGTCGACCTCGGGGGTGGCCTCGCCCGCGAGTGGGCGGAGGAGATCGAGGCCGACTTCATCCCCGAGTTCCGGTTCCTTGGCCTGCTCAACGACGACGAGACCGAGGTCGGGAGGGTCCACCTCGGCGTCGTCTACGTGGCCGACGCCGGAGGTCGGCCGGTGACCGTACGCGAGCGCGAGAAGCTCGAGGGACGGTTCGCCGATCCGACCGACGTGCTGGCGGTCTACGACCGGATGGAGTCCTGGAGCCAGCTCGTGTTCGACGTACTCGGCCCGTGCCCTACCGGCGAGAGAGGCGGGCCGCCGCCCGGCGCTGAGCCGGACTGACCGGCGGGGTGCGCGGGCGTATGCTGGCGCCATCCGGGTCGTCCGCGAGCTGAAAGGAGCGCCGCGTGGATCTCGCCTTCCCGATCGTCTCCCTCCTGCTGGCCATCGTCGTCGTCCTGGTCATCCTCTACTTCTCCGTCCGGGTGGTGCAGCAGTACGAGAAGATGGTCGTCTTCCGGCTCGGCCGGACGAACGCGGGTCTCGTCCGCGACCCGGGCCTGCGCTTTCTGATCCCGATCGTCGACCGGCCGGTGAAGGTGGACGTGCGCGAACAGTTCATCGAGGTCCCGAGCCAGACCACGATCACGAAGGACAACGCACCGATCAATGTCGACTTCCTGATCTACTGGCGGATCGTCGACCCGCTGAAGAGCATCGTGAACGTCGCCTACTTCGCGGGCGCCCTGCAGGGCGTGGCGACGACCACGCTGCGTGCGGTCATCGGCGACATCCTCCTCGACGAGGTCCTCTCACGGCGCGAGCAGATCAACGAGGTTCTCCGCACCAAGCTCGACGAGGTCACCGAGCGCTGGGGCGGAAAGGTGACGACGGTCGAGATCCGCGAGATCACGCCGCCCCGTGACGTCCAGGACGCGATGAACCGGCAGCTATCCGCCGAGCGCACGCGGCGCGCGGTGATCACGGAGTCGGAGGGCCGCCGCCAGTCCGAGATCAACATCGCCGAGGGCGCCAAGCAGGCCGCCATCCTCACCGCCGAGGGAGAGCGGCAGTCGAACATCCTGCGCGCGGAGGGCACGCGCCAGGCCCAGATCCTCAACGCGGAGGGCTTCGGCCAGGCCCTGGAGCGGATCTATGCCGCTGCCCGCACCATCGACCAGAAGACGATGCTGCTGCAGTACCTCGACGCGCTCAAGGCGATCGGCGCCAGCCCCTCGACGAAGTACATCATCCCGGCGGAGTTCACCAGCATGCTCGGGCCCCTGGCCGCCGGACTCGGCATCGCGATTGCCGAGGGCTCCGGCGCCGCCGGGGAGACGACACCGGCCGGGTGACCCGCCGCGCCGGTACCTCCGGGCAGGGGTCGACCGGGACCCCCGTCGGCTAGTATTGCCGCGTCCGGGGGAGCGTCGCGCCCCGCCGGCCCAGCCAGAGAGGTCCGGATGGCCGCGAAGATCCTCGTCGTCGACGACGACTCGAACGTGCAGCGCCTGTTGAGCTACACGCTCAAGCAGGAGGGCTACGAGGTCGTCGTCGCCTCGGACGGGGCCGAGGGCTTCAGGCTCTGGGGCCAGGAGGAGCCGGCGCTGATCCTCCTCGACGTGATGCTGCCGAAGCTCGACGGCTACCAGGTCGCGGGCAAGATCCGGGCGGAGGAGGGGAGCGCCTCCCACGTGCCCATCATCATGCTCACGGCCGAGGCCGAGGTCGAGCAGAAGATCCGCGGCCTTCGGGCGGGGGCCGACGACTACCTCGTCAAGCCGTTCCACCCGGCCGAGCTGCTGGCCCGCATCAAGAGCCTCCTGGCCCGCTTCGCTCCTCGCGACATGCTCGTCGGGCGGCCGCCCCTGGGCCGCGTTCTCGCCTTCTACGGGGCGAAGGGCGGCGTGGGGACGACCACGATCGCCATCAACGTCGCCATCGCCCTGCAGCGCGAGCTGGGACGGCGCGTCTGCCTCGTCGACGCGAACCTGCAGTTCGGCGACCACCGCGTCTTCATGGACCTCGGCCTCGACCGGAAGAGCATCGTCGACGTGGCGAGCGCCCCGTCGATCGACGCGGACCTCCTGCGCGGCGTCCTCGTCGAGCACGACTCGAAGATCGACCTGCTCCTGGCGCCGCCTTCGCCCGAGACGGCCGAGCTCGTGACGAAGGAGCACCTCACGACGACCCTCGAGGTGCTGCGCGGCATGTACGACTACGTGGTCGTCGACGTGGACAAGCGGCTCGACGACCTCAATCTCGGCGTCTTCGACGCGGCCGAAAGCCTGTTCGTCGTCCTGACCGCCGACCTCTCGTGCCTCAAGAACGTGCGCCTCGTGCTCGAGACCCTCGGCCACATCGGGTACTCGGGCGACCGCATCAAGCTGGTCCTCAACCGTTCGAACGCCTTCACCGGGATCAACGCCAAGACCGCGGAGGGCGCGCTCCGGCGCCCGATCGACCTGCAGGTCCTCAACGAGTACCGGGGCGCGATCAGCGCCCTCAACTCGGGTGCGCCGGTGATGCTCACGAAGGCCGACTCGCCGCTCGGGCGTTCGATCCACGACGTCGCCCGGGCGATCGACAAGACGGCCGTCGGTGCCCCGGTCGGCGCAGCCGCGCCCGCGCGCTGATCCGGCCAGCGCCGGGCGCGGTTGGACGGCTTGCCGTCGCTGGCCGCGCGAGAGGCGATAAGCCCTCGATAACGGGCGGGTGAGCGCCCCCGGCTAGCGTGGCCGGGTGCTCGCAAGCGTTCTTGCCGCGACCCTCCACGGCCTCGACGGACGCCCCGTCAGGGTGGAGGTCGACGTCGCCCCCGGCCTGCCGGGGTTCACGATCGTCGGCCTGGCGGATGCGGCCCTCCGCGAGGCCCGCGAGCGGGTCCGCGGGGCCCTCCGCAACAGCGGGTTCGTCCACCCGCCACGCCGGATCACGGTCAACCTCGCCCCCGCGGATGTACCGAAGGCGGGATCGGCGCTCGACCTCGGGATCGCCATCGCGATCCTTGTCGGCTCCGAGCAGGTGCGCCCGCACGGCCAGTGGGCGCTCCTCGGCGAGCTTGGCCTCGGGGGCGAGGTGCGCCCGGTGCCGGGCCTCCTGCCCATGGTCGCCGCGCTCGCTCGCCGCGGCGCCGGGCGGGTGGTCGTGCCTGCGGCCTCGGTGGCGGAGGCGCGGCTGGTGGCCGGCATCGAGGTGGTCGGGGCGGCCTCCCTCGCGGATGCCGCGGACATCCTCCGGGGCCGCCGTGTCGCGGGCCATCGCCCGGGCCAGCGCGCCGAGATGGTCCCGGCCGAGGCGGCGGCCGGCCCCATCGCCGAGCCGACAGTCGAGCGCCCAGACCTGGCAGACGTGCGCGGGCTCCTCGAGGCGCGCAGGGCGCTCGAGATCGCGCTCGCCGGCGGACACGCCCTCGTCCTCATCGGGCCGCCCGGCTCGGGCAAGACGATGCTGGCCTCGACGATCCCTGGGATCCTTCCGCAGCTCGACGACGACGAGGCGCGCGAGGCCACGGTCGTCGCCTCGGTGGCCGGCGCGGGGCCGGTGCAGGGCCTCGTGCGCCAGCGCCCGTTCCGAGCGCCGCATCACACGGCGTCGTATGCGGCCATGGTGGGTGGCGGGCCGCGGATGGCACCCGGCGAGGTAACGCTGGCGCACCGCGGCGTCCTGTTCCTCGACGAGCTGGCGGAGTTCGATCGGGCGTCGCTGGAGGCGCTGCGCCAGCCCCTCGAAGAGGGCCGCGTGCGGGTGGCCCGGGTCGGGCGCGCGGTTGTCTTCCCAGCACGCTTCCAGCTGGTGGCGGCGATGAACCCCTGCCCGTGTGGATGGGACGGCGACCCCGCCGGGCGCTGCCGCTGCTCGCCCGGACTGCCGGAGCGCTACCGGGCCCGGATCTCGGGGCCGCTCCGCGACCGGATCGACCTCTGGGTGGGGGTCCCGCGCATCGCGCCGCGGGAGATGCTGCGGCATGTCGACCCGGAGCCATCGGCGCTGGTCGGAGCCCGGGTCGCCGCCGCCCGCCACCGTCAGCTGGCGACCCGCGGCCGGCTGAACGTAGGCCTGCGGGGACGGGCGCTGCGAGAGGCGGCGAACCTCGACGGGCGAGCCGAGCGCAGAGCGGTGGCGCTGGCCAGCGCGGCGGGACTCAGTGCGCGCTCGACCGAGCGCCTCGTGCGCGTCGCGCGGACGATCGCCGACCTCGGCGACGCCGAGCGGGTCGGAATCGAGGACCTCGAGGAGGCCGCGCGCTACCGGCCGCCGATCGCTGGCCGGGGCACGGCGCTCGGGGCCGCCTGACGTGCTCGGGATCGGGCGTCGCGGGCCTCTCGGGGGCGATGCTGAGATGGGCGCCACAACCCCGGAGCCGGGCCCCGCGACTGCCGCCAGGGCCGCGGGTGCCGCCCAGCCCAGCGTCGCTGGGGCCAGGCTCGACGGGCGGTCCACGGCGGTCCGCAGGTCGACGGCAGCCGGTCGGGCCCTCACGCCGACCTTCGACGAGGCGGAAGCCTGGGTCATCCTCGCGGCGGTCGATGGGATCGGTCCCGTCAGCTTCGGTGCCCTGGTACGGGCGGCGGGCAGCGCGCTGGGCGTTCTCGAGGCGGCCCGCACGCGCAGGGGCGTCCCGCGCCTCTCGGCCGCAGCCGCCGCCGAGGGCGTGCGCCTGGTCCCGGATCTCACCGTGAGACTTTCCGCCGCACTTCGCGAGGCACCCGAGCTCCTCGGGCGCCTCGAACGGCTAGGGATCCGTGGGGTGACCGCGGAGGACGCCGCCTACCCAGCCCGCCTGCGCGCCATCGAGCTGCCACCTCCAGTCCTCTTCGTACGCGGCGACGTGCGCGCACTGGCCGCCGAGCGCGAGGTGGCGGTGGTCGGGACGCGCCGGCCGACCGACGACGGCCGGCGAGCTGCCTCTCGGATCGCGGCTGCACTCGCGGCCTGCGGGGCCACCGTGGTCTCGGGACTTGCCGTGGGGATCGACGGGTCGGCCCACGCCGGCGCCCTGCTGGCGGGCGGCGCCACGGTTGCGGTGCTGGGGAGCGGGCACGCGCGGCTGTATCCGGCGTCCCATGCCGATCTGGCGCAGGAGATCGAGCGCGCGGGCGGCGCCGTCGTCAGCGAGCTGCCGCCCGACACCGCCCCGCACCCGTCCGGGTTCCCGCGGCGCAACCGGATCATCGCCGGGCTGGCCGACGCAACGGTCGTGGTCGAGGCGGGCGAACGGAGCGGCGCCCTGATCACGGCGGGCTGGGCGATGGAGCAGGGGAGGCCGGTCTTCGCCTGCCCCGGTCCCATGGACCGCCCGCAGGCCGTAGGGTGCAACCGGCTCCTGCGGACGCATCCGGGCGAGGTTCGGATCGTCGCGGGTTGCGACGAGCTCGTCGACGACCTCGGGTTCGCCGTCCCCCTTCCCGTCCGGCGCCGAAAGCGTGGGCAGGGCACTGCGCCAGGTCCCGAGCCGGGTGCCGTCGTGGCCAGGCTCGGGTCCGCGGAGGCAGCCGTCGTTCGCCGGCTCGCGGTCGGCTCGGCGACGGCGGACGTCCTGGCGCAGGCGGCCGACCTCCCCGGCGCGACCGTCCTCGCGGTCCTGACCCGGCTCGAGGAGGCTGGGCTGGTCGCGGCGGCGTTCGGACGGTACCGGTTGGCGGGTGCGCTCGACGGCGTGCGGGCCCAGGCGACGCACTCGCGCGGCACCGGCGAGTCCGGGGACACACCGGTCCCGTGACGTTCGTCGGGTGGGGGTCCGCCGCGGCCGCCGTCGACGCCGGCGATGATCGGGGATGTCGCCGTCCACCCCGGCGAGGTCCTTCTGCGCCGCGTCCAGGAGCGTTGAACGCCGGGCCCGACGGCCGGCGGTGCCGCCGGGACCGCCCCGGGCGTCGCCTCCGGTCGCGCGCCCGGGCGCGCAGCGGCGAAGCCGCGAAGTGCCGAACGTCCTGAGCCCGGTGCTAGACTCGGGCGCCATGAATTGCAATCTCGTGATCGTCGAGTCGCCGGCAAAGGCCAAGACGATCGAGCGCTACCTCGGCCCGGGCTATTCCGTGCTCGCCTCGTATGGCCACGTCCGCGACCTTCCGGAGAACCCAGGCAAGGGGAAGTTCGGTGTGGACGTCGACAACGGGTTCGTCCCGCAGTACGTCATTCCCGACGAACGGACGCGTCGCCACGTGGGCGCGATCGAGAAGGCCGCCCGACACGCCGACCGGATCTACCTCGCCACGGACCTCGACCGCGAGGGCGAGGCGATCGCCTGGCACGTCGCCGAGGCGGCGGACCTCCCGGCGGCCAAGCTGTCGCGGGTCACATTCAGCGAGATCACCGAGCCCGCGATCCGCGAGGCGTTCGCCCACCCACGCGAGATCAACCGCGACCTGGTCGATGCGCAGCAGGCCCGCCGGATCGTCGATCGACTCGTGGGTTACACGCTGAGCCCACTCATCTCGCGGAAGGTCCGGGGCGGTCTCTCGGCCGGCCGCGTCCAATCGGTCGCAGTCCGCCTCGTCGTCGAGCGCGAGCGGGAGGTCACCGGGTTCGTCGCCCGCGAGTACTGGACCATCGTCCTCACCCTGGCGGCCCCGGACGGGACCGCCTTCGAGGCCGAGCTGGTGCGGATCGACGGGGCGAAGCCGGAGATCGGCGACGAGACGACGGCCGAGGCGCACGCGCTGGCTCTGCGGGCCGCTCGGCCGGTCGTCGGCGCGGTGGGAACGCGGACCAGCAAGCGGAGCCCCGCCCCACCGTTCACGACCTCGACCCTGCAGCAGGAGGCGAGCCGCAAGCTCGGCTTCAGCCCGAAGCGGACGATGAGCGTCGCTCAGCGCCTCTACGAGGGCGTCGCCACACCCGAGGGCCAGGTGGGGCTCATCACGTACATGCGGACCGACTCCGTGGCGATGGCCGGGCAGGCCATGGGGGAGGCGCGCGAGGTGATCGGAGCGCGCTTCGGCCCTGCCTACACGATGCCGAAGGGGCGTGCCTACCGGACGAAGGCTCGCAGCGCCCAGGAGGCGCACGAGGCCATCCGGCCCTCCTCCTTCGCGCGCGATCCCGACGCCCTGGCCGCCCACCTCGGGCGCGACGAGGCCCGCCTCTATCGGCTGATCTGGCAGCGAGCCATCGCGAGCCAGATGAAGGAGAAGCAGCTCGAGACCACCACCGTCGACCTGACGGCAGGCGCGTACGACCTGCGGGCGACGGCGACACGGACCCTGTTCGACGGCTTTGCCGTTGTCTACACCGAGGGTCGCGACGACGCCCAGGACGAAGCCGAGCGCACGCTCCCGCCTCTGCGTGCCGGCGACGAGACGCGGGTGGCGGAGGTCGCGCCGGCGCAGCACTTCACCGAGCCGCCCCCGCGCTACACGGAGGCGAGCCTGATCAAGGCCCTCGAGGACAACGGAATCGGCCGACCGTCGACGTACGCGGCCACGATCTCCACGATCGTCGACCGCGGGTACGTCGTGATCCGCGAGCGCCGACTCCACCCGGAGCCGGTCGCCGAAGTCGTCACGGACCTCCTGGTCGAACACTTCGCCGAGTACGTGGACCTGCAATTCACGGCCCGCATGGAGGAGGAGCTCGACGAGGTCGCCCGGGGCGAGCGGCCGTGGGTCCCGATGCTCGAGGCCTTCTACCCGCCGCTCCGCGATCGGGTCGCCGTCGTGCGCAGGGACACCCGCCGGCGCGACTTCACCACGGAGGCCAGCGACGAGGTCTGCTCGCTCGGTCACCCGATGGTGATCCGCCTCGGCAGGAACGGCCGCTTCCTCGCCTGCAGCCAGTACCCCGAGCACAAGGAGTCGCGGCCGCTTCCGGGCGAGGAGCCGGACGCCCCGATCCTGCCCGGGGTGGGCGAGCCCTGTCCGACCTGTGGCTCGAGCGACGGCGGGGAGCTCGTGGCGAAGCGCGGCCGCTTCGGACCGTTCGTCGGTTGCAACCGATACCCGGACTGCAGCTACATCAAGAAGGACGGCCCGCCGCCGCCGGATCAGCCGGCGTTCACGGCAGCTTGCCCGACGTGCTCCGTGGGCCACCTCGTCGCCCGCCGAGCCCGCAGGACCGGCTCCGTCTTCTGGGGCTGCTCGCGCTACCCGACCTGCCGCTATCACGTCGTCGCGAGAGCCGCTCGGCCCGCTCCACGAGCCCGACGGCGGCCTCCTGGCGCGTGGCGGCGACGCCGACACCGCCCTTTGCCTGGCCTGCGGCGCGAGCGTCCCGATCGCCGGCGAAGCCCTCGATCCGGGACGTCGGATCGCGGGAGGGGAGCCAAATCCCGCGGCCCTGGCGCGGCCCGGCCGTTCGGGCCGCACCGCGGGACCCCGGTCGTCGCGACGGAAAGCGCCCGGGCCGGGCCGGGCCGGTCCTCGCGCGCCGGAGCGCGGCGCCGGCGGAACGCCCGGAGTGAACGGCGAGGAGGCGCTCGAGCGATACCTGGGGAGCCTCGCCGCACGTGACGCCTCGCCGCACACCATTCGGGCCTACGCGACGGCCCTCTCTGCATACCTCGCCTGGCTGGAGGCCGCTGGCGCGGAGTGGCGATCCCCGGATCGGGCGACCCTCCGGCGATATCTCGCCGATCTCAGCGCGGGCCGCGCGCGAGCCACGGTGGCCCAGCGACTGGCAGCGATCCGCTCGTTCCACCGCTGGGCACGGCGAACCGGCCTTGCCTCGGGCGATCCGTGGGCGGCCCTTTCCTCTCCGCGACGCGGCACGCCGGCTGCCCTCCGTCCTCGCCCCTGGTGATGTGGAGCGGCTCCTGGACGCCGCGGCGGTCGAGCCGGTCGATCGCGGCGCACGCGAGCCGGCGCGGGCCCGCGGGCGGCGGACCTGGCCGGTCTGCGACACGCTCTCGCGCTGCGGGACGTGGCCCTCGTCGAGACGGCGTACGCCGCCGGGCTGCGGATCTCGGAGCTGGCGGATGCGCGCCTCGGGAGCCTCGATCTCGCGCGCGGCGAGATCCGTGTCTCCGGCAAAGGTCGCAAGGAGCGGGTCGGGCTGCTCGGGCGCCCCGCTCGGGCAGCGCTCGCCGCCTACCTGGACACAGGCCCGACCTGCTCTGCTGGTGCGTTCCGCGGGCACGCCGCGCCGCGCCGACGCGCTCTTCCTGAACCACCGCGGAGCGCCGCTTGGGGCGCGCGGCATCCGCTACCGCCTGCACCAGGCGGCTCTCCGCGCCGGGCTGCCAGAGGACGCCTCGCCCCACACCCTGCGCCACTCATTCGCGACCCACCTGCTCGACGGCGGTGCGGACCTGCGGGTCGTCCAGGAACTGCTGGGACACGCCGACCTCGCGACCACCCAGGTGTATACCCACGTCGCACCAGCCCGCCTGCGGAGCGTCTACCGGCGCGCCCACCCGCGGTCCGGTGGGCCGGAGGCGCGGTGAGCGGTAGCGCCCGGGATCTCGCAAGGGCCGGGATGATGGTGACCGGGGCCCTCTTCGTGGCCCGCATCCTCGGCTGGGCGCGGGTCGCCGTCATCGCCGCGAGCCTCGGGATCACCCGCGATCTCGACATCTACACGGCGGCTTTCCGGATTCCCGACTTCCTGTTCCAGGTCGTGGCCGCCGGGGCGCTGGCCTCGGCCGTCATCCCGACCATCGCCGCTCTCGTCGAAGGCGGCCAGCCGAGCCGTGCCTGGCGCGTGGTCTCCACGATCGCCAACCTGCTCCTCACCGGGCTGTCGCTCCTGGCGATCGTCACGTTCGTCCTTGCGCCCCAGCTTGCGCCCCTCATCGCGCCGGGCTTCGACGCGGCGGACACCGAGACGCTCGTCCAGCTGACCCGGATCCTGCTGCTGAGCCCGATCTTCCTCGCCCTTTCGGCGGTCGCAACGAGCGCCCTGAACGCGCGCGGCCGGTTCGGCGCCGCGGCCGCCGCGCCGATCCTCTACAACCTGGTGATCATGATCGCGGCCGTCATCCTCGTTCCCACGTTCGGTCTGGCCGGCCTGGCGTGGGGGACGGTGGCCGCCGCGGCGGCGACCCTCATCGTGCAGGTCGGGCCGGTGTTCCGGCAGGTCGGCTTCGTTTACACGCCCCGGGTCGACCTGCGGGACGCGGAGGCGCGCCGCACGCTCGTCCTTCTCGGGCCGCGCGCGATCGGGTTGGCCGGGAGCCAGCTCACCCTGCTGCTGCTCACGATCCTCGGCTCGACCCTCGCCGCCGGGGCGATCGGCGCGTTCGGGCTCGCCTTCACGATCTTCCAGATCCCGCTCGGGACGATCGCGTACCCTCTCGGCATCGTCGCCCTCCCGGCGCTCTCGCAGCGGGTTGCCGTGGGCGCGGTGGACGAGTACGTGGACCTCGTGACCCGCGCCCTCCGGCTGCTCGGATTCGCGATGCTGCCGGTTGCCTTCATCGCGGCCGGGGTCTCGTTCCAGGTGGTCGACCTGGTCGTGCACTTCGGGCGCGTCGAGGCGTCCGGGATCGAGCTGACCGCAGCGGCTTTCCTCGGCCTGCTCGCGGCACTCCCCTCGGAGGCCATGATCATCGTGCTCTCGCGGGCGTTCTTCGCTGATCGAAACACGTGGGTTCCGGTGGCGGCGGCGCTGGTCGCGGTCGGTGTCGCGATCGGGACGGCGATCCTCCTCGTGGTGCCGCTCGGCATCTTCGGCCTGGCCGTCGGCCTCGCCGCCGCCTCGTGGGTGGAGGCGCTCCTGCTGCTCGGAGCATTTCGCGTGCGGCAGTCGGGGTTCGGGCTCCTCCGCCTCGGGCGCGCCCACCTCTGGTACCTCGCCGGGGCGCTCGTCGCCGGCGTCGTCGCGGGCCGAGTGTATGAGGTCGCGGCGTCGCACCTCGTGTCCGGTCCGGGGATCATCCCCGCCGCCGTCGCGTTGGCCGTGGCGGGCGCCGTCGGTCTGGCGGTGTACGTCGGGCTGGCCGCCGCGCTGCGTCTGCCCGAGCTGGGCCTGACGATCCGCTTGCTTCGGGCCGGGTTCACCCGGGCAGCGGCATGAGTGGCGCAGGCGACGCGGGCGGGCCGGGCATGGGAGAAGGCGTCCCGCCCGGGGACCTGCGCCGGGACCCCGCGGCCTGGGATTCCTTCGTCGAGGCGACCGAGCACGGCTCGTATCTGCAGCTCGACGGCTGGGCGCGGGTGAAGGCGCCCAACGGATGGATCGCCCGTCGCGTGGTGGCGGGCTCACCCGGCGAGCGGATCGGTCTCCAGGTCCTCCTGCGCCGGCCGCGCCCGCTGCCCTGGGCCTTCGCCTACGCGCCGCGCGGCCCGGTCGCGGAGGCGTGGACGCCGCGCGCGATCGAGAGCCTAACAGCGGGCCTGCGGGCGGCCCGCGACGACCTCGGCCGCGTCTCGCACCTCCGGATCGACCCGGAGATCGAGGCGGACGGTCCGAGCGATCCGGGCGGGGCCCTGCGCGCCGCCCTGGCCGACGCCGGCTGGCGGCATGGCCCGTCGGTGCAGCCGCCTTCGAGCCGCGTGATCGACCTCTCCGGGAGCGAGGGCGACCTCTGGGCCGACCTTCGCAAGAAGTGGCGACAGTACGTGAACAAGGCGCGGTCGCAGGGCGTCGTCGTGACCGAGCTCAGCGACGACCCGGTTGGCCCCTTCTACGAGATCTACCGCGAGACGGCGCGGCGCGCCGGATTCCTCATCCGTGTCGAGCAGGCGTACCGCGACGTGCACGCCGCGTTCGCCCCGGCCGGCCGGGCGCGGATCCTCTTCGCGGTGGCCCGCGACGGCACGCCGGTCGCGAGCCTCTTCCTGGTCCGCTGCGGGCGGCGCATCGTCGAGCCGTACGGCGGGATGACCGCCGCCGGAGCCGATCTGCGAGCCAACTACCTCCTCAAGTGGGAAGCGATCCGGCGCGCCCGCGAGGAAGGAGCTGCCGCCTACGACCTGTGGGGCCTCGCGCACCCGGGGATCGCCCACTTCAAGGCCGGCTTCGGCGGCCGGGAGGTTCGCTACGTCGGAGGCTGGGACCTGGTCCTTGATCCGCTCGGGCGGAAGGTCTACGAGGGCGCGCAGGGCACGCGCGTCCGCTGGGCCCGGGCGCGCGCCGGCCTCGGACCCGGCACGGCCCAGGGCGCGGGCGAGATCGGCGCGGACGAGGGAGCGAGCGTGGGCCACGGGGCGGAAGCAGGATGACCGGGCGGCCGGGCCCGATGGCGCCCGTACCCGCTCGGCGCGTGATCGGTGAAGCCGACCGGGAGGAGCTCGCCTCCTGGGACGCCCGCGCCGTCGCCGTGCCGGGTGGCGACGTCCAGCAATCGCTCGCCTGGGCCCGCCACCGCGAGCGGACGGGCTGGCGTGCGCACCGCCTGGTCCTCGACGACGGCTCGGTGACGCTCCTCCTCGGGCGGCGGCGGGCGGTCCTCGGCGGTGGCCGGGCTTATGTGCCGAAAGGACCGGTTGCCGCCGGAGACCCGCCGGACGTCGTGGCCGCCCGACTGGTGGCGGTCGCGGACTGGGCGTGCCGGGCAGGGTACGACGTGATCCTCGCCGACCCCGAGGTGGCGGCGGGCAGCCGGTACGGCGAGCTGGTCAGGGCCGCAGGCTTCCACCCGGCCGAGGAGGTCGGGCCATCCCGCCATCGGGTCGGCGTGCCGATCGCCGAAGGCGCCGACGACCGGGACCTGCTGGCGGGCGTGGCGAGGGGCACGCGCCAGCGCTTTCGCGCAGCGGAACGGAAGGGGACGCGGATCGTCTGCTTCGACCGCTGTTCCGGCCGGTTGATGGCGGGAATCGACGCCCCGCCGCCGGACCGTTTGGCCGCTGCCGCGGAGGCGGCGTTCGGGCGGTTTCACGCCCTCCTGGTGGAGACCGGTGCGCGGCGCGGCTTCGAGATCGGCGACCGGGCCGTCGCGCTCGCCTGGTGGCGCGCGGCGCTGGATGCCGGCCACCTCGTGTTCCTCGAGGCCCTCGCCGACGACGACGCGTACCTCGGGGGCGCCATCTTCTACCGCAACGGCGAGCGCCTGAGCTACGCCAACTCGGGCGACGTGGTGGGTCTCCGCCACCTCCATCCCGGCACCGTGCACCTCGTCGTGTGGCGGGCGCTCCAGATGGCGGCGCGCGAGGGACGCCGGGAGCTCGACCTGGGCGGCGTCGACGTCCGCGGCGCGCGCGGCGAGCCGGGCCCGGGCGAGCCGATGTACGGCCTCCTGGAGTTCAAGCGGTCTTTCGGGGGTCGCTGGATCGAGCTGGCCGGGGCCCACGAGCGGGTCCTCCGGCCGGGCCGCCACTTTCTGGCGAAGGCGGCACGAGGAGCATCTCAAACCGCGCGAGCCGCATGGGGGCGCGTCGATTCTCGGCGCGCCAGCAACCGAACGAACGCGGACGCATGAGCGACGGCGAAGCGATCCTCCTCCGGGAGCTGCTCGTCGCGGCGGAACCGCGAATCCCGCGCCCGCTGGCCGGGCTGGACGAGCGCCTTCGGCTCGCCGGCCAGCTCCGCGCGACAGGGGTGCCGGCGGCCCGGCCCGACGCGGTCATGGTCAGCGGGATCGCGTACGACTCGCGGCGCGTCCGTCCCGGCATGGTCTTCGTGGCCGTGCCCGGCGTACACGCCGACGGGCACGACTTCGTCCCCGCCGCGGTGGCCGCCGGGGCTGTCGCGGTGGTGGTCGAGCGGCCCGTCAGCGACAGCGGAGAGGCCGTCGTCCTCCGGGTGGCGAGCAGCCAGGTTGCGCTCGCCAGCGTTGCTGCCTGGTGGTACGGAGATCCCGGGCGCCGGCTCGGCGTGGTGGGGGTGACCGGCACGGACGGCAAGACCACCACGGCAGGGATGGCCGTCGCGGCGCTCGAGGCGGCCGGTGTCCGAACGGGCCTGGTGAGCACCGCCGAGCAGAAGATCGGCCCGGTTCGCGCTGCGACGAGCGGGCACGTGACGACGCCCGAGGCTCCCGAGCTCCAGCTCGCGCTCGCGGCCATGCTCGAGGCCGGCGATGCCGCCGCGGTGGTGGAGTCCACCTCCCACGGCCTCGCCCTCGAGCGCGTGGGCGAGATCCCGTTCGACATCGCGATCTTTACGAACCTGAGCCACGAGCACCTCGAGTTCCACGGCACGTACGATGCGTATCGGGCGGCCAAACGGTCGCTCTTCGAACGGCTGGCGACGACAGCTGACCGGGGGGACATCAGGCCTTTGCCCGGTGGCCGTCCCTGGCCGCGCGGTGGGATCGTCAATCTCGATGACGCCGACGCCGCCGTCTTCGCCGAGGCCACCGCGGCGGCGGGTGCGCGGCTGCTGACCTACGGGGCAGCGCCGGGTGCGGACGTGCGGGCTGTTCGCGTCACGGAGGCCGCGGCGGGCGTTCGCGTCGAGGCCACCACGCCCCGCGGTCGGCTCAGCCTGACGCTGCCCCTCGTCGGGCGCTTCAACGCCCACAACGCGCTGGCGGCGGTGGCGCTCGGCGAAATGCTCGATCTCGACCCCGAGGCCGTCGCGGCCGGCCTCGCCGGCTTCGCGGGCATCCGGGGGCGGATGGAGCGCGTGGACCGAGGCCAGCCGTTCGCGGTCGTCGTCGATTACGCCCACACGCCCGTGTCGCTCGCCGCCGCCCTTGACGTGCTGGCACCGCTGACAGCCGGGGGCGGATCGCTGATCGCGGTCTTCGGCTCGGCCGGTGAGCGCGACGTGGCCAAGCGCGCGATCCAGGGGCGCGTCGCGGGTGAGCGCTGCCGCCTGGTGGTGGCGACGGACGAGGACCCGCGGGGCGAGGATCCCGTCGCGATCCTCGAGCAGATCGCCGAGGGCGCCGAGGCGGCCGGCCTGCGCCGGGGCGAGAGCCTGCTCCTGGTGCCAGACCGCGAGGAGGCGATCCGGGCGGCGTTCGCACGGGCTCGTCCGGGCGACGTTGTCCTCCTGGCGGGCAAGGGCCACGAGCGCAGCATCCTGTACGCCGACCGCCAGCTGGCATGGGACGAGCGGGCCGTCGCGGATCGGCTCCTGCGAGAGCTCGGCTTCTAGCCGACTGCGAGCCGCGGGCAGGACGGCGGTCCGTCCGGCCCACCCAATCCGCCTCGGGCGGTGCCAGCGTGCTGCCCTGCTATCCTCGGCGGACCGATGTCGCTCGAGCAGCTGCCCGCCGCCGCTCCGCCGCCGGCCGAAGCGCCGGTCGCCCCGGCGCGCCCACGCTCGCCGAGTCGTCGCGAGCGAACCGCCAACCGGCCGATCCCGGTCCTCCGCCGCGAGCTGCTGGCCGCGGTGGCCGAGGGCTCGCCGGGCGCCGACACGACGACCGTCGGGAAGGCCCTGGACTTCGCGGTCGCGGCCCATGAAGGGCAGGTCCGCGCCACCGGCGAGCCGTACGTGACCCACCCGATCGCCGCCGCCTTCACCCTGGCCGAGATGGGGCTCGATTCTGCTTCGATCGAGGCCGCGCTCCTGCATGACGTTCCCGAGGACACCGAGCTCAGCCTGGCCGACATCGAGGACGAGTTCGGCCCGGAGGTCGCCCAGCTGGTCGACGGGGTCACGAAGCTGTCCAAGTTCTCGACCCACACCCACGAGGAGCAGCAGGCGGAGAACATCCGGAAGATGCTGCTGGCGATGGCGCAGGACATCCGCGTCGTCCTCATCAAGCTCGCCGACAGGCTTCACAACATGCGCACGCTCGGTGGTCTGCCGACCGAGAAGCAGCAGCGGATTGCCCGCCAGACAATGGAGATCTACGCCCCGCTCGCCGAGCGGCTCGGGATCTGGCAGATGAAGTGGGAGCTCGAGGACCTCTCGTTCAAGGCCCTCGATCCCGGAGCGCTACCGGGAGCTCGCGGCGAGCCTGGACGGGCGGCGGCGCCATCGCGAGACCTACATCGAGCGGGCGATGGCGCTCCTCACGCCCGAGCTCGAGAAGGCCGGCATCGAGGCCGACCTCAACGGGCGGCCGAAGCACCTCTACAGCATCTGGAAGAAGATGCAGCGCAAGGCCGCGGCGTTCGGCGAGATCTACGACATCTACGCGATCCGGCTTCTCGTCGACGATGTTCGCGACTGCTACGCGGCGCTGGGTGTCGTCCACAGCCTCTGGAAGCCGATCCCGGGCCAGTTCGACGACTACATCGCGGTCCCCAAGCCGAACGGATACCAGAGCCTCCACACGGCCGTCATCGCCCTCGAAGGCAAGCCTCTCGAGATCCAGATCCGGACCCACGCCATGCATGCCGTGAGCGAGGTTGGCATCGCCGCCCATTGGCGCTACAAGGAAGGCTCGCGGGCCGAGCGCGACTACGACGCCAAGCTCGCCTGGCTGCGCCAGCTCATGGAGTGGCAGCGCGAGGTCTCCGACGCCCAGGAGTTCGTCGAGGGGATCAAGCTCGACATCTTCCAGGACCAGGTCTTCGTCTTCACCCCCAAGGGCGACATCAAGGACCTGCCGGCCGGCGCGACGCCCCTCGACTTCGCCTACCGGATCCACACCGACGTCGGCCACCGGACGATCGGATCGAAGGTCAACAACCGCCTGGTGCCGCTCGACTACCGGCTTCGCAACGGCGACATCGTGGAGATCGTGACCACGAAGGCCGAGCACGGCCCATCCCGCGACTGGCTCTCGATCGTCCGCACCTCCCATGCGCGGGAGAAGATCCGGCAATGGTTCAAGAAGAAGGACCGCGACGAGAACATCGTCCATGGTCGCGAGGCGCTCGAGCGCGAGCTGAAGCGGCTGGCGCGGACCTCGATCTCCGCGGTGGGTCACGATCGACTGCTCGAGGTGGCGCGGCACAACGGCCACGACACGCTCGACGACTTCTACGCGGGAATCGGCTACGGGGCGGTCTCGGCCCAGTCGGTCGTCATGAAGCTTGGCGTCGTCGACGACGGCCAGCTGGCCCTGCCGGTCACGGCGCCGACGCCGCCCCGGACCGGCGGCGTCCGGGTCAAGGGAGTGGGCGACCTGCTCGTCCGCTTCGGCAAGTGCTGCCACCCGATCCCGGGCGACCCGATCGTCGGGTTCATCACCCGCGGCAAGGGCGTCACCGTCCATCTGAACCGCTGCCCAACCGTCGTCAACGAGCGTGAGGTGGCGCGCCTCATCGACGTGGAGTGGGAGGCGGCACCCACGCAGACGTACCCGATCGCGATCCGCGTCGAGGCCCATGACCGTCAGGGCCTCCTCAATGACATCGCGGGCGCGGTCGCCGAGAGCAAGGTCAACATCGTCGCCGCCAACGTCTCGGTAACCCACGACCACACCGCGATCGTGGCGGCGACGCTCCAGGTCGCGTCGGTCTCCCAGCTCGCCCGGGTCATGGGTCGGATCGAGCAGGTGAAGGACGTGATCACCGTCCAGCGCGACCTGGGCTGACGCACCCTGGCGCGGATCGCGCCCATCGGGCTGCGCGAGCCAACGCCTCCCTTCCGGCGTTCCGTGGGGCTCCGGAAAGCCGGGACGCCGCCCGGCTAGACTCAACCCATGACCACCTTCCGCGCCCCCCGGGGCACCCGGGATCTCCTGCCCGCGGATCGCGTCGTCTTCGCGCGCCTGGAGCGCCTGGCTCGCGACCTGGCCGCCCGCTACGGCTATCACGAGATCGAGACGCCCCTCTTCGAGCAGGGAGCGGTCTTCGAGCGGGGGATCGGCGAGGTTACCGACGTCGTGGAGAAGGAGCTCTTCCGGGTGGCACCGAGCCGCGGCGAGGAGCGCGAGCGCTGGGCCCTGCGGCCCGAGGCGACTGCCGGGATCTGCCGCGCCTACGTCGAGCACGGCATGCAGACCTGGCCGCAGCCCGTGAAGCTCACGCTCACCGGTCCGATGTTCCGCTACGACCGCCCGCAGGCCGGACGCTATCGCCAGTTCTGGCAATGGGACGCGGAGGTCATCGGCGACCCAGGGCCGGCGGTCGACGCGGAGCTCATCGAGCTCGGCCTGCGCTTCTACCGCGACGCGGGCCTCGACGACGTCGAGGTCCTGCTCAACTCGATCGGCGACCCAGCCTGCCGCCCGGCCTACCTCGACGAGCTGGCGGCGTACTTCCGTGGCCACGAGGCGACGCTGCCGGAGGTGGAGAGGCGCCGCCTGGCGACGAACCCGCTGCGCCTCCTCGATTCGAAGGAACCGGCGATGGCCGCTCTCGCCGCGGCCGCGCCGAAGATCGCCGACCAGCTGTGCCACGCCTGCGCGTCCCACCTGGCGGACGTTCGTGCCCACCTCCACGCGATGGCGGTCCCGTACCGGATCGAGCCTACCCTGGTCCGCGGGCTCGACTACTACACGCGCACGGCATTCGAGTTCTACCGCCGCGGCTCCGAGGGCCAGCAGCAGGCGCTGGGCGGCGGCGGGCGCTATGACGGCCTGGTCGCGCTCCTGGGCGGCAGGCCGACACCCGGGATCGGCTTCGCCATCGGCCTCGACCGGGTGGTCCTGGCGCTCGGGGATGCGGGTGCGGCGCCGGGCGTGGCCGCCACGCCGATCGCCATCGTGGTCGGCGCCGATCCGGCAGACACCGCGGGCCGCCTGGCCGTGGCGACGCGGCTCCGCGACGCCGGGCTGCCGGTGCAGGCGGACCTCTCGGGGCGGAAGCTCGGGCGCCAGCTCGAGGCTGCCGTGCGCGAGGGCGCTCGCTACGTGGTCATCCTCGGCGACGAACTCGCTGCCGGGGACGTGCAGCTCCGCGACCTGAATGCCGCCTCACAGAGGCCCGTGGCGCTCGCCGACCTCGCCGCCCTGCTGCGCCGGAAGGCGTCCGGCTGATCGTTCGCCGGGCCGATCGCCGGCCGGTCCTCGCCGTCGGGGCCGTTCGCTGCCCGCCATTCCGCGGGCCCCTTCGCCGGCCGTTCCCGGACCCTCCGCGGAACCGCGGCGTCTTCAGAACGGCGCGTCGAACTCGACGAGTCCGAGGAGGTTGCCCGACGGGTCGCGAAACCACGCCGCCCGCCCGACCGGCAGCCGGGCCACACCGTCGATGGTCCGCGGCGTCTCGTACTCCTCGAACGCGACGCCCCGACCGCGCAGGTCGTGCACCGCCGCCTCGACGTCGGGCACCGTGAATGCCAGCTGGGTGTGCGTCCCGGCAGCCATGCCGCCACTCCGCGAGATCGCGAAGAGCGTGCCGCCGCCAGCCTCGTAGACCACGGCCGATGCCAGGACCGCCCGCGGCGCGAAGCCCAGGACCTCCTCGTAGAACGGGCGCAGGGCCTCCACGTCGGCAGTCGGCAGCGTGGCGTGGGCGCGCGCTTCGGTGAGCATGGCCGGATTCCCCAGCGTCGGCGCCGGTTGGCGCCACGCGGCTACCATACGCGACTATGACCACACCGAGCCTGGGCCTCGCCACCCCGTACCGAACGCACACCTGCGGCGCCCTTCGAGCCGCCGACGCCGGCACCGACGTCCGCCTGGCTGGCTGGGTGCATCGCCGGCGCGACCACGGGCAGCTCGTCTTTCTCGACCTGCGCGATCGCCACGGGATCACCCAGGTCGTGATCGACGCCATCGAGGCGCCGGAGGCCCACGCGGCGGCGGTCCGCTGCCGCACCGAGTTCGTCGTCAGCGTGGCGGGCGTTGTCACGCCCCGCCTGGCGGGCTTCGAGAACGCCCGCCTCGAGACCGGCGAGATCGAGGTCCGGGCACGCGCGCTGGACATCCTGGCGGAGGCGAAGACGCCGCCCTTCTACATCAACGAGCCGGACGCGCCGGTTGAGGAGTCGGTGCGGCTCACGTACCGCTACCTCGACATCCGCCGCGAGCCGATGCTCCGCCGCCTCCTCCTCCGCTCGCGGCTCGTCTCGGAGATCCGCCGCGTCCACGAGGCCAACGGCTTCGTGGACGTCGAGACGCCGATCCTCATCAAGAGCACCCCCGAGGGTGCCCGTGACTTCATCGTGCCATCGCGCCTGCGACCCGGCACGGTGTACGCCCTGCCGCAGAGCCCGCAGCAGCTCAAGCAGCTGCTGATGGTGGCCGGCATGGACCGCTACTACCAGATCGCGCGCTGCTTCCGCGACGAGGACGCCCGCGGCGACCGCGGACCCGAGTTCACCCAGCTCGACCTCGAGATGAGCTTCGTCGACGAGGAGACCGTGATGGCCTTCGTGGAGTCGATGGCGATCGAGGTCACGCGGGCCGTGGTGCCGGAGCGCCCGATCCAGCAGGTGCCGTTCCCGCGCTTCACCTACGAGGAGGCACTCGAGCGGTTCGGCACCGACAAGCCCGACCTGCGCTTCGGGATGGAGCTGGTGGACCTCGCTCCGGTCCTGCGGGACGCCGGCGGGGCGCCCGCCTCGGGCTTCCGCGTCTTCGACGACACGCTCGCCGGCGGCGGCCGGGTCAAGGGGATCGCGGTCCCGGGGATGGCGGGACGCAAGCCGGAGCCAGGTCGACGAGCTGGTCGAGACCGCCAAGCGCTTCGGCGCTCGCGGCCTGGTGCATCTCGCGGTGGCCGCCGGACGGGATCCACGGCCCGACCGTCAAGTTCCTCGGCGAGGAGCGCGCCAGGGCGATGGCCGAGCGCGCCGGCGCCGCCGACGGCGACCTCGTGCTGGTGGTCGCGGACGCGCCGGAGGTCGTCGACGACGTCCTCGGGCGCCTGCGGGCGGAGGTCGGGGTTCGCCTCGGGCTGGCCGATCCGGACGTGCTCTCCTACTGCTGGGTCTATCGCTTCCCGATGTACGAGTGGGACGAGGAACGCCGGGGCTGGCACGCGACGCACAACCCGTTCTCGGGCGTGGTGCCGGAGGACGAGGGGCTCCTCGTCACGGCCTCCGGCGACCCGGACCGGCCGTCGAGGGAGGACCCGGCAGGACGCGCCCGCGCGATGCAGTACGACCTCGCCCTCAACGGCTGGGAGCTGGGCGGGGGCAGCGTGCGGATCCATCGCCGGGACCTGCTCGAGCGGAGCTTCGCGCTGCAGGGCCACAGCCGGGACGCGATGCGCGAGAAGTTCGGGGGGATGCTCGAGGCCTTCGACTACGGCGCGCCGCCGCACGGCGGGATCGCGCTCGGCATCGACCGCTGGGCGATGATCCTCGGCCAGCAGACGAACATCCGGGAGGTCATGGCCTTCCCGAAGACATCGTCGGGGACCGACCTCATGCTCGACGCGCCGTCGGCTCCCGACCCGGGACAGTACGCGGAGCTCGGCCTCCGCTACGTGGGCCTGCCGGAGAAATCCTGAGCACGTCCCAGCCGGTGGGGGCGGGACGGGCCGGACCCGGGGCGGAGCCTCTCCTCGCCGGGCTGGCTGCGCGGCCCCGCAGCGCTGCCGTGCTGGGCGCGATCTTCATCTCGTTCTCGGGGATCATCTTCCGGGCCTCCGGCGTGGCCCCATCGACCGCGACGTTCTGGCGCAGCGCGATCGCCACCGTCCCTCTCTGGCTCATGGGCCGGGAGGAGGATCGGCGCTTCGGCGCACGCACGCGCCACGCCCGCCGTTGGGCCGTTGTGGCCGGGCTCTTCTTCGCCGCCGACCTCGAGTGCTTCCACTACGGCGTCACACTCGTGGGCGCGGGTCTCGGCACGGTCCTCCCGAACCTGCAGGTGGTTGTGGTCGTCATCGCCACGTGGCTCCTCTTCGGGGAGCGGCCGCCGGCGCGCGCGCTCGCGGCGATCCCGCTCGTCCTCTTCGGCGTCGTCCTGATCTCGGGCGTGTTCGACAGCGCGGCGTACGGCGGGAACCCGCTCGCAGGGGCGGTCCTGGGGGCCGCAGCCGGGTTCTTCTACGCGGGCTTCCTGATCGTCATGCGTCGTCTCAATCGTGACGGCACCCGCGCCGCGGGACCGCTGGCCGACGCCACGGCAACGACGGCCGTCGCCGTGGTTCCGGTCGGGCTCCTGCTCGGATCGCTCGATTTGACGCCGACGCTGGTCCAGCTGGCCTGGATGGCCGTCCTGGCCCTGACGAGCCAGGTGCTCGGATACCTCTTCATCACCGTGTCCCTGCCGCGGCTTTCCGCCGCCGTGGGCTCGATCCTGCTCTTCGTACAGCCCGTCGCGACGCTCGTCCTGGCCGCCCTCCTGCTGGGCGAGCGCCCGTCGCCGACGCAGCTGGCCGGGGTGACGGCCGTCCTGGGCGGCGTCGCGGTCGCCAGCCTCCCGGTGCGCCGGCGCCGAGGCGCCTGAGGTTCACCTGGCGGGCGCACGACACGCGCTCCGCGGGGCGAGCGGACGGGCCTCAGGGTGCCGATATCGTCGCGAGCATGGCCAGCCAGGCGGTGATCATCGCGATCTGCTGGTCGTTCCGCGAGGTCGTGGCCGGAGGGTCGTTGGGCTGCCCGGTGTACCAGCCGCACTGTTCGTGGTTGCCGCCGGGAACCTCGACATAGGCCGTGTCCGCCGGGAGCAGCGCCTGGGTGGCCGGATCCAGGATCTTGGGCTTGGCCGCGTCGAGCGACCCGAAGACCGACGATGCCGAGACTCCGCTGGCCGACAGGTCGGACGCGCTGTAGGCGCCGCAGAGTGCGAGCCCCCTGATCCGGTCCGCATGTCCGGCGGCGTACTGGGCGGCCATCGCGCCGCCCAGCGAATGGCCGCCGATGGCCCAGCGCGTGATCTCCGGATGGGCCGCGATCACGCGGTCCGCCGCCCCGACATCCAGGACGGCGAAGTTGAGCGGCATCGGGACGACGACGACGAGGTAGCCCTGCTCGGCGATTGCCCGGGCACCCGGGGCATAGGCCGCGGCCGGAACCTTTGCCCCGGGATAGAGGATCAGGCCGGTCGTCGGCGTCCGGCCGACGGACGTGAACGTGAGGCCGGTGGGCTCCTCGGAATAGGTCGCGGCGGCGGTGGAGGCGAGGGCGGCGGTCGCCTCCGGGAGAAGGGGCTGGGGCTGGACATACCATGCGAGCCCGCCGACGACTGCCAGCAGGAGCACGGCAGCCACGCCGAGGACGACGAAGCGGCGGCGTGGCCGACGGCGGCGCTCGGCGGGCGACGCCGCGGCCGAACTCGGCGCGGACTCGGGCGCGGGCGCTGGCGCGGACTCGGGCGCGGGCGCCGGCGCAGACTCGGGCGCGGGCGCCGGCGCAGACTCGGGCGCGGGCGCCGGCGCGCGCGGGCCTTCGAGCTCGGAACTCGCCGTGGGTGGTGGCTCGGGGTCCGGCGACGCGTCAGCCCGAGGCGCCGGGTCGGCCTCGGGTGCCGCCAGGGGGCCGGTCATCTCGCCGCTCGGTCGACTGTCCGGGCGGGGGCCGGCGGCTCGTCCGGGCCGGCGGCCGCGAGTGAGCCCCACTCGTGGCGCTCGCCCGTCACGGGCTCGGGCGGCGCCTCGTAGGGCGGGAGCTGAGCGAGAGGCGTGTCGAAGTCGTGCGTCGTGCCGGGATCGCCGACCTCGACGACGCGCCCGCCGGTCGCCGCCACGAGGACCGCCATCAGCTCCTCGGGATCGAGAGATGCGTCAAGGGTGCGGAGCCTCTCGAGGTGGGCCACGGTCACCAGCGCGGGCCAGCCCGCGACGCCCCTGTAGGCAGGCCTCAGGACGGAGCCGCGGTGGGCGCCGTGGGCCTCGATGAGCGAGGTCACCGTCTCGGCGTCGACCCACCCCATGCTGACCGGCCAGACGAGGGCGGCCGCGGTGCCGTCGACCTCGCCGAGAGCCGCGTCGATCCCACGGCAGACCTGTCCCACCGGCCCGGCCTCGCGGGGGGCCGGCGATGCCAGGATCGCCGTCGATCCCGCGAGCGCGCCGGCGACCGCCCCGTCGGGGTCCGCCACGACGACGACGATCGGAAGCGCTCCGCCAGCCCACGCCGTGTCAGCGAGGCGGCGCACGTTCGGGACGCCGTCAACGTCGCGGAGGGCCGAACCGGGCGAAGCAGCAAGGATCACGGCAGCGACGGTCACCTGGTGATGCTAGCAGGGCTTCGGTCGCCCCCACCAAGCCGGCCGGCCCGCCGCCGGCGGGCGTCGATCCGCGGTCGGCGCCGCGATGTGCGACCATCGATGGGCCCATGACCGACCACGAGCTCCGTCCTGCCGCGCCCGTCGCCGTTCCCGGCGCCGCGCCCCCCGCGTCGATCGAGGCCGCTCCAGGCGAAGCCGTCGCCGTTCGAGCCGACATCCGCAACGTCGCCATCGTGGCCCATGTCGACCACGGCAAGACGACCCTCGTGGACGGGATCCTCCGCCAGACAGGCGCCTTCCGGGCCAACCAGGCCGTCGTCGAGCGGGTCATGGACTCCGGCGACCTCGAACGCGAGAAGGGCATCACGATCCTGGCCAAGCAGACGACGGTCGACTATGGCGCGATCCGCATCAACATCGTCGACACCCCCGGCCATGCCGACTTCGGCGGCGAGGTCGAGCGCTCCCTGAACCTCGTGGACGCCGTGTTGCTCCTCGTGGACGCCGCGGAGGGGCCGCTCCCCCAGACGCGCTACGTGCTCCAGAAGGCGATGGCGCGCCGGCTGCCGGTGGTGGTCGCCCTCAACAAGATCGACCGCGGGGACGCGCGCCCGGCGGAGGTCCTCGACGACGTCTACGGACTCTTCATGGACCTCGGAGCGGACGAGCACCAGATCGAGTTCCCGGTCGTCTACACGAACGCCAAGGCGGCGACCGCGACCCGTGACCTGGCGGTTCCCGGGACCGACCTGCGGCCGCTCCTCGACCTCCTCGTGGACGTCACCCCGCCTCCGTCGCACATTCCCGGCCACCCGCTGCAGCTCCTGGTGACGAACCTGTCGGCGAACGACTACGTGGGGCGGATGGCCGTCGGACGGGTGGTCAACGGCAGCATCCGCGTGGGCCAGCGGATCGCGGTCGTCCGCGAGGAGGCTGACGACACGTCGGGCGTCGTGGAGCCGGGCCGCACGGTGACGCTCTCAGGCACCGTGACGAGCCTGCAGACGGCGCACGGGATCGATCGGGTCGACATCGAGGAGGCTGGCCCGGGTGACATCGTCTCCGTCGCGGGCCTGCCGGAGGTCACCATCGGCGACACCCTCACCGATCCGGCCGACCCGCGCCCTCTGCCCCGCATCGAGGTCGACGAGCCGACGCTGCGGATGACGTTCGGCGTCAACACCTCGCCGCTCTCGGGGCGGGAGGGGAGGTACCTGACCAGCCGCCACCTGCGGGCGCGCCTGGAGCGCGAGGTCCTCGGCAACGTCGCGATCCAGTTCTTTCCCACCGAGACGGGCGACACGTACGAGGTACGCGGGCGGGGCGAGCTGCAGCTCGCAGTCCTCGTCGAGCAGATGCGCCGCGAGGGACACGAGCTGCAGGTGAGCCGACCGGAGGTGATTCTCCACAGCGTCGGCGGAGAGGTCCAGGAGCCATACGAGCGGATCACCGTGGACATCCCGCCCGACTACATCGGCGAGGTCCAGTCCTCCATCGCCGGGCGCAAAGGCCGCCTCGAGCAGATGTCGACCGACACGGACGGGCGCGTGCGGATGGAGTTCGTGCTGCCGGTCCGGGGCCTGATCGGCTACCGCGGCCAGCTGCTCACCGAGACGCGGGGAACGGCACTCCTTCACCAGATCGGCGAGGGCTACGGTCCGTGGGCGGGCGAGGTCACCCACCGAACGAGCGGGGTGCTCGTGGCCGACAGGACCGGCACCTCCAACGCGTATGCCCTGTTCAGCCTCCAGGAGCGCTCCGACATGTTCATCGGCTCCGGCGTGGAGGTCTACGAGGGGATGATCGTCGGCGAGAACGCACGCTCAGGTGACATGGACGTGAACGTCACCAGGGAAAAGAAGCTCACGAACATCCGGACGCACTCCCACGACGAGGCGCTGCGCCTGACGCCGCCGCGCCCGATGACGCTCGAGTCGGCGATCGAGTTCATCGGCGAGGACGAGCTGGTCGAGGTGACGCCCGACAGCATCCGGCTCCGTAAGCGGCTGCTGTCCATGCACGATCGGCGTCGCCAGGCTGGCCAGCGCGAGGAGGCACGTCGCGCCGACGTGCGATAGCCGGGGGGCGACGGCCGCACGCCCTCTCCGCGCTGCGTGTCGTCGTGGCGGCGGGGCTCATCCGTGCTCGTAGAGAGGGGCCCTGCTCAGTGAAACGCCAGGCGCGTGCCCGGCACTTGGTCGGTCGGGCCGTGCGGGCCGCCATCACGTTCGTGGCGGGTCGGCCCGCTCGACCGTGGCAGGTTGGCCATCACGCTCGTGGCGGGTCGGCCCGATTACCGCATACTTCGCGGGATGGCACCGACATTCGCCTGGTCGCCAGGCTCGCCGAGCTGGCCGCCTCGGTCGGCGTCGTCTTCGAATGCAGGGTCCGCGAAGGCAGTGGATTGGGCGTCGTGGTCCGTGGCGCATGAAGGAGCCTGAGACAGGCCCGGGCGACCGCCTCCTGCAGGGGCGCAAGCCCGGCGACCGCCGGGTGCGGGTCGAGCGCCCGGAGGCACGCTATTTCCGGTACTCGCGACCCGGTGTGGTGGTCGCCAAAGCGGCGGCAAGCGAGCCGCGCACCCGCATCGGACGGATGGCGTTCGCCACCCGCCATCTGGCCTTCGGGAGCCCGATCGCCAGCGCGCAGGAGATCGAGCAGCGGCTCCCGAGATGGAAGGCGCTGGCGGTCTTCTCGAGCGATGTGATGTCCTCGGTGGCGTACGCCACCGAGGCGAGCATGTTCACGCTGATGGCGGCGGGCACCGTGGCGTTCGCCTACCTCATGCCGATCGCCTTCCTCATCGTCGGCCTGCTGGTGCTCGTCACGTTCTCGTATCGGCAGACGATCCGGGCCTACCCGAGTGGGGGAGGCAGCTACATCGTGGCTCACGCGAACCTCGGCGTCCTGCCGGGCCTGGTCGCCGCAGCCGCCCTCCTCACCGACTACGTGCTCACCGTCGCCGTCAGCGTCTCGAGCGGGATCTGGAACCTCGCCTCGGCCTTCCCGGTGCTGCACGACTTCAGCGTTCCGCTCATCGTGCTCTCGATCCTGCTGGTCATGGCGGTCAATCTGCGGGGGATCCGGGAGAGCGGGACGATCTTCGCCCTGCCGACGTACATCTTCATCGTCAGCATCATCCTGCTCGTCGTGGTCGGCGTCGTGAGGACGGCCCTCGGCCAGGCTCCGCAGGTGACGGACGTGGTCCCGGTCAAGGTCCAGGCCGAGACGCTGAGCGCCCTTCTTCTGATGCGCGCCTTCGCCGATGGCTGCAGCGCGATGACCGGGACGGAGGCGATCTCCAACGGCACGCCGGCCTTCAAGCCGCCCGAATGGAAGAACGCCCAGGCCACGATGGTGGCGATGGCCGGGATCCTCGGCTTCGTGTTCCTCGGGATCTCCTTCCTGGCGGGCGTCTCCGGCGCGGTCCCAACGACAGACGAGTCCGTGCTCTCTCAGATCGGGAGGGCGGTCTTCGGCCAGGGCCTGATCTGGTATGTCCTCCTGATCTCGACCATGGGTATCCTCGTCCTCGCCGCCCAGACGAGCTTCGCCGACTTCCCGCGCCTTGCCTCAATCCTGGCGCGCGACGGCTTCATGCCGCGTGGCTTCGCCTACCGCGGCGAGCGACTCGCCTTCAACGCCGGCATCATCGCCCTCGCCGTGCTTGCCAGCGTCGTCGTCGTCGCCTTCGGCGGCCGCGTGGAGGCGCTGATCCCGCTGTATGCGATCGGCGTCTTCACCGCCTTCACGCTCTCGCAGTCCGGCATGGTCCGCCACTGGTTCCTCGACCGGGGACCGGGCTGGCGCCGGAGCGCGCTCATCAACGGCGTCGGGGCGACGGCGACCGCGATCGTCACCGTCGTCTTCGCGATCGCCAAGTTCGCGCTGGGGGCCTGGGTAGTCCTCATCATCGTTCCGATCCTTGTCGTCGTCATGCTCCTGATCCAGCGCGAGTACAGCCGCGGAGCCTCGGAGCTGGCGGTGGCGCCCGACCTGGTGTGGGGCCCGCCGGTTCACCGCCGGCGCGTTGTCATCCCGGTGACGGGCGTCACCCGGGACGTCATCCAGGCCGTGCGCTTCGCCCGCTCGATCACCGCGGACATCACCGCGGTCAACGTCACCGACGAGGTCGCGGCGGGCGAGCGACTCCGCGATCAGTTCGAGCGCCAGCTGCCCGGCCTCGCGTTCGTGATCGTCGAGTCGCCGTACCGCGACCTGGTCGAGCCCCTGATCCGGTACCTCGAGGTCACGGCCGAGCGCGAACCCGAGAGTGTAACGGTGGTCCTGCTGGCCGAGCGCTTGTCGCGTCACTGGTGGGAGCGGGTCCTGTTCAACCAGAACGTCCATCGCATCCGGGCCGCCCTGGCGGGACGCCAGGACATGCTCGTCGCCGACGTTCCCTACCGGTCCCTCGAGCCGGCCCCAGCCCCGCGCGGCGGCGCCGGACACCCCTAGATCGGGAGGTCGCCCTCGTCGGGTCCCTCGAAGGGGTCCATCGTCTCGGTGGCGAAGCGCCCGTAGAAGTTGGTGAAGTGGGCGCCCTCGGCGCGCAGGATCGCGCGCGCCTGCTTCCGGCGGCCGGGGTCGGTTGCCTTGACGGCAAGCACCGGGTGGCCCCGCCGCGCCTCGAGCTCGTAGCGCCGGAAGTCGGGCGCCTGGTCCATCTGGGTGAACTGGAGGAGACGGTAGACGCGGGCGACGAGCCCGTGGTGGATCCCGCGACCGTCGATCCGCCGGGCCGCGTCCTCGCCCACGAGCACGCGGATGCTCTCCTCGGGGAACCCGTCGGCAACCAGCGCCGTCAGCGCGGCATCCGCCCGGGCAGGGGAGGGGAGGACCGCCAGGAGGTGGTCCGTCGGGTAGCCCAGGAGCCACCCCTGGGGGCGTGTGCGGGAGGCCGCGCCAGGCGGGTCTTCGCTCTGTCTCGTTCGTCACGCCGGTCAAGCGATACGCGCCCGGCCCCATCGGGCGGCGGCCGTACAATTCGCGCCTGATGTCGATCTACCTCGACCACGCGGCGACGACGCCTCTCCGGCCCGAGGCGCTCGAGGCGATGCTGCCGTTCCTCGGTGGCGCCTTCGGCAACCCGTCCTCGGCGCACGGCCCGGGGCGTCAGGCCCGCAACGCCCTCGACGAGGCGCGCGAGCGGCTGGCGGCCGACCTGGGCGGGAACGCCCGCGAGCTGGTCCTGACGTCGGGCGGCACCGAGGCGAACAACCTGGCGGTCAAGGGTGCTGCCTGGGCCGGCAAGGCACGCGGCCATCGCCTCGTCGTGAGCGCCGTCGAGCATCACGCCGTCGGGCATGCCGCCGAACACCTGGCGAAGTGGGGCTTCGACGTCGCGTGGGCGCCGGTCGATGGAGCCGGGAGGATCGACCTCGGGGCCTTCGAGGAGCTGCTCGACGAGCGCACGATCCTCGTGGCGGTGATGCTCGCCAACAACGAGGTCGGGACCGTCCAGCCGATCGCCGAGGTCGCCGCACTGGTACGGGCCCACCGCGGGATCCATCTGCACGTCGACGCGGTCCAGGCCGCGCCGTACCTGGATCTCGACGTCGCCTCCCTGGGCGCCGACACGGTGGCAATCTCGGCCCACAAGTTCGAGGGCCCGAAGGGGACGGGCGCCCTGTGGGTGCGGCGCGGGATCCCCCTGCTGGCCCAGCTCCACGGCGGCAGCCAGGAGCGCCACCGCCGCGCCGGGACCGAGAACGTGGCGGGGGCAGTCGGGATGGCCACGGCATACGGCCTCGCCTGTCGCGACAAGCCCGTGACCCGCGAGCGGCTGGTGGACCTGCGCGGCCGCCTGCAGGGCGCCTGCCTGGCGGTCGACGGGGTCTCACTGACGGGTCACCCGACGGACCGGCTTCCGGGCCTCCTGTCGCTCGTCGCGCGTGGGGCAGACGGCGTGGCGGTCACGGTCGCGCTGGACCTCGAGGGGATCGCCTGCTCGACCGGCTCCGCCTGTGCCACCGGGTCGCCCGAGCCGTCGCACGTCCTGACCGCGATGGGGGTCGGGGAGGCCGATGCGCTGGGGGCACTCCGCCTCAGCCTCGGCCGTACGACGACCGCCGAGGAGGTCGATGCCGCGGTCGCGCTGGTCCCCCGCGTGCTCACCGAGGTCCGCGCCGGGTCGGCCGCTCTCGCCGCCGATCCCCTCGGCGCTCGGATTCGCTGAGGCCGGGATGCGAGTCCTCGTGGCGATGTCGGGAGGCGTGGATTCCTCGGTCGCCGCTGCGCTCCTCGTCCGGGCCGGCCACGACGTGGTCGGAGTCTGGATGCGGGTCCACGCGGGCGCCGACGCCTACTCCGAGGTCCGGAAGAGCTGCTGCAGCGCCGACGCCGCCGAGGATGCCCGGCGGGTGGCGGCCCAGCTCGGGGTGCCGTTCTACGTGCTCAACCTCGAGCGCGAGTTCGACCTGGGGGTGATCCAACCGTTCCTGGCCGCCTACCTGGGTGGCCAGACACCGAGTCCCTGCGTGGACTGCAACAGCCTCGTCAAGTTCGGGGCGCTCCTTGGCCGTGCCCGCCACCTGTACGCCTGCGACGCGGTGGCCACCGGCCACTACGCGCGTACCGACACCGTCGAGGCGCAGGCCGGCCCCGTCCGCCGCCTCCTGCGCGGCGTCGATCGGGCCAAGGACCAGGCCTACTTCCTCTACGGCCTCCGCCAGGATCAGCTGGCGCGAGCCGTGTTCCCGCTGGGCGACATGCTCAAGGGCGAGGTCCGCGCCATCGCCCGTGATACAGGCCTCGTGACGGCCGACAAGCCGGAGAGCATGGAGGTCTGCTTCGTGCCGGACGGGGACGTCCGGGCGGCGCTGCGCGAGCGCGCCGGGTGGGGACCCGGGTCCGGCCCGGCGATCGACGCGGCCGACGGCCGCGTCCTCGGAGTGCACGACGGGGCGGCGGCGTTCACCGTGGGCCAGCGCCGGGGCGTTGGCGTCGCGGTGGGCGAGCCGCGCTACGTCAGCCGCGTGGACGTGGCGACGAACACGATCGTGCTGGCCCGGCGCGCCGACCTCGAGACGCGCACCGTCACGATCGAGGACGCGACCTTCGTCGCGGGTGCTGCGCCGGCCGCGTCGTTCCGGGCACTGGCGCAGGTGCGCCACCGCGCGACGCCTGTGCCGGCGCTCGTGAGGTCGAGCGACGGGCGGGACGGCCGCCGCTGGACGGTCGAGACCGACGTTCCGGTGTGGGCGGCGGCGCCGGGCCAGGCCTGCGTGCTGTATGCCGACGACGAGCCCGACGTGGTCCTCGGCGGGGGCCGCATCGCGCGCCAGGGCTCCCGGGCGTGAGCCGCGCGCGTGGGGGCATGTCGGGTTGCCGCTGATCGCCCCGTCGCTCGTCCTGGCGCTCCTGGTGGGTGTCTTCTGGACCGCCTTCGCCGTGCTGGTGACCGGTGTGGCCGGGGCACGCCTCCCGTTCGTGCTCGTGATGGCCGTCCTGGGCGCATGGGCCGGCGACGCCCTCGGCGGGCGCCTCGGGCTCGACATCCTGCGGATCGGGGACTTCCGCCTGGTGGCCGCCTCGGTCGGAGCCTGGGCCGGGATCGGCGTCGTCGTCCTCCTGTCGATCCTGGGTCCGACGCGGCCGGCGAGCAGCGGCACGTCCCGGGGCGGCCGACGGTGACCGCGCGGCGCCGCGGCCCGGAGGACCGGCTGGCCGGCTTCCTGCGGGGCCTCGTGATCGGCGCCTTCATCGGCGCCATCGTGGCCGGATCGGCTTCGCTCCGCCGCCTGCGTCGGGGCTGACGTCCCGCGCCTGCCGCGGCTCGTGTTCGGCGCCTGCTCGGCGGCGGGGCGTCGGAGGGTCGCCGCCGTTCGGTACCATTAGCCGGATGCCGACCAAGGAGCCGCCCCCCACGCCGCCCCCGCTGAACGCGCTGCCGGCCGCAGAGGTGCGCCGGCGCTTCCTCACCTTCTTCGCCGAACGCGGCCACACGATCGTGCCCAGCGCGAGCCTGGTCCCGGCGGGCGACCAGACGCTCCTGTTCACGAACTCGGGGATGGTGCAGTTCAAGGAGGTCTTCACCGGCGCCGAGACGCGCAGCTACACGCGCGCCGTGGACGTCCAGCGCTGCCTGCGCGTGGCCGGGAAGCACAACGACTTCGAGGAGGTCGGACGCTCGCCGCGCCACCACACCCTCTTCGAGATGATGGGCAACTGGAGCTTCGGCGACTACTTCAAGCGCGAGGCGATCCACTGGGCGTGGGAGTTCCTGACGGGGGAGCTCGGGATCCCAGCTGAGCGCCTGGCGGCGACGACGTACACCGACGACGAGGTGGCATGGGCGATCTGGCGCGACGAGATCGGCCTGCCGCCCGAGCGGATGGCGCGCTGGGGCGACGTCGCGCGCGGCGACGACAAGAACTTCTGGCGGATGGCCGAGACGGGCCCGTGCGGCCCGTGCAGCGAGCTCCACTTCGACCGCGGGGCGCACCTCTCCGAGGGCCCCGACTGCGTCCCGGACCATTCGGAGACGTGCCCGCGCTGGGTCGAGATCTGGAACCTCGTCTTCATGGAGTTCAACCAGCTGCCCGATGGGCCGCGGGTGCCCCTCCCGTTTCCGAGCGTCGACACGGGGCTCGGCCTGGAGCGCCTCGCGGCCGTCCTGCAGGGCGTCCTCTCGAACTACGACACCGACCTCTTCACACCGATCCACGAGACCCTGCGCCGCCTCCTCGGCCACGACCCCGCGAGCTTCGAGGCCGAGCGCTTCAGCTACCAGGTGATCGCCGACCACAGCCGGGCGATCACGTTCCTGATCGCCGACGGCATCCTGCCCTCGAACGAGGGGCGCGGCTACGTGCTGCGCCGCATCGTGCGCCGCGCGGTGCGCCACGGGCGGCTCCTCGGGCGCCGCGAGCCGTTCCTGGCCGAGACGGTCGGAACGGTGATCGACGTGATGGGCGACGCCTACCCGCACCTCCGCGATGAGCGCGAGCGCATCCTCGCCGTGGTGGCCCGCGAGGAGGCGCAGTTCGCCCGCACCCTCGACGCCGGGAGCGCCCAGCTGGCCGAGGCGCTCGGTCGCCTGGGCGAGCCGAGCGGGTCGTCGGCCGCCGTTCCGACGACGTTCCCGCCGACGCGCCCGTGCTGCCCGGCGGGTTCGCCTTCAAGCTCCACGACACCTACGGCTTCCCGATCGACCTCACGATCGAGCTGGCGGCCGAGCACGGTGTCCGGGTGGACCGCCCGGGCTTCGACGCCTCGCTGGCCGAGCAACGGGAGCGCAGCCGCGGCGGCCGAAAGGCCGAGCTGGCCCGCCACGCCGAGATGAGCGCGCTCTACGAATCGATTCTCCGGCGGGCTGGCGACACGGCCTTCGTGGGCTACGAGACGACCGTCGCCGAGGCGACGGTCGTGGGCATCATCCGGGACGGCGTCGCCTTCGACGAGCTCACGGGTCGCGGCGAGGTCGAGGTCGTCCTCGACCGGACCCCCTTCTACGCCGAGAGCGGCGGCCAGGTCGGCGATCGCGGGGAGCTCCGCGAGCCGGGGGGCGGATCCGTCCTCGTCGAGATCGCAGACACCCAGCGGCCGGTGGGCGGGCTCGTCGTCCAGCGCGGGACCCTGCAGGGACGCCTGCGCGTCGGGGCCACGGTGGAGGCCGTCGTCGAGTCCGAACGGCGGGCACGCACCATGCGCAACCACACGGCCACGCACCTGCTCCACCGTGCCCTGCGCAACGTGGTGGGCCAGGCTGCGCGCCAGGCCGGGTCGCTCGTGGCGCCCGACTACCTCCGCTTCGACTACCCGTTCGAGCGGGCCCTCACCGGCGACGAGCGCAGGGCGATCGAGGACGAGGTGCGGCGGATCGTCCGCGAGGACCGCCCGGTGGCGATCGCCTACCTCTCGATGGCCGAGGCGATCGAGGCCGGCGCGGACGCCTTCTTCGACGAGAAGTACGGCGAGACGGTGCGGACCGTCCGGGTCCAGGACTACAGCTTCGAGCTGTGCGGCGGGACCCACTGCCGCGCGACGGGGCAGGTGGGCGGCTTCGTCGTCACCGCCGACCGGAGCATCGGGTCCGGCATGCGTCGCATCGAGGCCCTCACCGGCGAGGCGGCCGACGCGTACCTCCGCGAACGCTCGGCTGCTCCTTGACGCCGTGGCCCAGCGGCTCGGCGCCCAGGCGCCGGAGGCGAGCTTCGACCGGATCGCCGCCCTCGAATCCGACCTGCGCGAGGCGAAGCGGCGACTCCGCGAGGGCGGCGGCGGCGCACCCTCGCCGGGCGACCTCGCGGCGCGTGCCGAGGAGGTGGCGCCGGGGATCCGCCTCGTCGCCCACGCCGCGGCCTGGGGATCGATCGACGCGATGAAGAGCGCAGCCCGCGACGTGCGGGCCATCCTCGGCTCCGGCATCGTGGCGCTCGGCCTCGACGCCGAGGAGCCGCAGCTCTTCGTGACCGTCTCCGACGACCTCGTGGCGCGCGGCATCGCGGCGGGGGAGCTCGTCCGGCGTGCGATCGTCGCCGTCGACGGAAGGGGCGGCGGCCGCCCGGAGATGGCCCAGGGGAAGGGGAGCCGCCGGGAGGGGCTGCCCGACGCGCTCGCGGACGTCCGGGCGGCGCTCGTCGCCTCGGCCCGCGGCGGCTAGGGCAGCGGGGCATGGCGTTCCTGCGGCGCTTCTGGCAGCATGACGGCGGCGACCAGCTCGCAGCCTGCACCGCCCTGGACATCGGGACCGAGTTCGCGAAGGCGCTCGTGTTCGAGATCGGGGACGGCGGCCACGGGACCGTCCGCGGGGTCGGGCGCAAGCGCCAGGGCCTCGCCCACATGCAGTCGGGCACGGTGGCCGACATCGGGGCCGTCGTCGACAACTGCGCGGTCGCCCTCCAGGAAGCCGAGGAGATGGCCGGCTTCCGCCCGAGCCAGGTCGTGATCGGCATCGCCGGCGAGCTCGTCAAGGGCTTCACCACGTCGCACGTGCAGGAGCGGCGCAAGCCCGACGCTCCGATCACCGAGGTTGAGCTCCAGAAGCTGATCGACGGGGTCCAGCGCGAGGCTCTCGGGGAGGCGGAGCGGGCGATCACCTGGGAGACCGGCCTCCCGAACGTGGACGTGCGCCTGGTGCATGCCGCCGTGACGTCGGCGAGCATCGACGGCTACGCGGTGACGAACCCGGTCGGGTTCCAGGGGCGCCACGTCCGGATCGGGATCTTCAACGCCTTCGCCCCGCTGGTCCACCTCGGCGCCCTGGAGAGCGTGGCGGCTGAGCTCGACCTCGACCTTCTCGAGATCGTCGCCGAGCCCTACGCGGTAGCCCGGGTCATCGGCGCCGAGCAGGTCCGCCAGTCGGGCGCCCTCTTCGTCGACATCGGCGGAGGGACGACGGACGTCGCCCTCGTCCGGGCGGGCGGCATCGAGGGGACGCGCATGTTCGCCCTCGCCGGACGCGCCTTCACGAAGTCCCTCGCCGACCGCCTCGACCTCCCGTTCCCGCGGGCGGAGGCGCTGAAGGTCGACTATGCGCGGGGCATTGCCCTCGATGGGCGCGACGCGATCGCGGGCATCGTCGCTGACGACGTGGCGGTCTGGGCGGCCGGCATGGAGCTGGTCCTCGACGAGCTCGGGGGCGGCGACATGCTGCCGTCCCGCATCTACCTGTGCGGGGGCGGCTCGCGGCTGCCGGAGACTGCCGGGGCGCTTCGCAGCGAATCGTTCTGGCGCCGGCTCCCGTTCAGCCGCCCGCCGGAGGTCACCGTGATGAGCCCCGAGATGATCGAGTCGCTCGACGACGCCACGCAGCTCCTCGTCGACCAGCAGGACGTGACGCCTCTTGGCCTCGCCCACCAGGCGATCGAGCTCCAGGCCGAGCAGGACCCGCTGGATGCCGCGCTCCGCCGTGTCCTCCGCTCGATGAAGCTGTAGGCGAGCGGATGGCTGTCTTCTACCTCGACGCCGACGACGAGATCACCACCGCGGCGACACGGATCCGTTCGACCGAGGAGATCGACGTCGCGCTGGTCCTCCCGGCCGGATCCCGGATTGCCACCAGCCGGATCAACTTCCGGCTCCTCGCGCGCGAAGCCCAGGAGCGGAGCCGGCGCCTCTCGATCGTGGCCCCGGAGGCGTCGGCGCGGGCGCTGGCCGCGTCCGCCGGCATGCCGGTCTTCGCGTCGGTCCTCGAATACGAGGAGGCCCGCGCAGCTCCGGCTCCCGGCTCGGCCGGGGTGGGGGCGGCTGAGAGCGGCGCCCCTTCCGCGATCCCGGATCACCCGGCCGTCCCGGCGGCTGGCGCCGCGGTCGTGGGAGCCAGCGGCGTGGCGGCCGCGCGGGCCGGCGCCCTCTCCCAGCCGGCGGTTGTCCCGTTGCCGTCCAGGTCGGACGCTCGAGCCGACGGGAGCCGAGCGCCGGGCGAGACATCTGCCGGCGGCACGGCTGCCCGGACTTCGCCGTCGGCCGACGTGGTTGCTCCCGCGGTGACGCGGCCCCGCGCGGGGCCCGGCCCGTCCACCGGTCTCGGCCCACCTCCGGCGTCCACGCCGGCACGCCGGCGGCGCTGGCCCCTCGCGGCCGCCGGGCTGCTGACGTTGGCCCTCGTGGCCGGCGCGGCGCTCGTCGTGGGCTACGTTCTGCTGCCCGCCGCGACGGTGACCTTGAGCCTGGTCGCCGAGCCGGTCGAGCCGGTCGCCTTCGTGGGCACGGCCGACCCCGACGCTCTCGCGGTGGACCCCCAGACGGCCACCATTCCGGCCGTGCGGATGCCCATCCCCCTCTCGGCCACTGGGACCTTCCCGGCGACGGGCAAGCGGGTCGTCGCCTCGGCCGCGACGGGCCAGGTCCGCTGGACGAACTGCGACCCGACCCGGGCCTACACGATCCCCCAGGGCATCCAGGTCCGGACGCCGGGCGGGATCGCGTTCGCAACCCAGGAGGTGGTCTTCGTACCGGTCGCGACGATCAGCCCGAGCCTGAAGCTCACCTGCCAGAACCGTACCGTGAGCGTTCGGGCCGTGCTCGACGGCCCGGCCGGCAACGTGCCGGCCGGGACGATCACTGTCGTCCCGGGCCAGTACAACAGCGTCGTCATCAAGGTCGTCAACCTGGTTGCCACGAGTGGCGGGGCGCGCCAGGAGTTTCCCCAGGTCAGCCAGAAGGATGTTGCAGCGGCGGTCGCGCAGCTGACGAAGCAGCTCGACGCGCAGCTCGTCGCCGGCGCCGCCAACCCCCAGGGGGTTCCGGCAGGCTCGACGGCCTACCCGGAGACTGCCCGGCGGGGCCCACCCGTTCCATCCGCCGCGTCCGCGGACCTCGTGGGCCAGGAGGTGGCGACCTTCGATCTCACGCTCACCGCGGACGGCACGGTCGTCGCCGCCGACCCGTCGCCCCTCGAGGCGATCGCCGCAGCCCGCGTCGCGGGGAACGTGCCCGCCGGAATGCGTCTCGTGGAGGGTTCGACGACCGTGACGATCGGGACGGGCCTGGCGACCGGCGAGCTCGTCCACTTCCCGGTCCAGGCCCGGGGGCAGGCGGTCCGCGACATCTCCGAACAGGAGGTGAGGGACCTGGTGAAGGGCAAGACCCCGGCCGAGGCGACGAGCGCGCTCGCCGGCTATGGATCCCTCGACGTCTCGCTCTGGCCGGGCTGGGTCTCGACGATCACCAGCGTCGACGCCCGCCTCTCCGTCTCCGTCGTGGGGGTCCCGCCGGTCGCGCCGGGAGCGACCCCGGCACCGCAGGCGAGTCCGGCGACGTCAGAGGCGCCGGGGCAGGTGAGCCCCGCGCCAGCCAGCGCGCCGCCACCATCCAGCGCGGCGCCGCCAGCCAGCGTGCCGCCGCCATCCGCGACCCCGTGACGAGGCTGCTCGGGATCGACCTCGGCACGCGCCGGGTGGGGCTCGCGATCGCGGAGGACGGTGACGAGCGCGCGCGTCCACTGGCCACGGTCTCGCGCCGGCGCAGCGTCGAGGCCGATGCCGAGGCCCTGGCGCGCATCGCCGCATCGAGCCGCGCCGACGAGCTGGTCGTGGGCCTGCCGCTCGACATGAGCGGTGCCGAAGGCGCAAAGGCCGTCGAGGCGCGACAATGGGCGCTCGCCGTGGCGCAACACACGGGCCTTCCCGTGCGTCTGCGCGACGAACGACTCTCGAGCCACGTTGCCGAATCCCGGGTCGGCCGCCCCAGCCGCGGCCGCTCCGGTGGGCCGCCGGGGCCGGTGCGGCGCGCAGCCAATCGGGCACGGATCGATCGGGAGGCGGCGGCCGTCATCCTCGAGGATGAGCTCGCCGGGCGGCGTGCCGGGCATCCCGGCGAGCCGGTGCGAGCGGCTGGAAACGCGACTACGCAGGAGGATGGATGACGATCCGCGGTGGGCAGGGGCCCCGCGAGCCCGACGAGACGGGGCGCGTTCGCCCGCCGATGGCGCGCCGCGTCGCGACCGCGGATCCATCGACCGCCCATCCGGTGGCCCGTGCAGGGACGGTGTCCGGGTACGACCCCGCACGTCGACGGCCGCGATCCGGAATCGGTGGCATGGCGCGCTTCGGAATCTTCCTGGTCGTGGCGGCGGCCGTGGTGCTGGTCGGCCTGGTCACCGTCCTCCGCCCTGTGACGCGCGGCATCGTCGTCGGCTGGGCCGACAGCAACCCGGGGGCGCTGGGAATCCCGTTCGTCGCCGACTTCGTGCGCGAAGACCTCGGCGCCGCCCTCACGCAGCCGGCCTCGAGCGACGCGACCGAGGTCGACTTCACGGTTTCGAGCGGGGAAACGGCGGCCGGGATCGCCGGTCGGCTCACCAGCGCCGGGCTCCTCCGCGACAGCCGGGCCTTCCTGCTGATCGCCATCGAAAAGGGGCTCACCAACAAGCTGGCCGCGGGCACGTTCCTCCTGCGCCGGAACCTGACGCCCGACCAGCTGGTGGGGACGCTCCTGGAGGCGAAGGATCCCTCGATCTCGCTCCAGTTCCGGACTGGGCTTCGGCTGGAGCAGATGGCCGCCTACCTGGAGGCGCGGCCGCCGGAGATCGCGACACTCCAGATGCGGGCGGCGGACTTCCTGGCCCTCGTACGGACGCCCCCTGCCTCGCTGCTCGCGGACTTCCCGTGGCTCGACCTGCCCGCGGGCGCGAGCCTCGAAGGTTTCCTGGCCGCCGGCGCATACCGAGTGCTCCCGGATACGACCGCCGAGGAGCTCGTCCGCAAGATGCTCGACCGCTTCGCCGCGGACGTCGGGCCCGAGCGCCTCCAGGCGGCGAAGGCCGAGGGGACGTCTCTCTATCGGACCGTCATCCTTGCCTCGCTCGTCGACAAGGAGACGGCCGACGACGCCGAACGGGCCCGGATCGCCGGCGTCTTCGTCAACCGGACGGCCGGTCCCACCGAGACCGCCGGCTTCCTCGGCTCGGACCCGAGCGTCCTGTACCTGAACGACAGCCTGCAGCTGGCGCGGCTTCCGATCACGCAGTGGCCGGGGTACACGTTCTGGGCACCGCCCGCCGCGCCGCTTCCGACCCAGCTCCCCGCGAACCTCGCGGGCTACAACACCTACCTGACGAAGGGCTTTCCGCCGGGGCCGATCTGCACGCCAACGGTGGCCTCCATCGACGCCGCCCTGAACCCGGACCTGACCGGCGGGTACCTCTACTTCCTGGCCACGAAGGACGGCCGCACAGTCTTCGCGAAGACATACGCCGAGCACCTGAAGAACGTGAAGAAGTACGGCGCCTGAGGGTGGCCCTGCCGCATCCGGCCGACTTCGCGACGGCGCCGACCAACCCGACGTTGCGGGCCTGGGACGAGGCCGACGCGGCAGCCCGCCCGGCCCGCCTGGCCCGGTTGCGGACCAGCCTGGCCGCGGCCGGCATCGACGCCTACTTCGGGGTCCGTCGCGAGGAGATCCGCTACCTGACCGGCCTCGTCCTCGCGGAAGGCGAGGAGAAGGTCGCCGGGCACTCCGGCCGGTTCCTCGTGTCGGGGGAGGCCGTCGTCGTGCTTGCCGACTCCCGCTACACGCTGCAGGCTCGACGCGAGGCCCGCGACGCCCGCGTCGAGGACCTGACCAACGACCTCCCGGGGCGCTGGGCCGCGCTCGTCGCCTCCCTCGGCGCGCGTCGGGTGGCGGTGCCCGCGAACGACGTCTCCTACGCCCTTTGGGACGCGCTTGCCTCGGCGGCGCCGGAGGTGGAGCTGGTCGCGGCCGACCCCTGGCTGGACGAGCAGCGAGCGGTCAAGGAAGCGTCCGAGATCGAGCGCATCGCGGCCGCAGCCGCGGTTGCCGACCGCGCGCTTGCGGCGCTCCTACCGGAGATCCGGCCGGGCGTCACGGAACGATCCCTGGCCTGGCGGCTCGAAGTCCTCCAGCGCGAGGGCGGTGCGGAGGCGCTCGCCTTTGGCGTCGCGGCGCTGGCGGGACCCGGGGCGGCTCTGCCGCACGGTGCCCCGGGCGGCCGGCGCCTGCGCTCCGGACAGGTGGTCCTGTTCGACTTCGGGGCGCAGGTCGGCGGCTACCGGAGCGACATGACGCGGACAATCTTCCTCGGCGAGCCGCGCGCTCGCGACCTCGGTGTCTACGAGGTCGTGGCCGGCGCCCAAGCCGCGGCGGTCGCCGTGCTCGAAGGGTCCGTGAACAGGGGTGAGCCCCTTCCGAGCGGCCGCGAGGTGGACGCCGCGGCGCGCAGCGTCATCGAGGCCGCCGGCCACGGTGCACGGTTCGGACACGGCACGGGCCACGGCATCGGGCTTGCGACGCACGAGCGGCCGAGCCTCGCGCGGACCGCGCCCGACGGGCCGCTCCCGAGTCCCACCGTCTTCACCGTCGAGCCGGGGGTCTACCTCGATGGCCGGACCGGTGTCCGCATCGAGGACCTCGTCCTCGTGGACGCCGCGGCGGGCCGGGTCGAGCGGCTGACGCGCTTCCCCAGGGAGGTCATCGCCCTGCGTGCGTGATGACCGGCGAGGCGTCGGTTTGCCCTGCGGCACGGGGCGGTGGTAGGGTAGCCGCGATCGGTCCCAGCCGATCGGCCTCGCCCGTCCGAGCGCCCGGCCAACGACGAGGAGCCCTGTTGCAGGTCCGCCGCGCGCTAGCCGCGCTGCTCGCGCTGCCAATCCTTGCCGCCATCTATCTTCCGATCGCCCTGCGGCGCGGTCCGGCGACCCGCCTCGTGCTTGGACTCGGCATCGGGGCGCTCGTCCTCGGCGCCGCAGTGGGCGTGCCTGCCGGGACGATCGGGGCGCACGCCACGGGACAGGCGCAGCTGGCAGCCAGCGCGCTCGGACCCGCCATCTCGACGTCGCGCTCGCTCACGTCGGCCCTCGTGGTCGATTTCGCGGCCCCCATGGACGGCGCCTCGGTGGCCGCGGCGCTCAGCGTCGAGCCGCCGGCCGACGTCAGACTGACCTGGTCGTCGGACGGGCGCCGCCTGACCCTCGAGCCGCGGACTGCGTGGCAGGCAGCCACCCTCTACACCGTGACCGTCGGGACCGCCGCGCGCGACACGGATGGGCGGGCCCTCGCCCAGCCGCTGCGAGCCCCGTTCCTGACCCGCGCCCTCACCGCGGCGCGCCTCGCGGTCGGCGACCCCCTGCGGTCGGGCGCCGCTCTCGACAGCCCGGTGGTCATCTCGTTCGACCACCCCGTGGCGATCGACAGCGTCCTGCGCGCGCTGCGGATCAGCCCCGCGGTTCCGGGCATCCTCTCCGTCGCGTCCGACGGGCCCGACGTCGGGAATGCCGCCGTCGCCGACAGCTTCAAGTGGGAGCCCGCGGGCACCTTCGCGCAGGGCACCCGGTACACGCTGACCATCGGCCCGGGCGTGGTCGACTCCGAAGGCGCCGTGGTCGCCGGCCCGGCCACCCTGTCGTTCGCGACCACCAGCACCGTTTCGGTCGTCCGGTTCCGGCCGCGCCCGGCGACGATCGACGTTGCCCGCAGCGCCCCGGTCTCCGTGCGCTTCACGATGCCGATGGACAGGGCGTCCACGACGGCCGCCGTCACGGTTCTCGCCAACGGCGTGCCCATCGCGGGCACGGTCGAATTCGCGGAGAAGGACACCGTTCTCGTCTTCACGCCGAAGTCCGCCTTCCCGTACGGGGCCAGCGTCGTCGTCCAGGTCGGGAGCGAGGCGCTGTCCGCGAACCGGACCCCGCTCGACGCCGCCAGCTCGGCGCGATTCGTTGTGGTCGCCGATCCGGCGGCGAAGCAGGCGGCTGTGAAGCCTGCCCCCAAGGTCGCCCCGAAGCCCACGGTGAAGGCAGTCGCCAAGCCATTGCCCGCCCCGAAGCCGGCGCCGAAGCCGGCCCCGAAGCCCGCGGCCACCCCGGTAAGCGTCCCTCGGCCGACCTCGAGCAGCTGGCTCGCCGCCGAGAAGTACCTGCTGGCGCTGATCAACTGCACCCGGGGCGGCGGCTGGGTCCTTCACAACGGGACGTGCTCGAGCCCCGGTGGGAGCGGCATCGCGCCCTTGAAGCTGGACGCGGGGATCAGCACCAACGTGTCGCGGCCGTACGCGAAGCGGCTGACGCTGGCGAACGTCTGCTCGCACTTCCTGGGTGGAAACCCGGGTGACCGGCTCCGCGCCGCGGGCTACACGAGCTATCACTGGGCGGAGAACATCGGCTGCCATTACCAGTCGAGCATCCTCCAGGAGGCCATCGACCTGGTCCGCTTCTACCAGGACGAGAAGCCGTACAACGGCGGCCACTGGGTCAACATGATGAACAGGGACTACGACCGGGCCGGGGTCGGCCTGTGGGTGTCGGGGGGCCGCCTGCACTACGTCATCGACTTCTACCGACCGTGACCTCGCGACCACCGAAGCCGCGGACCGTCGTCGTGGACGGCCGGACCTTCGAGCGCATCCCGGTCGGGACGCGGGTCCTGCTGCCCGGTGACGACATCGCGGGCGCGATCCGCGAGCATGCCGGCGATCAGCTCCGCGATGGCGACGCGGTCCTCCTCTCTGAGTCGGCGGTGGCGATCATGCAGGGGCGGGCCCGCGACTGGCGGACGATCCACCCCGGCCGACTGGCGCGCTGGATGTCGTCGCGGGTCATCAAGACGTCGTGGGGCACGGGCCTGCGCAGCCCGTACGCCCTGCAGTACGCGATCGAGCTCACGGGCACCTCGCGGATCCTGCTGGCGGGCGGCGCCCACCTCGTCGGCCGCCTGCTCGGCCGCAAGGGCTGGTTCTACCTGGTCGCCGGCCTCGACGCCCGCATGATGGATGCCGAGCACACGATGGGCGTCGCCGAGTACTACGAGTGCTGCATCCCCGCGCCGGCCGATCCGCGTGGCACCGTGCGCGAAGTCAAGGACGCCCTCGGGGGAGCGGTGGACGTGGCCATCGCCGACATCAACGACATCTCGCCGGCCTGGGTGGTGGCTTCGACGCTGGCGCCGGATCGCGAGTGGCTCCTGGCCCGGAGCTTCGACGACAACCCGCTGGGCCAGACCGACGAGAAGACCCCGATCGGCATCTGGCGCGAGGTGCCGGCGGCCCCGGCTGCACTCGCTCAGTAGGACCGCGCCTCCGGCCGCGTCGCCGGGCGCACGCCCAGTGGTCGCGGCTTGTTCGTCTGCTACGATCCGGCCGACATCCCCGATCCCTGCGCCGGACCGCCCCGACCGCCGGCGCCGCACGGAGCAACCGACCGCATGATCTCCACCGGTGAGCTGCGCAAGGGCGTCGTCATCGAGCTCGACGGCGACCTGTGGCAGATCCTCGACTACCACCACATCAAGATGGGCCGCGGCTCGGCGCAGGTGCGGATCAAGCTCCGCAACGTGAAGAAGGGGAGCACGGTCGAGAAGAGCTTCCAGGCCGGCGAGAAGTGGCCGCGCGCGCAGCTGGACCGGCGGGTCATCCAGTTCCTGTACCGCGACGGAGACGACTTCCATTTCATGGAGCTGGAGTCGTACGAGCAATTCCACCTCACCGCGTCGCAGATCGACGACATCGTCCCGTACCTGAAGGACGGCCTGACGCTCGACCGGATCACCTACGAAGGCGAGACGCTCGGCGTGGAGCTGCCGATCACGGTCGACCTCATCGTCGCCGAGAGCGAGCCTGGTTTCGCCGGTGACACCGCGACCGGTGCCCGCAAGGCGGCCACGATGGAGACCGGCCTGGTCGTCCAGGTCCCGCTCTTCGTGACCGAGGGCGACACGCTCCGCATCGACACTCGCACCGGCGAGTACCAGACGCGGCTCTGATCCACCGGCAGCCGCGCACCCGCCTCCGACCGCCAGGGCAGATGGGCGACCGCGAGCCGCCGGACTGGGCGCTCCCCGCATGGGACGCCATCGACCCGCTCTCGCCCGGGCCCGCCTCGGCGCCCGCGCCGGCGCCCGTCCCCGGAGGCGCGTTCGGGCTCCGCGTGCTCGGCGTCTCGGAGGTCACCCGTGCGGTGAGGGACGCCCTGCGAGGGGATCCGCGGCTGGCCGACGTCTGGGTCGAGGGCGAGGTCGGGCGGGTCACGGTCAGCTCCGCCGGCCATGCCTACTTCACCCTCAAGGACGAGCGGAGCCAGCTGACCTGCGTCTGGTTCCGCGACGACCGGCTCGCCAGCCCGTTCGAGGCGCGGACGGGACTGCGCGTCGTGGTCCGCGGGCGGATCGACGTCTTCGACGCCCAGGGCGTCTACCAGTGCTACGTGGCCGCCGTCCAGCCGGCGGGTTTCGGCGACCTCGCCCTGCGCTTCGAGGCGACGAAGGCCCGGCTTCAGGCGGAGGGGCTCTTCGACGCGGGGCGCAAGCGCCGCCTGCCGGTGCGCCCGGCGACGGTCGGCGTCGTCACCAGCCTGTCCGGCGCCGCCTTGCAGGACGTCCGACGCGTGATCGAGCGCCGCTGGCCGATGGCGCGCCTGCTCGTCGCGGCGTGCCGGGTCCAGGGCGATGGATCTGCCGAATCGATCGTGGCGGCCCTCGAGCGGCTCGCGCGCCATGGGGCCGCGTGCCTGGCCTCCGGCCGGCCGGACGATGCTCCCGGTGTGGTGATCGTCGCCCGCGGGGGCGGCTCGCTCGAGGACCTGTGGTCCTTCAACGACGAGCGGGTCGTTCGCGCCGTGGCGAGCCACCCCGTGCCCGTGGTCGCGGGCGTCGGGCACGAGACCGACGTGACCCTTGTGGACTTCGCCGCCGACGTCCGCGCCCCGACGCCGTCGGCGGCCGCGGAGCTCGTCGTTCCCGACCGCCGCGAGGCGGCGGTTGCCGTCAGGGCCCGGCGAGCGCGCCTCGACGCAGCGCTTCGTGCCGACCTCCTGCGCCGCGCCCGCCAGGTGGCGGCCGAGCGGCGCGCCCTCGAGGGGTTGCGGCCGGCGGTGCGCCTGGCGGCCGCGCGGGAGCGGGCCGGATACCTCCTCGACCGCGCCGTGGCTGCCGTGGCGCTTCGCCTCGGCGCCGATCGGCGCGCCATCGCGGACGGCGCAGGGCGCCTCGAGGCCGTCACGACGTCGCATGTCGGGGCAGCGCGGGCGCGCCTCGACTCGGCGGCCGTGTCGCTCGGGACCCTCGCACCCGAGGCGACGCTGGCACGCGGCTACGCCATCGTCCGGCGGGCCCGGGACGGCCTGATCGTGCGCGATCCTTCGCAGGCCCCGCCGGGGACAGCCCTGCGGCTCCGGGTTGCGGCCGGCGAGCTCGAGGCGCGCGCGGAGCCGGAGGCGGCTGGATGATCCTGTTGCTCTACGCGGTCGCAGTCGCGGCGGTAGCGGCCGTCGGGATCGCCGTCGGCCTCAAGGTGGCCGGTCGCATGACGCGCTGGATCGACGGCACGGAATCCGGCGCGGAACCGGGGAACGAAGGAAGCGAGGCAGGAGGCGACGGTGAGTGAGGGAGTACCGGGCGGGGTCGAGGAGCTGAGCTTCGATGCCGCGCTGGCGGAGCTGGAGCGCACGGTCGCTGAGCTCGAGGCGGGCGGGCAGCCGCTCGAGCGCACGATCGCGCTCTACGAGAGCGGGGTCGCCCTGCAGCGCCGCTGCGAGCACCTGCTGGCGGACGCGGAGCTTCGTGTGCGCCGCCTGGTGGAGGACGCTCGGGGTGCCCTCGCTGAGGCCGAGATCCGCGGTGACGACCCTGGCTGAGGCGCCGGACCCGGCTCCGACCCCGGAGGCGTAGACTCCGCGCGTTCACGGACGACCCCGCACCCTGCCACAGCTCGCAGCCCGGCGATCGCGGGGCGCTCGAGCAGCCAATCGAGGAGCCACGGTGGCGATCCTTCCCAGCATCACCGGCCCCGCCGACGTCCGCGGGCTCGCCGAGCCCGACCTGTTCAGGCTGGCCGAGGAGATCCGGGCCACGATCATCGCCACGGTCGCGCAGACGGGCGGCCACCTCGGGTCGTCGCTCGGGGTGGTCGAGATCACCCTGGCGCTGCACCGCCTCCTCGAGTCACCGCGCGAGCCGATCGTGTGGGACACCGGCCACCAGGCTTATGCCCACAAGCTGATCACCGGGCGCCGCGAGCAATTCGGCACCCTGCGCCAGCTGGGCGGCGTCGGGGGCTTCCCTCGTCGGTCCGAGAGCGAGCACGACGTCTTCGACGGGGGGCACGCCGGGACCGGGCTCTCGGTCGCGGCCGGCCTCGCGACGGCACGGGACACGCGACACGGCCTCGAGCGGATCGCGGTCGTCGTGGGCGACGCCGCCCTGATGAGCGGCATGTCGCTGGAGGCGCTCAACGACATCGGCCACCGCCAGATGCAGGTCCTCATCGTGCTGAACGACAACGAGATGTCGATCAGCCAGTCGGTCGGGGCGCTCTCGAAATATCTCTCCGAGATCAAGCTCTCCAGCGCGTGGAAGCAGGGCCGGAGCGCCTACGACCGGACCGTCGAGCGGGTCCCGGTGGTGGGGCCCACCGCCCTCGAGCTCTCGCGCAGGTTCCGGAAATCCGTCGTGAGCTTCGCCCAGCCGGGGCAGCTCTTCGAGGATCTCGGGATCACCTACGTCGGGGTCGTGCCGGGGCACGACCTGCGCGCCCTGGAGCGCACGTTCGGGAGCGCCCTCGAGCTGGGCGGCCCCGTGCTGGTCCACGTTCGCACCCAGAAAGGACGCGGCTACCACCCCGCCGAGAAGGACCAGGTCGGCTTCCACGGGGCGGCGCTGCCGCCGATGACCGACGGGTACCAGTCGCGGCGTCCGCGGCCTGCCAGCCCCCTGGGTGCCGGCGAGATCTCGGCGCTCAAGCAGCCCGGCGGCGACGGCGGCAACGGTGTCGTCCCGCCCATCGGGGCGCCGCCTCCCCGGGTGCCGAACTACACGTTCTTCTTCGCCCAGGAGGTGATCTCGGCGGCCCGCGAGGATCGTCGCATCGTGGCCATCACGGCGGGGATGCCGACCGGCACCGGGCTCAACCGGTTCGAGGCGGAGTTCCCGGACCGTTTCGTGGACGTCGGGATCGCCGAGCAGCACGCGGTGGCCCTGGCCACCGGCGTGGCGATGGGCGGCGGGCGGCCAGTGGTCGCCATCTACGCCACGTTCCTGCAGCGCGCCTTCGACCAGATCGTCCACGACGCCTGCCAGAACGACATGCCGGTGCTCCTGGGCGTGGACCGGGCCGGGCTCGTCGGAGAGGACGGGACGAGCCACCAGGGGATGTTCTCGTTCCCCGCCCACCGCCAGATCCCGAACCTCGTGATCGCGGCCCCGAAGGATGAGCAGGAGCTCCGCTCGATGGTGCGGACCGCGCTCACCCAGGATCACCCGTTCGCCCTGAACTACCCGCGCGACGCCGGTTTCGGCGTTCCCGAGCGGGAGCCCACGGTCCTCCCGGTGGGTCGCGGCGAGGTGCTGCGGGAAGGAACCGACATTCTCTTCGTCGCCTTCGGTCCGATCGTCCGCCGCGCCGAGGAGGCCGCCGACGCGCTGGCCGCCGACGGCTGCTCGGTCGGGGTGATCAACGCCCGCTTCGCGAAGCCCCTCGACCGCGAACTGATCCTCGACCGTGCCCGCGGAAAGCGGCTGATCGTGACGCTCGAGGAGAGCACGACCACCGGCGGCTTCGGCTCGGGCGTGCTGGAGGCGATCGAGCAGGCACGGCTCCGAGATCCGGCTCTCCGCGACGTGGTCGTGCTCATCATCGGCATCCCCGGCGAGCGCTTCGTCGAGCACGGGTCCGTGGCGGACCTGCGGGCCCTCGTCAGGCTCGACACTCCGGGCATCGTCGGTCAGGTGCGTGAGGCGCTGGCGACCCTTGGCGCCTCGGCCGGCCATCGGCCGCGCAGCCGGCGCGCGCCCGCGCCGGTCTGAACGGGGGATCTGCAGCCGGGTGAGCCGCGGTGGAGCGCCGCGTGGCATGATCGTGGAGTGACCCGAACGAGCACAACGGTGCGTGCGCCCCGCATCCGCCTCGACCAGCTCCTCGTCGATCGCGGCCTGGCCGACTCGCGGTCGCAAGCGCAGGCGCTCCTGATGGCCGGCCGCGTGCGCGTGGGTCCCGGCGACGGGGCGCGTACCGACCGCAGGCCCGGGGACCTGGTCGGCGCGGACACGCCGCTCGACGTGGCTGCTCCGCTGCCGTACGTGTCGCGGGGCGGGGAGAAGCTGGCGGCAGCGCTGGACGCGTTCGACGTCGATCCCTCGGGCCTCGTCTGCCTGGACGCCGGTGCCTCGACGGGCGGGTTCACCGACGCGCTGCTGCAACGCGGCGCAGCGCGGGTGCACGCCGTGGACGTGGGCCGCGGCCAGCTTGCGGAGCGGCTGCGCCGGGATCCCCGCGTCGTGTCGCGCGAGCGCACCAACGCGCGTGGCCTGACGCCGCAGATGCTTGGCGAATCTGTGCCGCTGGCAGTGGTGGACGTGAGCTTCATCTCACTGGCCCTCGTGCTTCCCGCCGTTGCCGCGTGCCTGCAGCCGGGGGGCCAGGTCGTCGCCCTCGTCAAGCCCCAGTTCGAGGCCGGCAGGGGACGAGCGCCGGGCGGCGTGGTCCGCGACCCGGCCGTCCACCGGGAGGTCCTGGAGGCCGCGCTGGGATACGCGCGCGCCGCCGGCCTGACCCCGGTCGGGCTGACCGATTCCCCGCTGCTCGGGCCCGGCCGGGAACCGCGAGTTCTTCCTGTACGCGGTCCGCGACGCCGGCCGTCCGGAGCCAGCCGGCTGGGATGAGCAGATCTCGGCGCTGGTGCCGCTGTGAGCGACGTGCGGCGGATCGGGTTCGCCTTCAACCCGACGAAGGAGGACGCCGTGAGCCTCTCCGCGCGGGCCGTCGCGTGGTGCACCGCGCGGGGGATCGACTGCTGGACGGCAGCCTCGGGCGACACGGAGACGCTCGTGGGTGCGCTCGTCGGCGTTGACGCGCTCGTCGTCCTCGGCGGCGACGGGACCTTCCTGCGGGCGGCGCGCGCCGTGGCCGAGGCGGACGTGCCGATCGTGGGCGTCAACCTCGGCAAGATCGGCTTCCTGTCCAAGGCCGAGGCGAACGAGCTCGAGGACCTGCTTGCCAAGCTCGTCACGGGCCGCTTCCACGTGGAGGACCGGATGGCGCTCCGGGGGACGATCAGCGGAGCCGCCGACGCGGCCATTCGGCACATCTTCTTCGCCCTCAACGATGTGGTCGTGGCGCGTGGCGCGCTGGCTCGAGTCGTGCACCTGGACGTGGCGATCGGGGCCTCGCACCTGGCTGCCTTCATCGCCGACGGCCTCGTCGTCGCGAGCCCGACCGGCTCGACCGGCTACAGCTTCTCGGCCGGCGGCCCCATCCTCGACCCGCTCAGCCGGAACCTCATCGTGACGCCCATCGCCGCCTACCTCTCGGCCCTCGGATCGGTCGTCGTGAGCCCGGACCAGGTCGTGCGCTGCCGTGTCGTCGAGGCCCACGAGGCGCTCGTCTCGATCGACGGCCGCGAGGACTTCTCCCTCGAAGTCGGGCGACGAGGTCACGATCGCCGCCCTGGAGCGGCCGATCCGCTTCCTGGAGCCAGAGGGCGCGGTCCCGTTCTGGGACCTGCTCCGACAGAAGGCGCAACTGCTGCCGTCGTGATCCACCGATGACGGACGATCGCCCGAACGAGCTCGCCGCCGGCCGTCTCCTCGAGCTGGCGGTCGCCGATCTAGCCCTCATCGAGCGCGTCCGGATCTCCTTCGCCGACGGCCTCAACGTGATCACCGGCGAGACGGGCGCCGGCAAGAGCCTCCTGATCGACGCCCTCGGCCTCGCTCTCGGGGCGCGGGCCGATGCGGGCCTGGTCCGCCATGGAGCCGAGGCCGCCCGCGTGGAGGCGCTCTTCGACCGGCTGCCGGAGCCGCTCGTCTGCGTGCGCGAGGTGGCTGCAGGCGGGCGGTCGGTCGCGCGCGTCGACGACGAGACGGTGACGGCCGGCCGCCTGGCCGCCGTGGCCGGACCCCTGGTGGAGATCCACGGCCAGCACGAGCAGGCGCGCCTCCTCGACGAGCGATGGCAACGCGACCTCCTCGACGCCTACGGGGGCCATGGCGCGGAGCGCGCCGCGATGGCCGCCGCCGCCGGAGCGTGGCGCGACAACGAGGCCGCGCTCGCGGCGCTCGCCATCGATCCAGCTGAGCTGGAACGCCGGGTCGGCATCATCGAGCACGAGGCGGCGGAGATCGCCGCCGCGCGGGTCCGTCCGGGCGAGGTGGCGGAGATCCGGGCCCGCCTCGCGGCTTCCCGGCACGGCGGGGCGATCGCCGCGAGGGGCTGCCGCCGTCCAGGGATTGCTGCTCGGCGGCGAGGTCGACGACGTCGCCGGTGCTCGCGACACGGCGGCGCGCGCCGCTGGCGAGGCCGCGGCCCTCGGTCGCCTCGACCCGCGCTTCGAGCCGCTCGCGGCGCGCCTGCGTGGCCTGGCGGCGGAGCTCGAGGACGTCGCGCTCGAGGCCCGGGCCCTGGCGGAGGGCGTGGATCACGACCCGGGCGCCGTCGCGGCCCTCGAGGAGCGACTCTCGCTGCTGTACACGCTCGAGCGCAGGTACGGGGTCGATGCGGACGGGCTCGCCACCCGTGCCCGGGAGGCGGCCGAGGAGGTCGAACGGTTGCGGGGCCTCGACGCTGAGCGGGCCCGGCGTGTCGCCGACGGGATCCGGCTCCTGGAGGAGGTCGCCGCCGCCGGCGGATGCGCTCTCACGCCGCCGCGCCCGCGCCGCCACCGCCCTGGCCGGGCGCGTCGAGGACGCCGTGACGGAGCTCGGCCTCGAGGGCGCCCGGGTCGAGATCGCGGTCGGGCGCCGACCCGCCGGCCGCGACGAGCCGGCGGTCGAGGTCGAGGGCGACGCCGTCGCCTTCGACGCGACCGGGATCGACGTCGTCGTGTTCCGGATCGCGCCGAACCCCGGCGAGCCGGCCCGGCCGCTCGCCCGGATCGCCTCGGGCGGCGAGCTCTCGCGGCTCGCGCTGGCGATCGAGGAGGTGCTCGCCGATGCGGACGAGACGCCCACGCTCGTCTTCGACGAGATCGACGCGGGAATCGGAGGCCGGAGCGCGGACCCGGTGGGGCGGACGCTCTGGGCCCTGTCGCGACGGCACCAGGTCCTGTGCGTGACTCACCTGCCCCAGATCGCGGCCCACGCCGATGCCCACTTCGCGATCCACAAGCAGATGCGCAGCGGGCGCATGGTGACGGAGGTCCGGCTGCCTCGACGAGGATGGCCGCGTTGCCGAGCTCGCGGCGATGGTCGGCGGCCCCGACGGCGGCCCGGCCGCGGTGGCGTCGGCGCGCGAGCTCCTCGAACGCGTGACGCGGTTCCGGGCCGCCCGCGGCGCGACGGCGGTCGGTCCGTGATGGGTGCCGGCAGCAGGGCGCGGTCGCGCCGGCGGCGGGATCGCGTGCGTGCAGCGCCGGCCGACCTGGCGGCCGCGATCGAGGCGTTCCTGCTCCATCTCAGGGTGGAGCGGGGGCTGTCGCCGGCCACGCTGGCGGGATACGGCGCCGACCTCGGGGACTTCGGGGCGTCACCCGAAGCCCTGGGATGGGGGACGTCGCCGGACGCCGCTCTCGACTACCTCGGCCGGCTCGCCGGCGGTGGGGGACCATCGGGGCGGGTCCTGCGCCCGACGAGCCTGCGGAGGCGAACGGCGGCCCTGCGTTCCTTCTACCGCTTCGCACTCGCGGAGGACCTCATCCGGGTGGACGTGGCGAGCCACCTGGACCTGCCGCGCGAGCCCCGCATCCTGCCCGACCCGCTCACCGTGACCGAAGTGGACCGCCTGCTGTCGGCGCTCGACCCGGGGGCGGCCCGGGTGGAGTCAGCGGCGTCGGGCACGCAGCGCCGCGCGCAGGCTGGAGCGGCGATCGCCGCCCTCCGCGACCGGGCCCTGCTGGAGCTCCTCTACGCGGCCGGCCTCCGCGTCTCGGAGGCGCTGGGCCTTGACGGCGACGACCTCGACCTTGCCGGTGGGACCGTCCGCGTCATCGGCAAGGGCGACCGCGAGCGGTTGGTCCCCGTCGGGGACGTGGCCGTCGCCTGGCTCGAGCGCTATCTCGAAGTCGGGCGTCCCGTGCTGGCGTCTGGGGACCGCGTGCCGGCCGGCCGTGGCGGGCCCGTGTTCCTCTCCGATCGCGGGCGGCGCCTCGGCCGGGGCCACGCCTGGTTGGTGGTCAAGCGGGCGGCCGTTTCGGCGGGTTTGGGGAGCCGGGTCTCTCCCCACACGCTGCGCCATTCGTTCGCGACGCATCTTCTCGAAGGTGGGGCAGACCTGCGCGTCGTACAGGAGTTGCTCGGGCATGCCAGTATCTCGACGACGCAGATCTACACCCACCTGACGGGCGAACGGATCCGCGAGGTGTACGCCCGCGCGCACCCGCGGGCCTGAGGGAGGAGACGGATGGGCTACACCGAATCGCAGCTCGCCACGAACGAGCGGATCGTCTACCGCACGAAGCAGCACTGGATGGCTCCGATCTTCGGGACGGTGGCCGGGGTGCTCGTGCTGGTCGGCGGCGTGGTCCTTTTCGTCCTGCAGCTCGCGATGGCCACCGACGGGATCGTCGGTTTCCTTCGCACGCTCGCCTTCTGGGCCTCCGTGATCATGGTCCTCGTGGGCATCGGCATGGTCGGCTACTCGTATATCCAGTGGTGGGTCGAGGACTACGTGGTCACGAACCAGAAGGTCCTGAAGGTCGCCGGGCTTCTGCGCAAGCGGACGAGCGGGGCCGCCCTCGAGAAGATCAACGACGTGATCATGGAGCAGGGCCCGCTCGGACGGATGCTCGGCTACGGAACCCTGCAGGTGAGCACCGCATCCGACAGCTCCGACCTGCTCTACAGGACGATGCGCTCCCCGGCCGAGTTCCGCCGGGCGATGCTCGACGAGAAACAGGACTGGGAGGCGGCAGACGCCCGCATGATCTCGGCGGCGGTCCGCGAGTCGACGCGCCCCTCCCCCGTCGCGGCCGCGGCCGGCGCGGAGGTCACCGGCGGCGGCCGCGCCCGGCCGCGCCGGCCGGCCACCGCTGCGCGGCCGAGCCGAGCGCCGAGGAGAAGCTGCGCAGCCTCGGCGAAGCTGCGCGACGACGGGATCATCACGCCCGCGGAGTTCGAGGCCAAGAAGGCGGACCTGCTCGCCGACTGTAGCGCGCGGCGGCGCGCTACCATACCCGAGTCCCACCCCGAGAGGAGCCCAGCCGCAGCGTGTCCATCGACCAGAACACCATCTACGCGCTCGCGGCGGTCGCGATCTTCCTCGTCATCGGCTTTCCCGTCCACGAGTGCGCCCACGCGTTCGCGGCCTGGCGCCTTGGCGACGGCACCGCGAAGCTGTTCGGTCGCCTGACCCTCAACCCGGTCGTGCACCTCGATCCGATCGGCTCGCTGATCCTCGTCCTGTCGGCACTGCTCGGCGGGTTCTTCATCGGCTGGGCCAAGCCGACGCCGGTGAACCCGTCGATGCTGCGAAACGGGCATCGGGGCGAGGCGCTCGTGGCCGCAGCCGGCCCGGCGTCGAACCTCCTGATGGCCGCAGCCGCCGCGATCGTGGTCCGGGTCATGGCCGCGGTCGTGACCCAGCCGTCCGATCCGGTTGTGTTCGCCTTCAACGTCCTGATGTACTTCGTCTATATCAACGTTGCCCTCTTCATCTTCAACCTGGTCCCGATCCCGCCTCTCGACGGCTCACACGTCCTGTTCGCGTTCATGCCTCCTGCACTCGCGTGGAAGGTCCGGCCGTTCCTGCAGCAGTGGGGCCTGATGATCCTTCTCGTCGTCATGATCATCCCGATCGGCGGCATGTCCCTCGGCGGCCGAGTTCTGATCCCGGTGATGAATGGTCTCGTTAGCTTCTTGGTGGGCTTCTAAGGCGCGCCAGCTCGGCCGGCACCTCGTCGCGCGGGTCCACGCCGTGGAGCGCGCGGCCCTTGCCGAGTGGCTCACCCCGGCCCAGCTCGCGCTCTTCGACGGCATGCCCGTGGTCGACCGCCGCCACGGGCTCGACGTGGCCGGCGCTCTCCGGCGGGGCGGCGTCACGGACCCCGAGGTGCTGCTGGCGGGTCTCTTCCACGACGCCGGCAAGGGCCGCAGCGTCCGGCTCTGGCACCGGGTGGCGTGGTCGCTCGGTGAGCTCCTCGGCCCCTGGGTCCATGCCCTGGCGGCTCGGCTGCCGGGCGGATCGGATGCCATGGATCGCCTCCGGGACCACGACGCCCGCTCCGCGGAGCTGGCCCGCGCGGTCGGGTGCACGGAGCGCACGGCGTCGCTGATCCGGGGCTCCGCGCTGCCTGCCGACGCTCGCGCGCTGCTCGCTCTCCACGCCGCGGACGAGGCCAGCTGATGGTCCCCGGAGCCGTCCCGTCCTTCGCCATCGGCACGCCCGGGATCGCGTTCGCCGGCCACCGGCGCCCCGAGGAGTCGACTCGCGTTCGGCTCGAGGACTGGGAGGGCCCGCTCGGGCTGCTCCTTGCCCTGGTCGAGGCACGGCGCCTCGACGTGCTGAGCGTGCCCCTCGGCGCCCTGGCCGAGGCCTACCTGGACGCGATGGCGGGGCTCGAGGACGACCGCCTCGGCAACCTGTCCGCCTTCGTCGCCATCGCCAGCCAGCTGATCCTCATCAAGAGCCGGGCTCTGCTTCCGCGGCCGCCGGAGGCGGCGATCCCCCTCGACGATGAGGCCGACCCGGAGGCGGCCCTGAGGGCGCGCCTGCTCGCGTACAAGGCCTTCCGTGATGCTGGTGAACGCCTGCAGGTGCGGGCGCAGGCGGGGTGGCAGCTGGCCCGACGCGAGCCGAACGCGGCGATGGCCGCGGCCCGGGCCGGCGCCGTGGAGCCCCTTCCGCCGCGCCTCGACGCGGCCCTCCTGGCCCGGGCGCTCGACCGGCTCGCCGCGGTCGTCCCACCGGCGCCGATGCCAATCGAGTCGATCCCGCGGACGCTGACCCTCGCGGAGCGGGCGGCGCTCATCCGCGCCGCGCTTGCCGGTGGCAGCCCGGTTGTCCTCCAGGATCTCCTGGACGGCGTGCGCGACCGGGTGGTTGTCGCGGTCACCTTCCTGGCCATGCTCGAGCTGGTCAAGCGCCGCGAGGTCGAGGTCCAGCAGGACGCCCCGTGGGGGCCCATCATCGTGCGGTCGGCGCCGCCTCGCGCCGCCGAGGCGGCCACCATGTCGGCCGGGGATGACGAGGAGAGCTCGTGACCGCTGGGGACGTCGCTCCCGACCGCGAGGTCGCGCCGGAGGGCGAACGCCCCCGGCAGCCGGAGCGCGATGGCGCGCCGCAGCCGGAGGGCGCCGGCATCCCCGGTGACCTTCTCACCGAGCAGCAGCTCGAGGCGCTCCTGTTCGTTGCCGAGCGGCCCCTCGGCCGCCGCGAGCTGGCGACCATCACCGGGGCCTCGTCGGAGACGATCAATGCCCGGCTCGGCGACCTCGAGGTGACGCTGGCGAGCCGTGGAATCCGGCTGCTCGTCGACGCCGATCGGGTCGCGCTGGCGACGGCCCCGGAAGCCGGCATGCTCATCGGGAGGTACGTCGGCCGTGAGCCCACACGACTCTCGCCGGCGACCATCGAGACGCTGGCCATCGTCGCCTACCGGCAACCCGTTACGAAGGCCGGGATCGAGCGCATCCGCGGGGTCGACGCGGACTACGCCATCCGGAGCCTGCTTCACAGGCGCCTCGTGGTCGAGCTCGGGCGGGCCGAGGCGCCGGGTCGGCCGATCCTCTATGGGACGTCCGTCGACTTCCTCGAGCGCTTCGGCCTGATCAGCCTGGACGAGCTCCCGGCCCTTGACCCGGAGGTGGCCGAACGCCTCATCGCCACGGGCCCGGCGCTCGAGGACGAGGTCTCGGACCGCGGCCCGGACGACGTCGCGGCCGGCCCCGCGACCGACGAGGACCACGCCGGCTGATGCCACCCGAGCGAATCGGCAAGGTCCTCGCGGCGGCCGGCGTGGCCAGCCGGCGCGGCGCGGACGCCCTCGTCGAAGCGGGCCGGGTCACCATCGACGGGCGGCCGGCCGTACTCGGTGAGAAGGTGGAGCCCGGCCGGCACGTCATCGCCGTGGACGGCCGGTCGATCGCGGCCACGGCCGCGGCCCTGGTGCACCTGGCGATCCACAAGCCGGCCGGGGTGACGTCCACGGCGGCCGACCGCCACGCCACCCGAACGGTGCTCGACCTCGTCCCGCCGGCGCTCGTTCCCCGGGGGACGCGCCTGTATCCCGTCGGGCGCCTCGACCAGGATTCCGAGGGGCTCCTGCTCCTCACGAACGATGGTGCGTGGACCGACCGCGTGCTGCACCCGCGCCACGGCGTTGAGCGCGAGTACGCGGTGGCCCTGGCGGCGCCGCTCGACGCCGCGCAGCGCGCAGCCCTGGCCGCGGGGATCGAGCTCGCGGAGGGACTGGCCCGCCTCGTCGGCCTTCGCCCCGCCACCAGGACGGAGACGGCCCTCCTCGGATCGCTCGTGGATCCGCGCCCCGCGCCCGGCCTCACCTGGTACCGGGTCGTCCTCGCCCACGGCTGGAAGCGGCAGGTCAGGCGCATGCTTGCCGCGGTGGGCGCGCCCGTGGTGCGGCTCGTACGGGTGCGCGTCGGCACCCTGCGCCTCGACCTGCCGGCGGGCGGGGCCCGGCTTCTCTCGCCCGCCGAAGTGCGACGCCTGGGGGCAGCGCCCGCAAGTCGGCCGCCGGCGACCTTCCGGCGGGCCGTCGGGCGGACGGCCGAGGGTCCTGCCGACCTTCTCTTCACGAACGGGGCGATCGGGATCGTGGAACCGACGCGGCGCGTGGCGTCGGCGGTCGCCGTGCGCGACGGGAGGATCCTGGCCATCGGTCAGGACGCCGACCTGCATCGCCTCGCCGGTCCGGCCACGCGCGTGGTCGACCTCGAGGGCCGCTCGCTCCTGCCCGGCTTCCAGGATGCGCACGTGCACCCGCCGATCGGCGGCTGGGCGATGCTGACCTGCGACCTGCACGACGTGGCCTGGTCGCGGGCCGCCTATCTCGAACGGATCCGGGCGTACGCGGACGCCCGTCCCGACGAGCCGTGGATCGTGGGCAGCGGCTGGTCGATGCCCGCCTTCCCAGGCGGAACCCCGTCGCGGCTCGACCTGGACGTGATCGTGCCCGATCGGCCCGTCTACCTGGAGAATCGCGACGCGCATGGTGCCTGGGTCAACAGCCGGGCCCTGGCCCTTGCGGGGCTCACGGCAGCGTCCGTGGATCCGCCCGACGGACGGATCGAGCGCAACCCCGACGGCAGCCCCCAGGGCACGCTCCACGAGGGCGCGGCGAATCTCGTCAGGAGGCTCGTGCCGCCCTTCGACACCGGGCGCTGGGAGGCTGCGCTCCTGGCGGCCCAGGCGCACCTGCACGCCCTCGGGATCACCGCCATCACGGACGCGTGGGTGGCGCCAGAGCACCTCCCGGCGTATCGGGCTCTCGCCGAGCGGGGCGTCCTCACGCTGCGCACGAACCTGTCGCTGTGGTGGGAGCGGGGTGGCGACCTCCGCCAGCTCGAGTGGTTCGAGGAAGCCCGGCGGACCGCCACGGTCGGGCGCCTGCGGGCCTCGGCGGTCAAGCTGATGCTCGATGGGGTCCTCGAGAACTACACCGGCGCGCTCCTCGAGCCCTACCTCGACGCGAGCGGCCGGGAGACCGCCAACTCGGGGATCGACTTCATCGACCGGCGCCGGCTGGCCGACGAGTTCGCGCCGGCACTCGACGCGGCCGGCTTCCAGCTGCACTTCCACGCCATCGGCGACCGTGCCGTGCGGTCAGCCCTCGACGCCGTCGAGGCGACTCGGCGCCGGCCAACGGGTCGTCCGATCGGAGGCCGCACGTCGCCCATCTCCAGGTCGTGCAGCCGGATGACATCCCACGCTTCGCGGCCCTCGGCGTGGGCGCGAACATGCAGCCGCTGTGGGCTGCCTTCGGCTCCCAGATGCACGATCTCACGATCCCGTACCTGGGCCCCCGGCGGAGCGTCGTGGCAGTACCCGTTCCGCAGCCTCGAGCGCGCTGGCGCGCGCCTCGTGGGCGGCAGCGACTGGCCCATCTCGACCGCCAACGTCCTCCGGGAGGTGGAGGTGGCGGTGAACCGTGTCGATCCGGAGCATCGCGGGGAGGAGCCGCCATTCCTGCCGGCCGAGCGCCTCGACCTGGCGTCTGCGCTGACGGCCTTCACGGCGGGGGCGGCGTGGGCGAACGGGCTCGAGCGGGAGACAGGATCGCTGGAGCCGGGCAAGCTGGCCGACCTCGTGGTGCTGGACCGGGACGTCTTCGACCGGGGTGCCGGCGAGATCGGCGATGCGCAGGTCCTGCTCACCCTGTCGGCGGGCGTCGCCGTCCACGCGGACGCCGGCCTGGGCTGGTAGGTTAGGCCCGACATGGCAGAGCGCGGTCCGATCGTGGCCCTCGACGGCCCGGCCTCGTCGGGCAAGAGCAGCGTCGGGTGCGGCCGTGGCGGCGGCCCTCGGCCTGCGCTTCCTCGACACGGGTCTGCTCTATCGCGCCCTCACGTGGCTCGTCCTCGAGCGCGGGATCGATCCGGCCGACGGCCCCGCGATCGCGCCGCTGGTCGACGACGTCGACCTCGCGGCGGATGCTGCCGGGCACCTGGCCCGGGTGATCGTCGACGGTCGCGAGGTCAGTGGGGAGCTCCGGACGCCGCGCGTGGACCGCGCGGTGTCGGCCGTGTCGCGCCAGCCGGAGGTCCGCGCCGCGCTTCTCGGTCGCCAGCGCGCGCTGGCGGCAAGCGGCTCGATCGTGGTGGCCGGCCGGGACATCGGCAGCGTGGTGCTGCCCGACGCCGATGTCAAGGTCTGGCTGGATGCCTCGGCCGAGGAGCGTGCCGCGCGCCGGGCCGGCGAGCGCGGGGTCGACCCCGGCTCGGCCCAGGGAGTCGCGATCCTTGACGACCTCCGACGCCGCGATACCGCGGATGCCTCGCGGGCCGCGTCGCCTTCGCGGGCGGCGACGGACGCCGTCCACGTGCGGACGGACGGCAACACCTTCGAGGAGACGGTGGCCGCCGTCGAATCGGTCGTGCGACACGCAATCCCCTCGACCGAGGTTCTCCCGTGACCGAGCCGGCGCGCCCCCGCTCCGGGCAGGAAGAGGCGGCATTTGCGCTGCCCGCCAACCGCGTGCCGCTCGTCATCCGGGCCACGGACGCGTTCGGCCGCACCCTCATGCAGTGCCTGACGCGGGTCCACGTCGAGGGGCTGGAGAACGTCCCGACCGAAGGGCCGCTCATCCTGGCGGGCAACCACATCAGCAACGCCGACCCGCCGCTCATCGCATGCTGGCTCACGCCTGCCCTCGGCCGACCGATCCACTGGATGGCCAAGGCGGAGGCGCTCGAATGGCCGATCGTCGGCTGGTTCATGCGCCAGAACGGGTGCTTCGGGATCCGGCGGGGCGCGGCCGACACCGAGGCATTCCGCCTCGCACGGGGCGTTCTCGACGACGGGCGCGTGCTCGGGGCGTTCCCCGAAGGAACCCGCAGCCCGTCGGGGGCCCTGCAGCCGGCCAAGGACGGCGTCAGCCTGCTGGCACTCCGCACCGGCGCGCCCATCCTCCCGTTGGGCGTCGCGGGAACCGACCGCTTCTGGCCGCGCGACTCCACCCTGTGGCGGTTCGGCGGCCGCGTCTCCCTGCGGGTGGGCGAGCCCTTCGTCCTCCAGCGCGGCCTGGGGCCGGACGGACGGAAGGAGAGTCTCGAGGAGGTGACGACGCGCGTGATGATGCGCATCGCCGAGCTGTTGCCCGAGCGCCACCGGGGCGTGTACTCCGGGATGCTTGCAGCGGGCAGTGACGATGGTCGGCCGCCCGCCCCGGCGCCGGGCGAGTCCTGAGGGTTTCGCCGGCTGTCGTGACATAATCGGCCCATGGGTATGGTCCAGGATGTCCGCATCGCGAAGCGGACTGGGTTCTGCTACGGCGTCCGCGAGGCCGTCGACAAGGCGAAGGAGGCCGCCGACGCCGGGAAGCTCACGCACACGCTCGGCCAGGTCGTCCACAACGAGGGCGTCATCGCCGGCTTGCAGGCGCGCGGCGTGGCGTCGATCGCGAGCCTCGACGAGGCCGAGGAAGGGTCGGCCGTCGTCATCCGGGCCCACGGCGTGACGCCGGGCGTACGCGAGGCGGCGTCGGTTCGAGGCCTCGACGTCATCGACGGCAGCTGCTCCTGGGTCATCGCGGAACAGCGCGAGCTCCAGAAGCTGGTCGAGGACGGCTACACCATCGTCCTCCTGGGGACGCCCAACCACCCGGAGGTCGTGGGCCTGCTCGGCTTTGCGCCCGACGCCATCGTCGTGGACGACGAGGAAGATTGGGACGCCATCCCGCACCGGAAGCGGATGGCCCTCATCACCCAGTCGACGCAGCCGCCCTGGAAGTTCGAACGGCTTGCGGCGCGGATGGTCCGCCTGGCTCACGAGATCAAGATCGTCAACACGGTCTGCCCGGTGACGATCCGGCGCCAGGAGGACACCGTCGACATCGCCCGCGAGGTCGACTTCATGGTGGTCGTCGGCGGCCGCAGCAGCGCCAACACGCGGGAGCTCACGAGGCTCTGCGCGATCGTCGGGACGCCCGCGATGCAGGTGGAGCGTGCCAGCGATCTCCTCGATCCGGACGTCTTCGGACCGGCCCAGATCGTCGGGGTGACGGGTGGCACCTCCACGCCCATCGAGGACCTCGAGCTGGTCGCCGAGCGGATCCTCGAGGTGGCGGGCACGTCCGACTCCAGCGCCCGCGCAGCCGAGCTGGCCTACCGCGCTGTGCACGCGGCCGTGACGCCGGCGGGTCGCACCACGTCGCTCCCCGCGAGCCCGAACCGACCCGACCAGGTCGAGCATGTCGGGCGCCATGCGGCCGGGTCGACGGTGACACCCGCCCCGGCGCCGGCGGCCGGCACACACGCCGCGGCCGGCACCCGCGCCGCCGCGCCCGCCGCCGCGCCCGCATCCCGTTGAGCGGGGCCGCCTCGCTCCCGCTCGTCGCCATCGTCGGCCGTCCGAACGTCGGCAAGAGCACGCTCTTCAACCGGATCGTCGGGGACAGCCGGGCGGCGATCGTCGAGGACCGGGCGCGGACGACGCGCGACCGCATCTACGGCGAGTCGGAGTGGAACGGGCGCCGCTTCCTCGTCGTGGACACCGGCGGCCTGGAGCTCGCACCGGGGGACGTGATCGAGGCCAAGGTCCAGGAGCAGGCCCGCCTCGCGATCGCCGAGGCCGACCTCATCGTGTTCGTCGTCGAGGCCACGGCCGGGCTCACCCCGGCCGACCAGGAGGCGGCGGAGACCCTGCGCCGCGCGACGGCGCCCGTGTTCGTGGCGGTCAACAAGGCCGACAACGCCAGGCGCGAGCTCGACGCGGCCGAGTTCTGGGAGCTTGGCTGGGACGAGACGTGGCCGATCAGCGCCTCCCACGGCAGGGGCGTCGCGGACCTCCTGGACGACATCGTCCTCGCGCTGCCGCCGGAGGGCGAGGCCGAGCTGGGGCGCAAGGCGCGCGAGGTCGCGACGGATCGCGGCGCCGACCTGATCGGCGATGAGCTCGCGGAGGGGCTGGAGCCCGACGAGATCGGGGATGCGGAGGAGGATCTGCCCGGGCCCGTCACGATCGCGCTCGTCGGGCGGCCGAACGTCGGGAAGTCGAGCCTTCTCAACGCGCTCCTCGGCGAGGAGCGGGCAATCGTCTCCGCGATCCCGGGGACGACGCGTGACGCCTTCGACACCCGCCTGCCGTTCGGGCAGGGCGAGATCGTCCTCGTCGACACGGCCGGGATCCGGCGCCGCGGCAAGGTGGCATCCGGACCCGCGGCGGAGCGGTACTCGACACTGCGAGCGCTCAAGGCGATCGACCGCGCGGACGTCACGGTGCTCGTCATCGACGCTGTCGAGGGCCTGACCGCGCAGGACGCCCACGTGGCGGGGTACACCATCGATGCCGGGAAGGGCCTCGTCATCGCGGTCAACAAGTGGGACCTGGTCGAAGACAAGACGGACCGCACGTTCGACCAGTTCGTGGCCTGGATCCGCCGCGACGCGGCGTTCCTCGACTTACGCCCCGGTGGTCTCGATCAGCGCCAGGACGGGCCAGCGGGTGGATCGCGTGCTGGAGATGGCCGTGGACGTCTGGGGCGAGCGCCGCAAGCGAATCGGCACCGGCGAGCTCAACCGCCTCCTCGCCGAAGCGACGGCCCGGCAGGTCCCGCCGGCGGTCAAGAACCGCCGGCCGAAGCTCTTCTACGCAACGCAGGCGGGGATCGAGCCGCCGACGTTCATCTTCTTCGCCAACGACGCCGAGCTGATCCACTTCAGCTACCGTCGCTACCTCGAGAACCGGATCCGCGACGTGCTCGGATTCCACGGCGCGCCGATCCGGCTCGTCTTCCGCAACCGGGGCGCCGAGCGCCCGCGCCGACGCAGCGGCGTCCGCCCCAAGGCCACCTCCACGCGCCGCAGCTGAGGCTCGGTTCCGCCGGCCGCGAACCTTCCTGAGCGGATGGCCCGTTCCGCGCCTCTGCTATCCTTTCCTCATCGGGGTGTGGCGCAGCTTGGTAGCGCACCTGAATGGGGTTCAGGAGGTCCCGCGTTCGAATCGCGGCACCCCGACCACTTCCTGAACGCGACGAAGGCCCTCCGTCTGACGCGGAGGGCCTTCTGAATCGGGCCGTAGCCGAACCGTACCCTGGCCAGCTTCCAGCGGATTGCGCCGTCCAGGTCGAGCGCGGCGTCCATCCGCTCCGTTGCGCGGCCTGGCATCTTGCGGGTGAGGCGCGCATCTCCTCGTCCGCCTCTGCCGGACCACAGCCTCAGCGCGTAGGCAGGAGGCGATTGAAGCGCGGAGCACGATGCGCCGATATGAGCCGCGTGCCATCTGGCTCTGTTGCAGGCGGTCCGTGGTGAGCCAACTTGTCCGCAAGCGTCCCATGAGGCACCGAATGGGAGGGTTGGTCCATGCGACGCGCGAAGCTGGCGGCTGCGTTGGCAGCTGCCCTGGCGACCGGACTGGTCATCGGTGCGACGGCAGTGGCGGTCGGGCTGACGCCAGCCCCAGCAGTTCACGGGCTGCCTCGCCAAGGATGGGACCCTGCTGCGGGTCGCGATTGGATCGGTGCCGGCCCAGGCCTGCCGGCCCAACGAGACCCAGATCGCCTGGAACTCCCAGGGTCCCAAGGGCGATCCGGGCAAGGCGGGCGGCGCCTCCGTCGTCGCCTACCCGTGGCCGCAGTCAAGCACCTGGCTCACGTCCTACTGTGGGACTGAGTGGCTCACGCTCGGCGGACTCCCGGCTCCCGACTGCGGGTCGAACCCCGTGGTGATCCCCGCGCCCATAACGGGCATCGACGCGTATGCGGTCTTCCCGATCGACGCTGCGCAGTATCCGGCCGGGGCGAAGATCAGCCTCAGGTACCTGGTCACGAGGGCAGACCAGGGCACGACCGCCTGCGTCCGGCTCTTCGATGCCGTGGGCCTCAAGACGATCGCGGGGTCCCAAACGTGCACCGGCGATCGCGGGTGGCACGCAACCCCGCCTGTACCGATCGGATCCTTGACGCTGCTCACGGTCCAAGTGCAGCAGCCCGACGCAGCTTTCTCAACCGAGGACGGCTACTGGCCCGAGGCGCCCGTGCAGTACGGGGGCAACTTCCTCGAGGTGAGCTGGTAGGCCCACCCGAATACGCGGCGCCCGCGACACCCTCACCCCGCCCCCGGCTCCGCATGGGACGCCCGCTCTTCGGATGAGCTCGTCGTGCCACGGTCGGAATGGCCGAAGAGCTTTGACACGACCGCGTGAGGCTGTCACGGCGACCGGGCGACCGGGCGACCGAGGCCGCGGCGCGCTCTGGGCGCTGGTGGCGCACCTGGAGGCACGCCATATGAGCGAAAGATAGGAGTCGGGCGTCATCCGACCCGCAATGCGCGGGCGCCGTGCCCGCAGGCTACGCGACCTCGCCCGTCCGGACGTCCCGAGGGCCAGCCCAACAAACGTTGCCGAAGCTGAGGCGGCAACGGCGACGAGCGCGAGCTTGCTCAAGAGAGGGCGTCCGGGGGTGGTCTTCGGTGGTGCCTTCTGTCACCGCATGAGCCCCATGCCCAAGTACGGCCCCGCGCCCAGGGCGTAGGCTACGAAACACGAGCGGGAGGCCCAGACACGCGGTCCATTCCCCGGCCGCCGGGACCGCGCCGAGCCACTGGCGAGACCGACCCGCGGGACCTGCGTCCCATCGATTGGGGATGGTCTCTCCAGGTGGGCCGGCTCTTCTCCTTGCCCCCGACGGATGAAGACCCTCCATGGAGCAAGCGCTGCGCGCCCGAGCCTTACAATCCAGGCGCCAGTTGTGTTCGGGGGGCTGCACGCCGGCGGCGTTGAGCCGGGCGGCCCCGCCGGGTCGCCTGGCCCCGCCTGCAAGGTGGCGAGTGCCATGACCGAGGACCAGCGGTGGCGCACCTGGGCCTCCGCGCACGACGTAATGGCCACCATGCCCGGCTGGGCCGTCGGACCGTGCGTCTACCAGGGCGTCGACGGCGCTCGTCGCGGCACGCGACTACGTAGCCCGACCTATTGAGCGGTCCGCGGAAGGCAGAGAGAATCCCGCTTGGCCCCCGGCTCCGCGCGAGCGCGCACCGCTCCCCGCCCCCACGTGGGATTGGTCGCTGCACCGGGCGTCCGGGGGCCGCTGCATTCGAGCGATCCAGGCATTGACATGCCACAGTCCGTGCGGCAGGATCCGCGTTGCACTCATCGCTTTCTAGGCGGCCCTCGCGACACTCGGCCGCACGCTCTGGGGGGAGCGTGGACGGCGTGGTGTTCCCGAGGGCCGTTCGACGTGTCGACCATTGAGCCGACCGGAGAGATGGGCTGCGCACCGGGCGTCAGGTGGCCGTTGGCCTCAGAAGTGTGCGAGCACGCGGTAGAAGTCGACGCTGTCCACCTGCATGAACCCGGGGCGGGGCGCGCTCCGTATCGGCTCCAGCGCCGCCCGTGCTGCTGCCTCGGTCTCGAACACCAACACGTTGAGCGTTCCGCCCGACCCGTCCGTCATCCAGAGCGCTGACACGATCCCGGGGGCGCGCCGCGTGCGCGGAAGCACGTTGGTCTGCAGGTCCTCCCCGGTTCCCTCGATGCGTTCGGGCTCTCCGGTCTCACGAACCACGACGGCGTACATAGACCCCCCTCCCGTGCTACGCCCACCCGGCAACGCTCCGGCGGCCCGATCATCGTAGCGCTGGTCCCCTCGCGGCTCCGCGCCGGGCGCTCCGCACTCCTTCGGGGACGGGAGGCGCATCGAGCATCCGGACCACGGTGCAGCCGAGTCTGCAACGCGGTGTCCCCTCCGGCCGGGCGCCAACCATGTCGGGCGGATCCCCGTCGAGAACTCCCGGAAGCTGCCCGCTGTGCGCACCGCCGCGACGGCCGGGCGCCGCTCTCATCCTCTCTTCATCGTCGATCGGCTATACGCCACACGAGGCGGGCCTGGGGTGCGCCTCACGGTCCCCGGCGTGGCCTTGAGCCCGGTCGCACTCCCACGAGGGTGGGATGGCCGGCGATCCCGGGCCGGTCGGGGGCCGTTTCATGCCCCGATCGGCGCGGCACTCAGTCGCTGGGGCGAACGCCTCTCATCGCCTATTCATGTACGGTTGCCAGAATTCGTGCGGTCGAGCAGGTTCTGACACAGGTGGATCTGGCGAGCCGCATGGGGTGGGGCATGATCCCGAGGGCGCACTTTCTCGCGGAAGACATCGAGGACGACGAGGAGCGCCGCCACGCTTACCGTCGCGCCCTGCGCGGGGGCCACAGCGAGCGTCCTCCGGCCTGGTCGACCCGGCTTGCAGAGGCGAACCTGCGGACTGAGGACGGCGACCGCCATGCGCTCGCGAACGATCCCTGCCGCCTCATCGACGGGTCGATCGGTCGGATGGTCTTCGTCCTGAGCCACGAGGGGTGGACGCTCGCCTGCCGTCCCGCGTAGGGCCGGCTGCCCCAGCGTGGTGACCGGCGCCAGACGCCCACTGCTGCACCAATCCCTGGAACGGCGAGAGGGGATCGCCGCCGCTCAACCCGACGGACCGGTCGCGTTCGACCCGACACCAGCCAATCGACCGCGCCCGTGCCATCCTTCGCGGGGCCGGAGGTCCACCGCCAGCCGGGCGCTGCCCGCGGCTGTCAGGGAGCCAGGAGCTCTTCGAGCAGGTGCTCTGTCGGCGGGTGGACGGCGCAAACCTCGTCCTCGGCCGCGCGCTCGGCGGCGTCGCGGTCGAGGGCGTCACCCTCGCAGAGGACGTGTCCGGCCGGCGAGATCACTCGCCAGTGCCAGAGATGCGCGCCGTCTTCCACGTGGACCTGCGCGTCGCGACCGTGAAGGTGCGCGGCGAACGCCATCCGGACGCCGTCGGGGCAGGGGATCGGGTGCCAGTTCGCGATGATCATCGGTCGTCTCGGGCTCGCCTTGCGGATCGTCGCCATCGTCGTTCCCGTGAACGCCCTCCGCAAGTGCCGTCTCTCCCTCGTCGATGGCGTTCCGTCACGCGCCGCCGGATAGACTGCCCGGCATGACCGACGAAGGCACCGGGATCCCCGCCGGCCGAGCGCATTCGGAGGCGCTCGACGCCCTCGACCCGGCCCAGCTCGAGGGTCTCCTCGACATGGACCCGGAGCGTTTCCGCGAGGCGGCCCACACGGTCGTGGACGCCATGGCGGACTACCTGGCGACGCTGGAGTCGCGCCGCGTCCTCCCCGCGATCGAGCCTGGATCGATCAGGCCGGCCTTCCCGGCCACGCCGCCGGAGGGGCCCGAGCCGCTGGGCGCGATCCTGGCAGACCTCGATCGGTTCGTCGTGCCCAACGCGACCCATTGGCAGCACCCGGGGTTCATGGCCTACTTCGCCACGACTGCGTCGGCCGCGGGCATCCTGGGCGAGATGTGGACCGCGGTCCTGGGGCAGAACCCGATGCTCTGGCGGACTTCGCCGATCGGGACGGAGCTCGAGGAGGTGGTCGTCGGCTGGCTGCGGGACGGCCTCGGCCTGCCGGGCTCGTTCGACGGCCTCCTCAACGACACCGCCTCCACCTCGACGCTCATCGCCCTGGCGGCCTCCCGCGAGACAGCGGGCTTGCGGGCAGCGGCCGACGGCGTGGCGCACCGGGACCGGGGGTCGCCGGTGGTCTACGCATCGGCCGAGGCCCACAGCAGCGTCGAGAAGGCATGCATGACCCTCGGCCTGGGCCGCGCGTCGCTCCGCAGGATCCCGGTCGACGACGCCTACCGGATGCGCGTCGACCTCCTGGAGCGCGCCGTCGCAGCAGATCGAGCAGCCGGCCGCGTGCCGGTCGCGATCGTCGCGACGATCGGGACGACCTCGTCGACCTCGGTCGACCCGGTCGGCGCGATCGCCGACATCGCGGAGCGTGAGCGAACCTGGCTCCACGTCGATGCCGCGTACGCCGGATCGGCTGCACTGGTGCCGGAGAGGCGCGGACCGTTCGCCGGCTGGGAGCGCGCCGACTCGATCGTCGTGAACCCTCACAAATGGATGTTCACGCCGCTGGGCGCGTCGCTGCTCCTCACCCGGCGCATGGAGTCGCTGCGGGACGCCTTCAGCCTGGTGCCGGAGTACCTTCGGACACTCGACCAGGAGCGGCCCGTCCGCGACTTCAACGAATACCAGCCGCAGCTCGGCCGGCGGATGCGAGCGCTCAAGCTGTGGGTCCTGCTCCGCTACTTCGGCCTCGAGGGGCTGGGGCGGCGGATCGACGCCCACTGCCGGCTGGCGGCCGACCTTGCGGCCCGGGTGAACGCCGACGCCGACTTCGAGCTCCTGGCGCCGGCGCCGTTCTCGACGGTCTGCCTCCGCTGGCGACCGGCAAGCCTCGCGGGCAGGGAGGGCGACCCTGACGTGGCGACCCGCCTCGACGCCGCGAACGAGCGCCTGATGGCGGCCGTGAACGCCACCGGCGAGGTGTTCCTGTCGCACACGCGGTTGCACGACCGCTTCACCATCCGGGTGGCGATCGGCAACCTGCGAACCGAGGGCCGTCACGTGGAGCGCGCCTGGCACCTCCTGCGTCGGGAGGCCGCCCTTCTCGAGGCGTGAGCATTTGTCGGGCGCGCCTGGGGCGTCCGGCTGACCATGCCGCGTTCAGCGCGAAGCCGCGATCGGCGGTAGGTCCGCCCGCCAGGCGCAGGACGCGCCTGTCCCGGAACCAGCGCGTGCTAGGCTCGTTGTGAAGCGACGAACCGCCACGGCCGGGCGTCCCGCCGGCGCCCTTGAGGAGACCCACGATGGACGCCGACGCCGTCCGCGACTTCCCCATGTTCATCGACGGGGCGCCCGCGGGCCCAGGGACCAGCGGGTGGCTGGAGGTGCGCAGCCCGGCGACCGGCTCCGTCGCGGGGCGCGTGCCGGCCGGCACGCCCGAGGACGTGGACCGGGCCGTCGCGGCAGCGCGCGCCGCGTTCGACGACGGGCGCTGGAGCCGCCGCTACCTTCCGGAGCGGGTTGCGATCCTCGACCGGCTCGCTGATCTCCTCGAGGACCACGCCGACGAGCTCGCGCGCCTCGAGACCGCCCAGACCGGCTCGGCCTACAAGCTGCGCCGCGACTCCGACCTCCCCTTCGCCATCGACAACCTGCGCTTCTTCGCGGGCGCCGTGCGTCACCTCGAGGGCAAGGCTGCCTACGAGTACTCGGGCAGCCACACGAGCTTCGTGCGCCGCGAGCCCCTTGGGGTGGTCGGCCAGGTGAGCCCCTGGAACTATCCGCTCTGGATGGCGATCTGGAAGATCGGGCCCGCGCTCGCGGCGGGCAACTCGGTCGTCCTCAAGCCGGCGACGGCCACGCCGTTGACGACGATCCGCCTGGCCGAGCTGGCGGCCGAGGCCGGGGTCCCGGCGGGCGTCTTCAGCGTCGTCACGGGGCGCGGCGACGTCGTGGGTGCCGCCCTGGCGGGCCATCGCGACATCGATCTCATCTCCCTCACGGGCGATTCCGAGACCGGTCGCCGGATCATGACCCGGGCAACGGGCAACCTCAAGCGCGTTCACCTCGAGCTCGGCGGCAAGGCCCCGTTCATCGTCCACGCCGACGCCGACCTGGAGGCCGCAGCCCGCGGCGCCACCGCCGGGGCCCTCATCAACGGGGGCCAGGACTGCACGGCGGCGACCCGGGTCTACGTCCACCGGTCGGTCGCCCAGGCGTTCACGGCCCGCCTCGTGGAGCTGTTCGAATCCGTTCGCGTCGGCGACCCGATGGCGGCGGACACGGACCTGGGTACGCTCATCAGCGCGGCCCAGGTGGAGCGGGTCGCCGGCTTCGTGGAGCGCGCCGTGGCGGCCGGTGCCCGGGTCCTAACAGGCGGCTCGCGGGCCCAGGTCGCGGGCCTTCCCGACGGTGCGTTCTACCTGCCGACGGTCGTGGCCGGCGCGGCCCAGGACAGCGAGATCGTGCAGCACGAGGTCTTCGGCCCGGTGCTGGTCGTCCTGCCCTTCGACACCGAAGACGAGGCGCTCGCCATGGCCAACGACACCGCCTATGGCCTCGCGAGCTCCGTCTGGACGAGCGACCTGCGGGTGGCGATGCGGGCGACGCAGGCCCTCAACTTCGGCCACGTCCTCGTCAACGACCACCTGATGGTCACAAGTGAGATGCCTCACGGCGGCTTCAAGCAGTCGGGCTTCGGCAAGGACATGTCGATGTACTCGTTCGAGGAGTACACGCGTGTGAAGCACGTGATGATCGAGCTCACCGGCGCGCCCGAGAAACCCTGGCACTACACGATCTTCGGCGACAGGCCGGCGAGGTAGGCCGGATCGGAGAGCGGGGGAGATCTCGGCGAGCGCCCCGCCGGGAGGCGAGCTGGCACGCATTGCCACGATGACCTCACAGCTAATTGGGACGCGCTGGCACCACACGGCCTTTCGTTCTAGTATTCGCGTCGCGTACTACCGCGCTCCGCCGGGTGGGCGGTGCCATGAAGAGCTGGGGGGTTCTCTCATGCCACATTCGAGATTGCCGCGCGTCCTGACGCGAGCCAGATGGGTGACGTCGCGGGCGCAGGCTGCGGCGACATCAGGGGTGGCGAGCCCGGCGCGAGAGCCATTTGCGGGCGCATCACCTGGTGGGCAGGCGCCCGTCGCACCCTGAGAGGTCGCCCGGCGCGGGGGGTGCCGGGCCTTCGACCTCGGAAGCCCGCTGGCCGTCGCGCGCAGCGCCCGTTACGCGCCACCGCCGACCCTGCTCCTCCTTGGTCCTTGTGCCCGGTTCCGCTGGTCACCTCATCTTCGGAACGCTTCACGGGGTATCGGTCGATGGATGTCCTCCAGGGCGACACTGGCTTCCCGACTCTGACGAGCCGACGGAAGCCACTCAGGCTTGCCCCGTCCCGCTCCAGCGTCCGCCAGGTCGCGTCGTTCGCCGCGATCGGCGTTGTCAGCACCGCCGCCTACGTCGTGCTCTACACCGCCTTCCGGCTGGCCCTCGGCGCGACCGCGTCCAACGCTCTGGCCCTGGTCATCACCGCGATCGGGAACACGGCCGCCAACCGGCGGCTCACCTTCGATGTCCGCGAGCGGGAGGGAGCCCTGCGCGACCAGGTCGGCGGGCTCGCCGCCCTCGGGGTCGCCCTCGCCATCACGACGCTGGCGGTCAACCTCCTTGGCGCAATCGCGCCCGGAGCCGGGCGCGCCGTCGAGCTCGTGGTCCTCGTCGCGGCGAACGTGCTGGCCACCATCTGCCGCTTCCTTCTCCTCCGTCACTGGATCGCCGGCCGACGCCGAGCGTCGGCGACGGGCACCCAGCCATCTGGCGCTGGGCTCGTGGTGGTGCCGGAGCGGGACTGACCGGTAGCCCACGCTAGCGCGTCGATCTCCTCGGCGGCCCGGCCGATGGTCGGCGGCTCCAGGGCACGACCGCGGGCCAACGGTCAGATCTGGTCGGGCGTTCAGGCCGTGACGGCGTCGCCCTTCGCGTAGTCCCGCAGCTCGGACGTGCCCGGCAGGATCGTCTTGCCCTTGCGGGCCACCTTCAGGAGCAGCCAGGCCAGCGGGATCGGCACGAACCAGAAGTACAAGCGGTACAGGAAGACGCCGGCCGTGATGGCCGCCTGGTACTCGGCGCCGGCGATCGCGGAGAAGGCCGAGATGAAGAGGAGCTCGGACACGCCGGCGCCCCCCGGCGAGAGCGGGAGGATCGTGATGCACATCACGAGCGCATAGACGGCGAAGACCTCGCCGGCGCTGATCGCCGTGTCGGGCACGCCGCAGATGCGCAGGGCGACCAGGAGGACGATCGCCCACACGAACTGCGAGACGACCGCGATCGCGAGCGCCAGCGCGCCGCGCCGGCGGATGACGAGGCCGAGCTGGTCGCGGAAGCGGTGGATCGACGCGGAGACGTTGGGGGAGCCCGTCCGTCCGAGGCGCCGCAGGGTCCAGTCCGCGATCCGCTGCCCGGTCCGCCCGATCCAGTCTGCGATCCGTTCGGAGCGCACGATCCCGACGATGAGCGACGTGACGACCACGAAGGCAACGGCGCTGATGATCGCGATCGCCCAGGCGGTGCCGGCTTTCGCCGAGCTGGCGAGGTCCCCGGCGAGGGCGACGGCGAGGATCCCGAAGAGCGGCAGGAACATCCGGCTCAGGATGTTGATGACCCCGTACAGGGCGACCCCCGACGTCGCGGCGGCGTTGCCCGTTCCCCAGCCGCGGACCACGACCCACAGCACGCCCATGTTCCAGGGCCCGAACGGCACGCTGGCTCCGATGCCCGCCAGGATGAGCCAGGACATCGTGCCCCGGAGCCACGACAGGCCGTCGATCAGGGCGCTGAAGATGAGGCCGCTCACCACCCAGGCGATCGCGCCCAGGATCGTGATGACGACGAATTGCTGCAGGGTGAGCGCCTTGAAGGCGGCGACGACCTCGGAGTAGTCGATGTAGCGCGGCAGGATGATGCCGAAGACGACGACGAGGACGGCGATGATCAGGCCGGAGCGCATCAGGGCGGCCCGACGGCTCGGCGGCGCCGCGGCCGACGCGGGATCGGTGCCCCTCTCGGGGGGCGTCGCGGCTTCGCCGGCCTCAGCGGGCGGGGCGGCCGGAAGCGCGGGATCGGGGCTCGGTGCGGCTGGCCCGGTCGTCACGGGTGGGGGAGCCTCCTGCTGATTGGCTCGTAGCGTAGCGGCTGGAACGAGGGAGGTGTCGGCCAGCGCGCGCCCCACGTGCGGCCGTCGCGGTCAGCCGCGACCCGAGGCGACGAGCGCCTCCTCCAGCCGCTGGACCTTGTCGAGCAGGGCGTCGATCGCGACGTCCTGGGCCTTGAGATGCTCCTGGATCTGGATCGACTCGTGGAGGATCGCATCGGCGTCCTTGTAGGTCATCTCCGAGCGGCGGTCGGCGGCCTTCCCCAGGATGTTCTGGCCGACCATGATCACCGACAGCATCACGAGCTGGATGAAGGTCTGGCTCAACCACTGGACGAAGAGGAGGAGGCCACCGCCCAGCGCCTGCGGGAGGACCATGAGCGCCAGCAGGGCAAAGAAGTAGGCGCACCACATGGTGCCGACGATCGTCGTCAGGGTGAGCCCGATCCGCCCGTTCAGGCCCACGTGCCCGTCGGTGCTCAGGGGCGGAGCCTCCTTCGCTCGCTCCTCGATCCGCGGGTGGGGCAGGTGGTCGAACGCGATCGCCACGATCCGGGCCTCCGTTCCGCCGCGATCCCGTCCCAGGGCGACGGTGGTATCGCGTCGCGGGCAGCCTAACGCGTCTTCGGCCCGCGCCCTGCTGCCAGCACCCCGGGCGAGGGCGTCCACCGTACAATGGCGCCCGCCAGCAGCCCCCGGAGGAACGAGCGAGCGTGCCGCCGATCACCGAGCTCACGCGGATCGAACCGATCCACGTGCAGCGCCTTGCGCACCAGGGGATCTTCACGACGGGCCTCCTCCTCGAGGTCTCGGAGACGCCTGCGCGCCGCCAGACGCTCGCGGACCAGGTCGTCGCCACCACGAACGACGTTCTGACATGGCGCGACGAGGCCTTGCTCCTCAATCTCGCCGGCTTCACGTCGGCCGAGCACGACCTCCTCCGCTTCGCGGGTTTCGGCGGCCTGCGCGCGCTCCTCGCCGTGGACCTGCCGGCGTTTCGAGGCCGCCTGACCCGGGCCGCAGGCCAGCTCCAGGTGGAGGCCCCGAGCGACCTGATGATCGAGACGTGGTGGGACCAGGCCCGGACGCTCGCGGAGGAATGAGCCGGGCGGCAGCCGACGGCCCGACGGTCGGGCGGCGTCTCACGGGGATTGCCGTCGCGGTCGCGACCGCGCTCGTCATCACTGGCATCACGATCGCGATCTTCTTCAACCCGGTGTGGGTCTCCTTCGACCAGGCGCGGGCCGATGCGGCGGCGTGGACCGGCTGGCCGGCGCCCGCCGTTGACGCGGTCACCCGCGAGATCGTCGCCGAGGTCTGGCTCGGCCCGGGCACCTTCCTGCAGAGGGTGGCGGGTCAGCCGGTCCTCGAGGCCCGTGAACGGGCGCACATGGACGACGTGCGGCGCGTCGTCATGGAGTTCTATGCCCTGGTCGTGGCGGCCGCGGTGGTCCTGCTTCTCGCCGGCGCCCTTTCGCGCGGGTCGCCGTGGTTCTGGCGGTCCGTTGGCACGGGGGCGAAGCTGCTCGCGGTCGGCACCGTGGCGATCGGGATCACGTTCGCGATCTTCTTCGACACCGCGTTCACGATCCTCCACGAGCTCCTGTTCCCGGCCGGGACGTGGACGTTCGATCCCGCGACGGACCGCCTCGTGCAGCTCTTCCCGGACCAGTTCTGGACCGAGACGTCGGTGGCGATCGCCATCGTGGGCCTCCTGCTGGCGGCCGGCACGTGGCTCGTGGCGCGGCGCCTCGCACGCCCGCGGCTGCCGGCGCCGGCCGCGCGCGGTGCATTACCGGGCGTCCCGACGGACGGAGAGGCCGGATCACCGTCCCAAGTTGGCTCGCCGCCAGATCCTCGGGCGTGACAGAATTGGCCCGGGGCGCCGCCGGCTTGGCGCCGGTCTGAGCCCGCAGGCCCGGTTGCCCCGGTCGGACCGGCGAGCATGCCGGTGGAACGCGGAGGAGTCATGGACGACCGCGCCGTTCCGCGTACGGAGCGTCGGCGGCTGACGCACGTCGATCGGCGCGGCCGCCCGCGGATGGTCGACGTGTCGGAGAAGCCCGCCACGGCGCGGCGCGCCGTGGCGGAGGCCGAGGTGGCCTGCTCGCAGGCGACGCTCACGCTGGTGATCGACGGCGGGGGGCCGAAGGGTGACGTCCTGACCGTCGCCGAGCTCGCCGGAGTGATGGCCGCGAAGCGGACGTGGGAGCTCATCCCCCTCTGCCATCCCCTGACGCTCACCGACGTCGCGGTCCGGATCACGCCGGACCGCGTTGCCTCGGCATTCCGGATCCGCGCCGAGACCGCCACCACGGGCCCGACAGGCGTCGAGATGGAGGCGCTGACGGCGGCCAGCGTGGCCGCGCTCACGCTGTATGACATGGTCAAGGGCGTCGAACGGGGCGTGGAGATCCGCTCCATCCACCTCGTCTCGAAGAGCGGTGGCGCGTCGGGTGAGTGGCATCGACCGGACGAGCCGGCGTCCGCGCCCCCGCCGCACGCCGGCCGTCCACGGGGCGTGCGCGGCCCCACCGGGGCCGGCAAGACCCGGCGGGCGCCGCGCAAACCGACGGGCTGATGGCAGGCCCCGAACGCACGGCCCTCGTCCTGACCGTGTCGGACGGCGTGGCGGCTGGCGTCCGCGAGGACGCCTCCGGCGGCGCGCTCGAGGCGCGCCTCGTCGCCCTGGGGTTCGCCGTGGAGCGGTCGAGCGTCCCCGACGAGCGCGGCATCATCGAGCCGGCCCTCATCCGTGCCTGCGCCCTCCACCCCCTGGTGCTGACGACCGGCGGCACGGGGCTGACGCCGCGCGACGTCACGCCGCAGGCAACCCAGGCGGTCGTTGACTACGAGATCCCGGGCCTCGCAGAGGCGATGCGGGCCGACGGCCGGGCGAAGACGCCGATGGCCGTCCTCTCCCGATCGGTCGTCGGCGTCCGCGGCCATACCCTCGTCGTGAACCTCCCCGGCAGCCCGCGCGGTGCCCTCGAGGCGCTCTCCTCCCTCGAGCCGGTCCTCGACCATGCTCTCGAGACGCTCGCGGGGCCGTTCGAGCACGCGGGGTGGCCCGGGTCCGGCTCTTCGTGACCTCGACGCTGGCACAGGTTCCCTACTACCCGCTGGCGTTCCCGGTCTTCTACGGTGCGCTCGCCGTCTTCGCCGTCCTCATGGCGCGGCATCTGCGGGTCCTGCGGCTGGCCCGTGCCGCCGGACCGTTCACCGACGTCCGGCAACGAAGCGCGGCGCTGGCGCGCTACGCCATCGCCCAGGTGCGGATGTTCCGCGATCCCGGCGTCGGGGTCATGCACTACCTCATCTTCGTCGCCTTCGTGGCCCTCTCGGTCGGGACGCTCAACGCGGCCACCGGCGGCCTCGTGGAGGCGCTCGTCGGGTTCCCGCTCGGCGGCGCCCTCTGGGCGATGACGCTCTTCGTGCGCAACGTCGCGGGCGTGCTGGCCATTGGTGCGCTCGCGTATGCCCTCTGGCGCAGGCTGGTCGTGCGACCGTCGCGCCTGACCCTTAACCGCTCCGGGATTGCGATCCTTTTCCTGATCCTTGGCATCGTCGGCGCGGAGCTCGGGGCGCTGGCCTATGAGGCGGCCCTCTACGGGCCGCTGCCCGGGGCGCTGATCACGAATGCCGCCGGAGCGGCCCTGGCGAGCGTGAGCCAGCCCACCCTGGAGGCGCTCTTCGCGCTTCACTGGTGGGCCCACCTCGTTCTCGTCGCGATCTTCCTCGCCTGGCTGCCGACCACGAAGCACCTCCACATCGTCACCGCGTTCTTCAACGTCTACCTTCGGAAGCTCGAGCCGCGGGGTGCTCTCCCCGCGATGGACCTCGAGGCCGAGGACGCGACGTACGGGCTGCGGTCGGTGGCCGACCTGCGGTGGAAGGAGCTCCTCGACGGCTACACCTGCACGGAATGCGGTCGCTGCCGGGACGCCTGCCCGGCGCATGCCACCGGAAAGCCGCTCGACCCGAAGAGCCTGGTGATGGGGATCCGTCACCTCGCCGGCGAGGGGACCGAGGGAGCGGCGGGCTCCGCTGCTCCGGAGCTGGTTCCGGGGCGCGATCACGGAGGAGGCAGTCTGGGACTGCGTCACCTGCGGCGCGTGCGTCGAGGCCTGCCCGGTGTTGATCGAGCACGTCGATACCATCGTCGGGATCCGGCGCAACCTGGTCCTCGAGGAGAGCCGCTTCCCGGGCGAGCTTGCGCCGGCGTTCCGGGCGATGGAGTCGGCCCAGAACCCGTGGGGCCGGCCCCGGAGCGAGCGACTGGACTGGACGCGGGGGCTCCCGTTCAGCGTGCCGGTCGCCGCCGACGTCGCGCGTGCCGGTCGCCTGGGAGACGTCGAGGTCCTCTACTGGGTCGGCTGCGCGGCGGCCTTCGACGAGCGCAATCGGCGCGTGGCGCGCGCCTTCGCGACCTGCCTCGATGCCGCCGGCGTGCAGTTCGCCGTCCTCGGCCAGGAGGAGGCCTGCACCGGCGACCCGGCCCGACGGATGGGGAATGAGTACGTCTTCCAGCTCCTGGCCAGCCAGAACATCGACGCCCTGCGCGCCTACGGGCCGCCGCGGATCGTCACGGCGTGCCCCCATTGCTTCAACAGCCTCGCGAACGAGTACCCGCAGCTGGGCGGTGCGTTCGACGTCGTTCACCACTCGACATTCCTCGCCGCCCTTCTCGCCGAGGGTCGCCTGGCCACCCTGGTCGGGACGGACGGTGCCGACGTCCGCCGGGTGACCTTCCACGACGCGTGCTACCTCGCCCGCTACAACGGCGTCCTCGCCGAGCCGCGCGAGGTCCTGGACGCGGTCCCGAGCGTCTCGGTGGCCGAGATGGATCGTCACGGGCGCGAGAGCTTCTGCTGCGGAGCCGGAGGCGGCAGGATGTGGATGGAGGAGAGCCGCGGGTCCCGGATCAATGCCGAACGAGCTCGGCAGGCGCTGGCCACGGGTGCGGACGCCGTGGCGGTCGCCTGCCCGTTCTGCCTGACCATGCTCGCCGACGGCCTCGCGGGCGACCCAGCCAACGCGGCCGGCGTTACGACGCTCGACATCGCCGAGATCCTGGCGCCGGTCGCGATCGCCGGCCCGGCCCCGAGCGCCGGGCGGGGCCGGGCGTTGCCGGTGATCCAGTAGCCGACCCGCCGCGAGGGGTGGTCCGCCCGGCGCCTCGGCCGGCCGAGGCGCCCACCCGGCCGCCATCCGGTGTGTACACTCGGCTGCGCCGACCGCGCCGGCAATCGGCCCGGCAAGGAGGGAAGGCTCGTCCGTGCGGATCGTCGTGCTCGTCAAGCCGGTGCCCGACGCGACCGGCCAGGAGCGACTGCTGCCCGATGGGCGACTGGACCGGTCCGCCGCCCCGCCGGTGCTCAACGGCAACGACGAATACACGCTCGAGGCGGCGCTCCGGCTGGTGGATGCCGGCGGCGGCGACGTGACGCTGGTGGCGATGGGACCGCCGGGATCCCAGGACGCCCTCCGGAAGGGGCTCGCGATGGGCGCCGCGCGGGCCGTCCTCGTGCTCGGATGAGCGACTGGCGGGATCGTGCGCGCTCTCCACGCTGCGCGTCCTGGCCGCGGTCCTGCGGACGCTCGACCACGACCTCGTGCTTGCCGGCGCCGACAGCGCGGATGGCGGTGGCGGGGTCGTGGGAGCCGGGATCGCGACCCTGCTCGACCTGCCGCTCGTGTCGGGCGCCGCCGCACTCGGGGTGCCGGCGATGGTCTGCTCCGCGTCCGCCGTGCTCGTCGCGCGACGGCGAGGAGACCGTCGAGGTGCGCCTGCCGGCCCTCGTCGTGGGGACCCAGCTCCTCGGCGAGCCGCGCTACCCGACGCTCGAAGGGGATCATGGGCGCCCGGTCGAAGGAGATCGTCGTCCTGTCGATCGACGACCTCGGGCTGGACGTCCGGGACGTCGGCGGCGCGGCAGCCTCGACGGTCGTGCTCTCGCAGCGGCCACCTGCCGAGCGGGCTGCGACACGGGTGATCCGCGAGGTCGCCGGACGTCGCGGCGCGCGAGATCGTCGACCTGCTCGTGGCGCGCGGAGCGCTCCGTGACCGACGCGATCTGGTCGATGGCGGAGCTGGGCTCCGACGGGCTGCCGACCCGCCTGTCGTTCGAGGCGGCGACGGCCGCGCGGACTCCTGGCCGACGCCGCTGACCGTCCGTCGGCGGCGATCGTCGTCGCGCCCGGACCCGGCCCCGGCGGCGGATGCCCTGGCCGCATGTCGTGCGCCGCGTGCTGCGCAGTCCGTCTCGCGGCGACCCCGCCGACGCCGCGCGACGATCGCGGCCGTCGTGTCCAGCCTCGCGGCGACCGAGGCGACCGGCGGTCGCTGCTGCTCGGCGCAACGCCCGACGGCCGCGAGGTCGCCGGGATCCTCGCGGCGCGTCTCGGACTCGGCGTCCTGGCCAACGCGAACGGCCATCTCCTGGTCGCCGGGCGGCGACGGCGCGCGGCGCCGGGCCGCGAGTGGAGAAGAGCGTCCTCGGCGGGCGGGCGGTGACGGTCTCGGCCTTCACCGACGGGCGCGGCATCGTGACGCTCCGTCCGGGGGCGATTCAGGCGGCCGCGCGGCGACCGCCGGGAGGTGCGCGCCGCGGAGGACGGCGCGCCGCGGTCGCCGTCCCCGGTGCAGGTCGTCGAGCGGCGCGGCGTGGAGCCGCGGGGCGCCAGCATCGAGGAGGCCTCGATCGTCGTGGCCGGCGGACGCGGCCTCGGCGGGCCGGCCGGGGTCGCTCTTGTCGAGGAGCTCGCCGCCAGCCCTCGGCGGCGCCGTCGCTGCGACGCGGGCCGCGGTCGACGCCGGCTGGCTTGCCGTACGCGATCGCAGGTGGGGCAGACCGGGCAAGACGGTCCGGCCCTCCGTCTACCTTGGCGATCGGCGTCTCGGGCGCCATCCAGCACCGGGTCGGGATGCAGGACGCGGAGACGATCATCGCCGTGAACCGGGACCCGGACGCGCCCCTCGCCGAGCATGCCGACCTCTACGTCGTCGGGGACCTGTTCGAGGTCGTGCCCGCCGCTGACGTGGCCGCTCTCCGCGCGCGGGCGAGCGGCGATGACGATGACCGACGTGCTCGTCGTCGCCTCGCTCGTGCTCTTCGTCGCCCTCGTGGCGGCCTTCGTCTCGTCCTCCGCCGGACGGCCACGGTGGTCGCGAAGAGCGCGTGAGGACGAGGCGTTCCGCCGGGACGGCGCCTCGCTCGCGGATCGCGCGGGCGCGGCGATCGCGGCCGCGTGCCGAGCGGATCGACCGGGTCCGGCGACGCCAGGACGCCCCCGACACGATCGACGAGGTCCTCCCGGCGATGCTCGAGGAGCCTGGAGGGCTTCCTGGCCGAGGCCGAGGCGCTTGCCCCTCCGGCCGCGCTGGCACGTCTCGGGCTGCGCACTCGCCGAGGAGCTCGGCGAGCCACGCGGGCGGTCGAGATGGTCCAGCACGGCTGTTCGCGCTTCTCGGTCACCGCGGGACGCCCCCGCGAGATGGAAGGCGAGACATCGGTCAAGCGCGGGTACCTGAACCTTCTGCATGCGCGCGAGGCGCTGGTCACGCTCGGCGTGGACCTGCGCTCCGGGCCGTGCCGACACCAGCCGCTGGTTCAGCGACCGCGGCAGCGGCGATTGACCGCGCATCCACGCAGGCACCTTGATCGGCCCGCCTCGACCACCGTATGTCGTGGTATGGTCGCGGCAGGCCACTAGATGTTGTGGTGGAGGCGCAGGAGGACCGGATGCGCTGTCCGACGTGCGAGGAGCGCGACACCCGGGTGATCGACTCCCGGGACCTCGACGAGGCCGGCGACGATCCGACGCCGGCGCGAGTGCGTCGCCTGCGGCGCGCGCTTCACCACCTACGAGCGCGATGGAGGCGGCGCGCCTGGTCGTCGTCAAGCGCGACGGGGCGCGCCAGGAGTTCGATCGCGAGAAGCTTGCCGCCGGTCTGCGCAAGGCCCTCACGCGGCGACCCGTACCCGAGGGCGCGGCGGAGCAGGCCGTCGACGAGATCGAGGCGACGCTCCGCGCGGCCGGCGCCGACCGAGGTGGACTCCTCGCGGGTCGGGGAGCTCGCCATGGAGCAGCTGCGGGCGCTCGACCAGATCGCCTACATCCGGTTCGCCAGCGTCTACCAGTCCTTCGAGGACCTGGAGACGCTCAAGCGCGAGGTCGACTCCCTGTACGCGCGAGCGCGAGCCCGGCAGCTCTGGGGCACCGGTCGTGAGCGTCCTCTCCGATCGCGACATCCGGGCGGAGCTCGAGGCCGGCCGGATCCGCATCGAGCCGTACGACCCGGCCGACCTCCAGCCCTCGTCGGTGGACCTGCACCTCGACCGCAGCTTCCGCGTCTTCCGCAACAACCGCTACGCGTTCATCGACCCTCGCGAGGCGCAGCCCGACCTGACCGAGCTCCTCGAGGTCCGCGACGACGAGCCGTTCATCCTCCACCCGGGCGAGTTCGTCCTCGGGCAGACGCTCGAGTGGGTCGAGCTGCCGACCGACCTCGTGGCCCGCCTCGAGGGGAAGAGCAGCCTGGGCCGGCTCGGGCTCCTGATCCACTCGACCGCCGGCTACGTGGACCCGGGCTGGAAGGGAACGCTCACCCTCGAGCTGAGCAACGTCGCCAACCTGCCGATCGCGCTCTATCCGGGGATGCGGATCGGCCAGGTCAGCTTCTTCCGCATGTCGAGCCCCGTGGAGCGGCCCGTACGGCAGCGCCGAGCTCGGCTCGAAGTACCAGGGCCAGAGCCAGCCCACGGCGTCGGCGTTCCACCGCGACTTCGACGCCCGGCGGAAGCTGCCCGGGCCGACGCTGACCACTCGATGGCGCTGAACGACGCCGTTCACTGGTCGGCCGACCTCGGGCGGCGGGACGCGGGTCGCGCTGGTCCAGGCCGGGACCTTCCGGTCCGACGCCGGCGCCCTCTTCGGACCGGCGCCGCGGGTCCTGTGGGACCGGCTGGTGGTGGACGAGATCGACGCTCAGCACCGGCTGCTGCAGGCGCTCAACTGCCTGCTGGTCGAGACGCCGGCCGGACGCGTCCTCGTGGAGACCGGGATCGGCGAGCGCCTCGACGAACGCGGCCGAGCGTGGCGCGGGCTGGACGGCGAGCCCGATCGTGCCGACGCTCGAGCGCGCCGGCTTCGACCCGGCGACAGTCGACGTCGTGGCGATGAGCCACCTCCACTACGACCACGCCGGTGGCCTGCTTCGCGCGGACGGGACGCGGGCGTTCCCGCGAGCCCGGATCGTCGCCCAGCGCGCCGAGTGGGAGATCGCCCTCTCGGACAACCCGCGGATCGTCGCCTCGTACGACCAGCCGGAGCTGCGCCTGGTGCGCGGATGGGGCGACGCGGGCGCGGCCGACGGCGAGGTGGAGCTGCTGCCCGGGTGTCTGGGCCGTCCCGACGGGCGGGCACACGGCCGGCCACCAGGCGATCGTCGTGCGGGCACCTGCCACGACGCTGGCTTTCTTCGGCGACATCGCGATGCGGCCGTGGTCGGCCAACCCGCGCTGGATCCCGGCCTTCGACGACTTCCCGCTCGACGCGGTGGCGCGTCAAGGCGACGCTCTTCGCCCGCGCAGCGGCGGAGCGCTGGACCGTCGTCCTCTCCCACGAGCTGCAGCATCCGGTGGGACGGCTCGTGCCCGATCGCGATCGCTTCGCCTGGGAGCCCCTGGCCTAGGGAGCCGCCGAGGACGCCGGGACCTGGCTCGCGGCCGGCGTCCCGATCCCCGGCGCGACGAGCCCGAGCCCCGCGAGGTTCGCGGCCACGATCTCCGGTGTCACCGGGCCCTGGACGATCGACCGGATGATCCCGTTCGCGTCGAGGAAGTAGTGCGTGGGCAGGCCGAAGACCTTGTAGCGCCGGTAGACGTCGCCTGTCAGGTCGGCAGCGATGGTGTAGCCCAGGTCGTACTTCTCGGCGTAGGCCCGGACGTCGTCCTCGCGTCGCCTCCTGGACGCTGATGCCGACCACGCGCGAGCCCCTGCGGCGCGTAGGCCGCGGCCGTGTCGCGGACGATTGGCAGTCTCGGCCTGGCAGGGCGGGCACCAGCTGGCCCAGAAGGTGATCCAGACCGGGTGTCCGCGGAGGTCGGCCAGCCGAACCGGGCGTCCCGAGATGTCGCGCAGCGGCGCCGGGCAGCCGTCGGGCCCGACCACGACCAGCTCTGGGGCGCGGTCGCCCACGTGGAGGCCCGGGCCGGGGAGCCGATGACGTACTGCGTGGCTCGCGGGTCGGCAGGCGAAGGGACCGCGGACGTCGCGACCAACGGATGCGTCGCCACGACGAGGACGATCGCCGCCAGGAGGATGACGCCGAGCGTCGTCGCGAGCTGGCGGCCGGTGAAGGGCCCGACGAGGCCACGTCGCGTCTCGGGCGGATCGGAGTGGGGGAGGGTCATGCCGCTAGACCCCGGGCGCGAGGCGCGAGAACCAGCTGAGCCCCACGAAGAGGCCGAGGCCGTCCATCAACATCAGGACGCCAACCACAGCCACCAGGAGCCCCCCGACGAAGCTCACCGTCTGGCCGTGGCGGACCAGCGGTCGGACCAGAACCGGCGCCCGGTCGTAGACCACGCCGAGGAGAATGAACGGAATGCCGAGGCCGAGGGTGTAGGCGAGGAGGAGCAGACCGCCCTGCAGCGTCGTGCCGGACGGCTGCGGCGAGAGTCAGGATGCTGCCCGAGGATGATCCCGATGCACGGCGTCCAGCCCACGGCGAAGACGACGCCGAGGCCGAACGACGACAGGACGCCGCCCCGGCCGCCGACGATGCGCCCGCCAAGCCGCTCGCCGAGCCCTGGGTCCCCTGACGGCCCCGCGGCGGCGAGCGCGACCGTGCCAGTCTGCTGGGCGAGGGCGCCGGCCGCGCCGGCCTCGAGCGGGCGCCACGTCCGGTCGAGCGCGGGGATGCGCAGGATCCCTGCCAGGTTGAGGCCCATCACGATCAGCAGGATGCCGCCGATCGTGCGGAAGGCCGGCAGGTAGTCGGCCAGGGGCCCGCCCACGAAGGTCGCAGTGATGCCCAGGATCGTGAAGACGACGCCGAACCCCAGCACGTAGGCGACGGCATGGCGGACCGCGAGCCAGCGCGATGGCACGGCGTTCGCCCGCCCCACCACCGCGACAACCGTTAGCTGGCCGATGTAGGCCGGCACGAGCGGCAGGACGCAGGGCGACAGGAAGCTCAGCAGCCCGGCGCCGAACGCGACAAGGAGCGTGAGGTCCGCCGGGTCCATCAGGGATACCGGTCGTCGAGGAAGGTACGGATAGGACCGAGCTGGGTCGCGAGCGGCAGGCTCCAGTCGCCGGCGACGAGCACCGGGATCGTCTCGAAGTACGCGCGTTCAGCGGCGGGATCGTCGGCGATGCGGCGGACGACGAGTGTCGGCACGGGACGGCCGGCCGCAGCGCGTTCGGCGAGGAGCAGGTGGAGCAGCTCAGCCGTCTCCTCGCACAGGTGACAGCGGTCGGAGCGCCACAGCACGAGGTCGGGGAGGGGAGCGGGGACCGTCATCGGGCGCGATTGTACGGCGCGTCGCCACGAACCCTGCCGGGACGGCAGGTGTGCGCGAGACTCCGGTTTCGGCAGGCCCGCCGGAACCGCCCGCCCCGGGCACGTCGCTGCGCCGGCGCTACGATGGCGGTCCGCGCCCCCGTAGCTCAGTGGATAGAGCGAGGCCGTCCTAAGGCCTGCGTCGGCGGTTCGAGTCCGTCCGGGGGCGCCATAGCAACGCAGCAGGCTCGAAGAACGGGCGAGCAGGCGGCGTCCACTCGATGGACTCGGGTTCGACGGTCCGGCCCTTGGCCTTGACCCGCTCGACGAGGAGCTGCACCAGCTCGGCGAGCTGCGACCGGGTCGCCCGATCCACGTTTTCGGCCATCGTGACCATGACGCGGCGGTTGCGGTCGAAGGCCACGAGCTTGTTCGGGTCCGGCAGCTCCGCCAGCATCGTGCGGGTCTCGGCCATCTCCCGGCGGTACGCCTCGTCCGTCAGATCGCCCCACGAGTACAGCTTCGGGAGCTTCGAAAGGCGGGTCTCGAGCCGGCGGCGCTTCGCCCCGACGAGATCCGCATCAGGAACCTGAAGCCTTCGCGCCAGCTCTGCCCGCGCCTCGTCGATGGACTTGGGCGGCAGCGGTGCGGCGGCACGGCACCGGCGGCGGGCGCTCGCGAGCCTGCCAGCCGGCCTCGCGCATGCAACCACCACCAGATCAGCCCGGAAGTGAGCATCGGCCGCCGACAGCGCGAGCCGCGAGCCCCGCTATGCTGCCGAGATGACCAAGCAGGCTCCGCCTCCCATCGTCGTCCTCGGGCGCGACACCTGCGAGGACACCACCCGATCTCGCGCCGTACTTGCAGGGCGACGGATCCCCTTCACCTACTGGAGGGTGGACGAGGACGCTGCCGCCGATGCGTGGATCCGCCGCTTGAACGACGGCGGGTCGCGCACCCCGACGATCCTCATCGGCGACCCGAATCGGCCCGACATGATCCTTCGCGAGCCGTCGGACGAGGCGCTCCTAGAAGCCCTTGGCCTCGCCTGATCCGAGGCATCTCGTGCCGCCCGCCCAACAAGTCAGGAGCTCGGTGGCGTCATTACGCCCCGCCGACCCGCTTGACAACGTCCCTACGCGATCTCGATGGACCGGCAGATGTAGCTCGGAACGTATGTGATGCGGATCAGCAGGATCGGTGACGGCAAGGCCAGCGGCTGGCGGTTGGCGGCGAACTGGACGAGTCAGGCATTCGGCGGGGCCAGCAGGGGCCCAAGCGTCTCCATTAGGTCCGGCGTGGTGATCGGGTCGTCTTCTGTGATCTTGCCGTTGGCAAGGCCGTAGTAGGTCAGGCCCCGGCCCGAGATCTTCTCCCCGTTGGCGAGGGTGTATTCGAAGGAGAAGCGGGCGACGACGGCATCCCCTTCGGCGATCAGGTCGGCGATCTTGAACTCACGAGCGGGTATGGCCGCAGCCATCGCAGCCAACGTCGCTTTGAAGCCCGCGACGTCCATGCCCCCCATCGCACGGTTCACGTAGTTCGGGGCAAACAGCTCGTCGATCACATCGACGTTGCCACCATCGAGTGTCTCGGTGATGAAGCGGCGGACGACGGCCTTGTTCTGCTCCGGAGACGCCACAGTGACCCCCTTCTGGGCGCAGGCGCGCCCATCCCGGAGGGTCGGTCTCGCCATTGGCCCAGCGCGACGGTCGTGGCGACCGTATGAGGACGCCGCACTGGTTGGACCTCGCGGTCCGCTGCCACCCCCGGATCGGCGGAGTATGCCACGGCCGTGTTTCCTGTCCCAGCCCGGGTTCGCGGCCATGCGCAGCCGCCGTCATGCGCGCCTAAGCGACCTCCGAGGCACCGTTGCCGCTGGGGTCGTTCGTTACGGGCTGCGGCTCGACGCGGCTCGAAAGTTGGATAGTGTCGGCGCTACTCCTCCCGCCCCGACCAGTTGTGCGAGACACCCCTGAGCCGGACCCACCTGGTCTGGCTCTTCCGCTGCCGGTGGGACCCGGATGTGGACCGTTGGCCGCCCGGACCTGCCCTCCTGCGCGTCCGCGAACGCCATCAGCTGCGCAGGACCTTCTCCAGCGCCCGGCCCTTCGCGAGCTCGTCCACGAGCTTGTCGAGGTACCGGATCCGCTGCATGAGCGGGTCCTCGATCGCCTCGACGCGCACCCCGCAGACGACGCCCGTGATGAGCGCTGCGTTGGGGTTCAGGCGCGCCCCAGCGAAGAAGTCCGCGAAGGTCGAGCCGGCGGCGAGGTGCTGGTCCAGCTTCGGACTGGTCGTACCCGGTCAGCCAGCGGATCACCGCGTCGAGCTCGTCCCGGGTGCGGCCCTTCTTCTCGACCTTCGCGAGGTAGAGCGGGTAGACCGAGGCCAGGGTCGTGGTGAAGATCCGGTGTCCAGTCGATCCGCTCATCCCGGCGTCACCGCGAACCAGCGTCCCTCGGGGTCCGAGAACGCGAAGCTCCGCGTCCCGTGGTGCTCGCCCACCTCGGTCGCCTGCACCCCCCGTCCGACGAGGGTGGCGCGCGCGGCCTCGAGGTCGTCGACGTGGAAGCAGATCGACGGCGTCGCGAGGTCGAGGCCGTCCGGGTTGTCCTGCATCATCTCCAGCGGCACGAGCTGGAACGCGAACGGCTGGTCGGCGAACCCGACCTGCGCGATCGTGAAGGCGCCCACCTCGTCGCGCCGCTTCTCCACCATGCCGACCTGCTCGACCCAGAACCTGCGGCAGGCTTCCGTGTCGTTCACGTAGAGCACGACGTATCCGACCTTCATGAGCGACTCCCGACAAGCTGCGGCGACGACGGCGCTGGCGCGCCCGGCTGCCAGCGATCTGCGAGAGCCTACCGCGTGTCGTGGTGAGATGGGTCGACCTTGTCTGGCGGGCGCCTCCTGGGCGGCCCAACTGACGACGATGCGGTGCCGATGAGGTCGGCGCCGCTGGTTCGACCTCCGTTGGCCGCGGCAAGGTCACCCTGCGAGCAGGGTAGGGGAACCCAGCTCACCCGACCTCGAGGCACAGTCCAGCACGCTGCGTTGCTGCTGGGGGGTCCGAGTCCGTCCAGAAGTGCCGGGTCTCCACTGCCCGTTCGGATCCGACGTGTCGCGCCCCCCAGCCTCAGCGCGAACTACAGACTGTCGGTCAGGCGCCGACCTCGGCCTCGGCGGTTGAGAGTCTGGCGCGGGTCTCGCTCCAGCGCGCCAGCGCGGCCAAAGCGGCCGCGGACGATGAACCCGGCTCGGCCGAGTAGGTGACGATCACGAGACCCGAGTCCGCGGGGAGGTCGAGCCGTTCGTAAGCGAGAGTCAGGTCTCCGACCAGCGGATGGCGGAACCGCTTGGTGCCGCTACGGTGGACTAGCACGTCGTGGCGAGCCCACTGGACGCGGAACTCCTCGCTCCGCGTAGAGAGCAACCCGACGAGGTCCGAGAGGGCGCGGTCGTAGGGGCTGCGGCCGGCCTCGCTACGCAGCGAGGCCACAACGTCGTGGGCGCCGCGCTCCCAGTCGGCGTAGAAGGTCCTCGCGCGCGGGTCGAGGAACACGAAGCGTGCCGTGTTCGGCGGCTGGACGGGATCGCTGAACTGCTCGGAGTAGAGCGCCGCCGCCAGCGGGTTGGCGTAGAGGATGTCGAGGCGCCCGTTGCGGACGAACGCCGGCATGTCCGCCATCGCGTCGACGATCCGCTGCACACTGGGGCGGACCCGCTGCGGGGCCGACGCTCGTCGGGGCGGCCGAGCCGTGTTCGCGGCCCGGACCAGGTCGAGCAGGTGCTCGCGCTCGGCCTCGTCGAGCTGAAGGGCGCGGCTCACGCCATCGAGCACGTCATCGGACACGCCACGGGCGTTGCCTCGCTCCAGGCGGGTGTAGTACTCGACGCTGATCCCCGCGAGCAGGGCGACCTCCTCGCGACGCAGCCCGTTCACCCGGCGCGTCCGGCCGTACACCGGCAGGCCCGCACGCTCAGGGGTTACCTTCGCGCGACGGGTCGTCAGGAAGTCGCGGATCTCATCGGCGTTGGCCATGTCGACGCCACGGTACGGGGTCGCGGCAACGGGAGGGAGGTACTCGCAGTACCCCTATGACGGGTGCCTTCCTCCGTTCGCGTTCGGGTGGTTCCATGTGGGCGTGACGAACCCCCGCCCTTCCCGACCACGACGCGTCGCCCGGCAACCCACGACCCAGGAGAAGGCCATGAGCCAGCCCAAGATCACCCTCAACAACGGCGTCGAGCTGCCCGCCCTCGGCTTCGGCGTCTTCCAGACCCCGCCCGAGCAGACCCAGGCCGCCGTCGAGGAGGCCCTGCACATCGGCTACCGCATGATCGACACGGCCGCCTCGTACGGCAACGAGCGCGAGGTCGGCGCGGCGATCGCGGCGAGCGGTCTCGCACGCTCGGACATCTTCGTCCAGACCAAGCTCTGGGTCAGCGACTACGGCTATGACGCCGCCCTCCACGGGTTCGAGGTGAGCACCCGCAAGCTCGGGCTCGACACCGTCGACCTCTACCTGCTCCACCAGCCGCTGCCGCAGGCGTTCGACGACACGGTCGGCGCCTACAAGGCGGCCCAGCGCCTTCTCGCCGAGGGCCGGGCCCGCGCCATCGGCGTGTCGAACTTCAGCCCGGCGCATCTCGCGGCGTTCCTGCCCCGGGTCGAGGTGGTGCCCGCGGTTAACCAGGTCGAGGTGCACCCCTACTACAACCAGCCCGCGCTGCGCGCCGAGCACGCGCGCCTGGGCATCGCGACCCAGGCGTGGTCGCCCCTCGGCGGGGTGATGGTCTACCGCCCCTCGGACGCCGACGCGCCGCAGAACGCCCTGGCGGACCCTGTGATCACGGCGATCGCAGCGCGTCACGGCAAGACACCGGCACAAGTCGTCCTGCGCTGGCACATCGACAGCGGCCGGTCCGCGATCCCGAAGTCCGTTCGGCCGCAGCGGATCGCCGAGAACCTCGACGTGTTCGGCTTCTCGCTGAGCCCGGACGAGATCGCGGCGATCGACACGCTCGACACGGGCGTGCGGGGCGGGCCGAACCAGGACGAGCTCGACTTCCGGACGTTCAACCGGCCGATCCCGGAGGCATGACGATGCAGACGCGCGCCCTCGGGCAGGGACTCACCGTCCCATGAGTGGTGGAGGAACTGGACGCTGCCACCAAGGTAGCCGGCCGCCAGGATGAGGACGAGCACCACGAACGGTGCGACGCCCGGTCCGTGAGCCGCGACGCCGGCCGCGACGACGAGCAGGTCGCCGGGCACCGGGATCGGCAGCCCGCCTCCTTGACCACGAGGAGCACGACCAGCCCGAGGACCGCAGCCGCATCCACGACTCAGTCCCGCTCGGCGCGGCGGAGGGATGGCGGGAGGTGGGGATCGAGACCCGGCGGGATCACGTCGCTCTCGACCGCTGCGAGGCCTCGATTGGCCGGTGGAGTGGACGTCCGTGGACACCCCGGGAGGCACGTCGAGCGCCGCGCGGAGTCTGCGGTAGGAGGCGTCGAGGAGCCGGGCGACCTCGGGCCAGTACGCCCTGCCGGACCCGGCCGGCCCATCAGGATCCGACGCTGCTCCCCTGTCCCGCACCTCGGCGGCGAGGCCCCGGAGCCTGCCGGCCTCCTCGACCGATGCCGGCGGGAGCGTATAGAGCGTCGCGTACAGGGCGGCGATTGCTTCGCCCGCCGCCTCGCCGGCGGACAGGCCGATCTCCCGCCGGACGACCCACCAGCGCAGCTCGAGCCGTGCAACCTCGTGCGCATCAACGCCCTCGGGAATGCCAAGCGCGCGGTAGCCGCGAACGATGTCCGGCAGGAAGCGGTCGTAGCCCTCGGAGGAGCGGCCGAACCGGGCGGCACCCCGCGCGAGACAGCCAGCGGCGACCACCGCACGCACCCAGCCGGCACCCGCCTGCTCGCGGTTCGCGAGAACGAGCAGCCCGAACAGCCGGAGCGCCTGGCGGCGGTAGTAAGCCTTCCACATGCGTAGCTCGAGGAACGCCAGCCGTGCTGGGTCGAAGGACCGTCCCCAATGTGCCCGGGTCATGGCGAGACTCTCAGGGCACGGTCAACCTGCGGCGACGCGCCTGTAAACAGCTTCCAGTGCCCCTCGGAGACGACTTCGACGGTTCCGTTGGTCACCTTGATGGCGGTCTGATCGTCGATCGCGTACGCCGGCACCTGGCATGCCGGCGGCCCATCTTTCCGCGTTGGCCATGGAATTGTCCGGCATGTTCTCGTGATCCAGGTGCGGAAAGATCGAGAAGTCAACCATGCCCAGCGCGCTATCGCCGCCGGTGGGCGGCTTCCAGCCGACGAAGTCCTCCCCGATGTTTGGGGTCATGACCATGCTTCCGGCGCTCAGTCCCACCCAGACTGCCTCGTGCAGCGACGGCAAGAGGTCTGCCAGTCCGGACTGGCGCATCCAGTAGCACAGGTACAGGGCATCGCCGCCTTCCACCAACAGGACGTCAGTCTCCCGGACCATGGGGACCCAAAGCTCTTCATCGATGCTGGGCAACGCGGTGAGCTCCAGCACGCCCAGGGACTTCCAGCCCAGTTCGCACATGGGGGTCCTGGGTTCTCGCCCGCTGATGAACCGCCATGCATGGCCAGCACCGCCGGGGTTTGCGTACGCGCCGGTGGGAATGCAGAGAGCGCTGGACTCGGCAATCGGTTTGCCCAGGAGGTCGACCAGCGCATCGTGGATGCTCGGGTTCTTGATGCCAGCTGATGTGAGAAGAAACTTCATGGTGCCTCTCCTTCGGCTGCGGCATACCGAATCTGGTCGTCCCGGCCGTGTACCGGTCCCGGTGCGGGTCCCGAGTCCCCGAGGTCCGTCCGGGGGCGCCAGTCCTTGCCCGCCGATGACCACCCGGCCGGCGGTTGTCGGAGACCTCGACGGGGGACTCTCTGACGCCAGTCTCCCGACGTGCGATGACGTGCCACGCCAAGGCGCAGCGACCCTCAGCCGACGGTCCCGAAGGCCGGCCGGCCGGCTGGTCGATAGGTCTGGATCGTCACGCCTGACGGCGTCGACCGCGACTCGGCCAGCGTCAGGGCATGCGTCGGGCCGTGCTCCGGGAAGAGCCGAAGCCCGTCGCCCAGCACGACGGGGTAGAGCAGCAGGTAGAGCTCGTCGACCAGGTCCCGCTCGAGGAGCCACCGCAGCAGCTTGCCGCTGCCATGGACCTGAAGCTCGCGCCCAGGCTTCGCCTTGAGCTCGCGCACCGCCGCCTCGACGCCGCCCTCGATGACGTGGGTGTTCTGCCACGTCGGGTCCTTGAGCGTGATCGAGGGCACGTACTTGGGCAGGACGTTGATGCCGTGGGAGACCGGATCGCCCCCATCGTTGTGCGGCCAGTACTCAGCCCAGATATCCCACGTCTTGCGTCCGAGCAGCAACCCGTCCGCGCGCTCGTACACCGAGGTGATGAACCGCCAGGTCTCCTCGTTGGCATACGGCGCCAGCCATCCGCCGCGCTCGAAGCCGCCGCGTCGGTCCTCGTCGGGGCCCCCGGGACCCTGGTACACGCCGTCCAAGGTCAGGAACAGCATGGCGGTCAGCTTCATGGTCATCGCCCCCCTGCGAGTGATCGTCGATGGCTAGATTACCGTTCGGAAGCGGAGGCGTCGGCGAGCCATGGAGAACCCATCGCCGAACGCCCAGGCAAGGTTGCTTGCGTCACGGGGGCGACCGTCGAGCGCTCGTGTCGCAGACGGTCCGACTCGCCGCCGGGCTTGGCTTGGCGGCTCGGCTCCACGAGGCGGCTTCGGTACAATCACGCACCCAAGCTGAGGGACCGGATGGCGCTCTTCATGGACCGTCACGACCTGCCCGGCATCACAGCCGAACAGGTCGCAGCAGCCCATCTGACGGACCTCCAGATCGAGTCGAAGTACGGCGTCACGTTCCTCGCCTACTGGTTCGATGCCGATCACGGTGAGGTGTTCTGTCTCGCTCGAGCCCCAACGCCCGAGGACATGCAGGCGGTCCACCGGGAGGGGCATGGTCTCATTCCCAACGAGATCATCGCGGTCTCCGAGGACGACGTCTTCCGCTTCCTTGGCAAGGTCAACGACCCCGTCGACCGCACCCGGATCAGAGGGGCCTTCCGGACGATCTTGTTCACCGACCTGAAGGGATCAACGTCTCTGCTCCAGGAAGTTGGCGAGGGAGCCTACATGGGCCTGCTTGCTGAGCATGATGTGATCATCCGACGGTCGCTCGTGACGTGGCAGGGACGCGAGGTCAAGCACACCGGCGACGGGATCATGGCCTCGTTCGAGGATGTGTCGAATGCACTTGGATGCGCGCTGGCGATCCAGGACGGCTTCGAGGCGCGGCTGTCCGACGGAGCGACACGAGAGCTTCGGGTACGAATAGGGATCGCAGCCGGTGAACCGGTTGACCACAACGACGACCTGTTCGGCTCCACGGTCAATCTCGCCAGCCGGATCTGTGATGCGGCTGAGCCCGGCCGCATCCTCACAGCAGACCTCGTCCGCGAGATGGGGACCGAGAGGGGCTTCTCGTTTGGGCGGGGTCAGGACGTCGAGCTGAAGGGGTTCGGCCGGGTTCGGGTCTTCGAGCTTCTGCGGCCCCGCCCCTGAGGTCTCTGGGCGTCCTGATCGACCGCAATCAAGAGTGGGGCTCAAGTCAGCCAACCTCGAGGTACCAGTCCAGCCCGCTGCGCTGGTGCTGGCGGTTCGAGTCCGTCGGGTCCGGTGGCTCCGTCCGCGATTCGGATCCCTCGGGGGACATCAGGCCGGTATGGCAAACGCGGCGGCGATCAGCGCGTCGACAGCCGCGCGAAGCGCCGAGCCGACCTGCGCATCGACGGCATGCTGGTCGATGAGGGCGCCAACCTGCGTCGCCAGACGTTGCACCTCGGATCGAGCGCCACGTACGTCACCGCTGGCGATCGAACGGTCGAAGGCGTCGAGGCCGCCCTCGAGATCCTTCACCTCGCCTCCCTTGAGGCCGCCCTTTCCTCGTGCAGAGGCCACTGCCGCTCGCATGGCCGTGCTGGCGGCCCTGGCGTCGGCATACGGATCTGTGCTCGCGGTCGGAACCGGGGAGGCTGTCGGAGTGGGTGACGGGACGGGCGTCGGCGTCGTTCGGGTGCTCGCCGATGGCGACGGCGAGATGCCCGTTCCAGAGGCTGCCGGGGAGGGCGAGGACCGGTCCGCCGAGCTGCCCGACCTGAGAATCATGAGCGCCATCGTCGCGAGGACGAGCCCCGCGACAACGACGCCGACGACGAGCAGTCGACGGTCCCTGCCGCCGGACGACGCAGCGGCGGTCGACTCGGCGGCATCTCCACCGAGTGGCAGCGCGGCCAGCGTCGTCACATCCTCGCTCGCTCGCGACCCAGGCTGGGGCCGCGAACGAGCGAGCGCCTCTGACAGCGCCGTGCCGAACTCGGCGGCGGTCGGGCGACGCGCGGGATCAGCGTCGAGGGCTCGAGCGATCGCGGGATCGAACGCCGGACCAACGTCGGGGTTCAGGACGGAGACGGAGACAACCGGCCGGACACCCGCCGCGACCACCTCGTTGAGGCTGCCGGCGGGCCGCGGGAGGTGCCCCGTCAGTCCCAGGAAGGCGATGACCCCAAGTGCGTGGACGTCACTGGCTGGGCTTGCCGGTTGGCCGGCCAGCTGCTCGGGGGCGAGATAGGCGATGGTGCCGACGATTGCCCCGGTAGCGGTCAGTTCGCTCGGCCCGTCGGCGGCGATCCCGAGGTCGGCGACCCGGGCACGCCCGCTGGTCAGGAGGACGTTTGACGGCTTGAGGTCGCGGTGCACGATGCCTCGCGCATGAAGAGCGTCGAGGCCCTCTGCGACGTCGACGAGGATCGGGACGAGTTCGTCGGGAGGCACGGCGTGGGTCGCCGAGCCCCCCAGACGATCGGCGAGCGATCCGCCATCGCACAGGTCCATCACCAGGAATGGCCCGGCTCCTGTCGCGAGGTCGGCCGGCTCGACATCGTGGATCGCTACGACATTCGGATGGTCGATCGCGGCCAGGACGCGAGCCTCGTGATCGAAACGCTCGGCGACGACGGGATCCGTGGCGTGGTTCGCGAGCAGCACCTTCAAGGCGACGTCACGTTGAAGTCGCAGGTCTCGGGCGCGGAAGACGGTGGCGAACCCGCCTGACCCGATCGGGGCGTCGAGCCGGTACCGCCCAGCCAGCAGGTCACCGGTCTTGGGCATGACCCGAGGGTACCTGAGCGCTGCCAGATTTCGCCCGGCATGATTGGCGACGAGACTGGGACACGGGACTCATCGCTCGGCGGAGAAGCCGGGAAGGCTCGAGTCCGGCCATCAAACCCAGCCCTCAGCGGCCGACGCAGTCCCTGCGCCACGGCCAAGGGGCGAGACCCCGACCCTGACGGCCGACATCCCGCCCCCCGGTGTCGTGTTTCTCGAGGGAATCGATCGAACCGAGCCGGGGAGCGTCCGGTCGGCTCACCCGGCTGCCGGGGTCAGAGTTCCGCGACCAGCTTCCCGAAGACGGCGAACTGGCGCTCGAGGCCGGCGCCGATGAATGCGCCGATGACGCCGATGTTGTGGAGACAGAGACCGGCGCGGGCGTTGAAGCCCGTGAACTCATCGCTGCGGCGCACACGGTCGAGCTTCTCGGCCTCCCCACGAATGAGCAGGAAGCCACCCAGATCGCCCCCGTGCGGCTCCAGGAAGACTGGCTCGAAGCTCTCGATCTCACCCCGCTGCTGGAGCCCGCCGTAGTACGCGAGCACCTCGCCGAACAGGGTCTGCGCACGCTGCTCGCGACCGACGATGGTTGGCCCCCAGCCGATGAAGATTGCGCTATCAGCCATGCTCCACCCCCCTTGTGGAAGATCGACTGGTCGGTCTCGCCATTGGCCCAGCACGACGGTCTGGCGACCGCATGGAGACGCCGCGCTGGTGGGAACCTTCGGCCCCGTGCCCCCTGCCGTGGGCGGAGTATGCGCGCGGGCGTTCTTCTTGTCCCTATGTGTGCCAGCCGGACTGGTCGCACGGCACCAACCGAATGTGAAACCCGACCCGCTCATGGTCTGCACGCGGCCCCGAAGCGGAGGGGACGTCGACTCCTCGCGCTATAGCGCACCATGCCTTGTCGACGTCGCTCGGAACGTTCACGCGACAGGCATCGGCGGGGATGGCCATGGTGTGTCGGGGCTAGCCATTCTCGCCCCGACCGACGACGATCCTCGCTACGACATGAACCAGCTCTAGCCTCGTGAAGACCTACGCGAACACGAACGGTGCGACCTGCCGCGACATGGCGCGGGAGCCGAAGGCGTCGTTCCGAGCCGTCGCGGACCGCCACGCCGGCGCGCCTTCGTCGCCTCGGAGCCTCTGACCCTCGTCATGGGACTCGCGCTGCGCAACGTCCTGTTCACCGTTGTGGTGCCGGGTCTCGGTGGGGTGTATGTCCCGTGGTGGATCCTGGCCCACGATGGCGCCACGCCGGAGCCCGTCGTCTGGCCGGCGGTCGCCGTCATCGCACTCGGGGCGGCCCTGTACTTCTGGTGCCTGTCCCTCTTCGCGACCGTTGGGCGCGGCACCCCGGGCCCATGGGATGCTCCACGGCGCTTCGTCGCGGTCGGACCGTACCGCTGGGTCCGCAACCCCATCTACATCGCGGCGCTCCTCGTGGTGGTCGGCGAGGCGTGGCTCTTCCTCTCGCTCCCGCTGCTGCTCTATGCCGGTGGACTCGCGGTGGGTGTCCACCTGTTCGTCATCGGGTACGAGGAGCCGACCCTCCGTCGCCGGTTCGGCGACGAGTACGTGACGTACCGACGGCATGTCCGGCGTTGGATCCCGCGTCCACCGCGACGGGACCGGCCATAGCGCCCGACCGCCGGCTCCCGCCAGGTTGGTTCGCACCGGCCCGCGACGCTTGCGGCCTTGGGTGGTCTCATGACCACATGAACACGAATACCATCCCTTGGACGCAACCCACCAGAGGCATCCCATGCGAGCAGGCGTCTTCAACGGACCGCGCCGGATCGACGTCGGCGAGCGCCCCGACCCAGTGATCACCGCCCCGACGGACGCCGTCGTGCGGGTCGTCCTCGGGTGCGTCTGCGGCTCGGACCTGTGGTACTTCCGCGGCGAGTCGCCCCACGCGCTCGGCCCGATCGGGCACGAGTTCATCGGCGTGGTCACGGACGTCGGGTCGGCCGTCACGGTGCTCGCCGCGGGCAACCTCGTCGTCGCCCCCTTCACGTTCAGCGACGGCACCTGCCCGCACTGCCTGGCGGGCTGGCCGTCGAACTGCGCCAACGGAGGCTCGTTCGGAAACCACGGCGTCGACGGCGGCCAGGGCGAGGCCGTCCGGGTCCCCTTCGCGGACGCGACCCTCGTCAAGGTTCCCGGTGGCGGCCACTCGGATGCGACGCTGCGCTCGCTCGTGGCACTCTCCGACGTCATGTGCACCGGCCACCACGCGGCCGTCAGCGCCGGGGTGAAGCCGGGCGACACGGTGGCGGTCGTGGGCGACGGCGCGGTCGGACTGTGCGCGATGATCGCGGCGAGGCGCCTGGGCGCGGGGCGGATCATCGCCCTGTCGCGGAACCCCGCCCGTCAGGCGCTGGCACGGGAGTTCGGCGCGACGGACCTCGTCGCCGAGCGCGGCGATGCCGGGACCGAGGTCGTCATGGCGATGACCGATGGCATCGGCGTCGACGCCGCCCTCGAGTGCGTGGCGACCGGCCAGTCGCTGACGACGGCGTTCGCGGTCGGCCGTCCAGGCAGCATCGTCGGCGCAGTCGGGGCCCCACACGACGTGCAGGTGCCGATCAACACCGTCATCTTCCGCAACGTCGGCCTGCGGGGTGGCGTGGCCCCGGTCCGGCGGTACATTCCCGAGCTCCTTGACGATGTCCTTTCGGGGCGCATCAACCCCGGCCGCGTCTTCGACTTCGAGACCGACCTCGAGCACGTCGCCGATGGCTACCGGGCGATGGACGAGCGTCGGGCGGTCAAGTCGCTGGTGAGGGTCAGCGCAACCGGCTGAGCCGGCCGAGACGGGAGACCCAATTCGGCAGCCCCGCAGGCGCACAGGCTGCGCCTGGTCGACAATCTGACCGCGGCGCACTCAGCAACTCGAGCGAGGACGATCGGGATCCACCGTGGCGCAACGAACATGGCTCATCACTGGCGTCAGCAGCGGCCTCGGTCGCCACCTGACCGAGCGGCTCCTCGGGCGTGGCGATCGCGTCGTCGGCAAGGTCCGGGACGCCCGCAAGGTCAGGGACCTGGCCCTGAGGAACGCCGCCGGGACTGCACTGCTGACACGGGAGGAGCCTTCATGCACAAGCTGCCCAAGCAGCCCACCCTCAAGGCGCCGGCCGAGACTTTCACGGGAGACGCGTGGTACGACGTCATCGCCAGGGGCGAGGCGCCGTCCCGCGTCCGCGTCAACGTGGTCCGGTTCGCGCCCGGTGCCCGGAACGCCTGGCACGCGCACGCCATCGGCCAGACGGTCCACGTCACCGAAGGCGTCGGGCGCATCCAGGCTCGTGGCGGCTCGGTCGTCGAGATCCGCTCTGGTGACACGATCTACACGCCGCCCGGCGAATGGCACTGGCATGGCGCGGCACAGGACCACTTCATGACCCATCTCGCCATCTGGGAGGCGCCCGCCGAGGGCCCCGAGAGCGAGTGGGGCGAGCAGGTCACCGACGCAGAGTACCTGGCGCAGCCAGCTGAGCCAATCCGATGACCGCCTGGACCGCCGACGAGCTCGCCCGGATCGGCCGGTCCGACGAGCTCCAGGTCAGCTCGCGGCGTCCCGACGGCAGCCTTAGGCCGTACGTCACGATCTGGGTGGCTCGCCTCGCAGACGACCTCTATATCCGCTCGGCGTACGGGCCCGACAACGGGTGGTTCCGGCGCGCGAAGGCATCTGGCGCGGGCCGTGTCCGCGCCGGCGGCGTAGAGCGCGACGTGGTGTTCGAGGAGGCCGGACCCTCCGTCGACGCGGACCTGCACGCGGCATACCACGCCAAGTACGACCGATATGGAGCCCGGATCGTCGGGACCGTAGTATCTCCCGAGGCCGCGAGAGCCACGCTCCGTCTCCTGCCACGAGAGACCGACCCAACCCGGTGACTGCTGACCGCGAGACGAAGAGGCGATGATCGTCCGGGGGTGATGGCCCGACCAGCACCGGGCACCCGCATGCCATTGCGTGGTGCCTGCCGGCACCACTTTGGACGGTTTGGGACGCACGGCCCTGTCGCTCATCTCGGGTCGGAGCGTAGAAGACACCTACGGCGGAAGGCGCTGACACACGGTCCACACTCTGGTCGCCGGGACCGTGTCGAGCCACTGGCGAACCCGACCCGCCCAAGGCGTCCCTGGGAGGATCGATGCGCGCCAGACTCCTGTCTCTCACGATGGCCGCCCTGCTGGCGGCCTTCGTCGCCGCTCCGGCGGGCGCCGTCACGAACGGCACGCCCGACGGGAACAACCATCCGTATGTCGGCTTGATCATCTTCGACACGCTCGTCAACGGCGTGCCGACGCCGACGTGGCGCTGCAGTGGCGCGCTGCTCTCGCCGACTGTCGTCCTGACCGCCGCTCACTGCACCGACGGCGCGGTCGCCGCCCGGGCGTGGTTCCAGCCCGACATGACGTATACGGCGGTGCCGTACCCGCTCTATCCATTCGGCGGCCCCGGCAGCGGAGCGTTCGAGGGCAGCCCGAACGTCTATCCCGGGTACGCGAGCCCCTTCGCCAACGGCCTGCCGGGCTTCTCCTTTGGTGACATCGGCGTCGTCGTCCTGAGCGAGCCGGTGCCCGTGAGCCAGGTGGCGGTCTACGCCAAGCTCCCGACCGCCGGGACCGTCGATGGCCTCCCGAACAAGGCGGCCCTCGACTACGTCGGGTACGGCGTCCAGTACCAGGTCCAGTCCCCGGGTGTTAAGCCGTTCGACCGGTGGGCCGGCCCTCGGATCCGCAACTACGCGCCGGGTCAGCTGGTCCCGGGGAGCTTCAAGGGCAGCGAGAACCTCATCAAGGTCACGATGAACCCGGGCGCCGGCAAGGGTGGGACGTGCTTCGGTGACTCGGGTGGCCCCGACCTGCTCGGTGGCACGAGCACCGTGCTCGCCGTCAACTCGTTTGTCACGAACTCGAACTGCAGCGGCGTCGGCTACGACACCCGTGTCGACGTCCAAGCGCGGCTCGACTGGATCAAGTCGTTCCACTGAGCCGACCGCCTGCACCTTCGTCGATTCCGCGGAGGTGATCTCGTTCACCTCGACCGGAGCCGTTGTCTGCCGGTAGCGGATCCCGGAGCTGCGAAAGCGTGAAAGCCCGGTCGACGACCGGGCTTTCCGTCCATTGCGGCCGGCGCAGGTGTGATGGAACCCGGCCCGCCGGATCGGCGTGTCAGCGTCGGTCCGGCCCCGGTTCACCGACCGGGCTACGCCCACCAACGAGGGGTCCGGCGTCCAGCCCGGGAGGTTCGTCACGGATCAGCAGGCCCGTTGAAGGTTGGTCGTGGCTGATCTTCTGGACGCCGCAGTCACGCGCCCGTCACGGCTTGGGGCGCCCGCGGAACGCACCCCACGACCACCCATTGCCGCTCGTCACGGTCGCGACCACCCCATAGGCGATGATCGCGCCTACCAGGACGACGATGCCCAGGGGTGTCCGAAGACCGACGAAGAAGGCGTCAGCGAGGACGACCACGACCAGGGCGAGGGCGACCAGCCGTCCCTGCCACGTGACAGGTCGAGCGAGACCGGGAACGACCAGCCTCTCGCCGAACCAGGCGTCCCCTTCATGGTTCACCCCCAGCTCAGCCAGCTAGCACGGATCTTACGCCTCCAAACCGGGCTGGCTGTACGTGCGGGGGATCCAGCCAGCTTCTGGCGCGGCGCGGCACTCCGAGGCGAAGCGCGTTCGACGGACTGACCGGGCAGAACGGCCATACTGGGCACGATGACCGAGGCACACGAACCGGTCCGTCGCTTCTACGCCGATTGGACGCAGTACCAGTCACGGCTCGTCGAGGCGGTGCGCGACCTGACCACGGACCAGCTGGCGATCAGCGCCGGTCCGGATCACTCGCCGGTCTGGGCCCTTGCGGCGCACTGCGCCGGCGTGCGGGTCTACTGGCTGTGTGGCGTGCTGGGTGAGCCCGGCGCCGAGGCGACGCCGTTCCCCGACCCGTTCGCCGAGCTCGGCTGGGAGGACGACCTCGCCCATCCGCGGTCGGCCGCGGAGCTGGTCATCGCCCTCGAGACGACGGGCGCGATCATCGATCGCTGCCTGGACACTTGGACCTCGGACATGCTCGGGGTCGAGTTCGAGCGGTGGCGCGGTGACGTCCGCCAGATCCACACACGCCGGTCCATCCTGATGCGACTGCTGAGCCACGACGCGTTCCACAGCGGCGAGATCTCCCAGCTTCTGGGTGCGCGCGGCCTGCCGGCGATCGATCTCTGGGCCCACCGGACCACCTGACCGGCGGCCTCACTGGAGTCGCCGTCGTGATTCGACACCGGCACTTCCGCAGGGATGGCCGCGGCGCGATCGCGGCCACACCCCCGGTGCACGTTGAGTCCGTCCGCTATTCGCGCGCCGACCAGTGGAACGGGTCCCACACCGGCGTGCAGGACAGAGTTGACCCTGGTCGGAGCTGGGTAGTACGGTCAGGTTGCTGCCCGTCAGGCGCGGCAGGTTCGACGAGCGAGGTGGGGATCATGGAACGGAGACTCGTGGCGGTTGGTGCCGCCCTCGTTCTGGTGCTGGCCGGGCTGATTCCGGCAACGGCGCTCGCCGCGCCTCCGCCCTCCGGGGCGACGCGCCAGATCCCCGCCGGGGGGACGACGAGCATTCGCTCGACCGTGCAGGGGGTTGACGGACTGCAGCAGCCCGAGCTCCGGCCTGGGTCGGCCGAGGCGGACGGCGGCGCGGTCGTCAACCGGCCGCGCCCCGGCTTCAAGAACGGCAAGTTCCCGAAGCATCCCGCTCGACGCGCCGATCGTGCCGTCGAGCACGGTTGCCAGCTCGAACCCCGAGGTGGCCTTCAGCTTCGACGGACTCAACCACCGCGACCAGCGGCTGGCCAACGGCGGCAACCAGTGGTCCCTCGAGCCGCCGGACCAGGGCCTGTGCGTCGGCAACGGCTACACCGTCGAGACCGTCAACAGCGTCATCCGCGTCTACTCCACCACCGACGGCGCTCCGCTGACGGGTGTCGAGGATCTCAACACGTTCTTCGGCTATCCGGCCGCGATCGACCGCTCGACCGGGGTCGTGGGTCCGAACGTGATCGATCCGCAGTGCTACTACGACCCGGACAACCAGCGGTTCGTGGTCGACATCACGACGCTCCTCGGCGACGCGGCCGGCAACTACAACGGCAAGAACACGATCGACGTCGCCGTCTCGAACACCGGCGACCCGACCGGCGCCTGGACGATCTACCACGTGCCCGCCCAGAACGACGGCACCGACGGGACACCCGAACCACGGCTGCACGCTCGACGGCACGACGCCCGGCCCGTGCTTCCAGGACTACCCGCACATCGGTGGCGACCAGAACGGCGTCTACATCACGACCAACGAGTACGACCTGTTCGGACCGAACTTCAACGCGGCGCAGGTCTTCGCGTTCTCGAAGGCCCAGCTCGCCGCCCACCCGGCCTCGATCGCGATGACGCTGGTCCAGAACCTGAGCGTCGACGGCTCGCCCGGCTTCACCGTGTGGCCGGCGACGTCGCCGGCCGGCCAGTACGCCAGCGACGCGCAACGGGACCGAGTACTTCCTGAGCACGATCGCGGGCGACGGCTCCGAGACGGGCAACCCGACCGGGACCGCCCGGCGGATCGGCCTGTGGGCGCTGACGAACACGAAGTCGCTCGACTCCGCGTCGCCGGCGCTGGCGGTCACGAGCCGGCTCATCAACAGCGAGACCTACGTCTATCCCCCGAGGTCGGACCAGAAGGCCGGATCGACGCCGCTCGCGGACTGCATCAACGACACGACGATACCCACGCCCTTCGGGCCCGGCTGCTGGCAGATCCTCTTCAACCCGCCGGCTCCGGCCCATGACGAGGTCGAGGTCCACGTCGACTCGAACGACGGCCGGATGCAGCAGACCTGGTACGTGAACGGCACGCTCTGGGGCTCCACGGACACGGCGGTCAACGTCGGCGGCGAGATGCGTGCCGGTATCGCCTGGTTCGCAGTGGCCCCGAAGATCAACGGTGCCGGCATGGTCGAGGGCCAGGTGAAGAACCAGGGCTATCTCGCCCTGGCCGGCAACAACCTCACCTACCCGGCGCTGGCGATGGGCACGAACGGGAAGGGCGCGATCGCCTTCACCGTCCTCGGCACGGACTACTTCCCGAGTGCCGGCTACGCGCCGATCAACGCCGACGGGACCGTCGGCCAGGTCCACGTCGCGGCCGCCGGACTCGGGCCCGATGACGGCTTCACCGGCTACAACGCCTTCCAGTACTTCCGTCCCCGCTGGGGCGACTACGGCGCGGCCGTCACCGACGGCAGCTCGATCTGGATCGCCTCCGAGTACATCGGACAGACCTGCACCCTCGCCCAGTACTACCCGAGCCCGCCCAGCCTGGCCGGGTTCGGCAGTTGCGGCGGCACCCGCACGTCGCTCGCCAACTGGGACACGCGCATCACCAAGCTGAACCCCTGACGGTCCACGGTCGTTCCGCGGGCAGCCTCGAGGACGGGAGCCACCCTGGCTCCCGTCCTCGCCTTTGGGACCCGGCTGGATCGATCAGCCATCACGCCGGACGTCGGCCTTCAGACGCCGACGGGCTCCCGCACCAGCACGACCGTCGTTCGGCCAGGGCGGGCCTCGAGGTAGGTGATCAGCAGCTTGGCAATGCGCGTGCCCACGCCGAGCTGCTCCCGAAGGCGCGCATCCTCGTATGGCAGGACGTGCTCGCTGACCCTGCGCAGCGCCGTCGCGAGGTCGGGGACGATCTTCTGGCTCCCGACGACAAGGATCACGCGGCCGGCACTGGCGGCGTACGGCCCGATCTGGCTGCCCGAGTAGCTGGCCGTCACCAGCGCGCCGTCAAGTGTCACGGCCTGGACGCTGCCGAGCATGATGTCCGGGGCCGCCATCAGCTTTCGGATCTCCCGGGCCTGCGTGGCGCGGTCCATCGCCATCGACCTGGGGCGAACCGGGTCGTAGCGCTCGGTGTCCGACAGGCTGGCGGTGATGCCGAGATCGTCCAGCGTCTTCGACTTCGCCCAGTGGACCTCGGAACCCCCGGGAACGAGGGCGAGCACCGTGTCGCGGGCTTCCCCGGCGGTGTCGACCACGACGGCTTCGATGTTGTTGGCGGCGAGGGCCGCGGCGACGGCCGCGACGGTATCGTCGGAGGCCCGCTCCGCGTACGTCTTCGTGAGAGTCTCGATCGACATGGTGCCGTCCTTCCAAGGTAGTTGCTGGCGCAACTATAGTGCGTCGTCGCTCGAACCGCGCCGACGCTGGACTGCGACCGGACGTCACGCGTGAAGACCGGGTGCTCGGCCCATAATCTGGGCTCGAGGACGTGCGCCTGCAGGGACGCGAGATGACCGACCAGACACGCGTGGCGCTTGACGTGAACGGGATTCCGCGCACCGTCGTCGTGCCGTCCAGCGCACGGCTCCTCGACCTCCTTCGCGATGGCCTGGGCCTGACCGGGACGAAGGAAGGCTGCGAGGACGGCACCTGCGGAACGTGCGTCGTGATGGTCGACGGGAAGATGGCGCGAAGCTGCCGGACGCCGGCCATCGAGGTCACCGGCAAGGATGTCGTGACCATCGAGGGGCTCGGGACGCCGGACCGGCCGCACCCCCTGCAGGAGGCCTTCGTGGCCGCCGATGCCGTCCAGTGCGGCTTCTGCACACCCGGGATGATCATGGCGGCCGCGGCGCTTCTCGAGCGCAATCCGCGCCCCCGCCGGCCCGAGATCGTGCGCTGGCTGGGGAGCAACCTCTGTCGGTGCACGGGCTACAACGCCATCGTCGATGCGATCGAATTCTCGGCCGGCGGCCGCCAGGGATCCCCGCGGCAGTGGCCGTGGTCCACCGGGGTCGGCGGCGAGCCGGCAGCGACCGCCGACACCGGACACGTGCGCGCCGAAGCCCTCGCCAAGGCGACGGGCCGCGCGATGTACGCCGCCGATCTCGCTGTCCCGGGGATGCTCCATGGCCGGACCCTGCGGAGCCCGCATCACCACGCCGACATCACGCGCATGGACACCGAAGTCGCGCTCGGGCTGCCGGGCGTGGTGGCGGTCCTGACCGCGCGCGACGTACCGGGTGAGAACAGCTACGGGCGGAAGCTGAAGGATCAGCCGGTCCTTGCACTGGCAAGGGTTCGCCAGGTTGGCGATCCGGTGGCGCTCGTGGTCGCCACCTCGCCGGAGGTCGCCGCCGAGGCGCTCGCCCTGATCGACGTCGAGTACCGGGTCCTGCCCTCCGTGCTCACTCCCGACGAGGCGCTCGAGGACGGCGCGCCCTCGATCCATCCGGACGGCAACCTGCTGGCCGAGAACTGGCTCCGCTCGGGCGACCTTGTCGCGGGGTTCGCCCGCGCCGACGTGGTCGTGGAGGCCACGTACTCGACGCCCTGGAACGAACATGCCTATCTCGAGCCCGAGGCGGCGCTGGCCGAGTGGGACGGCGACACGCTGGTGATCAGGACGGCGACGCAGTACAGCCACTACCAGCGGGCCGAGGTGGCCCGCACGCTGGGCCTGCCAGCCGAGCGCGTGCGGGTGATCCCCACCGTGGTCGGGGGTGCGTTCGGTGGCAAGACGGAGATCTCGTGCCAGTGCCTGGCGGCCCTTGCGGCGTATCGCACGGGCCGCCCCGTGAAGATCGTCTACGGCCGCGCCGAGTCGTTCATCTCCACGACGAAGCGCCACCCGTACCGGATCCGCGTCAGGGCAGGGGCCACCCGCGAAGGCGATCTCATGGGCCTGCAGGTCGACATGCTCGCCGACACCGGCGCGTACGCCTCGTTCGGCCCCGGGCTCATGGTGAAGACGTTCGCCTCGGCCGCGGGCCCGTACCGCTGGTCTGCCGTGGAGCTCCACGGGCGGGTTGTCTTCACGAACAACCCGACGGCGGGCGCCATGCGCGGCCCCGGCACGACCCAGGTGGTATTCGCCCTCGAATCGCACCTGGACCAGCTGGCGACGAGCCTCGGGATGGACCCGCTCGAGCTTCGCCGGCGAAACGCCCTGCGCGCGGGAGACCGGCTCCTCTCGGGCGAGGTCCTTGCCACGGATCCGCCGTACGTCGCAACGCTCGACGCGGTGCGCCCGCACTGGGCGGAGGCGGTGGACCGGTGCACCGCCTCCTTCGACCGCGCTGGGACGCGCCGTCGCGGCGTCGGCGTGGCCTCGATCTGGTACGGGATCGGCGGCGGGGGCGGCGGCCCGACGCCCGGCCAGGACCCGACCCTCACCGTGGGCCGTGGGCCGGGACGCGCGGCACTCGACCTGCTGCAGGACGGTTCGATCGTGCTCCGGACCGGCGCTATCGACCTGGGGCAGGGGAGCGCGACGGCCCTCCGCCTCGTCGCCGCCTCCGAGCTCGGCGTGGCGCCGGACGGCGTGACGGTCATCTGCGGGGACACCGGGACCTGCCCTGACGCCGGCCCCTCGGTCGGAAGCCGGGTCACGTTCTTCGTCGGCAACGCCGTCCGGAACGCGGCCGCCGACCTCCGCGAGGCGATCCTTGGCACGGCGGGCGGCCTGCTGGCGGCACCCGTACGGGACCTGGAGATCCACGAAGGGAACGTGACGCTGCGGGACGACGGCCGGCCCGGAGTCGCCCTGGCGGACGTCGCCCGCGCGAGGGCGGAGGCCGGGCTCTCGACGACATTCGACGGCTATTTCGACGCCGATGTCCCTGCGTACGCGGTGAGCCCGGAGCGCGGCGAGCCGTACGCTCTGTACGTCAGCGCCACCCAGGTGGCCGAGGTCGAGGTCGACACGGCCACGGGCGTCGTCCGGGTCGTGCGCGTGGTCGCCGCCCACGACGTCGGGAGGCCGGCCTTTCCCGAGGGCCTCGTGGGGCAGGTCGAGGGCGGGATCGCGATGGGGATCGGCTTCGCCCTGAGCGAGGAGTTCGTGCCCGGCGAGACCACCGGCTTCGGGCAGTACCGGATCCCGAGGACGCGGGACATGCCGGAGATGGTCACGCTCCTCGTCGGCGGCAGCGCAGACGGGCCGCCCGAGGTCCAGCTCAAGGGCGTGGCCGAGTGCTCCAACATGGCCGTCGCGCCGGCCATCGCGAACGCGCTTGCACACGCGACCGGCGAGCGCGTCCGTCACCTGCCGCTGCGCCTTGCCGGGAGGGGATGACCGACGGACATCCTCCGGCGCCTGTTCGGTCCCGACCCACGCGACCCGGCGCCGGCGCGCGACCCACGCGAGCTCGATCCAGCGAGCGCAGCCGAGACGGGGGGCGAGCGCCTGCCGCCTGCGCCGACCGGGCTGCCCTGCCCGTACTGCGCGGTGCTCCTCGACCCGCCGCCGGCCAGAAGGCGCTTGTGCCCGCGCTGCCGGCAGCCGATCGTGCCCCGGCGGGTGGAGGGCCGGCTCGTCCTGCTGACGCGAGCCGCGGTCACGGTCTTCGAGGCTCAACGCCAGCGCGAGGTCGACGAGCGCGACTGGGCCGCGTCGCGGCGGCGCTGGCTCCAGCTGGCGAAGGCGGTGAAGGCACCCGCGGCCCGGCGGTCCAGGCTGGCGGCAGCCCCGATCACGGCCGACGTCGTCGTCTCGTGCCGGGCCCTCTACCTGTCCGCCGCGGAACGCGCGGTCAAGGGGGCGCGGCGCGAGAAGCACTGGGGCGAGGTCGGCCACCTCCGCCGCGAGCAGGCGATGGCGCTCTTCGAGGAATCCGGCTCACGGGTGCCGCTTCCCGACGAGATCGCCGCCCTGCACCGCGACGGCATGACAGCCGTGCTCCGCTCGCTGGTGCCACTGGCCCACAATGTCGAGCTCGTGAGCGCGGAATGCTGTCCTGCCTGCCGGGCCGAGACCGGGCGGACGTTCCGGATCGCGGACGAGATCCAGGTCGGACGCCTCCCCCACGCCGGGTGCCCGAAGGGCCTCTGCCGGTGCGACTGGTGGCCGGCCACTATCGAGCCGGGCCGGCGCCGTCGCCGTCGAGCGGTGCCACGGGGCACGCCGACTTCGGCGGGGAGCAGGGAAGAGCTCGACGCCGAGCTGACGGAAACACCGACCCCCCTGGCTGCGGAGGCCGAGCCGTCGACCGAATGACGCCGCCCGGCATCGCGACTGCCGGTTCTTGAGAGCGTCAGGGCAGGGGCTGGTTGCGCTCCGGTGCCCAGCGCAACGCCAGGCGCCGGTCGGCCTGGTCGAGGTCGAGGTCCGCGACGGCGAGACCCACGGCCCCGTAGCGAAGGCTGGCGACGAGGGCGCCGTCCGGCGCGACGATCCCCGTGATCGAGCCCTGGTCCGCGGCAGCCACGTTCGCCTGGGCCACGAACACCGTGTTCTCGAGGGCCCGGCAGAGCAGCGCTCGCTCGTTGTACGGATTGGCCGCGTCGCACCAGCGGCTGGGCAGCGAGCCGTCATCCGTTCGAACGTAGTGGGGGACGAAGACGATCGATGCTCCACGAAGCACGAGGGAGCGCGTGATCTCCGGGTAGCGAAACGCCTCATGACAGATCGCGATCCCGAACATCACGCTCGCGACCGTGAAGATGCGACGCCCCGTGCCCGGGACGTACCAGCGCTCCTCGCTGGGGTCGATCTGCGTCTTCGGCTGGGTGCCGAGTCGCGAGCCGTCGGCGCCGATCACGACGCTCACGATCTGTCGGCCCGCGGGCGTCGGGAGCTCTGCACCAACGAGCGCCACCACGCCGGCACGGGCGGCCGCGGCCGCCACCCTGTCCAGGGCGCTCTCGAGAGCCGCCGGTTGCATGTCAGCCACCTGGCGGGCCTGGTCCCGGTGGCCGGGCAGACCCGCTTCGGGAAGGCACACGATGGCCGCGCCCGCGCGACCGGCCTCCTCGATGGCGCCGACGGCCGCGGGGACCGCTTCATCGAGGGTCGCGGTCAGGGGGGTCGAGGCGACGGCGATGCGCACGCTGAGATGACCTCCTCGCGGACCAGGCAGGCCGAGTCTACCGCTCCGCCGCCGGCGACCCGTGCAGGAGGAGTGGGAAGAGAGGTCGCGTCCGCGACGGAGCTCGAGCGCGGAAGACCGCTCTTCCCCGGGCCCGAGCGCCACGGAATCGGGCGCGATCTCGCGGCCGTCACGACGTAGGATCGCTGGTGTGGACGACCTCGTCGACGCCTACGAGCTTCTCGATGCGGGCGATGGCCGCCGCCTCGAGCGCTTCGGCGACGTCGTCGTCGACAGGCCCGCGCCCGGAGCCCTCGGGCCACGCCTCGCGCCCGCGGAGTGGCTCCGGGCCCTCGCACGCTACGAGCGGCCGAGCGCTGCCGAGACGGGGGCGTGGGCGCCCGCGCGCACGCTCGCGGCCGGCTGGGTGATGGAGGTTGACGGGCTCCGCCTGGAGTTGCGTCTCGCACCATCCGGCCAGGTCGGCTTCTTCCCCGAGCACCTGGCCGTCGCTCGCTGGGCCGCGCGGCGTGCCGCCGCCCTGGGGAGCGACCGGAGCCTGCCGGTGGCCGTGCTGAACCTGTTCGCCCACACCGGACTCGCGACGCTCCTGCTTGCCCGCGCGGGTGCCTCGGTCTCCCACGTCGATGCCTCGCGACCCGCCGTCGCATGGGCGCGCCGAAACGCCGCGCTCTCCGGCATGGAGGAGCGCCCGGTCCGTTGGCTCGTCGACGACGCGGCCGGCTTCGTGGCCCGCGAGGCGCGGCGGGGTCGTCGCTACGACGGCGTCGTGCTCGATCCGCCATCGTTCGGGAGGGCCCCTGGCGGCGCCGGATGGAGCCTCGCGACGGGCCTGGCCCCGCTGCTTCACGGCGTACGCGGCCTCCTCGCCGGCCCGGACGCATTCGTGGCCTGCACGGCGCATGTCGCCGGGCTCGGTCGGGACGACCTGGAGCGCGCCGTGGTGGACGGCCTGGCGCTCGCGGGGTCGACACGGAAGTGCGCGACCTGCCCTCGCTGGCGCGGAGCGGAGCGAGGTTGCCCGCCGGCTGGGCGGTCCTCGTGGCGGCCGTCGGTCCGGAGGGTCATCGATGACCGACGAACCACCGATCGCGTCCGCGATCACGAGCGCCTCGAACCCTCGGGTCCGGGCCGCCCTGGACCTGCGCGAGCGGAAGGGACGCGAGCGCGCCGGGCGGCTGCTCGTCGACGGCGGACGCGAGGTCGCTCGGGCCCTCGACGCCGGTGTCGAGATCGTCGAGGCATTCGTGTCCGGCGAGCCACGCGACGCGGCCGCCCGCGCGACGATCGGCCGGCTCGCCGCCGCCGGAATCCCGCTGGTCACGGTCTCGGGCCCGGCCGAGAGGCGCCTCGCCTACGGCGACCGGCGCAGCGAGGTTGTCGCCGTCGTCACGACGCCCCAGGCCGACCTGGTCCACCTCGCGAGGACGCTGGATGGGGTGCCGGATCCGCTCGTGATCGTGCTCGAGGATCCCGAGAAGCCGGGGAACCTCGGGGCGATCGCGCGGAGCGCGGACGGCGCCGGCGCGGCCGCCCTCATCGCGGCCACGCGGCCGGGGCCCGGAGGCCGATCCATGGAACCCGAACGCGATCCGCGCCAGCGTCGGGGCCGTGCTGGGGCTGCCGATCGCGGTGGCATCGACGCCGGACGTGCTCGCGTGGCTGTCCGAACGCCGGATCCGCGTCGCTCGCGGCACGCGTCCAGGCGCCCGTCGAGTACGTGCAGGTCGACATGCGCGGCCCGCTGGCGATCGCCCTCGGTTCCGAGGCGGACGGCCTCGGTCCGGCCTGGCTGGCGGCCGGGATCGCGGGAGTCCGGCTGCCGATGCTCGGCCGCGGCGATTCGCTCAACGTCTCGGCCGCGGCCGCCGTCCTTCTCTACGAGGCCCGCCGCCAGCGCTCCGGCGCCTGAACGTCTCGGGCGCAGCGGGGCCACCCAGCCGTCGCGACCGGGCTCCTGCCGACCTCGACCTATACTCCGGCCATGATCCCCATGGTGCCGTCGACGTACGGTCTGCGCCGGCCCGTCCGCCGCGCCCTGCCGCTCATTGCCGCCGTCGTTCTCGCCGCCGCGGCGCTCCTGCCGGTGGGGACGCACGTTGCCGCGGAACGGCCGGCCCGGATCTTCATGGCGTCGCCCGCGACACTCGATCCGGCGGCCGCCGGCGACGCGCAGAGCGCGGCCGTCATCGCCCAGGCGTTCGAGGGCCTGACGGCCGTCGACGCGACGCTCACGCCCAGACCGGCGCTGGCCCAGGGCTGGGAGCTGCGCGACAACGGCCAGACCGTGGTCTTCACGCTCCGCGACGGGCTCGCGTTCTCGGACGGGACCCCGCTCACGGCCGCCGACGTCCGGCGCAGCTGGCTGCGCGTCCTGGACCCGGCGCGGCCGTCTCCACTCGCGTCGCTCCTGTACGACGTCGTGGGTGCCCGCGAGTACCTCCAGGGCACGGGTTCGGTCGATGGCGTGGGGATCAACGCGAACGGCCGCACGCTGGAGGTGCGCCTCAAGGTGCCGGCCGGCGACTTCGCCGCCCTCGCCGCGAGCCCCACCCTGGCTGTCGTGCCGGCAGTGGGCGCGGCGACCTTCAGCCCGGGGAGCACGTTCGTCGCGTCCGGTGGCTACCGGATCGTGGGAACGGCAACGGACGGGCTGACCCTGCAGGCCAACCCGCGCTACTGGGCGGGCGCACCGGCCATCTCCGACATCACCCTCGTGTCGGACATCGGAGGACGCAGCCCGGTCGATGTCTTCTCGGCCGGGCAGCTGGACTGGACGCCGGTGGGCGAGTACGACGCGTCGTGGCTGGCTTATGACCCGACCCTGGGCGCGAGCCTGCGCTCGTGGGCCGACCTGGCGGTCACGTACTACGGGTTCGAGACGCGGCGCAAGCCGTTCGACGACGCCCGCGTGCGGCAGGCGTTCGCCAGTGCCGTCGACTGGACGAGGATCGTGCAGCTGGCGGACGGCGCGACGGCCGTCCCGGCGACGTCCATGGTTCCCCCGGGGATTCCCGGCCGCCCGGACGGACCGTTCGTCCCGACGTACGACCCGGCGGGGGCGCGCCGCCTGCTTGCCGAGGCCGGCTTCGCCGACCCGTCGACGTTCCCCGCCGTCACGCTGGTGACGGGCGGGACCGCCTACGACGAGGCGATCCTGGCCCAGCTGCGCCAGAACCTGGGGGTCACCATCCACTACGAGACGCTCGACTTCACGACGCTCTACGAGCGGCTCGGGAGCGCGGACTCGCCGGACCTCTGGGCGGTGTCGTGGATCGCCGACTACCCGTCGCCGAACGACTTCCTGGGGATCCTGCTCGGCTCGCGCCAGCCCAACAACTACGGCGGCTGGTCCAGCGACCCGTTCGATGCCGCCATCGCGAGCGCCACCGGCGCCGCCGATCCTGTCGCGGCGAAAGCCGGCTACGACGCCGCCGAAAGGATCGTTGCCGCCGAGGTGCCGGTGGTGCCGGTCACCTACGGGACCTCGTATGCGCTGGCTCGTGACGGGCTCCACGGCGCGGCGAGCAACGGGCTTGGGATCCTCCGGATCGCGGGCCTCGACTGGAGCGGGCAGTGAGGCGCGGGGCCGCGGTCGCCGCGGTCGTCGCCCTGGTCCTGTGCCTGCTTCCCGCTGCCGTGCGTGCAGCGTCGCCGACCTTCGGCACGCCGACGACCGCGGTGACGTTCGGCCAGGAGATCGTCTTCACGCAGCCCTACGACACGCCGCTGCCGCTGGCTCGGGCCGAGCTGCTGGTCGACTTTCCGCAGAGTCTCGGTCCGGTCGTGACCCAGGTGGCTGACGCCACCGACGCTGGCCGGGGCACGCTGACCTATCGATTGTCGGTCGCGGGCGACGCCCACATCGCGCCGAACACCAGGCTCACGGCGCGCTGGCGCCTCGTCCCTGCGGACCGCTCGCTGCCACCGGTCGTTGGACCGGAGGCGTCGGCCCTCTATGCGGATACACGGTTCACGTGGAAGACGCTCAGCGGCGACCTCGTCCGGCTCCACTGGTACCAGGGCCCCGATTCCTTCGGCAAGGCGGCGCTCGCGATCGGCGAGAAGGCCGTGCGCGATGCGGCCGCGTTCATGGGGGTGACGGAGACCGAGCCGATCGACTTCTTCGTCTACGCCGACCAGCAGGCCTTCTACGATGCCCTCGGGCCGGGAACCCGCGAGAACGTCGGCGGCGAGGCCTTCAGCGACATCCGGACGATGTTCGCGCTCATCGGCCCCGGCAACGTCACGGACTCCTGGGTCGGGATCGTCATTCCCCACGAGCTGACCCACCTCGTCTTTGACACTGCTGTCCACAACCCGTACCACTTCCCGCCGCGCTGGCTCAACGAAGGAGTCGCGGTGTATCTCTCCCAGGGCTACGGAACCTCCGACCGCGACGCGGTGGCGTCGGCCACCGCGGACAGTCGGCTGATGCCCTTGACGGCCCTCGGTGGGCAGTTCCCGACGTCCGCGGACCGCTTCAGCCTCGCCTACGCCGAGAGTGTCTCTGCCGTCGACTTCCTCGTCCGCACTCACGGGACGCAGGCCCTCGTGAACCTCCTGCATGCCTATGCCGGCGGCGTCACGGACGACGAGGCCTTCACGACCGCCACGGGAACCGACGTCGCGGGCTTTGAGCAGGCCTGGCTGACCGCGCTCGGCGCCTCGGCCCCCGTCAAGCACGGCCCGCAACCCGCCGCACCGGGACCGGTGCCGCCAGGCTGGGCCGCCGGGGCCGCCGGCAGCGCACCCTCGGCGGAGCCGGCGTCGCCATCCACTCCGGCGCCCGCAGACGGCGGCCAGCCGGCACCGACGGGGGCGCTCCCGATCCTCGGCATCGCGGCGGTCGCCGGGCTGCTGATCGGCGGCTCCATCGCGTACCGTCGCCGATTGCGGGCCGGGTCGTTCGCGCTTCCCGACGCGGACTCCGATCCTGCCGCGACTACCGGCGAGACGCTTCCGCCCGGAGGAGACGGGGCGTGACGGGACTCGTGGCCCGGGCTCGGCGGGTGCCAACCTGGCAGGTGACCCTGTTCGTCGCCCTCCTCGCCCTCGGCTTCCTGATCGCGGCCCAGGTGCGCAGCGAGGCGCCCCGTGTGCGCTACACGACACAGGAGCGAGCGCCGCTCGTGGAGACCGTCGTCGCGCTGCAGGCCCAGCAGGACGCGCTGAAGCAGCAGATCCTGGACCTCCGGTCGAAGATCGCCAGCGCCGAGGCGACGAGCGCGGGAAGCACGCGCCAGGTGCAGCGACCTCAACACGGCGCTCCTCGGCGCTCGCATCGCCGCAGGGATCGTGGCCCTCGAAGGCCCTGGGATCGTCCTGCAGCTCGAGGACTCGCAGGTGCCGCTTCCACCCGGCGCGGCGGCGACGGACTACCGGGTCAGCGGCCGCGACCTCCGTACCGTCGTCGAGGAGCTGTGGCTTGCCGGTGCCGAGGCGGTCGCGATCAACGGCGAGCGTGTGGTCCCCACGACCGCCTTCGTCGACATCGGCGGTTCGGTCCTCGTCAACTCGGCCTACCTGGCCCCGCCGTACCAGGTCGCGGCCATCGGTCCGGCTGACATGTACGACGCGCTGGTGGCGTCGCCCGGGTTCGTCGACCTCGCGCGCGCCCGCGTCGACCGGTACGGCATCCGCATCTCGTTCGCGCAGCCATCGACGGTGACGGTGCCGGCGTACGCCGGTTCCGTCGCAGTCCTCTACGCCCGCCCGCCGGTCGCCAGCCCTTCGCCGGTCCCGTGACGATGCGCCGCCCGCGGAGCCAGATCGCCATTGCCGCTGTGGCCCTCCTGCTCGGCCTGCTGCTCGTGATCCAGCTGCGGGCACAGCAGGCCGGGACCGGCCTCGAGACCCAGTCGTCGCAGGACCTGACCCTCCTCGTCGCGAACCTGACCACCCGTAACGAGCAGCTGCGGGCCGACACCGCGGACCTTCAGAGGCAGCTCGACGGGATCGCAGCCGCGAGAGCGCGCGGCGAGACGTCGCTCGACCAGCTGCGCTTCGAGCTCGAACGGGTCCGCCTGTGGGCGGGGATCGACCCCGCGTCGGGGCCGGGCGTGCGGGTGCTGATCCTCGGCGGAGTGCCCGCCAATGCCGCCTCCGACCTCGTCAACGAGCTGCGCAACGCCGGCGCCGAGGCGATCGGGATCAACGGCGTCCGCGTGGTCGCGGGGACCGTCGTGGCCGGGCCGCCCGGCTCCCTCTCGGTGGAGAACACCCCGCTCGGCCCAAGGATCGAGATCGTCGCGATCGGCAATCCCGCGGCGCTCACCGGATCCCTGACCCGTGTCGGCGGGATCGTCGCCCAGCTCGAGGCGACCTACCAGGAAGCCCAGGTCGAGGTGATGCCGCTCGATGCCGTGACCGTGCCCGCGACCGACAGTGTGCTTGTCCCGACGTACGGGAAGCCTCGGCCGTAGCTCCGGATCGCAGACCGCCGCGCGCCGAAGACCGCCCCTGCCGCTCGGTCATTCGTCGCCGCGCTGTCCCGCAGGGGCTGGAATGCTACCCTCGCCGCCGATGAACCTCGCGGCTGACCCATGACGCCTCCGGTCCCGTTCCGGCTCGGCGACCGCCTCGAGCTCAGGCGGCCGCATCCGTGCGGCGGACGTTCGTGGGACGTCACCCGGATCGGTGCCGACCTCGGCCTCCGATGCACGACGTGCGGGCGGCGGATCCTCGTCGAGCGCCGCACCGTGGAGCGGCGCCTGGCCGCCTTCCTCGCGCGCGGGCCCGAGGTGCTCCCGCCGTGAGCGAGCTGGCCGCTGTGGCCAACGGCACGAACGGCGCGGAGACCTCGGCCGCCGCCGTCTTCCGCAACCGCCCGTTCCTGCTGCTGTGGCTCTCGCAGGTTGCGACGCAGGTTGGCGGGAACATGGTCCTCTACGGGCTCACCGTCCTGGTGTTCGCCGAAACGGGCTCGAAGAGCGCCGTCTCGCTGCTGATCCTGACCTTCCTGGTCCCGGCCGTCATCTTCAGTGCCGTCGCCGGCGTCTACGTCGACCGCTTCGACCGCCGGAAGGTCCTCGTCGTCACGAACCTGGTCAGGGCAATCCTCTTCCTCGTCCTGGCGATCTTCGACTCGAACATCCTCGTCGTGTATGGGCTCAACATCGCCATCTCCATCGCGACGACGTTCTTCGCCCCGGCCGAACTCTCGATGATCCCGCGCGTCGTGCCGCGGATCCAGCTGGTGGCCGCGAACGGGATCTTCCTGCTCACGCTGAACGCCGCGTTCGCCATCGGGTTCGCCCTTCTCGGGCCGCTGCTCGTCATCGCCTCGAATCCGACGGTCCTCATCATCATCGTGGCCGCGCTCTACCTGGTCGCCGCCGGGTTCTGCTGGACGCTCCCGTCGGCGCCGCCCGGCGCGATGACGAGCGACGGTGCGCCCGACCGGCCCGACGCGCCGACGGGGACGTTTCTCGAGCAGTTCCGCGAGGGAATCGCCTACATCCGGGCGAACCCCCTCGTCAACTGGGCCCTCCTCTATCTTGCCGTCGCCGCATCGATCGTCGGCGTCCTCGGCGTCCTCGGCCCCGCGTTCGCGCAGGACGCTCTGGGGCTGCGGCCGAAGGACTTCGTCGTCATCGTGGCGCCGCTGGGGGTGGGGGTCGTGATCGGCGCCCTCGCGGTCAACGCGGTCCAGGCGCAGGTCGCGCGACGGCGACTGATCGAGACGGGCATGGTGGTGCTGGGCACCTGCCTGGCCCTCATCGCGATCGCGGGCCCGATCGCAGAGTTCCTGCGCGACGTCAACAGCCGCGTGCCGGGACCGGACGTGTCGGCGTTCGTCAGCGTCCTCTCGGTCGTCGTGGCCATCGCGATCGTGGCCGGGATCGCCTATGCCGCTACGGCCATCCCGGCCCAGGCCGAGCTGCAGGAGGAGATCCAACCGGCGGTCCGGGGCCGGGTGTTCGGGATCCTGAACATGCTCGTCTCGATCGCCAGCTTCCTGCCCATCATCCTCGTCGGTCCGATCTCGGACGCCGTCGGCACGATGCCCGTCCTCCTCTTCTGTGCCGTGACGATCGTCGTCGTCGGGATCGCGTCGATCCTCCTCCGCAAGAGCCCGGCCCTTGGAGCCTTCTCCGACGAGACGGCGCCCGACGAGTCGATCGCCCCCGCGGCGACGTGGGAGCCCGGCGTCGTGCCCGGTCCCTCGCCGGACGAGCCGTGACCCGCCGGCCGCGGGTCGCGGTGATCTTCACCGGCGGGACGATCAGCATGACCGTGGACACCTCGGCCGGCGGAGTCGTGCCGACGCTGGCCGGGGCCGACCTGCTGGCCAGCGTACCCGGGCTCGCTGACCTCGCCGAGGTCACCCTGATCGACCTCGGACGGACGCCGGCCAGCCACTTCACCTTCGCCGACGTGCTGCGCATCCGGTCGCAGGTCGACGACGCCCTCGCCGACCCGGAGGTCCGCGGGGTCGTGGTCGTGCAGGGGACCGACACGCTCGAGGAGACGGCGTTCGCCTGGGACCTCTGCCACCGTGACGCCCGCCCGGTCGCCGTCACTGGCGCCATGCGGAACGCGAGCGAAGCGAGCTGGGACGGGCCGCGCAACCTGCGGGACGCGATCCGGGTCGCCGGGTCGCCCCGGGCTCGCGACGCCGGCGTCGTGGTCGTGCTGGGTGGGAAGGTCCACGCCGCGGACGCGGTTGCGAAGCGGCACGCGTCGGCGCTCGACGCCTTTGCCACCCGCGAGGGCCCGCCCCTGGGCGGAGTGGGGGAGCGCTCCCTCCGGTTGCGACCGCGCGGGCCCCGGCGGAGCCTCGCGATGACGCCGGCCGCAGCGGCGCTGCCCGTCTCGATCGTCATCGCCGCCCTGGACACGGACGGGAGCCAGGTCGACGCGGCTGTGCGTGACGGCGCTCGGGGCACCGTCGTCGCGGCCACCGGGTCAGGGAACACGCACCCCGACCTCCTGCGGGCGGCCATCGACGCGCGCAACGCCGGTGTGGCCGTGGCTCTCGCCTCGCGCACGGGCGCCGGATCCGTCGGCACGACATACGCCTTTCCAGGCGGCGGGGCGACGTGGGCACGGGCCGGCATCCCGTTCGCCGGCGATCTCACGCCCGTGCAGGCGCGGGTTGCGCTGGCCCTCGGGCTGGGCGCGGGCCTGGTTGGCGACGCGTTGGCCGCCCTCCTCCTGGGCCCCGCCGCAGACCTGACGGACCGCTGGCCGCGGCCGATATCCTAGGGTCAGAGCCATCACCGCCGGAGGAGCGACCGCATGCCCGACGACGTCCGAACAAGGGAGCTGAACGGCCGGCTCGAGACGATCAGCTGGGGCCTCTTCCTGATCATGATCGGCGGCTTTGCGCTGCTGAAGGACGTCCCTTCGGGCACCTGGCTGATCGGCGCCGGCATCATCATGCTCGGGCTCAACGTCGTTCGGCTCGCACTCGGAATCCGCGCCAGCTGGTTCACCCTGATCCTGGGCGCGATCGCGCTCCTGTCGGGGATCGGCAGCGTCTACGGGATCGACATCCCGGTCGGACCGCTCCTCGTCATCCTCATCGGCCTGGCGATCATCGTCCGGGCGCTGCAGCCCCGCTGGTAGGGGCTGGCCGGCTGTCGCCTCCGTCTCGCCGGCGGCCACGCCGCCCGGTCCGTGCTCACCTGGGGTCCGTTCGTTGCCATGGATCCGCTGCCGGTTCGTCAGAACCGCGGTCTGCAGCCTGATGTCGGCCCACGTCATCGCCGAGGCACGCCCCGGGACGCCCGGTGCCCGTCCATCCCGAAATGAAGCGAGCGCCGGGTGCGGAGCCGCGAGCCGGCCTACCCGAAAGGACGGGGAAAGGGGGGCCCTCTGGCCCTGTCCGGTGATCTGGGGATTGGTGGACGATCTCAGCAACGGGCCATCGAGGCCCCTGCAGATCGAGCCCCGGCACCGTCCCCCCCGGTTGCCGGGGTTCTCTGTATCTGCCAGGCCCTGACGCGCGGCGCGCGTCCCGCCGTCTAGCGGTGTTGGCCCGACCCTTCGTCTACGACTGACGCGAGCGGAAGGCGACCAGTCATCGCGAGGCAATGGCCCCGGGCGCCCGGTGCGCCTCCCGTCCTGCCAATGAGCGGAGCGCCCGGTGCGGAGCCGATGGGCGGGAGGTCAGGCCAGTCTTCACGACCGGAGCAGGTTGCGGCCCGCTCCGGTCGTGCTCTCGCCGCTACTGCGAGTTCTGGCCCCCGGTGGTGTAGATCGAGATGTTGCCCGACACGACCTCCCAGGCCGGGTTCACGTTGTCGAGGAAGGTGTCCGCCGACCCACCGTCGGAGACCCGGTAATCGACGGGAAAGTCGAGGCAACCGCTCGGCGGGTTGATGATGCATTCCTCCATGTGGAGCATGGCGCCCTGCGCCCCAGTCGGGGTCTTGAAGTAGTCGACGCTCTTCACGCTGTACTCGTGGATCTGGCCCACGTTCGGTTCGTCGACGCCGCCGGTGAGCCCATAGAGCTCCAGGTAGCCGAACTGCACCACACCCGACGTCGTCCGTACCTCGAATCGGGCGAGCCACTCCCGGCTGAGCGCGGGCTCGAAGACCTTAACGGTGCCATCCACATGCTTCGTGACGGGCGTCGTGCCGGCGCTGACGAACGGCACAGCGGCGAGGACGAAGAGCGCGATCGCTCCGACAGTGATGAGCCTCCGCATCGCGGAACCCTCCCTCGGGACGCATTCCTCGCGGGTCGGTCTCGCCAGTGGCTCGGCGCGGTCCCGGCGGCCGGGTTTGGACCGCGTGTCAACGCTCCCCGTCATCAGTCACAGATGCGGCCAGGGGTCCAGGTGTCCCAGGTGCTCTATTCGGCATGGTGCCCGGAGGCAACGGCCCCAGAGACCGGGTGCGCGTCCCATCACGCCACTATCGAGGCTGAGCGGTGGATCCAGTTCGGAGCCCGGGGGCTGACCTCGATTGTGGTCCCCTGACCAGCCAGACCCAATGGGGGACTACCTCGTTGCGCTCGCCCCCGGGAGCGCCGCCCATGCCCTGAGAGCGGCGATCTCGGTCGGTCCCCTCCCCGTGATCGCCCCGCACTTGGCGTACTGTTCCGACTGCCGCAGGTCGATCGCCGAGAGCTGCGAGCGCTCTCCGTCGCCGTGGTAGACGCACGGCCCCACCGGGCCAGCCCGCAAGGTTGCGACGGTATCGTGCACGGCGGCCCAGGCGCGTTCGCGGACGTCGTCGGTCATGACGGCAGGCGTAGAGCGGCCCCCGGTCGCCGGGTGCGTCCCCGCCCCGTCCCGAAGGACGGGGCGGGCGTCCCGCGCGGAGCCGGGGGCCTGCCAGCCGACGAGGGGCACCCGCCCCCCACTTCGGGGCCTGGCGCCGGCCTGCCTGCATCGTGAAAGGCGCAACGTGGCGCGCAAGGGTCAACCGGGCCCCGGCCAAGCAAGCTTGGTGCGTCAACGCACCGGAACGTCACGGCCGCGGTCGCCCGGTGCGCGTCCCCATCCCGCAAACGGGGCGGAGCGCCGACGCTATCTGGTCGGTTCGGCGGCGAAGTGACCGCCGATATTGAGGACCGTGCTCGGGACGAAGAGCAACAGGTAGACGACCCAGGCGGCAGGCTCGATGTTCCACAGCGGCCACCACATGAACATCTGGGCCGAGAAGTAGAGCGCCAGGTACGGGCCAAGGACGTTCCACGCGATGGGCGGACGGCGCCACTGGCGCGGGCGCCACACGTCGACGATCGCCCCGAACAGAGCCCACGCAGCCACCAGGAGAGGGCCGACGAATAGCCTCCACGTCTGTCCGTCGAGGAACAGCCACGCTCCGAGCGGCAGTCCGAGCCCGCCGAAGGCGTACACGACCCAGCCGAAGCGCGCCGCCAGCTGCTGCGACCAACGACGCGCCGCGAAGTAGCCCAGGAGCAGCGTCTCCGTTGCCAACCCGAATGCGACGAAGGCAAGTTCCGCCCCGGTCACATGCTCTCCACGCGATGAAGGTCGATCGGAAGGCCTCGGAACGCAAGAGGCGAACGACCCGCTGAACGAAAGGCGCCCGCCTTGCGAGGTGAGGGTCACGCCCGCCGGTCACCGGGCAGGCAACAGCACTCGCCGCACGAACGGCCCCCGGACGCCCGCGTGCTCGTCCCATCCTCCGAATGGCGGGCGCCCGGTGCGGAACCAGGCCGTTAGATCAGGTCGACGATGGCCTCGTTCCAGGCGCCCATCCAGCGCACCATCCCCGCATCGACCACAGCAGTGACGACGCCGACGCCATTGAGGCAGGCGTCCGCCCGCATGGTCATACGCTGGAATTCCGGCGCCATGCTGAGGCGCCCCAGCTTCTCGGGATCGCCGCGCAGCAAGGCGAAGCCGCCAAGATCGCCCCCGTGGGAGTTCAGTTCCGCGAACTCGAAGCTCTCGATCTGGCCTGCCGTCTTGAGCCCGTTCCAGTAGGCGACGGCTTCCTCGAACACCTTGGCCGCGGCGAGTTCCTTGCCGGCGCGCTGCGAGCCCCAGCCGATGAACAATGCGTACTCGGCCACAGCGAAATCCTCCCCGAACTCTGCTGCGGGTCGGTCTCGCCAGTGGCTCGGCGCGGTCCCGGCGGCCAGGATGTGGGCCGCGCGTCGTAGCCCCCCGTGACGCCCGCCACCGTGCCTCCGATCGCCCACGTTGGCGAGAGGCGAACGGCCCCCCCGGACGCCCAGTACCGTCTCAGAGCCTGTAGCCGATTGTTAGCACACGGATAAGGTGTCGCGGCTGTCCGGCACGCTGCCGTCATGGGCGCCGTAGTACTGGGGTCGCGGCTCGCGAACGTCAAGATGATGGAGGCTCACCCTCGCAGCTCGGGAGCGACCCGTTCACCGCGTCCCGGACGCCATCCGGCGTGATCCACAGCGAGACGTGAATCGCTGCATCGCCAGGCACATGGAGTTCGTGTGAGACCTGCACGGCGTCCGGCGGAACGGACGCTCCGTGCCCGACGACCGCAGATGGATAGCTCGAGGTATTCCTGGGGTCGAACGCGACGTGGCCGCAGGCCGGAAGAAAGACGCTGAGGCCACTCCCGAGGGTGATCACGACCGGGCGGGTGGTCCGATTGTCGATCGATAGGCTGTCGCTGCTGCAGCCAGCAGCAAGCGCTGCGACCAGGGACAGCCCGACAGTCAACCCCGCAAGCTGGCGCGCGAATGCCACGCTCGAAGGTTCCTCCGTGCGCGACCTGACCCGCAAGGCCCATCCGGCCCGGGAGCGGCGAGCGGCCGGTTCAGGTGGTGTCTGAGGACGCGACCATCCCTTCCCCAGTTGTTGCGTGGGCTTCAGCGATCAGCGCCGGCCACTCGCAAGCGCAGGCCGAGACATCATCCGGGCTTATTGCTTGGCCGCTTGTGCCAATGGTCTTCCCGCGGGGCCGGGCTCAGGCGTCAGCAGCCCGCCGTAGGCGCTCAAGCTCGCGTCGCAGACGCTTGCTGGGCCGGCCCTCCCCACGCACGACCATGATCTCCGGCCCGGCCTCCGACACGACCGGCGGGCTGTGGTCCACGTAGCAGGTCGTGGCGACGGGGGCCCCGACACGGGACTCGATCGGCCGCACGACCTCGACGACGCGCTCTCGATCCGCGATGAGGGCCTCCACCCGATCTCCTGCGCGAACCTTCGCCGACGGCTTTGCCGGCAGTCCATTCACGAGGACGTGGCCGCCCTCGCACAATCGCGTCGCAACCGGGCGGGTCTTCACGAGGCGCACCGCGCACAGCCAGCGATCGATGCGCGTCTCGGCGGCAGCGCGGGGACCAGTCACGCCATCTAGGATCGCACGAGTCGAGAAGGCGGCGCGGCGCTTGTGCTGGCCGTTGCTCGCAACCTCCAGGGGGGCTTGTCGGCGGGCCGGTCTCGCCACTGGCTCGGCGCGGTCCTGTCGGCAAGATTCTGGGCCGCGCGTCATGGCCCCCCGTGACGCCCGCCACCCTGCCTCCGTTCGCCCACGTTGGCGAGAGGCGAACGGCCCCCGTACATCCGGTCCGGGTGCCGCCCCGCGAACGGAGCGGGGCGCGCGGTGCGGAGCCGGGCCGCCAAGGCTATGCGCCGCGTCTGAGCAGCGGGGCCCGAGGATGGACGTCGGCCGCGGACGCAGCCGGGCTCCACTGGAGGATATCCCAGACAGCCCAGAGCGCGAGAGCGACAAATGCCACGAGCGCGAGCAGGCAGACCAGGGAGAGCACGTGCTGGAGGAGCGTGCCCTCCGGGGCCCAGGACGAGCCGCTCCGGGGTTGCGATGAAAGGCGGCTGGGCTCGAGCGTGAACGCGAACACCAACGTCAGGATGACCAGGGCGACGGGGACCCACGGGTTCCGCAGGTACAGGACGAAGAGGACGGCGCCCACCGGGACCAGGATGAGACCCCAGCCGGGCAGGTGCGCGCGTCGGTCAACCGCCTTCGGCGGGTCGCCGAAGCCGAGGGAAATCACCTCGGCGACGCCGAAGAAGCGGGGCTGTAAGTCTTCCCCGCGGAGGCGGCGCAGGTAAGCGGTCTCGACCGTGCCCCCGACCGCGATGGCGACGACGTACTCGCTGTCGGCCGCGCCCGCAGCGTCGGACAGGCGGTCGACCAGGAGCGCAACTCGCGTCGGGTCCGTGGAGCGGATGAAGGCACCGAGGTTGCGAGCGTTCTCGATCCGCTGGATATAGGCATCGGCGCGAGCGTCGCCCACTCTCTGGCGGAGGCTGTCCATGGCGTGCTCCGCGACGCGGATGGTCGGCTCGGCTGGGCCGAGGCGGTTGGGGTCGACCGCATCGGCCAGTCGGTTCTGCATCGGTCACCTTTGAGCGGGGGGTCGACGGCACCCCGGCTTCCCGAACCATCCCAGCAGACGGCGCTCGGCGGCAAGGGACGAACGGCCCCCGGCCCCCCGGGGCGCGTTCCATCCCGCACTGGCGGAGCGGAGCGCCCGGTGCGGAGCCGGGAGCCAACGTTAAAGAGCGAACGGCACATGGTCCTCGTTCGGTATTTGGTGACGTGGTACCACGTTGCCGCGGTGTGCATGAGGCACACCGGACATCAGATCGATGCGGGCAGCCCGATGCGTGCGCCTGGCGGCATCTGGGTGCCGCTCGGTTCCACCATCAGCTGCCCCGACCGGCGGGCTCCGAGGCAATCTCCGTGAGAGCCACCGGGTCGCAGATCGCGACCGCGTCTCGCGAAACGTCGATGAGCCCTTCTGTGTGCAGTTGATGAAGGTTGCGCGTCACGACCTCGCGCACCGACCCGATCGCATCAGCGAGCTCCTGCTGGCCGGCGTCCACGCGAAGGTCACCGCCGGGTCCGGCCGTCGCGAGCAGGAGCAGCTGACGGGCCAGGCGTTGGCGAACCGAGAGGAAGGCCTGTTCGGAGATGTCCTCGAGCAGCCGATGAAGCTGGCGCGTCAGCTCCTCCGCGCACGCGCGGGCGACACCCGGATCCCTCGCCAGCAGGGCACGCAGCGTGTCCACGCGGAGGGCCACGACGAGCGAGCTCGTCATTGCCTCGATGCTCTCGGGGGCAGGCCCGCCGATAACGAGGGCGAGGCCCGCGACGTCACCACTGCGGGCATAGCGGACGGTCACCTGACGGCCGTCGGGCGAGGAGAGGAACACCCGGACGAGGCCCGTGACCACGACGATGAGACGCGGTCGCTCGTCATCGCGGTAGATCAGCGCACCAGCCGGGACGTTGATCCGGATCGCCTCAGAGAGGAGGCGCTCGGCGGCCTCCCGTGGGATCGCGAAGAGGAACCCGCCGTCGAGTCCATCGGCGGCCAGCTCGTCGAGCGCATGCGCCGGTGGGTTCATTCACCCTGACCGCACGAGCAGCTTGCCACTGGTTCGGAGGCGACCATACCCCGCTCGGAGCTCCAGCCGAAGTGCCGAATGGGATAGAGATCGGAGGCAGGCGTGACGCTTGTCACAGAGGCGAGGTACCAACATCACCGACCTGGGACGGAGCGTGAGGCATCCTGACCAGGTGGTCGGAACCCCCGGATCTGCCGCGGGCCGACAGCAGAACAGGCCAGGGCATGACATGGTCGTCACCGAGAAGGAGATCGTCTCGACGCGGAAGGTCGAGTATCGGATCGAGCGGATCCCGATCCAGGAGCACCCGGAGGTCCATCTCACCGTATTGCTCGACCGGCTCAACGAGATGGGCAAGCAGGGCTGGCGGGTGGTCAGCCTCGACCTGACCCATCACCCCTCATACTCGCCGGCGGCGCAACCGTCGATCCCGTTGCCGGTGCTCTTGGAGAAGGAGACCGCCACGGCCCGGCCGGTGGAGTACCGGATTGAGCGGATGCCGTTTCAGGAGCACCCAGAGATGCACCTCTCCGAGTTGCTCGACCGCCTCAACGAGATGGGCAAGCAGGGCTGGTACGTGGCGAGCGTCGACCTGACGCATCACCCCTCCTACTCGCCGGCCGCTCAGCCGTCGGTCCCGCTGCCGATCCTGCTGGAGCGCGAGCTCTGACGAGCGCGACTCGGATCCGCTAGTCCGGCCATCGGCGCCCGCAAAGCGACGGGAGGCCCGCTCCCGCGGGCCTCCCGTCGCAGCAACCAACGATCGCGAAGCGATCAGGGGTGGCGTGAGGGCGGGTCGGCGCACCAGGCAGCGGCGGAGGGCGTCGAGTTTCAGCATGTCGCGGCTGCGCCAGCCGGCGACCGCCGAGCGCCCCGATTCCGACCCCAACCACAAGGCCGACGCCGGCGCTGACGCCGAAGCCGGCGCCGGTCCCCGTGCCGCCGAAGCCGAGCGGGATCGGCTTCAAAGACTGCTGCGGCGAAGGCGGGGATGGCGTGTCCCGCCTGAGCTGGGAGCAGCCGCGGACGAAGGGGATCGAGATCCGCGTGTTCGGGGTGACGAAGTGCTTCCCCGCAGGTGACCACGGCGATGAAGCGTGTCTCCGGGAGCACACGACGCTGTCCAACGACGCCTTGGTCTTGCTCGCGAAGGGGCCAGCGTCCACGGGCAAGTTGTCCTGGCAACAGGGCCTGGGCGACGGCGAAGGGTGCGTGGCCGAGTCTCTGAGCAAGAACGGGACGACCTTCTACTCGGTCGTCGCCGCGGCGTACAACGCGAACGGCTACTCGATCTTCGCGATCGTGAATGAGGGCGACTACGACACGGAAGCATGCGGCCCCTACGTCATCCAGGCTGGCGACACGCTTGCCCGCATCGCCGCGCGCTTCAACGTGACTGTCGAAGACTTGACCGCAGCGAACGAGTCGACGCTGTCCAATCCGAACAAGCTCCAGGTCGGCAGCACCATCTTGATCCCGCAACCTGCGCCGTAGGCACCCGGACGCCCTGTGCGCGTCCCCATCCCGCGAGCGGGGGACACGAAGAGAGCCGGCCCCATGAGAGACCGGCTCTTGCATCGGGACGCGACTGGTCCTAGACGGAGTTGCCCACGGTCGAGAGGATCGATGAGACCTGATTGCCGAGGAAGATGAGGGCAACGATCGCGACGATGGCGATGAGGGCGAGGATCAGGGCGTACTCGGCGAGCCCCTGGCCCTCCTCGTCGCGGCAAACCCACGCCAGCAGTCGGGCGAACAAGGTGCGTACCTCCCGTGATGCTTCGGCGCCGAACAATTCGGCTCGGAGAACTAGGCTAGGCCGCGACCCGCGCCAACGGAAATAGGGCGTTCTACGGATCGGTTCTCGCTGGCACCAGGAAGAAGGCCCCCGGACGCGCGGTGCTCGACCCATCCCGTCCCTCTGCAGGCGGAGCGGTGGGTCGGTGCGGAGCCGGGAGCCATGTCGATTCTGGCCCAGGTCGTTCGTCGACCCAATAGGCGATCCTACCTAGTCGCGCGGACCGCGAGGCGTGCCACCAGCGCCCGAGAGCGGCGATCTCGCTCGCCCCCCGTCGCAGTGATCGCCTCCCGCCTCGCGTGCCGTCCCCGTGGCCGCAGGTCGATCGCCGAGACGTTCCAACGCGTCCCGTCGCGGAGGTATTGGCAAGGTCCGACAGCCGAGCCGGGTAGCCGGGCCACAGTGTCGTGGAGGTCGGTCTAGGCGCGCTCGCGGTCGTCGCTCATGCACTCATGCCGTGCCCTGACCGGCCGACCCGGAGAACTCTGGCTCAGCGGGCTCGACGACCGCCAGGTCGCGTTCCCAACCCTCCACCTCGACTGTCAGGCACTCCAGCGCAACGGCGTTGGCGTTGGCGTCGAGGTCTGGCAGCGCCGAGTACGCCGACGGCCAGCAGCGGTAGAGGAAGTACGCGATGACGAGCTGTCCCGCCTCGTTGTACAGCTCCAGGACGATGTCCTTGCGGAAGTCCTTGAGCGAGACCTCGGCACCGGCTCCCGCGTGTTGGCTCCAGACCTTGTTCGCCCATGCCTGGAACTCGAGGTCGTGCGTCAGGCCACGCTCGAGGGTTACCGAGTCGAATCGCGTGAGGCCGGGCGACTTGCGAAGGGTGTTCGGGTCCCCGCCCTGGCGGTGCTCGATCACGTCGGTGACGCGCCTCAGTGCGCTGACACGGCTGACGCCAGCGACGTACCTCCCGTCCCACTTGACCCGGAACTTGAAGTTCTTGTACGGATCGAACCGCGTTGGGTTGACGCTGAACTCCGGCACGCCGGTCCCCTCCCTTCCAGACTGCTAATGCTCTGGCTGCCGTCACGATACGGGCCGACAGGCATTCGAAGCATCGATCCTCCGAGGAGAGAGGCGGGTCGGCCTCGCCCGTGGCTCGGCGCGGTCCGGCGGCCCGGTTTAGACCGCGTGTCATGGCCCCGTGATGCTCGCCACCCAGCTACCGGACGCGGGGGTTGACGAGAGGCAACCGGCCCCCGGTCGCCCGGTGCGCGTCCCATCCCGCGGACGGAGCGGCCTGAGCACGGTCGCGGCAGGGAGAGGGGCGGATCAACGCAGCCTCGTCGGGCCGTCGAAGCGAGACGCTTGCGCGTGGTCGCGACGGCGGCCGACATGAGGCCGTCATATCAGAACGCGCAGGTTCCTTGATCGAACCCAAACTCGTGCCCGTTGGGACTCATCCGGTACACGACGTTCACGCTGTCGGCAATCCCTCCACCCGGACGGACGAACATCAGCTTGCTCGTGAACCGGCCCCCGGGGTCGTTGTACGTCTCCGCGCCGACGACGTGGTACGAGGCACCGGCCTCGTCGTTGGCCCACGCGTGGTTGACCGTGACGTGCGCGGCGCTGCTCGGGTCGCGGGTGACGTAGATGAAGTCCCCAGCCGTGAGCGAGTACGTGTGGTGGCTGCAGACGATGGGCGGGAAGGCCGGGAGGCTCGTGGACGGGTCGATGAAGTCGTACGGGAGGGACATGTGGCCCACGGGGCTGGCCACCACCGGAGAAGTGCCGAGCGCGACCGCGAGCGCGGACATGGCCGCGAGTGCGGCGAGTCGCCTGGGGATCGACGGGAAGGTCACGTGGACCCTCCTTCCTGGGCGTCCATGCGCCCGAGAGGGAGGGTCGGGCTCGCCATTGGCCGTGCGCGACATCAAGGCGACCGTCTGGGATGCCGTGCGTGTGGAACCCGAAGGTTCCGTGCCTCCCTCCCGGTCGGTGGAGTGTGCGCCATCCCTGCCGGAAGTCACCTATCCCAACGGGTAGTGCCGTTCGGCACGCGCATCCTGGCACCGCCCCCGGCACCGGACCTCCGTGCGCGGCCCATCCTCCAAGGTGAGCGGAGCGCCCGGCGCGGAGCCGGTCAGGCCTCCGGCCCGCTCGGCGGGGCCGCCGTGGCGCGGCCGTCGGCGCTCGGTCGGAGGGCGATCAGGATCCAGATCCCTGTTGCGATCAAGAGCGCAGCCACCGGCACCGCGAACATCATGGCGGTCCCACGCCACGACTCAGGCCCGTCGTAGGTGACGACGTTGTCCCACCCGACGTAGACCCCCAGGACGAGAAGCGCCGCGGCTCCGAGGCGTCCAAGCCACAGGCCGACCGAGGTCGGTGTCAGCAGTCCCAGCCCGCCTGCCCAGCAGATCACCGCGAGCACACATGCGGCGGAGACGTCGGCTCGGTACTGCGAGCCGAAGGGGAGCACCACCTCTGTCCAGTCGGAGTTGTGCAGAACGTCCCACGTCGCCAGCGCGGCCATTCCGAGCAGGGGGATCGCCGAGACGACGCGCACCCCGCCACTCACCGGACCACCTTCGTGGCGCTCGGATGTAGCCACGACACACCTCCAACGTCGCGCGGTCCCGGCGGCCGGGGTGTGCACCGCGTGTCAGAGCCTCCGCTGGCCGTGAGGATGACCGTGGCACAGCCAGCGTCAACGGCCGAAGTCACGGCCCCCGGATCGCCCGGTGCGCTTCCCATTCCGGCGAACGGAACGGAGCGTCCGGTGCGGAGCGGGGGTCGGGGCCGTGATTGGTCAGTGCTGGTTGTAGTGGTCGGTCCAGTGGTTGTGGCTGATCAACCCGGAGTCGAAGTGATATGGCGCGCCCCCGAGCATTGCCGTGCCGGTCGCATAGCGCGACATCGTGTGGATGTTCTGATGCATGTTGTAGACGCTGGCGAGACGCTCGCTGTTGACATCGACGGAGGGCGTCGGTTGGCTGATCGCCAGGAGGTCGAGCAGCACGGCCACGCCCGTCTCGGTTGAGATCACGTCGTAGGTGCCGAGGCAGTCGTTGACCTCCGCCGTGGTGATGGTCAGGTGGCCGGTCACCTGCGCGCCCCCGAGGTTCGCGGCGACGGTGGCAGCGCCGTCGCCCTCGTCTTGACCATCCCGGAACGTCCCGACGTACCCCATGTAGTCGTCCGATGGGTCACCTGGCGTCCCGTTGTCGCAGGTGACCACCTGCGCGTCCTGCTCATGGAGGCCGACCACCGTCCCCCAGCTCTCGATGTCACCGTAGATCCCGCCGTAGTGACCCCCGCCGTTCTCGTCGCCCGTCCCCCAGACGACCTGCGCGGTCATGTTCGATCCGCTGCTGTTCGACACCGACCCGGCGAGAGCCGGCGTGGCAGCGATGCACAAGCCCGCGATGACCGCGAGCAGCACCAACGGACGACGCATCGGTCGTCCTCCCTTGCTTGGGCGGGTCGGTCTCGCCAGTGGCTCGGCGCGGTCCCGGCGGCCGGAGTGCGGGCCGCGCGTCATAGTGGCTAGGGTTTCTCTCGTGCCCAATCCCGGTACACCGTCTTGCGGGTGAAGCCTGTCTTGGCGGCCACCTGGCCTTGAGAGAGACCCTTGGCGGCTAGATCGCGGATCTGCTCTGCCTTGTCGTGGGCGGCTTGAGTCCGTATGGTGCGGCTGCGGGTGAGTCCGGCGACCTGTGCGAGCGCGGCGGCCTGCTCGTCAAACAGCGCGACCACGGGGCCGCCTGGGCCGTACCTCTGAACCACCCCACGGAGTTCACGGGCCGTAACGCGAATGACCTTCACCGTGAGTTCCACAAGCCGATCCTCGTCGAGGAGTGCTCCGGAGACAGTGCCCGATACCTCGTCCCATTGGGCTGCTGCGACCTCGAACGCCGCCGACCCAGGCGCGTAGCCGGCTCCCGACAGTTCGATCGTCGCCAGCAGCAGCTCTCGTCGGCTCTCCGGCGTCATCGCTTCTGCTCCGCGAGCCGGTCGACGGGCGAGAGCGCCCGGGCCGCCTTGTGCGCCCGCTCCTGGCGCGTCGACGCCGCGTAGCGGGTCAGCATGTCTCGGCGGCGCCAGCCGGCGACCGCCATCAGGTCGGTTTCCTGCATCCCGCCCGCGAGCATGGCGTGTGCGTAGCTGTGCCGGAACGTGTGCAGAGTGATGCGCCCCGCGACGCCGGCCTGACTGGCCCGATCGCGGATGAGCTCGGCCAGGCCCGTCTCACGCAGCTGGCCTTTGCGCCCGAGCCAGAGCCAGGTCAGGGCCGCGTCGGATCGTTTCGCGCGAGCCCGGACGTAGCGGTCGATGGCGCGCACGGTCGTGGGTCCCACGACGACCATGCGGGTGCGGCTGTCCTTACCGATCACGCGGACCGTGCCGGTGTCGAGGTCAACGTCGTCGCGGCGCAGCCCGAGCACTTCGGCCCGACGGGCGCCGGTGTCCATCAGGACGCGGAGGATCGCCTCGTCGCGGCGCCCGGTGTACGTCTTGTCGCGCTCGCAGGCGGCGAGGATCGCCCGCAGGTCGTCGTCTCGGAGGACCGGCGGCGGAGCCTCGGGCAGCCGGGGAGGCTTCATGTGCACCATGGGCGACTCGCGCACCTCGCCTTCCTCGACGCACCACACAAAGAACGCCTGGATGCCGCGGAAGCGGTTGTGCGCGGTGCCGGGCGCCCGGCGAGTCAACAGGTCGCCGATGAACGCCTCGACGTGCTCCCGGCGGATGCCGGCGACGGCGGTCGGCATGCCCTGCGCGTCGAGGTATGCCGCCAGCTGCTCGACGCTCGTCGCGTAGGTCGCGATGGTCCGGGGGCTCAGGCGGCGCGCCACGAGAGACCGGCGACACGACGAGCACGCCCAGCTCGTCGGTTGCCGTAGAATGCGGGCCCATGGCGGGCTTGACCGGCAGCGTTCCGTTCCTCCGTCAATTCCTCGCCGTGAGAAACACCGGGTCTGTGCTTTAGCGGAGCACCAAAACATCGGGCGGTTAGCTCAGTTGGTTAGAGCGCATGCTTGACATGCATGAGGTCAGAGGTTCAAGTCCTCTACCGCCCACCAGATAGCGCGTCGAGCGGGACGCGCCGCGCCGGCACCGGGGCACCAGAGAGCGGCGGGCATCGGCTGAGACCCGCTTCAGCCTCCGCGGCGCGGCACCACCCGTGAGCGGCCGGCGAACCGGCCCGGGATCCGCCCGTTAGCGCGGCCACGAGAGCGCCGCCGGTGACCGCCGGGACGGCGAAGGCGGGTGGAACCGCGGGAGGCATCGGCCCCTCGTCCTGCTTGGGCGAGGGGCTTTGCGTTGCCGGAGGAGGTTCGATGAGCGACGATCAGGCGGAGATCCAGGAGGCGCTCGAAGCGCCGGAGCGCGGTTCGGCCGACGAGATGCTCGATGCCGGCGCACACGCCCCGATCGACGCGATGCGCCACTCCACGGCCCACGTCATGGCCGAGGCGGTGCAGGCGATCTTCCCCGACGCGCAGCTTGGGATCGGCCCGGCGATCGAGAACGGGTTCTACTACGACTTCCAGCTTCCGCGGCCCCTGACACCAGACGACCTTGCGGCGATCGAGTCCCGGATGGCGGAGAGCGTCTCCGCCGCCCACCCATTCATTCGCCGCGAGGTGCCGTTCCACGAGGCGCGGGCGGCAGCCCTGGCCGCTGGGCAGCCCTACAAGGTCGAGATCCTGGACGATCTCGCAGCGCGTGCCGCGTCCGTCGGGGAACCCGCTCCCGTCACGACGTTCTACGACCATGGCTCGTTCAGCGACCTCTGCAAGGGTCCCCACCTCGGCACCACCGCCGAGATCGGCCCATTCCGCCTCCTGTCGGTTGCGGGCGCCTACTGGCGCGGCGACGAGAAGCGCCCGATGCTCCAGCGGATCTACGGGACCGTCTGGGAGTCGCAGGAGGCTCTCGACCAGTTCTTGTGGCGCCGCGAGGAGGCGCGCAAGCGCGACCACCGCAAGCTGGGGGCCCGCCTCGACCTCTTCAGCTTCCACGATGTCGCTCCGGGTATGGTCTTCTGGCATCCCAAGGGCTGGCGGCTCTACCAGACGCTGCGGGATGCCATGCGGGAGCTCCAGGAGCGCCGCGGCTACGACGAGATCTACACGCCGCCGCTCGTCCACCAGAAGCTCTGGGAGCAGTCCGGACACTGGGACCACTACCGCGACAACATGTTCCTCGTCGAGTCCGAGGACCAGACCTTCAGCCTCAAGCCGATGAACTGCCCGGAGTCGACGTTCGTCTACCGCAGCCGCCTTCGCTCGTACCGTGACCTGCCGCTGCGCCTCTCGGAGTACGGCGTCCTGCATCGTTATGAGCGGTCGGGTGTCCTGTCCGGGCTGACAAGGGTCCGCCACTTCGTGACCGACGACGCCCACATCTACGTTCGACCGGACCAGATCGGGCCCGAGATCGAGGGCCTGATGGGGGAGATCCGCGAGGCGTACTCGTGGTTCGGCCTCACGCCCACGCTGACCTTCGGGACCCGGCCGGATAAGGCTCTCGGCGACGTGGCTACCTGGGATGCGACCGAGGCCGTCATGCGCGCCGAGCTCGATCGATCGGGGCTCGAATACCGCGTCAAGCCCAAGGATGGGGCGTTCTACGCCCCCAAGATCGACATCCAGATCACCGACGCTCTCGGACGCGAATGGCAGACGGCCACCATCCAGGTCGACCGGGTGATGCTCCCGGAGCGCTTCGATCTCTGGTACGTCGACGAGACCGGGCACCAGCAGCGCCCCGTGGCGATCCACCGCGCGATCTACGGCTCGCTCGAGCGCTTCATCGGGGTCCTGGTCGAGCACTTCGCCGGGGCGTTCCCGCTCTGGTGCGCCCCCGTCCAGGCAGTCGTCATCCCCATCGCAGACCGCCACCTCGACGCCGCCGCCGAGCTGGCCGGGGTCCTCCGCTCGAGGCGCCTGCGCGCGGAGGTCGACGTCTCCGACGGCCGAATGCAGAACAAGATCCGCCTGGCCCAGGAGCAGAAGGTCCCGTACATGCTGGTCCTCGGGGATCGCGAGGCGGAGGCCCGCACCGCGGCGCCGCGCACGCGCGCCGGGGAGCAGCTGCCACCAGAGGCATGGGAGGCGCTGGCCGACCGGCTCGCCGCCGAGGCAGCCGCGCGGAGGCCCGACTGATCGGCCTGGCAGGGAGCCGGCGCGGGGGACCGCGCCGGGCTCCGGGCTGGGCGGGGTGTGCTATTCTCCGCCGGCGAACCGCGCCCGGCTCGCGCGTGCGCTTGCACGCCGTTCGGGGGCGTCCAGGAATCTCGAGAGCGCGAAGGGGCCGACCATAAGCCGAGAGCTGCGTGTCAACCAGATGATCCGGATCCCTCAGGTCCGGGTGATCGACGAGGACGGCAACCAGATGGGCGTCATGCCCACGCTGGACGCCCTTCGCATGGCACAGGAGCGCGGCTACGACCTCGTCGAGGTGGCTCCGACGGCCTCGCCGCCCGTGACCCGACTGCTCGACTACGGCCAGTACAAGTACGAGCTGGCCAAACGCGAGAAGGAGGCGAAGCGGAAGTCCCGGTCCGTCGAGTTCAAGGAGATCCGCCTGAAGCCGAAGATCGGCCAGGGCGACTTCGACACGAAGGTGCGCCGGGCGATCGAGTTCCTCGAGGCCGGAGACCGGATCAAGGTGGCCGTCCAGTTCCGCGGTCGCGAGCTGACGCACCCGCACCTCGGGCGGGAGCTGCTCCTGAGGTTCGCCGACCTGGTGAAGGACCATGGTGTCATCGAGCGAGCGCCGCTCCTCGAGGGCAAGTCGATGCATATCACGATCGCGTCGTCCCACAAGCCGAAGCCACGAGAAGCCGCGGCGGGCGACAAGCCCGACGCCGAGAAGGCACTCGCGACGGCGGCCGAGGGAGCCGCTCCGGCGGCCGCGATCGACGCAGTGGGCGCTGAGCCCGCGAGCATGGGAGAGTGAGGCCGGCGTGCCGAAGCTGAAGACGCACAAGGGCAGCCAGAAGCGGATCGGGGTGACCGGCAGCGGGAAGCCGATCCGCGTGAAGTCCTGGCGTGGCCACCACCTCGAGCTGAAGTCGTCGCGGCGGACGCGGCGCTACGCCGGGAAGTCGCTCATCGGGCCCGAGCATGCCGACCAGGTCGCGCGGCTCCTGCCCTACCTCAAGAAGGGCTGAGCCATGGCACGCGTCAAGCGGGGCGTCACCGCCCATCGCCGCCACAAGCGGCTCCTGAACGCGGCCGAGGGTCGCAAGGGGACACGCAGCAGGCTCGTCAAGCCAGCCCACGAGGCGCTCCTCCACGCCCTGGCGTACGCAACGCGCGACCGCAAGGTTCGCAAGCGCGACATGCGCCAGCTGTGGATCATCCGGATCAATGCCGGGGCACGCGCTCATGGCGTCACCTACCGTGACCTCGTCGAGCGGCCTGAAGAGGGCCGACATCGCGCTCGATCGCAAGATTCTCGCCGACATCGCCGTCCGTGACGACGCCACGTTCGGGAAGATCGTCGAGGCGGCTCGCACGGCCTGACGGCGGCTGGGCCCAGCCCGGCCATCGAACCACGCAGCGGGACCCTCGCGTGCCCGGGCATCGCGAGGGTCCGTGATTCCGGGAAGAGCACTGGAGGCGGCGCACCCGATCGTGGACCTCGCGACGCTCACCGCCCAGCTCCGCGACCTCCGCGACGAGGCGCTGCCCCGGATCGCCGCGGCTGCACGACCTCGCCGCGCTCGACGAGCTCGACCTCCACTACCTCGGGCGCAAGAGCGGCGCGCTGTCGGGCCTCATGCGCGGCATCGGGGGACTTCCCGTGGAGGACCGGCCGCGGGTCGGGGTCGTGGTCAACGAGGTTCGCGGGGCCGTCGAGGCCGCGATCGCGGAGGCGCGCGCGAACGCCGGCAGCGCCGCCCTCGCCGCCCGGCTCGCGGCGGAGACGGTCGACGTCACGGCGCCCGCGGGCGTGCTCGCGCGCGGCTCGCTGCACCCGATCCTCGAGACCATCGACCGGATCGCCGAGATCTTCGGCCAGTTCGGGTTCGTCTCCTACGAGGGCCCCGAGGTCGAGACCGATGTCACCAACTTCCAGATGCTGAACATCCCGCCCGACCACCCGGCCCGGGACCTCTGGGACACCATGTACGTCGACATCGACGGCGGCCTTCTGCGCACCCACACCTCGCCTGGCCAGATCGTGGTCATGCACGCCGAGGCAGCCGCCGATCCGGGCGCTGCTCCCGGGCCGCTGCTTCCGCTACGAGGCCACCGACGCCTCCCACGCGTCGGAGTTCTTCCAGGTCGAGGGCCTCATGGTCGACGAGGGGACGAGCCTCGCGGACCTCAAGGGCCAGCTTGTCGAGTTCGCCCACGCCATGTTCGGGGAGGGGACCGCGACCCGCTTCCGGCCCGGCTACTACCCGTTCACGGAGCCGTCGGTCGCCTTCGACATCGGCTGCCTCGTGTGCGGAGGGTACCGGCTGTCCGGCCTGCGGCAGGACCGGCTGGATGACGATCCTGGGGGCGGGGATGGTGCACCCGGTCGTCCTCCAGTACGGCGGGATCGACCCCGAGCGCTTCCAGGGCTTCGCGTTCGGCATGGGTGTGGAGCGGATCGCGATGCTACGCCATGGGATCACCGATATCCGGGTCTTCCTCGAGGACGACCTGCGATTCCTGGGGCAGTTCCGATGAGGGTGCCGCTCTCCTGGCTTGGCGACTACGTGGACGTCGAGCTCGAACCGGAGGAGCTCGCCGAGCGCCTGACGCTCCTTGGCATGGAGGTCAAGAGTCTCGAGCACTGGGGAACGGACTGGCGCGGGGTCGTCACCGGCGAGCTGCTGGAGGTGGTACCGCACCCGCGGGCCGACCGTCTGTCCCTGACCCGCGTGCGCGTCGGCGACGAGGTGCTCCAGATCGTCTGCGGCGCCACGAACATCGCCGCCGGCCAGCGCGTGCCCGTCGCGCTGCCGGGAGCGCTGCTTCCCGGGGGCCGGGCCATCGAGCGGACCGAGAAGATGGGCGTCGTCAGCGACGGCATGCTCTGCTCGGGCGACGAGCTGCGGCTCACGGCCGACGCCGCCGGGATCCTGGTCCTGCCCGCCGACACGCCGGTCGGTGTTCCGCTCGCCGAGCTCTACGGCGACGTCGTCCTCGACGTGGACGTCAAGCCCAACCGGGGGGACGCCCTGTGCCTCGTCGGGCTCGCGCGCGAGGTGGCCGCGGTGACCGGCACGGCTGTCCGGCTCCCCGGGAAGGGTCCTCTCGAGGGACCTGTCGCCGGGGCGGGGGATCGGCTGACCGTGCGGGTGGACGATCCCGCCTTGTGCCCGCGGTTCGTCGGCCGCTGGATCGGCGGGGTGACGATCGGACCGTCGCCGGATCGCGTCCAGATGCGCCTCCTCGCGGCCGGGTTGCGGCCGATCAACAACGTCGTTGACGCGACGAACTACGTGATGCTGGAGCTGGGCAAGCCGACCCACGCATTCGACTCGGCGGCTGTCGCGGCCGACGCCTCGGGCCGCGCCGGCCTGCTCGTCCGCCTCGCGGGGGCCGGCGAACGCCTCGAGACGCTCGACCACGTCGAGCGCGACCTGGTGCCGGAAACGCTCCTCATCGCCGACGCCCGGGGGCCCCTCGCGATCGCCGGCGTCATGGGAGGCGCCTCGTCCGAGGTCTCCGACAGCACCCGGGACGTGATCATCGAGTCGGCCATCTTCGACCCGGTGAGTGTTCGCCGAACCGCCTTCCGGTACGCGCTTCGCTCGGAGGCGAGCCTGCGCTTCGAGAAGGGCCAGGAGGCGCGCCTTGCACGTACGGGGGCGGATCGCGTCGCGGAGCTGGTGATCGTGTGGGCCGGGGGCGAAGCTGCCCCTGGGCGCGTCGACACCGCGCCCTCCGAACCCCACGAGGCAAGAATCGCGTTCCGGCCAGGGCGGGTCAACCGGCTTCTCGGCACCTCCTTCGACGCCGCGGAGCAGACATCACTCCTGAGCCGAGTCGGGATCCACGTCGAACCGGCGGCCGCCGGCATCACGATCCCCGTGGCCGCCGGCAAGAAGCCGCTCGCGGTGACGGCCGCCGAACCCGCCCTCGAGGCGGTCGTCCCCACCTGGCGCGGCGACCTCCACATCGAGGCCGACATCGCCGAGGAGATCGCGCGCGTCCGGGGCTATGACGTGGTGCCCACCAAGACGCCCGACACCGCGATGCCGCACTACCGGCCGAACCCGCTCGAACGCCGTGACGCCATCCGGCGCGCGCTCGCGGGTGCCGGCCTGACCGAGGTGGTCACGCCGGCGCTCGTGCCCGATGGCCAGGCCGCCGTCCTGGCCTGGCCCCTCCACGGCTCGGACGGGGTCGCCGGCGCCGATGGCGTGGACGGCCCTCCGATCCGGGCCCGAAATCCGCTCTCCGAGCGCCACGCGGTGCTTCGGGCCGGGCTCGTCGGGAACCTCCTCGACGTGCTCTCGTCGAACGAACGGCACGGAATCCTCGACGCGGCCATCTTCGAGGTCGGCAAGGGCTACGCACGTCGCAGCGACGGCACCCCAGCCGAGTGGTGGCGCCTCGGGTTCCTGCTGGCTGGCGCTGCCTCGCCGCGCACATGGAGCCGGCCGGGCCGGCCCTGGGACGTCGAGGACGCCAAGTCGATCGCGGCTCTCGTCGCGCGCGTCATCGACGCCGCCGAGCCCACGTTCGCGGTCCATCAGGACGGCGCCCCGCTGCACCCCGGGCGCTCGGCGCGAGCCGTCGTGGCGAGCCGCCTTGCGGGCCTCGTCGGCGAGATCCACCCGGATGTCGCCGACGCATGGGACCTGCGCAACGAGCACGTCGTCGTCGGCGAGCTGGCGATAGAGGGTCTGGACGCCGGCGGCCTGCGGCCCGCCCGCGCAGCGGGTGTCGCGCGGCACTCTGGGGTCGAGCGCGACGTGGCCCTCGTCGTCCCCGGCGACGTCCCGGCCGGTGCCGTGGCGGCCACCCTGCGGAGCGCCGGCGGAGATCTCCTGCGCTCCCTGAGCCTCTTCGACGTCTACCGCGGTGCCCCCCTCGCCGCGTCCGAGAAGAGCCTTGCGTGGCGCCTCGAGGTTCGCCACGACGAACGACTCCTGGGCGACTTCGAGGTCGAGGAGGTCGTGGACCGACTCGTCGCCGCCGTTTTCGCCGCCCACGGTGGCCGTCTCCGGGCCTGAACCCCGTCCGCGTTGCGGCGGCGCGCCATTCCCGGTTGCGGCCACGGTAAGCGGGAGCGTACAGTGAGGCACGGTCGCCGAGCGCAGGCGGCGAGTTCGGTACGCGTGGGTCCCGCGCGGGGGCCCGGACCGGAGGCTGCGTGGACGTCGTCGCGTTCATCCAGGGACTCAACCTGTTCGACATCCTGGCCGCGTTCTTCGTCGCGGGCTTCTTCGTCGTCGGCTACGTGCAGGGGACCGTCCGGCGGCTCCTCGGGCTGGCCATCTGCCTGGTGTCGCTCCTCCTGGCGATGAATCTCCGCGATCCGCTCGGGGCGTGGCTCGCGGGCTACTGGTCCGACCTCCCGCAGGCGTACGTGTACATGATCGCCTTCGGCCTGAGCTTCCTCGTGATCTACATCCTGGGTTCGATCGCGGTCCAGACGTTCTACAAGCGGACGACCGTCTTCGGGCGTGCGACGGTCCTCGACGAGGTCGTCGGCGGGATTCTCGGCGCCATCCAGGCGCTGCTCCTGATCGGGATCCTCATCCTCGTGTTCGACTCCTACTACCACCTGCCGAGCGCCGTTCCCGGCCCGCGCCAGGTCGACCTCCTCCACCGGATCTACGAGTTCTACAACGGGTCGCAGATCGTCGACCTGTATCGGTCGTCGCTGATCCCGCTCTTCTTCGCGCTGTTCGGATGGATCGCGCCGTCCGACCTGCGCGAGATGTACCCCTGAGCGGGTCGCCTCTCCGCGACCTCCTGGCGGGCTCGGTCCTCGAGGCGGCGCGCGGGCTCCTCGGTGCGCGCCTCCTCCGCGACGACGGGACGAGCCTCCGTGTCGGGCAGATCGTCGAGGTCGAGGCCTACGACGGGCCCGAGGACCTGGCCTCACACGCTCGCTTCGGGCCGCGATCCCGTGCTGCGACGATGTTCGGTCCACCCGGTCGTGCCTACGTGTACCGTGTCTACGGCATGCACACCTGTCTGAATGTCGTCGTCGGGCCGCCGGGCCGGCCCGCGGCCGTGCTGCTGCGCGCGGCGCGCCCGCTCGCTGGAGTCGAGGCGATGCGCGCCGCCCGCGTGGCGCGGGCGATCGCCACGCGACACGTGGATCGGGACGCCCCGGACGCCGCGACCCGCCGACTTGGGCGCGTGGCGGATGCCCGTCTCGCAACGGGTCCTGGCAACCTGGCCGCGGCCTTCGGCGTGGACGCGACCCACGATGGGCTCGATCTGCTCGTCGCGAACGCGCCTCTGCGCCTCGAGCCGCGCCCGGGCGACGAGCCGGTCGCGATCCTCGCCGGCCCCCGCATCGGCGTGGCGTACGCCGGTCCGGGCTGGGCGGACCGGCCGTGGCGCTTCAGGCTGGCCGCCGCGGGGACCGGCTCCGCCTGATGGACCCGAAGTCGGTCGCGCTCCTCGAGTTCCCGCTGGTCCGCGAGCGGCTGGCTGCGGCGACCGGATTCGCGCCGGGACGGCGCCTGGCGGAGACGCTGCTCCCGCAGGCGGACCCCGTGCTCGTCGAGATCGGCCTCGAAGAGACGAGCCAGGTCCGGGCGCTCCTCGCGGAGCATCCAAGCGCCGGCATCGGCGGCGCGCACGACATCGGGGCAGCCGTCGAGCGCGCGGCCCGCGGGGGCAGGCTGGACGCTGCCCAGTTCGCCGCGATCGCCCAGACGCTCGAGGCTGCCGGCCGGCTCCGCGACGTCCTGGCGGGGGATCGACGGCCCTTGTTGGGCAACCTTGCCCGCACGCTCCATCCGCTGCCCGGCCTGCGATCCGTGCTCGAGCGCAGCTTCGATCCGACCGGCGAGCTCCTCGACACGGCGTCGCCCCGACTCGGCGGGCTGCGCCGGGCGACCCGAATCGCCTATGAGCGGCTCCGCTCGCGCCTCGAGCAGCTGGTCCACTCCAGCGAGCTCGGTCCGGCGCTGCAGGACCCGATCGTCACGCTCCGCAACGGTCGCTACGTCGTCCCCGTCCGCGCGGAGGCGCGCGGCCGGGTCAAGGGGATCGTCCATGACGCGTCGGGCAGCGGCCAGACGCTCTTCGTGGAGCCCCTGATCGCGGTCGAGCTGGGCAATGCATGGCGCGAGTCGCAGCTCGCGGAGGCTGCCGAGGTGGACCGGATCCTCGACGAGCTCTCCGCGCTCGTGGGCAGCCAGGCCGAGCTCCTGCGCGAGATGCTCGAGGCCCTCGCCCGTTTCGACTTCTGGAGCGCCAAGGCGCGCCTCGCGGAGGAGATGGATGCGACGCGCGCCGAGACCTCGGGACGCCCCGAGATCAGCCTCAAGGGCGCCCGCCACCCGGGCCTCGTCGGACGCGTCGTGCCCATCGACGTCGACCTTGGAGCCGACTTCAGGGCGCTCGTCGTGACCGGTCCCAACACGGGCGGGAAGACCGTCACCCTGCGAACCATCGGCCTGCTCGTCCTGATGCACCAGGCCGGATTGCACGTCCCGGCCGACCCGGGCAGCCGGCTGCCGGTCCTCGGCGACGTCTTCGCCGACATCGGGGACGAGCAGTCGGTCGCGCAGAGCCTCTCGACCTTCTCGGGCCACCTGCGCTCGATCGTCCGGATCGTGGCCGCCGCCGGGCCGGCCACCCTCGTCCTGCTCGACGAGCTCGGCGCGGGAACCGACCCGACGGAGGGCTCGGCGCTGGCGCAGGCGCTCCTGGATCACTTCCTGCGCAGCGGCGCCCTGGTCGCCGCCACGACCCACTATGCCGAGCTGAAGGTGTACGCCCACACGACGCCGGAGGTCCGGAACGCCTCGGTCGAGTTCGACCTCGAGACACTCTCTCCCACCTATCGGCTGCGCACGGGGCTCCCCGGCGGCAGCCAGGCATTCGCGATCGCCGAGCGGCTCGGCCTCCCGGCTGACATCGTCGCGGAGGCCCGCTCGCGGCTGTCAGAGGGTCAGCAGGCCTTCGAGGAGACGCTCGCCTCGATTCGAGCCGCCGACCTGGCGGCCCGGGAGGCGCTCGACCGCGCCCGGGCGGCGGAAAGCAGGGCGGCCGACGCGCAGCGCGTCGCCGAAGAGGAGCGACGACGCGCCCGCCGCGAGCGCGACGAGGCGGTCGCTGCCGCCCGGGCGGACGCGGAACGCCTCGTCGAGGACCTGCGGGCCGACCTTCGGGGTGCGCGCCGCCGCCTCGAGCGCGAGACGCTGACCGCTCCCGCCCTCGACGAGATCGTCGAGCAGGCCGATGCCCGGCTGGCCCGCCTTCCGGCGCCCGAGCCGGCGCCAGGCCCGGCCGTCCCGGCGCTTCCGATCGAATGGCGCGTCGGGGCGCGTGCACGCAGCCGGACGCGCGGCTGGGAAGGCCGGATCGTGGCCCTCGAACGCGGAGGGAAGCGGGCGACGCTCGAGGTCGGCGGCATGCGGGTGACGGCCGCCACGGAGGACCTCGAGACCGCGACCACGAACGCCGACGAGGCAGCCCGGCCCGGGCGGCGCACCGCCGACGAGGCCGCCTCGGGCATCTCACGCCTGCGGCTGGACCGGGCGCGAACCATCGCTTCGTCGCTCGACGTGCGAGGCGCGCGGGTCGAGGAGGCGCTCGAGGTGGTCGGGCGCTACCTGGAGGACGCCTCGCTGGCGGGCCTCGAACGGGTCACCATCATCCACGGGATGGGGACGGGCGCGCTTCGCGACGCGGTGCGTGCATCGGCCGCGGTCCACCCGCTCGTGCGCGACGTCCGGCCGGGCGAGCGCGGCGAGGGCGGAGACGGCGCGACGATCGTCCGGATGTAGCCCCGGGCGCTACGCGGGCGGCGGCAGCGGCAGTGGCGAGTCGCTCGGGCCGGGGCTCCCGGACGGGACCGGGGACGGGGTGGGCTGCGGGATGGTGCAGGTCTTGGTCGGCGCGAACGGCGCTCCCCAGGTGCGCCCGTACGGGTTCCAGGCCCCGTTCTCGTAGAAGTAGGTCGTGCCCCGGCCCCCGCGGGCGGCCCGGGAGATCCAGCTCTGGTTGTACTTGGCCCAGCCGGGGAACTCGGACTCCACGTTCGAGAGGTTCAGGTAGCCCTGGACCACCTTCGGCCCGGTGCAGCCATCCTGCCAGAGGTCGCCGGTCGCCTTGTCGACCTCGATCCCGACCTTCGTGTTGTCCACCTGGCGGGGGACGGAGTCCTGGATGAACCACTCGTTGACCTTCCTGGTGGTGAAGGGGCCCGGCAGCATGCCGCTGTAGGCGTCCACCGCGACCTGCACGACGCCCGGCGGCTTGCGGAAGGTGGCGATCGGCATGCCCTTGCTGGCCTGCGTCAGGAACGACTGCCAGAGCGATGCCGCGGACTCGAGTGACACGACGCCGTTCGGCGGCGCGGAGTTGTCGCTGTTGCCCATCCAGGCCCCGACGACGAGCGCCGGCGCTTTCGGATCGGCTGGCGGTGCGAGGAAGCCGACCGCGGTCAGGTCCTTGGTCGCGTCCGTGGTACCCGTCTTCAGGGTCGCCGGCCGCCGCTTGGTCCCGTCGTAGATGGCCCGCTTGCTCCAGAACGGGTTCTGGGCGGGGTCCGTGTTGCCGGCCAGGATGTCGGTCATGATGAACGCCGCCTGTGCGCTGACGACTGGCTTGCCTGCCGGGGCGGCGGCGTGCAGCGGCCAGATCGTCTTGCCCTGCGCGTCCTGGACCTGCAGGATCGTCGTCCGCGGGGCGAGCACGCCGCTGTTCGCGATCGCGCCATAGGCGCTGATCAGGTCGATCATGTGCAGCTCGAGCGTGCCGATGGCGATTGACGCGCCGCCAGGATTCGTATCGCTCTGCCACTGGATGCCCAGGTCCTGCGCCCGCTCGAAGACCCGGTCGGGGCCGATCCGGACGGCGGCCTTGATGGCCGGGATGTTGAGCGACACCTGGATCGCCTCGCGCAGGCGCAGCGGGCCACGCTCGAGGTGATCCGCGTCCGTCGGCGTCCAGCCGCCCCCGAAGTTCGTCGAGACATCCATGAACATCGACGCCGCGGTGAGCGTCCGGTCGTCGATGCCGATCACGTAGTTGATCGGCTTGAAGGCGGATCCGGGCTGGCGCCAGCCGTCCGCCAGGACGTCGAACTGGGGCTGGAACTTGCGGTTGCCGGTGAGATAGAAGCCCGCACTCCCGGTGTAGGCGTAGACCTGGCCGGTCCGGTAGTCGATCGCGGCGAGGGCGGCGTTCTGGACGCCCTTGCCCTTCATGTTGGCGATCCACGGCTGGTACGGGATGCCGAGCCTCTTGAGGTAGCCGGCGGTGTCGCTGACGTTGGGCGCCCGGGCACCGGCCTCCGTCCACTTCTCGGCCATCTGCTGGAGCCGCCAGTCGAGCGTCGTGGTGACCTGGTAGCCGCCCGTGTCCACCGCCGGGCAGGTGTCCGCCGCGGTCGGACCGCAGAGGATCGAACCGAGCTCGTGGCGCACCTGCAGGACGAAGTGGGGTGCCAGCATCGGGCGCGTCTGGGGCGGGGTGAGCACGACGGGCTCGTTGATCGCCTGGTCATAGTCCGCGGCCGAGTACTGCCCGGCCGTCAGGACCGACCGCGTCCGCATCAGACCCAGGATCATGTTCCGGCGCTGGACGATCGCAGAGTCGGACGGGACCACCAGCTGTGTGGCGCCGTTGGGAAGCTGCTGCTCGACCGCGTTTCGCATGAGGTCGAAGTCGGTAGGGGACTGCGGGATGGCGGCGAGGATCGCGGCCTGGGCCAGGGTCAGCTTGTGGAGGTCGGTGATCCCCCAGTAGCCGCGTGCCGCGGCCGCCACGCCGTAGCTGTTGTTGCCGTAGAAGTTGTCGTTGAGGTAGGCGGTGATGATCTGCTTCTTGCCGTCGGGTCCGGCGAACGCCTGGGTCAGGCGGATCGACTGGATGATCTCGCGGATCTTGCGCTCGTAGGTGGAGGTGAAGGCGGAGTCGGGGAGCAGGCGATTCCGGACGAGCTGCTGGGTGATCGTCGAGGCGCCCCGGGACCTGCCGGAGAGGGTGTCGATCGCCGCCGACACGATGCCCACGGGATCGAAGCCGGCGTTCGCCCAGAACGTCTTGTCCTCGACGGAGGTCACGGCGTCGATGACGGCGGGCGAGATCTCGTCGAAGGTCACGACGTCGCGGCGCTCGACGGCGAAGGTGGCGAGGAGGACCTTGTTGGTCCGGTCGTAGACGCTGGTCTCCTGGTCGAACTTGATGTTGCCGAAGACCGCCTTGGGGTCCGGCAGCCCCTGGCTGTAGTACGAGAACGCGCTCACGGCCCCGGCGAAGGCGACGAGGCCCGCGAGGAGGAAGGATGCGAACAGGAAGAGGGGGATGGCGATCGCGATGCCGGCGACGGCACGCCTGCCGGTCGAAGGCTGCCGGCCACCATTCCGCCGACGGCGCTGCCGTCGCGCGAGGCTGGTCTGCATGTCGTCGGTCACGATAGCATAGCGGTCATGGATCCCCGTTCGGTGCCCCCGGGTTGCTTCGACGCGTGCGCCCAGCCGGGTGTGACGTTGTGAGCGTGGCGCGCCTCTCCGAGCTGCTGGCCGACCTCCGCTGGCGCGGGCTCGTCCACGACGTCACCGAGGGCCTGGAGGCCCGCCTGGCAACGAACGAGCCGATTCGCGCCTACAACGGCTTCGACCCCACGTTCCACTCGCTCCACGTCGGCCACCTCGTGCCCATCTACGGGCTCATGCGCCTGCAGCGAGCAGGGGGCCGACCGGTGGCCGTGGTTGGGGGTGCTACCGGCCTCATCGGCGATCCGTCGGGCCGCTCCGCGGAGCGGCCGCTCCTCGACCGGTCGGCCGTGCAGGCCAACGTCCACGCGATCCGGGATCAGCTGGCCCGGTATCTCGACTTCGCGCCGGGCGCCGGCCAGGCCATCGTGGTGAACAACCTCGACTGGCTCGGCGAGTTCCGGCTCCTGGACTTCCTGCGCGACGTCGGGAAGCACTTCACGGTCCCCTACATGCTCGAGAAGGACTCCGTCCAGGCCCGGATGTCGCGGGGCCTCTCCTTCACCGAGTTCAGCTACATGCTCCTGCAGGCGGCCGACTTCGCCCACCTGCACCGCTCGCACGGCGTCGAGCTGCAGTGCGGCGGGGCCGACCAGTGGGGCAACATCACGGCCGGGCTCGAGCTCATCCGGCGAACGGCCCGCGCGGGCGACGGGCAGCGGGATCCGGCCCACGGGCTGGCGTACCCGCTCCTGCTGTCGCCCTCGGGGACGAAGTTCGGCAAGACCGAGGGCGGGGAGTCGGTCTGGCTGGACGCCTCCCTGACGTCCCCCTACCGCTTCTTCCAATACTGGATCGACACCGACGACCGCGACGTTGGCGTCTACCTGCGCTGGTTCACCCACTTCGACCGAGGACGCATCGAGGAGCTGGAGGCCGAGCACGCGGCTTCGCCCGACCGGCGCTCGGCCCAGCTCGCCCTGGCGCGTGACATCACCGAGACGACCCACGGCCGGGGGGCGGCCGAGCGCGTGGCGCGGGTCAGCGCGATCCTCTTCGGGGGCGACCCGACGACCGCCGACGCCCAGGCCCTTGCGGATCTCGCGGCCGAGATCCCATCGGCGCCGTGGCCCGAGGGCGAGGCTCCCGCTGACGTCGTCAGCCTGCTCGTCCGCGCCGGAGCAGCGCCGTCGCGCGGCGAGGCCCGAAGGCTCGTCGAGCAGGGCGGGGTCCACGTCAACGGGATCCCCGTGAGGGATCCCGCCGCAACATTCTCCGAGGACGACCTGCTGGCCGGACGCTATCTCCTGGTGCGACGCGGCAAACGCGACCAGCGCCTGCTCGTGCGGGGGTTGGGGAGGCCATGACCGTGTCTGCGCGCGGCCACGTCCAGGTCATCTCCGGCTGCATGTTCAGTGGCAAGACCGACGAGCTCCTCCGGCTCCTGCGACGAGCGGAGATCGCGCGGCGCAGGATCCTGCTCGTGCGCCCGACGATCGACGACCGCACCGAGCTCGAGGTGGTGCGCAGCCGTTCGGGCGCCGCGTTCCAATCGAAGGCGGTCCACGACCCGGCGGAGATCGAGACGCTCGCCAAGGACGCCTGGGCCGACGTGATCGCGATCGAGGAGGCGCAGTTCTTTCCGGACGGCCTTGTCGAGGTCGTGGAACAGCTCGCCGGGGCCGGCCGGACGGTGGTCTGCTGCGGCCTCAACACCGACTTCCGCGGCCGCCCGTTCGGACCGATGCCGAGCCTCATGGCGATTGCCGACGGGATCACCTCGCTGTCGGCGATCTGCACCGTCTGCGGCGAGGAGGCAACCCGGACCCAGCGCCTGATCGATGGCCGGCCGGCGGGCGCCGACGAGCCCGTCGTCGTCGTGGGCGGCCTCGCGACCGACTCGCCGACGCCCCGCCGCGAGACCTACGAGGCGCGCTGCCGGGCCCACCACGAGCTCCCCTGAGGAAGTACAGGCGCGATCGGGCCTCAGCCGGTGCTGCGCCGGCGAAGCACCGCGATGACGTCCCCCGGGGCGAGGCCGCGCTCTGCCAGCAGGACGAGGGCGTGGTAGAGCAGGTCGGCGGCCTCGCCGGCCAGCGCATCGCGCGTTGCCGATCGATCGATGCCGTTCGCCTGGGCGACGGCGTCGTCCTTGGCCGCCATGAGCACCTCGGTCGCCTCCTCGACGACCTTGCGGGCGGCGCCGTCCACGCCCTGGTCCAGGAGCCGGGCCGTGTACGAGCCGGGTGGCCGGCTCGTCGCGCGGTCGACGATCGTTGCCCACAGGGTGTCGAGCCAGGCGAACCCCTCGCTTGTCGGAGCCGGTCGGGTGGCCGCCGTCCCGGTGGCGTCGAAGCAGCTCCGCTCTCCGCGGTGGCAGGTTGGCCCGGCCGGCTCGACGGTGGCGAGGAGTGCGTCGCCGTCGCAGTCGAGGGCGAGCTCCATCAGCCGCAGGACGTTCCCGCTCGACTCGCCCTTCCGCCACAGGCTCCCGCGCGAGCGGGAATGGAAGTGCACCTCGCCGGTCGCGAGCGTCGCGGCGACGGCCTCCGCGTCCGCCCACGCCAGCATCAGGACCCGGCCGTCGGCGACGTCCTGCACGACGACCGGCACGAGCCCGGCTGCGTCGTAGCGGATGTCGCCGCCCCGGAACCGGCCGGCTTGCGAAGGAAGGCCCGTGGCGTTCACGCCGCGGCCCCCGAGGCCAGGCGAACGGGCAACCCGGCGGCGGCCATGGCGGCCTTCACGTCGGCGATCGAATAGCGCCGGCGGTGGAAGATCGAGGCGGCGAGCACGGCCGCCGCCCCGCCGTCGCGCACGGCCGCCACGAAGTCGGCCGGGCCGGCGGCGCCCCCGGAGGCGACGACCGGCACCTCCACGCGGTCGCTGATCGCGCGCAGGAGCTGGGTGTCGAACCCTGATTGGGTTCCGTCGCGGTCGATCGAGGTGACCAGCAGCTCTCCGGCGCCGAGGCTCGCCGCGCGGATCGCCCAGGCGACCGCGTCCAGGCCTGTCGCCGCGCGGCCACCCTTCACCACCACCTCCCACGCCGGTGCAGCCCCGGGCTCGCCGGCGCGGCGGGCGTCGATCGCGACCACGACCGCCTGCGAGCCGAACCGCCGGGCGCAGCGACGGACCAGGTCGGGCGCGGCGACCGCGGCCGTGTTGAGAGAGACCTTGTCGGCACCGGCGCGAAGGACATCGCGCATCTCGGAGACCGTTCGCACGCCACCCCCGACGGTCAACGGCACGAACGCCCGGCGCGCCGTGCGTTCCACGATGTCGCGGAGGGTGCCGCGACCCTCGGGTGCCGCCGAGATGTCCAGGTAGACGATCTCGTCGGCGCCTTCCGCCGCGTAGCGTTCGGCGAGCTCGGGCGGGTCGCCCTCGTCGACGAGGTCCACGAATCGGGTCCCCTTGACCACCCGCCCGTTCGCCACGTCAAGGCACGGGATCACGCGCACGGTCAGCACGGTGCGGGCGCTCCGACCGCGAGCGCCCCGGCCGGGCGGTCCCGCCGGCGCGCCGCGAGGGCGACGAACCCGGCCAGGAGCCGGAGGCCGTCGCTGCCGCTGCGCTCCGGGTGAAACTGGACACCGGCGAGGCGGCCGCGCGCGACGGCGCTCACGAAGTCGCGGCCATGCTCGGTCAGGGCCAGGGTCGGGTCGACCGGCGCCGCATCGGGACGCGGCGCGAAGGAGTGGACGAAGTAGAACGGCGCCGCCGCGGCGATGCCGTCGAAGAGCGGGTGCTCGCGAGTGCGGCGCACGGCGTTCCAGCCGATGTGGGGGAGACGCGGCGCGCCCTCGAGCCGGACGGTCCGCCCAGGCAGGCAGCCCAGCGTCGTCGTTCCGTCCTCGTCGCTGCCGTCGAAGAGGAGCTGCATCCCCAGGCAGATCCCGAGGAACGGGCGGTCGTCGGCGACCCAGTCGCGGATCGGCGCCACGAGGTCGCGCCGCGCGAGGCGCGCCATCGCCGGGCCGGCGGCCCCGACGCCGGGCACGATCAGGCCGTCGGCGTCCGCGAGCTCCGACGAGCGGCGGGCGACGACAACCTCGGCGCCGGCGACCCGCAGCGCCTGGTCGATGCTCACGAGGTTGCCGGCGCCGTAGTCGACGACGGCGATGCGGGTCACCCGGAGCTCCCCTTCGTCGAGGCGACGCCGTCACGCCGCGGGTCGGGGGTCACCGCCTCGCGCAGCGCTCTCGCCAGGGCCTTGAAGGAGGCCTCGGCCACGTGGTGGTCGTTCCGACCCGACGCGCGGAGGTGGAGCGTGGCACCGGCCGTTCGGGCGAACGCCTCGAGCGCGTGCTCCACGAGCTGGGTTGGCAGGCTGCCTACCCGCTCGCCGAGGAACGGGACGTCGATCACCGCGAACGGCCGGCCGCCGACGTCGACGACCGCGGTCGCGAGCGCCTCGTCCATGGGAACGGCCGCATCCCCGAAGCGGGCGATCCCGGTCTTCTCGCCGAGCGCCTCCGCGAAGGCGCTCCCCAGCACGAGGGCCACATCCTCGACGGTGTGGTGCTCGTCGACCTCGAGGTCGCCTTGCGCCCGGATCTCGAGGTCGAAAAGCCCGTGGTGGGCGAAGGACGTCAGGAGGTGGTCGTAGAAGCCGATCCCGGTCGTCACGGCCGCGAGGCCGCTCCCGTCGAGGTCGAGGACGATCGTGACGTCGGTCTCGCGGGTGCGCCGGGAAAGCGTCACCCGGCGCCCAGTGCCGCGGTTGACGGAGACGTGGCCGAGCGGCGCGGTCATGGCACTGACTCCCGGGTGGTACGGACGGATGAGCGATCGCGGCCGTCGTCAGCGACGACGTCGGCAAGGACTCGCAGGAGCAGCTCGTCCTGGGGTTGGTCGCGAACGGTGAAGCGGAGATGACCAGTGAGCGGATGGTCTGGCCCGAAGGTGCGTGGGACCAGGCCGCGGGCGAGGAGACCATCGGCGATCCTGCGCGCCCGCGCCGGGCTCCCGAGGTCGACGAGCAGGAAGTTGGTGACCGACGGCCGAACGGGCATGCCCACCCGGGCGAACCCCGCCACGAGCCGCTCCCGTTCGCGTTCGACCTGCGCCACGTTGCGGGCAAGCAGGTCGGGATCCCGGAGTGCCGCCGCCGCCACGGCCACGGAGGGGACGGCCACCGAGCCCGGCGGACGGTACGGCGCCACCTGTGCGAGCAGTGGGCGCTGCGCGATCGCGAAGCCGACGCGCATCCCCGCCAGGGCGTAGGCCTTCGAAACGGTGCGGACCACGACGAGCCGCGGGTACGCGCCGCGCAGCCCGACGAGCGAGCGCCCGGCGAACTCCGCATACGCCTCGTCGAGGACCACGACGGGCGCCTGCCGGCGGTCAGCGGCAGCATCGGCGTGGAGCTCCTCCATGAGCCGGGCGATCGCGCCGTCCGGCTCCGGGAGCCCGGTCGGGTTGTTCGGGTCGCAGAGCCAGACGAGGTCGGCGCCGCGGGCGGCCGCCCGGACGGCCTCCCCGTCGATCGCGTACCCCTCGGCCGCCGGCCGCCGGCGAACGGCGATGGCGCGGGCACCGCGCTGCCCGGTGAGCACGGCGTACATCGCGTACGTCGGTTCCGGCACGACGGCGGCTCCGCCGGGCGGCAGGAACGCCTTGGCCAGGAGGTCGAGGACCTCGTCCGCCCCGGCGCCGACCAGCAGCTCGTCGGTTGCCACGCCATAGCGATCCGCAGCAGCCTCCACAAGGTCGCGGTAGTCGGACGGCGGATACTCCGAGATCGCCCGCCCGAACTCGCCCGAGCGCAGGAGCTCGAGCGCGAGATCCGGCGCGGCAGGAGCCGTGTTGAGGTCGAAACGGACAATGTCCGCCACCGGCAGGCCGGACCGCCGGGCGACCTGCTCGTCGGTCGCCTCCCAGGCATACGCGGTCGGCGAAGGCGGGGCGGCTGCGCTTCGGGGCCCGGAGCTCATGCGACGAGCTTCTCGATGGGCAGCACGAGGATGCCGGAGGCGCCAGCTGCCTTGAGGCGGGGGAGCAGGCCCCAGACATCGTCGGCCCCGACGACCGCATGGATGGCGATCATCCCCGGGTGGGCGAGCGGGATGACGGACGGACTCTCCAGCCCCGGCAACAGGCGCTCGAGCACGGCAAGGCGCTCGGCCGGCGCGTTCATCATCACGTACTTGCGGCGTCGCCCCTCGAGCACGGCGCCGAGCATGGTGACGAGCCGGTCGACCGCCTCCGCTTCGGCCCCCAGGGAGCGGACGTTGGCGACCAGCACGGCCTCCGAGGCGAAGAGCTCCCCGATCGATCGCAGCCCGTTGCTGGCCAGCGTCTCGCCGCTGGAGACGAGATCGACGATGGCCTCGGCAAGGCCCAGCCGGGGCGCCACCTCGACGGCGCCCGAGAGCGGGATCACCTCGACGTCGATGTCGCGGCCCGCGAACCAGGCCCCGGCGGCCCGCGGATGTGCCGTCGCGACGCGAAGTCCGGCCAGGTCCTCGATCCGGCGCTGGGGAGCATCGTCGGGGACGGCAGCTGTCAGCCGGCAGCGCCCGTAGCCCAGGCTGTGTACGACCGGCAAGTCGACGCCCGACTCCGCGAGGAGATCGCCGCCGGTGATCCCGAGGTCCGCGACCTCGTCGCGCACGAACTCCACAACGTCGTTGGTGCGGACGAAGAGGATGTCGAGATCGACGTTCTCGACGCGGCTCACGAGGCTCCGGTCGCGCTCCTCGAAGACCAGCCCCGTGTCGTGCAGGAGGCGCAGCGTCGGCTCCACCAGGCGCCCCTTGTTCGGGATCGCCAGGGTCATCCGGCCGCGGCTCATCGGGTTCCCCCTGGCATGTGCGTGCCGCGGGTTCCCCCTGGCGAGTGCGTGGCGGCTGCGTCCGCACCCGGGAGATCCCCGCCGGCGCCCCGGGAGCGCGCCCTGGCGAGTGCCGCCGAGTAGCCGCCCTCCCCGTGATGAAGCCAGGAGGCGATGCGGGTGATCGTTGCCGTGCTGGCGCCCGTGAGGCGCGAGATCTCCGAGTAGTGCAGCCCGGCGTCAAGCAGGCGAACCACGGCCCAGCGCTGGGCCAGGTCGCGCAACTCGCCGAGGGTGCACAGGTCGCGCATGAAGCCGGCCGCCGCGTCGCGATCGTCGAGGTCGACGAACGCGTCAAGGAGCGCATCCATGTCGGGGGTGCGCCAGTCGTCGGTGCGAGGGAGCATATCGTCGAGTCTCCGGGATCAGTGCGGTAACGTAGTAGCGTGTTACTACGCTATCATGCAGGCATGACCTTGCGCAAGCCCTCCTCAGCGTCATTCGAGGTTCTGCCGGCCATCGACCTGCGCGGCGGGCGGGTCGTTCGCCTGCAGCAGGGAGATTTCGACCGCGAGACCGCCTACGCGGACGATCCAGTCGCGGTCGCGCTCAGGTTCGTGGACGCCGGGGCGCGGTGGCTCCACGTCGTCGACCTCGACGGCGCGCGGGATCCCGTGGCGCGCCAGCTCGACCTCGTGGCCGCCATCGTGGCCGGGGTGGGGGACCGCGTCCAGGTCGAGGTCGCGGGCGGCCTGCGCGACGAAGCCGCCGTGGATGCCGCCTTCGCCGCGGGCGCAGCGCGGGTGGTTGTCGGCACCGCGGCGCTGGCTGACCCGGCCTTCGCTGGGAGGATCGTCGCGGCGCATGGGGCGGGGCTTGTCGCCGTGGCCCTCGACGTCCGGGGCGGGCTCGCGGTCGGTCATGCCTGGCGCTCGGGAGCGGCGGGATTGCCGGTCGAGGGGGCCATGGTCCGCCTCGGACACGTGGGCGTCACCACGTTCGAGGTGACGGCCATTGACCGTGACGGGACGCTGGCCGGGCCGGACCTCGACCTGCTCGGACAGCTGATCGTGCCACGCGGCCCCGCGATCATCGCGTCGGCCGGGATCGCGACGCTCGACGATCTGCGCGCGGTGCGTGCGCTCGGCTGCGCCGGCGCGATCGTGGGTCGCGCGCTCTACGAGGGCCGGATGACCTTCGAGGACGCTCTCGCCGAGGCCGACGAACCCTGATTGGCGGGGCGACCGGTCAGTGGCCGGCTGCCTCCAGCTCCTTCCTGTGGGCCTCGATCACCTTGTCGGCGATGTGAGCCGGGCACGTCCTCGTAGTGGTCGAGCGTCGACGAGAAGGTTCCCCGGCCGCCCGTGAGCGAGCGGAGCTCGGTCGCGTAGCTGAAGAGCTCGGCCTGCGGCACGTGCGCCGTGATCACCTGCATCCCGTCGCCCGTGACGTCCATGCCGAGCACGCGTCCGCGGCGGCCGTTGAGGTCGCGGTTGACGTCGCCCATGAAGCGTTCGGGGACCCGGATGTCCACGCTCATGATCGGCTCCTGGAGGACCGGCTTGCAGTCCATGACGCCCTTCTTGAGGGCCATCGACGGCCGCCAGCTGGAACGAGAGGTCGTTGGAGTCGACGGTGTGGAACGAGCCGTCGTAGAGCGTCGCCTTGAAGTCGATGAGCGGGTAGCCGGCGAGGATTCCGTCGGCGGCCGCCGCCCGGACGCCCTTCTCGACGCCCGGGAAGAAGTTCTTCGGGACGGTCCCGCCGACGACCTTCTCGGCGAACGCGACGCCGCCGTCGGGGTTCGGCTCGATCTCCAGCCAGACGTGGCCGAACATCCCGTGGCCGCCCGTCTGCTTCTTGTACTTGCCTTCGACCTGGGTCCGGCCCCGGATCGTCTCCCGGTAGGGGATGCGCGGGGTGTGGGTGGCGATCGCCGAGCCGAACTTGCGCTTGAGGCGCTCGGTGATGACCGCGATCTGGGTCTCGCCGAGCGTCAGGAGGAGCTGCTCGCCCGTGACGCTGCGCTCGACGCGAACCGATGGCTCCTCCTCGAGCATCCGCTGGAGGGCCGGGCCCATCTTGTCGAGGTCGGCCTTCGTCTGCGGCTCGATCGCCACCACCAGGGTCGGGGCGGGATAGACCGGGCGGTCGAGGACGAGGGGATGCTCCTTCGACGAGAGGGTGTCACCGGTCGCGGTCGTCGTCAGCTTCGCCACGGCGCCGATCTCACCGGCCCTGAGCTCGCCGACCGGCTCCTGCTCCTTGCCGTGAAGTCGCAGGAGCTGGCCGATCCGCTCGTCCTCGCCCTTGGCGGCGTTCCAGGCATGGGCCTGGCTGTGGAGGGTGCCCGACAGGACGCGCAGGTAGGTGAGCCGGCCGACGAACGGGTCGGCAGTCGTCTTGAAGACGCGGACGAGGAGCGGGCCGTCGGCGTCCGGGGCGACCGCGAGCGGATCGCCCGACTTCGGCTCGCGGGCGATCGTCGGCGGCTCCTCGGCCGGCGTCGGCAGGTAGCGCACGATCGCGTCGAGGAGGCCGCGCAGCCCGATCCCCTTCGTCGCGCTGGCCACGAGCACGGGCGCGAGGATCGAGTCCCGGACTCCACGGTGGAGGCAGGCGTCGAGCTCGGCGTCGCTGATCTCCTCGCCCTCGAGGTACTTGGTGAGCACGTCGTCGTCGGCCTCGGCGGCGGCCTCGAGGAGCTGGTCGCGGCGGGCCGCGACGTCGGCCTCCATCTCGGCCGGGATCGCGATCTCGATCTCCTGCCTGCCGTCCCAGCGGTAGGCCTTGCGGTGGACGAGGTCCACGTAGCCGGCGAAGGTGTCGGCCTTGCCGATGGCCAGCTGCAGCGGCGCGATCTTGTCGCCGAACGCGGCCCGCAGTGCGTCGAGGACGGCGGCCGGGTCGGCGTTCTCGCGGTCGCACTTGTTGATGACGAAGAGCGCCGCGGTCCGGTTGGTGCGGCCGAGGGCGACGGCGTTCTCGGTGCCGGCCTCGACGCCGCCCGTCGCGTCGACGCAGACGAGCGCCGCGTCGACGGCCTGGAAGCCGGAGACGACCTCGGCCACGAAGTCCGGGTAGCCCGGGGTGTCGACGAGCGTGACGAGGTTGCCCTCGTCGTCGAGCGATGCGACCGCCAGCGAGAGCGACATGTGGCGCCGCTGCTCCTCCGGCTCGAAGTCCATGCTGGTCGTCCCGTCCTCGACCCGACCCTGGCGCGAGATCGCGCCGGTCCGAAAGAGGAGCGCCTCGGCGAGCGTCGTCTTTCCGGCGCCGGAGTGGCCGGCCAGGACGACGCTGCGGAGGTGGGGGGTGTCGACGCTCTTCGTGGTCATCGGCTCGACTCGGACCTCGTAGGGCGGGCCGGGGCCCGCGACGGGACGTGGGCAAGCGGGGCCCGGCGGCGCTTCGGGGCAGGCCGGGGCCGGCGTTCCGAGCATGATAGTCCGCTATACTCCGGCCCGATGTCCGGTCACTCCAAATGGTCCCAGATCAAGCGTCAGAAGGGCGCCAACGACGTCAAGCGCGGCGCCATCTTCACCAAGATGGGCCGTGAGATCGCGGTCGCGGCGCGCGCCGGGGGCGGCGATCCGGACGGCAACTTCCGCCTTCGCCTCGCGATCGAGAAGGCCCGCGCGGTCAACATGCCGGCCGACACCATCAAGCGCGCGATCGAGAAGGCGACGGGTGGCGGCGAGGCCGACCAGTTCGAGGAGATCGTCTACGAGGGCTACGGACCCGGCGGCGTTGGCGTCCTCGTCGAGGTGGCCACCGACAACCGCAACCGCACCGCGGCCGAGGTTCGCTCCATCTTCAGCAAGGCCGGCGGACAGCTCGCCGGGTCGGGCGCGGTGGCGTGGCAGTTCGAGCAGCGCGGAGTGATCTCGGTGCCCCGGGTCGGGTCCGATCCCGACGAGGTTGCCCTGCTGGCGATCGACGCCGGCGCCAGCGACGTCGAGACATCGACCGACCCGCTCGAGATCTACACCGAGCCAGGTGACCTGGAGGCGGTCCAGTCCGCCCTGCACAAGGCCGGCGTCGCCATCGAGTCGGCCGAGGTCGCGATGATCGCGAAGCAGACGGTGGCCGTCGACGTGCCCAGGGCGCGCCAGAACCTGCGTCTCGTGGAGCACCTCGAGGACCTCGAGGACGTGCAGCGGGTCACCAGCAACCTCGAGCTGACCGACGAGATCCTGGCCGAGGTCGCCGGGTGATCGTCCTCGGGATCGACCCGGGGACCGCTTCGCTGGGCTACGGGATCGTCGAGCGGACCGGGAGCCGTCTGCGGGCGCTCGACTTCGGCGTCTTCCACACCGGCGCCGACCTGTCGCTGCCCGACCGGCTGCTGGCGATCCACGCCTTCCTGCTCGATCTCGATCGAGCTCCACGGACCCACCTTCCTGGCCGTCGAGCGGATCTTCCACTCCCGCAACGTGCAGACGGCACTTGCCGTCGGTCACGCGCGCGGCGTCGTCCTCCTCGTCGCGGCAGCCCACGGGCTCGAGGTTCGCGAGGCGACCCCGTCCGAGGTCAAGCTCGCGGTCACGGGCTACGGCGCCGCCGACAAGGGCCAGGTCGGCCGCATGGTCCAGGCCATCCTGGCGCTGGCCGAGCCGCCTCATCCCGACGACGCGGCCGACGCCCTCGCGATCGCGGTCTGGACCGCCAACCGCGAGCGGGCCGGAGAGCGGCTCAACGCCGGCCTCCTCGACCGCGCCGCCGCGGCGCCCCGGCGTGCCGGGGAGACGTCCTACGAGCGCGCGGTCCGCGAGGCCCTCTCCCGCGAGGACCGGATGCTCGAGGAGTCGGACGGGACCCCGTTCGCGGCGGGGACCGCGCGCAGCAGCCGGCCCTCGACGCGCCGCTCGCGGAGCGCGCCCCGGGTGGAGCGGGCCGGATGATCGCCTCGGTCGACGGGATCGTCGGCGCCGTGTCGGCGGACAGCCTCGTCCTCGAGGCCGGCGGAATCGGCTACCGCATCTACGCCGCCCCAGCGGTCCTCGTCGCGGCCCAGCCCGGGTCCGCGCCTCAAGCTCCATACCCACCACCTCGTCCGCGAGGACCTGCAGGCCCTCTACGGCTTCCGCAGCGTCGACGAGCTCGGATTCTTCGGGCTCCTGCTGACGGTTACCGGAGTCGGGCCCAAGGTGGCCCTCGCGATCCTCGGGAGCCGCCCCGTGGCGGACCTGCAGCTGGCCATCCTGGGCGGCGACGAGGCCGCCCTGACGGCCATCAGCGGGGTCGGCAAGCGGCTCGCCGGACGAATCATCCTCGAGCTGCGCGAGAAGGTCGACGCGGCCGGCACCGCGGCCGCAGGCCCGGCTGCCCGCGGCGGCGCCGGGCGGTGCAACCGAGAGCGAGGTCGTTGCTGCCCTCCAGGCCCTGGGGTACACGCTCGGCGGAGGCGCGCTCGGCGGCCCGGGGCGTGGCGCGCCGGCGGCCCGGGCACCACGCTCGAGGATCGCGTGAAGGCCGCCCTCCGGGCGATCTCGGCCGGGCCCGCCTGACACACGGCCGCGACGGCTGAGCGGGCCAGGAGGCAGTCGAACATCCGTGCGAAACGGGGCCGGCTCATGCTAGACTTCGACCGATGACCGAGCCTTCCGGTTTCCTTGCCGCCGACCTCGTCGACGAGGCGGACGTCGTGATCGAGCGCTCCCTTCGGCCCCGGAGCCTCGACGAGTACCTCGGCCAGCGCGAGGTGAAGGCAGGTCTCTCGGTCCTCCTGACCGCCGCCCGGCAACGTGGGGAGGCCGCCGATCACATCCTCCTGCACGGGCCGCCCGGCCTCGGCAAGACGACCCTCGCCACGATCATCGCGCGCGAGCTCGGCGTCGAGCATCCGCTTCACCTCCGGACCGGCGATCGAGCGCGCCGGCGACCTGGCGGCGATTCTCACCTCGCTCGACGAGCGGGACGTTCTCTTCATCGACGAGATCCACCGTCTCAACCGGGCGGTCGAGGAGATCCTCTATCCGGCGATGGAGGACTGCGCCCTCGACGTCATGATCGGGAAGGGGCCCTCGGCGCGGTCGCTGCGGCTCACCCTGCGGCCGTTCACGTCGTCGGCGCAACGACCCGCGCGGGCCGCATCAGCGGGCCGCTGCGCGACCGATTCGGCGCGGTCTACCGGCTCGACTTCTACGCCGACGAGGACCTCGTCGCGATCGTCCGGCGCTCGGCGCGGATCCTCGGGATCGAGCGTCAGCGACGATGCCGCGGTCGCGATCGCGGGCCGCGGCCGGGCCACGCCACGGATCGTCAACCGGCTCCTCAAGCGTGTCCGCGACCATGCGGAGGTTCACGGCGACGGCCGGGTGATGCTCGCTGCGGTCGAGGAGGCGATGAAGCGTCCTCGAGATCGACACGGTCGGCCTCGACGCCACCGATCGCCGGCTCCTGGCGGCGATCGTCCAGAAGTTCGGCGGAGGGCCGGTCGGCGTGGCGGCGCTCGCGCGCAGTCCTGGCCGAGGAGATCGAGACCGTCGAGGACGTCTACGAGCCGTTCCTGCTCCGCGTCGGCTTCCTGGACCGGACCCCGCAGGGGCGGGTCGCCACGGACCGCGCGCGCGCCCACCTCGCGAGCCTCGGCTACGACACTGCCTCCGAAGCGCGCCGACCGGGAGCCCGGCCTCTGGGAGGCGACCCCCGCGTCCGAGCCGGCGAACCGGGACGCGGAGCCCGCGGCTAAGCGGGACGCGGACCGCCCGGCGAACCGGGACGCGGACCCGTGACCAACCGCGACGCCACGGTCGCTTCGTCGGACTCGGGTGATACGGCCGCAGGGCCGGGCGGCACCCCCGGCCTCGTGGAGGCATGACCTCGACAGTGCCGGGCGCCGCCCGCTTCGACGTCCTCGTGCCGCCGCCCGTCGACGGCTCGACGCGCGCGCGTGTCGGGCGGCTGGAACTGGCCCACGGGTCCGTGGAGACGCCCACGTTCATGCCGGTGGGCACCAACGCGACGGTGAAGGCGCTCCACCCCGATGACCTCGACGATGTCGGGGCGCGGATCATCCTGGCCAATACCTACCATCTCTACCTGCGCCCGGGGCATGACCGGATCGAGCGCCTCGGCGGGCTTCACAGGTTCATGGGCTGGGACCGGCCGATCCTCACCGACTCGGGCGGCTTCCAGGTCGTCTCGCTCGGCGATCTGAACGCGATCGACGACGACGGGGTGACGTTCCGCAGCCACCACGACGGCTCGCGGCACCGGTTCACGCCGGAGCTCTCGATCGAGATCCAGGAGGCGCTCGGGGCCGACGTCGCGGTCGCCTTCGACCAGCCGGTCCCGCCGTCGTCCAGCGATCCGCGCGAGGTCGCGGTTGCCATGGAGCGGACGCACCGCTGGGCCGAGCGGTCGCTGGCCGCCCACGTCCGGCCCGACCAGGCGCTCTTCGGGGTCATCCAGGGCGGCCTCGACCCCGACCTCCGTCGAGCGCTCGACGGCCTTCATCGCGGGCCTCCCGTTCGACGGCCTCAACATCGGGGGGCTGGCCGGTGACGAGACCCCCGCCGAGCGGGCGGCCGTCCTCGACGTCGTGGTGCCCCAGCTCGACGGACGACCCGCGGGTCCGCTACCTGATGGGACTCGGGTCGCCGCTCGACCTCCTCGAGGCGGTCCACCAGGGCGTGGACCTGTTCGACTCCGTGCTGCCGGCGCGGGTTGCCCGCAACGCCCAGGTGTGGGTCCCCGGCGGGCGCCTGAACCTGCGCAACGAGCGTTCCGCGACGATCCGCGGCCGATCCAGGATGGCTGCCGCTGCCTCGCCTGCCGGCGCTTCTCGCGGGCCTACCTCGCCCACCTCTTCCGGACCGGCGAGCTGCTCGCGTACCGGCTCGCGACTTGTCACAACCTCACCTTCACCCTAGACTTCATGGCCGAGATCCGGGCCGCGCTGCGCGCCGGGACTTCTTCCTCAGCGTCTTCCGGAACTGCGCATCGCTGGCGAGCCGGCGAAGCCGCGATGAAGCGGCGGTGCAGTCCGCGTGAAGGCCGTGCAAGCTACCCTCGAGTTCCGCGGAGGCGATCGACGATGGGATCCCGGGACCGACCTCACCGCGAAGTGAAGAAGAAGGCGAAGGCTGCCGAACCGAAGCCGAAGCTGTCGCCGTATCTCGAGCCTCCGCAGAGCGTCGAGATCATCAAGCCGAAGCGCAAGCCGCGGACCGTCGTCGAGGACGAGGGCGAGGGCTGACATCCGGGACGGGCGTGACGTCGTCCGATCCGCCGGGGCCGTGGGCACGGACAGGAGCGTGACGAGATGGCGTTGACGGGCGACCGGCGAGTCGAGCAGCCCACCGAGAAGGCCGCAGGCGCCGAGCGGACGAAGGCCGTCGAGGCCGCGATCCTCTCCATCGAGAAGCAGTTCGGGCGGGGCTCGATCATGCGCCTCGGGTCCGCCGAGCGGCAGCAGGTCGACTTCATCCCGTCGGGCTCCATCGCACTCGACCTGGCGCTCGGGGTCGGCGGCATCCCGCGCGGCCGGATCACCGAGATCTACGGCCCCGAGTCCTCCGGCAAGACCACGGTCTGCCAGCACATCATCGCCGAGGCCCAGCGGCGCGGGCGGCGTCGCCGCCTTCATCGACGTGGAGCACGCCCTCGATCCGGGCTACGCCCGCGCCTGTGGCGTCAACGTCGACGAGCTCCTCGTGTCACAGCCCGACACCGGCGAGCAGGCCCTCGAGATCACCGAGACGCTCATCCGCTCCGGGGGCATCGACGTCGTCGTCGTCGACTCCGTCGCCGCGCTCGTCCCGCGTGCCGAGATCGAGGGCGAGATGGGCGACTCGTTCGTCGGAATCCAGGCACGGCTGATGAGCCAGGCGCTGCGGAAGCTCACCGGCGCGGTCAGCCGCTCGAACACGTCGCTCGTCTTCACCAACCAGCTGCGCGAGAAGATCGGGGTCATGTTCGGCAACCCCGAGACGACACCGGGCGGACGCGCTCTGAAGTTCTACGCCACGGTGCGCCTCGAGATCCGGCGTGTCGAGACGATCAAGACGGGCACCGAATCGGTGGGCAACCGCGTGCGGGTCAAGGTCGTGAAGAACAAGGTCGCCCCGCCGTTCCGCGTCGCCGAGTTCGACGTGATGTACGGGGAGGGGATCAGCCGCGAGGGCGGCCTCCTCGACGTCGGCGTCGCGATGGACGTCGTCACCAAGACGGGCGCCTGGTTCACCTACGGCGAGACGCGCCTGGGCCAGGGCCGCGAGGCCGCCAAGACGTTCCTTCGCGAGAACGCCGCCATCGCCGCCGACATCGAAGGCCGCATCCGGAGCGGGATGTCGAGCGCGGAGATCCCGGTCGAGGGGATCGAGGAAGCCGAGTAGGCTCCGCCGCCGTCGACCGATGAGCCGCCCGCCCCGCGAGAGCCCCGCCGACCGGCGGGCGCGGCGCGCCGCCGTCGACGATCCCGCCGCGGTTCTCGACGCTGCCGCGCGGTACCTCGAGGTCCGCCCGCGCTCCGTGCAGGAGGTCCGGCGGCGCCTGCTCGACGCCGGCTATCGCCCCGGTCTTGTCGACGGGGCGATCGAGCGCCTGACCGCCCTCGGCTACCTCGACGACGCGGCGTTCGCCCGGAGCTGGCTCGAGTCACGCGATCGCGTGCGCCCACGTGGGGCGTGGGCACTGCGCGACGAGCTGCGGCGCAAAGGCGTCGCGGCCGCGGACATCGAGGCGGCGCTCGGGGCACGCGAGGCTGCCGCCGCTGGAGCGGACACCGACCCGGCCGGCGGCGGCGCCGACGGGGCCCGGGTCGAGTCGACGGCCTCAGACGAAGCGGCGGCAGCGCGGCTCCTCGCGCGCCGCGGCGCGCCGATCCTCCGCGAGCCCGACCCGCGGAAGAGGAGGGCGAAGGCGTACGCGCTCCTCGCCCGAAACGGCTTCGCCCCGGATGTCTGCCGGTCGTCGGCGGGGGCGTGGTTGGCCGCCGCCGGGGACGGATCCCGGGTCGACGGCGACGACGAGGCGGGGTAGCCGCCCTTCGAAGGCCCCGGTCAGGGCGGCCCGTGGCGGGCGGCCGGCCCGGTTCGGCGCGTGGCCGGGTGCTCGGCCGAGCCCTGCGTTTGACCCTCCCGCCGCCCGGCCGTACCCTACGCGCAACCCGATCGCGCAGGCGGTCGGCCGCAACGCAATCCTCCATCCCGGCGAGCCCACGCCGGCCTCCGGCTCCGGCAACTGAGTAGCGCCGAAGCTGACCCGGCGATCGCCAGTTCCGCGATCTACCCGCGGCCGTACTGGCCGCACGGGAGGCGAGAGCACACCATGGACAACCCCGTCGTCGTGGCGGTGGCCCTCGTGGCGGCCATCGCCGTCGGCCTCGCCGCCGGATTCTTCGTCCGCAGCCGATGGGCCAGCCAGTCGATGCGCACGGCCCAGGAGAAGGCGGCGCGGATCGTGGCCGAGGCCCGCACCCAGCAGAAGGAGCTCATCCTCGAGGCGAAGGACGAGAAGCTCCGGCTGCAGCGCGAAGCCGAGGACGAGGCCCGGGCCAAGCGCGGCGAGCTCTCCGCCCTCGAACGCCGGCTGCTGACCCGTGACGAGCAGCTCGACCAGCGCACCGACATGCTCGAGCAACGCGACCGGAAGCTCCTCGAGAAGGAGCGCGAGCTGGAGCGGACCCGCGAGGAGCTCGCCCAGGGACGCGCGGAGCAGCTTACGGCGCTCGAGCGAATCTCGGGGATGTCGGCCGACGACGCCAAGGCGCAGATCCGCGAGGCGGTCCGTGCCGAGGCCGAGATCGACGCCGTGCGTCTCGCCCGCTCGATCGAACGCAAGGCCCGCGACGAGGCCCAGGAGAAGGCCCGCGAGGTCATCGTCACCGCCATCCAGCGCGTGGCCGCCGATCACACCGCGGAGCACACGGTCTCGGTGGTCCACCTGCCGTCCGACGAGATGAAGGGCCGGATCATCGGCCGCGAGGGCCGCAACATCCGCGCCCTCGAGCAGGCGACCGGCATCGACCTGATCATCGACGACACCCCCGAGACGGTCATCCTCTCGGGGTTCGACCCGGTGCGCCGCGAGGTCGCCCGGATCGCCCTCACGAAGCTCATGGCCGACGGGAGAATCCATCCCGGGCGGATCGAGGAGGTGGTGGCGAAGGCGCGCGCCGAGGTGGACCTCGTGATCCGCCAGTCAGGCGAGACCGCGGCCTACGACGCGGGCGTCCCGGGCCTGCCGATGGAGGTCCTGCGCCTCCTGGGCCGCCTCAAGTACCGGACGAGCTACGGCCAGAACGTCCTCAATCACGTCGTCGAGACGAGCCGCCTGGCGGCCGTCATCGCCGCCGAGCTGGGTGCCGACGTCCAGGCTGCCAAGACCGGCGGGCTCCTGCACGACATCGGCAAGGCGGTCGACCACGAGGTCGAGGGCCCGCATGCGGCGATCGGGGCCCAGATCGCACAGCGCCACGAGCTCTCCTTCAAGGTCGTGAACTCGATCGCAGCCCACCACCAGGAGGTGGAGTACGCCTGCATCGAGGCGCCGATCGTGCAGGTTGCCGACGCCATCAGCGCCTCTCGCCCCGGCGCCCGGGGCGAGTCGGTCGAGATGTACGTGAAGCGCCTCGAGGACCTCCAGGCGATCGCCGGTAGCTTCGCCGGCGTCGACCGCACGTTCGCCGTGCAGGCCGGGCGCGAGGTGCGCATCCTCGTCCGGCCCGAGGAGATCGACGATCTCGCGGCCTCGCGCCTGGCCCGCGACGTCGTCCGCAAGATCGAGGAATCGCTCACGTACCCCGGACAGATCAAGGTGACGGTCATCCGCGAAACCCGGTCCGTCGAGTACGCAAAGTGAGCGAGAGAGTGTCGCAGACTGTCGCAGGGTGGCCCGTCTGATCTCGGCGAGCCCGCCCCGGCTACACCTTCCGGCGATCTGAACGCTGCACGATAGTCTGCACGGACTACTCCCGCACCACCTCGAGCTCGCCCCGACTCGCGAGCACGGCGGCGGCCTGCAGCGACGTCTCGACGTGCAGCCGATCGCGGACGTCGGCCAGGTGGCGGTACACGCAGATCACGCTCACCCCGAGATCACGGGCGGTTTCCTTGCCGCTCCCGGTGCGCACGTAGGCGCGCATCGCTTCCAGCTGGCGCGGGGTGACGGCTGCCACGGCTCCCCAGCGTAGCAGGCTGCACAACCAGAGCCGGGGGGATCGGTCAGTCGGTGGGGTCGTAGGAGCAGTCGCAGCCGCCTGGGCACACGCACCCCGCGGGCGGAATCTTCGGCGCCATGCGGATTGGATACTTGCGACCTGCGAGAGCCTCGCAGGCGGCGCATAGCGCGCCGCCGGAGGACTCCGCCTGCACCTCAACCGCGGTCCAGCCAAGTTCGATGGCCTCGCGCAGTTCCACCTTACTATCGCGGGCCGCGTCTTGGTTGAGTTGCTTCACTCGGTCGGCCTCGATCAACGCCTTTGCGATATCCGCGTCAACCGTTGTCAGCAGGAGCCGGCTGCCATCAAGCGGGTCCGTCACGACGTGGATCGTCTTGCCGCAGGACGGGCACCGCTTCGTCCGGTCGGGAAGCGGGTCCAAGGGTGCGGAGCAGTACGGGCATCTTGTCGATGCGTAGATCCGGTCCCCGACGAGCGCCGCGCCATCGGGGCCGTGGCCCTCGGCGACATCGAGCGCCAGTGCGAGCGCGGCTGGGCTGGCGAGGTGCAGCGATAGGCCGAATTGCCCCCGATGGTTCGTGAATAAGGCGAGGCAGCTTAGGAGTTGCCTGCGAGCGGCGAGGCGGTCGATCGCCGGCCTGTAGGCCCTTGCATCCTCACGAGAGAGACACCCAACGACCGCGCCTTGGCCGCGCCTCACCATGCAGACACGGATCGCGTTTGCATCCTTTGGGTTGTCCGGCTCGGGCACGAAGAACGCTGAGTGTTCTGCGTAGTCGTGGTCGCGGGGCGTCCCGCCACTCAGTTGGCGTCGTGCCTCCTGGTACTGCTTTTCCCCGACTGCGTAGACGGGATCGCCGCCTGGGACACTGAACAGTCTGCCAGCGAGTTCGGGTCGGAACGTACCCCCTATCGGTGGCCAGGTGTTGATTGGCCCCGGCGGCGGCCATGGCACGAACGGCTGAACGAGACGATGGAGGAAGGACATTGGTTGGTGACAAACGTTCGTTGAGGCAAGCGGAGCGGAGCAAGGGCCAACGGTCATCCGGTACCACCGTGCACTTGGCTAGCCGTCCGGGTGCCCCTCGTCGGCTGCTAGGCCCCCGGCTCCGCGCGGGACGCTCGCTCCGTCCTCCGGGACGGGATGGGGACGCACCCGGCGACCGGGGGCGTTGCCTGAGTGAGACACTTCGCAGGCCAACGGCAGCCACTGCCCAGGCATGCCGCCGGCGTGGGCCGGGCGTGTCGCAGCGCCCGGCCCGAGGCTGAGGAGGATCGGGAGTGCCCAACATCGGCCCAGTCGAACTCGTCCTCATCGTCGCGATGCTTGCCATTCCAATCCTGGCTGTGGTCCTCGTCGGTGTGTCGCTCTCCAATCGGTGGAGGGTGGACGCCCGCGCCGCCCAATGGCCGCAGCAGAGCGTCGCTCCTCCTGCTGCGCCGGCCACGTTGGCCGACCGCCTGACACAGCTGGAGCAGGCGAAGGCTGCCGGCCTCGTCACCGATGACGAGTACGCCGCCGCCCGCGACAAGATCCTCGCCAACGCCTAGCCCGTCGGTCCTGTCGCTCCCGTTCGCGGGATGGGATGCACCCGGCGACCGGGGGCCTGAGCACGGGCGCCTGCGTGGGTCAGCTAGAACACCTCACCGGCGACCAGCGCCAGCACGAGGGCGCTAACGCCGATGACCGCCCACATCGCGTTCGAGAAGGGTCGCCGTCGCCGGCGCTGAGCGTAGATAGCGCCGGCGCAGACGACGATCGGGATGGCGGCGTAGACAACCGCATGCCCTAGCTGACTGGTCCAGTACTCCATCGTCGGCCTCACTATCCCGGGGCGGCAGAGAAGTTGCGACGGATGATTGCCTCCCGGCAACGCGCTTCAAGAGAGCCGAACGTCATCGCCCCCGGACGCCCGGTGCCGTCCCATCCGAGCAAGCCGGATCGCCTGGGATAGCGACTTCGGCGCTGCCGGAATCCCGTAAGTCAGGCTGGTGGCCGGAGCAGGCGGCGAGCATCCTTGGCCTCTCACCCACCGTGGCCGCGGCAACCCTGGAGGCCAGATGACCGGACGACTGCCAGGACGCAATGACCCGTTCGAAGGACGAGGCGCCATCCGGACTCGGCGTCGCCAGCAGGTCAAGGGCATGTTGGCCCTGGGGCTCGCAGTGATCGCCGTCGGCTTGACCGCGGCCGCGTGGCTGCGGCTCCTCCTCCCGTTTGTCTCCTGACTCGACAGCGGCCCCCGGACGCCCGATGCGCGTCCCATCCGGAGGTTCAGACCAGCGCCACGACACCAGACGCCACCCCAATGACTCCCGAGAGAAGCCCCGCGGCGAAGAGGATGCGCCAGTAGCGCGGGTTGAGCGCTCCTGCGGCCAGGATGACAGCGAGCAGCGCACACTCCCAGGCCACGGCCCCGAAAGCCCCGAGCCGCAGGACGCCACCGACCATCGGGTTCAGCTCGACGAACGGGCCGTAGCGGGCGACGCAAGCCACGGTGAGCGTGACATCGACCAGGTGGAGGGCGCACAGAAGGATGACCGCGACGAGACCCGGCCCGCGCAGCTGACGCTCGGCATATGGGTCGCCGACCACCGCTCCCGTCGATCCACCCATCCCACCCGAGGCCACCTGAACCCCTCCCATTTCCTTGGCGCGGAAGCGCCCAGCACGATGGCGGAGGCGACCGTGGTGGGCCGAGTCCACAGAGTCTACGCGTTCGGCCGGTATGGCCCTCGGACGCTCGGTGCACGGCTCGAATCGCCGGTCCGGTCGGGTGTCCCGTGCTTCGCGACATTGAAACCCTTCCGCGCATCGCCGCCTCAGGGCGGCTACGCCAAGGAACGGCCCCCGCCCGGTGGTGCAGGCAGGGGCCGCGGCCGGGGAAGGAGTCACCCCGGCGTCAGGGAACGGGCGTCTCGACGATCTCCGTGATGAGTCCGCCCTGGTTGCGGAGGACGGTCTTCTTCGTCGCCTTCGCCGGCTTCGCGGCCTCGATCGCCAGGGCGTTGCGCCACATCTCGTCACGGGCGGCGATCGCCTGCCGGGTCGCCTCACTGGCGCGGCCCGTCCACATGTCGTCACGCAGGGCGGCGATCCTGTTGGCGACGGCCTGCCCGCTCGCATTGATATCGGCCTGCGTGAGAACGTAGTACGTGACGCCATCGGCACCGAGGATCGGGCCACCCCGGAGGGCGGGGAGCAGGAAGGCGGCGCTGCCCACGTAGACCTGGCTCCCGTCCTCCCGGAAGTACATGCCGGAAGGGGTCGCCTTCTCGGGCAGGGTGGACGTGGTGCGCTTCACTGCGGCGCGCTGCATGTCAGCGCTTGAAGGGGTGTGCGGCATGGGGGTGTGCTCCTGTCGTGAGTCTCGCGCGTCGCGCGAGGATGGTCGTTCTTCAGCCGTGCGATATCGACAAATCCGGCGTGTCGACCGTCTCTGTCTCCGGGGAAAAAGACAGGGCGGAGGACGGCGCCAGGCGACGGGTCACACCGGATCTCGCCGATATTCGCCGACCGACCTACGCCACCGCGTCCCTTTGCCTTGTAGCCGTTGACGTCCCTACCCGCGAGGCGGTACTTACGGCCCGCCTCTCGGCGGCAAGGTCGGCAGTAGCTTCGAAGGTACAAACCCTTCTGCAGCGGCAGGAACTCGGACATCGGGAACGACTGGCCGCACCGTGAGCAGCGCTTCTCGGTGTCAACCGGAGACACCGGGTACGTGCGGGGCCTCCCCGCACCCCGTTTCATGGCTTCCGCACCGGGATCCATGGAGGGTCGGCGGGCGGTAGCGGCTTGGGCGGTGGCGGCTTCTGCGGTGGGAGGGTGGACTTGCGCTCGGACACCTCGAGGCGACGGCCGAGCTCGGCCAGGCGGCGCTGCATCTCCGCGGCGTTCACTTCCAGGCCACGGGTGGACAGGCGGGCCGTCCACCGTTCCACGTCTCCCGGCCCGATCGCGGCTAGCTGCCACTCGCCGAACTCGGGCAATACGTGGTTGCGCATCGCCTCGCCGTAGCTGCGATGCGTCGCGGGGCGTACCCGGTGGCGGATCGTGTCGCACCAGCGATCGGCCCACCATCGGAGGGTGGGGGAGGATGCGGCCGCCGTCTCCCGGTATGAGTCTGCGATCGCTTCCGCAGGTTGCGCTCGGCCTCGCCGGAGGTGTGCCGCGAGACGTAGCGGCGGGTGCGCTTGCGGGTGATCGGGTCGACCACGGCAAACGAGCCGCGCCATAGGGCGCCCGTCTGGTAGATGCTGCCGGCGCCGCGCGTGCGTCGCAGCTTGGGTGCGGTAGGATCGGACATCGGCTCGGGTGCCTCCGAGTCGGTCGCGATGCTGGCCCGGTTGTCTCTCAGCCGGGCCGCCGCGGCTCTTGGGAGAGTGCAGCAGAATGATGCAGATGCGATGCAATGCTGCCGCGGTGATCGTGACCGCGGATTACTCAAAGTAGGGAGGGGTGACCCTGTCGCGTGCCCCGAGGGCCTGCCGGATCCTGATGATCGGCGACGTCATCGGGAAGCCCGGCCGCGAGGCGCTCGAGCAGGTCCTGCCCGATCTTCGCGCCGACGGCGTCGACTTCGTGACGGCCAACGGCGAGAACCTCGCCGGCGGGATGGGACTGACGACGGGCACGGCCGCCGGCCTCTTTGCCGCCGGCGTCGACGTCATCACGTCGGGCAACCACATCTGGGACAAGCGCGAGATCTACCCGGCGCTCGAGACTGACGAGCGGATCCTGCGTCCCCACAACTACGGCAGCGACGGCGTCCCGGGCCGAGGCTGGGGCGTCTACGAGGCCGCCGACGGCACCGACGTGGCCGTCCTCAACTTCCAGGGCCGGACATACATGATCCCTGTGGAGAACCCGTTCACGGACGCCGACCGGCTCCTCGACGAGGGGGCCGACGCGCTGCCGCCGGTGCGGCTCGTCGACTTCCACTGCGAGGTCACGAGCGAGAAGAACGCCTTCGGGATCCACCTCGACGGCCGGGTCAGCGTGGTGGCCGGGACCCACACCCACGTCCCGACGGCCGACGAGCGGATCCTGCCCAAAGGGACCGCCTACCAGAGCGACCTCGGGATGACCGGTCCGCTCCACTCGGTCATCGGCTTCGACCCGGCCACGGTGCTGCCGCGCTTCATGAACGGGCTGCCCACCCGCTTCGAGGTCGGGGGCTGGCCCGTCGTCTTCAACGGGCTGCGGATCGACGTCGACCCGGCGACCGGCCGGGCGCTGGCCCTCGAGCGGGTTCGCCGGGTCCTGGAGCACGCCTGATGTCGCGCGGCCGGCAGGCGCCCGAGCGAGGGGCGGCTCGTGCCGCCGTCGCCGACACGGGCGGACTTCCACGCCCACACCGTGCGCTCCGACGGCCTCCTCGTCCCGGCCGAGCTCGTCGTCGCCGCGGCCGACGCCGGCGTGCGGACACTGGCCGTCGCCGACCACGACACCCTCGCCGGCTACCGCGAGCTGACCGCGCCGGGTGCGGCGCCCCTTCCGTTGGGGCTCGATCTGATCCCGGCCGTGGAGATCAACGCCACGGCGCCCGGTATCGCCGACCCGCCGGATGGCGAGCTGCATTTCGTCGGTCTCGGCGTCGATGCCGACGACGACGCGCTCGAGGCGCTGCTCGACCGCCAGCGCGGGGCGCGTCGGCGGCGCTTCGAGTTGATGGTTGAACAACTGCGCAGGATCGGGATGCCCGTCGACGCCCAGCTGGCGGACCTGGATCGCTCCGACGACGAGGCGCTCGGGCGGCCGACGATCGCCCGCGCCCTGGTCGCGGCCGGGTTCGCCAGCGACGTGCCGGACGCCTTCGCCAGGATCGTCGGCAACGGGAGGCCCGGGTACGTGCGGCGCGAGGGGATGGGCCCCCTCGAGGCACTGGCGGCGATTCGCGCGGGCGGCGGCCTCCCGGTGCTGGCCCACTTCTCGGCGGCGCCGCGCCTCCCCGGCGTGATCGACGAGATGATCGCCGGCGGCCTGCGCGGGATCGAGGTCCACCACCGGAGCTTTGACGCGGCGACCGTGACGGCCATGACCGAGGTCGCGGCACGGCACCGGCTCGTGCCCTCCGGTGGCACCGACTTCCACGGCGACGAGGGTACGTACGCCGAGGCGATCGCCGAGACATGGGTCCCCGACGAGGTCGCGTCCAGGCTCATGGGGGCACTCGGCCGAGCGCCGGTTTCGCTCGTCGCCGAGCGTGACCCCGGGGTTCCAGCATGAGCCCGCGCCAGCTGCCGGTCCTCGACCTGGCGCCGCCACTCGCGAAGCCCTCGGGGCCGCGCCGGCCCGTGGCTGCCTCCGACGACCGCGTTTCGGAGTACCGGCCCGAGGATCAGGCGCTGCCAACCTTCTGGGTGTGGACGCTGGGCTGCCAGATGAACAGGAGCGACTCCGAGGAGATGGCGGGCCGCCTGCTCGCCGCCGGCTGCGCCGAGGCTCCAACCATCGAAGCCGCCGACCTCGTCGTGATCAATACCTGCGCGATCCGCGAAGCGGCCGAGGCGAAAGTGATCGGCCGCCAGGGCGTCCTGCGCGCCCTGAAGGCGGAGCGACCCGGGACGCGGGTCGTCCTGACCGGCTGTGCGGTGCGCGAGCGCGATCGCGCCGGCCTCCAGCGCCGCTTCCCCGCGGTTGACCTCTTCCTGCGGCCCGACGAGGAGCCAGAGCTGGTGGAGCGCCTCGGCCTGGCGTCCGCCCAGTCGCGGGTGGGCCTCGCTGCGGATGCGCCGGGGACGGCCGCAGAGGCAGTGGCTGGCCCCGACCGGCGGAGCGCCATTCCGGCGACGGCCGCGACGACGTTCGTCAAGGGCATCCCGGTCTCGGCGGCCGATCACCTCGCGGTATCGCGCGCCGCGGCGGTGGGAGAAGGTGCGGTGCGCCGCTCCTCAGGCGCGTCGGCCTGGATTCCGATCATCTACGGCTGTGACAAGACGTGCACGTACTGCATCGTCCCGTTCAGCCGAGGCCCCGAGAGGAGCAGACCGTTCGACGACGTCGTGGCCGAGGCACGGGCACTGGCGGCCGCCGGGTATCGCGAGGCGACGCTCCTCGGCCAGAACGTCAACAGCTACGGTCACGACCTGCCGGCCGAGGCGCGCTTCGCTCATGTCGCCGAGGAGCGCCGCGCCGGCCAACGCCTGGACCGGGCCGGGCGCCCCGACCTCGCCGAGCTGATCCGCGCGATCGACGCGATCCGTGACGCGGACGGCATGCCGGCACTCACCCGGCTGCGCTTCGTCACCTCGCACCCGTGGGACCTCTCGGACCGGCTCGTCGACGCAATGGCCGAGTGCCCTTCCGTGTGCGAGGCGCTCCACCTCCCGGTCCAGTCCGGCGACGACGCGGTCCTGCGGCGCATGGGCCGCCAGTACACCATCGAGCACTACCTCGAGCGCCTGGCCCGGATCCGCGCGACGCTGCCGGGCATCGCCATCAGCACCGACGTCATCGTCGGGTTCTGCGGCGAGACCGAGGACCAGCACGAGGCGACGCTCGACCTCCTGCGGCACGCCCGCTTCGACCAGGTCTTCGCGGCCGCCTACTCACCGCGGCCCGGGACGCCGGCGACCCGCCTTGCCGACGACGTCGCGGCCGGTGCGAAGCGAGAGCGCCTCAACCGGCTTCTTGCTGTCCAGGAGGCGATCGGCTTCGAGAGGAACCGGGAGCGGATCGGCAGCCAGGCTTCGGTCCTCGTTGATGCGGTGGCTCGGGCACGGACGCACGACCACGACGACGGGGCCGAGGATGGTGCGGCTGGGCGGTCGGCGTCGCCGCTCAGCCTGGCCGGCGCGGACCCGTTCGCGGCCCAGCTCCCCGAAGGCCGCATCCGGCTCGTCGGCCGCTCGCGCGAGAACAAACTCGTCCACCTCCCCGGCCCGCCCGAGCTCGTGGGCCAGGTCGTCGACGTGCACATCGTCGGGGCGGGGCCGTACAGCCTCCGCGCCGTCCTCGGGTAGGGCAGGGGACCGCCACGGCCTCACCGCCTGGCGCCCGGCTTGCGACGGCGGAACCACCCTTGATCGTGGTCGGCGGCCCGACCGCGACCGGCAAGACCGCCCTCGCCATCGAGATCGCGCTAGCCATACAGGCGAGCGGACGCCGGGCCGACGTCATCTCCGCCGATTCGCGGCAGGTGTACCGGGGGCTGGACGTCGGGACCGCCAAGCCGACCTTCGAGGAGCGCCGAGGCGTCGCGCATCACGGCCTCGACCTCGTGGAGCCGGACCAGCCGTTCTCCGTCGCCGACTTCGTGGCTCATGCGACAGGCGTGCTGGCCGCGCTCGCGGTCGGGGACGGGGTCGCCATCCTTGCCGGCGGGTCCGGCTTCTGGATCGCAGCCGTCACCGGTGGCCTGCCGGTCGAGCGGCTGCCGTGGGACCCGGCCGCGCGCGCGGCGATCGAGGCCGACCTTTCGCGGGACGGGCTGTCGTCGCTGGCCGGTCGGCTCGGCCGGCTGGCCCCGCTTCTCGCGGCGAGGACGGACCTGCGCAATCCTCGACGCGTCGTCCGCGCACTGGAGATCGCGACGCTCGCCGGCGACATCGTCCTGCCGGAGGGCCGCGCCTACGCCGGCCGGCTCCTGCGCATCGGCGTCGACGTCGCCGACCACGTCACGCACCATGCCTGGATCACCCGCCGGGCCGAGGCCCAGCTGGACGGCGGAATCCTGCCCGAGGCGGAGACCCTGAGGCGTCGGTTCGACACCGGCGTCCCTGCCTTCACGGGTATCGGGTACCGCGAGGCGTGGGACCTCCTCGACGGCCGCCTGGACCGAGCCGGCTACCTCGAGGTGAATATCCGGCGCAACGTCGCCTTTGCCCGGCGCCAGCGGACCTGGTTCCGCCGCGATCCGGTGGATCTGGCGCTCGATGCCGCCGCCCCGGCGGCCACCGCACGGGCCATCGAGGCGGCGGTCGCCTTCGGCCGGTTCACGGCCTGAGGCCCGACCGCCAAAGCGACTCGCTGCCCAGGCCGTCGGTCGCTCGCGGGCAGCCGACCCAGCCGGGGTATCCTGCCTGCATGCCCCGAACCACCACGGTTGATCTCGCGCCGCCGATCGAGAAGGTCTTCCTCGTGGCGGTCGACACGGGCGAGGACCCCGGCTGGAACGCCCAGGACAGCCTCGCCGAGCTGGCCTCGCTGGCCGAGACCGCGGGCGCCGACATCGTCGGCGCCGAATGGCAGAACCGTCGCCACGTGGATCCCAACTGGTACGTCGGCAAGGGCAAGGCAGAGGAGCTCCTGTCGGCCAAGGCCGAGACCGGGTACGGCGTCCTCATCGCCGACGACGAGCTGTCGCCCGGCCAGCAGCGCGCGCTCGAGGAGCTCCTCAAGGTCAAGGTGATCGACCGGAGCCGGCTCATCCTCGACATCTTCGCCCAGCACGCCCGGACCCACGAGGGCCGTCTCCAGGTCGAGCTGGCCCAGCTGGAGTATCAGCTCCCGCGGCTCACCCGGATGTGGACCCACCTGTCTCGGACCGGCGGCGGAATCGGCACCCGAGGTCCCGGCGAAACCCAGCTCGAGACCGACCGGAGAATCATCCGCGAACGGATCAAGAAGATGAAGGAGCGGGTGGAGGACGTCCGCCAGCAGCGGGCGACCGCGGCGCGCGGCCGCGACCGCCGGCTTATGCCCACCGTCTCGATCGTGGGCTACACGAACGCCGGCAAGTCGACGCTCCTCAACGCGCTCGTCGGGAGCGAGGTCACGCTCGCCGAGGACAGACTCTTCGCCACGCTCGATCCGACGAGCCGCCAGGTCAAGCTCGGCGACGGCCAGACCGCGATCGTGACCGACACGGTGGGCTTCATCCACAAGCTCCCACACCAGCTCGTGGACGCCTTCCGGGCCACCCTCGAAGAGGTGACGCGAGCCGATGTCCTCGTCGAGATCGTCGACGCCTCGGACGACCACTTCGCCGAGCACCGGGCGACCGTCCAGACCGTCCTCGACGAGCTTGGAGCCGGCGACAAGCCTCGCCTCGTCACCTTCAACAAGGCCGACCTGCTGGGGGCCGACGGCGGCGACGACGCCCACGCGCCGATCGTGGCCGGGAGCGTCCTCGTTTCGGCGCTCACCCGCTTCGGGCTCGACGCCCTGCGCACCGAGCTGGGCGCGCTCCTCGCCTCCCTCTGGGAGGACGTGGATGTTTCCGTACCGTACGCGGCGGGGGAGCTGCTGGCGCGCGTCAGGGAGCGCGGGGCCGTCGACCTCGACTACCGCGAGCGCGACGTCCACGTCCGCGGACGGGTGGCGCCGGCCCTCGCGGGCGAGCTGCGCGCCGCCGCCGTTCGCTGGACGGAGACGCTCCGCGAAGCGGCGTCGTCGTGACGCCGGGCACCGGCGGCCCGCCGTGAGCTGCCGCCCCGAGGCGCTCGACGATCGGCTCCCCGGCCGATTCCGAGCCTTCAGCGTGGCGCGGCGCGTCAGCGTTGCCAAGCGCAAGCACGGCGAACGCCGCGATCGCTGGCGCTGGGAGGGCGACCTCGTCGGGACAGCCGGACGTGGCTGGCGAGTCGTGCGCCACCTGCGCGGCGTCGATCCGCGGGTGCTCCTGGCGGCCGGTGACGCCGAGCCGCAGTCGGCGGTGACCCTGCGCTGGCTGGGCGTGCACGCTCCGGCGACGATCCTCGTGAAGCTCGACGACGACCTGCGCATCGTCGAGGTCAAGGTCGATGCCGCGCTGCCGGTCCCGTTCCGGAACGGCCGGTTCCTGTTCATCGACCTCGACGTGGATGTGGTGCGCGACGCCGCGGGCGTCGTGGTCATCCGCGACTGGGACGTCTTCGATGCGCGGGCAGCTGCCCTCGGCTACACGGACGCCACGCGGGCGGTCGCCGGGGCAGGGGAGGAGCTCGGGCTGCGCCTCCTGGCGGCGTGGGCGCCGACCCTCGAGCGCGACCTGGCCGTCATTCTCACCGCAATCGGCACGTCGAGGCGCGTCGAGCCGTCCGTGGCAACCGCGCCGTGAATGCCAGGCGCACGTGGCTGCGGCGCGCCGGGCGGCTCGACCTCGGGAAAGGGGAGACGGTCCTCTGGTCCGTCGCCGAGGGACGTCGTGGCCGCCGCTGGCGCTCCGTCCGCCGGAACGCCCCCGGTGGCGACGACGCGGTCTCCCTCGTGTCCAGCCTGCTGATCGAGGTCGACCCGGACGGCCGTTGGACGCGCCTCGAGCTGGCCACGGCTCGCGGGCTTCTGACCCTCCACCCCGAACCAGGGGGAGCGGCCGTACACGGGAACGTGGTCACGCCCCACGGGGTGGAGCCGCTGGCGTTCCCGTGGTCCCGACGACATCACCTGGTCGTGGCCGGAGAGCCGGTGGCCGACGCGGCGCTCGGCTCGCCCTACGGCTCCCACCCATCGCCCACGCCAGGGCTCCTCGTCGAGCGCGACCTGACGGTCGCTGCCGCAGACAGCCTCGAGGAGATGCTCGCGCCGCTCGGCGGCCTCCCCGGGCCGTCGTGGCCGCTGGAGGAGTAGGGACCGCACCCGGTCGCCGGACGAGATCACCGGCGTCCAATGGCGTTCCCGGCTCCCGTCTGTCACTTCCGATAATAGTAGTTATGTTTGATCGACCTGAGGGAGGGCTGGCTGGCCGAGGCCTCAGGCCTCCTTCGCGGTCCCGCCCGCGGCGGTCGGTCCGGCGGGTGCCGCTGCGCCTGCCGCGCGGGCAGGGTCTGCGCGGGCCGGTGAGAACGCGCAGTCGCCGGGGCGGATGAGGCAGACCGCGCGATCCCGGTCGTAGCCGGGGCACTCCTCGGTCATGGGGCAGTCGTCGACGCCTGTCTCGTTCATCTCGTCTCCATGTTCGCGTGTCAGGTCGGGCTCGTGACGTCGTCGTCGGTAGAGCGGGTCGCTCAGCCGGCCGGTTGCAGCGTGCGTGCCGCGTCGAGCCGGGCGAGGAACGGGCGCGCGTCGAGACGCTCGAGCGTGTCGCGAGCAGCCCCGATCGCCGTCCCGACGTCGGCGGCGTCCCGCTCCGGGGACCGCAGGAGGATCGGCCATGTCCACGGCCGCCGCCGCCTCGTCGAAGGCGAGCCCGAGCTTGCGGTAGGCGCGCAGCGCCTCGCGGTACCCCGCCAGCGCGGCCGGGCCACGCCCCTCGAGGGCGTCGATCCCGGCGCGGGCGACGAGGCGATCGGCCGCCAGGGCCGCGCCGAGGTATCCCGGAGGCGTCGAGTGAGGCCAGGGCCGAGGCGGCTCCGGCGGCGTCGCCGGCCCACAGCGCGCTCCGGACGAGGAGCGGGCAGACGAGCGGAGCGAAGGTAGCTCATGAGCTCGACCGCGTGCTCCCCGAGCCGGCGGACCTCGTCGGGACGGCCGCCCGCGAACGCGGCCCACGCCTCGGCCCAGAGCTCGTAGGCCTCGATCTGCGGGCCGGTGACCCCGTCCTCGACCCAGGATCCGGGCCGCCTCCGCGAGGTCCGCGGTCGGGTCCTCGCCCCGGAGCGAGCGGAGGATCGCGCGGTCCACGAAGCACTCGGCCCGCACGATCGCGGCGGACTCGAGCGCCAGCCACTCGTCCAGGAGGCCGGCGGCCCAGTCCCAGTCGCCCGTGCGCAGCGCGCAGACGCAGCCGTTCTCGACCATCCAGGACCCGTAGCGGCGGGAGCCGCGGCGCCGCGCCGATCTCGAGCCCCTCGCGGGCGAGCGCGAGGCCCACGGCGGGCTCGCCCCATTGCTCATACGTAGGTCAGGATGACTACGGGCCGCCGAGCTCGGCGTCGCGCAGGTCGTTCGCGACCGCGAGCTGGTGGGCCCCGCGCAGGAGGATCATGCCCTCCCGGGGCCGGCCCATCTCGAGCAGTGACTACGCTCCGTCCGAGGATGCCCATCCGCCGTCGCCTCGAGAAGCCCGAGCCGCTCCGCGATCGGCAGGAGTCGGTCGTACCAGGGTATCGCTTCGGCGATGTCGTCGAGCACCCAGGTACGACCACGCGATCCGCCGCATCAGCGCGACGCCGGCCGGGGTCTGCTCGAGGTCCGAGAACTCCTCCCAGGCCTCGGAGGCGATCGCGAGCGCGCGCTCCGGGTCCCCGAGCGATCAGGCGATCGCCCTCGCCAGATCGGCGACGGCCAGGGCGATGCCCTCCCGGTCCCCGGCCCGCCGTCGCTCGAGGACCGCGGCCTCCGCGTGGCGGATCATGACCGCGGTGTCGAGGTTCTCCTCCGCGGCGGCGAGCGCGCTCGCGTGGAGCTGCGCCCGGTCGGCGGGATCGGTCGTGATCTCGAGGGCCTGCTCGAGGAACGCGACCGCCTGCGCGTGCGAGCCGAGCGCCGTGGCCCGCGCGGCCGCGGCCCGCAGGGCGACCCGGGCCTGCGCGGCGAGCGCGTCCGCCTCGGCCGGGTCGGCGGCCAGCCGCTGCGCGGCCAGGTAATGGCCGGCGAGGGCGCCCGCGAGCTCGTCGGAGCCGAGGCTCTCGAGGTAGCGGGCCGCGGCGAGGTGGCGGAGCTGTGCGGTCCCGGCGCGCGAGGGTGTTGTACGCCACCTCGCGGATCAGGGCCTGGACGAAGGCGTACTGGCCGCGCCCGGGCGAGCGGGGATCGACGTCGAGCGCGAGCAGCTCGCGCCGGACGAGGCCCCGCAGGCTGCGGTGCGAGGTCGGCCTCGTCCGCGCCCGCGACCGCCGCGAGGGCAGCGACGCTGAAGCTCTGGCCCAGGACCGCGGCGTCCTCGAGCAGCGCCCGGTCGGCCGGGTCGCAATCGTCGAGGCGCGCCGCGACGAGGGCGGTGAGGGTCTCGGGCACCGCCAGCTCGTCGAGGGACCCGACAGGCGGGCAGACACCCGTCCTCGAGCACCAGGCGGCCCTGGGCGAGGAGCATCCGGACGGTCTCGACGGCATACAGGGGGACGCCGTCCGAGCGGGCCACGATGGCCGCGGCGGCTTGCGCGGGCAGGCCGGGCACCAACCCAGCGAGCAGGCGCTCCATGTCGGCGGGCGGGAGGGGCTCGAGGTGGAGCGAGGTGAACGAGCGCATGCCCGCGCCCCAGTCCGGTCGGCGCTCGAGGAGCTCGGGCCGGGCAGGGTGATGATCGTGATCGGGACCTCTCGGCTCCACTCGAGGACGTGGTCGATGAAGTCGAGCAGGCCCGGGTCCGCGTGCTGGAGGTCCTCGAACAGCAGGACCACCGGCGCCGTGTCGGCCAGGCGCTCGAAGAACGTCCGCCAGGCGGCGAACAGCTCGTCGGATGCGATCTCGGTCTCGACCCCGAGCAGCGCGAGCAGGGCGGGCTCGATCCAGGCGTCCTCATCCGGATCGCGGACGTGGGTGCGGACGGTCTCGGCGATCCGCTCGCGCGTCGTCGCCTCGTCGTCGCCCTCGGCGAGACCCGCTCTCTCGCGGACCATCTCGCCCAGCGCCCAGAACGTGATCCCGTCGCCGTACGCGGGCGAGCGCCCCTCGTGCCACCAGACGTCCTCGGCGAGGCCGTCGAGGTACTTCGTGAACTCCCAGGCGAGGCGGGTCTTGCCGATCCCGGCCGGCCCGATGACCGATCACCAGGCGGGGCCGGCGCTCCCTCGCGGTCGCGGCGAACAGGTCCTTGAGCAGCGCGGAGCTCCTCGTCGCGGCCGACGAACGGCGCCTCGAGGGCCTCGCTCCGGTTCCGCCCGCCGCGCTCGGCGACGACGCGGACGGCGCGCCAGGCGGGGACCGGGGCCGCCTTGCCCGCGCAGGGCCTGGTCGCCCGCGGGCTCGAAGGCGATCGCGCGGGACGCGGCGCGCTAGGTCGCCTCGCCCACCAGCACGTCCCGGGCGCGCGGCCGACTGGAGACGGGACGCGGTGTTGACGATGTCGCCCGCGACCATCCCCTCGTTGACCGCCCCGAGCGTGACCGCGGCCTCGCCGGTGAGGACCCCGGCCCGGGCCGCGGAACCGGGGCCCAGCGACCGGACCGCGTCGACGAGCTCGAGGGCGGCGCGGACGGCGCGCTCGGCGTCGTCCTCGCGGGCGACGGGGGCGCCCCAGACGGCCATCACCGCGTCGCCGATGAACTTCTCGAGGGTGCCCCCGTAGCGGCCGATGACGTCGGCCGCGAGCTCGAACCAGCGGGTGAGGAGTCTCGCGGACCTCCTCGGGGTCGCGTCCCTCGGCGAACGGCGTGAAGCCCACGAGGTCGGCGAACAGGACCGACACGAGGCGGCGCTCGGCGACCGGCGGGGGGCCGCCGGACGGCGCGCGTCCCGGGCCCGGGATACCGGTCCCCCGGGGTCCCGCCGCCGCGCGCCGGGCCACCGGGTCCAGCGGGGTGGCGCACTCGGTGCAGAACTTGGCGCCCGGCGGGTTCAGGGTGCCGCACGCCGGACACGAGAAGCGAGCGAGGTGGCGCACTCGGCGCAGAACCGCGCGCGGGGCCCGTTGTCGGTGCCGCAGCTCGAGCAGGTCGCGACGGCGATCGCTCCGGGAGCGGCACCGTTGCCGGGATCCGGGTCAGGTCCCGCGTCCGCCTCCACCCTGGCGTTGAAGGTTGGTTGCATCGGCAATGATCGTTCCGGGGCCGGAGGATCCGATCGGCTCCCCGAGGCCTCCGCGGAGGATCCAGAGACCGGCGCCGGCAGCTGCCAGGATCGCGGTCGCGCCCCCGACGAGGAGGGCGACCTCGGTGCCGAATGCCGAGGCGAGCCAGCCGATGATTGGCGCACCGATCGGGGTCGAGCCGGCGAAGACCGTCGTGTAGACGGCGAGGACACGCCCCCGCAGGCGGTCCGGCACGGCGAGCTGGATCGACGTGTTGGCCGAGATCATCATCGCGATCGCGCCGGCCCCGGCGCCGAACATGGCCACGAGTGCCGCTGGATAGGACCCGACGCCGGCCAGGACCAGCTCGAGGACGCCGAGGAGCAGGGCGCCGCCGATGATCAGCCAGGGCCGTGGGCGGGACAGCGACCCGACGACGAGCGCCGCCACCAGCGAGCCGAGCCCCATCGATGCCAGGAGGAACCCAAGACCCGTCGCTCCTACCCCGAGGACGGACGTGGCGAGCGCAGGGACGACGACGTTGAAGTTCATGGCAAACGTCGCCACCAGGCCGACGACGACGATCGAGAGGAGCGCGATCGGGGTGGCCCGAACGTAGCGCAGGCCCTCGGCCAGGTCGTCGGCGACGTCCCGGGCCTTCGTCGGCCGGGCCAGCCGGGCGGCGCGCAGCAGCTCCGCGTCGCGCATGAGGAGCAGGCCGGCGATGACGGCGAGGAAGCTGACGCCGTTCAGGAAGAAGCAGGCCGTCACGCCCAGCAGCCCGATCAGGATCCCCGCGATGGCCGGCCCCACGATCCGGGCCGCGTTGAACACCGCCGAGTTGAGGCCGACCGCGTTCGTCAAGTCCTCGCGCCCGACCATCTCGACGACGAACGCCTGACGGGTCGGCATGTCCACGGCGTTGACCAAGCCCAGGAGCGCCGCCAGCACGAGGATCTGCCAGACCTGCACGATGCCCGCGAAGGTGAGCCCGGCGAGCGCGAGGGCGAGCAGCATCGAGGCGGCCTGGGTCCAAACGAGCGTCGTACGCTTCGGCAGCAGGTCGGCAATGAAGCCCCCGAAGAGCCCGACCACCAGGACGGGCAGGAACTGGACGGCGGCCACGATTCCGAGCCAGAGCGGATCCCGGGTGAGCTGAAGCACAAGCCAGGCCTGGGCCAGGGTCTGCATCCAGGTGCCGGCGAGCGAGATCAGCTGGCCGAACCAGAAGAGTCGGAAGTTGCGATGGCGGAAGGCACCCCGCCAGCGCACGGCCTTCTTCCCGGTCATCGACGCGCCGAAGCGGCTTCGGGTCGCGCGGGCGCGGGAGGCGTCTCCGCGACCTCGGCGAGATGGTCGAGCACATGCTCGCGCCGCTCCCCGAGCCCGTCGATCATCTCCATGAGACGCGCCTGCTTCGCCCGCAGGCTCGCAAGCTGCTCGTCGATGCTCGCCAGCCTGGCCGCCAGAATTCGTCGCCGCTCCGCCGGATCGTCGGTCGCCGCGAGCGCCTCACGGGCCAGCCGCCGGGCAGCCTCGTCCTCGAGGAGCCGGCGGATCTCGGCGATCGAGAAGCCGGCGTCATCGCGCAAGCCCTTGATGAACCTCAGCCGGTCGAGGTCGAGGTCGTCGAAGAGCCGATAGGCGCCCTGGGATCTCGCCGATGGGCTCAGGAGGCCCATCTCTTCGTAGTAGCGGATCGACCGCGGCGTGAGGCCGACGACCTCCCCAGCTTCCTGGATCCGGAGGAGGGTCTCCCCTCCCCCGGACGGCAACTCGGCTGCCGGGCGCGCCGTGGGTTCGACGGATGGTTTCACGTAGCCGAGTATAACCTTTCCGTCAACGGGAAGGTTGCCCCCGGCAGGCCGGCGCTCAACCCGCGTGGGGGCTACTCAGACCCCGTCGCGGCGCGGCTTCGAGGCCTTGAGCGAGAAGAACAGCGGCAGCTCCCCGCCGCTGCCTGGCGGCAAGCGCCAGCGCCCGTCATCGCCTTCGACGAGGAATTCGACCGGCCAATCGACGAAGTCGAACTCGTGGAGGAAGTCGATCTGCAGGCCGGCATCGATCAGCGCGCTCACGATCTCGCCGAGCGAGTGGTCCCAGCCGTGCGCGACGAGCCCGTCCGTAGGCGCGCTCCGGTCGGCGTAGGAGCCCACGACCTGCGACCGGATCGATTCCGGGTGCGACCAGTACGGGTATGCAAGGCGGAGCTCCCCGGGCGCGACGCCCTCGTCGTCGAACGCCTGGGCGACGGGGTGGATCTCGGTCACGTAGAAGAAGCCGCCCGGCTTGACGAAATGGGCGGCGACCTGCGCCCACCCCTCGATGTCGGGGAGCCAGCCAAGCACCCCGCGCGAGGTGTAGACGATGTCGAACCGTCCCTCGAGCGTATCGGGCAGGTCGTACAGGTTCGACAGCACGAAGCGGGCCGGGATGCCCGTCTCGGCCGCCAGCGCCCGGGCGGTGTTGATCCCCTCCGGGCTGAAGTCGGCGCCCGTCACCCGCGCGCCGAGGCGCGCCCACGAGAGGGTGTCGAGGCCGAAGTGGCACTGCAGGTGCAGGAGCGACCGGCCCTCGACGGGCCCGATCTCGGCGCGCTCGTATTCACGCAGCCGGATCCCATGCTCGCCGTTCCTGAAGGACTCGACGTCGTAGAACGCCGAGGCGGCGTTGATCTTCGTCCAGGCGTCCCACAGTCTCCGATTGGCCCGCAGCGCCTCATCCATGGCGCGCCGGGGCTGCCAGGCCTTCGACGACCTCGACGCCGTCGATCGCGAGCAGGATGGCCGGCGGCGCCAGCACCTTCCAGCTGCGGCTGCCGCCACCGAGGACGATGCGCTCGCGGCCCAGCACCGCGGCATCGACCAGCAGGGGCAGTCCTGGCGGCAGGCCGAAGGGAGTGACGCCTCCGATCTCGTGGCCGGTCAGGGAGCGGGTTTCCTCGGGGGATGCGAACGAGGCCTTGCGGGTTCCCAGCCGGCCCCGGACCGTCCGGTTAACGTCGAGGCGGTGGGTCGCGAGCACCACGCAGGCCGCATAGGCAGGTGGCGTCGCCCGGCCGGCGACGATGATCGTGTTGGCGGAGTCCTCGAGGGAGAAGCCGTACGCGGCACAGAACGCCGCCGTGTCCGCCAGCGCCGGGTCGCACGCGATGAGCTCGTACTCACCGCGCCCATCGAGCGTGCGCGCGAGCATGTCGCGCTCGGGATCGACCGTCATCGGCGCGAACGGTAGCGGATTCGGCGCGGGCGCGCGACCGGCCCGGGCCCCCGCCGAACCTCAGGCAGCGCCGGCGGGCACGACCTCCCGCTCCGGGGCGGGCTCCCCCGCCATCTCGTCCGTCGCGTCGAATTGCCCGGGATGGTCGGCGAACGTCCGCAGGAGGAGATACTCGAAGCCCAGAAGGGCGAGGATGGCCGCGACGGGGGCCGGCACGTCGGGCAGCTCGTCGGGGGCCAGGAGGACCGGCTCGTCGAGCTCGTAGACGCGGTCGTGCAGCTGCATCCGGCAGTGGCCCGCCGCGATCACGTTACGGGCCCACTGAGACTGCGAGCCGAGCGGCACCATGATGCGGAAGCCGCCGGCCGTGGCGACCGGCCGGATCGGGGTCAGGCGTCGGGTTCCCGATGTGCGCCCCACGTGCTCCAGGGTGCCGAGCTCGGAGCGCCCCGATCCTGCCAGGCCGCGCTCGACCAGGTAGGCGTTGACGACGCCGTTCGTGAACCTCGTGCCCATCCGCGGGTTCCGTCGCCACGCCACCGCGAGTGCGGCAAGAGCCGCCAGCGGGGCGATCACGAGCACTGCGAGCCTTCGCATCTGCGACCCTCCTTCGGTTCGACGATGCTCGGAGACCAGGGCGGTACGGCGCCAGTGCCGAACCGCCGCTACGCGCGTGACACTGCGTTCGTAGATCCATACTCGCTTTCTGCGCGCAGACGGGGTACCATCACCGGGTTCGCCGTACGTTGACGGCGAAGGACCACGCTCGGCCCAGGCTCGCACCTCCCCCGCGGTTGCCCATGCGCGATCGCCGGGGGCCCGGTTCCGCTCCTCGCCGACAAGAGCTCGAAGGAGCGAACGCGACCATGGCCGATCAGGTCATCACCTGCGCCGATTGCGGGCAGGAATTTGTCTTCACGGAGAGCGAGCAGGCGTTCTACGCCGATCGCGGCTTCACCACCCCGCGCCGCTGTGCGGCGTGCCGCGCGGCCAAGAAGGCCGCCCGCGGCGACTCCGGCGGCGGCTCGTACGGCGGCAGCTCGTACGGCGGCGGCAGCAGCTCATACGGCGGCTCGCGCGGGCCCCGCGAGATGTTCACCGCGACCTGCAGCTCGTGCGGAAACGTGGCGTCCGTCCCGTTCCGCCCCTCCGGCGCCAAGCCGGTCTACTGCTCGGACTGCTTCAGCCGGCGCTAGCCGACCCTCGCAGCGAACCGAAAGCCGCCGAGCCATCCAGCCCGGCGGCTTTCGTCGAATCTGTCGCCCGACGAGCTCGTCGGAGGGAGCCGCGCGGGTGCGGCCTCGTTCAAGGCTGCGCTCGCGCCCGAAGGTCGGTCACCAGGCGCTCCGCGACCACGTAGCTGCGCCCGCCCCCCATCACCAGCACGACGTCGCCCGGAGCCGACGCGCCCCGCGAGCCAGTCGGCAGTCTCCTCGACGGTCCCGGGGGCCCACGCGGGCGTCCTGCCGCGCCGCGCGACCGCCTCAGCTAGCGCAGCGGCCGAGGTGATCGTCGTGTCAGGGTCGCGCCCCGCATGTATGTCGGCCACGACGACACGATCGGCCTGCTCCAGGATGGCGGCGAATGCGTCGAGCATCGCGGCCGTGCGGTGATACGTCAGGGGCTCATAGACGGCCCACAGGCGGCGGCCGGCGTAGCGCTCCCGCACTGCCGCGAAGGTCGCCATCATGGCGGTCGGGTGGTGGCCGTAGTCGTCGAGGACGACGACGCCGGCAACGTCGCCGGCGAGCTCCAGGCGACGGCCGACGCCTTCGAAGGTCGAGATCCCGGCCGCGATCGCCGAGGGCGTGGCACCCGCGGCGTACGCCACGCCGGCCGCCACGAGGCCGTTCTCCGCGTTGTGGCGGCCAGGGATCGGCAACACCGCGGTGACCTCGTGAGCGAGGCCGAACCCCACCATCCCGAGGCTCCCCTCCCCCGCCGCGTGACGCCACCGGCCCACCAATGCCGCGGCCGGCCCTGCGCCCGTCCCGTGCCTGTCTGACAGCCCGGCGAGCGCAGCCCGCGGATCCGCCTCCTCAGCCACGACATCGACCAGCAGTAGCCGCCCCGGCCAGCCTGTCAAGCTCGGGAGGACCTCTCGGACACCCGGGTCGCCCGCATTCGCGACCAGGATGGGGGGCTCCCCTTTCCCGTCGAAACGGCGGATCCATTCCACGAACGCCGCCACGACCTCGCCCCGATCCGCGAAAACGTCGGGGTGATCCCAGTCGGCGTTCGTCAATGCCCCGATCACGGGACGGTAGGCGTCGAAGTTGCCGGCATACTCGTCCGCCTCGACGACGAAGTGACGGCCCGACCCGACGCGCACAGTCGACGGTCGAACTCCACCGGCCACCGCCGCCGGCAGCAGGGCCCCGACGAACGCAGACGGATCCAGACCCGCGACCGTCAACAGGTGCACCACCCAGCCGGTCGTTGTAGACTTACCGTGCGTACCGGCTACCCCAACGAGAACCTGACCCCGAGTAACGGCGGCATCGGCGATGAGTTGCTGCACGCTCGTCGCGGCGATGCCGGATTCGTGCGCAGCAGCCAACTCGGGATGGTCTGGTGCGACGGCCGTGAGGGCCTTTGTCACGGCGACGCGATCGACCAGCGCTCTCCCGTGCGCCGCGACGTGCGACGCCGCGTGCACCCACGCTAACGGGATGCCGGCGTCTTCGAGTTGCGGCGTGTATTGAGACGGCCCGCCCGCATCGCAGCCCGTGACGACCGCGCCGACGTGGCGAGCATGGAGGGCCGCGGCTGCCGCTGCCGCTCCCCCGGCACCTACGACGTGGACCCTCTCGCCCGCGCGAAGGGAGCGCGCGGCACGGGCCGGCTGCAGGCCAGCGCCGATCTCCGCCGCCGTGCGTGGGGTCACCCCGCGTACGGGGCCTCCGCGGGCGACCCGTCGACCTCGACGGGCATCGACGCCGTGTCCTCCACGGCCGCCGCGGCCTCGTCACGCTCCGTGGTCTCCGGCATCGACAGGTAGGTGTCGACGAAGGGCATCGACGCCGTGTCCTCCACGGCCGCCGCGGCCTCGTCACGGTCCGTGGCTTCCAGCCTCGACAGGCCGGTGTCGACGACCATCCGCGCCGCACCCTCCACGGGCGCCGCTTCCTCGTCCACGATCGTCAAGTCGAGTTGCTGCTCCGGGGGTTCGACGGCCGGCGGCGGGGCCTCGACGTCAGGCCGCTGGTCCCGGCTGTCGTCGACGCGGTCGACGCTGACCCAGCGCCGGGCGACGACGAGATGCAGGACGGTTGCCTCCCGAGCCGAGAGCGCCGCGCGCAGGGCCGGCTCGAAGTCGTCGTCACGGGCGATCGTCACTCCGACCGCGCCGAATGCTCGGGCTGCGCCGGCCCAGTCGACTCTTCCGAGGTCGGTCGCGACGGGGCTCATCCCCCGCCGCGACTGGTGGTCGTAGATCGTCCCGTAGCGCTCGTTGTCGAAGACGACGACCACCGGCCGAGCACCTTCCCTGACGGCGGTCTCCAGCTCGGCGACGGACATCCCGAGCCCGCCGTCACCGACCAGCGCGACCACCGGCCGCCCGGGGGACGCGATCGATGCCGCGATCGCCGCCGGAAGGCCATAGCCCATCGCGCCTGCCGTCGATCCGAGGTAGGTGCCGGGGCGCCGCATCCACAGGCCGCGCGCTGCCCAGCCACCGAAATGCCCGGCGTCGGTGGTGACGATGGCGTCTGGCGGCAGGGCTCGCCCCAGGGCCGCGATGGCGCGGCCCGGATGCACGCCGGGCCCGTCCCATGGCGCCCGATCGACGATGCGGGCCTCCTCGTACGCCGCGCGGTCGGCCATGTTGGCGGCTCGCCGACGCTCCAACGAGGCGAGCTCGAGCACGTTCCCGGCCAGGAGGCGCCGCGCCTCGCGCACGAACGTGCGGGCGTCCGTCGCGAGCGCCACGGTGGGCTCGCCGGGACCGCTCCTCGCACCGAGGGGCTCCAGGTCCACGTGCGCCCACCTCGCGCCCGCTCGCGGAACCGACCAGTCGTGGGATGCGATCTCATTGAGTCGGCACCCGAGGACGAGGACGGCATCCGCCTCGAGGAGTCGCGGCAGGACGCTGGGAGCGGCGAAGTAGCCGCTCATCCCGAGGTAGAGGGGATGGTCGTTCGGGAAGACGTCCGGGCGCCGCCAGGCGGCGATGACGGGGACCTCCACGAATTCGGCAAGGCGGATCAGGTCGGCGGTGCCCCGGGACCGAAGCACGCCCGCTCCCGCGAGGATGACGGGCCGCTCCGCATCCAGCAGCAGGTGCAGGACCCGCTTCACCGCCGCCGGATCCGGCTCCGGGGCACGCGGGGGGCCAAGCACGGTCGCAGTGGCGATCCGTGCCACGTCGACGGACATCCGCTCGTCGAGGAGGTCTTCGGGCAGGCTCAGGAGAACCGGTCCGGGCCGCCCGGTCGTGGCCTTCCGCAACGCCTCGTCGAGGGCGCCCGGCAGCGCCCCCACGTCCCGCACCTCGCGCGCCCAGCGGCACAGGCCGCCGAAGGTCGTCACGAGATCCACTTCCTGGAATGCCTCGCGTCCGCGGGCAGGACGTTGGACCTGACCGACGAGCGCCACGAGCGGTACCGAATCGGCCTGCGCGGCGTGCAGGGCGATGGCGAGATTCGACGCGCCGACGGCCCGCGTCACGAGCACGGCGGCAGGTCGGCCCGTCAGCGCGCCGTGGGCCACCGCCATGAACCCGGCCCCGCCCTCGTGGCGGGCAGCCACGACCCGGATCCCCGCCTCGGTCATCCCGTCGAGGAGCGGCAGGAAGCTCTCCCCGGGCACGGTGTACGCGACACGGACTCCGGCCGCGGCCAGGGCCTCGGCGATGAAGCCGCCAGCATTCTTCTCCGTCACGCTCATGTCAGCGTCCAGCCGGCGGCGGGAACGTCGTCACCACGAGCCCCGCGACGACCAGGATGATGACGAGTACGAGGATCAGCCGGATCATCGGCGACCGCGTGGACACCGCTGCCTTCCTCCGTTACCGGTAGTTCGACGAACTGGAGCGGGACGGCCTCGTCGAGCTCCCGCAGGCGAACGATGACCTTCTGGAGGTCGTCCTTGCTCTTCGCGGATACCCGGACCGCGTCGCCCTGGATCTGGCTCTTCACCTTCGGGAACTCGTCGCGGATGATCTTCGTGATCTTCCTGCCGAGCTCGTCCGGGAGCCCGCGTCGGAGCTCCACTCGCTGTCGGACGGTCATCCCGCCGGCCGGCTCGATCGTCCCCCAGTCGAAGATCTTCAGCGAGAGGCTGCGCCGGATCGCCTTCGACTCGACCAGGTCGCGGATCGCCTTCGCCCGCAGCTCGCTGTCGGCGTATGGATCGCGAGGGCGTCCTTCTCCTGGACGATCTCGGCGAGCGCCGCCCTTGAAGTCGAACCGCGTGGCGATCTCGCGACGAGCCTGGTCGAGGGCGTTGCGCAGCTCCTGGGCGTCGAAGTCGGAGACCACGTCGAACGAGAACTCGCCTGCCATCGGATCCTCCGTGCATGGCCCCGCGGGCCGCCTGACGCTCGGCGCCAGTATGGCGCCCGTCGCGCCCACGCGTCGCGAGCGGGCCTCAACCGGCGGGTCGTGCGCGCGCCAGCGCCTCCGAGCGCTCGAGCAGCAGCTCCACCACCGCCCGGACGCTCGACGCCTTGTTCGCCTCGCGGTCGCCCTGCCTACGTGACCGCCGGACGGTCCCGCCCGTGGCGTCGGCCACCGCCAGGTAGGTCAGGCCCACGGGCTTGCCCGGCGTACGCGCCGCCCGGACCCGCGATCCCGGTGACGGCCACCGCGACGTCTGCGTCGAAGGCCGCCCGGACACCCTCGGCCATCGCCAGGGCTACCTGGGCGCTCACGGCGCCGTGAGCCTCGAGCGTCGCCCGAGGGACGCCGAGCAGCGCGCTCCTTGGCCGCGTCTTCGTAGGCCACGACGCCGCCCGCGACGTACGCCGAGGCCCCGGCGACGTCGGTGAGTGCGTCACCCACGCGTCCCCCGGTGCACGATTCCGCGAGCGCCACGCGCAGGCCGGCGGCCGCGCAGACGTCGCCTGGAGCCGCTCCGACAGCGCGCGGACGGCATCCTCGTCCATTGCCTGCCCTACTTCGCCTGGGGCGCCTTGCCGGGGACGAGGACGAAGGACCCCGGGTTGGCGCTTGTGCCGAGGGCCCCGTAATCGGTCCCATTGACGGTCACGAAGGTCGTGTTCATCTTCCCGGTCCGGACGTCAACCTCGTGGTCCCCGCTGAACGTGAGTGTCGTGCCCACCCCGAAGACCTTGCCGCCCGCGCCGGTCTGGGGCGACACGGCGCCGTCGACGGCCACCTTGCAGCCAGGTTCGTCCATTGCGATCTCGAGGACGACGGTGATGCCCTGGTACACGACGGTCACGGACCGCGTGAGCGTCGTCGTCTTCCCCTGGTCGCCGGCGGCCGTGACCGTGATCGTCCAGCGGCCCTCGGTGAGGTCGACCGCCGTCGAGAAGCTGCCGTCGGCGGCGAGGTCGACCTTGGCGGGCGGGATGGCGGCGGGTGTCGGTGTCGGCGGCTTCGACTGGCCGGGCGCCGGGCCCATGTAGGCCGCCTCCACGGTCACCGACGTGGCGTCGGTCGATGTCCCGCGCACCGGGATGGCTCCGTTCGCGACGCTCAGACCGTCCTCGGGCGACGTCAGGGCGAGCGTCGGGACCGCCACCTGGGAGAACGGGACCGTGATGACGATCTCGACCGGCGACACGGCCTGCTTGCCCGTGCTCGGGTCGGTGGCAGAGACCACGAAGTGGTTGTCGCCGCGGCGCAGGTCGACGACGGCACGCCACGTGCCGGTGGCGCTCGCGACGACCGGCAGGTCCTCGCGGCCCGGGGCCCGGATCGTCACCTCGCGCGTTCGCGGCGGTCGTCCCCTGGAGCGTGTAGGAGGTCATGTTCTCGGCCACCTCGGTCACGGCGGCCGCGGGGTCGGTCACGGCCAGGGGTGGCGGCTCGGAGAAACGCAGGAGCTGGAACCCGATGTAGGCGACGATCGCGATGGCGCCCAGCGTCACGAGGGCGGCGACGATGATGCCCGGTCCGAGGACGATGCCCCGGCGCGGAGCGTCGATCGGGCGCGGCACGACGATCGCCGGCTCGACCGGGACATCGCCGCGCTCGCGATTCCATGCGGACAGGACTTCATCGGGGTCGAGGCCCAGGTAGATGGCGTAGTTGCGGAGGAAGCCGCGGGCGTAGACGCCCGGCCGGCAGCTCCTCCCACGCTCCGCGCTCCATGGCGGACAGGTACTGGCGGCGGATCTTCGTCTCGCGCTCCGCGCGCAGGAGGTCGACGCCCTTCGCCTCGCGTGCCGCGATCAGCCGGTCGGCGAGCCGCTCACCCGGCGGCGGTGTGCGCGGCTCCTGGCCCCGGTCGCCGTCGCCCCCGTGGCCCCATCGGCCGAGCGGCCGAACGTGCTCGCGTGACGTCACTCGTCGTCCCCGTCCTCGGCGCCGGTATCCCGGGAGCGCGCCAACCCGCCCGCCTCGCGGCGCAGGACCTGGCGCGCGTTCGAGCCGTCGAACGGGCCCGATGTAGCCTCGCGCCTCGAGCTGGTCGATGATCCGGGCGGCCCGGGCGTAGCCGATCTTGAGACGCCGCTGGAGCAGCGACGCCGAGGCGCGATCGTACTCCTGGATGACCGCCGACGGCATCCGGCAGGAGCCGGTCGGCGTCCTCGTCGGCCAGGTCGTCGACCGATCCCGGTCGAGTCCTCGTCGTTCTCGACGATCGACGAGGTCGTAGTGCGGCTCGGCCTCGGCGCGCCAGTGCGCGGTGACGCCGCGGATCTCGCGGTCCGAGACGAAGACGCCCTGGAGGCGGATCGGCCGCGGCAGGTCGGACGGCTGGAAGAGCATGTCGCCGCGGCCGATGAGGTCCTCGGCGCCGGGGGCGTCGAGGATCGTCCGGCGAGTCGATCTGGGAGGCCATCGCGAAGGCGATCCGGCTCGGGAAGTTGGCCTTGATCAGGCCGGTCACGACGTTGACCGAAGGGCGCTGCGTCGCGAGGACGAGGTGGATGCCGGTCGCCCGCGCCTTCTGGGCGAGCCGGACGATCGGGTCCTCGACCGTCCGGCCGTCGCGCATCATCAGGTCGGCGAGCTCGTCGACGATGATCACGATGTACGGGAGGCGGTCGGCCGGATCGACGCGCGTCTCGTTGTAGGCGGTGATGTTCCGGGCGGACGGCGCCGGCGAAGCGCCGGTAGCGGTTCTCCATCTCGCGCCACGGCCCACTTGAGGGCCGCCCTGCGCCCGGTCGGCCTCGGTGATGACCGGCACGATGAGATGCGGGCATCCCGTTGTAGTCGGCGAGCTCGACGCGCTTGGGGTCGACGAGGATCAGGCGCACCTCGTCCGGCGTCGCGCGCATGAGGAGGCTCGCGATCAGCGCGTTCACCATGACGCTCTTGCCCGAGCCGGTGGCGCCGGCGATCAGGAGGTGCGGCATCTTGGCGAGGTCCGCGGCCCGCGCGTGGCCGGCCACGTCGCGACCGAGCGCGAAGGCGATCCGTGACGGGATCGCGGCGACCTCGGGATCCTCGAGGATCCGCCGGATGCGCGACGACGTTGAAGTCGTTGTTGGGGATCTCGATCCCGACGACGGTCTTGCCCGGGATCGGCGCCTCGATCCGGATCGTCCGGGCCGCGAGCGCCATCGCCAGGTCGTCGGCGAGGCCCTCGATCCGGCTCACCTTGACCGACGGGTCGGGCTCGACCTCGTACTGGGTGACGACCGGCCCCGCGTTCCACTTGATGACCCGGCTGGGGATGTTGAAGCTGGCGAGCTTGCCGGCGATGATCGCCGCGTTCCGCTCGTGGTCCATGCCACGACCGGATTCGCGCGCCGCCACGTCCTCGAGCAGCGTCACCGGTGGCAGGCGGTACTCGCGCGGCTCCCGGCGGATTCGGCGCGTCCGGCGCGTCGGAAATGCTGTCCGCAGCGCCCGGCGTGACCAGGCGCGGCGGCTCGCGATCGGCCGCGGCGGGCGGTGCCACGGCGACGGCCGCCCGCGGCGCGCCCGCCGCCACCCGCCGCCGCCGGCGAAGACCGCCGAGACCTGCGCCGGGCCCGGGAGCGGCACCGGGATCTCCGGGCGGGCGGCGGGCTCGCGGGCGACCGCGTCCGTTGCCGCCCACCGACGCCACCGTCTCGCGCCGGCATGCCTTGCTGCGGCGCCGAGACCTCGTCGGCGGACCCGGCGGTCGCCTCGGCGGCCGGTGTCTTCAGGGCCGCACCCACGCCGCGCGCGCCCCGGCCCAGCGGTGCCATGAGCTCGCGGATCGGTCGGTCGACGGCGATCACGACCCCCACGACGAGGAGCCCGAGCAGGACGACGAAGGCTCCGGGCTGGCTCACCAGCCCTGTCAGCGGCGTCCGCGATGACGTCGCCGATCCGGCCGCCGCTGCGGCCCGCGAGGACCGCGGCGTCCTCGCCGAGGCCGATGATCCCGAGGAAGGCGACGAAGGCGATCGTCGCGCCAAGGACGGTCCGGCCCCACCCGGGACGCGGGCCCCGGGCCCGCTCGATGTACACGCCCAGCCCGATCAGCAGGAACGGGAGGAGCCAACGGCCGGAGCCGAACCACGGCGCGATGACGTCCCGGATCCAGTCCGTCAGGCGCGCCCTTGCCGGGCAGGAGCAGCCCGACGAGGATGACGACGCCGACGACCAGGAAGATCACGGCCACGATGCGAACGGGTGACGTCCGGCGCTGAGTGCGCGGCGCCGAGCGCGGCGGGAGCCGCCTTGCCGCGCGGCGCGGCCGGCCGTCGTCGTCGGCCTCCGCCGGCGGCGTCGCCACTAGACCTCCACCACGACCGGGAAGACCATCGGACGCCGCTTCGTCTGCTCGTAGAGGTAGCGCGAGACGCCGTCCTTGATCTGGCTCTTGAGAAGGCCGACCTCGCTGATGTGGTTGCCCGGGTTCTCGATCGACGCCATGACCCGCTCGCACCGCCTCGGCCATGATCGGGTCGTTCTCGTTGAGGTGGACGAAGCCGCGGGTCACGATCTCCGGCCGCCCGATGATCGTGCCCGTCTGCTTGTCGACCGTGACCACGACCATGAACATGCCGTCGTTCGCGAGCGCGCGGCGATCGCGCAGGACGATCTCCCCGACGTCGCCGACGGACAGGCCGTCGACGTAGACGTAGCCGGCGGTCACGGGCGTCCCGCGGCGGGCCGTGCCGTCGGCGAGGATCTCGATCGGCATGGCCGTTCTCGATGATGAAGACGTTCTCCGGGCGCGACGCCCGTCTCGATCGCGAGGCGCCCGTGCTGGACCTGCATCCGGAACTCGCCGTGCATCGGGATGAAGTAGCGCGGCCTCGTCAGGCCGAGCATGAGCTTGAGCTCTTCCTGGCTGGCGTGCCCCGAGACGTGGGCGCGCTTGATCGCGTGGTAGTACACGTTGGCGCCAGCCTTGAAGAGGTTGTCGATGGTCCGCGAGACGTACTCCTCGTTGCCCGGGATCGGGCTGGCCGAGACGATCACGGTGTCGCCCGGCTGGATCTCGACGAAGCGGTGGTCGCGGTTGGCCATCCGGGCCAGGCCGGCCATCGGCTCGCCCTGGGCCCCGGTGGTGCAGATGACGAGCTTGTCGGGCGCGATATCGCCGATGCGGTCCTTGCCGACGATCCGGTCGGCGTCGTAAGTCAGGTAGCCGAGGTCGCTCGCGATCCGGAAGTTCTGCTCCATCGAGCGGCCGATGACGGCCACCTTCCGGTCGAAGCTCGCCGCCGCGTCGAGGACCTGCTGCACTCGCGCGATGTTGCTCGCGAAGGTGGCGACGATGACCCGGCCGTCGAGCGGCTCCATGATCTCGCGGAACGCGTCGCCGACGGTCCGCTCGGACGGCGTGTAGCCCGGGTTCTCGGCCCGCGTCGAGTCCGAGAGCAGGCAGATCACGCCCTCCTCGCCCAGCTTGGCGAGGATGTGGAAGTCGGAGAGCCTGCCGTCCACGGGCGTGTGGTCGAACTTGAAGTCGCCGGTGTGGACGACGGTGCCGACGGGCGTCCGGAGGGCGATCCCCATCGCGTCGGGGATGGAATGGCCGATCCGGAACGGGACGACCGTGAAGGGGCCGATCGAGAGCTCATCCCCTGGCTCGAGGCCGAGGAGCGGGTTGTTGTGGAGCTTGTGCTCCTTGATCTTGTTGCCCAGGAGCCCGCGGGCGAGGATCGAGGCATAGACCGGCACGCCCGGAAACTCGGGGAGCACGTAGGGCAGGGCGCCGACGTGGTCCTCGTGGGCGTGGGTGATGAGGAAGGCCCGGACGTTGGCCCGGCGCTCCTTGAGGTAGCTGATGTCGGGGATGACGAGGTCGATCCCGAACATCTCCTCGTCGGGGAACATGAGGCCGCAGTCGATCACGACGATGTCGTCGCCGTACTCGAAGACGTACATGTTCTTGCCGATCTCCCCCACCCCGCCGAGCGGGACGATGCGGAGCGGCGTGTCGTTGGCAGCGGGGCGTTGCGTGGTCATCTGGTCACCGGAAGAGGGTCAGCTGGTCCGCGGCCGGGGGCTCCGGCTCGGGAAGGTCAACGGGCGCCGCCGCCTGGAACCGGCGGCGAGGGCTCGGCAGACGCCATTCCCGCCGGGGAGGTCCCTGCGGAGTCCCTGCGGCGGGCCCGAGCGTCGTCGAGGGCTGCGGGCACCAGGGCGATATCCCCGAAGGAGGCCTGCTCGACGGCCGGGGTGCGGAGCGCGGCCGCCGGGTGGTACATCGCGAGCACCAGCGCCCCGGCGGCGCCGGACGCGGGGTCGGCCGGGCGCAGCGTCCCGTGGGCCCGGCTGATCGTGGTGCCGGGCATGAAGCGCGCCATGGAGTGGCGGCCGAGGGTCACCACGAGCGCCGGGTCGAGGACTTCGAGCTGGCGGCGCAGGAACGGAGCGCAGGCCGCGATCTCGTCGGGCTCGGGATCGCGGTTCTCGGGCGGCCGGCACTTGACGATGTTGGTGATGAAGACGTCCTCCCGGCGCCAGCCGATCGACCCGAGCAGCCGGACGAGGAGATCGCCGGCGCGACCCACGAACGGCCGGCCCTGCCGGTCCTCGTTCATTCCGGGCCCTTCACCCACGAAGACGACCTCCGTGCTCGGGTGACCCTCGCCGGGGACCGCCTTCGTCCGCCCCTCGTGCAGGCGGCAGCCGGTGCAGGCCCGGACCTCCGCCGCGATCGCCTCGAGCGCCGCGCGGCGTTCGGCCTCGGTCACGCCGGCGACACCACCGCGGCGCGCCGGGACGCGGCCCTGACCCAGCCGCGCGCGACGAGCACCTCGGCCAGCTCGACGGCGTTGGATGCCGCGCCCTTGCGGATGTTGTCCGAGACCACCCAGAACGCGAGGCCGCGGCCGTCGGCCACCGATGGGTCGGTGCGCACGCGGCCGACGTAGATCTCGTCGCTGCCGGCGGCCTCGGTTGCGAGCGGGTAGACATGGGCGGCCGGGTCATCGCGGACGACGACGCCGGGGACCGCGGCGAAGAGAGCGCGCGCCTGCGCCGGGGTGAGCGGCTCGCGAGTCTCGACGTGGACCGCCTCGGAGTGGCTCATGAAGACCGGCACGCGGACGGCCGTGCAGGAGACCCGCAGCTCGGGGAGGTGCAGGATCTTGCGGGACTCGGTGACGACCTTCCATTCCTCCTTCGTGTAGCCGTTCTCGAGGAAGACGTCGATCTCGGGGAGGGCGTTGAAGGCGATCGGATGGGGGTAGACCCGCGGCTCCTTGGGCGCGCCGGCGACATGGGCCCGGATCTGCGTCTCCAGCTCGGCCACGGCCCGGCGGCCGGTGCCCGAGACTGCCTGGTACGTGTCGACGATGACCCGCTCCAGTCCCACCGCGTCGCGAAGGGCCATGAGCGGCGGCACGAGCTGCATCGTGCTGCAGTTCGGGTTGGCGATGATCCCCTCGTGCGCCTCCAGGTCGCCGGGGTTCACCTGGCTGACGACGAGGGGGATGCCGGGCTCCATGCGCCACGCGCTGGAGTTGTCGATGACGGTGCAGCCGCGGGCGGCCGCCTGCGGCGCGAGGTCGCGCGAGGCGCCCGCGCCGGCCGAGAAGAGCGCGATGTCGGTCGCCGTCGAAGGCCTCCGGCGTGGCCTCGACCACCTCCACCTGGCGGCCGTCGAACGGCAGCGTGGTGCCGGCCGAGCGGGCCGAGGCGAGGAGGCGAATCTCGCCGATCGGGAAGCGTCGCTCGAGGAGGACGGTGGCCATGGTGCGGCCGACGAGGCCGGTGGCGCCGACGACTGCGACGGTGAGGGGGCGGGGGGAGTGTCCGGACATGGCTCCGCTTTCAGGGCGCGAGAAGTGGCGCGGGCACGCCGGGAGTATAGCAGCGCCCCCGGAGCCGACCCCGGGGGCGCTGCCTCGTGCGTTGCGTGCCGCGATCGCGGCGCGCGCCTAGCCCTTGGCGAGGTGCCGCTGCATGGCAGCCTTGCGGGAGAGGTTGACCCGGCCCTGGCGGTCGACCTCGGTCACGACGACCATCACCTCGTCGCCGACGGACACGACGTCCTCGACCGACGGGACGTGGTAGTCGGCGAGCTCGCCGATCCGGACGAGGCCTTCCTTGCCGGGCAGGATCTCGACGAAGGCGCCGAAGCCCATGATCCGGGTCACGGTGCCCAGGTAGAGGGCGCCGATCTCGACCTCGCGGGTGAGGCTCTCGATCCAGAGGATCGCCTTGCGGGCGTTCTCGCCCTGCGACGGCCGCGATCTCGACGGTCCCGTCGTCCTCGACGTTGATCTCGGTGCCGGTCTCCTCCTGGATCTTGCGGATCATGGAGCCGCCCTTGCCGATGATGTCGCGGATCTTCTCGGGGTTGATCTTGATCTTCGTGATGCGCGGCGCGAAGTCGCTCATCGTGTCGCGGGCGGACGGCAGGACCTCGGTCATCTTGTCGAGGATGGTCATGCGGGCGACGTGGGCCTTGGCCAGCCCCTCGCGAATGATCGCCTCGTTGATGCCCTTGACCTTGATGTCCATCTGGAGGGCGGTGATCCCGTCCCGGGTCCCGGTGACCTTGAAGTCCATGTCGCCGAAGGCATCCTCTTTGCCGAGGATGTCGGTGAGGACCGTGAACGTCCCGTCGGGCTCCGACATGAGGCCCATCGCGGCGCCGGCGACCGGCGCCGAGATCGGCACGCCGGCATCCATGAGCGCCAGCGTCGAGCCACAGGTCGAGGCCATCGAGGTCGAGCCGTTGGAGGTCACGCACTCCGAGACGAGCCGGATGACGTACGGGAACTCGTCCTTCGACGGCAGCACCGGGAGGAGCGCCCGCTCGGCGAGGTGGCCGTGGCCGATCTCGCGCCGGCCGGGGCCGCGCATCATCTTGTTCTCGCCGGTGCTGATAGGGCGGCATGTTGTAGTGGTGGAGGTAGCGCTTCTCGAGCTCGGGGCTGATCGTGTCGATGCGCTGGACGTCCGAGGACGGGCCCGAGCGTGGCGACCGTCAGCGCCTGGGTCTCGCCGCGGGTGAAGAGGCCGGAGCCGTGGGCGCGCGGCACGAGGCCGACCTCGACGGTGATCGGACGGATCTCGTCCACCCCGCGGCCGTCCATGCGGATCCCCTCGGACAGGGTCAGCTTGCGGGCGGTCTTCTTGTGGACCAGGCCGAAGAGGCGCCTTGCTCGACGCGGGCCGCGCGGCGGGCCGCCTCCAGCTTCGCCTTCGCCTCGTCCTTCGACGAGCGCTGGGCGCGGATGGAGTCGGCGATGCCCTCGGCCAGAGCGCGTCGAGGCGGCCGGGCAGCTCGCCGGCGATCGTGAGGAGCAGCTCGGCGGTGGCCTCCGCGTCCGGCAGGGCCCGGTGAGCCTGCTGGAGCTCGATGCCGAAGAAGCGTCGAGAGCTCGCCGAGCGTGTAGCTGGCAAGGTCGGGGTAGCCATCCCGGGCCAGGGTCAGCGTGTCGAGGTAGCGGCCCTTCTCGATCCGCGTCCCGTCGCCGAGCGCGGCCTCGAGGAAGGCGATGTCGAAGCCGACCGAGTGGCCGACGAGGGTGGCGTCGCCGACGAAGCCGAGGGTCTTCTTGGCGGCCTCGGCGGGGCTCGGGGCGCCCTTGACGTCCTTGTCGGTGATCCCGTGCATCTGGTTGCCGAAGATCGGCCGGCCGGGATTGACGAAGGTCGACCAGCGGTCGGTGACCTTGCCGCCCTTGATCCGCACGGCGGCGATCTCGATGAGGTCGGCCATCTCGGGATTCGTGCCGGTGGTCTCGACGTCGACGACCACGAACTCGGCGCCGGCCTTCACCTTCGCGGCGAAGTCGAGGACGGATTCGGTGCCGGCATCGAGGAACGGGATGCGCTTGGCCTTGCCGACTGCCTGCTGCAGCTCCAGCTGGAGGTCGATCAGCGGCTCCAGCGCGCGATGGGCGAACAGGATCGCCTCGGCCATCACGTCCTCGGGCAGGATCTTCGCGCCGGCCTCGACCATCATGATCGCGTCGCGTGTGCCCGGAGACGACGAGGTCGAGCTCGCTTTCGTCCAGCTGCGGCATCGTGGGGTTGATGACGAACTCGCCGTCGATCCGCCCGATGCGGACGGCCGCGATCGGCCCCTGGAACGGGATCTCGCTGATCGTCAGGGCGGCCGATGCGGCGATCGTGCCGAGGACGTCCGGGTTGTTCTCCTGGTCGGTGGAGAGGACGGTGATGACGCACTGGACGTCGTCCTTGTAGCCCTCCGGGAAGAGGGGCCGGATCGGCCGGTCGGTCAGGCGGGCGGCCAGGATCGCGGCCTCCGACGGGCGCGACTCGCGCTTGATGAAGCCGCCGGGGATCTTCCCGGCCGCGTACATCCGCTCCTCGAAGTCGATCGTGAGCGGGAAGAAGTCGAGGCCGGGACGCGGCTCGGAGCGGTTCGCCGTGCCGAGCACGACGGTGTCGCCGTAGCGCACGGTGACGGCGCCGCCGGCGAGGCGGGCGAGCGGCCGGTCTCGATGGTCAGCGTGCGACCACCGAACTCGACGGAAACGGAATGCGGACACGAGCGTACTCCTTGCTCGTGTCGGCACGGAACCGAGGGCCGGGGAGCGGTCGACCCCGGGCCAGACGCACGAGACCCGGGGCGGTGCCCCGGGTCCTCCATGCGTGGGTGCTAGCGGCGCAGGCCCAGCCGGGCGATGACGGCCCGGTACCGGGAGGCGTCCTTCTTCACGAGGTACGCGAGAAGGCGCCGGCGCTGGCCGACGAGCTTGAGGAGGCCGCGGCGGGAATGGTTGTCCTTCGGGAACTGCTTGAGATGCTCCGTCAGGTCCTTGATCCGCTCCGTGAGGAGCGCGATCTGGACCTCCGGGGAGCCGGTGTCACCGGGCTTGACGCCATATTCGGCGACGATCCGGTCCTTCGTTTCCCGCACGAGCGGCACTCGGTCCTCCGACACGACTGACTTGATGTGAACCTTCTGCAAACCCGCGGATAGTATCAGGGGAGCCCCGACCGCGCAAACACCTGTTCGACTCGCGGCCCTTCGGCGGCACCGGCGGCCCCCCGGCCCCGAGCGCCGGGTAGCATGCGGCAATGAGCAGCGAGAGAGTCGCCGGGCCCGCACCGCGTGCTGGCGCTCGTGCCGGCCCACGACGAGGCGCCGCGGATCGCAGCCGTCGTACGGGGCGCGTCCGCGCACCTTCCGGTGCTGGTGGTCGACGACGGCTCCGCCGACGATACGGCCGCGATCGCCCGCGGCGCAGGTGCCGAGGTGCTCGAGCAGCGGCCCAACGCCGGGAAGGGCGCGGCCCTGCGGGCCGGGTTCCGCTGGGCGCTCGACGCCGGCTTCGAGGGGGTCGTCACCCTCGACGGGGACGGCCAGCACGACCCGGCGGAGATCCCGTCGCTCCTCGCGGCGTTCGCCCGAGACGCGCCGAGCACCTCCCGCGTCGGGCACGCCCCGGCGGCGACCGTGGCCGCCGGAGGCCGCGGGCGGCCCGACCTGGTCGTCGGACGGCGCAACTTCTCGATGATGCCGCCGGTCCGCCGGGTGGCCAACAGCCTGGGCGGCCAGGCCTTCTCGTGGGCCGTCGGCGAGCACGTCCCCGACAACCAGTCCGGCTACCGCCTCGTCAGCCGGCGCCTCATGGAGGCGTCGCTGGCGAGCACCGAGCGCGGCTTCGAGTTCGAGGTGGAGATGCTCGCCACGGCCATCGCGCGCGGCTGGCCGGTCGCCTGGGTCCCGGTCCGCACGATCTACACGGGCGGCCGGAGCCACATCCGCCCCGCGGCGCATCTGCGGCACTTCGTCCGCACGGTCGTGGCGGCGCGTCGCACGGTGCGCGCGACGCGCGCCTGACCCCGACCCGCGCGGTCCCCTCCCCTCGCCGCCCGGCAGCCGCGGGCACTCGGCACTACCCGACGAACGCGATGCGCAGGCGATCGTGGCGCAGCGCCTCTCGATGGGCGCGCACGACGGCGATGCCCGTGCCGTCCAGGCTGACGGTGGCGCGACGCTCCGGGCCCGGCCGGATGCTCGGTGCCCACGCGGCCGACACGGTTGCCCGGTACATCCCGGCGGGCGGCAGGGCCACCGGGAGGGGGAACCGGAGCGCGAGCTCCCGGCCCTCGTTCCGGCGCTCGGCGACGACCCCCGTCACGGCCACCCGGCGGCCCAGCAGCGCACGCGCCGCGGCCAGGTCGCCGGACGCGATCGCCGCGCGGATCTCGGTGCTGCGGACGGGTCGCCCGGCGAGGTCGAACGGCGGCACGACCACGACGCTGAAGCCGGCCGCGGCACCCAGGGTCGCCAGGGTGGCCGGTGTCCCGCGGCGCTCGTGCCCGAAGGCGGCGTCGGGGGTCATGAGGAACCCGGCCAGCTCGGTCCGTGCCTGGATGCTCGCGACGAACGCGTCGTAGGGCGTCCGCCGGAGCTCCTCGTCGAAGTGCTCGACGACCGTCACCTCGACCCCGTCCCGCTCGAGACGGGCCAGCCGCTCGTCCGGGTCGCACAGGAGGGGTGGCGCGGCCCCGGCCAGGATCTCGTCGGGGTGGTGGTCGAAGGTCAGGACCGCCGTCCGAGCGCCGAGGCGGCGGGCCGCCCGTCGCAGCTCGCGCAGCAGGTACGAATGGCCGCGATGGAGCCCGTCGAAGACGCCCACCACGACGAGGAGCGGACCGTCGGCCGGGCGCAGGGCGTCGATCCCCGGCAGGGCGTCACGCACGGGCGATCGACTCCGGGATGTCGCCGGCGACGACGCCCTCCGCCGGGGCCACGGCTGGGCGCTCGAGAAGGACCTTGTCGGGGACGATCCGACCATCGGGCTGTGACCGCGCGATCGCGGCGAGGGCGCCGGACGGTGCGACCAGGCGGATCGCCGTGCCGGGCGCCAGGCCCGTGGCCGCGGCGCCGAGGCGCTCGACCCGGCCAGTCCAGCCGCCGTGGGCAACCGCCCGCAGCTCTCCATCCGCGAGGGAAAGGGTCGGCAGCTCGTCGAGCCCGGTCCCGACGGGCAGCAGCAGCTCGGCAAGGCGCTCCTCCGCCGCCGCCGCCCGCACGTCCTCGAGCGGGTGGGCGTCGGCCAGCCCGAAGGGCCCCGACGCGGTGCGCCGGAGCGCTCCCAGGTAGGCCGCGCTCCCCACGGCCGTGCCGAGGTCACGGGCGAGCGCGCGGATGTAGGTGCCGGCGGAGCAGGCCACCTCCACGACCGCGGTAGGGTGCTCCGGGTCGCTCGCGTCCCAGCCCGCGAGATCAACCGCGTGGAACGTGACCGCGCGGGGCTTGAGCTCGAATGTCTCGCCGCGGCGCGCGAGGGCATACGCCCGCCGGCCGCCGACCTTGCGCGCCGAGAACACCGGCGGCCGCTGCTCGTGGGTCCCGCGGAAGGCCGCCAGCGCAGCGATCGACGGCCTCGCGCTCGGGCGGCGGGCTGCTGGCGGGCGTCAGCTCGCCCTCCAGGTCGTCGGTGGTCGAGCTGGCGCCGAAGACGACCGTGGCCCGGTAGGCCTTGCGGGCCCCCAGGTGGAACTCGACGACGCGCGTCCCCAGGCCCAGGTAGAGCGGCAGGACCCCGGACGCGAAGGGGTCGAGGGTTCCGCCGTGCCCGATCTTGCGTGTCCCGGCGAGCCGCCGGACGAGGGCCACGATGTCGTGCGAGGTCGGCCCGATCGGCTTGTCGACGACGAGGATGCCGTCGACTCGGGCACCCGGGTCGCTCACCGGACGACGGCCCGGGCCATCCGCTCGGCGACGGGCAGCACCACGGCCTTCGCCTCCGCCAGTGGCAGGGGCAGGGACGCTCCCGCAGCCCGCGCATGGCCGCCTCCGCCCCACGTTGCGCACAGCAGGGTTGCGTCGACGCCGCCGGGCCTGGTGCGCACGGAGAGGCGTGTCTCGGTGCCCTTCTCCTTCAGCAGCAGGGCGACCTCCGCCGACTCGGACTGTGCAAGGAGGTCGATGATCCCCTCGGAGTGCTCCGAGAGCGCTCCGGTTGCGACGAGGTCGGCGAGCTCGAGGGTCGAGGCGATCACCAGCCCGTCGGCGTGGCGCTCGAGGCGGGCCAGCACGCGCCCGAACAGGGCCAGCTGAGCGTCCGGCTTGGTCCGATAGAGGCGCCGGCTGATCTCCGAGAGAGGCGCCCCAGCCTCGACGAGCGCTGCGGCGACGCGCAGAGTCCGGGGCGTGGCGTTGGGGTGCGCGAAGGTCGCGGTGTCCATCACGATCCCCGCCGTCAGCGCCGCCGCCAGGTCGCCGCCTGCGCTCTCGAGCGCGACGCCGAGGCGGATCGCGAGGAGCGCCACCATCTCGCACGTGGCCGCCGAGCCGGGGTCGATCCAGGCCATGTCGCCGGAGCCGTCGTTGCTGGCGTGGTGATCGATCGTCAGGAGGGGCGTGGCAGCGAACAGGGCGGCGTTTCGCTCGCGGATCGCGCCCGCCCTCGAGAGGTCGCCGCAGTCGCAGAGGACGACGAGGTCGTAGGCGATTCCGGGCTCCGGGTCGGTGCGCACGTCGTCGGCGCCCGCGAGAAAGCCGTAGAGGGCTGGGACGCCGTCGCTGGCGGCGACGGTGGCACGGCCACCTTGCGCCTCCACGATGCAGTGCGATCGCCAGGGCCGCGCCCAGGGCGTCGGCGTCAGGGTTCTCGTGGCCCACCGCCAGCACCGACCGGGCTGCGCCCAATCGCTCGACCACGGCATCCGGAACCGCGGCCGCAATGCCGACCAGCGACATGCCGGCGTTCATCGGCCGCGCCCGGAGCCATGTCGCCCGGTGTTGGGACGCCCGGCGTCGGGTCGCCGGTTCCGCCGCGCGGGCGACCCCCTCGACCGTGGCGCGCGACCGGCCGGAACGCCCGGGATCGGTGGCAATGGAGCCGCGGGAACGTCGGCCGACGGCGCGGCATCCTCCGCCGGCACGTCCTCGGCGTCGCCGTCGCGGCGGACCCGCGCGACGGGCGTCGGGAGCGACTCCGCGAGCGGCGCGTCGGCCAGGGCCTCGCCGGCCGCGTCGTGGCCCTGCTCCAGCTCGTCGAGGATCTGCAGGACGCGAGTGCCGCGCTCGGCCGAGTCGTCGAGCGCTACGTGGAGCGCCGGGATCCGCCGGAGCCGCAGGCGCAGGCCCAGCTCGTGGCGCACGAAGCCCATCGCCCGCTCCAGGGCGGCGAGGGTCTCGGGCGCGCTCGGGCGCGCCGCCGATCACGCTGACCCAGACCGTGGCATGCCGCAGGTCCGGCGTCGTCTCGACGTCGGTCACGGTGGCGAACCCGATGTGCGGGATCCTGGACGTCCTTGGCCAGGATCGCGGCCGATCTCCTGGCGCAGGAGCTCGTCGACGCGGTCGGTCCGCTGGCTCATCGCCGGCCCGTCAGCGGAGCGACTGCGCGACTCACCGCCTGCTGGGTGAACGCCTCGATGACGTCGCCCTCGACGAGGTCGTGGAATCCGGCCAGCCCGATGCCGCACTCGTAGCCCTGGGCGACCTCGCGCACGTCGTCCCGGAAGCGGCGCAGGGAGTCGATCCGGTCGCTCGTGATGACCTTGCCGCCACGGTAGACCCGGGCGCCGGCGTTGCGCACCATCCGGCCGTCGGTGACGAAGGAGCCGGCGATGACCGTGCTCTTGCCGACTCGGAAGATCTGGCGAACCTCCGCGCGGCCCTCGACGACCTCCACGATCTCCGGCTCGAGCATTCCCTTGAGGGCGGCGTCGATGTCGTCGGTGAGCTTGTAGATGATGTCGTAGATCCGGACGTCGACCTTCTCGGCCTCGGCCGTCCGGCGCGCCTGCGGGTCGAGCTTCGTGTTGAAGCCGACGACGATCGCGTTCGACGCCGACGCGAGCAGGATGTCGGTGTCGGTGATGTCGCCGGTGCCCTCGTGGAGGACGCTGATCCGGACCTCGTCGGACTGGATCTGCTCGAGGGCGTGGGTGATCGCGCCGAGCGAGCCGGAGACGTCCGCCTTGAGGATGATCCGGAGCTCCTTCGCCTGGCCCTCCTTGAACTGCTCGAAGAGGTCCTCCAGGGTCGCCTTCTGGCTCGTCCCGGCCGTGCGACGCCGCGGCGGCCCGGGCGCCCTCCACCTGGCCGCGGGCGGTCTTCTCGTCGCGCCACGACGCGCAGGATGTCGCCGGCCTCGGGCACGTCGCCGAGGCCGAGGACGACGGCGGCAGACGACGGACCGACCTTCTGGGTCCGCTTTCCGGCCGCGTTCTCGAGGGCCCGCACCTTGCCGTAGGTCTTGCCGACGACCACGACGTCGCCGATCCGCAGGGTGCCGGTCTGGACGACGACGGTGGCCACGGCGCCGCGGCCCTTGTCCATCTCGGCCTCGATGATCGTGCCGACGGCAGGGCGCTTCGGGTTGGCGGTGAGCTCCTGCAGGTCGGCCACGAGGAGGATCATCTCGAGGAGCTCGTCGAGGCCCGTCCGCGCCTTCGCCGAAACCGGGACGAGCGGGACGTCGCCGCCGTACTCCTCGATGACGACGTTGGCCTCGGTCAGCTCGGTCTTGACCCGGTCGGGGTTGGCATCCGGCTTGTCGATCTTGTTGAGGGCGATGACGATCGGCACCTTGGCCGCGCGGGCATGGCTGATCGCCTCGAGGGTCTGGGGCATGACGCCGTCGTCGGCGGCGACGACGATCACCGCGATGTCGGTCACCCGGGCGCCCCGGGCGCGCATCGCCGTGAACGCCTCGTGGCCGGGCGTGTCGAGGAAGACGACCTTCTTGCCGTCCTTCGTGACCTCCGAGGCCCCGATGTGCTGGGTGATCCCGCCGCGCTCGCCCGCCGCGACGGTCGTGCTGCGGATCGCGTCGAGCAGGCTCGTCTTGCCGTGGTCGACGTGGCCCATGACGGTCACGATCGGCGGGCGCGACTGGAGCAGCGTCGGATCGTCGTCGCCCAGGAGGTCGGGGTCCTTGGTGGCCGGTGCCGCGACCTCGGCGCCCTCGTCGGCGGCCTCGGTCGTCGCTTCCTCCGGCTCGGCCACCTCGTAGCCGAGCTCGGTCGCGACGAGCGACGCCGTGTCGCGGTCGATGAGCTGGTTGATCGTGGCGAAGATGCCGCTCTTGATCAGCTCGCGGATGACGTCCGCCGGGTTGACGTCGAGCAGCTCGGCGAGCTCCTTGACGGTGATCGTGGGCGGCAGCGACGACGGCGCTGCGCTCGCGCGGCTCGGCGACGGAGACCGGCGAGAAGCCGCCCTCGCGCCGCTGCGGCTTGCGCGGGCCGCGGCGTCCGCGGGTCCCGCTCCTGCTCCTGGCCATCAGGACCCTCCTTCGTGGTCGATGTGGTAGACGTCGGTGGCGACCCCGGCCATGCGGGACGGTTCCGAAGAGCCCGTCAGGGATCGGGGCGTCGAGGGCTCGCCGCAACGATCCCCGCGTGATCGCGAGCTGCTGGCAGGCGGGGTCGGCGCACACGTATGCTCCGCGACCGGGCGCCTTGCCGGTCGGGTCCGGACGGACCTCGCCGCCGGGGCTGCGGACGACGCGCAATCAGCTCGCGCTTCTGCCGTGGCGTGCGGCACGCGACGCAGGTCCGGGTCGGGTGTCGCCGCACGGGCGGCCCCGCCGCCGTGCCGCGGGCTACGACGCCACCTCCTTCGGGGCGTCGCCGGCGGCATCCAGGGCGGCCGCCGCCGGGACCACCGCCGGGTCGTGCGCCGGGGCGTCGCTGCGGATGTTGATCCGCCAGCCGGTCAGCTTCGCCGCCAGGCTGGCGTTCTGGCCGCCCCGTCCCGATCGCGAGCGAGAGCATCTTCTCGGGGACGGTCACGTTGGCCACGCGGCTCTCCTCGTCGATCACGACGCCGTCGACCTGGGCCGGGGAGAGCGCCTTGGCGACGAAGACGGCGGGGTCTTCGTGCCACTCGATGACGTCGATCTTCTCGCCCGCGAGCTCGGCCACGACCGCCTGGACGCGGGCGCCGCGCTGGCCGACCGTCGCGCCGACGGGGTCGAGGCCCTCCTGGCGCGAGGCGACGGCGACCTTGCTGCGGCTGCCCGGATCGCGCGAGATCGCCTTGATCTCGACCGTCCCGGCGCTGGATCTCGGGGACCTCGAGCTCGAAGAGACGGCGCAGGAAGCCCTTGTGGGTCCGGCTCACGAGGACCTGCGGGCCCTTCGGCGTGCGGCGCACCTCGAGGACGAACGCCTTGACGTTCTGGCCGATCCGGTAGTGCTCCACCGGCGACTGCTCGCGTCGTCGCGAGGATCGCCTCGGCTTTGCCGAGGTCGAGGATGATCGCGCGCGGCTCGACGCGGTTCACCGTCCCGGTGATGAGCTCGCCCTCGCGGCTGGCGAACTGGTCGTAGACCACGTCGCGCTCGGCCTCGCGCAGGCGCTGCAGGACAACCTGCTTCGCCGTCTGGGCGCCGATGCGGCCGAAGGCGTCCTGCCCGAGCTGCTCGGTGACGACGACGTCGCCGGCGCTCGGCATCGTCCTTGTAGGCGCGCGCAGCTTCGACGTCCAGCTGGGTCAGCTCGTCCTCGACCTCGTCGACCACGAGGCGCTCGCGGGTCACCATCATCTCGCCCCGCTCGGGGTCGATGCGGACGCGCACGTCCTCGTTGCCCGGGGTGCGGCGATAGGCGGACTCGATGGCGTCTTCGATCGTCCTGATCAGGTGCTCCCGCGGGACGCCCTTCTCCGCGTTGAGCTGGAGGAGGGCGCCGACGAAGTCTCGGCTCATGCGCGCACCTCCCTGTTCGCAGTGTTCGGGTCCGACCCGCGCCGCGCCGTGTCGGACCGAAAGAAAAACGTGGCGGTGAGCCACGTCATGGGAGCGGCGCGGTCGTGTTCGCCGCAGTATAGCGCGCCTCACCAATCGCGGATCTCGCGTCCACCTCCCCGGGCGGCTCGCGGAGCTCGCGGGGCGCCGGCCCGCTGCCGGGGGTCAGGCGGTCACGTCCGCCGCAGGTCCTGGGTAGCGCCGCGCCACGTACTCCTCGAGAAGCGCGAGAAAGCGTTCGACGATGTCGTCGCCGCGAAACGTGTCGTGGAGCCGGCCGTCGACGAAGACCGGGGCGACCGGCTCCTCGAACGTCCCCGGCAGCGAGATCCCGATGTCGGCGTGCTTGCTCTCGCCCGGGCCGTTCACGACGCAGCCCATGACGGCGACACGGAGCTCCTCCACGCCGGGGTGCGTCTCCCGCCATTCCGGCATCCGATCCCGCAGGTGCTGCTGGATGTCCTTCGCCATCTCCTGGAAGAAGATCGACGTCGTGCGCCCGCAGCCGGGGCAGGCCGAGACCTGGGGCAGGAAGCTCCGCAGCCCGAGCGACTGGAGCACCTGCTGGGCGACCTCCACCTCGAGCTCGCGTCCCGCGCCCGGCTCGGGCGTGAGCGAGACGCGGATCGTGTCCCCGATCCCCTCGTCGAGCAGGATGGCCAGCCCCGCGGTCGAGGCGATGATCCCCTTGATTCCCATCCCGGCCTCGGTGAGGCCGAGGTGGAGCGGGTAGTCGCAGCGGGACGCGAGGAGCCGGTAGACGTCGACGAGGTCCCGCACGCCCGAGACCTTGGCGCTCACGATGATCCGGTCGTGGCGCAGGCCTGTCGCCTCGGCGAGCTCGGCGGAGCGCAGCGCCGACTGCAGCATCGCCTCGATCATCACGTCGCGGGCGTCGCGGGGCGCCGCCAGCCGCGCGTTCTCCTCCATGAGCGTCGTCAGGAGCTGCTGGTCGAGCGATCCCCAGTTGACCCCGATGCGGATCGGCTTGTCGTTCTCGACGGCGATGCGCACGATCGTCTGGAAGTTGGCGTCGCGGCGGGTGGTCCCGACGTTGCCCGGGTTGATCCGATACTTCGCGAGCGCGCGCGCCGCGTCGGGGAACGCCGCCAGCAGCTTGTGACCGTTGTAGTGGAAGTCGCCCACGACCGGCACATCGAAGCCCAGGTCGCGCACCTTGCGGACGACCTCCGGGACCGCGGCCGCCGCGGCCTCGTTGTTGACGGTGACCCGGACCAGCTGTGACCCGGCCCGGGCGAGGCGGGCGACCTGGAGCGCCGTGGCCTCGGCGTCGGCGGTGTCGGTGTTCGTCATCGACTGGACGACGACCGGGTGCGCGCTGCCCACGAGAACGCCGCCGACGTCGACCGACGGCGTGGCCCGCCGGCGCGGACGCAGGGCGTCCGGGCCGCTCACGGCGTGCCGCCGCCGAGCTGGCGGGCGATGTCGAAGTAGGTGATCCAGATGAGGAACCCGAACAGGAAGACGAACCCCACGAGGTAGGTCAGGCGCTCGACCGAGACCGCTGTCGCCGACGAGGGCGTCTCCGACCGCGGATGCCGGCCGCCCGGAGAACGCGGCGCCCGCGAGACGAGCATCGACTTGAGGACCAGCACGAGCATCCGGCCGCCGTCGAGGGGCGGGAAGGGCAGGATGTTGACGAGGGCCAGGTTGGCCGAGAGGAGCCCGGCGAGGTAGAGCGTGAAGATCGGGCCGAGCTGCCAGAAGACGTCGCCCACCTGCACCGCGATCCCCACCGGGCCCGAGACGGGTGGCGCCTGGGTCGGGGTTGGCGACGATCGACGAGACGAGGTCGGCGAGGCCGTTGAGGATCAGGCGTGAACGCCGCCACGGTCCAGGCGGCGCCAGCTGCGATCGCCGACACGACGTCGCGCCCGCGATAGTCGCCCGTGAACACGAGCTGAGCGCCGCGGATCCCCAGGGCTCCCTGGTCTGCCGCCACGCTCGGAGGGCGAAGCGTGACCACGACCGTCGCGGACGGTCCCGTCGGCACCCTTCACGCTGAGGGTGACCGTCTGGCCGGCCTTGTCGCGAGGAGCCGCGATCGCGACGCGCCCGGCGTCCGGGTTCGGGAAGAGGTCGAACGTCTGCCCGTCGATCGCCAGGATCGTGTCGCCGGCCTTGAGGCCGGCGGCCTCCGCCGGCGAACCAGCCTGGACCTCGGTGAAGTGGAGGCCGCCCTGCGGGGTCGCCAGCCAGGCGATCGCGAAGAAGATCACGAAGGCGAGCAGCAGGTTCATGACGACGCCGGCGATGAGGACCAGCAGCTTCTTCCAGAGGCGCTGGGACGCCGAACGAGCGCGGGTCGTCCGAGTCGCCGTCCTCGCCCTCGAGTGCGGACGAAGCCGCCGATCGGGAGCCAGTTCAGGCGTGTACAGCGTCTCGCCCTTCGCCCGCAGGACCCGTGGCCCGCGGCGGGAACCCGATCCCGAACTCGAGGACGCGGATCCCGAAGAGGCGGGCCATCACGAAGTGGCCGAGCTCGTGGATGACCACGAGGCCGCCGAGGATGAGGATGAAGAGGACGATCGTGATCGCGCCCTGGATGATCGCCATGCTCTCCTCCTACGCGTCGGCCCGGACGCGGTTCGCCGGCGGTGCCCGGCGCCGCGAACGCCGCCGCGGACCTCGGCGCTCGAGCGCGACGAGCTCGTCGATCCCCGGGGCCTGGTCCGGGCCCGCCGCCATAGCGTGCCACGGCTTGCTCGAGAAGGCGCGGGATGCCCGCGAAGTCGAGCGTCCCGGCGAGGAACCGGGCGACGGCGACCTCGTCGGCGGCGATCAGCGCCGCGGTGGCGCGGGATCCGATGCGCGCCCGCCTCGCGGGCGATCCGGAGCGCCGGGAAGCGATCGCGTCGTCGGCGGCCCGGAAGTCCAGCCGGCCCGGCCGCGACGAGGTCCGGCGGCGCGGCCGGCGACGGGCCGCCGTCGCGGGTAGGTGATCGCGTACTGGATCGGCAGGCGCATGTCCGGGGTGCCGAGCTGTGCCTTGAGCGAACCGTCGCGGAAGACGGACCGCCGAGTGGACGACGGACTGCGGATGGATCACGACGTCGATCCGCTCGTAGGGCATCGCCGTAGAGCCAGTGGGCCTCGATCACCTCGAGACCCTTGTTGGCGAGCGTCGCCGAGTCGATGGTGATCTTGGCGCCCATCGACCAGGTCGGATGGCGCAGGGCGTCGGCCGGCCGTGATCGTCGCGAACGCGTCCGCCGGCGTGTCGAGGAACGGGCCGCCGGAGGCGGTGAGGACGAGGCGCGCGACGTCCTCCAGCGACTCGCCGGCCAGGCACTGCCAGATCGCGGAGTGCTCCGAGTCGATCGGGCGCAGCCAGCCGAGCGGCGTCGCGAGCGGGTCGGCCGCGTCCATCGCGGCGCGCTCCGGCGGCCCGCGCCCGGGCCTCGGCCATGACGAGGTGGCCGCCCGCGACGAGGGTCTCCTTGTTGGCGGTGGCGACGATCTTGCCGGCCCGCAGCGCTGCCAGGACCGGGCGCAGGCTGACGATCCCGCCGGTCGCGACGACGACCAGGTCGACGTCGTCGCGCGTCGCGAGCTCCTCGAGGGCGCCGGCGCCGCGAACCTGGACGCAGCCGGCCGGCAGGTCGAGCGGCCGGTCGCTGGCGATCGCGGCGGCGACGGCGCCAAGACGCCGGGCCTGCTCCTCGAGGAGCGCCGCCCGCGACCCGGTGGCGATCGCCCGCACCCGCCAGTCGGGCGCAAGGCCGGTCAGCACGTCGACAGCCTGCGTGCCGATGGAACCGCCCGAGCCCAGCAGGGCGACCCCGATCGGGCGCGACCCCGGCGGGCGGGGCTCAGCCATGGACGAGCGCCACCCAGGCGGCCAGCACCGGGGCGGCGAACAGGATCGAGTCGACGCGGTCGAGGACGCCGCCGTGGCCCGGGATGAGCGTGCCCGAGTCCTTGGCCCCGGCCGCCCGCTTGAGCAGCGACTCGGCGAGGTCGCCCGCCTGGGCCGTCGCCCCCAGCAGAGGCCCGAGGATGATCGCCTCCAGCGGCGTGCTGCCGCTGACCGCGAGGACGACCGCCACGACCAGCGTGGCGACGACGAGGCCGCCGATCACTCCCTCGAGGGTCTTCTTCGGCGAGATCCAGGGCAGGAAGGGGCGCCGCCCGACGGCACGGCCGACGAGGTAGGCGCCCGTGTCGAAGCTCCAGACGCCGGCGAGCAGCACGAGCACCCAGCGGCGCTCGGGCCAGAACCCGGTCTCCCCGGCCGGGCCCGTGGCCAACGGGTCGTCAGGGTCGCGACGGCGCCCAGGAAGCCCGACGTAGACCGCCCCGAAGACGGTCGCCGACCAGGCCGCGAAGCCCGTCCGCAGGGTCGCGCCTGGCGAATGCGAGCATCGCCGAGGGCCACGGCGACGACGCCGACGAGGGCGACCCGTTCGACCGCCGCCAGGCGGGCGGCGATGTCCGAGGTCCGCGGCAGGCTCGCCCGCGAGCCGGCTGTCGAGGATCGCGGGAAGAGCGGCCGCCGGCCACCAGGACGAGGGCGCCTCCCACGACGCCGCGCGCCGATGATCGGCCGCCCCGCCGCCGGCAGGAGCCGCTCGACCTCGACGCGCGGCGAGGGCGGCAAGGACGAGGACCAGGATCCCGATCCCCACGCCGCCGAGCGGCGATCGCGACCACCACGACCGGGACCATGACGAGGGCGCTGCGGGTGCGCTCGCGCACGTGGGGACCGGCCTTAGCGTTCCGAACCGCCGCGACCGGCGGGCGAATGCGTCGAGCGCGGCGTCGAAGGCCGCCGCGTCGAAGTCCGGCCAGAGGACGTCGCAGGACCAGAACTCGGCGTACGCACTCTGCCAGATCAGGAAGTTCGAGAGCCGCTGCTCGCCACCGGTCCGGATCACGAGGTCCGGGTCCGGCATGCCCGGCCGTGTAGAGGCGCTTCGCGATGGCCTCCTCGTCGATCTCGGCGGGCGGCGAGCCCGTCGGCCACGATGGCCCGCACGGCGTCCACGAGCTCGGTCCGGCCGGCGTAGTTGAAGGCCACGCGAGCGTCAGCCGCGTGCCCCCGTCGGTGGCGGCAAGCGCCTCGAGGATCGAGTCGCGCAGGCTCGGCCGGCAGCTCGTCCAGGCGGCCGAGCAGCCGGACACGGACGCCCTGGCGGACGAGCTCCGGCGTCTCGGCGCGGATCGCCTGCTCGAGCAGGCGGAAGAGGCCGACCACCTCGTCGTCGGAGCGCGCCCAGTTCTCGCGGCTGAAGGCGTACAGGGAGAGGTACGGCGACGCCGCGCCGCATCGCGTGCTCGACCAGCCAGCGGATCTTCTCGACGCCGGCGGCGTGGCCGTCGAGCTCGGCGACGCCGTGGTCCCGCGCCCAGCGCCGGTTGCCGTCCATGATGATCGCCACGTGGACGCGGTCCGGCCGAGCCGGCCTCCGCGGGGGCAGCCGGCTCCGCCGCCGGGTCGCCGCGTCCGCGAGGGCGGCGTGGGCGACCGGCGGGGCGTCGGTCGGGCGCGCGAGCTGGGTCGCGGGCCACTAGACCTCCAGCACCTCGCGCTCCTTGGCCCCGCCGACCTTGTCGACGTCGGCCACGTGCCGATCGGTCACCTTCTGAAGCTGCTCGAGCTCGCGGTGGGCCTCGTCGGTCCCGATCACGCCCGTCACGCTCCTCGTGTCTTGATCGCGTCGGCGGCCTCGCGGCGGAGGTTCCGGATCTCGACCTTCGCCTCTTCCATCCGCCGGTGGACCACCTTGACGAGATCGCGCCGGCGCTCCTCCGTGAGGGGCGGGATGTTGAGCCGGACGACGGTTCCGTCGACGTTCGGGACGAGCCCGATGTCGCTCTTCAGGATGGCCTTCTCGATCGCGCCCAGGACGCCGCGGTCCCACGGCTGGATCACGATCTGGTGCGGCTCCGGGACGCTGATGCCCGGCCAGCTGATTGAGGGCCGTCGGCGTCCCGTAGTACTCGACGTGGATCCGCTCGACGAGGGATGTCGACGCGCGTCCCGTCCGGATCCCCTGGAGGTCGCGCTCCATGACCTCGACGGCGCGGGCCATCTTCGGCTCGATGGTGGCGAGGACCTGGCTGGTCATGCGGGGGAACCTCCCGAGATGCGGGTCCCGACCTGTTCTCCCATCGCCGCCCGCCGGACGTTGTCCGCCTCGTGGAGGTCGAAGACGATGATGGGAAGGTCATTCTCCATGCACAGCGACACGGCCGTTGCGTCGAGGACGCCGAGCCGATCGGCGAGGACGTCACCATAGGTGAGCTCGACGTAGCGCCGAGCATTCGGATTGGTGACCGGGTCGGCGTCGTAGACGCCGTCGACCTTGGTGGCCTTGAGCAGGACCGAGGCGTCGATCTCCACGGCACGCAGCGCCGCCGCGGTGTCGGTCGTGAAGTACGGGTTGCCCGTTCCGGCGACGAAGATCGTGACCCGGCCCTTCTCGAGGTGACGGATGGCGCGACGCCGGATGTACGGCTCGGCGATCTCGTTCATGGCGATCGCCGTCATCACGCGGGTCGGAACCCCCACCCGTTCGAGGGCGTCCTGGAGCGCCAGCCCGTTCATCACGGTCGCGAGCATCCCCATGTAGTCGCCGGTCGCGCGGTCCATTCCGCGCGCAGCCGCCGCCAGGCCACGGAAGATGTTGCCGCCGCCGACAACGAGGCCGACCTGCACGCCGGCGCCACGGGCCGCGGCGACCTGGCTGGCGATGAACGTGCAGAAGGCTGGATCGACGCCGTACGAGCGCTCCCCGAGGAGCGCCTCGCCCGAGATCTTGAGCACAATCCGCCCGTAGCGGGCGCCGGGCAAGGCGCCGGCAGGGTCGGCCGGGACGCCGCGCTCGCTCACAGCTCCTCGCCGAGCGCGTAGCGTGCGAAGCGACGGACGCGGATGTTCTCCCCGATCGTGGCGATGGCGGCGGTCACCAGGTCGCGCACGGTCTGGTCCGTGTCGCGGAAGGGCTGCTCGAGGAGGCATACCTCCGCGTACCACTTCCGGAGCTGGCCCTCGACGATCTGGGGCCGGATGTGCTCCGGCTTCTTCTGGACCGTCTCGTCGGCGAGCAGGGCCGCCTTCCTGGCCTCGTGGACGTCGTCCGGAATGCGATCGACGTCGACATAGAGCGGTGCCAGCCCCGCCACCTGCATCGCCAGGTCGCGGACCAGCTTCTGGAACTGCTCCGTGCGGGCCACGAAGTCGGTCTCGCAGTTCACCTCGATGAGGACGCCAAGGCGACCACCGGTGTGGATGTAGCTTGCGACGGTGCCCTCGCGGGCGTCCCGGCCGGCCTTCTTCGCGGCAGCCGCGAGGCCCCGCTCGCGAAGGAGGACGACCGCCTTCTCGACGTCGCCGTCCGCCTCCTCGAGGGCCCGCTTGCAGTCCATCATCCCGGCGCCCGTGCGCTCGCGGAGCTCCTTGACGTCGCTGGCGGAGAAGTTCGCCATCGGTGGGTGCGTCTCCTGTCCTTCACCCGGCAGGGCCGGGGGTTCGCCTGCGGCGGCGGGCGCCGCCACGGGATGGGCTCTGCTACTGGGCCTCGACGTCGGCGACGACGGGCTCGGGGAGCAGCTCCTCGTCGGCGTCGGGCTCGAAGGTCAGCTCGCCTCCCGCGGCAAGCTGCGCCACCAGGTCGTCGGCCGACGCGATCTCCTCGGCGCTGAACGCGGTCGCGAGCTCGGGCTCGGGCTCGGGCTCGCGTTCGGAGCGCGCCGATCGCTCGCGGCCGCCCTCGATCGCCGCGTCTGCGACAAGCTGGCAGAGCAGTCGGATCGCGCGGATCGCGTCGTCGTTGGCCGGGATGATGTAGTCGATCTCGTCGGGGTCGACGTTCGTGTCGCCGGTTCCGACGATCGGGATCTCGAGCTTGCGTGCCTCGGTCACTGCGATCCGCTCGCGAGCCGGGTCGACGATGAAGACCACGCCCGGGACGCGCTTCATGCGGCGGATCCCGCCGAGGGTCAGGCGGAGCTTGCGGAGCTCCTCCAGGTAGCGCGCGGCTTCCTTCTTGGGCATGCGCTCGAAGTCGCCGTTCGCGAGGCGAGCCTCGAGCTGCTCCAGAAGGCCGAGCCGCTTCTTGATGGTGACGAAGTTCGTGAGCATGCCGCCCAGCCAGCGCTGGTTGACGTACGGCTGGCCGGCGCGGTCGGCCTCCTGGGAGACCGGCTCCTGGGCCTGCTTCTTGGTGCCGACGAAGAGGATGGCCTCGCCGCGGGCGGTTGCCTCGCGCACGGCGTCGAGGGCGACATCGAGCCGCTGCACGGTCTGGGCCAGGTCGATGATGTGGATCCCGTTGCGCTCCGCGAAGATGAACGGGCGCATCTTGGGATTCCAGCGGCGTGTCTGGTGGCCGAAATGGACGCCGGCCTCGAGCAGCTGCCGCATGGAGACGGTGGGCACGCGTGGTCCTCCTGTTCGGTTGTGTCCTCCGCGGGCCCCGACCCGGACCGGGCTCGCGCGAGCATCGGGCTCGGCGACCCGGCACCGCCCGGGTTCGGTGGCGGCACCGCGTGTGGGCTCACCGCCGCGACGCGGCGATGGTGGCTGGCGGAGCGGCCCGACAGCCCGGCGGAGTCTACCACAGGGTCCGGGCGCTTCCCCCGGTTTCGATCGACCGGTGGTGCCGGGCGCGCAGGCCGCTCGCGGGAGCCGGCTCGACCGCCACGAGGTCGATCCGCGGTGGATGGGCCGGCACTGGCGACCCGTCCGGCAGGATCCCGCCGGCGACGAGCGCGGCGGCGGCGCGGCGCAGGCGGCCGATCTTGCGTGGATCGAGCGTCTCCTCGGGCAGTCCGAAGGCACGGCTCGCGCGCCAGCGGACCTCGACGACGACCAGGGCGGGCGGCGGCCCCGGGTCCACGGCCACGAGATCGAGCTCGGCGCGGCCCACGTGGACCCGCCGGCCGAGGAGCGTCCACCCGGCCGCCACGAGGCCCCGGGCTACGGCCTCCTCGGCTCGATCGCCCGCCTGCTGGGCGCGGGTCCGCCGCGGCGCGGCGGCAGGCGCGGCGGGCGCGGGACCCCGTGGCCGGCTCCGTGCCTCCCCCGGGTCACGGGCCGGGTTCGCGTCGCCGGGAGGGAGCGGCGGACGGGGCGGCATGGCCAAATGCTCGTCGTCTCGCCTTGCCGCGCGCCCATCGGCCGATCACCGGCGGCTCACGACAGCCTCACGCCCGGCTCACCTCGACGTCGGCCGCGCGATCCGCCTCCCAGGCTGCGAGCAGCTCGTCCCCTTCGCCGAGGCGGCCGATGGGATCGCCCTGGACCACGGGCAGGTCGAAGCCGAGCTGCTCGACGCCTTCGATGGCCCGCCGGGTCGTGATGAACGACCGCCGATGAAACGGCGTGACGCCAAGCTCGGCCATCGCCGCCCGGTGCTCGGCCGTGGCGTACCCGGCATTCCGCTCCCACCCGTAGCCCGGATGGCGGGCTGCCAGCCGGGCCATCAGGCGGTCCCGCACGACCTTCGCCACGACCGAGGCGCAGGCGATCGAGAAGACCAGCGCGTCGCCGTCGACGACCGCGTCGTACCGGCCGACCGCGGCCTCGAAGCCGGCGATCCGGAGCCCGTCAACGAGGACGTAGTCGTAGCCGCCAAGCCGAACGAGCGCACGTCGCATGGCCAGGTGCGTTGCGTGGTAGATGTTGAGACGGTCGATCTCGGCCACGGATGCGGCCCCGACGCCGACCGCCAGGGCGCGTCGGCGGATCTCGGGTGCCAGCGCCTCGCGCTGCGCCGGCGAGAGGGTCTTCGAGTCGCGCACGCCGCGGATCGCCCGGGAGTTCGGGCGGACGATCACCGCCGCGGCGACGACCGGGCCGCACGCCGGGGCGACGCCGACCTCGTCGACGCCGGCCACGCGCAGGATCCCCTCGCGCCAGAGGGCGCGTTCGCGCCGCAGGGTCGGGACCGTGGGAGCCATCGGCTGAAGGGTACCGGGAATCGCCGCGGCCCCGCCGCGAGGGGGGCCGCCGGGTCTGAGAGGTCGGAGCGTGAGCCAGCGCCCTGGGGGCCGGCCGGCGCGGGGCGCCTAGCTGGTGCGGCGCTCCCGGAGCGTCGCCGACTTTCCGACGCGCCGGCGCAGGAAGTAGAGCTTCGCGCGCCGGGCAACGCCGTGGCGCACGACCTCGATTCGCTCGATTCGCGGGCTGTTCACCTTGAAGGTGCGCTCCACCCCGACGCCGGAGGCGATCCGGCGGACCGTCAGCGAACGGGTGATCCCGCCCCCGGTGAGACGCAGGATGGTCCCCTCGAAGACCTGGATCCGCTCCCGCGTGCCCTCGACGACCCTGGCGGCCACCTTCACGGTGTCGCCCGGCGCGAGCTCCGGGATGTCGGTGCGCAGCTGGTCCTTGACGATCTCGTCGAGCACGTTCACGGGGATCCCCTGGCTGTCTGGGAGCGGCCGGGTGGTCCCACATGCCGCGTCGAGGGCGTGATGAGCGGGTCGCCGCAGGGCGACCGACGGCGGAGTATAGCACGCTGCCCGCCGGCATCCGCCGCGTCGTCAGCCCTGCCCGCCATCGTCCCGCTGGGGCGCGCCGTCTCCCGGATCGTGCGCCGCCGCCCCGGGTTCGAGGCGCCCGACGGCAACCTCGGCGCGGATCTCGGCCAGGAGACGCGCCTCGTCGGCCGACCACCGGCGCGCCTCGAGCAGGTCCGGGCGCCGGGCCAGGGTCCGTCGGATCGATTCCCGCAGGCGCCACCGGCGCACGACGGCGTGGTCGCCCGACACGAGGACGTCCGGCACGCCGCGTCCCTCGAAGGTCGCCGGGCGCGTGTACTGAGGGTACTCGAGCAGGCCGCGGGCGAAGGATTCGTCCTCCAGCGACGCCGGCTCGATCGCCCCCGGCAGCAGCCGCAGGACCGCGTCCACGACGACGAGCGCAGGCAGCTCACCCCCGGTCAGGACATAGTCGCCGATCGAGAGCTCGAGATCGGCGAGTGAGCGGACGCGCTCGTCCACCCCCTCGTAGCGCGGGCAGAGGAGGATGAGATGTGACCGGGCCGAGAGCTCTTCGGCCCGTGCCTGGCGGAAGGGCTCGCCTGCCGGGTCCAGGAGGATCACGGTCGAGTCGGGGCGTCGGAGCGCGGCGAGGGCGCCTGCGACCGGCTCAGGCCGGAGCACCATGCCCGCGCCCCCGCCGTAGGGCGCGTCGTCGACGCTGCGGTGGCGGCCCAGGCCCCAGGTCCGAAGGTCATGCACGCGGACCACGGCGAGCCCCTGCTCCTGGATGCGACCCGGGATGCTCGCCGTGAGCGGCCCGGCGATCATCTCGGGGAAGAGGGTGACGATCTCGATCTCGATCGCCACCGCTCAGGCCTCGGGAGACGGGTCTGCGGGAGCGCCGCCGGCCTCGAGCGGCATCGGCGGCGACGTGCCTTCTCCTGTCCTGTCCGGGGCGCCCGCTGCCGGCAGGCCGGCATCCGGAGGCTGTCCGGCGTGGCCCGGCTCCGGGCCCGGACGTGGCGCCATCGGCACGGCCGGACGACGCCGGGTCGCGCGCCGCGGGCGCGGCGGGCGCGGCGGACGCGGCGGACGAATCTCCTCGACGGGCGGGAGATCGAGAGCCTCCGGGTCCACGACGATCTCGCCGCGGCGCGGGGCGAGGATGCGGACGAACGGCCGCGCGATCGGGACGTCGAAGTCGCCGCGCGGGCCGCCGGCGACGTCGAGGACGTCGCCGCCTCCGGCGCGATAGACGTCGCGGACCGTGCCGAGCTCGTCCCCTGCGGGGTCGCGCACCATGGCCCCGATCATCTCGTGCCAGTAGTAGGCGCCCCGGGGAGCTCGAAGCCGGGACCGGCCGCGGCCTCCAGGTACGCGTCGCGGAATGCTTCGGCCGCCTCGCGCGTGCGGACGGCGCCGAAGCGCAGGATCCATCCCGGGTTCGCGGGCCGGGCCTCGACGATCGCGAGCGGCTCGTCGGACCCCTCGCGGGAAGAGGGTCGCGCCCACGCCGAAACGCTCCTCCGGGCGGTCGGTCAGGACCTCGACGCGGATCGCGCCGCCGATGCCGTGAAGCCCCCGGACGAGCGCGACGACGAGCCGGCCGTCCGGGGCATCCCCGGGCTCGATCAGACGATCTCCAGCTGGAACTGCTCGCCGTCGCGGGCGGAGACCACCTTCAGGAGCGTTCGGAGCGCCTTCGCGACGCTCCCGTTCCTGCCGATCACCTTGCCCATGTCGTCGTCGGCGACGCGGAGCTCGATGACGGTGGCGCCCGCCTCGTGGGTGACGACGACCTCGACCTGCTCGGGATGATCGACGAGCGACTTGGCGACGTATTCGACGAGCTGGGGAGCTGCCATGCCGGGTCCCTCCCCTACTTCGCGGCCGGCAGGACGCCGGCCGATCGCAGCAGCCGCTCGACCGTGTCGTGTCGGCAGCGCGCCCTTCGCGAGCCAGGCCTTCGTCTTCTCGACGTCGACCGCGAACTCGACGGGCTCCGTCCGCGGGTTGTAGTGCCCGAGGATCTCGATGGCGCGGCCGTCGCGGGGCTGACCGGCTGTCGGCCACGACGACGCGGTACGTCGGCTGCTTCGTGGCGCCGACACGGGTGAGGCGAATGCGGGCTGCCATCTGGTGAAGGAACCTCCTGTTGCTGGTGGCGCCGGGATCGTGGGCCCGGCGTCCGCGGTAGCGAGCTACCTGGTGAACGTGATGACGGCCCTCGAGACGGTCGTCGACGCCGGGTGGCTGGCCGACCGAGGCGAACGCCTCGAAGCGGGACGAGGAACGGCTTGACGTCGGTCTCGTAGCGCGTCTTCTCGGCGGCGGGGATCATCGATCTCGCCGCGCCGCGAACGCCGGCGAGGTTGACGAAGACGTCGCTGACGCCGTCGCCGCCGGCCGCCGCGATCGCCCGCGTGTAGGCGTCCAGGGAGGCGAGCGACGAGCTCGCGGTCGTGTCGACCACGCCCTTCACGAAGTCGACTGTCCCCAGCGCGAAGACGCCGCCCTGGACGGTGACGGCGATCTTCGGGAGCTCGGTCCCGCCCTGCGCCGGCAGGGTCAGGACGAGGAGCGTGCCGCTTGCCGTACTGCACCGACGTCGAGGAGATGCCGGCACTGGCATCCGGCCATGACCAGGAGCGCCTGGGCCTGCTGGAGGGTGCGGCTGGCGGCCGCCTCGTCCTTCGCGATGGCGGCCAGGCCGCCTCCGAACGACCCGCCCGTGGCCTCGGCGCCAACGGCCGCGTCGCCGGCCCAGCCGACGAGCGCCGTCGACTCCGCCGACCGCTCCGAGCACCTGGTCGACCTGGCCCATGGCGGCTGCCGTCGCAGGGTCGCACCCGAGCACCTTCTTGAGCGTCGCAACTCCGTCGACCAGGCGTGCGCCGAGCTCGCGGACCTCGACGACGGCGAGCGTGGTCGCCGGCAGGTGCGAGGCGATGGCGCTGGAGGTGGCCTTTGCGCCGGCGCTCGCGCTCGCTTGCGGCTCGACTGCGGCGGCGAGCACCAGGGCGTCGTCTGCCGCCGCGAGCGACCCGGAGGCCCATGCCGGAAGCGTCCCGGCGACCTGGTCGAGGCATGCCTTCGGGATTCCCGTCGAACCGGCGGCCGCCGACCGACGCGTCGACGAAGGCCTTCACGTCCGACGTAGCCGAACGCGATGTAGGGGCTCGGAGCGCTCTTCGCGGCGGCGGTGAATGAGGCAGACGACGGGACGGGGCTGGAGCCTCCCGTGTCGAGCGCGGCCTTGACCGTCTTCTCGGGCCCGAACAGGAGCACGCCCCCGCGCACCGCGAACGCCAGGCTGCTGTTGAGCGGCCCCGACACCAGGGTGATCTCACCACCGGCATAGGTGGCCGTCGTCTGCGTCCCGCCAACCTGCTTCGAGATCCACGCGCTGGCGGCGGCGGCATCCTTGACGGCCACCAGGGCAACGGCGCCGTCGTCCGGCACCTTGGCCAGGGAGGGCGTGCCGACGCCTCCGGCAAGGTCGCCAGCCAGTGCACCGTCCAGCGCGGCCGGGGTGACGGCGACTCCGACTTCGCCGGCCATCCAGGGCTTGACGTCCGTCGTCCAGTTGACGCCGGATCCCTGCAGGATCCGGTTCAGGGCCTCGTCGACCTTGGCGTCGAGCGACGACTGGTCGGCGAAGCCGGGGAACTTCGCGAGAATGCCCGCGACCTTGGCGCGCTGGTCACCAGGCAGGTCGGCGCGGACCTCGAGATATGCCACGGTTGTCTTGGGCATCCATCCCCGGACGGACGAGGAGGTGGTGCCGCCCGCCAGCAGCGCGAACGCCACGGAGACGGCGCCGATCATCAGGGCGAGCACCGCCAGGGCCACGCCCCATCGCACGAGGCCCTTCGGCCGGCCGCGACCGGTCCCCTGGGTGGGGGCCTCGGCGGTGCCGCCGGGGGCCGGCGCGACGGTCGTGACCTCCGGCGGCGGACTCGCGGGGGGCGTGGTCGCGGGGCCGGAGATCGGCTCGATCTCGCTCACGTGGATACCTCCCGGCCTCAGCGGCCGAACATCCCGGGGACGCGACGTCCCCCTCGCATCTGCTTCATCAGCTTCTGCATCTCGCCGAACTGCTTCACCAGCCGGTTGACCTCGGCGATCGAGGTCCCCGAGCCGGTCGCGATGCGCCGACGCCGGCTGGCGTTCAGGACATCGGGGTCGCGCCGCTCGCGGGGCGTCATGGACCGGATGATGGCCTCGGTCCGCCTGAGGTCGCCGCGATTGACGGATTCCTCCGCCTCCCTGGCCATGCCGGAAAGGCCCGGGATCATTCCCACGAGCTGGTCGATCGGGCCCATCTTCTTGACCTGCTGGAGCTGCTCGAGCATGTCCTCGAGGGTGAAGCTCCCGGTCTGCAGCTTCGCGGCCGCCTGCTCGGCCGCCTTCTGGTCGAACGTGTCCTGGGCGCGCTCGATCAGCGTCAGCACGTCGCCCATGCCCAGGATCCGGCCGGCGAGCCGGTCGGGATGGAACGGCTCGAGGGCGTCGGTCTTCTCGCCGGTGCCGAGGAACTTGACGGGGAGCCCGGTGACGGCGCTGATCGAGAGGGCAGCGCCGCCGCGCGCGTCGCCGTCGATCTTCGTGAGGACCAGGCCCGTCAGCGGGCACCGCGGCTGCGAACGCCTGGGCCACGCCGACCGCCTCCTGGCCCGACCATCGCGTCGACCACGAGGAGCGTCTCGACGGGCCGCACGACGCGCGTCAGCTCGGTGATCTCGGCCATCAGGACCTCGTCGAGGGACAGCCGGCCGGCCGTGTCGAGGATCACGGTGTCGCGCACCTCGCGGCGAGCCGCCTCGATGCCGCGGCGGCCGATCTCGGGCACGGGCGTGCCGGCCGGCGCGGCGAAGACCGGGATGTCGAGGGCGGCGCCGAGGGTCTGCAGCTGGTCGATGGCGGCCGGCCGATACGGGTCGGCGGCGACGAGCAGGGGGCGGCGGCCGAGCTTCACGACGTGGCGGGCAAGCTTCGCGGCGGATGTCGTCTTGCCCGAGCCCTGCAGGCCGACGAGGGCGACGACAGCCGGGTTGCCGGCGAGGTGGAACGTCCGGTCGCCCGCCGAGAGGAGCGCCGTGAGCTCCTCGTTGACGATCTTGACGACCTGCTGGCCCGCGTTGAGCGACTCCAGGACCTCGGCGCCGACGGCCCGCTCGCGGACGCGCGCCGTGAAGTCCCTGACGACCTTGAAGTTGACGTCGGCCTCGAGGAGGGCCAGGCGCACCTCGCGCATGGCGACGTCGACGTCGGCCTCGCTGACCCGGCCGCGTCCGGTGAGGGTGGCCGAGCGTCCTGCGCAGGCGGTCGGAGAGGGCGTCGAACATGCCGGGGCGAGGGCTCCTGTGGACCGGGTCCTTCCGGGGAGCGGAATGCCCCCAGAGGTGGTGCGCGGGTTCTGGCGACACCGAGGCGAGGGCAGTCTACCCCATTCCCGGCCGCCGGCCCCGCGCCGGCCGTCCCGCCGGGCGGCGCCGATCGGCCGGTGCGCGCCGGCACCCGCCCCGGCGGCGCCGCGGGGGGCCTGTCAGGCGAAGAGCGCTTTCACGAAGGCGTCGGGGTCGAACACCAGCAGGTCCCCGATCTTCTCCCCCACTCCGACGAAGCGGACCGGGACGCCGAGCGCGTGCTCGATGGCGAACACGATCCCGCCCTTGGCGGTCGAATCGAGCTTCGTCAGGACGATCCCGGTCAACCCGGTCGCCTCGTGGAACGCGCGCGCCTGGGCCAGGCCGTTCTGGCCCGTCGTCGCGTCCAGCACGAACAGGACCTCGGGGCGGGCACCCGGCAGGCGTCGGTCGATGACCCGGCGCATCTTCGCCAGCTCGTCCATCAGGTTCGACTTCGTGTGCAGCCGCCCGGCGGTGTCGGCGATGAGGACGTCGACCTTGCGGGCGATCGCCGCGTCGAGGGCGTCATAGACGACGGCAGCCGGGTCCGCGCCCGGGGCGTGGGCAACGACGGGAGCCGACGCCCGCTCACCCCACAGGCGCAGCTGGTCGACGGCCGCCGCCCGGAACGTGTCGCCCGCGGCGAGCAGGACGCTCCGACCCGCCGCCCGCTCCCGGGCGGCGAGCTTCCCGATGGTCGTCGTCTTCCCGGTGCCGTTCACCCCGACGACCAGCACCACCGCCGGCCCGTCGGCTACGGCCGGCGCGAACGCCCAACCGCCAGCGCGTGGCGCGAGCAGCGCCGCGAGCTCCTCGCGAACGGCCACTTCCGGCCCTCCGGCGTGGCGGCCCGCGCGCGCCCGCTCGACGACCTCGACCGCGAGCGCGGCCCCCACGTCGCCGGCGATCAGCGTCTCCTCGACCTCCTCCCACGTGGCGGCGTCGGGGTCGCCGAGACCGAGGATTCCGCGCAGGCGGGCCACGAAGCCGCTCCGGCTTTTCGCGACGCCGGCGACCAGGTCGCCGTCGACGATGGACTCGGGCTCGACCGCGCTCGTGGAGCGGTCGTCCGCGCCGCTCGGCGTGGACACCAGCCCTTCCGGCTCGACGCCGGTCCCGTCGACGGCGGCCTCGATGGTCGCATCGTCGCCGGCAGCGAGCTCGGCCTCGAGCTGGGCCTCGATCTCCGCGTCGGATGCCGTGGCTGCCTCGTCGATCGCCTCGATCTCGGCGGCCTCGGCCTCCTCGTGTCCCTTGCGTCGCCAGAACATGCGTCCTCCGTGCCCGGCCGGCCGGGGTCAGCCCGTCGCTGCCGGCTCGACCTCGCCCGCGGCCCGGCCGCCGCGAACCCGGTCGGCGATCGAGCGCGCCTCCTCGATCCGCAGGCTGACCACCCGGCTCACGGCGTCCTCGCCGACAGTCACCCCGAAGAGGGCGTCGGCGGCCTCGATCGTCCCGCGATTGTGGGTGATGACGATGAACTGCGTCCTCGCCGCCAGGGCGCGGAGCGCGTCCACGAACCGCCCAACGTTCGCTTCGTCGAGCGCCGCATCGACCTCGTCGAGCACGCAGAACGGCACCGGCCGGACCTCGAGCATCGCGAACAGGAGGGCAACCGCCGTCAGGGCGCGTTCCCCTCCCGACAGCATCGCCAGTGCCTGGGCCTTCTTCCCGGGGGGGCGGGCCACGATCTCGACTCCCGTCTGGGCGAGGTCCGACGGGTCCGTCAGGCTGAGGCGCGCGAACCCGCCGCCGAAGAGCTGCTGGAACTGGCGGTCGAACGCCGTCTCGAGGGCTGCGAACGTCGCCCGGAACTGGCGCGCGATCAGGGCGTCCAGCTCGACCATCAGCGCCCTGCGTCCTGTCGATCGCGCCCAGCAGGTCCGTCCGCTGCGCCTCGAGGCCGTCGACCCGCGCCCGCAGCTCCGCGTGCTCCTCGGCCGCGAACGGGTTGGCCGCCCCAAGCTCGTGGAACCGGCGCCGCAGCGTCGTCAGCCGGCCGGGCGGCACCGGCTCGACCGCAGGAGCGGCGGCGGCCCACGCGACCCCGGCACGAGCGAGGGCAGCGGCCAGGGCTGCGCCGTCGTCCTCGTCGGACAGGAGGTCGAGGCTGGGGTCGAGGGCGCGCAGCCCAACGCCTCCGAGGCCCGCGAACTCCACCAGCGCCTGCTCCCGGACGGCCTCGGCGGCAAGGCGCGCCTCGAGCTCGCGAACCTCGGCGCTGCGATGTGCTTCCTCGGCCCGGCGAAGGGCCTCGCGCTCGCCGGTGACGCGGGCCTCGGCGGCGCGCAACCGGTCCCGACCCGCGAGGTCCGCGGCGCGAGCCTCGTCCAGGGCCGTCCGTGTCGAGGATTCGCGGGACGCCGCCTCCGCCCGGGACAGGGCCCGCATCTCGGTGGCAACGTCGAGCTCTGCCCGACGGCGGGCCATCTGCTCGGCCTCGTGCTCCGCTCGGTCGATTCGCTCCTCGGCCAGCTGGGCAGATGCCTCGGCCCGGGCGCGGCGCGCCTCGGAGGTGCGGCGTTCCGCGTCCCTCGCCGCGCGGGCCGTGGCGAGCGCCTCGCGGCGGCCGGCGAGCTCGGCCGCCCGCGCCTCCCATGCCGCCAGGGCCCCCGCGACCCCTGCTCCGGGCGCATCGTTGGCGGTCATCGTCATCGCAGCCGCCTCGCCCGCGAGGGCAGCCGCGTCGAGGGCCGCAAGCCGCTCGCGCAGCGGTGCCACGTCGTCCGCAAGCGTCTGCGCACGCGAGGCCGCCCACGCTGCCTCCCGCTCCGCCTGCTCGGCGGCCCGGCCAGCCCGGCGCTCGCGCTCCTCCGCCGCACGGCGCAGGCCGGCCGCCTCGACCTCCGCCCGCCGCGCGTCCTCGGCGGCGTTACGGGCGGCTGCAGCCCCGGCGTCGGCCACCACCGTTTCTTGCTCGAGGCGGGCCACCTCGCCCTCGAGCCCCGTCAGCTGCACCTCGACCGCCGTCCAGCTCGACGCGCCGCTCGAGCGGCGCGTCGACCACGCCGAGCGCGACGATCCCTTCAGCTCCCACGATGCCGCCTTCGCGGACCGCCACGCGCCAGCCAGGCGGCAGCGTCGCGGCGAGGTCGATCGCATCCGCGACCGAGGGCGCCCATGCCCAGCGGGCGAGAAGGCGCCGGACCGCGCCACCGGGATCCGCGCGGATCGCGTCGGCGAGCAGCCCGCCCCCGTAGCGCGCCGCTCGACCGCGGGCCGCCTCCATCTCCGTCGCGGCGGGAGGGCGCGCGCCGGCGCCGTCCATGTCACCGACGCACGACGGTGCCGCGCTGGCCGGCCAGCCGCGCGCAGCGCTGCGCGCGTCACGACGAAGCTCCGGCCCAGCTCGCCCAGCGCCGCTGCTACGAGAGGGCGCTGGGTCGGGTCGATCTCCACGCCCGCAACCACGGCGCGCCCACCGGCCCGGCGCGCGGCCGGCGCGATCCCCCGACCCTCGTCCGCCGCTGCGCGCGCTCGCAACGTCTCGGCTCGCCCCTTGAGGGTCGCCAACCCGGACCTGGCCGTTTCCGCCGCCTCCGCCGCGCCTCTCCGCCCCGCCTCCGCGTGGGCAACTGCCGCCCGGGCGGCCTCGCGCGCCGCCCGGGCGGCTTCCTCGTCGTCGCGGGTCGCGCCGAGCGCCCGGCGCGCCTCCTCGAGGGCGCGGCTGCGGCGGCCGTCCCGAGCCGCGCCTGCGCCGCCGCGGCGGCTGCCGCGGCGGCGGCCGACTCGGCGCCACGAGCACGCCGGCGCGCCGTATCCAGCTCGTCGCTTCGGGCAGCTGCGGCCCGCTGCAGCGCCGCTTCGGCCTCCGTCCGGCGCGTCGACGCCGCGCGCAGGGCGCCCGCCTCGGCGCGGGCCTCGGCGAGGTCACGGTCGACCTCCGCCAGCTCGCCATCGAGAGCCGGGTCGGACGCGGTGATGCGGCAGGGCCAGCTCCCGCCGCCAGCCAGCGAGCTCGGTCTCGGCCGCCCTCCGCTCCGCCGTGAGGCGCTCGGCGTCCCGGGCGATCGCCGCGGCTTCGGCGGCGGTGCCCGCGAGCTCGAGATCCAGGGAGGCGAGCGCCCCTCGCGCCGCCTCGTGCGCCTCTCGGCGCGCCTCCTCGAGCGAGACCTGCGCCGAGAGCTCCGAGGACGCCGCGGCGGCGGCCGATCTCTGCCGCCTGCAGCGCTTCGAGCGCGGCGGCGGACCCGCGCTGCGCCCCGGCGAGCACCAACGCCGCCGCGGCGGCGTCAGTCGCGACCTCGTGCCAGCGGGACCCGAAGACACGCCACGAGGGCGAGGGCAAGCTCGTCGCCCGCGCGGGCTCGCGACGCCTGCTGCTCGGCCTGCGCGGCCAGCCGGCGGACCTGCGGGCGCAGCTCGAGCGAGGATGTCCTCGACCCGGGCGAGGTTGTCGGCCGCCTCCTCGAGCTGCTCCTCGGCCCGCCGACGCCGGCGTTCGTGACGGCGTACGCCGGCGACCTCCTCGAAGAGCGGGCGGCGCTCCTCGGGCCGCAGGGCGAGGGCCTGGTCGACCATCCCCTGGCCGATGAAGAGGAACGCGTTGTCGGCAAGGTGGGCGGCGTCGAGCAGCTCCACGAGGTCCTTGAGGCGGACCCGCTGGCGGTTGAGCAGGTAGTCGTTCTCGCCCGAGCGGAAGAGCCGTCGCCCGACCTCGAGCGACCGCGTAGTCCACCGGCAGCAGCCCGTCGGCGTTGTCGAGGACGAGGGCGACGTCCGCCATCCCGAGGGCGGCCCGGCGCTCGGAGCCCGCGAAGACGACGTCCTCGGCCCGGCGCGAGCGTAGCGCCCGTCCCTGCTCGCCCGAGCGCCCAGCGCAGCGCGTCGGCGAGGTTGCTCTTGCCCGACCCATTGGGACCGACGACAGCGTTGATGCCGGGCACGAACTCGACGAGCGTCCGCTCGGCGAAGGACTTGAAGCCCTGGACCCTGAGCGACTGGAGGCGCGCCGGGCTGCTCACGGCTCGGCGGACTCGGCCGGCTCCGAGCCGGCCGTCCCGGCGCGTCGCGCAGCGCCTCGAGGGCGCCGGCCGCAGCCGCCGTCTCGGCGCTCCGCCGCGATCCGCCCTCGCCGCGCCCGACGACGGTGCCGCCGACGGCCACCTCGACCGAGAAGCGGCGCTGGTGGTCGGGCCCGGCGACCTCGACGACGCGGTAGTCGGGCCGCTCTCCCGATCGTCGTTGGGTCAGCTCCTGGAGCCGGCTCTTGGGGCTCTTCAGCGTGGCCGCTGCCGCATCGGCCTCCAGCTCCGGGCCGGCGAGCGCGGCAAAGCCAGTTGCGCACGGCGTCCCACCCCAGGTCGAGGAAGACGGCCGCGGTGACGGCCTCGAGCGCCGAGGCGAGCAGGATCGGCCGCGCCCGCCCCCCGCGCTGCTCCTCGCCCTCGCCGAGCAGGAGGTAGCTCGCCGAGATCGAGGCGACGTGCCAGTCGCGCCAGCCCGTGGGTGCTCACGATGGCGGCGCGGCGGGCCGAGAGGACCCCCTCGTCGTCGCCCGGCCGCCGCGCATGGAGCGCCTCGGAGATCACCAGGCTGACGACGGCGTCGCCGAGGAACTCGAGCCGTTCGTTGTTGCCCGTCGCCGCGTCAGGGTGCTCGTGCAGCCACGAGCCGTGGACGAGGGCGCGATCCAGCAGCGACCGGTCGCGAAAGGTGACGCCGAGGCGCTCGGCGAGCTCGGAGGCGGGGCGTGACGACCGGACCGTCCTCCCCCGGCAGCGACCGGGGCGTGGTCAGCTCGCGTGCTCGTCGATGTAGTCGGCGGCGTCCTGGACGGTGCGGATCTTCTCGGCCTCTTCGTCCGAGATCTCCATCCCGAACTCTTCCTCGAGGCTCATGATGAGCTCGACGAGGTCGAGCGAGTCGGCGTTGAGATCGTCGACAAACGACGCCTCGGGGGTAACCTCGGCCTCGTCGACGCCGAGCTGCTCGACGACGATCTTCTTGAGCCGCTCGTAGGTTGTCGCCACGATGCTCCTCCCTGGGTGCCTATTCCTGCGCGTCGGGGACAGTGGTGCTGCGCGGGGCCTGGCGAGGCTCGGCGTCCGTGTCGGCGGCATCGCGGGCCACCCGGCCCAGGACTCCGTTGACGAGGCGCCTGGAAGGGTCTCCTCCATAGACCCGCGCGAGCTCGACCCACTCGGCGATCGCCACCCGGGCCGGCGTCGCGGGCGAGTGTAGCACCTCGCAGATGCCCGCACGGAGCAGGACCCGGTCCATCCGCGCCAGCGTCACGACCGGATATTGAGGCGCCGCGACCTCGATCCGGGCGTCGATCTGGTCGCGCCGCTCGACCACCGATTCGACGAGGAACCGCGCGTAGCGCGCCGTCTCCGGATCGCCTTCCGTCTCGGCGAGGTGCCGTTCGAGGACCGTCGGCGGCGGTGCGCTGGCCGAACTCCGCCTCGAAGAGCGAGGCGAGGACGAGCCGTCGCGCCGCGCGCCGCGAACGGACGAGATCGCTCCCGGACCTGGCCGACTTCCCGCCCACGCGGTCAGCCGCCGACGCCGTCGATCCGGATCGTGACTGCGCCCGGGTCGAGGCCGAGCAGCCGCTCGATCGCCGCTGTCACCGCTGCGCGGACGTCGGCGGCGAGCTCCGCCAGGGGCTGTCCGGGCCGGGCCACGACCACGACGCGAGCCTCCACGGACGCCGTCGCGGATGCGCACCCCCACCGGCCGCCCGGCGAGGATTCGCCGGAGCGGGCCACCCGCCCACCCGACGCGCAGCACGCCCGGGACTTCCATTGCCGCAAGACGGACCATCTCGCGCACCACCGCGTTATTGACGGCGAGGCTCGGCTGGCTCATGCGGGCGCCTCCTCCACGCGGACCTGAGCGTGCGTCCCGGAACGTCTCGCCGATAAGCTCCGGGAGGTCGGCCCGTGCGGCGACCGCGCCGACCCGGATCGCGTGCCTGATCATGCGCCGCCGGGCGCGGCCGTGGGTGATGATCACGGTGCCTCGCACGCCGAGGAGCGGCGAGCCGCCGAGGACCTCGTAGTCGAAGGTGCGCCGGATGCGGCCGATGCCGGGGCGCATCAGGAGGTAGGCCAGCCTTCCGCGCAGGCCGCGCCGGAACTCGGCTGCCCAGAGGTCGAAGATGAAGGTCGGCGAGGCCTTCGAAGAACTTGATCGTCACGTTGCCCGAGCACGGCGTCACAGACGACGACGTCGGCCGGGTGGTGGACGAGGTCCTTGCCCTCGATGTTGCCCGTGAAGTTCAGCCCCGACGCATCGAGGAGCTCGGTTGCGCCCTGGATGCGGGCGTCGCCCTTGCCCTTCTCCTCGCCGATGGAGAGGAGCGCGACACGCGGGATCGACGACTCCCAGCGCCCGCTCGGCGAACAGCGAGCCCATGTGCGCGTACTGGACCAGGTTCTCGGGCGTGGAGTCCGGGTTGGCCCCGATGTCGAGGAGCACCAGGGGGCCGGTGTCGGTCACCATCTGGATCGCCAGGGCGGGCCGGTCGACACCCCGGCACGCGGCCGAGTCGCAGGACGGCGGCCGCCATCCCCGCCCCGGTGTGGCCGGCGGTGATCACCGCGTCGGCGCGTCCCCCTCGCACGAGGTCGCAGGCTACCAGGATCGAAGCATCCTTCTTCTCGCGCAGCGCCTTTGCCGGGTGCTCGTCCATCTCAACGACCTGGCTGGCGGCCACGATCGTCACGTTCGGAGGCAGCGACTTCCCGGAGAAGGCGGTGATCCGATCGGGAATTCCGACGAGCAGCAGCTCGTCCGCCGGGAACTCGGCCGCATAGAGGAGCGCGCCGGCGACGATCTCCGCGGGACCGTGGTCGCCACCCATCGCGTCGACCGCGAGCCGCACCTGTCGGTCGTGCTCGACGCCGCGGACGGTGGCGAGGTCCATCTGATCGGGCTGGCTGCGGCTCGCGGGCGCGCGCCGGTCAGTGGCCGCCTCGCCGCCCTTCTTCTTGAGTGCCACGGCGGGGCGGCCGGCGTAGTAGCCGCAGGTCGGGCAGACGTGGTGCGAGCGCTTCATCGCGTGGCAGTGGCTGCATTCGACGAGGCTCGGCAGGCTAAGCGCGAGGTGCGATCGCCGGTCGCCCTGCCGGGCGTGCGAGACCTTGCGCTTCGGGAGGCCCATCGGGGTTGCTGCTCCTGTCGTTGCTGGGCGGCGCGGCGCGATCGCGCCCGGCCGCCGGTACGTCGTGCGTGGGGCGTGGCTGCGCGGAGCGCTGCCGGGCCGAAGGCGGAGTGTAGCCGGTTTCAGCCCTGCTCGTCGACGTGGAACGTCGAGCAGCCGCTCCAGCCGCGGGTCGATCGGCGCCTCGCCGTGCTCGTGAGGCCCGGCGTTGAGGTCGGCACCGCACTCCGGGCAGAGCCCCCGACAGTCGGGCCGGCAGACCGGCGCGATCGGCGCCGCGAGCTGGACGGCCTCGCGCGCCAGCGGCTCCAGGTCCAGCTCGTGGTGGTCGGAGAGCCGGAACGTCTCGGGCTCCGCGGTCGTGTCGACGGCGGCGCCCGACGGCAGCTCGATGCTCGGCAGGATCTCCTCATCGATGGCGGCCTCGACCGGCAGGTCGAGCGCGACGCAGGCAGCGTCCGCAGGTGTCGGCGAGGCTGGTCCGAACCGATCCCGCCACGACGAGGCCGCGGTTCGTGCGCGCGATCCGGACACGCAGCTCGAGCGGCGCCGCCTGGCGCAGGTCGTCGCCGAGCTCCAGGGTGACGCCGTCCACGGCCACGTCCCGGTGGGAACCCGGCGGCTCCGCCGAGCAGCCCCGCCACGTTGACGACGAGCGCGTCGGCGGGGAGCGTCGTCATTCTCCGAGCGGCTCCGCGCCCTCCCCGTCGGGCTCCCGGCCCGGCCGGCTCTGAAGCCTCGTCGCGGATGTGCAGCGCGTCGATGCCGCGCTCGATCTGCCCCAGGACGCGCGAGACCTCGGCCTCCAGCTGGAGGAGCACGTCGGCGGCGTACTCGTCGGCGCCCCGCCGCGTCGCCACGGCGTCCGCGTCGGCTTCCGCCACGATGCGCCGGCTCTCTGCGTCGGCGGCCTCCGTCAAGCCCTGCTCGTCGATCAGGTAGGCCGACTGCTCGTTGGCCCGGGCCACGATCCGCTCGCGCCTCCTGGCCGGCTCTCTCGAGGATCCGCTCGCCCTCGGCGTTGATCCGGCGCGCCGCCTGCACCTCCTCGGGGATCGCGTGCCGGAGCTCGTCGATCAACTCGAGCGCGGCCGCCTGGTCGACGACGACGTTGGACGTCAGCGGGAGCTTCCTGCCGTTCGCGAGCATCCCCTCGAGACGCTCGACGAAGAACATGATGTCGATGGGGCGGCCCTCCTCGGCCCTGGGCGGTGCTGGCCCGGATTATAGCCTCGGGTCTCCCGTGCCGGACGCCCGCAGCCGCTCGGCGACGCTCGGCGGCACCATGCCCGACACGTCGCCACCGAAGCGCGCGATCTCCTTGACGAGGCTCGACGACAGGAAGCCGTACTCCAGCGCCGTCATGAAGAAGACCGTGTCGATCTCGGCCGCCAGCCGATGGTTCATGTGGGCCATCTGGAGCTCGGCCTCGAAGTCCGAGACGGCGCGCAGGCCGCGGACGATGTGACGCGCGTCGACGGCGCGGCAGGCCTCGACGGTCAGTCCGCTCGAAGACCGCGACCTCGGTGCGGCCGGCGAGGTCGGGCAGCGTCTCCGCGATCGCCTCGCGGACGGCGTCCGCCCGCCCCGTCGCCTCGGCGACGCTGGCCTTGCGCGGGTTGGCCAGGACGGCGACGACCACCCGGTCGAAGACGCCGGAGGCGCGCGCCAGGACGTCGAGGTGTCCCAGCGTGATGGGGTCGAACGATCCGGGGTAGACCGCGGTGCGCATCCGGCCTCCGATCAGCCCGCCGTCCGCGGTCCCGCCGTCGTCCCGGCGGTAGATGGTCACCGCGGTCTCGCCGAAGCGACGGACCCGCGTGGATCGTAGCAGCCCGATCACGGGCGGCGGCGGCTCGCGCCAATGAGCCGTCGCGACCACCATCGCTCCGTCCCGCAGCGGGCTTTCGCGGTGCGCCCAGGACCGAGAGGATCGCACCGCGGAGGGAGGTCTCCGCGTAGGGCGGATCGACGATCGCGAGGTCGAACAGCTCACCCGTCGGCCGCGAGCTCGCCGGGCAGCGGCCACCGCGTCGCGGCGGACCACCCGCGCGGCCCCGGCCAGGCCAGTCCGCCGCAGGTTCTCGAGCGATGATGCGGACCGCTCCCGCGTCGCGCTCCACCAGCACGGCCCGCTCGGCGCCGCGCGACAGCGCCTCGATCGCCGCCGCCCCGGTGCCGGCGCACAGGTCGAGCACGCGCCGCGCCCGGGCAGCTCGGGCTCGAGCGAGCCGAAGACGGCCTGCTTCATGCGATCGGCGAACGGACGGGTGCCGGGACCGGCGGAGGCGAGATGGATCCCACCGGCCGTCGCCCGCGATGACGCGACCCGCGCCCCGCCACCGGCTACGCCCCGGGCGCCGGTTCGCCGGCGAAGACGCGCGCGAGCCAGCCGGTTGTCAGCTCCGCCGCCAGGGCCGCACCGTCCGCGCGGAAGCGGCCACCCTCGTCGAGGAATGCCTCCGCGTGCCCGCGCGCCGCGGCCGCCAGCGTCCGGTGGTCCTGCCGCGCGAGCGTCGCGACGCGGAGCCGCGGCAGGCCGCTCTGGGCGAGGCCGAGGACGTCGCCCTCGCGGCGCAGCGCGAAGTCGACCTCGGCAAGCTCGAACCCGTCGCTGGTCCGCTCGACGCCGCGAGGCGCTCGGCGGCGGGCGTGTCCGGCTCGGGATCGGCCACCAGCACACAGTACGACGCGTCCGTCCCCCGGCCGACGCGACCCCGCAGCTGGTGAAGCTGCGCCAGCCCGAAGCGGTCGGCGCCCTCGATCACCATCACCGACGCCTCGGGGACGTCGACCCCCACCTCGACGACGGTGGTCCCGACCAGCACGTCCAGGCTGCCATCACGGAAGCGTGCCATCTCCTCGTCGCGCGCGAGCGCCTTCATCCTGCCGTGGACCAGCCCGACCCGGAGGGGCGCCAGTGCGCCGCGCAGGCGCTCTGCCTCCGCCTCGGCGGCGACGACATTCTCCGCGTCCTCCGCCTCGTCCTCGTCGATCCGGGGCACGACCACGAAGGTTCGCCGCCCCTCTTTCGCCTCCGCGCGCACGAACTCCCAGAGCCGGTCGAGCTCCGACGGACGGCGGACGCGTGGTCCGGATGGCGATTCGCCCGGCTGGGACCGTACGCAGGTCGGAGACGTCGAGGTCCGCGTACAGGACCTGCCCGAGGGTCCTGGGGATCGGGGTCGCGGTCATGAGAAGGACATGGGCCGCGCCGCCCACGGTCTTGGCCTCGAGCGCGCCGCGCTGCTCGACCCCGAAACGATGCTGCTCGTCCACCACGACGAGGCCGAGGCGCGCGTATGTCACCCGCTCGGAGAAGAGAGCATGGGTTCCGACGACCACCGCCGCCCTGCCGTCGGCGATCGCCTCGAGAGCGGTCGTTGCACCCGGTCCGCTGAGCGAGCCCGGTGAGGAGCGTGACGGGGATCTCAAGCGGGGCGAGGAGGTCGCCGACCGTTGCTGCATGCTGCCGTGCGAGGAGGTCGGTCGGGGCGAGGAGGGCACCCTGGACCCCCGCGCCGGCCGCCAGCCGCCAGGGCATAGGCGGCGACGGCCGTCTTGCCGGAGCCGACGTCGCCCTGCAGCAGGCGCAGCATCGGATGCCGGCCTGCCAGGTCGTCCCGGACTGCCGTCATCGCCGCCTCCTGGTCGGCGGTCAGCGTCACGCCTCGGCCGATGCGGGCGCCGAGCGCGGTCGCCAGGGCGCCACGGATCGCCCGGTCGCGCGCACCCGGGATGGCCACGCTCGAGCCGCTGCCACGATCGCCCGCTGCCGCCGCCGCGAGACCATGCCCACCTGGAGGGCGAGGAGCTCGTCGAACGCCAGCCGCGCGCAGGGCCGCGTCGCGCGCGGGGAAGTCGTCCGGGAAGTGGGCCTGGTCGATCGCCGCCGCGATCCCCTCGAGACGCTCCGCGTCGAGCACCTCGGGCGGCAGGTACTCCGGGTAGGGTGGGTAGCGGTCGAGGGCCGCGCGCATGGCCGCCCTGAGGGACTTGACGGCGAGGCCCGCGGTCAGCCGGTACGTCGGGACGATCCGCCCCACGTGGAGCAGGTTGCCGTCCGGGCGGCTGGAAGGCCGGGTTGTCGATCTGGATGACGCGCCCGCGCAAGCGCAGCTTGCCCGAGAAGAGGTACTCCTCCCCCGGCACGAGTCGGCGCTGCACGAACTGCCGGCCGTACCATTGGGCTTCGACCGCACCGGTCCCGTCGGCGAGGGTCGCGGTCACGACCTGCAGGCGCCGCCGGGCCGTGCGCCCCTCGCGGACCGACACGACGCGGGCCCGCACGCTGACCACCGTGTCCGGTTCGACGAAGGGCAGCGACCCGACGTCGTAGGAGCGAGCGCAGGTCGTCGTACCGGCGCGGGCAGCCACAGGAGCAGGTCGCGAACGGTCCGGAGACCGACCCGCCCGCCGACGCGCCCGCAGCGCCGCGGCGCCCGGCAAGTCCGCTGGCCCGCAGCTGGCGTGCCGAAGACGTCGGGTGGCGGGCCGCCGAGTGGGGTCGGGGCGCGCGCCGCCCTCCTCGCCATGGGCGCTCCCCTACTCCACGCTGACGAGGTACCGGTAGTGGGGCTGGCCGCCGCGGCGGACCTCGACCTCCTCGACCGCCGGCCACGCTTCCTGGACGAGGCGAGCCAGCCGCTCGGCGTCGCCGAGGTCGGCGCCGTCGCCGTACCACAGCGTGACGAGGCTGAACCCCGGCTCGAGGGCTGCGAGCCCCGCCAGGACGGCGCCGTCGCGGTCCTCGTCCGCGGCGAGCAGCCCGTCGTCGGGGTCGAGGGCCATCGTCTGGCCGCGGCGGACCTTGCGACCCGAGACCACGGCGTCGCGGACGGCCTCGGTGACGAGGAGCGATCTGGAGGCCGCGGCTCGCCTCGAGCATCGCCTCCGCGTTGCCGCTCGCGCCGGCCGCGGGATCGACCTCGAGCAGCGCGGCGATCCCCTCGGCGGCGTTGCGGGTCGGCACGACACGGACAGGACGGTCGGCCATCTCGGCAGCCTGGCCGGCGGCGAGCTTGACGTTCGGGTTGTTGGGCAGGATCACGACCTCCTCGCCGGGCGACGCCGCGATCGCGGCGAGGATCTCGCCGGCGCTCGGGTTCTCGGCCTGGCCGCCGCGCACGATCGAGACGTGGAGCCGCTCGTCGGCGATCGCCGAAGGCGGCCAGCGCGGCCGCCAGGCCGTCGCCGGACGCGACGGCCACGATCCCGAGCGGCACTCGCGGTCCGCCGATGGCGCGGTCGCGGCGAGCCGCCGGGAACCGGCGCGACCGCGCCCGCGGCGCGCGTCTCGCGCACCTCGCTCGCCTGGTGGTCGAGGTCCGAGATCGTGGCGTTGACGATCACGCCCGAGCTGGAGCGCCTTGCGCAGGACCAGGTCCGGGCGACCGTTGTGGACGTGGATCTTGGCTGCCTTGGGATCGCCGGCGACGTTGACCGACTCGCCGGTGCGCACGAGGTAGGCGCGGATCCGGTCGAGGTCGAGGAGCTGGCCCGGGAACGGGTGGATGAGGTAGACCGTCTCGTAGCCGTGGCCGCGTCTCGACGTGGGCGTGCTCGGGCGGAGGTCGGGCGTGGCGGGATGGTGGCGCCGGACGCGAGGGCCGCGCCGGCGCAGGCGCCGCTTCGCCGCGAAGGTACGACAGGGCGCCTTCGAAAAGGCGCAGCAGGCCGGCGCCGCCCGAGTCGACGACACCGGCGTCCCGCAGGACGGGCAGGAGGCTCGGCGTCTTGTCGAGCGGCTCGCGAGGCGGCATGCGTCGCGGCCGCACAGCACGGCCTCGAGGTCGTTCGACGCGCTCCGCGGCCTCGACGGCGACCGCGGAGGCCTCGCGGATCACGGTCAGCATCGTTCCCTCGACCGGCCGCGGGACGGCGCCGTAGGCGGCGGTCGAGGCCAGCGCGCAGGGCGTGCGCGAGGTCGAGGCCGTTGAAGCGGCGCTTCCCGGCGAACCCTTCCGCCAGCCCCCGGACGACCTGGCTCAGGATCACCCCGGAGTTGCCGCGGGCCCCGAACAGCGCCCCTTCACGGAGCCGCTCGACGACCGCTTCGAGGCTCGTGTCGTGCCCGCACGTAGTCGAGCATCTCGCGACACGTCGCCAGCCATGTTGGAGCCCGTGTCGCCGTCGGGCACCGGGAAGACGTTGAGCGCGTTGATCTCGTCGACGTGGGCCTCGAGGTTGGCGACGGCCGCCTGGACCGCCCCGAGGAGCCCGACGCCGTCGCAGGCCAGGCGCACCACCTAGATCGGATCCCCGTCGGGAGCGCGCGGAGCAGGGTCATCGACCGGCGACCGCGATCCGGGGCCCGGTGAACGGGTCCCGTCGCGAGGCCCTCGACGTGGATCGTCACCGGGCCGACGTCGCGCCCGAGCGCCCGCAGCGAGCGCATACCGCACCGCCGAGTCGACCTGCCGCGCCACCTCGGCCACGGGCAGCCCGTAGGCGATCTGCAGCCGCACGTCAACGGCGACCTCCGGCCGGACCGCCACCCGGATCGGCCGGCGGCCAAGCCCGAGGCGGCGCCAGGAACGGCTCCGCGAGGCCAGTCACGCCGTAGCTCCCGAGCACCGCGGTGCGCACGATCTCCACGAGGGCGCGGCGAGAGACGAGCGCCTGGCCCGGCACTGCGGGACGCGGTCGGCGCGTCGGGCATGCGCGGTCGGACCTCCGGGCTGAGCGGGCGTGGCGCAAGACGATGTGCTAGCATACAGCCTCCCCGGGAGCGCTCCGGCGGCGCCTCGGCGCGCCGGCCTCCCGAACCGGCGGGTTCGCCCGCCCGACTGCCAGCACCGCACCCTGAGGAACCAGATGGCCCGTAGCTGCGCGATCTGCGGCAAGGTCGCGATGGGCGGCTTCAACCCGCAGTCCAGCGGAATGAACCGCGTCCGCGCCCACCGGCGCTATCAGCCCAACCTCCAGACGCTGGCCGTCGTCGAGGGGGGCGTGGTCACCCGCAAGCTGGTCTGCACCCGCTGCAGGCGAACCCAGGCGAAGAAGTCTCGCTGAGGCCGGCCGGGTCGGCTCCCGGCTCGCAGCTCCCGGCCCGGCTCGCCTCGTGCGACCGGGCCGACGCATGCCCGGCCTGAGATCGGCGGGCGACGAGGCGGGCTCCGCTCAGCGGTCCGCCGTGTCGAGCCAGATCGGTGAACGGGCCATCGTTGACGAGCTCGACCTCCATCGCCTGGCCGAACCGGCCGCGAGCCGTGGCCACGCCCATCTCTTCGAGCACAACGCAGAAGCGCTCGTAGAGCGCCTCGGCATGCACGGGGTCCGCGGCGCCCGTGAACCCCGGCCGGCGCCCGCGCCGAGTGTCCGCGTAGAGCGTGAACTGGCTCACGGCCAGCACGGACCCGTTCACGTCCCGGAGCGCAAGGTTGGTCCGCCCGTCGTCGTCCTGGTGGATCCGCAGCTCGACGATCCGGCGGGCAAGCCCCTCCGCCACGGCAGCGTCGTCCGACGGTGCGACGCCGAGCAGGACGAGGAGGCCGCGGCCGACAGCCCCGACGACCTCGCCTTCCACCCGGACCTCCGCCCGCGTGACCCGTTGGAGCAGTGCCCGCACTAGCCGCCACCGTGATCGTCGCGCGGCGGCCGTCCGGGCGGCCTCGGCCTCGACCTGGAGGGCGTCACGCCGCTCGCCGAACCGGGCCTCGACCCAGGCGGCAGCCGTGCGCGGGACGAGGAGGTCCACGTCGCGGACGCCATCCGGGCCGATGAGCCCGCCGCCGCGGAGCATCACCACGGGCACGCCGGCGTGATCGATCGCGTCGCGAAGTGGCTCACCTGCCGCTCGCGGCAGGCTCGCGAAGCGCACCATCTCGTCGCGCGCGGGCGGCGGCGTCCCGCCGTTCAGCTCCACGGCGTAGCCCTCGTCGGCGAGGGCCCGCATCAGGCGCACCTCGCGGGCGGGGTTGTGGCCGGGCGCGAAGAGCGCGGTCCCGGTCACGAGGACATCCGCCCCGAGACCGCCGACGATCTCGGCGGTCTCGCGGCTGACCCCACCGTCCACGTGGACCTCGCCGCCCCATGGCTTGTGGGCCAGGATCTGCCGCGCAACCGGGATCTTGGCCCGGGCGACGTCGCGCATGAAGACCTGGCCGCCGAAACCGGGCTCGACGGTCATCACCATCACGATGTCGAGCAGGTGACGATACGGCTCGAGGGCCGCCATCGGGGTCCCGGGGCGGAGGGCCAACCCCGCCGCACGGCTCGCCGCCCGGATGCGGCGCAGGAGCGGCTCGATCGGCTCGTCGATCTCGACGTGGACCGTGATCGAGTCGCAGCCTGCCGCCAGGAAGTCGTCCAGCCAGCGACCCGGCTCGGCGATCATGAGGTGGGCATCGAATGGCGTGCGCGTGATCGGCCGCAGGTGGGCGATCGTCGTCCAGCCGAACGTCAGGTTGGGGACGAAGCGGGCATCCATGACGTCGACGTGGATCCGGTCGGCGCCCGCCTTGACGGCCCGCCGGACCTCGCGGGCCAGGTTCGCCTGGTCGGCGTTGAGGATGCTGGCCGCGATGATCGCGCGCCCGACGCCCATCAGCGGCCTCCGTGGCGAGCACGTCGGTGGGCGCCCGCCTGCTCGAGCGTCGGCTCCGGCACCCGGCTCGTGCTCCGCTCTCCACGAAGCGCCGCTGCCGACTCGGCGACGAGGCGCTCCCGTCGCCGGAGGACAGTGGCGGCCGGCGGCTCGCCCGCCTGCTCGGCAGCCAGCTGGCCGCAGGCGGCACCGACCTCCTGGCCCCGGTTCCGGCGCACCGTGACCCCCAGGCCACCCGCGGCCAGGCGCTCCGCGAAGGCGGCGATCCGCTCCGGCCCGCTGGCCCGCCAGGGCGTGTGGGCCACTTCGTTCATCGGGATGCAGTTCACGTGGGAGCCGGAACCCCGAAGCAGCCGAACCACGGCGTCCGCGTCGGCGAGCGTGTCATTGATCCCGTCGATCATCACGTACTCGTAGCTCACCCGGCGTCCGGTCTGCTCGGCGTACGTGCGCGCCGCGGCGACGACGTCGGCGACCGGCCAGCGCCGGTTGAGGGGCACGAGGAGGTCACGCAGCGGGTCGCGAGCCGCGTGGAGGCTGACGGCCAGCGTCCACTGCGGGCCGAGGCGCGCCAGCCGCTCGATGGCGGGCACGACGCCGGAGGTCGAGATCGTCAGGTGGCGCGCGCCGAGGCCGAAGCGGGCCGGATCGGTGAGCGCGGCGGCCGCGGCGAGGACCGCATCGAGGTTCAGCAGCGGCTCGCCCATGCCCATGAAGACGACGTTCGTGAGGCGACGACTCGACTCGGCCATGCGGCGTCGCGCGGCGCGAGCCTGGTCGACGATCTCGGCGGCGTCGAGGTCGCGGTCGAAGCCGAGCTCACCGGTGGCGCAGAACGGGCAGCCCACGGCGCAGCCCGCCTGGCTGCTGATACAGAGCGTGTTCCGCTCGCGGTGGCCGGCGCCGGCCGGGTAGTGCATGAGAACTGACTCCACGAGGCGCCCGTCGGAGAGGCGATGGAGTGCCTTCTCCGTCGCCCCACCGTCGGCCAGCCGGACCGTCGTGTCGGGCAGCGTGTCGAAGCGGGCACGCCCCGCGAGGGCCGTCCGGAAGGGGCCGGCCAGGGTCGAGACCTCGTCCCACGTCGATGCCGTGGACCGCCACGTGGCGTCGGCCACCTGCCGGCCGCGGTACGGCGGCTCCCCGAGAGCGGCCACGAGCGTCGCGACCTCGTCCGGGGTGAGCCCCCCGATGCCCGGCCGCGGATCGCGAGCCGATGCCGTTACACGGGCACCCAAGCCGTCGCGCAGCGTGGTCGAGGTCTCGCTCATCGAGGCCCAATGCTACGCGCGCCGACCACGCCCGGGTGGCCTCGCCGGTAGGCGGCGCCGTCCATCGGCAGCCCTCCGGCCGGTCGGACGACGACCAGCCGAAGCCTCCCGCGCCCGGTGGCGAGCGCGATCCCGGGGCCGTCGGGGACGATCGTGCCCGCGACATCGTCCGCGCTTCCCTCCCCGACCTCGGCGGCAAGAACGGCCAGCCGCCCCTGTCCGAGTTCGATGAACGTTCCTGGCCAGGGGAGGAGGGCCCGGACGTGGCGCTCGAGCTCGACTGCCGGACGGGCCGCGTCGAGCCGGCCATCCTCCCGCGCAAGAGGCCGCGTGGTGCTGGCGCCGGTGGCCGGCTGGGGCCAAGGCACGAGGTCGCCGCGGAGGTAGCCCCCGATCGAGCGGGCCAGCAGGCCGGCGGCGATCAAGGCCAGGCGGTCCTCGACGTCCCCGGCGTTCTCGTCGCGTTCGAGCGGCGTGCGTTCGCAGGCAACCAGCGGACCGGTGTCCATTCCCGGATCCATGCGGAAGAGCGTGACGCCGATCTCCTCGTCACCCGCCGCGATCGCCGCCGGAATGGGGGTCGCGCCGCGGTGGCGCGGCAGGAGCGACGGGTGGAGGTTGAGGATCCCGTGGCTCGGCAGGTCGAGCAGCGCCGCGGGAAGCATCTTCCCGTAGTCCGCGAGGACGCCGACGGCGGGACGAAGAGCGCCCAGCCGCTCCAGCAGCCCCGGCTCCCGGAGTCGCTCGGGGGCCAGGATCGGCACGGCCAGTGACTCGCCCCGCAGCGCCACCGGGGTCGACCTGTGTGCTCCCCCACGTCCGGCGGGCCGTGGCGGGGCCGTGATGACGGCCACGAGCTCCAGCTCGGGCGCCCGGCCGACAGCCTCGAGGATGGGGACGGCGAACACGCCGGAACCGAAGAAGAGCGTCCGGGCGGGCTCCACGTCAGCCGCGCGAGGCCGCCTTTGCCTTCTGCGGGTCGATCCCGCGGCGCTCGAGCTCCGCGTCCACGCCGTCGTCCTCGTCGTCACCCTGTCCCACCGGGATCAGCTCTTCAGGCGAGGCCAGGTAGTCGATGTAGAGCTTCCCCTCGAGGTGGTCGAGCTCGTGCTGCAGCGCGCGCCCGAGGAGACCGCTGCCGGCGACCTTGTACTTGCGCCCGCCACGGTTCTGGGCCACGACCCAGACCTGCTCGCGGCGCGTGACGTAGGCAACGAAGCCGGGGATCGAGAGGCAGCCCTCCAGGTCGCGGTCGTCGCCCTCGGCGCGGACGATCCGTGGATTCACCAGCTCGAGGAGCCGGCCGCTGACCTCCACCACGGCGACGTTCATCGCCTCGCCCAGCTGGGGGGCGGCGAGGCCGACCCCGGGAGCGTTTCGCATCGTCTCGGTGAGGTCATCGAGCAGGTGGCCCAACAGCTTGCCGAAGCTCTCGACGGGCTCACCCCTGAGGCGCAGCCGGGGATCTCCGAGCGTGAGGATCGGGAGGACACTCATGCTCGAAGTATAGGGGACGCCCCCGCGGCGGCTGACCGCTGGTCAGGCCGGCCGGTCGATCGGTCAGGCTCTTGGACCGTCCGCCGGGCCGGAGTCCGGCGGCCCGGCGTCCGCTGGCCCGGCGTCCCGCGGGGCCGGCTCGTCGGCGGCGGCGGGTGGCTCGCCACCTTCCGCCGCATGATGCCGAACGTCCTCGGCGAACCGGCGGGAGCGCTCGGCGACCTTCGTCCCGACGTCCTCCGTCACCTCGGCGGCGCGGCGGGCGATCGGGCCCGCCTTCTCGCCTGCGACGGCGGCCAGCTCGGCGGCCTTGGCGGCGACGTCACGCGCGACCGGCGCCGCCTCGGCGGTCACCCGGTCGATCATGTGCTGGAGCTGGGCCAGCCACTCGCGTCCCTGCGTGCTGCGCGGCTCTCCGCCCGGCTCCCATCCGCCGGCGGGCTCTCCTTCGGGGGCAGGCGGCGGCGATCCCTCGCTCGCGGGGGTGGGATCAGGGGCCGGGGGGCGGTTCATCTCGTCGGTCATCGGTCAACTCCTCGTTCGGATGGTCATTGTCGCGCAGCCCGCGCGTCCAAGCCTAGAGGCCTCCGGACCCCAGGCGGTGTGGGTGGGCCGTGGCGTCGTGGCCTGGGGACGTCGTCGCAATTCGGCGCCGCCCGGTCGCTACAGGAGGCTCTCCGGATCCACGTCCACCGACCAGGGAGGGCCCGGGTCGCCGTCCAGCAGCGCCCGCGGGTCCGGCGCACGGACCACGACGTTGAAGCGCCAGCGAGCCGCCCGGCGCGGAATGTAGGCCGGGGCGGGACCGGCCACGGTCGCTGCCAGCCCGCGCTCCGATGCTCGCGCCCGAAGCCGCTCCGCCATCTCGCGACCGGCCGCGCGCGCGGCATCACGGTCCTCGAGCCCTACCGTGAGCTTGATCGTCGACCCGAACGGCGGCGCCCCGAACATTCGGCGCGCGGCGAGCTCGGCGTCGTAGAAGGCGGCCGCCTCACCGGTCACGACGGCGCGGATCGCGGGATGCTCGGGCTGGTAGGTCTGGATCACCGCCCGCCCGGCCCGCCGGCCGCGTCCCGCACGCCCGATGGCCTGGGTGAGCAGCTGGTAGGTCCGTTCGGCGGCGCGCTCGTCGGGAAGCGTGAGAGCGACGTCCGCCGAGACGACGCCCACCAGGGTGACCTCCGGGATGTCCAGGCCCTTGGCAACGAGGCTGGTCCCCACGAGCACGTCCAGCCGACCGCCCGTGAAGGCGTCGACCACCCGCTCCGCGGCGCCGCGACGCTCGACGATGTCGCGATCGAGGCGGCCCACCCGCAGGCCGGGAAACCTGTCGCGCACTTCGCTCTCGAGGCGCTCGGTGCCACCGCCCAGGTAGCGTATCCGCGGCGAGCCGCAGGCGGGGCAGCGCGTCGCCATCGGCGCCGCGGCGCCGCAGTGATGGCAGCGGAGCGTCATGCCGGCCTGGTGGTAGACGAGGGGGCGCGTGCACTCGGCGCACGCCTGGACGTGCCCGCAGTCCCGACACAGGACCGCCGACGCCGCGCCACGGCGGTTGATGACCAGGATCGCCCGATCGCCCGCGGCCCGGTCGAGCGCGGCCAGGCGGGCGACGAGGAGCCCCGACAGGAGACCCCGGTTGCCGCCCGCCAGCTCCTCGCGGAGGTCGACCAGCTCGACCACGGGCGGCGCTCCGGCGACTCGTTCGGGCAGCGTCACCCGGCGATAGGCTCCCAGGCGCGCCCGGCCCTCCGACTCCGTGGCCGGCGTGGCGCTCCCGAGGACGACCGCGGCGCCCGCCAGCACGCCGAGCCTGAGCGCCACGTCCCGCGCCTGGATCCGCGGCGTCCGATCGCTCTTGTAGGCCGCCTCGTGCTCCTCGTCCACGACGATGAGGCCGATGTCGGCGAACGGTGCGAGGACGGCGGTTCGTGTGCCGACCACGACATCGACGGCGCCGGCCCGGATCCGTCGCCACGCATCGGCCCGTTCGCCCTCGCCGAGGCCCGAATGCACGACCGCGACCTCGGCTGCCAGGTCGGCCCGGAGGCGGTCGACGATCGGAAGCGCCAGGGCGATCTCCGGCACGAGCACCAGGGCCGGGCGGCCACCGGCCAGGCAGGCCGCGATCGCCTCCGCGTAGACCGCCGTCCGGCCGGCACCTGTCGGACCGTCCAGCAGGAAGGGGCCGGGGTCCCGGGCGGCGATCGCGGCCACAACGTCGGTGGCCGCCCCCGCCTGGGCCGCCGACAGCGGTGCGGCCGCCGGCCGGGCACCCCGGATCCCGACCTCGCGCGCTGCCAGCGGGTCGCGCGCCCGCTCGCGTGTCTCGAGGTCGACGAGACCTCGACGCCCGAGGGATGCCACGCTCCCTGACCCGTGCCGCGCCGCCAGGCCGGCGGCGGCGAGCCCCATGTCGCCAGCCGGGAGCAGCTCGTCGAGGACTGCCCGCTGCCGCGCGCCGAGGGCTCGACCGTCCGATCGCCGGGTGCCGGAGGCGACGTCCTTCCCCGACTCGGTGAGGCGTGCCCAGCGCTCGAAGCGCGGCAGGGCCCCGGCCGCGCCCAGCGTCCACTCCAGGTGGAGCCGGCCCGCCGCCTCGAGCGTGCGAAGCCTGCGCAGCAGGGTCGGCCGGTTCTCGGCGACCGGCAGCGAGCGCAGCGCCTTGGGACCTGCGGCAAGGGCCTCGAGCACCCCGGCGGTGACCCGGTCGTCGGCAGGCCCCGGGCCGTCGAGCGCCGTTGCCACCAGGTCGAGCCGCTCGAGGAGGCCCGGCGGAAGCATCGCGCGGATCACGAGCGCCACGGGGGCGAGGTAGTGCCCCGCGATGTCGCGGGCAAGGGCGAGCGCCAGCGGCGGGAGGAGGGGGCCATCGGTGCGGACGCGCGCCGCGAGCGGCCGGGGGGTCACGCCGTCCGGGGCGGAGGCGTCGCCGAGGACGATCCCGAGCGCCCGCCGGCGCCCCCATTCGAGGAGCACCGCCTCGCCGGCGCGGACGTCCCGCAAGGCTTCGGGAACCGCGTAGGTCCATGTCCGGTCGCCGGCGACGCCGCCGGTGTCGATCGCCACCTCGACGAGACGCTCGGGTCGTGCCCGGTCGAGCGTGGGAGGGCTGGAGTCCGGGGCCTGTTCCCCGACTGGCTCCATGGCCGTCAGACGACGACCCGGCGGTCGGGGTGGCGCTCCCGCTCGGCCCGGATGATCTCGTCGATCCTCTCTGCCGTGCGCTCGACCTGGCCGTCCTCGTTGAGGACCACGTGGTCGTAGTCGCCCGCGCGGGCGAGCTCGATGGCGGCGTTCCGCTGGCGCAGCTCGAGCTCCTCGGCGGTCTCGGTGGCTCGAGCGCGCAGGCGCCGGAAGAGCGCCTCGAGGGACGGCGGAACGACGAAGACGAGCAGCGCATCGGGGACGAGCGACTTGATCGCGGCCGCACCCTGAACGTCGATCTTGAGGATCACGTCGTGGCCGCCGGCGAGGGCGCGGCGCACCTCTGCGCGGGGCGTGGCGTACCAGTTCCCGTGGACCTCCGCGGACTCGAGGAAGGCGCCCGCGTCGCGCAGGGCCATGAACCGGTCGCGCGTCAGGAAGTGGTAGCTCGTCCCGTCGCGCTCGCCGGGACGGGGGGCGCGCGTCGTGCAGGTCACGACGTAGTGGTAGTCGGGATCGCGCGCCCGGCGGCGGAGGGCATCGATGATCGTGTCCTTCCCGACGCCGGACGGTCCCGAGACCACGACGAGGAGCGCGCCCGCCTTCCCCGCGGTCGGCGCCCCCGCCAGCGGGTCGTCGGGCGCCGGAGCGGCTCCCAGGGGCTGCTCGCTCATCCAGCCGGCTCGTCGAACGGCAGCGGCTCCCGTGGGAAGCCCGCGGCCGCCGCGCGCAACCCCTCGAGGACACTCTCGAGGGCGGCCGGAAGCGTGTGCCTCGAGGCGCACGAGGTCGCCGCTCGCCGGAGCCGCGAAGACGAGGCGCCAGGCATGCAGGAAGAGTCGCTCGAGGCCATCCGGGCCGCGGCGTGCCGTTCCCGTTCCGTAGACGACGTCACCGGCGACCGGGTGACCGAGGGCGGCCAGGTGGACCCGGATCTGGTGGGTCCGCCCGGTCACGAGGTCGAGCTCGAGGAACGTCCAGCCCGCGAACCGCTCGCGGACTCGGTACCCCGTCACCGACGCGCGGCCGTCGGGGACGACCGCCATCCGCATCCGGTTCTTCGGGTCGCGCCCGATCGGCGCCTCGATGCGCCCGGCGGCGGCACTCCACGCTGCCCAGGACCAGCGCGAGGTACGTCTTCTTGACCCGGCGTGCCTTGAGCTGGGCCATGAGGCTCGCCTGAGCCGCGTCGGTCTTGGCCACCATCAGCAGGCCGGAGGTGTCGCGATCCAGACGGTGGACGATTCCCGGCCGCTCGACGCCGGCGATCCCGCCGTAGACGGTGTCGCGGGCGAGCAGGGCGTTGACGAGCGTCCCCGACCAGTGGCCGGGGCTCGGGTGGACGACCAGCCCGGCCGGCTTGTCGACGACGAGGACGTCGTCGTCCTCGAACACGACGTCGAGCGGGATCGCCTCGGCCTCGATGGCGGCGGGCGCCGCCGGTGGGACGTCGATGACCAGCACGGTGCCCGGTGGGACCACCGTGTTGGCCTTCACGGGCTGCCCGTCGGCGGTGACGCGCCCTTCCGTCATGAGGCGCTGGACGCGGCTCCGCGAGAGGCCCGACAGGTCGGCCGCGAACCGGTCGGCGCGCCCACTCACGCCCGCCGGGCACGACCAGTCGCAGCTCGGTCATCCGGCCGGGGTCTCCGAATCGCCGGGGCGGCAGGACGACCATGAGCAGGAGAAGGAGGATCGCCGTAGTGATCGCGGCATCCGCGACGTTCCAGGTGTAGAAGCGCCAGCCGCCGGGGATCCCCATGTCCACGAAGTCGACGACGTAGCCGAGCCGGACCCGGTCGACGAAGTTGCCGACCGCCCCGCCGAGGAGGAGCCCGAGGGCGACCGTCGCCAGCCATCCGGAGCTCGCCATGGACCGGCCGTGGAACCAGATGATCAGGACCATGACGCCCAGGCTGAGGATGCCGAAGAGGATCGCCTGGTCCTTGAACATCCCGAACAGGGCGCCCGAGTTGGCGATGTACCAGATCCGAAGCCACTGCCCCAGGATCTCGACGGGCTCGCCGAAGTGAAAGCTCCCGACGACCCACGCCTTGACCAGCTGGTCGGCGACGATGACGGTGGCGGCGATCCCGAAGAACGCGACCCAGTGCAGGGTCCGGGAACCTCGGGGACCCTCGAGCGCCTTCGCGCCACCGGTCTCGCCGGCATCCGCCGCGGTCGCCGCGCCCCCGTCGGTCATGCCCCGTCTGCCGGGCGACGCTGGATGGCGATGTCGGCCGACGCGGTCGCCAGGACGACGGTCGCGGAAGTCCACCCCTGCGGCGGCGGGCTTTCGACCAGGCCGTCCGCGAGCGTCTCCGCGGCGATCCCGGGCAGGAAGCGACGCAGGCCCTCGGCCGCCGCGTCGAGGCGGACCACCAGGTCGATCCGATCGTCGAGCTCGAGGCCGGCATCGCGGCGCAGGTCCTGGATGGCCCGCTGGAGCTCGCGGGCGTCGCCCTCGGCCCGCAGCTCGTCCGTCAGCTCGGTGTCGATGACGACGACGAGGCCCTCGTCGTGGGCGACGGCCGTTCCTGGCCGGGGCGCTGCGAGGATCTCGACCTCGTCCGCGGCCAGCACCACGCCCCCGATCGCGACGGAGCCGTCAGGCCGGATCTCGAAGCGGCCCTCGCGGGCCGCCGCATGACCGCCGGGAACGGCGGCGCCGAGCTTCCGGCCGATCTTCGGCAGGAGCGGCTTGATGCGCCGCTCGACGAGCTCCGACTCGTCGTCGATGCGCACGACCTGCTTGACGTTCATCTCGTCGGCCAGGATTCCGAGGAGCGCGTCCTGCTCCGGATGCGCAGCGCCCGGCAGGGCGATCCACAGGCGCGCGAGCGGCTGCCGGTTCCGCAGGCCGGCCTGCGAACGGAGCGTGCGGGCCAGCTCGACCGCGCGCCGGGAGGTCTCCATCCCCTCTTCGAGGCCCGGGTCGCCGGAGGGCGGCCAGCTCGGCGGCCGGCCAGGTGGTCAGGTGGACGCTGTCGGGCGCGTCCACGGCCGCCGCCGACCACGAGGTTCTGGTGGATCGCCTCGGACAGGAACGGCAGCATGGGGGCGACGACCCGCGACAGTCCGACGAGCGCCGCGTGGAGGGTCGCGAAGGCCGCCTCGCGGTCCGCTCCCTCGCTCGCCCGCGACAGCGCTCCGGCGGCTGCGCCGCAGGTACCACGTCGAGAGCTCGTCGATGAACCCCGAGATGGCGGCGGCGGCGGCGTCGTGTCGTAGTCGACCAGGCGATCCTCCACCCGCACGGCGAGGCCCGCCAGGCGCGAGAGGATCCAGCGGTCGAGCGACCGGCCGCTCGGCGACCGGGGGCGCCGCGATGCCCGGGGCGCCAGCCCGGCCAGGTTCGCGTAGGTGACGAAGAACGCGTAGACGTTCCAGAGCACCAGCAGCTCGCGCCGGGCCTCGTCGGCGGCGTGCCAGCCGAACAGGATGTTGTCGTGCGGGCGCGCGTTGGCGTACATCCAGCGCATGACGTCGACGCCCATCCGCTCGGCCGCCTCGTCGAACTCGATCGCGTTGCCCCAGCTCTTGTGCATCGGCGCGGCCGTCCTCGCCGAACAGCGTCGCGTAGCCGAAGATCGCCCGGAACGGCGCCTCGCGGCGCAGCACCGTGCTCATCGCGAGCATCGAGTAGAACCAGTTGCGGAACTGGCCGGGGAAGCTCTCGGTGATGAAGTCGGCCGGGAACCAGCGCGCCCAGTTCGCCGGGTCCTCGCGGTAGTGGAGCGTCGAGAAGGGCACGATCCCCGCGTCGAGCCACGGGTTCCCGACGTCGGGGATCCGCGACACCGGGGCGCCGCACGCCGCGACACGCGATCTGCACCGCGTCGACATAGGGGCGGTGCGGCGTGTGGCCCTCGAGAACATCCCAGCCGGCGACGGCACGCTCGCGCAGCTCCTCGCGTCCGCCGACGACGTCGAAGGTGCCGCAGGCCGCGCAGTCGTAGATCGGCAGCGCCAGCCCCCAGTAGCGCTTCTTGCTGATCATCCAGTCGTGCATGTTGAGGAGCCAGTCGAGCTCCCGCTCGTAGCCGAAGGAAGGTATCCAGCGGATGTGGTCGACGACCTCCATGATCTGGTAGCGCAGGCTGGCGTCCACCTCGAGGGGGTCAAGGCCTCGCGGGGGCGGTCGTAGACCGGTCCCATGCTGACGTACCACTCGTCGACCAGGCGGAAGACGAGCGGCGTCCCGCAGCGCCAGCAGTGCGGGTAGCGGTGGACGTACGGCTCGAGGCGGTGAAAGAAGCCCGTGATGCCGCAGGTGCTCGACCACCGGGTCCACCGAATCGCGCACGTCACGGCCGACGAGGAAGCCGAAACCGTCGACGAAGATCCCGCTCTCGTCGAGGGGCGCCAGCATCGGGCAGCCCGAGCTGCCTTGCCCAGGGCGAAGTCCTCGGCTCCGCAGCCGGGTGCGATGTGGACGATGCCGGTTCCCTCCTCCTCGCCGACCTCGTCCCAGGCCACCACGCGGTGCTCGTACGGACTGCCATCGGCGCCGCCGGCGGCGAACGCCGACCGCACGGCCGGGAGGTCGTCGAACGGACCGCGATAACGCCAGCCCACAAGGTCGCTGCCGGGGCGCTCGTCGAGCACCTCGAACGGGCCCACGAGGGCCTCGCGCAGCGTGCCCTTGCCCAGCCAGTAGATCGCGTCGCCCTGCCGGACCCGCACGTAGCGGAGGTCGGCGCCGACGGCCGCCGCGACGTTGCTCGTCAGCGTCCAGGGCGTCGTCGTCCAGACCAGGAGCGCCTCGCCCGGGCGATCGACGAGCGGAAGGCGGACCGTGAGGCCCGGATCGGTCCGGTCCGCGTAGCCCTCGGTCATCTCGTGCTGGCTGATGCCCGTGCCACAGCGAGCGCACCAGGGCATCGTGTCGTGGCCCTTGTACAGCCAGCCCCGGCGGTGGCACTCGGCAAGGAAGGCCCAGATCGAGGTCGTTGTTCTCGTTGCTGAACGTGAAGTAGGAGCCCCCGAGCTCCGGCATCCCGAGCCGCCCGACGAGCATCTCGACGGTGTCGGTCACCGGCCCCCTCGGCCCCTCGAGCGTCAGCACGCGGGTCGGGTCGGCCGCCAGGAGGTCCCGGAGGCGGCGCAGCTCGTCGGGATCGTTCCAGTCCATCCAGTAGCCGAGCCGGATCGGACTGCTCGGTCTGGCGCGCGGCGAATGTCAGGACCCGCTGCTTGCACAGGCTCACGAACTCCGCGATCCCGTGCTCCTCGATGTCGCGCTTCGACGTGAAGCCGAGGTCGCGCTCGACGTTCACCTCGACCCACAGGCCCTGGCAGTCGAAGCCGTTCTGCCAGCGCTGGTCCTCGCCGAGCATGGCGTGGAAGCGCTGGAAGACGTCCTTGTAGGTGCGGCCCCAGGCGTGGTGCACGCCCATCGGGTTGTTCGCCGTGATCGGACCGTCGAGGAAGCTCCAGCGCGGCCCGCCCGCGTTGCGTGCCCGCAGAGCGCGCGAAGGTTCCGCGCTCACGCCACAGGGCGAGGATCTCGTGCTCCTGTGCGACGAGGTCGGGCTTGCTGCTGACGGGATCGAACATCGGTCCTCGGCTGGAGGTCGGGGCGGCGAGTCGGGGGCGGGCCCGGCGTCACGCGCCGGCGCCACCGGTCGTCACAGCCCCTCGGACACGCTTCAAGGAGGTTCCCCCTATCCTACCCGCGATGGACCACCCGCAGGAGCCGCAGCGCCGCGCCCGCTCCGCCTTCACCGCCGCCTTCCTCTCGCTGCTCTTCCCGGGCCTCGGCCACGCCTACGCGCGCGCCTGGTACCGGGCGATCGCCTTCGCCGGCGCTGCCCTTCTTCGTCCTCGCCCTGGCCCTCGGGATCACGATCACCTACCACATCGAGCTCCTCGGGGTCGTCCTCCAGCCGCCGGTGCTGACCGGGATCTTCGTCGGCAACATCGTCGCCTTTCTGCTCTATCGGATCGTGGCGGCCGTAGACGCCTACCGGGTCACGCTCTTCCTCAACCGGTGGGACCAGGGAGCGGGCCGTCTCGGTCCTTCACGGGCGGGCCTGGCGCCCCTCTCGGTGGCCGGCCTGCTGGCCGTCGTGCTGGTCATGAGCGGCGTGCACGTGGCGGTCGCGTACTACGACATGCAGGCGCTGGACCTCGTCAACGGGATCTTCAGCCCCAGCGCGGACACAGGCGCTGACGCGAGCCCGACGCCGGGATCGGCCGCGAGCGGCGCTCCGTCGCCGGCCGACAGCCCGGGCCCGACCGACACGCCGCTCGCAACCGCGCCCCCGAACGCGACCGACGCCCGCCGAGGCGACGCTGCCGCCGTGGGACGGCACGAGCCGCCTCAACGTCCTCATCATCGGCTCGGACCGGCGCCCGAAGGAGGGCTCCTACAACACGGATACGCTCATCGTGGCCAGCATCGATCCCGCAACCCGGCAGGTGGCGATGTTCAGCCTGCCGAGGGACACGACGGGGATCCCGCTGCCGGCGATCCCCGCCCGTTCGGTCTTCGGGACAACGTGGAACCAGAAGATCAACGCCCTCTTCATGAGCGCCCGCGCCCGCCCCGATCTCTTCCCGGGCGGCAAGCTCTCCGGCTACCAGGCCCTCAAGGACACCCTCGGCCTGCTGTACGGCATCAAGATCCCCTACTTCGTGGAGGTCGACTTCACCGGCTTCCGGAAGGTGATCGACGCCGTGGGCGGCGTCACGATCAACGTCCAGGTGCCCGTCGTCGACGACGACTACCCGGCCGACAACGGGGGCCACCTCCGGGTCTACATCCCGACCGGCGTCCAGCACATGGACGGCGCCCAGGCGCTCGTCTATGCCCGATCGCGCCACGGCTCCTCGGACTTCGACCGGGCGGCCCGCCAGCAGCGCGTGATCCTCTCGCTCCGCCAGCAGGCGGACTTCGCGAGCCTGGCCCGCCCGGACGTCCTGTCGCAGCTGATCGATGCCACCAAGGGCGCCGTCAAGACCGACTTCCCGATCGCCAAGCTGCCGCAGCTCATCGAGCTGGCCCAGCGGATCGACATCGGCAACGTGCGCTCGTTCGTCTTCACCCCGCCCTTCTACGGCACCGAAGGCTACCGAAACGGCATCTACGTCCTGCAGGCGAACGTGGCGCGCATCCACCAGGCCGCCGCCAACGCCTTCAACTTCGACCCCCGGGTGCAGGCGCAGCGCCAGGAGATCGCCGACGAGGGCGCCGCGGTCTGGGTGGTCAGCAGCACCGGCCAGCCCGACCGTGCCGCGGCGCTCGCCGGCTACCTCGACTTCGAGGGCGTCGCCACGTCGACGCCCCGCGGCCAGAGCCCCGCAACGGCGTCGGCGACGACCGTCGTTCGGGCCTACAACGGCGCCGAGGCCTCCTTCCCGAAGACTGTCGGGGCCCTGCAGGATGCGTTCGGCGTCAAGGTCGTGGCGGTCACGGACCCGAAGATCAAGGTCGACTTCGTCGTCGTCCAGGGAACCCGGACGCCGAACCTCCAGGCGCCGGTCAACCCCTGATCGCCGAACCCCTGCCCGCCGGACCCCGCCAGAAGCGGCGCCCCGCCGGCGAGCCTCCCGTCAGCCCGGGTAGACCGGGGTGACCCAGTGGGCGAAGGACGGGACCTCGCCCCGGACGATCTCGAAGTAGCGGTCCTTGATCCGCTTCGTGATCGGCCCAACCCTGCCGAGCCCAACCTGCCGCCGATCGACCTCGATGATCGGGCTGATCTGGGCGCCGGTTCCGCAGAAGAACGCTTCAGCTGCGATGTAGAGCTCCGAGCGGTCGATCGAGCGCTCGACGACCTTCAGCCCCAGGTCCCCGCAGATCTCGATGATCCCCGCCCGCGTGATTCCCTCGAGGATGTCGTCCGTCACGGGTGGCGTGACCAGGACACCGTCGCGGACGACGAAGATGTTCTCGGCCGATCCCTCGGAGACATGACCGCCCTCGGTCAGGACCAGCGCCTCGTCGAAGCCGTTCAGCATCGCCTCGGACTTGCTGAAGGCCGGGTTGACGTAGCTGCCCACGATCTTCGCCCGCGACGGGATCGACGTGTCGCCGGTGCGGCGCCAGGAGACCGTCCCGACCCTCACGCCAACGTTGGTGTCGACGTAGTCGCCGAAGGGCAGGGCGAGGATGGAGTAGCGGTGCTCCAGGCCGTGCAGCTTGACCCCGATTGCCTGCGTGCTCTTGTAGAACGACGGGCGCACGTAGGCGTCCTCCCGGAAGCCGTTGCGGCGCAGGACCTCGATCGCCTCGCTGGTGAGCTGGTCGACCGACGGGAGGTCGGCCATGAGGAGCACGCCGGCCGAGTTTCGGAGACGCTCCATGTGATCACGCACCTTGAGTGCGTAGAGCTGACCGCGGTCCGGGTTCCAGTAGGCGCGGATCCCCTCGAAGACCGCCGTGCCGTACATGAAGGCGTGGGTCATGATGCTGACGTTTGCGTCGCCGAGCGGGACGTAACGACCCTCGAACAGGCAGACGAACGCCGCCGGGTCCGCCGGCCCACCCGCGGCATGCGGGTCGGTGTCGGCAAGGGGCTTGCTGGTGAGCATCGGGTCGGCTCCTTCGCGTGAATCCCGGCCGGGCGGCGCCCCCGGCGGGCGACCCGAGTATAGACAAGACGTCGCCGTCGCCAGCGAAGCACCGTCAGCCGACCGGTCGGCCGCCTGCCACCCCGGCCACCACCGCGAGGGCGATCACGACCAGCACGGCCACCCCCATGGCGACCATGCGTCGCTCGCCGGCGTGGCTGAACCCGATCGTCGCGGCCGCCACCCGCAGCAGCGGCGTCGCGATCGTTGCGATGAGGCCGACCCACAGGTAGGCCTCCGGCTGGAGCCGCACAAGGCCGCCCGGGATGGCGGCGAGGTCGAGGGGCGGCCAGGTCGCGGCAAGAGGCGAGATCCCCGCCGCCACGAGGAGCACGCACCCGGCAGCCAGGAAGGCGAGCGCAAGGCGTGTGCCGAGGACCAGGAGTCGCGCGATGCGCGCCTCGATGCCGGCGGTGGACGGCGTCATCGGCCTCGGGTCGGCGCTGCGCCGGAGGACGGTCATCCGAATGCTCGCAGGGCCATCTGGGCGGCGGTGAGGAGCAGTACCACCACGAAGAGGGCTCGCAGGACGTGGGCGTCGATCCGGCTGCCCGCGCGCGACCCGATCATGGCGCCGAAGAAGACGCCGACCGCGGTCGGGCCGGCCACGTACGGGTCGATGCCGCCGCGGAGCAGGTAGACGATGGCAGAGGCGGAGGCGGTCACGCCGATCATCAGGTTGCTCGTCGCGGTCGCCACCTTGAGCGGCACGCCCATCACGAGGTTCATGAGCGGCACCTTCACGATCCCTCCGCCGACGCCGAGCAGGGCCGACACGAGCCCCGCGACGAGGCTCCCGCAGGCGCCCGTCCCCAGGCGCCGGGGACGATAGCCCGGACCCGCGATCTCGTCGGCGAGCGGGAGGCTCCCGATGTCGGCGGCCGCGCCGCCGGGCGGCTCGGCGCCGCCGTGCGGCTCGATGCCGGTCGCCGCGCTTTCGGGCCAACCCGGGGACTGGCCAACGAGCGCCGCCGGCGCGGCGGCCACGTCTCCCACCACCGCTGACTCCGCCGCGTTCCGCGGCGCCACCGGCGGCGCGGCAGCGGCGTCTCCCACCGGAACTGACTCCGCCTCCGTCGCTCGACCGCTCCGCAGCATCGCGACGGCCGTGTAGGCCAGGAGAAGGGCGAAGAGCCCGGCAAGCACCCGCTCAGGGAGCATGAACGCGATCATGCCTCCCAGGAGCGCGCCGGTCGCCGTGAACACCTCGAGGAGCATGCCGAGACGCAGGTTCGCGAGATGTCGCTCGAGGTAGACGCCCGCCGCCGCGCTGCTCGTCACGATCACGCAGACGAGGCTCACGCCGACGGCCTCCCGGAACGGCAGGCCGAAGCCGACCGTCAGGAGCGGGACGATGAGGATCCCGCCCCCCAGACCGAGGAGCGAGCCGAAGACGCCGGCACCGAAACCGCCGGCGGCGAGGAGGAGCCCGACGATCACCGTGCGCTCGGCCGGTGGCGCGCGGACCCTGGATCAGGGCCGCAGGTGCTGCGGCGCGTACGGGAGCAGCGCCACGGTTCGGGCTCGCTTCAGGGCCACTGCCAGCTCGCGCTGGTGGGCGGCACAGGTGCCGGTCTTGCGGCGCGGCTCGATCTTGGCGCGCTCGGAAAGGTAGCGCCGCAGGCGGCTGACCTCCTTGTAGTCGATCTGCGAGGTCTTGTCGGCGCAGAAGGCGCAGACCTTGCGGCGCCGGCGGTCCCGGTAATAGTCGTCGCGCTTCTTGGAACGGGCGGGGGGCATGTTGGATGGGCTCCTTGGGGATCGTCAGAACGGGAGGTCGTCGAGGTCGGACGGCAGGTCCTCGGGCGGGCTGTCCCGGCGCACGGGCGATGCCGCCGGTCGACCCTCGGCCGGGAAAGGCGGGGCAAGGCCAGCCTCGCCGTCCTCGCGCGGCCGGCGATCGAGGTTCGTGACCTGGTTCGCGACCAGCTCGGTGGTGTAGCGCTTCTGGCCCTGCTGGTCTTCCCACTGGCGGGTCTGGAGGCGGCCCTCCACGTAGACCTTCATGCCCTTGCGCAGGTTCTCGGCGGCTCGTTCGCCGAGCTGGGCCCACGCAACAATGCGGAACCACTCGGTCTCTTCCTGCCAGTTGCCGTCCTGGCCCTTGTAGTTGCGGTTCACGGCCACCGTGAACTGGGTCACGGCCTGGCCGCTCGGCGTGTATCGCATCTCCGGGTCACGACCCAGGTTCCCGATGATCATCACCTTGTTCAGGGACACCGCATGTGCCTCCGTCCTTGGGCCTGGCGGGTCAGTCCGTGGCCGCCGGGGCGGCCTCGCTCTCGGATTCGTCGATCTGCTCGCCCTGAGGCTCGTCCTCGTCCTCGAGGGCGGGGGCGAGATCGCCTTCCTCCGCCTTCCCGTCACGGGAGATCCGGACCGGGCGCTCGACGCGGATCACGAGGTGGCGCAGGACCTCCTCCGTGATCAGCAGGGTGCGTTCCAGGTCGACGATTGCGCCCGAGGGCGCGTCGAAGTGGATGATGTGGTACGAGCCTTCGCGATACCGGTCGATCTGGTAGGCGAGGCGGCGGCGGCCCCAGGGGGCGGCCTTGACGATCTGGCCGCCGGAATCGGTGATCTGGCGGGTCGTCTTCTCCAGGACTGCCTGGATCCTGTCGTCCGGCGCGTCGGGCCGGAGGACGAGCATGAGCTCATATCGGCGCATGGCCGTGTCCGCTCCTTCCTGTGGGGAGTGCCCCGCTCGGCGCGACCGGAACCCGGCCCGTCCCCCGGCGGAGCAGAAAGGACCCGCGGAGGATACCACGGCATCCCATCGCACCCCGGCCGCACCCAGCCTGCCCGTCCATGCGGCGTCACGATCCGCGATGGGCGCACGGCGCGTATCCTTCGCCCGTTCAGCCAACCAACCGGGGGGTGCTCCCGTCAACGTGTCGACCGTGTCGATCCTCATTGTCTCCGCGTCGGCAGACGCAGCCCGTTCAATGACCGAGGTGTTGCAGGCCGGCGGCCACGTGGTCACCACCCTGGCCGACGCCCCCGAGGCCATCCGGCGGGCCGGCGAGTTCACGCTCGTCGTGATCGACCTCGTCGAGCCGCCTCACACCGCGGTCGAGGTCTGCGCCGAGATCCGGCGGACACCTGCCTTCGCGGCGATCCCCGTGCTCTGCGTGAGCCAGGTGGACGACGTGGAGGAGCGGGTCCACTTCCTCGAGGCCGGTGCCGACGACGTGATCGCCCGTCCATTCGATCCACGCGAGCTCGAGGCACGCATCGAGGGAATCCTCGTCAGGTTCATGCGTTCGCGCGACCTGGCTCCGCAGACCGGCGTCGGCGCCATCGCCGGGCGGCCCAAGACCATCGCGTTCTTCAGTCCGAAGGGTGGCGTCGGGACCACGACGATCGCCGTCAACGTCGCGGTGATCCTCGCCCAGGAGCTGCCCGACCAGGTCGTGATCATGGACTTCGACATGGATTTCGGCCAGGTCGCAACCCACCTCAACGCCAAACCGCGCCTGACCGTCGCCGACCTTGCCGCGGACGAGGCCGGCACCCGCGAGCCCGACCTCCTCCGGGGATATGCCGAGAGGGTCGAGTCCGGGGCTCCACGTCATTGCCGCACCCGCAAATCCGGAGCTCGGGCGGACGATCACCCCGGCCCAGCTCGAACAGATCCTCACCACTGCGCCGCAGGCCTACCAGCAGGTCGTGATCGACGCCGGCTCGACCCTCGACGAGCGTTCGCTCGCGGTGCTCGACCGGGCCGACAGCGTGATCATCCCGACGGTTCCCGAGATCGGGGCTCTCAAAGCTCTCCACGGCTTCCTCGAGTACCTGGCGGACGTGGCCTCGGTCCCGGCGAAGTCGATGTTCGTCCTCAACCACCTCTTCGCCCGTGACATGCTGACGATGAAGCAGATCGAGAACGCCATCGCGGCGCGAGTCGACGCCGAGCTGCCCTACGATCCCGGCCTCTACCTCAAGGCGGTGAACGAGGGGATCCCCGTCGTCCGCGGCGCCGCCGACCTCGGCTCCGGCGCGGGCGCTTGCCCGGCTGTCAAAGGCGGCCATCGGCAGCTCCGACGGCCAGGGCGCCAGCGGGGACAACCGCCGCGGCAGTCGCTTCGGCGGGTTCATCCGGCGCGGCTGACCCGGCGGGCTCATCCGGCGCGAACGACCCGCGGCCGGGCACGTGACCAGCGCGGACCCACGAGAGGCCGTTGTGCCCTGTCATGCCGGAGGGCGCCCGCTGCCATAGTGGCCGGCATGATGCCGCTCGAACGTCGAGCCGCGGTCCTGGCAGTGCTCCTCCTCGTACTCGCGGCGTCGACCCAGGCCGCGTGCGCGGACCGGAGCGTCGCCACGGGCGCCGCCCTGGCCACCCCACCCGTGTCATCGTCACCGGACGGATCCACGCCGTCCGGCGCCACGACCCTCCCTTCCCGGGCTCCAGGTGACTCGCCGGAGCCGGCCCCGACTGGCGACGCGGGCGTGGCGACGGTGCCGCCCGACTCGGCGACCATGCCGCCCGACCAGGCGGTCGCCGCCGCCGATGACGGCTCGGGAGACACCCAGACCGGGCCGATCGCCGCACCGGCGGAGACTCCCGTTCCCGGTGCGCCCGCGGCCGACCGCCTCCCTGGCGAGCCCGATCCCGCGCTCACGCCCGGTGCCTTCAATCCTGCCGTGAGCCAGGCGACCATCGGGGCCACGATCTGCATCTCGGGCTGGACCGCGACAATCCGGCCGCCGTCGTCGTACACGACGAACCTCAAGATCCAGCAGATCGGCGACTACGGCTACGCCGACACGAGCACGGCCTCGTACGAGGAGGATCACCTGGTCCCGCTCCAGCTCGGTGGCGCGCCCAGCGACCCGCGCAACCTGTGGCCCGAGCCGTACACGGCGACGCTGCCCGACGGGCGGCAGGCGGGGGCCCGGGTCAAGGACACCTTCGAGACTTCGCTCAAGCGCGCCGTCTGCGCCGGCTCGATGAGCCTTGCCGAGGCGCGGGCGCGTATCGGCGTCCACTGGGTCCATTTCTTCTACGGAATCCCATTTGCCACCACCGGGGCCGACGGCGGGTCGAATTCATCGAGGCCGGCGTCGGGGGCGACGACGCTGCCCGCGACGGCGAAGCCGCTCGCCGCGGGTCCGCTCTCGGTCACGTTCGCGAGCCTCACCTCGCCGATCGTCCGAGGCGCGCCGGCGACCGCAGCCATCCGGACCCGGGCCGGCGCAGCCTGCACGATCCGCGTCGTCTACAAATCCGGGCCGTCGAAGGCCGCCGGGCTTGCGGCCAAGACGGCCTCGGGCACCGGCGTCGCCTCATGGACCTGGACCGTCGGCTCCGGGACCACCCCCGGCTCGTGGCCGGTGACTGTTACCTGCTCCGCCGGCGGTTCCTCTGCGAGCGCGACCCGATGGCTCGTGGTGGAAGTGCCGCATTGACACCCGATCCTCAGCAAGGCACACGGTACTCATCGTTGACCCGACCCGGACCAACGAGTCATGCCTTCAGTCGGCTCGCGGGACTAGGGTCACGAGCGTGTCGATGCGGGCGAGGCTGCCAGGGCCTCTTCGGGTCTTCTTCCATCCGGCCCCGACCTCGGAGCCGGAGGATGCAACGCGCGGACCCGCCCCGGCTCCCCGCGTCGGCCTCACCACCTACACCGAGGACTCCCTGGCCTTCGGCTTCGTCGCGCTGACGGCCGCCCGGGTGACCGACCTCCTCAACGAGCACGAGGAGGTCGAGCTCATCGATGCGTACGTCCAGAGCCTGGAGGACCGCCACGGACTGGCGCTTCGGACGATCGTCGTCGGGCGCGACGAGATCCTGGCTGTCGGCGTGGCCGGGCCGCGGGGTGATCCCGCGAGGCGGGTTCGGACCCGCTCGATCCCGATCGAGCTGAGCATCGGTCCGTATGACATCTGGGGCAACATCCATGTCATGCCGGGAACCGACCCGCTGGCCAGCTTCCGGAGCCGAGGCGCGCTGGTCCCGCTCACGGAGGCGACGGTCGAGTGGGACATGGAGGACGGCCACCAGGTCGCCCATTGGGCGACGGTCGTCGTCAACCGATCGTTGACCCAGTGGATCGCCCCGGCCAGGCGCGACGTGCGGCCCCCCGAGGCCGACCTCGTCGCGGAGTTCGACGGCGCGGGCTTCGCCAAGCACCGTACTGCGCAGCTTCGGGTCGAATAGCCGGAAGGTCGCGCAACCTTTCGGACACTCGACGTCGCACGGGTCGAATGCAAGCCCCGCAGCGCCCGTCCCACGACGCGTCCGGAGTGCGCGCCACAGGCTCCGTTGCCGGCTGGTCCTCCTCCTATACAGCAGCCTGGGCAGCCGCCGTCAGGAGGACGATCAGCGCACCAAGGCCCGTCGCTGCCTCGGCGGTCAGCCCGAGACGGTGGTCGGCGGTCTCGCGAGCGCTGACGCTGGCTGCGTCTCCCAGGTGCCGGATGAGGCGGTCGACATACACGCCGAGGATGACGAGGCCGATCACCAGGGCGTGCTTGACGAGCATCAACGTCGTCCAGGTCGAGGCGAAGAAGTCACCCAGGCCTGCGTAGTGGGGGTTGTTGAAAAGCAGGTAGGTGCCGGTCACCACGAACAGCACCAGCGAGACAGCGACGAGCGGGAGCGCCCGCTTCTCGATGGCGACCAGGGCCGCGGCCTGCGCCGGGCGGTCCAGAGATCGCTCGAGGGCCGGCAGCACCATCCGGCCGAGAATGCCGTAGTAGCCCCAGGCGATCACGAACGCGAGCGTGTGAAGCCAAACGGCGACAACCTGCGCGAGGTCCAAGGCGGTCCCTCAACTTCCCATTTGGCACAGCCGGCCGATGCCGGGTCCAGCTGTCCATCGGCAGTGGCTGCAAGGTCCCCGGGGCGTGAGTGCCGGCCGCGCCTCAAGGCCCCCGACTGGTCAGCACGATGTGCGTGAGCCAACGCTGCGTCAACAGCCGAAGGTCATTGCCCACGGACGCTCAGCGCGGGTCCCAAATCGCGCGGACGAGCCAACGTGGGCTGGAACCAATGGGCTCAGACGGGGCTGGGCCGACCCCGGCGACCGTCTGCCCGAGCATGAGGCAGGGTCCCGGGATCATCGCCGCGGGCCGGGACTGGGGTGCCGGGGCGGTAAGAAACCGGACCCCCCGGCCGTGGGGGGCACGAGCCGGGGGGTGGATATGGAGCGTGGCTCGGGGCCGCGCCCCTGAGACATTGAGACCCCCAGCCGGAGGGACGCCGGCGGTGGGGCCTATCAAGGGGCGTCCGCGGGCCGCCCCGGATGTGTTTGGACGGGCCGCCCGCCGGAGGAAGTCTGAGAGGGCGGCCCGTCTCGCCGTGCCCTGTCACATTGGGGACGCGGGAGTTGACCCTACTCCAGCGAAGATGAGCACGCAGTGAGAGGATCGCCCACCCGCCGGATTGGCGGCGGGGTCCGTGGCCGAGTTCGACTCCAAGCATCAAGTCCGCGAGCCTGGCTCTGTCCCGCCGCGGCCGCCCCTCCAGCGGCCGCGGAAGCTCTCGACCCGGGTCGAGCGTTACACTCCCCGGCAGACGTCCGCGGCGCCCCTCGGATGAGCGGGCAGCGAGGCGGGCGGGGGAGGGAAGATCCGATGCCAGCCAGCGTGAATGCCGCGGTCGCCCGCGAGCTGACCGACGCCTTCGATCGAGGCGACATGGCGACCCTCGATCGCCTGACGGCCGACGCCGTCGTGTGGCACGAGATCGGGCGCTCCGAGCCCCGGCGCGGCAAGGCCGAGCTGCGGGCCGCGGGGCTGGGAGGGGGTGCCGACTACGAGATCACGGGCACCGTCCACGACATCCTCGCGAGCGACGACCACGCCGTGGTCCTGATCGACGCCGTCGCCACGCGCGGCGGCCGGACGTTCAGCTACCGGACGGCCGAGATCTACCACATCCGGGACGGCCAGGTCGTCGAGCGCTGGGCGTTCTCGGACGACACCGCGGCCATCGCCGCGTTCTTCGCCTAGCCCCTCTCGCGAGGCTGGGAAGCTCGACGAGGCGCCGCGCGCACGGAGCACATGCCAGTCGCCAGCCCCGCGGTACCTTCCGTCGCCGAGCTCGTCGTCGGTGATCCGCGGCGCGCCCCATTCGGGCGTGCGCTGGCGGCCACCCTCGTGAGCGCCGGGGTCTTCGAGATTTTCGCCTGGACCACGAAGGAGATCCGGGGCCTGTACGTTCGCGCGCCGTGGCAGAACGACCCGTATGACGCGGTCGTCTCGTTCACGCTCTTCTTCGTGCCGCTCGCTGCCACGCTCCTGGTGGTGCGGGCGCTTCCCTGCCGGCGAGACGGCCCGCTGCCGGTCGCCCGCCTCGTGGCGATACTCCGCGCATCGTGGGTGGTGCTCGCGGCAGTGTTGGTCACGCTCGCGGTTGACTGGATCAGCGTCTTCCGACGGGCGGACGAGTCGACCTGGTCCACCACGACCAACGCCCTGATCGCCGCGCTGGCGATCGCGACGCTCGTCGCCATCCCGGCGGCCACCCTGGTGCAACGAGCCGGGATGGCATTGCGGGGATCGCATGCGCCTGCGGCCGGTCCCGACGCCATGGCAGATGCACTGGCCCTGGCGCGAGACTGGAGCGTGCGCCTGGGCCCGCTCGCCCGACCGGCCACGGCGCTCCTCACGCCGCTTGAGGCGCGCATCGCTCCGGCAGTGCGCCGTCAACCGCTCACGGCGGCAGCGCTGGCGTCTCTGGCATTCGGCGCCGCGCTCGGCGTCGCCGCCGCTCGCGAAGATGGGCTCGCGCCCGTTCTCGCCCTCGTCCTCGCCGTCGCCGCCTGCGGAATGTTCGCCTTCCTGGCGGCGGCCGGCAGCTATCTCGGCCTCGTCCACGCCGAGCGGCCTCTCGTCGGCCGCAGGCGGCGTGTGGCGGATGGCATGGTCCTCGCTGCTGGCGCGGTCCCGATCGTCGTGGCGTTCCGATCGTCACTGTGGTGGGCCGTCGGAGCGACCGACACGACGGCCGTACCGGGAGATCTTGGTGCCCTCGTCCTCGGCGCGGCTGGTGTCACGCTCGCGCTCGTGGTCGTCGCGGAGACGCTGGCTGGCGTTCACTCGCCCCGCGCCAGCCAAGAGAGTCCGCGATAGTCCGCCGAAGCAGTCCGTGGGGACCCGCAGCCACACGCCGCAACAGAGATCGAACGCATGGTCGCAGGCGGGCGGAGGCGGTGGGCCCAGGGAGCTCCGTTCCCCTGCGTGCTGGTCGCGACGTGAGCGATGGCGCCGGGCGCGCGCGGCGGTGGCGGGTGCGCTGTCGAGATCGGGGCGCCGTCGCGCGCCGGATCACGCGGCCAGGCGGACGTCACCGTCCCTGGAACGCGCCGTGCTCGAGCACGGGAACGAGATCGGTGACATCGATCTCGGCAGAGATCGCCACGTCCCGGCCGAAGCCGGCTTCCACCAGCTCCCGTCCCGATGAAGAGGCTGCGAGCAGGCCGAGCAGATCGTCGCGGGCGCCCCGGAACGCGGCAACCGCAGCCCGTGCCTCTGGTGACAGGCTCCGTGGATCCAGGGCCGCCAGGACGGCGCCGGCGCCGATGAGATCCTCGACAGCGGGGCGGAGGCCACCGTCCGGCCAGAGCTCCCCGGCAGCAATGACGGCCGTCGTCCCGCCATGCGCGGCCGCGAATCGACCGACGGCGCTTGCATTGCGGAGGCATCCCGCGACGACGGTTGCGCCGACCTCCGCGGCGAGCACGGAGCAGGCCGCGCCGTTGGGCGAGGGCAGGACGAGGTGCTCGCCGGGGTGCAGCAGCGATAGCGAGTCCGGGGAGAGTGTCGGACCGGGGCCCCCACGGTCAGGGTTCGCTAGCCGCGCGCCGACCGATAAGGCGTGCTGTCCCGCGATGTCGTCACCCGGCCGGTGCGGGATCACCAAGGCGCGGCGCTCGACGGCCACCGACACCGTAGTCGAGAACGACAGCACGTCGACGATGACGACTAGGTCGGCCTGCCCCGCCAGGACGCGCACTCCCGTCTGACCCCATTCAAGGCGAGCGCCGAAGCCATGCTGGTCGTGGCTCGGGAGAAACCGAGATGCCGGAGGCGACTTCATTTGTGAAGCGTATCGCTCCGATAGAGGTCCATCGGAGCGACGGCACGCTGTCGGCGGTTCCAGGTCGTCCAACCCGCCACCGGCGTCACCCATGCGCCTGCAGCGCGCGCCCTCGGTGGCCCCGGCCGCTCATCGACCCGCCGGCTTGCTACCAGGACTCGGCGCCGACGACTTCCAGCGCAGTCCTCCACCGAGTTGTTGCGGGCCTGGATCCGCGGGGTCGATGCGTCCACCGGCCGAAGCCACCTCGAAATCCGGCACCGCCGCGCTGTCGTAATGGCTCCATCGGCCCTCCTTCGGGGTCCGTTGCAGGGGGAGAATTCGACGTGATGCGAGCTGACCGACTGACGGTGGGCATCAGGGCTGCCGGATTGACAGCTGCGGCAGCGCTCCTGTTCGCGGCCTGCGCGGGCTCGGCCGCGACGACTGGGCCCACGGCGGCCCCTTCGGCGACGGCTGGAGCCTCGCCGACGGCTGGCGCACCGGCAGCGTCCGGCGCTGCAGCACAGGTCAAGGTCGCCCAGGACGCGAAGCTCGGTGCATACCTGACTGGGGAGGGCGGGAGGTCACTCTACCTGCTCACCGCGGACTCGGCGGGCACGACGACCTGCACCGGCGGTTGCGCCGCCGCATGGCCCCCGTTCGAAATCGACCCGACCGCCAACGTCCTGGCGGGCGACGGCGTGACTGGCACCCTCGCCACGATCAAGCGAGCCGACGACGGGAAGATGCAGGTCACGTACAACGGTGTCCCGCTCTACTACTTCGCCAAGGACGCGAAGGCGGGCGATATCAATGGCCAGGGCGTGAAGGGCGTGTGGTTCCTCGCGGCGCCGGGCGCGACGGCCCAGGGCGGACCCATCATGGGCGGCGTCGCCCAGCCGTCGGCCCCGGCCGGCGCCCCATCAGCGGCACCCTCCCCATCGCCGTCCTCCCGCACCTACTGATCGAAAGGGCCGAGGGACTCACGGAGGGCGGTACTAGCGCGCCGGCCTCGTTCCAGGCACACCGCGATCGTGCGGCCTCACGGTAGGGGCCTGCGGGCGAAGTCCGAACCGGATGGCCTGGTCCGGCCACGCCGGATCGTCCGGTGCCCACGATTCCGTCGTGGCGCCGGCCACATCGAGGTGGTCGATCGAGCCGTCGATCCCGAGGACGAGCTTGCCGCCATCGACAAGCTCGAGCTCGTGGTGCCTGAACCGGTGCCCACGCGCAGCCATCATCGCCTCCCTGCCTTCCCTACTCTCGGACATCATCGCCCTTCCGCACTGAGTTCGTCCCAGCCGGCCTGCCAGGCGCTCGCGTCCCGACCCTCGTGCGTGGTCAATGACATGGCTCGCCGTGCGCGGCACCAGGAGCGGGATCGACCACGTCGGCGCCGCCGCGCCCTCGGTGCTGGACGAAATGGCTGAGGGGCCGGGCGTGCGTCGCGTACCTGAACCCCGGCTGCCGCGCCTCTGAGTCGGGCCGGCCGTATCCCTGGCTCTGCGCCAGGCAGGCAAGAAGGTCGCGCGCAGTCATGCTCGCGGACAGGTCACGGGCAAATCGCGTGATCGAGCTGGTGCCGAGGGTGAGATTCGAACTCACATGACCTTTCGGTCAGCCGAGTTTAAGTCGGCCGCGTCTGCCGTTCCGCCACCTCGGCGCTTGACCCGAATCGTAACGCCCGCCTCGCCGGCGGGCGTCGAAGTCAGGAAGGTGGAGGCGACGATCGGATTCGAACCGATGAATAAGGGTTTTGCAGACCCCCGCGTTAGGCCACTTCGCCACGTCGCCGCGAATTGGTGGCTGGCCCTCGAGGATTCGAACCTCGGTTCACGGATCCAAAGTCCGCTGTCCTACCACTAGACGAAGGGCCAGCGGCGCGGGGGCCAGCGCGTCTCCAGGCAAGAAAATGGAGCGGAAGACGGGACTCGAACCCGCGACCCTCACCTTGGCAAGGTGATGCTCTACCAACTGAGCCACTTCCGCTCGAAGCGCCGCCTCCAGGGCTGATGGTGCCGAGAGCCAGATTCGAACTGGCGACACCGCGATTTTCAGTCGCGTGCTCTACCAACTGAGCTATCTCGGCCCGAAGGCCCCGCCGGGCTTCAGCGCCCGTCGGCGGCCGAGACGGTACCACGACGGGTGGCCTGCCGCAAACGAAAGCGCCGCGTCCGCGGGGCTCTCGGCCGCCCGCTCTTGCACGCTCGCGCCGGTGCTCAGTCGCTCGCCTGGACCTCCGGCTCGGTGGCCGGATCAATCGGCGTCTCGCCGGTCAGGGCGCGCAGCCGGTTGATCCGGTCGAGGATCGGCGGGTGAGTCGAGAAGAGCCCCTTGGAGCGTGCCTCGAACTTCCGGATCGGGTTCCGGAAGTAGAGGTGCTGGGTTGCCCGGTTGGCGACCTCGAGGACCTCCTTGTCCTCGGCGATCACGGCCAGCGCGCGCTCCAGGCCGTACGGGTTGCGGGTGAGCTCGACCGAGCCTGCGTCGGCGAGGTACTCGCGCTGGCGGCTCACCGCCAGCTGGACCAGGCGGCCGAAGAACGGGGCCAGGATCGCGAGGAAGATGGCGATCATGAAGACGATCGCCTGGAGGCCCCCGCCGCTTCGGTCGTCCGACGAAGACCGCCGCCCGCCGAAGCCGCCCCAGAAGGTCATCCGCAGGAAGATGTCGGCCACCAAGGCGATCGTCCCGACAAGAACGCCAACGAGCATCGCGTAGCGGATGTCGTAGTTGCGGACATGCGAAAGCTCGTGGCCGAGCACCCCCTGCAGCTCTTCGCGGTCCATGCGCTCGGCCAGGCCCGGTGGTCACGGCCATCGAGGCGTGGGCCGGGTCGCGTCCAGTGGCGAAGGCGTTGAGGGCGGTGTCGTCGATCAGGTAGACGGCAGGCATCGGCAGGCCGGCCGCCAGGGTCAGCTCGCGGACCACGTTGAGGAGCTGGGGTGCCTCCGCCTCAGTGGCCGGGCGCGCCTTTGACGCCGCCAGGATGACCCGGTCGCCCGAGTAGTAGCCGACCAGCGACGAGACGATGGCGATGATCCCGAAGATCCCGAGCCACCCGATTGCGCCCGTGGTCGCTCCGGTGGTTCCGTACCCGATCGCGAGCGCCGAGCACGGCCAGCAGGGCGACGATGATCGCGACCAGCAGGATCGAATTCCGCCGGTTCGCGGCTGCCTGGCTGTAGAAGCTGGCGGTCATGGTGGCATCGGCGGCCGGGAGGGTCCGGCCGGCTGGCGATCAACGCAGGGCGACGACCGGGACCTGGTCGGCCTCGGGCTCGGCGTCGAAGAAGTCCCGCTTCGTGAAGCCGAGCGTGCCCGCGATCAGCACCGAGGGGATCGTCTGGATCGTGGTGTTGTAGTCATTGACGGTCGCGTTGTAGTGCTGGCGCGAGAAGCTGATCTGGTTCTCGGTCGTGGTGAGCTGCTCCTGGAGGGACAGGACGTTCTCGTTCGCCTTGAGCTGCGGATAGTTCTCGACGACCGCGAACAGCGAGCGGAGGGCGCCCGAAAGGACGTTTTCGGCCTGGGCCTGTTGCTGGGTGATCGTGCCCTGGGCGCCGGCGGCCACAGCGTTCGCACGGGCCTCGGTCACCTTCGTCAGCACGTCCTGCTCGAAGTCCATGTAGCCCTTGACGGCGTTGACGAGGTTCGGCACCAGGTCGTGGCGCCGCTTGAGCTGGACCTCGATCTGCCCGACCGCCTCGTCGACCCGGTTGCGCCTCGTGACGAGCCCGTTGAAGAGGAGCACCCCGACCACGAGGACCACGGCAACGATGATCAGGATGATGATGCCGAGCTCCATGATCCCTCCCGTGGTCCACCGGCGGCGCTCGCCGCCCTGCTTGAGTGTACGCCGGGTACGACCGCCGGTGACGGCCGCGCCGACGGCTGGCGAGGCGCGGAAGGTTGGCTCCGGAGGCTCGGACGCCGAGCGCCGGAGGCGCGGAAGCCGGGCGCCGAACGGAACGAGGGGTGGTGGGCGGTGGAGGGCTCGAACCTCCGACCTCCTCGGTGTAAGCGAGGCGCTCTGACCGACTGAGCTAACCGCCCGCCGAGCCGGATCGGGGCCCGGAGACACGCGAGGCGGCTCCGTTCGGAGCCGCCTCCATCAGGCGCGGGAGAGTGGTGCCCAGGCCGGGACTTGAACCCGGATGAGTTGCCTCATACGCCCCTCAAACGTACGCGTATACCAATTCCGCCACCTGGGCAGGTGTCGCGCGAGCCTGCTTCCGACGCGGTGGTACCGAGGACGGGATTTGAACCCATACGCCCTTGCGGACACTAGCTCCTGAGGCTAGCGCGTCTACCAGTTCCGCCACCTCGGCAGCGAACAGAAGCCCGGGCGGCGAGGTCACCGTCCGGTCGAATCCCATCGTAGCACGTCCCAGAACCGGTCGCCCGGATCGGCGATCGGCCGCGGAACCGGTCCGCCGAGTCCCGGGCCGACGACCACGAGGAGAGTCCCGGAAGAAGAGCGTCGGCATCGGCTGGAGGAGCCCGAGGACGCGCTGGAGGTTGCTGTAGGCCCTCTTCCGGGCGACCATCGTCCCCGGGGCGCGGGCCGCAACGAGGGCGCGCGTCCAGCACGGCGTTCTGGATACCCGCTGACGTTGGCGCCGCCTTCGCGGCGCCTGGCTGGAGGCGAGGATCGGGTACGGATCAGGGTCGAGGCCCATGTTGACGTCGACGATCGGCGGCGCTGAAGGCGCCGGCACGGAGCCGGTCGACGAAGGTCGCCGGGCGGCAGCGCCTGTACCGTCGTCGGGATGCCCGATCGCCGTCCAGGCCGCAGCGACCTGCGAGGCAGCTCCGAACGCGACCGGGTTGGCCGACCCGTCGGGTGCCAGGAGCGTGATCGACAGCGGCTTGCTGGCCCGCGGCGGGATCCAGGCCGAGCCCGACCGGCGCCAGCCGGCGGCCTTCAGGCCCCGTGCCGCGGCGGCGGGGTCGTAGGCGACCGCCGGCGCGGCCGTCGCGTCGTAGGCCCACGACGACGGGGGGATCGGCGTGTCGGCCCGGACCCCGATGCCGCCCAGCAGGCTGGCGATCATGTCGGGACGATCGACGGCGGCCAGGAGGGCGCGGCGGCTCCCGGGCTCGGCGAACGGTCCCCCGGGCGAGCGCAGGTTGAACGTGACCGCGGTGAGCGTGGTGCCGGGGTACCGGATCGCCTGCGCCCCCGGCGAGGCTCCGGCGAGGGCCGCGGCGGCGGCCGGCGGCAGGTCGCCGGCCGAGCCGACGTCGCCAGCGGCGCAGCGCCTTCGCGAGCGCCGCGGGCGTGTCGTAGAAACGCAGCTCCAGGCGCGACAAGGCGCGGCGTGCGGGCTGCCGGGTCGCCCAGCGTGGGGCCTCGCCAACGGAGTGGACGGGCCACCGACGGGAGGGAGGACAGGCTCGAGGACCGCGCTTTCCGCACGTCAGGTTCGACGAGGGCGAACGACCCGTTCCCGATGGGGTGACTGGCGAAGGGATCCGCTGCCAGGGACGGCGACGGGGACGTCCGCCAGGATGTGGGCCGGCATGAGCGGCAGGGTCGCCGCCTGCAGGAAGCCGCCCACCGGGTCGCCGAGGTCGAACTGCACGGTGAGCGGATCGATCGCGGTCGCCGTCACCTGCGACCAGGCCGCCGCGAGCGGGCCGGTGTAGTCCGCGTCGTGCAGGACGCCGATCGTGTACACGACGTCGGCGCTGGTCACCGGCGTCCCGTCCTGCCAGGTGGCGTCGGGCCGAAGGTGGAACGTCCAGCGCGCGCCCGCTCGGGTCCACGGACCAGCGCTCGGCGAGGTCCGGCACGACCGTGTTGTCGGGGCCCGAGCCGCACGAGCCCGCGGAAGAGGAGGGCGACGAGGTCACGGTCGACCTGCGTGCGTGCCGTGAGCGGCGTGATCGACGAGGGTCCGCCGAGCACGCCCTGGACATGGCCCGTGACCGCGGCTGGACTCGCGGTGGGGACGGGCGTCGCGGCGGGACCTGCGAAGGACGGGGCGGCCACGAGCCCCGCGAGGCCCGCGAGGAGCACCGACGAGGACGAGGATGAAGCTGGCGTCGCGCCTGGTCACGTGTCCAGCTGCCCCGGACGGGGCTCGTTCAGGCAGCGGTCGTGAAGACGTAGCTCGCGAGCGAGAAGATCACGAAGAGGATCGCGAGCACGATCGTGAACTGCCAGAGCCGCCGCTCGATGCCGCGCCGGCTGCGGTAGACGGCCGAGTCGCCGCCGAACGCCCCGGACAGGCCCGTGCCGCGCGCCTGCATGAGGATCGCGACCATCAGGGCGATGCTGACGATGATCTGGCCGACGGCCAGGAACGGGTTCACTCTCGGGGAGATCCTCCAGCGGGTGGGCCGCGCGGGATCGTAGCACATGGCAGGCATCCGCCCTCCAGCCCGACCGGGACGGCAGGGGCGGATCACGCTCAGGCCGGGCGGGCCATCCCCTGCGCCGCGACCGCCGCGGCGGCGGCGGCGACCCGCTCCGGGTCGCCCAGGTAGCGGCTGGAGACGGGCCGCAGCGCGTCGTCGAGCTCGTAGACGAGCGGCACGCCGGTCGGGATGTTGAGGCCCACGATCTCGTCGTCGGAGATGCCGTCGAGGTACTTCACGAGGGCCCGCAGGCTGTTGCCGTGGGCTGCCACGAGGACGCGGCTGCCCGGCCCGCAGGGCCGGCGCGATGTCGGACTCCCAGAACGGCAGGAAGCGGGCGACGGTGTCCTTGAGCGACTCGCAGCGCGGCAGGTCCGCGTCCGACGAGGTCGCGGTAGCGCGGGTCGCGGCCCGGGAAGCGCTCGTCGTCCGCGGTCGAGCGCCGGCGGCGGCACGTCGTAGCTCCGCCGCCACACCTTCACCTGCTCGTCGCCGAACTTGGCCGCCGTCTCGGCCTTGTTGAGACCCTGGAGCGCCCCGTAGTGGCGCTCGTTGAGGCGCCACGAGCCGACGACCGGCAGCCACATGCTGGTCCATCTCGTCGAGCGCGATCCACAGCGTGCGGATCGCCCGCTTCAGCACGGACGTGTAGCGCGATGTCGAACTCGAATCCCTCGGCGCGGAGGAGGCGGCCCGCCTCGTGGGCCTCGGCGAGCCCGGTCTCGGACAGGTCGACGTCGGTCCAGCCGGTGAAACGGTTCTCCTGGTTCCACGTGCTCTCGCCGTGGCGGAGAAGGACGAGGGTCGGCATCTGTTGGCTCCTGCGTGAGTGTTGGGCAGCGCGGCGGGGAGACGGCCCCGATCGGCGGTGGCCCGCTCAGCCGCCGCTGGCGCGGCGCGCGGCTGCGGTGACGGCGGCCCGGCCCACCATCCCTGCCATCTCGTCGGGCTTGAGTGACGCGCCTCCGACGAGCGCACCGTCGATCGAAGGCTCGGCGAGGAATTCCCCGATGTTCGCGCTCGTGCAGCTGCCCCCGTAGAGGATCGGCGTGCCATCGGCGCCGCCACCCCAGCCGAGGTCGCGCAGCGTCGCGCGGATGGCGTCGGCCATGATGGAGGCGTCGGCGCCCGAGGCGTTCCGCCCGGTGCCGATCGCCCAGACCGGCTCATAGGCGATGACGAGGCCGGCGGCCAGGAGCGCGGCCACGTCGTGGTCGGCGAGCGCGCCACGGAGCTGGTCGGCGACGACCTGCGGTCGCGCGGCCCTCTTCGCGCTCGGCAAGGTGCTCGCCGACGCACAGGATCGGGCGCAGCCCGGCGTCGATCGCCCGTCGCAGCTTGCGACCGATGAGAGGCATCGGTCTCGGCCGCGTCCCGGCGGCGCTCGGAGTGGCCGAGGATCACCCAGGTCGCGAGCCCGCCGAGCATCGGCGCGCTGACCTCGCCGGTGTAGGCACCGGCCAGCTCGTGGTGGACGTTCTGGGCGCCGACGTCGATGCCCGCGCCGGCGACGGCGTCGCGGACGGCGGCCAGGCACACGAAGGGCGGGCAGATCACCCGCACGACGTCGGGCTCGCGGGTCCGCCCGGCAATCTGGCGGGCAAGGTCGCCCGCGTCGGCCGGGGTGGTGTTCATCTTCCAGTTGGCGGCAATGATCACGGGTCGCATGGCGCGCATCATGCCATCCGCACGACGCCGCCCGTCGTGGCGCGCGGCCCGTCGTGCGCGGGCCGTTCGGCACGCGATCGCCGGGCTCCCGGCTCGATCGCCTCGTCGTCATGCAGGGCCAGCCATTCGATCCGCTCGAGGGCTCGCTGGACCCGCCCGCGCGGCAGCTCGAGCTCGGCGGCCAGCTCGGTGAGCGACGCCTCGGGGGTCGTCTGCCTGCCGGCCGCGACCTCGCGCACGACGACCGGCTGGCGTTGAAGGCGGCCTTCGGCCTCCAGCGTGGCGATCGCGTCGAGCTGGCGAGCCGCGGCCACGGCGATCCTCTCGAGGTTTGCGGACTCGGCATTCAGCAGGCGGTTGAGGTCGCCGCGCACCGAGCGTGCCACCTGGCGTGTCTCCAGCTCCAGCAGCGAGGCACCGGCGCCGATCCAGCGCAGGAAGGTCCCGATCTCGTCGGCGCTCTTCCAGGTCACCACGCCGCGCCCCCGGCGCGTGCGCAGACCCGCCGGCAGCCCGACCGACGCCAGCTCGGGCCGCCAGGACCGGCGCCTCGTCGAGCGGGACGACGAACTCGAGGTGTAGGCGTCCGTGGGCCACCGACAGCGAGCCCCGGGCGAGGAACGGCCCCGCAGCCAGGCGACCCGACAATGGTCGGCAGCGCGGTCCCAGGCCAGCGGCGCGGGAGGCGGCGGGCGCGTCGCGCAGCAGCCGCACCATGAGCCTGCCGAGGGCGGGTCGCTCGCCCCGGATCGCCGCAGTGCCGAGGCCGGCGACCTCGGCCGACCGGTCGCAGGCCCGCGGCGGGTCGATGGCTGCGAGCTCGGCACGGAGCGCCGCGACGAGGGCGCGGTCGCCGTCGGCCACCGTCTCAGGCAGTCCGCGCGATCCCGCCGCGCCGGGACCCGGCCTCGCGGCCGAACAGCCGCAGGAGCGCCGCCGCGAGGAGCGCCGGGTCGTGGTGGTGCGGGTTCGCCGGGTCGACGACGTCGTCGAGGACCAGGCGAGGACGGCGTCCCGGCCCCATCGGCGGCCAGCGGAGCTTCACCGGGACCCCGAGCTCCCCGTCCTGCGTGGCCACGCCCACGTTGCTGTTGGCCAGGACCACGTCGAAGACGTCGGCCATGCCGTGGGCGGCCATCGCCTCGACGTGGTCGGAGAGGTCGTAGCCTTCCGTCTCGCCCGCCTGCGTCGCCACGTTGGCCGCGAAGACCCGCAGGGCGGGGCTCCCGGCAAGGGCCGCCCGGAGCTCGGGCAGCAGGATCGTCGCCAGCACGCTGGTGTAGAGGCTGCCGGGGCCGAGGACCACCAGGTCCGCCTCGGCGATGGCCTGCATGGCGTCGCGGCTGGCCCGGACGTCGCTCGGCTCGAGCCAGACGCGCTCGATCCCCCTCATCCGGGCGACGCGGGACTGGCCGGTCACTTCGCCCCCGTCGCGCAACCGGGCGTGGAGGGTCAGGGCAGTCCCGGAGGCGGGCACGACGCGGCCGCGCACGGCGAGGACCCGGTTCATCTCCCGGATGGCCGCTTCGAAGTCGCCGCCGTCGATGGCGTTCATCGCCGTGATGAGCAGGTTCCCGACGGCGTGGCCCGGCGAGACTGCCCTCGTCGTTCCCGAAGCGGTACTGCAGGAGCTCGGCCATCGCCGGCTCGGTCTCGGCCAGCGCCACCAGGCAGTTCCGGATGTCGCCGACCGCCGGGATCCCGACCTGCTCGCGGAGCCGGCCCGTGGAGCCGCCGTCGTCCGCGACGGACACGATGGCCGTGATGTTGGCGGTGTGCTCCTTGAGGCCGCGGAGCAGCGTCGAGAGGCCGGTCCCGCCGCCGATCGCGACGACCCGGGGGCCGCGGGCGAGCAGGCGGCGCCGGTAGACGAGGTCGACGAGCGGCTCGTCGGCACTCTCGGTGAACGGCCCCAGCAACGCGATCACGACGCGGTACGACCCGTACGCGAACAGCGCCGATGCCGACCAGCAGGAGGAGCGCCGCGCGCGTCCAGTACGGGAGGAACTGGAGCGTCACGACGGAGACCCCCGACTGGACCGGGCCCTCGACGTCCACGTCGCGGTAGACCTGTCGCAGCGCGAGCGCGCCGGCGAGCGCCAGCGCGGTGAGGCCCGACGAAGGCCACCAGGAGCCACCGCTTGACCCCGATCCCGGGCCGCAGCCAGCGCCGCAGGTTCACGCCGTCACCGTCGCTCGAGCTCGCGGTGGAAGACGCTCACGGGGCCGTACTCCCGGTCGCGCAGCCAGGCGGCGAGCTCCTCGGCCAGGGCGATCGAGCGGTGGTACCCGCCGGTGCAGCCGACGGCGATCGTGAGGCGCGTCTTCCCTTCGCCCACGTACGCCGGGATCGTCAGCTCCAGCAGGTCGTGCACGGATACCAGGAAGCGGCGTGCCAGCGGCTGGTCCAGGACGTACGTGCGAACGCCGTCGGTCAGTCCCGACAGGCGGCGCAGCTCGGGGACGTAGTACGGGATTCTGCAGGAAGCGCACGTCGAGGACGAGGTCGGCCTCGAGCGGGATTCCGAACTTGTAGCCGAAGCTGACGAGCTGGATCGAGAGCTGGTCCGGCTCCACGACGTGCCACAGCTGGCTGAAGATCCGCTCCCGCAGCTCGCGCAGCGACAGCTCCGACGTGTCGAGCACGACGTCGGCGTCAGCGCGAACCGTCTCGAGGACGCGGTGCTCCTCGGCGATCCCGGCCGCGACGCCGTCCGAGCCGGCGAGGGGGTGGCGGTGCCGCGTCTCCGAGTAGCGCCGGATGAGGACCTCGTCGCGGGCCTCGAGGAAGAAGACCTGGGGCCGGATGCCACGCCCCTCGAGGGCACCGCGCATCGCCGCGTAGGCAACCGGGACGTCGCCGGCGCGCACGTCGAGGACGATCGCGACGAGCTCGAAGCGACCCGGCTCGCGTGCGATGAGGTCGGCCAGCTCCGGCAGCAGCTCCCCCGGGAGGTTGTCGACGCAGACGTAGCCGAGGTCCTCGAAGAGCTTCGTGGCGGCCGTCTTGCCCGCGCCCGACAGTCCGGACAGGATGACCACGTGCTGCTGGTCCGCCGTCGTGACAGGCTCGTCCGGGCCCGGTTCCCCGCCCGGCCGCCTGGTGGATGGCATGCGGCCAGTCTACGCCGCGCTCAGCGCCCGCCGGCCCGGACGAGCACGATCGAGAGCTCGTAGAGCGCATACATCGTGATCCCGAGAACCGTCGGGCTGATCGGGTCGCCGCCCGGCGTGATGACGGCCGACACGATGGCGATGACGACGATGACGACCCGCCGCGAGGAACGCAGCCGTGCGCTGGTGACGATCCCGACCTTGGAGAGGAGGACCAGGACGATCGGGTACTCCATCACCAGCCCGAAGCCGAGGAAGAGCATCGCGACGAACCCGAAATAGCCGTCGGCGGTCCAGGCGTTCTGGAGTGCCCCGGTGCCGAACGCCGAGAGGAACGCGATGGCGAAGGGAAGGATCACGTAGGCGACCGCAACCCCGCCGGCGAAGAAGACGAGCGCCAGTGGCACCCATGGCCTGGCCAGGCGTCGCTCCTCGCTGGTCAGCCCGGCGAGCGACGAACCGCCATAGCTCGAACAGGATCACCGGCATCCCGAGCACGATCCCGGTGACGAGCGCGATCTTGAGGTTGATGAAGAATCCCTCGCCGGGGTTGAGGAGCAGGAGCGGCGCACTGCCGTACGGTGCCTTCACGATCTCGATGATCCGCGGCGCGAGGATGAACCCGACGACGGCGCCGATCGCGATCGCGAGCAGCGAGATGCCGACCCGGCGGCGGAGCTCGGAAAGATGGTCGACGAGCGGCATGACCGCGCCGTCGCTCGCCGGTGGTGGCGGCGACGTGGGTGCGAGCGGCGGCTCCTCGGGGACCCGCAGGACCGAGCCGATCCCGTCGCGAGAGATGTCGGCGTCGGCCATGGCGTCCGTCCCGGAAGCGGGCTAGGCCTGAGTCTCCGGGCTCGCGGCGACCGGCGCGGGCTCGGCGGGAGCGGGCGCCGTTGGCGAGGTCTCGAGTGCTGCCGGCGCGGCAGGAGCGGGCTCGGCGGGAGGTAGTGCCGCAACAGCGAGCGTATTCGGCTCGGCGACAGCCGTCAGCACGTTGGGCACAACCACCGGAGTGGCGGGTGCGGCGAGGGCCGGTGCTGCGACGGCCGGTGCGGCAGCGACCGGTCCGGCAACGGCCGGTGCGGCAGCCACCGGTGCCGCGACGACCGGTGCGGCCTGCGCGTCAGGGGGGGCAGTGGTCGGGGCGGCCGGCAGGGGATCGACCTTGACCGCGTCCTGGACATCGGTCGCGGCCTTGCGGAACTCGCGGATGCTCTTGCCGAGCGCCGAGCCGACATCCGGAAGCTTGCCCGGGCCCAGGACGAGGAGGGCGATCACCAGGACGATGATCAGTTCCATCGGGCCGATGTTAGGCATCTGGAGCGACCTCAGGCTATTTCCGACGAGGCGCGATCGTGCTGGGTCACTGCCTCGCGAGGCCGGGCTACGATAGCACAGCGAGCGTGGCGGCCCACCTGCGGGCGGCGTCCTCGATGCGCGCCCCCGGGTCGCCGCCTGTGGCACTCCCGGCAGGGGCAGCGGCGCCGGCGATCCCCCGGGACACGTTCACCAGGAGGCCGCCCCCGACGCCATCCCCGGCGGGGGCGGCGCTTGCACGGCCCGTGGCCATCACGGTGGCGGCGTCGCCCCCCTGGGCGCCGACGCCCGGGACGAGAAACGCCAATCCCGGCACCAGCTGGCGGATTGCCGCGAGCTCCGCCGGCGCCGTGGCACCCACCACCAGGCCGGCCCGGTCGCCCAAACCTGCGTCTGACACGCGGCGGGCGACGCGACGATGGAGCGCCTCCGCGGGTGCTCCGGACTCCCCGTCGGCGGCGACGACGAGGTCCTGCAGCTCTCCTGCACCGGGGTTTGACGTGCGGCACAGGACGAATGCGAAACGGTCGACGCGCTCGAGGAATGACTCCAGCGCGCCGAGACCGAGGTACGGATTGACCGTCACCGCGTCGGCGCCAAGCGCGTCGAAGAGCGCCACTGCCTGCCGTGCGACGGTCGTCTCCACGTCTCCCCGCTTGGCATCGGCAACGACTAGGACGCCGGGCGGGACGGTCCCCAGGACGCGCTCGAGAGCGGCGATGCCGGCGCTGCCGTATGCCTCGAAGAAGGCCAGGTTCGGCTTCACCGCAGCCGCGAACGGCGCCGCCGCTTCCACGATCAGGCGCGCGAGGCGCTCGACGCCCGGAAGGCCCGCCGGCCAGCCCTCTGGGAGCATCGAGGGCGTTGGATCGATCCCGACGCAGAGGACCGTGCCGGCTGCTGCCGTGCGCCGCGCCAGGCGGGCGAGGAAGGGATCGCTCACGGGGTGCCGGAGCCGGTGGGGGCGGGGGAACCGGCCGGAGCGCCCGTAGCGGCTGGAGCGCCCGAACCGGACGGCGCCGCCGAGGCCGGTGCGGCCGGCGGCGGGGGCGGTCCCCACCAGGCCGGCCGGCTGTCGGCGTCGAGGCCGCTGAATCCCGTCACCGCATCGACCTTCGTCACCGAGAAGTCGCCGATGGCGCCGCGGGCCAGCGTCGCGAGCTGCAGGTCGGTCGTCAGTCCCGTCAGCCGCAGAAAGGCGATCTGGCTGCCGTCCGGCGACCATGCCCCGCCCCAGGACTGCCCGTCGTTGGTCACGCGCAGCAGCTCGTTTCCGTTGCGCGCGTCGAGAACGACGATGTCGGTGCCCAGGGTGCTCGTCCGCGTGGCGACGAGGTAGCGGCCGTCGGGCGAGTAGAGCGGCTCGGTGTAGCCGGGCTGGCTGAACTGGGACGTTCTTCTTGGTGCGCCAGGTCGTAGCGCCAGATCGTCGGCGCGCCACGGGCCCCGTTGCGGGCGTTCCGCACGTAGAGCGAGCGACTTCCCGTCAGGGCTCCAGGCCGGGTCCTGGTGGCCGAACGGGGGGTCCTCGGGCAGGCCCAGCGGACTCAGGCGCTTGCGGGCGAGGTTGACCAGGGCGATGACCACGTCGGATTTCGTCGGATCCGGACCATCGGACGCCACCGCGACGGTGCGACCATCCGGTGACACCGCGGGGTCCCGCATGAAGTACGACCACCCGAACCTGCCGCCTCCAGTGCGGTAGAGGCCCGACAGGATCGCCTCGCGGCCGGTGCCGTCGGGGTGGATCCGGCTGAGGATCGGGTAGCTGAGGAGGTACGTCACCGGGATGCCCTGGCGCGGGAACCTGGTCGTCGTCTGGCGGGTCTCGATGAAGTAGACCCAGGTGCCGTCGGTCGACCAGGCCGGCTGCGAGTCGCGGCCCGTGCTCGTCAGCTGCGTCACCTCCGTGCCGTGCTGAATCCAGAGGTTGCCTGCCTTCGCGTACACGAGCCGTCCGGCGATCCCGACATCGGGGTTCACCACTGGAGGCGCGCTCGGGGACGGGGTCTTCCCCGGGACGATCGGGACCGGGCCGGCGCCACCGGGGCCCGGGCTCTGGTTCGCGCCGGACCTGGACGGCAGGAAGGGCAGGTTGCCCGTGAGCATGGCGAGCGTCAGGAAGCCGATCAGCAGCAGCCCCGCCAGCGAGGCGACCGGTGCCAGGAACGGTCGCGCCGCAGCCACGCCGTAGGGGTCGCCCGTCGTCCGGCGGGGCGGGCGCGGCGGCGTGCCCGGCGCGCGACCGCCTGTCACGTGGCCGCCTCCGCCGCCGGCGGATCGCGCTGACGGGCGTGCCGGGCCGCGGCCCGCGCCGGCGCCACGTCCACGACCACGAGCTGCAGCGATTCGATACCCGCCGAACCGGCGGCTGGCGAGGCGACCGGCAACGTCGACGCGATCGCCCTCGCTGGAGCGCTCGACCAGGTCGCCCGCTCGAAGGCGATCGCGTCGACGCACGTCCACGCTCGCGGCGCAGGGTCAGCTGGGCGTGGCCGCCGGCGGCAGCGCGGACGCGCATCACGGTGAGACCGTGGACGCCGATGAGCGGGCTCGGGGTTCCCGGGCCCGGTCGGGTCGAGCGCCGGCGAGGTGCGCGCAGCAGCGCGGTAGTCCGCCGCACGGGCCGGCAGCGCGAGGTCGAGGCGGATCTCCGGCCGGGGATCCGCCGGGCCTGCCGCGGCCGCAAGGCCGAGGAACCGTTCCTGGAACGCGTCCCAGCGATCGGCACGGACCTCGAGCCCGGCGGCGCCACGGTGGCCGCCGTGGCGGGTCAGCAGGTCGGCGCAGCCGGCGAGCATGCCGGCGAGGTCGTAGCCTTCCGGGGCGCGGCACGAGGCACGCAGCGTCTCGCCGAGCTCCGCAGCCGACGACGGCCGGCAGCTCCGCTCCTCGGCGAGACGCGCGGCGATCAGCCCCACGATCCCGACCGGCCATGGTCCCCGCACGATCGTTGCGGGCCGATCCGGCGGCTCGCCGGTCAGTGCAGCCCGCGCCTCGTCGAGCGCAGCCCGCGTCACGTCGCGGCGCGTCAGGTTCGCCCGTTCGAGCGCCGCTGCGGCTTCGGCGGCCTCCTCCGCGGTCGTCGGCGAGCAGGAGGGCGGCGGCGTCGGCGGCGTCCCCCACCCGACCGGCCGCGTTGAGCCGCGGCGCGATCACGAAGGCGATCGTCTCGAGCGTGACCGCGCCCGGAGTCACGCCGCCCGCCGCCAGAAGTGCCGCGAGGCCGGGTCGCGGGGCGGATCGCAGGCGTTCCAGGCCGAGCCGGGCGATCGAGCGGTTCTCGCCGAGGATCGGGGCCACGTCGGCGACCGTCCCGATGGTCGCCAGGTCCGCGAGGCCCGCGACGGTCTCCGCCCATGGGATCCCTGCCAGGCGATCGAGGCAGCAGCGCCGCGACCTTGAGGGCGACGCCGCTGCCGGCCAGGCGGCGGTCCGGGTACAGGGAGTCGGCACGCTGCGGGTTGACGATGGCGAGCGCGGACGGCAGCAGGTCGGGGACCCGGTGGTGGTCGGTGATCGATGACGTCGATGCCGAGAGCGGCCGCGGCCGCAACCTCGTCGACGCTCGAGGTCCCGGTGTCGACGGTGAACACGAGTGAGCGTCCGGCGTCGCGGGCGACCTCGACGGCGCGCATCGACAGCCCGTGGCCGTCGTCGAGGCGGCTCGGCACGTGGCCGGCGACGTCGAGTCCCAGCCGCCGCAGCGCGGTCACGAGGATCGCCAGGCCCGTCAGGCCGTCGGCGTCGAAGTCGCCGACCACGAGGATCCCCTCGCCGAGCGCCCGGGCGCGCTCGACGCGTGCCACCACGAGCGTCGGCGTCCGGCAGGAGCCCCGGGTCGTGGAGGCCGAGTTCCGGGGGGCCCGAAGAAGGCGGCCAGCTCGCCCTGCCGCACTCCGCGCCGTGCGAGGACCCGCGCGAGGAGCGACGAGCCGCCGTGCTCGGCCACGGCGGCCTCGAAGCGCCGGGTCGGGGGGCGCCCGGTCCGGGTAGCGCCAGCGATAGCGCGGCGTCGATCATGCGAGGAGGATCGCACGAGCCGCTCACCGGCGGATTGACGCGCGGCGCCGTCCCGGGCTCGGCCGCGCCCGCGGTCACGCCGAAGGCGCGTCGAACCGGGCGTCCCGGCGCGGCCTGCTCCTTGCGCCGCGGCGTCCCACTCCTCCCAGACGGTGAGGAGCGGCGCGGCGTTGAAGATCGACGAGTAGGTCCCGGACGTGATCCCGATCAGCAGCGCGAGGATGAACGGCCGGATCGAGTCGCCGCCGAAGAGGAGCAGCGCGGTCAGCGTGAAGATGACCACGAGGCTCGTGTTGATCGACCGGGCGAGGGTCTGCAGGATCGAGTGGTTCACGATCGCCGAGAACCGCTCCCCGGCGTGACGCGAGCGGTTCTCGCGGATCCGGTCGTAGACCACGATCGTGTCGTGGACGGAGAAGCCGATGATGGTCAGCATCGCCGTCACGAAGAGGGCGTCGACCTCGAGGTGGAAGAAGCGTCCCCAGGATCGCGAACGTGCCGATGACGACGATCACGTCGTGGAGGAGGGCGACGAGCGCGGTCATCCCGAAGCGGAAGTCGCGGAAGCGGAAGGTCATCCAGAGCAGGATCCCGATCGACCCGATGAGCACCAGGAGGATCGCCTGCTGGGTCAGCTCCTGCGAGATCACCGGCCCGATGGTCGTGAGCAGTCGCTGGAACGCGATCGGCCCGAGCTGGGCCTCGAGGCCGGCCACGATCGGGCCCATGTCCCCGGTCGTCGTGACCTGGCCGGGGGGTGGTGGGGACGGCGCCGTGAACGAGGCCGGCGGAAGGCTGGCCGGGAAGCTGGGTCCGGGCGTGCCGGCGACGGGGGTGGACCCGGCGGACGCCGACGGGGCTGGCGACCCGGACGGGGCCTGGCTCGCGGTTGGCGCCGCGGACGTGCTCGGAGCCGGCGACCCGGACGGGGCTGGGGACCCGGTCGGGGCCGGCGACGCCGAAGGAACGGGGCTCCCGGACGGGGCCGCGACGCGCTTGCGGCCGGCGACGCGCTGGCGGCCGGCGACGCGGACGGGCCCGCCGACGCGCCCGGGGCGAGCGACGCGGCGGGGGCCGGGGACGCGACGAGGCCGACCGCGGCCATCCGGATCAGGAGGAAGTTGTCGGTGGTACGCTGGACGACGCGAGTCACCGTAGCCCAGGGCGGCGAGGACGGCCTTGACCTGGTCCGGCGTGACCGCCGTGATCCTTGAAGTGGATCTCCCACTTCGTCCCGCCGGTGTAGTCGATCGAGAACTGCAGGCCGGCCTTCCCGCCCGTGATCGGGCCGAGGAGGATGAAGATCACGCCCGGGATGATGAGGGCCAGCGAGAAGGCGAAGAAGTAGTTCCGCTTGCCGATGATGTCACGCACGAGAGCGGGCCTCGCGCGCGGAGAGGCGTCCGGACCTCGCGTGCGCCGGCGAACTCCTCCTCGTCGAGCCCGTAGAGCCGCGGCATGGCGCGCCCACTCGTTGGGGACCACGAAGCGCAGGATCGTGCGGGTCACCGTGATCGCGGTGAACATCGAGACCAGGATGCCGATGATGAGGACGAGGGCGAAGCCGCGGATCGTCGACGACCCGAAGAGGTACAGGATCGAGGCCGTGATCAGGCTCGACACGTTCGAGTCGAGGATCGAGTTCCAGGCCCGGTTGAAGCCCGCCTCCATCGCCGACGGCAGCGACTTCCCGCTCCGGAGCTCCTCCTTCATCCGCTCGAAGATGAGGATGTTGGCGTCGACCGCCATGCCCACCGAGAGGACGAAGCCGGCGATGCCGGCGAGGGTCAGCGTGACCGGGATGATGCGGAAGATCGCCAGGACGACGAGGGCGTAGTAGATGAGCGCGAAGCAGGCCAGGAGACCCGAGCAGCCGGTAGTAGATGAGCATGAACACGAAGACCAGGAGGATCGCGATCAGGCCGGCAAGGAGGATCCGGTCCAGGGAGAAGCCGGCCAGCGTGGCCCCGATCGTCTGGAAGCTGGCCTCCGCCAGCGGGTACGGCAGCGAGCCGTAGGCGAGGACCGTGATGAGGTTGTTCATCTCGGTCACCGTGAAGCCGCCCGTGCCGCCGGTGATGATCCCCTGGCCACCGGTGATGGCGCTCTGGATGACCGGCGCCGAGACGACGTTGCCGTCGAGGACGATGGCGAAGAAGTTCCCGACGTTCCCCGTCGTGTAGTCGCCGAAGAGCTGGGCGCCCTGGCTCTTGAGGCGGAAGCCGACCGCGCGCGCACCGGTCGAATCGGTGCTGGCGAAGGCCTGGTCGATCTGGTCGCCGGAGAAGAGGGGGGGCTCGGCGACCGGCAGCGGCCGGCCCTGGGCGGCAGTGTTGGGGCCCGGGCTCGCTCCCGATCCGTAGGCGGCTGTCGGCAGGGGCACGAAGTCGAGGCGGCCCGTCTGCCCCAGCAGCTTGCGGATCTGGTCCGGGTTGGTGACACCCGGGAGCTCCACCACGATGCGGTCGCTGCCCTGGGTCTGGACGACCGGCTCCGAGACGCCCGTGGTGTTGACGCGGTTCTCGACGATCGTCTTGATCGTCGCCATCGCGGCCGAGTCGGGCGCCTTGCCGTTGACGGGCATCGCCTGGTATTCGACCTGCAGGCCACCGACGAGGTCGAGGCCGAGCTTGGTCTCGATCGGGCGGGGTGTCGCGTCGGCGCCGAAGCCCGGCATCGTCAGGTTGGGGACGAAATCCACGATCAGGGCGGCCACGAACACGACGAGGATCAGGATGGGGGTGATTCGGCGCATCGGCGGGGGATGCTACCACCGATGCGGGTCCCGCGTTCGGCCGCCTGCCGGTCAACCCGCCTCGAGGTGCTCCTTGATTCGGGTGGCGAGCAGCGGGCCGATCCCCGGTACTGCCGCGACCTGCTCCACCCGGGCCTCGCGGACACCTTTCGCGGACCCGAACGTGCGCAGCAGGGCGCGGCGGCGGGCCGGGCCAACACCGGGCAGGTCGTCGAAGGCGCTCCGGACGGCGGCCTTGCGCCGCAGGTCCCGGTGGTACGCGATCGCGAAGCGGTGAGCTTCGTCGCGGATCCGCTGGACGAGGTAGAGCGCCGGGGAGGTCGAGGACAGGACGATCGGATCGGCGCGGCCGGGGAGGAAGAGCTCCTCGCGCTCCTTGGCGAGCCCGGCGATCGGGATCTCCGCGTAGCCGAGCTCCTCGAGGACCGCCACGTCGGCCGTGAGCTGGCCCTTGCCGCCGTCGACGATGACGAGGTCCGGGAGGGCCCAGCGAAGCTCCTCGGCGCTCCCCTCCTCGCCCGCCTTCCCGCGGTGCAGCCGGCGTCGCAGCATCTCGGCGTGGCTGGCGAAGTCGTCCTGTCCGGTGACGCCCCTGATCCGGAAGCGCCGGTAGGCTCCGCTGCGAGGCTTTCCGTCCTCGAAGACCACCATGCTCCCCACCGTGTCGCTGCCCTGGTTGGTCGAGATGTCGTAGCACTCGATGCGGAGGGGCGGCCCGGCGAGGCCGAGCGCGGCAGCAAGCTCCTCGAGGGCGACGAGGGCTCTCCCTTCGTCGGCGAGCCAACGCGCCTGCTCGCGGGCCAGCAGGTCGGCGGCATTGCGTCCCGCCAGCTCCACGAGGCGTCGCTTCTCGCCGCGCGCCGGGACGGCCACGCGGACCCGGCTGCCGCGCCGCTCCGCGAGGAACGCCTCGAGGTCGCCTGGCTCGGCCGGGAGCGAGGGCACCAGGATCGTCCGCGGCACCGAGGAGGATCGGCTGTAGTACTGGAGGACGAAGCCCGCCAGCACCTCGTCGGCGCCAACCTCGGGCGGTGCCTCGAGCAGGTAGACGTCGCGGCCGATGAGCTTCCCGTCGCGGACTGCGAAGACCTGGACCGCAGCCCGGGCCCCGGCGCGGGCAAGGCCCAGGGCGTCAAGCTCGGTCCGGGCGAAGGCGGCCATCTTCTGGTCTTCCATCGTCCGTTCGATCGCCCGTACCTTGTCGCGCAGGACGGCAGCGCGCTCGTAGTCCGTCGTCGCGGAGGCCGCGTCCATGTCTCGTCGCAGGGCGCGGACGAGCGTCTCCTGGCGGCCCTCGAGGAAGAGCTCCACCTGGGAGATGTCGGCCCGGTACTCCTCGCGGCCGACCGCTTCGATGCAGGGACCCTGGCAACGCTTGATGTGGTAGAGGAGACAGGGCCGGCGCAGGGCGCGCTCCCCCTCCCGGATGTCGAGTGTGCAGGTGCGGAAAGGGAAGAGGCGGCGAATGAGGTTCATCGCCTCGTCGACGCTGCTCGCCGAGGCGTAGGGTCCGAAATACCGGCTGCCGTCGTGGAGCAGCTTTCGCGTCCGCTCGATCCGCGGGAAGTCCTCGCCCAGCGTGACCCGGATGTACGGGTAGCTCTTGTCGTCCTTGAGGCGGACGTTGAAGCGCGGCTGGTAGCGCTTGACCAGGTTGGCCTCGAGGAGGAGTGCCTCCGAGACGGAGTCGGTCAGCGTGTACTCGAGGTCGGCGACGCGGTCGATCACCTCGCGGATCCGATGCACCTCGCCCGGACCGCCGCCCGCAGCTTGCTTCTGCCAGTAGCTCCGGACGCGCGCCCGCAGGTTCTGGGCCTTGCCGACGTACAGCACGCTCCCGTCGGACGCGCGCATCAGGTAGACACCCGGGCGCGTCGGGAGGCCGGCGAGGGTGGCTGCGAGCTGCGGGGTCATGCTCGCTCGATCCTACACGGGTGGCCTGCCGGCCCCGCCGAGGCGGTCCGGGCGGTTCTTCCCGTGCCGGCGCCGCAAGTCCCGGTGAAGCGGCGGGCGCCAGAGTCAGCGGGTGACGTTCGATCCCGCCCGCTCCCCCACCCTGCCCGCTGCAGTCGCGGACCGCCTCGGGCGTCTCGCCCCGGACCAGCGTGCCGCCGCCACGGCGCCGCCGGGTCCGGTTCTCTGCGTCGCTCCGGCCGGCAGCGGAAAGACCACGACCCTGGTGGCCCGTGTCGCCTGGCTCGTGGCGAGCGGGGCGGACCCCGCGACGATCGCGGCGATCACGTTCAACGCCCGGGCGGCGGAGGAGCTGCGCGATCGCCTTCTTCCGGCCCTCGCGCCGCTCGGAGCCGGCATCGACGCCGCGGGCGTCCGCGTGCGGACCTTCCACGCCCTCGGCCTGGAGATCCTCCGCGACGCCGGGATGCCACCCCACCTCGTCGCGCGCGAGGCGCTGCTGCGCCGGATCCTGCCGGATGCCGACCTGGCGACCCGGCGCCGCCTCGACGACGCCTTCTCGCGGCTCAAGCTCGACCTGGGCGTGACTGCCGGCAACGTCGCGGCAGACCCGGAGCCAGGACCGGTCGCGCGCGCCTTCCTGGCTTACGAGCGAGCGCTCGAGGCCAGCGGTGCCTCCGACTTCGACGACCTCGTGGCTGGGGCACTCCGAGCGCTGGAGGGCGACGCGGCCCTGCTCGGGCGCTGGCGGCTGCGCTGCGCCCACCTCCTGGTGGACGAGGTCCAGGACGTCGACCGGAGCCAGCTCCGGCTGGCGCTCCTGCTCGCGGAACCGGCGAACCGGATCTTCCTCGTCGGGGATGACGACCAGAGCATCTACGGCTGGCGTCTCGCCGATGTCCGGCGAGTGCTCGGTCTGGCGGGCGAACTCCCGGGCCTGCGGCGGGTCGACCTGGCAGTGAACTATCGGTGCCCCGCGCCGGTGCTCGTGCGCGCCGTCCGGCTCGTCGAGCACAACCGCGAACGGTTCGCCAAGGAGATACGGTCGGGCCCCGGTTGCTCCGGTCGGGTCATCCTGGCGCCGAGCCCTCCCGGAGCCGACGTCGCGCCGGCGATCCTTCGCGCGTGGCCGGCCGACGGTTCACGGCGCGCCATCCTCGGCCGCACCCGCCGCGAGCTGCTGCCGGCGGCCGCGGCCTGTCTCGAGGCGGGAATCCCGTTCCGCGCCGACGGCGTCCCGCTTCCGCTCGACGACCCGCGAGTCGACGGGCTGGTCGCCCAGGCCGCCTCCGACCCGCGCCCGATCCCGCTCGCCGCGCGCCTGGCCACGCTTGCGGATCCGGGGGCCCGATCGTTCTTTGCGCGATCTGTCCCAGGCGCCGGCGCCTGCCCGACGCCCGACGAGCTCGAGCCGGAACCGGCGTGGAGCGAGGCCGACCTCCTGGCAACACTGGTCGGCTGGGCCGTCCGGTTGGGACCCGGCGCCGATGTCAGCTCGGCGATCGTCGCGGCCCGGACCCGGCTCGCCGCGCTTCGCATTCCCGACGCCGCGCTGACGCTCGCGACGGCGCATGCCACGAAGGGGCTCGAGTGGGACCACGTGGCCGTCCTCGGGATGACCGAGGGCCGGTTCCCGAGTGCGCGGAGCCTCGCCGAGGCAGCTGATCCGGTCCGCGCCCTGGAGGAGGAGCGGCGCCTTGCCTACGTGGCGTGGACCCGCGCACGGCGCAGCCTCACCCTGGTCTACGACCCGGGCGCGCCGTCGCCGTTTCTGCTCGAAGCCTTCGCCGCCGAGGAGCTCGACCCTGCTATGGCTCCCACCGGCAGGCTGCGGGGGCCGTCCCGCTCCCGTCTCCGTTGACCCGTCAGCGGCTGCTCGCCTCCCGGCGTGCCAGCGCCTTGAGCAGCAGGTCGAGGGCGTCGCGGAACGCCATCACGTCGTCCCAGGGGAGATCGTCGGCGATCGACTCCTTCACGCCGAAGGCCGCACGGCCACGACGTGCGGCGGCCCGAAGCTCAGCGGGTGGGGCATCGCGGAGGCGGTCCGGCAGAGGTGCGAGGTAGGTCTCCCAGCGCACGCTGCCGGCCGCGCGGGCCGCGTCGATGAGGCGTTCGGCGCAGCGCGCCGCGGCCAGCCCCGCCGCGTCGACCTCGGGCATCTCGTGGCGGCCGGGCGGGCGCGCCGTCATCGCCGCCTCGTCACGCTGAAGTGCGTCTTGTCAGTTGACGACCGAGCCCGGAGCCTCACCCCGAAACACCGGGGCCGGCTCGACCGTACGCACGTCCACGGCCAGCCCGAGGCGCTTGCGCTCCGAGCCGTTGACGAGAATGCGAAACGAATGGTTGCCGGGTCGCTCGAACTCCACGTTCCAGAGGTCCACGGCGAACGTGAGCTGGCTGTCGCGGGCGTCGGGCGGGGGTGTCGTGCGCAGGACTCCACCCGCCTCCACGAGCTCCCGGCCGTCCGGGTCCAGGAGGACGAAGCGCACTTCGTGCTGCCGCTGTGCCTCCGGTGCGGTCACGGTGAGAGCCACGACGAGCGCCAGGTGGGGATGCCGGAACGGGAAGGCAGCCGCCTCCAGGCGGCTGATCCCACCCCCCAGGACGTGGAACTTCTCCCCCGGAAGGGCCTGGGCCGCATCGGCAAGGAAGGCGAACTCGATGTCGGGCATGCCAGCATCCTACCCCGCGGGGGTGACGCCGGCCGGTCGGGGCCGCGGTAGCCGCCGCCCGACAGCCGACGCGAATCGAGGGCCCCGGGCGGCCCGTGCCGCCCGGGGCCCTGACTCCCCGGATCGATGAAGTCAGATCGAGGTGGACGTCGGCTCCGTGGGCCGGCCGAGGCGCACCAGGAACCTGATGAACAGGACTCCGGCCGTGATCATGAAGAGGGCCATGCTGCCCCAGAAGATCGGCCGAGCCACGTCGAGGTTCGAAGTGCTCACGAGCTTCGCCGGGAGGTCGCCGAGGTAGGCCTGGTCGGCAGCCTCCATGCCGTACACCTGGGGGACGATGTACAGCACCGAGGCCACGACCAGCAGGACGCTGACGAGGCGGAAGGCCGACGGGTCGTCGTCCGCGTCGCGGACGAGCTTCACGGCGAGAGCCCAGAAGAGGAAGACGACTGCGAGCGGCGCCGTGATCGGCAGGCCGTCGCCCTTGAGGTACAGGTTGGGCATGAAGAAGATCATGCTCAGGGCGAGGGTCACGAAGAGGAGCCCGTCGCGGATCAGGACGTACGACAGCCACCAGACGTCGCCGCCGAAGCGGAGCGTGAGGCTCCGCAGGAAGCGGAGGATGTACGGCCTGCCGAAGTGCATCGCCAGCGAGAAGGCCCACAGGATCGGCAGGACGGCGGCGAGCGAAAGGACCAGCCAGCCGCCCGCCCCGGTCGTGAGGCTGGTGACGAGTTCATCTGCGCTGATGGGGGTCATCGGTTATCCCTCGGTGCCGGGCGCGGGCTTGCGGACGGACGTGAGCCGGAAGTTGTACGCCACGGCGACCAGGCCCAGGATTCCGGCCATGGCTGCCGAGAGGTAGCACAGGGGCAGGGCGACGTCCGGGTTCGTCGACGTCACGAGCGACGGCACGATCTGCGTGATGTGCTGGCCCGTCAGCTCGGTTGCCTGCACGCCGAAGAAGTAGGCGCCGATGTAGAGCGTCGCCCCGGCGGCCACGAGGAGGACCTGGACGCGGAACCAGCGGAGGTCCGCGTCGTTCTTCGTCACGAGCTTGATCAGAAGGACCGCGAAGGCGAGCACCGCCGCCACGCTGCCCGTGATCGGCAGCGGCTGGCCAGTGACGACGTCAGGGTAGAAGAAGATGAAGCTGCCCAGGAAGACCTGGAGCAGGAAGACGTCGCGCAGTCCGACGTAGATGATCCACCACAGGTCCGCGCCCAGGCGCAGGGTGAACTTGCCCGTGGTGTGGGCCATGTACGGCCGGGCGAGGTGGAGGCCGAGGGCGACCAGCCAGAGGATCACGAGGGCGGCCCCGATCGTGCCCTCGATAAACGCCTCCCCGGCATCGAACAGCGCGGGGAGCTGGTCCGTGGTCATCCTGCATCACCTCCTGAAATGGCCTGTCGCGTGATCCCGGGCGCCATCGCCGGGGGCGGGGTGGGCGTGGGAACGAGCCCCGGGCGGTCGGCGGGACCGCGTCCGGCCCGCACGTTGACCGTGCCGCAGCCGTAGACGGAGTCACAGCGGAAGCAACGCGACGCCTCGCCGCGGGCGGCGGCCTCGTCGAAGCCCTGCTGGGCTGCCCCGAAGGAGCCAGGCGTGTACATGGGGAGCGGGGGGTGCGCCCGGGGTCGCGGCGCGATGTCGAGCTCGAGCGACGGCGCAGGAGGCGTCGCGTAGCGGACGCTGCGCATGATCTCGGCCTCGCCGTCGCGGACGCCGGCCAGGAACTCGTGCACCGAGCCGGCGGCCCGGCGGCCCGAGGCAACGGCGTCGATGATCGTCTTGGGGCCCGACACGACGTCGCCCCCGGCGAAGATGCCGGCACGTCCGGTTGCCATCGTGCGGGGGTTGGCCACGATGCCGGCCCAACCGCTGACCTCGATCCCGGCGCCCTCGGGGAGGATCGACGGGTCGGGCTCCTCGCCGACGGCGACGAGGATCGCCGCGGCAGCGAGCTCCACGCTGGAGTCCGGGACCGGTGCCCAGACGGCCCGCCCGTTCTCGAGCTTGCCCGTCGGGCGCTGCTCGGTGCAGCGGAGGGCGACGACGTTGCCATCGCGGCCGATCACCTCGGCAACGGCGAGGCCGGGCCGGACCATGATCCCCTCGCGCTCGGCCGCCTCGATCTCCTCCTCCTGGGCCGGCATATCGGCGCGGCCGCGTCGGTAGGCGATCGTCACGGACGAGGCGCCGCTGCGGAGCGCCGACCGCGCGGCGTCCATCGCCGTGCTGCCGCCGCCGACGACGACCACCGGTCCGACAAGGCGGGGATGCTCGCCGAGGTTGACCTGCTTGAGGAAGAGAGTTGCCGGAATCACCCCGGCCAGCCCGTCGCCGGGGACGCCGAGGCGGCGGCTCTTCGAGGCGCCGGTGGCCAGGAAGACTGCCTTGAAGCCCTCGCGCTCGAGGTCGCCGAGCGTGAAGTCGCGGCCCATCGCGGTGTCGAGGCGGAGCTCGACGCCGAGGCCGATGATCCGCTCGATCTCCTCCTGGAGGACCTCGCGCGGCAGGCGGTACTCGGGGATGCCGATCGCCATCATGCCGCCCGGCACCGGCATCGCCTCGAAGACCGTGACCGAGTAGCCGAGACGGGCGAGGTAGTAGGCGGCAGACATGCCGGCGGGGCCTCCGCCCACGATCGCGACGCGCTCGCTGCGCTTCGTCGCGGGCGCCGCCACGGGAGGCAGGTTGCCACGCTCCGCGGCGAACCGCTTGAGCGTGCGGATCGAGATCGGCTCGTCGAGGACGCCGCGTCGGCAGGCGGCCTCGCAGGGGGCCGTGCAGATCCAGCCGCACACGGACGGGAACGGGTTGACCTCGGCGGCGACGGCGTAGGCGTCGTCGTACCGGCCTTCGGCGATGAGGCCGACGTATCGGCCGGCGTCCGTCCCGGCAGGGCATGCCTCCTGGCATGGCGCGAGGGGCGACGGCGGTGCGTCGTCCACCATCGTCCGCCAGACCTGCCAGGGCTGCGGTCGTGAGGCCGTGCGCCAGGTGAAGAGGTCGCCCCACGGGGACGGGTGGTCGTGCTTGAGCGCTTCGCGGGTGACGGCCGAGAGCGGCAGCCAGCCCGACTCCTCGGCCGGCGGCCGGTGGATCGGGCCCTGGCGGGGCGCCAGGGGCGTGGGCCCCTCGACGGTGGACAGGGTCATGACGACCGTTGGGCATTCACGGATGCAGATTCCGCACCCGATGCATTCGCCGACCTGGACCGGGCGCTCCATCATCCAATTGAGCGGACCACTCCGCCCGGCGGTCTCGATCCCAGGCACTTCGGGTCGGCTCATGTCGAGCGCTTCGACCGGGCAGACGTCCATGCAGACGGAGCAGTTGAGGCAGTTGCCGTGATCGATGTCGATGCGATAGCCCATCAAGCGTCTCCTAGCGGGCGCGTCCGCCGCCAGCATCGCCGAGTGGGGCTGCGGCGGCCACCCTCGACGGGGTGGCCTGGGCCCTATCCGACCGGGTAGGTGGCGTAGGGCCGAACGGCCCCCCGGACGCGCCATGCGGGGCGGCGCGAGGCGCTGCCGCTGACGGCGCGGGCGCTCAGGCGGGCCGCACGAGGCCTTCGGGCTGCCCGTACGCTCAGGCGGGCGGCACGAGGCCTTCGCGGACGGCGCGGGCGGCCACCTCGGTGCGGCTTTCCGCGTGCAGCTTCTCGAGGATGTTCCGCAGGTGGAACTTCACGGTGTTCTCGGAGATGCCGAGACGGGCGGCGATCTCCTTGTTGCGTTGGCCCTCCACCACCAGGCGCAGGACCGCCGTCTCGCGTTCCGTGAGCTCATCCGGGGGACGCGCTGCGGCCGGCCGCCCGAACTCGGCGATGATCCGCGCCGCTGTGGCCGGCGAGATCGCCGCCTCGCCCCTTCCGACCGCCTCGACCATCGCCCGCAGCTGGGCGGCCTCGAGGTTCTTCAGGAGGTAGCCGCGCGCGCCGCCCTTGATCGCCTCGAACAGGTCGTCTTCGTCCTCGCTCACCGTGAGCATCACGATCGCCGCGTCCGAGCCGACATCCGCGAGGCGCCGCGTCGCCTCAAGGCCCGAGACGCCGGGCATGCTCACGTCCATCAGGACCAGGTCCGGACGCTGGTCCATGACGAGGCGAACTGCCTCGTCGCCGTCGCCGGCCATCCCGACGACCTCGTGGCCCCACGCCGCCAGCAGCGAGGCGACGCCGTCGCGGAAGAGCGAATGGTCGTCGGCCAGGACGATCCTCATGCCGCACTCCCCGCGTCGACCGCTACCGCGATTCCTTCGAGGGGCACGCGGAGGCGGACGATCGAACCCACCCCGTCGGTCGAGCTCCACTCGATCGAGCCGCCGATCGACAGCGCTCGTTCGCGCATGGCCTCCATGCCGAAGCGCGGCCATCCTCCGCGGTCGAGGTCAGGGGAGGGCGAGGACGGCGAGGACGGGGGCACCTTCGATCCCGCGCTTGTGAAGCCCCGGCCATCGTCCGCCACGGCGATCTCCAGCTGGCCGCCCGCCACGCCGATGGTGAGGGTGGCGCGATGCGCCTCGGCGTGCTTCCGCACGTTCGTAAGCGACTCCTGCACGATCCGGAATGCCTGGGCGCCGGCCTCCGGTGTGACGGCGGCTGCCCGCGCCTCCGGCGTGGCGTCGACCACGACCGCGAGCTTCGACGCGTTCGCGAAGCGCTGAGCGTACTCCTCCACGGCGCCGACCAGGCCCGCGGCCGGGTCGAGCGGGCTGCGAAGACCCAGGATCGCCTCGCGGATGTCGACGTAGACGGAGCGCGCCGCCGCAGCCAGCTCCGCCAGCTGGGCGCGCGCCTCGTCGATTCGACCGGTTGCCAGGTACTCGTCCACGGCCTGCGACTTGGTGTTGACGTAGCCGAGGACCTGGGCGAGGCCGTCGTGCATCTCGCGAGCGATCCGCTCCCGCTCGGCGACGACGGCCAGCTCGCGAAGCCGCGACTGGAGGTGGGCGTTCTCGATCGCGATGGCGGCCTGGTTGGCGAGAGAGGCAAGCGCCTCGACGTCGTCCACGCTGAACGCCCGCGGCACGGAGCTCCCGATCGCCAGCAGGCCGATCGTCTCGTCGCCGGCGCTGGAGCGGGGCCGCCAGGCGGCTGACCGCTCGCGCGGGGTCGAGGAAGCGCAGGGCGTCGTCGTCGCCGGCCACCCCGTCGGGTCGCAGGGCGTCAGGTGGCCCGCTGCCTGCCCGGAAGGCCAGGCGCCCGTCGGGCGCGACCAGGAGGAGGACCGCGACATCCGCCTCCAGGAGCTCGCGGGAGCTGTCCACGACAGCCGAGAGGATCTCGTCGAGGGAGGCCAGGGCGGTGATCGCCACGCTGACCCGGTGGAGCGCACGCGCCGTCGCGTTGCGCGCCTCCAGGGTTTCGTGGCGCGCATCCAGCTCGGCGGCCAGGGCATCGATCCGTCCGAACGTGACCCAGCTGAAGATGGCGGCCCCGGCCGCGACGACCCCGACAATCAGGATCGTGTCGAGGGGCACGGGCAGGCCGACGTCGAGGACGCTGTCGCTCACGAGCTCGATGGCCCCCACCAGGAGCGCGGGCACGAGGATCGTCAGCCAGCGAAGCCGGCGGAACATCGCGCTACCCCCTACCGATCCGCGGGCCATGGGTGGCGGCTCGCGCCCGCGCGCCTCACCCGCGCCGCGCCGGCAGCGCCGCGGCCCGCTTGCCCGCCGCCAGCGGCGGCTCGGCCTGGCCGGCCGGCACGACCGGCTTGCTGGTCGAGGCTGCCGTGCGCGCCACCTCGCGCCCCAGCTCCTCGGCGAATGTCACGTCGGACAGCGGCACGAGCGGCTCGCCGCGGAGCACCCGCGCGAGGTATTCCCCGGTGGCCGACCCCGGAACGAGGGCGACGGCCTCCGGCGTCCCCTCGGCGACGATCGTGCCGCCCCGGGTCCCGCCGCCTGGCCCCAGGTCGACGATCCAGTCGGCGGTCTTGATGACATCGAGGTTGTGCTCGATCACGACGACCGTGTTGCCCGAGTCGACGAGCCGGTGGAGGACCTGCAGGAGCTTTTCCACGTCGGCGAAGTGGAGCCCCGTCGTCGGCTCATCGAGGACGTAGAGCGTCTTCCCCGTCGCGCGCCGGGAGAGCTCCGTGGCCAGCTTCACCCGCTGGGCCTCGCCTCCGGAGAGCGTCGTCGCCGGCTGTCCGAGGTGCACGTAGCCGAGGCCCACGTCGACGAGCGTCCGCAGCTTCGTGGCGACCTTCGGCACGGCGGAGAAGACGTCGAGCGCCTCCTCGATCGTCATGTCGAGGACGTCCGCGATCGAGTGACCGCGGTAATGGATCTCGAGCGCTTCCCGGTTATAGCGGCGACCGCTGCACACCTCGCACGGGACGTAGACGTCGGGCAGGAATTGCATCTCGATCTTGAGGATGCCGTCGCCCTTGCAGTTCTCGCAGCGCCCACCCTTGACGTTGAAGCTGAACCGCCCGGGACCGTAGCCCCGCACGCGAGACTCGGGCACGCCCGCGAAGAGCTCGCGGATCGGGCCGAAGAGCCCCGTGTACGTGGCCGGGTTGGAGCGCGGCGTGCGCCCGATCGGGCTCTGGTCGATCTCGATGATCTTGTCCACCTGGTCGGCGCCCTCGAGGGCGTCGTGGGCGCCCGGGCGCCTCGCGAGCACCGTTCAGCTCCCGGGCCAGGGCGCGGAACAGGATCTCCGCGACCAGCGTGCTCTTGCCAGAGCCGGAGACGCCGGTGATGGCGACGAACCGGCCGAGCGGGAAGGCGACGTCGATGCCTCGCAGGTTGTGCTGCCGAGCCCCCCTGATCGTGATCGCCTCGCCGTTTCCCTGGCGCCGATGGGCCGGGACAGGGACGGCCCGCTCGCCGCGCAGGAAGGCGCCGGTGATCGATCGCGGCTCCGCCAGGACCGCCTCCAGCGGCCCGGAGGCGATGATCTCGCCGCCGTGCTCGCCCGCCCCGGGCCCGATGTCGACGACCCAGTCGGCGGTCCGGATCGTCTCCTCGTCGTGCTCCACGACGAGCAGCGTGTTGCCGAGGTCGCGCAACCGGGTGAGCGTCGCGATGAGCTTCGCGTTGTCGCGCTGGTGGAGCCCGATCGACGGCTCGTCGAGGATGTACAGGACGCCGACGAGGGAGCTCCCGATCTGTGTCGCGAGGCGGATCCGCTGGGCCTCGCCGCCGGACAGGGTGGAGCTGGTCCGGTCGATCGTGAGGTAGTCGAGGCCGACGTCGGCGAGGAAGCCGAGGCGCGCGACGATCTCCTTGAGAACCATCCGGGAGATCGTGCGCTCCCGGTCCGAGAGGTCGGACGGGAGCGCGTCGACCCACGCCAGGGCCTCCGTGACGCTCATGACGGCCACGTCGTGGATGCTTCGCCCAGCCACGCTGACCGCGAGAACCTCGGGCCGCAGGCGCTTCCCGGCGCAGGCCGGGCACGGCCGGGCGACCATGTACTTCTCGAGCTCGGTCTTGACGTACTCGGACTCCGTCTCACGGAATCGGCGCTCGAGGTTCGTGACCAGGCCCTCGAAGGTGGCCCAGTAGCTGTTCTCGCCCCGTTCGTGGCGGTAGCGCACGAGGACCTTCTCCTCCTTCGACGAGTGGAGCAGGTGCTCCACCGCCTCGGGCGGGAGGTCGCGCACGGGTGCCCGGATGTCCCAGCCGTGCTCGGCGAAGATCGCCTCGAGGATCTTCATCCGCCACGACGCCTCGGTCGGCATCCGGGCCCACGGGACGAGCGCGCCCTCGGCCACGCTCTTCGAGCGATCGGGAAGGATCAGCTCGCTGTCGATGACGAGCTGGGTCCCGATCCCGGTGCAGGTGGGGCAGGCGCCGTGCGGCGAGTTGAACGAGAAGGACCGGGGTTCGAGCTCGTCGATCGTCGTCCCGTCGTAGGGGCAGCTGTAGCGCTCGCTGAAGCGACGCTCCTCGAAGTCCGGTTCCTCGCCATCGCGCGTGGCCGGCGCCACGACCACCACGCCCTCGCCGAGGCGCAGCGCGGTCTCGATGGAGTCGGCGAGGCGGGCGGCGTCCGGCGGCGCTCCGCCGTCGGGATCCGGGGCCCGGACGACGAAACGATCCACGACCACCTCGATCGTGTGGCGCTTGTACTTGTCGAGGCTTCGGGTCTCGGACAGGTCGACCTGCTGGCCGTCGACGCGCACGCGGACGAACCCCTGTCGGCGCGCGGCCTCGAAGACCCGGTCACCCTCGGTCTTGCGGTCCTTGACGAGCGGGCCGAGGACCAGCAGACGGGTGCCCTCGGGGAGCCGGTAGACCTGGTCCACCATCTGCTGGACGCTCTGCCGTTCGATCTCGCGGCCGCAGGTGGGACAGTGCGGGTGCCCGATCCGAGCGAACAGCAGGCGCAGGTGGTCGTAGATCTCGGTCACCGTGCCGACCGTCGATCGAGGATTCCGGCTGGCGCCCTTCTGGTCGATGGAGATCGCCGGAGAGAGGCCGTCGATCTGGTCGACGTCCGGCTTCTCCATCTGGCCCAGGAACTGGCGGGCGTACGCCGAGAGGCTCTCGACGTAGCGTCGCTGGCCCTCGGCGTAGATCGTGTCGAAGGCGAGGCTGCTCTTCCCGGAGCCGGACAGCCCGGTGATGACGACGAGCCGATCGCGCGGCATGGCGACCGTGACGTCCTTGAGGTTGTGCTCGCGCGCGCCGCGCACGATCAGCTGGTCGGGCACGTGCGTAGTGTACGGCACGGCGCCGAAATCGCACAAGGGTTCTAATCCCGACGGCCAGGCGCGCCGCGCTGACGGGAGCGCCGGACGGGACGCGGTTCTCCTGGGATTCGACGAGGGGCGGCCTCAGCTCCGATCAGGCTCGGCCAGGCGGTAGAGCTGGCGCGCTCCGGAGACCCCCTTGAGCTCGTGGATCCCGGCGTCCACGAATGTCAGACCCGATTCGGCGACGAGATCGCGAGTTGGGGCTGACACGTAGACCTCGCCGGGACCGGCGGCTGCCATGACTCGCGCCGCCAGGTGGACGGTGAGCCCCCGGACATCGCCGGCGACGAGCTCGACCTCACCAGTGTGGATCCCCGCCCGGATCGTCAGCCCGAGTGCCTTCGCCGCCAGGGAGATCGCCGATGCCGCGCGCACGGCCCGCTCGGAACCGTCGAACAACGCCAGCACGCCGTCGCCGGTCGTCTTCACGAGTCGGCCTCGAAACCGGTCGAGCTCGAGCTGGATGCGTTCGTTGTGCGTCGCGACGATCTCCCGCCAGCGTGTCGGTCCGAACGACTCCGCCAGGGCGGTCGAGTCGACGATGTCGGTGAAAAGCACCGCGCCGAGCACCCGCTGGGTGTTCTCGTCGACTCTCGCGAACGAACGCACGCCTGCCACGTCGTACGCGACGAACGCCTCGTCGCCCACGACCCAGCCGTCGTGACCGGGAGGGATCTCGAAGACCATCCCGGGGCCGATCTCGGTGGTCGTGCCGTCCTCGAGCCGGTTGGCGAGACGCCCCGAGATGCAGATGCCCACGTGGTGGTACTGGCACAGTTTCGTGCCCGCGAGAGGCTGGACATGCTCCATCCAGTGCCAGCCGGGTTCGAACACCATCCGACCGATCACGAGGTCGTCGAGGTTGTAGATGTCGACGCGCCCGAACGGTGTCGGCCGAACTTCGTCGGGATTGTCGAGCGACTTCGCCTGGAGACGCGCCATGGGTTGGTCCTCTCGCCGGCGCCACCACCACACGGGCCGCCCGTCCGGCGTCGCGTCCGGGCATGATGCGTCATCGGCCCGCGGTTGGCTTCAGCAACGCGCCCCAGGAGCTGGCAGGTCGACTGACGAGCATCGACGGCATCCAGCGGGCGGCATTCGCCGGCTTGCCGGGCCATTTCGACCAGATGTCGCGCGACCCCTGGTTCCTGTTCATCCGCGCGGTGAAGCGCGGTGCCGGGCTGCCGGGCGCGCCACGACCTCGGACACCTCTCCTCTGATATGCATTGACCCGCCGGGCTCCTCAGGTCATCGTGGCCCTCTCATCCGGCCACAGGGGGAGAGGTGCGAATGGCCCCGCCATCCAACGAACAGCTCGTGAATCGATATATCGAGGCCATCGTCGCCCAGAACGACGCCGTTCTCGGCCACTTGCGCCACCTCGAATTTACGACGGACTGGCCGCAGTCCGGCGAACGGGTGCGGGGCCATGCCAACGACCGGGCGATCCTCGACAACTGGCCCGGAGGCCGGCCAGCCGGTCATGTGAGTCGCGTCGTCGGCGCCGAGGACCGCTGGGTCGTGACGCCGTCGTTCACGGCCCAGCGGGTCGTCGGCTCGGGGGACTTCTGGTGGATGGCCGGGACGGTGGAATACGCGGACGGCTCGACGTGGTTCGACGTGGTCCTCCTGGAGCTCCGTGACAGCAAGGTGCTTCGCGAAACGTGGTACTTCGCCCCGCCGTCTGACGCTCCGGTCTGGCGGGCCCAATGGGTCGAGCGGATCACCTGAGTCTCCTGGCCCACCGCTCCATGAGCGCGGCGTTCGCCGCGGACAGGCTCGCTAACGCCGCGGGCCCCGCCGCCCCGTCCGGCGGCGCACGTTCGGCGTGACCGTCCGGTCCCAGGTCGGGCGGTCGAGCCAGCGGGCCTGCCAGCCGGCGCCGTCCTCGTCGTCGTGCTCGTCGCGCAGGCCCGGCAGCCAGTCGGCGGCAGTCCCCTCGGCGATGCTCGGCTCATCGCCCGCCGCGACGACCTCGACCGACGTGACCTCGAGCGCGGGTGCGGGAACCGGCGCGGCCCCGCGCCCTCCCCTGCGGCCCGGCGCGCCAGGGCGGCTCGACGTGCTCGAGCGACCCGGCCGCGGCGATCCGGCCTGCCGTCCGGCCGCCTCGGCCGCCCGGCCCACGATCAGGGAGGCGTCCTCCGCGAGCACCCGCAACCGGATCTGCTGGATCTCGTCCCGCAGGGCGGCCGCCCGCTCGAACTCGAGCTCGCGCGCCGCTGCCCGCATCTCCGTCTCGAGCCGGGCGACGAGCTGCTCCACCTGCGCCTTCGTGGCTCCGTCGAGGTCGCGGCCGCCAGCGTCCGAGCCGTAGGGCGCCCCGACCTCGGCCGCCACCCGCAGGCGGTCGTTGATGTCCCGGATCTCCTTGACGATCGTCATCGGGGTGATCCCGTGCTCGGTGTTAAAGCGCTCCTGGATCCCGCGCCGGCGCTCCGTCTCCTCGATCGCAGCGCGCATCGACTCAGTGGTCACGTCGGCATACATCACGACCTCACCGCCGACGTTCCGCGCCGCGCGCCCGATCATCTGGACCAGCGACCAGGCGCTGCGCAGGAAACCCTCCTTGTCGGCGTCGAGGATCGCCACCAGGGTCACCTCGGGGAGGTCGATCCCCTCCCGCAGGAGGTTGATCCCGACCAGCACGTCGAAGACCCCCAGCCGGAGGTCGCGCAGGATCGCCACCCGTTCGAGGGTGTCGACCTCGCTGTGGAGGTACTGGACCTTCACGCCGAGCTCGCGGAGGTAGTCGGCGAGGTCCTCGGCCATGCGCTTCGTGAGGGTGGTGACCAGGACCCGCTCGCCGCGCTCCACCCGCTCACGGACACGCTCGAGCAGGTCGTCGATCTGGCCTTCGGTGGGGCGCACGGTGATCCGGGGGTCGACGATGCCGGTCGGCCGGATGAGCTGCTCTGCCAGCCGCTGCCGGCGCTCAAGCTCGTAGGGCCCGGGCGTCGCGCTCATGTAGATCGCCTGGTTGACCGTCACCTCGAACTCCTCGAACGTGAGCGGCCGGTTGTCGAGGGCCGACGGGAGACGGAACCCGAAGTCGACGAGGATCTCCTTGCGCGTGCGGTCGTTCTTGTACATGCCGACGACCTGCGGAATCGTCATGTGCGACTCGTCGACGACCAGGAGCCAGTCGGGCGGGAAGTAGTCGAGGAGGGTCCACGGCCGCGAGCCGGGCTCGCGCCCGGAGAGGTGGCGCGAGTAGTTCTCGATGCCGGAACAGAAGCCGAGCTCGCGGATCATCTCGAGGTCGAACGTGGTCCGCTGGCGCAGGCGCGCCGCCTCCAGCGCCCGGCCCTGCTCCTCGAGCCAGCCGACCCGCTCCTCCATCTCGTCAGCGATCGTGCCGACCGCCGCCTGCAGCTTGTCGGCAGGGGTGACGAAGTGGCTGGCCGGGAACACGTTGACCTCGGAGCGCTCCGCCAGCAGCTCGCCGGTCAGCGGGTCGAGCTCGGTGATCCGCTCGACCTCGTCGCCGAAGAACTCGACCCGGATGAGCCGATCCTCCGACGACGGAACGAGCTCGAGGGTGTCCCCGCGGACGCGGAACCGTGATCGCTGGAGGGCCTGGTCGTTGCGCTGGTACTGGAGATCCACCAGGTGGCGCAGGACCGTGTCCCGCCGGTACGCGCCGCCGCGCTTGAGGCGCAGCACCGTGGCGCCGTAGTCGACCGGCGCCCCCAGGCCGTAGATGCAGCTCACGGAGGCGACGATGATGACGTCGCGGCGCTCGAAGAGCGCCTTCGTGGCGGCATGGCGGAGCTTGTCGATCTCCTCGTTCCGGGTCGAGTCCTTCTCGATGTAGGTGTCCGATCGGGGCAGGTAGGCCTCGGGCTGGTAGTAGTCGAAGTAGCTGACGAAGTACTCGACCGCGTTGTCGGGGAAGAAGTCGCGGAACTCGGCGTAGAGCTGGGCGGCCAGCGTCTTGTTGTGGGCCAGGACCAGGGTCGGGCGGTTCGTCTTCTCGATCACCCGCGCCAGGGTGAAGGTCTTGCCCGTCCCGGTAGCGCCCAGCAGGACCTGGTGGCGGAGCCCGCGCGCGATCCCGTCGGCGAGGCGCTCGATGGCGACCGGCTGGTCGCCGGTCGGCTCGAACGGGGCAACGAGGCGGAAGTCCGGCACGCGCCCAAGTCTAGCAGAACCGACCGCACGGAACAGAACGGACGTTCGAGTTACTGTAGAGGCTCCGCAGGGGTCGCCTAGACGGGTGACCCGATGGCTGGTGCCGGCAGGACGATGGGGTCATGGAGGCGCACCGCGTGCCGCGCGATGCTCGGGTCGTTCCCGACCCCGGGAGCCGTGACTCTGCGCACGAGGACCCGTTCACCGCATGCGGATCATCCCCCGTCTCCGCCCCGCTGCTGCTTCCGGCCAGGCGCGCGGCCAGAGCCTCGTCGAGTTCGCCCTCGTGCTCGTGCCGCTCATGCTCCTCATCCTCGGAGTCATCCAGTTCGGCCTGATCTTCAACACCTACGTCACCATGACGAACGCCGCCCGCGAGGGCGCCCGCCTGGGCACGGTCTACGTCTACGACCGGACGCTTTCCAAGGCCCAGAACGACGCGGCGCGCAACGACGCGATCCGGGCCCAGGTCATCGCCTCGATGAACCTCCTGGCAAAGACCAGCCCGCAGTTCGCCGGCGGCTCGACGTGGACGCAGAACGGCTCCACCTTCACCAACGGCGACACCTCGATCACCTATGCGATCCCGGACGAGGTAACCGACTCCGACCCGCGTTCGGGCGAGACGATCACGGTCCACGCCACCTACCACCAGGACCTGATCATCCCGATGATCGCGGCCCTCCTGCCGCGCGACTCGGATGGCCGTCTCGCCCTCCCGGGCGAAGTCACGATGGTGATCAACTGATGGCTGCTGGGCCGCGCGCCCGCGCGATCGGAAGGACGGCCTCGCGCGGTCAGGTCCTGGTCATCTTCGCGCTCGGCATCGTCGCCCTGCTCGGGGCGGCTGGGATCGCCTTCGACGCGGGTCGCTTCCTGATGGAGCGGCGCTCCCTCCAGAACGCAGCCGACGCCGCTGCCCTGGCGGCTGCCGACAGCCTCATCGCCGGTGGCAGCACGTCGGACGCCGAAGGGCAGGCGCGCGCCATCCTTGCCCAGAACCTGGCGCACGGCCCGAACGGGATCGTCGCGCCCCTGCCGCCAGCCAGTCCGGTCTACACGCCGGGCGACGCGGGTGACCCGGAGGAGCTTCAGAACGGGATCCTCATCTCCGGAGGCGACATCCGGGTCGCCGTCCAGAATACGATCCCGTTCACCTTCGGGCGGGCCGTTGGGATGATCGACAGCGTCGTCGGCGCACGGGCTCACGTCGCCCTGGCGGGCGACCTCCTCCCGATCGCGGTGCGCCATTACCTCAACGCCCCGGGGCCAACGTCCGGCGCCGCCTTCCCGTGCGACGGCGACACGCGCGACTTCCAGGACCTCGTTGCCACGGCGAACACGGCCTGCCTCGGCAGCGAGGCGAACGCCAGCCTCCGGTCGGGACCGTCGCCGGGGATGGCATTCGACCCGGCCAACCCGAACAACGACCCGGCCAACCATGGCCCGATCATCGCGCTCGTCGGCCAGGGCGCCGCCCCCGGGAACAACGCCAGCTTCCGCGGCTTCGTCGCCCTCGACATCCGCAACTTCGCATCCTCCTCGTCGAACGTCTTCTACAACGGAGTATCCGCCGGCACGAACGCGAACACGCTCAAGAGAATGGAGTCCGGCTGGGTCGCCACCGGCTATCCGGGACCCGCCTTCCCCCCGGCAACCGCGCCGCCTGACCCGAACGACCAGGTCGGGATCATGGACGGCAACTCGGCCGGCATCATCGTCGACGCCATCGGGACCCGCTACGCGCCCGGGGACGAGATCCTGGCCGCCGTGTACTCCGGTACGACCATGACCATCCCGGACTTCTCGTATGCCACGCCGTCATCGGTCTCGATCGGCACCACCCAGAACCGCGACAACGCCATCACGATGTCGGTGTCGAAGAACGCGGCATTCACAGGCACTGTCACAACCTCGACGCTCGCCGACTGGGGTGATCCGGCCAACCCGCTCACGACCGGCACGCTCGACCCCGTCAGCTTCTCGCCGGACCCGGCGACGCCCCCGACCACGGTGCGATGGAGCGCCTTTCACACGAGCGGCGCACCCGTCGGCGTCTACTCCATCTGGATCAAGGGGCACTCGTCGAGCCCCTACCTGACGGACCACTACTACCCGGTGGCGCTCAACGTCGGCGGGGTGGCGCGCGACTTCTCGAGCACGGGCAACGGCCAGGTGTTCGCCATGAGCGCGACCGGCCAGACGGCCAGCGGCTCGATGACCTTCACGACCACGAACAGCAACACGACCTACTTCGGGGGAGCCGTGACGCTCACGCTCGAAGGCGGGCCGGACCAGAACGGGGTCCTTCCGTCGGGGATCGGTGCGTTCTCCGTGTCGCCGTCCAGCTTCACCCTCAACAAGAACGGCAGCCAGGCCGTCGCCGTCTCTATCAACGGCGGAACGCTCGGCCCAGGCGAGTACCAGCTGACCATCCGGGCAACCGGCACCAACTCCGACGGCAAGAAGGTCACGCACCAGGTGCCGATCCTGCTCGACATCGCCACGGCCAGCACCTCCAACGAGTACGTGGACATTATGGGGTTTGCCGTCTTCCGGATCGCCTCGGTCAACTCCAACGACGTTTCCGGCTACGCCATCTCGGGCGTGTACGCCGACATGAACGACCCCGCGCTGCGCCGCGGTCAGGTGGCGCGACTCGTGCCCTGGTGATCCGCCGGGAGGGCACGTGCATCAGGTTCCGGCGCGGGCGGTGACCGCCGCTCGGCGCACATCGGGAGGCAGCAATGGAGCTCGAGTTCAGCGACCACGGTCGGCGCCGCAAGTGGATCATCCTCGTCGGCGTAATCCTCGCCCTGGTGGCCGGGGGTGGAGGCTTCTTCCTCCTCACGCAGGCCCAGCAGCAGGCCGCCGCGCAGGGGCTGCCGACTGTGTCGGTCGTGGTGGCCGCGCGCGAGATCCCGGCCCGCAAGCCGATCGAGGTGGGCGACGTCGCCCTGCGGACCGTGACCCAGGACGTGACGAACGCGAGCGCCCTCACGAGCGTGGACGACGCCATTGGTCGGATCAGCGCCGTCACTGTCTCGACCGGCCAGCTGGTGACGAAGAACCTCCTGGCATCGGTCTCGGCTGGCGGCCAGTTCTCGATCCTCGGCCCGGACGCCTCGATCGCGCCCGACAGCCCGACCCTGCGGGCGATCTCGCTCAACGTGCCCGATGACCGGGCCGTGGGAGGCCTGATCGAACCGGGCCAGACCGTCGACGTCTTCATCACCGTGACTGTCAACGTGCCCCAGAACGTCGCCGATGCGGGCGTCCTCTACACCGACAAGTCGACGAAGCTGACCTACCAGAACGTCCCCGTCCTCGCGAAGTCGGGGACCTTCTACATCGTCCGCGTCGACGAGGCGACCGCCGAGCAGATCAGCCACCTCCAGGCGTCGGGCACGGCCCAGTTCAGCCTGGCCCTGCGTCCGGGCGAGGACACCCGGTCCGTCGACGTCACCAAGCTCGGCCAGACGACGAACCGGATCATCGACGAGTACGGCCTCCCGATCCCGGAGAACTATCCGCGGGGTCGCGGCGCTGTCGCGTCGCCGGCCCCGTAGCCCGTCGGGTCGCCGGGGCGCGGCCCTCCTCCCCCGGGCCGCCCGGCTCTCCTGCGCCGCTGACCCGGCGCGCCTCCCGTGCCGCCCGGCCCGTCCCCGGGCCGGGCGGCCGTTCGTGCCTCGCCCGGCCCTCCATCGTCCGGCCGGGCGCTCGTCTGTCGCCCGCCACCCCAACGGACAGCCAGCCGCGCTTCGCACGGGGCTCAGCTGTCGGCCCGCGCGCCAATATGGGCCGCGAGAGCGGCCGCGAACAGGGCGGCGGCACGCTCCTCGGTCATGCCAGCCGGCCCGTCCGTCCTCAACACCCGGGTCACGTGCGGACGCAGCCTCGCCACGAGGGCGCCCTGGGCGGCGATGCGTCGCGCGGCGTCGTCGAGGCTGGTGCCTCGGGATGCGAGCCGAGTCCGCTGGGTGGCGGGCTCGCAGGTCACCAGCCACGACCTCGTCGCACAGCTCGGCCAGACCGCTCTCGACGAGCTTGATCGCCTCGACGACGACGGCCGCGGCGCCGGCCCGATCGGCGGCGGCCAGCGCCGCCAGGATCCGGGGCCTGACCGCGGGATGGACGATCGCCTCGAGGTCCGCCAGCGCGGTCGGGTCGGCGAAGACGAGGCGGGCGAGGGCGGCCCGGTCGAGGGTTCCGTCCGGGGCGCGGACGGCGTCCCCGAAGCGTGCCAGGACGGCGTCGTGGGCGGGCCCGCCCGGTGCGGTCACCTCCCGCGCGAGCACGTCGGCGTCGACCACGACGGCGCCGCGTGCCGCGAGCCAGCCGGCCACCGTCGACTTGCCGCAGCCGATGGGCCCGGTGATCCCGATCCGCACCGGTCGGGTCACGGCGCCCGCTCCTCGAGGAGCAGCCACGCCTCCTCGGCGGCGCGCAGCGCCTGGTCCACGTCGGCGAGCTCGCTCGTGACCCGGCGAAGCTCGACGAAGTTGGCCGCGATCGACGGGTCCAGGAGGGCCAGCTCGAGGTGGCCCTTGCGCAGGCCGAGCCGGTTCAGGTCGTCGTCGATGATCGCCCGCTGGCGCCGGTAGGCATCCTTCGACAGTCTCGGGGCACGAGCCGGGGCGGCGGAGCGAAGTGCAGGCGCCAGCACGGGGGCCGGGGCGGGCGCAGCCAGCGCACCGCTGCGGCCGCGACCGCCGGCCGCCGTCGGGGCCCGCCGCCCCGGACGGCCCCGGTCCGGGGCGACCACGATGCCGTGCCTCCTCGCGCGCCCACGCGTCCGCCATCCGCCAGCCGTCGGCGACGGCGGCCCGCCACGCCCGATAGCCACCGTCGAAGGGCGCCACCCGCCCGTCGTCCACGACCCACAGCCGGTCACAGGTGGTCTCCAGCAGCCGGCGATCGTGGCTCACCACGAGGAGCGTGGAGGCCGTCTCGCGGAAGAACGCCTCGAGCGCCTCGCGCGCCGGGATGTCGAGGTGGTTCGTCGGCTCGTCGAGCAGGAGCAGGTTGGACGGCATGATCCCCAGGACGGCGATCTCCAGGCGCGAGCGCTCGCCGCCGGAAAGGCTGCGGACCTCCTTGAACACGTCGTCGCCGCGGAACAGGAAGCGGGCCAGGTAGCCGCGCGCCTCGCCGGCCGTCATGGGGATCTCGCCCAGAAGGGCGTCGAGGACGGTCTCGCCGACCAGCGGGTTGGAGCGGACCTGGGCCAGGTAGCCGAGCTGGACGTTCGAGCCGAAGACGAGCCGGCCGTCGCGGGGCGGCAGCTCGCCGGCGATCGACCCGCAGGAGCGTCGTCTTGCCGGCCCCGTTCGGCCCCACGATCCCGATCCGCTCGCCGCGGGCGGCGTCGAGTCGGACGGTCCGTGCCACATCGGGCCCGCCGGGGTACCCGACGATCACGTCTTCGAGGCGCAGCACGACCTCGCCAGAGCGCGGGGCCGGGCCGCCGAGAGCGCGGTCGAGGCGCAGCGAAGGGCCCGATCGGGGCACGCTCGATCCGGTCGAGACGGGCCAGGCGCGCCTCGTGCTCGTGCATCTTCCCGTGCTTGCGCTGGCTCCGGTACGTCTGGACGAGGGCCTGCTCGTGGGCGATCTCCGCGTCGCGGGTCTCCGCGTCGCGCCGCAGGCGGGCGTCGCGCTCCTCGCGCTGGCGGGCATACCCGGAGTAGTCGCCGCGGAACACGGAGAGGCGGCGATCGCGCAGCTCCCAGATCCGGGTGACCGTGGCGTCGAGGAAGGCCCGGTCGTGCGACGCCACCAGCAGCGCGCCGCGGCGTCGCCGGACGGCTTCCTCCAGCCATTCGATGGCGGACAGGTCGAGGTGGTTCGTCGGCTCGTCGAGGAGGAGCAGGTCGGGGTCGGCGACGAGCAGGCGGGCCAGCGCCGCCCGGGTCTGCTGGCCGCCGGAAAGCTCCTCCGGCGAGCGGGCGATCTCGGCGGCGCTGAACCCGAGACCCGAGAGCGCCTCGTCGACGCGCTGGTCCAGCGTCCAGCCGTCGACGGCCTCGAAGCGGGCGGCCAGGTCGGCATAGGCGGGCGTCCCGGCGGCCCCCGATTCCTCGAGCCGACGCAGCTCGGCCTCCATCGCCTCCACCGCTGTTGCCCCGCGGCGCACGGCCGTCCGCAGGTCCGGGGCGCTCGCGAACGCGGCATCGAAATGGGCCTCCTGGGCCAGCAGCCCCACGCTCAGCGCGCGGCGCCGCTGCACCTCGCCGCGGTCGGGCTCGTCGACGCCCGCCACCAGGCGCAGCAGGGTCGTCTTGCCGGCTCCGTTCGGTCCGACCAGGCCGACGCGCTCACCCGCGGCGACCGCCGCGTTCACGGCGTCGAGGATCACGAACGTGCCGATCTCGCGGGTTACGTTCGAGAGCCGAACGAGCGACATCGTCAGGCGTCCCCGGGCGTCGGGTTCGCGTCCCGGCCCGACTGCGGGTCCGGCGTGATATCCGCGTCACGGCGCGGGAGCGGGTCCGGTGCGGGGTTCCCGTCCCGGCGCGACTGCGGGTCAGGTTCGGGGTTCCCGTCCCGGGGGGACTGCGGTTCCGGCGTCGCCTTGCCCGCGCCCGCCCGCGCGGCGGCCCGTCGCGTGGCCGCCGCTCGACGAGTGCGCTCCGTGCGCGCCCGCGCCGATGCCCGGGCGGCCTCGTCCGGTGTCAACCCGACGGTCCCCTCCCCTGCCAGCTCCACCCAGCGTCGACCGCTCGAACGAGGCGCTCGGCCGGCGTCCAGGATCGCGACTGCGTCGGCCCGGTCCGCAGCCGGCAGGCGCTGGCACCAGGAGCAGAAGTGGGTCGCCCGCTGCGCCACCACGATGCGCCGGATCGGACGGCCGCAACGCGGGCACGGCTCGCCCGTGCGCTGGTAGACGTCGAGGCGCTCCTGCATGCTGCCGTCGCCATCCGGGGCCGTGTAGTCGTCGATCGACGAGCCGCGGCGGGCAACCGCCTCGGCCAGGACCGCCCGGATCTCGCTGTGCAGGCGCGCCTGGGCGGCCGGGCCCAGGCCGGCGGCCGACCGGAGCGGGTGGAGGCGGGCCCGCCAGAGCGCCTCGTCGGCGTAGATGTTGCCGATGCCGGCGACGAACGCCTGGTCGAGGAGGAGCGGCTTGAGGCGCGAACGCCGGCCCCTCAGCCGTCCCCTGAATGCCGCCACTGTGAACGCCTCCTCCAACGGCTCGGGCCCGACGCCGGCGAAGAGTCCAGCCCCGTTTTCGCCGTCGAGGACCTCGCCGGTGCCGGAGTCCACCGGCCAGCAGCCGATGCGGCCGAACTTGCGGATGTCGCGAAAGCGCAGCTCGACGGCCGTCGGCCAGGTCGAGCACGACGTGCACGTGGCGGTCCGCGGGTGTCGCGGCGGGCACCACGAAGAGCTGGCCGGTCATCTTCAGGTGGATCGGTGAGGGCGGCATCTCCCGACAGGCGCGCCACGACCAGCTTCGCCCGGCGGCCGACCGCCTCGACCCGCCGCCCGGCGACGGCAGCCGAGAACGCCTCGACGGGTCGGGTGCGATGCGACGGCCCGCGGCCAGTCCCCGCGCGCGCCGGTGATCGTGGCGCCCACGAGATGGCGGGCCAGGTCGCGGGCGACCGTCTCGACCTCGGGCAGCTCGGGCATCGGCGGGTCAGGCCTCGTCCGCGCCCCGGGCGACGGGCGTCATCGCCTCCCAGTCGTCGCCCGCCTTGACGTCGACGGTGAGCGGCACGTCCAGGGTGAGGGCGCTCTCCATCGTGGCCCGCAGGAGCGGCACGATACGGGCCACCTCGCCCGCGCGGCACCTCGAGCACGCAGCTCGTCGTGGACCTGCAGGAGGAGCCGGGAGGCGAAGTCGCCGTCGCGGAGGGCGGCCGCGACCCGGATCATGGCGATCTTCATGATGTCGGCGGCGGTGCCCTGGATCGGCATGTTGATGGCCATCCGCTCCCCGGCGGCCACGAGGCTCCGGTTCGTCGAGCGCAGCTCGGGGATCTCCCGGCGGCGTCCCAGGAGCGTGGAGACATACCCCTGGGCGCGGGCCGTCTCCTTGACGTGGAGCATGTAGTAGCTGATCCCCGAGTAGGTGGCGAAGTAGCGGTCGATGAACGCGCGGGCCTCGTCACGGGGGATGTTGGCCCGCGTCGCGAGGCCGAAGTCGCTCATCCCGTAGGCGATCCCGAAGTTGACCATCTTGGCCATCGACCGCTCGTCGGGGGTCACGTCGGCGGGGTCCTTGCGCAGAACGAGCGCGGCGCTGTCGCGGTGGATGTCGCGGCCCTCCGCGAACGCCGCCTTGAGGTGCTCGTCGCGCGAGACGTGGGCCAGGATCCGGAGCTCGATCTGGCTGTAGTCCGCCGACACCAGGACGACCTCCGGCGCTCCAGCCACGAATGCCCGCCGGATCCGCCGTCCGAGCTCGGTCCGGATCGGGATGTTCTGCAGGTTCGGGTCGGACGATGAGAGGCGCCCGGTCGCCGCGACCGCCTGGTGGAACGTCGTGTGCAGTCGGCCGTCGCCGGCCAGCAGCCCGGGGAGCGCCTGCACGTACGTGCTCCGGAGCTTCGCGTAGAGGCGCCAGTCGAGGAGCTTCCCGACCGCCGGGTGGGCGGGACGCAGCTCCTCGAGCACCGTGGCGTCCGTCGAGTAGCCGGTCTTCGTGCGCCTCCCCGTCGGCAGGTTGAGCTCGTGGAACAGGACCTGCTCGAGCTGCTTCGGGCTGCCGAGGTTGAACTCGTGCCCGACGTCGGCGTAGATGCCCGTCTCCAGGCGGGCAAGCTCGCTCCCGAACTCCCGGTCGAGCGCCGCGAGGGCATCGAGATCGAGGGCCACGCCCGTCGCCTCCATGCGGGCGAGGATCGGGATGAGGGGCAGCTCGATCTCCGCGAAGAGCCGCCCGAGCGACTGCTCGTCGAGCGCCGTCCCCAGCGGAGCCCGGAGCGCGAGGGCGCCAAGTGCCTCGAGGCCGGCGCGCTCGGCGGGCCCGAGGCCGGCAGCCGCCGGCGGGAGGTCGATCTCCAGCCGCTCGTGGACGACGTCGGCGATCCCCTGGCTGCGCAGTGACGCGTTGAGCAGATACGCCGCGATCTGGGTGTCGAACGCGACCGGGGCGCCCGCGGCGGCCGGATCCTCGGCGAATCGAGCGACGAGGAGCGGCTTCACCTCGTGGCCCACGAGCGGGGTCCCGGCGGCCTCGAGCGCGTGCCGCGCCCCGGTGGCGGCCTCGGGGCCCTCGAAGGCGACGACGCGCCCGTCCGCGCCGGCGAGGGCCAGGGCCAGCGGCGATCCGTGCCGGGGTCGCGGGTCGTCGAGGACGAGGGCGACACCAACCGAGGGGAGCGTCCGAAGCCACGCGCCGAGCTCCGCCGCCGCAGTCACATCGGCGCGCTCGACCCGGCCCGGATCCGCGACAAGGACGGCCAGCGCGGCAGGGAGGTCTCCGGCGGGCAGGGGGACGACCGGACCCGGCTCGGGCGCGGGCCCGACGGCGTCGAAGTCCAGCGACAGCTGAAGGCCGCCCGGCGAGGCGGGTCGGGGGCGACGCGCGTCCGCTGCTCCCGGGGCTCCCGGTGCCCGGGCCGCCGGCATCTCGCCGGCCGCGTCGCGCGCCCGGGCGGTCGCCTCGCCGGCCGTCTCCCCCTCGAGCGGCGGCAGCCGGTCGATGAGCGTCCGGAACTCGTACTCGCGGAAGAGGCTTACGACGGCGTCGCGGTCGTAGACGCCGAGTCGGGCTGCCTCGATGTCGAGCTCGACCGGCACATCCGGCACGAGACGCTGCAGCTCGCGGCTCTCGAGGACCCGGTCGCGCGCCTCCTCGAGCAGCGGCCGCAGGCGTTCCGGGGCCACCTCGTCGAGGTGCTCGTAGAGCCCGTCGAGCGTCCCGTACGTGGCGACCAGCCTGGCCGCCGTCTTCTCCCCGATCCCGGGCACACCCGGGATGTTGTCGGTCGCGTCGCCCTTGAGGGCCTTGTAGTCGAGCATCTGGTCGGGGCGCAGGCCCCAGCGCTCGTCGATCCGCGCCAGGTCGTAGACGACCGTGTTCGCCACGCCGCCGCGCAGGGAGACCATCAGGCGCGTCCGGTCCGTGACGAGCTGGAGCATGTCCAGGTCGCCGGTGACGACCGTCGTCTCGAGGCCGGCAGCCTCGGCCTGCCCCACCAGGGTGGCGATGACGTCGTCCGCCTCGAATCCTTCGCGCTGGTAGACCGGGAAACCCAGCGCGGCCACCACCTCGCGGACCTTCGGGAACTGGTCCCGGAGCTCGTCCGGCATGCGCTGGCGGGTCGCCTTATAGGCCTCGAAGCGCTCGTGGCGGAAGGTCGGGGCACCGAGGTCGAAGGCGATCGCAACGGCGTCCGGCTTCACGTCCTGGATCGCCCGCAGCACGATGTTCGTGAAGCCGAAGACCGCGTTGACGAGCTCGCCCCTGGAGGTCGTCAGGGGCGTTGCGATCAGCGCGAAGTAGCCGCGATAGATGAGCCCGTTGCCGTCGAGCAGCATCAGGCGGGTCATGACGGGCGGGACCTCCGGCGGCTCGGCCTGGACAGCTTCGTCGGCCCAGTGTACCGGCGGGGATCACGCCGGTACCCGCGAACGGCCGTGCTAGACTCGCGCCGCCTCGCCGTCCCGACGTTCCCAGGCGTTCGCGCCCGAAGGAGCCGAGCTTCGTTGGACGATCCCCGCCCGACCCCGACCGGCGAGCCCGACGACACAGCGGCGGCGCCGGCCCGGCGAGCCGACGACGGCGCGCTCCGCCGCGACGAGATCCTCGTGGCCCGCGCCCTCGAGGGCGATCTGGCGGCCTTCAACCAGCTCGTCGAGGCCTACCAGGACCTGTGCCATTCGCTCGTCGCCCGTCTCGTGCCGGACCCGGACCAGGCCTCGGACGCGGTCCAGGAGGCGTTCTTCTCGGCCTATCGGAACCTGCGCTCGTACCGCGGGCCCTCGTTCCGCGGCTGGCTGACCCGGATCGCGGTCAACGCCGCGATGGACCTCCAGCGCGCCAGGAAGCGCCGCCCGGCGACGCCATACCCCGAGCTGGAGGACGAGACGTGGCAGCCGCCCGCGGGCACGGACAGCGATCCTGAGCTCCTGGCCACCACGGCCGAGCGCGGGCGCGTCCTTGCCGCCGCCCTGGGCGCGATCGCCGCCGACCAGCGTTCCGCGATCGTCCTCTACGACGTCGAGGGCTACGACTATGCCGAGATCGCCGAGATGACCGGCGTCTCCCTGGGCACCGTGAAGTCCCGCATCCACCGCGGCCGGCTCGCCCTGCGGGCGATTCTCGCCGACCGCATGGAACTCTTCCGCAACTGAGGTCGTCAGAGGACCATGCCGCTCGTCCCCCACTCCCCAGCCGGCGCCGCCGAGGAGCATGGCGATCTCATCGTCGCGCTCGACGCGGGCGACCTCGCAGGGGCGGACCGCGCCCGCGCCGAGGCCCTCGCCGCCTCGTGCGCCGGCTGCGCCGCCCTTGTCGACGACCTCGCCGCCATCCGCGGCACGCTGACGGCCCTGCCCGCCCCTGAGCGGCGCCGCGACTACCGGCTCACTCCCGAGGACGCAGCCCGTCTCCGGCCCACGGGATGGCGACGTGCGCTCGACTGGCTCGGTGCGCCCCGCTCCAGCGTCCGCCCGCTGGCGACGGGCCTCACCGCCCTCGGGATCGCAGGCCTCCTGCTGACCGCCGGGCTTCCCGGCCTCGGGTCGTCCGCCAGCCTCTCGACCTCCGGAGCCGCGCCGGTCGCAAACGACAGCGCCGCCCAGGCGCCGGCAGAGGCGGGCGGGACGGCGGGCCCGGCTGGCGCACCTTCCCTCGCATCACCCGCCGTGCCGGTGGCTGCCCCGAGCGCGGCAGCGGCTCCTCCCCAGCCGGCCGCAACGTCGCGCCCGGGCGTCGCGCCCCCCTTTGTCGCCGGCAGCTCGCCGGTGCCGGCCGCCAGCGCCCCGCCATACAACGTCACCACGACGGCCCCTCCCCCGCCGGGGGGCGGCGTCCCCGGCGCCGCCGCGAGCCCGGGCCAGGCAACCCCAGGGGCAGCCAAGACCGACAAGGGCCCGGTCGGGTCCCCCGCCGCGGGCGGCGACCGGACGGGAATCATCGCTCCCGGCATTCCGCCGCACGCCACGGCCTCGGCCGCCACGCCGACGGCCCCGGGCGCACCCGCGCTGGTCTCGGTCGCCGGGCTCTCGGTCCTGCTGCTCGTCGCCGGGATCGGGCTCTTCGTCGCCCGCCTCGTCGCCGTCCGCCACCGGCGCGCCTGACAACCGCTGCCGAACGAGCGCCGAGGCAGCCACGGGGCCCGACCCGCGCCGCGGCCGCGCCTGACGCTCAGACGGTCGCCGCGGCCAGCGCCTCGTCGAGAACGCGAACGAGCAGCGCAGCGTCCTCGCCCGTCAGCACCAGCGGGGGCCGGATCTTCAGCGTGTTCCCGGCGCGGCCGGTCGTCCCGACAAGCACACCCCGATCTCGCATCCTGTTCTGGACCCGGGCGGCCAGGTGGCCGTCGGGAGCGCGGGACTGGCGATCGGCGACCAGCTCCACCCCGATCATCAGGCCCCGCCCGCGGATATCGCCAATGGCGAGGTGGCGATCGGCGAGGGCCCGGACGGCCGCCCGGATCTCCTCCCCAACGGCTGCTGCGTGCCCGACCAGCCGCTCGTCCTCGATGACGTCGAGGACCGCCATCGCCGCCGCGCAGGCGACCGGGTTGCCGCCGAAGGTGCTGAAGAAATCGGTCTCGGCGGCAAAGCGATCGACGATCTCCGCCCGGGTCACCACGGCCGCCACCGGGTGGCCGTTGCCCATCGGCTTGCCGAGGGTCACGACGTCCGGGACGATGCCAACCGACGAGAAGCTCCAGGGTCCGTCGCCGGTCCGTCCATAGCCGGCCTGGACCTCGTCCGCCACGTACAGGGCGCCCGCGGCGTGGGTTCGCCGGAGGAGCTCGTGCCAGTACCCGGCGGGCGGGTCGAAGATGCCGTCGCTCGTGAAGGCGCCGTCGACATAGACGGCGGCGGGCCGGATGCCCCGCTCGACGAGCTCCGCGGCGGCCTCGTCCAGGCGTTCGGCCGCGCGCTCCGCCCAGGCAGGGCCCAGCCGCGCCAGCAGGCGGTACGTGTCGGGCGGCGGGATGACCGCGACGTGGTGCGGCCGTTCGCCGCGCGGCCACTCCTCGGGCGAAAGGTCCGCGATCGCCGCCGAGACGCCGTGGTACGCGAAGTCGGTGACGATCCCGCCGCCGGCGCCCGTGACCGTCGTCGCCAGGCGCCAGGCGAGGTCGTTCGCCTCGCTGCCGGAGTTCACGAACATGACCGTGTCGAGGCCGGGCGGCATCGTGGCCACCAGGCGCTCGGCCAGCTCGATCACCGTTCGGTGGAGGTAGCGCGTGTTCGTGTTCAGGGTCGCGGCCTGGCGGGCGATCGCGGCCACCACGCGTGGATGGGAGTGACCCACGACCGGCACGTTGTTGTACGCGTCGAGGTAGGACTGGCCCTCCGGGTCGTACATCCGGGCACCTTCGCCGCGAACGAGGTGGAGGGGCCGGTCGTAGGTCAGGCGTGAGAGCGCGGAACCGAGAACGCGCCGCCGGGCTCGCAGGTCGGGGTCTTCCCGGGAGCGCCGCGCAGGCTCCGCGCCTTCCGCCGGCACCGCTGGCACCGGCCACGCCGGAACACGGCGCGCGGCCGCCGCGAACCGGCGACGGACCTCGTCGAGGCCCACCGCGTCGAAGAGCGCGAGCATCGGCCAGGCTTCGGCGTCCCAGCTTGCCAGGTAGGCCGTGTTCTCCGGGTACATCCCCATCCGCCAGGCCGAGATGAGCGTCGTCTGGGCGAGGCGAGCCGCGACGAGGTCGCCGAGGTGGCGGGCCTCCTCGTCCTCGAGGGGTGTCACCGACGCGTAGCCGGACAGGGCGGCCTCGGCCGCGCCGAAGAGGTCGGCCCGGTCCTCACGCCCGCCAAGGAGCGCCACCAGCGCCGCGACGAGGTCGAGGACGAGGGCCGAATGGGCCATGTCCCCGAAGTCGATGATCCCGCTGACCCGGCCGTCGGCGTCGAGGAGGGTGTTGTCGAAGGTCAGGTCGTTGTGGATCACCTGCGCCCGGAAGCCCGCCAGCGCCGGGGCGACCGCCGCCTCGAAGCGGTCGAGGATCTTCTCGACGGTCGCGCGTCGGCTGTCGTCGTCGATGAGCGGGAGGTGCGGGCGAAGGGAGGGCAGGTGCTTGACGTCCCACAGGATCGTGCGGCCGGCCATCGGGTGGAAGTAGCCGCGCGTGGCCCGTCCCAGCCGCGCCGACACCGCGCCGAAATCGCGGATCCGCTCGCGCGAGAGGTCCGAGGACGAACCGCTCACGCCGGGCAGCAGGGGTAGGAGCCGCACGAAGTGGCGAGCGCCGGCTGGACCTTCGACGGCGCCCCAGGACGCGCCGTCGCGCGTGGCTCGGCGGCAGGGCGACCGGCAGCGTCGGGTCGACGCGGGCGACGTGGCGGACGACCCCCACCTCCATCTCCACGACGCCCTCGCGCTCCCCCGGGTTCGAGACCTTCAGGACCCAGCCGCGGCCGTCGTCGCCGGCCAGGCGGAAGTTCTGGTCGCGCTCGCTCACGAGCGGCGTCGCCCTGGCGACGATGCCGAAGACATCGAGTGCGATCGCGGCGGCAGCCTCGCGATCGAAGCGCGGCGGGGGCGCCTGCAGGACGTCGCCCTCGCCCGCCATGGCGGTGTGATCCATGGCCTGCGATGGTACAGGCCGGCCAGCCCGGCCTTGCCGTCGTCCCAGGCCAAGGGCCGGCCTCGCGTGGGTGCGGCCGGGCCCTGGACTGGACTGGCCCTCGGCTAGACTTCGAGCTGCCCCGGGATGGCGGAACGGCAGACGCACCCGACTCAAAATCGGGCGAGGGAAACCTCATGGGAGTTCGAATCTCCCTCCCGGGACCACGAATGCCCTTGGCGTCAAGGTCCCGACGAGCTTCGCCAGCTTCGCGCGAACCTCGGTTCGGGTCTCGCCGGGGACGACCGGGCGGACCTTCGTCCTCATCCGTGCGAAACGGCCGAATCTCTCGCCGGCTGGTGTGGAATGATGCGCGCCGTTCGCGTCTCACCCGCCCCGTCCGGCGCTACCCCCCAATGGGCCGGGCGGGGCTTCCGTTTCGACGCCGGGCGACCTCCCCGGTCCGAGCGCCCGTACGTACCTCTTTCGTGCGGGCTCCAGCACCAGGCGCTCCCCCACGGCATGCCGGGATGGGACGCAACCCCGCCCCTGGGGCTGCGCTCCCTAGCGGAGCGCCCGCCACAGGAAGAGGACGGCGAAGAGAACGAGTGCCGCGCCGCCGATGACGATGAACGGCCCGGTGCTCAGTGCCGCGCCCGTGGCCCCGTCGACGGCTCCGCCGATCGCCCTGCCGATCGACCCGAACAGACCCCCGATCGACGAGCTGACCCCTCCCAGCCCCGAGCCGACGGCGTGCCCGAAATCGCCCATGTCGCCATTCTGCGCTGCGGTCGCAAGGCTCCATCCCGGATCGTCGAGTCGAGCTGGCGACCCTCGGGGTGACTGCCGCCCCCGGGGCCCACGCGCCGAGATGACCGGCGCCGATCGCCGTCAAAGCAGTCTCTGCTCGCACGGGACAGAACTCATAGACATACGCGTCAAATTCGAGGCATACTCCGCGGTATGGTGCGAACCGGCGACCGCGACAAGGGAAGTCTTCGGGTCGGTCAGGCGGCGGAGATGCTCGGGGTGTCCGTCGAGACTTTGCGCCGCTGGGAAGCCGAAGGAAGGCTCCCCATGCAGCGATCCGCGGGCGGGCAGCGCCTCGTCGAGATCGACGCAGTCTCGCGCTTGCTCGAAGAGCGTCGCAGGACCTCGACCGACCGGACGATCGTTGCCCAGTCGGCACGCAACCGCTTCGCCGGGATCGTGACGCGGGTCGAGTGCGACCAGGTCGCAGCCGTGGTGGAGGTCGTCGCCGGCCCGCATCGCCTGGTCAGCCTGATGACCGCCGAGGCGGTCCGAGAACTGGACCTCAAGGTCGGCGACGAGGCGGTCTGCGTGGTCAAGGCCACGAACGTCATCGTCGAGATCCCGTCATCCAGGGAGCCGCGCGCATGAGACGTGGCCTCGCCATCCCGGTCGCCATCCTGGCCTTCGTCCTCACGGGGTGCGCCGGAAGCTCGTCGCCATCGCCGAGTACCGCCGCGTCGGCGCAGCCGAGCACGGCCGCGTCGGCGCAGCCGAGCACGGCCGCGTCGGCGCCGCAGCTGCCCAGGTCAACCTCGAGGTGTATGCCGCCGCCTCGCTCAAGAACGCGCTGGCCAAGGCGAAGACCGCCTACGAGGCGGCCACCCCTGGTGTCACGCTCACGATCTCGACCGACGCGTCGTCGGCGCTCGAGACGAAGATCGAGCAGGGAGCCCCCGCCGATGTCTTCCTCTCGGCCGATGCCGCGAACCCGAAGAAGCTCATCGACAAGGGCCTCGCCAACGGTCCCGCCGTGAGCTTCGCCACCAACAAGCTCACCGTGATCGAGCCGACGTCGAATCCCGCGACCATCCAGACCCCGACCGACCTCGCGAAGACCGGCATCAAGATCATCGCGGCCGGCGACGCGGTGCCGATCACGAAGTACGCCAACCAGCTCGTGGCCAACCTGGCCAAGGAGCCCGGCTACCCGGCCAACTTCGCCGCCGCCTATGCCGCCAACATCGTGTCCAAGGAGGACAACGTCAGCGCCGTGGTGGCCAAGGTCGAGCTCGGGCGAGGGCGACGCCGGAATCGTCTACGTCACCGACGCGAAGGCGTCGACCAAGGTGACGACCGTCTCCGTCCCGGACTCGGCCAACGTGGTTGCCGTGTATGACGGCGTCGTTGTCACAGCGTCGAAGAACGCCGCCGCCCAGGCGTTCCTGACCTGGTTCGCCGGGCCCGACGGCCAGGCCATCCTCGCCAGCTTCGGGTTCCTCCCGCCGTCGACGTGATCGAATCCATCCCGCGGCGCGCCGACCGGGGATCCCGGGGGGGTGGGCGGCCGCTCGCAGCCGAGCACCTCCCGGCTCGGGTCGCTGGGGTGAGCGCTCGGTTGCGGCGCTCGCGGCCCTCTTCGCGCTCTTCCTTGGGCTGCCCGTCCTGACCCTCGTCGGACGGGCGATCCTCGACGGGTCACTCCGGTTCGCGCTGGCATCACCGGTCGTCCTCGACGCGCTCTGGCTCAGCTTCGTCACCACGGCGATCAGCCTGGCGATCACGGTGGCGCTCGGGTCTCCCGCTCGCGGTCGTCCTCGCGCGGCGGCGCTTCCGCGGCAAGGGCCTGGTCGAGGCGATTGTCGACCTGCCGATCGTCCTGCCGCCATCGGTCGCCGGCCTTGCCCTGCTGCTGGTCTTCGGGCGCCGCGGGCTTCTCTCGGCGCCATTCACCCTCCTCGGGTTCTCCGTCCCCTTCACCACCCTGGCCGTGGTCATCGCCCAGACCTTCGTGTCGGCCCCGTTCTTCGTGCGCTCGGCACGCACCGGCATCGCTGGGGTGGATCGCGACCTCGAGGATGCAGCGCGGGTTGACGGCGCATCGGAGCGCCAGTTGTTCGGGTCGATCACGGTGCCGCTCGCGGGCGCTGCTCTCGCGGCGGGCCTGACGATGTGCTGGGCGCGCGCGCTCGGGGAGTTCGGGGCCACGATCATGTTTGCGGGCAACGTCGAGGGGCGAACGCAGACCCTGCCGCTCGTCGTCTACTCAGAGTTCCAGGGCGGCGACCTCGACGCCTCGATCGCGGCTGCCGCCATCCTGGTGCTCGCCGCCTTCGGGGTCCTCGTCGCCGTGCGATTCTTCCACTGGGGGCGGGCCCTCGATGTCGGGCGGGTCACGTGATGCCCTCACGTGCCGGGGCATCACGCGCGTCGTGCCCGGTCACGTGGCCCGGCGAAGCTGAAGAACCCCTGACCGACGCGGACCTCTCCCGTGATGCTGTCATGGCTGGCGAGCCCTGGAGCAGACGCGGCGGCCGAGGCAAGCCGCTACGCTCCGTGGGTGACTCCCTGGCCACGCCACGCGAAGATCGCCTTCGTCGGCTCGCACGGCATCCGCAAGACGACGGCCGCGCACGCCTTCGCCCACACGATCCAGCGCGCCGGGCGCTCGGTCGAGTTCGCGCGGGAGGTCGTGCGCGACAACCCGCTCGGGATCAACGAGGGCGCCACGGGCGAGGCGCAGCTGTGGGTGCTCGTCAGCCAGGTCCGCCAGGAGCTGGAGCTTGCCCCCAAGGCCGACGTCCTCGTCACCGATCGCGGCGTCGTGGACAACTACGCCTACTACTTCCGTTCGTGTGGAGGCACCGATCGCTTCGACGTGGAGCCGCTGGTACGGAACTGGGGACGCACGTACGACCTTGTCGTGCGCCTCACGCCGGACATCGCCCTCCGCGGCGACGGGATCAGGAGCACGAACGATTCCTTCCGGGACGAGATCGAGGTGCTCCTCGACGAGATGCTCCCGCGCTTCATCCGGCCCGAGCATCTCGTGTCGATTCCGGCGTCGCAGATCACCGACTCGTTCGACTGGTGGCCGCTTGCCGAACGCCTGGCCGTGGTCGTCGGCGCACCGCTGCTGGCCGACGGAGTCCCGGCGGTCCGGCGTCGACGGCGGCGGGGCCGTGCGCCGGCCCCCGACACGCCGGCCACGGGCGTTCAGCTCGGCCTCGATCTCCGGTCGCAGCAGTCGGGCGACTGACACCTGCTCCTCGCGGGTCGCTGGCGCGCCCACGGCCGCCTCCTGCGCTACGCTCCACCTATCTCACCTCGAACGGAGCGCTCGATGTCCTTCATCCACCGGCTGTTCGGCGGAGACGCCGCCCCCGCAGACGCCCATGCCTCTTCCCCGGCCGCACCGGCCCCGGCTGCCCCCGAGGCCGACGCCGAGACGTTCACGGTGCGCCGCGTCGTCGCCCAGCTCGAGGCGCTGCCGGCGGACCGCGCCCGCCTGCTCGCCGGAGCCGCCTACGTGCTCAGCCGCGCCGCGAACGCCGACATGGTGATCAGCGACGACGAGGTCGCCGTCATGGAGAAGACCCTCGTCGAGCGCACCGGGGTCACCGAGGCCGAGGCCGTCATCGTCGTCGAGATCGCCCGGCAGCAGGCCCGCCTGTTCGGCTCGACCGAGGACTACCTCGTGACCCGCGAGTTCAAGCGCGTCTCCACGCCCGAGCAGCGCCTCGGCGTGATGCGGGCCTGCTTCCAGGTGGCGGCGGCGGACGACGAGATCTCGGCCGAGGAGACCGCGGTCCTCGACGAGATCGCCAGCGAGCTCGACATCGAGCCGGCCGACTTCGACGCGGTGCGCGCCGAGCACCGCGAGCAGCTCTCGGTGGTCCGCGCGATCCGGGCCGTCCAGGGCAGCTGACCGCCGCGCCCCGACGGCGGGGCGCCTCCTGCCACCGCCTCGGCGTCCGACGCACTGGACCGACAGCGCCCCGTCGCCCGCGCTACGTGGCCGCCGGCTCCCGATCGCCCACGAGCTCGAGCTCCACGACGCCCGGCCGCAGGCGCCGGCCCACCTCGGCGACGAGCTCGGCGTCGTAGGCCACGCCGACCCGCAGCTCCATGGGGAGCGCGGGCTTCCCGGCACCCTGGGGCAGGTGGATCGTGACCGGCGTGGCTCCCGGCCGCCGGCGCAGGACGTCGCGCACCTCGAGCCATCGCCGCCTGCAGGTCGTCGGTTGGGAGCCCCGCGGCGAAGCGGAGGTGCAGGCGCCCGCCTGGTCCGGCCTCGCGCGCGAGAGTCGGCGCCGTCGCGGCCAGGAGCGCGGCCTCCCGCGCCTCGTCGGGGAGCGGCGGCTCCTCGCGGTTCGGCGCCACGGCCACGAGATCGGGCGGCTCTGAGGCGCCGGGGACCGGCTCCGGGCGCCGGTGGGCCGACGTGCCGGGGGACCGCCGGGATCCGACCGGGAGGCCAGTTCGACCTCCCGGAGCGGCGAGACCGAGGGCGCCAAACCGGCACTGTCCGCCGGGGCGCTCCGTCGAGGACCGCCCGCGGTTCCGTGGCCGCTCCCGTTGCCGTTGCCGCCCAGGGGGCCGCCGTTCCCGTTGCCCGTGGGCCGCCCGCGCCCACGACCGCGCTCACCGGCCGCCACCTCGGCCGCAAAGGCCCCCTCCCCTGAGGCAGCAGCAGTGTCGAAGTCGCGGACGAGGTCAGCCAGCAGCGAGACCTCCTCACCGCGGTGGTCGATCCGGCCGGCCACCAGCACGATCGCGCCGTCCTGCCAGGTGGAGGCCGTCTGCTCGTAGAGCCGCGGGAAGACGACCACCTCGACCGAGCCCTGGAGGTCCTCCAGCGTCACCACGGCCATCGACGAGCGCGCCTTCGTGACCACCGCGCGGACGCCGGTCACCACGCCGCCGACCACGATCCGCTGGCCGTCGAGCGTCTCATCCTTCAGGTCGCCGGAATACGCGGTGACGAAGCGCCCGATGTGCTCCGCGACCTCGCCGAGCGGGTGATCCGAGAGGTAGAGACCGAGGAGCTCCTTCTCCCAGCGCAGGCGCTCCCGGACCGGGACCTCGGTGGCTCCGGGAGTGGCGCCTCCAGGGAGGACGGCTCGGCCGCCAGGTCGAAGAAGCTGATCTGGCCCGAGGCGCGCTCGCGCTGGTCGGCCTGGGCCGCCGCCAGGACGTCGTCGAGGGCGAGGAGGAGCTGGGCCGGATGGCCGAAGGGCGCTCAGCGCGCCCACCTTGACGAGCGACTCGAGGACGCGCTTGTTGACGAGGCGCAGGTCGATCCGGTTGCAGAAGTCGGCGAAGGAGCGGAACCGGCCACCCTCCTCGCGGGCCGCGATGATCGACTCGATGGCGCCCGGTGCCCACGTTCTTGACGGCGAGCAGCCCGAAGCGGATCGACTCGCCTTCGACCGTGAACTCGAGGTGGCTGGCATGGACGTCGGGCGGCAGGACGGCGATCCGGAGGCGCCGGCACTCGGCGACAGCGGCGGCGACCTTCTCGGCGTTGTCGCGGAATGCCGTGAGGACGCTGGCCATGTACTCGACGGTGTAGTTCGCCTTCAGGTAGGCCGTCTGGTAGGCGACCAGGCCGTAGGTCGTCGCGTGGGCCTTGTTGAAGCCGTAGCGCTCGAACGGCTCGAAGGCCTTGAAGACCGCGTCGATCGTCTCGGGGCGGACGCCGCGCTCGGCCGCCTGGGTGACGAACTGGTCCTTCATCGAGCGCAGGACGCTCGACTTCTTCTTGCGGATCGCGTAGCCAAGGGTGTCCGCCTCGGGGCCGCTGAAGCCGCCCAGGGCGGTCGCGGCGGCCATGATGTCCTCCTGGTAGACGAAGATCCCGTGGGTCCGCTCCAGGAACGGCTCGAGGAGCGGGTGCAGGTAGGTCACCTTCTCCTGGCCGTGCTTGCGCCGGATGTAGGCCGGGATGTTGTCCATCGGGCCCGGCCGGTAGAGCGCGACCATCGCGGCCAGGTCGTAGACCGAGGTCGGGCGCAGCTCGCGGATGTAGCGCCGCATCCCTGCCGACTCCAGCTGGAAGACGCCGGTCGTCTCGCCCGAGGCCAGGAGCTCGAACGTCTTCGGGTCGTCCAGAGGAATCTGCTCGAGGTCGATCTCGACGCCGTGGTGCTCGCGGATGAGGTCCACAGCAGCGCGCAGGATGGTCAGGTTCGAGAGGCCCAGGAAGTCGAATTTCAGGAGCCCCAGCGCCTCGATCCCGTGCATCTCGTACTGGGTCATCGCGGCGTCGGAGTTCGTCGCGCGCTGGAGCGGCATCAGCTCGGTGAGCGGCTCGCGGCTGATCACCACGCCGGCCGCGTGGGTGGAGGCGTTGCGCGCGACGCCCTTCGAGCTGCTTGGCGAAGTCGATGATCCGCCGGACAGCCGGGTCGCCGGTGTACATCTCATTGAGGGCCGGGCTGATCTCGAGCGCCTCGTCGAGCCGGATGCCCAGCTGGTTCGGGACCGCCTTGGCGATCCGGTCCACGTCGCCGTACGAGCTGCCGAGAACGCGCCCGACGTCGCGGATCGCTGCCCGGGCCAGCATCGTCCCGAAGGTGATGATCTGGGCGACGTGGTCGGCGCCGTACTTGCGGGTGACGTAGTTGATGACCTCGTCGCGCCGGCCGTCCTCGAAGTCCACGTCGATGTCGGGCATCGTCACCCGATCGGGGTTGAGGAAGCGCTCGAACGGCAGCTGGTAGTGGATCGGGTCCACCGGCGTGATGCCGAGGGTGTAGGTCACGATCGAGCCCGGCGCGCTTCCCCGGCAGGTCGTCTGGATCCCCTGCTCCCGGGCGAAGCGGACGAAGTCGGCCACGATCAGGAAGTAGCCGGCGTAGCCCATGCGGGTGATGACGCCCAGCTCGTAGTCGAGGCGGGCCTGGAGCTCGGGCGTCACGGCGCCGTAGCGGCGGGCGAGGCCCCGCTCGCACTCGGCGCGCAGCCAGCTCTCGACGGTCTCGCCTTCCGGGACCGGGAAGTGCGGGATCCGGAGCTGACCCAGCGGCAGCGCCAGGTCCACCATCTCGGCGATCCGGCGGCTGGCCAGGAGTGCCTCGCGCTGGTCGGGGAAGAGGGCCGCCATCTCGGCGGCCGACTTGAGGTAGAACTCGGCGCCCTCGAACTTCATCCGCCCGGGCGTGTCGAGGTTGCTGCCGGTCCCCACGCAGAGCAGGACGTCGTGGGCCTCGTTCTGGGCCTTGTGGACGTAGTGGAGGTCGTTGGTGACGACGAGCGGCAGGCCAGCCTCCGGGCCGAGGCGCAGGAGCTGCTCGTTGAGGCGCGCCTGCTCGGGGATGCCGTGGTCCTGGAGCTCGAGAAAGAAGTTGCCCTTGCCGAAGATGTCGCCGTACTCGCCCGCCAGGCGGCGGGCCTGCTCCCAGTCGTCCACCTCGAGCGCCTTCGGGATCTCGCCGCCGAGGCAGGCCGAGAGGCCGACCAGGCCCTCGGCGTGGCGGGCCAGCAGCTCGCGGTCGATGCGCGGCTTGTAGTAGTAGCCCTCGAGGTGGGCGTCGGTGAGGAGCCGGTTCAGGTTGCGGTACCCGACGAGGTCCTTCGCGAGCAGGACGAGGTGGAACGGCTGGGCGTCGGCCTTCCCTTCCTTGTCCCGCATCGAGCGCCGGGCGACATAGGTCTCGACGCCGATGATCGGCTTGATCCCCTTGGCTTTCGCCGCCTGGTAGAAGGCGACCGCGCCGTACAGGGCGCCGTGGTCGGTCAGGGCCAGGGAGTCGAATCCGAGCCGCTCGGCCTCGTCCACGAGGTCGCCGATCCGCCCGAGCCCGTCGAGCAGGGAGAACTCGGAGTGGACGTGGAGATGGAGAAGTCTTCGGGCGCGAGGGTCGTCACGGGAGGTCAATGGTAGCCGCGCGACCGGGAGACCGACCGACGCCCCAGCCGACACCTGGGCCCACGGCGCTACGGGTCCGGCCGCCCGCCCTACGCTCGGAGCGCCTTGCGGATACGCGGGTGCGAGCGAAGACGGTCGCGTTCCCCGCGCCACCTTGAACGACGGATGCCCTCCGGCGTCCCACTGGACGTGGACGACGGTGTGCATGTCCTACAGCGTCGCTGGCAGCCGGGGCGGGAGGTGCCCGGCGGGCGACGGCCAGCCGATCTACATGCCTGACATCGTCGTCATGAATCCAGGCGCCAGCCCGGGGATCCAGATCGTCGCGGCCGCCAGGCCCAGGCAGATGACCCCGACGAGCCGCGAAAAGGCCTCACCCTTCGACCAGAGCTTCTCGGTGATGACCACCGCCGCAAGGATCAGCATCGGGACGACGCTCATCGCGCCCAGGGCGAGCAGCACGACCATCAGCCCCCAGCAGCAGCCCAGACAGTAGGCGCCGTGATGCGCGCCTACCCGGAGGTCACGCAGGGGCCCCTGAAAGGAGCTGTAGTGGAAGAACAGTGAGAGAGGCGACCGACAGTGGGCCAGGCACCGGTATTTGAGTGGCGACAGCTGGTACACGCCGCACGCCAGGTATGCGGCCACGCCCGCGGCCGTGCCAAGTCGCGGATCTCCTTCGGCCAGCCCGGCGATGAGCGAACCGAGCGCGAACGCGACGAGGCCTGCCGATGCCCAGACGACCAGGTAGCCGACCGTGAACAAGGTCAAGCGCATGGCGCGCCGCCCGGAGATCGACCGGGCGTACAGGGACGCGACGGGCGCCACCGACGGCAGCATCATCGCGGCCATCATCACCGTCCAGGCGACCAGGTAGGCCGGCAGCGCCAGGCCCATGGTTCCGGTCATGGGCCCACTCTGCTGCGACCACGTGATGATCGCGACCCAGGCGATGGCCGCAGTGATGAGGAGGACGGCCGCCTGTGGAGTCAGGCGCCAGATGGACCGAGAGCCGGCTACCCCGCCCACGAGAATGGCGCCGAGAACCCGCTCTTGCCGGTCAGGTCGATCTCGTAGCCGAATGCGGAGACGCGCGAAGCGGTCCCGCGAGCGACCGTCAGCGATGAAGCGGCCGGGTGATGCACGCCGGTCAGGATCGGCGCAGCGGCGCTAGGATCGAGCGGCGAGGCGATGTCGTCGATCTCGATCGACACACCATCGCCGATCTTCACGCTGTGATGCCGTCCGTCGTTGCGGTATTCGATCGACGTGGACTCCACCCCGAGCATCTCGGAGATCAACGGCACGAGGCCGGCCATGGGACCGCCCATCTGCCCGCTGAAGACACCGGCGAGCTTGGCTCCCTGCTGCTCCGATGCCTTGGCATCCATGAACAGCCCGACCTTCCATGACCCTTCGACCATCATGGCGGGCGTATCTCCGAAGACGCCGACAGTCAGACCGCTGACGTCGACGTCGTCGATCTTGCCGGAGTCGACGTGGAAGGACATCAGAAACACGCACCGATCATGGTCCGCGGGGACCGAGAAGTCGGCGACGGTACAGGGACAGCCCACCTCGCAATTGCAGTTCTCGAAGTAGGTGCCGTCCAAGCGCCAAGTCATGACGCGTCCCCCTTCAGCGAGCTCCCACCGGATCCGCGCATCGTGGTCCTCTGTCCGTGGCTCGTCAAGGCTCTTCTGCCCGGCGCTCCGCAGAGGGAGCGGTGGACTACCGGCGCTGCGACCGGTTAGGCTCGGTCAATGGGAGATGGTGAGACGTCGGGGCCCGACCGGGCAGGGCTGGAAGTCTGCGCGACGCCCGAGGGCGGCTTGTCGCCGCCCCGGCCAATCCCAACGGAGCCGACTTCGATCGACAGGTCGCGAGGTGGCGATCAATCCAGCAGTCAGCCGCGCGCTTGGCCGGGACAGCACGACGCCCCCCAAATCCCGGGGGCGTCGTGCCAATGGCCCGGCCGGCCGAGCCGCTATCCGAAGAGCGTGAGATCAGTGCACGTGCCCCTGTCCGAGAGCACGACGAACGAGCCGTCGGGGAGCCAACGCGCTACGACCTGGTGGCCGTCGCGGGTGCCCTCGATGCGGATGTCGACCGTGATGCGGTAGCTGTCGATCGGGCCGAGATCGATATTCTGGCCCGCGCTGAAGGACGCCGAGACGTGCTGCCTGCCCTCCACGCGGTGGACCCGGCCATCCTGGTCAACGACAGTCACGTTCAGCATGGTCCAATCCTCCGTGCCCTTGCCGTCGGTGAGGGCGACGCCGTCGATTCCGACGGTCCCCTGCTTGAGCCACACGAAGTGCACCGACCCATGGACCACCGTGTACAACCGGCTGCCACAGGCGACCGGGCCCATCCCGGTGATGTCCGCCATGTTGTCCTGGATGACGGTCCAGTGAGGAGCGCGGCTGCTGCCGTGTGAGTCGACCCGGCTTTCGGCCAGGACCGGTGCGACGCTGAAGGCAAGCACGAATGCCGCGGCCGCGAGGGTGACGAGTCGGCGCCCCATGGGTTGGACCTCCTGTCCTCGATCCCGGCCTGACGGCCGGTGCGGAACGGCGGTGCGGGGCAGGGACGGAGGTGGATCGCTCGAGCTGGTCTCGGTGAGATCCACGTTTCCCGCTTGACTCGCCGTGACCGGGAGCATCCGCGTCGAGCGTCCAGGAATCATTACGGCTTTCTCGAGATCGACGAACGTCGTAACGACGGCATCGTCTACCAGGGCGCGCTCAATGCGGGCAGGCGCTCGGACGCGGCGTCAGGGCCGTCGGTGGTTCCGTAACGCTTCGCGAACGATGGCCCGCGTATGCTGCCGACGTGACGGCCCATCGCGATGCTCGCGCCCGCCAGATGCTCGGTCCGGCTGCCGCTCGGGGCCGCGGCCGATGAGACGGCGCGCAGCCCCAATCGTGATCGCCGCCCTCGACGTCGTCGGGTATGCATTCCTCGGCGTCGTCGGCCTCGTTGACGCGGCGCCGGGGCAGGCGGATCCGCTGTCGACCGTGTTGTTCGGGATCGCCGTCGGGGTCTTCGCGGCGATGGGGGCGCTACTCGTCCGCCGCGTTCCCGAGAACCGGGTCGGCGCTCTGCTCCTCGCCACGGCGACCGCCCAGACCGCTGGCATCGGCCTCCTCACGTACGCGAGCCTCGGCGCATCGGCCGCGCCGCAATGGCCCGGCGCTGCCGTCGCCTCGGCCTTGGGTGACCTCGCCTATACCGCCCCGTTCGTGATCGCCCTCATCGGTATCCCTCTCGTATTCCCCGATGGCCACCTGCCGTCCCCCGCTTCCGGTTGGCGGTCGCCGTGACCGTTGTCGGCATGGTCGCGGCTGCTCTCTCCGGGCTTGTCTCGTTGATATTTGGTCCCGGGGATCTCGGTGCAGTCATGGGGCTGCTCGAGCTGGCAACCGTCGGGTCGATCGTCTTCGGCCTCGGCGCCGCAGGGATCGCCATCTGGGCCAGGTTCCAGCGTGGCGATCGCGTCCAGCGGCAGCAGGTCAAGTGGCTGCTGGCCGTGGCCGGGGTAGCCGCCTTCGCCTTCCCGCCGGCGCTCATCCGCGGGTCCAGCGAGTCGTGGCTGGCGCTCCTGTTCTGGGCGATCGGCTTCCTGGCCTACCTCGCGCTGCCGGTCGCCATCGGCATCGCGATCCTCCGGTATCACCTGTACGAGATCGACAGGATCGTCAGTCGGACGATCGGTTATGCGGTCGTCACGTTCACGATGGCGATCGTCTTCGCCGGCGCGAACCTCCTGTTCCAGGCGCTGCTGACACCCCTCATCGGCGGCAACACGGTGGCTGTGGCGGCATCGACGCTCGTGGTCGCCGCTCTGTTCCAGCCGCTGCGCCGTCGCGTCGAGCGTTCCGTAGGCCACGGGTTCAACCGCTCGCGCTATGACGCCGAGCGGACGGTCGCCGCATTCACCGCCCAGATGCGCGACGAGGTCGACCTCGACAGCCTCGCCGCGGATGTCCGGAACGTGGTCGCTCGGACGGTCGCCCCCGCGACGATCGGACTCTGGCTCCACGGTCCGACCTCGAACCGCGACTGACGCCGCGCGAGGTGGCGACCGCGATCCGGCGCTGCGGAACGGTCGCGGTGCCCGGTACCAATCGGCCATTCCCGCGATCGGACATTGTCGGGTAGGGTCACCCGTGATGAGGGGATCGGTCCGCAGGTCGACCACCAACGCCCGCCCGGCCGGGTCGGGCAACCCTCGCGTCCGCGGGCCGGCGGACTCCCGATGACCCCTCTGCGCAGTCGTCCCCGGGCGGCGGTCCTCGCGGTCGTCGCAGCGCTGGTCGCGATCGGGCTCGCCCCCGGCGCCGGGCCGCAGGCCGTGCGGGCCGCCGACGCGGGCGCTCCCGGTGGCCGGCTCATCGTGTTCTGGAAGGCCGGGCACGGGCCGCATCTCACCGATGGGCGGATCGCCACTGCCACGACGGTGACCGGTCGCGCCGGCCGGCGCTCGCTCGTCGTCGCCCGACCCGGCACCGCCGGATCGCTGGCTGCCCAACTGCGGGCGGACCCGGGCGTCGCGGCCGTCATACCGGATGCGCGGCTGACGACCGACGCCTGGCCGGCATCCGGCCCCCCGGACGATCCTCTGTACGCCTCGCATCAGGCCGACCTAGGGGCTATCGGCGTCCCGACGGCCTGGCAGACGACCACCGGCTCGCCCTCGGTGATCGTCGCGATCATCGATACCGGCACCACGACGAACCAGCAGGACCTGGCCGGTACCACCTTCGTCAGCCCCTGGAACGTCATCACGGGAACGGCCGGGGCGGTCGACGACTATGGCCACGGCACGCACGTGACAGGCACCATCGCGGCCCAGGCGAACAACAACCTCGGGATCGCCGGCATCGCACCCGGCGTCGCGATCATGCCGATCAAGGCTCTCGACGCGTCCGGGTCCGGCTCCTTCAACGACTTCCTCTCCGCCATCGACTACGCGGTGGCCCACGGCGCCAAGGTCATCAACCTGAGCATCGGCGGCGTCATCGCCCCGGAGGCTGCGGCCGCGGCTCAGCCGACCATCGACGCGGCCCACGCCGCCGGCGTCACGATTGTCGCGGCTGCCGGCAACGATGGCAACTCGACGGTCGACTACCCGTGTGCCTTCAATCACGTCATCTGCGTCGGCGCCACTGACAACGCTGGTTCGCATGCCTCGTTCAGCAACGCGAACGCGTTCGTCGACATCAGCGCGCCCGGCGTGGGCATCGAGTCGACGCTCGCGCCAATCGTGCAAGGCTGCTCGGGCTCGCTGTCGTGCTACGGGCTAATGGACGGGACCTCGATGGCCACCCCGCACGTCGCCGCGATCGCGGCGCTCGTCCTCTCGGCACACCCGTCCGACACCCCGGACCAGGTGGAGGCCACCCTCGAGACCACGGCGCGGGACCTTGGGACAGCCGCGCGCGATGACGTCTTCGGCTACGGCCTCGTCGATGCGGCCGCGGCCGTCGCCGCGTCGCCGTCCGCCGCCGCCCCCGCCGCCCCCGGCGCCCCCTCCTCCGCCTCCGCCCCCGGCGCCGCCGCCCGACCAGACCGCACCCTCGATGACAGCGCTGTCCGCCCCGAGCCTGGTAACGAGCACGAGCGGGGCCTTCGCGGCCGCCTGGTCGGCGACGGACAACGTCGGCGTTAGCGGGTACGAGATCCGGACGAAGAGGGGCGCGGGCGGAGCGTGGTCGGCTGTCACCGGCCTCACCGGGACCTCCCATTCGTTCGCCGGCCTGGCGGCCGGAACCTGGTATGTCGACGTGCGCGCACGCGATGCCGCCGGCAACGCCAGCGCCTGGCGCGAGGCGGTCGTCGTGATCCCGTCGGACGACCGTGTAGCGTCATTCACCTCGGGCAGCCTTCGGTGGCGGAGCGCCGTCTACTTCCGCGGGACCGCAACCGCGACCACGACGTACGGTGCCCGAATGACGGTCCGGTTCCGGGGCTCCTCCTTCGCGCTGCTCGGCTCGACCTCGCGGACCTACGGCCGGCTGCGGGTGACGATCGACGGGCGCAGCTGGGTTGTCGACACCGGCTACTACGGCGGCCGGCGCGAGACCGGCCGGCACTACCGGGTCGTGCTCTTCTCGAGAGCGCTGGCGAACGGTAATCACACGGTGACGATCACCTCCCTGGCGACCTATGGGCGACGCACCATCGCCATCGACGGGTTCGGCTGGCGTAGCTGACGCTCGCGGCGCAGCACCGCGAGGACTCCCTGGGATACGCTGCGCCTCCCATGAACCTTGAGCCGGAACTCGACGTCCTCGACGAGGCCGACCCCTTCGATTCGGCCCTCGCGGCGGCGATCGAGCGGCTGCCCGACGACTACCGGGCCCAGCTGGCGACCGTCGCGATCGTCGTCGCCGACGAGGCGACGCCGGAGGAGCTCGCGTCGACTGGCGCTACCGGTCTCTTCGGTCTCTATCGCGGCGTGCCGCGGACCGTGCTCGGTGCCGGCCACGCCGCGGTCCCCAGCGTGATCACGCTCTACCGGGGCCCGCTCGAGCGTGTCCACCGCACGCCCGAGGCCCTCGTGGCCGGGGTCGAGGAGACGCTGCGCCACGAGCTGGCCCACCACCTGGGGATCTCGGACCGGCGCCTCGACGAGCTCCACCGCGGGGAGCCCTGAGCCAGGGTGCCGCCCCGGCAGGTGCGGCGCAGAGCGATAACGCCGCTCCCCTACCCGCCTGAGACCGCCGGGATGACATGCACCAGGCCGGCGGCTGGGACGGGCGTCGCGAGCGCGGCGCGCTCGCCGTCCACGAACACGTTGAGGTGCCGGCGGATCGCCGGCCCCGGCTCGAGGAGGCGGTCGGCCATCCCGGGCACGCGGCGGTCGAGCGCCGCGACGACCTCGGCGACAGTCGAGCCATCGACGTCCACTCGGCGCTCGGCGCCAGGGAAGAGAGCGACGAGCGAGCGGGGCAGGACCACGGTCGGCACGGCGCGCCTCACACCCCGGTGACGACGGCCTCGACCGACCAGATGTCGGGCAGGTGCGCCGCGACCTGGGTCCACGTGACGCCCTCGTCGACGCTGGTCCAGAGCTCGCCGTTGCTGGTCCCGAAGGTCACACCCACGGGATCCAGGCGATCGACCGCCATGGCTTCGCGGAGCACGCCGAGGTACGCGTCCTGCTGCGGCAGGCCGCCCGCCAGTCGCTCCCAGCTCGCGCCCCGGTCGCGGGTGCGCCAGACGGCCGCCGCCGCATCCGGGACGAAGCGCCCGCGGTCGGCGCCGTTGAGAGGAATGACCCAGGCCGTGGCCGGGTCGCGCGGATGGGCGACCATCGGGAAGCCGAACTCGGACGGAAGCCCAGCCGTGATCTCGGTCCACGACGCCCCGCCATCCTCCGAGCGATAGACGCCGCAATGGTTCTGCTGGTAGAGCGACTCCGGCTCGCCGGTCGCGTTCACCATCTTGTGGACGCACTGCCCGAACTCCGGGTACGGATCGGGCATGAAGCCGGCGCGGACGCCCGTGTTGCGGGTCTTCCAGGTTGCCCCGCCATCCCGGGTCTCGAAGGCTCCCACCGACGAGATCCCCACCCACAACCGGCGTGGGTCCGTGGCGTGGGGGATGATCGTGTGGAGGATGAGCCCGCCGTTCCCTGGCTGCCACTCCGGGCGCGAGGGGTGCGCGGTGAGGCCGACGACATGGGTCCACGTCGCGCCCGCGTCGTCGCTTCGGAAGAGGCCGGCCGGCTCGACGCCGGCGAAGACCGACCCGTGGGCGGCAGTCACGTTCCACACGGTGGGGATGGCGGGACCGTCCTCGCCGTAGGTCAGGCCGGCCGACGAGTGCGTCCACGTCTCGCCGAGGTCGTCGGAGCGCCAGACCGCGGGGCCGTACCAGGGGCTCCCGGCCGCCGCGTAGATCGCGCCTGTCGCCCGGTCGACGCTGATGTCGTGGACCGGCCAGCCCTCGCACAGGGGGCCCCGGATGGACCAGGATCGCCGTCCCTCATCGGACTCGACGACGAACGCGCCCTTGCGCGTTCCCACCAGCAGGAGCACCCGAATCGCCATGATCCCCTCCCGATCCGTCCAGCAGACCCTGCGCATGGTGCCACGATTCGCGGCGTCACTGCCGGGACGGCGACGGGGAGACGCGCGCCCTCAACCGCGCAGGGCGGGCTCAAGAGCGCCTATGCTTGGGGCGGTCATGTGACCGTGGGCTCGTCCGCCGTGCCCCCAGGTGCGGGAGGACGCGCCCGAGGAGAAGCCCGGCCCCGCCGGGGCCGGTCGCGCCGAGGTCCGCCGGGACACCTCGGCGCATGGACAGGAGGACGCATGCGTACCCGCTATGCTGGGCTTGGCCTGCTGGCAGCGCTGGCCATCGTGGTCGGCGCCTGTAGCGCCGCGGCCACCCCGGGGCCAGGCTCGCTGAAGATCGGCCTCGTGACCGACGTCGGCAAGCTCAACGACCAGAACTTCAACCAGTACTCGTGGGAGGGAGCCCAGGCCGGCGCCAAGGCGATCGGGGCACCCGAGCCGAAGTCGGCCCAGAGCACCGTGTCGGCCGACATCAAGCCGAACATCCAGTCCTTCGTCGACCAGAAGTTCGACGTCATCGTGACGGTCGGCTTCGCCGCCACCAGCGACACCACCGTCGCTGCCAAGGCCAACCCGACGATCAAGTTCATCGGTGTCGACCAGTCACCGTGCGTGACGGAAACCGGCGCTCCGGACCCGAACTTCGGCTGCAAGGGCGATGCCGCGAAGCTCCTGCCCAACTACCAGGGCCTGACCTTCAAGGAGCAGCAGCCGGGCTACCTCGCGGGCATGGTCTCCGCCGGGATCAGCAAGACCGGCCACATCATGGCGATCGGCGGCACGGCCTCCGTGCCCGCGGTGCCGAACTACATGATCGGCTACCTGAACGGCGCCAAGGCCGTCAACCCGAACATCAAGGTCGAGCTGGTCTACATCTCGCCGACCGCCAACGCGGCGGCGTTCGCCGACCCGGCGGGCGGCAAGGCGTTCGCCCAGCAGCAGCTTGCGACGTTCAAGGACCTGGATGTCCTGTTCCAGGTCGCGGGCGCCACCGGCAACGGCGTCCTCCAGGCCGCCTGCGACGCCAAGATCTCCGCGATCGGCGTCGACGTCGACCAGTTCCTCTCGACGCCGGCCACAAAGGCCTGCACCGTCGTGAGCGCCGAGAAGAAGCTCACCAAGGCCGTCTCCGACGCGATCCAGCGGGTTGGCGCCGGCACGGCCGTGGGCGGCACCCTGCACCTCGACATCACCACCGACTCGGTCGGCCTGTCGCCGTACCACGACTCCGCCAGCCTCATCAGCACGGATCTGCAGGCGAAGATCGACAAGGCCGTGGCCGACATGAAGGCCGGCACCCTGCAGGCCTGCGTGGAGGACAGCTTCGGCTACTGCAAGAACACCAAGGGACAGCCCTGATCCACCGGTAGCACTTCCGAGCGAGCCGTCGCGACAAGCGACGGCTCGCTCGACTCATCGAGGATGGATCTGCCCGTGACGACAGACGCCTCGCCAACATCGGTCCCCGTGATCGCGCCCGCCCTCGAGATGCGGGCGATCACGAAGCGCTACCCCGGCGTCCTCGCCAACGACCACATCGACCTGAAGATCGCGCCCGGCGAGATCCACGCCCTCCTGGGCGAGAACGGGGCCGGCAAGACGACCCTGATGAACATCCTCTACGGCCTGGCGCGGCCCGACGAGGGAGAGATCCTCCTCGACGGCGAGGCCGTCCGGATCGCCGGGCCATCCGACGCCATCGCGCGCGGCATCAGCATGGTTCACCAGCATTTCATGCTGGTCCCGGTCCTCACGGTCGCCGAGAACATCCTCCTGGGCGCGGAGACGATGGCAAATGCCATCTTCCTCGACCGCGCCGAGGCCCGCCGCAGGATCCGGGAACTCGGGGCCCGGTTCGGCTTCGAGATCGATCCCGACGAGAAGGTCGGCCAGCTCTCCGTGGGCTGGCAGCAGCGGGTAGAGATCCTCAAGGCCCTCTACCGGCAGGCCCGCGTGCTGGTGCTCGATGAGCCCACCGCCGTCCTCACGCCCCAGGAGACGACCGAGATCTTCGCCGTCCTGCGCAGCCTGCGGGACGAGGGCCACAGCATCATCTTCATCAGCCACAAGCTGTACGAGGTGCTGGAGATCGCCGACCGGATCACCGTGATCCGGCGGGGCCGGGTCGTCGGCCAGCGCCTGCCGTCCGAGACGAACGAGGACGACCTCGCGGAGCTCATGGTCGGGCGCGAGGTCCAGCTGACCGTCGACCGGGGCGAGAGCCATCCCGCCGCCGCGGTGTTGAAGGTCGAGGGCCTGTCGGTGAAGACAGACCGCGGCCGCGATGCCGTCTCAGACGTGAGCTTCGAGGTCCGCGCCGGTGAGATCCTCGGCATCGCCGGCGTCGCCGGCAACGGGCAGGAGGAGCTCGTCGAGGCTGTCACCGGCCTCCGCCGACCGTCGGCCGGCCGGATCACGCTCGACGAGGCCGACGTCACGCGCGCGGGGGCACGTGAGCTCCACCGGCTGGGCGTCTCGTTCGTGCCGGGGGATCGCCACCGGTTCGGGCTGGTGCTCTCGTTCCCCATCGCCGACAACTTGATCCTGACCGACTACTACGCCGCCCCGTACGCCCGGGGCCTCCGGCGCGATGACTCGGCAATCCGGGGCCGCGCCATCGAGGCGATCGAGGAGTTCGACGTCCGGACTCCGTCGCCGGACGTGGTGGCGGGGACGCTCTCCGGCGGCAACCAGCAGAAGGTCGTCGTCGCTCGCGAGTTCGACCGCCCGCTGCGGCTCCTGGTGCTGGACCAGCCGACCCGCGGACTCGACGTCGGCAGCGTCGAGTTCATCCACCGCCAGACGATCAGGAAGCGAGAGACGGGCACGGCCATCCTCCTCGTGTCGGCCGAGCTCGACGAGATCCTCGAGCTGTCCGACCGGATCGGGGTCATGTACCGGGGCCGGCTCGTCGCGCTGCTCGACGCGCGGGGCGCCGACCGCGAGCACGTCGGCCTCCTGATGGCAACGGGTGGGCGTGGGGAGGCCGCATCGGATGGCGACATGCCGGTCCGAGAGGTCGCCGGATGATCGCACGGCTGCGTACCCTGCTGGCCGTCCCGGCGGGCGCGATCGTCCTTGCCCTGCTCGTGGGCGCCGTCGTCATCATCGTCACGAGCCCCCTCGCGGTCGGTTACTTCGACCCGCTCCTGCCGCTCAAGACCTACGCGGCGCTGATTCAGGGCTCGATAGGCTCGATCAACGCGATTGTCGACACGCTGGTGGCGTCCGCGCCACTCATCCTGGTCGGCCTTTCGGTGGGCTTCTGCTTCAAGGCCGGCCTCTTCAACATCGGCGGCCAGGGTCAGTTTCTCATCGGGGCCGTCACGGCCGCCGCGGTCGGGGCCGCTCTCGCCGGTGCTCCGCCGATCGTGGCGGTCCCCGTGGCCGTGCTGGCGGCGGTGGCCGCCGGGGCGTTCTACGGGTTCATCCCCGGCTTCCTCAAGGCCTACACGGGTGCCCACGAAGTGGTCACCACGATCATGCTCAACTACATCGCGATCCAGATCGTGGCCTACCTGATCCAGGGGCCCCTGCGGGCCGGGGGGGCCTCCTTCGCTCGCTCGGCCGATGTGGGCAACTCGGCGCTGCCGGTCATCTTCAACCAGGGCACGGGCCACGAGGCCCACCTCGGCATCATCTTCCCGTTCCTCGCCGCTGCGTTCATCTGGTGGCTCCTGTACCGGACCACGATCGGCTTCGAGATCCGCACCGTCGGCGCAAACCCCGACGCAGCCCGCTACGCGGGGATGCGGCCCCGCTTCCTCATCATGCTGGCGCTCACCGTGGGAGGCTCCCTCGCCGGCCTCGCCGCCGCGGGCCAGATCCTCGGCGTCTCGGGTTACATGGCCGCGTCCTACTCGACGAACGTGGGCTTCGACGCGATCACCGTCGCCCTTCTCGGGCGGGCCAACCCGATCGGGATCGTCTTCTCCGGTCTGCTCCTCGGGGCCATGCGCGCGGGCGCACCCCTGATGCAGATCCAGGCGGGCGTGCCGGTCCAGATGGTCGACGTCCTGCAGGGCGTGATCCTCTTCTTCCTGGCCGCCGACATCGTGGTTCGGCGGGTGTTCCGAATCCGCGCCGCAGCCGGCGGGGTCGACGAGCTCGCGACCGTGACCCGCACCTACGGCGGGCAGACGACGGCACCCTGACGATGAACGGCCTGAACGACATCCCGGTGCTCGGGCTGGTCATCCAGCTCATCGACTACATGATCACCGTGGTGACCGTGAACGGCCCGATCATCCTCGCCCTGGCGACCCCCCTCGCCCTGGGGGCGCTGTGCGGCGTGATGTGCGAACGCTCGGGCGTCGTCAACATCGGCATCGAGGGAATGATGCTTGCCTCGGCATTCGCGGGCTGGTTCGTGGCGAGCGTCGTGAGCCAGGCGATGCCGGCAGATCCCTCGCCCTTCTTCGGCGTGACGCCGGCGCTCGTCATCGGCCTGCTCGCGGCGCTCGCCTGCGGGATGGCCGTGTCGGCGGTGCACGCCTGGCTGTGCGTCTCGCTGCGGGTCGACCAGATCATCAGCGGCACGATCATCAACATCGTGGCCCTCGGCGTCACGGGCTACCTCGACGTCCTGTTCAGCACCAACCCGCTCCCGACGGCCGGCAAGTTCGCGCCGTTCGTGGCGCCGGAGTGGCTGACGAGCCTGTGGGGCGTCGGCTGGATCTTCAACGCCTTCCTCAACCAGGGCCCGATCACCCTGTCCGTCATCGTGCTCGTGGTCGTGCTCGAGGTCCTGCTCTTCCGTTCACGCTGGGGTCTCCGGACGCGCGCCGTCGGCGAGCACCCCAAGGCGGCCGAGACCGTGGGCATCGACGTGATCCGGATGCGCTACAAGAACGTCATCGGCGGTGGAGCGTTCGCGGGCCTCGCCGGGGCCTGGTTCACCCTCGACTTCGGGAACCAGTTCGTGGGCGGGATGACGGGCGGCCGGGGGTTCATCGCGCTCGCCGCCATGATCTTCGGCCGCTGGCATCCGGTGGGTGCATTCGCGGCCGCGCTCCTGTTCGCGGCGTCGAGCGCGCTCGGGATCGCGATCCGGACGACGCCGCCGCCCGGGCAGCTGGGATCGATCCTCAGCTCGATCCCCGAGGAGTTCTTTGCAGCCCTGCCGTACATCGTGACGATCGTGGTCCTGGCAGGAGTCGTCGGCCGCAGCGTTGCCCCGGCGGCCGACGGCCAGCCCTACGAGCGCGAGTCGGCAACCTGATCCATGACGGCAGACGAGGCCGAGCGGCGACGCGTCGCCGACATCCTCGACCTCCAGGAGGGTCGCGGACCCGTCCCGGTCATGGACGACGCCGCAATCGCAGGCCTCCTTCGCTCGCAGCCACGCGTCGCCGTCGTGGGCGCCTCCGATTACCCCGGTCGGCCCTCCCGCGACGTCTTCCTCGACCTCGTCCGGGCCGGGCTCGACGCGGTGCCGATCACGCCCAGCCACGCGACTGTCGGTGGCGCGACGGCCTACCCCGACCTGGCGAGCGCGGTGGCGGCCACCGGCCGGTTCGAGCTGGTGGACGTCTTCCGACGCCCCGAGGATTGCCCGGCACACGCCCGCGAGGCGGTGGCCGCGGGCGCTTCCGTCCTCTGGCTGCAGCTCGGGATCGTCAGCTGGGAGGCGGCCCGGATCGCCGACGCCGGCGGCCTGGGCGTGGTGATGGACCGCTGCCTGTCGGTTGAGCTGCGGCGTCAGGGCGGCTGACGGCGCGAGAGGGCAGGCGCCGGGCCCGGCAGAAGACCGGCGGGCGGCCGACCTCCCATCGACGGGTCAGCCTGCGGCGACGAAGAACCCGGCGAGCACGAGGACGGCGCCGACGAGCGCGACGGCGCCCCAGGTCTGCGCCTCTCGACGCACCGTCGCCGAGGTCGCGGAGGCCTCCGACTTCGCGTCGGACTCCGACCGGGAGCCTCCCCGCCAGGCCCGGTAGCGGGCGGCGTTGGCTTCGCGCGCCTTGAGGGCCTGGTAGCGCCGCCACGGGTCGCGGGCCCGCGCGTAGCCGACGGCGAAGAGCACCACGCCGAGGGCCACCAGCCCGTAGCCGACGATCGTCATTCCTCCTCCCGGGTCCCGAGCCGCGCCCGCAGCGCCTCCTGCACCATCGCAGCGTTGGCCTGGCCCCGCGATGCCTTCATGACCTGGCCGACCAGGAACCCGGTGGCCTGGGCCTTGCCAGCCCGAACGTCGGCCGCGGCGGCCGGGTTGGCGGCGATCGCCTCGTCGACCAGGCGGGCCACGGCGCCGGCGTCGGAGATCTGCGAGAAGCCGCGCTGCGGCGATGATCGCGGCTGCCGGGCGCCCCGTCGCGATGTGCTCGGCCACGACCTCCTTCGCGTTGGGCCGACTGAGCCGGCCGGCCAGGACCTCGCGCAGGACGTGGGCCAGCGATGCCGCATCGGATCGGCCGGCAAGGCCGGCCGCCGTCCGCTCCGGCAGCTCCCTGAGGGCCCGCCCGTAGTCGCCGGTCACCAGGTTGGCGACCTCCTTGACCGGCAGGTCGGGCCCGGCCGCGCGAACCCCCTCGAACGCGACGGTCATCTCCGCGTCGGCCGTGATGACGGCGGCGTCGTAGGCCGAGAGCCCCAGGACGCCCGCGTACCGTGCGCGGCGCTCGGCCGGCAGCTCGGGGAGCGCGGCCCGGAGTACGTCGAGCCATGCGGGGTCGACGTGGAGGGGTGGCAGGTCGGGCTCCGGGAAGTAGCGGTAGTCGTCGGAGGACTCCTTCGTTCGCATCACGTAGGTCGCGCCTGCGGCGTCGTCCCAGCCCCGCGTCTCCTGGCGCAGCGGCTCGCCGGCATCGAGGGCAGCCCCCTGGCGCTCGATCTCGAACGCGATCGCACGCTCGACGGCCCGCAACGAGTTCATGTTCTTGACCTCGACTCGCGTCCCGAACGGCAGCGTCCCCCGGGGCCGCAGCGAGACGTTGGCCTCCACGCGCATCTGGCCGTTCTCCATCTCGGCGTCCGAGACGTCGATCGTCCGCAGGAGGAGGCGCAGCTCCTCTGCGTAGCGGCGTGCCTGCTCGGCTGTGCGGATGTCCGGATCGGTCACGATCTCCATCAGCGGGACGCCGGCGCGGTTGAAGTCCACCAGGCTGACCCGGCGCCCGTCCTCTCCCGTCGCGTGGACCAGCTTCGCGGTGTCCTCCTCCAGGTGAGCGCGGGTGATCCCGATGCTGACCGAGCCCTCCGAGGTGTCCACGGTCAGCGACCCGCGAGCGGCCAGCGGAAGGTCGTACTGGCTGATCTGGTAGCCCTTCGGCAGGTCCGGGTAGAAGTAGTTCTTGCGGTCCCAGCGGGTGGCGGCCGGCACGGACGCCCCGATCGCCAGCCCGGTCGTGAGGACGTGCTCGACAGCGGCCCGGTTGATCGTCGGCAGGACGCCGGGGAGGGCCAGGCAGACCGGGCACGTGTGGGTGTTCGGGGCGGCGTCCGGGCCCGGGACGGCACAGCTGCAGAACATCTTGCTGGCCGTTCGCACCTGGCAGTGGACCTCGATGCCGATGACCGCCTCATAGCGCTGCAGGACGGGCGTGGTGCTCACGCGAGGCTTCCGACGGCGGAGCCCGCGGAGACGAGGAAGAGGCCATACAGCGCGAGCACGAGCCAGCCGATGGCGAGGAGGACGGAGCGGGCGAAGCGGCGCACGGCCGCCCGGGCGTACGGCGGACGGGCCGCCTCGATCGCCGACCGCGTGGGATCCCCCTCGTTCGGCGCCGACGACAGGGCGTCGCGCGCGTTCGAGTAGCCCGACCACGTGCCGACTCCGGTCAGGACGAGGCCGCAGGTCATGAGCACGGCACCCATGGCCGGGAGTGTGGCACACCGCCGGGCCGGCTGCGGGCGCGACCAGTCCGGGCGCCGGCTGCCGGCGGGCGCGACCACTCCTGGCGCGTCGGCTGCGGGCGCGACCACGAGAGCGGCAGCGGGGGGTGGGAAGGCGATGGCGCGGCGGGAGCTTGGGCCGGCCGCCCGCGGAGGAGTCCGGGCGGCCGACCCGTGACGATCAGCAGGGCGCCTCGCCCTCGCCGCGGCGGCAGCCGACGAGGTGCCCCGCCTCGACCTCTGCGAGGCTCGGGATGGTGGTGACGGGAGGTGTCGTCGCGCCGACCGCGACGGCCGCGGGTTGCAGGGACCCGTCTCGCAGGGCCTCGTGGTAGACGCAACGTCCCTCCAACGGGGCCTCTGCCCCGGCGGCCCACGCGGCGGCAACTTCGCCCTTCGTCCCCCACCGGTCGTGGAGGTGTGGGACCGAGGCGAGCAGCATCTTCGTGTAGGGGTGGAGCGGGTTGCCGAACACGAGCGCTGTCGTGCCCATCTCGACGACCCGCCCGCGCCGAAGGATGACGGTCCGCTCGCTGATGTAGTTGCCGAGCGATAGATCGTGGGTGATGAAGAGGATCCCCAGCCCCTGCGCCTTGAGGTCGCCGAGGAGGTTCAGGACGTCGATCCGCGTTGATGCATCGAGCATGCTGATGATCTCGTCGGCCACCAGGTACTCGGTGTCGAGGATGAGCGCCCGGGCGATGAGGAGGCGCTGGACCTGGCCCCCGCTGAGCTGGTGCGGGAACTTGTGGAGCACCTGGCCGGGCTCCAGGTTGACGGTCGCCAGCGACGCCGCCAGCTTGTCGCGCCACGCGGCGTCGGGCAGGTCCCGGAAATAGGACCCGCGCACGAGCGAGAAGATGTGATCGACCTTGAAGATCGGGTTGCACGAGCTGAAGGGGTCCTGGAAGACGCCCTGGACACGCCGGTAGTAGTCGCGCAGGGCGGCGCCCTTGAGGTGCGAGACGTCCATCTCGTCGAGGTGGATCGAGCCGCCGTTCACCGTCAGCAGGCGCAGGATCATGCGGCCGATCGTGGACTTGCCGCTGCCGCTCTCGCCGATCAGCGACACGACCTCGCCGCGGTCCACGCTCGAAGGAGACGTCCTGGACGGCCCGCAGCTCGGTGCCGCCGAACGTGCCGACCTTGTAGGTCTTGCCGACCCGGTCGAGGGTCAGCATCTCAGGAGGCCTTCCAGCAGGCGACGGCGTGGCCCGGCGCCACCTCGACGAACGGCGGCTCCTCCGCGCACCGCTCGAACGCCAGCGGACAGCGGTCGCGGAAGCGGCAGCCTGCCGGCGGGTTGAGCAGGGAAGGTGGCGAACCCGGGATCCCGGTCAGCCGCTGTTCGTCGAATCGGACGCCGATCTCCGGGAGCGACGAGATCAGGAGGCGCGTGTACGGGTGGAGCGGCGCCTCCATCATCACGTCGGTCGGCGGCCTTCTCGGCCAGCTTGCCGGCGTACATCACCGTGAGCGTGTCGGCGATCTGGTAGAGGATCGAGACATCGTGGGTGACCACGATCATGCTGTCGACGAAAGCGCGATCGCGGAACTCGACGAGCGTCTGGGCGACCGCCTTCTGGCTCGACACGTCGAGGGCCGAGGTGATCTCGTCGGCGATGAGCAGCGACGGGTTGAGGAGCGTCGAGATGACCATCACCATGCGCTGCTTCATGCCGCCCGACAGCTCGATCGGGTACCGGTCGAGGACGTCGGTCGCCGAGGCCGACCAGCGACAGCCGTCGCTCGAGCTCCTCGCTGAGGTCGGCGAATGACCGGCCACGCGCCTCGATGAGCTCCGCCACCATCTGCCCGATCTTGCGGGTCGGGTTCAGGGCGCTCATCGCGTACTGGGGGATGATCGAGATGTCGTTGAACCGGAAGCGGTCCATCGCGGCGGAGTCTGTCGATCGGCAGCTCGACCCCGTCGAGGAGGACGCTGCCGCCGATGTGCTTCATGCGTCCGTCGATCTGGATCAGGCTGTTGCCGAGGGTCGACTTGCCGCAGCCGGACTCGCCCGCGAGGCCCATGATCTCGCCGTCGGCGATGCTCGAAGGTGACCCCGTCGAGGGCCTTGACGTCGCCGGCGAGGGTCCGGTAGTAGACCCGGAGGTCCGTGACCTTCAGGCTCATCGTCATGACTCCCGGAGCCGCGGGTTGAAGATCTCGTCGAGCCCCACGTTCATCACGTACAGCGCGCCGACGATCGCCGTGATGCCGACGCCGGGCGGGATGAACCACCACCACAGCCCGAGCTGGAGCGCGCTCCAGGCGACGGCGTTGTACATCATCAGGCCCAGCGACGTTGCCCTCGGTCGGCCCCAGGCCGATGAAGTCCAGGGAGGCCGCGATGAGGATCGCCCCGCCGAACAGGAGGATGAACGTCAGGAACAGGTACGAGCTCATGTTCGGGGCGATCTCGCGGAAGATGACCCGCGTGCTCGAGACGCCGCTGATCCTGGCGAGGTCGACGAACTCGCGGCGACTTCAGGGAGAACGTCTGGGCCCGGATCGCCCGCGCCGCCCACGGCCACGACGTCAGGCCGATGAAGAACGGCCTCCAGGAAGAGCCCGCGCGCCTGCATGTAGGCGGTGACCACGATCAGGAGAGCCAGCGTCGGGATGACGAGCACGACGTTGGTGACCATGTTCAGGATCTCGTCGACACGCCCGCCCCGGTAGCCGGCGACGAAGCCCACGGTCATCCCGATGATCGCCGCGATCCCGCCCGCCGAGGAGCCCGACGATGAACGTGGAGCCGAGCCCGTGGACGAACTGGGCGAAGACGTCCTGGCCGAACGTCGTCGTCCCGAACCACCAGGTCCGCGTCGGGCGGGACGCCGAGCGGGCCGACGAAGGCATTCGGGTCGCCCGGCCGCAAGAACGGCGCCGACGACGGCGAACGCCAGCGCCACGGCGAGGATCGACGCACGAGACGAGCACCTTCCGGCTGCGCAGCGCGAAGTAGGTGATCTCGCGCCGCCGGCTCACCGACTCGGAGCCCGGCGCAAGGCCGGGCAGGCCGCCGGCGGGGTCACGTCGAGCGGCACCGCACCGCCCGTCGGCGCCCGGGCGGAATCCCCGGCCACGACGCCCATGTGGGGCTCGCATCTCGCTTCATGCCGTGCCCCCGGCTCATCCCGACCCGCGTCCGCGGATCGACGATGACGTAGGCGATGTCGACGATGAAGTTGGCGATGAGCACGCCGACGATGATGAAGAGGAAGATCCCCTGCAGCAGGAAGTAGTCCTGGTTCTGGACGGCCGCCAGCAGGAGCTTCCCGATGCCCGGGTACGAGAAGACGATCTCCGTCACGAGGGCGCCGGCGACGATGACACCGAGCGAGAGCGCCAGCCCGGTGATCTGCGGCAGCACCGCGTTGCGGTAGGCGTAGCGGCGGACCAGCCCCGACGGGGCTCCCAGCGCGTCGAGGTAGCGCGCGTAGTCCGCGTCGAGCTCGTAGATGATCATGTTCCGCATCCCGATCGCCCAGCCGCCGAACATCACGAGGAAGAGCGACAGGAACGGCAGGAACCAGTGCGCAGGCGAGGTCCACGATGAACGTCCACGGAGAGCGTCGGGGACCATCGAGTAGCCGTAGCCGCCGGAGATCGGGAACAGCCCAGGACCGAGGCGAAGATCCAGGCCAGCATGATCGCCAGCCACATGTACGGGGTCGCAGTCAGGATGTAGCTGATCGGCAGGACGGTGTCGTCGAGACGCTTGCGGCGGGCGGCGATGGCGCCGGCCTTGTTGCCGGACCACCAGCTGAGCAGGATCGCCGGGATGAGAAGCGCGAGGGTGTAGGGCAGGGCGGCCATGATCACGTCCGTCACCGCGGCGCCCGAGAGCCAGACGCTCCGCCCGAGGTCGCCGTGGAGCGAGGGCGACCCAGAAGTTGATGTACTGCTGCCAGAGGGGCTGATCGAGGCCGAAGAGCTTGTTGTAGTAGTCGGTCAGCGCCTGCAGGGCGTCCGGCGACACCGAAGTCCGGGACAGCAGCGCCTGGACCGGGTCGCCCGGCATGAAGCGCGGGATCATCCAGTCGATCGTCGCTGCGACCCAGAAGGTCAGCAGGTAGATGACGAACTTGCGCCCGAAGTAGCGTCGCACGCCGCTCTCGTGTCCTTGCCTCAGAAAGAGCCGCCCCTCATCCCGTGACGGAACGAGGGGCGGCCGATTCTGTAGGGACTACTGCTTGGGGGTGAGCTTGATCTTGGTGAGCATCTTGACCGCGCCCATCTGCCAGTAGCCGTTCCAGGTCACGGGGTACGACCTGGAGCCCGCCATCGGACGGCCAGTTGGTCCAGACGACGTTGCTCACCTGCGACCAGAGCGCCGTTGTACCAGAGCGGGATGACCGGCATCTCGGTGAGGGAGATCTTCTGGAGCTGCGAGGTGATCTTCTGCATGGTCGCGATGTCGGTGACCGGCGTCTTGTCCAGCTGCTGGACCAGGGTCCAGGCGTCGGCGTTCGTGTACTGGCCGAAGTTCCGGTTCTGGCCGCGCCAGGCTGGATCGGCTGGCGGAACATGTAGTCGTAGTAGGTCCACGGCGTGTTCGAGATCTGGACCTCGTTGTTGAGGCCAGGTCGAAGTCGCCGGCGTTGCGGGCGGCCACGAGGCCGTTGTAGTCGACGATCTTGGCCTCGGTGTTGATCCCGACGGCCTTCAGGCTGCTGACGATGACGTCACGGGCGGCCTCCCAGTCGGACCAGCCGCTGGGGACCATGATCGTGAGCTTGATCGGCGAGCCGTCCTTGTTGGTGACGAACCCGTCGCTGCCCTTCTTGTAGCCTGCGGCGGCCAGCAGCGCGGCTGCCTTCTTGGGGTCGTACTTGAAGCCGAGCGAGGCGGTCTGCGTCTTGTCGATGTACTTGTCCCACGTGGGCAGCAGGCCCGTCGGGTCCGCGGCCTTCACGATGTTGCCGTAGACCTTGTTGACGATGGCCGGCACGTTGACCGCGTTGGCGATGGCCAGGCGGAACTGGGCGTCGTCCATCGGCTTCTTGACGTCGTTCGTCACGAGCCAGGCGGTGTTGGCCGACAGCATGTACGGGGCGGCCTTGTAAGTAGGTGGAGACGTAGCCCCGGTCGACCAGGGTGTTGATCGCCCGGCAGGAAGTTGTTGCTGAGGTCGAAGCCGCCCTGCATCAGCTGGCCGAGGGCAACGTTGTTGGAGCCGTTGACGATGTCGACGATGTACTTGGGCTGCATCTGAGGCTCAGCGCCGCCGTGCCCCACCAGGCGTCGTTCCGGCTCCAGACCATGCGGTCCTGGGTGGCCGTCTCGTACTTGTAGGGTCCGGTCCCGACGCCGTTGGCGTTGGTGTCCTTGAGGATGTCCTCGTTGGCCTTCGAAGCCCAGATGTGCTTCGGGAGGATCGGGCTGTTGTAGGTCCAGGTGGCCCACTCCTGGTAGGCCGGGTTGTTGAACTTCACGACGACCGTGCTGCCGTCGGTCGCGGTGGCGTCCGTGACGTAGTCCCAGATGTTGGAGCCGACGGCCTTGATCTTGGCGAGGCCGATCGTGAAGGCCACGTCATCCGCGGTGAACGGCTGGCCGTCGGACCAGGTGACGCCCGAGCGGACCTTGATCGTGTACGTGGTGGGATCGGTCCAGGTCGCGCTCTCGGCGAGCCACGGATCCCACTTGTCGGCCAGCGGGTCGTAGTTGAACAGCGTCTCGTACTGGAGTCCCACGACGCCCATCGCTGCGTTGGGGTCGAGCGGGTTCCACGTCGAGGGCGGGCCCCACTGCTTGCCGGTGGTGTAGATCGTCTCCTCGCGCGGATACGAGGTCACCGCGGCACTCGCCGCCGGCGTCGCCGACGGGGCTGCGCTGGCGGCCTCCGATGCCGCGGGAGTCACGCTCGCCGGCGCCGGCGTCGGCGACGCTCCGGACGTGCATGCCGCCGCGGCGAGGCCCGCCACGGCGAGCAGCGCAAGCAGCCGCTTGCTGGTTGTCATGCTGGTTCTCCTCCTGGTTCCATGCACCAATCCTTCCACCGCTGTGGATCAACTCGGGCGCTCAGGCTCGCGGCACACCTCCAACGGTCGACTGGCGGATGACGAGCTCCGTCGGCAGGATCACGCGGCGGGGCGCGCCGTCGCGGTCTCCGAGGAGCTGGAACAGGGTTCGGGCCGCCTCCGCGCCCTGCTCGCGGACGCTCTGGCGGACGGTCGTGAGCGGCGGGTCCAGGTGGGCCGCGAAGTCGAGGTCGTCGAACCCGGCGAGCGCGACATCTCCGGGCACGTCGAGCCCGCGGGCGCGGATCGTCTCGAGGGCGCCCATCGCCGTGGAGTCGTTGGCGCAGAAGATCGCGTCGCAGTGCTGCGCGAGGAGTGCCTCGGCGCCGGCGACGCCCGACGGAGCGTTGAAGTCGCCGTCCACCAGCAGATCGGTGGTCGGCAGCCCGGCGCGCTCCATGGCGCGGCAGTACCCGACGATCCGGTCCTCGCCCGCGACCGTGCCGCGAGTGCCCGTGATGTGCCCGATGCGCGCGCGGCCGATCTGGATCAGGTGGGTGGTGATGCTGTCGGCGGCATGCACGTTGTCGACGTCCACGTAGCTCGCGGAACGATCCTTCCGGCGGTGGCCCGACGAGGACCGTCGGCAGGTCGGATGCCAGGAGCCCGTCGACGAGCGGGTCCTCCCGGAAGTGAGCAGTCACGATGACGCCATCGAGGAGGCCGGTCGAGAGGATCTTGTCGAGCGTCTCCTCCTTCGTTCGGTTGCCGAGCCAGAGCATCATCCCGGCCGCCAGGTCAACGAGCTCGTCGCTCATGCCCTGCAGCAGCTGCCCGAAGTACGGGTCGCGGAAGAGCAGGTGGGGGTCGACGTGCATGACGACCCCGACGACCCCCGAATGCCCGGAGGCGAGGGTGCGGGCGGCGAGGTTGGGCCGGTAGCCGGTCTCGGCGAGGATGTGCTCGACGCGGCGCCGGGTCTTGGCCGAGACCGATCCGCCGTTGATGACGCGGGAGACGGTCGCCCGCGATACGCCGCTCAGCCGCGCCAGCTCGTCGATGGTTCGCGCCACTCGGCCACAACCTCTGGGAAATGGAAGCGCTTCCAAAAGTACCGAGTCGCAACCCGCTTGTCAAGTTGCTGGTGTAGGATTGGAGGCTGGAAGCTCCGCCTTCGACGTGGCGTCGCGGTGTGCGCGCTTCCAATGAGAGGAGCACCCGTGGTGTCTCGATCGTTCCCCGAGGGATTCGTGTGGGGGGCCGCGACGGCCTCGTACCAGGTCGAGGGCGCGGTCCGCGAGGACGGCCGCGGCGAGATGCATCTGGGACCGCTTCGCGCACACGCCGGGCCGCGTCCGCAATGGCGACACCGGCGACGTCGCGTGCGACCACTACCATCGCTACCGCGAGGACGTCGCGCTCCTGGCCGCGCCTCGGCCTCGGCGCCTACCGCTTCTCGGTCGTCGTGGCCCCGGGTGCTCCCGGCCGGGACCGGTCCGGTCAACGAGGCCGGCCTCGATTTCTACGACCGCCTCGTCGACGAGCTGCTGGCCCGCGACATCGCACCGTTCGCGACCCTCTACCACTGGGACCTGCCGCAGGTCCTCGAGGACGCCGGTGGCTGGCCGGCTCGGGCCACCGCCGAGGCATTCGGCGACTACGCCGGCATCGTCGCCGCGCGGCTGGGCGACCGGGTGCGGAGCATCGCCACGATCAACGAGCCGTGGGTCGTCGTCGACCACGGCTACCGGGCCGGCGAGCACGCCCCCGGACGGCGCGACCCCGCCGCGGCGATCGCCGCGGCGCACCACGTGCTGGTGGCCCACGGGCTGGGGATGCAGGCGATCCGCGCCGCGGCGCCGGCGACCCAGGCCGGGATCGTGCTGAACCTCGGGCCAACCCACCCCGTGTCGCCGCACCCGCTCGACCTCGAGGCCGCGGCGCGCGAGCACGCCTGGCTGAACCGCTGGTTCCTCGACCCGCTCGTCGGCACGGCCCTACCCGGAGCCGCCCGCGTGGGCGCCGGCCGGAGCCCTGGAGGGCGCGATCCGGCCCGGCGACTGTGAGCTGATCGCGGCCCCGCATCGACTTCCTCGGCGTCAACTACTACAGCCGCGGTCGGGTGCGCTCACCGCTTCTGCCCGCGGTTGCCGACGCCGAGCCGGTGGAGCGCACCGGGATGGGCTGGGAGGTCTACCCGGCCGGCCTCGTCGAGATCCTGGAATTCGTGGCCTCCAGGACCGGCACCCTCCCCCTCTACATCCTCGAGAACGGCGCGGCCTATCCCCTCGATCCAGCGGATCCGACGCGCGACCCGGCGCGAGTCAGCTTCCTGGAACGCCACCTCGAGGCCGCCCTCGACGCCATCGAGAGGGGCGTGCCGCTGGCCGGCTACTTCGTGTGGTCCCTGCTCGACAACTTCGAATGGGCGCAGGGGTACGGCCCGCGCTTCGGCATCGTCCACGTCGACTACGAGACCCTCGAGCGGCGGCCACGCGACAGCGCCGGGTTCATCGGCGCGGTGGCGCGCTCCGGGCGCCTTCCACTTGGCGGCCAGCCGCCGACCGGCGCCTCCCGGCCTGATCGCCCCGCACGAAAGGGAACCCGATGACGACGCCACCGCCGGCCCCGGATCCCGCCCGACCGGCGGATGGCGCGCGCCCGTTCCCGTGGGAGGACCGGCCGGTCGGGTCCGACGCTGTCCTGTGGCGCTCGTCGCGCAACCCGATCATCCCGCGCGACCTCCTGCCGCGCTCGAACAGCATCTTCAACTCGGCGGTCGTCCCGTTCCGCGACGGCTACGCGGGGGTCTTCCGGGTGGACGACACCACGCGCACGATGAACGTCCACGCGGGCCGCAGCTCCGACGGCGTGGAGTGGCGGCTCTCCCCGGAGCCGATCGTGTTCGTCCCGGACGGACGGCCGGGTCGCGGAGATCCAGGGCCGCTTCGAGCACGCTTACGACCCTCGCGTGACCTGGCTCGAGGACCGCTACTACGTCACGTGGTGCAACGGCTACCACGGCCCCACGATCGGCGTGGGGTACACCCACGACTTCGAGACGTTCCACCAGCTCGACAACGCGTTCCTGCCCTACAACCGCAACGGCGTGCTGTTCCCGCGCCGGGTCGGGAGCGCGTACGCCATGCTCAGCCGCCCCAGCGACACCGGGCATACGCCGTTCGGCGACATCTTCTACTCGGAGAGCCCGGACCTGGTCCACTGGGGCCGCCATCGCCACGTCATGTCACCCGTCCCGTGGACCTGGCAGTCCACCAAGGTCGGGGCGGGGCCGACGCCGATCGAGACGCCCGAGGGCTGGCTGCTCATCTACCACGGCGTCCTGACGTCCTGCAACGGGTTCGTCTACTCGATGGGCGCCGCCCTCCTCGACCTCGACCAGCCCTGGAAGGTGGTTGCGCGCAGCCGCGACTACCTGCTCTCGCCCCAGGTCGGCTACGAGCAGGTCGGCGACGTCCCCAACGTCGCCTTCCCGTGCGCCGCCCTCGTCGACACCGCGGCCGACCGCCTGACGATCTACTACGGGGGGGCCGACACGGTCGTCTGCATGGCCCACGGGGCCCTGTCCGAGGTGATCGACTTCGTCCGGTCGCGGTCCTGACCGGGCGTCCGCAAGGAGCACACCAGCATGCGCTACGGGCACTTCGACGACGAGCGGCGCGAATACGTCATCACCCGTCCGGACACGCCCCTGCCGTGGATCAATTACCTCGGGAGCGAGGACTACTTCGGGATCATCTCGAACACGGCTGGCGGCTACTCTTTCTACCGCGACGCGCGCCTGCGGCGACTCACCCGCTACCGCTACAACGACGCGCCGCTCGACCTCGGTGGCCGCTACGTCTACCTCCGGGACGACGCCACCGGCGACTACTGGAGCCCCAGCTGGCAGCCGACCCAGCGGGATCTCGACGACTACGCCTGCCGGCACGGCCTCGGCTACTCGATCATCTCCTCGCGCTACGCAGGGATCCGCGCCGAGACGCTTTACTTCGTCCCGGCTGGCGAGACCCTCGAGATCTGGCGGGTCCGCCTGACGAACGAGCGGGCCGAGCGCGCGACGCTCTCGCTCTTCAGCTCGGTCGAGTTCTGCCTGTGGGACGCCCAGGACGACGCCACCAACTTCCAGCGCAACTACTCCGTCGGCGAGGTGGAGGTCGAGGACGGCGTCATCTACCACAAGACCGAGTACCGGGAGCGCCGCGACCACTTCGCCTTCTTCGCCTGCTCCGAAACCCCGGCCGGATTCGACACCCAGCGCGACGCCTTCCTGGGCCCATATCGGGGCTGGGACCGGCCGCTCGCCGTCGAGCGCGGCGCGTGCCTCCGACTCGATCGCCCACGGCTGGCAGCCGTCAGGCTCGCACCACGTCCGGCTCGAGCTCGACGCCGGCGAGACGCGCGAGGTCGTCTTCCTTCTCGGCTACGCCGAGAATCCCCGCGACGCCAAGTTCGACCCGCCCGGCTCGCAGGTCATCGACAAGCGGCGCGTGCGATCGACGATCGCCCGCTACACCGATCCGGCCGAGGTCGAGGCGGCGTTCGAGGCGCTGCGGGCGCGCTGGACCGAGCTGCTCGGGACATATCGAGCCCGGACCGGGAACGAGCATGTCGACCGGATGGTCAACATCTGGAACCCGTACCAGTGCATGGTGACCTTCAACCTGTCGCGCTCGGCCTCGCTCTTCGAGTCGGGGATCGGCCGGGGCATGGGCTTCCGCGATTCCAACCAGGACCTGCTCGGTTTCGTCCACATGGTCCCGGCCCGCGCTCGCGAGCGGATCCTCGACATCGCGGCCACCCAGCTGCCGACGGGCGGCGCCTATCACCAGTACCAGCCGCTCACGAAGCGCGGCAACAACGACATCGGCTCCGGCTTCAACGACGACCCGGCCTGGCTCGTGATGGCGGTGGCGGCCTATCTCAAGGAGACCGGCGACACCTCGATCCTCGACGTCGAGGTTCCCTTCGACAACCAGCCGGACACCGAGCGCCCCCTCTACGAGCACCTCGCAGCGGTCGGTCGGCTACACCCTCGAGCGCCTCGGTCCGCATGGCCTGCCGCTCATCGGCCGCGCCGACTGGAACGACTGCCTGAACCTCAACTGCTTCTCGGAGACGCCCGGCGAGTCGTTCCAGACGACCGAGAACCGGAGCGGGGGGGTCGCCGAGTCGGTCTTCATCGGCGGCCTCTTCGTCCTGGCGGCCGACGAGCTGGCAGCGATCGCCGCGCTCCGCGGGGACGACGCCGAGAAGGCTCGTTGTCGCTCCGGCGCCGACGCGATGCGCGAGGCGGTCGGCCCGACACGGCTGGGACGGCGCCTGGTTCCGACGCGCCTACGACTTCTTCGGCCGGCCGGTCGGATCCGCCGAGAACGAGGAGGGGCGATCTTCGTCGAGCCCCAGGGGATGTGCGTCATGGCCGGCATCGGGCTCGACGATGGGCGGGCGCGGACCGCCCTCGACTCCGTCCGCGAGCACCTGGCGACGCCCCACGGGATCGTCGTCCTCCAGCCGGCGTTCACCCGCTACCACCTGCACCTGGGCGAGATCTCGACGTATCCGGGCGGGTACAAGGAGAACGCGGGCGTCTTCTGCCACACCAACCCCTGGGTGATGATCGCCGAGACGATGGCCGGCAACGGCGACGGCGCCATGGACTACTACCTGCGGATCAACCCGTCGGCCCGCGAGGATCTTTCCGAGGTCCACCGCGGCGAGCCGTTCGTCTACGCCCAGATGATCGCCGGCGGCGATGCGGCCACCCCCGGCGAGGCCAAGAACACGTGGCTCACCGGGACTGCCGCCTGGAACTTCACCGCGATCAGCCAGTGGATCCTGGGCTTGCGTCCCGAGCACGCCGGGCTCCGGATCGACCCCTGCCTCCCAGCGGCCTGGGAGGGTTTCGAGGCCGAGCGCCGGTTCCGGGGCGCGATCTACCGGATCTCCGTGCGCAAGCAGGCCGGCTCGTCCGGGCGCGTGACGCGCCTGGTCGTCGACGGCCGCGAGCTGGCCGGCAACCTGGCGCCGCTGCCCGCCTCCCCCGGGGCCGTCATCGACGTGGAGGCCTTCGTCGAGGCGACGGCGTGACAACGCCCGGGGTGCCGATCGCCCCATTCCGTTCGGCCACCTCGACCCGACGACCCACGAGTACGTCGTGACCCGCCCCGACACGCCCACGCGCGTGGCTCAACTACCTCGGCCGGGGCGTCCTCGGGGGCGGCCGCCCGCCGGCGGGCATGGCGAACGTGCGCGTCGAGGTCGACCTCGGTTAGGAACGCTCGCGGCGCCGGACGAAGCGCCCGATCCGCTCGAGGGCCTCCTCGAGCTTCGCGTAGCTCGTGGCGTAGCACATCCGGACATGGCCGGTCCCCGACGGGCCGAAGGCGCTCCCAGGCACCGCAGCGACGTGCTCCTCCTCGAGGAGACGCTCAACGAACGCCTCGTCGTCGAGGCCGGTTGAGGTGATCCGCGGGAAGGCGTAGAAGGCGCCACGCGGCTCGAACGTCACGAGGCCGATCGCGTTGAGGCCGTCCACGACCAGGCGCCGGCGGCGGTCGTACTCGGCACGCATGGTCTCGACATCCTCGTCGGCCCCGGTGAGCGCGGCGAGGGCGGCGTCCTGGGCAGTCGTCGGCGCCGACATGATCCCGTACTGGTGGACCTTGAGGAGCCCCTCCAGGATCTCCGCCGGAGCGCAGGCATAGCCGACTCGCCAGCCGGTCATGGCGTAGGCCTTGCTGAAGCCGCCCATCAGCACCGTCCGCTCGCGCATCCCCGGCAACGCGCTCATCGCCCGGTGGCGGTAATCGCCGTAGGCAAGGCGGTCGTAGATCTCGTCCGAGTAGACGAGGAGGTCGTGGCGCACCGCGATCGCGGCGATCTGGTCCTGGATCTGGGGCGTCAGGACCGCCCCGGTCGGGTTGCATGGATAGCCCAGGAAGAGGGCCTTCGTGCGCGGCGTGATCGCAGCCTCGACCGCCGCCGGAGCGAGGGCGAACTCGTCCTCGAAACGGGTCGCGACGTGGCGCACGACGCCGCCGGCGAAGACGATCGCCGGCACGTAGGCCACGTAGGACGGCTCGTGCAGGATCACCTCGTCGCCCGGATCCACGGTGGCCCGCAGGGCGAGGTCCACCGCCTCGGACGCGCCGACGGTCACGAGGATCTCGCTGGCGGGGTCGTAGCGGACGCCGTAGCGGCGCTCAAGGTGCTCGGAGATCGCCCGTCGGAGCTCGAGCGTGCCGTAGTTGCTCGTGTAGTGCGTCCGCTCGGCGCGCAGACTCGTGACGCCCGCCTCGATGACCGACGCCGGCGTCGGGAAATCGGGCTCCCCCACCCCGAGGCTGATCACGTCCTGCATGGTCGCCGCGATGTCGAAGAAGCGGCGGATGCCGGACGGCGGGACGGCTCGGACGCGCTCGGAAAGCACGCGGTCGGCCAGCGGCGGACGAGTTGACGCAGTCATCTCGGCGTTCCTCCCGCGAGCGCAGCGGCCCGCTCGGCCGGCGTCGGGCCGGCATGATCGGACGCGGCGGCGAGCCCCGGTGGCTCCATGCCGCGCCATGGGGCCCCGGCCGTGATCCCCTCGTAGCCGCGGGCCAGGGCGCACAGGCGTGCCTCGCTCCAGGCGGGCCCGATGAGCTGGAGGCCGACGGGAAGCTCCTCGGACAGGCCGCAGGGGATCGAGATCCCCGGCAGGCCGGCCAGGTTGACCGGCAGCGTGCAGGCATCGGCGAGGTACATCGCCACGGGGTCGGCAGAGCGAGCGCCGAATGGCCACGCCACCGACGGGCTGGTCGGCGCGACGAGGGCGTCGATCCCGGCGCCGAAGGCGTCGTCGAAGTCGCCCTTGATGAGCGTCCGGACCTTCTGGGCCTTGAGGTAGTAGGCGTCGTAGTAGCCCGCCGAGAGGGCGTACGTTCCGAGCATGATCCGGCGCTTCACCTCCGCGCCGAAGCCGCCGCCGCGACTGGCCAGGTAGTTGGCCAGCACGTCGCCGCCGCGGACCGAGTGGCCATAACGGATCCCGTCGTAGCGGGCCAGGTTCGCCGACGCCTCGGCGGGCGCGACGATGTAGTAGGCGGCCAGGCCGTAGTCCGTGTGGGGGAGGCTGACGTCCACGATCTCGGCACCGGCAGCCTCCAGCGCCACGACCGCCTCGCGGACGCGCGCTTCGACGCCGGGCTCCATGCCTGCCACGAAGTACTCGCGGGGGAGCCCGAGCCGGACGCCGCGCAGCGCGGACGCCGCCTCGTCGTCGGAGTCCGGCAGGGAGATGAGGTCGGGCGGCACCGGCCGGGGCGCGGAGGTGGAATCGCGGTCGTCCCGGCCGGCGACGGCATGCACGAGGAGCGCCGCGTCGCGGATGTCGCGCCCGAGCGCGCCGACCTGGTCGAGGGAGCTGGCGAAGGCGACGATCCCGAAGCGGCTCACCCGGCCGTAGGTTGGCTTGAGGCCCACGATCCCGCACATCGCGGCCGGCTGTCGGACGGAGCCGCCGGTGTCGGTGCCGATGGCGACCGGGACCTGGAACCCCGCCACCGCGGCGGCGGACCCACCCGAGCTGCCACCCGGCACCCGGTCGAGATCCCACGGGTTGGCCGTCGGCCCGTACGCCGAGTGCTCCGTCGAGGAGCCCATCGCGAACTCGTCCATGTTGAGCCTGCCCACCAGGACCGCGCCCGCGTCGCGGAGGCGCTCCGTGACGTGGGCATCGAAGGGTGCGACATAGCCGGCGAGGATCCGCGAGCCGGCCGTGCACTGGGCCCCGCGCTGGGTGACCAGGTCCTTGAGCCCGACGGGAACCCCGCACAGCGGGTGGAGGGCGTCGAGGGCCGCCGGCCCACTGCCGCGGGCGGTCGCGAGCCTCGCGTCGGCCGCGCCGGCGGCGGCCAGCGCGCCGTCGTGATCGATCGCCAGCCACGCGTTGAGGGCTCGGTTGCCCGCCTGGGCGGCGGCGAGATGCGCCTCGGTCAGGGCCAGCGACGTGATCTCGCCCGCGCGCAGGGCGTCGGCCATCTCGTGGGCCGCCAGGCGGGTGAGAGGGCGTTGGGCCATCATCCGGGCCACCTACTCCCCGCCGATGATGGCCGGCACGACGACGAGGTCGCCCGCGCGCGCCGGCGCGTTGGCAAGGGCCTCCTCCACCGGGAGCGAGGGTCCGGCTGCATCGGCGCGGAGGATGTTCTCCAGCTCGATCACCTGGGCGGTCGGCGGGATGGACTCGGTGTCGAGGCGGGCCAGGATGGCGTACTGGTCGAGGATGTGGTTGAGCTGGCCCTCGAGTCGCGCGAGCTCCTCGTCGGTCAGACCAAGGCGGGCGAGGTGCGCGACGTGCTCGACGTCCGCGCGGGAGAGGGTCCCCATGGCTGGCGATGATAGCCGCTCGGGCGGACGGCCCGGTCGCGATCAGCCCTGGGCGGGGCGGCCACCCTGTCCGCGCCCCGACGCGCGATCAGTCGCCGCCGTCGGACACCGAACCCTCTGACGACGGCGCAGCCTCCGGGTCCCGATCGCCCGCGAGCAGCGCCCGGAACCCTTCGGCGTCGAGCACCGCGATCCCGAGCTCCTGCGCCTTCTGGAGCTTGGAGCCTGCGCCGGGACCGGCGACAAGGTAGTCCGTTCTCTTCGAGACCGACCCGGCCGGCTTGCCACCCGCGGCCCTCACGGCGGCCTCGGCCTCCTCCCGGCTGAAGCCTTCGATGGTCCCGGTCACGACAACGGTCCGGCCGGCCAGCGGACCGTCCGCCGCGGCCTCGCCTGGAGCCGGCGGCACCGGGCGCTCGGGGATCACGCCTGCGTCCACCAGCTCGCGCAACCCGTCGCGGGTCGTCGGATCCGTGAACCATCCCGTGATGGCAGAGGCGACCGTCGGCCCGATCCCCATGACCTCGGTCAGGAGCGCCGGCTCCTCGGTCGCGACCCGCCGCAGCTCGGCCTCGGCCGCGGCGAACCACGGATCGGGCACGACTTCCGGGGCGGGCGGGCCGAAGCCGCCCGGCGGCACGCGGCCGGCAAGCCAGCGCGCGAGGTCGATCGCGGTCGCCTCGCCGACCTGAGGAATCCCCAGGCTGTTGAGAACCCGCGCGAAGGGCCGGCCGACGCGCGCCCGCTCGATCGCCGCCGCAAGGTTCTCCGCGCTCCTCCGGGCGAACCGGTCGAGCGTCTCCAGCTGTTCGACGGTGAGCTCGGAAGACATCGCCCCGGGCGTGGACCATCCCCCGCTCGAGCAACTGCTCGAGGACCGCCCAGCCGGCTCCCTCGACGTCCATCCCGCCGCGGCCCAGGAAGTGGGCGAACTCCTGGGCGCGCCGGGCCGGGCAGAGGGGATTCGGGCAGTAGTGCCGCACGGCGCCCTCGTCGCGGACGACCGGCGTCGAGCAGACCGGGCAGGCGGCTGGCATCTCGAAGACCCGCTCCGCGCCTGTGCGCCGCTCCGGGAGCGCCCGCACGACCTCGGGGATGACGTCGCCCGCCTTCTGCAGCACGACGTGATCGCCGATCCGGATGTCCTTGCGCCGCACCTCGTCGAGGTTGTGGAGCGTGGCCCGGGCCACCGTCGACCCGGCCACCTTCGCCGGTCGCAGGTGAGCGACCGGGGTCAAGGTCCCGGTCCGCCCAACGTACGGGACGATATCCTCGACCACTGTCTCGACCTGCTCGGGTGGGAACTTGAAAGCGATCGCCCAGCGCGGCGCCCGGGAAACCATCCCGAGGCGGGCCTGCTGGTCGAAGTCGTCGACCTTGACCACCACGCCGTCGGTCTCGTAGTCGAGGGCGTGCCGCGCCTCCTGCCAGCGCGCCAGGAAGGCGATCACGCCGTCGATATCGAGTCCGGCCTCGCGGTTGGGGTTCACCGGGAGGCCGAGGGCGGCCAGGCGATCGAGGGCACCGGACTGGCTGGCGCCCGCAGCCGCCGGCGGAGACGCTTCGATCAGCTGGTAGGCCCAGAACGAGAGGCGACGGCTCGCGGTCACCGCCGGGTCGAGCTGGCGGAGCGAGCCCGCCCCGCTGTTCCGGGGGTTCGCGTAGAGCGGCAGGCCGGCCTCTCCGCGCTGGGCGTTGATCCGCGCGAACTCGGCCTTCGGCATGTACACCTCGCCCCGGGCCTCGAGCGTCACGGCCTCTGCCAGCCGGCCGGGGATCGCGCCGACTGTGCGGAGGTTCGCCGTCACGTCCTCGCCCGTCGTCCCGTCGCCCCGCGTGGCGCCTCGCACGAAACGGCCGTCGCGGTAGCGCAGGCTGACGGCGAGGCCGTCGATCTTGAGCTCGGCGACGTAGCGCAGCTCGGGGGCGGGATCCGGCGCAGGGGGCAGGCCGAGCCCGCGCCGGACACGGGAATCGAAGGCGCGCAGCTCCTCCTCGCCGAAGGCGTTCCCCAGGCTCAGCATCGGGCGGTCGTGGCGAACCTCGGCGAACGGGCTCGCCTCGGCGGAGGCAGCCCCCACGTGCTGGGTCGGCGAGTCCGGGCTGCGCAGGTCCGGGAAGGCGGCCTCGAGCGCCACCAGCTCGCGGAGCTTCGCGTCGTATTCCGCGTCGGACAGGACCGGCGCGTCGTCGAGGTAGTAGGCGCGGTTGGCGGCTCGGACCTCGGCCGCCAGGACCCCGTGACGCGCGGCCGCGCCCGCCGCGTCGAGGGCCGCGGCAGCGGCAACGAGACCGGGATCGACGGGCAGGTCGGGCGTCGTCATTGACCCCGAGTCTACCGTCCGCGGCCGCCCGCCGGCGACATCTCCCCTGCCCGAGCCGGTGTGAACGATGGCCCGCCGGGCCGGCAGGCCCGGGCACTCCCTGCGAAGCTTGACCGCCGTTGTCATCCTTGGCCCATGGACAAGAGCGAGCTCATGAGGACCCTGATCCGCGAGCATGCCCGGCTCCGCGCGGTCATCGACCGGCTGTCCGACGACGAGCTGGCCCTCCCCGCCCAGGGCGACTGGACCCGGCGCGACCTCGTCGCCCACATCGAGTGGTGGGAGCGTCACTCGGCGAACGTCGTCGAGGCGCTCTGCGCAGGCCGCGAACCGTACGATCGCGCAGGCGCGCCCGACCTCGACACGCAGAATGCCGAGATCCTCGAGGAGAGTCGCGAGCGCGCCACGGCGGATGTCCGGCGAGGCGAAGCCGACGCCTGGACGCTGCTCATCGACGTGCTGGACGCCGCACCCGAGAAGGCGCTCTTCGAGGCCGACCACTTCCCGTGGACAGAGGGCGAGCCGCTCGTCGAGACGATCCGGTGGGACACCGACCGTCATTGGGCCGAGCATCTCCCCCACTTCGGCGACACGGAGGCGCGGGCCGATCCCGCCTAGCGTCGCGGCAGGGCCTGTGCGCAAGGGCTCGGGGTGTCGCGAGCGACCTGCTCGGCGCTACTCCCCGTGTTCGAGGTGGGCCATGCTGGCGAGGAGCGTCTTCACGCCACCGCCGCGGAACGCGACCGTGACCTCCTCGTCGTCGCGGGTCAGCTTGCTGGTGACGACGACGCCGTCGCCGAACCGGGCGTGGAGGACGCGGTCGCCGTCGCGGTAGAGCCGCTCCCCGGGGACGCGGAGGCGCGGCGACGCCGACGGGCGGGCGGGCGCGCTCCCCGCCGGGGACGTCGCGGTGGCGGGGCGGCGGTCGGGCAGATCGTCCGAGAAGGCGGCATCCGGATGGTCGTCGCTGCCAGCTTCGAGGCCCGCGGCCCTGCGCCGCCCTGCGGGAACCGACAGTGAACCCGAGGGCGCTCCGGCTTCGAATGCCCGGCGCCGCGCGGCCAGGTCGCGGCTCGGGCGGAAGGCTGCCCCGTCAGCGGGCGCGCCGGGGATGCCGCTGCCGCTCCGATAGGCACCGCCCCCGGCCCGGATCGGAGCACCGAACCGCGTGGAGCGCCGCGCCCCGAACGCCAGGTCGAGGTCGTAGGCCGCGTCGCTCCCCTCCCCCGGCTGGAGGCGCGGCCCCTCCATCAGGTCGGCGGGGATCTCGAACAGGAACCGGGATGGCACCGACGGCCCGCCGCTGCCGGGACCCCAGGTCGCGCGCTGCCAGGCGTGCGAGACGAACAGGCGTTCCTTGGCCCGGGTGATCCCGACATAGGCGAGGCGCCGCTCCTCCTCGAGCTGCTTCTCGTCGTCGAGAGCGCGGCTGTGGGGGAAGACGCCCTCCTCCATGCCCGAGATGAAGACGGCGCCGAACTCGAGGCCCTTGGCCGCATGCAGCGTGATGAGCGTCACCGCGTCGGCGTCCGACTCGTATGAGTCCTGGTCGGCGACGAGGGCTGTCTCCTCGAGGAGGCGGTCGAGCGCGTCCTCGGGCGCCAGGTCGTCGTAGCGCGTCGTGACCGTGCGCAGCTCGAGCAGGTTGCGCCAGCGTTCCTCGTTCTCCTCGGTGCCGTCGGCAAGCATCGCCCGGTAGCCGGACGCTTCGAGGACGTCGTCGAGGAGCTCGGGCAGGCCGAGGATGCCGATCCGGCTCCGCAGCCGGCGGACGAGCGCCACGAAGTCCGCGACGGCGGCGCGGGCGCGGGGCGCCAGGACCAGCAGCTCCCCGGCTGCCGCCCGCTCGAGGGCGCTCCAGACGGTCTGCTCGGGCTCCGCAGCCGCGATCCGCAGCACCTCGATCGTCCGATCTCCGATCCCGCGCGCCGGCAGGTTGACGATCCGCTCGAAGCTCACCTCGTCCGTGTCGCTGCGCAGGACCCGCAGGTAGGCCAGGGCGTCCTTGACCTCGCGGCGCTGGTAGAAGCGGGTCCCGCCGATGAGCTGGTAGCGGATCCCGTAGCGCAGGAAGGCCTCCTCGATCGCCCGCGACTGGGCGTTGGTGCGGTAGAGGACGGCGATCTCCTTCGGGCGCAGGTGGTCGGCCTCGTCGGCCCGGCGGGTGAGCGTCGCCGTCCGCCCGCCGAGCAGCGCCTCGACCTGGCGGGCGATCCACTCCGCCTCCTCCTCCTCGTTGTAGGCCTCGAAGCGCTGGATCGGCCGGCCGCCCGACCGCTCGGTCCACAGCTTCTTGTCCTTGCGATCCTCGTTGCGGGTGACGACCGCATGCGCCGCGTCGAGGATGAGCTGGGTGCTCCGGTAGTTCTGCTCGAGCTTGACGACCGTCGCACCGGGCTCGTCGCGCTCGAAGTCGAGGATGTTGCGCAGGTCGGCACCGCGCCAGGCATAGATCGACTGGTCGTCGTCACCCACGACGCACAGGTTGTGGTGGGCGGCGGCCAGGGCCCGCACGATCCGGTACTGGGCGGCGTTCGTGTCCTGGTACTCGTCGACGTGGAGATAGCGCCAGCGGGCCTGGTAGCGGGCGAGGACGTCGGGCTGTGTCTCGAGCAGGCGGACCGTCTCGACGAGGAGGTCGTCGAAGTCGAGCGCGCCCGCGGCGCGGAGACGTTCGGCGTACCGCGTCGCGATGCGGGCGACCTCGCGCTCGACGTGGGTGGTCGCGCCGTCGACCAGGTCCTCGACCGTCTCGAGGTTGTTCTTGGCCCGGCTGATCGCCTCCAGCACCGTCCGCGGTCGGAGGACGCCGCCCTGGACCGGGAGATCGAGCTCCCGGAAGACCTGCTTCATGAGGCTCTGCTGGTCGTCCGTGTCGTAGATCACGAAGCGGGGCGAGATCCCGATGGCAGCGCCGTCGCGACGCAGGATGCGGGCACACAGCGCATGGAAGGTGCCCATCTCGACCTTCCGGCCGTCGTCCGCGCCGACGAGGGCGATGATCCGTTCCCGCATCTCGGCGGCGGCCTTGTTCGTGAAGGTCACCGCCAGGATCCGCCACGGGGCGACGCCGCAGACCCCCACGAGGTACGCCACGCGATGGGCGACGACGCGGGTCTTCCCGGACCCGGCGCCGGCCAGGATGAGGAGCGGCCCGTCGACGGTCGCGACGGCCCGGGCCTGCTCGGGGTTGAGGCGGGCCAGGATCCGGGCCTCCAGCTCCTCGCGGCTGGCCGCGCCCGACGCGAGGCCCCGATCGCGCACCGGAGCGCGCGGGTCGGCGCCCGGAGAACCCCAGGGCTCGGGCTCCCCGGCGGGGGGCTCGTCGGGCGCGGGGGGCTCGGGCTCGTCGAGCCAGGGGGGCGTGGGATCCACGAGGAGATTGTACCGGCGGCCGCTTCACCGGCCCCCGGCGGCCCGGGATCTGGTTGCTCGCGGCGGCGACGCCGTCGGCCCCGCGAGCGGCGGCCGATGCCCGGCGCTCCGTCAATCCGACCTGCCGGTTCGACCGGACCCGGCGCGCCGGTCCGCGACTGAACCCTGCCACCATGGAGCGGGCGATTGAACGTTTCCGCCCGCCCGTTCGTCAGATGGGCGTGGACAGAGCAAGGGGACAGCCAGTGCCGGAGGTGGTACGGCGCGGCCGCGTCGAGGACGACCAGGCGCGGGAGCGCGCCTTCGCCGGCATGCTGGATCGCCGGGCTCTCGATGCAGCCTACCGGTACGCGACGCTCATCCTCGGCGATCGGGCCGAGGCCGAGGACGTGACCCACGACGCTGCCGTGGCCGCCTGGCGCCGGTTCTCCGAGCTGCGGGATCCCGGGCGGTTCGACGCCTGGTTCGGCCGGATCCTCGTCAACGCCTGCCGTGACCACCTCCGCAGGCGTCGCCGGATCGTGCACGAGATCCTCGACGAGCGAACGCCCGAGGGATGGTCGAGCGACCCCGCCGAGCCCATCGCCAGCCGCCACGCGCTCGCCGCCGCGCTCCGCGCCCTGAGTGTCGATCATCGCGAGGTCGTGGTGCTGCGCTTCTACGCCGACCTCACGGTCGACCAGATCGCCGAACGGACCGGGGTCGGTTCCGGCACCGTCAAGTCACGGCTCCACTACGCGCTGCGACACCTGCGCGGCGCGTTGGGATCCCAGGCCGAGGGAGATGCGCAATGAGCGACGAACGTTTCGATCGTGAGCTGCGATCCGCCCTGCACAACCTCGCTGCCGAGCCGGCGCCGGATCGCCTCGTCCAGCGGGTCTCGTCGATCCCGGCCAACGAGGTGGCCGTCTCGCGCTGGAGGTCAGTGATGCGCGCCGCAACCGTCCTCGCCGCCGCCGCGGTCGTCAGCCTGGCCATCGGCATCGCCGTCATCGTGCACCCCGGAGGCGGTCCACCCGACGCGGGCGTCCCGGGTGCCAGCGTCTCACCATCCCCATCGGGCTCTGCCTCGGCCGCGCCGGGGGCCACCCCGGGACCGACGACGTCCTCGCGGCCGGCGGCATCCGCAGGACCGTCGCCCGCGCCGGCGACTGCGCCGGCGGTCCCGGCCGGCGGCCCCGTGCCGGTGGGCCTCCAGGTCTTCTCGGTCACGTTCGCCTCGCCGGACGAGGGCTGGGCCCTCGGAACGGCTCCCTGCGCGTCCGCACCCTGCACGTCACTGGTCCGCACGCTGGACGCGGGCCGCAGCTGGGCGGGAATCCCTGCGCCACGTGCGCCCCTCGTCCCGGCCGGCACCGGGTCGGCAGCGAGAGCCGGCTCGGGCGTGAGCGGCGTGCGCTTCGCCGACCCGCTGAACGGCTGGATCTACGGGCCTGACCTGTGGGCGACCCACGACGGTGGGTCGAGCTGGAAGCGACTGGCCATCCCTGGTGCCGCGTCGGCAAGCGTCGTCGCCCTCGAGGCATCGGGTGGCACGGTCCATGCCGTCCTCTTCGATGTCGGCGATGGGCTGGTACACCTTGGCTCGAGCCCGGTCGGTGGCGACAGCTGGCGGCTTTCGGGCACGACCGTGCCGATCGGCGCAGGGCCTGTTCCGGCGGCACAGCTGGCGTTGTCGGGCACCAGTGGCTGGCTGGTCGAGGTCGACAGGACCGTCGTCGGGGGCGCGCGGCTCTCCGAGGGCGCCTGGGCAGCATGGACGCCACCGTGCGCCACGCTGATGGGACCGGCGGTGCTCGCGGCGTCCAGCCCGACCGAGCTCGCTGCGGCGTGCGACGTGGGCCTGTGGAGCAGTCCGCAGGGCGTGCATCTGTACGTCTCACATGACGGCGGGACGACCTTCTCGCCGAGCGGGCCGCGTCTCCCGGTCAGCGGGGTCGTCGCGATCGCCAGCCCGACCGCGAGCTCGATCCTGGTGGCCGGGCGGACGGCCCAGGGATCCGCGGTCGTCCGCTCGAGCGACGGGGGTCGGACCTGGCAGACCGCCCTCGAGACGGGCGCGGCGATGATCACCTACCTGGGGTTCACGACCCCGACGCAGGGGGTGGTCCTCACCATCGCTCCGGCCGGACCGGGCGCGAGCGTGGGCGGCAGTCTGCTGATGACACGGGACGGGGGACGGACCTGGCACCAGGTCACCTTCGCCGGGTAGTAACTCCCGTCCGCTCCGCGCCCGTCCGATCAGCTGCCTGGGGAGCCCTTGACCTGGTCGGCGGGCGGCGCCGTGATCGTCACGGGCTCGCCGACCTTGCTCAGCTCGAGGGCGACCGTCAGAGGCTTCGCGCCGCCGGCGGGTATCTCGAGGTTGATCGTCGCGAGCTGGAGGTTGTCCTTGCGCACGCCGACGGTGACCGTGGCGTCACCCACCGCGGCGCCGGAAAGCCCGGGGACGGCGCTGCCCAGCGAGCCCAGGGCAGCCTGGAGGTCCTTGGCCGGCACAGTGAACCTGACGCTGTAGCAGTCCGTGCCCGCGCAGCGCGTGTCGGGGAGCTTCTCGGGCTTGAGATCGGGCTGGGCCAGGAAGGTGGAGAGGCTCGCGATGGCAGCGCCCGGGTTGGCACCGAGCCCGCCCTGCATCGGCTGGCGGACCCAGCTGTCGCCCGTGACGATCGGCGCCTTGAGATAGGCAGACCCGTCGGAGACGACCAGGTTGGCGGTCAGGTTCAGCAACGACGGCGCCACGACCTCGACGGAAAGCTTGCCGGCAGGCACGTCCACGTCTCCCTCGAGCGTCGTGCCGCCGAGCGGGAGGGGCGCTCCGCCTCCCTGCCCGCCGATGCTGAGCGGGATCTCGCCGTCGACGGCGCCACGCAGGTGGAACGTCTTCATCTCGCCAAGCGAGGCGGCGCCCTTCTGGAGGATCTCCGCAGGGTCGGTGAGCACTGGCGCGGACGTGCTAGACCCGCCACAGGCGGCGATGGCGACGAGGACGACGGCTGTGAGCGCGCCAACCAGGACAGGTCGCACGCCGCCGCGGAGCGGAGAACTCGACATCGGGGCCTCGGTGGGGCGCCCTCGGGTGGGGCGTGTCGGGTCCAGCGTGCCCGACCATCGCGCGACGGTCAAACGCGACCCGGCACATCCTGCATCATGGCGGGCGTGTCGCCGCGGAAGGTTCAGTGTCAGCCGTCTCCAGGAGCGGTCCGCTCGAGGGTTCCGGGATGGCGATCGCCGCACCCTGCGACGATCTCGTGGGCAGTGACCGGGATTCCGCTGCAGCTCGGGGCGCGCCTCCGGGCCGTCACTCGATGAGGATCCGGCTGGCGGTACCGGCCCCGCAGCGGTGACACGCCGGTGAGGGCACGGGGCCGGCGGGCCGGCGACAGCCTGCGGCGCCTCGACATGCGGTCGACCCTCCCGGTCCTTGCCGCCGCGGCGCTCGTGACGATGCCGTGGCTCGCCACGTCGGAGGCGCCGAAGTACGCGAACCTGAGCTACGCGGCCATCGAGCTGGTCGCTCTCGTCGGCGCCGGAATCGGGTGGATCGTGTTCGATCGTCTCGCCCCCCTGCGCCGACCGTGGACGCTTGCGATTGCGCTCGCTGTCCTCCTCGTGGTGGCGTGGTTCGTCGGCAACAGGCTGATCGCCCACCACTTCATGGCCCACAAGAAGACGGCGATCGACGTCCTGATCATGGGTTTCATCGCCGGCTCCGTCATCCGGGGGGCCCGGCTGCACTCTCGCAGCTGGTCCGTGCTGGTCGTGCTGGCGGCAGCGACAGGCTGGCTCGCGTACGACCTGCCGGTGGCCCTCTATCGACCCATGCGCGACCTCCACTCGTACCTTGCAGCGGGAGCCAGCGCGGCGGCCGGCCACTCCGCCTACCTGCAGGCTCCTCTGACCGTCCCTGCCGCACCAGACGCGACCCCGTTCGTGTATCCGCCGCTCGCGGTGCCGCTGTTCGAGATCCTCGCTCGCCTGCCAACGCACCTCGTCGAGCTCGGCTGGCTGACTGCCTCGCTCGCCGCGACCGTCGCGGCGCTCCATCTGCTGGGGGTGCGAGGCCGCTGGCTGGTGGTGCTGCTCTTCTGGCCGCCGCTCACGATCGGCATCTCGGTGGGCAACGTGGCGGTCTTCGGTTTCCTGATGTTCGCCCTGGGCTTCCGCTTCGTCGCGGCCCTTGTCCTCGGTGGCGCCTTCAAGCTTCAATCGGGCATCTCTGCACTCTGGGGCGTGCGGATGGGCCGCTGGCGGGAGCTCGCGGCGGGCGTCGCGATCCTCGCCGCTCTCTCGGTCGCCGCCACCCTCGTGCTCGGGCTCGCGTCCTGGGCCGAGTGGATCCGGGGGCTCGGCTATTTCCAGGAGACGGTCAACCATTTCGAGTCGATGAAGGGGAACTCGCTGACCCACGACCTCCCCGCGTTGGCGGTCACGGCCCTCGCGCTCGCGGCGATCGCGCTCGCCTTCGCCGGTCGAGGGCGGAACTCGCTCGCCCGGTTCGGGATCGCGTCGATCGTGGCGTCGCCGACCCTCTACGTGCACGGCCTCGGGCCGATGCTCCCGGGGGTGCTGGCCCTGCGCCCCGTGGCCCTGTGGTTCGTGCTCGGATTGGTCCCCTGGGGGGCGTGGGGGCTGCCGGTTCCCGGCGCGTGGGTCGCCGTTCTCATCACGAGCGCGGCGCTCCTGGTGCCTGGAGGGGATGACCTGCGCGTGTCAGCTGACCTCTCGGACGACGAATCCGACCTCCACCCGGTGGGGGCCGGGCGCTCGGTCTGGCCGACCGCCGCCTGAGCGTCGGTGGCGGTACGCCCGGCGTGTCGCCGAGGGCGAGCAGCGACGCCGTTGGCGTCGGCGTCCACGACGGTTCGCCGGGGAATCGTCGAGGCCCCGGCCATTCCTGGCCGGGGCCTCGGTGTGCGGGTGCCGTCGGGCTAGAAGTCCATGTCTCCGCCGCCGCCATGGCCGTGGCCACCGCCGGCGCCGTTGTCCTTCGGCTCGGGGAGGTCGGTGACGAGCGTCTCGGTCGTCAGCACCATCGCCGCGATCGAGGCCGCGTTCTGGAGCGCCGAGCGGGTGACCTTGGCGGCGTCGACGATGCCCTTCTCGAACATGTCGCCGTACTCGCCCTTGAGGGCGTCGAAGCCCTGGCCCTTGGGGAGTGCCTTGACCTGGTCGATCACGACCTCGCCGCGGGCACCGGCGTTGTCGGCGATCTGCCGGGCCGGCGCCTCGAGGGCGCGCCGCACGATGTCCACGCCGACCGCCTCGTCGCCCTCGAGCGTGAGCTTGTCGAGCGCCGGGATGGCCTGCAGGAGCGTCGTGCCGCCGCCGGCGACGATCCCCTCCTCGACCGCCGCGCGGGTGGTCGAGAGGGCATCCTCGATGCGGTGCTTCTTCTCCTTGAGCTCGACCTCGGTCGCCGCGCCCACCTTGATGACGGCCACGCCGCCGGCGAGCTTGGCGAGGCGCTCCTGGAGCTTCTCGCGGTCGTAGTCCGAGGTGGTCTCCTCGATCTGCGCCTTGATCTGGTTCATGCGGGCCTTGATGTCGGCCTCGCGACCCGACGCCGTCGACGATCGTCGTGTCGTCCTTGGTGGAGACGACGCGGCGGGCCTCGCCGAGGTCCTCGGCGGTGACGGAGTCGAGCTTGCGCCCGACCTCCTCGGAGATGACGGTGGCGCCGGTGAGGATCGCGATGTCGCGGAGCATCTCCTTGCGGCGGTCGCCGAAGCCCGGGGCCTTGACGGCGAGGACCTGGATCGTGCCGCGGAGCTTGTTCACGACGAGCGTGGCGAGCGCCTCGCCGTCGACGTCCTCGGCGATGATCAGCATCGGCCGGCCGACCTGGACCGCCTTCTCGAGCGCCGGGAGGATGTCCGCGACGGCCGAGATCTTCTTGTCGGTGACGAGGATCTTGGCGTTCTCGAGGACCGCCTCCATCCGGTCGGCGTTGGTCACGAAGTACGCCGAGATGTAGCCCCGGTCGAACTGCATGCCCTCGGTGTATTCCTTCTCGAGGCCGAGGGACTGGCCCTCCTCGACGGTGATGACGCCGTCCTTGCCGACCTTGTCCATCACCTCGGCGATGATCTCGCCGACCTCGGGATCGGCGGCGGAGATGGCCGCCACGGCCGCGATCTGCTCGCGGGAGTCGACCGGGCGTGCCGCCGCCTTGATCTCCTCGACGATGACCTCGACGGCGCGCTCGATGCCGTGCTTGAGGACCATCGGGTTGGCGCCCGGCGGTGACGTTGCGGAGGCCTTCGTTGACGAGCGCCTGGCCCAGGACGACCGCGGTGGTCGTGCCGTCGCCGGCGACGTCGTCGGTCTTGGTCGCGACCTCCTTGAGGAGCTGGGCGCCCATGTTCTCGAACGGGTCCTCGAGCTCGATGTCGCGAGCGATCGTGACGCCGTCGTTGGTGATGGTCGGTGAGCCGAACTTCTTGTCGAGGACGACGTTCCGGCCCTTGGGCCCGATCGTCACCTTGACCGCGTCGGCGAGGCGGTCGATGCCGCGCTTGAGCGAGCGACGCGCGGCGTCCTCGAAGATGACCTGCTTAGCCACGGATTCGGGTTCCTCCTGGTGGGTGGTGGTGCGAGGGAGGCGTGCGGTCGCGGGCGCGCCGGCTGGCGGTCGCCCGGCCGGATCAGGCCTCGACGATCGCGAGAATGTCCTTCTGGCTCACGATGAGGAGCTCGTCCCCTTCGATCTTGAACTCGGTCCCGGCGTACTTGGCGTACAGGACCTTGTCACCGACCTTGACGTCCATCGCCTCGCGCGCTGCCGTCCTCGAGGATCTTGCCCGGGCCGACGGCGAGGATCTCGCCCTCCTGGGGCTTCTCCTTGGCGGTGTCGGGCAGGACGATGCCGCTCTTGGTCATCTCCTCGCGCGGCGTCGGCTTCACGACGACGCGATCCCCGAGCGGGCGTAGCTTGCTGGAAGTCACCAACGCGCGATCCCTCCTTCGAGATCTGCAGGGCGGCACGGTGTGCGCGTCGCCCGATCCACTGACAGGCTCCCCCGACGGCCCTGCCGTCCTGACGCCTGCGGTGCCGGCCTCGCCTCCGCGGTCGCCGCGCAGGTGGCCCATGCGGGGCTTCCGGCTCGGCGGCGGGTTGCTGGCACTCACTTGTTGAGAGTGCTAAGGATGCTGGAGGCGGCGCCGGTTGTCAAGGGCAGCGGCCGAGGCCGGCCGGGGCCGGTCGTTGCCGGCCGGCCGGCGTGGCCCCGATGCCGTCATCCTGGGCGCCAATCGGCGAGCACGCGCCACCCGAGATGGTTAGGCTTTGCGCCGTGAACGAGCGGGTCGTCCTGCGCGCCGGTGACTGCGAGGCGATTCTCGATCCGGGCGCCGGCGGCCGGATCGCCGCCCTTCGCATCGACGGCCTGGATCTGCTCCTGACGAAGGGGGCGGGTCCGCTCGCCTGGGGCTGCTACCCGATGGTCCCGTGGGCCGGCCGCCTGCGCGAGGGCGTCCTGCGCTGGGCAGGCCGGGAGCACTGCCTGCCGATCTCCCTGCTGCCGCCCCACGCGATCCACGGCACGCTGCTGGAGGCGGCCTGGGAGATCCTCGAGGCCGGGCCGACGAGCGCGACCGTGGCGGCCGACCTCGGGCCGCCCTGGCCGTTCGGCGGCCGGGCGATCCACCGGGTGAGCCTTGCGGCGGACCACCTGCACGCCGAGCTCGAGGTGCATGCGGGCGACCTCGACATGCCGGCGATCGTGGGCTGGCATCCCTGGTTCCCGCGAACCCTCCGCGATGCGGCGGGGACGATCGCGGGCCTGCCGGTGGAGGTCGATCTCGACGCCGGCGGCATGCTCCGGCGCGGCCCCGACGGGTTGCCTGACGGCACGGTCAGGCGACCGATCCCGCCGGAGCCGTGGGATGACTGCTTCGTCGACGTTGCCGGCTCGCCGGGCGTTCACTGGCCCCGGGCGCTGGCTGTCGAGATTGTCAGCGATGCTCGCTGGTGGGTCGTCTACACCGAGCACCAGGATGGCGTCTGCGTCGAGCCCCAGACCGGTCCTCCGGACGGGCTCAACACGGCCGATCACGCGGTCGTCCGGCCGGGCGAGCCGCTCCGCGCGTCGATGACGATTCGCTGGCGGCGCCTCGCCTGATCCACCCCGCAGCCGCCGCGGGCACGGCCCTGCGGCCCCGAGAGGGGCCGCGGATCTCGCCGGGTCCCTACTCGCCCGGGACGACGAAGATCCGGTCGAACGCCTCCACGAGGCGCTCGCCGACGGCATCGGGGTGCTCGCTCCGCTGCTCCGCCACCCACTGGGCCGTCACGCGCACCCACGCGGGCTCGTTGCGGCGGCGCGGGGCTCCCGGCGCCGAGAGGTACGGCGCGTCCGTCTCGACGACGAGGCGATCGCCGGGCACCAGGCGGACGCTCTCGGCGGTGGCCTCCTCGCCCTTGCGGAAGCAGAGGCCGGAGATCGACACGGCGCATCCGAGCTCGAGGGCCGCCGCGACGTAGTCGGCGGGGCCGGAGACCGAGTGGAGGACCGCGGGCGGACGGGTGCCAAATGCGGCGTCGGAGGCGCTCCCGCCAAAGCCGGCCGCCCGGAGCTCGGCCAGCAACGCGTCCTGGGCATCGCGCCGGCCGGGAGCGCTCCGGCAATGGAGGATGACCGGCTTGCCGGTCGCGATGGCGAGCTCCAGGTTGCGCCGCAGGTTGGCCAGCTGGTCCTCGATCGGCGCGAAGAGCCGGTCGTAGTCGAGTCCCGTCTCGCCGATCGCGACGACCGATCGCCTCCCTGCCAGGGCGGCAGTACGCTCCCAGGCAGCTGTGTCGGTCTCGGCGGCGGCGTGGGGGTGGACGCCGACCGCGGCCGCGAGACCCGGGTACCGGCGCGACGAGCTCGAGCGCGCGCAGCGACGACGACTCGTCCCAGCCGGGCACCAGGATTCGCTCCACCCCGCCGACCTCCGCCGCGGCGAGGACCGTCTCGAGGTCGTCGCCGAACTGGGGCGACTGCAGGTGGGCGTGCGAGTCGACGAGCCTCACGGCGGGGCTCGACGGTCAGCCGGGCACAGGCGCGCCGGCGGGACCGCCCGGCGTTCCGGTGGCCCCGTGCGCGATGACCGCGGAGCCCCCCGGCGCGGCGTCCGCGACGTCGACCTCGAGGCGCGGGAAGAGCGGCGTCGGCGCCGCCAGGGTCCCAGGCTCAGCCGCGTGCGCGCCCCAGGCGAGCTCGTCGAGGAGCGACGGCCCGTCCATGCCGCGGTCGTCCCACGGATACGCGAAGCCGAGCTGCGCGAGCACGCGCGGCGCCGCGCGGGGCATGACCGGCGCGACCGCCAGGGCGACCAGCCGGCAGGCCTCGAGGAGGTCGCCCAGGACGAAGCGCAAACGGCGCGCAGCGTCGTCGTCACCGCTCCTGGCCGCCTTCGCGAGGACCCACGGCGCCTCGGCATCGACGGTCTTGTTGGCCAGCCCGACATAGTCCCAGAGCCCGGCGAGCGCGTCGTGGATCAGGCACGCGTCGAGCTTCCCGGCCACGGCCTGCAGGGTGGCGTCCCAGGCCTCGGCCAGCGGGGCGTCGGCCGCCGGCCTCGGTGACGGACGCTCGCCGGACAGATAGCGGCCGGCCATCGAGACGGTCCGGTTGACGAGGTTCCCGAAGTCGTTTGCGAGGTCGGCGTTGTAGCGGCGCAGGAAGCCGTCCCAGGAGACGTCGCTGTCGCGGTCGAAGGGGACCTCGCGAAGCACGACGAACCGGGCGCCGTCGGCCCCGAACGCTGCCACGAAGTCGAGAGGATCGAGGAAGTTGCCGCGGCTCTTGCTCATCCGCTCGCCCTGGGCCAGCAGCCAACCGTGGATCCAGACCTGGCGGGGCGGCTCGAGACCCGCCGACCAGAGCATCGCCGGCCAGAAGATGGTGTGGAAGCGGGCGATGTCCTTGCCGATCACGTGGAGGTCGGCCGGCCACCACCGCTCGAAGAGCGCGGGGTCGTCGGGAAAGCCGGCGCCCGTGACGTAGTTGATGAGAGCGTCGTACCAGACGTAGATCGTGCCCGCGGCCGGATCCCACGAGCCATCGGGCAGCTGGGCGCTGATACCGTCCTCGCTGGATCGGGAACGGAATCCCCCACCCTGCCCCGGCGCGGCTGATCGAGAGGTCCTCGAGGCCGCCGCGAATGAAGCCCAGCATCTCGTTGCGCCGGTGCTCCGGCCGTACGGCAGTCGGGGTTCTCGGCGAACCAGCGTTCGAGGCGCTCGCGGTAGGCCGACAGCCGGAAGAACCAGTTCCGCTCGGTCAGCCACTGGAGCGGGACCTCGGGATGGTTGGGACAGATCGTCCCGGCGGCGGTCTCCTCCACGTCGGTGGCGTTTCGGAAGCCTTCGTTGGGGCAGTACCAGCCCTCGTACGTGCCGAGGTAGATGTCGCCGTTCGCGTGGGCGCGCCGGACCATCTCCTGGGCCGCGCGGACGTGGTCCGGGTCCGTCGTCCGGATGAACCGGTCGGGGCTGATGAGCAAGGCGTCCTCGGCGTCCCGGAAGCGACCCACCTGCTCGTCGACGAAGTCGCGCGGCGAACGACCCTCCTCGGCAGCCCGCATCGCGATGTTGACGCTGTGCTCGTCCGTGCCGGTGAGGAAGCGGGTGGGCACGCCGCGCATCCGATTCCAGCGGGCGAGCGCGTCGGCCCCGATCACCTCGTAGAGCGTGTGGAGGCCGGGTCGGTTGTTCGCGTAGGCGATCGAGGTGGTGACGTAGAAGCGCTCGGGCATGGCCGGCCGATCGTAGCAGGGGCGACGTCCGCGAGGCGGCCACGCCGGGTGGTCGGGGCATCGCGGCACCTGCGCGACCGGCCCTCAGTGACGGAAGTGCCGCACCCCCGTCAGCAGCATCGTCGCCCCTTCCGCGTCGACGGCCGCGATCGCCTCGCCGTCCCGAAGCGAGCCACCGGGCTGAACGAAGGCCGTCACGCCGGCCTCGAGGCAGGCCTCGACGGCGTCCGGGAACGGATAGAAGGCGTCCGAGGCGCAGGCAGCACCCACGAGCCGGTCGCGTCCGAGGAGCGCCGCGGCCTTGGCGACCGCCTGTCGCGCGGCGTCGACCCGGCTCGTCTGGCCCGAGCCGATCCCGATGAGCATGCCGTCGCGCACGAGGACGATCGCGTTCGAGGTCACGCCGCGGACGAGGCGCCATGCGAGGTCGAGGTCTCGCTGCTCTGTCTCCGTCGGCGGCCGGCGCGAGGCGACCGTCCAGCGGGCCGGATCGTCCGGTGCCGTGTCCGGGGTCGTGACCAGCACCGCTCCCCCTGCGGTCCGCAGCGAGCCCCCAGGGGCCGGTGCGGCGCCCGCGCCCTGCGCACCCAGAACCGGGTCGACGACGAGACGGAGGTTCGCCTTCGCCGCCAGGATCTCGAGCGCGGCGGAGTCGAAGGCGGGAGCGACGACGACCTCGAGGAAGATCGACGCGAGTCGCTCCGCGATCACGCGGTCGACGGGCCCGCGTCACGGCAACCACGCCGCCGAACGCCGACACCGGGTCGGCCGCCAGGGCGTCGTCCCAGGCAGCGGCGAGCGTGGCGCGCTCGGCGGCGCCACACGGGTTGGTGTGCTTGACGATGACGCAGGCCGCGCCGCGCAGGAGCCGCGCGATGCCGGCCGCCGCGGAGCCGTCGAGCACGTTGTTGTACGAGAGTGGCTTGCCCTGGAGCGGGGGGGCGCCGGTGGCGAACGGCCCGTCCGCCGACCCCTGCTCCCGGGTCGCCGGTAGCGCGCCGCCGGCTGGTGCGGGTTCTCGCCGTAGCGCAGCGCCTCGACCTTCTCGAGCGTCACGGTCAGGCGGACCGGGTACGGATCGGACGCCCCGGGCATGCCGGGCTCGTCGGGGAGGTCGACGCCCGCGGCGGCCATTCGCTCGGGCAGCACCTCGGCGATCCGGGCGTCGTAGGCCGCCGTGTGCCGGAACGCCTCGACCGCGAGGGCCGCACGGAGGCCGGCCGGGATCACGCCACCCGCGTCCAGCGCGTCGAGGATGGCGTCGTAGCGCGCCGGGGTCCGTGACGATCGCCGACGCTGGCATGGTTCTTGGCCGCCGCGCGCACCATCGACGGCCCGCCGATGTCGATCTCCTCGACCAGCCCGTCGAGGTCGAGCTCGCCGCGCTCGGCGCGCTCGGCCGCCGCGGCGAACGGGTAGAGGTTGACGACCACCAGCTCGAATGGCTCGATCCCGACCGCTGCGAGCTGCTCCCGGTGGGCGGCGAGGCGCCGGTCGGCGAGGATCCCGGCGTGGACGCGCGGGTGGAGCGTCTTCACGCGCCCGTCGAGCATCTCCGGGAAGCCCGTGACGGCGGCGACGTCGGTGACCGGGAGGCCGGCATCGCGCACCGCGCGCGCGGTCCCGCCGGTGCTGACGAGCTCGAAGCCGCGGGCCACGAGCCCGGCCGCGAACGGCAGCAGGCCCGCTCTTGTCCGACACCGACAGCAGCGCACGGCGGGGCGTCGGGAGGCGTCGGCCGCGCAGCCAGGCGTCGATCGCGACCCGCCGCCCATCGACGCGCAGCGCCCCGGCCAGCAGCAGGCCCACGGCCCGCGGCAGGAGCCGGTGCTCGACCGCGTGAAGGCGCTCCGAGCAGCGACTCCTCGGTGTCGCCGGCGAGGATCGCCACGGGCTCGGCGACGACGATCGGGCCGCCGTCGAGGCTGGCGTCGACGAGGTGGACCGTGACGCCCGTGACGACCGCCCCGGCGCCCAGGGCGTCCCGCACGGCGTGGGCGCCGGGGAACGCCGGGAGGAGCGACGGGTGGACGTTGAGGACGCGGCCGGGGAAGGCGCCGAGGAGCGCCGGGCCGACCAGGCGCATGAAGCCGGCGAGGACCACCGCCCGGGCTCCGGTCGCGACGATCGTGGCCGCCAGGATGGCATCGGCCGCGGCACGCTCGGCAGGGTCCCGCGATCCCGAGGTCGGGGATCACGGCGGTCTCGAGCCCGGCCTCGGCCGCCCACGCCACCGCGGGGCAATCCCGGTCGGCGAAGACCAGGCCGATCTCCGCGTCCAGCGCGCCCCGAGCGATCCGCGCCGCCAGGGCACGCAGGTTGCTGCCGCCGCCGGACACCCCGACCGCGATCCGTCCGCCCATCAGCGCACCTCCACGTAGCGTCGCCCGCCCGTCGCGTCCGAGGGCACGACCGCACCGACGACCATCCCGGGCATTCCCTGCTCAGCGGCCGCCGCGAGGGTGACGTCCAGGGCACCGGCCGGCACCGCCAGCACCATCCCCAGGCCGCCGTTGAACGTTGCGCGCAGCTCGGGCTCGTCGAGGCCGCCGAGCGGCGCCCAGCAGGCGCATGACCGCCGGCATCGACCAGCGACGCGGCTCCACCCGGGCCGCAAGCCCGGCGGGCAGCACCCGCGGGACGTTGCCGGGCAGGCCGCCACCGGTGACGTGGGCGATGGCGTGGATATCGTGGCCGCCCCCGGTCAGGTGGGCGGTCGGTGAGATCGCGCCAGCCCGGGCTGACCGGACCGCGGCCCTGATCGCCAGCAGGGCCCGGGCGTAGATCCGGGTGGGCGCGAGGAGGACGTCCGCCAGCGGGCGATCCGCGACTTCGATCTCGGCGCGCGCGCCCGGGACGTGGCGGCGCAGGACCGCCCCGAACGGCTCCTCGAGGTCAAGCCCCACCTCTTCCACCAGCCGGCGAACGAGGGAGAAGCCGTTGCTGTGAAGTCCGGACGACGGCAGCCCCACGAGGAGGTCCCCGGCCACCACTGCGCTGCCGTCGATCCGCTCGTCGCGCTCGACCACGCCGACGCAGGTGGCCGCAAGGTCGAGTTCCGCGGGGCCCATGACGCCAGGGTGCTCCGCGGTCTCGCCGCCGAGGAGGGCGCAGCCCGCCAGGCGGCAGCCGGCCGCGATGCCGGCGACGATCCCGGCGACCTCCTCGGGAACGAGCCGGCCGACGGCCACGTAGTCGAGCAGGAAGAGCGGCTCCGCGCCGGCGCAGGCCACGTCGTCGGCGCTCATCGCCACGAGGTCGACGCCGAGGCCGCCGAGGCGGCCGGCACGACGCGCGAGCGCCACCTTCGTCCCCACGCCGTCGGTCGAGGCAACGAGGAGCGGACGGCGATACGCCTGCCGGGATCGCGATGGCACCCGCGAACCCGCCCGAGGCCGCCGACGACCTCGGGCCGGCGCGTCGAGGCGACCGCCTCGCGCATGAGCTCGACCGCTCGCTCGCCGGCCACCACGTCGACGCCGGCGGCGCGATACGCGTCGCGCGGCCCCGCCTCCCTCGCGCCGGAGGGCGCGAGAGTCGGACGTGGGTCGGCGGACTGGCCGTCGCCGGACCCCGCCCGCTCAGCCACGGGTTCCTCCCGCCTCCTCGAGGACGAACTTGCGCCGGGCGGCGTCGTAGGGGACGGGCTCGGGGTAGCGCCCGTCGAAGCAGGCGAAGCAGAAGCCCTCTCGGGGCAGCTCGAGCGCGCGCAGGAGCCCCGGGATGGACAGGTACCCCAGCGAATCGGCGCCGATGAAGTCGCGGATCTCGTCCACGCGAGTGGCTCGCCGCGATCAGCTCGGTCTCGATCTGGGTGTCGATCCCGTAGAAGCAGGGGTGGTAGATCGGCGGGGCGCTGATCCGGACGTGGACCTCTGCCGCGCCCGGCCTTGCGCAGCAGCCCGACGATCGAGCGCGTGGTGGTGCCGCGCACGATCGAGTCGTCGACCACGACCAGCCGGCGGTCCCGCACGACGTCGCGGAGACGGGTTGAGCTTGACGGTGACGCCCCGGTGGCGCATCGCCTGGGAGGGCTGGATGAACGTCCGCCCCGCGTACCGGTTGCGGTACATCCCTTCGCGGTACGGGATGCCGGACGCCTCCGCGTAGCCGGCCGCGGCCGGTCCGCCGGTGTCGGGGACCGGCATCACGAGGTCGGCGGCGACGTCATGCTCGCCGGCCAGCTGCATGCCCATCCGGCGCCGGACCTCGTAGAGGTTGCGACCCTCCATCACCGAGTCCGGGCGCGCGAAGTAGATCAGCTCGAAGACGCAGAGCGCCGGGGTCGCCGGTCGCGAAGCGGATGGAGCGGGGCGCCACGCCGGGTTCGAGGACCAGCATCTCGCCGGGCTCGACGTCCCGGACGTAGTCGGCGCCGACGACGTCGAGGCCGGCCGTCTCGGACGAGAGGACCCAGCCCTGCGGCCCACCGGCATCGTCCCCGGAGCCGGCCCCGCCCGGCGTCGCCGGGCAGGCGGCCGAGAACGAGCGGCCGGAACCCATGCGGGATCGCGAACGCCGATGAGACGCCGCTCGTCGAGCACGACGAGGCTGTACGCGCCCCGCACACCCGGCAGCACGCTCTGGAGCGCCTCGACGGTGTCGGCGCCCGGCTCGTCGGCGAGCAGGGCGGTGAGCAGCTCGGTGTCGGTGCTGGCGGGGAGGCGGCTGCGGCCGCCCTGGAGGCGCTCGAGCAGGTCGCGGGTGTTGACGAGGTTCCCGTTGTGCCCGATCGCGAGCGCTCGACGGGGCCCGAGACGGAGCGTCGGCTGGGCGTTCTCCCAGACCGTCGAGCCCGTGGTCGAGTACCGGCAGTGCGAGATCGCGAGCTTCCCCGGCAGGCTCGGCAGGCGGCGCTCGTCGAGGACCTGGGCGATGAGCCCGAGGTCCTTGTAGAGCATCAGCTGCTCGCCGTCGGAGGCGGCGATCCCGGCCGATTCCTGGCCTCGGTGCTGGAGCGCGAAGAGCCCGATCGCGGCGATCCGGGCCGCGTCGTCGCCCGTCGTCACCGCCCCGAAGACCCCGCACACGGCTGTCAGCCCTCCACGCCGAGGGCGCGCGGCAGGCCGTGCTCCCAGGCGTGGCGCAGGTCGGCCAGGGCCAGGTCGACCGCGTCGGCGACGCGCGAGCCCGCGCTCCTCGGCGGCGCCGGTCGCGCCCTCTCCGGCCAGCTCGATGACGAGGCGTTCGCCGCCCGTCGTCGCCGAGCTCCGCGAGCGGGACGCGCGTGCGACGCCGCGAGCGGTCACGAGCGCCTCGACCGCCGACGGTCGGCGCAGCGAGAACGGCCCGCGACGGGCTCTCGCCGAAGAGCGCGACGGCCGGTGAGCCGGCGACGGCGACCCGGAAGCGGGCGCCGCGACCGCCCCAGTCGTCATCTCGGCGAGGGCGACGGCCAGCCCGCCGCGCGCCACGTCCTGGGCCGCCGAGACGAGGCGCGTCCGCGATCGCCGCCCGCACGAACGCCTGGACGGCGACCTCGCGCGCCAGGTCGAGGGTCGGCGGGTCGTCGTCGCCGCCGCCGGCCAGCGCCGCGTACGCCGAGCCGCCGAGGCCCGGGCCGGTCGTCCCCGCGAGCAGCGACGACCTCCCCGTCCGACCGAAGCGGCGGGCCGACGAGGCTCTCCACGTCGTCGGCCAGGCCCACGACGCCGATCTCGGGCGTCGGGGCGATCGCCCTGCCCGGAGACTCGTTGTAGAGCGACACGTTGCCCCCGGTGACCGGGATCGCCGAGCGCCCGGCAGGCGTCGCCGAGTCCGCGGACGGCCTCCCGCAGCTGCCAGAACGCCTCCGGCCGGGTCGGGTCGCCGAAGTTGAGGCAGTTCGTGACGCCCAGCGGGCGGGCCCCGGTGACGCTGACGTTGCGCGTCGCCTCGGCGACCGAGAGCGCCGCGCCGAGGTACGGGTCGAGGGCCGAGACCGCCTGGTCGCCGTCAGTCGTGGCGACGAGTGCCCGTCGGGTCCCCTTGATCCGCAGGACCGTCGGCCCCGCGACCCGGGCCCGGCCACCGTGTTGGTCTGGACGTGCTGGTCGTACTGCTCGTAGACCCAGCGCCTCGAGGCGAGGTTGGGGCTGCCGATCAGCCCGATCAGCACCGCGCCGGGATCCATGCCGCGTTCCGGCAGGAGCTCCGCCGGCTCGAGGGGCAGGCCAGGCGCTGGCGCCGCGCGCCGGCGCGGAGGGGGCGCTGCCAGCCGGTCGAAGACGATGGCCTCGGAGGCGAGGGCGCGGGCCGGGACCCGGGCGATCACCCGGCTGCCGGTGAGGGGCCGGCCGTCGCCGTCGAGTCCGCCCTCGACGACCGCGATGGCGCCGTCGTCCGTGACCCGTCCGATCACCGCGCAGCCCAGGCCCCAGCGGGTCGCAGACCTCCGCGATCGCGGCGATGCCGGTCGGGGCGCACGATCGCGATCATCCGCTCCTGCGACTCGCTGATCATCACCTCGAAGGGCGCCATCCCCGGCTCGCGGCGCGGGATGGCGTCGAGGTCGACGACGATGCCCGGTGCCGGCCCGGTCGGCCGTCTCGCAGACGCCGCAGGTGATGCCGGCGGCGCCGAGGTCCTGGACGCCCTCGGCGAGGCCTCGCTCGACGATCTCGAGGGTGGCCTCGATGAGCAGCTTCTCCGCGAACGGGTCGCCCGACCTGGACGGCCGGGCGCTTGGACGGATCCTGGTCGCCGAACGTCGCGCTGGCGAGGACCGAGGCGCCCCCGATCCCGTCGCGCCCGGTGGCACTGCCGTAGAGGACGACGAGGTTGCCCGGGCCCGGCGCGGCGGCCCGCATGATCCGGTCCTCGCGGACGATCCCGATGGCCATGACGTTGACGAGCGGGTTGCCCTGGTACGACGGGTCGAAGACGAGCTCGCCGCCGACGGTCGGCACGCCGACGCAGTTGCCGTAGCCGCCGACCCCGGCGACGACCCCGTCGACCAGGTGGCGCGTCCGCGGGTCGGCCGGATCGCCGAAGCGGAGGGCGTCGAGGACCGCGATCGGCCGGGCACCCATCGCGAAGATGTCGCGCAGGATCCCGCCGACGCCGGTGGCCGCCCCCTGGTACGGCTCCACGGCGCTCGGGATGGTTGTGCGACTCGATCTTGAAGGCGACGGCCAGCCCGTCCCCGATCCGCTGGACGCCGGCATTCTCGCCGGGCCCGGCGACGACGTCGTCGCCGCCGGTCGGGCAGGGTCGCCAGCAGCGGGCCGGCTGCTCTTGTACGAGCAGTGCTCGCTCCACATGACGCTGAACATGGCCAGCTCGAGGTCGTTCGGCGCCCGGCCGAGCTTCGACCTCGATCGCGACCAGCTCCTCGTCGGTGAGGCCGAGAGCGCGGTGGAGGGGCGCGGCCGGGCACGCTCACCGCGTCTCCCCGGTGGGCCCGGCGGGCGCCACCGTCGGCGCGGCCGGATGCCGCGGCACCCACCTCGGGCGGCCCGCTCCCGGCGCCGCGCGGCGGCTGACGCGACGAGCGACCGCAGGATCGGCAGGCCGTCCGCCGAGCCCAGAATCGCCTCGGCTGCCCGTTCCGGGTGGGGCATGAGGCCGGCCACGTTGCCGGCCGCGTTGGTCACGCCCGCGATCGCCCGCAGCGAGCCGTTCGGGTTCGCCGGATCGTCGACCTCGCCAGCCGCCGTCGCCGTCCGCGCCGACGTAGCGGAAGAGGACCTGTCCCCGTGCTCGAGGGCGTCCAGCGTCGCCTCGTCGGCGTAGTAGCAGCCCTCACCGTGGGCCACCGGCATCCGCAGGGGCCGCCGCTCCGCCACCAGCTGCGTGAAGGGCGTGTCGAGGCGCTCCGGCGCGATCTCGACCTCGCCGGCAGACGAACCGCAGGCTCCGGTTGCGCAGGAGCGCACCCGGGACCAGGCCGGCCTCGGCCAGGACCTGGAATCCGTTGCAGATCCCGAGGACGAGGCCGCCCGTCGGCGGCGAACGCGGCCACCGCCCGCATCACCGGGCGAGAAGCGGGCGATGACGCCGGCGCGGAGGTAGTCGCCGTAGGCGAAGCCGCCCGGCAGGACGACCGCGGCGACGCCGTGGAGGTCGGGCGACTCGTGCCACAGCTCCACCGGGTCGGCACCGGCGAGCCGCAGGCCCCAGGCCGTGTCCTGGTCGCAGTTGGAGCCCGGGAAGACGACGACGCCGACGCGGACGCTCACCGCTCCGCCGGCCCCGAGGCGGCCGACGACGCGCCTGCGAGCAGCTCGACGTCGAACTGCTCGATCAGCGGGTTCGACAGGAGGTCGCCGGCCAGCCGCTCGACCACGGCGCGAGCCGCCGTCGCGTCGGCTGCCTCGACGGTCAGCTCGACCCGTCGACCTACCCGGACGTGCCGTACCCCGGTGACGCCGAGGTGCGGCAGGCTCTGCTCCACGGCCCGCCCCTGCGGGTCGAGGATCCCGTCCTTCGGGGTGACGTTGACGGCGAAGCGGAAGGAGGCGGCAGATGCCGCGCCGGGTGCTCATGGGGCGATGACGTCCTCCTCGAGATAGCGGGCGAACGACGCCCCCGTGATCCGCTCGAAGGCGGCCACGTACCGGCTCCGCGTCCCCTCGACCACGTCGGGCGGCAGCTCGGGGCCCGGGGGCGTCTTGTCCCAGGCCCGGGTCTCGAGCCAGTCGCGGACGTACTGCTTGTCGAAGCTTGCCTGGGCCCGGCCCGGCTCGTACGTCGCGGCATCCCAGAAGCGGCTTGAATCGGGGGTCAGAACCTCGTCCGCGAGGATCGAGCTGGCCGCTCTGCGGGTCGACCCCGAACTCGAACTTCGTGTCGGCCAGGATGATCCCGGCCCGCTCGCACGCCTCGGCGCCGTGACGGTAGAGGCGCAAGCGACGCCGCGCGGATCCTGACGGCGAGGTCGGGCCCCGCGAGCGCCGTGACCCGGCGCGAACGGGATGTTCTCGTCGTGGACGCCGGCCGGCGCCTTCGAGGCCGGCGTGAAGATCGGCTTCCGGCAAACAGTCGCTCTCGCGGAGGCCCGCCGGAAGCCCGATCCCACAGATCGCGCCCGTGGCCCGGTACTCCTTCCAGCCGGAGCCGCGCAGGTAGCCGCGGACGACGCATTCGACGGGCAGGACGTCGACACGCCGGCAGACCATCATCCGGCCTCGCAGCTCGGCGGCGACCGCTGCGCCGGGCACGAGACCCGGGGGCAGGTCGGCCGGGTCGGTGCCGAGGAGATGGTTCGGGATGATGTCGGCGGTCGTCCCGAACCAGAATCGCGACAGGCCGGTCAGGACCCGGCCCTTGTCCGGGATCGGGGTGGGCAGGACGACGTCGAAGGCGCTGAATCCGATCCGAGGCGACGAGGAGGAGGCGATCCTCGCCGACCCGATACAGGTCGCGGACCTTCCCGGAGCGCAGAAAGTGCGCGTCAGCCGTCAGCATTCGCGACCTCCACTGTCCCAGAACCCGCGAGCGGGGCGGTGGCGGCGCCCGCGCCCGCAGCCCGGCATCGAGAGCGTCGAGGCGGGCGATGACCACCGGCACGTGGCGCAGGAAGCCGGCGTCGTCGAAGCAGGCATCGAGGCGCGCGAGCGTCAGGCTCCCGGCGACCGCCGGGTCCGTCGCCAGGATCGCGTGCAGCTGGAGACGATCGTCCGCCGCCCGCAGGGCGTTGCGCTGGACGATCGAGTAAGCCTCCTCGCGCGAGAGGCCGCCGTCCTCGACCAGGGCGACCAGCACCCGGCTGCTGGCGTGGAGGCCGAGGCCACGCTCGATGTTCTCGCGCATCCGGTCGGCGCGGACGACGAGGCCGTCCACGAGGACGGTCATCCTGGCGAGCATGTAGTCCAGCAGGATCGTCGCGTCGGGGAGAATGACGCGCTCCGCCGACGAGTGGCTGATGTCGCGCTCGTGCCAGAGCGGCTGGTTCTCGAGCGCCGCGCCGGCGTAGCCGCGGAGCAGGCGGGCCAGCCCCGCGATTCGCTCGGCGACGATCGGGTTCCGCTTGTGCGGCATCGCGGAGCTTCCCTTCTGCCCGCTGCGGAACGGCTCCATGAGCTCGCCGATCTCGGTGTGCTGAAGGTTGCGGACCTCGGTGGCGAACCGCTCGAGCGAGCCGCCGGTGACCGCGATCGCCGCGATCAGCGCCGCGTGCCGATCGCGCTGGACGATCTGGGTGCTCACCGGGTCGACCGCCAGCCCGAGGCTCGGCGAGGACCTCCGCCTCGAGGTCGGGCGCCAGGTGGCTGTAGGTGCCGACCGGCCCCGAGATCTTGCCGGTCGCGGCGTCCTCGATGGCGCATGTCAGCCGGAGCCGGTCGCGCTCGAGCTCGAAGGCCCAGCCGGCAAGCTTGTGGCCGAGGGTGGTCGGCTCGGCATGCACGGAGTGAGTCCGTCCCATCATCACCGTGCCGGCCTCGGCGCGGGCCCGGGCGACGACCGCCGCGAGGAGTACGTCCACGCCCCCGAGGATCAGGTCACCGGCGGCGCGCAGCTGGAGGGCGAGGCCGGTGTCGACCACGTCGCTGCTGGTGAGCCCCAGGTGGAGGAAGCGACCCTCGGCCCCGACCGACTCGGCGACCTGGCTCACGAAGGCGATCACGTCGTGGTCGGTGGTCCGCTCGATCTCGGCGATCCGGGCCACGTCCACCCGCGCCCGCGCCTCGATCGCAGCGAAGGCTTCCGCGGGGACGAGCCCACGGCGCGACCTGGGACCGGGCAACGGCGATCTCCACCCGGAGCATCGCCGCGAACCGCGCCTCGTCCGACCAGGCGGCCCCCATCTCGGCTCGCGTGTAGCGGCGGATCACGGCGTCGCCTCCACGTGCGATCTCGCGAGGCCGAGCCCGCGATCCGGGACCTGGGCCGCGATGTCGCGCCGGCGTTGCAGGCCAGCGAACGAGACGAGGTCGGCAGCGGCCTCGGCGGCGGCGCGGGCCCCGCGCAGGTCGGGCCCGCGCCCGACGACCGCGAGCACCCGCCCGCCGTCCGTCTCCCACTCGCCGTCCATCTCGTGACCGCGCGCGGCGGCGCGTCGCCGTGTGCCGGCATGGAAGACGAGTGCGCCGGACGATGCCGCGGCCCCGAGGCCGCCGATCGCGTCGCCCGAGGAGGCGGAGGCTGGGTAGCCGCGCGAGGCCAGCACGATCGCAACCGCCGCCCCCGCGACCGCCGGCACGACGTGGCTCCTGACGCCCGCCGCGCCGACTACCCCCGCCAGGTCGCCGCGCGCCGAGGCGAGCAGGAGCGGCGCCAGTGGCGACGCCAGCCGCGGCAGGATCGCCTGCGTCTCCGGGTCGCCGAAGCGGGCATTGAACTCGAGGAGCACGGGGCCGCGGTCGGCCGTCAGGATCAGGCCCGCGTAGAGGGCGCCCCTGAACGCGATCCCGCGCCGGGCGAGCTCGGCCAGGGCGGGCCGGTGGAAGCGGGCCAGGATGTCGGCGACGGCCGCGTCGTCGAGGTCCGGCAGCGGGGAGTAGGCGCCCATGCCGCCCGTGTTCGGACCGGCGTCGCCGTCGTTGAGTCGCTTGTGGTCCCGCGCGGCGGGAAGGGCCACCGCGTCGCGGCCGTCGCACAGGGCGATGACGCTGGCCTCCGGGCCGGCCGAGGCGTTCCTCGACGACGACCCGCGGCACCCCCGCCGGGTCGTCCGGCGCCGGGTCGTCCCGCGCCGTGTCGTCCCGCGCCGTGTCGTCCGGCGCCCCGAAGATCGCCTTGATCGCGGCCGCCGCCTCGGCCTCCGTGGCGCAGACGGCCACCCCCTTGCCGGCCGCGAGGCCGTCCGCCTTGACCACCACCCCGTCGCCCGCTCAGCGGCGAGGCCCGCGGCGAAGGCGAGCGCCGGGGCGAGGGCCGCGAACGCGCCGGCGCGCGCCATCGGGATCCCTGCGGCCGCCGCGACCTCGTGGCAGAACGCCTTGCTGCTCTCGATGCGGGCGGCCGCCGCGACGGGGCCGAAGACCAGGATCCCGGCCGCGACCAGGGCATCGGCGACGCCGGCGGCGAGCGGCGCCTCCGGCCCGACCACCACGAGGTCGGCGGCGTGGCGGGACGCCGCGGTGACGACCGCGCCCGGGTTCGCGGCCTCGACATCGGCGTCGACGCGGACACCGGACAGCGTCGCGATCCCGGCGCTGCCGGGCGCCACGACCACCTCGTCGACCCCGGGCTCCCCGGCGAGACGCCACGCGAGCGCATGCTCGCGACCACCACCGCCCACCAGCAGGATCCGGCGCGGAACGACTGGCGCCGCGCTCATCCCGGCACTCCTCCCGCGGCGGTCTCGGGGCGGGCCGCGCCAAGCGCCCGCTCGTGGAGCACGACCGTCTGGGTCCGCTCGGGACCCACCGACACGAGGCGGATCGGGACGCCGGCGAGATCCTCGAGCGCCCGGACGTAGGCGGATGCGTTGGCCGGCAGGTCGGCCGGCGTGCGTGCCCCGTGGATCTCCTCACGCCAGCCCGCGAAGCGCTCGTAGATCGGCGTGGCGCGGGCGACCTCGTCGGCGGAGGCCGGCCAGCGCTCGACCCGACGGCCGCCGATCTCGTAGGCGACGCAGAGGAGAACCTCGTCGAGCCCGGACAGGATGTCGAGCTTGTTGAGGACGATGCTGCTGACGCTGTTGACGTCCACCGCGTAGCGGAGGGGGACCGCGTCGAACCAGCCCACCCGCCGCCGGCGGCCGGTCGTCGTCCCGAACTCGTGGCCGCGGGCGGCGATCCCCTCCCCGATCGTGTCATGGAGCTCGGTCGGATACGGCCCCGCACCGACGCGGGTGGTGTACGCCTTCATCACGCCGATGACCTCGGAGACCTGCAACGGCCCGACACCGCCACCGGTGCAGGCCCCGCCGGCGACCGGGTTCGACGAGGTGACGAAGGGATAGGAGCCGTGGTCGAGGTCGAGCAGCGTCCCCTGCGCCCCTTCGAGCAGGACGTGGTCGCCGGCCCGCAGCGCATCCTGCACGAGGCTCGTCGTATCGGTGATGATCGGCCGCAGGCGTTCACCCCACCCGGCGGCGGTCTCAAGGATCGCGGCGGCGAGGAAGGGCTCCCCGGCGTCGCCCAGATGGGCCAGGCGGGCGTTCGCGTCGGGGACCACTCGCTCGAGCTTCGGGCGCAGGGCGGCCGGATCGAGGAGGTCGCCCATCCGGATGCCGATCCGGATGGCCCGGTCGGCGTAGGCCGGCCCGATGCCGCGGTTGGTCGTGCCGATGCCGTCGCGGCCGAGGCGCGCCTCGGAGGCCCGGTCCTGGGCGACGTGGTACGGCATGATCACGTGCGCCGCGTGGGAGACCCGCACCCGGGAGGCGTCGATTCCGCGCGCCGTGAGGGCGTCGAGCTCGCTGATCAGCGTCGCTGGATTCACGACCACCCCGGGGCCGATGAGCGGCGTGATGTGCGGGTAGAGGACGCCCGACGGGACGAGGTGGAGCTTGAAGACCTCCTTCCCGAGGACGATCGTGTGGCCTGCGTTGTCGCCGCCCTGGTAGCGGACGACCCAGCGAACCTGCTCGGCGAGGAAGTCGGTCGCCTTGCCCTTGCCCTCGTCGCCCCACTGGAGCCCGACGATCACGGTCGCGGTCATCGCGGCGCCCGTTCCGACGGGCCGCCATCGTCGCCCCCCGGGCAAATAGAAAGGCCCCCGGCGCCCGGGCCGAGGACCTGCGGGATACACGACCCCCGCGTTTCGGCGCCTCGGTGGCACCGGGGCGCGGTGAGGATTGCCGCACTGGTCACCTGGGGACCGGCTGGCCGACCTCGGACGATGGCTCGACTCCCTGCGGGGCGGACGCCTGGCGCCCGCAGCTGCGGCGACGGCGGGAGTATATCAGGGGCCATCGGGCCCGAGACGCCTCGTCCCGGGCTGCGGCGGCTGCCTGGGCCGCTCCGGACCGCGCCGTTCCCGGCCCGGCAGGGCCGAAATTCCCGCGCGGGGGACCATTCGCGAACGCTCCCGGTACCTTTCGGCGACCGTGGTTGGTGAGCCTCTCCCCGTACGCTGCACACGTGACCCGCTTACTCGGAGCCCTCGGCCTCCTTGCGCCGGTGGCGCTGGTCGTCCTTGTCGTCCTGGCGCTCCGGGGCGGCCTGTCGGCCGGCGGGGAGCAGGCCGCCATCGCCGTGGCCGGCGGGCTCCTGGCGGGCATCGCCTTCGCGGCCGCCATCGTCTCGCTCTGGCTTCGGGCGTGCCTGGTGCCCGTCGTGCGGTCGGTCGAGCAGATCGCGGACGGCGACCTGGACGTAACCGTCCCCGCGCTCCGCGACGGAATCGACCGGGCGCCTTGCCGCGGCGACGACGCGGGTTGCGGCGGTCCTTTCGGAGTCCCATGACGCGGCGACCACGGACCGCCTCACGGGGGTCGCCAACCGCCCCGCGATCCTTGCCACCCTCTTCGGCGAGGTGGAGCGCGCGGCACGTTACGAGCGGGCGCTCTCGGTTGCCTTCGTCGACATCGATCTCTTCAAGGGGGTCAACGACACCTACGGTCACGAGACGGGCGACGTCGTCCTCCGCGGCGTGGCGACCACCCTTCGGAGCAACCTGCGCTCTGCCGACCGCCTGGGCCGCTACGGCGGTGAGGAGTTCATGATCGTCCTCCCCGAGACTGGCCCCGAGGCGGCCGCGGCCCTCGCCGAGAAGCTGCGGCAGCTCGTCCTTGGCACCAGCTTCCCCGCCGCGGGTCACGGACCGATCGGCGTCACCGTCTCGATCGGCGTCACGACAGGCGTGGGACAGGCGTTGCGGGTCGAGGCCCTGGTCCGAAACGCCGACGCCGCCATGTACTCGGCCAAGGCTCTCGGCCGCAACCAGGTCTACCTGTTCGCCGAGCCCGACGAGGACGCCGGCATCCGGCGGGCGCCCATATCGCCCGAGGGCCGAGCGCGGGCCAGCGAGGTCGGCCGGCTCGCCCGGACCGCCGCCGAGCAGGCACTCATCCAGACGCTCGCCCCGTACGCCAATCACCGGGGCCAGCCGTCGGCGCGGATCGCGACCCTCGCCATCCTCCTCGGGCGCCACCTGGGCCTGCCCGAAGCGGAGCTGGACCGGCTCCGGATCGCCGCCCTCCTCCACGACGTCGGCAAGATCGCGCTTCCCGATGAGATCCTCGAGAAGCCCGCCGCGCTCACCTCCCACGAGTGGCAGGCGATCGTCCAGCACCCGCGCATCGGCCAGGTGATCCTCGAGCAGGCGTCGGCCATCCAGGATGCGGTCCCGATCGTCCTGCACCATCACGAGCGGTTCGGCGGCGGCGGGTATCCACACGGGCTCAGCGGCGAGGCGATCCCTCTCGGGGCGCGGATCGTCGCCCTCGCCGACGCCTACGACGCCATGGTGCAGGACCGGCCGTACAAGCCCGCGATGAGTCACGCTGACGCCATCCGCGAGGTGAGTCGCTACGCGGGGAGCCAGTTCGACCCCGACCTGGTGGAATCCTTCGTCGAGCTGTTCGCGACCGGGATTCCGGATCTCGATCCCGCGCTGATCGCGCTCGTGGCCAACGGCCCGACGCCACTGCCCGGGATGGCAGCTCGCAGCGGAGCGCGGCGCGGGACCAGGGCTGCGAGCGGGTAGTCGCCCCCACCGACTGGTCGTCCGCGCCGTTCTTCGGTCATGGAGGCTGCGGGGGCACCGGCTGGGATCGTGACGGACCGCCCGGCGAATGGCGGGAAGATTCAGGCCTTCATGATGGGGTCGCCAGGTCGGATCGGACCGCCCCGCACCACCCGTGCGTTCAGCCCGCGCATCCGGAGGTCCCTGCCGGTCGGGCTGTTGATCCAGCGGAGGGCGTCGGACCCGAAACGGGCCGAGAACTTCGCACAGCCGGTGTGGGGCTTTGCGGTCACTTCGACGAGGGCGTCGCCGATCGCGAGGCGCGTCCCCGCTGGGAGGTTGTCTGCGCTGAGGTCGAAATCGACCAGCAGCTGGTCGCCTGCGAGCGGCCAGCGTGTCCGATCGGGCTCGATGGCTGCGAGGACGCGGGTGCTCATCAGGGTCAGCTGCGCCTCGGGATCGGCGGACCCGTCGGGTGTCGAGCTGCTCCCGCGCCGGAGCCAATCGTCGCCGACGAGCCCGACGACCGGGTCGAGGACCGCCTCCGGGACAACCTCGCGTTCGCCACCTGCCGGACGGCGGACGATCGCCTCCAGGAGTCCGCCGTCGTGCGGCGCGGCTCGGATGTCGTCGAGCCGGGGATCAGGCTTGGCGTCGGGGGCGACCATCCCGCGATTGTATCGGCGATCGGTGAGGCAGGGTCCAGTCGAGTACCGGTTGTTCGGCGAGCCCATGTAAGCGGCGGCCGAGTCCAGCGTGAGCCACGCGCGAGTCGGACGTGAGCCACGGATGAGCGCCGCCAGCTAGGGTCCTTCTCCGGCGGGCCCCGCATCGGTCGTCCTCGCGCCGACCCGCCACCACCGCCGTGCCTCGCCCGCCGTCCACGCGAGAGGCCGGTCCCCGGCTCCGCCGGGCCGGCAGGAAGGAATGGACCGTGAACAGGGTCCTCTTGACCGGGCGCCTGACCCGGGACCCGGAGCTGCGAGCGCTCGCCTCCGGGAAGCACGTCACCAGCTTCTCGGTGGCGACCAACGAGTACGTCGGCGGTGGCCGCGAGAAGGCCGAGTATCACGCGGTCATCGCGTGGGAGCGGCTCGCCGACATCTGCGGGCAGTACCTCGGCAAGGGAGCGATGGTCGCAGTGGAGGGTCGCCTCCAGACTCGCCAGTGGGACGACGAGGCCGGAAAGCGTCACTGGAAGACCGAGGTGGTTGCCTCGTCGGTCGAGATGCTGTCCGGCCGCCGCAAGAAGGACTATGCGGCCGATGCCCTGGCTGCCCAGGCAATCGCCGGCGCGCTCGATGCGGGTTCGGGCGATGGGTTCGACGCCAGCGGGTCGGGCGGCACGCCCGCCGAGGACCCGGAGGCGGACGAGCTGGAGGTAGCTGTGGTGGCCTGAGGCCATTTCATCCCGGCGGGCGCCGTCCTCCCCGGCGCCCGCCGGCTGCCGGAACGATGGCTCAGCCGGCTGGCGTGTCCGGAACGCGATCCGGTTCGGGCGGGCTGGAGACCGGATGCAAGGGCGCCGGCCGCCAGTCGCCGTGCGGAACGCCGTCGACGGCCTGCGCTGCGTCTCTCCGCCATCGAGCCCCGGGGGCGATGCACCTGGCGTGCGGGCTGGACGTCAGAAGCACATGCCCGAGAATCGCTCACCCCAGCTCATAGAACGAGACGGCAAGAATCCCATAGACGATCACCAGCAGCGCCCCCTCCAGCCAGTTCGACTCCCCGTCGAGGGCGATGAGGGCGCTGATCCCGACAGCCGCGCCGACGGCCACCACCTCGAGGGGATGGAACACGAGGTTCATCGGTTGGCCGATCACGGCGCCGATGATGACCAGCACGGGCGCGACGAAGAGGGCGACCTGGAGGCTCGACCCGTACGCCACGGCCATCGCGAACTCCATCCGGTTCTTCCAGGCCAGCTGCACCGCGACGAGGTGCTCGGCGAGGTTGCCGATCGTCGGGATGAGGATCACGCCCACGAAGAGCTGGGAGAGCCCGAAGCGAGCGATGAAGGGTTCGATGGCGCCCACGAGGATCTCCGAAAGGACGGCCAGGAGGGCTGCCGCCGCCAGCAGCACAGCGATCGCCGTACCCCGGCTCCAGGCAGGACCCGCGTGCTCGGCCGGCGGCTCGTGACCGCCCAGGGTTCGGCTCGCATTGCGGAACGAGTAGACGAGCGACAGGGCGTACCCGACGATCAGGAGCCCCGCGATGAGCACCGACTCCTCGGTGAGCGTCCCCGATGCGGTGCCGCCTCCACTCGCCGCGAAGACGGCTGGAACGAGCAGCCCGATCGCGGCGACGGCGAGGAGCGCCGCGTTCGAACCGGCGACCCGCGGGTCGAAGCGCTGGATGCCGTTGCGGAGGCCGCCGACGAGGACGCTGACGCCGAGCACCAGCAGCAGGTTGCCGATGATCGAGCCCGTGATCGAGGCCTTGACGACATCCACAAGGCCGGCCTGCAGGGCGAAGAAGGCGATGATCAGCTCGGCGATGTTGCCGAAGGTGGCGTTGAGGATCCCGCCGACGTGGGGCGATGTCAGCGCCCCGAGGCGCTCGGTCGAGAGGCCGATGATCCAGGCGAGTCCAAGGATCGCGACCGCGGAAACGACGAACAGGACGGTCGGGTCGGCACCGACGATCCAGGCCAGCCCGATCCCGGCGGTCGAGACGGCCAGCGTCGCGAGCACCAGGGCGCGCGAGATCGGCCCCAGCGCACCGAGCACCGGGATGGGCGCTGCGTTGTCCATGCCGGCCAGGTCCTAGCGGGCGCGATCGGCGCCGTAGAGGCGCCGCCGGGCAATCCCGGTGGCCGCGGCAACCCGCCGGGCCGCCTCGCCGCGCGCCATCCCATCGGCGGCCAGGCGCTCCACCTCGGCCCGTGCGCGGGCGACGGCGTCATCGGCCGCCGGCGCGGCCCGTGTGTCGCTCGACGCCGGGGCCTCGCCGACCACGATCACGATCTCCCCGCGCGCCGCGAGCGAGCCCCCGGACGCGGCGGCAGCCAGCTCGGACAGGGATCCGCGGCGCACCTCCTCGTGGAGCTTCGTGAGCTCGCGACAGACGGCAGCGGGCCGCTCGCCGTCGCAGGCCGCCGCCAAGTCGGCAAGCGTGGCAGCGAGGCGCGCCGGCGCCTCGAAGACAACGCTCGTCCGGCGGTCCGCGGCGAGCCGTGCAAGCCGCTCGCGACGCTCGCGCCCCGCACGCGGGAGGAACCCTTCGAAGGACCACCGCGGACCGGCGATCCCCGACGCGACGAGGGCCGCGAGCACCGCCGACGGGCCCGGCAGCGGCACGACGGTGCCGCCCTCCGCAGCCCAGGCTGCCACGAGGTCGGCGCCCGGGTCCGACACGAGGGGCGTCCCAGCGTCGGTCACGAGGGCGAGATCCGCACCGCTCCGCAGATGTGCGATGAGCTCGGGTCCGCGCGAGTCGGCGTTCCGGGCGTGGTAGCTGACGAGCCGCGTCGCGAGCCCGTGGCGGACAAAGAGGCGGCGGGTCATGCGGGTGTCCTCGGCGGCCACGAGCGGAACCGCGGCCAGCAGCTCCAGGGCCCGCAGCGTCACGTCGGCGAGGTTCCCGATCGGAGTGGCGACAACGAAGAGACGGCCGGCAGGTGGCGTCGTTTCCTGCTTCGGCGACGCCCGGCCGGGCGAAGGCGCGGCCGGGCCGGGCGGCGGCCCGGGCCGGCGGGCTCGACGCGTCACGTGCGGGCGCTGCCCGGGCGGCGGCGCGGGTAGAGGTAGTCGACCCCCGCCGTGCGGGGCCCGAGCTTCGCGATCGGCGGGACCTGGCGCTTGAACTCGGAGGCCGCCACCAGCCGGCCGACCCGCGCGATCGTGGCCGGGTCGAAGCCGAGCGTGGCCAGCTCGGTGTCGGAGCGTCGCCGGTCGACCATCCAGTAGAGGAGGCGGTCGAGCTCGTGATAGGTGAAGCCGGCCTCGGCCTCGTCGGTCTGGCCCGGCCACAGGTCGGCGGAGGGCGCCTTGCGCAGGATCGCGTCCGGGACGCCAACCGCCAGCGACAGTTGGCGCACCTGGGTCTTGTAGAGGTCGCCGATCGGGTTGAAGGCACACGCGCTGTCGCCAAACAGCGTCGTGTAGCCGATCAGCGTCTCGGTCTTGTTGCCGGTGCCAACGACGAGGCCGCCCCATGTCACCGAGGCGTCGTACAGGATCAGCATCCGCGCCCGGGCCATCGCGTTGCCGCGCCGCAGTGGCGACGCGGCGCCGAGCTCCCCGCTCCCGGAGCCCTCGACCGCGGGACCGGGCGCCGCGTCGAAGTAACCGTCCACAATCGGGCTGATGTCGACGATCCGGCTGGCGCATCCGAGATGGCGCACCACCTCCTCGGCATCCTTGCGCGACGCCGGCGACGACGTGCGGTACGGCATCAGCACGCACAGGAGGCGGTCGGCGCCGATGGCGTCGACGACGAGGTAGGCCACAAGCGCCGAGTCGATGCCACCCGAGAGGCCGACGAGGGCGCGCTCGAACCCGGCCTGCCTGAGCTGGCCCCGGATGAAGCCCCTGATGACCCGCCGCGCGACGTCCGTGTCGATGCTCAGCTCGGCGGGGAGCTCGAACGGCAGCGTCGACGCGGCGCCATCCGCGGCGCCGGCCGGCTCGTCGCCCGGGCCCGGAACGCCGGTCATGCCCCTCCGTCCGCCTCGGCGGCCGCCTCCGTGGGCAACCCGGCGCGCCCGGCCACGATCCGCTCGAGCTCGCGCACCAGGAGCTCCGGCCGCTCCTCGCGGAGGAGGGGCAGCCCGATTCGCTCGCGGCGGATGTCGCGGGGGGCGACGTCCACGTAGACCAGTGCCTCGTCGTAGAGCGGGGCCCGCACGAGTGACTCACCCGTGGGGCCGATCACCTCGCTGCCGCCCCAGAAACTGATCGACTCGTCCACTCCGACGCGGTTGCAGAAGGCGACGACGCTCGTCGTCAGTTGGGCGTAGGTGACCAGCAGCGACCGCCACGACGTTGCAGTGCCGAGGCCCTCGGCGTTCGTCGCGGCCAGGTCCCGCCCCGGTGACGACGACACGTTGACCAGGATGTGGGCGCCGTCGAGGGCCAGCACCTGGGCCGTGCCGAGATGCCAGAAGTCCTCGCAGACCGCGATCCCGATCCCGACGCCCAGGCGGGACGGCACGGCGCGGATCGCGTCTCCGGCGGCGAAGAAGCGCCGCTCGTCGAACAGGCCGTACGTTGGCAGGTGGACTTTCCGGTGGACGTGCCGGACCCGGCCCTCCTCGAGGAGCGCCGCGGCGATGAAGAGGCGGTGGTCGGCTGACTCCTCGACAAAGCTGACGATGATCGAGCAGCCGACGCTCTCGGCGGCGAGGGCCGCCAGGCGCGGGTCGTCGAGGCGCATTGCGACGTCGCCAGCGAGGTCCTGGAGAAGGTAGCCGGTCAGGCCCAGCTCCGGGAAGACGACGAGGTCCGCGCCGCCGCCGGTCGCCTCGCGGATCACCTCGGCGTGGCGCGCCAGGTTGGCCTCGAGGTCCCCGAGGCGCGGCGCGACCTGGGCCAGGGCGATCCGGATGGGCTCCACGCGCCGCTCCAGCGTCAAGCGGCCGAGGCGAGCGGGGCTCGCGCGGTCGCCCGGAGGCGCTCGTCGTCGCTCATCCTGCGAAAGAGCTCGTCGCTGATCCCGCGGCGATGCTCGACGTCGTCGGGCGGGGGGCCAGGTCGCGTCACAGCCGGGCCATCATACGTCCGCCCCAGGCCGTGGACAGGCACGAGACCCGCCGAACGGGCTCACCGCCCAGGTGTCGTGAGGCCCTGGGGATGCGTTGGCGGCGACGGCTCGCCAGCCGCCAATCCGGGCTCAAGCTCGGGCTCGTCGCGCGGAGCGACGACGTGCACGTTCGCCGGCACCCTGGCGATCGGGAAGTGGCACGCCACGTGGTGGCCGGACGCAAGCTCCACGAGCGGCGGCACCTCGGTCGCGCAACGCTCCTGGGCCTGGAAGCAGCGGGTCCTGAAGACGCACCCGCTGGGAGGATTGATCGGGCTCGGAAGGTCACCCTGAAGGAGGATCTGCTGCCGCTCCCGTTGTCGCTTCGGGTCCGGGATCGGGACCGCGGACATCAGCGAGTGCGTGTACGGGTGGAGCGGCGACGAGTAGAGGACGTCACGCGGCGCCGTCTCCATCAGGTGGCCGAGGTACATGACGGCGACCCGATGCGAGATCTGGCGCACCACCGCGAGGTCGTGGGCGACGAAGAGGTAGGCGATCCCGAACTCGCGCTGGAGGTCGCGCAGAAGGTTGAGGATCTGCGCCTGGATCGAGACGTCGAGCGCCGACACCGGCTCGTCGCAGACGATCAGCTTGGGCCGGAGCGCGATGGCCCTCGCGATCCCGATGCGCTGGCGCTGCCCACCCGAGAACTCGTTCGGATAGCGGTTGTAGTGCTCCGGGTTCAGGCCCACCCGCTCCATCAGCTCCTGCACCGCGGGCCTGACCCCGCCCGGCGGCTGCACGCCCTGGATCGTGAACGGCGCGCTGATGACCGCGCCCACCGTATGGCGAGGATTCAGGGCGTTGTAGGGATCCTGGAAGATCATCTGGGCCTTGCGGCGAACCGGAAGGAGCTGCTTGGCCGTCAGGCCCGTGATCTCCTGGCCGTCGATCTCGATCCGGCCGCTCGTCGGGCGGACGAGCATCAGGACCGACCTGGCGACGGTCGTCTTGCCCGACCCGCTCTCGCCGACGAGTCCGAGCGTCTCGCCGGGGCGAACCGCGAGGTCGATGCCGTCAACGGCCTTCACCTGGCCGATGACACGCCGGATGAGACCTCGCGACCGGATCGGGAAGTAGGTCCGCAGGTCGGAGACCCGGAGGATCTCTTCGGCGGCGGATGTCACCGGGCGCCTCCCTCGAGCACGCGGCGCACGTCGCGCGAGATCATCTGCCGTTCTTCCTGCGGCAGGTGGCAACGGACGAGATGGTCGGGGGCGGCCGCGATCAGGTCGGGTCGGGCGGTCGAGCAGAGATCACCGGCAACCCGGTCGGAGTACATGCACCGGGGCTGGAACACGCAGCCGGGCGGGAGCTTGATCGGCGACGGCGGATTGCCCGGGATCGGATCGAGCCGCTCGGAAGGCTCCCTGTCCATGCGGGGGATCGATGCGAGGAGTCCGAGCGTGTATGGCATCTCGGGCTGGCCGTACAGGGTCACGGTCGGCGCCCGCTCCACGATCCGACCGCCGTACATCACGGCGACCTCGTCGGCGACGTCGGCGACGATCCCCAGGTCGTGGGTGATGAGGATGACCGTGATGTTGAACTCGGCCTGGAGATCCGAGATCAGGCTCATGATCTGCGCCTGGACGGTGACGTCGAGCGCGGTCGTCGGCTCGTCCGCGATGAGGAGCGTTGGCGAGTTGATGAGGGCCATCGCGATCATCACGCGCTGGCGCATCCCGCCGGAGAGCTGGAATGGAAAGTCGTCGACCCGCCGCTTGACCTCGGGGATCCCGACCCGTCGGAGCATCTCGATCGCCTCGGCACGGGCCGCCGCGGGCTTCACGTTGCGGTGGACCGTGATCGCTTCCGTGATCTGGTCGCCGACCCGGTAGAACGGGTGGAGGCTCGACATCGGGTCCTGGAAGATCATCGCCATCTGGGAGCCCCGGAGCGCCCGCACCTCGGCGTCCGTCAGGCCGATGAGCTCCCTGTCGTCCAGCCAGATCTGGCCCGAGACCTTCGCGGTCTCCCGGCTCACGAGGCCCATGATCGCCTGGGCGGTCACGCTCTTCCCCGAGCCGGACTCGCCGACGATCGCGAGCGTCTTCCCGCGTTCCACGGAGAAGGAGACGCCCTCGACCGCCTGGACCAGCCCGTCCTCGGTCGGGAACTGGACCGAAAGATCCTGCACCAACAGGAAGGGCCGCTCGGACCACCCGCCGTTCGGCATCAGGCGAGCCTGACCCGGGGGTCGAGGAAGGCATACAGGAGGTCGACGATGAAGTTGGCGAAGATGATGATCGCCGCCGCCAGCAGCGTGACGCCCGCGATCACCGGGAGGTCGGAGTCGAGGACCGCGCTAACCGAGAGCGAGCCAAGCCCGGGCAGGCCGAAGATGTTCTCGGAGATGATCGCGCCGCCGAGCAGGACCGCGAGGTCCATGCCGGCCGCCGTGACGATCGGGGTCAACCCGGCTCGCAGGGCGTGCTTCGTCACGACCACGCGCTCCGGCACACCCTTCGCGCGCGCCGTCCGCACGTAGTCCTCACCGAATGTCTCCAGCACCTGGTTGCGCGTCAGGCGCATGTAGAACGCCGCGCTCAGGATCGCGAGGACGAGCCAGGGCAGGATCATCGTCTGCAGGAACTGGACCGGGTTCTCGAACGGCGACACGTACGAGGGGTAGGGCAGCATCTGCCACTTGATGACGACGAAGAACATCAGCAGGAGCCCGATGAAGAACGCCGGCAGCGAGTAGCCGACCAGGGCGACCGTCATCACCGTCCGGTCCTGCCAGCGGCCGTGTTTCAATGCGGCGACGATCCCGAGGCCGATCCCGGCGGTCATCCACAGGAAGAACGCTCCGAACGCGAGCCAGAATGTCACCGGCGCCGCCCGGGAGATGAGGACCGTCACCTCCTCGTGGCGGTTGAACGAGTAGCCGAGGCAGGGGGCGCCGCATTGGATCGGCTCGGGCGAGTCCGCCGAGAAGGTCCGCCCGAAGAAGATCCCGGACACGAACTTCTCGTACTGGACGATGGCCGGCTCGTCGAGGCCGAGCCGATGCCGGTTCGCCTCGATGATGTCCGGGGTGCAGGCCTTGCCGCAGGTCAGGCGGGCCGGGTCGCCGGGCAGCAGGCTGAACAGGAAGAAGACGGTCAGGCTCAGCAGGAACAGCAGGAGGACCGTCTGGAGCAGGCGCCGAACGATGTATCCCGCCACGTTGTCTGCCGTCCTTTGCAAGCGCCCCCCCGCGCTCGCGCGCGGGGGGGCGTTTGGCGCTGTCGAGCGCGGGGGCGCTCGCTACGACCTACTGCTGAACGTACATGTCCCCATACGGCCACGAGCCATACGGGCCCCAGAGGTAGATGCCGCCAACCTTGTTGCCGGCCAGCCTCTGCGTGATGTCGAAGAAGGCCGGGATGGTGTACATGTTCTGACTGGCCAGCTTGTTGAGCGCCTGCCAGTCGGCGCTCTGCTTGGTCGGGTCGGTCTCGGCCAGGGCGGCCGCGACCTGCGCGTTGTAGGCCGCGTCGTCGAGCCGCGAGAGGTCCCAGCCACCCTTCACCGTGAGAAGCGGCGGGACGACGGTGGACGCCCTCGGCCAGTCAGCGCCCCAGCCGGCGTAGCCGAACTCGTGGGCGCTCTTGCCGAACACGACGCTGTAGTACTTGCCGCGCTCGATCGGGTTGGGCGTGACCTTGATCCCGGCCGCCCCGAGCGAGGAGATGACGATCGCCGCCATCTTGTCGCCCGCCGGCGTCTGCGCGTAGTCGAACGTGAGGGCCGGAGCCGGCACGCCGGATTCGGCGATCAGCTGCTTGGCGTACGCCGTGTCGCCGGAGTCCGGGATCTTCTGGCCGAGCAGGCTGTCCCACAGCCCGGTCGGTGAATAGTCGACGCCGACGTTGGGCTTGATCAGGCCGTCGGCCATCGTGCCGTAGTAGTCGCCGCCGTAGACCTTGCGGATCGCGGCCCGGTCGAGGGCGACGGCCATGGCCTGGCGGATCTTGAGGTTCGGGATCTTGGTGACGTCGATCCAGTAGTACCGAACGTAGACGTCGTAGGCGCTGATGGCGCGGCTGGCGTACTGCGGGTTCGGCGTCTTCGGATCCGTGAACACGACGCTCAGGTTCTCAGGCTGGAGGCCGGCATACTCCATCGCCGTCGTGTCGTTGCCCGAGCTCTGGATGAGCCGCTGGTCGATGACCTTTGCATCGACCCCGAAGTCGACTTCCCACTTGTCGGGATAGGCATGCCGGTAGGGATCGCTCGCCTGGCTCCACTTGGGGTTCCGGACGAGGATCATCTTGCCGCCGTTGCCGGTCTGATAGCTCTGGACCATGTACGGCCCGGACGAGACGGGCAGGACCTTCGTGGTGCCGTAGGTCTCGCCGGTGTCGGCGGCCTTGGGAACCGGGAACATCCCCAGCGTCGTGGCGTAGTTGAAGTCGCCGAGCGGCTGGTTGAGGTGGAACGTGATCGTCTTGCCGTCGGCGGAGCAGGTGACGGCCTTGTCGAAGAGGTCCTGGCCGGTCGCCTTGTAGGGGCCCTTGTAGGCCGAGGAGCCGTCCTTGAGCGACGGGATGTCGAGGTACTGGATCGCGTACGTCGGCCCCTGGTTGATGACGTCGGTCGCGAACGTGCGCGAGACGCCGTACTTGACGTCTGCGCAGGTGATCGGCGAGCCGTCCTGGAACGTGACGCCGTCACGCAGCGTGAAGGCCCAGGTCTTGCCGCCGTCGGTGGCCGTGCCGAGGTCGGTCGCCAGGTCCGGGGTGAGCTTGGCGGCTGCGTTGTTGTCGGCCGAGAACGTGAACGCCTCGAGCGACCGGTAGATCGTGCCGCCGAAGAACGCCAGGTCCTCGCCGGTGTAGGCCCGCTGCGGGTCGAGCTGATCCCACTGCTGACCGGGGTTGAGGAGGTACAGTGTCCCGCCGGCCGTCGGCGCGGCCGACGCGGCGGCGGACGCTGCCGCCGACGGGGCGGCGCTCGCCCCGGCCGGGGCCGAAGCCGCCGCGCTCGCCGACGCGGCCGGGCTGCTGGTTGCGGAGCTCCCGCACGCGGCGACCACGAGTATCGCCGCGAAGCTGAGCGCCAAGACACGCGCCTGCGTTCTCATTCTGACCATCTCACTCCTCCAAGTCGCCGGAACGCTCCCGGCACGTGGCCCATGGTACAGGTTCGGGGCGGCGGAGCAGGCTCAACTTGGACGGGCTGGCCTGTGGGGTTGGTACTACCCGGTACGTGTCAGTCGATCGATCGGATCCGCCCGAACGTGGAAGCCGCACCCCGCTCAGTGCGCCGTCTTCGGGTCCAGAGCATCACGGAGCGAGTCGCCGAGCAGGTTGAACGCCACGACGAGGACCACGAGCACCGTTCCGGGAATGAACAGGTACTCCGGCACGACGTTGAAGTAGGTCACGGAGTTGGCGAGCATCGCCCCGAACGTCGTCTCGGGCGGAAGCACGCCGACCCCGAGGAAGGACAGCACCGCCTCGAGGGCGATGTACGACGGCAGGGTCAGCGTCGCATAGACGAGAATCGGTGCCCACAGGTTCGGCAGCATCTCGGTGAAGAGGATCCGGCGCCGGCCGGCCCCCAGGGCCACGGCGGCCTCGACGAACTCGCGCTCGCGCAGGCTGAGGACCTGTCCCCGCACGATGCGGGCGAGGTACGGCCACCCGAAGAAGCTCATCACCAGGATCAGGTAGAGAATTCGTGAGGGGTTCCCTTCGGGGACCCCGATCTGGGTCAGTCGCTGGGTGAAGACGCCGGACAGGGCCATGACGATGAGCAGGAACGGGAACGCGAGGACCAGGTCCATCACCCGCCCGAGGATGGCGTCCGTCCGGCCCCCGGCATAGCCGGCGACGATCCCGAAGAAGACGCCCAGGACGACCGTGATGAAGGTGGCCGTCGTCGCGATCACGAGCGAGATCCGCAGGCCCCACAACAGCTGCGCCAGGGTGTCGCGCCCGGTCCCCCACTCCACGCCCAGCGGGTGCGCCACGCTGATCCCGCCGTTCGGGAGGATCGGATTCCCGCCCGAGTCGCTGATCGCGGCGGAATCGAGGCGGTAGGGGTCGAGGCCGACCATGCTGGCCATGAACGGACCGAAGATCGCGACGAGGTAGAAGACCACCAGGATCACCAGGCAGATCATGGCCACGCGGTCTCGCTTGAGGCGGGCCCAGATGATCTGCGGGATGCTGCGACCGACCATGTTCGCGCGAGGATATCAGACCGGCTCGCCGAGGTCCGCGGAGGCCGGCTGCGGACGCGTTTCCGATCGCGTTCGTGCCCCGGTCACTGGGCGGTCCTGACGACCCAGCTCTGGTCGTTCCAGTAGTAGAGCGGGCTGCCGAGGTCGATGCCGCTCGTCGACGACGACACCGACTTCGTCAGGCCGGCATGCGCGAGGTCGGACCACAGGAAGTAGTACGGCAGGTCGTCGTGCACGAGAACCTGGAATTGGCGGTAGATGTCTTTCCGCTTCGTCTGGTCGAGCTCCTGCCGGCCGTCCACGAGGAGCTTGTCGGCCGCGGCGTTCTTCCAGCACACGATGTTGTTGGCGTCCGGGTTGCTCTTCGTCACGCACTGGGACGAATGGAAGATCGAGTAGTCGTCCGGGTCGATCAGGGTCGTGAAGCTGCCCAGGTAGGTGTCGAAGTTGGCCGGGTAGGCCAGGAGCGGCAGGATCACGGTCGCATAGTCGACCTTGTTGACCGTCAGCTCGATGCCGCACGCCTTGAGCTGGTCGGCCGCCAGCTGACCGAAGGCCACCCGCTGCGGACGGTCGGCCCGGACGTCGAGCTGCGACGAGAGGCGCTTGCCGTCCTTGGTGTAGATCCCGTCGCTGCCCAGCGTCCAGCCGGACTGCTCGATGAGCGCCCTGGCCCCCGCGACGTCGAAGGTGTACTTCGGGACGTCGGCGTTGTAGGCCCACGAGGCGGGCGGCGTATTCGCGTAGACCGGGACGCCATTGCCGGCGGTCGCGGTCTTCACGGTCGCGTCGTGGTCGATGCACATCGAGAAGGCCCTGCGCAGGTTCAGGTCGCTGTAGAGGTGGCCCGGGCGCAGGTTGAAGGCGATGTAGCTGTAGCTGGCGTCGGCGTAGTCGGCAATGCGGACGTTCGGGTCGACCTTCAGTGCAGGGAGGGCCTCGGCGGTGACCTCGGTCTGCCAGTTGATGTCACCCTTCTGGAGGGCGTAGGACGCCGCCGTGGCGTCCCTGATGATCGGCATGACCACCCGGGCCGGACCGACCTTCGCACCCTCGGGACCACCGAAGTAGCCGTCGTTCCGACCGAGCTCGACGCTCTGCGCGGTCGTGTACTTCACCAGCCTGTAGGGACCCGTGCCGACCGGCGCGTGCTGGAAGTCGAGGAGCCGGAACGCCGCGGCGATCTGGTCGATGCCCTTGGAGCTCAGGGTGGCGTAGAGGTCCTGGAGCTGCGCCTGGAGCGCGTGGCCATAGGCTGCGGTGTTCGTCGAGGCGTCACCGGCGATGAACTGCGCCTTTCCGGGCAGGGCAATGCCGGCCCTCGTGAGAAGCGACTCCATGGCGGGCACGTATGTCGCGATGCTGCACGAGTCCGGCGGGGAGCTGCCGACGCACGCGGCGTCGTTCTCGGCCGTGTCGATCCCGTCAAGCTGGGACTTGACGCTGGCGGCGTCGACAGTGCCCAACCCGGCCTGCAGGCGGCCGAAGCTGTCGCGAACGGCCTTCTCGGGGACGACCGGGAGCGTGAGGCTGGTCACGGCGAAGGACGCCAGCTTCTGCTTGAGGACGAACTTGACGGTGCTGTCATCGACCACCTGTACGTCGGCGAGGTTGGCCTGGATGGCGGAGCATCCAGTCGCGATGTAGGTGCAGTCCGGTGACATGCCGAGCTTGTAGCTGAAGACGACGTCCGACGCCTTGAGGGTCGTGCCGTCGTGGAACGTGACGTTCGGCTTGATCGTGAGCGTCCAGGTCAGGCCGTCCTTGCTCGTGGCGGCATACGCGGCCGCGAGATCAGGAACGGGTTCCAGCTTGTTGTTGACGGCGTACAGGCCGTTGTACAGGAGCCCGACGATCCAGCCGGTCGCCGGGTCAGGGTGCGCGTACGAGAAGTAGGTCGGCTCGCTGTCGAGAGCGACCCTGAGGTCGGCCGAGCCGGTCGGAGCGGCCGACGGTGCGGTTGTTCCACCAGGTGGAGTCGACCGGGCCGGCGCAGGGGACACCGGCCCCCCGCACGCCGAAACGACGACGGCGAGCGTCCCGAGCAGGCCGAGACTGCGTCGTCCCAGGCTCATCAAGTTCCTCCTGTTTCACGGATCGGCGCCTCCTCCGCGTCGATCCCCTCCTCGCTGAACGTCTCCCGGCCGCCGCGAACGGCAGGCCGGGGGACGCGGGAGGCCAGTGGGCTGCGGCGCATCATAGGTGCCGGCACTCGCCCACACTCAACTCGAGCGCCGCCTCACGGACCGGCGGGCGGCCCCGAAGCGGCCTCAGGATGGCGTCAAGCTCATCTCCTGCCCGCCGGGCGCCGCGGGGCTTTGACGGCCGTTGGGGTCGAACTCGACGGGGCGACCGTCATGGTCGTAACGGACGGCGCGACCGTCAGGGTGATGGCGGACGGCGCGGTCGCCTGGACGACCTGCTGGATCCAGGCAGTCTCCCGACGCATCGGGAGGGGAAGATCCTCCTCGAACGGCGTCGGCGTCGTGCGAACCCCCGTGTACGAACGGATCGGTGGTGGCACCGGCAGCAGCCGGGCGGCCTCCGCACGGGTCCGGGTCTGCTCGACGACGGGCGACGGCGGCGTGATGCGGCGAGGGGCTTCGTTGTAGACAGCGCTCGATTCGCCGCCGGCGATCGCATTCGGGCCGACCAACGCGGCGCAGAGGCCGGCGGCCGCCACGATTCCGGGGAGGCCCGACAGGAGGCGCGATGGCTCGCGACGAGTCGTGGCCAGGCGTGCCCGGAGTCGGGTCCACCCGTCAGTCGCCGGCTCGGCCCGCTGGACGTCCTCGTGCAGGCGGCGCAACCCGACAAGGACGAGCGAGGTGGCGGCCAGCTGGTCCTCGCAGGCGCGGCAGCGCTCGACGTGATCGAGCGCGCGCCGCACGGCCGAACCGCCGGTGCGCTGGCGGGCGAACTCGAGCAGGGCGGTCCGGTGCGCCCGGCACCCACGGCGCTGCCAGAACAGGCTCACGACTCTGGCTCCGCGGGGACGATCAGAGCGCGCGGCAGGGCCGGCTCGTACGCGCCGCGGAACCTTCGATCGTCCTCGAGGTTGGCGCGCAGCGTGCGGAGCCCGAAGTGAAGGCGGGACTTCACGGTGCCCGGCCGGATCCGGAGAATCTCGGCGGTCTCGTTGATGCTCCGTCCGTGCAGGTAGAACAGGACGATGGCCCCGCGATGCTTCGGTGGCAGTGCGGCGATGCCGTCACGGACGATCGCCCGAAGCTCCTCTCGCTCGGCGCTCGCCGCCGGTCCGACCTCCCGGTCATGGACGAGCCGCGCGACCGCCTCGCTGATCGGCTCCCACAGGTGGCGGCGTCGCCCGAGGCGGGTGTAGCAGAAGTTGAGGGCCACGCGGTGGAGCCAGGGCAGCGGCGACGTCTCGGCGTGGAGGCGGCGGCGCCACTCGTAGGCCTTCGCGAAGGTGTCCTGGAGGACTTCTTCGGCCGCCTGGCGATCGCCCAGCACGGCGTACGCCGTGGCGAAGACCGGCCCCCGATAGCGGACGAAGAAGGCTTCGAACCCGTCGAGGTCATCGTCGCGAATCCGGCGCAGCAGCGCCGACTCGTCGGGGTCCAGCGGGCGTGCGGTCCGGTCGCTCGTGATCGATGTCTCCCGCATCAAGGGAACGGGCACTCCAGGCGCCCGTTGCGGCCCTTCCACGTGACAGTACGCCGGGTCGTCATCAGCGGTTCACCCGGCTCTCGGCGTGGCTCGCCAGCGCAGGTTCGGCTGGCGGGCGGCCGTGGCCTCGTCGAGACGGCGGACCGGCGCCGTGTGGGGAGCCCCGTCGGACGAGCTCGGGTGTCGGAGCGCGCCTCCTCCGCGATCTCAAGCATGGCCGCGGCGAACGCGTCGAGCGTCTCGAGGCTCTCGGTCTCGGTCGGCTCGATCAGCATCGCCTCGTCGACGGTCAGCGGGAAGTAGATCGTGGGCGGGTGGAAGCCCTTGTCGATCAGGCGCTTGGCCACGTCGAGCGTGCGGACGCCGGTCGCGGCCTTGATGCTCGGCGGAGCTGGCCACGAACTCGTGCATGCAGGCGCGCTCGAACGGGATCACGTAGGCGCCGGCGAGGCGCTGCTTCAGGTAGTTGGCGGCGAGGACCGCGTCGTCGCTCACCTCGCGCAGGCCGTCAGCGCCGTGGGCGCGGATGTAGGCATAGGCGCGGACGAGGATGCCGACGTTGCCCGACGAACGCGCGCATCCGCCCGATGCTCGTCGGCCGCTCCCCGGTCCGCTCGAGGCGGAAGCTGCCGTCGGGCCCGCGAACGACGAGCGGCTCGGGCAGGAACGGGGCGAGGTGAGCACGCGCCGCGACGGGCCCGGCGCCCGGGCCGCCGCCGCCGTGGGGCGTGGAGAACGTCTTGTGGACGTTGAAGTGCATGACGTCGAAGCCCGCCGCGCCGGGGCGGAAGTGGCCCAGCATCGCGTTCAGGTTGGCCCCGTCCATGTAGGCCAGGGCCCCGACGCCGGTGGACCATCTCGAGCAGCTCGACGACGCGGCTCTCGAAGAGCCCGAGGGTGGACGGGTTCGTGATCATCACGGCGGCCGTCGACGGGACCGAGGGCGGCCCGGAACGCGTCGAGGTCGACGCCGCCGTCCGGCGCCGAGGGGATGTTCACGGTCCGGAAGCCGGCCATCGAGGCGGTGGCCGGGTTCGTCCCGTGCGCCGAGTCGGGGACCAGGACGTCGGTCCGGGCTCCGTCGCCCCGGGCCCGATGGTAGGCACGCACCATGAGGATCCCGGTCAGCTCGCCCTGTGCCCCCGCGGCGGGCTGCAGCGTGACCGCGTCCATGCCGCTGATCTCGGCGAGCTCCTGCTCGAGGGACCACAGGAGCTCGAGCGTGCCCTGCGCCGTCTCGTCGGGGGCCAGCGGGTGGAGGGCGGCGAAGCCCGGGCAGGCGGGCGGCCCACTCGTTGACCTTCGGGTTGTACTTCATCGTGCACGAGCCGAGCGGGTAGAAGCCCGTGTCGACCGACCAGTTGAGGTGCGAGAGGTTCACGTAGTGGCGGACAAGCGTCGCCTCGTTGAGCTCGGGGAGCGCCGGCGGGCACGGACCGCCGCGCCGCCGCCGGGATCCGCTCGAGGGCGTCGACGGGCGCGGCGGGCAGGCGCGTGCCGGCGCCGCGGCCGGGCCGGCTGAGCTCGAAGAGCGTCGGCTGGAGTGGATCGCCGGTGACGCTCATCGGACCGCCTCCGCGGGCCTGGCGCTCTGCCGACCCGAGCTCGGCGGCAAGCGCCGCGCCGAAGAGCGCGATCTCGGTCGGGCGTCGTCACCTCCGTGGCGCAGACGAGGAGGCCCTCGGCGAGCGCCGGGTCACCCGGCTCCAGCTCGGCGAGCGGGATGCCCGGCCAGGATCCCGCGCGCCAGCAGCCGCCGGTGGACCGCGACGGCGTCCGGGACGCGGACGGCGAACTCGGAGAGGTAGGGTCCCGGGTGGAGGCGCGGGGCGCCCGCCGCCGCGAGGGCCGCCTCGAGCTCCGCGGCCCGGGCCGCACCCGGTCGCCGCCACGTCGTGGAGGCCGCCCGGGCCCAGCGCCGCCAGGTAGATCGAGGCGGCGAGCGCGCAGAGGGCCTGGTTGGTGCAGATGTTGCTGGCGGCTCGCTCGCGGCGGATGTCCTGCTCGCGGGCGCGCATGGTCATGACGAAGGCGCGCCGGCCTTCGACGTCGGCGGTCATCCCGATCAGGCGGCCGGGAATCTGCCGGATGAGCGACTCGCGGCAGGCGAGGATCCCGAGGTAGGGGCCGCCGTACTGCGGCGGCATCCCGAGCGGCTGGCCGTCGCCGGCCGCGATGTCGGCCCCGTAGGCCGCCGGCGGGAGCGAGCACGGCGAGGCTGACCGGCTCGACGACGGCCACGAAGAGGGCGCCCGCGGCGTGGGCGAGGCGGCCGATCTCCTCCATCGGCTCGAGCAGCCCGAGGACGGACGGCTGGGCCGCCACGACCCCCGCCACCGGGCGCTCGGGATCGGCGAGCATCCGCTCGAGGGCCGCGAGGTCGGTCGTGCCGGCGGCCGGGCCGTCGCGGCCAGCGGGACCTCGGCGAAGGTCAGGTTCGCACCCGCGAAATAGGTCTCGAAGGTCTCGACGGTAATGGGGATGGACGCTCCGCGACACGAGGACGTGCTCGCGCCGCGTCGCGCGGCAGGTCATGAGGGCCGCCTCGGCGGTGGCGGCGGCGCCGTCGTAGTGCGACGCCGAGACGACGTCCATCCCGGTCAGCTCGGCCAGGAGCGACTGGTACTCGTAGATCGTCTGCAGCGTGCCCTGGCTGATCTCGGGCTGGTACGGCGTGTAGGCGGTGTAGTACTCGCCGCGCAGCAGGATCTGGTCGATCGACGGGCGGGAGGTGGTGGCGGTAGACGCCGGCACCGAGGAAGCTGGTCGAGGTCGGTCCGGTTGCGGCCGGCGAGGTCCTCGCAGGTGCGCCATCAGCTCGAGCTCGGTGAGCGCCGGCGGCAGGTCGAGGCCCGGTCGCCCGGACCGCCGGCGGGATGGCCTCGAAGAGCGTCGTCGACGGACGGCGACCCGAGCGCGTCGAGCATCCGCGCCGGCGCTCGCCGGCGGTGTGCGGTCCGTACGCCATGTCAGGCCTCCGCGACCAGCGCCTCGTAGGCGGCCGGCGTCGAGCAGACGCGTCCACCTCGGCCGGGTCGGTGAGCCGGATGCGCAGCATCCAGCCGGCGCCGTACGGGTCGGAGTTCACGACCTCGGGGGCGCCGGCGAGCGCCGGCGTTCGCCTCCACGACCTCGCCGCCGATCGGGGCGAACAGGTCGCTGACCGCCTTGACCGACTCCACGACACCGAAGGTCGCGAACTGGGCCAGGACGCGTCGCCCGGCGCCGGAAGCTCGACGAAGACGATGTCGCCCAGCTGGTCGGCGGCGTGGGCGGTGATGCCGACGGTGGCCACGTCCCCCTCGACGCGGACCCACTCGTGCTCGCGGGTGTAGCGCAGGTCGGCGGGGATCATGCGGCACTCCTCTCGTGCGCCCTGCGTGGCATGCGCCGGGCGGTGCTTGGCCGGCCCCAGGCCGGCGATCGACGCGTCAGCGGCGCCGGACGTAGAACGGCAGCGGGACGACCTCGGCGGCGGCCCGCGCCTCGCGGATCTCCACGTCGAGCATCGTACCGGGCGCGGAGTCGCCGGGTGCGACGTATGCCATGGCGATCGGCACCCCGAGTGTGGGGGACATCGTTCCGGAGGTGACCACGCCGGATGACCGCGTCGCCGGCCCAGACGGCGTACCCGTGGCGGGCGATGCCGCGGCCGCGCACGACGAGCCCGACGAGCCGGCGCCGGGGCTCGGCCTCGGCGGCACGGGCGAGCGCGTCCCGGCCCACGAAGTCCGCCCTCCTTCGCGAGCCGCACGACGCGCCCGAGGCCCGCTTCGAAGGGGGTCGTCGTCCGGTCCAGCTCGTTGCCGTAGAGCGGCATGCCGGCCTCCAGGCGGAGCGTGTCGCGCGCCCCGAGCCCGACGGCGACGAGGCCCGAGGCGCCGCCGGCCGCGACGAGCGCGTCCCACACCGCGGGCCCCGCCGCCGCGTCCATGAAGAGCTCGAAGCCGTCCTCGCCGGTGTAGCCGGTGCGTGCGACGAGGGCCGGGATCCCGGCCACGCTTCCCTCCGCGATCCCGTAGTAGTGGATCGCAGCCAGGTCGAGGTCGGTGAGCGGGGCCAGGATCCCCGCCGCCTCGGGACCCTGGATGGCGATGAGGGCGGTCGCCAGCGACCGGTCGTCGAGGACTGCGCGACGGGCCGCGAAGCGCTCGGCGAGGGCGTCGGAGACGACGGCCGCGTTGGCCGCGTTGGCGACGACGAGGAACCGATCCTCCGCCAGGCGATAGACGATGAGGTCGTCGAGGATCCCGCCGTCGGAAGCACAGATCATCGAGTAGTGCGCGCGTCCGACATCGAGGGAGCGCGGCTCGGTCGTCACGGCGGCGGCCAGCGCGTCTCCCGACTCCGGGCCTTCCACGAAGAGCTCGCCCATGTGGGACAGGTCGAAGAGCCCGGCATGCTCGCGGACCGCGCGGTGCTCCTCGATGATGCCGGTGTACTGGATCGGCATCCGCCAGCCGGCGTAGTCGACCATCCGGGCCCCGAGCGCCTCGTGACGCCCAGCGAGCGACGTGGAGCGCGGCTCGTCCGCCATCGCCGACCCTCCCTGCTCAGGCGGGCTCGCTCGCGCGGGCGGCGGCAGCCCGGGCCGCGCGCTCGACGAGCGCCCGCTCGGTCTCGAAGGTGAGGATGTCCGGCGCTTCGGCGACGGGCACCCAGCGCACCTCGTCGAATTCGTGATCGTGGCGCGCGAGGTCGCCGCCCGATCGACTCCATCAGCCAGTAGTGGACGGTCTTGTGGATCCGCGCACCGCCCTGGACGAACCAGTACTCGATCGCGTCGAGGCGGTCCAGCAGGCGCACCTCCAGCCCTGTCTCCTCGGCGACCTCGCGGAGCGCCGTTTCCTCGAGCGTCTCGAGGGGATTCGGCGTGCCCTTCGGAAGCGTCCAGGTCACGCTGTCGCGCTGGCGGCGCCGGCGGCCTGCGACGAGGTGCGGGACGCCGTCGATGATCCGGATGACGATCCCGCCGGCCGAGGTGGCGGTGGCGCGCTTCAGCCGCGCCACGGGGCCGTGGCCGCGCGAGGCCGGCGGCCGGCGGAGCGCACGCCCGGCTTCGCCCAGCGGACGGGCGCACCCGGACCGGCCAGGGACGGCGGCTGGATGCGGCGTCCGCGCCGGCGTCAGGGACCGCCAGTCGGTCGCGCAGGAGGGCGACCGGCCCGGCGTCGGGCCGGCGCAGCAACGTCGGGCGGTCCGCCGCCGTCCGGAAGCGGACGTGGCGGTCGAGGCCGAGGCGGGGCTCGCGGGCTCGCGGAGCGACCGTCGCGAAGCAGGCGGTCGGTCGAGCCGCGTAGCGCGAGACGATGCTTCGCTGCATGTGCAGATCGTACCGCGTCAGCGCCAACCTTGTGAACGCGGCCCGCAGCCGCGCGGCGAGTTCCGGTGCGAGACCGCGCCGGGCCTCGGCGATCGCGACCTGCCGGAGGCCCAGGGCGCGGTAGACGGCGAGCGCACTCGTCGCCGGCACGCGGCGACCGCGTCGAGGTGGGCGGCGATCGTGCCGACGTCGCCGCGGACGCCGGGCCCGGTGAGCGCCGCGGCGATCCCGAGCGCCCGGGCGTTGGCGAGCGCCTGCGCCGCCAGCGGGCCGTAGACGGCCAGCGCGCCGGCCTCGTCGAGGCCGGTCGGGGCTGCCACTACGGCCACGACGTCCAGGAGTGCCGTCGAGGCCCCCGGCCGCGAGGACGGCGGCGGCGTGGTAGGCGGCCTTCGAACCGGGGGCCAGCCGCACGGGCACGCGCCGAGATCGAGTCGGCCATCTCGGCGAGCAGGTCGAGGAGCCCGTCGTCGCCCTCGATCGCGACGGTCGCGCCCGGCAGCGCGGCGAGGGCCCGGTCGAGGTCGGCGAAGGCGACGAGCGGATGGAACGAGCCGGCGCTCGTCCCGGCGGCCCGGGCCGGAGCGAGCACGTCCGCCGCCGTGCAGACCGCTGGTGTGGACGATCGCCTGGCCCGAGTAGAGGTGCAGCGCCGGCGGCCACGTCGGCGAGGGCGTCGTCCGGGACCGCGAGGATGGCGAGGTGGCACTCGTCGAGGATCGCGGCCGGCTCCGGGAAGGCGCGGGCGCCCGGAACGAGGGCCCGGAACCGCTCGCGGCGCGCCGGGGTCGCGCGAGGCGACGGCGCCGACCTGCCAGCCGGCCCGCGAGAGCGCCACCCCGAGCACGGTCCCGACCGCGCCGGCGCCGACGATTCCGATCACCGGGCGGCCGTCGTCGCCGGCGGTGACGTGCGGGTGGACGTGGGCCTCCAGGTGGACCTCGTCGCCGTGGCGATGCGCCCCGGCGGGAGCGGCTCGTCGCCGGCGGCCATCCGGCGCCGGACCTCCTCCATGGTCGCCGGATCGCCCGGCGGCGGCGTCTCCGGCTGGCGGCGCCAGGATCGCATCGTCGCTCTCCACGCTACTCTTGGGGCGACAGCGTAGCGCCACCGGCGGCCCGTCGGCCGCCCCGAGCCAGCGAGGATCACCGTGCCGACCCGCGACCCGTTCGGCGCCCGAGCCAGCCTCGGCCCCGGCCTTCCCGACGTCTACCGCCTCGCCGCGCTCGCCGGCGCGGCGCTCGACCTCGACCGGATGCCCCGTCACGCTCAAGATCCTGCTCGAGAACGTCCTGCGCCACGCCGGGCGACGGCGTCGTCACCGAGGGCGACGTCGCGGCGCCTCGCGGGCTGGCGGCCGGCGTCCGGCGCCGAGCGCGGAGATCCCGTTCCTGCCGTCGCGGGTCATCCTCCAGGACTTCACGGGCGTCCCGGCCGTCGTCGACCTCGCCGCGATGCGCGACGCGATGGCCGCCCTCGGCGGCGATCCGCGGCACGGGTGAACCCGCTGGTCCCCGCCGACCTCGTGATCGACCACTCGGTGCAGGTCGACCGCTTCGGGACCGCCGATGCGTTCGCCTTCAACGTCGGCCCGCGAGTACGAGCGCAACGGCGAGCGCTACCAGCTCCTGCGCTGGGCCCAGCGCGCCTTTCGCGGCCTGCGGGTCGTCCCGCCCGGGACCGGGATCGTCCACCAGGTCAACCTCGAGCACCTCGCCACGGTGGTCACCACGGCCGACGCTCGACGGCCGGTCGGTCGCCTTTCCCGACACGCTGGTCGGGCACCGACTCGCACACCACGATGGTCAACGCGCTCGGCGTCCTGGGCTACGGCGTGGGCGGCATCGAAGCGGAGGCCGTGCTCCTCGGCCAGCCGCTCTACCAGCCCATGCCCGCGGGTCGTCGGCGTCCGGCTTCGCGGAGAGCTGCCGCGGGGAGCGACGGCGACCGACCTCGTCCTCGTCGTCACGGAGCGACTCCGCAAGGTCGGCGTCGTCGGCTCGTTCGTCGAGTTCGCGGGCGACGGCCTGGCGGGCCTGGCGCCTGCCCGACCGCGCCACGATCAGCAACATGAGCCCGGAGTTCGGCGCCACGGCGACGCTCTTCCCGATCGACGACGAGACGCTCGCCTACCTGCGCCTGACGGGCCGCGCGCCCGAGCTCGTCGCCCTCGTCGAGCGCTACGCGAGGGAGCAGGGCCTCTGGCGCCGGCCGGGCGCCGGGCCCGACTTCGACGCCGTCGTCGAGCTCGACCTCGGGAGCGTCGAGCCGAGCCTCGCCGGGCCGCGACGTCCCCAGGACCGGGTCGCCGCTCGCCGGCGACGCGGGCCAGCTTCGAGGCCGTCTACCCGGGCCTGCTGCCGACCCCGGGGACGCCCGCCGCGACGGGCGAGGTGCGCCACGGGTCGGTCGTGATCGCCGCCATCACGTCCTGCACCAACACCTCGAACCCGAGCGTGATGGTCGGCGCCGGTTTGCTGGCACGCAAGGCCGTCGCCCGCGGCCTGCGGGTGTCGCCGACGGTCAAGACGTCGCTCGCGCCGGGCTCGAAGGCGGTGACGGCGTACCTCGAGCGCGCCGGCCTGTCCGAGCCGCTGGCGACGCTGGGCTTCACCCTGGCCGGGTATGGCTGCACGACCTGCATCGGCAACTCCGGGCCGCTCGACGAGGCCGTCGCCCGGCAGATCGAAGACGGGGGGCTCGTGGCGACCGCCGTCCTGTCGGGAAACCGGAACTTCGAGGGCCGGATCCACCCACTGGCCCGTGCGAGCTATCTTGCATCGCCGCCGCTCGTCGTGGCCTTTGCCCTGGCCGGCCGGATCGACCTCGACCTCTCGCGCGAGCCGCTGGGGATCGGCGACGACGGCGAGCCCGTGTTCCTCGCCGACATCTGGCCGGCGGCCGACGAGATCGCCGAGACGATCGGCGCGGCCATCGACGGCGGATCTCTTCCGCGCGACCTACGCCTCGGTCTTCGACGGGCGACGAGCGGTGGCGCGCCCTGCCGATCCCGGACGGCGACCGCTACGCCTGGGACCCTGGCTCCACGTATGTCGCCAACCCGCCGTTCTTCACCGGGATGCGACTGGACCCCGACCCGGTGACGGATATCGCCGGAGCCCGCGTGCTGGCCTGGCTCGGCGACTCGGTGACCACCGACCACATCTCCCCGGCCGGCTCGATCGCGGCCTGGTCGCCGGCCGGCACCTGGCTCCAGGAGCACGGCGTCGGCCCGCTCGACTTCAACTCCTACGGCGCCCGCCGTGGCCACCACGAGGTCATGCTGCGGGGCACCTTCGGCAACATCCGGCTCCGCAACCGGCTGGTCGAGGGCCGGGAGGGGCCCTATTCGCGCGTCCTCCCTGTCGGGCGAGGAGACCTTCCTGTACGACGCCGCGATGGCCTACATCGCCGCGGGAACCCCGGCGATCGTACTGGCGGGCCGCGAGTACGGCTCGGGGTCGTCGCGCGACTGGGCCGCCAAGGGGACGCGCCTGCTGGGGATCCGGGCCGTCATCGCCGAGAGCTACGAGCGGATCCATCGCTCGAATCTCGTGGGCATGGGGGTGCTGCCGCTCCAGTTCCTGGAGGGCTCAACGGCCGAATCGCTGGGCCTCACGGGTCGCGAGGCATATTCGATCGCCGGCCTCGCGGACGGCCTGGCGCCCCGCGCTCGCCTGGAGGTCCTCGCCGTGGCCGACCCCGCAGACGGCGGCGGGGAGCGGCGCTTCGGCGTGGAATGTCGGCTCGACGGCCCGATCGAGGTCGACTACTACCGCCAGGGCGGGATCCTGCCGGCGGTCCTGCGCCGGCTTGCGTCGGAGGGCGCCGCGGGCTGACGCCCACGGGGCGCGTCGGCCCCGGGCGATACCTGCCAGTCGTCCGGCGAGAGCGGCGCGGGACGGCCCACTCCCGCCCGACGACGACCCGACACTCGCCGCACCCGACCGTCAAGGCGACTGGAGAGCCTGCACCTCGTGGGCGGGACAGATCGAGGTCCGCCTGCATCTGGTAGGTGGGCCCCTCTCCCGGAGAGGCGTGTCGTGGTGCGTGATGTCTCGAGCGATTTGTCGTGCGGCGGCTTGGCGCAGGAAGGTGCGGTGGTCCCGTCCGATGGCTCCGGCATCCCGTGAACCGCGAGGCGCCGCATGACCGCGGCCGGCGCCTCCGCCGCGAACAGGCTGAAAGGCTCTGTCCCCGCGATGGCAGGTTGGCAACGATCGACGTTCAGGGAGGGCGTCCGTGCGCCTGGGCTCAACTCCGCGGGCGGCTTCGCCGGCCCTCACGTCGCTGCCGCCGTCGACCGGGGTCCGGCGGTCAGGCTGCCGATGGCCTCGGTCCTCGCCGCTCCGCTGGCCGCGTCAGCGTGCCGTCCGATGGCCGTGAGCGACGTCGCCCCGGCCAAGGCCGAGCCGCGGAGACCGGTCGACCCGGCGATCGTCGCCCTCGTGCCCGCTCGCCGCGGCCGGCGACGAGGTCGGCCTTCACCCGCTCGTGGAGGCGTTCCACGCCGACATGGCACGCGTCGCGTACTTCGATCTGCGGCGGGAACCGCGAGCTGACCGAGGATGCGTGCAGTCGGCATGGGCGATCGCCTGGAGCCGCCTGGGGACGCTGCGCGACCCGCAGCGCATCCGCGCCTGGCTGCTCTCGGTCACCGCCAACGAGGCGCGCCAGCTCATGCGCCGGCAGCGCCAGGGCCGGGGCGGTCAGGCTCGAATTCGCGGAGGAGCGCCTGATCGCCGCCCGACCCCTTCGCGTCGCCGGCCGCGCTCGACATGGCGAGACGTGCTGGCGCGGCTCAAGCCCGAGGAACGGACTCTCGTCGGACTGCGCTATGCCGCGGGCCTCGACTCCGCCGAGATCGGCGCAGTGCTGGGCATGTCGGCGTCAGGCGTCCGCAGTCGCCTCGATCGCCTTCTCGATCGCCTCCGCGTGGAGCTCGACCATGAGTGAGCGATCCGTCTTCGAACGGCGCCTGGAAGCTGCCGTCCGCGGCTACGTCGAGGACGCGCCCACCCGGATCGACGCGGCGCGCCTGGCCGACTCGCTGGCGACGGGCGTGCCCCGCGTTCGGCGCCTCGTTCCCGTCCCGTCCTGGCGGCTGCCGAGCCTCGGCTTCGCCTGGATCCTCGTCGTGCTCGCGCTGGTGGCGCTGCTGGGGCTGGGCCTCGTCGCGTCGGGCGCATTGCGGGACGTGCGCGTGCTCCCCTTCGTGCCGACGCCGGGCCCGCTGATCGCGTCGCCGCCTGCCATCGTCGACTCGCCTGCCGCCACGACAGCGCCGGCGTCGGCGTCGCCGTCCGCACGTCCCGCGGTGTCGATCGGCATCGTGCTCCCGGCGAGCTGGGGCTCAGACCAGGCCCGGCTCCAGGACGCGCTCGGCGCGGCGGGCTCGGCGCACGGATCCTGCTCAGCCAGGACGCCGCCACGGAGAAGGCGGCGGTCGAGGCGCTGATCAGGCAGGGGGTCAAGGTGCTGATCCTCACGCCGCAGGACGGCGCGGCCGCCGCGGCGGCCGTCGACGAAGCCAGGGCTGCCGGCGTCAAGGTCATCGCCAACGACCGGCTTATCCTCGACACCGCGGTCCGTCGACTACTACGTGACGTTCGACAACGTTGGGGTGGGCGCGGCCCAGGCCCAGTAGTTGATCGACCGGGCCGGGACCACGAGGGGCAACAACCTCTACCTGTACGCAGGTGCCGCCTCCGACAACAACTCCTTCCTGTTCCTCGAGGGCGCCTGGGAGCAGCTCCAGCCCAGGATCGCCGACGGCACGTTCGTGATCAGGAACTCGAGCATGGCCGTCGGCGCTCCAGGGCGAACCCGACGCTGACGCGCGACCAGGAGGCCGCGATCATCGGCCAGGTCACCACCAACTGGGACTACGGCATCGCCAGGAGCCTGGCGGAGGCCAACCTGCTGGCCGACCCCGGCCGGTCAAGGGCACCGTCTTCATCCTGGCCCCGAACGACACCACCGCTCGCGCCATCGCGGAAGCCGTTCGCGGCTCGACCCGGACGTCAGCTCGGTCTTCGTGACGGGCCAGGACGCCGACAAGGCGTCGGTCCAGCACCTCATCGACGGCACCCAGGGCATGACCGTCTTCAAGGACCCCGCGCACGGGCGACGGCGCCGTCGCCGCGGCCGTGGCGTTCCTCGCGGGCGGCACGCCCGTCGACGACCACGACCTTCGACAACGGCACGATCGATGTCCCGATGACCCGGCGCCGATCCCGTCGCGGTCACCAGGGACAACCTCCAGGCCGCGCTGATCGACTCGGGCTACTACCCGGCCAGCGACTTCACCGGATCCTGGCCGGGCAAGCCATAACCGAGGACCAGGCGCCCTTCGGGCGGCTGTGCGTGCCCCGCATGGGACGGTTCGACTGTGGTGGGCGATACTGGGCTCGAACCAGTGACCTCACGGATGTGAACCGTGCGCTCTGACCGACTGAGCTAATCGCCCGTGGCGCGGAGTATAGCGCGGGCCCGGGCGAGCTCCGGCCGCGTCAGGTTCGATGGTCGAGCCAGGGAAACCGTCACCGCCGCCGGCCCGTCACGGGAGGCCCGGCCACATCGTTTCGAGGGCCGCCGGCCCGATCTCGACTTCGACGACCTTGCGGCGTCCTGTCTCACCGGCCACGACGCGCACGGCGCCGCGGCTGACGCCCAGCTCGGCGGCCAGCAGCCGGCACAGGGCCGCGTTTGCGGCCCCGTCAACCGGCGGCGCCGCGACGCGGACGCGGAGAGCGCCGTCCTCCGCCGACACCCTCGATGCGGTCGGCCCCACCGCGGGGCACGAGGCGAACCGCCAGCCGCGCCGTCACGGCGCGACGAGGCGGAGGAGCAGCCCGAGACCGATCATCAGGATCAGCGGCGAGAGGTCGAGCATCCCGGTCGGCGGGAGGAGCGCCGGATCGGGGCGAGCATCGGCTCCGTGAGCATCGACCACGTAGCGCGACGGCGTGGTGCGGGCCATCGGGTCGACCCAGCTGACCACGACCCGCGCGAGGACGAGCAGCCACAGGACGAACACCAGCAGCTGGAGGGCGCAGAGCAGGCGCAGCACGCGTCGATGCTACGCGGTCGGGCCGCTTGCGCCCACCCGGTCGGGTGCGTCGGCGCGGCCGGCGGGATGCGCCGGACCGACCGGCGGCGCTCGCCGAAGAGCGCCCGTCCGACCCGGACGATCGTCGCGCCCTCCTCGACGGCCACCTCGAAGTCGTCGCTCATCCCCATCGAGAGCTCGCGCGCCCAGGCCGCGGCCAGCGGCGCCCGGAGCCGTCGCGCAGCTCGCGCAGCGCGCGCGGAACGTCGGGCGCGCCTCCTCCGCGGCGTGCGACCGAGCCGGCCGATCGTCATGAGGCCGTCGAGCTCGCAGGTTCGGGCAGGCGCAGCGAGCTCCGGCAGCGCTGCCGCCAGCGGCGCCGGGCGCGAAGCCGGCCTTCGCGGGGTCCGCGTCCACGTTGACCTGGAGGAGGACCGGCGAGCCGGCCGTCCCGGCCGGACCTCGCGCGGCGAGCCGGTCGAGGCGTCGCGCCAGGGCGACCGAATCGACGGCTCTCGATCACGTCGAACAGCGTCGACGCGCCCGCCGCGCCTTGTTCGCCTGGAGCGGGCCCGACCAGGTGCCAGCGCGCGCCGGGCACGAGCGGGATCTTGGCCGCGCGCCTCCTGGACGCGGTTCTCGCCGAGGACGTCGAGGCCGGCGGCGACGGCGGCGCCGCAGCCGCTCGGCGCGGGACGGTCTTGCTGACGGCCACGAGGGTCACGCCCGCCGGGTCGCGGCCCGCGCGGGCGCAGGCGTCGGCGATCCGGCGCAGGACCGCGGCGCGCGCCGCGGCGAAGCCGGCGACCTCGGCCGGATCGCGGCGGAGCTCGTCGTCCGGAGCGCCGCCGACGGCTGGCCACCGGCGCCGGCTACTTCGTGCGGCGCAGGAAGCTCGGGATCTCGAGGTCGTCCGCGTCGTACGGTCGCGCGGCGCACGTTCGTCGGGCGCGGTCTCCGCGACGGTCGCGCTCGGCCCGCGACCGGCGGCTCGCTCGCGGCGGTCCATGCCGGGCGGATCTCCGGATCGGCCGGTCGTCGCTCGGCGTCGGCGACCGCGCGCGCTGGCGCTCGAGCTCGCTCGAGGAAGTCGCGCTCCGGGCGGGCGGCGCCGGGAGACCTCGTACGGGGGCGCGGCGGCTCTCGCGGCGGACCGGGTCGCGGCGGCGGTTGCCGTCGAAGCCGGTCGCGATGACCGTGATCACGACCTCGTCGCCGAGGCGCTCGTCGAAGCTGGTCGCCGAAGATGATGTTCGCCTCGGGGTCGGCGGCGGCGCGGATCTCCTCGGCGGCCTCGGTCACCTCGAAGAGGGTGAGGTTCGACGAGCCGGCGATGTTGAACAGGATGCCCTGGGCGCCGGTGATGTTGATCTCGAGCAGCGGGCTCGCGATCGCCTGCTTGGCGGCCTCGAGGGCGCGGTTCTCGCCCGCCGCCCGGCCGATCCCCATCAGGGCCGAGCCGGCGTCGTGCATGATCGCCTTGACGTCGGCGAAGTCGAGGTTGATCAGGCCCGGGCACGGTGATGATGTCGCTGATCCCCTGGACGCCCTGGCGCAGCACGTCGTCGACGACGCGGAACGCGTCGAGGATCGAGGTGTTCTTCTGCGACGACGTCGCGCAGGCGGTCGTTCGGGATCGTGATCAGCGTGTCGACCTTGGCCTTGAGCTGCTCGGCGGCCTTCTCGGCGATCAGCTTGCGCCGGTTGCCCTCGAAGCTGAACGGCTTGGTCACGACGCCGATCGTGAGCGCGCCGAGGTCCTTGGCGATCTCGGCGATGACGGGCGCGGCGCCGGAGCCGGTGCCGCCGCCGAGGCCGGCCGTGATGAAGACCATGTCGGAGTCGCGCAGGGCCTCCGTGATCTTCTCGGTGTCCTCCTCGGCCGCCCGCTGGCCGATCGACGGCGTCGCCGCCGGCACCGAGGCCGCGGGTGATCTTGTCGCCGATCCGGATCTTGTGCGGCGCGTCGGACTGCAGGAGCGCCTGGGCATCCGTGTTCATCGCCGATGAACTCGACGCCCATCATCTCGGCCCGGATCATGCGGTTGACGGCGTTGCTGCCGCCGCCGCCGACGCCGACGACGCGGATGAGCGCGAAGTTCTCGGAATCCGACCGCAGCGGCATCGCTCGTCCTCCGGTGTGCGGCCGACGGGCGGCCGTCCGGGCTCCCGGGCCCGGCTCAGGATCGTCTCGGTGCACGCAGTGCTGTCCGATCCGGCGGCGGGCACAGCGCGCTGGAGCGGAGACTGGCGCGGAGTATACGCCTGCATCGCTCCGAGGGAACCCCGTCGCCGCCCGGCGGCCGGTGCCCGGGCACACCGGGTCATGGCCCGACGGTCCCGCGACTGCCGCCGGCTGGCATCGCGGCCTGCCGGACGCCGGCCGGCGCCGTGGGCCGGGCCGGCGTGCCTACGGGAAGACGCTCCGCAGGGCGCCCCGGATCCGCGCCGATCACGCCGCCCCCCGGGGCGGACTCGTAGGTCGTCAGCTCCGGGCCGCCACGTGCCGCGCGCCCCACAGGAGCAGCCCGATCGCCGTCGCGGAGCCCGGCTCCAGGATCCCGTCGACGAGCCCGCCGACGTCGCTCGGGGCGGCGACGCGGACCGGCATCTCGAGGATCTCGCGGCCCAGGATGGCGGCGCCGGCGAGCTGCGACGCCGCCGCCGGTGAGGACCAGGCCGGCCGGCAGCATCCCGGGCGCCGCGGCGAGGATCTCGGTCCGCAGCATCTCGAACGTCTCGCGCATCCGCGCCTCGATGATCCGGCAGACCTCGAGCCGCTCCACCGTCCGTGCCCGCCTCGTCGCCGAGGACGGTCACGCTGATCACCTCGTCCGGGTCGACGCCCGACAGGTCGCAGGTGCCGTGCTCGATCTTGAGCGTCTCGGCCACGTGGAGCCTGGTCTTGAGGCCGATCGCGACGTCGTTCGTGACGTTCGCGCCGCCGACCGGGAGGACCGCCGTGTGGAACGGCGAGCCCTCGGCGAAGAGGGTCAGGTCGATCGTGCCCGCCCCGATGTCGGCGACGGCGACGCCGAGGTCGCGCTCGGTCGGCGAGAGGACCGCCTCGGCCGATGCGAGGCCGGCCGGCCACCAGCTCGTCGATCTTCACGTCCGGCCGCGGTGACGCACTTGGTGAGGTTCTGGACCGCCGTCGCCGAGGCGGTGACGATGTGCGTCTCGACCTCGAGGCGGACCGCGCTCATCCCGAGCGGGTTCATCACGCCTTCCTGGCCGTCGACCGTGTAGCCGCGCGGGATGACGTGGAGGACCTCGCGGGTCGACGGGATGGAGACCGCGCGGGCGACCTCGATCGAGCGGTTGACGTCCTCCTGGGTCACCTCGCGGCGCGGGCCGGCGACGGCGACCTGGCCCGGCGAGTTCAGGCCCTCGACGTGCTGGCCGCCGACGCCGACGAAGGCCCGGTCGATCTTGTAGCCGGAGTGGCGCTCGGCCTTCTCGACGGCGCTCGTGATCGAGTGGACGCGTCTGGTCGATGTTGACGACGACGCCCTTGCGGAGGCCGGAGGCGGGCACGATCCCCTTCCCGATGATCGTCAGCGCGCCGTCGCGGCCCACCTCACCGATGAGCGCCACGACCTTGGTCGTCCCGACGTCGATCCCGACGAACGTCTCGCGTTCCACTCGTCCCGTTCCTCTCCGTCGTCTCGTCGTCGCGGCCGGCCTACAGGAAGTGCCGGCGGATGAGGGCCACGTTCTGGAAGATCCGCAGCCCGAAGGTGATGAGCGCCACCAGGTACAGATCCAGGCCGAGCCGATCCCCGATGAAGGTCAGGAGGACCGCGACGACCGCGTTGACCACGAACCCGCTGATGAAGATGCGATTGTCGTAGACGCCGTCGAGCTCGGCCCGAACCGCCCCCAGGACGGAGTCGAGCGCCGCCAGGATGGCGACGGCCGAATAGCGCGACAGCTCGAACCCGACGTTGACGTTGAGGACGAGCCCGAGCAGGACACCGACGAGCAGGCCCGCCAGCGGCAGGAGCACAGGTCGGTTCGCCCTCCTCGACTGCGTTTCCCGAAGGCTACCCGACCCGGACGCCGACCGCAGCGCCGTTCCCGCCACGGTTACGGCGACGGCTTCGGCACGAACGTTCCCTCGCGCTCGCCCGCGAGGACGACCCGCAGGATCGTGCGCCTCGCGGCCGGCCAGCAGGCTGCGCAGCGAGGCGCACCTGTTCGGGGATCATGTCGGCGCTGCCGGATCTGGGTGCCGTAGAAGCCGAAGACGGCGAGCCACGGGTCGGCCGCCGTCGGGACGACGGTCCAGCCATCGTGGTCGTCGACGCCGACCATGCAACGCAGGGGCCGCCGAGCCGACGTCCGCCGGGGACCAGCGACAGGAGGCGGGTCGCGACGTCGAGGTCGATCGGGTCCAGCCGGTCGCCGACGGCCGGCGCCGACGCCGCGGTCGCGCCGGTCGGCGACGATCGGGAGGCCCGCGGCAGCGGCCCGCGGCGGCCGACGCGGGGTCGCTCGCATCGGCGACGATCCGCCCGTCGCGGTCGACGAGGAGGATGGAGGCGCCGCGGCGCCACGCGAGGACCGGGTGGCGCTCGGTGATGCGGACGTGGATCGTCCCCGGCAGCCCCACGCTGACCTCGGCGTCGGCCACCGCCGGGAGCGCCAGCAGGCGCGCCCGAAGCTCGTCGGTCGCCAGCACGAAGGCGTTCGGGACGGGGCTCCCGAGACCCAGCGCGGCGCGCACGGCGGCCTCGCCCGTGAGGGCCGCGCCCTCGACCTGGACGGACCGCACACCGAAGACGGGCGAGGCGATGACGCCCCAGACGGCGCCCGCCGCGGCGAGGAGGACGAGGGCGGCCAGTGCGCGGCGCGGGGAGAAGCCGGCGGACGCCCGGCGCTGCCCGGTGCGCCGCCGGACGCGCATCCCGCGGACGGGATCTCGCCCGCTCACCGCGGAAGGTCCTCCGGCCGCCAGGCGGCGCGCCGGCCGGGCCGCACGCGTCGCCGCGCCCAGGTCGACGATCCGGCCGCAGAGCTCGGCGAAACCGAGACCCTCGGTCTGCCATCAGGCGCGGGAAAGAGGCTGATCGGGGTGAAGCCCGGGATGGTGTTGATCTCGTTGAGGTACAGGGCGCCCGAGCCCGCGATCCTGGAGCAGGTCCACCCGCGCGAAGCCGGCTGCCCCGATGAGCTCGTAGGCTTCGCCGGCGATCCGCCGGCAGGCGGCGGCGGTCAGCTCATCGACCGTGGCCCGGGTCAGGACCTCGGCGGCGCCGGAGACGTACTTGTCGACGTAGTCGTAGAAGTCGCGGCTCGGGATCACCTCGCCCGGGCCGCAGACCTGCGGGGCGCCCGGGCGGATTGCCCAGGACGGCCACCTCCAGCTCGCGCGGAGTTGGAAGGCAGGGCTCCACGAGGACCCGGGCGTCGTAGCCCAGGGCAAGCTCGAGGGCCGGCCCGCGATCGGCCGGGCCCCAGGCGATCGACATCCCGACGGAGGATCCCAGGCAGGCTGGCTTCACGATCAGCGCGCCTGCCCGGCGCCTCCGCCGCGAAGGCGTCCGAGGCCTGCGAGGACGCCTTCCGGGTCTGCCGCCCACCGGTCGCCCGTGATCTCGATCCAGGGCAGGACCGGCAGGCCGGCGTCCCGCGCGAGCCGCTTGAAGAGCGGCTTGTCCATCCCGATCGCGGAGGCAGCCACGCCGGCGCCGGTGTACGCCAGCCCGGCGGCCTCGAGGATCGCCTGGACCGTGCCGTCCTCCCCGATACGGACCGTGGAGCGCGACGAAGACGACCGGGCGCGGCTTCGTGCCGGCGATCCCGGCCGCCGCGTCGCCGGCCCCGAACGGCCCCGCCGCGCCGAGCGCGCCCGGATCGTCGTAGGCGGCCGGCGGGCGGCCGTCGCGCCGGTGGCCGGCAGGCAGGAGCCACCAGCCGCCCGTCGAGGTCGACGAGGAACTGGCTCGACCGCGTGGCCCGCGGTCGGCCAGCGCGGCGGCGATCGCGGTGCCCGAGACGATTGACACGTCGTGCTCCGCGGACGGGCCCGCCATAGACCACGGCCACCGGGGGCAGGGCCGCCTCCGGAGATCGGCCGGCGCGTCGCGGCGTGCTCGCGCGCGCGGCGTGCTCGCGGCGTCGCGGCCGTGCTCGCGGCGTCCGCGGCCGTGCGCCCCGCTTCCGTCACCCAGCCTCCTCCGTCCACCCGGACCAGTCGCCGAGGAACACGATCTCGAAGGCGAGCCGGACGCCGGTCACCCGCTCGACCGTCGCCCGCACGAGCTCGCCGAGGCGGCGCACGTCGGCCGCGCTGCCGCCCGCGTCGTTGAGGATCCAGTTGGCATGCTTCTCGGAGACCACGGCGCCGCCGATCCGGCGACCCTTGAGCCCACAGGCGTCGATGAGCGCGCCGGCCGACGGGCCCGCGGTCGGGTTGCGGAAGACGCTGCCCGCGCTCGGGATGCCGAGCGGCTGGTGCTCCCGCCGCCAGCGCCGGATCTCGTCGAGTCGATCCCGGATCACGGGCGGCTCCTCGGGGACGAGCCGGAACGTGGCCGCCAGCACGACCTCGGCGGGCACGTCCTGCGCCGGGTGCTTGAGCCGGCTCTCGCGGTAGGCCAGACCGAGACCGGCGCCGTCGACGCGCGCCTCGCTGCCGTCGCCCTGCAACAGGAGCGCCGACTCGAGCACCGCGGCGACGTCCGACCCGTGGGCACCCGCATTCGCCCACACTGCGCCGCCCACGTTCCCCGGGATCGCCAGGCCGAACTCCAGGCCGGAGAGGCCGGCCGCCGCCGCCAGGCTCGCGGCCTTCGCCATCGGGAGTCCCGCCTCCGCGACCAGGCGGCCGCCGGCGATCTCGTGGCCTTCCGCTCGGACGTGGACCAGGAGGCCGCGCACGCCGGAATCCGAGATGACGACGTCGCTTCCGCGCCCCAGGATCGTGTAGGGAAGGCTCCGCGCGCGCGCGAAGCGGACGAGACCCCGCAGCTCGAACGGGTTGCGCGCCGCGGCGTACAGGTCGGCCGGCCCGCCCACCCGCATCGTGGTGAAGCGGGCCAGCGGCGTCGTCCCGGGAGGTCGGGATCCCCAGCCGGCGCTGGATCTCGCCGCCCACCGCGATGGCGTCGAACGACGGGGCCGCAGCGCCGCTCACCCTCTCCGGCCCTTCATCGGGCGCCGGCGGCGATCGCGACGATCTCGCCCTCGGCCGGCCACGGCCGTCGTTCGGCGGCCGCCACGACCAGTGCCGCCACCGCGTCGGCTGCTCCGGGCCGGGCCGCGGCCCGCGCGGCCGCGCTCATGGCAACGTGGCGGGCAGGATCCTCGAGCAGCCGGCTGGCGTCGAGCAGCGCCGCGGCGTCGAAGTCCGCGTCGTCCACCAGCCGTGCCGCGCCGCCGGCCGCGTAGGCCTCGGCGTTCGCCCGCTGGTGGCCCGCGGCATGGGGATACGGCACGCAGACGAGCGGCAGCCCGAAGGCGGCACACTCGGCGAGGGTCGAGGAGCCGGCCCGCCCAACGACGAGGTCCGCGGCCGCGAGGGCGGCCGTCATCTCGTCGGCGAGGAATGGGACCGGCCGGTAGCGCGCACGCCGGTCGGCGGACAACGCCTCGCGGGCGGCGAGAGCCGTCGCGTAGCCGTCGTCGCCGGTGACGTGCAGCACGGTGCAGCGCTCGACGAGCTCGGGCAGCGCCCCGGTGACCGCGGCTTGAAGCGGCGCACCGCCTGCGAGCCCCCGAAGACGAGCAGCAGCCGGTCGCGCGGCGGGACCGCCAGGCGCTCCCGGGCCGCCTCGCGGTCGACCGAGCGCGGGATCGCGGATCGGCGTCCCGGTCACGTAGCAGCGCCGCGCCTGCAGGGCCGCGCAGGTCCGCCCGTCGGTCACGGCGACCGCCGCCGGCCAGCCGGGCCGTCGCCCGGACGCTGCGACCGGGGACGACGTTGCCCTCCCAGAGGACGGTCGGGATCCGCAGGAGCCGCGCGCGCGAGCAGGACGGGGATCGGCGACGTAGCCGCCGGTCGTGAAGACCGCGTCGGGCCGGCGGCGCAGGAAGAGCCAGACCGCCTGCGGGAGCGAGCCCGCGAGGCGCAGTGGGTCGAGGACGACGTGGATGTCGCGGCCCGTGCTCCGCAGCGAGCGCAGCAGGAGGCGTCGGAGCGGCATCCCGGAAGGCGGCACGAGCTCGGCCTCGAGGCCCCGGCGCCCGCCGATCCAGGTCAGCTCAGGCGCCGCCGGGAGCGCGCGCAGGGAGCGAGCGACGGCGAGAGCCGGGTAGATGTGCCCGCCCGTTCCGCCGGCCGCGATCACCACTCGCATGCACCCATCCTCCGTGGACCGCCGTCTCGCGCGAGACCGACAGCAGGATCCCCGCCGCGACGAGGCTGACGATCAGCGAGGATCCGCCAGCCGAGACGAACGGGAGCGTGATCCCCGTGACGGGGAGCAGCGTCACCACGACGCCGATGTTGATGAACGCCTGGAGGCAGAGCCAGGCGGTGATCCCCGCCGCGAGCAGCCCGCCGAAGGTGTCCGGCGCCGCGAGTGCGACCTGGACGCCGCGCCAGGCCAGCAGGGCGAAGAGGCCGATCACGACGGCCGCGCCGAGGAACCCGAACTCCTGCCCGATGACCGCGAAGATGTAGTCGTTGTGGGCGTTGGGGAGGACGATCCCCCCGGCCGCCGCGCGTTCGCCGAGGCCGGCCCCGAAGAGCGCCGCCGATCCCGAGGGCCAGGAGCCCCTGGACCGCGTGGTAGCCAGTTCCGGTCGGGTCCGCGAACGGGTCCGCGAACGACTGCAGGCGGACCATCTGGTAGTCCTTCATGAAGAAGAGCGCCGTCGTGACCCCGGCGGCGCACAGGCCGGCCAGGTAGATCGGGTTCGCCCCGGCCAGGAAGAACATCACGACCGCCGTGGCGCCGAGGACGGCGGCCGAGCCGAGGTCCGGGCGATTTCAGGATCAGGAGCACGAAGGGCGCCACGATGACGACGAACGGCAGGAGGCCGGTCGTGAAGCCGGCGACCGCGGCACCGCGGCGAGCCATCCAGTGGGCGAGGTAGACGACGAGGGCGAGCTTCGCGAACTCGCCCGGCTGGATCGCCGGCAGACCCGGCAGCTTGAGCCACTGAGCCGAGCCGCCGACCTCCACCCGGAACGCCGGGACCAGGACGAGGACGAGCAGGATGCCGGCGACGATCAGCATCGGGAGCGGAGGCGAGCCGCAGCCACCGGTAGTCGACGCGCATCGCCACGAGCATGCCGACCAGGCCGACGGCCGCCCACTGCGAGCTGTGGACCGAGCGTGGCGAACGTGTCGCCGTTCCGTCGACAGGTAGTCGTCCATCGCGGACGAGGAGTAGACGACGAGGAGCCCGAGGGCGGTCAGCGCCAGGATCGCGAGGACGATCACCGAGTCCGGTCCGTGCCGGCGGATCGCGCCGGCGGGCGGGGCGACCGGCGCGGCCTCCGGCGGGTCGCGCCGCGGGGGCGCGGGGGCCGGCGCGTCCAGGGTCCCGGGCGACCCCGCGCACGCCGGAGCGCAACGGGACGGCGTCGATGCGGCGGGCGGCCAGGCGGCTGCGGTCGGCGGGCTCCATCGTCACCTCCTCGGGGCGGCTGCACGCGGCTGCGGCGAGCGCCGCGACGCCATCCTTGAAGGCGTGGCCGCGGGCGGCGTAGTCGGGGAACTGGTCGAAGCTGGCGGCGGCCGGCGACAGCAGCACGGTTGCGACGGTGCCGGCCGGATGCTCCGGCGAGCAGCTCCCGCGCCAGGGCGTCCGCGCGGAGGCAGCGCGGCGTCGAGCGTGCCCGACCTCCTCGACGTGCGCGAACGCCGGCGGCCCGGAAGAGTCCGGGCAAGGGCGGGACCGCTCTCCCCGATGAGCAGCGTCGCGGCCGCCCGCTCGGCGGCGACCGGCCCGAGCGGCGACGAGGTCGATCCCCTTGTCGCGGCCGCCGGCGATCAGCACGAGCGGGGCATCGAAGCTCCGCAGAGCGGCCGCGACGGCGTCGGGCTGGGTCCCCTGCGAGTCGTTCACGAACCGGACCGCGTCGATCTCGGCGACGAGCTCCAGCCGGTGCTCGACGCCCCGGAAGCTCGCCGCCTGGCGCCGGATCGCGTCGGGGGCGATGCCGAAGAGGAGCGCGACTCCCGTCGCCGCCAGCAGGTTCGAGACGGTTGTGGCGGCCCCGGCAGGGAGCAGCTCGTCCACCGGCATGATGCGCCCGCCGGGGCCCGAGGCGGCGACGCCCCCGCCGGCGACCCGGCAGGCGCTCGACGCCGGCGGCCACGACCCAGCCGTCGACGATCCCGAGGCCTCCCGGGATCGGCCGGCCGAGGCGGTAGCAGACCGTCGGCGTGGCGCCGAGGGCCGCGTAGGCACCCACGACCGGGTCGTCCAGGTTGAGGACGAGCGCGCCCTCCGGGTCGACCAGCTCGGCGAGGCGGCGCTTGACCCGGCGGTACGCCTCGAGCGAGCCGTGGCGGTCGAGGTGGTCCGCGGTCACGTTCGTGTAGACGGCGACCGTCGTGCCGCGAGCGAGGCTCGGAAGCTGCAGCTCCGAGAGCTCGACGACGACGCGATGGACCGGCGTGATCTCGCCGAGGCGATCGACGAGGGGGGTCCCGATGTTGCCGCCCAGGACGACCGGGTGGCCCGGGTCGGCCGCCAGCAGGTGCGCCGTGAGCGCCGATGTCGTCGTCTTGCCCTTCGTCCCGGTGACCCCGATCGTGGGCGCCGGGCAGAGCCGCAGGAACAGGTCGGGCTCGGAGACGAGCACCGGGGCATCCGGCTCGCCGCCGGCAACGCGAGCAGCCAGGGCGTCGAGCGCGGCCCGCAGGCGCGGCTCCGTCGTCGGGAAGCCCGGGCGTGATCGAGGGGCTGAAGGCGACGAGCGCAGCCCCGTCCCAGCTCGTCGCCGGGTCGACGTCGGGTCCGCAGGCGAGCCTCACCGGGCGGCCCGCCAGCGCCGACCGCGCCGGCGCAGGTCCTCGGCCGGCTTGCCGTCGTAGACGGTGACCCGCGCCCCTGCGTCGGCGAAGAAGCGGGCCAGCGCGATCCCCGTTCGGGCGAGGCCGAGAACCGTGACCGGACGCCGTCGCAGGGCCCCGCCTGCGGACGCCCGCCGAGGTCGAGGCGGTCGAGGTCGAAGCCGGCGGCCACGCTCACACCAGCCTCTGCAGGCTGGCGAGGAAGAGGGTGATCCCGAGCAGCCCGCACAGGACCGCCACGATCCAGAAGCGGAGGGTGATCTTCGTCTCGGGCCAGCCGCCCAGCTCGAAGTGGTGGTGGAGCGGGCGACATCCGGAAGATCCGGCGGCCGTGGGTGAGCTTGAAGTAGCCGACCTGCAGGACCACCGACAGGGTCTCGACGACGAAGACGAGCCCGATCAGGGGCAGGATCAGGATCTGGCCCGTGATGAGCGCGATGACGGCGAGCGTCGCCCCCATCGCCAGGGAGCCGGCGTCGCCCATGAAGACCTGGGCCGGGTGCGCGTTGAACCACAGGAAGCCGAGGAGCGCGCCGATGAGAAGGGCGCAGAGCACCGCGAGGTTCGGCTGCGCCGGGCTGTTGAGCAGGGCGATGATCAGGAACGCCACGAAGGCGAAGACGAGCGTCCCGCCGGCCAGCCCGTCGAGGCCGTCGGTGAGGTTCACCCCGTTGCTCATGGCCACGATGGCGAACGCCGCGAAGGCGATGTAGACCCACTGGTTGATCGCCCACCGCGCCCACGAACGGGACGGCGATCGCCTGGATGTCGTAGGTGCGCTGGATCTGCCAGGCGGCGACGACGGCGACCACCACCTGCCAGAGCAGCTTCTGGCGCGCCCGGATCCCGTCGCCGGTGCGCGCGTTCAGCCAGTCGTCGGCGAGGCCGAGGACGCCGACGAGGGCGAGGGTCGCCAGCGGCGCGAACGTCGAGGCGTCGACGAGGCCGAAGAGGAGAGCCAGGCCGATCACCACGGCAAGGAGGAGCGCTCCGCCGGCCGTCGGCGTCCCGGCCTTGGTCTGATGACCCTCGGGCCCATCCACCCGGATCTGCTTGGCGAACCCGGCCCAGCGCAGCAGCCGCAGGTAGGCCGGCATCATGATCACGACGATCGCGAACGCGAGCAGGATCCCCTGGATCAGCTCGACGGTCACCGGCCCTGCTCCCCGGCTCCGCCCGCGGCACCTCCGCCCCCGGCCACGAGGGCGTCGACGATCGACTCGAGGGCCGCCCCGCGCGAGGCCTTGACCAGGACGGTGTCGCCCGGGCGCTGGATCGTCGCGCAGCGTCGCCAGCGCGGCGTCGCGGTCCGCGACCAGGTGGATCCGGTCGGACGGGAGCCCTGCCGCCGCGGCGCCCTCCGCGATCCCCGCGGCCGCGGATCCGACGACGACGAGCTCTGCGACGATCCGTGCGGCCGCACCGCCCACCTCGCGGTGGCCGGCCTCGTGGAGCGAGCCCAGCTCGCGCATCTCGCCGAGGACGGCGACGGGCCGGCCCGGCAGCGACGCCGAGGACCTCGAGCGCCGCCAGCATCGCCGATGGCGATGCGTTGTAGGTGTCGTCGATGATCGTGACCTGCGGCCCGTCGAGGATCACGCCGCGGTGCGCCGAGGCGCGGCCCCAGGGCGTGGCGAGGCCGGCCGCGATCGCCTCGTCGGGGACACCGGCGACGAGGCCGACGGCGGCGGCTGCCAGGGCGTTCTGCACGCTGTGCCGGCCGAGGGCGCCGATCTCCACGCGGATGCGCGACCGGCCGCGGCGCATGGGCCACGAGGTCGAACGCCATCCCGTCGCGACCCCGCGTCGCGACGGCCTCGGCGGTCACGTCGGCGCCCGGCTCGAGGCCATACGAGAGGACGGCGGCGACCGTCCGCGCACCGAACTCCCGGACCCGCGGGTCGTCGCCGTTCAGGACGGCGGTGCCGCTCGCGGGCAGGGCCTCGACCAGCTCCGCCTTGGCGTCCTCGATCGCCTTCGAGCGAGCCCGCTCGTTCCAGGTGGACCGGCGCAACCGCGGTGACCACGCCGATGGATGGCCGCCCCAGCGCCGCGAGGGCGGCGATCTCGCCTCCGACGTACATGCCCATCTCGAGGACGGCGGCGCGGTGCCACGCCTCGAGGCGCAGGAGCGTCAGCGGCAGGCCGATCTCGTTGTTCTGGTTGCCCTCGCTGCGGAGAGTCGGCATCACGCTGGCGAGGACGGCCGCGATGGCGTCCTTCGTTGACGTCTTTGCCACGCTCCCGGTCACGCCGACGACGAGGGGTGCGAAGCGCGCCCGCCAGGCCCGGGCAACTGCATGGAGCCCCGTCAGGGTGCCCGTGACCCGGACCACGCTGGTATCGCCGAGCGCGTCGAGCGTCGCCTCATCGAGCTCCCGCGACACGAGGAGCGCGGCCGCGCCGGCGGCCGCCGCCGCCGCGAGGTGGAGATGCCCGTCGGTCCGCTCGCCGGGAAGGGCGACGAACAGGTTTCCCGGCGTCCACGAGCCGCGAGTCGGTGGCGGCGCCGCGGATTGGCCGCCCCGAGCGCCGGACCAGCGTGCCCCCCGTCGCCGCGGCGATCTCGTCGGCGGTCAGGGGGGCCGTGGGAGACGGTTCGGCGTCGTCCCGCGCGGCCGGCACGGTCGTCACGGCGGGGAGTGTCGCACAGGCCGGGCTCACGGGGCCGCGGGGCTCGGCGATGCAGCCCCGCCGTTCCGCGCCGGCGCCAGGTCCAGCGTCGACATCGCGTCCGTGGCGATTCGCCGGAAGAGCTCGAAGGACTCGACCGGCAGGATGATCACGCCGACCTGGTTCACCGTCGGCCTCCCCTCGTCGATCTTGACGCCGACCACGACGTCGGGGCTGGTCCGCCCCACGAATCCGACGAACGAGAAGTTGAAGACGTTGTCCTTCCAGCGCGCTTTCGCCGCGTCCCAGATCTGGGCCGTCCCCGTCTTGCCACCGACCACGTAGCCCGGGATGAGCGTCCGGTCCTTGTAGAAGGGCACGGCCATCGGGACGCGCCGCAGGATCTTCACCAGGTCCGCGGAGAGGGCCGGGGTCAGGACGCGCCCGTGGTCGGTCGGGGTGACGGCCGTCTCGCCGACGCGCTGGACCACATGGGGCGTCGGAAGGATGCCGCCGTTGACCATCGCGCTGTAGGCGTTCGTGAGCTGCAGCAGCGTCACCGCGATCCCCTGGCCGAACGAGCCGTTGGCCACGTCGATCTGGCGCCAGGTGGTGGTCGCCGGGTCGTGGACGAGCCCGGCCACCTCGCCGGCCACGTCGATGCCCGTCGGGTGCCCGAAGCCGAGCTTCGTCCAGGACGCGTAGAGGACGCGGGCCGCCGCCTGGGGCGTCTTGCCGAGCCGCAGGGCCACCTTGGACATCACCACGTTTCGCGACCAGGCGATGGCGTCCTCGAAGGTCAGGCGGCCCTTCGAGCCACGGTTGGCGTTGGTGACGTACGCGGTGCCACCGTCGAGGCGCAGGACCGACTGGTCGTAGACGGTCGAGGTGCGGGTCACCACGCCGGCATCGATCGCGGCCACCGCCGTCGCCATCTTGAAGACGGAGCCCGGCTCGTAGACCGAGGAGACGACTGGGTCGACGAACCGCCCCGGGTTGGATGCCGCCACGCTCGCGTACGCGTTGGCGTCGTACGCCGGGTAGGTGGCCTCGGCCAGGATCTCGCCCGTCCTGGGGTCCATCGCGACCGCCGAGACGCTCTTCGCCCGGTCCGCCACCCAGGCTGCGTAGACCTCGCGCTCGAGGGCGAGCTGGAGGCTCGAGTCGATCGTGAGCGTGACATCGGCGCCGTCGCTGCCGGGTGTCACCGTCGTCGCGGAGGCGAGGATCGGCACCCCCGAGGCGTCGCGCTCGGCGAGGACCGTGCGGGGGGTGCCAGAGAGGGCGTCCTGCCAGTAGCTCTCCACGCCGTACTGCCCGGCGCCCTCGCGGTTGACGAAGCCCAGCAGCTGGGCCGCGAGAGTCGTGCCGGGCGCGCCGCCGTCGAGCGGGTAGACGCGCACGGCCTCGGGCTCGAGGCGGACCTGCGACACGTCGCCCGCATCGACCGCCGCGCGGACCGCGGCCGACTGGTCTGCGGTCAGGTTGCGAGCGAGCACGACGTAAGCCTTGCCCGAGGCGAGCTGCTGGCGGAGGGCGTCGAGGCCTGGGCCGTCGAGGCCCAGGATCGTCGCCAGGCGGCTCGCCATCGCGTCGCGCGCAGCAAGCCGGGCCGGCGTGTCCCCGGGCAGCTGCGAAGGGAACGCGGCCAGCCGGTCACGGGAGACGCTCGTGGCCAGCGTAACGGTGCCGCTGCGGTCGTAGATCGTGCCACGGGTGGAAGGGATCTCGGTGCGGACCAGGGTCTGGTCGCGGGCGCGCGCCACCAGCCAGTCGTGGCGGACCACCTGCCAGTAGCCGAGGCGCGCCAGGCAGGCCGCGCCGAGGAGCAGGATGCCGGCGAGCAGGAGCAGCGAGCGGCGGCGGCTATCGGTCCGACCGAGCATCACGTCAGCGAGCCGGGATCACGAGCGGATCGACCAGCTGCCCGAGCCCAGCGGCCAGCGCCTGCTTGCGAACGGCGGGCTCGCGACCCAGTCGGTCGAGGTCCGACGAGACCTGCTGGCGCTCGCCGGCGAGGATCTGGAGCTGGGCCGCGATCGCGTCTCGCTCGACCTGGGTCGACGAGACGCGGACGGTCTGGGCCAGCGAGACGAACCCGATCCCGAACGCGACGACGATGGCGGCCACCACGGTCCCGGTGCGCCCGCTGCGGCGCCGGGCGCGGCTGGCGGAGCCCGCGCTCACGCGCCGTCGGGGCAGGGCGCCGACCTCCGGATCGCGCGCGAGCTCGCGCGGGCGCGCCGAGCCGCGCCGGCCGAGGAGTCCCGAACGTGGCCGAGCGCCCGCGTACCCCGCCACTACTTGAACCCGAGCCAGGTCGGCCCGAAGCGAGGCGCGCCATGTTCGGCGGCGGCGACCTCGGCGGGCACGGAGCCATCCTCGCCAAGGTCGCGGTCGACCTCGCCGGCGGGCCGGTCGCCGTCACGGCGCTGCCTGATCTCGTGCTGGCGGCGGCCGTACGTGCGGCGCCGGCTCGCCTGGTGGCGCTTGCTCATCGTCGATTCCCTCCTGCGCAGCGACGGGCGCGGCTCACGCGGCGAGCCGCTCGGCGGTCCGGAGCCGGGCGCTCCGGGCACGTGGATTCGCGGCAACCTCGGCCTCGCTGGGCATGGCCGGCTGGGGTCCAACCGGTCGGAGGCGGGGTGCCCGGCCGCAGACGCAGACTGGGAAGCTCGGGGGGCAGGTGCAGCCGCGGCGCTCCGCGGCGATGAACCGCTTGACGATGCGGTCCTCGAGCGAGTGGTAGGCCAGCACGACGAGGCGGCCGCCCGGGCTCAGCAGGCCGATGGCTGCCTCGAGGACCACCTCGAGCGACTTCGAGCTCGCCGTTGACGGCGATCCGCAGGGCCTGGAAGACGCGGGTTGCCGGGTGGATCCGGCCGCGCGGCCCCGGGCGCCGCGGGACAGCGACCTCCACGACGGCGGCAAGCCGCTCGGCGCTGTCCACCGGCGCGTCGCGGCGCGCCTCGACGATGGCGCGGGCGATCCGCCGTGCATGCGGCTCCTCGCCATAACGCCGAAGGAGATCCGTGAGGGCCACCTCGTCGAGCCGGGCGAGGAGAGCCGACGCAGGCTCGCCCCGCGAGGTGTCGAAGCGCATGTCAAGCGGGCCGCCGGAGCGGAATCCGAAGCCACGCTCGGCGTCGGCCAGCTGGTAGGAGCTGAGCCCCAGGTCCAGGAGGATGCCGTCGACCGCCCCGAAGCCGGCCTCGGGCGCCAGCGTCCCGAGCTCGCGGAAGTTCGCCTGCCGCAGGACGAGCGCGATCGCCGAACCGGGCGAGCCGCTCCCTGACCCGCGCGATCGCGCCGGGATCGGCGTCGAGCCCGAGGACGCGGCCGTCCGGGCTGGCGGCCTCCAGGATCCGCTCGGTGTGCCCACCGCCGCCGACGGTGCAATCGACATGGAGGCTGCCGGCGCGCGGGGCGAGCATCTTCACGACCTCCTCCGCGAGCACCGGTCGGTGCCCTTCTTCCATGTCCTCTCCACCATCGACGTGCGGATCCCGAGCGGACCCTGGAAGCGCATGTAGTGGCGCTAGATGCCCAGCCCCGAGAAGTGCCTGGCCAGCTCGTCCGGGTCCTCCAGCGCCTTGCGGTAGGCATCCCAGCCGGCCGGGCGTCCAGATCTCGGCGTGCTCGAGCGAGCCGACGATCACCGCCTCGCTGCTCAGACCCACCGCCTCCCGGAGGTAGGACGGGAGCACGAAGCGCCCCTGGGCGTCCCACACGACCTCGACGGCGTTGGCGAACACGAAACGGCTGAAGAGGCGGGCACCAGCGTTCTCGACGGTCGGAAGGGCCGCGACCTTGCCGGCCAGGCGATCCCACTCCGCCCGCGGCCAGATGGCGAGGCAGGAATCCATCCAGCGGGAAACGAACGCTCCGCTGTCGAGCTGCGCTCGGAACTTCGCGGGGACGGCGAGCCGTCCTTTCGCGTCCACCGAGTGCCGGTACTCGCCGGTGAACACCTGGTCGTGGTTCCCTCTGGTCCACCCCGGCACGACGTTCGGCCGACCCGTCCGCCGCCCGGGAATCACCACTTGACACCACTTTGTGCCGCTGTTGTGGGATCATACACCACCGGAGGTGCCAGTCAATGGGAATCTCGGCACGCGGACGTGTCACCGGGAACCTGATTCGCGGGGATCGCCCGGCCGCTCCGGGAAGGGTCGCTGCCGACAGAGCCCGGCCGCCCGGCACCGGCGGGCCAGTACCTTCTGCGCCTTGCGCCGCCGCGCGGGCCGGTGCTAGGCTGCGCCGCCGAGGTGGCAGAGCACCCGCCTGAGGACGCCCAAGCCATGGCACTCGCCGAGCAGACCGTCGCGCCGATCGCGGAACCGTTCCTGGCGGCCCCGCGGATCAAGCGCTGCACCTTCCGCCGCGTCACGGCGATCGACCCGCAATCGGCAGCCGGCCTACGTCGTGGACTGCCTGTTCCCCGAGCGCGCCCTGCCCATGCCGTTGGGCGACCTCGAGAGCGCCCAACCGATCTGCAACACGTGCACGGCCGCGGGGATCTTCCGGGCCGACGAGGACTGATCGCGCGCCGACGGCGCGTCGACGAACGAGACGGGGGGACGCCAGCGAGGCGACCTGTACGCCGGGTTCTGTCCCGCGTCCCGGAGGGCGCGGAGACGGTCATCCATCTGAGGCCGCCGGTTGCCCGACGGCTCGTGCAGCCGACCCGAGAGCTCCGGCGGCGCGCCGACGTCCCGGCAAGCCGGGACACGCTCTCCTATTTGGCCTTGCTCCGGGTAGAGCTTGCCGCGTTTCACCCCGCGCGCCGGTCACCCGCGCGCAGACTCGTCTCTGTGGCGCTGGTCCTCGCCTCGCGGCGGACGGGCGTTACCCGCTACCCTGCGCCGGGGAGCCCGGACGTTCCTCACGCTCCCGGTCGCCCGGTGGCGCGCGACCGTCCGGTCGCCTCGCTGGCGCCCCGATCTTACCCCGGCAGCGCCGGCGATCGTCGAGCGGGGCGACCGTCGCTGCAACGGCACGGCCGATGGAGCGGTGTCCAGCCCACCGAAGCAGACGACCGGCGGCCGATCCGTCACGGATACCGTCGCCTCAACGCGCCACGCGCAGCTCCAGCCCGTCGATCGCCGACCTCGACGCCCGCGGGCAGCCGCGCGGGCCAGCTCCGCGTGGCCCAGCTCGTGGTCGAGGTGGGTCAGGAAGGCGCGCCGGGGCCGCAGCTCGGCGATGACGGCCAGCGCCTCGTCGACGGTCTGGTGGGCCGGGTGCGGGATGTCGCGCACGGCGTTGAGGACCAGCACGTCGAGGTCCCGCAGCAGGGCCAGCGAGGCGGCCTCGATCCGGTTGACGTCAGAGCACGTAGCCGAAGCCTCCCGTCCGGAACCCGATCGCCGGCAGCACGCCGTGGATCGACCGGCACCGGGACGAACGCGCCGGCCGGCGATCTCGAACGGCCCGTCGATCACCACCGGCGCGCAGCAAGGGAATGCCCCGAAACCGGTCACGGCCGGGCTGGAACGCGTAGTCGAAGCGCCGCACGACGACCTCGAGCGTCTCGGCAAGCGCGTAGATCGGGAGGTAGTCGCCGGCAGATCTCGTTGAAACGGCGCAGGTCGTCCAGCCCGCCGACCGCGTCCTGGTGCTCGTGCGAGAGGAGGATCGCATCGAGCCGGTCGAGGTCCGCGGCGAGAACCTGAGCCCGGAAGTCGGGGCCGCAGTCGATGACGACGCGGCGAGCACCCCAGGCCAGGAGCGCCGACGCGCGGAGCCGCACGTCGCGCGGGTCGCTCGGACGTGCAGGTGGCGCAGTCGCAGGCGATCCGCGGCAGCCCCTGGCTCGTGCCGGAGCCCAGGATCCGCACCCGCAGCTCGCCGGCCTCGGGGCCCGGGTCGCCCGGGTCGAAGCCGGGCTCGAGGCCGAGCGGCAGCTGGTCGCGGGAGACCGGGCGGCGGGTGGACGACGCCGAATCGGACGGCGCCAGCGGGACGACCGCCTCGGACCGGATCCCCTCTGCCGGCCGGCGCACGACCACCGCCGGACCGCCCGCCGCGACCCGGTCGAGCGCCTCGTTCGCCAGCGCGTCGGCGGCCCGGTTCTCGGACCGCGGCACGTGCCGCGCGCTCCAGCGCCGGAACCGGCCGAGGCGGACCATCGCCTCGGCGTGGAGCGGGGCCAGCTTGGCGTCCTTCACGCGCCAGCGCCCGCTCACCTGCTCGACGATCAGCTTCGAATCGAGGAGGAGGGACACCTCTTCGGCGCCGAGCTCCTCGGCCAGGGCCAGGGCACGCAGGAGGCCGGTGTACTCCGCGACGTTGTTGGTCTGGCGCCCGAGCGCCTCGGAGACCGTGGCGAGCGGCGAAGCGTCGGGGCGCTCCGCGCCGGGACGGTCCGCGTCGATCAGGACCGCGCCGGCCGACGCCGGGCCGGGGTTGCCGCGGGCCGCCCCGTCGGTCCGGATGATCAGCGCGGCGCGGGCCCGCGGCCGCTCAGACCGAGCGCTCCACGTCGCCCGCGAGACCTCGAGGATGGCGCGGGTGATGTTGATTCCGCGCGGGCAGGCGTCCACGCAGTTGAAGTCGTCCGGCAGCGCCAGACCCCGTCCTTGTCGGCCAGGATCTCGAGGCGGTCGCGGGCGGCCTCGTCGCGGGTGTCGAAGATGAAGCGGTGGGCGTTGACGATGGCAGCCGGCCCGACGTACGAGGGCTGCGCCCAGAACGAAGGGCACGAGGTCGTGCAGGCCGCGCACAGGATGCACTTCGTCGTGTCGTCGTAGCGCGCCCGGTCGGCCGGCGCTCTGGAGGCGCTCGCGGGCCGGGGCCGCCGACTCGTTCACCAGGAAGGGCATGGCGCTGCGGTACTTGGCGAAGAAGCCCTCCATGTCGACGACGAGGTCCTTGACGACCGGCAGGCCGGCCAGCGGGGCGACGCTGATCTTCTTGCCCGAGCTGGTCGACCCGGATCTTGCAGGCAAGGCGGTTGCGGTCGTTGATCAGCATGGCGTCCGAGCCGCAGATCCCGTGGCCGCACGAGCGGCGGAAGGTCAGCGTCCCGTCCTGCTCGGCCTTCACCGCGTGGAGCAGGCTGAGCACCCGGTCCATGGGCTCGGCCTCGACCGCGTAGCGCTCCCAGTGCGGGGCGGCGTCGCGCTCGGGATCGAAGCGGAGGATGCGAAGGTCGACCTGCATGTCGCGTGCGCTCCCGGCTCAGTACGTGCGGGGCTTCGGCTCGAAGCGGGTGATCGTCACCGGCTTGTACCGAAGGGTCGGGCCGGCCTCGCCCCGGATAGGCGAGCGTGTGGTTGAGCCAGCTGGGCGTCGTCGCGCTCGGGGTAAGTCCTCGCGCGAGTGCGCACCCCGACTCTCCGTGCGGGCGAGGGCCGAGTGGGCCATCGCCTCGGCGTTGTCGATCAGGTAGCCGAGCTCGCGGGCCTCGAGGAGGTCGGTGTTGAAGACGCGTCCCGGCATCCTGGACGCGGACGCTGCCGGTAGCGCTCGCGGATCTCGTCGACGCCGGCGCACGGCCGTCGCGATCATCGTCGCCGGTCCGGAAGACGCCGACGTTGTCCATCATCAGGGCGGCCAGCTCGGCCTTGAGGACCGTGGGGCTCTCGCCCTCGCGCCGCGCCCGCAGCGTCTCGATCTCGGCGCGGACCTGGCGCTTCGGCGTCGCCGGCGACGGCCGGCATCTCGCTCGCCCGACAGTAGGCCGCCATCGCGAGCCCGGCCCGCCGCCCGAACACGAGGAGGTCCACGAGCGAGTTGGTGCCCAGGCGGTTGGCGCCGTGCACCGAGACGCACGCCGACTCGCCGGCCGAGAAGAGGCCGTCGACGACCGTGTTCTGCTCGTCGCGGATCACCCGCGTGCGCAGGTCGGTCGGGATCCCGCCCATCGCGTAGTGGGCGGTCGGGCTGGATCGGCACCGGCTCGGTGAGCGGCTCGACGCCGAGGTAGACGCGGGCGAAGTCCGTGATGTCGGGGAGCTTCTCCTCGATCACCTCGCGGCCCAGGTGGCGGACGTCGAGGTAGACGTAGTCGCCCTTCGGTCCGGCGCCGCGGCCGTCCCGGACCTCGAGGTAGATGGCACGGCTGACCATGTCACGCGGCGCCAGCTCCATCAGCTTCGGGGCGTAGCGGCTCATGAAGCGCTCGCCGTCCTTGTTGAGGAGGTAGCCGCCCTCGCCGCGGGCCGCCTCGGAGAGGAGGATCCCCAGCCCGTAGAGCCCGGTCGGATGGAACTGGTAGAACTCCATGTCCTCCAGCGGGATCCCGTGCCGGTAGACGAGGGACATCCCGTCGCCGGTCAGCGAATGGGCGTTCGAGGTGATCCGGAACATCCGGCCGTTGCCGCCGGTTGCGAGGAGGACGGCCTTGGCCCGGAAGGTGTGGAGCTCGCCGTCGGCGATCCGGTAGCCGACCACGCCCGCGGCGCGCCCGCCGTCGCCGCCGTCGCCGCCGTCGAAGAGGAGGTCGACGACGTGGTACTCGTCGTAGAACCGGACGCCGGCCTTGATGCAGCTCTGGTAGAGGGTCTGGAGGATCATGTGGCCGGTCCGGTCGGCCGCGAAGCAGGCGCGCTTGACGGGTCCCTCGCCGAAGTTGCGGGTGTGCCCGCCGAACCGGCGCTGGTCGATCTTCCCGTCCGGGCGTCCGGTTGAAGGGCAGGCCCATGTGCTCGAGCTCGATGACGCGACTCGACCGCCTCGCGGGCCAGGACCTCGGCGGCGTCCTGGTCGACGAGGTAGTCGCCGCCCTTCACGGTGTCGAACATGTGCCACTCCCAGTGGTCCTCCTCGAGGTTCCCCAGGGCGGCACACACGCCGCCCTGGGCGGCGCCGGTGTGGGAGCGGGTCGGGTAGAGCTTGGTCAGGACGCCCGTGGAGACGCCGGCCTTGGCGAGCTCGAGGGCGGCCCAGAGGCCGGCGCCGCCGGCGCCGATGACCAGGGCGTCGTGCTCGATGCGCATCTCCGGGCCCCTACTTGACCGGGATGCCGAGGCTCGCCACGGCCATCGTGCCCATGGCGAACAGGACGAAGGCGAGGAGGTAGAGCGCCATCGTGAGTGGCGGTCCGCACGCCGCCGTTGGTGTAGTCCTGGACCACGGTCCGGACGCCCATGAAGCAGTGGAAGATCACGATCGTGAGCATCAGCCAGTCCACGGTCCGCCAGAGGAGGTTCCCCCAGCGGCTGTCCACGATCCACTGGGAGGTCTGGTTGGCCGGGTCGAAGACGAAGTGGGTGATGCTGAAGTGCGACAGGGCGAGGACGAAGAGCGCCGAGCCCCGTCAGCCGCATCAGGTACCAGACGGCGAGCTCGAAGCCGCCGCCGCGCGGGACGGACCCGCCCGGAGCGAGTCGTGGGCGTGCTGCCGCTCATGCCGGCACCCCGTTCCAGATCGGGTTCAGGATGATGTAGGCGCCCGGGATCCCGAGGCCGAAGAAGACCACCCAGCACGCGTACCAGAGCTGCTTGTGGTAGACGGTGGTCGCCGGCCAGAAGTCCATCACGATGATCCGCAGGCCGTTGAGGGCGTGGTACAGGAGCGCCGCGCCGAGGAGCGTCTCGCCGACGCGCCCGACCGGGCTGGCGTACAGCTTGAGGACCTCGTTGTAGAGGTCCGGGTTCGCGCCCGCCAGCCAGATGTCCAGGACGTGGAGCAGGATGAAGAGCCCAGATGGCGACGCCGGAGATGCGGTGGAAGGCCCACGCCAGCATCCCCTCGCCACCGCGGTACTGGAGGTAACGCACCGGGAGACTCGCCTCCTGGCCAGCGCCGCGCCCGGGGCCGGCGGTTGTCCACTGCGCGGCAGGCCCTTCCCGGGGCGACGGCCGCCGTTCCTCTGTCGCCGTCGGGTCGATCGGCGGTGGGGCCATTGTACGCGGAGCCTCCGCCGCGGATGGGGCGCTCTGGCCTCCGCGGAGCATGCCGAATCGCCCGCGGTCGGCAGGGTCGGCAGGCGGTGCCGCTCGATCCCGACGACTCCGCCGGGCGGCCCCCACCCGGGCGTCCCGACCGCCGCCGGGCGCGGTACCATCGGCCAGCGCCACCAACCCGGCGGTCCCGCCGCCCGCCCGCGCCTCCCGTGCGGCGGCGCCGCTGCTCGCCTTCAGGAGCCGCCCGTGAAGATCCAGGAAGCCGACGCCAAGTCGCTGCTCGCGGCGGCGGGCCTGCCCGTCCCGCCGTGGGCCGTCGCCCGGACCCCGGCCGACGCGCGCGCCGCCGCCGAGCGATTCCTCGCCGAGGGTCCCGGACGCGTCGTCATCAAGGCCCAGGTCCTCGTCGGGGGGCGCGGCAAGGCAGGCGGCGTGAAGCTCGCCGGCTCGCCAAAGGAGGCCGAGGAGGTCGCCGGACGGATCCTGGGCATGGACATCAAGGGGATCACGGTCCGCAAGGTCCTCGTCGGGCCGGCCGCGGTGATCGTCAAGGAGTTCTACCTCGGGGCGATCCTCGACCGCGCCACCCGGCGCATCGTCCTCATGGCATCGGCCGAGGGCGGCGTCGAGATCGAGGAGGTCGCGAAGGCGACGCCGGAGGCGATCCACCGGGTCGCCGCCCACCCGCTCCTCGGGTTGCTCGACTACCAGGCACGCGAGCTCGCCTTCGCGGTCGGCCTCGCCGGGACGCACCTCCGTGACTTCGTGAAGATCGCCAGGGGGCTCGTCGCGACGATGAAGGTCAACGACGCCGACCTGGTCGAGGTGAATCCGCTGGCGATCATCCGCGAGAGCGGCCCCGAGGGCTACGTCGAGCGTCTCACCTGCCTCGACGCCAAGGTCACCCTCGACGACTCGGCCCTGCCCCGGCATCCCGACCTCGAGAAGCTCCGCGACCTCGACGAGGAGGACCCCGCCGACGCCGAGGCACGCCACTACGACATCAGCTTCATCCACCTCGACGGGTCGATCGGCTGCATGGTCAACGGCGCGGGCCTGGCGATGACCACGATGGACCTCGTGAAGCGCGCGGGCGGCGAGCCGGCCAACTTCCTCGACATCGGCGGCGGCGCCAAGGCCGACCGCGTCTCGGCTGCCATGCGGCTGATCCTCGCCGACCCCAAGGTCGACGCGATCCTGGTCAACATCTTCGGCGGCATCACCCGCGGGCGACGAGGTCGCGCGCGGGCTGATCGACGCCCGGAGCCGGCAGGAGCGCGAGGTCCCGATGGTCGTCCGCATCGTCGGGACGAACGCCGAGGAGGCCGGCCGGCTCCTCGAGGAGGCCCGCTTCGAGACGGCCGCCACCCTCGACGAGGCCGCCGTCAAGGCCGTCGCCGCGGCGCGGCCGTCGCAGCTCGCGGCCGGGCGGGCGAGCAGGCTGCAGGTGCCGCGTGAGCATCCTGATCGGCCGGGACACGCGGCTCGTGGTCCACGGCATCACCGGCCGCGAGGGCGAGTTCCACTCCCGCCAGATGCTCGAGTACGGGACCCGGATCGTCGCCGGCATGACACCCGGCAAGGGCGGCCTGCACGCCCTCGACAACCGGGTCCCGGTCTTCGACACGATCGCCGAGGCGGTCGCGCGAGACGGGCGCCAACACGTCCTGCATCTTCGTCCCGGCAGCCGGCGCCCCGGACTCCATCCTCGAGGCGGTCGGCGCCGGGCATCTCGACGATCTTCTGCATCACCGAAGGGATCCCGGCGCTCGACATGCTGCCGGTCGTCGAGGTCGTGCGGGCGGCCGGCGCACGGCTCATCGGGCCCAACTGCCCCGGCGCGACGTCGCCGGGACGGGCCAAGGTCGGGATCATCCCCGGGTCCATCCACCGCGAGGGCGCGGTCGGGGTCGTGTCGCGCTCGGGCACCCTCACCTACGAGGCCGTCCAGGCCATGACCGACGCGGGCATCGGCCAGAGCACCTGCGTCGGCATCGGCGGCGACCCGATCATCGGCACGACGTTCCTGGACATCCTGCAGCTCTTCGCGGCGGACCCCGAGACCGAGTGCGATCGTCCTGATCGGCGAGATCGGCGGCTCCGCGGAGGAGGAGGCGGCTGCATGGGCCTCCGAGCACCTGCGAGGCGTCCCGATGGCGGCGTTCATCGCCGGCCGGACGGCGCCCGAGGGAAAGCGGATGGGCCACGCAGGGGCGATCATCTCGGGCGGCCGCGGCACCGCGGCCGAGAAGGTCGCGGCCCTCGAGGCGGCCGGCATCCGGGTCGCCTCGTCGCCGACCGAGATCCCGGCCCTCCTGCGCGAGGCGGGCTACCGCGGGTAGCCACTCCGAGGCCCGCGCCGGCGGCCGGGCGACGGCCACGGGCCGGGCGGACTTGGGGCGGCGGCCCGGCGACGGCCACGGCCCGGGCGGACTCGGCGAGGCGGGCGGGCGGCCTCCCCGGGCGACCGGGCGCCGGCCAGGAGCCGGGCGGTGGCGGGCTGACTCGGGGGGCGACTCGGCGTCTCGAGCGCGTCGGCTCCGGGTTTCGAGCGCGCCGTTCACCGTCTCAAGCGCGTCGGCGAGCATCATCTCCGGATGGTCCCGTGGGCAGGGGTGACGATTGGTGGGGTTCGGAGCGGGCGTCGCAGCCGTATACAGAGGGCGGCATCGATCGCCCGATGAAACAGAGCGAGCGCCCTGTCGCCATGACCCTCGATCCGGTCGGAATCCGGCCAGCCGCGCGTCCCTCGCCGCCGCCGGGCGAGCCCCTTCGCCTGGTTCGGCTGCGCCTCTACCTTTCGCTCGCCGCCGCCGCCGTCCTGCCGATCGCGCTCGGGTCGCCGTTGCTGCGGGTCCTGACCGGCGGTCCGGCCGGCCTCCAGCCGATCCACCTCGCCGCCCTGGTTGCCGTCGGCGCCCTGCTCGTCGTCCTGACGCGCTGGATGACCCACCAGGTCCTGCGGCCGGCCGCCGAGCTCGAGGCGTCCCGCGATCAGCTCCAGCAGGCGTACGTGGAGGTTCGCGAGTTCGCGCTCGTGGATGGCCTCACCAGGCTGGGGAACCATCGCGCGTTCCAGGAGGAGTTCGAGTCGCTCCTCGACCAGGCACGGCGTTACGGCCACGAGATGTCGCTGGTCCTCCTCGACCTCGACGAGTTCAAGCAGGTCAACGATGCCCAGGGCCACGGGGTCGGAGACGAGCTGCTGGCAGAGGTGGGTTGCCTCCTGCGTCAGCAGATCCGGCGGGCCGACCGGGCCTTCCGGGTCGGCGGCGACGAGTTCGCGATCCTCCTGCCCCACACCGGTCCCGACGGCGCGGCACAGCTGGCGCGCCGGATCCTCTCCTCCGGCCTGGCTGTCCGCCCGGCGTCGGCCTATGCGAAGCCGATCTCGTTCTCGGCCGGCGTCGCCTCATGCCCGGCCCACGCGACGAACGCCGGACAGCTCCAGCAGTACGCAGATTTCGGCGATGTATCGCGGCAAGCGCTCGGGGCGAACGGTCATCACCATCGTGGACCCGGCGCTCGACGGAGCGGAGGTGGACGAGCAGAAGCGCGCGGCCCTCTCCGAGGCTGTCGGGGCCGTGATCGACCAGCGCGCCCTGCGCCCTGTCTACCAGCCGCTCGTGCACCTCGAGACCGGCCGCGTGATCGGCTTCGAGGGGCTGATCCGTCCAACCCCCGGGTCGCGGTTCACCAACCCCGGCAGCCTGTTCGCCGCCGCCGAGGTCGGCGGCCGGATCGTGGACCTGGACCTGGCCTGCCTGGACTTCGTCATCGCGGGCGCGATGGCGATCCCGACCCCGCTGCTGGTCACCCTGAACGTCTCCCCGCGCACCCTGGAGGCGCCCGAGTTCGGGGCGGCGCGCCTCTTGAAGATGCTCGATGCCGCCGGCTTCCCGGCCGATCGGGTGATCCTGGAGGTGACGGAGCGCGAGGTCATCCTCGACGAGCCGCGGGTCCTGTCGGTGCTCGAACGATGCCGCGCCGCCGGGATCAGGATCGCCGCCGACGACGTTGGGGCTGGCAACGCGGGCCTGCGCCTCCTGAGCCAGTTCCGCTTCGACGTCGTCAAGATCGACCTCTCGCTCGTGCAGGCCGGTACCGGGCGCGAGACGGTGCGGGCCGTCCTCGGCTCGCTGGTCGACCTGGCGCGACGCTGGGGAGCCCTCGTGGTTGCCGAAGGAGTCGAGACGCAGGCCCAGCTCGCGATGGCCATGGACCTCGCGATCGACGCCGGGCAGGGCTACCTGCTGGGCCGGCCGGGCGACAGGCTCGACCTCGAGCGCATCGACATCGCGGCCCTGCTCGCGCCCTCGAGCGACCCGTATGTGCGACTCGGCCTGTCCCGGCCCGACCCAGTGCCCGTTGGCCCCAGCAACGCTCGCTCCGAACGCCAGGTCATGGCTTCGCCCGCCGGGTAGCGCTCATCCTCGCCCGTACCGGGCAGAGGAACGGCGGCGCCTATTCGCCCGGCGCGCGGAACCCGTGCGGGTAGAGCGACGTCCAGGCCGGCCCGCCCGGCGCCTCGATCAGCTCCACCAGCACGCCGTGGCAGCTTCGCGGGTGGAGGAATGCGACCGGGCCGTCGGCGCCCGGACGTGGCGCCGTGTCGATCAGCTCCACGCCGTCGAGCCCCAGCCTCGTGAGCGCCGCCGAGATGTCGGGCACCTCGAAGCAGGCGTGGTGGAATCCCTCTCCGCGGGAGGCGAGGAAGCGGGCGACGCCGGTCGTGTCGTCGGTCGGCTCCACGAGCTCGAGCTTGACCTCGCCGACGGGCAGGAAGGCGATGTTCACGCGGTCGGACGGGATGGGGACCACGGGCCCCGGCGCCAGCCCGAGGGTGTCACGGTAGAACCCCAGCGCGGCGTCGAGCGAGCGCACGACCACCGCGACGTGATGGATCCGCCCGACGCTGCGAACGTGATCGGGCACGGATTCCGGCTTCATCGGGCTGCCTCCACCTGGGCGGTCATACGGTGACGAGCTCGCGGTGCTCGCCCCATGCTGCGCGCAGGACGTCGCTGATCTCGCCCACGGTCGCGTAGGCGTGGACCGCCTCGATGAGGGCGGGCATCAGGTTCTCGTCGCCCCGCGCCGCCTCGTCGACCCGGCGCAACGCGGCCGCCCATGCCGACGCGTCGCGCCCGCGGCGGACCCGCTGCAGCGACTCGACCTGGCGGCTCTCGCCCTGTGGGTCGATCCGGAGGGTCGTCGGCGTCCGTCGATCCTCGTCGCGGAAGGCGTTCACGCCGACGACGACCTGCTCGCCGGTCTCGATCGCCCGCTGGACGCGGTATGCCGCTTCCTGGATCTGGCGCTGCTGGAAGCCGCCCTCGATCGCGGCGAGCGTGCCCCCGAGAGCGTCGATCTCGTCGAGGAGCCCGCGGGCCAGGGCCTCGAGCTCGTTCGTCAGGGTCTCGACGTAGAAGCTGCCCGCCAGCGGGTCAGGCGTCTCGGTGACGCCCGACTCGTGGGCCAGGATCTGCTGCGTGCGCAGGGCCAGGCGGGCCGCCTCCGCGGTGGGCAGCGCGAGCGCCTCGTCGCGGCTGTTGGTGTGCAGGCTCTGGGTCCCGCCCAGGACGGCCGCGAGCGCCTGCACCGTCGTCCGGACCACGTTGTTGTCGATCGACTGGGCGGTCAGCGAGCTGCCGGCCGTCTGGACGTGGAAGCGGCACATCATCGAGCGCGGATCGGTAGCCCCGAAGCGCTCGCGCATGATGCGAGCCCACAGGCGCCGCGCCGCCCGGAACTTGGCGACCTCCTCGAAGAGCTCGCTCCAGGCGGCGAAGAAGAACGACAGCCGGCCGGCGAAGGCGTCCACGTCGAGCCCGCGGGCCACGGCCGCCTCGACGTAGGCGATCGCGTCGGCCATCGTGAAGGCCAGCTCCTGGGCCGCCGTCGCGCCTGCCTCGCGCATGTGGTAGCCGCTGATGCTGATCGTGTTCCAGCGCGGCAGCTCGCGCGAGCAGAACTCGAAGATGTCGGTCACCAGGCGCATCGAGGGACGGGGCGGGAAGATGTAGGTGCCGCGCGCGATGTACTCCTTGAGGATGTCGTTCTGGGTCGTGCCCGACACCTTCCCCCGCGGCACCCCCTGCTTCTCCGCCGCGGCGACGTACAGGGCCAGCAGGATCGCCGCCGTGGCGTTGATCGTCATCGACGTGCTGACCTCGCCGAGCGGGATCCGGTCGAAGAGCACCTCCATGTCGGCCAGCGAGCAGACCGGCACGCCGACCCGCCCGACCTCGCCCTCGGCCTGCGGTGCGTCGCTGTCGTAGCCCATCTGCGTCGGCAGGTCGAAGGCGACCGACAGCCCGGTCTGGCCCTGCTCGAGGAGGTAGCGGAACCGCTCGTTGGTCTCGGCCGCCGTGGCGAAGCCGGCGTACTGGCGCATGGTCCAGAACCGGCCCCGGTACATGGTCGGCTGCACGCCGCGCGTGAACGGGTACTCTCCCGGCCGCCCGAGGTCGCGCTCCTCGTCGAGGCCGGCGACGTCCGCCGGCGTGTAGAGGTCGGCGATCGTCCACGTCCGACGACGTCCGGAACGAGGGCCGTCGCTCCGGCGCGGCCGCCACGGCCCGCGCGCGGGTTTCGTCGCGCCAGCGCTCCCGCCCGGGATCGGGCGCGGGCGGGGTCGCGGGCTGCGATTCGTCGACCATGCGGGCCTCCCGGCTTCTCAATGGATGACGACGAGGAGGTCGCCGACCTCGATCGTATCGCCGACGGCCACCCCGACGCGCTCCACGGTCCCCTCCCGGGGGGCGCGCAGCTCGTTCTGCATCTTCATCGCCTCGACGACGAGGATCTGCTGACCCGCCTCGACCGGCGTCGCCGGCAGCGCACGGAGACGGCCACGACGCGGCCCGGGATGATCGCCCGGACCTCGATCGGGCCGCCCAGGACGGCCGCACCGGCACTCCCGGCGCGCCTTCTCGCGGAGGACGGCGCGCCGCTCGGCCTCGATCTCGACGTCGATCCGCCACCCGTCCACGACGACCTCGCGGACGGCGGTCCCCCGCTCGCGCTCCCGGCGCACCGGCCCGAACAGAACGTGCGTTCGTATCGTGGCGGGCCCCGAGCGCTCCTCGAGCACCGCGCGCGTCTCGTCGTGACGGTGGAGGCGGGCCGCGACGCGGACGCCGTCACGCAGCGGGTCGCGGCCGGTGCTCGCCTCGGGATGATCCGACTCCCTGCTCGGGAGGCGGGGCCAGGCTGAATGCCGGGTCGCCATCGAGTCGCATCGCCGGGGCGACGCCGACGCGGACCGCTCGCGGGTCGGCCGGAAGATCGGGGTTCGCGCCCAGGTCCGATCTGGGGTTGAGCGGGTCGCCGATCCGGCCCGGCCGCGCCGGCCGAACGCGGCTCCCGCGGCGGCTCATCGTGGCCACCGGTCCGCGGCGCTGGCGCGGCCGGCGCGTCGCCAGGCGCCTGCCCGCAGGTCACCGACGGACGAGTGAATCTCGACGAACGTCGACCGTGCCGCGTCGTTGGCTGGGGGACGATCGCCGTCCAGCGCCGCAAGGCCGGCGGCGAGGGCTGCCGCCCGAACGGCCGCGGCGCGCGCCGCCGGGCCGTCCCAATGGTCGTCCACCCATGTCGTCGAGAGGTCGCTCGCGTCCACGAACGCGGGTTCGGCGAGGATCGGACCGATGGAACGGCAGCGTCGTCTGGATCCCCCCGACCTCGACCTCGGTCAGAGCCCGCCGCAGCCGAGAGATCGCGGCCGGGCGATCGGCGTGCGTGGGCGATGATCTTGGCGATCAAGCGGGTCGTAGTCGGCCGGGATCACGTCGCCTTCCTCGACGGCGCGTGTCGACGCGGATGCCCGGGCCGGATGGCATCCTCCAGCGCGTGATCCGGCCGGGCGTCGGGGCGAAGACGCGGGCGGGGTCCTCCGCCGAGATCCGGACCTCGATGGCATGGCTCGTGGGGCTGCGCCGCCCGTTCCGCGGCCGCCCGCACGCCCGGCCGAAAGCGGCTCGCCCGCGGCCAGCCGGAACTGCTCCTGGACGATGTCGACCCCCGCGACCAGCTCGGTCACGGGGTGCTCCACCTGGAGCCGGGTGTTGACCTCCAGGAACCAGAAGTCGCCGTTCCGATCGTAGAGGAACTCGCACGTCGCGGCGTTGCCGCAGGCCCGCGGCCGAGCCAATCCGGACCGCCATGGCGTGAAGGTGACGCCGCCCGGCTTCGGTGAGCCCGGGCGCCGGTGCCTCCTCGATCAGCTTCTGGTGGCGTCGCTGAGCGGAGCAGTCACGCTCGCCGATCGCGACGACGTCGCCCCCGGCGTCGCCCAGGAGCTGGACCTCGATGTGGCGGGCCGGGCATGATCTCCCGTTCGAGGTAGACCGAGCCGTCGCCGAAGGTCGCGGCCGCCTCGCGCGAGCCCCGGCGGTGAGCGCGGCCAGGAGCTCCTGCTCCTCCGACGACCCGACGCATCCCACGCCCTCCGCCGCCGGCCGCGGCCTTCACCAGGAGCGGGAAGCCGATCGACCGCGCGCTCGCGAGGATCGCGTCCATCTCGTCCGGGCGGTCGACCGGTGCCGGTTCGAGCGTCCCCGGGACGTGCGGGCACGTCGGCGTCGCGCGCCGTGCGACGCGCTGCAAGCTTGTCGCCGAGGGCTGCGATCGCCGCCGGCGGCGGCCCGACCCACGCGAGGCCAGCCTCCTCGACTGCCGAGGCGAACGCCGCGCGCTCGGACAGGAAGCCGTATCCCGGGTGGACGGCCTGGGCACCGGAGGCCAGCGCCGCCGTCGACGACGACGTCGATCCGGAGATAGCTCTCCGCCGCGGGCGCCGGGCCCAGCCGGACCGCATGATCGGCGGCACGGACGTGCGCGGCGGTCGCGTCGGCGTCGGAGTAGACGGCGACTGCCTCCATCCCCATCTCGTGGCAGGCCCGGATGATCCGCAGCGCGATCTCGCCCCGGTTGGCGACGAGCACCCGCCCGAAGGGCGGGCTCACGGCCGGCCACCGATACCGCCCGCGCGTGCCGACGTCTTTGCGCAAAGACGCGCCGGCGCGTCCCCTCCCCTCCTCCGCTCACAGCGGGATGTTGCCGTGCTTCTTGCGGGGGTTCGTCTCGCGCTTGTCGCGCGAGCATCTCGAGCGCGCCGATGAGCCGCGGTCGAGTCTCCGACGGAAGGATGACGTCGTCGATCCAGCCGCGCGACGCCGCCACGTACGGATGGTCGAACTCCGCCTCGTAGTCGGCGACGAGGCGGCCGCGCTCCGCGACCGGATCGTCGGCCCGGGCGATCTGCGTCCTTGAAGATGATGTTGACCGCGCCCTCGGCACCCATGACCGCGATCTCCGCGGTGGGCCATGCGAAGTTCATGTCGCCACGGACGTGCTTCGAGGACATGACGTCGTAGGCTCCGCCGTAGGCCTTGCGGGTGATGACGGCGAGCCTTCGGGACCGTGGCCTCGCAGTACGCGTACAGGAGCTTGGCGCCCTCCTTGATGATGCCGCCGTGCTCCTGGTTCACGCCGGGCAGGAAGCCGGGCACGTCGACGAACGTGACGAGCGGGACGTTGAACGCGTCGCAGGTGCGGACGAACCGCGCGCCCTTGACGGACGACTGGATGTCGAGCGCACCGGCGAGGACGGCACGGCTGCTGCGCCACGATCCCGACGCTCCGCCCCCCGAGTCGCGCGAAGCCCGATGAGGATGTTCGGCCGCCCACCCGGGCTGGATCTCGAAGAAGTCGCCGTCGTCGACGACACGGCGAATCACGTCGTGCATGTCGTACGGCCGCGACGGATCGTCGGGACGACGGAGTCCAGCTCGGCGTCGCGCCGATCGACCGGATCCTTCGTGGCCACGCGCGGCGGGTCGCCGAGGTTGTTCTGCGGCAGGAAGGAAAGGATGCGGCGCGCCTGGTCCAGCGCCGTCGCTTCGTCGCGGGCCGCAAGGTGCGCGACGCCCGAGCGTCGTCGTGTGGGTCTCGGCGCCGCCCAGGTACTCCGAGTCCACCTCCTCGTGGGTCACGGTCTTCACCACGTTCGGACCCGTGACGAACATGTAGCTCGTTCCTTCGACCATGATCGTGAAGTCGGTGATCGCCGGCGAGTAGACCGCGCCCCCGGCGCACGGGTCCCATGATCACGGAGACCTGCGGCACCACGCCGGAGGCGAGCACGTTGCGCGTGAAGATCGACGCGTAGCCGGCGAGCGACGCGACGCCCTCCTGGATGCGCGCACCGCCGGAATCGTTCAGGCCGACGACCGGCGCCCCCACCTTCATCGCCAGGTCCATGACCTTGCAGATCTTCTCGGCGTACGCCTCGGACAGCGAGCCGCCGAAGACGGTGAAGTCCTGGCTGAAGACGAAGACGAGGCGTCCGTCGATCGTCCCGTGGCCGGTCACGACGCCGTCGCCGAGGACATGCTGCGCTTCCAGCCCGAACTCCGTCGACCGGTGGGTTACGAAAGCGTCCAGCTCGACGAATGACCCGGCATCGAGCAGCAGATCGAGTCGCTCGCGCGCGGTGAGCTTGCCGAAGGCGTGCTGGCGCTCGATGCGGACCGCTCCCCCACCGAGCTGCGCCTCCCGGCGCATCCGGAGCAGTCGCTCGAGGCGCTCTTCGCTCGTCGGCACGTGGACCTCCTCAGCGGCGTCGCCCTGGCGGGACCGGGACGTCGGCGTGTCTTTGCGCACGGACGGGACGCCATGAGCTGCCCCATCATAGGCTGTGGCTTATCCACAGAATCGTGAACAACCCCCGATTGCTGTGGATAACGCGTCGGTCACGCGTTGCCCGCGTGGGGTAGGATCAGCACCCGCGCGACGGCGCAATCCCCCACTTCCGAACCATGACAGCGAGGTGATCCCCGGGTGGCAACGGTCATTGCGATCGCGAACCAGAAGGGCGGCGTGGGCAAGACCACGACCGCGATCAACCTCGCCGGCGCTCTTGCGGAGCAGGGACACCGCGTCCTTGCGGTGGATATGGATCCGCAGGCGAACCTCACCGTCGGTCTCGGGATCAACCTGGGCAGGTCGAGCAGTCGATCGCCCACGTCCTCGATGGAGCACAGGTCTCCCTGCGTTCGATCATCGTCCCCTCGGCGACTGAGCGGATCGACGTCGCACCCTCGACGCTGGAGCTCGCCTCGACGGAGGTCGAGCTCTTCAGCGCGATCGGTCGCGAGTACACGCTGCGCGAGGCGCTTGCCGAAGACGGCGTCCGGGACAGCTACGACTGGATCCTCATCGACTGCCCGCCGACGCTCGGCCTGCTGACGATCAACAGCCTCGTCGCCGCCAACGGCGTGATCATCCCGGTCCAGACGCAGTACTACGCCCTCAAGGGCCTGACCGCCCTGGTGAAGGTGATCAACACGATCCGGGCCAAGCTCAACCGCGACCTGCGCGTCCTCGGCCTGCTGCCGACCTTCTACGACGGGCGCACCGTCCTCGCCCGCGAGATGCTCGACGAGCTGCGCGAGCTCGGCGACCATCACGTCTTCGACTCGATCGTCCGAACGACCGTCAAGCTCGGCGAGGCGCCACTCACCGGACGGCCGATCACGTCCTACGCCGGGAACTCCGAAGCTGCCCGGACCTTCCGGGAGCTCGCGAAGGAGGTCGTCGAACTTGGCCAGGCCTGACTTCCGCGCCGTCGCGGCGCGACGACTCTCCGAGGAGCGCGAGCTCTCCCCGTCCATCGTCAGCCTGCTGTCCGCCGAGGGAACCAAGACCCTCGGCATTCGCCACGTGCCCGTCGATCGGATCGAGGCAAACCCAGAGAACCCGCGCCTCGTGTTCGAGGAGTCGGCCCTCGCGGAGCTGTCGGCGTCGATCCGCGAGCACGGCGTCCTGCAGCCGATCCTCCTGCGACCGCTCGGCGATGACTACCAGCTGGTCGCCGGCGAGCGGCGCTGGCGTGCCGCCACGCTGGCCGGGCTCGAGACGATCCCGGCGCTCGTCGAGGAGCTCGACGACGACGCCGCCCTCGAGATCGCGGTTATCGAGAACCTCCAGCGCGAGGACCTCTCGCCGCTCGAGGAGGCGACGATCTACGAGAAGATGGTGACCGAGCACGGCTACAGCATCCGCAAGCTCGCCCAGAAGCTCGGCAAGGACAAGGGCTACCTGGAGAACCGGCTCCGCCTCGCCGACGCTCCCGAGGAGATCCGTGCCCTGGTGTCCGTGCGCAAAGACACCCTCTCGCACGCGTACGAGCTGATGAAGGTCGAGGATCCGAAGAAGCGCAAGCGGCTGGCGGCCCAGGTGGCCAGCGGCCAGCTGTCGCTCGTGAAGCTCCGGGAGCGGATCGAGGGCCGGCCGCGCCGGGCCGCCGACGTGGCGCCGCCGGAGATGGAGCCACTGCAGTCGGACGACTCATCGGACGTCTTTCCGGCTCCGGCCAGCATCCCGACCGGCGACGACGCGCTCGTGTCGGCCAAGGCGCAGTTCCAGGAGGCGCTCGGGGAGCTGCTGGCGGTGCTGCGAAGCGCGGAGTTCGACAGTGCCGCCAACGCGACCGATCGTCAGAACCTCGCCAAGTACCTCACGATCTCGAAGCTCACCCTCGAGAACGCCATCACGGTGGTCCGCGGCAGAGGGGCCTGAGGCCGGAGCGCCGAGGACGAATCCCGGCATCCCCTACCCCGGCGGGCTCGCCGGCCGCGACCGCCGCCAGCCAGCCGGCGGCGAGCAGTGCGAGCCCCACGGCCTGCACCTCCCATGCGCGCCGGCGGGCAGTCGCCGAGCTCTGCCAGCCGAGGGCAACGCCGACGATCGAGACCGCCACCCCGCCGAGCGCGATCGCGACGCCCGGCCCCCGCGCCCCGAGCACGCATCGCCGTGACGACGGCCGCGGCCAGCGTCGTCCCCGTGAGCACGGCGCCCGCACGTCGTGCCCGCCTGACGCCGAGCTCCGTGGCGATCGTCACGACCCCGGCGAGGCGGTCCCTCTCGAGGTCTCCGAGGGCGTTCGCGACCGACAGGGCGGCGCCCGCGACCGCCGACATCGCCAGGACGACAGCGGCGTCGGCCGCGATCGGCCTGCCCGGAACCGACCCACCCGAAGCCGAGCAGCAGCGGGACTCCCGCCGCATAGGCCACCCAGGACCACGGGCTTCGCTTCAGACGCAGGTCGTAGGCCAGGCCGACCGCCAGCCCGGCCGCCGCGACGCCGAGCGGCGCCGGCCCGATGGCCGCCGCCAGGGCCAGCCCGACGGCCCCCGCCGCGACCGCGATGCGCGACCGCCCGCTCGCGGGTGACGACACCCGACGGGATCGGCTTCCAGGGTTGAGCCCTGGCGTCGGTCGGCGCGTCAGCCCAGTCGTTGGCGGCACCGATGGCGAATTGCAGGAGAAGCATCGAGAGGCCGAGCTGAAGCGCTCGTGGCAGCTCCGCTCCGGCCACCGAGGCCACGCACGCGGCAACGACCGCGTCGAGGAAGGACGGGAAGGGGTGGACGAGCCGCAGCATCCCGGCGAGGCGCTCGGCGGGCGAAGCGGGGCGCCCACCGGGCGGACCCGTCTCGCGATCAGACGTAGACGAGCTCCTCGAAGTTCGCCACGAGGTACGCTGACGATCGTCTCGCGGGCCCCGGGTGCGAGTGCCCGCAGGCCCTTCACAAGGCAGTGCAGGGTCGTCGCCGGGACGAGCAGGCGGCCCTCGGCGTCGTGGCCCGATGACGGCCGGGGGTCCGCCGCCCGCGGCGAAGACCTTCTCGAGCTCCCGGTCCTCCAGCCCGCTCGCCTCCCGGAGGTCCCGGAGCACGGCCAGGACCCCGCGCCGGATCGAGATGTCGCTCATCGCCTCGGCGGCCCAGGCATCGAGCTGCTCGTCGGGCTGCTCGCCGCAGCCGGCCGCGGTACTCCTCGGGACTGGTGGCGAGTCCGGTGACTCCCATGCCGGCGGCGGGCCTCCTGGCGGCGTTCCGGGTGAACCGAGGCAGTATCGCAGAAGCGTGGTCGGGGCAGAACCATCCCACGAACAGAACGCACGTTCTATTCCTGATCCTGGATCGGCGGGCGCGCTCCCTCTGGCCAGTCCTGGAACGACCTCGGTCAGCCAGCGCCCGAACGGCCCGGGAGGCTCTCGATCGCGCCCGTCCGCGACGAGATCGAGGAGGGCTCAGCCGTGTCGCACGGGTGAGCGCGGCGACGTTCTCTCGCGTCGGGCGCCCGGTCGCCGGGATCGGATCGCCGATCCGCACGCGGACCGTGCCGCCGCAGCGGAGCCACCCCATGCCCGATGATCCCGACGGGGACGATCGGCACCCCGGCTCGCAGGGCGAAGTAGGCGACGCCCTCGTCGAGGGGCAGGACCACCCGCTCCCCCGCGTGGATCCGGCCCTCGGGGGCGATGGCGATCCGGTCGCCTCGCGCGAAGATCGCCTGGACGCGCCGGGTGATCTCGATCAGGCCGGTCTTGTCGGGGCGGAACGGCACGGCGCGACGCGTCCAGGCGATGAAACGGTTCTTGCGCCCCAGCGCGCATGTCGGCCTCCCGCGGCCCGAAGAAGAGCAGGTCGGGTCGCGCCGGGATGGCCGCCGCCATCACGAACGGGTCGGCCCAGCTCTGGTGGTTGAAGCAGAGCATCGCGGGCCCGTCGGGCAGCCGCTCGCGGCCGGTCACCCGCAGCCGGAGATAGGCGCCCACCGCGATGCGCAGGACGAGCGTCACGAGCCAGTAGCGGACGCGGCCGGGCCGCGGGTCCGATGTCGTGAGCCCGGCGGGCATGCTCGGCGCGGGTTGCACCTCGGGCGGGCACTCCGCCTGGACCGACCGGCCGCGCGCGGCGTTCAATCCACGGAGCCGGGCATGGCCGCCGCAAGGCAGGCCAGGCGCTCGACGACCAGGTCGGCAGCCTCCGCCGCGCCCGATCCGGGAGGCACGCTCGGGTTGGGGACCAGGACCACCCGCATGCCGGCGGCCCGGCCGGCGAGCACACCGTTCAGCGAATCCTCGACCACGACGCAGCGGGCCGGATCGGCGCCCAGGAGCCGCGCGGCCTCGAGGTAGACGTCAGGGGCGGGCTTGCCGGTCGCGACGTCGTCCGAAGACACGACCACGCCGAAGAGATCGTCCAGGCCGGCGGCCCGGAGGCCGGCCCGGATGACGAGCGAATGGGCGGAGGAGGCGACGGCGACCGGCACGTCCGCCGCCAGCACGCGGGCCGCGGCCGGCGCGCCGGGGACGACCGTGACCGCGCCCGCGGCGTAGCGTGCGACCAGGCCTTCCACGATCGCGCGTTCGATCTCGTCCAGGTCGATATCCAGGCCGAGGCGCCGCTGCATGACGTCCGACCAATCACGCGAGTTGAGCCCCATGCAGGCGCGGCTGTCGTCCAGGGTCCACGTCCGACCGTGTGCCGCCGCCCAGGCCACGCGCACCTCGTGCCACCAGGGCTCGGAGTCCACCAGGACCCCGTCGAGGTCGAAGATGACCGCGGCGGCGCCCGCGAGGAGGCGCCCGGCCCGCGGGTCGGTCGTCGCTCCGCTCGTCATCCGGACGTCACCCCACGCCGCACGCCCAGCCGTACCGTCCGAACCTCCTGTCCGATCCGTGCCACTCGTCCCCCACGAGGCTACCACGAGGCCTGCCGGGCGCCCCGACCTGGCGTATCCTCACGACGTTGCACCGCGGAGGGATCGCATGTCGGTCGACCGGCGCCTTCTCAACTGGGGCGTCTTCCTGGTGCTCCTCGGCGGCGTCCCCCTCGCTGTCGCACAGGGCTGGATCCCTCGCGACACCGTCGCCAACGCCTGGGAGCTCTGGCCATTCATCCTCATCGGAGCCGGAATCGGCCTGCTGCTGCGGCGCACGCCGCTCCGAGGGCTCGGCGGGTTCATCGTCGCGGCCACGTTCGGGACGATCTTCGGCGCGATGCTCGCCGTGGGCGTGGCCGGCATCGGCGGCATCGGTATCGGCAGCCTCGGCTGCGGGTCGGCCGCCACCGACGCGCCGCAGATCCTGCAACCAGCAGGGGACGTTCCCAGGCTCGTCGGGCAACGTGACCCTGGCGGCGAACTGCGCCGACGTCACGGTCGGCCCAGCGTCAGGCGCCGGCTGGTCGGTCGCCGTCCGCGGGACCGACAATGCCCGCCCCACGATCACCGGGTCCGGTGACACGCTCGTGGTCCGCTCGCCGTCCTCGTCGGGCGGGTTCATCTTCGCCCCGCAGCGCTCGACCTGGCAGGTCGACCTCGGGACCGACACCCGCCTCGACCTCCAGGTCGACGTCAACGCCGGTCGGGCAACCATCGACACGGGAACCGCCGCCGTCTCGCGGCTTGCCTTCACGGGGAACGCCGTGGGCGGCACCCTGCTCGACCTCTCCCGGTCGCGCGTCGACGATCTCGAGGCCCAGGTGAACGCGGGTGACATCGCCATCCGTCTGCCGGCGGGCGCCGCTCTCACCGGGAGCGTGCACGCCAACGCGGCGTCCGTCCGCCTCTGCGCCCCGGCCGGCGCGGGGCTCCGCCTGGTCGTCGACGGCAACGTCACGGCGAGCAACAACTACGCCGATCAGGGGTTGACCAAGGCCGGCAATGCCTGGCTCAGCGAGGGCTACGCCAGCGCGGCGACGAAGATCGACCTCGAGACGACGGGCAGCGCCGTCAGCTTCACCCTCAACCCGAAGGACGGATGCCGATGAACGAGCGTCTCTATCGCAGCGTCGACGACCGCGTCATCGCGGGTGTCTGCGGCGGGCTCGCCGACCGCATGCAGCTGGACCCGAGTCTCGTGCGCATCGGCTACGCGATCGTGGCCCTGCTGACCGGGATCGTCCCGCTCCTGATCGTCTACGTGGTCATGGCCGTCGTGGTGCCCGAGGAGCCGACCGGCTTCGCCGGCGCCGCGGGCTCCCCTCCCCCACCCGGACCGGATGCCGTCCCCGGCTGGGCGCCGCCGTCGGCCGGGCCCGCGCCCACGCCAGACGCATGGCCCACGCCCGGCTCCCCCGGCCCGGAGGCCACCCCGGCTGGCACGTCGACCGGCGCCCCGCCTCCGCCGACGCCGGGACCCGCACCCGGCCTGGGCCGCCGATCCAGGCTGGTCCCGCGCCCAGCGTCGCGCGGAGCGCCGCGCGCGCCGTCGGAACGACCCGCTTCCCGCAATCATCGCCGGCCTTGTCCTCGTCGGCCTGGGGGCCTACTTCCTCGTCCGCGATCGGGTGGACGTCGACTGGGGTCTCGTGTGGGCGGCGGGCCTGGTGGCGCTGGGCGTCGTGATCGTGGTGGCCGCGTTCGTCCGCCCGCGTCGCTGACCGCTCCGGCGGGCGCCGGCGAGCCGATAGACTGCCGCGCGTGGAGATCAGCCAGGGGCTCGCCATCGCGCTCTCCTTGGCCGGCGTCGCTGGCGGGATCGTCCTGCTCGGGCGCGGCCTTGCCGCCTTTCGCTCGGAGCAGCGCCTGGCGGGGATCTCGACGAGCCGGATCACGTCGCTCGCAGCGGGCGAGGTCCGCCTGGTCGGGGTCGTCGAGCCCGAGGTCGGGACGCTCGTCTCGCCGCTCCAGAGCGTCGCCTGCGTCTACTACCGGGCCCGCATCTTGGAGGGCTCGGGCGACCGGAGGGTGAGCCTGCTCTCCGAGGAGCGGGCGATCGGCTTCCGCCTGCGCGACGCCTCGGGGACGATCCGCGTCTTCCCGCGCGGCGCGACCTGGGAGGCGCCCGTCCGCTTCGACGCCTCCACGGACTGGAGCGGTGACGATCCGCCCGGGCTCGAGCTCAATCGGGGAGCCACCCGGCAACCCGTGGTCGAGGACCGCGATGCCCAGGTCGCCGCCCTCCTGACGGTCCGGCAGCCGGCGGGCACCGCCGGAACGTTCGACGAGCTCGTCGGCCAGGAGCACGGTGCGTCGCTCGGCGCCGTCTTCGGGGCCGGTCAGCGATCGCGCCACTACCAGGAATGGCGACTCGAGCCCGGCGACACGGTCACGCTCGTCGGGTCGGCGCTCCCATTCGGCGACCTCGACGATCCCGCCGGGGCCGACCGGTTCGACCCGGCGCTGCCGGCCGACGACCCCGAGGTGGCCATGAACCTCGCGGAGGCGCGCGAGGCCGGGATCCTGGCGGCGACGCCCGAGGACGCGTGGGGCAACGCGGCGATCCCCGGGTTCGGTATCGGACACCCGACCCGTCCCCCGGAGCTCGACGCCGCGGCGACGGCGCCGCAGCTCGCCGACGCCTCCGCGGCGGCTGCAGCCGAGGCGCGCTTCGAGATCCCGCCCGGGGAGCTCGTGATGGCGGCGGCATCCGAACACCCGCTCGCGGTCATCGTCGGGACCCCCGACGAGGCCCGAGGCCGGGCCGACGCACGGGTTCTCCTCGGCCTGGCCGGCGCGGTTCTGGCGATCATGAGCGCGGTCGCCCTCGCGCTTGCGCTTCCGGGGGCGCTCCGGTGACACCCCTCGCGGCAGCGGCCGCCTTCGCAGTCCTCCTGGTCGCGGTGGTTGGCGGCTTCCTCGCGGTCGTCACGTACAACGCCGTCGTCGCCCAGCGCAACCGGATCGACAAGGCGTGGGGCAACATCGAGGTCGTGCTCCGCCAGCGCCATGACCAGCTCCCCGCCCTCGTCGATGCAGTCCGCGACCTGATGGCCTTCGAGCAGGAGGTGCTCGAAGAGGTCACCCGCCAGCGGGCCCGCTACGCGCCGGACGCCCCGGTGCCGGACCAGGGCCCGGTCTCGGCCGCCACGACGTCGGCCGTCCGGTCGCTCTTCGCGGTCGTGGAGCGGTACCCCCAGGTGCGCTCCCAGGAGAACGTGCTCCGGCTGCAGGCCGAGATCGAGCGGCTGGAGGGGTTGATCGCCGACCGCCGGGAGCTCTACAACGACCAGGTCTACCGCTACAACACGACGATCTCACAGGTGCCCGGCGATGGTCCTCGCCGTCCTCCTGGGTGGCGCGCTCGGCCCTTCTTCGACGCGGGCGACGAGGCCGAGCAGCCTCCGGAGGTCGCCCTCCGGGGCTGATAGAGACGCTGCCGCCTGCCGGAGCCCATCGGAGCCGGGCGCGGAGCGGTGGACCGGCCACGGGCGTCCAGAGGGCGCCTGTCGGAGACGGGCGCGCCGAGCGGTGGACCGGCCACGGCGCGTTCAAGACGTCGCTGGCGGCGTCCCTCCGATCGAGGTCGACGCCGCGCGACTGGGCGCCACTCTCGGGCTGATACCGCCCGACGGACACGAAGACGCCCGGCGCGGTCTGCCGCGCCGGGCGTCACGTGCGGTTGTTTAGCCGTTGGCGCCGTTCGCGCCGTTTGCGGGCGCCGGAGCCGGTGCCCCGGGAAAGTCGGGGAAGCCTCCGCCGCCCATGCCGGGGCCGAATCCGCCGCGCCCCCCGCCGCCCATTCCGAACCAGCCACCCATCCCGCCACCGCCAGGGCCACCGAACTGGCCAGCCGCCTGCGCGGCCACGACGGATGCGGAGAGCGACCCGTCGGTGTTCTTCGTTCCGCTCGCCATCGCGACGTCGCCGACCTTGATGTCGGCCAGGGTCGGGGACTGAAGGCCGCCAACCCGGTAGGTGGTCGACGTGGTGACCTTGACGACGACCGTCGAGCCGTCGCGCTGGGTGAGGGTCAGCGAGTCGGTGGTCTTCGACTTGACCGTCCCGGCGACCGTGGCGGGCTGGATCACGACCGCCGTCGCCGTGAGGGATCCGTCGCTGCCCAGCGTCCCTGTGGCCACGATTCGGGCGCCCGCGACGACCGCGTCGGCCGTGGCCTTCTGGCGTCCAAGCTGGTAGGTCGTCGAGCTGGTGAGGGTGACCTTCGCGCTCGCGCCGTCGAACGTCGTCACCGTGACCGACGAGCCGGACACCGACTTCACCGTCCCGGCGACGGACGGCTGGATGACGGCGATGGCAGTGATCGTGTACGTGCCGTTCGCGTTCCGCACCTCGCGGAACACGATCTGGTCGCCGACCTTGAGATCGGAGACGGAGGCCGTCGCGCCACCCTTTGTGATCGTGGCGCCGGCGGCGTCGATCGTTCGCGTCCACCCATCCGCGGTCTTCAGGGAGAGCTTCGTGCCATCGATGGCCGTGATCGAGATGGTCGCGGCGCCACGCCGCAAGCCCATCATCCCGCCGCCGGCATTGAGGGTCGCCTTCGTCTTGCCGTCCGGGGAGGTCCACGCCGCCGAAACGTCGGCCGGCTGCGCTCCGGCTGCAGAGGCCGGCGAGCTTGCAGCGCCCGCCGGCGCCAGAGAATCCGTAGAGGTGCCGCTGCCGAGCGCATAGCCGACGGCCAGCACCGCAACCAGGGCGGCGCCCGCCAGGGCAACGATGCCCAGGGTCCTGCCCTGTGGTCGCCGCGAAGGGGTCGGGGCGCCAGCTGGCGGCTCCGGGGTCAGCGGCGGCGCTGCGGCGGGCATCGCCGGCATCACGGGCTGGGTGGTCTCTGCGCTGGGCGTCGGCTCGCCGCCCGTCGCCTGCTGCGGATCGCTGGATTCCTGCACGCGTTCGTCTCCGAGAGGCTCCCGTCGAACGACATCGTGACACACCCCGACGCGGGAGCTCCGTCCGGGACGCGCTCCGCAGCCTCTCAGGGTCATCTGAAGGTGTCCTGAAGCGGGCGTCGAGGCGCCGACCGGGTATCGTCTGCGTCCTGGACCGGCGACCCTCACGGCCGACCGACGGTTCAGGCTCGTTTCAGGAAGCGCGCGTACAACCGGCGTTCGATGGGCGCTCCCCCGACCGCCCGCCCGGAGTTCTCCATGACGTTCGACGCTCACCCCGGCTTCGATCCGCATCCCGAGCCGGAGGCGGCACCCGGGCCACCGGCAGCCCCGACGCCGGCGGCGCCCGAACCGGTGTTCCCGGCCACGATGGCGGCACCCGAACCCGCGCCGGCAGACCCGACGCCGGCGGCGCCCGAACCGGTGTTCCCGGCCGACGATGGCGGCACCCGAACCCGCGCCGGCAGACCCGACGCCGGCGGCGCCCGAACCGGTGTTCCCGGCCACGATGCCGGCACCCGAACCCGCCGTGGCAGGCCAGACGCCGGCGTCCGGACCGCCGTTCGCACCAGCGCCCGTACCGCCGTTCGCACCAGCGCCCGCGCCGCAGCCGGCCCCGAACCGGGCCACCGAGGAATCGCAGCCGCGACGCCTGCCCCTGGTCCTGGGCGCGGCCGTGCTCGCGGCCGTCCTGTCCTGCGGCGGCACCGCGGCGATCCTCCTCGCGACCCAGCCTTCCGCGCCGGCGGCCACGAACCCGCCGGCGGCCACGAACCCGCCGGCCGGGAGCGGGACGGCCACGCCCGCGGCGAGCACGGCCGTGACCCGCGTCGTCGGAGCCGACGCGATCGCGGTCGCCGTCGCTGCCGCCGAGCCGTCGGTCGTCACGATCAGCATGCCCGGTGCCCAACCCGGCGACACGGGCGGGACCGGCATCGTCGTCTCCCCGGACGGCCTCATCCTGACGACCGCCATCGCCGCGCCCGTCGATGGTACCTACGACATCGTGCTCTCGAACCAGCACGCCGCGACGGCCACGGTCGTCGCCAGCGACACCGCGCGGGGGCTGGTGATCCTGAGGGCGAGCACGAAGGGCCTCACGCCGGCTCGCCTGGGCACAGGTTCGCCGCCCGCGGTCGGCCAGCTCGTGGTGGCCGATCGGCAGCCCCCTTGGCGAGTTCGCCGACACGGTCACGTCGGGGATCGTCTCGGCGCTGGATCGGTCGATCAACATGCGCGACGCGTCCACCGGCACCAGGGTCGCCCTGAGCGGCCTGATCCAGACCGACGCCGCGATCAATCCAGGCAGCAGCGGCGGACCGCTCCTCGACGTCGACGGGACCGTGGTCGGGGTGATCGCCACGTCGGCCAGCGACGGCCAGGGGATCGGCTTCGTGATCCCGATCTCGGCGGCTCGCGACCTGATCGCCCGGGCCGGGGCGTGAGCGTCCGGCCCGCGCTCGGGAGAGGGTGACGTGCACCTGCTCCTCGTCGAGGACGACCCTCGCCTCGTCCGGCTCCTGACCCGCCTCCTCACCCAGGATCGCCACGTTGTCGACAGCGCGACCACGGCCGCGGATGGCATCGACCTCGCATCCGAGGTGGAGCTCGACGCGGTGATCCTGGATGTCGGACTGCCCGATGCGTCCGGCTTCGAGGTGGCACGCCGCCTTCGCGCGGGTGGCTCAGCCGTCCCGATCCTCATGCTCACGGCGCGCGACGCAGTGTCAGCCAGGGTCGAGGGCCTGGACGCCGGCGCCGACGACTACCTGGTCAAGCCGTTCGCCTACGAGGAGCTGCTCGCCCGCCTGCGGGCGCTCGGGCGCCGGCCCCCACCCCGGCGCGGGATGACCCTGAAGGCCGGCCCGATCACGCTGGATGAGACGGACCGGCTGGTGACCGTCGCCGGCCGATCCGTGGACCTGAGCCAGCGCGAGTACTCGATCCTCGAGTGCCTGCTGCGCCGGCCGGGCCAGGTCCTCTCGCGCGACCAGCTGCTGGACCAGGCATGGCCCTACGGTGCCGCGCTCACCCCGAACACGGTCGAGGCCTACATCCACCTGCTGCGCACGAAGCTGGGCCCCGAGGGCGGCCCCTGGATCGAGACGGTCCGCGGGGTCGGATATCGCGTTCGTGCTCGCTGACCCGCTCGCCCCGCCCGCGGCCCGCCTCGGCGACCTCGCCGACGACGACGCGGCGCTCCTGCGCCAGACCCGTCGCCGCCTGATCGCCTGGAGCGGCGGGCTGACCCTGCTGATCCTGCTCGCGCTCGGCGCCCTCGTCTACGCGGCCGTCGCCAACGAGCTGGCGAGCCGCGGAACGGCGGTCCTCGTGGACCGTGCCGAACAGGTCGCCGTCATGCTGTCCCGGCCGGGTCCGCTGCCGGCCCGCCTGCCGTTCGGCCTGGCGTTCGGGGGCGAGCAGTCCGGGACGCTGACGCTGGCCGTCCAGCCGAATGGCTCCGTTCTGGGCCGCCTCGACTCGGTGACCGGGCTCCCGGTTCAACCCTCGATCGACGCCGCCCGGGCCGGCGGCGACGACACGCGGACCGCCTCGCTCGACGACACGCCGATCCGCGTCCACTCGCTGGCGGTGCCGCGCAGCGACGGCCAGTGGGTGGTCCAGGTGATCGGCGAGCGGGTCTCCGAGCAGCGGCTCCTCTCGGCCCTCCTCTGGATCCTCGTGCTCGGGAGTCTCGCCGCGACTGCCCTCGCCGTGGTGGCCGGGTGGATCTACGCGGGCCGGGCGCTCGTCCCGATCCGAAGCTCCATCAACCGGCGCGAGGCCGCCCTCCGCCGCCAGCGCGAGTTCGCCGCCAACGCCAGCCACGAGCTGCGGACGCCGCTCACGGTCATCCGGACCAGCGTGACCGACCTGCGGCGCAACCAGGACCAGCCCGTCTCGAAGGTGGGTGCCGCCCTGGAGGACATCGACGCGGAGACGGCCCACCTGACCGAGCTCGTCGACGACCTGCTCCTCCTGGCCCGGACGGACGCCGGGACGATCGAGATCGAGCGGGCGCCGGTGGACCTCGCCGACGTGGCGGTCGACGCCGTGGGGCCGCTCACCGCGATGGCGGCCCGGCGGGGTGTGACCCTCGAGGCCGAACCGCTTCCCGCCGAGGTCGAGGGCGACGCGCTGCGGCTCCGGCAGCTGGTGAAGATCCTCGCCGACAACGCCGTCGCCCACGCTGCCGCGGGCGGCATCGTGACGGTGCGGGTCGGGCCGAACGCCGGCGCTGCGCTCCTCCAGGTGGACGACGACGGCCCGGGCATCCGCGACGAGGACCTGCCGCACGTCTTCGAGCGCTTCTGGCGGGCGGACGACGCCCCCGAGGGTGGGACGGGCCTCGGCCTGTCGATCGCCGCCTGGATCGTGGAACGCCATGGGGGGACGATCGCGGCCGCCAACCGGCCCGAGGGCGGGGCGCGCTTCGAGGCGTCGATCCCGCTCCGCTCCCCGGGGGAGACGCCGCTCCCCGCAGGCTGACCACGACGGCTCGGCCGTAGCGGCATGCTCCCTGCGGGCTGCCGCGGATCGACGGGCCTGCCGCGTGTCCATGGTGATCCGCTCCCCGAGAACAAACACCGCGTCCGCCTGGCGATCCGCGCCCGAGAACCAACCACCGCGTCCGTCCAACGATGGATGCGCGGGGTGCCGGTTGAGCCCCAGGGTGAACACCATCGACACCGGCCGCAACGGCCGGAGCGAGGTGAGAAGGGTTGGCGATGGCGTGGCACGAGCGACGCCCCGCGACCGGCAGACTGGAGAGAGCGTCGATGACCACGAACGGAATGACCGCCCTGCCGGCCAGCGCCCCCCGCGGCGTGGCGGACGAGGCTGTGACTGGCACCCCACGCGTGAGCAGCGAGGCGGTCTGGAGGGCTCTCGCGAAGGCTTCGTTCGCCGTCGTCGGCTACCGCAACGCCGCGGGCGAGCCTCGATCGAGCGGCGTCGTGTACGGGACCGCCGAGCGGCGCCTGTACATCGCCGTCGCCGCCGACGGCTGGAAGGCGCGCCAGATCGCGACCGGTGACGACGTGGCGGTCACCGTGCCGGTGCGTCGCGGCGGCCTCCTCGCGTTGCTCGCTCCCATCCCCCCGGCGACGATCACGTTCCAGGCCAAGGCCACGGTCCACCCGGCGGGCTCGCTCGACATCGGCTCGGTGTCGAAGGACCTCGTGAAGCTCGTGCCCGAGTCGCGGAAGTCGGGGAGCTGCGTCATCGAGCTCGTGCCCGAAGGGCGCTTCCTGACGTACGGCATCGGCGTGTCGCTCATGGACATGGCCAACCCGGCGGTCGCGCTGGCCCGCGTGCCGGTCGCGTAGGAGAGGAGATCCACCGTGAAGCTGCTGATCGCCGTGTCATCGAAGCACGGCAGCACCCGGGAGATCGCCGGCTCGATCGGCGAGACCGTTCGCGAAGCCGGCATCGACGTCGACGTCGTCGATGCCCAGGACGTCGAGTCCGTCGCCTCCTACGAGGCCGTCATCGTCGGCAGCGCGCTCCACATGGGGCGCTGGATGGGGCCGGCGCGGGCTCTCGTGAACGGCTCCACGGAGACGCTCCGCACACGACCGGTGTGGCTGTTCTCGAGCGGGCCGCTCGGACGCGACATCGTCGATCCCGCCGACGCCGCCGAGGGCCTGAAGCTCCTCGGGCTCGTGAGGGGCAGGGAGCACCGGGTCTTCGCCGGCAAGGCGGACAAGCAGGGGCTCGGCTTCGGCGAACGAGCGGTGCTGCGGATGGTGAAGAACCCCTACGGCGACCATCGCGACTGGGACGCCATCCGGGAGTGGGCGACGTCGATCGCCGCGGACCTGACGGCCGTCCCGGCCGGCTCGGACTGACGCCTGCCGGCGCGCGCGAGAGTCGACACGATCGGATCGCGCTCGCCGTGGAGGGCGCGGTCCGCCCCTGGGTCGCCCGCCGACCGCGTCGTTCGGTCGGGCGCGGGGCGGTGCCGGGGCGCTACTGTGTCAGGAGGACGCGGGTCACTCGACCCGCGGCGAGGACGGCGTTGGCTGGACACGCGGCATTGGCTGGACACGACGGAGCCCGTGCGCCGCGGCTCGTTGCCGCCATCATGCTGATGAGCCTTGCCATTGCCGCCTGCGACGTCGCGGCGCAGCCTTCCTGGACGCTGCAGCCGAACCGCGGAGCCGGCGCCGGCCCGGCGGATCCCTCACCGTCGACGCAGGCACCGACCGGATCCATCAGCCCCACCAGTGGCGCCGGCGCCGGCCAGCCCGTGAGCTCGACGCCGACGCTCGCTCCGCCAGGATCGGCGAGCCCCATCAGCGGTAACCTGCAGCCCGACCCCAACGCGGAGATCTACCATCCGCGCGACCCGAAGGCCCCTGCCCTCCTTCCCGGGACGACCCATGACATCGACCTCCGCATCGATGAGCGGTTCAACTCGGTCGCCCAGGGCTTCGTCCAGCACGTGTGGACATTCGGCGGTACGGATCCGGGCAGCGGCATGGTTCCGGGCCCGGTCATCCGGGTCCAGGTGGGTGACACGATCCGCATCCACTTGATCAACCACCCGCCCACGCTTCCGGGCCTGGCGGCGATCGGGCATCCCGCGGTGAACGACTTTCCCCATTCCGTGGACTTCCACGGGTCGACGGGCGCCTGGAACGACCAGATGACGCCGATCAAGCCGGGCGAGGAGAAGGTCTTCGAATTCAAGGCCGAGTTCGCGGGCGTCTGGATGTACCACGGCAACACGGAACCGGTGCTCCAGAATATCGCGTACGGCATGTACGGGATGCTGATCGTGGAGCCGAAGGGTGGCCTGGACAAGGTCGACCAGGAGTTCTTTCTCGTCCAGGGCGAGTGGTACCTGGGCGGCCAGTATCCGTCGCGACCGCCGTCGCCGTCGCTCGCCAAGGCCGCCGCCGCGGTCCCCGTGCCGGACTTCGTCGTGTTCAACGGCATCGCCGACCAGTACAGCGATCACCCGATCCAGGTCGAGACCGGCAAGCGGGTCCGGGCCTTCATCCTCGATGCCGGGCCGAATCTCTCGAGCTCGTTCAGCGTCGAGGGCAGCGTCTTCGACCGGGTGATCAAGGAGGGCATCGAGCTCAAGGTGGGCAACCGGGGGAGCTGGGGCAGCCAGGCGGTGGACCTCTCACCGGGACAGGGCGCGATCGTCGAGCTCACGATGGCCGAAGACGGGCTCTACCCGATCGTGACCCACGCCCTCAACCTGGCCGGCCGCGGCGCCGTCGGCCTGTTCCAGGCGGGGGCGACGAACCACTGAATCAGCCTCGGGCATCCCGGGCCCGGGGACGCAGCGAGGTCGTCTGACATGCGTCGCTCGCGTCTCGACATCAGTGACCCGATGGCGCGACGATCCGGGCCGGTCGCCCACCCTTGCGGCGGGACCGGCGATCACCTCGCCCACATCGGACGTTGACACGGCCCCCGTGATCGCCTCCAATGGACGGGTTGGCCCGGGAAGCTGAGTTGCCCGGGGATTCCCCCTGGATGCCCGCTGCCGCCGGCTCGCGCCTCCGGTGTGGGATGAGATCGGAGGAGCCTGACATGGCCGAGCATCGGATGGTCCTGGGGATCTTCGCGGACGAGGCTGCTGCGGACGCTGCGGCGGAGTCCCTGATGGCGTGGGAGAAGGCCAACGATGTCATGCCCCGCCCCGTCGGCGTGCTCGTCCTGGACGACACGGGCAAGATCAAGGAACACAAGCTGGGTGCCCGGAGCGGCAAGGCGGGAGCCGGGATCGGGCTCGTCCTCGCCGTCATCGCCCCGCCTTCGCTGCTCGTCGGCATCGTTGGTGGCGGCATCCTCGGGCATTTCCACCACAAAAGCCTCGGCCTGACGGACGCGGACCGCGAGCGCATCGCGGCGGAGCTCGCCGGCGGCAAGGCCGCGATCGGCGTGCTCGTCGAGGAGGCCCCCGAAGCCGCGATGATCGCCGGCAAGCTCACCGAACTCGGCGGGATTGCCGAGATGCACGCAGTGACCGAAGAGGCCCTTGCAGCCGTCGCCGCAGATGCGCCGGCAGGGCTCGCCGATGCCGCGGCGCCGGAAACGCCCAGCGCTCCTCGCCTCGGCATCATCTGATCCAGCCCCCGAGGCCGGGCCGTTCCACGTCTCCGCGGCGCGATCGTAGCCGCGGCCTCCGCCATCGCGGGTCGTTCCTAGCGGTTGCGGGCGACCAGCAGGCTGATGATCCCGAGCACGCCGATCGGGATGATCAGCAGCCCGAAGCCACCCGGGAGGAGCGTCTGGAACCAGACGACGACGCTGTGGACGGCGTTCGCGATTGTGTCGATCGGACTCATTCGCTCGAACCTCCTGCGCACCCGTGGCTGCCGGTACGTGTCCTGTCACGTGCCCAGATGATGGAGGCGAGCGCGCAGGGCGAAGCCGTGGTCGCGCCGATCATCGACGCGGCAGTTCGTCAGGCTCGGGGTCCGGGTTCGCGTCCTCGCGCGGCCGGTGGCGTGCCCGCCATTCGCCCGAGAGGAGCGCCATCCGGTGCACGTCCACGAACTCGCCCTCGCGGAAGACCGCGTGTCGCATGACCCCTTCGTGCTCGAATCCCACTCGTTCGTAGACCCGGCGAGCCCCGGGATTGAAGTCGAAGACATCCAGCCAGATCCGCTCGAGGCGGAGGCTCGCGAAGCCGAAGCGCAGCAGCGCCTCAAGCATGTCCGTCCCGTGGCCGCGCCCCCGGTCGCCGGGCTCGCCGATCATGATGCCGAGGCCGGCGCTGCCGTTGACGAGGTCGAGGGCGAACAGGCCGACGTTGCCGATCGGTCGGTCGTCGGCGAGAAGGCAGGCCGTGAACAGGTACCCATCCTTGCCCTGGTCGGCCGTCATCCTCTCGAACCAGGCCTCCTCCATCGGGATCGACAGCGGTGCCCAGCGGCCGAGCGTACGCGTCGTCCGGTGGTCGTTGAGCCAGGCGACGAAGCGTGGGATGTCGCCTCGCTCGGCGGCGCGCAGGTAGACGGAACCGTGCGCGATGATGGGCTCGGTGCCGTCTGCTCGGGCGGGCATGCGTCCTCCGGACCACGGGTGCGGACTGCCCGAGTCTACGCCGCGAACTCGCCGGCGTGGTCGCTGTCGGGCGGCAACCTGGGACGAGTCAAGGCGATCGAGCCTCGGACGCCCCGGTGCGGCGACAAGCGCGGCGGCGATCCCTCGACCGGACTTGCGTGCAGAATGGCTCGGTTCCGGCGGGCACCAACGTGTCTGCGCGCACATTGTCGACGACCGAGCACGAAGGGAAATGTGATGACTTCGAAGGACAGCCGCCAGGTCACCCCTGCGCCGCCAGGCGGCAGCAGCCGCACGAGGCCGGTACTCGCGGGTCTCGTCCTTCTTGCGGTGGGGGCTTCCGTGGTCGCTGTCGGCCCAGTGGCTCATCGCGAACGCTTCCGGCGCGAAGTCCGAGGTCTCGCCGGCTCCGTCAGCTTCGGCAGCCGTGGCATCCGAGTCCGCTCGCCAGTGCCGCGGCGGCCGCGAGCGCAGCGCCGAGCACGGCGCCGAGTGCCTCGCCGAGCACGGCGCCGAGTGCAGCGCCGAGCCAGGTTGCTCCCGAGCTGGCGGCCCAGATGCCGCATGCGGTCAACGGCACGACCCTGACGACGCAGAGCACCACCAGCGCGAGCAGCCTCGGCCGCTGACCCCGCCAGCCGGGCGTTGAACGCGGCCGTGACGAGCCTCGGCAGGAAGTCGGCCGACCTCCAGATCGCGGAGGCGTACGACGCCGCCGGATCCCTTGCGCTGACGGTCCTCGGGTTCCGCGTGGCAGGCCTCGACCCGACCACGCTGCGCTCGATCCTCCTCGACGCGTGGCTGTCGGTCAAGACGCCGGGCGTCACCTCCTCGAACGTCAGCCTCTCGGGCACGCCCGCGACCAAGGTCTCCTACCCGGATGGTGGCCCCAGCGAGTACGTCTTCGTCCACGGGGACAGTGCGTTCGTCGTCCTGACAGCCGACGAGGCGAAGGCGGCGAACGCGGTCGCGGCGATGTCCGCGGTCGCACCTTCACCGTCCGGGAAGTGAGGTCGGGCAGCCTTCCTGCCGTCGTCCGCGCCGGGCCCGGTCAGGCCGGCGGCCCGCCGGCGCTTGCACCGGCGGCCCGCTCGGCACTGGCACCGGTGGCCCGCTGGGCAGCGGCAGCTGCGACCCCGGGTCGACCGGCTGGCGCCACGACCACCACCCGGATCAGCGCCGGGGGAACTCCTGCGGCCGCCAGCGACAGGCCATTCGAGGTGAGGAGGTCCAGCACGAGCAGGTAGCGCCCCGGCTGTGTCGGCGCGGCAACGTCCAGCGTCAGGACGGCGCTCGATCCCGGGTCGATGAAGGCGGCTGGCACCGAGCCCGCGACCGCGCCGGACGACCCGCCGCCGGACGCTGTGCCGACCGCCGATGAAGCGCCACCGGGTGAAGCGCCGGCGGCCGAAGGGTCGAGGACCGAAGGGTCGACGGGCGGCGCAACGGGCGCTGCCTGATCAATGGGCGACGGACTGGGGGCGGGCACGTCCTCGAGCGAGATCCAGCGGCCGACGAGAAGTGGTTGCACGTCGGAATCTGGGTCGCCTCGCCGCCGGGTGGTCGCTGCCGCCGGGCCGTGGTGGGCCCCAGGGCAGCGAGCCGGTGTTGGCGACGCGGATCCGGATCGGCAGAGCCTGTCCGGCAACTCCCCAGGCTCGGTCAGGCGCCTCGTATGTCACCCACAGCGGCCCCGTGACGTGCACGATCAGCGCCGGCACGAGGTCCTGCGTGGCGGCGTCGTAGGCAACGCCGTCGGCGTCGTGGAGGGTCGTCTGCAGGCGGTAGAGCCCGGTCGCCGTCGGAAGCGCGATCGTGGCGGTCCGGCGTTGACCGCTCCCCTTGGTGGGGCTGGTCACGATGAGGCTGCTCGGCGCCTCCGGGACGACGAGATCGACCGGTGGCGGATCGCTGGGCGCGGCGGCGGCAGGCGACGCTCCGGCCCCCGTGGCCGATCGGCGTGGCTCCCGGGCTCGGCGAGATCGCCCCCGAGCCCGGGGTGGCAGGTCTCGGCGACGAGCCGGGGCTCGCGGCCGGACGCGGCGAGGCGCTCGGCCTGGCGGTAGGCTGGAGCGGCGATGCGCTGGGCGGCGGCTGGCGGCGGCCGGCTGGGGAGATCCGCCGGACCCGGCGGCCGCGCTCGCAGGCGCGCCCGGGACGACGGCAGGGCTCGCGGAGGCAGCAGGCGCGGGCGCCGCACTCCCCGGCGACGGCGAGGGCAACGCCGCACTCCCGGGCAGCGGCGACGACGACGCTGCGCCACCGCCGGGGTGGACCTCCGGCGCGATCCCCCCGTCGTCGCCGATGAGGGTCCACCGGGATCCCACGACGAGCTGCTTCGGCAGGATTGGCGCGGTCTTCTTGTCGAACGTGATCACGAGCGTGGCGGCCGACCCGGCCGTGGAGGCCCCCTGGAGGTCGATGGTCGGGCTCCCGGCGCCGGCAACGGCGAGCGAGGGGACGACCGCGAGCCACCGGTGAGGTCCCGACGCCGGGTCCACGCGCGGCCGGCGCCGAGGCACCCGCCTTCGTCACCAGCGACCGGTAGTAGCCGGAGGTCGGCTGGTCCGGATCGAGGAGAACGGCGGCGCCGGGAGTGCGAACGCTGGCGGAGGCGATCACGTTGCCGTGGGAGCTCGGCGACGCCCGCCAGGCAGCCTCGGGACTCAGCCGGTCGCGGAGCAGCGCTCTGACGTAGTAGGCCGGCTCGGAATGGCCCTCGGCCACCACCGCGGATGCTCCGGCGGCGATCCAGCCCGCGCCGAAGTTGTCGACCCGCTGCTGGGCAACGTCGAGCGACGGGTTGGCCATCCCGGGTTCCCCCGCACCGGACGCGTAGCAGAGGTTGTGGAGGAGGACCACGGCCCCCGGAGCCAGGTGGACCGACGCCGCGATCGGTCCCTCGCCGAAGTACTGGTGGGCATCGTCACCGGCGCCGGCGACCGGGTTCAGGCCAAGGCCGTCCTGGACGGACGGCCTGAGCTGGCTCCCGTACGGCGACGGGAAGCCGTTCCCGTGGCCCAGGTAGATGACGAGCGAGGCCCCCTGGAGGGCGGCCTTCACCCGCGGCCATGTCGCATCCGGGCTGAACACCTCCGTGACGTCGTCGGTCCAGCGGCGCGCCTCGTCGGCACCGGCGTGGCCCCAGGCCCGGTACGCGTCGGTGAGACTGCCGACGGGACCGACGATCACGACGACCTTGGCGTGAGACAGCGAGGCCGCGGCGACCTGCGCCGGTTCGGACACGATCATGCCGGTGGCGACCAGCGCCACGGCCAGGTCGAGGGAGACGAGGGCCGCGAGGAGCTGCCTTGCGGTGCGGGTGAGTCTCACGGCTTCGGGAGACCTCCAGGTGGGTCGACGCCTCGCGTCGAGCCCGGGATCACATTCCACCCATAAGGTGCCAGACGCCGATCATCCCGAGGTTCCTCGTGCTCGATGATCGCGCCAGGGCGGCCTAGACGACCACGAGCGGCCGCATCATGTCGTGCTCCTCGTGCTCGAGGATGTGGCAGTGCCAGACGTACTCGGCGCCGCCCGTGATCCCGTAGTCGGCCAGCAGCCGCGGGCTGGCCGGAACCGTGAACGGCACCGCCGGCAGCGTCGAACTTCATGAGCACCCGGGTCACCTCGCCCGGGTTCATGCGCACCGTCTCCTTCCAGCCCAGCTCGTTGGGGTCGGGGGCGATGGCGGGCCCGGTGAACGTCGGCGCCCCGCCCGCGTACGTGTCAGGCGTCGAACGGCTGGCGCGACAGCACCTGCGACGTTCACGAGGTGGAAGTGGATCGGGTGGGTGTCGCCGGTCAGGTTGACGATCTCCCAGACCTCGGTGCTGCCGGCCTGGATGATCTCGGTCGGCTATGTCGATGTACTCGCGGCCGAACTCCGGCGACGGAGTTCACGGCCTTGTCCGTGCCCAGGAACTGGATCAGGCGGCCGTGATCGTCGAAGGTCTCGTTGAGGGTCAGGCGCCGCACCGGCACCTTCTTGGGGTTCGGCGTGGGCACGCCCGGCGTCTGCTTCAGCAGGAACGGGTCGGTTGGCGTGAGCGTTGCGGGCAGCCTGATCGGCGGGTCCGCCGCCCCGACACGGGCCTTGACCCGGATCTGGAGCAGCGTTCGCGTATTGGGTCCGAACCCCGGGATCGAGGATGGCGTGTCCGGGTTGCCGGGGAAGTAGTCGTTGACGGCATCGCCGTCCGGATACGGCGCCGGCGGCATCGCTGAGCAGGATCAGCCTGGACCCGACGGGAACATCCCGGAAGTCGACGATCAGGTCGGCCCGTTCGGCTGGGGCAAGCAGGAGCTGAGACGGCGTCGGCGCGCCCGACTCGATGGGCCCTGCCCCACTGAGGAAGACGGGGGCCGGCAGGAAGCCGCCCTCGGTCCCGATCTGCACGAACGCCGGACCGGCCGCAGTGCCCGGTTCGGTGCTGGTCGTGCCCCGGTCGCATAGACGAGGCGAGGGTTCAGGAAGCGGGCCTGGCAGGCGTTGAGCAGGCGGAACCGGTACTGCCGCGGCTCGACCTCCAGGAACGGGTAGACCGTGCCGTTCACCAGCATCGTGTCGCCGAAGAACTCCGGGACGCACGACGGATCGGGCGGCGGGCCCGCGGGCGTGGGCCCGAGGTCCCAGCGGTCGGGGTCGTACACGTGGGCGTACCAGAGGTCGCCCGGATGGACTGGTGCATCAGCACCGGCCAGGTCGGGTCGGTCTTCTTGATGTCCTTCGAGACGAAGATCTTGTCCTGGAAGACCAGGTAGACCGTCCGCGGATCGAGCGGACCCGGCAGGTGACCTCCGGAGACCAGCGACAGCTCGTAGTCGTCGTAGATCACGTAGGCCGACGCGATGCCCGCGTAGGCATTCAGCCGCGTCGTGCCCAAGGAGTGGTCGTGGTACCACACCAGGCGGGCGCTCTGGTTGTTCGGGTAGTAGTACTCGGCCTCGTTGCTGGGCACGCTCTGGCCCGGCCGAAGGACATGGTTGTTGAGGAAGCTCGGGCCCGTGTGGCCGTTCGGATCCCACCAGGCGAATGGGCCGCCGTCGCTGGTCCAGGGGACGAAGCCGCCGTGCAGGTGGACGTCCGCCCGGTTGTCCTGGCCCTCGGTGCCCATGATCGAGCGGTCGACGGGCAGGATGTGCGTCGGCGGCAGCTTGTTGCGGAACGTGATCTGGACGGGCGAGCCACGCTTGGCTGCGATGATGCCGCCGAGGTGCCTGAAGTTCCCGCCCTGGCCGAAGCCCCAGAGGCGCGTGGGGTTGGCCAGGTCCGGATGGAGCTGATCGGTGAACTGGCCGATGTCGATCGTGTAGTGGGTGACGCCGGGCTGCCACCAGGGCTGTGGGGTCGTGTCAGACGTCGCAAGGGGGATACCGCCCAGGACGGGGTTCCGCAGGGGCTGGATGAACTTGCGAAGGCCCTGGCTCTGCGAGAAGGCGGCCGCCGGCGGCGCGCCTGCAAGCCACCCCCACGGGACGGCGAGGCCTGCGCCGGCGATCGCGCCCGCCTTCAGCGACTGTGCGTCGGGAGATGCCGCTGTCGCGATCATTGCGCCTTCCTCCTTTGGGTACGAGCGAGGATCGTGTGGACTGTCAACCGGCAAGCTGAGTTGCTTCCTCGCGATGCGCGCGTCGAATGGAGACGAGGTAGCGGACGCTCGCGCCCACGAGCACGAGCTGCATGACGACCATCAGGCTGTCGAGGTCGACGCCCTGGTCGTTCGGGTCCGGCGAGATGAGCCACGGCGGGTTCGCGCCCATGGCCAGGTGGAAGTTGAGGCTCATGAAGCTCCCGCAGCGTCGCCGCCACGGCGACCGCCACGAGAAGCACGGTTCGCTCCCGGTAGCTCATCCGCTGCCAGCTGGTGAGCCACAGCACCGCGGCACCGATGAGGACGAGGCGAGGAGCACCTCGAGCATGACGGATCCGAAGAGCTGGCCGTAGGCACGTCACGTTGTCGGTGAAGTCCTTGTACGACCGGCCTGGTCCTTGTCATGTCCTGCAACGTCGCGGCAAGCCCGCTGGTGAAGTCGCCGCGCGGCCGCCTTCGAAAGGCCCGACATGAGCCATTCGTAGCCGAGGAAGAACGCAGGGCAAGGAAGCCAGATGAGGGCTGGGACACCGGTGAGTGGGAGGGAGCGGCGCAGCCCTCCATCGATCGCGTTGGTCGGTGTGGCCCGTCTGCCCCGCCGGGACGGCGGTGCCGGCGAGACGCAGGGTCGCGTCGATGTAGTCCCGGGGGGAGGGATCGCTCCCTCCCGGACCCCGCGGACATCGCGGGGCGCGACGCCCGCACTACGCTTACGGGGTGACGCTGCCACGCGTCGGACGGGACCGAGTCGACGGACATGGCTCGGGAACCCGGCGGTTGGGTGTCGCCGATCACGTCGTTGGCGATGACTCGATAGAAGTAGGTCGTGCCGCAGACGACGGTGGTGTCCGTGAAGGACACGGCTTCGCACCGTCGTGACTGCCGGCGTCCGTCACGACCTGGGTGGCCGGTTCAGGACCGGAGCCGCCGCGGAGGACGGTACCGACCGTCGTCCAGGTCGCGCCCGTCGGCAGAGCGCTGGACCGTGAAGCCGGTCTCGTTCGGCGGAGTTGTCGGTGAAGGTCGACGGTCGACGACGGACTTGCCTGACCCTGGCGGCGTCACGACGCGATGGACGGGCTGACGGGCGCGATGCCGAACAGCATCGGCCGCATCATGTCGTTCTCCTCGTGGCCGAGGCAGGTGGCAGTGGAAGACGTACTCCCACCCGAAGTTGACGAGGTGGTTGTCCACCGTGACGGGGTTGCCGTTCGGCTCGATGTTCGTGTACTGGACACCGGAGTCACCGAGCGGAGCCGTGATGTCGAGCGGGCGGATGCTGTTCGGAAGCGGCCAGGGGAGATTCGGCACGATCGGCTTGATCGCGACGATGCGCGTCCTCGAGCGGGCTCATCCGGACCGTGTCCTTCCAGCCCAGCTCGTTCGGGTCGGGCGGCCGGACGGCGCCGTCCCACCCGACCCGGTTGATGAGCTCGATGTTGAACATGTGGAAGTGGACCGAGTGGGTGTCCACGCCGTTGTGGGTGAACTTCCAGATCTGCGTGCCGTCGGGGAGCATCTGGAGCGGGACCGCCCCGCCCAGGGCGCCACTGGCGGCGGTGTTGATGATCTCCGTCGGCGGGTCGATGTAGCCGTAGGGGATCGTCGTCTGGATGGTCCCGTTCGTGTTCGGGATCTCGATGGACATCGTGGCGTTCATTCGACCGAAGAACGGATCGAACAGCTCCTGGATGCCCATCGGCTGGAACGCCACGGTCACCGGGGCGACCGTGATGGCCGCCGTCGCGGTCGCGCCGGCGCCGTCGCCGCCCGAGAAGGTGACGGTCGGAGCCGAGACGTAGCCGCTGCCGGGGTTGGTGAGGGTGATGCTCGCGAGGCTCGCCCCAACGAGCACCGCTGTTGCCGGTGCCCCGCTTCCGGTGGTTCACCGGGGTGATCGTGACGGTCGGGTTGGAGGTGTAGCCGGAGCCCGACGAGGTCAGGGTCAGGCCGGGGAGCGGTTGCGGTGGCGAGATGCCGCGGTGGCCGCCGCGGCACCGGCCGCCGCCGGTGAGAGGTCACCTTCGGAGCGGAGCTGTAGCCGGAACCAGCGAGGGTCACGGTGAGGCTTGCCAGGCTGGTCCCGAGGAGCGTCGACGTGGCCGTGGCGCCAGACGCCGCCGCCACGGGTGAAGGTCACGCTCGGCGCCGTCGCATATCCGGAGCCGGCCGTGTTCACGGTGACGCTGGCGACAGACGCCGTGAACGCCGCTGTCGCGGCGGCTCCTGCGCCGCCGCCGACCCGAGGAACCCCACGGACGGAGCCGACGGTGTAGCCGGAACCGCCGGACGTCAGGGCCACGCAGGCGACGCTCGTCGGCGAGAGCGTCGCCGACGCGGTCGCCGGCACGCCACCGGCGAACTGCGGCCGGAGAAACTGAGGGTTGGGGACGGTGTACCCGGAGCCGCTGGACAGCGTCAGGCTGGACACGGGCGGCCGAGCACCGCGTTTGCCGCCGCGCCGCCGGCACCGCCGCCGCCGTTGAAGGACACTCTCGGCGCGGTCGTGTAGCCGAACCCGGGTTGGTCACGGTGACGGTCGAGGACGCGGTTGGCTGAAGGCGCGTCACCGCCGACCCGTGCACTGGGGTCTCACCGAAGCTGACGGTCGGGGGCAGCGTGTAGCCACTGCCCGGGTTGTCAACGCAAACGCCGGCGACGCGGGAAGTCACCGATGGTGACGTCCCGGCGGCACCGCTGCCGGCGCCGTTGACGCTCGTGAAGGTCACTGTCGGAACGCGGGTCGGAGCGATGCAGAAGCCGCCGTTCGTCATGCGCTCGGCCCCACGCCGGTCGGCCAGTGCGGTGACCGTCGCAGCAGCCCCCGTGCCGCCTCCGCCGCCGCCAAAGCTGACGGTCGGAGGCGTCGTGTAGCTTCCGCCGGTGGTCACGTTGACTGCGCCCACGCCGCCTGTCGCAGCGAGCGTGGTCGTGGCACCCGATCCCCCGCCACCGGTGACGGCGACGGTCGGAGCCGTGATGTACAGCGAGCCGGGCGAGGTCAGGCTGACGGTGCCGATGTTCGTCGGGACATGGTGGCGCTGCCGGCCGCGCCGGACCCGCCGCCACCGGTGAAGGACCCCGGAACCGTGGTGTAGCCGAGACCGCCGCCGTGAGGTTGACGCTGACGACGCGGCGTCAGCCGCGGTTCGCGGTCGCGGATCGTGCCGCCGGTCCGCCGGAGCCGAGAAGCCCACGTTCGGGGCGGTGGTGAAGCCGACCGCCGGCGCTGACCGCGACGCTCGCGATGCCGGTCGGGGCATGAGCGCCGCGGTTGCCGGCCGCGCCGGTCCCGCCGCCGCCCGGAACCCGACGGTCGGAGGCGTCGTGTAGCCGGAGCCGGCGCAGTCGTCGCGACGGTCGCCGACGGACGGTCGAGAAGGTGGCGAGTCGCCGTGGCTCCGGTGCCACCGCCTCCGAGCGATGGTGACGGTTGGGTCGCGGTGTAGCCGGTACCGGGGCTCGTCAGGGTGATGGCTGGCCACGCCGCGCTGCCGTGTCGAGGGTCGCGACGGCGGTCGCGCCGGCTCCACCGCCGCCCGAGATGATGACCTGTCGGTGGCGAGTGTACCCGGAACCGGGCATCGTAAGCGTCAGCCCGGTGACGGTGCCGGTGTTGAAGGTCGTCTGCATCGTCTGGATGCGAACGTACGGGTCAGGGCGCCGGCGAGGATTGGGTCCGAACGCCGCGTCGTATCCCTGCTCCGGAACGATCGGCGCGGCCTGCGTCTGTCCGTAGGCAACCGGAATGGCGGCCTGGAGGGCGCCGAGGGCTGGCGCCGGGGCCCGCAGCGTCCCGGTGACCTGGATCTGCATGACGGTGCGGGTGTTCGGGCCGTAGCCCGGCAGCGTCGTCGGGGCGCCGCCCGTCATGACCTGGTCCGGGTCGCCGGTGTAGTAGTCGTAGCGAGTGTCGAACGCCGGCACCGGCGCCGGGCGTCGTTGTAGAGGATCAGCGTCGAGCCGGCCGGGACGCCGGAGAAGTCGACGATGACGTCGGCCCGCTCGGCGGGACCGAGGGTCAGGTTCTTGGTGCTGACGTTGAGCACGACGATGTCGCGCCGGTTGTAGTTGTAGCCGACCGGCGGTTCGGGAGGGCGACCGGCTTCGAGAGGAAGCCGCCCTCGGTGCCGATCTGGATGATCTGCGGGCCCGCGGCCCGGACGTCCGGCACGCCGCCGTCGCGGCCGTCGAGCTCGTCGGGTAGACGTAGCCGGCGGTCCCGGCCCGTCCCTGGACGCCGGGACCATCGGGACCTCGCCCGAGCAGCCGTTCGCGTTGAGCGTCGTGCCGGTCCAGACGGCCCCGTTGCACGGCACGAACGCGCCGGCCGGGTCTCGGTGCCGGCGTAGTAGAGCGACAGGTTGAGGGACCGGTCGTTGGACGCGTTCAGGATGCGGAAGCGGTACGGCCTGCTGGCCGACCTGGACGAACGGGTAGGCGGTCCCGTTGACGCGTCATCGTGTCCATGAAGACTTCGGGCACGATCGAGGGGTTCTGGATGCCCGGGTTGAAGGCGTTCTCACCGGGCGGGCAGGTGCTCTGGACACCGGGGTGCCGCAGAGCGGGTTCGGGACCGTCGGGTGTCAGGGTCTGGAAGATCGGGCCAGAACCAGTGGCCGTAGTCCCAGCGGCCCATCGGCGTTCGCGCCGCTGATGTCGCCCGGGTTCTGGTTCGGCATGTAGACGTGCGGGAACCAGAGGTTGCCGTAGCCGCCGTAGTAGCGGTCGTGTTCCAGGTCGGATCCTCGGCGGCCAGCTGGGTCGTCGAGGGGACGAAGGTCTTGTCCTCGATGACGAGCGGGATCTGGTCGCGGGATGGTCCGGCGGACGTCGGTGGCGTTCCGGGATGTCCGCCGTTACGAGCGCCTGCTCGACCGGGTCCTGGACGCAGGTAGCCGGCGGCCTCGCCCGCGTACACGTTGAGGCGGGTGATCCCGTACGCGTGGTCGTGATAGAACATCAGCCGCGCCGACTGCTGGTTCGTGTAGTAGAAGGTCATCGACCCGGGGCCCGGGTTGGTGGTGGCGCCGGCGCCGCGCACGTCGTAGCCCGTCGCAGGACGGGATCGTCGTTGCCGATCGCGTCGTACCACATGTCGGGGACGTAGCCGACGCTGACGCCCTTCGGGTACTGCTCGGTCGCGCCGGCCGGCGTCGTCCACTGGTGCGGCGTCCCGTCGCTGATCCACGGCGTCACGCCGCCGTGCAGGTGGAGCGTCGCCCGGTTCTGCGAGTACGCTAGTCCCGCCGTTCGGGCCCATGCCGGCGCCCATGATCGTCGAGTCGACCGGCAGGAAGAGGTTGCCGCCCGCGCCGCTTGGGCAGGTAGTTGTCGAACTTGATCCGGACGGGCCGGTCCTTCTGGGCGACGATGATCGGACCGAGGTACTGCGGGTTGTCGACGGCGAAGACCGGCTGGCCGGCGTCGTTGAGGATCGGCGTGCCGTCAGGGTAGGTCAGCGGGATGTGCTTGTCCCGCGATCGGTCGGCGTCTCGATCTGCACGTAGCCGCGCAGCGTCGTCGGCCGGCAGGCTCGAGCTGCAGCTGCTGCGTGTACTGGACGACCGCGATCTCGTAGTAGTCGGCGGCCGGCGCGTTGCCGACAGCCGGGGAACGAGGTCGTGTCCGGCGACCGCGATCGGGAGGTACTGGCCGAGGTCGTTGGCGCCGTGCGGCGCGAGGCCGCGGCAGCGCGTCGACGAACTTCTGGATGCCGGGCGTGCCGATGCCAGTCGGGGAATACGGAGTCCCGTCACTGTAGCCGGACCCGCCGACAAGATTAGTGAATGCCCGTGATGGCGCCGTTGCCGGCCGCGGCGGTAGCGACGGCGCCAGATCCGGTGCCGCCGGCAATCGTCACGACGGGTGAGGTGTAGCCGGAGCCGAAGCTCGTGAGCGCGATGGCCGTGATCACGCCGCCGACGACGGTCGCCGTTGCTGCGGCGCCCGTTCCGGTGCCTCCCGTGATGGTCACGGTAGGCGTCGTCGAGTAGGCCGAGCCGCCCGCAAGGAGTGTGACCCCGGTGATCGCACCGTCCGCTGAACGTCGGCGTGGCCTGCGCGCCGCTCCCGCCGCCGCCGATGACGACGACGCTCGTGGCGCAAGGCGGTGTAGCCGCTGCCCGGGCTGACGACGTTGATCGCGGAGACGACGCCGCCGCCGGACGGTCGCCGTCGCGAACGCGCCCGTGCCGTCACCCTGGATGGACACGCTCGTCGGGAGCGGGCTGTTGGCGTAGTTCGGGACGTTGCCGAAGTAGTCGGTGCCAGTCGCGCCGTTCGACAGCAGCGCCGAGAGCGGCTGGTTGGTCGGGTTCCCGGTGGGCGCGCCGGGTGCCGTGGTCGTACCGAGCGGCCCCACGGTGTTGGTGCCGGGGACAGCGAGGGCGGCGAGTTGTGCCGCCGTCAGCTTCGTGCCGCTGGCCTGGGCGGCTGCGAGGGTCGCCTTCTTGCCCTTGGCGACCCGGACCGCGGCGGCCTGGCGCTGCGCGTTCGTCATGGGCTTCTGGGCGCCCATGCCGGCGCCCTTGCCGCCGCCGGCCGGTGCTGGGTTCTTGGCGACCACCGGCCCGACGGCCGACAGGCACAGAGCGAGGACCGCGATGAGCGCGATCACCTTCCCTCTCACGATGAACCTCCCTCGGCCCGTCCCGCGTCGCAGGGTCTGGGCACGATGCCGCGGCCACGGTCCGCGCAGATAGAGACGCAGCGCGGAGGTCCGCCTTCGCGGAACGCTAGGTCGCGCCTGCCGCGATGTGATGCGAGGAATCCCCTACCGGCCTACGCATTGCGGCCGGGGTACGCACGCCCACACTCGATAGGCCGTTGCGTGGTTCTCCGCATGTCTCGCGACCGGTGGAGTGCTAGGTTCGGTGCGTGCAGCAGCGCCCCGGAGCAGGAACGCACGCGATGGACACGCCGCGCAGCAGTGCGCTCGAGGCAGCGCCCGGTGTGACCAACGACACGACGTGCCCGTCCGACGTGAAGGCGCCTGGCTACCCGCCGGACCCCACCGATCAAGCCGCCGACGACGAGACCCTGGCCGCCGAGGCGCGCGCCCGGGCCAGGCGGCAGGGCCTGATGGCTCTCGAGCCCGACGATGCGATCCGGCCTCTCCTGCGTCCGGGCGAGTGCGTGTTCGGCTGGCGCCGCGAGGCCATGCTCGACCGACGCCAGCCTTCGACCCCCGACGCCCGCGAAGGAGTGAGGGGTGAGCTGTACCTGACCTCGCACCGCCTGATCCTTCTCGGCCGGCCGGTCGTCGACATCGGCCTCGAGTGCATCACGGAGGTCGGCATCGCAGGCGAGCGACTGTTCCTGGTCCTGGCTGACGGGAGCAGCGCGGCCATCGACGTCGCCATGCCCCGGCTCCTGCGGGTCGAGATCTCCGTGACGCGAGCCGCGGGGCGAAACGCCACGTAGTCCCACCCTGCGCGCGGGCGTGTCACTCGATGTCGCGGAACCGCAGCGCGGCCTCCGATCGATTCCGAACCCCGAGCTTGTGGAGGAGGCTGCTCACGTGGTTCTCGACGGTGCGCGTGGAGATCGTGAGCGAGCCGGCGATCTCGCGATCGGTCAGGCCCTGCGCGAGCAGCCGATACACCTCGTGCTCGCGGGAGCTGAGCGCAGCGCCCCGGTCGCCAGCTTCGACCCCGACGGGCCGGCTCGCCTGCACGAGGCGCTTCACCAGGCGGGCCGCCATCCGTCGTGTCATCGCGAGGTCGCCCTCGTGCGCGCTCCTGACGGCCCGCTGCAGGGCGTCCGGCGTCAGGTCCTTGGTCAGGTAGCCGACCGCCCCGAAGCGGAAGGCATCGAGGAGATCGCGATCCGCGGTCGAGACCGTGAGCATGACGATCCGGGTCTCCGGCAGCCGCGGCGCCAGCTCGCGGACAAGCTCGACGCCCGACATGCCCGGAAGGTCGATATCGAGCAGGAGCACGTCCGGCCTGACTTTCGGCGCGAGCACCAGGGCGTCCTCGGCCGTCGCCGTCTCGGCGACCAGCTCCATGTCCGGCGCGGCGATCGCCTGGCGGACCGCGGAGCGCACGAGGGCATGGTCGTCGACCACCATCACCCGCAGCTTGCGGGCGGGTGCGGAGTCGGTCACGAGGCCGCGTTCCCCGCCTGGCCGGCGGCATCAGCCACTGGCAGGGTCAGCAGGACGCTCGTCCCGCGGTGGGGCTCGGATTCGATCGTGATCTGGCCGCCAACAAGGGCGGCGCGTTCGCGCATGCCCGCCAGCCCGAAACGTTCCGTGTCAGTCTTCAGAGGGTCGAACCCGCGCCCGTTGTCGCGAATCGACATCCGAAACGCGTCCGTGCTGAGGGCCGTCTGGACCCACACCAACGTCGCCTCCGCGTGGTGGCCCGCGTTGCTCAGCGCCTCTTGCGCGATCCGCAGCAGCTCGGCACGGTCACGCGGACGCAGCTCGGGGGCCAGGGCGGCAAAAGAGCGTTCCGCCGGCACCCCGAATCGATCCTCGAAGTCATCGACGCAATGCGCGAGGAGCTCGTGGAACGAGGTCCGCGGATCGCCGCCCTCGCGGAGCGCCAGCACTGCCTGCCGCGATTCGGCAAGTCCGAGGTCGATCGCCCCGCTCAGCTCGCTGACCAGCTCCTGGCCTTCGGCGTCCAGCGAGGGAAGGGTCGCCAACCGGCTTGCCTTGAGCTTGGCGAACCACAGCTCCTGCGCGAGCCCATCGTGTAGCTCGCGGGACAGCCGGGCGCGCTCCTCGAGAGCGCTCCGCTCGACCTCCACGTCCTTGAGCCGTGCGAGGTCGTCGTTTGCAGCCGCGAGGTTGTGCAGCGTCGCTGTGGCCTCAGCCGTCAGGCCGAGCAGGAGCACGATGTAGAAGGCCAGGCGCAACACGTCCGCCGCGCTCACCACTCCCGCATAGGATGGGTCGAAGATGGCGTCGAGCTGGGCGAACGCGGCGAACAGGAGTCCAAACGTCAGGTAGGCGCGGCCGACGTTCGCCGGCGAGCCGACGGAGCGACGGGCGAGGATCGCGGCGACGAGGAACATCACCGCTGCAGCTCCGCCGAGGACGATGGCCAGCGGGGTCGCGACGGGGCGAGCGCCGGCCGATCCGCCGACCGGCGAAGCGGTGACTGCCAGCGCCGGCGCCACGCGGTCCGCCAGGTGAACGGCCACGACCTCCGCGAGGACGACCAGGGCCGGAGCAAGGACCACCACCGCCGAGGACCTCGGGCGGCGGCCGCCGCCGTAGACAACCGCCCCGAGCGCAAGGAGAACCGCCGCCGTGATGCGGGCGATCGTGAACGAGTAGATCGGAGCCTGACCCTGGTCAACGACCGACATGCCCGCCGCGACGTCCGGGTCAGCCATCATGACCGCGAGGTGGACGGCGTTCGGGATCGCCAGGACGAGGAAGGCTGACGCCTCGAACAGGTTGAACATGTCGCCGTTCTCGCGGTACCGAATCCAGGCGAAGCCCGCCACCGCGAGCGTCACGAGCAGGCCGATCGTGTCGAAGACAAGGTCGAACGCGGGGACGACGGCGGCGAACTGAGAGATCGGGGCGAGCAGGCCGGCGACCGTCCACGCCAGCAGCCCGACCGTCGCCGCGAGCATCACGAGGTCAAGGCGCTCGACACGGAGCTCGGTCCAGGTGCCACCGGCCTCGCGACGCACGCGGATGCGGCGTCCGGGCAGCCGCTCGACCACGGGCACGTGGAAACGCGGGCTCAAGAGGTCCACTCGCGCCCCCGTTTCGTCATCCACCGGCCCGCAGGCACCGTCCGGAGATCGTCGAGACGTCCGGACCCGGCGATTCGCGCGACCAGCCCGCCCCCGGCTGCGCCGAGCATCAATCCCGGAAGGCGTGCGACGACGGACCTCCAGTCATGAGAAATCGGCAGGCTTGTCGCGCAAATCTACGGGTCGTCGTCGCCCCTGTCCACGGGCGATTTCGGGCGAAACCCATGCCCAACGGCCCGGTCGGGCCACCTCCAGAGGGGATCGACGGCGGTCATTACGGATTCCTGTGCGTTCGCGCACCACATCTCGCCGGCGGATGCCATCAGGATCTGGCAATCCGTGCCAGCCGATGTACCGTCAGCGCACAACCGAAGATCGATTGCCGCCGCCGCGCGGACACCGGCTCCCGCACTCATCGATCCTTTATCGCTCGTTCCCTTCGTTCCGCGCCGGCCAGCCCTCTCCGGGCATGCCCGTGCCGTGGCGCAGTCCCTTCGGCTCGTGCGCGGGCGTGCCATGCGTGCACGTTCGCGTGTCATCGACCATCCGACATGCACGAGCCTGGACCATGAACCGACAACGAACCCGGCGACCCTTCGTCGGCGCCAACCGCGCCCCGCGCATCCGGCGAATGCACGCGGCGAGCCGCCCCGCCCGCCCTGACCTCCGCCCACGGGCGGTCCGAGCCGGCGAGGATGCGGCCATCGCCCTACTGTCCGAGATCCTGATCGGGGACTGCACCTGGACCTTGGCGGAGGTGCGGCGCCTGATCGAGATCCGGGAGTCTGCGGAGGCCGGCCGCTGACGCGTCGCGGGGCCCGACGACATGAGCGAGCGCTCGTCACCGGTGGAGAGGTCTGATCGGCCGCCGTCACCGACGCAGCGCCCGATGCCGTGGAGACGCGCGTGTCCGCCGCCGGCGGCCGCGACAGGGGCTCAGTTCGGCCGGCTGGGCGGCTCGTCTGGAGTGCTGAACCAGTCCCTCTTCAGCGCATACAGCACGGCCTGGGTGCGGCCGTTCACGGCGAGCTTTCGGAGGATGTTCGTCACGTGGCTCTTGACGGTCGCCTCGCTGATCGAGAGCTTCTCGCCGACGCCCTTGTTCGTCAGGCCCAGCGAGATCGCCTCCAGGATCTCGGCCTCCCGTGCCGAGAGCGGAGCGAAGGCAGTTGTTGCCCGGTCGCCCGTTGCGACCTCGCCCAGCAGCGAGGCGTCCCAGAATGCCTCCATGACGCGACGCGCAACGGCCGGTCGGGCCGCGACCACGTCGTCGATCAGGTACTCGCCATTGGCAGCCGCACGGATCGTCCGGACCAGCTCACTCGGCCGGGCGTTCTCGGGGACGTGGGCCGCCACGCCTGCCTGGAGGGCCGAGAAGAGCTCGTCGTCGCTTCCTTCGTGACCCAGGAGGACGATCTGCGAGCTGGGATGATCGCGCTTCAGGCGCTGGACCGAAGCGACCATTAGCGAGATCGGGAGCTCCGTGTCGACGAGGACGACGTCGGGAGTCTCGTCGCGAATGATCGCGATCGCCTCGTCGACGTCTGCGGCCTCCGCGACGATGTCGATATCGGGCTGTGCCTGCACGATCTCCCGAAACACGGCGCGCACGAGAGCGTGGCGCTCGACGAGGACCAGCCGGATGACCCGGGATCGGGTTGACGTTGGCCTGGGACGCTGGTTCGACAATCGAGGCCCCCCTCGGTGCTGCGGGATCGAGGCACAGTAAACGCCGCCAAGGCCGCGCTGCCCAGATGACCACCGAGCCGTTCTGACGGGCGAAGTAGTACTAGAACCGGCCCCGCTCGCGCACAGGCGCCCAGCTCCTGCGCGGCTCTGGGCGCTCTGGGCCCGCTCCTGCCCGGCGCGCGGCCCGTTCCTGCCCGGCGCCGTACTATCTCCGCACTGTCACGGGTTCGTTCAAGGGAGGTGGTTGTGGCTGGCGAAATGGCTGAAGCTGCCGAACCTGCAGCCGAGAAGACGGGGCATCGGTGGAAGACCGGGCGACCGCGACAGAGCGGGTCGGCCGCGGGGGGAGGTGCGGTCTACGGGATCGGGATGATCGGCGCGATGGCCTACTTCTTCGAGACCGCCGAATCCGGCCGGGACTACCTCCTGGCCATCCCCAAGGCCAGCATGTGGCCCGCTCTGCTCGTCTACAAGCTGCTCAAGAGCTTCTACGGCTAAGCCACCTGCAGGGCGGCGCGGCACGGCGGGGACCGACCGGGGAGTCGCTCGCCGGACGGGCGGGAGCCCCGCATCGACGGGAGCCCCGGACGCCGCCTTCCCACGAGACGGCGGGACCCCGGACGCACGGCTGCCCCCGGGCCGCACGGCGCGCCACATGAAGAGAGCCGGTCCCCCGGTGGGACCGGCTCTCGCTGCGTCGGCGACTGCGTGCTAGACCGAGCTGCCGATGGTCGACAGGATCTGCGAGACCTGGCCGCCCAGGAAGATCAGGGCGACGATGGCCACGATGGCGATGAGGGCGAGGATCAGGGCGTATTCAGCGAGGCCCTGGCCCTCCTCGTCGCGATCGAGAAGATACGAGATGAGTCCGGAGAGGTATGCCATTTGGTGTTCACCTCCTTCCCTCGGGAGTCCCCCGCACCGGCGGGAGCTGCGATCCCCCAGAAGGGCACCGTAGGCCCGTGGAAGGCCGGAGGTCAAGAGTCAAGTCCGAGGACCGGTGTGCCTGTACACCGCTCCTGAGGCCGTTGGGGTTGCACGGGCGCGGTAAGGTGGGCGACGTGCCCACGGCCGGCTTCCCGGCCCCCGTCGGCCCTGTTCGGATGAACCTCATCCGGCGGTCGACCGATCGATGAGGCTCGCCCATGCGTCCCAGGTCACGATGGCGTCCGGCCGGCCGCCAGGTCCTCCTGGTCGCGCAGGCCCTCCTGGCGGGCATCCTGGTGCTGGGCGTAACGAGTCCCGCCGACGCCCTGGCCGCCGATCCGGGGATCCACGCGCGCGCCGGCCGGCGGCCGACACCCTCGCACGAGGTCTACGGCTACCTGCCGTACTGGCAGATCGACGCGGGGACCGCCCGGCGGCTGGACTATCGACAGCTGTCGACGATCGCCTTCTTCGGCCTCCCGATTCGCCCGGACGGCTCGCTCGATCGGCGCGCCGCCGGGTTCGGAGCCTATGTCGGCACTGCCGCGCTGGCGATCACGAACGCAGCCCACGCCCGGGGTGTCCGGGTCGTCCCGACCTTCCAGCTGTTCGACGTCTCCACGCTGCGCTCCCTCCTCGATCACCCCGCGAGCCAGGCGCGCTTCATCGGCGAGGCGCTCGACCTGATGGCCCGCCGGAGGGCGGATGGCGCGAATCTCGACGTGGAACCGGTACCGGCTTCCCTCGCAACCAGGTTCGCGGCATTCGTTGGGCGGTTCAGTCGCCAGGTGCACCACCGGTTCCCCGGCTCGGAGCTCGCCGTGGCGACGCCGGCGATCGTGTCGGATGAGCTGCTGAAAGGCCTCGAGCCGGTCGTGGACCGTCTCTTCGTGATGACCTACGACTACAGCTGGGTTGGGCTCGACCCTCCCCGGCGCCGTCGCTCCGCTCAACACCGGTCCCCACAACGTCGCCAAGACCATTCGCAACTACGAGCGCCTTGTTCCACGCGAGAAGCTCATCCTCGGGGTGCCCTTCTACGGCTACTCGTGGCCGGTCGTGCAGGTCGGCGGCACCTGGCGCGTTCGCCCCGATCCGGCGCGCTGGGGCGGCGTCCGAGGCGTCACGTACGCGTCGGCCCTGGCCTGGCTGGCCGGCCATCCCTCGATCACGATCCACCGCGATCCCGTGAACGGATCCTGGTTCCGGTACACGAACGCTGCCGACCGGACCGTGCGCCAGCTGCACTTCGAGGATGCTGCGTCGGCGGCGGCGAAGTTCAACTTCGCGATTGCCGAGGGCCTGGCCGGCGTCGGCATCTGGTCGCTGGGGAACGATGCCGGCCAGGCCGGCATGGCGCAGGCCATCCAGCGCACCTTCGTGCGCCCGACCAGGCGGGTGACCGCGCGCGTGGGGGTTGGAACGGTTCGCCTCGTGCGGGGCCAGGTCGGGGTCACCGCGCCCGTCGTCCTCGTGGACCAGGGCTCGCGCGCCGAACGGGGAACCCTCACCTGGAGGATCCTCGATCCGCGGGGTCGGACCGTCGCGTCCGGTCGCCGCGTGGTCGCGCTCCTTCCCGGCAGCCAGCTCCGAGAGCGGGTCGCGGTGACACTGGGGCGCGCATGGTCGCTCCGGGCGGGCACCTATCAGCTCAGGGTGAGCTTCCTTGTCGGATCGTGGAGGGCGGCCTCCTCGACCGCCCGGTTCCACCAGCCCTACTGACGTCCGCGCGTCAGGTCATCTCCAGGCATATCCGCGTGACGCGGTCGCCCTCGCAGATCTCGACGAGGCGGCCGGCGCGTCCGGCCTCGGTCCGGCAGATCGCGCCCACCCCGACGCTCTCCCGCCGTTCCGCGCGACCCGCGGCAGCGAAGGCGACCCAGGCTTCGGCCCGCATGTCGGCCAGGACCGGCTCCCGCGCGGCGGTCTGTCGCCTCGGCTCCCAGGCGGTGATCCCCAGGCGAACTGCCCCGAAGAGACTCATGCCGACCTCTCGCCACCCACGCCGTGCGAGCCACCGACCAGCGGGCCGGCGAACGAGAGCGCGTCGGCTCCGCCGGCACCTCACGGGATCGTCGGGTTCGTGGAGGGGTTGATGGAGCGCGACGGGGTCGCCGAGCCACTGCGCGGCAGGCGTCGCCCAGTACGAGGCCATGGCCTCGAGCCGCGCCGGAGTACGTCGCACGAGCGGCCTCGAACGCCGGCCACGCGACGTCGCGCGGCGCGAGGGCATAGCCGGACTCCTCCAGCCGGTCGCAGGCCGCCTCGAAGGCCGACCGGTCGAGGCTGGCTCGGGCCTGCCGCTCTGGAACCCGAGGTTGGAGATGTCCTCGACCAGGTGGGTCCCCATGCGCTTGAACAGCTTGGCGTCGCCGCGCGGGAGGCCCTCGACCGTCGTCAGCACGAGGCTCGAGGCGTCGAGGACCGTCCCGAGGGCGCTGATCCAGGACAGGTTGTCGTGGCTCGAGCGGAAGTAGCCGAGGAGCGGGTAGGCCACGTGCGAGTCCAGGACCTCCGCCGCCCACGCCTGCCAGTCGCGGAACAGGTCCGGGAGCCGCTCGACGAGGTCGAGCTGGGCGTACGTCTCGAGCAGCGCGACGGCCGACGGCGGAGCTCCGGCGGACGCCTGGAGCATCACGACCCGCATCTCGCGGCGCTGGTAGGACCCGTACAGCGAGAAGAGGAAGGTCACGACGAGGGCCACCGCGCCCAGGCCGCTGATGGCGGCGACGGTGATGACGACCCGTGCCAGGGTGCCCTCCGCCACGATGTCCCCGAATCCCAGGGTCAGGAGGGACGTCGCCGCGAAGTAGAGCGTGGTGCCCAGGTCGGCCGGTACCGGGCGCAGCTCGTCGCGCAGCGCGAACAGGATGAGGCCGTACCCGAGGATCAGGGCAGCCGAGCCATGCGGCCAGGAGGGCGATCGTCGCGGCGGGGGCGAAGAGGCCGAGCACGCGGTCGTAGGACCTCCCCGGCCGCCCGTCGCGGAGGGCGCGGAGTCCGCGCCACGAACCCCGCACGAGGTAGCGGCCGATCCGGAACCAGCCGGGAGTCGGCCTTGGCACGACGATCGTCTGGAACAGGTCCCAGAGCGCGAGCGCCAGCAGGAAGGCGCCGAGGATGAAGGCGATGGCTTCCACTGGAAGTCGATCATCCCATGTCCTCGCCGGAGGCCCGATTGAGGCGTCCCCGCCGCACCGTCAGCGCCGAGGGACACGGGGTCTCGCCGGCGAGGGCGTCGAGGTGAGCCTCGCGCCAGCCCGCGTCTACCGTCTCGGGCGGCGCGGCTCGTTCCAGGCTGCCCAGTGATCGGTCCACGCCGGCTCGTGCGCGGTGGCCCAATCCGGGCGCTCTCGCGGCTGGGCGTCGCGGTGCGGCAGGCCGCCGAATGGCGCGAACGGCAGCATCGCGTCCCGTGCCGCCGAGAGATCCGCCATCTCGGCGGTGGTGTCCGAGCCGGAGACGTCGGGGTGGACCTGGCGTGCGCGAGCCCGGTAAGCCCGGGCGATCTCGTCGCGACTCGCGCCGCGGCGCACACCGAGGACTTCGTGGGGCTCGTGGGACGCACGGCGAGCCATGGGCCAAGGGTCCTCCATCCGCGGCCCCTGGTCAAACGCCCAAGCCCGAGCCGAGAACGCCCCGGACCCCCTACCCGGCCGACACCTCGACGGGATGGCCCTGCGCGCCGCGGGCAACGACGACTCGGTCGCGGCCTGCCGCCTTCGCGCGGTACATCGCCGCGTCGGCGGCCATGATGAGCTGGGCGACCGAGGTTCCGTGCTCCGGATACGCGGCCACGCCAACCGACATCGTTGCAGCCGGATGGAGCGAAGTCGGTTCATCGGCGCGGAGAACCTTGATTCCCTCCCGCAACGCCTCCGCCCGACGACGCGAGTCACCCGCGGATGCCTTGGGCAGGATGACGACGAACTCCTCGCCCCCGAACCGGCAGGCAATGTCCTCGCCCCGCACGGCGGCCGCAATGAAGTGACCGATCCTCCGCAGAGCTTCATCACCGGCGGCGTGGCCGAAGGCATCGTTGAGTTCCTTGAAATGGTCGAGGTCGGCCATCAGGACACCGACGCCATAGCCCTCGCGGGCCGCCCGTCGGATCTCCCGGTCCAGCGATTCCTCCATGTGCCGGCGGTTGAACAGACCTGTCAGCGAATCGCGCGCGGACTGCTCCCGGAGCGTCGCGCGAAGTCGGATGTTGGCGAGCGCGAGGGCAAGCTGCTTGCCGAGTGTCTCGACAAGGCGGGATCGATCGGCGAGCACAGCCGCTCGCGCCTTGCCCACCGCCCGCCGCCGGACCTGGAGATGAAGAAGCCCCAGCGTTTCAGCCTGGGCTACGAGCGGTTCGCAGAGCAGACCCCCTGCGATCGGCTCCTCCACGTGCGGACACTTCAGCTCCGGGTCACCGTCCTCGACGACGTGCAGCCGGCCGCGCCGCAGCGCCCAGCAATCATTCGGGTGGAATACGGTCTGCTTCGGGGGCGGAATGCCCCACGCAGCCACGGCCTCGGCAACGGTGCCCGAGGATGCGAGGGCGTACACCGCCCCGGCGTCACCCGCGAAGAGGGGCTCCGCGACCCCGGCGATCACCCCGTACGCCTCGTCGAGTGACTGACACGACTCGAGCAGCTCCCCGACGTGGGCCAGCAAGGACATCTCCCGCCCGAATTGCTCGAGTTCGTTGGCGTGGCGCCGGAGCTCCGCACCAGCCTGCTCGAGCTGCTCCTGGAGGTTCCTGCGGGCCGTGATGTCGACGACCGTGGCAAACACGAGGGGACGGCGCCGAGATTGCACCGGAGCGAGGCTGATCTCCACGGGGAACTCGGAGCCATCGCGGCGGCGACCGACCAGTTCCAGCCCGCTGCCCATCGGGCGCGGAGTCGGGTGACGGTGGTATGCGGCTCGCTCCGCGATGTGTCCAGCCGCCAGGCGGGTCGGCACCAGGAGCTCGATGGGCTCCCCGCGGAGATCCCCCGGCGACCAGCCAAACGCCTCCTCCACCCTCGGACTGGCATACACGATCCGGCCGCGTCCGTCGACGGCGATGACGGCGTTCGGGCTCGCGTCGAGCACCGGCTCGACGCCGAGTCCGAGTGGTGCGGTGCCCCGGGCTCGGGGTGCCCGCGGAGGGTCCACCTCGCTACCCCCGAGTTCGGCCGCGCGCGGGCAGCGGGACACCCGAACGGGCTATCCACCGCCCATTGGCGAAGACGATCCCCTGCCTATCGTCCATGGCGACCCCCCGAAGCAGGCGACTCGCAAAGCTGCCAGAGGAGTGTACGCGCGGAGAGTGGACGAATTCCCGGCAGTGGCTGCGCGGGGGCGTTCAAAGGGGACACCTGGATCCCGCCGCTGCCGCGGCGATCGGCCGGGGCGTGGCGCAGTGGCGGCGCCCGTGCTCTGGGAGGGGCTGCGCCCGGAGGGGCGTTGGGTCGGCGACCAGAGCCGCAGGTCCCGCCGGCCCTGTTGCCCGCCCTCCCAACCTCGCGTGAGCTCGCCTGAGCTCGCCAGTCGGCTGAACAAGACTTCTCCACACTCGGCCACGGCGCCTGCGCGTTCGTGGACAAGTCCGGCTGGTGGCCGGCCAGTTGGTGGACAAGTCCCTTGTGTGAATGACTGCGAACATCTATTCTAAATCTTGCCCGAGGGGGCCGACATTCACTGCCGAACCGACTTGGGGAGCAATCCCCGGGAAGGTCCCGGGAGACCGGACCGACGACCGCAAGGCCGGCGGCAACGGGCCCGGCGGCGGATCGACGATCACGAGCAATCGTGGCTGCCGGTGCGCCAGTTGGCGGACAGCCGGTTCCTCCGGGTGTTTCGTTGTGCCTCCGACCCAGGAGCACCCACCCACACCCTCCCCCGGGGAATAGGGCGCCCACCCACGGGATCCTGCGTGCAACGTCGTCACATGCGAGCCGGGCGCCCGCGGACGCACGACCCGCGTCTCGCGCCCCGAGTGTGAAAGCCTCCACTGGCGGACCCCAGCGGACGCATCGGGTCCCCTGGTTCCATGTCCCCGCCATACCCGTCGCCGGCAGGCATGGCCCCTTCATCTTCGCCAGCTCGGCGACGAGCGTCAGGCCACTCGACAATGGTCCCGCGACGCCTTGACGGCAATGCACTCGAGTGCATACACTCGAGTGCGCTCGGCAGGGCGCTGTTTCGCCGGTCCCATCGCGGCGCGGACCGCCAACGAAACGGCCCCGTTAAGCGATTGGAGCCGCGGCCCACTCTGCCTGACCCGGAGAGTTGATGAAGGCGCTCGCTGACCGCGAGGTCTGGTTCGTCACTGGCAGCCAGCATCTGTACGGCGCAGAGACGCTGCGGGCGGTGGAGGACCACGCTCGACAGATCGCCCGCGCGCTCGACGAGTCGTCGGCAATCCCCGTCCAAGTTGTCTCGAAACCCGTGGTCACGACTCCCGAGTCGATCCATGCGCTCTGTCTGAGCGCGACGGCCACACCCAGCTGCGTCGGCATCATCGCCTGGATGCACACGTTCTCGCCGGCCAAGATGTGGATCGCCGGCCTCACAGCGCTGCAGAAGCCGCTCCTCCATCTCCACACTCAGTTCAACCGCGATCTTCCCTGGGGGGAGATCGACATGGACTTCATGAACCTCAACCAGTCGGCGCATGGCGACCGCGAGTTCGGTTATCTCGAGACCCGGATCCGACGCAGCCGGACGACGGTCGTCGGCCACTGGCAGGATCCTGACGTTTCCGAACGGGTCGGGACATGGGCGCGGGCCGCATGCGGCTGGCAGGAGATGCACCTGCTCCGGCTCGCCCGCTTCGGCGACAACATGCGCCAGGTCGCCGTCACCGAGGGTGACAAGGTCGAGGCCCAGATCCGCCTGGGCGCCCAGGTGAACGGTTATGGGGTCGGCGATCTCGTCGCGGCGATCCGCACGGCACAGGAGAGCGCGGTCGATCGCGTCGTCGAGGAGTACGAGTCGCGCTACACGCTGGCGCTGACGCTGCGAGCCGGGGCCGAGCACCGCGCGGCCCTGCGCGAGGCAGCCAGGATCGAAGTCGGCCTCCGGGGCTTCCTCGAGGCCGGCGGCTTCATGGCCTTCACCGACACCTTCGAGGATCTCGGCGACCTGGCCCAGCTGCCCGGGATCGCGGTCCAGCGGCTCATGGCCGACGGCTACGGATTTGGAGCCGAGGGCGACTGGAAGACAGCCCTGCTCGTGCGGGCCATGAAGGTCATGGCCACCGGGCTGCCGGGCGGGACATCGTTCATGGAGGACTACACGTACCACCTGGTGCCGGACCGGCCGCAGGTCCTGGGTGCCCACATGCTCGAGGTCTGTCCTTCGATCACGACCGAGACTCCCTCCTGCGAGATCCACCCGCTGTCGATCGGTGGGCGGGCCGACCCGGTGCGCCTGGTCTTCACGGCAAGCCCTGGACCGGCGGTCGCGGTCGGTCTGCTTGACCTGGGCGACCGGTTCCGCATCGTCCTGAACCAGGTCGACGTGGTGCGCCCTCCAGCGGATCTGCCGAACCTCCCGGTGGCCCGGGCTCTCTGGGAGCCCCGCCCCGGCCTGAAGGTCGCCGCCGAGTCGTGGCTGCTGGCGGGAGGTCCCCATCACACGAGCTTCAGCACCGCTCTCCGGCACGAGCACCTCGAGGACTTCGCCGAGATGGCCGGATTCGAGCTGGTGACGATCGGCGACGGCACGTCCGTGGCCGACATCAAGAAGGAGCTGCGCTGGAACCAGGCCTACCACCTGCTCGCACGGGGCCTGTAGGCGCCGACGAGCCACACCTGGTGGCGTGCACGCACGCCACGCTGTTCAGCACGCGGGAAGCGAGGAGGAGCGGGACGACGATCAAGACCGGCACGAACGCCAGCCCGGAGACCGGTGACCGGCCCGGGCGTGGCTGCCGGTGCCACGGAGTCCCCGGACGGAAGGGAGGTCTCTGGCGAGACGAGGACCTGTTCGCATGGCAGCCCCGGGCGTTGCCCGGGCGAAGTCGGTGACACGAGGAGGAGTCGGATGGCTCGATCTGGGACGCACCTGCAGCGACTAGCGGTGTTGGCCGCCGGAGTCGTGCTGGTCGTCGGTGCATGCAATTCATCCACCAGCCCATCGCCCGCCGCGAGCGCGGCCGCCAGCGCCTCGGCGACGCCGGCCGCTGCCGCGAGCACGGCGCCCGCCGCCAGCGCGGCCGCGTCGGGCGCGCCGGTCGCCGGCAACTTCTGCTCGGGAATGAAGATCGTCTTCTTCCCCGGCGGAACGCCCGGCGGTGGCTTCGAGACGGTGGTCTACAACGGCGCCAAGGCTGCCCAGGCGGCATTTGGCCCGGACGTGACCTACCAGTGGTCCGACTGGGACCCCCAGAAGATGATCACCCAGTTCCAGCAGTCAGTCGCCACCAAGCCGGACGGCATCGCCGTCATGGGCCACCCGGGTGACGATGCCTTCGACCCGCTGATCAACGATGCGGCGAAGCAGGGCATCCTCGTCACCGTGATGAACACCGAGCTGCCGAAGGCCCAGGCCCAGTACGGGTCCACGGGCATGGGCTACGTCGGCGCGGTGCTGCACGACGCCGGCGCTTCGCTCGCCAACGAGGCGATCCTGCGCGGCAACCTCAAGTCGGGCGACGAGGTGATGGTCTGGGGCCTCAAGGCCCAGCCGGGCCGCGGCGAGCGGACGCTCGGGATCACCGACACGCTCACGAAGGCCGGCATGAAGGTTGACTACTTCGAGATCGACGACGCCACGAACAAGGACCCCGCCAACGGCGTGCCGACCTTCACCGGCTACATCTCATCTCACCCGGGAGTCAAGGCGATCTTCATCGACCACGGGAACCTCACATCGGCCATCCCGACGTTCATGAAGGCAGCCAACCTCCAGCCCGGCAGCCTCTACGCCGCCGGCTTTGACATGTCCCCGTCCACCGTCCAGGGAATCAAGGATGGCTACGTCAGCCTGGTCATCGACCAGCAGGAGTACCTGCAGGGCTTCATGGCCATCCAGCAGCTCTGCCTGACCAAGAAGTTCGGGTTCGGCGGACTCTTCGTCAACACCGGCGCAGGCTTCGTTGACAAGTCGAACATCGACGCCATCGCGCCGCTCGTGACCGCCCAGATCCGCTAGGCGATGACCGTTCAGCCTGCCGGCGAGTCCGGCATGCCGGCTGGCGAGCGCGAGAGCGCTCGCCAGCCGGCTCAACCCGCGATGCCGATCATCGCCGCCCTCGAGCCCGCGCTGGCGCCACCACGGGAAGGCGAACGGCGGCTCGAGCTTCGCCACATCTCCAAGTCGTTTGGGGGCGTGCACGTCCTCCAGGACGTCAACCTTGAGCTCGGCTCGAGTGAGGTCGTCGGTCTCCTCGGCGACAACGGGGCGGGCAAGTCGACGCTCATCAAGATCATCACCGGGGTCCACAATCCCGACGCGGGCGAGATCCTTTTCGGGGGCCAGCGGGTCGAGGGACTCACCGTCCAGAAGGCGCGAGCGCTCGGTGTCGAGACCGTCTACCAGGAGCGGGCCCTCGCGGACCAGCTGCCGCTCTGGCGCAACATCTTCATGGGTCGCGCCGTCGCGGGTCGGCTCGGCCTCCTCAAGGTCGGCCAGATGCGCAACATGACGGCCGAGCTCATGGGCGAGTCGATGGGCTTCACCTCCGCGGTGCTGACCCCGGATACCGTGGTCAAGGGGCTGTCGGGTGGTGAGCGGCAGGGCCTGGCGATCGTGCGGGCGCTGCACTTCCAGGCCGACATCATCATCCTCGACGAGCCGACGATGGGTCTGTCGCTCAAGGAGACCGAGAAGCTGCTGCGGTTCGTCGAGGGCATCCGGGCCGCCGGGAAGTCGGCGATCTTCATCGACCACAACATCTTCCACGTCTACTCGGTCGCCGACCGGATCATCGTCCTCGACCGCGGACGGATTGCCGGCCAGTTCCCGACCTCACGCTATTCGCTCGAGGAACTCCTGGACATCATGCGAGAGGTCGCCGCCGAGGGGACGTTCACCGAGCAGGAACGCTACCGACTCGGGGAGGGACAGCCCGCGGCACCAACCGGGGCCCGCGAGGAGCACGAATGAACGCCGACGTCGCCACGAGGATGGCTCCGCGACCCCGCAGCGCCCTCACGGCCTTCACGACCACCTGGGCGTCCCAGATCGGCATCACCGTCGCCTTCCTCGGCCTGTGGCTCGCCTTCATCATCCTCGCGCCGAGCACGTTCCTGTCCCAGGGGATCTACCTGGCCTTCGCCCAGACCACGCCGTACTTCGCGATCGTCGCCCTGTTCCTGACGATGGTCATCATCGCCGGTGATATCGACCTTTCCTTCCCGTCGGTGATGGCCCTGGGCATGGTCGGCTTCGTCTTCGTCTGGAAGGCCACCGGCAGCGTCGAGCTCGGCATCGTCGTGGCGCTCGTGATGGGCAGCCTGGCAGGCCTGTTCAACGGTCTCGTCGTCACGTACGTTGGCATCCCCGCGCTCGTGGCGACGATCGGCACCCAGTTCCTCTTCCGCGGCCTGACCCTCGTGCTCGTGAACGGCAAGAGCTACGCCCTCGTCGAAGCCAGGACGGCCCCTTCATACGAACTGCTCGTGGGGAAGCTGGGGGGCGTCATCCCGATGGAGTTCGTCTGGCTCGTGTTCCTCGCGGTCGTGGCGTGGGTGCTCCTCAACCGCCACCTGCTGGGTCAGAACGCCTATGTCATCGGGGACAACGTCCAGGCTGCCCAGCTCATGGGCATCCCGATCCGGCGGACTCGCATCCTCCTGTTCGTCCTCACCGGGTTGGCGGCGGCCCTGGCCGGCCTGATGGTCAGCCTCCAGATCGTCAACTTCTACCCGACGATGGGCGATGGCTTTCTGCTCCCGACGCTGGCCGCCGTGTTCATCGGAGGCACCTCCGTGTTCGGTGGCCGGGGCAGCATCTATGGCACCTTCCTCGGCGCCTTCATGATCGGCGCGATCCAGGCCGGGATCGTGGCGGTCGGCCTGACCGACTACTACACGAACCTGATCTACGGGGCCGTCATCCTCGCCGCCGTTGCCGTTCACACCCTGCTCCGGCGCCGGTTCGAGTAGCGATCGTGGCTGGACATCCGGCCGCGGGACCTAGCAACCACGCGGCCATCAGGGAGCCACTCGAGACCGGGGGCGACCAGCCCACCGTCCGCCCGCGGCCGGTGACGATGCGAGACATCGCGGTTGCGACGGGCGTGTCGCGGAGCACCGTCTCGCGGATCCTCAATGACGCCCCGTTGACCGTGCCGATCGCGGCGACGACCCGCGAGCGTGTCCTGGCCGCCGCGCGTGATGTGGGCTACCGGCCCAATCCGCTTGCCCGTGCCCTGCGCGGAGCGCCGACGATGCTCCTCGGCGCAATCGTCCGCGACATCACGGATCCGTTCTTCGCCGGGGCGATCGAGGCTGTCTCGGCCGAGGCTCGCAGGCTCGGCTACAACATCGTCCTGGGCCACGCCCATGCGGAGGTCACCGAGGCCCACGCCCTGGCAGCCATGCTCGAGGCTCGCCAATGCGACGCGATCCTGCTGCTGGGCGACATGCGCGACCAGCCGCGCCTGTTCGAAGACCTGCGTGACACGCACGTTCCCGTCGTGGCCCTCTGGCAGGGCTCGGAGCTCGATCTCATCCCCGGCGTGAGTGTCGACAACCGCAGCGGGATCGGCACGGCGATCGCCCATCTGAGCGACCTCGGGCATCGTCGGATCGCGTTCGTCGGGGGTCGGTTGCTGGGCGACATCCGCGAGCGCCAGGACGCCTACGCCGAGGCGATGGCCCGCCTGTCGGGCGAGGTCCCGCCCGGCTACATCCAGCACGTCGCCAACACGCCAGGTGACGGCGAGGCCGCGCTTCGCTCGCTCATGTGCCTGTCGCCACGGCCGACAGCCATCGTGTCGTCGACCGACGTCCTCGCGATCGGGATCCTCCGGGGTGCTCTCGTCCTGGGCATCCGGGTCCCCGAGGAGCTCTCGGTGGTGGGATTCGACGACATCCCGATGGCAACGTTCACCGTGCCGGCGCTGACGACCCTGCGCATGCCGATGGCCGAGATGGCCGCCGCCGCGATCGCCCTGGCGGTGGGCGCCACGGGCCCGATCGTGGGCGGTGGCGCGAGCGATGGCAACGAGGCGGACCGCCGTGCTCATGCCGCCGGTCGACTGTTCCCGCCCGAGCTCGTCGTTCGCGAGTCGACCGCCGCCTGCACCGCCGACAGCGAAGAGGCTGTCCTCGTGCGGCTGCCCGGGAGCCAGAACGGAGCCGGGCCGCGGGAGAGGAGCGCATAGACATGGACCTGGCGGGGCTCCGCGAGCAGGTGTGCGAGGCGAACCAGGAGCTGGTCCGAGCCGGTCTCGTGACGCTGTCGTTCGGCAATGCCAGCGGCGTCGATCGCGACAGGGGTGTGCTCGTGATCAAGCCGAGCGGCGTCGCCTACGCCCGGCTGCGGCCCTCGGACATGGTCGTCGTCGACCTCGCTCATGGCGCCGTTCTCGAGGGCACATACCGCCCGTCTTCAGACACGCCGACACACCTGGCGCTGTATCGCCGGTATCCGTCGGTAGGCGGCGTCGTCCACACGCACTCCTCGTTCGCATCGTCCTGGGCACAGGCCGGCCGGCCCATTCCGTGTCTCGGGACGACCCACGCGGACCACTTCCACGGACCCGTCCCGGTCACGCGGGCACTCACCGCCGCCGAGATCGACGGCGAGTACGAGCGCGAAACCGGCAACGTGATCATCGAGACGCTCGACGGCCTCGCCCTCGATCCGCTCGAGATGCCGGCGGTGCTGGTGGCCGCGCACGGTCCGTTCACCTGGGGCGCGGACCCCGCCGAGGCTGCGGCGAACGCGATCGCCCTCGAGGCGGTGGCGTCGATGGCCTATCGGACCACGATCCTCGCGCCGGCCGTCGAGCCGATCTCGGCTCGCCTTCTGGAGCGCCATTTCGGACGAAAGCACGGACCGACCGCCTACTACGGCCAGCCGGTCGAGCGTCAATGACCGGGGCGGTTCCCGGCCCAGGCCGGCAAGGAGGCGAATGATGAGTGACAGGCGCTACACCATCGGGGTGGACTTTGGCACCGAATCGGCCCGCGCCGTGATCGTCGACGTGGCCGACGGCCGCGAGCTCGCGACCGCGGTTCACCCGTATGCCAACGGAGTCATCGACGAGCGGCTTCCGGAACCGGACCTCGACGTCACGCTGGAGCACGACTGGGCACTCCAGGATCCGGCCGATTACATCGCCTCGTTCCAGCATGCGGTCCCCCGTGTCCTGGCCGAGAGCGGCGTGGATCCCGCCGACGTGATCGGCATCGGCATCGACTTCACCGCGTGCACGATGCTCCCCACGAAAGCCGATGGAACGCCGCTCTGCTTCCTCGACGGGTACCGTCGGGAGCCGCATGCCTGGGTGAAGCTCTGGAAGCACCATGCCGCCCAGCCGGAGGCGGACCGGATCAACGCCGTCGCCCTCGAGCGGGCCGAGGCATGGCTGCCGCGCTACGGCGGCAAGATCTCGTCCGAGTGGTTCTTCTCGAAGGCCCTCCAGATCCTCGACGAAGCGCCGGCGGTCTACGCGGCTGCTGACCGGCTTATCGAAGGCGCCGACTGGGTCGTCTGGCAGCTCGCCGGCGTCGAGACGCGCAACAGCTGCACGGCGGGCTACAAGGCGATCTGGTCCAAGGGCGAGGGCTTTCCCTCGAACGCCTACTTCGCGGCCCTCGACCCGCGACTCGAGCGGATCGTCGACGACAAGATGTCGCGTGAGGTCTCATCGCTCGGGACGCGGGCTGGTGGCCTCAGCGAACGGGCAGCCGGCTGGACCGGGCTGCGGCCCGGGACCGCGGTGGCGGTCGCCAATGTCGACGCCCACGTCGCGGTCCCGGCTTCGACGGTCACCGAGCCGGGCACGCTCGTCGCGATCATGGGCACGAGCATCTGCCACGTCGTGCTCGGAGAGCGCACGGCCAACGTCGAGGGCATGTGCGGCGTCGTCGAGGACGGCGTCGTGCCCGGGCTCTTCGGGTTCGAGGCCGGCCAGTCGGGCGTCGGTGACATCTTCGCCTGGTTCGTCGAGAACGGCGTGCCGCCCGAGTACCACGAACGGGCGCGCAGCGAGGGTCTGAGCGTCCACGCGGCGCTCGAGGCGGAGGCCGCGCGCCTGGCCCCCGGCGAGAACGGACTCCTCGCGCTTGACTGGTGGAACGGGAACCGGTCCGTCCTCGTCGACGTTGATCTCAGCGGCCTGCTGGTCGGGGCGACGCTGGCGACGCGGGCGCACCACATCTACCGGGCCCTGATCGAGGCCACGGCGTTCGGCACGCGGGTGATCATCGACGCGTTCAGCTCGCGCGGCGTGGCGGTCGACCGCGTCGTGGCCACCGGTGGCCTGCCGGAGCGCAACCGGCTGCTGATGCAGATCTACGCGGATGTCACCGGCCGCGAGTTCCGCGTCGCGGCCTCGCAGCAGACGAGCGCGCTCGGGTCGGCGATGTTCGCCGCGGTGGCCGCCGGGGTGGAGACCGGCGGGTACGCGACCATCGTCGAGGCGTCGCGTCACATGGCCCGCCTGCGCGACGAGAGCTACCGCCCGAACCCCGATCACCGGGCCGTCTACGACGAGCTGTATCGCGAGTACGTCCGACTGCACGACCTCTTCGGGCGGGGTGAGCTGGACGTCATGAAGACGCTGCGCCGCCTGCGAAGGGAGTCCGGCCGGGCCGCCGGTCGATTGGAGCAGCCGGCAGCGCCTGCCGAGGCTATCTGACGGGCGCCGAATGCAGGTCCAGCAGCCGTCACCCCATGCGACCCGGGCCGCGGTTGATCGAATAGCCCCGTCGTTTGGCGACGGCGAGGTGGACGAGGTCCGCGTCGTTTCACGGCCCGGAGGTCGAGCAGCGCCTCTTGCGGCGCACTCGTGGTGCACCCATGCCGCCTGACGACCTACTCGAGCGCCTGCGCTTGCACTGATTCGATCATCGCAAGCATGTTCGCGAGCGGCACGTCGCTCTCGACGTCATGGGCAGCCGAGAAGATGTAGCCACCCCTGGAACCCAGGTCGAGCAATCCTCGAACCTCCGACCTGACCTGCTCGGGCGTTCCAAACGGCAGCGTTCTCTGGGTCGACAGGCCGCCGTGAAAGCACAGCCGCCCGCGATACGCCGGAAGGAGGCGGTGGACGTCCATCACCTCGGGCTGGAACGGGTTGTAGCAGCTCACCCCGGCATCGATCAGGTCGTCGAAGAGCTCATCCACGTCACCATCGGAGTGGATCATCACGTACTTGCCGGCTTCTCGGACGGCGCCGTACATCCGCCTCAGGTGCGGGAGGATCTGTTGGCGCCACAGGGGTCGTCCCATCTGCAGGCCATGCTGCTGGCCCCAGTCGTCACCGAAGTACACGGCATCGATGTCGTAGCGAAGGGCCTCGTGGACCTGGGCGATGTTGTAGTCGGCGATGGCCTCGAACAGCTCGTGGACAAATCCGGGGTGGTCGTAGAAATCCATCAAGAGGTTCTCCATGCCGCGCAGGGTCCAACCTCGCTCGTACAGGGAGAAGCCAATCTGGAACACGCGGAAGCGATCGGGAAACTCGGCAAGTTTCGTGGGGATCTCGGAGAAGAAGCGCGGGTCCAGCGGATTCGGGAACCGATACCCGGCCATCTTCGCGTCGGGAAGGACGCGGCCTTCAACAATGCCGATGTCCTTGTCGATGCTGCGATTCCACACGACCCCGAAGACGTCCTGCACGCGATCGTCACCGAGATCGTCGAAGAAGCCGATGTCACTTCCCAGCTTGACGAAGTGGTTCTCGACCCGGGCCTCGAGGGCGTCCGATCCGTAGTGGAGCTGCAGTCTCGCGGCCGCTTCCTTGGTGAACCCGATTGACCACGGGACGTACGGCGGTCGCTGGCCGTCGAGGACTGCTTTGACGACGTCGCGCTTGAGTGTGCTCATGGCCTCCTCACACCTCGCCGATGGCGGGACGGGCGCCCACGTTGACGAGGGCGAAGACGATCCCGACGACGGTCGATCGCTGCTGGCCTGGCCGGCCTGGGCACGGGCCCGGAGGATCGCAGGTCAGTACCCGCCGTGCTCGGCGGCCGTCTCGAAGGCGGCCACGATGTTCTCCGGCGGGACGAGCGCCTGGATGTTGTGCACCGCCGCGAAGACGAATCCGCCGCCCGGCGCGAGGTCGTCGATCCGGCGCCGCACTTCGTCGCGGACCTCCCGCGGCGTCCCGAACGGGAGGACCCGCTGGGTGTCCACGCCGCCGCCCCAGAAGACGAGGTCGCGCCCGAAACGCTTCTTCAGCTCGTCGGTGCCCATCCCGCGCGCGCTGACCTGGACCGGATTGACGATGTCCACCCCGATCTCGACAAGGTGTGGGTAAAGCTCCGATGCCGCGCCGCAGCAATGGAAGAAGAGCTTCGCGCTCGTCCGGCGCCTGATGGCCTCGAAGAGTCGCTTCTGGCGCGGCTTCACGAGCGTGACGTATGTCTCCGGGCTGATCATCCAGCCGTCCTGGGTGGACACGTCGTCCCAGTACGTGAAGACGTCGATGAACTCGCCGACCTGCTCGAGGTAGCGGTCGACCGACTCGATGTAGATGTCGGTGACCCGGTCCATCAGCCGCCCGGCGACCGGTCGGTCCGTGACCATCGCCATCAGGAACTTCTCGAGCCCGACGGTCCTGCATGGCTGCTCGAAGATCCCGCCGCCGATGATCCCGCTCCCGACGAGCGCGAAGTCCGTGTTCCGTCGGAGCCACTCTGCCTGTTCGCGAAGCGTCGCCACCACCTCCGGCGGGTCCGGCTGCGGCCAGCCGTACGCGTCGAGCGCCTCCATCGTCAGGTCGCCGATCGGGAACTCGACCCAGTCGTAGTAGAGCGGGCTCGCCTTGGGCATCCGCAGCTTCGAGCCCCACCGGTCGTACATCGCCCAGTACTCGCCATCGTCGAGGATCTCCACGCCGGCGGCGTGAGCCGACGGGAGCTGGACCATCCGCGTATCGACCGCGAAGCGGCGCAGGAGGTCCTCGGACAGGAACGGGAGCTGCTGGACCTGGTCGTAGATCGTCACCTCGCCGGTCGGCAGGCCGAGGTGTGCCATGAGCGGGACATAGGCAGCCCTGGCGATCGAGGTGACGATCGATGACCCGAGGTCGATCGGTACGCGATCGGCTTCCTTGTGGGCGAGGGCGCGCTGCACGCGTTCACGAGGGGTCATCCTGCTGCTCCGTCGTTGTGCCGGCCGTCGCCGGGGTCGGCGTCCCGCCGCTGCCAATCTAGCGCGCGCGCCGCCCCACGGGTTGTACGTTCCGCCGGCGCCGTGCGTTCCAACAGGCTGTGCGTTCCGGCGCGGGCCACGGCCAACCGCCGGGCATGGCCCCACGGGGCCACGGCGACGCTGCCACACTTGCAGCATGCGTCATCGCGAGCGCGTCAACGCCGCCCTCTCTCACGACGAGCCCGATCGCTGTCCAATGCAGATCAGCTTCACGCCGGAGTTCGCGGATCGGCTTCGGACGGACCTCGAGGCGCGCGGCCTCGTCGCCGAGTCCCTGCCCGACGCCCACAATCCGCACGGCGGCGGCAACACGTACGAGCTGGAGCTGGCCCTCGACGAAGATCTCATCCTCACCTCGGTCGGCTGGGCGAACTCGTACTACCAGGGGCACGACGTCTACACGGACGAATGGGGCGTGACCTGGCGGGCCCAGCCGTACGAGACTCCGTTCGGCAGGGGTCACTACACCGAGATGGTCGGCAGGCCCCTGGCCGACGACTCGGCGATTGCCTCCTACCGCGCTCCGGATCCCGACCGGCCGGAGCTGTACGAGGAAGCCGGACGCGTGATCCGGCAGCTCGGCGGGGAGTACTACATCGTCGGCGTCACGGTCACCACGATCTGGGAAACCGCATGGGCGCTGCGCGGCTTCGAGCAGATGATGATCGACCTGGTGGCCGAGCCAGACGTCGCGGATGCGATCCTGGAGATCCCGTTCCGCTACCATCTCCGGGCTGCCGAGCGGCTCACGGCGATGGGCGTCGACATGATCTGGACCGGCGACGATGTCGGGATGCAGACGGGCATGCTGATCTCGCCCGTGCTCTGGCGTCGCCACCTCAAGCCGCGCATGGCCGAGCTGATCGCGCGGGTCAAGTCGATCAATCCGGCCGTCAAGGTGGCGTACCACTCGGACGGGATGATCTGGGACGTCATCCCGGACCTGGTGGAGATCGGCCTCGACGTCCTCAACCCGGTCCAGCCCGCGTGCATGGATCCCGACGAGCTGAAGCGTCGGTTTGGCGACCGCCTGTGCTTCTGGGGCTCGATCGACGAGCAGCACACCCTGCCCTTCGGCTCGCCCGAAGACGTCTGCGCCGAAGTCCGGACGCGGCTGCGCACGATCGGCCGCCACGGCGGCCTGATCCTGGGGCCGACCCACCACGTCCAGCTCGACACGCCCATGGACAACTTCTGGGCGATGGTCGAGACGATCCAGGGGCGAACGTTTCCCGCAGCGTCCGGGAGGCCACTCCGGTGAGAGGGATTGAGCATGCCGCCCGGGCGCTACCGGGCCGCCGCGAGCACGCAACGTTGCATGGCGCTCGGAGCCCGCGGCCATGACGACCGGGATGGTATTCGACATCCGCGAGTTCACCATCCACGATGGGCCCGGGATCCGCACGACGGTCTTCCTGAAGGGCTGTCCCTTGGCGTGCACCTGGTGCCACAACCCCGAGGGGCTGGACCCCGCGCCCCAGGTCATGCGTTCGTCGACGGGCGAGCGAACGGTGGGGCGGCGCTACGAAGCTGCCGAGCTCGCCGAGCTCCTCGGCCGGCAGTCGAGCATCCTCACCGCCAATGAGGGCGGGGTCACCTTCTCCGGCGGCGAGCCACTGGCCCAGGCCAGCTTCGTGGCTGAAGTCATCGACCTTCTGCCCGGCGTGCACATCGTGGTCGACACGTGTGGCTTCGGCGGGTCGGGGGCGTTCGCATCGCTCGCCCGACGCGCCGACCTGGTGTTCTTCGACCTGAAGCTGATGGATCCCGCCGCGCATCGGCGCTGGACCGGCCAGGACAACGCGCCGATCCTCCGCAACCTCGCGCTGCTGGCGGAGCTTGGACGACCGTTCGTCGCCCGCGTCCCGCTCGTGCCGGGCGTCACAGACACGAACGAGAACCTCACCGCGATCGCCGCCGCCGTCGCATCCCAGCGGACCCTGGTGCGCGTGGAGCTTCTGCCCTACAACCGGGCCGCGGGCGGGAAGTACGCAGCCTGCGGCATGACGTACCGGCCTGGCTTCGACGAGGACCGGGCGCCGAACGCGGATGTTCGCCCATTCCGGCGGGCGGGCATCGAGGTACGAGTCGCATGAACGAGCGGCTGGAAGGCCTCCGGGCACGGACCCGAGATGGTCGCTTCCGTCGGTACCGCCAGCCCGGCACCCCGAATCTCGTCGCCGAATGTGATCGCGAGGACCTTTCGTGGCCGAGGCGGATGGCGCGCCTGACCCGCCGCATGTGTGAGGCCGAGCAGGTCGTCATCGAACCGGACGAGCTGATCGTCTTCACGCGGACGCTGCCGGCCGTTCCGCCGATCTACTCGAGCGGCGACCTGGCCGCGCTGACCGATCTCCGAACGCTGCACGAGGGCGGCCTGATCAACAACGTGTGCGCCGATTGGGAGACGGCTCTCGCGCAGGGCCTGCTCGGTCGGCGGCAGGTGGCGAGCGAGACCCGGGCACGCATGGCGTCCGCCGACCACGAGGAGGGGCTCGAGTTCCTCGACGCGGCGATCGAGACGATCGACGCCGTGCTCGCCCTCGCCGGACGTTACGCATCGGAGGCGCGTCGGCTCGGCAACGACGATGTCGCGACCGCGCTCGAACACGTCCCCGCGGAGCAACCGCGCACATTCCACGAGGCGCTCCAGGCGCTTCGTCTGCTCCAGGCGGTCGTCTGGCTTTCCGGCCACCACCACGTCGGGCTCGGACGCCTCGACCAGTACCTGTGGCCCTATCTGGCCTCCGATCTCGAGGCCGGGAGGCTTGACGACGCGGCAGCCGAGGACCTGCTGGCCGAGTTCTTCATCGCCCTCAATCGCGACTCCGACCTGTATCCCGGCATTCAGCAGGGCGACAACGGCCAGACGATCACGCTCGGGGGTCTGACGCCGGATGGGCGAGACGCGGTGAACCCGCTCACGTGGATGGCGCTCCGGGTCGCACGGGATGTCGGGTTGATCGACCCGAAGGTCAACCTGCGGATCACCGGCAAGACGGAGCTCGCGCTCCTCGAGCTCGCCACCGAGCTCACCCGCAAGGGCCTCGGCTTCCCGCAGTACGCAAACGATGACGTCGTCATTCCCGCGCTGGCAGCGCACGGGTACGCGCTCGAGGACGCGCGCGATTACACGGTGGCCGCCTGTTGGGAGTTCATCATCCCGGGCCGCGGCATGGACGTGCCCAACATCGGCGCCGTCTCCTTCCCGGCGGCCGCCGACGTGGCGGTACGGGAAGGACTCGCGGACGGATCGTCCTTCGACACCATCCTGGCCCGGACGAAGTCCGAGATCCAGCGCCAGGTCCGCGAGCGCGTCATCCCCTACGACCGGCTCCTCTGGGCGCCGGCACCCTATTACTCCGTGCTCATGCGGGGGGCGCTCGAGGTCGGCATCGATCACGGCCAGGGAGCCCGGTACCGCAACTTCGGGATCCACGGTGCCGCCGCCGCAAGCGCCGCCGACGCCCTCGCGGCGGTTCGCCGGCACGTCTTCGAGCTCGCCGACGCTGATCCCGGCGAGCTGTCTACCGCGCTGGTCGCGGACTTCGTCGGCCATGAAGCACTCCGTCGGCGGCTCGCCGACGAGAGCCCGCGCGTCGGCCTCAACGAGCCCGCCGCCGACGACATGTTGCGCCTGCTCTATGACTGGCTCGCCGATGCGTGCGAGGCCGAGACGCCGCCGTCGGGCGCGATCGTGCGCCCGGGAACCGGGTCCGCGATGTACTACCTGTGGCTTGCCCGGGGACGGGACGGGGGTCCGCTCGCGGAGCCGGTCGTCGGTGCGACGGCCGACGGGAGGCGGCGAGGCGACCCGTTCGGCGCCAATCTAGCCCCAACGCCCGGAACTCACCTTCGCGGACCGATCAGCGTCCTCCAGTCGTACGCCACGATCGACTACCGGCGTGTCTGCAACGGCGGACCGATCACGCTGGAGCTCTCCGACTCGGTTTTCGCAGACGCGGAGTCGATCCGCAAGGTCGCCCTGCTCGTGCGCACATTCGCGCGCCTCGGCTGTCAGCAGCTGCAGCTCAACGCGCTCAACGCCGACCGGCTCCTCGACGCAAGGGCGCATCCGGAGAGCCATCGAGACCTCATCGTTCGGGTCTGGGGCTGGAGCGGCTACTTCTGTGAGCTTGCGCCCGAATACCAGGATCACGTGATCTCGCGCCACCTGTTCGCCGAGGCCTGAGCTCGTCGGCGACTCGCGGCGCATCAACCAGCGAGTCACGTGCTGGTCGTCGGTCCCGCTCGAGCGGTGTGGCCGTGCTCGTGGACGACGCCCGGCCGCCTCCGGCCGCCTGTGGGCTGTGCTCGTGCGACGACGCCCCGACCGGGCTGCGGCCGCCTGCGGGCTCGCCTGCCGTCTACCTGGAGGTTTCGGCAGGAGACGCCGGCTGCAGGCGTCAGCCGTCGACCACGCCGGCTCCGGCCACCGCGTCGACAACGAAGACCCGCGGGGTCAGGCCCGTTCGGGCCGGGTGCTGTTCCATGACCGCGGCGCGGAGCGTCTCGACTGCATCGCGCTCCACGAGATTGATGGTGCAGCCGCCAAAGCCCGCCCCCGTCATGCGGGCCGCCACGACGCCGCGGACGGAGCCCGCGATCTCGACCAGCGCATCGAGCGCGGGCGAGCTCACCTCGTAGTCGTCCCGCAGCGACGCGTGGCTGGCCGCGAAGAGCCGGCCCACCGCGGCGAGGTCATGTGCCTCCAGTGCCGCGAGTGTCTCGCCGACACGGGCGTTCTCGGTCACCACGTGACGGCAGCGCCGGAACGTCGTGTCGTCGACGAGCATGGCGATCCGGGGCAGCATCGCCGGAGTGACGTCGCGCAGCGAGCCGATCGACGGGTCCTTCCTGGCGAGCGCGGCCACGGCCGCCTCGCATTGCGCCCGACGGGCGTTGTACTGACTCGCGGATAGGCTCCTTGGCGACCCGGAGTGGAGCGCCACGAGAGTGTGCGTGGCCAGCGGCAGGACCACCTCGCGGTGGTCGAGCGAGCGGCAGTCGAGCAGGACCGCCGCGCCGTCCACGCCGCAGGCACTTGCGAATTGGTCCATCAGACCGCAGTTGACCCCGACGTAGGCGCTCTCGGCCCGTTGACAGACCTGCGCGAGCTCCAGCGCCGGGACGCCACCCCCAGGCTGATCCGCCAGCGCCCACGCGGCAGCCAGCTCGATCGCCGCCGACGACGAGAGCCCGGACCCCGTCGGCAGCGAGCTGACGATCACGCCGCGCAGGCCGTGCATCGCGATTCCCGCCTCGCCGAGAGCCCAGGCGGTCCCGGCGGCATAGTCGATCCAGGCTGCCCCGGCGCGGCCCGATCGCGTCAAGGTCGAAGCCGACCCGCTCGCCGATCGGGCCGCCGACCAGCTCCACCCGGCGATCGGCGGTCGGCACGAACGCGATCCGGATCTCCAGGTCGATCGCTGCCGGGAGCACGAAGCCGAGGTTGTAGTCGGTGTGCTCCCCGATCAGGTTGACCCGACCGGGCGCCCGGACAATCCGGATCGCGCCGGGGTCGGCAGCCGCGAGAGGCTCCAGCTCGACCAGGCGCGCGCGGAGTGCCTCGACGCCCAGCCTGGCGTCGAGGGCGGCTGCCCGATCGATCGTCACGGGACGGCGGTCACGGCGAAGCCGGGGTGCTCGTCGCGCGGCTGGACGGGGACGGCCAGGAGCTGCGCGGCGCTGGCCTCGGGCAGCGTGTCGTTGATGAACAGGAGCGTCGCGGTCTCGACCGACGCCCGGATCTTCGTCAGCCGAGCCGAACGGTGCAGCGGAAGGAACTCGACCGAGAGGTGCCAGTCATCGGCGTCGGCGGGCGCCTCCTGGACCACCATCATGTATGGCAGCTCGAACCCGAAGAGGCCGTCGTAGCGCTCCGCAACGACGTGGAGCGCGCGGGCCAGCGACCGGGCTTCCGCGGGCGCCAGGTCGGCAAGCCGGCGCGCCCCGTGGCGGATCGCCCGAACGTGCACCTCGTACGGCCAGCGCGGGGCAAACGGGACTCCCACAGCCCAATGCGGGTCGTCGTGGACGGTCCGGCCCGAGACGAGCTGCTCGGCGACGACGCGACAGCTCACGCATCCGCCAGTCCGGGCGCGGCCATCCGCGAGCGCGGCCACCCGTCTCTCGATCTGCGGAGGCAGGTGGCCGAACGCGTAGATCTGGCCGTGGGGGTGGGAGAGCGTCGCCCCCACCTCCTTGCCCCGGTTCTCGAACGGCATGACGAATGCGAACCGGCCGTCCCGCCAGAGCTCACGGGTCCGGTCCGTCCAGACGGCCACGACCCGGGCGGTCTCTTCCGCGGTGAGCGTCGCGAAGGTGGCCTCGTGGCGCTCGGTGAACATCACGACCTCGCACTTGCCCAGGGACGCGCCGTAGCGCGGGTCCGCCGGGTCCGGCACTGGCGGCGGCAGCGGCACGAACGACGGGAACCGGTTGTCGAAGACGGCGGCCTCGTAGCTGAAGGCGAGCTCCGGTCCGCCCGGGCAGAGCGGGCACTCGAAACGCTCCGCCGGGCTGGCGGGGATCACGCCCGAGACGCTCGTGTCGGAGCGGTCGGGCCGAACGTTCCGGGCCGGGCTCACCGCGATCCACGACGCGCTGAGCTCGTCGCGGCGCATGTGGAGGCCGGTCGACTCCACGGTCGCGAGCCTCGGCGGCGGAGTGCCGCGGACGGCCCCGTAGACGTGGATCCGCCTGCCGTCCGGCAAGTTGAAGGTCGTGCGAGGCAGGGGGATCGGATGGGGCTCGGACACGTCCGTCATTGCTCCGAGGATTGTACGGTCCGCGGGGCGTCGTCGAACCAGCCCCTGCTCAGACAGCGACGGTCCGACGAACCGCTCGCCTGGTTTGGCGAGTCGTTGCGCGACGGCGAGTCCGTCCAGCTCATCTGGGTGGGGATTCATCCCCGACGCATGTGAAATCGGCGGTAGTTGCGGTCGTGCGGTTCGAGCCAGCCCTCGGCGGTGGACAGCGGCGCGCGCGATCAGCCGCAGTCAGGCGGGCGGCGCGCTTGGCCCGAGATCAGGAGGGTGGCTTGTTCTGCTGCGCGAGCTGCTTCTGGACCTCCTGGTCGATCTCGTTCTGGCGGCGCTGCCGAGCGCGCCTGACCACGATCAGGCCCATGATCCACGGCCAGATGAGAGCCACCACCAGGCCGACGAGGATCGCCAGTGCCCAGTTGGGCGTGGCCGGTGTCGCCAGCCCGCCAGTGAGCCAGTACACGATGAAGAAGGCCACCACTCCAAGGATGATCCCGGTGATCCGCCGAATCATTGCGATCCCTCCATCCCTCGGGCAGCCTCGCGTATGCGGCGCAGTGTCCCAGACCTGAGCCTAGGCGCGTGGGGTCGGCCCGTCAAACGAATCGAGCGTCATCATGAACGTTCCGGTCTCCATCGAGCTCGAACCCAATGGCCGTCACATCGGCCCCCAGCCTTCGACGAAACCGCAGAGGAGACGCCCATGAGTGCACCGATCATCCTGGTTCCCGGGTTCTGGCTCGGAGCGTGGGCGTGGGACGAGGTGGCCGAGAAGCTCCGCGCTGACGGCCATGACGTGACCGCCCTGACGCTGCCCGGCCTCGAGTCGGCCGACGCCGACCGGTCCTCGATCCACTTCGCCGACCACGTCGAAGCGATCATCCGGGCGATCGAAGCGGCCGACGCTCCGGTCGTCCTCGCGGTCCACAGTGCCAGCGGGTACTCGGGCTATGCGGCGAGTGACCGCGTACCTGAGCGGATCGCCGCGATGGTCTACGTCGATACCGCGCCCGGGAAGCCGCCCCTCGACCCCGACTTCGCTGACGTCGAGAAGCCGCTCGTCTGGGACGACCTCGCGGCCGAGGAGAACCTTGATGGCCTGTCCGAGGAGCAGCAGGCTGAGTTCCGCGAGCGAGCAGTCCCGGTCCCCGGTGCCTTGCTGCGCGAGGGCTACGAGTTCACGAATGACACTCGTCTGGACATCCCCTCGACGATCATCGCGACCGGGTATTCGGCAACCGACTACCAGAAGTACGCGAAGGAGCACCCGGAGTGGTCGTTCCTCGCGGGCATCCCCGAGCTCCACGACATCACCTGGATCGACCTGCCGACGAGCCACTGGCCGATGTGGTCGCGCCCGGCCGAGGTCGTCGCGATCATCGGTGAGGTTGCGACGAAGGCCGGCGCGGCGGACGCGCCCGGGGTGTCGCGATGACCTCCCTCCTCGATGAGGCGTTCGCCCACCACATCTGGGCGACGGAACGACTCATCGACGCCTGCGCCACCCTCACCCGCGAGCAGCTGGCAACCTCCACGCCCGGGACCTACGGCCCGATCATGGCCACGCTCGCGCACCTGGTCTCGAGCGACGGCTGGTATCTTTCGTTCTTCCGCGAGCAGCCCGCGCCGATCGACGAGGAGTCGAACGTGACCCTCGGCGACGTTCGGGCGGCCATCGCGGCCAACGGCGCCGCATGGCGCGACATCCTGGCCGGCGACCCGGACCCGGAGGCCGATCTCGTCGAGCGCGGCGATGGATGGGAGTTCCACCAGCCGACCGGCCTGCGCCTGGCGCAGGCGATCCATCACGGCACGGACCACCGGAGCCAGGTCTGCACCGCCTTGACCAGTCAGGGCATCGAGCCTCCCGAGATCGACCTGTGGGCCTACGGCGAGGCGACCGGCCGCACGAGGGCGATCGAGGGGTGACGATCCGCCTCTTCTACGACCGCTTGATGCTGGACGCCAGCCACGAGAGCGTGCCGCCACCCCTGGAGGCTAGCGAGTCGACACGAACGGGTTCTCGACGACGACCGAGCCAAACGTCGTGCTATCGGCCAGATCCTCGCTGAGAACGCGTCGGCACCCGGCGGTCTCGGCGGCTCCGAATGATCAAGGCGTCCCAGATCGAGATCTGCCACTCACGGCTTCCGGCTTCTCGGCCCTGATGGTTCAGCGCCGGAGGCGGCTAGTATTTGCAGCGGCAACCAGTTTGGGACCCAGGAGCTCCCGTGACCGCTTCCGTCCCCGAAGCGATGCGCGATCTGTTCGACGAGCCGGCGTTGGCACATGTCTCCTATCTCAATGACGCTGGTCAGATCGTGACCTTCCCGATGTGGGTGGACTTCGACGGCACGCATCTCACCGTCAGTTCGCCCGTGGACTCGCGGAAGGGGCAGGCCGTTCGCCGTCGTCCGCAGGTATCGGTGTCGATCGTCAGCACGAAGAACCCGTGGCATTGGCTCTCGGTCAGCGGCCGGGTGGTCGACATCCGGCCCGACGAGGATCTCGCCTGGATCGACCGCATGTCGCTCAAGTACCTCGGACAGCTCTACCAGCGGCGCAGCCCCCGCGAGGTCTTCACGATCGAGATCGACCGTGTCGGGCACTCGGGCTCGTGGGGTGCCTGACCCCTTTCGACCATGACCGACCCCCAGCCCGCCCGCCAGCTCCTGCGCACGATGCGGCGGGTGCGCTCCGTGCGCTCCTTCCGTCCCGATCCCGTTCCGGATGAGTTCCTCACGGAGATCCTCGAGGTCGCGCGCTGGACGGGCAGCGGCTCCAACCGCCAGCCATGGACGTTCGTCGTCGTGCGTGAGCCGGCGACGCTCGGCGCGATCGCGGCGGCGTCGCCGAACGCCCGTCACGTCGCCGGGGCAGCCGCCGCGATCGTCATCGTCATGGACGGCGGAATGCCCGAGATCGAGACGTTCGACGAAGGGCGGGTCGCGGAACGGATCCTGGTCGCGGCCACAGCACTTGGCCTGGCCTCAGCCATCGGCTGGATCATGCCGGCCGTGGCGGCCGCAGTCGCCGCGCTCCTCGGCGTCCCGGAGGGCCGGCGGGTCCGGACCCTCGTTTCGCTCGGCTACCCGACCGAGGAGGGGACCCGGCCAAAGTCCGCCCCGGGCACGGCGCGGCGACCTCTCGCGGAGATGGTGCGCTTCGAGCGGTTCTCCTGAGCGCTGCTCGGCCTCAGGACCCCGACTGGTACGGTGCTGGCGAGCGCCCGGCCCGCTCGGTCGCACAACAAGCACTCCATCTGCCCCCTCCCGAACACCGCATCTGTGCTCGAGACGCCGATCCCGCACCTACGGGACGCCCCCGCCGCTGCAGGTTGAGACCCCCAGGGCGCACGAGACGGAAGAGGCATTGGCTGTCGGTCCTGCCTCCCGTCGTTGCCGCGTGCTTGGTGCGCCCGGACGCACGGCGCGCCCACCCATCCTCCGAGGAGGGCGGCGCGGGCCCGATTGTGGAGCGGCGTACCGGCCGACGAGGCACTCGCCCCCTCTCGGAGACTGGCGCCGGCTATTCAATGGCCGCCTGCCTGCGCGCCGAGGCTGTGGTCCGGCGGAGGCGGGCGAGAAGACGCGTCCAGGTGCGGTCGTGAGGCGGGCTGTCGCCGAGCGCCTGCCCGCGTTCGATCTCGTGGGTTCGCTCGACCTCGTGACGTCGCTGCGTCCCTCGAGAGAGATCCTCGGGGCGCGGGGCGCAGAAACGCAGGTCTATGTACGGCATGGCTCACCCCCAGGGCCGATGGGCCCTTCGGGCAGCTGTACTGCCCGCTGCCGAAGGGATCGGGCTCGCCATCGGCCCTGCGCGACAGTCTGGCGACCGTGTGGGACGCCGGGCGGATGGGGAGCGGTATCGCTCCCGTGCCTCCCCCTCGGTTCGACGAGCATGCGCCCCACGCCCTCGACCGTCAAACACCGACAGCCCGCCCCCGGTCGTTCATGCGGGGGAATTGGCTCCGGCGGTAGGATTCGAACCTACGACCAAGCGATTAACAGTCCCGGCCAGGGGGTCCGAATCCGTCCGGCTTCGTCCCAATTCGTGCTCGGTTGGGCGGTCGCCGGACGGCGCGAGGGGTCGAATCCGGCCCGTATGCTACCGCCTGTGCTACCGGCCGCCCGAGATCAGACGGCCTCCGGACGCCCGGTGCGCATCCCATCCTCCGAGCGGCGGCTTAGTACCCGAGCAGCGTCATGACCATGCCGACCCAATTCAATATCACGAGACCGATCGGCAGGGTGATCAAGATGACGCAGAGGAACCAGGCAAGAGCGAGATAGAACGCCCCGAGCCACCAGCCGACGAGGACGAACGAGATCGCGCGTTGGCGGGCCCCAGCAATGCCACTAGAGCGTCGAGAGCCGCGATTTCGGTCGCCCCCGGTAGGACTCGTCCTCGCCGTGGCAGACGCACGGCCCGACGGCCCAGCCGGGCATCTTCGCGATGGCGTCGTGGACGGCGGCCCAGGCACGCTCGCGAGCGTCGTCTCCGGTCTCGGACATGACAAGGATGCTGGCGGGCCTATGTCGACGCGGCGGCGCGCCCGGGGACGGAGCCATCGCTGCCGGCGAGGCTGGCAGACGCGTTCATGCGCGTCGCCCACCGCGACCGCCAGTCGCCTGAGAAGCCCGCGCTACCCGGATCGGGGATCACCTGGATCGTCACGAAGCGACCGGTCCAGGGAGTCTTCGCCAATCGGAAGCGATAGGGCAGAAGGAATCGGCGAAGGGCGGCGTACGAAAGGCTCGTGTCGGGTCGCGCGTCATAGCCGTTGATGCTCTGCCGGCCGTAGAGCGGGCCGACGACCCGCACGCTGACGACCCGGTAGCTCGAGGTCTCGGCTGGGTCGGCGGTCGCGACGAACCCCGTGAGCACCCAGGCATGGCGTCCACCGGCGACGAGCAGCGCGACGGGCTCGCCGGTCAGGCGCAGCCGCGTGACGGCCGAGTGCACGGCGGCGTCGAACGTCGGGCTCGCCACGAGTGCGTAGCGCGGATCGGCATAGTGCCGCAACCCGGCCAGGAAACCCTGCGGATCGACGCCCCGATGGCCCGGAAGCTTGTATCGGTTGTTCGCCCGCATGTAGGCGAAGTACTGCCGCTGCTGAGCGCTGCCGTGGTCGGTGCGGTCGAACATGATGTTGCGGATGATCTGCACGCTCGCCGCGGTGCACCACGTCCAGGTGGCCTGCTCCGAATAGACGCCCTGACGGTAGACATCGAATGTCTCCAGGCCGCCCGACGGCGAGGCGCCGGTGACTGCCGATGGCGTGATCGCCGACAGGGCGAGGAGCAGCGCTGCGATGCTGATGAGGCGCGCCCGCCCCGCACTCCCGAACGTGGAGGTCATCGGTGGATCATCCCATTCTGCGGTCGATCTGGCCACGAGCGTCGACCGTCTGTGGGCCTGAGCGCCGTGTACGAGGAGCTGGCCATGCGTCTGGCGCAGACGGGGTTCGACGCGATCGCCTTTGGCTGCACGCTGCGATAGATATGAAGCGGCCCCGGAAGTCCGGTGAGCGTCCCATCTCGCGAACGGGGAGGGGTGACCGGCGCGGCGCCGAGGGGCCACGCACTGCGTAGTCGCGGGCCGATCGGAGGCGATGGTGCGCGGCTGCACCTGGTACCTCCGTCGTCTCTTGATTGGGACGATAGTCAGGGCCATCGTGAGGGCGCGAAGCCTTGGCGATGCGCTCGATCCCCGAGCCGCGACAGGTGCTGGGGCTTCGCTCCATCACGCGGCACGAGAGCCGGTCGACGTGGAGCTCGCCGCGGGACACGAGCACGTACGGGGCGCAGCGATGGTGTTCGTCGGCATCCTCGTCTTCGGGCAGATCGCGGATGGTCTGACCTATACGCTCGCCCACAACGGGGTGGAACTCAATCCGTTCATGGCGGCCCTCGGCGGGTCCGCCGTGGCGCTCAAGCTCGCCGTGGTGGCACCCCTCGTCGGGCTCCTCGGCTGGCAGCTCCGGCGCCGTCCGCAGCTCCTCCTCTGGCTGGCCGCCTTTGGCTGGTTCGGGGCGCTCAGCAACCTCGGCGGCTACCTCTAGCGGCGCGCCGTCCCGAGAGGTCCGAACGGCCCCCGGACGTCTGGTGCGCGTCCTGTCCTCCATGGGCGGTCTGCGACAATCGGTCGCATGCCCCATCCATGGCCGCTGTTCGAGCTCAGGATTCGGACGCCGCGCCTCGAGCTCCGAGCACCAACGGACGAGGACATCTTCGCCTTGCTCGAGGTCGCGCTCGCGGGCGTGCATGACCCGAGCGAGATGCCGTTCCGCGTCGCGTGGACCGATCTGCGATCCCCGGAGTTCGAGTGGTCGTTCTTGCGGTTCCTCTGGGGCACGCGCGCCTCCTGGACGCCGGAGGCGTGGCGCCTGCCCCTCGCCGTGTTCCACGCGGGACAGCCCATCGGGATCCAAGAAGTGTGGGCGACGGACTTCGCGACGCTACGGGTCGTCGAGACGGGCTCGTGGCTCGGCCGCCGTCACCAGGGCCAGGGGTATGGAACAGAGATGCGCGCCGGCGTGCTCCACCTGGCCTTCGAAGGTCTCGGCGCGACGGCCGCGCTGTCAGGGGCTCTGGATGGGAACGAGGCCTCACGGCGTGTCTCGGAGAAGCTGGGCTACGAGCCGAACGGGGAGGACATGGTCGCGCCTCGCGGCAGCCCTGTCATTAACCACCGATACCTGCTTCGACGCGAGAACTGGCAGCGTGACCTCTACCCCGTCAGCCTCGAGCACCTCGACGCCTGCCTCTCGATGTTCAGGCTGCCCGAGCGGAGTGCGTAGACGCGCTTCACGGATCTGGCGACAGGCGAACGGCCACCCGCACCCGGTGCGCGTCCCACCCCGCGAACGGAGCGAAGCGCCAGGTGCGGAGCCGGGGGTCCGTGGTGATGATCACGTGCGCCCGCTGTCTCTGGCGCAACTCCTGCATTGAGGCCGGGTGGCCCTGTGAGCGGAGGCACGTGGTCGCGTATCCATGACGGCGATGCGATGCGCGGTTGCCCGTGCCGCCTTGGTGGAGTCGATCCGTGATCTGGCTCGCGATCATCGCAATCCTCGTGCTGATTCCCCTCATCTGGTGCGCCATCGGAACATTCTGGGGGCCGGGCATTCTCGGGCTCGTCTTCCTGTTGCCGGCGCTGGTGCTCCTGCTGGGCCACACTCCGCAGGGCGTGGCGCTGGGGCTCCTCTGCCTCGTGGCCTCGATCGTCGAGCTCAGCGCCGCGTACGAGTATTGGACGCTGCGCAACACCGTGGCCGGACCGTCACGGGGCTGGAGGGCGCTCGCGACCCTCGTCGGCCTCGCGGGCTCCGCGTTCCTCCTGCTCATGGCCTACGCGCTGTTCGTGTTCTTTGCCTGGCTCAGGAGCATCTCCTGGCTCAGCCCGTTGAGCGCCTGAATGGCCCCCGGACGCCCCGGTGCGCGTCCCATCCCGCGAACGGAGCGGAGCGCCCGACGCGGAGCCGGTGGCCGTTACGTCGGGCGACCCTGCCCGGAGCTTGCCGAGCGCGAGTTCAGCGGCCTAGTGGAGCATCCACCTGCGTCAGGCTGGCGCGCTCGCCTGCCCGGAACTCGTTGATGCTGGTCGACTCCTGCGTCAGGCTGGGGCGCTCGCCTGCGTCAGGCTGAGGCGCTCGCCTGCCCGGAACTCGTCCGGTCACCTGCGTCAGGCTGGCGCGCTCGCCTGCCCGGAACTCGTTCAGGCTCGTCGTCTGGCTGGCCGCCTGCGTCAGGCTGGCGCGCTCGCCTGCCCGGAACTCGTTCATGCGGGTCGACTCGTCGGCCGCCTGCTGATCCGCCCGCGCAGGGAACAGGTTGACGGCCGTCACCGCACCGACCGCAAGGGCGACTAGGAGCAACGCGACGACGATGAGAGCCGTGCGGCGGTATCTGGGCGCTGCGATTTGCTGAGTCATGGCCTTGGCCCCCCCTGCCACACTCGCCTCATTCCCGGGGACGGGAACGAGCGGTGAGTGCGTGCCGTCAGGATGGGCGCGCGATGGGTCCCACGTCGAGCAAGGGGCCACCATCGTTGATGTCATCCGCGAGACAGGCGGGGCGGTCGCCCGGTGCGGAGCCGGGGCGAGGCTACGGGCTCCCGGCCGACGATCCGACCCGCCTAGCCCCACGGGCTCTTGAAGGAGGCCCGGCGACGGCGCCTTCGGGTGGCATCGGCGTGCACCAATCACACGAGAGGGGCGGCGCGACCGGATGCAGCGTCCACCTATTCAGCCGATTCCGGTGTGGTGGGGCGCCGCGGAATCGGGAACCCGTGTCAGTCTGAAACCTTGGGCTTGGCGGAGCCGTTCGTGTGGTTCTTGCCATGCCCGCCGCTCATGATCCAGCCGATGCCAGGATTGAGGCCGAGCGTGTGGGCGATCTGACCCCAGCCCTGGCCACCCTGGGCCATGGCCACGATGTCGGCCGCGGACCTGCCGCTCTGTTTCGCGAACGCGAAAGCGCGTATGGCCCCGCCGACGCCGACCTTGGCTGCCATCGCTGCGAAGTCACTCGCGCTCACCGTGATGCCGGCCGCCTTCAGCCGCGCGACGAACACCCCTGCGTCGACGGCGGAGATCGGCCCGCCAGGCGCGTCGGCAGGTTCCGCGGCCTCGGTGGGCTCGGGCGTCTCGGTGGCTTCCGGGGACTCGCGTGGCTTTGCCGACTTGTCGACGGCCTCAACCGGCGGTGAGGCTCCGGCGTGGCTGCTAGCGGTCGAGGTGCCCGAGGCCGCGCTCGCGGCAACCACCGTGCCGACGACGAGCAGCGACCCCAGCACGGCCAAGGCGCCGCGGCTGAGCATCGTTCGCGTGAGCATGGCCTCGCCTCGTCTGGATCAGTTCAACACCAGAATGCCACCAATGAGAACGGCTGACGCGTCATTGCACGCCTCTAGCCGGGGCGGCACTGAGAAGTGGTGCGCCCTTGCACCGCCGACGGGACAGACACCGAAGTGACACCCGGTTGACGTACTGCCGCGCGACTCGGGAGGCGATCGTGCCCACGTCGATCATCGGCGCGTGGGCGCCGCGCTCGTGGCTGCGGACCCCGATTGGGCCGTAGCAGTCGGTTCAGGAGTCGGGTGATGTTCGACATATACTCCGCCCGCTTCCCGAGCTGCGTTGTCCGTATTGAACGGTGGAAGAATGTGGGCTATGGCTGGACCGCACGCGCGACGACCGGGACCCGAAGCTGAGAAGCTGATGCGTCGGGCTCTTGAGCTCGCGCGCCAAGCCCGCGACCGGGGGAACCACCCATTCGGCGCCCTGCTGACCGATGCCGAAGGCCGAGTCCAGTTCGAGGCCGAGAACACGGTGGTGACCGAGTCGGACTGCACCGGTCACGCCGAGCTCAACCTGATCCGCGAGGCCTGTCTCCACGTTGACCGTGAGGCGCTGGCGGCGGCCACGCTCTACACCAGCACCGAGCCGTGCGCCATGTGCGCCGGAGCCATCTACTGGGCTGGCGTGTCGCGTGTGGTGTTCGGACTGCGCGAGGGTGAGCTGCGGGCTCTGACTGGCGCCGATCCTGGGAACCCCACGCTCGCCTTGCCATGCCGTGAAGTCTTCGCACGCGGCCAACGCCCAATCGAAGTCATCGGTCCACTGCTGGAGGATGAGGCCCGGGCGGTTCAGGAGGGATTCTCGGGTCGCTGTCGGACCCGTGGTTCGTGCAGCGCAAACCCAGCCGAATTCGAGAAGCGAAACCTGACCCAGTGAGCGGAGCGCCCGGGGCGGAGCCGGACGCGGGTGAAGGTCTGGTTCGGGAGCCGATTGCTGCAACCGGCCGGGCTAGTTTGGGCGCCCATCCACGACGACGATGTCCGAGGGGTCCCGGTCGTCCGGTACGAAGAACGCCTCGGTTACACCGTCGACGCGGACAACCCCGAGCTTGAGAGCCTCCCGCAGCCGGTTCACTGTTTCCGCGGACAACACCACGAACCGGACTCTGTCGTCGGTGGCAACGTCGGTGCCGTAGGCCAGTCCGAAGTGACGTCCGTGGCGGTCATGACGGCCTTCCACGGTGTCGACGATCACGTCGCGCGCCATACCGGCGGTCCCTCGCCGCTGCCTGTACCTACGGGAAGTAGATCGTGAAGCCGATGTCGGGACGGAAGAGGGCAAGGAACAGGAGGCTGACAACCCCGACGACCGCCACCAGGACGAGCAATGAGTGCGATCTCAGGCCCGGCGGGCGTTCCGTTCTCCAGCCCTGCATGGTGCCTCCGAGAGGCCACGATGACCGCGGCAACCCAGCCTGGCGAGAGGCGAACGGCCCCCGGACGCCCGGTGCGCCACTCCCGGGTGACACCCCGGGCGAAATCAGTGCACCGCTTCGGCGGCGCACGTCAAGGGGAACGGCAGAGGAGGCGGCTGGACGTGGCCGCCTCCTCAGTGTCAAGCGTCGCGAGCTCAGCTAGCGCATTTGGGGGCGGTTGCCGCGGGCTCGATGAACGGACCGGAGTAATCAGCCGGTAGAAGGGTGAATACGTAGAAGTCGGTGGCGTCCACGGTGATCGACTTGTGGACCCCGAGCCCGGTCACGAAGCCCTGTCCCGCCCCGTACCAGGTCTTCTCGCACTTGTCGTTATAGAGCCACATGCCGCCCGAGACGATCATGTGGACAACCGGACCGGCGTGCGTGTGCCAGCCGGAGTCGTTGTTGGGTGGGTAGTGGCTGCGGATCAGGATCCCCTGTGGCTGCCCACCAGACTGGTTGATCGTCTTCGTCCACGCAGAGATGGAGAGGACGTCCACCGGCATCGGCTGGACGAGCGTCGCGGCCGGTCCCGGGATGTTGGTGATCGGGAAAACCGGTGGAGTTGGCACGGTTCCGAGCACCGATGTCGCGAGCACGACCGCGAGCGCCAGGGCGGCCGGGAATGCCACCACGGAGCGAATGCGTCTGGGCATGGCTGAGACCCCTCCTTTGGCGCGCGATGGCGCCCACGACGCGGGTCGGTCTCGCCAGTGGCTCGGCGCGGTCCCGGCGGCACGTTTCTGGGCCGCGCGTCATGGCCCCCGCGACGCCCGCCACCATGCCTCCGGGCCGGCGGGTTGGCGAGAGGCGAACGGCCCTCGGACGCCCATAGCTTCCTCTCGATGACCGTTAGGCCTCCTCAGCGAGGGGCGACGAAACCCGCCGCCCGGCGGTCCGCTCGTTGCCATTCGTCGAGGAACTGCTGGTTCGCCGGCTTGTCGGGGAAGTGGCGTCGGTAGGCGTCGGAATCGATCAACATCATCGTGTAGCCGGGTTGCTCGGCCACGGTTTTGCCCTTGGCGCGCATCTCGGTCGCCGCACCGAGATCCGCCGGGAGCTCCGACTTGTCGACGGGTGCCCAATGACGATACAGCCCGGCGACCAGCACGAGTTCGACGTGTGGCTCGCTCGCCTGCTGCAGGATCCCCGGGCCGACCCGGACGTAGGTAGGGTCGGTGGCGATTCGCTCGATCCGCCATTCCGTCCCGTCCATGCCGCTGTCGGGACCGGCCAGCAGCGCCGGAACGGTGGCCTCATCGAATTCGTAGTGGCGCGTCATCACGACGATGTCGCCGACATCCGGCGGCCGGTCGGACCACGGCCGCTCGGTCGCGGGTGACAGCTCCGTCGCCCGCCGGTCTGGCGCAGGCTCGCCCGAGAGCTGGGTGACTGCCAAGCGTTCGAGTGCCGCCTCCGCCGCCTCACGGACCTGCGGGCTCGGGTCTTGGAGGGCCGCGGTGAGCGGCTCCTTGGCGCCGAGGTCGCCGATCTGGCCGAGGGCCCTGGCGGCCACCGCGTGGATCCCAGGTGACTCGCGGTCTTGCAGCAGGGGGATGAGGGCCTCGACGGCGCGGGCGTCGCCGAGTTTGCCGAGGGCCTCGGCGACTGGCCGAGCGCGCGCCAGCGTCGGCTCCGCCGAGCACGGTGATCAGCGGTACGACCGCCTGGGAGTCACCGAGGTCGCCGAGCGCCGCGGCGGCCGACGCGCAGGCGCACGGATCGTCGAGCGCAGCGATGAGCGGCTCGACGGCGCGCGGATCGCCGATCCCGACGAGCGCCCTCGCGGCCGCGCGGACGACGTCCCGGTCACCGAGCGAGGCGACGAGCGGCTCGACCGCGCGCGGATCGCCGATCCGGCCGAGCACGCCGACGACGGCATAGCGGACATGCCAGTCCCGCACCTCCCGGAGCGCGGCGATTAGCGGTTCGACTGCGGGGGCGCCGATGTCGACGAGCGCGGCGGCGGCCGGGTCGCTCCGGACGTTCAAGTCCCGCAAGGTGACGATCAACGCCGGGACGGCCGGGGCACCGAGCTCGACACACTTGGCCCAGTCGCCCTTGATCACCCAGTACGCGGCGCCGGACTCGCCCCGGTCGGGGCTCCAGGCGAGCTTGTCCAGGACCCCGGCAGCGAGCCGGCGCGAATCGAGGTTCTCGCCGGAGAGTGCCACGGTGAGGGCTTTGACCGCGGGCGCACCGATCTGGACCAAGGCCCCGGCGGCAGCCGCGCGGATCGGTCCACTGTTATCGCCAAGGGCGTCAACCAAGGGCGGGACGGCCGGCTCCCCGAGGTGGCCCAGCGCCTCGATCGCCGCCAGCCGGATGCCGTTGCTCGGGTCGCCCATGACCGCGACCAGCGGCTCGAGCCCCCGCGGGTCCGCGAGTTGGCCGAGCGCCTGGGCCGCTGTCCGGCGGATGTCCTCGTCCTTCGGATAGCCCAACGCTCTGATCAGCCCTGAGACGTCGCCCTTCGCCATGAGCTTGGCGGTATCCGGCGGTCCGAACAGTGGCATTGAACGGCCTCCCTCGGATCAGGCTGACACGGACAGACGGACGGCCTGGGAGCGAAGGCGTGACGGCCGTTGAGTCCCCACTCGCTGCCTCGCGATCGCTCGTGTTCCCGAGACTCGGCCGGCTCCGGCGCCGGTGCCATGGTTTGCTCCGATGGGAGCCGGCGCCGGGGCCAGCCCGCATCTCCAGGCGATCCTAGCGTCATCTGGTTCAGCGCGGAGGCTCGGGCAGACACCATGGAGTGTCATGAAGGCAGGCCCCGCCTGTGACAGGCTGAAGGTGATCACCCAGAACCAGCACCGGGAGGCCACAGCTGATGTTGGATCTGTCGCGCCCGCGGCTTGACGTTCGCGTGGTCGATGATCGAGGTCGCATCGACCACTGGCCGCGGCGACGCGGCTGGCATGAGAGACGGGACTCCAGCTGGTGGACGCCCCGCTCCGTGAAGCATCACCTGGCGAACGCCCGGTCCAAGGTCGGAGAGGAGACGACGGCGCAGCTGGTTTGGATCCTGGCACCGCGGCTACCTGAACCGGACGGCCGAACCCAGACGGACGAGGAGCGGACTGCCCGACGAGGTGTGGGCCTCCTGGGTCAGAGCCGACACAGGTCCCATCTCTGTTGATCCCGGTCACGAACGTCCGTGGCCGCGCTCACCCCGCCGTGGGGATCGCGTCGGCGCGGGACGGGCGCTGCTCATCGCCCGCTCCGCCTCCCTCGGACCCGTCGGCCCGAGAGTGCGCAATCCGGGCGGCCAGGTGGTTGAGCTGCCCCTTCATCGCGGCGTAGCCAGCCGCGTCGTCCACGAGGCACCTGGCGATGGCCTCGGGGATGCCGGCCGCGCGCTCCTGCAGGCCGTGTCCGCGGTCGGTCAGGTGGATGGCGACCCGTCGCTCGTCAGAGGTGGCGCGCTCGCGCCGGACCAGCCCGGCACGCTCGAGCCGGCGCAGTAGCGGCGAGAGGGTGCCCGAGTCGAGATCGAGCCGCTCACCGAGCTCACCGACACCCAGCCCATCGCGCTCCCAGAGGACCAGCATGACGAGGTATTGCGGATAGGTGAGGCCGAGGTCGGCGAGGAGCGGGCGGTAGGCGGCGTTGAGCTCCCGGCCGATCCGGTGGAACAGGAAGCACAACTGATTGTCGAGGCGGAGCTGCGGCAGACTCACGCCTCGACGTCCGAGAGGAGCCGCTCGATGTCGCCGGAGAGCTTCGCGGGCTCGGCGTTGGGGGCGAACCGCTTCACGGTGGTGCCGTCGGAGGCGACCAGGAACTTGGTGAAGTTCCACTTCACGGCCGACACGAGCATGCCGTTCGAGCGCTCCTTGAGGAAGGCGAAGATCGGGTGGGTTCCCCGGCCGTTGACATCGACCTTGGTCGTCAGCGGGAAGGAGACCCCGTAGGTGGCCCGGCAGAACTCCTCGACCGCCGCGTCGTCGCCGGGCTCCTGGTGGGCGAACTGGTCGCACGGGAACCCGATCACGACGAGCCCCTGCGGCCCGTACCGCTCGTGGAGTGCCTGCAGGCCCTCGTACTGGGGGGTGAAGCCGCACTTGCTGGCGGTGTTGACGATCAGCATCGGGCGGCCGCGGAACGCGGCGAAGTCGATGGGTGCGCCGTGGTTGGATGTGGCGGAGAGGTCGTAGATTGAGTCCATGGGATACATTGTGCATGACTGGATTGTGCACGTCCAATCGGCAGACCCTTCCCGCCAGGCTCCGGTTCCGGGGGCCGCGAGACGAACGAGCCCCCACAGCGCACCTACTCAGGTCTACGGAGGACCGACATGGGCACCTGGCAGTTCGACCCGCTTCACACGCAGGTCGAGTTCTCCGCCAAGCACCTCGGCATGATGACCGTGCGGGGTCACTTCACCGAGGTTCAGGCCACGGGCACCATCGACCCCGACCACCCGGAGGCGTCGTCGGTGGAAGTCACCATCCAGACGGCGAGCATCCGCACCCACGATCAACGGCGCGACAACGACCTGAAGGCGTCGAACTTCCTCGAGGTCGACAAGTTCCCCACCATCACCTTCAAGAGCACCGCCATCGCGTCGCTCGGTGCCGACCGGTACACCCTGAGCGGCGATCTCACCATCAAGGGGAACACCCGCTCGGTGACCCTGCAGGTCCTGAGGTACGGGGAGTTCAACGACCCCCGGATGGGCCATCGGATCGGCTACAGCGCCCAGACGCAGATCAATCGGAGAGACTTCGGCCTGACGATGGACGCGATCCTCGACGGCAGGCTCGTGATCAGCCACGAGATCCAGATCATGATCGAGGGTGAGTTCGTCGAGCAGCCGGACGAGCAGACGGTCGGGGCCGCAAGTGCCTGACGGGGGTGTTCAACCGACGCCCGCGTCGACGCCTATGTCGAGCCCCCGCCGGCCTGGCTTATGGCCATCTCGGCCGAGCACGAAGCCGGCCTGACCGTTGGCCTCGGTGTCCAGGAACGCGAGTCGCTCGTCGGGCTGCTGCAGCGTGTCGCGATGAACCAGGGGGCTGGTCGAGGGCGTGCATCCGGGCTTCGCCGTTGAGCGGGCAGACCAGACGCAGGAAACGTCCGCCGACCGCGAGGTTCCCTGATCGTGCGAGTGGCTCAGGCGGACGTCACCACCCCCGGGCCGGTGGGTGTTGGGGCTGGAGAACGTCGAGCGCGAACCAGCCGCTGCGGTGGTGTTCGGCGCCTCCACGCCCCACATGACCGCCCGCTACGATGGCAGGCGATCCTGCGAATCCGAGGAGCACGTGAGCGATCCGGAGCTGACGGTCTCTGCCGTCCTTGCCGACGACCTGCGCGACTGGTTGACCAGCGAGCTGCGCTACCCGGTCCTTGCCATCAACACCGCCGACGGTCCACCGAACCAGTCGGTGATGTGGTTCGACCTGGATCCCGATCGTCCGGACACCATCATCATGAACACGATGGTCCGGCGCCTCAAGTACCGCCAGCTCCAGGCGGACCCTCGGGTGAGCCTGCTCTTCGAGGACGGTGGCAGGTGGGTCGGCGTGCGGGGGACCGTGGAGATGGACGCCGACTTTGATCGCGCGCTCCAGGGCATCCAGGACCTTGCCCGGCGTTATGGCGTCGGTCCGGAGCGCTACGCCGGCCAGGAGCGGGTGATCCTCAACATCCGGGTGGAGAAGGTCATTCGCCATGACGAGTGAGACCGTGAAGCTGGTCGCCTAGGCCTGGGACCCGTGCACGCCATGGGCCGATCTGCGCGAGGCCCGGCGTCCGACCAAGTACCGCGAAGCGCCATCTCGCCGACCTGCGGGCGCGGTCGGGCCTGACGACCGTGCAGCTGATCTATAGCGGCCGGGCCGAGGGATGGCTGGTCGTGCCGAGCCTCGACATCTTCTGAACGGATCCACGAGCGGAGAACAAGGGTCTGGACACCCGTGAAATCGGCGTCTCGCGTCAGTTCGCGGCGCGATTGTGAGCTGGCCGGAAGACGACGCAGCAATAGCCGGGCCTCGGGTCGAGTTCCGGCCGCAGCTTCGCGTCCACGAGCGCGTTAACAACGCCGCCCGCCCACGCGAGGTTCATCCCGCACGTCAACGTGCGGTGGCTCGAGGCGAGCGCCCGATACGGACAGTTCCCGAGGCAGACGGTTCCGCTCGATCGATCGACTTCTGGTGCATAGCCGGCGCGATCCAAGAGGTCGATGAGTGCAGCTCGCAGCCGCCGGCGGCTTGGACGAGGGCCGGCCTTCCGGCGAGCGCCCAGGCCGACGACGGTTCCGCGTTCGCGTGCGGCCGCAGCCACAGCGTCGGTCCCCGAAGTGCCTTCGAGTCGATCGAGCCCGTCGGCAAGCACGTCTGCGGCGAAGTCGTAGTGGCGGGGCGGGAGCGAGAGCGTTACCTCACGGTCCGCTCGCCGATAGAGCTTGGCCGGACGGCCGGCACCTGGACCGCTCCGACCCCCGAGACGCCGGTATTCTGTGTCGAGCAGCCCGGCGTCGACGAGGCGATCGAGATGGAATGCCGCGAGCTCGCGGCTGATCCCGAGCGCGGTCGCGGCCTCATCACGACCGATGGCCTCACGGCTGGCGGCCACGAGGTCATAGAGATGCTGGCGGTTGGGCTCCCCGAGCGCGGCGACTGCTTCAATTGCGTCGTTGGACGGCGATGGCTTCATCATGCTCGCAGTCTATCAGCAATCGTCGCTATCAAAAGACTTGACAGGCCGACCGCCAGTTGTAACGATAACGGCCGCTCTCGTTAGAACTGGACCGGTCTGGCGGACGTAGCGCCCATTGGGACCCCGCTCGACTGGATCCCGCCGTCGGCGGGCCAGCGAGGGCACAGGAGGATGGGTGCGATGGCGACCTCGAAGGAACCGGTTCGGCTGGCGCTTCGGAAGCTCTGGTCCGACCACGTGATCTGGACGCGCGAGTACATCGTCGCGGCCGTGGCCGGGACGCCCGACGCGGAGGCGGCCGCGGGACGGCTGCTGAAGAACCAGGAGGACATCGGCGCGGCGATCGTGGGCTACTACGGCCAAGCTGCTGGAGACGGGCTGACGGCGCTGCTCAAGGACCACATCCTGATCGCGGTCGACCTGGTGGCCGCCGCCAAGTCGGGTGACCAGGCGGCCTTCGCGACCCACGACGCTCGCTGGACCGCCAACGTCCGCGAGATCGCTCGCTTTCTGGCTGGAGCCAATCCCAACTGGCCCGAGCAGGACGTCTTCGACCTCCTCGCGCTCCACCTCAAGCTGACCAAGGACGAGGCCGTCGCCCGGATCACCGGCGACTGGGCGGCCGACGTGAAGGCCTTCGACGACATCTTCACCGAGATCATGGTCGTCGCCGATGCCCTCCACGACGGGATCGTGGCGCAGTTTCCCGACCGCTTCGCTAGGACGGCAGCGGCATGATGCCGCTTGAGGTCCTGGAGGCGTCGCCCGCCCCGGCGACCCTCCCGATCGGCGCCCAGGGCCCCGCCTTCGAGGGACTCCTCGGGACCGATGGCCGTCGCTACGGTCGGTCGAGCTTCGCCGACCATGAGGCGCTGGTGCTGATCTTCTCGTCGAACCGGTGCCCCACGGCCAAGGCCTACGGCGAGCGGATGAATGCCCTCCAGCGCGACTACGGGCCGCGCGGCGTCCAGCTGGTGGCCATCAACGCGAACGACCCGCACCTCTACCCCGACGAGAGCTATCCCCGGATGATCGAGCGAGCCACGGAGGACGGCTACACCTTCCCCTACCTCGCCGACGGCGGCCAGCGCGTCGCCCGGGCGTTTGGGGCCGCATGCACGTTCCACGCCTTCGTCCTTGACCACGCGGGGCGCCTGCGCTACCAGGGCCGCTTCGACGACTCGCGGTTCGCGGATCGCGTGACGAGCCACGATCTTCGCAACGCCCTCGATGACGTGCTCGCTCACCGAGACGTCCGGCTCAGCAAGACGCGCCCGTTCGGGTGCAGCCTCGACTTCGTCTGAGGGGGGCGCTCCGGCTATGCGTACCGCAGCGGCCGTCCGCCCTCGTCGACCCGACCGCACTCTCGAACTGTCAGTCGTGGCGTCCGCCAGACAGCTGCCGATGGCATCAGTCGCGATCGGCTCGGCCTGGCTGATCGTGGTGCTCGCTCAGCTGACGGGCAACGCCGCCGCGCTGCACCATCACACGCTGATCGAGGACGGCCCGCCGCTGTGGATCGCGATGCCGCTGTTCCTCGTCGGGTGGCTGGTGATGATCGCGGCGATGATGCTGCCCGCCAGCCTGCCGGCCATCCGCGTCGCGGCGCTGGCGACGCCTATCCTGGTCCGACCGCGACGGGATCTGGGCGCGTTCGTGGGTCCATTCGTCCTGATCTGGGCGCTCTTCGGGTTGCTCGCGTTCCTCGGTGACGACGTCCTGCATCACGTCGTCGATGCGACGCCGTGGCTGGCGGCGCGTCCCTGGCTGATCGAGACCGCCGTGGTGGCGACGGCCGGCGCCTATCAGCTCGCACCGCTCAAGCATCGCAGTCTCGATACCTGTCGCCACGCGGGGGCGGCGGGATCGAGCGTCACCACGCCCGGCCGAGACCTCCTCCGTGCGGGTGTCGGTCATGCGATGGCCTGCCTCGCGAATTCCTGGGCGCTGATGCTCCTGATGTTCGCCGAGGGCTTCGGCAACCTGTGGTGGATGGTCGCCCTGACCGCCCTGATGGTCTACGAGGCGACCGGATGGCACGGCCGGCGGGCAGCCCAGGCCGTGGGCCTCTTCCTGGTCGGCTATGCCGCGATGATCGCCTTCGTCGGCTGGAGGGTCTCGTGAACGCGGCGTGAGGCATCGATGTGATCGTTGATCGGCGACTGTCGACGAAGGTCATGTGCGTGCCCGCACCGTCGCACGCATGGCCAAGGCCATCCGGCTAAGCAGAGGGCAGTGGCAACCCGGCAAGCACGTGGAGCCGTGGCCCGAGCGACGGATCGATGACGGGTGTTCGGCGCACTGGCTCACCTCCAACCTGGCGGTCACCGTAGGCACGCATCCAACCGCCGTCGAGAGTCGAACGTCAGGGCCCCGGACGCCAGTAGATAGCGGAACGCTACGGGCTGACGGTGATGCGGTCCTGCGGTCCCGGGGCGACGGGCGAGTTCGCGCCGAGGTAGTCGACGAACGCGTCGAGGTCGATGCGTCCCGTCAGCAGATCGGTGCCGTTCTTGAAGGCTGGGAAGTTGTCACCACCGCCCGCCAGGAAGTTGTTGACCGTGACGCGGTAACTCGCGTTCGGGTCGATGGCCACGCCGTTGAGCTGCATGTTCGAGACCTTGCTGCCGCAGGCCGCGGAAGCACTCCAGCTGTAGGTGAACCCGGCAGAGACCTGCAGGATCTTCTGGCCGCCGGCTGGCTGTCCACAGCCGACGAACTGCTGCTCGAGCGCGGTCTTCAGCTGCGCGCCGGTGAGGGTCATGGTCACGAGGCTGTTGCTGAAGGGTTGGACGGCAAAGGCTTCGCCGTACGTGACTTGACCCGCGGGCTCGCCGCCGCTGATCTGGTTGTAGAGCAGGTCGGTGCGGATGCCGCCGGGGTTGGTCATCGCGATGACCGCCGCGCCTCGATCGGCCGCCTTCGTGTCGGCGAGCTGCCCATCGGCCAGGACGTCGCCGAGCGCGGATTCGCCGGCAGCGCTGCCCGCCCTAGTGATGTCAGCGGTAATGGAGCCGACGACGCGGTTGGCCAGAGGAGCCGAGGCCGCCCGGTACGGATCGAGCAGGGCCTTCATGGCCGGGTCGGGCACCGCGGTGAGATACGGGGTCTCGACCGGGATGTTCGTCGCCGTCTTGGCGGTCACCTGATCGTTGGTAGCGTTGACCGTCAGGTGGATGTCGGTCAGGTAGCGCCCGTTGTAGCCGGCGCTCGTGACGAGCATCGGAGCGTAGTTCTTCTTGACCGCGACCTGGCAGTTGTAGGCGTTGTGCGAGTGGCCGGTGATCAAGGCATCGACCTCGGGGTCGATCTTCATGACCACGTTGGCGAAGAACGGATCCGCCAGCGCGCAGGAGTTGATCGTTTGACCGGCAGAGGCGCCGTCGTGCAGCAGGACGACGATGGCCTTGAGGCCCTCCGTGTCCTTGAGGACCTTGACGTACTGGTTGATGGTGGCGACTTCGGCCTCGAACTTCAGCCCTTCGACGCCCGACGGGACGACGATGGTCGGCGTGGAATCGAGGGCGATGCCGACGAAGCCGACCTTCACGCCGCCGAACTGGCGCACTCCGTAGGCCGGGAACAGTGTCTGGCCGTTGTCCAGCCGGATGACGTTGCCCGCGAGGTACTTGAACGACGCGCCCGGGAAGACGGGCACGCCGGGGGTGCAGCCGTCGACCGGGTGGCAGCCGCCATTCTGCATGCGCAGCAGCTCGTGCCAGCCCTCGTCGTACTCATGGTTGCCGGTGGCGTTGAAGGCGAAGCCCATCTGGTTGAAGGCCATGACGGTGGGCTCGTCGTGGAAGAGCGCCGAGAGGAGCGGGCTCGCGCCGATCATGTCGCCGGCGGAGACCTTGACGGTGTTGGGGTTTGTCGCCGCGGCGGCATTCACGAAATTGGCGAGGTACTCGGCACCGCCCCGGTAGTACCAGGTCGTCGGATCCGTGCTGCTCGGTTTGGTCAGGCTCGGGTCAAGCGCGCCGTGGAAGTCGTTGACCGCCAGGAGCTGGACATCGACGGGCGCGGGCTGGGAGGCGGCAGCGGGCGCGGCGGCGTAAACCGCGGAGCTCAGCCCGAGCGCCGTCGCCAGGACGATCCCGCTCCAGCGGCGGGCACGCCCAGTCCGAGAGTGTTGCAGCATCGATAGACCCTCCGTCCATCCTCACGGGCGTGGGAGGCGCCCGCACCGCGGCCACGAGAGCCGCGCTTGCTGTGGCGGACAACGCGGTGGGGACGCGGCGCGACGGCCGACGCCGGACGGTCCGACCTGATGGTCCGACTCTAGGCCAATGGGTCATGTCGGGCCGCCTGCCAGTCGGCCCGAAGGTCGTGCCTGGTGTCACGCAGAGACGTCTACCCCAAAGGCGATACAAGGCACCCGATCCCCGGCCGCCGCCAGCCAAGTCCCTTCTTCCCTCGCTCTTCCCGATCCGCGGCCCGCCCGACGATTGGTCGTCGAATTGACCGGGTCCGTCGACAGGTCGACCGCGGGCGAGGCGTCGCTGGCGCGATCGCGTTCCTGGCGGCGGCCACGGTCAGGTCACGGGGACGCCAGCACGACCGCCCGGGTCGGCATCCCGTCCTCGAACGCGGTGGCAACCGAGACACGTCGGCCGCCGAGCGAGACGGGATCGGACGGCATCGTCCCGGGCACATCGGGTAGGTCGACGCCCGGGGCGAGGACCTTCCACTGCACCCCGTCCCGCGACTCCCAGGTCGTGGGCAGGTCGTTCCCCGTTCGGGTGAACACGCCGCGGAGCAGGAGGCGATCACTCGAGATCGACCCGCGGCTGACGAGGCCGAGCAACCTGCGGTCTGGGTCCATCGTCCGTGTCCAGGTCATGCCGTCCGTCGAGCGCCACGTTGCCGGGACGAACGAATCGCCTACCGCCATCGACCGACCGACCGCGATCCATCCGCCGGCCCGCTGTCCGACCTCCAGGAGTGTCGCTCGGTCCAGTGACGACTGCTCCGGGGCGAAGCGCCAGGTAGCGCCGTCCTCCGAGGTCCCGACGATCGCGCGCGTCGCGACATCCGGGATGTCCGCCCCGTTCGAGCCGAATGCGAGAAGGCCTTCCGGGCCAGTCGCCGCGCCCGCGACGAGCATCCCCTCCGGCGCGTCGATCTCCTGCCCGGCCCCCCAGTGGTCGACGTCGACGGGCGTCCAGGCGAAGAAGCCGTACGGCTCGCTCGCGTACGGCAGCCCCGTTCCGACCGCGAGAAGCCGGCCGCGGCTCTCCACCAGGTCCGTCGGGGCTCGCCCGGGGAAGCTCGCGACGAGGGACCAGCGCTCCGCATCGGTGGACGTCCACACCGCGCCTCGGAGGTCGGTCCCACCGAGGTACCGGCTGCCGAGGGCCACGTAGGTGCCGTCCACGACATGGATCGACCAGATGCTCCCGCCGGACGACGACTCCACGACCGCCGGTCGCCAGGTCGAGCCGTCCACGGAGAGGCGGATGACAGCTTCCCCGCATTGGACGTCGGCCGTCGCGCCGCGGCAGCCGCCGGCGATGAGGCCGGGCCCGCCCGCGGCGAGGACGTCGAAGGATTCGCCCGGGAAGGAGGCGACCTCGTGCCAGCCGCCGGGCGTGGGCGCCAGCGACGCCATGGGCCGGGAGGTCGGCACCTCGGTCGCCGCCGCGGTCGGCGACCGTGCGGCCGTCTCGAGGGTCGGAGCCGGCGTCGGCGCCGGCGTCGGCGCCGGGGTCGGCGTCGCGGTCGTGCGACTCGGATTCGAGGCCGTCTCGGAGGGCGATGTCGGCGGCGCGGAAGGCAACGTGGAGGTGCAGCCCCCGAGGAGCGCGATCACGATCAGCACCCCGGGCCCGATGGCCAGGCGAAGAACCCGCGGGGTGGTCGGCCCGGGGGCTGGCGACGTTCCCCGCCTGACCCTTCTCATCGGGTCCCACTGATCGGGACGAGGTCGCGCGAGGCCATTCCCGGCCGGTTCCGGCTCATCGGTCGCCTCCTGGTTCCTGGCTCGCTGGCAGCGTCCGCCGCACGCGGGCACCTGGGAAGGGCCATCGGTCGCCTGCATCGACGGGCGGCGGCGGGAGCCGCTCGGTGAGACGAACGGCCCTTGTCGGATGGCACCGCCACGACGAGACTGCGACGTGATCTGTCGCTTTGCGTGGCGGAGCCGATCGCGCCGGCTGGAGGGCGTCGTGGGCCCGGAAGCCGCATCGACACGGGCGATTACGGGGGCGGTCGCCGCGCCCTCGGGGTCCCCCTGATGCCCTCGCCGCCTCCACCGCCGAACAACGGGTCGTCACCCCCGTCCTACTCCGAGAAGTACGCCGGAAGCGAGTGGTCCGCCCAACCCGCGACACCCGCCTCGGCCGAGCAACGGCTGCCGACGGCGTGGCTCGCGGCTTTCCTCGCGGTCGCTCTCGTGGCGGTGCTCGTCGCCGCCGCGTGGCTCATGACGCGCGGGCAGGACCGACTCGACCCGAGCTTCGGGAGCGGCGGCATCGTCGCGACGGACATCGTCGCCACCATGGTCGGTCGGGTCACGGACTTCGGACCAGCCATCCTCGAGGCTGACGGCCACATCGTCGTCGCGGGCCAGGTCGGGTTCGACTTCGCGATCGCCCGGCATGCCGGCGGGGGGAGGCCCGACCCGGGCTTCGGGGGCGATGGCCTCGTGCGGACGAACGTCGGGGGCATGGGCCGCGTCTGGGGCCTCGCCCTCCAGCCCGACGGCATGATCATCGCGGTGGGCGATGTCCTGGACTTCACGCCAGGGGCTCCGGTCGAGCTCGTCCTCGCCCGGTACCGGACCGACGGTGACCTCGATGAGCACTTTGGCACCGACGGAAAGGTCAGGGCGTCCGCGTGGAGTGGTCGTGCCGCCGTCGCGGTGCAGCCCGACGGTCGGATCGTGGTGGCGGGCACGCGACTCGCCCGGTTCACCCGGGACGGGCGGCCCGACGAGAGCTTCGGCAGCCGTGGCCTCGTCGAGGTCCCGGGGTCTGCTCTCGCGGCCGTCGCCCTCCAGCCGGGCGGGAAGATCATCGTGGCTGGCGGCGTCCTCGCGAGATACGACTCGGACGGCACGCTCGACGCAGGCTTTGGCAGCGGGGGCGTGGCGGATACCGCCGGTCTGGGGACCCTCAACGCGCTCGCGCTTCAGCCCGACGGTCGAATCGTGGTCGGCGGCAATGCTCTCGGCAGGTTCACCGCGGACGGCCAGCCCGACCGGGGCTTTGGCGGCGGCGGCACGGTCGCCGGCCCCGCGTCGGGCGCCCTCCACGCGGTCGCGCTGCAACCCGACGGCCGCATCGTCGTCGGCGGCACGGTCGCGAGCGAGGGCGGGCACTTCACGCTCGGCCGGTACGCGCCAGACGGGACCGTCGACCAGGGTTTCGGGAGCGCGGGCGTGCTCACGACCGACGTCGGGGGGCAGGACGCTGGCGTCCGGGCCCTCGCCATCCAGCGCGACGGGAAGATCGTCGCCGCCGGCTACCGATGGTCCACGGGATGCGGCCTCTTCGGCTGCAGCAGCGCCCTCAACCTGTTGATCGCCCGTTGGGACGGCCGGTGACGATCCCGCCGAAAGGGCGAATGGCGGCGCCCGCCGGGAGAAGCTCATCACCACCGGGTGCCAGTGGGTCGTTCGCCTCTCGCCAGGTGCGCGACCCGCGCCCATGGTGCCCATGCGCGGGAGGCTCCGAGACGCCGTCCACCCCCTGGCCGCCCGGGCTGCGCCGCGTGGAGGCTAGCCGCACTGGAGGGAGGTGACATGAGCATGTCGACCCAGGATGCAGGTGGGCGCTGGCTGCGACCCGGTGCCGCGGCGGCGATCGCCGCCGCGGGCGTCCTGGTCCCGGCGGGATACTCGGCGGTGACATACGAGGCGTCTCACGGCCCCTTCGGCTACATGGCCGGCGCCTTCGTGCTGATGCTCCTGGTCGCCTCCCTCGTGATCGCGGGGCTGCTCGGCGGTGCCCTGGTCGGCGGCTGGGATGGGACCGGGTCGCTGCTCGCCGGTCTGCTCGCCGCGTGCGTGGGGATCGAGGTGGTGTCCGTGGTTGCACTCGGCAAGCCGGTCGACGTGGCGGGGACGGTCCAGCTCTTCGTCATCTGTGCGGTCCCGCTCCTCGTCGGCTACGGGATCGGTCGAGGGCTCGCCAGGCTCGGCTGACCGACGCGGAAGACGCCCGAACAGCCCCGCACGCCCGGGTGCCGTTCGGCCCTCGCCAGACCCGACGCGGGTGCCCCAGCGTGCCCACCAGCGGGACACCCTGGCTTTCGGTCCAGACTTCGGCCGCCGAGACGGCGCGGAGCTGCGACCAGTTCGCTGCCCAGAAGTCCATCACCCAGACGACGGAGATGTCCGTCGGCGACCCGAGGACGATCGCTGAGAGCCTTGTTTCGTGCGGGAGAATTGGCTCCGGCGGTAGGATTCGAACCTACGACCAAGCGATTAACAGTCGCCCGCTCTACCACTGAGCTACGCCGGAGCGAGGGCGCCCGCCGCCGAGGGTCGGGGCGCGTCGTGCGGCCGGGGCCGCGCCGGGCGGAAGAATAGCACGGCCCCGGGCGGGCCGGCGGGTTGGCCGAGGATCGGCACCCGGAGCGACGGCGGCTGGGTCGAGGTGGATCCCCTGCGGGCTCCTCTGGCGAACTCGCTGCCGGAGGGCGAGGCGCAGGATCGGCCGGACCCGATGCGATACTTCGCGCCATGTGCCTGATCTCTGTTGCCGATCTCGCCGCCCGCCTCGACGACCCCGACCTGCGGATCGCCGATGTGCGCTGGTCGCTGGCGACACCGGGCGCTGGGCGGGCCGCATACCGCGAGGGTCACCTGCCCGGAGCCGTGTTCGTGGAGCTCGAAAGCGTGCTGACCGCCCGGGACGGGCCCGGACGGCACCCGCTTCCGGATCCGGGGAAGTTCGTCGCGGAGCTGGCGCGCCTCGACATCGGGAGGGAGCACCGCGTGGTCGCGTACGACGACGCTGGAGGCACCGTGGCCGCGCGGCTCTGGTGGATGCTCGACGTCCTCGGCCATCCGCGCGCAGCCGTGCTCGACGGGGGGATCGACGCCTGGCGTGCCGCGGGCCTGCCGATGGTCCGCGACGCGCCCGCCGCGGTGCCCTCCGCCCCGTGGCCCGGAATCCCGCTTGCCTGGCCGCGAACGATCGGGCGGGCGTCCCTTGAGTCGCGCCTCGGCGCACTGACCTTGCTCGACGCTCGGGCCCCCGAGCGCTACCGAGGCGAGGTCGAGCCGGTCGACCCCATCGCCGGCCACATCCCGACGGCGCTGAGCGCCCCAACGACCAGCTTCCTGGGGCCGGATGGGAGATTCCTGGCACCGGACGTGCTTCGGTCCCGGTTCGCGGAGCTGGGAGCCTTCGCCGGCGAAGACCCCGTCGTCGTCCAGTGCGGAAGCGGCGTCAACGCCTGCCAGCTCGCCCTCGCAGCTCGGGTAGCGGGGCTCCCCGATCCCCTCCTCTACCCCGGGTCGTACTCCGACTGGAGCCGCGCCGGCATGCCGATCGCCACGGGAGACGTCCCCGGCGAGATGTCGTAGACGTAACCGAGGCCGGAGCCCAACCGGAGCCCGCCCCCGCGGCGGCGCCCGCGACTCAGAACATCGTGGCGCACCAGGGTGCGCGATCCGAGGCGAACGTCGCGTCGGCGCGGCGCAGCGCGCCCGGCGTCCGCTCCTCGACTCGACCAGCCCGCGCCAGGTCGGAGAAGCGGAAGGCGCCGAGATAGGCCGCGCCGAGGTCGGTGATGTCCGCGACGAGGTCCGGTGTGGCGCCTGTCCGTTCGATGAAGCCGCCGATGACGCTGTCGGCCTCGACGGCACCCGGCTCGCCCGCCGTCGCCAGCCGCCAGCGGCCGGCGTTCCAGGGGCAGAACGCATCAGTAAGCTCGAGCACGATCTCGCCCGCCATCCCATAGCGGCGAGCCGCGAGCGCCGCCGGCAGGTCCACGAGCCGGACCCACAGCCCGTCGCCGGAGGTCATCCCCAGTGCCCGCGGGTCGGCCAGCGCGAGCAGCAGGGGATGGGCAACGGCAACACGCCGCGCCTGGATCGAACGGGTGAGGTCGACGCCGAACAGGAAACCCCAGACGGCGCGCTCCGCGCGCGGAGTCGTCGCCATCGCCTCGATGACGAGCACCTGCCCCTTCGGGCCACGCTCATCCCAGTCGCCCTTGACCCGGTAGATCGCGTAGCCCTCGGCCGCGCCGTCCACCTCGTAGAGGTAGCGGAACTTCGGTCCCGCCCCGTGACGTTGGTACTCGGCGTCCCGCAGGACCCCCCACCGCCACCAGTCCTCGGTCCGGGTGAGCGCCCCCGGCGTGATCCCGCGAACCTGCTCGTAGACCGCGGGGAAGGTCGCCAGCGCCTCGTCCTCGTCCACCTTGCGCATGCGACCCTCGGGATCGCCCGGCCGGACCCAGGCCGTCCGGCCGCGCTCGATCTCGAAGCTCCCACTGAGCGCCCCGAGGCCGTACCCGAAGCGCTGGTAGATCGCAGCCTCGGACGCCCACAGGACGGCCACGGGCTCGCGCCGCTCGCGCACGTCATCGAGCTGGTGGCGCATGAGCGAGCGAAGGATCCCCCGCCGGCGGTGCCCGGGCTCCACGCCCACGCCGGTCACGCCGGCCGCCGGGACTTCACCGCCCGGCACGCTCAGCCGGAACGAGTACGCGCCGGCGGTCGCCACCGGGACCTCGCCGTCGAAGGCGGCGATCAGGCGGTCCGGTTCGAGGGTTCTCCGCCAGTCGTCGTACTCGGCCTCGGTCACCTCTTCGCCGAAGGCGGTGAGAAGCGGGCCGAGGAAGGCCCGTACGGACTCGGGGGTCGCGGTTCGGATCGGGTAGCTGGCCGATGTCTCGCTCATGCGCTGATGGTGCCACCGGCGGCGTGGGTGCGCGTGCGCTCCCCACCAACCGCGCTCGCCGTCGGGCCGCCCTCCCCTGCCGCAGGCTGGCCGCCCTCCGCGGCCGTCCGCGCGTCCCCGGCCGCCGCCTCCGCGACCGCGATCGCACCCAGCGGTCCGGCCATCCCGCCCAGGCCGGCCGGCACGACGAATCTCGAACTGTCGTGCTCCGACAGGCCCGGGTAGCCGGCGAGCTGCGCCGGGAGCGCGCGCCGGGCAGCCTCGAGCAGGCCGGGCAGCTCGGCGAGCCCGCCCCCGACGACGAAGCGAGCGGGAGCGAGCGCATAGGTGAGCGACCGGATCCCTGCTGCCAGGTAGGCGCCCGCGAGCTCGGCGGCAGCGTCGCGGTCGGCCCCCACCAGCTCCTCTGCGCGGCGGCCGAAACGCGCCGCGATCGCGGGCCCCGATGCCATCCCCTCCCAGCAGTCACGGTGGAACGGACAGACACCCTCGAACGTGTCGCCGGGCAGGCGACCGACCGCGATGTGGCCCATCTCGGGGTGTCGGATGCCATGGACGATCCTTCCGCCCACGACCGCGCCCCCGCCGATCCCCGTCCCGAGGGTGAGATAGACAAACGCGTCGAGCCCGCGCGCGGCTCCCCAGCGCCCCTCGGCGATGGCGGCGGCGTTGACGTCGGTCTCGACGCCGGCCGGCACCCCGAGCGCTTCCCGGAACGGCCCCAGCATGTCGACACCACTCCAGCCCGCCTTCGTCGTGGCGGTGATCCGGCCGTGGTCGGGATGGTCCGGCCGGATCTCGAGCGGGCCGAAGGATGCGACCCCGACCGCCAGGAGAACGGTTCCGGTGGCGCGAACGTCCTCGAAGAACCTCAGTGCTGCCCCGATGGTCGACGCCGGCAGACCGAGGGGGATGCGGGTGCTCGCCCGGATGTCGCCGGGTCCGGTGCCGACGACGCAGATGACCTTGGTCCCGCCTGCCTCGACGCCGCCGAACGCGGGGTCGGAGTCGAGCGGCACGGCCGTCGGCCGGGTATCGGCCGCAGCCGTTGCCGGCTCCGAGCGGACGGTTTCCCGGGCCTCCATCTACGCGGACCGGTCGACGGCCGGCACGAGGTGGAGGCGCAGGCCGTACACCTCGCCGGTCTCGAGGTCGCGGGTCGGGGCGACCACGAGGCGGCGGGCTGTCCCCCGGACGGTGACCCGGCAGGCGACCGCCCGGCCCTCCCGGTACGCGAGATCCAGGACGGCGAAGGCCGCCGGAGGGAAGTCGACGATCGCCTCCGCCGCCGGCATGCCCAGGACTCCGCGGCCGAGCTCCGCCCGGAACGCCTCGTTGGCGTGGACGATCCGGTGCCCCGGCCCGTGGACGATCGCCGCCGGCTGCTGTGCTCCCGCGCGTCCCCGCGACGACGCATGGCGCAGCGCGCGACCCGGCGCGCCGTCGCCGCGGGATGCGTCTCCCGCCACGCCCCTACTCCAGGTAATCCTTGAGCTTGCGGCTGCGGGACGGGTGGCGGAGCTTGCGGAGCGCCTTCGCCTCGATCTGGCGGATCCGCTCGCGCGTCACGTTGAACTCGCGGCCGACCTCCTCGAGCGTCCGCGCCCGGCCGTCCTCGAGGCCGAAGCGCAGCTGGAGGACCCGCCGCTCGCGGCCGGTCAGCGAGTCGAGCACTGCCTCGACCTGCTCCTTGAGGAGCTGGTGGGAGGCCGCCTCCGCCGGCGCCAGGGCGCCCCGGTCCTCGATGAAGTCGCCGAGGTGGGAGTCCTCCTCCTCGCCGATCGGCGTCTCGAGGCTGACCGGCTCCTGGCTCACCTTCATGATCTCGCGGACCTTCTCGGGGGTGACGACCACCTCCTGGCCCTTGCTCATCGCCTCGGCGATCTCCTCGACGGTCGGCTCGCGGCCCAGCTCCTGGAGGAGCTGGCGGCTGACACGGATCAGCCGGTTGATCGTCTCCACCATGTGGACCGGGATCCGGATCGTGCGGGCCTGGTCGGCGATGGCGCGGGTGATCGCCTGCCGGATCCACCAGGTGGCGTACGTGGAGAACTTGAAGCCCTTCTCGAAGTCGAACTTCTCGACCGCCCGGATCAGGCCGATGTTGCCCTCCTGGATGAGGTCCAGGAACGACATCCCGCGCCCGATGTACTTCTTGGCGATGGAGACCACGAGGCGCAGGTTGGCCGACGTCAGCTGCTCGCGGGCGTCGCGGCCGATCTTGACGATGTCGCCCTTGCGGTGGGCGAGCTTCGTGTTGAGCGGCACCTCCGGGTCATAGCCCATCCGCTTGAGCAGGTCGGCGTCGTTGCCGCCGAGGATCCAGCGCTCGAGCGCCGGGAAGGCCACCAGCTCACGGGTCCACTCGTAGATCGCGCGCAGGCCCACGTTGTCGCGCGAGTCGAGGTCGCCGTTGTGGACGGCGAGGTAGGCCCAGTCGAGAAGCCGTGACGAAGGCCTCGGGCGCGAGCGATTCGTTGTAGGCGGCAAGCAGCTTGCGGGCTTCCCTGAGAAGCTCCTTGGTGCCCTCGGACTGAGCGTCGCGGCCGGCCTTGACGAGGTGGAAGTCGGGGTGCGGGACGCAGGAGGTCGAGGGCGCCCTCGTGGGCGATCGCCTCGCTCACGATCCGGTGCGCCTCCTCGCCGTAGCGGAAGGCGGTGCTGCGGCTTCGCGGTCCGTGTCTTGCGCTCCGTCTCGTGGAGCGTCCACTCGTGGAGGCTGACCATCGCCTTCCACGGGAACTCCACCATCCACTCGCCGAGCTCGATCGCCTTGGCCAGGACGACCTCCTCCTCGGCGGTCAGCAGGGCGACCTTGCCGATCTCCTTGAGGTACATCCGGACCGGGTCATCGATCCCGATCATGTCGGCCGAGAGCGCCTCGAGCTCCTCGGCGGTCGGCTCCTCGAGCGCCTTCACGTCGAGCTTAGCCGGGACGTCGGGCGGCGAGACCGCGTCGCTGGCATCGGCGATCAGGCCCGGCACGATGACCGTCGCCAGGTCGCCCGAGGCGTCCGCCAGGATCTCGACGTCGGCCGCCGGGAGCTCCGGGCCGTCCGGTTCGGCGCCCAGGTCCACGTCCTCGTCGATCGCGTCGGCATCGACCTCGAGCCCCGCGGCGGGGCCGGGAATCTCCACGTCTGGGAGCGCCGCCGCCCGGGCGGCGGTCCGGACCTCCTTCACCTCGGCGGCAGCGGCCTTGCGGCGGCGCGGGGCGGCGGAGAGCACTGCCTCGACAAGCGCGGCGTCGGCGGGATCCTGGGTCATGGTCGTCCTCCAGCTGATCGCGCCACCGGCTTGGCGAGCAGGCTGGCCTGCTCGAGGCGCCGGTGAAGCACGCGACGGTTCTCGTTGTGATGGGAGATCTCAATCATGTGGCGATCGATGGCAGCCCGATCACCGGCTCGCTCGGCCTCGCCGAGCTCGATCCGCGTGTAGCGTTCGCGATCCTCCAGGCGGTCGAGCTCGAGGCGCAGGAGGCACTGCTCGATCCCTTGCTCCGCCTGCCCGGCCCGTGGCCTCCGGCTCTCGCCCCCCCCGGCGGCAACGACGCTCGTCGCACCCAGGAGGGCGGCCATCAGCGCCTTCGTCTCCGGGTCGAGGCGGGCGTAGACGGACTCCGATGTGTAGGGACCGGCCGCGCGCACGGCGAGGACGGCGGACCACAGCTCGCTGGCCGGGGTGGACGGCAGGTCGGCCGGCGCCAGGCGCTCGGCAGTCTCCTCCTGGAGCTCGGGCGCCAGGAGGAGGAAGCGCAGCAGCTCGCGCTCGACCGGCGTGATCGCGCGCAGGATGGCGCGTGGGTCGAAGGCATCGGGCGAGGCCATCACGGAGTCGGCCGAGATCCGACCCCCGTCGCCGGGCGCGGCTCCCGTCCCGCCACGCGCCGCGGTCGTCCCGCCGCGGCCTCCGTCCGGGGCACGGTGAAGGGACTCGAGGAGGACCCGCTCCTCCACGCCCGAGACCTGGCGCAGCGTCTGCAGGTAGCCGTCGCGCAGGACCGGGTTGCGGACCGTGCGCAGCGTGGGGAGGATGGCGTCGATGAAGCGGGCACGGCCGCCCGTCGTGCGCAGGTCGGCCCCCCGGGCGTGAAAGTCGATGAGGTATTCGACGATCGGCAAGGCCGTCCGGACGGCCTCGCGCCAGGCGTCCGGGCTCTCGCGGATCACCTCGTCGGGGTCCTTGCCCTCGGGGAGGCGGGCAACCCGCACCTCGTCGAGCTCGACCTCGGTCTCGCTCGCCGCGAGCTGCCGGGTGAGCGCCTCGAGCGCCGTCACGCCCAGGGTCCCGGCCTTCTCGCCGGCCGGATCCACGTCGTAGGCGAGGACGATCTTCTTCGCCGCGTAGCGGATGAGCAGGGCGACCTGGCCCTGGCGTGAGCGCCGTGCCGAGGCTTGCGACGACGTTGGCGAAGCCGGCCTGGTGGGCCATGAGGGCGTCCGTGTAGCCCTCGACGATCACCGCGGTGCCGCTCTTGCGGATGGCGGCCTTCGCCCGGTCGAGGAGGTAGAGCGTCCGGCTCTTGTCGAACAGCGGCGTGGCCGGGGAGTTGAGGTACTTCGGGCCCTCGGGATCCGTCCCAGCGGCGCTCTTCAGGACGCGGCCGCCGAGCCCCGTGGCATTGCCCGTGGCGTCCCGGATCGGGAAGATGACACGTGCCCGGAAGCGGTCGTAGGCGCCGTTGCCGCCCTTGCGCGGCGTGGCGAGCCCTGCCTCGATGAGCTCGGCCGCGGCGATCTGGCGGCGCCGCTCGAGGGTCCGGCCGAGGGCGTCCCAGTCGGCTGGCGCCCAGCCCAGCTGGGCCCACTCGATCGTCTCGTCGCTGAATCCGCGATCGCGGAGGTAGGTCAGGGCGGGGGCACCCGTGTCGCTCTTCGTCAGGACCGCGTTGTAGAAGGCGATGGCGGACTCCATGACGTCGTGAAGGTGTCTGCGACGAGCGTCCTCGCGGGTGGTCCGTTCGTCGATCTCGACGCCGGCGCGGGAGGCCAGGACGCGCAGGGCTTCCGGGAAGGCGACGCCGTCGCGTTTCATCACGAAGCTGAAGATGTCGCCGCCCTCGCCGCAGCCGAAGCAGTGCCAGCTCTCGCGCGCGGGCGTGACGATGAAGCTCGGCGTCTTCTCCGAGTGGAACGGGCACAGTCCCTTGAGCGTGGTGCCCGCCTTCTTCAGCTGGACGGTCTCCCCGACGACGTCGAGGACGGTCAGCTTGGTCTTGACTTCGGCTGCGACGCCGACTGCCAACCGATGCTCCTGCGTGGCGGGAACGCGGCGCGACGCCGCAGGCTCCCTGGCTCCCCTGTCCGGCCGGCGCCCTCGCCCCGCTCGCTCGCCGCTGGACATGCGTACGGGCGTGTCAAGTCTTGACACGCCAGTCCAAGGTGAATTCTGGTGGTCAAGCGGCCGGTTGTCAAGGGGTTTGTCAAGGGCCGGGTCGATCCCGGACCTCGACAACGAGGCCCGAGTGTCGGGCCGACGACAGGACGCTGCCAGAAGGAGGCAGCAGGGTGCTTGTGTGCGCTGCCACGCCCGTCAGGCCCGCTTCGCCCGCCAGGTCGATCGTTGGTTCCCCGGTCCTGTCCCTAAGCGGCTGGCACCGCCCGGCGCGTTTTGGGACGAGAGCCCGGAGGCGTCGCCGACCTCGCCCTGATCAGGCGCCGGTGAGGTTGGCGAAGGTGGCCATGTCAGTCGCGACGACGTCGGGGAGGGCCGACGCCGGCGGGGTGGCGCCGCTCCCTGGCCGACCGCGACGGCGATCGATCCAGGCTGTCGTCATCCCCAGCTCCTTTGCCGGCACGTGGTCGTGGAAGAGGCTCTGGGCGACGTGGAGGATCCGTTGACGGGGCACGCCGATCCGCTCGAATGCGACCTCGAAGTTGCGACGGCTGGGTTTGTACGCACCGACCTGCTGGGCGGTGATCACCCAGTCGAACGTCACTCCTAGCCGACGGTTCGAGGCGGCGAACAGGTCGTCGTCGCAGTTCGTGATGACGGCGAGCCTGAAGCGCCGCGACAGGCGAGCGAGCGCGGCCGCCGAGTCCGCGAACGCGGGCCACTCCCCTACCGACCCGCCGAACGCGGCGCCCTCGCCGTCGGTCGACTCGACCCCCAGCTCGGCGCAGACACCCCGGAGGGCCTCGGCCAGCACGTCGCGGTAGCGGCGGTAGGGCCCCATTTCGATCGCCGCCTCGTGGCGTGCGTAGCGCTCCAGGAGTTCATCGTCCTCGGCCGCCACGCCGCGCGTCCGGAGCACTTCGCGCAATCCGGCCAGGATGCCGGCCTCCCAGTCGATGAGCGTCCCGTAACAGTCGAAGGTGAGGACGTCGAAGGCGGCGAAGTCGACGGTCACGGCGATTCCTCCAGGAAGTGTCGGGAGCCGCTCAGAGTAGCGGGCGGAACGGCGGCGCGGGCGTGACGGCCCGGCCCTCGCCGCCCTCGGTCGCCACGGACACGCATGCTCGGCTGCGGGCGCGGCGGATCGCAGGCCCTGCGGAGATGAGCCAAGGCCCGCATCCCATGCCGTCAGCGCGTCGCTCCTTCGCCGCTTGCACGGCCTGGGCCGACTGTCCTGACGCTGGTGCGACCGGCCCACGGCAGGCTGGGGGCCACCGCACGGTATAACGGCCCCCTGTCGAGGGGCCGAACGGCCCTACGGCGGGGCGGTCGACACCGGCGATCCTTGCGTCAAGGCGCACCGGTCGATCCCCCCTCCCCGATGCGCCACATTTGCAGCGCCCCCGGTCTCCCCCACCCTGGCCGGGGGTGCTGCGATTCCCGGGCCGCGATGCCGGCTTGTGATCCCCGGGTGAGGCGGGCACATTCGGCGGTTTCGGCGTGTGCGCCGGCCTCAGGGCGTGCGGCGGTTCGGGCGTGTGCGGCGGCCTCCGGGCGCGTATGCGGCCTCACTGCTCGTGCGGCGGCCTCAGTGCTCCTCGCCGAGGACCTCGAGGAGGAACGCCGCGGCGGCGATCCCGGCTCGGAATCGCCCGTGCGAGCCGTGCTGGAACAGGCGCAGGTCGAGCACCCGTGACCAGCCAGCGTCCGGCGCGGCGACCGCCGCCCGCAGCACGGTCCGCGTATCGTCGGTGTGCGCGACGAGGGCCAGGCCGAGCTCGACCCCCGCGTCACGGGCGACGGCGACGGCCTCGTCCTCGACTGGCCAGGCCGCGACATCCGGGGCCAGGGCCGGTCCGTGGCCGATTGCCCGCTCGAGCGCCGGGACCTGGGCCAGGAGCGCCCCGAGCGCGCCGCGCGTGCCGGCCTCCACCACCGCGAACCGGACACCCGCGTACGCGGCGGCCTCGGCAACGAGGTCGGCCCAGCTCGTCTCGCCCTCCGCCATGACGTGGCCGGCAAGGACTTCGCGGACGCTCGCTTCCGCGGCGCCCAGCACGTCGTCCGCTCGCCTGACCACTCGCCCCATCGCGTCGACGTCGTCGACGGCCGAGATCCTCACGTCGAGCCAGTCGGCGCGTGCGTACGTCGCGACCACCGGGTTGGCAGCCCGAAGCATCGGCTCGCCGAGCAGCTCGGCCACGTGCGACTCGCCGATCCCGTACGTCCGCAGGATCCTCACCCGCCGGCCGTCGCCGAGGCCGCGCTCGCGGAGCCGAGGCAGGACCCAGTCGCGCCACATCGCTCGGAGCTCGCGCGGCGGGCCAGGCAGGAGGGCCGCGAGGCGGCCCTCGGGCGGCTCGACCCACCAGCCGGGGGCCGTCCCGTTCGGGTTCGGGATCGCCACGGCCGACGGGATCAGCCAGGCCTGCTTGAGGTTCACCTCGGGCAAGGGCATGCCGCGGCGCCCGAAGAGGTCCCGAAGCCAGGCCTCCTGCTCAGGATCCACCGCCGGGACCTCGCCGATCGAGGCTGCGAGCGCCTCGCGGGTGAGGTCGTCCGGCGTGGGGCCGAGGCCGCCGGTTGCGACCAACAGATCGACGGAAGCGAGCGCCTCGCGGAAGGTCGCCGTGACGAGGTCGAGGTCGTCGGGCAGGAGCGACGATCCGGCGCGTCTCCACGCCCTCGCGGGCCAACGAGGCCGCGAGCTCACCGCCGTTCGCGTCGCGCGTTTCGCCGGTTGTCAGCTCGCTGCCGACGGCCACGACCTGGGCCGTGCGGATCGATCGAGGCCCGGCGCGTTCGATGGGCTGCATGTCGTGGGGAGCGTACGTCCTCGCGGCTCGGCGGTCACGCGGGGCCCGAAGATCACCGTCCGACACACCCCGCGTTGACCCCGCCGACCCGACGGCGTATTCTCGATAATCGATGATGCTGCAATGCCCCTCGGTGCACCAGTCGGGACGCAACGACGCGCCGGGCACCCTCGGCGCGGGAGGGAACCCATGAGCCAGCTTGATGTCTTCCGCCTCGATGGCCGGGTGGCCCTCGTCCCGGGCGGCGGCGGGGCGATCGGCTCGGCGCTGGCGGGGGCCCTCGCCGGAGCCGGCGCCCGGGTCGCCGTGATCGACGTGACCGACGAGCGCGCCGACGACGCCGCAGCGAGGATCCGGGCGGCCGGGGCCGAGGTCGTCGCCTTCGGCGCGGACGTCACGAGCGAGGCCGAATGCGAGCGCGTCGTGGCGGCAACCGTCGCAGCCTTCGGGCGCCTCGACATCGTCGTCAACTGCGTCGGAGGCGGCGCGGGCAAGGTCCTCTTCGATGCCGAGTCCTACCCCCGGGAGGCGTGGGACTGGATCTACGAGCTCAACGTGCGGAGCACCCTGTGCGCCACCCAGGCCGCGGCTCGGGCGATGATCGCCGGCGGCAAGGGCGGCCGGGTCATCAACATCTCGTCGGTCCGGGCGACGCTGGGGATCAACGCCGGCTACTCGGCGTATGTCGCGGCCAAGGGCGCGATCAGCTCCCTCACCCGCCAGTGGGCCACCGAGTGGGCCAAGCACGGGATCACGGTGAACGCGATCGCGCCGACGTTCGTGGATACGCCGCAGGTGGCGATGCTCCTCGACGACCCGGTTTTCAAGGCCGGCGTCGTCGCCCGGATCCCGCTCGGCCGGGTGGGCGGCACCGACGACCTGACCGGCGCGGTCATCTTCTTCGCCTCCGACGCCTCGTCCTTCGTGACGGGCCAGATCCTCGGCATCGACGGCGGCCTGACCGCCACCCAGTAGCCAGCGAGGTGCCCGTCCCGATGGACATGGAGAGCGTCACGCCGAACGTCTTCACGACGACGAAGCTGCGCGGCTGCAACCCGAGCTTCGTGACCACCGCCGACGGCGTGGTGGTCGTCGACACGCCGCAGCTGCCGACGAAGGCCGTCGCGATGCGCGGCATGGCCGAGGCGAAAGGCCCGATCCGCTACATCGTCAATACCGAGCACCACGTCGACCACATCTTCGGGAACTTCTACTTCCGCGGCGCCGGGACCGTCGTCAACCACCGCGAGCTGTACGAGCGGTTCATGGTCGTCTTCCCGGAGCTCGACCCGTTCGCCTACGCCTACGAATCGATCCCTGGCGACAACCCGAAGGGGACCGACCTCGACGACGCCGGCGCGGTGGCGCTCTGGCCCGACAGGGACGACTACTACCGCGATCCCAACAAGGGCCGGATCGTCTTCACCGGCGACCTCACGCTGCGGGTCGGCGATCACACCTTCAACCTCCTCCACACCCCCGGGCACACGCCGGGCCAGCTGGCCGTCCACGTGCCCGAGGAGCGGGTGGTCTTCACCGGCGACACGATCTTCTCGGGCTGCCAGACCTGGCTGATGACCTCGAACGTCGAGCAGTGGCTGACCGCCCTCGAGCGAATCCGGACGCTCGACGTGGACTGGATCGTCCCCGGCCACGGGCCGGTTGTGACGAAGCAGTACCTCGACGTCCAGCGCTCCCACCTCATGGAGTGGAAGACCGCCGTGGCGACCGCGGTCGCGAAGGGCTGGTCGCGCGACGAGACCGTCGCCCGGGTGAACTTCAGGGACCGCTTCGGGCCGGTCGACGTCGGGCAGGGCTACATGCTCGAATACATCCAGAATCTGAACGCCGCTTCGCTCTACGACAAGCTGACGGGCACGATCCCGGGGGCCTGACGGTCCGAGCCGGTCCGATTCGCGTGACGTCCCACGCCCGGACGCGCATACGCCGGTAGGCGCGATCCGTGGTCGAGCCGCCCCCTGTCCGGGAGTTGCGGCGGTCAGGCTGGCGTGGCGGTCGGGCCGTTCGGCGTCCGAGGTTCCGGCCATCGTGCGTGGTTGGCGGTGGAGCAGCTCCTCGTCCGGAAGTTGCGGCCGTCAGGCAGGCGTGGCGGTCGGGCCGTTCGGCGTCCGCGAGGTTCCGGCCGTCAGGCTCTCCCGGCGGCGACCTCGTCGGCCCGATTGCGGCCCGCGAGGAGGATCAGGTCCTCGTGGAGCTCGAACCAGGCGCCGTGGTAGCTGTCGACGCGGGGTGAGGCCACGAAGCGGGGGTCGCCGGCCTGCGCGGCTGCATTGGCGGCCTCCAGGCGGGCCAGGTACGCGCCAAGGCGCGGAAGAGCCGCGGTGAGCGGCCGCAGCCACGCAGTCGCGTCGGCGTGGAGGGCCGCCAGGTCGGCGAGCACCCTTGCGTCATAAGCCGCGTCCGAGTGGTCGTTGAACGCCTGCGTGCCTTCGACCTCGCGCATCTGCCAGGCCGTGACGGTTGCCTTCATCCTGCCGTCGAGGACGAGGAACGCGTCGAGCGCCGCGTTCGCGGGCGGGGCGCCCCAGGCAGCCGCGTCGGCGGCGATGAGCTCGCGACCCGCGGACTTCCCGCTCGGGGTGAGACGGAACTGTCCGGCCGCCATCTCGGCGAGGCCGTCGGCGACGAGCCGGCCCAGCTCGGAGGCGGCGTCGTCGGAGGCGGCATCGTCGGAGGCGCTCTGCAGGGCGCCGGCGACCGCGCCGGGTGTCGCGTAGCCCTTGATGACGAGGACGCGCAGGATGTCCTGGCGGCCGATCGCCGCTCGAGGCGGGGCGACGACATGGGTCGGTGCCGTCGGCGCGGGCGCGAGCGGCGCCTCGGTGCCGAGCGCTTTGGTGCCGGGCGCCGGGTGCCGGGCGCCGTGGTGCTTGGCGCCGTGGTGCTTGGCGCCGACCCGATCTCGATCCCCACCTCCTGCGCCCACGCGCGCAGGATCGCCGCTTCGGGAACCACGGCAACGGCGCCCTTGACGGCGCCCGCAAAGACCTCGCCCGTGCCGCCGTCGATCGTGATCGTCTCGCCGACGGCCAGCACCCGGCCGCCGATCGTGACCCCGCCGGCCCCGATCGCGACCGCCGCTGCGCCCGACGACCGCCGGGATCCCCCAGCCGCGAGCGACGACCGCGGCGTGGCTGGCGAGGCCGCCGGTCGCGGTGAGGATCCCGGCCGAACGGGCCATCCCGTGCACGTCGTCGGGCGACGTCTCGGCCCGGACGAGGACGCACGGTCCGCCCCGCCTCGGCAGCCGCGACGGCGGCGTCGGGCGTGGTGACGATCTCGCCGCATGCGACGCCCGGCGAGGCCGGCAGGCCCGACCGCGAGCGGCGGGCCGGCGTCGCCCGCGCTCGGTCGTCAGCGTCGGCGGGTCGGCGAGGATCGACGCCACCCGTGCCACCGCCTCCGCGCGGGTGAGCGGGAAGTCCGGGTCCTCGGCCATGTCGACGCGCGATCCGCAGCGCCGCCTGCGGGCTCCGCTTGCCGATCCGGCACTGGAGCATCCAGAGCTTCCCGTGCTCGATCGTGAACTCGATGTCGCACAGGTCGCGGTGGTGACGCTCGAGCCGTGGCGGCGTACTCCTGCAGCTCGCGCCCGACCGCCGGGCATCCGCTCGTCGAGGCACGGTGATCGGCTCGGTCCGGTGGGTGCCCGCCACGACGTCCTCGCCCTGGGCGTTGAACATGACGTCGCCGTAGATGAGCGGCTCGCCGGTGGCGGGGTTGCGGGTGAACAGGACGCCCGTCCCCGAATCGACGCTGCGGTTGCCGAAGACCATCGCCTGGACGGTGACGGCCGTACCGAGGTCGTCCGGGATCCCCTCGCGCTCGCGATAGGCGAGGGCGCGGTCGCTGTTCCAGGAGCGGAAGACAGCCTCGATCGCTCCGCGCAGCTGCACCCACGGGTCCGCCGGGACTACCTCGGCGCCGACGATGTCGCGGAACATCGACTCGAACCGCATCCGGCAGTTGGCGGCGAAGGTCGGGACTGCCCGACGCGCACGCCCAGGCCGGTCGTGGTGGCATCGTTGAGGCCCAGGTTGAGGATCGTATCCATCATGCCGGGCATCGAGACCGGCGCGCCCGGAGCGGACGCTGACGAGCAGCGGGTCCGACGGGTCGCCGAAACGCCGCCCGACCCGTGCCTCCATGCCGGCCATGTGGTCGCGGAGCTCCGCGTCGAGCCCGGCCGGCCAACCGGTCGCCAGGTACTCGTTGCAGGCCGGCGGTGGAGATCGTGAAGGCCGGGGGCACCGGCAGCCCGAGGTCGTGGGCCATCACCGCGAGGTTCGCCGCCTTGCCGCCGAGAAGGCGCTTGATCTCCGGCGAACGACAGGTCGAGGCGCTGGTCGCAGTCGAAGACGTAGGTCACGGGGATCCTCTCCGGGCGCCCGTCGGGCCGGCCGCACGCCCGGGCTGCGCGCGGCCGACCCTCAGGGCTCGACGATGATCTTGATCGCCCCGCTCGCGGGGTCGTTGAAGGTGGCGAGGGCCTGCGGCGTAGTCCGCGAGGGCGAAACGGTGGGTCATGACGTCGCGGACGCGCATCCGGCCCTGCTCGACGAGCGGCATGACCCGGCGCATCTCGCCGGCCGACGCCCGGCATCCGACGAGCTCGAGCTCGTCGAGGACGAGCCGCTGCATGGCGATCTCGACGCCGACCGTGGGGATCCCGACCGCGGCGCAGCGGCCGCCCCGGCGCAGCATGCCGAGCGCCAGCACGACGGTCTCCGGGACGCCGGCGCACTCGAGGACGACGTCCGCGCCGAGGCCGCCGGTCATCTCGCGGACGTGCCGCGACCGGGTCGCCGTCGCTCGAGTCGAGCGTCTCGAACCCGAGCTCGGCCGCCTTCGCGAGCCGGCTCGGGTTGCGTTCGACGATGATCACCCGCGCCGCGCCGCGCACCCGCGCCGCGTCGCCGGACAGCAGGCCGATCGCCCCGGCGCCGGTGATGGCCACGGTGTCGCCCGGCGAGACGTTGCCGCGGTTGGCGACGTGGAGCGCGATGGACGCCGGGTCGATGACCGCGCCCTCGTCGAACGAGAGGCCGTCGGGGAGCGGAAAGATCGCACTTGACGCCGTGGACGACGTACGTGCGCGTCGGCGCCCTGGACGTTGTGACCGTACTGCTGGTGGAGGCCCGCCTTGCCGTAGTTCTCGCACAGGTTGTAGCGGCCCTCGACGCACTTCTGGCAGACGCCGCAGGCGTCGTGCGAGGTGCCCGCCACGCGGTCCCCGATCCTCCAGCCGAAGCGCTCCGCGCCGGGCCCGAGGGCGACGATCTCGCCGGCCCATTCGTGGCCCGGGATGAACGGGAAGGCGGGCGGCCAGAAGCCCGGGTAGTCGCCGCGGACCAGGTGGGCGTCGGTGCCGCAGATCGACACGGCGCGGACGCGGGCCAGGACTTCGTTGGGGCCCGGCTCGGGGATCGGGACCTCGCGGATCTCGATCCGGTTGGGCTCGAGGACGACGAGCGCCTGCATGGTGTCGGGCACTGGATCTCCTTTCAGACGACGGCCACGGGGTCGACCATCGACCCGGTGGCGCCGCGGATCTTCAGCGGCAGGGCGACGAAGAGGAACTCGTGGACGCGCTCGGCGGGCGAGCGCCTCGAGGTCGAGGCTCTCCATGAGGTAGATGCCGTTCTCGATGAGGAGCAGCGTGTGGACCGGCTGCGGGTTGCCGGTCGGCCCCGGATCGGGCGCCGGCTGGACCTCGTAGGTCTCGGTGTCGGTGCCGGTCGCGACGACGCCGCGCTCGAGGAGCCAGCGCGCGGCGGACATGTCGGGGCCGGGCGTCTTGTGGGCGGCCATCCGCTCGGCGTCGGGCCACAGGCCCATGTAGCCGGTCCGGATGACGACGACGTCCCACGGGCCGGACCTCCACGCCCTGGGCCGCGCAGATCGCGTCCATCTCGGCGGCGTCGATCGGCGCGCCCTTCGGCAGGCAGTCGCACGCCGCGGTGGCCGGCCGCGTCGAGGAGCACGCCGCGGGTGAAGAACGGCGGCATCGCCGAGGCATCGAGGTGGGTCGGCCCGAAGTCGGTCAGGTGCTCGTCGGCGTTCCCGCCGCCGTACCAGTGCATGTCGTCGCCGACCGTCATGTGAGCCAGCGCGTCGATGTGCGCGCCCGAGTGCGACGTCGCCATCACGTACTCGGCCATGTAGCCGAGGCCGGCGTCGTTGACCGGGCCCCACGGCTTCGCGCCGGTGACGCGGATCCCGCGCGGCGTCCGGTAGTTGAGGACCTGGAACGGGCGGGTGGCCGGGGAAGAGCGGCATGCCCGGGTAGCGGGCCGCGGCCAGCGAGATGACGTGCCCTCGCGCACCAGTCCGGCGGCGCGACGACCTGCTCGGGCGGCAGGTCGGCGATGGGACCGATCTCGAGCGGCGCGGTCATCGGCCTCGGCCTCCGGCATGGCCGGCACCGTGCCGGCCGCTCCCGCAGCGCCCGCCAGACGCGCTCCGGCGTCAGCGGCAGGTCGCGGATGACGGCGCCGCGTCGCGTCGCGCACGGCGGCCGCCGACGGCGGCCGCGACGCACAGCAGGGCGCCCTCGCTCATGCCCTTCGAGCCGTACGGGCCCGGCCCGTCGGCGTTCTCGACCGTCTCGCTGAGGAGCTCGAGCGGCAGGTCCATGCTGGTCGGGATCCGGTAGTCGATCGCGCCCAGGTTCCGGACCCGGCCCGGACTCGTCGAAGATGTAGTGCTCCATGAGGGTGTGGCCGAGGCCCTGGATCGCGGCGCCCTCGTCCTGCATCCGGACCTGGAGCGGGTTGAGCGCCTTGCCGACGTCGGACACGGTGACGTGGCGGCACGATCGTCACGTCGCCGGTCTCCTCGTCCACCTCGGCCTCGATGGCGGTGCAGTTGAACTCGAAGAAGGCCGGCGAGCCGCTCGAGCGGGTGGTCGGGCTCGGCCTCCTTGCGCATCTCGCCGTTGCCGATCAGCTCGCCCCCCAAGCCGCCCCAGCCCCGCGTCGAGCGACCTCGAGGATCGAGATCTCGCGGTCGGGCAGCCGGACCATGCCGCGCGTCGACGACGATCGGCGGCCTCGTCCAGCCCGTGGAGCCGGGCCGCCATCGTCCGCAGCTTGCGCCTGGATGTCGCGACAGGCGGCCAGGACGGAATTGCCCATGAGCACGGTGGAGCGGCTGGCGGAGGTCTGCTGGTCGTAGGGCACGACCGCCGTGTCGCCCATGACCACCGTCACCCAGTCGAGCGGCGCCCCGAGCTCCTGCCCCGCGATCTGGGCCAAGACCGTGCGGGCGCCCTGCCCCATGTCGGAGGTGCCGGCGTAGACGATGACGCTGCCGTCGGCGAGGAGGCGGACCGTGGAGTACGAGAGGCCGGTCGTCGGCCCCGACTTGATTCCCAGGGCGATCCCCCGGCCGCGCCCGGCCGGCGGGGGCGTGCCCCAGCCGATCAGCTCGGCGGCCCGGCGCACGGTCTGTTCCCAATCGCCGTCGGCCGGCGTGTCGCCACGGGATGAAGCGCTCGCCCATGCGGGCGAGGTTGCGCAGGCGGATCTCGAGGCGGTCGATGCCGAGGGCCCGGGCTCCCTCGTCGAGGTTGGACTCGACGGCCCAGTTCACCTGCGGGTTGCCGAAGCCCCGGAAGGCGGTCGAGGGAATCGTGTGCGAGAGGATGCACGGGCGACGATCCGGGCCGCCGGCATGCGGTACGGGCCCGCACCCACGTAGCTGCCCTTGCCGACGACTCGGTCGGCGATGTCGACGTAGGCGCCGATCAGGTAGTCGGCGGACACGTCCTGGAAGGCCAGCGTCCCATCGGTCCGGAAGCCGGTCCGCACGCGGACCTCGGCCGCGGCCCGCCGCACCGCCTGGAACGTCTCCTCGAGGGTCAGGACGAGGCGCACCGGGCGGCCGGCCGCGAGGGCCATCAGGGCCACCAGCGGCTCGTACTTGGCGTGCTGCTTGCCGCCGAAGCCGCCGCCCGGGTCGGGGGCGTGGACGCGGACCTTGGCCAGCGGCAGTTCCAGCACCCCCGCCAGGATGCGCTGGAGCCAGTTCGGGTGCTGGATCGAGCTCCAGCAGGCGATCCCGTCGCCATCCGGCGCGGCGATGAACGCGTGCGGCTCGATCGCGAAGTGGGTCACCATCGGGAACGCATAGCGGTTCTCGACGACCAGATCGGCCGTCACCGCGTCGACGTCGCCCCAACCGACGCGGTGCTCGCGGAGCACGTTCGTGGCGGCCAGCGGATCGTCCGGGCGCAGGGCCGGATCCTGGACCAGCGGCGCGGCCGGGTCGAGCGCTCCGGCAAGGGTGACGACCGCCGGCAGCTCCTCGTATTCCACCCGGACGAGGCGGGCTGCCTCCTCGGCGAGGTCGCGCGTCTCGGCGGCCACCGCGGCCACCGGCTCGCCGTGGTACTTGACCTCGCCGACGGCCAGGACCGGGCGGTCGCGGAACTGGGGGCCGAACCGTGGTACCGGCTGGGGCAGGTCGGCGGCCGTGATCACGAGATGGACCCCGGGGACCGCCATCGCGGCGGTCGTGTCGATGGTCACGATGCGGGCCCGGGCCACCGGGATCGTCACCAGCTTCGCGTGGAGCTCGCCGGGCAGGTGGATGTCGGCCACGTACTGCTGGTGCCCGCTGACGCGGGCGTCACCGCCGACGCGGCGCGGGGAATCCCCGATCCGTATGGCCGTCATCGCCCGGCCTCGGCGGCGGTCGCCAGGATCGCCTCGATGATCTGTGGGTAGCAGCCGCAGCGACACAGGTTGCCGGCCATCCCTTCCTGGACCTCCTCGACCGAGGGACGCGGGATGCGCTCGAGGAGGTCGTGGGCCGCCATCACCTGGCCGGGGATGCAGAAGCCGCACTGGACGGCGCCCTTGTCGAGGAATGCGGCCTGGAGGTCGTCGGGCTGCCCCTCGGGGGCCAGGCCCTCGACCGTGAGGACCTCCCCGCCGTCGGCCTCCACGGCCAGGACGAGGCAGGAGTCGACGATCCGGCCGTCCAGGCGCACGGTGCAGGCGCCGCACTCCCCGACCAGGCAGCACTCCTTCGTGCCGGTCAGCTGCAGGTCGTCGCGGAGGACGTCGAGGAGCGTGTGCTGGGCGGCCACCTCGAGCGCCCGGCGGCGCCCGTTGACCGTCACCTCGATGGCGATGCGGTCGCTCATCGCAGGGCTCCCTCGGCCAGGCGGCCGGTCGCGGTGGCCAGGGCACGGGCGGCGAGCACGCGCAGCATCGCCAGCCGGTACTCGGGCCCGGCGCGCATCGAGCGCGGCGAGGGGCTGGCGGCGGCGAGCAGCCGGTCGAGCACGGCCCCGCGCGCGTCGGCGGGCGAGGCGGGATCCGCCAGCACGCCGCTCTCGTCCACTCCGACGATCGGACGCGGTCCGACGCTGCCGTAGGCCAGGCGCGTGACGCCGGTGTCGTCGATGGCGACCGCCAGGGTCACGGAGGCCAGGTCGTGCCCGCGCCGGCGCGTCCGCCGCACGTGCGCCGACCCGGTCGGCCGGGCGGGGATCGGCAGCTCGACGGCCGTGACCAGCTCGCCCGGCGCCAGCGTCGTCACCCCCGACCGCACGAAGAGCTCGTCGAGCGGCAGGCGGCGGATCCCGGCCGGGCCTGCCGCGACCACCTCGGCCCCGAACACCAGCAGGGCCGGAGCCGTGTCGGCCGCCGGCGACGCGTTGCACACGTTGCCGGCCAGCGTGGCGCGATTGCGGATCTGCACCGAGCCGACCACGGCCGCGGCTTCGGCCAGGGCGGTGAAGAGGCGCCGGATCCGCACGTCCGCGGCGATGTCGGTCATCACCGTGGTGGCGCCGATCGAGATGCGGCCCTCGGCCTCGCGGATCGCCGGCCGGAGCTCGGGGATCCGCTTCACGTCCACGACCACCTCTGGCCGGGCGGAGCCGTCCCGGAGCCGGATGACGAGGTCGGTGCCGCCCGCCAGCACGCGGCACGACGGGCCGTGAGCCGCCAGGAGGGCCAGCGCCTCGGCCAGCGTCGCCGGTCGCTCGTAGAGAAAGGGCTGCATCGGTTGCGTCTTCCTCAGAGGATCGCGTCGACCTCGTCCAGCAGCACCTGCGGCGTTGCCGCGCGGACGAAGTAGAAGGGTCGTTCGCAGAAGCTGGCCACGAAGCTCGCCCGCCGGCGGCGGAGCTCGTCGTCGTCGACCATCGGCATGACATGCCCGGGCGCCAGCAGCTCGTTGGTGAGGAAGTAGTTCTGCAACGAGTGGAGGAACTGGAACTGGGACTCGAACGGGATGAGCTCGTTCGTGGCCGGGTCGAAGTTGCCGTCGATCGCCGGCACGACGACAAGGTCGATGTTGGGCACCCCGTCGTACATGCCCCACGTCGGCATGTCGCCCCAGAACTTCTCGACGCCCTTGTTCGGCGCCGCCTTGTCGGAGCGCTCCGTGCCCTCCGTCCGCTTGCGCAGGAACGTGTCGACCGAGCCCATGACGGCCCGGCCACCTTCGTCGATGACGGTCGTCTCCGAGGCCACCTGGAGCGCGCCCCGCCGGCCTGCCTCGATGAGCCCCATCGACTTGCCATGGTTCGACTCGCCGCCGAGGAAGAGGAGCGTCCTGCCACGGTAGTGGACGGCGGCGCTGTGGGACGGGTGGAGGCCGACCTCTTCCATGCGCAGGGCGAGGATGGCGACGATCACCTTCTGCAGCGGACCGGCCGGCCAGGGGCCGGTGAAGGTGACGACGTGACCGTCGTAGGTGACGGCCTTCTCGCCGGCCTGGTGCCACACGATGTCCGGCTCGGCCAGCGACACCTCGGGGGAGATGCGGACGTCGGCGAGCCGGTAGTTCAGGAAGCTCAGGTCGTCGAGGACATGTTCGCGGGGCTCGCTGCCGTGGACGTCCACCCGCAGGCGGGCGGCCCCGGCCGACATCTCCTCGGACAGGTGCAGCCGGTCGTCCATGGTGTCCTTTCGTGCTGCCGGTCGAGTGATCAGGATGTCGGCCCGGCGGGGGGCCCGGGAGGCATCGCCGGCTCGTGCGGAGTCCGGTGGGACGTGCTTCGCGGGGCCGGAGGGGTGCGGGCGAGGCGTGCGGCCCCGGGGCTCGCAGGCGGCGACTCGGGCTCGATGCCGGCCCACGGGTCGCCCAGCATCGAGGCGGCGACCGAGAAGTGGCGGTGCAGGACGTCCACCGCGAGGTCGGGATCGCGACGGCTCAGCGCGTCGAGCACGGGAACGTGCTCGTCGGCGATGCGCCGCCGGTCGGCCCCGGGAGCCACGATCGTGATGTAGGTGCGTGAGAACGGCTCGAGCGTCCGCCACACGCGTTCGAGAGTCGCATTCCCCGCCATGGCGACGATGCGACCATGGAACGCCGCATCGGCGGCGGCCTCGGCGTGCGAGTCGTCCGCCGCGGCGGCTCGCTGCATCTCCTCCACGAGCGCGGCGAGCCCGGCGAGGTCGTCGTCGGTGAGGAGCGGGATGGCCAGGCGGGCCGCCAGGGATTCCAGCTCGGCGCGAATGGTGAACGCCTCCCGGAGCTCGGCCGCCGACGGGCGGCGGACGCGAGCTCCGCGGAACGCGGTTGTCTCCACGACGCCGAGGGCCTCGAGGTCGCGCAACGCCTCACGCACGGGCGCCTGGCTCGTGCCGAGCTCGCGGGCAACCCGGGTCTCGACGATCCGGGCGCCCGGCGGGTAGCGGCCGTCGAGGATCGCCTGCAGGAGGTGATCCTTGACCTGCTCGCTCAGAACACTGCGCGAGATCAGCGCGGCGCTCGCCATGGGCGCGACCTCCTGCCACTCGCACGTGCCGCGGCGAGGGCCTCCGCCGGTTGCCGGGACATCGGACTCGTGGACGTTCGATAATCGATTACCGATAACAGTATGGACGGCGCCCTCGTCGCGTCAAGTCCCGCACGTCTCGTGCAAGCGTCTGCCTGACCCCCACGACGACCTTGCCGGGGCGCCGCTTGCGCAAGAAGCATCGATCATCGATTATAGGGGAGCACAGGCGACGCCGGAGGCCGGAGGACGCGGATGGTCACCAGGACACGAAATCTCGCGGCCGGGCATGATGCTGCCGGAGCCGACCGCCTAGCTTCGTCTCCGAGGTGACGCCGTGGTGATGACCGCCCTCGACAGCCCGCTCCTGCGGATGACGCAGGAGACCCCCACCCAGTACTGGAACGACTCGTGCGCGACCGACGAGCTGGCCTACGCCGTCGAGCGCGGGGCGACCGGGGCGACCTCGAACCCGAGCATCGTCCTCGACGTCATGAAGAAGGAGCGCGCTCACTGGGCGCCCCGGGTCCACGAGCTGGCGGCCTCCAACCCGACCTGGTCGGAGGTCGAGCTGACGTGGGCGATCGTCGAGGAGATGGCCGCCCGAGGGGCGTCCATCCTCTACCCCGTCTTCGAGCGTGGCGCCGGCCGCCACGGACGCCTTTCGGTGCAGACGAACCCGGCCAACCACCGCGACCCGATCCGCATGGTGGAGCAGGCCGAGCGGTTCGCGGGGCTCGGCCCGAACCTGCAGGTGAAGTTCCCCGCGACCGCGGCCGGGATTGCAGCCATCGAGGAGGCGACCTTCCGGGGCGTCAACATCAACGCCACGGTCAGCTTCACCGTCCCGCAGGCTCTCGCCGCGGCGGAGGCCGTCGAGCGGGGCCTGGCACGCCGCGAGGAGGCGGGCCTGGTCGTCGCCTCGATGACGCCCATCGTGACGATCATGATCGGCCGTCTCGACGACTGGATGAAGGTGCTCGTCGAGCGTGACGACCTGGCGGTGCACCCCGACGCGACGAGCTGGGCCGGCATCGCCGTCTTCAAGCGGGCCTACCGGATCTTCCAGGAGCGGGGCTATCGATCGCGGATGCTGGTGGCAGCCTACCGACACCGGCTCCACTGGACCGAGCTCGTGGGCGGCGACCTGAGCATGACCATCCCCTACCCCTGGCAGGTGCGCTTCAACAAGAGCGGCATCTCGCCCACGCCGCGGATGGATGTCCCGGTCGATCCCACCCTGATCGCCGACCTGTACGAGCGGGTGCCGGATTTCCGGCGGGCGTACGATCCCGACGGGATGGCGCCGGCCGAGTTCGACGGATACGGCGCCGCGGCCCGCACGCTGCGCACGTTCGTCAAGTCGTACCACGACCTCCAGGGCGCGATCCGGGACCTGGTGACCCCCGATCCGGACGCCCGGCCCGCCTGATCCCCCACGATCGTCACGCACGCCGAAGGAGACACGCCATGACCACCGAGATCACCAAGCCGGCGACGTTGCCCGTCCTCTCGCACTGGATCGATGGGCGCGCGGTCGAGGTCCTGCCCGAGCAGACGGGGCCGATCTACAACCCAGCCACCGGCGAGGTCATCGCCCGCGTTCCCCGGGGTGGGGCGTCCGAGGTCGACCGCGCAGTCGCGGCCGCCGCCGCCGCATTCCCGGCCTGGCGCGACACGCCGCTCATCGCCCGGAGTGCGATCTTCTTCCGCTTCCGCGAGCTGCTCTTCGCTCACCGCGAGGAGCTGGCAGCGCTCATCACCCGCGACCACGGCAAGACCTTCTCCGACGCGCTGGCGGAGGTCATGCGTGGCCTCGAGACCGTCGAGTTCGCCTGCGGCCTGCCGGTTCACCTGGCCGGCATGAACACGCCGAACGTCTCGACGAACGTCGACGCCTTCACCCTGCGTGCCCCGCTCGGTGTCACTGCCGCGATCACGCCGTTCAACTTCCCGGTGATGGTCCCGATGTGGATCTACCCGATCGCTCTCGCCTGCGGCAACACGATCGTCTGGAAGCCGTCGTCGCACACCCCGGGCGCCAGCCAGCTGCAGGCCGAGCTGTGGACGGAGGCCGGCGGGCCCAACGGCGTCTTCAACGTCGTGTACGGCGGTCGCGAGGCCGTCAAGGCGCTCGTCGAGCATCCCGACGTGAAGGCGATCCAGTTCGTCGGCTCGACTGCCGTGGGCCGCTACGTCTACGAGACGGGCACGAGGCTCGGCAAGCGGGTGGGCTCGTACACCTCGGCGAAGAACGCGATGATCGTCCTACCCGACGCCGACATGGAGCTGACGGCCGACGCGGCCATCGCCTCCGGGTACGGCAGCGCAGGCGAGCGCTGCATGGCCCAGACCCTGGTCATCGCCGTTGGTGACACCGGCGACAGGCTCCGGCCGCTCATGCTCGAGCGGATCGAGAAGCTCAAGATCGGCCCAGGCATGGAGCCCGGCAGCGACATGGGGCCGATCTACTCGAAGGAGCACCGCGAGTCGCTGCTCGGCTGGATCGACAAGGGCGAGGCCGAGGGCGCCGAGCTCGTCGTCGACGGACGAGCCTTCGTCCACCCGGAACATCCCGACGGCTTCTTCATGGGAGTGACCCTCTTCGACAAGGTGACCCCCGGGATGGAGATCTACAACGAGGAGATCTTCGGGCCCGTGCTCGGCATCGTCCACGCCGCGACGTTCGACGAGGCGCTTGGCCTCATCAATCACCATAAGTACGCCAACGGCACGGCGATCTTCACCACCGACGGCGGCGCCGCCCGACGCTTCAAGCTCGAGGTGGAGGTGCCGATGATCGGCGTCAACGTGCCGATCCCGGTCCCGGCCGGCTACATGTCGTTCGGCGGCGCAAAGGATTCGGCGCTTGGCGACCTCGCCATGCGGGGCGAGGACGGAATCCGGTTCTTCACCCAGCAGAAGATGGTCACGGAGCGCTGGCCCGAGCCGGGCTCGCGCGGCGCCCTCTCCCTGGTCTTCCCGGGCAACAGCTAGACCCTGCCTCCGTCGCCGCTCCCCCGCCGCCGTTGCCGGGTCCGGCGGCGGGAACGTGTCCGCCGGCAGTCTTGACGCGCCGCCCGGCCGCCAGCTACTATCGATCATCGATTATTCGAGCCGAGCCGGGTTCCACCCGGAGCGCCACCGGCTCCCGCGCGGGCCAGCGAGGTGACCGGATGATCAAGCGAGTCGCGCGAGCCGAGGCCGAGCTCTTCCCGCTCCCCGGCCGAAACTGGCACACCTACGTCGGGCCCCGGAACACGCCGACCGAACGGGTCTCGATGGGCGTCTCGGTCTACCCCGCTGGCTCTCGCCCGGCCGGCCATGTGCACGACGCACAGGAGGAGACGATCTACTGCTCCGCGGGACGCGGGCGGATCGTGACGCCCGACGCGACGGCGGAGGTCGAGGCCGGGGTGACGGTCTGGGTCCAACCCGGCACGTTCCATGCGACCGAGTCCGACGGCCCCGAGCCCCTGGAGCTCGTCTGCTTCTTCTCCCCTCCCGTGGTCCCAGGCTCGTACGAGAAGAAGGCCCCCTGATGGGCCAGCAGGCCGGCCTGGTCGAAGCGGACGAGATCGTCCGCCTGCAGGAGATCGCGCGGCAGATCCGGGTCGAGGTGATCAAGGCGGTCTACGTGGCACGGGCAGGACACCTCGGCGGGCCCCTTTCGGCCGCTGACATGCTGGCCGCCCTCTACTTCCGGGTCATGCGCATCCGACCCGAGGATCCGGCGTGGCCCGACCGCGACCGGTTCATCCTGTCGAAGGGCCACTCGTCGATCGGCCTGTACGCCACGATGGCCCTCCGGGGCTACTTCCCGGTGGAGGAGCTGGCGACCTTCGACGCCGCCCACTCGCGGCTCCAGGGCCACCCGGACATGACCCGTCTCCCCGGGCTCGACATGTCGAGCGGCTCGCTCGGGATGGGGATCTCGGCGGGGATGGGCATGGCGCTGGGAGCCCGCCTCACCGGCCGCGACATCCGCGTCTACGTGATGCTCGGCGACGGCGAATGCCAGGAGGGCGAAGTCTGGGAGGCGGCGATGGCCGCGCCGCGCTACGCCCTCGACAACCTCGTCGCGATCGTCGACCACAACAAGCTCCAGCAGTACGGCTGGCCCGGCGACGGGCCCGACGGCCGGATGCCGCCGCAGGTCCCGGGCGAGCTCGTCGCCAAGTGGACCGCGTTCGGCTGGCGCGTCCTGGAGATGGACGGCCACGACGTGGCGGACATCCTCCGCGTTCTCGACGCGACGACGCTCGGCGACGGTCGCCCGGTCGCCGTGATCGCGCACACCGTCAAGGGCAAGGGCGTCTCGTTCATGGAGGGGCATTACTACTGGCACACCCGCCCGATCATGCCCGACGAGCTCGCCCAGGCCATGGTCGACCTCCGGGAACCGCTCCCGGCGACCGAAGGAGCAGCGCGATGACGCTGCCGATGGGACGCCCGATGCGGGAGATCTTCGGCGAGACCGTCGCTGCCATCGCGGACGCGGATCCGCGGGTCGTGATGCTCGACGGCGACGTCGGGACCTCCACGCGGGCCGACATCTTCGAGAAGGCCCATCCGGGACGTTACCTGCAGATGGGGATCGCCGAGCAGAACATGATGGGCGTGGCGGCCGGGCTCGCGACGATGGGCCTGGTGCCGTTCATCAGCACGTTCGTGTCGTTCGCGGTGGTGCGGCCGCTCGACCAGATCCGGGTCCTCGTCGCGCAGACCGGCGCCAACGTCAAGATCACGCCGAGCTATGCCGGGCTCTTCACCGGCCAGACCGGGATGAGCCACATCATCATCGACGACCTGGCGATCATGCGGACGATGCCCGGGATGGTCGTGGTCGCGCCCGCCGATGATGTCGAGGCCGCTGCCGTGCTGCGTTGGGCGGCCGAGTACCGGGGCCCCTGCTACGTCCGGCTCGTGCGGGACGCCACGCAGCGCCTCTTCGGCGACGACTACCGCTTTTCGCTCGGGACGGCTGTCGTCGTACGCGATGGCCACGACGTGGCCCTGGTGAGCACCGGGAGCCAGACGCCGCGCGTGGTCGACGCCGCGGAGATGCTCGCGGCGGACGGCGTCGACGCCTACGTGCTCCACGTCCCGACGCTCAAGCCACTCGACACCGACGCGATCGTGGCGGCAGCCGGGCGGACGGGGCGCGTCATCACCGTCGAGGAGCACACGGTGATCGGCGGCCTCGGCGGGGCCGTGGCGGAGACGTTGTCACGTGAGCTTCCCACCCGGATCGACCGGATCGGGATCGAGGACGTCTACCCGCAGTCGGGGCCCAACGACGCCCTCCTCGACATCTACGGGCTGTCCGCGACACGTGTCGCGGAGCAGGTGCGCGCGATCCTGCGTCCGGCCTGACGGGACCGCGAGCCTCAGGCGCGATGGCGCCGTCGCGACGCGTCCGTTGTCTAGACGGCGGCGCGCCGGTGGGGCCCGCCCCGGCGCCCTCAGGCAGCGACCACGAGCGCCGCCGCCTCCGCACCAAGACCGGCGTCCTTCCCGCCGTCGGCGAGGTCGGTGCCGGCCTCGTCGAAATGCCGGCGCAGCGCGGCGGTGATGGCCCCCGGGTCGCGCGCCGGCAGGGCGTCGCACGTCGTCGAAGCGGCCCCGGGCCCTCGGCGTGGGCTCGGGGGTCAGCCCTGGTCGCCGCGTCGCCGGTCGAGGGCGACGCGCTGGAGGCCGATGATCGTGATGGCGTCGGTGATCCGGCCGTCGAGCGCCATCTCGAGCGCCGCGTCGAAGGTCACCCAGCGGACCGCGAGCTCCTCGGTCGGGTCGGGCGTGGCTGTGCCGTGGCTGAGCTCCGTGGCGAGGAAGAGGACCCCGGCCTCGTCGCTCACCGAGTTCGAAAGGTGGACCCGCCCGACCTCGTGCCACGTCGCGGCGAACACGCCGGTCTCTTCGAGGAGCTCCCGCCGGGCGCCGGCAAGGGCCGACTCGCCGTCCGGCACGCCACCCTCGGGGATCTCCCAGGAGTACGCATCAAGCGGATAGCGGTGCTGGCCGACGAGGAGGACCCGGTCGTGCGAATCGAGCGCCACGATGCCGACCGCGAGATTGGCGAAGTGCACGACCCCGTAGATGCCGTCGCGACCGTCGGGCCGCTCCACGTCGTCATGCCAGACCGTGATCCACGGGTTCTCGTAGGCGACCCGCCGCGAACGGCGGCGCCATGGCCCGCTGGAGGTTGGTCGTTGGTCAGGTCTCACCTGCGCATGGTAGCCAGCGTCGAGCGGGAGGTCAGGCCTGCTGGAGTGCCGTGACGATCCCGCCGGCCCAGGCCCGGATCTCGTCCCAGGGCCGGAAGTCGCCGTCCGGCGACCGCACTGCCGTCAGGATGACCTTCTCGCCGAGGCCGAGCCTGGCGCGATCCACCTGCCCGGCGAAGACCCTGTGATCCCGGGCTCCGGTCGCGGCGACGAGCTCGGCAACGTCGGCAGGCTCGTCTTCGGGGGTCGGCTCGTGGCCGATTGGACCGCTCGAGAAGATCCAGACGGGGACCGACTTGATCTCGGTGGAAAAGCGCTCCACGAGATTGACCGCGGCGTCCATCCAGTGGCCGAGGTAGACGCTGCTGCCGAGGACCACCGCGTCGTAGCCCTCGAGTGACGTGACGGCGTCCGGCGGAAGGACGACGGTTCCGAAGCCGGCCTCGGCCAGGGTCGCGCTGATCTGCTCGGCGATCTCGAAGCTGGCGCCGTGCCGGGAGGCGACGCAGACAAGGACGTTCATGGGGCGCGACCTCGCGAGAGCGGGATCCGTGGGGACCGATCGGACCCTCTGACCCGCCGACCCTACCGGGATGCCCGCGAGGGACTTAGAGCCGAAATGCCCGGAAACGCGCGCCGATCGTCGCGCTGGGGTGAGGAGCGCCCAGATTCGTGACGTCGGCCCCTACCGCGCGCCCCGTCCGGCGACGACACTGCGGACGACGGCCCGACTACCTGGAGGTGAACCGATGACAGCCCGTGTCGGGCGATCGCATCGTCGTTGAATCGGAGAAGGTGGGGCAGCCCGCCCGCGAGGGCGCAATCCTGGAGATCATCGAGGCGACGTACGGGGCCCGCTATCGCGTCCTCTGGGATGACGGCCACGAGAGCACGATCCGGCCTTCCGCGGGAAGCGCCCGGACGATCGAACGAGCGCCCGCCGCCGCGGATCACGGGTAGATTCCCTGCGCCGCCCATGCCGGGCCGCGCGTCGCGCTCAGGGGCGTGCCCGCGCCCCGACCACCGTTGCAGGGACACGGGCAAACCGTTCGCCCGGCAGTGTGGCGACGCGCTCCGGCAGCTCGCGGCGAGGGCGGTCGGTGCGGCCGGTGACCGTGGTCGGGCCGCCGGCGGACGCGGCGGACGGCGCGGCGAACCCGGGACGCTCGGCGCGCGGGTACCCGGCCGGCGCTGGCCGGCCGATGCCCGCGGGCGCGGGGCGGCCGGTCGCCGCTGAGCGGCCGGTCGCTGCGGGGCGACCCGCAGGGGCGTGGCGGCTCCCGCCGGCTGGCGGGGGACGGCTGCCGGCTGGCGAGAGACGGTTGCCGGCTGGACGCCGGGCGGACGGGCGGCTCGGCCATGCGACGCCCGCGCCCTGCGCGGACGCCCGGGCCGTGACGCCAGCGCGCGGTGCTCGGTGGAGCGGAGGCGGATCGGCTCTGGCGCGGATCGAGCGGTCCGGCTCGAAGCCCAGCCACGACCTCGGCCGGGATGGCCCGCCGGAGGAGGCGTTCGATCGCTCGCAGGAGGGGCGCTTCGTCGACACAGACGAGCGAGATCGCTTCGCCCGGTGACTCCGGCGCGCCCCGTCCGGCCGATCCGATGGACGTAGTCCTCGGGAACCATCGGCATCTCGTAGTTAACGACGTGCGGGAGGGCGTCGATGTCGAGCCCCCGCGCCGCGATGTCGGTGGCGACCAGGACCGCGACGCGGCCGGCCTTGAAGTCGGCGAGGGCGCGCACGCGCTGCGCCTGGGCCTTGTTGCCGTGGATCGCCGCGGTGGCGATCCCGTCGCGTCCCAGCTGCTCGGCCAGGCGATTGGCCCCGTGCTTCGTGCGGGTGAAGACGAGCGCCTGCTCGATCCGCCCGCTCCGCACCAGCGAGCTCAGCAGCTCGCGCTTGCGCTCGCGGTCGACCGGGAGGACCAGCTGGCGCACGAGTTCGGCCGGGGTGTTGCGCGGCGCGACGTCGACCTCCGCAGGTCGCTCGAGGAAGCCGTTGGCGAGCTCGCGGATCGTGTCGGAGAAGGTCGCCGAAAAGAGGAGGCTCTGGCGCCGGCGTGGGAGCAGCGCGAGGATGCGGCGGATGTCGTGGATGAAGCCCATGTCGAGCATCCGGTCGGCCTCGTCGAGGACGAGGATCTCGACGGCCGACAGGTCGATCGTCCGCTGGCCGACGTGGTCGAGGAGCCGCCCCGGCGTCGCGACCACGATCTGCGCGCCCGCCCGAAGGGCCGTCGCCTGCGACCCGAAGCCCACGCCGCCATAGATGGCAACCGAGCGAATCGGCCGGCGAGCGCCGTAGGTGCGTACGCTCTCCTCGACCTGGAGGGCGAGCTCCCGTGTGGGAACGACCACCAGCGCGCGGACCTGCCGTCGAGGCGCCGCACGACGGTCGTCGGCGCGCCCAGCCTCGGCGTTGAGATGCTGGAGCATCGGGAGGACGAACGCGGCGGTCTTGCCCGTGCCGGTCTGGGCGCCGGCGAGCAGATCGCGCCCGGCAAGGACCAGTGGGATGGCCGCGGACTGGACCGGGGTGGGCTCAAGGTAGCCCTGGTCCGACACGGCGCGGATGAGCTCGGGCGTCAGCCCGAGGTGATCGAAGGACACGAATGTGCTCCTGGCGGGGCCCTCCCGCTCGAAGCGGGGCCCGGTCAGGGCGCAGGTGGGGTTCGAGATCGGCGGCGTGCGAAACCGGGGCGCTGACCGGCGCGCCCATCGAACACGAGAGGGCTGAGTCTAGCCGGGATTCCGCAACCGTGCTCCCGACCGGGCGTCAGTCCTCGGCGGCAACCCGCTCAGCCGTCACCGGCTCGAGGTCGATCGTGCGGACCTGGCGACTGCGCCCGGCCTCCGTGCGGACGGTGGCGGCCGGCACGACCGACCCGCCGATCTTCTCGATGACCGCGACCTCGCCTGCGTACAGGCCAGTGCCGAGGATCCGGACACGTTGCCCGACCACGAGCCCCGCCCGCCCCCGGCGGGCCGTGAGGTCGATCGCGACGACGCTGCTGCGGACGACGGGCGCCTCGCCCGGCGGGACGGCAGCCGCCTTCGGCGGCGTCCGCTTGACCGGGTAGACGACCTTGCGCTTTCGCGCCACCTAGCGGCCTCTCCGCGGGCGCTCCGCGCCCTTGGGCGGCTTGGGTTCGTGTCCGGGGCGGGGCGGGTTGGGGGCCGTGCCGGGGGCCATGTCCGGGTGGGGCGGGATGGGGCCGCGAGCCTGGGCGGCCCGGACCGCCGTTTCGAACTCGCGTGCAACGGAGGCGGGCGTGCTGGCCGCCCACGCCATCTCGATCTGGCGCACCCTCTCGGTTTCCGCGGCGCGCCTGGCGCGCTCGTGCCTTGATCGCTTGGTCATCCGTTCCTCGCGTTGCTGCGCCGACGGCGCAGGCTCTCGCGGAGTGTACCGCGCCCGCGGCGAGCCGCCAGATCCGACGTCAGGCGACGGGTCCGGGCGACTCCGTCCCGGCGGTTGCCGCCGTCTCCGGCGGCGTGGTCGCGTGCTCCGCCGCGAGGGCCGGGGCGGGATTCGGAGAAGGGGTCGCGGCTGCCTCGCCGGGCTCGTCCGGTCCTCCCGAGCGCCCACGCGACAGGATCTGGTAGAGGATGATCGCGCCGAATGTCGCCGTCCCGATCCCGCCGAGGGTGAAGTCGCCGGCCGTGATGGAGAGGTTGCCGGCGCCCATCGTGAGGGCGACGGCGGCCGTGATGAGGTTGCGGCTGAGCGGGCGGTCGGGGGCGATTCTATCGGGCGCCAATGGGCTGGGTTGGCCGCCCAGCATAGGCGCGGCCCCCGGCGCGCCGCTGCCGGATCCGGCAGCGGCGCCGTCGATACAATCGCCTCGACCGAGTGATGCCGCGAGGGATCATCCCGTGCCGCGGACACCCGGGGCTCTGCCCTGCACAGGAGCCGGAACACGATGAAGGCGCACTCGATCACGATGCTCGGCACCGGGCTCATCGGCGACTTCTACACGATGACCCTCCACGGGCAGCGCAGCCGCGACCGGGTCCGCGTCGTCTACTCGCGGTCCGAGAGCCGCGGGTCCGCCTTCCGGGAGCGCTGGAGCATCCCCGAGTCGACCACGGACCTGGGCGCGGCGATCAACCATCCGGAGACCGACGTGGTCGTGGTCGGCCTGCCGAACCACCTCCACGAGGAGGCGGTCACGGCAGTGGCCCGGGCGGGCAAGGCGGTCCTGTGCACGAAGCCGCTCGGTCGGAACGCCGACGAGGCGCGCCGGATGCTCGAGGCGGTCGAGAAGGCGGGCGTCTTCGGCGGCTATCTCGAGGACCTGTGCTACACGCCCAAGACCCTCAAGGCGATCGCCAGCGTCGAGTCCGGCGCGATCGGAGCGGTGACCTGGGTCCGCTCGCGCGAGACTCATCCCGGCCCCCATTCGGCATGGTTCTGGGACGGCCGCCTCACCGGCGGCGGCGCCATCATCGACCTGGGTTGCCACTGCATCGAGATCATCCGCAGCTTCGTGGGCAAGGGGAACCGGCCGGTCGAGGTGCTGTGCCACACGGACACGCTGGTCCACCCGATCGACGACGAGGACAACGCGATTGCCCTCATCCGCTTCGACTCGGGGGCGATCGGCCAGTTCGAGGTGAGCTGGACCTTCCGGGGTGGGATGGACCTGCGGGACGAGGTCGCCGGCACTCACGGAACGATCTGGCTGAACCACTTCCTGAGGACGGGGTTCGAGATGTTCACGGCGGGCGGCGGCGGCGGCTATGTCGCGGAGAAGGCCGAGACGTCGGCCGGCTGGCTCTTCCCGGTGGGCGACGAGGTCTCCGAGCTCGGATACGTCGACATGTTCAGCGACATGTTCGACGCCCTCGAGGCCGGGCGCGCCCCGCGCGAGACCTTCTACGACGGGTATGTCGTCAACTCGGTCATGGACGCCGCCTATCGCTCGGCGAAGAGCAACCACTGGGAGCCGGTTGACCTCGCCGAATGGCGCGGTGGGACCACCGCCCGGATCGCCTCGACGCCCGAGGTGTACGAGGGCCAGGTCGTGATCAAGCGCGAGATCCTCCCTGACGGCCGCCACAAGCTCATCCTCAAGGATCCCGCCACCGGCGACTTCGTCGACCGCGTCGTCGCCGGGGGCTGAGCGTGCAGGTCGACGTCCTGCCGGCCGAGGCCTGGGCCGACCGGGTCGCCGCGGACCTCGGCGCGCGCCTCGCGGCGGCGCCCGACCTCCGGATCTGCCTGCCGACGGGCGACACGCCATCGCCGGTCTATGCCCGGCTCCTGGAGTTGGCGAGCGCGGGTGCAGTCAGCTTCGCGCGGGCCGAGGTCATCGCTCTCGACGAGTTCCTCGGGCTGCCGCCCGGGCACCCGGCCCGCTGTGACGTCCGGCTCCGCCACGAGCTGCTCGACGGACTGCCGGTCGGGCCCGCCGCGTTCCACCGGATCGACGCGGACGATCCCGATCCCGATCGGGCGGCGGCCCGGCTCGACGCCGTGGCCGCTCTGGGGATCGACCTGGCCCTGCTCGGCCTCGGGATGAACGGCCATGTCGGACTGAACGAGCCGGGCACGTTCCCGGATGCGGGCACCCGCGTGGTCCGGACCGCCGAGACGAGCCGCCGGGCGGCAGCGGAGCGCTACGGGGCCGATCCTCCGCCGACGGCGGGCATCACCCTCGGCATCGCGCGCCTTCTCGAGGCCCGCGAGATCTGGCTCCTCGTCACCGGTGAGCGCAAGGCAACGATCCTCGCCCGCGCCCTCGAGGGCGCCGAAGGGCCCGATTGCCCCGCGTCGTACCTCCGTCGCCACGACGCGATCCGGATCATGGCCGACGAGCCCTCTGCCCGGCTCCTGCGCGGGCGCCACTGAGCAGCCCCGAGTCGGGTCGCCATCGCGAGCCAGTCGCGCTCAGCGGGCGTCCCCCGTATCCTTCCGGGCGTGAGCCTGTACGACCTCCGCGACCCGGGTGACCTGGTCGCGCCCCTGCTCGTGGCGTCGTTCGACGGCTGGGTCGACGCCGGATCGGCGGCGACGACGGCCACGGCGCGCCTGGCCGAGGGCGCCGAGGCGATCGCGACCTTCGACACCGACAGCCTCTACGACTACCGGGCCCGACGGCCGACCCTCGAGATCGCCGATGGGCGGCCCGACCGCCTCACGTGGCCCGAGCTGAGCCTCCGCCGTGCCCGCTTCGGCGAACGCGACCTGCTCGTGCTGGCGGGGCCGGAGCCCGACTACCGCTGGCACGCGCTGGAGACGGCGATCCTGGAGCTGGCACGGCGGCTCGACGTGGCGTCATGGATCAGCCTCGGCGCGATCCCGGCCGCGGTTCCGCACACGCGCCCCGTGACCATCCTCGGAACGGAATCTCGACCGGGCCTCCTGCTCGGTGGCGTCACGCCGGGCCCGGAGGGGGTGCTCCGCGTGCCGGCGGCCGCCCTCTCGGTCCTCGACCACGCCATCAGCCGAGCCGGCGTGCCGTGCGTCGGGTACTTCGCCCAGGTCCCGCACTACGTCACCGGCAGCTACCCGCCCGCGTCGGTCGAGCTGCTGCACCTCGTCGGCCGGCACCTGGACACCGAGATCGCGATGGGCGAGCTGCGCGACGAGGCGCGCCGCATGCTGGCGCGCCTTGACGTCGCCACCGCGGCGGACGCCAACACCAGGACCTATGTCGAGCGGCTGGAGGCGATGGTCGACGAGGCGCGCCTTCCGGAGGGCGGCGACCTGATCACCGAGATCGAGCAATTCCTGCGTGACCAGGGCGGCGGAGACCGTTCCTGAGCCGGCCGTGCCGGCGATGACGGCGACACGGGTCGATCGCTCGTATCGGGCGCTCCTGCGAATCCCGACCCTTGGTCGGGTCCTCGTCTCCATGCAGATCGCGCGCACCGCCCAGTCGATGCTCAGCGTCACGCTCATCCTGTTCACCCTGGCCACCTACCATTCGCCGGGGCTGGCGGGCATCGTGACCTTCGCGATCACCTTCCCGGGCCTGGTCGTGAGCCCCATCGCGGGCGCGCTGCTGGACCGCCACGGGCGCGTGCGCCTCGTCGTTGTCGACTACCTCGTGGCCCTGACCTCGCTCCTGCTCATCGGGAGCCTGGCCCTGGCGGGAGCGCTCCCGGCGGGCCTGTTGATCCTCATCGCCCTCGTGTCGTCGGTGACGGGCATCTTCAGCCACTCCGGACTGCGCAGCCTCTTCCCGGTGCTCGTGCCGCGGCCCCTCTGGGAGCGGGTCAACGCCGTCGACTCCAACGGCTACGTTGTGGCGACGATCATCGGCCCGCCCCTCGCGGCGGGCCTGGTGGCGGCATTCGGCGGCCCGCCGACGATCCTGGCGATCGCCGTCGCGTTCGGCGTCGCCGCGCTGGTGATGGCCGGCGTGCCGGAACCCCACATCGAGACCGCGACCACCGGACGCCTCCTGGACGACGCCTGGCAGGGCCTGCGCTACTTCTGGAACAACCCGACCCTGCGCGGCCTCGGGTTCTCGCTCTCGGTCGTCAACCTGGCCACGGGCATGACCACGATCGTCATCCCGCTCGCGGTGATCCAGGTCCTGGGCGGGAGCCAGCTCGCCGTCGGGGTCGTGTTCGCCCTCGCCGGTGTCTCCGGCATGATCTCGGCACTCTTCTTCGGGCGCGCCGATACGCGCGGCCGGGAGTGGCCGATGATCGTGGTCCCGATGCTCCTGAGCGCCGGCGCGGTGGCCCTGATCCTGCCGGCGGTGGGCGCCGGTGGCGTCCAGCTCGGCCTTGCGGCGGGACTGGCGTTCCTGGCTGCCCACTCGCTGGCGATCGGCCTCCTTCAGGGGCCGCTCGACATTGCGCTCTTCACGGTCCGCCAGCGACGCACCGACCCGGCGTGGATGGGACGCGCCTTCGCCGTGTCGATGGCGGTCAACTTCATGGGGTTCCCCATCGGCGCGGCGGCCGCCGGGGTGATCGCGTCCGTGTCGCTGACCGCCGCCGTCGTGGCGGGCATCGTCGCCTGCCTCCTCGGCGGCACGCTCGCGGCGATCCTGGTCCCGCGCCGCTGACCCGCTTCCAGGGTCACGGACGGCCGTGCGATGGGTGCCGTACTCTCCCCCATGCCGCTCGTCGCCGACGACCTCCTGTGCACGACCTGCGAGGGCTACGTACACCCGTTCCTCTCGGCGTGCCCTGGCTGCGGCAGCGAGCGGGCCGGCCACTTCGGCCAGGCGGTCGCCGCCGGACCGCTCGGAGCGGGCGCCATCCTCGCCGACGACGCGACAGCGCAGTCGGCGCGCTCCGTCGCCCTGCGCTACTCGCTGCGGACCCGGATGCCCGAGGCCGTCACCGACGTGCGGGGGGCCTTCGAGGTCATTGCAGGGTCGATCGCCTACGCGGCCGCGGTCGCCGCGGACGGCCCTACACCGGCCCTCCCGGCTGGAACGGCAACGGCCGGCGCAGCCAGGCTGCGCCTGGGCGACGGGAGCTCTGACGGTGCGGGGCGGCTCGCCCGCTCGCCCGATCGCCGAGATTCCACTCGCCGCGGTCCTGGCGGCCACGCCGTTCGTCAAGGGAGTGCCGCCGGCGAGCGCCTGGATCGGGGCAGCGCTCGGGGAGCACCGGCTCCTTCCGCAACGCGTCCTCCCGTCGGCCGACCTCCTCCTGACGTTCTCGGTCGGCGGGGTCGCCGGCCAGGCCGGGCTGTCGAACGAGCGCGGGCTGCTGGCCCAGAAGGCCCGTCCCGAGCATTACGTGACCCTCGCCCGCTGGATCGGAATCCTGGCAGCCGCGGCAGCCGAGGCTCGCTGGATGGAGCACGGGGCGATGTCCTATGCGGCCGAGCTCGGACTCGCCGAGCCATCGAGCGACGCCACGGGTCGCCCGCCGGAGGCGAACATCCCGGCCCTTCCCGCGGCCGGGGAGCGCGCACCCGTCTCGATCGTGGCGGCGCTCCCACCGACACTGGCGCCGGCGACCGCGGCCGAGTTGCGGGGGGCACCGATCCCCGGCGTGCGGGCTGCGCTCGAGGAGCTCGAGGACCTGCGGGCGGCAGGCCTCGTGACCGCCGACGAATACGACACCAAGCGCCGGGAGATCCTGGCACGGCTCTGATCCGGCCGGACGGCCGCCACACGATCGACAGGGGGGAGTGATGGACGCCTTCGAATTCGTCGTCATCGGCGCCGGGGCCGCCGGGGAAGCGGCCGCGTACATGGCGCTCCGCCGCGGGGCGAGTGTCGCCGTCGTGGACCGTGACCTGTTCGGCGGCTCCTGCCCGTTCTGGGCCTGCATGCCGTCGAAGACGCTGCTGCACGCTGCGGGCATCCACGCGATCGGCGGCGACTATCCGTGGGCCAGGGCCTCGGCGCGCCGCGACTGGATGATCAATCGCGAGGGCCTCCCCTACCCCAGCGACGCGGGCCACGTCCGCGGATTGGCGGACGCGGGCGCCGAGGTTGTCCGCGGCGATGCGCGGGTGACGGGCGCCGGGAGCGTCCGGGTCGGCCTCTCCGAGGGCGGCGAACGCGAGCTCCACGCACGCTTCATCGTCGTGGCGGTCGGAACCCGCGGCGCCGTGCCGGAGATCCCAGGGATCGACACGGTCGCCGCCTGGTCGAACCGCGAGGCCACGAGCGCGCGCGAGCTGCCCAGCAGCCTTCTCGTGCTCGGCTCGGGGCCCAGCGGTCTCGAGCTCGCCCAGGTCTTCGCACGCTACGGCGTGCCGACCACGATCGTCGCCCGCCATCGCCTCAACTCGAAGGACCACCCGCGCAACAGCGAGGCGCTCGCGGCGGGGCTGGCGCGGGACGGCGTGGACGTGCGGCTGGGGGTCGAGCCGGTGGAGGTCGAGGGCGGCGGGGGTCCGGATGGGGCGCACCTCGTACGCCTGTCGGACGGGACGATCGCGACCGGCCAGCACATCCTGCTCGCCATCGGGCGGGTCGCGCCGCTCGACGGCCTGGGCCTGGAGAGCGTCGGCGTGACGCTTCGCGACGGCCGCGTGCGGCCCGACGAACGTCTGCGGCTCGCCGAGGACGTCTTCGTGGCCGGCGACCCGGCCGGGCCCGAGATGCATACGCACCTTGCCCACTACGAGGGCGAGATGGCTGTCCGCATCGCGCTCGGGGACGACGTGCGCCCCGACTTCCGGGCCATCCCCCGCGCAACCTACACGGATCCCGAGACGGCCGGGGTCGGGATGACGCTCGAGGAGGCCCGCCGGGCCGGCATCGACGCCTTCGAGGAGACCGCCGACCTCGCGACGAGCGCCCCGCGGCTACGTGGCCGAGGCGGCCGGCCACTGCACGATCGTCGTGGACCGCGTATCGCGGACGCTGGCCGGCGCCTTCATCGCCGGACCGGGCGCGTCGGAGGCGATCCACCTGGCCGTCCTCGCGGTGAAGACGCGGACGCGCCTCGAGGTCCTGGCCGACACGATCACGGCCTTCCCGACGACCAGCCGGGTGCTGGGACTCACCTTCCCGGCAGCGCTCGAGCGGCTCGCGAGATAGGCGCAGCGCTGGTCAGCCCGGCGGACGCGCACATCCGGTAGCCCCGCCGCTCCCGAGCGCGACGGACGTCGCGGCCCGCGGTTTCCTTCGGACCCGCAGAGGTTGGGCAGGGCCCTGTCCTATTCGTGCAGCGCGAACTTCAGGAAGCGGGGGTCGGCTGCTCGGATGGCGCACCGCCAGGTACGTACACCTCGGGACGCTGCCTGAAGAAGGCCGGACTGCGGACCCACCAGATGAGCATCAGGACCACGCCCACGATGCCGAAGGCGATGGAGATCGCCAGCGGCACGCCGATCCCGAGGATCTGGGCGCAGGTGGAGACGTCGGTCGGGTCCGTGCAGGAATACGAGTTGAGCGGGTCGGCGAGGTCGATGGCGGACTGGACGAACGCCCAGGTCAGGATGAGCGCCCCGACCAGCGGCAGGGCCGCCATCCCCACGAAGTCCTTGAGGCTCCGGAACAGGACGCGTCGGTAGTAGATGATGCAGGCGTAGCCAGTCAAGCCGTAGTAGAACGCGATCATCAGGCCGAGAGCGGCGATCGCATCGTAGTAGACGTTCTCCGAGACCAGCTTCAGCCCGACGTACCAGACCACCGACAGGATCCCCATCCAGATTGTTGCGTTCGTCGGCGTCTGGAAGCGCGGGTGCATCTTGGCCCAGGCTCCCGGGATCGCCCCCTTGGCGCCCATCGAGAGCGCGGTGCGCGCTGTCGGCAGGATCGTCGTCTGGGTGGAGGCGGCCGCCGACGCCAGCACCGCGATGATCATGAGCTTGTCGAGCGGCGACCCGAGCACTTCCTTGGCCAGCGCCGCGAGGACGTCTCCCTCGCCCTGGTCGGCGAGGAACTGGGCCCCATGGAGCGCCTGGGCGGCGATCGACACGAGGACATAGGTCCCGACGAGGATGAGGGTGGAGATGACGGTGGCGCGCCCCGGCTGCTCGGTCGGGTCCGCGCTTTCCTCGTTGACTGCGGCCGTCGTGTCCCAGCCCCAGTAGATGAAGACGGCGATCAGCAGGCCCGCCGCGAGGGCGCCCGCGTCGAACTTGCCGTTCGCATCGACGATCGAGAGCGGGTTCAGCCAGTCGAGAGACGGGAGCACCGCGGTCTCGATGGCGCCCGAGTAGACCTTGATGAGGGCGACGACCGAGAAGAGGCCGAGCATGAAGAGCTCGACCGAGAGGAGCACGACCTGCGTGCGGGCCGACAGCTCGATGCCGACATAGCAGACCCAGGTCAGGACCGCGACGAAGAGGACGCCGAGGCCGATGACCCCGGCATCGACGGTCGTGCCGAAGACGTCGACGGGGAGCACCGGGTTGGCGAACGGGTCGATCCCGAAGAGGCTGAATGTGTACTGTGCGGCCACCTCGGCGAGGCTGGCCATCACGATGATGTCGGCGACGATGATCGCCCAGCCCGTGAGCCAGCCGAGGTGCGGGCCCATCGCCCGGCTCACCCAGGCGAAGCTCGTGCCGCAATCCGGGTCGGCGCGGTTCATGTAGTAGTACGACATCGCGATGCAGAACATCGGGATGAAGGCCAGCCACATGATCGCCGGCGAGAAGAGCCCGACCGCCGCCGCCACGAGGCCCAGCGAGACGGCGAGGCTGTAGGCGGGCGCGGTCGATGCGACCCCGATCACGACGTTGGAGATGAACCCGAGGGCCCCGGTCTTCAGGCCCTTCGTGCCGGCCGCGCCAGGCGCGCCGACCGCCGCTTCGGACATGCGGTTGCCTCCCTCAGGACCCGAGGGGGACGCGCCCGGCTGCGACAGCGTTCCTGGCCGAGCGTGACCATCGCACGTGTGCTCAGACTAGTGCCGGAGCGCCCGTCGAACCATGCCGCCCAGATCGGAGACGGCTTGTGGACCGGGGCGGCGTGCGGCTACGAGACCTTCGGGCTCGCCGCCTCGACGACCCGCCAGCCGCGCATCACCGCGAGCCGTCGCAGCTCCGGCTCGGGTGCGACCGCAACCGGCTCGGCCGCCATCTCCAGGAGCGGCACGTCGGCCATGGAGTCGCCGTACGCCGTGGTGAGCCTGGCGCTTGCGGACCAGGCACGCACTCGCGCCGCCTTGAGCGGACCGGTGCCGATCCGTCCGGCAAGCCGCCCCGTCGTGCGCCCGTCGAGCACAGCGAGGGGCGTTCCGAGCCCGGTCACCGGGCCGGCCGGCCCCGCGGCGAGGCGAGCGACGAACGCGTCGAGGACCGGCTGGTAGGTGCCCGACGCGATCGCAACGCGAGCACCCACCGCGGCCGCGGCCTCGAGCTCGGCGAGAACGGCGGCGCGACGGTTCGGCCACAGGCTCGCCTCGACGATCTCCTGGGCCAGCCGCTCGACCTGGCCGGTCGTGAGGCCGTCGAGGAGCCCGGCGAGGTCCCGGATCCAGCGGTCGCGGAACGCCTGGCGTCCGACGACACCGAAACGCACGAGCGGAAGGGCCGCCAGCCGGGGCGCGAGGAAGCGCCGGTACCGGCCGCGGCGGCCGTTGGCCGTCAGCCAGACCCCGACGCCGCGCCAGGTCTCACCGGCGGTGCAGGTCCCCTCGAGGTCGGCCACGACCAGGGCGCCGGGCGGGCCGGGCGGGCGGTCGTGGCTCGAATTGAGGCCGGTCACCCGTGGAGAATAAGCCGGCGGCGTGCCCGGGGCCCGCCGCGGTCCGTGACTCTGCGCTACCTGTCGCGGAACGCTCCGTCCGACATCGCCGCCTGGGCCGCCGCGAGTCGCGCCACCGGGACGCGGAACGGCGAGCAGGAGACGTAGTCGAGGCCGATCGACTCGCATTTGTGGATCGAATCCGGATCGCCGCCGTGCTCGCCGCAGATGCCGAGCTCGATGTCGGGCCGGGTGCTGCGTCCCTTGTCGACGGCGATCTTCATCAGCCCGACGACGGCGTCGTCGAGCGTCTGGAACGGGTTGACGGGGAGGATCTTGTCCTCGACATACTTGAGGAGGAAGCCGCCCTCGGCGTCGTCACGGCTGTAGCCGAACGTCATCTGGGTGAGGTCGTTCGTGCCGAAGCTGAAGAACGCCGCCTCGGTCGCGATCTCGTCGGCGGTGAGGGCGCCGCGCGGGATCTCGATCATCGTTCCGAACTTGTAGTCGACCGAGACGTCCGCCGCCGCCGCCTCGATCTTCTTCGCCTCGGTCTCGAGCAGCGCGCGGGTCACGCGGAGCTCGTTCACGTGGCCCACCAGCGGGATCATGATCTTGGCAATCGGGTTCCCGCCCTCGCGGCGCACCGCGACCTGGGCATTGAGGATGGCCCGGGTCTGGATCTTCACGAAGTCCGGGATCATGATCCCCAGGCGGCAGCCGCGCAGGCCGAGCATGGGGTTCTGCTCGTGCATCGACTTGATCGTGGCGAGCAGGATCTTGTCCTCGGCCGTGGCCGCGTCACCGGCCTTGGTGACCTTGACGAGCTGGTCCTCGAGGTTCGGCAGAAACTCGTGGAGCGGCGGGTCGATCAGGCGCACGACGACCGGCAGGCTGTCCATCGCGCGGAAGATGCCCTCGAAGTCGCCCTGCTGGAGAACCTCGAGCTTGGCCATCGAGGCGTCGAACGTGGCGACCGCGGCGGACTCCTCGGCGTCGAGCGCCTCGCCGGCGGCGACCTTGGCCTTGGCGCGGGTGGCCGCGTTGGCGACCAGGATCGCGCCGCGGACGATCTCGAGGCGCTCGCCCTCGCGGAACATGTGCTCGGTCCGGCAGAGGCCGATGCCGCGGGCGCCCCAGGCGCGGGCCTGGGCTGCCTCCTCGGGCTTGTCGGCGTTGGTCCAGACGGCCATTCGGCTGAAGCTGTCCGCCCAGCCGAGGATCTGCTGGAGCTCGGGCTGATCCTCGAAGCGGGCCTCGACCGTCGGCAGCCCGCCGACGTAGACCTTGCCCGTGTTGCCGTCGACGGAGATCCAATCGCCCTCGGCGAAGGTGCCGCCGGAGACCGCCTTGGCGGTCTTGGTGCCGTAGTCGACCGTGAGGTCCGCGCAGCCGGCGACGCACGGCTTGCCGATCTGGCGGGCCACGACGGCGGCGTGGCTGGTGGCGCCGCCGCGGGCGGTCAGGATGCCTTCGGCGATGGCCATGCCGTGAAAGTCGTCCGGGCTGGTCTCGACGCGGACGAGGACGACCTTCTCGCCCTTGGCCTGCCACTCGACCGCGGTGTCAGCGTCGAAGACGGCCTTGCCGACGGCGGCGCCCGGCGACGCGTTGAGGCCCTTGACTATCTCCCTGGAGGCGGCGAGGGCCTTGCGGTCGAACTGGCGGCGGAGCAGCTGGTCGACCTGGGCGGGCTCGATGCGCTCGACAGCCTCGCGCCTGGTGATGACGCCCTCGTTCACCATCTGGACGGCGATCTTCACGGCGGCCTCGGCGGTCCGCTTGGCGATGCGCGTCTGGAGCATGTAGAGCTTGCCGCGCTCGATGGTGAACTCGAGGTCCTGCACATCCTTGTAGTGGGCCTCGAGCCGCTGCCCGATCTTGAGGAACTCGTCGTACGCCTCGGGCATCTCCACCTTGAGGTGGCTGATGTCCTGAGGCGTACGGATGCCGGCGACCACGTCCTCGCCCTGGGCATTGACGAGGTACTCGCCGTACAGCTCGTTGGTGCCGTCGAAGGTGTTGCGCGTGAACGCGACGCCGGTCCCGGAGTCGTCGCCCATGTTGCCGAAGACCATCGTCACGATGTTCACGGCGGTGCCGAGGTCGTGGGCGATCTTCTGGCTGTTGCGGTAGTCGTTGGCACGCTTGCCGAACCACGAGGCAAAGACAGCCTTGATGGCCAGGTCGAGCTGCTCGTGGACGTCGGTCGGGAACTCGCGGCCGGTGTCCTCACGGACCACCCGCTTGAAGACCTCGACCAGCGCCTGGAGGTCCTCGACCGTGAGGTCGGTGTCCTTGGCCTCGGCGCCGTGGGCGTGCTTGCGGGCCTCGAGCGGCTCGTCGAAGCGCTCCGCCTTCACATCCATGACGATCCGGCCGAACATGCCGATGAACCGGCGGTAGGCGTCCCAGCCGAAGCGCTCGCTGCCCGAGAGCGCGATGAGACCGGCGAGGGTCTCCTCGTTGAGGCCCAGGTTGAGGACCGTGTCCATCATGCCCGGCATGGAGAACTTGGCGCCCGAGCGGACGGAGACGAGGAGCGGGTTCTGCGGGTCGCCGAAGCCCTTGCCGGCCTTCGCTTCGACCTCCTTCACCGCCTCCAGGACGTCCTCCCAGAGGCCGGCGGGCAGCTGCTTGCCGGCCTCGAAGTAGTCGTTGCAGGCTTCGGTCGTGATGGTGAACCCGGGAGGGGTCGGGAGCCCGGCGTTCGTCATCTCGGCGAGGCCCGCGCCCTTGCCGCCGAGGAGGTCCTTCATGGAGCCGTTGCCTTCGGCCCGGCCGTCGCCCCAGGCGTAGATGTAGCGCTTGGCGGCCGCGTGGGCGCGCGTGGACAGTGCGACGTCGGGCATGGGGTGCGTTCTCCCTGCGTTCGTGATCGGCGGGACTCGGTGCCGTCCCGCGATGGGTCCGATGGCGTCCACCGGGATTGTACCGGCCGCCCGCGGGATCGACGGGGACCGGTCGGCCCGCTCTCGGGGGCCGGAGCGCCCGGCCAGCCGACGGGGCATCGCCGGGGGCCGCAGCGAGGGCTACACTCGCGGACGTGCCGCGATCCCGCCCGGCAGCCGCAGCCAGGAGACCCCGCCGTCCATGACCCAGCCCGTCGAGGACACCCGCGTCATCGTCCCGAACGCCGCGCAGTACAACGCCACGCTCGTGCGCCGGGTCGACCACACCCCGGACCTGGCATCGGTCTGGGTGAAGCTCGACGGCGAGCCCGTCCCATTCGAGCCCGGCCAGTACATGACGATCGGCGTCCTCGCCGACGACAAGCTCTGGCAACGCCCCTACTCGGTGGCCTCGGCCCCTTCCGTCGCCGGTACCGAGGGCTATGAGCTCTACGTTCGGCTGGTCCCGATCATCCGCTTCACCAGCCTCCTGTGGCGCCTGGAGCCCGGGGCGCGGATGCGGCTCATCGGCCCCAAGGGCAAGTTCATGCTCGAGCCGGACGACCGCCGGACGCACCTGTACGTCTCCACCGGGACGGGCCTCGCTCCCTTCATCTCGATGATCCGGGAGACCCTGGCGCAAAAGAAGCCGCGACGGACGGTGGTCCTCCACGGCGCGTCGTACCAGTCGGACCTCGGCTACCGCACCGAGCTCGAGGTGCTCGAGGGCGAGGCTTTCTATCCTCTCCGCTACGTCCCCACCATCTCCCGCCCGGACCACCCCCGCAACACCGGCTGGGCGGGGCGCACGGGCCGGGTCGAAGCCGTCGTCGCCGACGTCTGTCGCGACCTCGGGCTGCGCGCCGACCGCACCGTCGTCTACATCTGTGGGAACCCGGAGATGATCCTCAACGTGGAACGCATCCTCATGGACCGGGGCTTCCCGGAGTTCCATGTCAAGAAGGAGCTCTACTGGCCGAAGGGGAAGGCGCCGGCGGTGGTCGAGGCGGTGCCGGGAGCCGGCTGAACCCCAGGCCGCGACGAGACCGCGTTGGTCGCCGACCACCGGCTCCGCCTGGGCCATCCGGCGCTCCGCACTGGGACCATCCCGCCGGGGCCGGACATGTCTTCGGCCCGGTATGGTGGCCGCGACGAGACCACCGATCGTGGTCCCCGACAACGTGGAGCTGGCATGTCCCATCGTGAAGTGGTCGCCGACGCCGAGCGCCGCACGTACATCTGGCTCGACGAGAAGGGCCAGGGGCTCGCCGAGTACGCACTCATCCTGGTGCTCATCGCCATCGTCGCCATCGTCGCCCTGATCTTCCTCGGCGGCCAGGTATCCAAGATCCTGAGCACGGTCGGCGAGTCCGTCTGACGGCCAAGGACCGGCCGGGCTGAATGTCCCACCGGCTCGCATCGGCCAGGCGCACATCGGGCAGGGCAGTCGGCGACCGGACAGGCGCGCAGGCCATCTCGGGCGGAGATGACCAATGCATCTGGCGCTCGCTGGCGGCGGCGGCACATCCTGATCGACTGTCAACGCGTCCTGCATCTCGTCACCCGAGCCGGGACGCGAGATCCGAGTCGACAGGAGGGAAGTCACCATGCGCTTCGTGTCCTCGCGCCGGCGGTTGACAGCGTTGGCTGCCGTCGTGGGACTCTCCCTGGTCGTGGGAGGAGTCGCCTACGCGGCTGCCGCGCCGGCGATCCAGACCACCACGCCCAAGTTCGCCGGCCAGGTGACGAACATCGACGTGCTGCGCCAGCAGCTCAGGAACTACTACGGCGACCCGCTGGGCACGGGCGTCTTCGCTGCCGACGGCAACTATGCCAAGGAGGCCAGCTCGGTGGCGGCCGATGGGGCTCGCTGGCTGGGGACGGGCTGGCGCGGGATGGCCACGTCGGGAACGAAGGCGATCGTCCTCGACGTCGACGACACCACGCTGGCCACCTGGAACTACGAGATCTTCAGCAACTGGGCATACAACCCCACCACGAATGCCACCTACGTGAACGGCCAACTGTTCCCGGCCGTGCCGGGCATGGTGGACATGGTGAAGAAGGCAGCGGCTGAGGGCTACGCCATCATCTGGATCACGGGCAGGCCTGCCTCCCAGGAGGCTGCCACGCTCGGCAACCTGACCGCCGACGGGACCGGCGTTGACGCCGGCTATCCGGCGCCGACGACGCTCAAGGGTGGCGAGGACGGGCTCTTCACGAAGCCGGCGATCGCCGACTACCCCGACTACCTGAAGACCGCCTGCGCTGACGAGATCGCAGCCGGCAAGTCGTGCACGACGGTCCACTACAAGTCGGCGACCCGCGCTCACATCGAGTCGTTGGGCTACGACATCGTGGCCGACTTCGGCGACCAGTTCAGCGACTACACGGGCGGCTACGCGGATCGATTCTTCAAGATGCCCAATCCGAACTACTTCTTGCCCTGAGGAACCGATTCCGCGCACAGCATCTCGCATGCAGGCTGGCCCCGGGTGGGCACCGGCGCTTCCTCTTCGGCGGACGGCGGGGAGCGCGCGGGACGACCGGGGGCCGCTACGCTGCTGTCATGGGAGACCCAGACGCGCGGCCCGGCAGCCACCCGTCCAAGCCGTTGGTTGCGGCCTGGCTGCCGGTCGTCGCCTGGGCTGGACTGATCTTCGCCTTCTCAGCCCAGGCCAACCTGACGTTCGCCCCCGACGCGGGCCTCGACTTCGTCATCCGCAAGCTCGGGCACATGGCGATCTTCGGGGTTCTCGCGCTGCTCCTCTGGAGGGCGCTCGCGGCGACGACAACCCTGCGCCGTCCCTGGGCCTGGGGACTGGCCCTCAGCGTTCTCTACGCGATCACCGACGAGCTCCACCAATCGTTTGTCGCTGGGCGAAACGCGTCGGTGCGGGATGTGGGCATCGATGCCGCCGGGGCGCTGATCGCGGTCGCGATCGTGGGCGTGGCCGGTGCCCAGCGGTTTCGTCGCCGCCCGAGCCCCTGAGCCGCGGGGGTCCCGGCCCGCTGCTGCGCTACTGACTCCTCACCCCGATCCACGCTGATGCCCTGGCATGCAGCCGCCCCCCATCCCTGGCCGCGAGGCGGGCAGGACGCCTGGAGAACCGGATCAGCGGATGTCAAGCCTTGGGCGATCCTGCGCCCCCCTAGGCCGGCGCGGCCGTCTTGGCGCGTCCGGCGTACCCTTGTGCCTCGCATCTGCGCGGCTGACACGGCCGGCCCGCGCGAACCCGAAAGGTGCCATTCGGCCCCCGCAACAGATGCGCGGTGGCGCATGGGTCGCCCACCACGCGGAAGCGACCATTGCGGGTGACCTCAGCCGTCCTGGAGTTGTCATGCACACCGTTGCCGCCAAGGCCCAGCTCTCCCCGAACGTGACGCGCCTCGTCATCGAGGCGCCGCGCATCGCGGAGATCCGCAAGCCGGGCCAGTTCGTCATCGTCCACCGCGGGCCCGGCGCCGAGCGGATCCCGCTCACGATCGCCGACGCGGACCCGGTGCGACGGCACGATCACGCTCGTCATCCAGGCGGTCGGCAAGAGCACCGAGGACCTCGTGGCGCTCGAGGTCGGCGAGGCGATCCAGGACGTTGCCGGGCCGCTGGGCAAGGCGACGGAGCTCATCGAGTCGGGCCACGCGGTCTGCGTCGGCGGTGGCGTGGGGACGGCCGTCGTCCACCCGATCGCCCTCGGCCTCGCCGCGGCGGGCGTGAAGGTCACCAGCGTGATCGGCGGTCGCTCGAAGGAATGGGTCATCTTCGAGGACGAGCTGCGGCGCGCCGGCGACGTGGTCACCTGCACCGACGACGGCAGCTACGGGCGCCACGGCTTCGTCACCGACGCCCTCAAGGACGTCCTCGACGCGGGCGGCATCGACGCGGTCTACGCCGTCGGCCCGGTCCCGATGATGCGCGCCGTCGCCGAGCTCACCCGGCCCTACGGCGTCCCGACGTTCGCGTCGCTGAACGCGATCATGCTCGACGGCACCGGGATGTGCGGCGGCTGCCGCGTCCAGGTCGGCGGCAAGACCGTCTACGCCTGCGTCGACGGCCCCGAGTTCGACGCCCACGAGGTCGACTTCCGCGAGCTGGCCGACCGCCTCGGCACCTACCGCGAGTTCGAGGCTCACGCCCTCGAGGTCGCCCACCGGCGGGCCGCCGAGGCCGACGAGGCGCCCATCCACGCCCCGGACGGCAGCTGCCTCATCCCGGCGCTCGCCGACAACGCGGAGGAGAAGGAGGCGGCTGCGGCCGTCGGGGAGGCCAGCGCGTGACCGACCAGCCGATTCCGGCCCCCGGCGAAGGGGCCCCGGACGCGTCCCGCGGCGACTTGGCATTCCAGCCAGCGTTCGACCATGCGCTCACCCCGAAGGAGCGGATGACGATCGACCGCACCCACATGCCCGAGCAGGACGCGCTCCAGCGCGCGGCCAACTTCCGCGAGGTCAACCTCGGGCTACTCCCAGCAGCTCGCGGTCCTCGAGGCCGAGCGCTGCCTGCAGTGCAAGAACCCGGTCTGCATCGCAGGCTGCCCGGTCCGCGTCAACATCCCGAAGTTCATCGAGCTGCTTCGCGTCGGCGACATGGCCGGCGCGGCCGACTCGCTCCTCGACGACAACGCCCTCCCCTGCGTCACCGGCCGCGTCTGCCCGCAGGAGATCCAGTGCGAGGGCGTCTGCATCCGGGCCAAGAAAGGGTCGTCCGGTCGCGATCGGCGCCCTGGAGCGCTACGTCGCCGACTGGGCAATGGTTCATCCGGAGGCCCTCGGCGAGGCGCACCCAACGCCCGTTGGGCGGACGGTCGCGATCGTGGGATCCGGGCCGGCCGGCCTGACGGCCGCCAGGGAGCTCGTCGAGCGCCGGCTACGACGTGACGATCTTCGAGGCGTTCCACTCGCCGGGCGGCGTTCTGATCTACGGGATCCCCGAGTTCCGGCTCCCCAAGGACATCGTCCAGCAGGAGGTCGACCGCCTGGTGGCGGCCGGCGTGAAGATCGAGACGAACGCGATCATCGGTCGGACGTACACCCTGCGGGAGCTGCGCGACCGCTTCGACGCCGTCTACCTCGCGGTCGGCGCGGGGCTGCCGGTCTTCATGAACGTCCCCGGCGAGAACTTCAAGGGCGTCTACTCGGCCAACGAGTACCTGACCCGGGTGAACCTGATGGGCGCCTGGAACCCGGCCTCCGACACGCCCGTCCTGCGTGGCCACCGGGTCGTGGTCGTGGGCGGCGGCAACGTGGCCATGGACTCCGTGCGCACCGCGAAGCGCCTGGGCGCCGACGAGGCGACCATCGTCTACCGGCGCGGCAAGGCCGAGCTCCCCGCCCGCGCGGAGGAGGTCCACCACGCCGAGCAGGAGGGGATCCGCTTCGACTTCCAGGTGGCGCCGACGGAGGTCCTCGCCGACGAGAACCGCTGGGTGACCGGGATCCGCTGCATCCGGATGGAGCTCGGCGAGCCCGACGCCTCGGGACGGCGCCGCCCGGTGCCGATCGAGGGCTCCGAGTTCGTGATCGAGTGCGAGATGGTCGTGGTGGCCATCGGCACAAAGGCGAACCCGCTCCTGACGGCGTCGGAGCCGGACCTCGAGATCAACCCATGGGGCTACATCGTCACCGACGAGCTTCGGGATGTCGTCGATCCCCGGCGTCTTCGCCGGCGGCGACATCGTCCGCGGCGCCGCGACGGTCATCCTGGCCATGGGCGACGGCAAGCGCTCCGCCCACGCCATTGATGCCTTCCTCCGCGGCGAGTACCCGCCGGCTCCGGAGGAGAAGGCCGGGAAGAAGGTCGCCGCAGCCGCGGAGTAGCGGCCTCTCCACGCGCCCAGGCTGGCGGGGGCGTCCTTTACGGGCGCGCGTCCTCGAGCCGGTCGAGGATGTAGCGGGTGACCTGGTCCGCGCCGATCCGCTCCTGGGTCATGGCGTCGCGGTCGCGCACGGTGACGTTGCCGTCCTCGAGCGAGTCGACGTCGACCGTCACGCACCACGGCGTGCCGATCTCGTCCTGGCGCCGGTAGAGCTTGCCGATCGCGGCCGTGTCGTCGTAGACGGCCATCGTGTGGCGCTTGAGGTCGTCCTTGATGCGATGGCACATCTCGACGATCTCGGGACGCTTCTTGAGCAGCGGCAGGACAGCGACCTTGTACGGCGCGAGATCGGGGTGCAGGCCGAGCACGACCCGCTTCTCGCCGCGGACCTCCTCCTCGCGGTAGGCGTCGATGAGGAAGGTGAAGGCCGCCCGGTCGCCGCCGGCCGACGTTTCGATGATCCAGGGGATGAAGTGCTCCCCGGTCGCCTGGTCGAAGTACTCGAGGTTCTCGCCGGATTCCTTCGAGTGGCGGCCGAGGTCCCAGTCGCCCCGGTTGTGGATCCCCTCCAGCTCTTTCCAGCCGAACGGGAAGCGGTACTCGATGTCGACGGCCTTCCTGGCGTAGTGGGCCAGCTCGTCGGGACGGTGCTCCCGGAAGCGGAGCCGCTCGGGGTTCACGCCGTAGGCCTCGTACCAGGCCTTGCGCTTCGGGAGCCAGGACTCGAAGTGGTCGGCGGCGGTCTCGGGGCGGACGAAGTACTGCATCTCCATCTGCTCGAACTCGCGCATCCGGAAGACGAAGTTGCCCGGGCTGATCTCGTTGCGGAACGCCTTGCCGACCTGGGCGATCCCGAAGGGGATCTTCTTGCGGGCGGTGTCGCGCACGTTGCGGTAGTTGACGTAGATCCCCTGGGCCGTCTCGGGGCGCAGGTAGACGACGGCCGCCTCGTCCTCGACCGGGCCGAGGAACGTCTTGAGCATCAGGTTGAAGCGGCGCGGGGCACCCAGGGGACCGCCGTCGTTCGGGCAGACCAGGCCGAGCCGGCCGACGATGCCGGGATCGAGCAGCTCGGCCGGGCCGAGGTCCTCGGCGCCGGCGAACTCGTCCACCCGGTAGCGCCGCTTGCAGGTCGCGCACTCGACCATGGGGTCGTTGAACTCGGCGACGTGGCCCGAGGTCACCCAGATCTGGGGGTGCATGAGGATCCCGGAGTCCAACCCCACGATGTCGTCGCGGGTCTGGACCATGGCCCGCCACCACGCCCGCTTGACGTTGTTCTTGAGCTCGACGCCGAGGGGCCCGTAGTCCCAGACGGCGTTGATGCCACCGTAGATCTCGGAGCTCGGGAAGATGAAGCCGCGCCGCTTGCTGAGCGACACGATCGTCTCGAGGTCGCGCACGGACGGGGCGACGGCGTTCGGGTCGCCGGCCGGGGGTGGCACGCTGGTGGTCGGGAGCTGGTCGGTCACGGGATCACTCCGCAGTTGGCCCGAGCGTGGCAGGCGCGGGCGGGGAGGGTTGCCGCCGGATCGTAGCAGGATCGGGCGGGCCGACCGCGATCGCCCGCGTGCGACGGCGGGGCCGGCGTTCGACATCGCCGCATCGAGTCAGGCGTCTCGCGGCGGCGCCGCGCCGCGGGTCGAGCCATAGCCCGCCCGCACCTCCTCGAGGAAGTGGCGCGAGCGCGTGTCGCGCTCCATCACGTGACGGAGGAACTCGCCGAGACAGCGCTCGACCTCGGCCTCGACGGCGGGCGGCAGGCGCAGCCCGGCCAGGCCCTCGATGTCCATCCGCTGGTAGGCCTTGAGCACCCGCAGGGCGTCGGTCGAGAGGCCGGCGGCAGCCTGCGAGGGCCCGGCATGCCGAGCGCAGAGCACGCCGCCAAGCAGCGAGATCCAGCGCACCTCGTCGTCCGGGTCGAGGAGCCGGTCGCACTCGACGCAGCGGTCGACCTCGGGACGGACGCCGAGCTCGTCGCACAGGCGCATCTCGAACCAGCGGGCCACGCGGCCGGGGCTCATCCCGGCGTCGAGGAGCTCGTAGGCACGGCGCAGGAGGAGGTAGAGCGGCTCGGCGGCATGCCGCTCTTCGAGCGACCGGTCCACGAGCTCGGCGCAGTACCAGGCGGTCGCCGTCACCTCGAGGCGTTCGCGGAGCCCGAGCCACGCGTGCTGCATCGTGACCTGGGTGACGACGTCGAAGTTGCGGCCCTTCGCCAGCTGCAGACGGAGCTCGGCGAGCGGCTCGAGCGACCCGCCGATCCGGCTCGTCGGGCGGCGGATCCCCTTTGCGATGGCCTTGATCTTGCCAAGCCCCGGGGTCAGGAGCGTGAGGATCCGATCCGCCTCGCCGTAGTCGAAGCGCGACAGGACGATTGCATCCGTCGTGTAGAGGCGGCGGTCGGGCACCCCATGACGGTACCACCCGGCCGCGTCATGGGGTTCGGCTCCGGCCGACCGTCGCCCGAGCCTGGCCCCGGCGACCGGCTCCACGCTCGCCTGCGCGACGCGAGGCACTATGATCGTGCTCGTGCCCACGACCCCGGACTTCGACCTGCCCACGCTGATCGCCGACGTCGAGGCTGAGATCCTCCGCCTGGTTGTCGATCGCGATCCGACCACCCACGGCATGTACGAGATGGTGCGCTACCACATGGGCCTCGACGGCTCCGGGTCGTCGGGCAAGCGGATGCGCCCGCTCCTCGGTCTCCTAGCGTACGCCTCGATCACCGGGGAGCACCTCCCCGCGCTCCCCGGCGCGGCGGCCGTCGAGCTCGGGCACAACTTCAGCCTGATCCACGACGACATCGAGGACAGCGATCGCGAACGGCGACACCGGGCCACGCTGTGGGCGCTGCATGGGATCCCCCAGGCGATCAACACTGGGGATGCCGTCTTCGTGCTTTCGCGGATCGCGCTCCATCGCCTCTCGGAGCTCGGCTTCCCGGATGCGAAGGTCCTTCGCCTGATGCGGCTTTACGACCTGACCTGCCTGGCGCTTTGCGAGGGCCAGTACATCGACATCTGGACCGGCGAGCACGACACCACGATGACCGTCGACCTCTACTTCGACATGATCGGGCGGAAGACGGCCGCCCTCATCTCGGCGAGCATCGAAGCGGGGGCGCTCCTGGCCACCGACGATGAAGAGGTGATCAGCCGCTACCGGCAGTTCGGCTGGGCGCTCGGGCTGGCCTTCCAGCTCAACGACGACCTGCTCGGGATCTGGGGCGAGGAGCAGGCGACCGGCAAGGCGCCGTCCGACCTGGCGAAGCACAAGAAGACCCTGCCCGTGATCTACGCGTTCGAGCACGCCAACCCCGACGATCGCAGCCTCCTCGAGGCCGTCTACGCTCGCCACGATCCCAAGCCCGCGGAGATCACGGCCGCGATGGAGGTCCTCGACCGGGTGGGCGCCCGGGAGTACACCCGCGGGCAGGCCCGCCACTGGCGCGACGAGGCGATCACGCAGCTCGACGCTGCCGGCGTCGTTCAGCCCGAGGCCCGGGAGCGCCTGGAGCAGATCATGCGGAGCGTCATCTCGGCGTGAACTCCGGCCTGCCTCCGCTCCGTCCGCCCGTGGTCGAGCGACCCGACGTCCCCACCTATGGCATCCCGGACACGCTCGAGGGGACCCTCGACTGGTCCTGGGCCGAGGAACGCCTGGCGGCGGCCGAGACCTACTGGGTGGCGACCACCCGCCCGGACGGCCGGTCGCACGCGATGCCCGTCTGGGCGGCATGGTGCGAGGGCCGCCTGTGGTTCGAGGGTGGGCGGCTCACCAGGCGGGCGCGCAACCTGGCCCTGAACCAGTCGATCTCGGTCGGGATCGAGCTCCCGGGCGACGGCGCGGTCATCGTCGAGGGGACGGCGGCTCGCGTCGACGAGCTGCCAACGAGCCTTGCCGGCACGCTGGTCGCGGCGTTTGCGAAGTACGCGCGGCCGCCGCGCGGGTACGCCGTCGACCCGTCCAACTGGTCAAGTCCGGACGGCGGGATCTGGGCCGTCACACCACGTACGGCCTTCGGCTGGTCCAGCTTCCCGTCCGACGCGACGCGCTGGCGATTCGGGCCCGCCGAGGCGTCCCCGCCTGCGCGCTGATCAGCGCTCCGCGGCGTTCGGCTCGGCGTCGCGGTCGCCAGGCTCGTGCTCCCGCGCGGCGAGGATCTTGCCGACCCGGCGACCGTCGGTCGTCTCCACAGTCAGCGTCAGCTCCCCGACGCGGATCCGGTCGCCGGCTTTCGGGACCCCACCGATCCGATGGAACAGGAGCCCGCCGAGCGTGTCGTACTCCTCCCGGTCCTCGAGGAGCGTGTCGACGTCGATGTCATCCCATTGCTCCCCGAGCACGTCCACGGACGCCCGCCCGTCGATGCGGGCCCGTTCGTCGTCCAGGCGCACGACCATCGGCTCCTCTTCGTCGTACTCGTCCTGGATCTCGCCGACGATCTCCTCGAGCAGATCCTCGATCGTGACGAGCCCGGCGGTGCCGCCGTACTCGTCGAGGACGATCGCGAGGTGCACCTTCCGGCGCTGGAGCTCGTGAAGGAGGTCGTCGATCGACATCGACTCGGGGACGAAGAGCGGCTGGCGAACCAGGGCCCGCACGCCGGGCCGCTCGCCCGAGCCGGCCTTCAGGAAGGGCAGGAGGTCCTTGGCGTACAGGATCCCGAGCACCTTGTCGACCGAGCCCTCCCAGACCGGCAGGCGGCTGTGGCCGCCCGCGATGATCGTGTCGACGGCCGTCTCGAGGTCGACCTCGACCTCCATGCCGACGATGTCGGTGCGCGGGACCATCACCTCGTGGACGCGCCGGTCACCGAGCTCGATGACCGCGTGGATCATCTGCTCTTCCTCGGCCTCGAGGACCCCCTCCTCGCCACCCCGCTCGACGATCAGGCGCAGCTCCTCGGCCGTGATCTGGGACTCTCGCGTCACGTCGGCGCCGAGCGCGCGGGTGATCGCCCGGGTGACACCCGGTCAGGAGGCTGATCAGGGGCCCCAGCACGCGGCCCAGGATGTCGATCGCGGGAGCCAGGGTCGTGGCGAACGGCTCCGGGTGGGCGAGGGCCAGGGTCTTCGGCACGAGCTCGGCGAAGACGATCGTGAACAGCGCGAGCAGCAGCGTCACGATGACGAGGGCGATCGCCTGGGCGCCGCCAGCAAGGGCCGGGATCCCTGCCAGGAGGCCGGCGAGGGCGTCCACCAGGCTGACCGCGGCATACGCGGAGGCGAAGAAGCCGATCGTCGTGAGCCCGAGCTGCGACACGGCGAGGAAGCGGCCCGGGTCCGCCCGGAGGCGGCGGACGCGGAGGGCGCCGCGGCGGCGCTCGTCCACGAGCTGGTCCACCCGGCTGCGCCGGATCGAGACGAGGGCGATCTCGGCGGCCACGAAGAACCCTTCGAAGCCGGTGAGGATCGCGATGAAGAGGAGGTCGCCGAGGACGCTCATCGGACCTCGTCCGGCCGACCCTCCGGCGGCTCCGTCGGGGCCGGCGACGGATCGTTCGCCTCCGGCGCCGGACGAGGATCGCGGATCCGCGCCGGGACGCCGACGGCCAGCTTGCCGGGCGGCACGTCCTTTGTGACAACGGCTCCTGCGCCGGTCTTCGAGCCATCGCCCAGCGTGAGCGGGGCGCGCAGCATCGTGTCGACGCCGAGGAAGACGCCCTTCCCGATCTCCGTGTGGTGCTTCCGCCGGCCGTCGTAGTTGGCCGTGATCGTGCCGGCGCCGACGTTCGTTCCCTCCCCGACGTGCGCATCCCCGAGGTAGCTCATGTGGTGCTGCTTGACGCCAGCCTCGAGCCGGCTGTTCTTGACTTCGGCGAAGTTGCCGAGCTGAACGCCCGGCCCGATCGAGCTGCCGGTGCGCAGGTGGCTGAACGGCCCGATGGTCGTCCCCTCCTCGACCGTCGAGCGCTCGAGGATGCTGGCCCACACGCTGCAACCCTCTCCCACGATCGCGTCGACGAGCTGGCTGCCGGACCCGACGACCGTTCCCGCCCCGATGCTGGTCCGCCCCCGCAGGATCACGTTGGGCTCCAGGGTGACGTCGGGTGCCAGCTGGACGTCCGCGTCCACGTAGGCCGTGGCCGGATCGAGCATCGTGACGCCGGCCCGCATCCAGGCCAGGTTGATCCGCTCGCGCAGCATCGCCGTCGCCTCCGCGAGCTCGACGCGGTCGTTGATGCCGTCGAGCGACCCGTCGTCGGCGGCCTCGACGGGCACGACCGTCCCGCCGTCGGCCACGGCCAGGTCGACGAGCTGGGTGAGGTACAGCTCCCCGGTCGCGTCCGACGGCGTGAGTCGCCCGATCGCTCCGCGCAACCAGGCCGCGTCGAAGGCGTACAGCCCGACATTGACCTCTCCGACCGCGAGCTCGTCCGAGGTTGCGTCCTTCGCCTCCACGATGCGGGCGACGAGCCGGCCGTCGGGCGTCCGGATCACGCGACCCAGGCGTCCGGGCTCCCAGGTCTCGAAGGCGACGAGGGCGATCGATGCCCCGGTGGACCGTCGCCGGGCCAGTGCCTCGGTCACGAGCGAGGCCTCCACGAGCGGGATGTCCCCGTTGAGCACGACGACCTCGTCGACGCCGGCGGGGACCGCGGCCAGCCCGGCCCGCAGTGCGTCGCCGGTGCCGTCGGGGCGCTCCTGGAGCGCGAACTGCACCCCTCGGGGGAACACGTCGCGGACGGCGGCCGTCGCCGGCGAGACGACCACCACCGGATCGGCACCGGTCGCTGCGCGGGCGGCGTCGAGAACGTAGGCCAGCATGGGCCGGCCGCACAGCGGGTGCAGCACCTTCGGCACGCCGGACTTCATGCGGGTGCCGAGCCCGCCGGCGAGGACGACTGCGAAGGGCTGCGTCATCGCGGATGTTGCCGGGCGGGGCGACCCGGGAGCGCGCACGGCTTCGGGTCCGGGCGCCTGCCCGCCGGCGGGGGTGGGTCGGGTGTCATGGGCTGGCCGGATCGTATGGGGCACGCGGAGGGGTGTCAAACCGGGGCGCGCGTCAGGACCGGAGCCGGGCGATCGCCTCGATCTCGACCCGGCCTCCCTTCGGGAGCGCGGCCACCTGGACCGTCGAGCGCGCCGGCGGCGGGTCGCTGACGAATCGTCCGTAGATCGCGTTCACGGCCGCGAAGTCGGCGATGTCGGCCAGAAAGATCGTCGTCTTCACGACGTCCGCGAATGTGCAGCCGGCGGCCTCGAGCACGTTGCGCAGGTTGGTCATCGAGCGCTCCGCCTGCGCCTCGACGTCGGGGCCGGCGAGCTCCCCACTGCCCGGGTCGAGCCCGAGCTGGCCCGAGCAGAAGAGGAAGCCGTCGGCCGCGATCGCCTGGCTGTAGGGTCCGATCGCGCCGGGGGCCGAATCGGTTGCGACTGGAGTGCGGGACATGGCGGTCCTCCTTCGAAACGTGTCAGGGCGGGGTGGCGGCTGGATGGGCGCTCCCGATCGTCGCCGCCTGGATGCCGACGAGGGCCGCGGCGGCGACGAACGGCCGGCCTGCTCCGGGAAGCGTGAGGAGTCCATCGGCGAGGGCCGCCCGGACGATCGCGGCGTCGCCCATGGCAGCGGCCCGCGATGAGCACAGCACCCACATGGTCGGACCCGAGCCCGACTGGCCGACCGGCCGTTCGAGGAGCCGCGACAGCGCCCGCCGGGCGCGCACGAGGTCGGGCACGAGGTCGGCCGTCGCCGCGGCAAGGTCGTTCGCAACGCTCAGGACTCCCGCGCGCTCGAGGAGCCGCGCGGTGGCCAGACCGGCTTGCAGCTCTCCGGCGAGATAGCGCGACGTGGCGATCGTCGCGCCACCCGCCCGCCGGACGCCCGCGGCATGGCGCGCGAAGGCGGCCGGCGTGGAGACGGCCACGGCCGGGGCGACGAGGAGGACGCCGGGCGCCTCTCCGCGCGGCGCGGGCACCGGCGCGACCCGTTCTCCGCGACCTTCCACGACCGCCCAGCCGCCGGCGAGGAAGAATGGGCAGTCCGAGCCCAGCGACGCCGCCAGGGAGACGCGCGAAGCCGGGCCCAGCACGTCGGCGGCGCCCCAGGCCTCGAGCGCTCCATCGAGCGCCGCCACCGCATCGGACGAGCCGCCGGCGAGGCCGGCGGCTACCGGGATCCACTTCTCGAGGCGAACCGCCAGCGCTGGCAGCTGGCGCTCGTCGCCGGCCGCCCGGAGCGCGTCGCGGGCCGCCCGGATCGCGCGGAGGGCAAGGTTGTCCTCGCCTCGGCCCAGGTCGGGGCCGGGCCCGCCGCCGGGACCCACGACGTGGATGGTGTCGTGCGGCCCGGCGGCCGGCGCGAGCGACAGCCGGTCGGCCAGGTCGAGCGGCGCCATCACCGAGTGCAGCGTGTGGAAGCCGTCCGGACGCCGGCCGAGCACCGCAAGGGTCAGGTTGAGCTTGGCGGGCGCGAGGCGCACGATCGGAGTCACCCCGGCGGCGGCGCTCATCCGGGTGGCTCCGAGCGCCGTCCACGGCGGTCCTCCGGCAGGGGGCCAAGCGCCCCCAGCAGGGCGATCCACTCCCCTACCTCGAGCGTCTGCGGGCGCCGGTCGCCGGCGATCTCCGCCGCGGCGAGAGCCGCCGCCACCCGGGCCGGCTCGACCGGCAGCTGGCGTGACAGCACGTTGTGGAGCATCTTGCGGCGTTCGCGGAAGCCGGCCTGCACGAGCCGCCAGAGGGCGTCCTCCATCGACGGCGGGAGGCGTCCCGGTGCGTCCACGGGACGCACGTCGAGGGCGAGGATCGCCGACTCGACGGCGGGAGCCGGCTCGAAGGCCCCTCGCGGCACCCGGCGGACGACTCGCGCGACGGCCTGGTACTGCACGAAGACCGACAGGTAGCTCATCTCACCGGGCGGCGCCGCGATGCGCTCGCCGACCTCGCGCTGGACCATCAGGACGCAGCGCTCGGGTCGTGGGCCCGCCACGCCGCCGAGGAGACGGTGGAGCACGGGGCTGGTCACGTGGTACGGCAGGTTCGCGACCACGTCGTAGGGCAGCGCCACGATGGCCGCGAGGTCCACGTCGAGGAAGTCCCCCTCAACGAGCAGGAGGGCGCCGGCCGCGAGCTCGAGGGCGAAGGCCTCGCGAAGGTGGGCGACCATCCCCCGGTCGATCTCCACGGCGGTGACGCGGGCGCCGGCGGACAGGAGTCCGCCGGTCAGGATGCCGAGCCCGGGGCCGATCTCGAGGACCGCCCGGCCCGGCCCTGGCGCGGCCGTGGCAAGGATCTCCTCCAGCACCTCCACGTCCACCAGGAAGTTCTGCGAGAAGCGGCGCTGCGCGTGAAGGCCGGCGGCGCGGAGCGTCCGCCGGACTGCGGCCGGGTCGAGGCGGATCGGAGCCGTCTGACCGCTCATCCGGTGACCCCGCCGGCGACGTCGGCCTCGTCGGCCACCCGACCGGCGGCGTCGGCCTCCGCGTCGCGCGCCGCATGGTAGGCGCGGGCTGCCGCTCCCCGCGTCGGCGGGCGGCGCGAGGAGGGGGTGCCGGCGGGCCGCGCCAGCGGCCAGGACGCCCGGACGCCGAGGTCGATCGCAGCCCGCTCCCCGGCGAGAAGGCGCCGCCATCCCGCGGCCCCGATCATCGCCCCGTTGTCGGTGCACAGCCCCGGGCGCGGGATCACGAGGTCCACGCCGGCGTCGCGGGAGCCGGCCGCCAGCCGCTCGCGGAGGGCGGCGTTCGAGGCCACGCCGCCGCCGACGACGATGGAGCGCGCTCCGGTCGCCCGTGCCGCTCGCAGCGTCTTGGTGGCCAGCACGTCGACCACGCTCTCCTGGAAGCTCGACGCCAGCGCGGCGACCCGCCGCGGCTCGAGGCGCCCGCCCGCCTCGGCAGACGGCGACCCGCTCGTGGCCAGGTCGGCCTCGACCACGCGCCGGAGGGCGGTCTTGAGACCGGAGAAGCTGAAGTCGAACGAGTTGCCCAGCCAGGCCCGCGGGAGCCTGTCCGCGGGTTCGGTCGCCGCCCCGGCCGCGGCGGCGACGGCCGGCCCGCCCGGGTACCCGAGTCCCAGCAGGCGGCCCGCCTTGTCAAAGGCTTCGCCGGCGGCATCGTCCACCGTCTCTCCCAGCAGGCGGTAGTCGAGGTGGTCGCGCATCTCGACCAGGAAGGTGTGGCCGCCGGACACGACCAGCGCCACGAGCGGGAAGAGCGGCTCGGGTCGCTCAACCTCCCCGGGATCGAGGAGCCAGGCCGCGTACAGGTGCCCCTCGAGATGGTTCACTCCGACGAGCGGCACGTCGAGGGCCCAGGCGACCGCCTTGGCATAGCCGAGCCCGACGAGGAGCGAGCCGACGAGTCCCGGCCCCGCCGTCACAGCCACCGAACGGACGTCGGCGAGGGTCGCGCCGGCCTCCGCGAGGACCTCGTCGACGGCCGGGTCGATCCAGCGCAGGTGGGCGCGCGCGGCCAGCTCGGGGACGATCCCCCCGGCACCCGCGTGGAGCGCGACCTGGCTCGCGACGGCCTGCGCGACGATCCGCCGGGGACCGTCGAGCAGCGCGACGCCGGTCTCGTCGCACGACGACTCGACGGCCAGGAGCAGCCCGTCGGTCACGCCGGCGCCTCGGGGTCTGGCGAGGTCTCCGGGTCGGGCAGCGCCGCGAGCTCGGCCCGCCGCCGCGCGAGGCGAGCGGTCATGGTCGGTCCCTCCAGCGGCTCGGTCGTCATGATCAGGGCGTCCTCGTGGTCGTCGCTGTAGTAACGAGGTCGAATGCCGACGGGCCGGAAACCGTACTTCTCGTAGAGCCGGCGCGCCCCGAGGTTCGAGAGGCGGACCTCGAGGGTCGCTTCGCGGGCCCCGCGGGCCATGGCCATGTCGAGGACCGCCATCAGCAGCCGCTCCCCGACGCGCCGGCGGCGCCAGGCGGGCGTCACCGCGAAGGTGGTCACGTGCGCCTCGTCCACCATCAGCCAGACGCCGGCGTAACCGATCACCTCCCGGCCCGCGCGTACGACGAGGTAGTGGGCCAGCCGGTTGGTCTCGAGCTCGTTGCGGTAGGCGTACGACGGCCAGGGTGTGGTGAAGCTGGCCTTCTCGATCGCCTGGACCGCGGCGAGGTCGGCATGGGTCATCCGGTCGACGACGAGCCTCACGGGCGGGCGGGCGACCATGCCACCTCCCCGCCGGCCGCGGTCACGCCGCGCGGCATCGTCACGTACTCCGGTGCGAGGGTGTCGCGGTCGTCGCCGCCCGCCCGCAGGCGGGCGGCTCCGAGGGCGACGAGGGCAGCGGCAAGGCCGGCCTGCGCCGCGGCGCCGAGGGCGACGCTCACTTCGGCGGCACGGCCATCGAGGTCGACGGCGACGAGGATCCCGCCGGTGGCCCTGCCTGCGCCAGGGGTCGCGAGCGGCCAAGCACCTGGCTCGCTGGCCAGGAGCAGCACGGCGTGGCCGTCGCGCACGAGGTAGCGGCCCGCGGGGCCCGCCGGCAGGAGCACGTCGACGTCCGCGTCAGGCTCGAGCCCGGCCACGGTGCGCGCCGCGGCGGCGAGCGCAGCCCCGCTGGGAACCCCGACCAGGGGCGATCCACTTGCCCGCGCGATGCCGCGCGCGGTCGCGATGCCGACGCGGAGCCCGGTGAACCCACCCGGCCCCGTGCCCACGATCACGCCCGCGAGCGAGCCGGGTCGAGGTCGTTCCAGGCCGGCCGCCCCGAGGAGGCGGGCAATGCGCAGGAGGAGCTCCTCCGCGTGCCGGTGGCCGGCGTCCCACGCATCCGACGCAACGAGCTCCCCGCGTCGCGTGGCGAGAGCCACGACCGCGACCGAGGTGGCCGTGTCGATCGCGAGCAGGTGCGCTCCGGACGCGCCGCTTCCGCTGTTGCCCTTCATGCCAGCGACTCCAACAGACGCGCGTGGCGTGCGTCGGTCGCGCGCATGACGAGCGTCCGCGGCTCGTCGCCGGCGCCGTCGATGGCGATCTCGAGGCGACCGGCCGGGAGCGCCTGGCCCAGCCGGTCCGCCCATTCGACGACGGTGACGCCCTCGAGCGTGCGTTCGTCGAGGACTCCGGCCGCGAGTGCGTCGGCCGCACCCCCGAGCCGATAGCAGTCAACGTGGAAGAGCGGCACCCGGCCGCGATGCTCGGCCACGAGGATGAAGGACGGAGAGGCCACCGGCCCATCCACGCCGAGCCCTCGAGCGATCCCGCGGGCCAGCTCGGTCTTGCCCGCGCCGAGCGGGCCGACGAGGGCGATGACGTCCCCGGGTCCGGCGGCCGCGCCGAGGCGCCCGCCGAGGGCCCGGGTTGCAGCGGCGGAGCGGCTCGTGCGACGGCGAACGGCACGTGGCGGTGTCACCGCAAGAGCCTACAAGAAGCGCCGCGCCCAGCGGCCGGCGCCGACGCGCGCACGACGGCGCGCACCTGCCTCGTGGGAAAGGAAGGCGTCGGGTCGGCGCGCGACGGAGCCAGATCAGGCGAACCGCTCGAGCTCGCCCACGCCGATCACCACCTCGCGCCCGTCGTCGAGAACGACCCGCGCCGCCTCGGCGACGACGCCGCTGCCGAGCCGCTGCGGTCCGGCGAGTCCCACGAAGCGTCCCTCGCGGCCGGCCTCCACGCCCCCGCGGACACGGACGTGGTCGGGCGACGGCGGGGCCGGCAGCTCCACCGCTCCGGTGACGAGGAGCGCCGGGCCCCCCACCAGCCCGACTTCGGCCCCGACCAGGCGCTCGAGGATCGCCCGGACCGGGCTCGCGAGAGGTCGTCGCAGGTACCCGTCGAGGATGAGGACCGGGAAGGGCGCCAGGCGGTGAAGGCCGGCCCGCTGGCGGATCTCGGACGCCACGACGTCGCGCCGGTCGCGCTCGGCGAGTGCCGGCACGACCGCGCCGGCGATCCCCATCGCCCGGGCTCGGGTGAGCGATTCCGCGTCGGCCCGGCCCGGGAAGACGACGATCGCGCCCGCATGGTCGACCTCCAGCGGAATCCGTCCGTCGCCGTCGCCCGGCAGGATGGCGAGACGCCCATGCCCGGGATCGCCGAGCAGCTCCGAACCGGGAAGCCCGATCCCGACGAGCTCGAGGACGATCTCGACCCCGGGACGAATCGCCGTCACGAGGCCTGACCCAGGCGACGCCACCAGGTCTGGATGCGGGCCCGTCGCGATCCGCCTCCGTCCCGCGTGTTCGAACAGGAGCTCGCCGGCGGGCGCCGTGCCGCGACGCCCCGGCTCCGCGGGGATCCAGGTTCCCGCATGCGACGACCCCGCAGCCGCCTCATCGAGGACCTCGACGACCCGTGGGTCGCGAACGCGCTCCGCCAGCAGGTCGCCCGGGGCCACGTTCGAGCCGACGCTCGCGATGATCCGGTCGCCCGGCATGAGCGGGACGCGCACTCGCGGCCGCTCGACGACGAGTCGCCGGGCCGCGATGAACCCGAGGCCGGTCACCGGTCGCGGTCGGGCCACAGGGCCGACTCCCAGCGCGCCAGGACGTCGCGCCGCGCGTCGGCTCGCTCCGGGAGCCGGAGCGGGACGTCTCGCAGGTCGATCACGAGCCCCGCCAGTCCGCCGGTCACGGCCACCGCGAAGCGCCGGCCACGGACGCCGAGGTCAACGGAGGAGCGGAACGAGAGCGTCGCCTCGCCGGCGCCGCCGGGCGGGAGGTCCACGAGGGCGAGCCGGCCGGCGGCGAGCTCCATCTCGACCGGCTCTCCACCGGCTGCCAGTCGAAGGTGGCCGACCCCCCGGCCGCCCCGGATCCCGCGGGCGATCGCGAGGGTGCCGAGCGGCACGAGGGCATCGCCGATGAGATCGCCGAGGATCCGTCGCCGCTCGCCCGCGTCCTCCAGCGTGCCGAGCGGGGCCAGGAGTCGAGCCTGATCGAGGGCGACCTGGACGACGCCGGGTCGGCGCAGGCCGTCCGCGAGCACGAGGAGCGCCGCGGGAGCCGGGACCGCCGACCAGGCGCCACCGGCGAGGACGACCAGGTCGGGCGCCGGTCCTCCAAGCTCCGCGTCGGTGGCCGCCGCCAGGCGCTCGAGGGCCGCGCGGAGGGCAGCCGCGCGGAGCAGCGCCCCGTCGCCGCCGAGGTCGACCCAGGGGCTGATGCGGAGCTCGGCGAGGCGGTCGCGGAGGCGGGCCCGGTCGATGCTCAGGGTCGTCCATGCCTCGATCCGGTCCAGGGTCGCCTCGTCCTCGGCCAGCCCCAGCACGGCCGACGGCACCTCCATGGCCGCGATCCGGGCCGGACCGTCGCGCCCCGCCGCGGGTTCCGCCCGGGCCCGAAGCGCGCCCGAGATCCCGATGTCGATGAGCTCGACGCGCAGGTCCAGCACCTCCGCCAGCGCCGCCGTGGACGCGACGAGCGCCCGCCGGGGGTCACCTCGACCCGCTCGGCGGGCGGCGAGGATCGTGCGCAGGTCGGTGGCTGGGTCGCCGTGCGGGTGCGGCACGCTCACCACGTCTGACGTGGACGGGAGTTCCGCCGACCGGGCCGCAGCCGCCCCCACGAGGACGATCGACACGTCGGGACGCCGCTCCGCGACACCGCCAGTCAGCGCGACGAGCTCGCCGACAAGGTCCCGCTCGTCCGGGGATGCAGGGTCAGCGGTGCCGACGACGAGTGCCGTCACGTCGGGCCGCGTGGCCAGGCGTGTCGCGGCGAGCGGGTCGTCGATCTGGGCGCTGGCCGCAACCGTCCGCCAGCCGGCGGCGGCCACGTCGGCCTCCAGGCGGCGACGTGACTCCTCGGTCGCTGCGAGGACGACCGCGAGCGGAGCCGGGCAGCCGACGGCCTCGACCCGTCGGACCGACGTGGCGAGCGATCGCGGGGAATCTCCGGCGGTAGGAACGTGGAGATCGGCGAGCGCCGGATCGGTCGCCCGGAGGCGGTCGCCGAGGACGTCGATGAGCTCGTTCGCGTCGGCCCCGGCCGCGACCGCCGCGGAGACGAGCAGGCGCCAGCGACCCTCGACGCGACCGATGAGGGCAGCGGCAAGGGTTGCCGTGCCATGGTCCAGGGTCGCTATGGCGGCATCCCCGGGAGCCGCCGCACGAGCGGAGCCTGCCCCGGGCAAGCGCGCGGGGACGGCCGCCAGGGTCACGCGTCCCAGCTCAGGTCCTCGTCGAGCTCCTCGAGGCGATCGATGAGCTGCTCGATGCCGAGCTCGTCGGCGAGGATGGCCGCCGCGGGCCCGTTGTCGCCCCCGAAGAGCCTGCGGAGCACGGGATCGAAGAAGAGCATGCCGCTCCCGGGGAGCATCCCGTCGGGCATGCTCGCCTGGAGGAAGAGCACCGCCGGTCCCGTCATTCCGTGGAGGAGAATCTCGCGTGCGACCTCCTCGACGAGCTCTGCCCGCTGTTCCGGGGTCGGGAGCCCGCCTGCGGGCCCGGTCACGCCTTGCCGCCGAGCGAGGGGATCGAGCTCGTGGCGTCGAGGGCGACGCGGAATGCCTCGTAGGCGGCGGTCCCGCGCAGGGCGAAGGTGACCGTCGCGAGTGCGGGAAGCCGGCCCAGCTCCGCGCGCACGGTCGCGACCGTGATCCGAGCCGCCTCGTCCATGGGGAAGCCGCCGACGCCCGTTCCGAGCGCGGGGATGGCGAGCGTCTCGACACCGAGCTCGCGCGCCCGGGTCATCGCGCTGCGCACCGCCCCTTCGATCGCCTCGGCGCTGGTGCGACGCTGGTGGTCCAGCGAGACGGCATGGATCACCCAGCGCGCTGCCAGCCTGCCGCCCTCGGTGACGATGGCACCGCCCAGCGGGACGGGGCCCTGGCGCACGGCGGCGAACTCGATCTCGTCGCCGCCGCGCCGCTTGATGGCGCCCGCCGACACCGGTGGACATCCAGAGCGTGACGTTCGCCGGGTTCACGATCGCGTCGACCTCGAGGTCGCAGATGTCGCCGTTCCAGAGCGCGAGCTGCGCCATGTCCCCCGATCCTCGGTGAGCGTGCGGATCCCGACCGGCACGGCCCGCGCAGTGTACACCCGGGGCAACCGGCGAGACATCGCGGCGACGACCTCCCAGCTGATCGTGGTGCGCTCCCGCGCCAGCTCCAGCGGCGCTGATCTCGTCGTCGCCCTGGCGCCCGAGGAGGACGAACTCGTCCGCCACCGTCACCGGCGTCCCGGGCACGTCGGTGACGTCGGCCATCACGGCGTCCATCGCCACGTTGCCGACGAGCGGGACACGCACGCCCCGCACGAGGGCCGTGGCGCGGTTCGAGGCCGCGCGGGGCCAGCCGTCGGCGTAGCCCAGCGGGAGCGTCGCGATGCGACTCGGCCGGGCGGTCACGAACGTCGGCCCGTAGCTGATCCCGCTGCCGGCCGGCAGGTCGGCGACGCGGATCGGCCGAGCCCGGAGCGAGAGGATGGGCCGCAGTGCCGGCGTGGAGCGCGCCCGCCGCGGCACCGACCGGCGACGCCGTCCGGGGCGATGCCGTAGGTCGCCAGCCCGACGCGGAGGCCGTCGAACAGCGGCCGCTCGCCGCCGACAAGCCGGTCGACGGCCAGCACGCCGCCGGTCGCGAGCAGGTGGCGCCGCCCCGCGTCGACCCCGGCGGCGGCGAGGAAGGCGAGTGCGGCCGCGAAGCTCATCACCTGGGCGTCGGTCAGGTCTGGGTTGGCAGGCGCCTGGAGGTGCGACCACGTGCCGCGGACCTCCGCCCCGGGGGTAGCTGCGATGCGGCGGGCGGCCACCACCGCCTCCTCGGGCGTGAGGCCGTCGCGCCCGAGCCCGGTCTCGATCGCCAGCTGCACCCCGAGCGGCGGCAGCGGTCGGCGGGCCCGCCTGGCGGCCGCCGCGTAGGCGACCAGGGCGCCCTCGAGGAGGACCGCGTCCCCGGCTGCGATCTCCAGTCCCGCCCGGGCGGCGAGCGGCGCCGCTCCCGGCGGGATCGCGAACAGGACGAGGATCGGCGCCTCCACGCCTGCCCGCCGGAGCTCGAGCGCCTCGTCGAGCGTCGCGACGCAGAGGCCGCGACGCCCCGGCCTCGAGCGCCGCGCCGGCGACCGGTACCGCGCCGTGACCGTACGCGTCGGCCTTCACCACGATGTCCAGGCTTGCGCCGGCCGGCAGCGCCCGCCGCAGCGCGCCCACGTTGCCCGCCAGGCGATCGAGGTCGATCTCGAGCCATGCCGAGCGGGGCAGGCGCAGGCAGACGTGCCGCCCGCAGGCGCGCCTCGATGCCGTCCACGCTCCCAGGGCGGGTCACGTGGTGTCGTCGACCGCCGGTCGCGGGCCGCTCCCCGAAATCCGACGGGTCCGCCGGCGCCGCGCGCGATCCCGGCGGCGAGCCGGCGCCGCGCCAGCGCGATCTCGAGCGGCAGGTCGCCGGCAAGCAGCCCGGCGTCGCCGACGCGCGCCCGAGCCGCGTCGCCGGCCATCCCGTGGAGGTGGACGCCCAGGCGGGCCGCCGCTTCCGGCGCGAGGCCCTGGGCGAGCAGCGCCCCGATCGTCCCGGCCAGGACGTCGCCCGTGCCTCCCGTGGCGAGCCCGGGGTTCTCGAACGGGGCGACGCCGCGCGACCCGTCGGGAGACGCCGATGACCGTGCGGGCTCCCTTCAGGACCACGACGTGGCCCCACGTCACGGCCGCGTCGAGGGCCGCACCGCGCCGGGCCTCGTCGTCCTCGCCGAGGTCGCCATCGGCTCCCGGCGCGATACCCGAGGCGGCCCGCAGCCGGGCGAACTCTCCGGCGTGCGGGGTCAGCACGGACGGCCGTCGGACGCCCTCCCACCAGCCGTCCTCGGAGGCGAGGCTGCGAAGGGCCTCGGCGTCGACGACGGCCGGGCAGGCGTCCTCACCGGCGGCGGGCGCCAGGATGCCCCGCACGAGCTCGCCGGGTGGCCAGCGACGGCCGGAGGCCGGGGCCGACGACGAGGGCATCGTGGTCGTGGTCGAGGATCCGCGCCAGGGCCGGCTCCGGGTCGACCTCCTCCACGTCGTCCTCGACGAGCGGCATCGTCGTCGCCTCGACGACCTTGGCCGCGAAGAGCGGCTGGAGCGACTCGGGCACCGCCAGCGTCACGAGGCCGGCTCCGGCGCGCCCGGCCGCCTGGCAGACGAGGAGGGCGGCCCCGGCATAGTCCAGCGAGCCGGCGACGACGAGGAGCTTGCCGAAGGTCCCCTTGTGACCGCGTGCCGGGCGCGCAGGCAGGAGCGCCCCGGCCATCCGCTCGTCGAGTCGCTCGGGCTCAGCCATCGGACGCCTCCCGCGCGCCTTCCTCCGGACGCGCGGCGTCGAGCGCCACGCGCTGCCCGCCCAGGGAACGAAGCCGATCGATGCGTCGGAGGAGCAGCTGCCTCGCGCTCGTCGAGGCGCTCCTCGATGTCGGGCGGGAGGAGATAGCGACCCCCGGCGCGGCGGACCCCGAACGCGATCGCGAGGGCGTACTCGCGCTCGTGCGTGATGCTGACGGCCACCCGGTCCACGCCCAGCTGGTCGGCGCGGGCCGCCGCGCGCCCATGGAGGCGCACTGCGGGCTGGCCGGTCGGCAGCCGTTCGATCTCGATGTCGCGCCAGCCGATGCCTCGCACGCCGAGCCCGAGCACCTTGCTGACGGCCTCCTTCGCGGCCCAGCGTCCGGCGAATGTCTCGGGCCGCCCGCGGACGTAGCGCGCCTCGGCCGGCGTGAGGACCCGTCCAGATGAAGCGCTCGCCGAAGCGCGCCAGCGCGTCGCGGATCCGGTCGACCCGCACGATGTCGAGGCCGATCTCCGCGGTACCCGTCGGGGCTGCGGGCAGCGCGTCCACGGCCGGCCTACTCGACCGTGACCGACTTGGCGAGGTTCCGCGGCTGGTCCACGTCGGTGCCCCGGGCGACGGCCGTGTAGTACGCGAACAGCTGCAGGGGAATGATGGCGAGGATCGGGCTGAGCGCCTCCAGGGTGTCCGGGACCCAGAGCACGTCGTCCGCGAAGCGGTGGATCTGGTCGTCGCCTTCGGTGGCGACGGCGATCACGCGCGCGTCGCGGGCACGGCCCTCCATGACGTTGCTCATGAGCTTGTCGTAGACCGAGGAGCGGGTCGCCACCGCCACCAGCGGGCACTCGGCGTCGAGGAGGCTGATGGGGCCGTGCTTCAGCTCGCCCGCGGCGTACCCCTCCGCGTGGACGTAGCTCACCTCCTTGAGCTTGAGGGCGCCCTCCAGCGCCGCCGGGTACGACGGCCCACGCCCGACGAACATGAAGCCGCGGCTGTTCACGTAGCGCCGGGCGAGGTCGCGCACGCCAGCGCTGAGGTCGAGCGCCCGCTGCGCGGCCTCCGGGAGATCGCGCAGCGCGGCGACGAGCTCGCGCTCATCGGCCGGTGGCAGGGAGCCGCGGGCGCGGGCGATCGCCGCCGCGACCATCACGAGCGTGGCGACCTGGGTGGTGAACGTCTTCGACGCGGCGACCGCGACCTCCGGTCCAGCCTGCAGGAACAGGATGGCGTCGGCCTCGCGGGTGATCGCCGAGCCGACCGTGTTGGTGACCGCGATGATCGGGCAGCCCTGCTGGCGGGCATAGCGCGTTGGCGCGATCGTGTCGGCCGTCTCGCCCGACTGGGTGACGGCGATGACGAGCGTCGTCGCGTCGAGCGGCGGCGGGCTGTAGCGGAACTCGGAGCCGACCGTGAGCCGGGCCGGGAGCCCCGTCCAGCGTTCGATCAGGGCAGCGCCGACGAGCGACGCGTAGGAGGCCGTGCCACAGGCGACCAGCTCGACGCGGGTGACCGCGCGCAGCACGTCCGCCAGCGGCGCAAGCTCGTCCACCCTGAGCATGCCGTCCGCCCCAACCCGACCCGCCAGGCACTGGCGGAGCGCCAGGGGCTGCTCGTGGATCTCCTTGAGCATGAAGTGCTCGAAGCCGCCCTTCTCGGCGGCCTCGGCAGTCCAGGTGATCTCGCTGACGGCACGCTCGCGGGGCGCTCCGTCGAGGTCCGTGATCGCGATCCCCCAGGGACGCAGGTCCGCGACGTCGCCCTCCTCGAGGAAGACGACCCGGGTCGTGTACGCCAGGATGGCTGCCACGTCGGAGGCGAGGAACGTTTCGCCGTCGCCGATCCCGACGACGAGGGGAACGTTCATGCGCGCGCCGACCAGCCGATCCGGCTCCCTCCGGTGCATGACTGCCAGGGCATAGGCGCCCTCGGCCCGGGAGAGCGCGGCCCGCACGGCAGCCGCGAGGTCGCCCTCGTAGGCCTCCTCGATCAGGTGGGCCAGGGCCTCGGTGTCGGTCTCGGAGCTGAGGATGTGGCCGCGCGCCTCGAGCCCGTCGCGGAGCTCGCGGAAGTTCTCGATGATCCCGTTGTGGATCACCGTGATCTCGCCGGTGCAGTCGACGTGAGGGTGGGCGTTGAGGTCGTTCGGCCGGCCATGGGTCGCCCAGCGGGTGTGGGCGAGGCCGATTCCCGAGCTCGGCGTGCGATCCTCGATCGCCGTCGCCAGGTTGGCGAGCTTGCCTGCCTTCTTCTCGACGAAGAGGTCGCCCGCCTCGGTCACCAACGCGATGCCGGCCGAGTCGTAACCCCGGTACTCGAGGCGCCGCAATCCTTCCATGAGGATCGGGCCTGCCGCGCGAGGTCCCGTGTAGCCGACGATCCCGCACATGCGCCGAACCCACCTCCGTTCCCTCGGCGGGCGCCCGCGCCGGCGCCCGAAGGGGCTCTAGTGTAGGCGCTCGCCCGCGAGGGCAGACAGCCTGTCGGCGAGCCCGAGCACGACACCGGCGTCGGCACCCTCCACCATCACGCGAAGGGCCGGCTCGGTGCCCGAGGGCCGGACGAGGACGCGCCCTCCCGCACCGAGGCGGACCCTGGCTTCGGCGATCGCGGATCCCAGGACCGGGTCGGCCTCCCACTGCTCCTTCCGACGGGCCGGGACGGTCCGCTGCTCCTGCGGGAAGAGCGGGATCGCAGCCGCCAGCTCGTCGACCGGACGCCCCGCGCGCCCCAGGATGCCGAGGAGCTCCATGCCCGTGACCAGGCCGTCGCCGGAGCTCGTGTGCTCGAGCACGATGACGTGGCCGCTCTTCTCGCCGCCGAGGCCGGCGCCGGTGACCTGCATCCCCTCCAGGATGTACTTGTCGCCGACGGGGGTGCGGACGAGCTGTCCGCCGGCCGCCGCGAGGGCAGCCTCGAGGCCGCCGTTCGAGAGGACCGTCACGACGAGGATTCCGCCCGGCAGGGCACCCCGCGCCTGCCGGTCGAGGGCACAGATCCCGAGCAGCTGGTCGCCATCCACGACGTGCCCGTGGCGGTCGACCACCACGAGCCGGTCGGCGTCGCCGTCGAGCGCGAATCCGAGGTCGGCGCCGCGCTCGAGGACCTCGGCCGCCAGGGCCGCCGGCGCGGTGGCCCCGCAGTCGACGTTGATGTTGACGCCGTCGGGCGCGGCATGGATCACGTCGACCCGCGCGCCGGTCGCGGCGAGGATCTCCGGCGCCGTGACGCCACCGGCGCCGTTGGCGCAGTCGAGGACGATATGCAGGTCGCACCGGGTGGCTTTCGCGAGGCGCCGGCGATCCTCGCGATAGCGATCGATCAGGCGCGGGGCGTCGATGACGCGGCCGATCCCCGCGTTGCGCGGGCCTCCGAGCTCCTCCGAGCGCCAGATCAGCTGCTCCAGGGCGTCCTCGGCCGGGTCGTCGAGCTTGAGGCCGCGGCTGTCGAGCACCTTGAGGCCGTTGTCGTCGGCCGGATTGTGGGATGCCGAGACCATGATCCCGGCGCCGAAGGCACCCGTCCCGGCCAGGAACGCGAGCGCTGGCGTCGGTAGGATGCCGGCGAGGTGGACGTCGGTCCCCAGGCTGGCCGCCCCGGCCGCGATCGCGGCGACGAGCATCCCGCCGGAGCGCCGCGTGTCCTGGCCCACGACGAGGGAGCCCCCGGCCCCGGTCAGCTCGTGCGCCACTGCCCGCCCGAGGGCGTACGCGATCGGGGGACGGAGGTCGACGTTCGCGATGCCACGGATCCCGTCTGTGCCGAAGAGCCTGGCCACGGTCAGGGCGCCCCGGCCGGGGCGGGCGTGGACGCTCCTCCGGGCACGGCCGTCGCGGAGGGCGCCGGAGACGGGACGGGAGTCGCGGTCACCGCCACCTCCTTGGGCGATGCGGAGACGAGGGATACCCCGGCGGGAAGCTGGACGTCGACGGGCACCGCGCTCGTGCCGGCGCCGAGGCCGGCGACGTCGAGAAGCGCCGCCAGCTGTGTCGCGCTCGAGGGCGTCGAGCGCGTCGAGCGTGCCGCCCAGCGTGAGCAGGACCCGGTCGACCGCGGGCCGGTACTCGAGGCCCGGGCTGCCGCCGACGACCTGGACGCCGGCCTCGTAGGTGCGGGTGCCAGACCGCGGCGCCACCCTGATCGTCACCCGGACCTGCTGCACGTTGAGCGCGGTGACCCCCTTCGGCAGGCTGAGGCCCACGTCCGTGACGATGTCGGCGGTCGCCCCGGTGATCGTCACGGGGCGCGTGTCGATGGCTGTGATGCCGGCGAGTGCGTTCGCGTCGCCCTCCACCGTCACGAGGGCCGGCTCGACGGTGACCGAGGTGATCTGGAACGATGAATTCGGGGCGCCTGTCACGACCGCGTTGACGGGGAGTGTCCGGGTCGCGAGCTGGCTCCCGATCTGGATCGTGACCCGTACCGAGCTGGGCTCCACGTCCACTCCGTCGACGATGTTGCCAGCGGCATCGACGGGCTGCAGCGCCACCGTCTCGTTGACATCGAGGCCGGACTGGTCGATCCGGACCCGCGCGACGGCGGCGATCACGAGGCGGACGGCCGACTCCGGTCCAGAGACCGTCACGGTGCTCTGCGAGACGACGGGATCGCGGACGTCAAGGCCCGGCGGGACCGTGCCCTTCTCGACCCGGACGGGGACCTCCGCGGAGGCGAGCGGGTCGAGGCGGATCGCCACCCGCGAGGGCGAGTAGTCGATCACCTGGATCGCCGGGTCGACGGACTGGACGAAGACCGGCACGCTCTCGGGCGGGGCGCCGGGGAGCGCCTTCATGCCCGCTAGGTCGACCGTCGCCGTGAACGTCGACGGGCTGACCGGCGGCCGATCCGTCCCGAGCGCGAGGTAGCGCACGGTCGTGACGTCCGGGATGTCGCCAAGGACGAACGCGTTCTGGGGTGGGTTCAGGACCGTGATCGGGATCCGGCCCTGGAACGTCTCGGCCGAGGCCGACACGATGAGGCCCGCGTACAGGAGCGTCGCGAGAAGGATCGCGGCGAGCTTGAGCGGCCAGTTCCGGACGACGAACCGGGCGAGCGTCCGCACCGGGGTCAGTGTCCCGCCCCGGCTGCCGCCCCCGGCGCGTCGTCGCGGGGCTCGTCCGCCCCCTCCTGGCTCGCCTTGCGCCTGAAGTCCGCCAGCGAGGCCCGCCGCAGGCTCCCCGCGGGCAGTGATGGGTGTGCCAGGCGGTCGCGGAGGGCGTCACCACGACGCTCGGGCCGCAGGAGCGCGGTGAGGGCAGCCGAGAGGTCGGCCTCGTCGAGGTTCCGGCGAATGCGGGCGCGCTCCACGAGGCTGGCCTGGCCGGTCTCCTCGGAGACGACCACCACGATCGCGTCGGTCTGCTCCGTGATCCCGAGGGCAGCCCGATGCCGGGTGCCGTAGCGCTCCGCGTGGACCGTCGTCTCGGCGAGGGGCAGGAGCGCCCCGGCCGCCACGATCGTCTCGCCGCGCACGATGACCGCGCCGTCGTGAAGTGCGCCACGCGGGATGAAGAGCGCCTCCACAAGGTCCGACGTGAGGTCGCCGTGAATCATCACGCCAGTTTCGGCGATCTCCTCGAGGCCGGTCTCGCGCTCGATGACGATGAGCGCGCCGCTGCGTGTCGCTGCGAGGCGCGTCGCCGCCCGTGCCAGCGTGCCCGCCACCCGCTCTGCGGCGCGCTGGTCGGCCGGAGACATCACCCAGGCGAAGGATCCCACCCTTCCGAGCCGTTCCAGGCCGCGCCGGAGCTCGGGCTGGAAGACGACCACGAGGGCGAACAGCCCGACCACCGCGCCTGCCTGCAGGAGCTGGGTGAACAGGCGCAGGCCGGCGGCCTGGGCCAGCCCGTAGATCACGAGGATGACGCTGACGCCGATCACGAGCCGGACCGCGCGGGTGCCCCGGATCAGGCTGAAGACCCAGTAGATGACGACGGCGGTCAGCCCGATGTCGACAAGGGTGGTCAGCCGGACCTGGCCGGCGATCGACTGGAAGGGCTCCGACATCGTCGGGTGAGTGTAGCACCGGGCCTCCCGGCCTCCGCCCGCACGGCCGGGTGCCCCGCGGTGCGGCCGCGGCGGCATGAGCCCCGAGGCGTTGCCGCCTGCAGGTCAGCGGGGCGCGAACCGGGGGTCGTCGGGAAGCCGGGCCGCCGCGGCCGCACCGACGCGCTCGATGTCCCCGGCATCGCCATCGAGCTCGACGAGGCGGAGCAGGTTGCGGTACCCCTCGCCCGCGCTCCCCGTCCAGCCGCAGTCGGCCGCCAGCCCGGAGAGGAACAGGTGCAGGTCTACGTCCGCGGGCCGCGCACCGATGCCGAGCAGACAGGCGTCGATCGACGCCGCGAGGTGACCGCGCGCCCGGTACTCTCGCGCCGCGCCAAGGGCCGCCGCCGCCGCCTGCTGGCGGTTCCCGCTCGCGGCCGCGGCCTCGGCCTCGGCGATGAGCTCCTCCGGATCGGGCCCCGGGTGGGGCGCGGGCGCGTCGTCCCTGCCCGGCCGGGCGCCGGGCCCGACGGCTGCCTCCGCCGGAGACCCGCCAGCTCCCGCGTCCGACCCGGAGACGGGTGCCGACTCGTCCGAAGGCGGTCCGCCATTCGCTGGGGGTTCCACGACGGTGCCGTCCCGGAGCCGCTCGGCGAGGGCGGCATGCCGCGCCCGACGCTGGTCGGCCGGCTCGATCGCGAGCGCCCGGCGCGCGGCCTCGAGCGCGTCGGCTTCGCGGTCCGCTGCGAGTCGCACCTCGGCAAGCCGGTCGTAGGCGATTGCGGCCTCGGTCGTGCGGCGCAGGACGACCAGAGCCTGGGCCCGGCCCAGCAGCGCGGCATCGTCGTCGGGAGCGATGGCCAGGGCGGCGCCGAATTCATCGAGGGCGGCGCCGGCGTCGCCGGATCGGAGGAGGGCGCCGCCCAGCGCGACGCGCGGCAGGGCGCGGTCGGGGGCGATCGTGATCGCCTCGCCGTAGGCCGCGACGGCGTCCTCGTAGCGCCGCCGGACGACGGCGACGTGGCCCGCCCGAAGGGCCTCCTTGTAGCGCTCGAAGGGCGTCTCGGTCATCGCGGACGGCTCCCGAAACGGTGCAGGCGCCCCACGCGGGGCGCCTGGCTTGTCAGCGCTTGGTGTACTGCGGCGCCTTGCGAGCCCGCTTGAGGCCGTACTTCTTGCGCTCCTTCATCCGCGGGTCGCGGGTCAGGAACCCAGCCTGGCGGAGCGGCAGGCGGTAGCCCTCGGGATCAACCGTCAGCAGGGCGCGGGCGATGCCGTGGCGGATGGCGCCGGCCTGGCCGGTCACCCCGCCGCCCTCGACCTTGATCATCGCGTTGAAGCGACCCTCGGTCCCGGTCACGCGGAAGGGCATCCGGAGCTCGCTCTCCGAGACGGCGTTGCCGAAGTGCTGCTCGAGCGAGCGGCCGTTCACGACGATCTCGCCCTCGCCGGGCATGAGGCGCACCCGGGCAACCGACGTCTTGCGGCGGCCGGTTCCCTGGAAGTAGGCAGGTATCGTCATGTGGGCGTGCTCCTCGTCAGGCCAGCGGCTCGGGCCGCTGCGCCTGGTGGGGATGATCCGAGCCGGCGTAGACCTTGAGCTTGCGGAGCTGCTTGGCCCCGAGGCGATTGTGCGGCAGCATCCCCTTCACCGCGCGTCGCAGGACCTCCTCCGGGCGGCGCTCGAGGAGGTGACCGAGCGTCTCCTCCTTGTAGCCCTGCGGGTAGCCGCTGTGCCGGGAGTAGACCTTCGAGGTCGAGCTTGTCCCGCGACACGGCGATCTTCCCGGCGTTGAGGACGATCACGTGGTCGCCGGAGTCGAGGTTCGGCGTGTAGGTCGGCTTGTGCTTGCCCTCGAGGACGCGGGCGATCCGCGACGCGAGCCGGCCGAGCGTCTCGTCCGTCGCGTCGACGACGTACCAGCGTCGCTCGATCTCCGCCTCGCGGAGCGTGTACGTCTTCGTGGTCATGTGTCTCCGTTCATCTCCACGACCGGCCGTCCGAGGACGACCCTTCGCAGGCAGAGCCCCTTCGCCGGGGCGACTGCCCCGTTGAAGGCCGGTGTCCGCGACGCAAGCGCCTCGGCAACCGCCGACTCCTCGACCTCGCCGCGCCCCACCAGCAGGAGGGCCGCCGCGATCCGCCGGACCATCTGGCGCAGGAAGGCGTCGCCCCTGACGTCGATCGTCACGAGCGGGCCGTCCCTCCGGACCCGGACCCGATGAAGGGTCCGGACCGGCTGCCGGTCCGCCGCCCCGAAGGCCGAGAAGTCGTGCCGACCCTCGAGGGTCGACCCGGCCCGCGCCATCGCGGCGGTGTCGAGCGGGGCCCGCACCCCGAGCGCGAAGCGCTCGCGGAGCGGGCTGCGCGGCCCGTTCCAGACGGTGTAGCGGTAGTCCCGGTACCGCGCCGCGTAGCGTGGGTGGAACCCGGCCGGCACGTGCCGGAGGTCCCGGACCGCGACGTCCCCCGGCAGAAGGGCGTCGAGCGCCCTGCCGAGCTCGGTCGCTGCGAGCCGCCCGCGGTAGGTGAAGGCGATGACCTGGCCTGCCGCGTGGACTCCCGCGTCCGTCCGTCCTGCCGCATCCACACGCACCCGGCATCCGCCGGCGAGCGAGGCGAGTGCGGCCTCGAGCTCTCCCTGGACCGTCCGGGTGCCCGGCTGAGCCTGGTACCCGGCGAAGTCCGTTCCGTCGTATTCGACCCGTGCCCGATAGCGCGCGGGGGCGCCCTCTCGGGCACCTGCTTCGTCGCTGCCGCGCCGGTGCATCACTGCCCTGGCGCGTCCGCTCGTGGGGTGCCGGTCAGATGAGCTCGATCTGGACGATCGGGGCTGCGTCACCGGCTCGCAGGCCGACGTGCACCAGGCGGGTGTACCCGGAGGTGCGGTCGGCGTACTTGGGGGCGATCTCCTCGAAGAGCTTCCGGATGACGAGCGGCTCGTTCGGAAGCTCAGCGATGACCGTCCGCCTGGCGGAGAGATCGCCTCGCTTGGCGAGGGTGATCATCCGCTCGACCTGCGGGCGGATCTCCTTCGCCTTGGCCTCCGTGGTCTTGACCCGCTCGTAGCGGAGGACCGACACGATCAGGTTGGCGTAGAGCGCCATCCGCGGGCCGTGCTTGCGCGACAGCTTGCGGCCGCCGATCCGGTGAGCCACGGCTCAGGCCTCCTCGTTGTCGTCGTCGAACGGCTCGCTGCCGTCGTCGTCGAGACCGTCGAGGTCCACCGTTTCGCTCTCCGGGATGATGAAGCCGCGCATGCGCAGGCGCTCCTTCATCTCGTCGAGGGACTTCTTGCCGAAGTTGCGCATGCGGAGAAGCTCATCGTCGGACAGCTGGAGGAGCTGCCCCACCTTGACGATGTTGTTGCGCTTGAGGGAGTTGTAGGCGCGCATCGGGAGGTCGAGCTCCTCGATGGGCATCTCCAGCATGTTGGCCGGGATCTGCGGGGCGCCCGAGGCGGCGGCGACCGGCACGGCCGCCGCGCCGACGTTGGCGAACAGCGAGAACTGGCGGACGAGGATGTCGGCGGCCTTGGCGAGAGCATCCTCGGGCGTGATCGTGCCGTCGGTCTCGATCTCGAGCGTCAGCTTGTCGTAGTTCGTCATCTGGCCGACGCGCGTGTTCTCGACGTGGAAGTTGACCTTCCGCACGGGGGTGAAGATCGCGTCGACCGGGATCACGCCGATCGGGAGTCCCTCCGGACGCTCGGCGGCGAGGTAACCCGACCCCGCGCTCGACGGTGAGGTCCATCTCGATCTGTACGTCGTCGGCGTCGAGGGTGAGGAGCACCTGGTCGGGGTTGACGATCTCGACGTCGGCCGATTCGAGGATGTCGGCAGCCGTCACCGTGCCGGCCCCGGACTTCAGCAGCTTGAGCTGGACCGGGTGGGCCGCGAAGCTCCGCAGGCGGAGCTTCTTGATGTTCAGGACGATCTGGGTGACGTCTTCCTTGACGCCGGGGATCGTCGTGAACTCGTGGTAGACGTCACGGATCTGGATGGAGGTGACGGCGGCACCCTCGAGCGAGGAGAGGAGGACGCGCCGAAGCGCGTTCCCCAGGGTGGTCCCGTACCCGGCGGGCAGCGGGCCGGCCTCGTACTTTGCGTACGAGCCCTGCTCCGCGACGGGCTCGATCTGGGTCGTGGTCTCGAGTTCGATCATGGGGCGGGGCTACCTCGAGTAATACTCGACCACGAGCTGCTCGTTGAGGTCGAGCGGCATCTGGTCACGCCGCGGCGCGGCGGCGATCGTCCCGGTCAGCGTCGCCGGGTCGAGGGTGAGCCACTCCGGAACCTGGACGGAGCGGAGGTTCTCCTTGGCGGCCTTGAACGGCTCGCGGTCGCGCCGCGATGGCGCGGACGGCGACGACGTCACCGGGCTTCAGCTGGTACGACGGGAACGTTCGTGGGCCGGTCGTTCACGCGAAGTGGCCGTGGCTCACGAGCTGGCGGGCGTGGTCGCGGGAGGCCGCGATGCCGAGCCGGTAGACGACGTTGTCGAGGCGCAGCTCGAGGATCCGGAGCAGGTTCTCGCCGGTCACGCCGGGGCGCGATTCGGCCGCGTCGAAGTAGTTGCGGAACTGCTTCTCGAGCACGCGGTAGATGCGGCGAACCTTCTGCTTCTCGCGCAGCTGCAGGCCGTAGTCGCCGACCTTGCGGCGGCGGACGCCGTGCTGGCCGGGCGGCGGCGGGGCGACGCTCGAAGGCGCACTTCTTCGTATAGCAGCGCGAGCCCTTCAGGAAGAGCTTGGCGCCTTCGCGCCGGCAGAGCCGGCAGACGGGATCGGTGTAGCGGGCCATGTGGCGGCAGCTCCGGTCAGACGCGGCGCCGCTTGGGCGGGCGGCATCCGTTGTGCGGGATCGGGGTGACGTCGGTGATGGCGGTGACCTCGAGGCCGGCGGCCTGGAGCGAGCGGATCGCCTGCTCGCGGCCGGCGCCGGGGCCCTTCACGTAGACCTCGACCTGGCGCATCCCGTGCTCCATCGCCTTCTTGGCGGCGGAGTCGGCCGACAGGGCGGCGGCGTACGGCGTGCTCTTGCGGGAGCCCTTGAACCCGACGACCCCGGCCGACCCCCAGCTGATCACGTTCCCGGTCTGGTCCGTGATCGTGACGATCGTGTTGTTGAAGGTCGCCTGGATGTGGACGTGCCCCTGGGGCACGTTCTTGCGCTCCCGCCGGCGCTGCTTGGGAGCCCGCTTGCGATCGGCCATACGTCCGGCTCGTCCCTCTTACTTCTTGCGGCGGGCGCCGACGGTCTTCTTCGGTCCGCGTCGCTGACGCGCGTTCGTCTTCGTGCGCTGGCCGCGGACCGGGAGGTTCCGCCGATGGCGGAGCACCGCGGTACGAGCCGATCTCGATGAGGCGCTTGATGTTGAGCGCCACCTCGCGGCGGAGGTCGCCTTCCACCTTGTAGCGCCGGTCGATCACCTCCCGCAGCCGGTTGACCTGGTCCTCGGTGAGGTCCCGGACCCGGGTGTCGGGGTTGACGTTCGTCTGCTGCAGGATCTTCTGGCTGGTGGGAAGCCCGATCCCGTAGATGTAGGTCAGGGCGACTTCCACGCGCTTCTCGCGCGGGATGTCGATGCCCGCGATCCGTGCCATACGGTCTAGCCCTGCCGCTGCTTGTGCTTGGGGTTGGCGCAGATGACCATGACGGTCCCGTGGCGGCGGATCACTTTGCAGTTGTCGCAGCGGGCCTTCACGGAGGCTCGGACTTTCAACGGGACCCTCTTCGCTTCAGGAGTGCTGCCGGCTACTTGAGCCGGTACGTGATGCGACCCCGGGTGAGGTCGTATGGGGAGAGCTCGACCCGGACCCGGTCGCCGGGCAGGATCCGGATGAAGTTCATCCGCAGCTTGCCGCTGATGTGGGCAAGGACGCGGTGACCGTTCTCGAGCTCCACGGCGAACATCGTGTTCGGCAGCGGCTCGATGACGGTCCCTTCGACCTCGATGGCGTCCTTCTTGGCCACGGGCTCCCTTGTCGTCTCGTGCTCATGATCATGCGCCGGCCGAGGCCGGCGCACGAACGCGTAGCGTATCAACTTCCTCTCGATCCGGCAAGCGCCGGCGCGGCCACTCATGGCCGGGTCAGGACCTCCGGACCGTCCTCGGTCACGGCGATCGAGTCCTCGCAGTGGGCCGCGACCGAGCCGTCGCGCGTGACGACGGTCCAGCCGTCGGCGAGCGTCTCGACGTCGGCGGCGCCGAGCGTGAACATCGGCTCGATCGCCAGGCAGATGCCCGGCGCGAGCTCGATCCCGCGGGTGCGGGTCCGGTAGTTCGGGACCTGCGGATCCTCGTGCATGGCGGTCCCGATGCCATGCCCGACGTAGGGCGCGGACGACGCCGTAGCCCAGCGGCAGGGCGACGTCCTCGACGGCCGCCGAGATGTCCCAGATCCGGTTGCCCGGGCCGGGCCGCGGCGATCCCCGCCTCGAGCGCACGCCGGGTCGCGTCCACGAGGTCGCGGGCGGCCGGCGGACGCGTCGCCCACGATGAACGTCCGCGCGGCGTCGCCGTGCTAGCCGTCGACGATGGCCCCGGCGTCGATGGAGACCACCTGGCCCTCGCGGATGATCCGGTCGCCGGGGATCCCGTGGACCACCTCGCGGTCGATCGAGATGCAGAGCGAGGACGGGTAGCCGTAGTAGCCCTTGAAGGACGGCGTGCGCGCCCGCCCGCGCGGATGTGCGTCCTCGGCCAGCCGGTCGAGGCGGGCCGTCGAGACGCCGGGGCGGAGCTCCTCCTCGACGAGGGCGAGGACCTCGGCGACGACGCGGCCGGCCCGCCGCATCGTGGCGATCTCGGCGGCGGACTTCGCGCGTGATCACGGGTGGGTCCGCCAGTACGGGCACCGGCTCGATCGCAGTCGAGGAGGTCGTTCGTGACGGCCGCGATCGGCCGGCGCCCGTCGACGGCCTGGAGGACGCCGGCGGCGCGGTAGTGCTCGACGACGTCGGCGAGGGCGCCCAGCTGCTTCTCGAGCCGCGCCCGGACGATCTCGGGCCGGTCGTCGTCGCGCTGGATCAGCGCGCGAGCCGTCGATGTCGCAGACGCCCGGCGACGCGCGGCGGGTACGCCGTCTCGTGGTAGGTGTGGCCGGCCGCCTCGCACAGCCAGCGCCCGGACAGACGCGGCCAGGAGCTCGTCCGGCGGGACGTCCACGCAGCAGCGCCGCGTCGACGCGCGGCGCCGCGCTCGGCGAGCGCCCGGTCGAGCGCCTCCGCCTGGGACCGCGTGCGCGGGAAGCCGTCGAGGATGACCCCGCGCGCGGCGTCGGGCGGCGTCGAGCCGCTCGAGCAGCATGCCGACGGTGACCTCGTCGGGGACGAGCTCGCCGCGGTCCATGTACGCCTTGGCCGCGAGCCCGAGCGGCGTGCCGTCGCGGACGGCGGCCCGGAAGAGGTCGCCGGTCGCCACCCGGGGCAGGCCCAGGTGGCGGGCCGAGGACGTGGGCCTGGGTCCCCTTCCCGGCCCCGGGCGCGCCGAGCAGGACGAGGACCCTCATCGGATCCGCGCCCGGGACGGCATCGCGTGCTCACCGGATGAAGCCCTCGTAGTTGCGCATCATGAGCTGGGCCTCGAGCTGCTTCATCGTCTCGACGACGACGCTGACGGCGATGAGGAGGCTCGTGCCGCCGAGGGCGAGGCCGGCGAGGCCGGGGATGAACGCCGAGATCAGCGATACGGCATGACCGCGATCGATGCCGAGGAAGAGGGCCCCGGCCACCGTGATCCGGTTGACGACCCGGGCCAGGTAGTCCTGCGTCGGACGGCCCGGGCGGATGCCCGGGATGAAGCCGCCGTTCTTCCGCAGCTGCTCGGCGGTCTCGTCCGGCTTGAACGTGAAGGCCGTGTAGAAGTAGGTGAAGCCGACCGTCAGCAGGAAGTACAGCGCCGCCGTAGATCAGCGGGTTCTACGGCCCGAAGGTGTTGACGATGAACGTCGCGATGTCCTTGACGACCGCGACGTCGGCTCTGCGTGAAGTAGCCCGCGATCTGGCTCGGGAAGAGCAGGATGCTGACCGCGAAGATGATCGGGATGACGCCGGCCTGGTTGACCCGCAGGGGCAGGAACGTGGTGCCGCCCTGGTACATCCGCCGGCCGCGGACGCGGCTGGCGTACTGGACCGGGATCCGCCGCTGGCCCTCGGTGATGAAGACGATCGCGGCGATCGCGACGATCGCGAAGACCGCGAAGAGCGCGACCGCCGGACCAGGTTCGGGCGAGTCGAGGAAGGTCGGGATGCCGCCCGGGATCCGCGACCACGATGCCGGCGAAGATGATGAAGCTGATCCCGTTGCCGATCCCCTTCTCGGTGATCAGCTCGCCGAGCCACATCAGGAGGATCGAGCCGGCCGTCAGCGTGACGATCTGGGTCAGCGTCGTCGAACGAGGCGAGGTCGAAGCCGCGTGTTGAGGACGCCCGGCGTGGTTCGAGCAGGGCCAGGAAGCCGTAGCTCTGCAGCATCGCCAGCGGGACGGACAGGTAGCGGGTGTACTGGTTGATCTTGTTGCGGCCGTACTCGCCCTCGCGCTGGAGCGCGGTGAGGGCCGGGATGACGCCCGGTCATCAGCTGCATGATGATCGAGGCGTTGATGTACGGGTTGACGCCGAGCCCGACCACCGAGAAGCGCGAGAGCCCGCCGCCCGAGAACAGGTCGAGCAGGCCGAAGAGCGCGTTGTCTGTTGAAGAACTGGGCGAGCTGCGTCGGGTCGGCGCCCGGGACCGGCACGTGGGCCAGCGCCCGGAAGACGATCAGGACGCCCAGGACGAAGAGGATCCGGCGCCGGATGTCCGGCGCCCGGAAGGCGTTGAGGAGGGACTCGAACACGGCGGGGCCGCGTCAGTGCCGCGCCGGCGCGGCGGGCTCGCACGCCGATGGCGGCGAGCAGGGCTCGTCGGGATCTCGATCACCTGGACGCGTCCCGCCGGCCGCCTCGATCTTCTCGCGGGCGCTCTTGGTGAAGGCGTCGGCAACCACGAACAGCGGCCGGCTCGACCTCGCCGCTGCCGAGGATCTTGAGCGGCTTGTCGAGGCTGCGCACGAGGCCGGCCATCCGCAGCAGCTCCTGGTTCACGGTGACCGGCGCGGCCGACGCCGCTTCGGCGCGCCGGGCAGCTCGCCCTCGGGCAGCCGGCCAGCTCGATCGCGGCGCTGATGCGCACCGACGTTGACGACCTCGTACTCGATCCGGTTGATGTTGCGGAAGCCGCGCAGCTTCGGGATCCGGATGTGGATCGGCGTCTGGCCGCCCTCGAACCAGGGCGGGATGGAGCTGCCCGCGCGGGACTTCTGGCCCTTGGTGCCGCGGCCGGCGGTCTTGCCCTTGCCGGCGGCGATGCCGCGGCCGACGCGGGTCTTCGCGGTGTGCGCGACCGGCGGCGGGCCGCAGGTCGTGGAGCTTCATCGGGTCTCCTCCGCGGCGCGTCTCGGGGAGCTCCTCGACGCTCGACGAGGAAGCGGACCGGGCGGACCATGCCCCGGGTCGCCGTCGTTGTCGGGCACGACGACGGTGTCGCCGATCCGGCGCGAGCCCGAGCGCCCTGATCGTGGCGCGGTTGCGGGCGATGTGGCTGATGCGTGCTCTTGACCTGGGTGACGCGGAGCCTACCGGCCATCTGCCGCCTCCCCGGTCGGCTGGCCGGCGACGAAGAGCCGGACCGGGACGCCCCGGCGCGCGCGAGATCTCCTCGGCCGACGAGAGGTCGCGCAGCGCCTCGATGGTGGCCCGGACGACGTTCACCGGGTTGGTCGAGCCGTGGACCTTGGTGAGGATGTCGCGGATGCCGGCGGCCTCGACGACCGCGCGGACGGAGCCGCCGGCGATGACGCCGGTCCCCTGCGAGGCCGGCTTGAGCAGCACCTTGGCGGCCGCGTACTCCGCGTGGACCTCGTGCGGGATGGTCGTCCCCACCGTCGGGATCTTGATGAGGTTCTTCTTCGCGTCCTCGACGCCCTTGCGGATCGCCTCGGGAACCTCGCCGGCCTTGCCGAGCCCGGCGCCGACGTGGCCCTGCGCCGTCGCCGACGACGACGACCGCGGAGAAGCTGAAGCGCCGGCCGCCCTTGACGACCTTGGCGACGCGGTTGATCTGGACGACACGCTCCTCGAGCGTGAGCTTGGCGGGATCGATCCTGGCCACGTCGGTCTCCCTCCTAGAAGTCGAGACCGGCTTCGCGCGCGGCGTCGGCGAGCGTCTTGACCCGGCCGTGGTAGCGATACCCGGCCCGGTCGAAGACGACCTTGCTCGACGCCGGCGGTGCGGGCCCGCTCGGCGACCAGGCGCCCGACGACCTTCGCTTCGTCGACCTTCGTCTGCCTTGCCCGCCCTGAGCTCGGGCTCCAGCGAGGAGGCGGCGGCGAGGGTGCGAGCCGGCGGTGTCGTCGATCACCTGTGCGTAGATGTGGTTGAGGCTGCGGAAGACCGCAAGGCGCGGCCGCGCGGACGTCCCCTCCAGCCGGAGGCGGATCCGCTCGTGCCGCTTCTGCCGCGCGGCGCCGCGCGAGGCGGCCTTCGTCATCGTGGTCGTCCCTTCCGTTACTTCTTTCCGCCGATCTTGCCGGCCTTGCCGGCCTTTCGGCGGATCACCTCGCCCGAGTAGCGGACGCCCTTGCCCTTGTAGGGCTCCGGCTTCCGGGTGGCCCGGACGCGGGCGGCAACCTGGCCGACGAGCTCCTTGTCGATGCCGACGACGGCCAGCTTGATCGGGGTGCTCGACCTCGAAGCTGATGCCGCTCCGGCGGCGACGATCTCGACCGGATGGCTGTAGCCGAGGTTGAGCTGGAGCTTGTCGCCGATCTTCTGGGCGCGGTAGCCGACGCCGGTGATCTCGAGGCGTCTTGCGGTAGCCGGTCGGTGACGCCTTCGACCATGTTGGCGACGAGCGTCCGGGTCAGGCCGTGGAGCTGCTTGTGCTGCTTGACCTCGGACGGGCGGGTGACGAGGAGTCGTGCCGTCCGCCGCCTCGACGGTCATCGCCGGCCGGCATCGAGCGGGTGAGGGTCCCCTTCGGGCCCTGTCACCGTGATGACCGGCGCCGTCGAGGCTGACCTCGACGCCGGCGGGCACGGGATCGGCTGTCGGCCGATGCGCGACATCGCCGTCCCCCTACCAGACGTACGCCAGGACTTCGCCGCCGAGCTGGGCCTTGCGAGCCTGCGCGCCGGTCATGATCCCCTGGCTGGTGCTGACGATGACGATGCCCGAGGCCGCCGAGGACCCGGGGGATGTCGGTCTTGCGGGCGTAGACGCGGAGCCCGGGCTTGCTGATGCGCTTCAGCCCGGAGACGACCGACGCCTTGCCGTCGACGTACTTGAGGTTGAGCGTGCAGGACGGGTGCGCCGGGCCGTCCTGCTCCTCGCTGAGGACGGCGATGAAGCCCTCCTCGACGAGGATGCGGGCGATCTCGCGCTTCACCCGGGACGCCGGCACGACCACGTCGAGGTGGTGCGCCCGCGACGCGTTGCGGATGCGCGTGAGCATGTCCGCGATCGGATCGGAGACGTTCATCGGCGGCTCACCAGCTCGACTTCGTCACGCCCGGCAGCTCGCCCGCGAGGGCGCGCTCCCGGAAGCAGATGCGGCAGAGCGCGAAGCGGCGCATGTACGCCGCGCGGCCGGCCACACAGCGTGCAGCGGTGGTAGCCCTGCACCTTGTGCTTCGGGCGTCCGCTTCGCCTTCGCGATCAGCGACTTCTTTGCCATGGTCCTCCTCCCCGCGCTAGCCGGCGAAGGGCATGCCGAGGAGCTCCAGCAGCTTCCGGGACTCCTCGTCGGTCTTCGCCGTCGTCACGATGCTGATCTCCAGCCCGCGGAGACGGTCGACCTTGTCGTAATCGATCTCGGGGAACGCGAGCTGCTCGCGCAGCCCGAGGCTGTAGTTGCCGCGCCCGTCGAACGACTTGGCCGGGATGCCCCGGAAGTCGCGGATGCGCGGCAGCGCCAGGACGGTCAGGCGCTCGAGGAAGTCCCACATCCGCTCGCCGCGGAGGGTCACCTTGGCGCCGATGGTGTTGCCCGGTCCGCAGGCGGAACTGGGCGATCGAGCGCTTCGCCTTCGTCGACGATCGGCTTCTGGCCGGTGATCAGGGCGAGGTCGCCGACGGCCGCGTCGACCGCCTTGGCGTTCGTGAGCGCCTCGCCGAGCCCGATGTTGACCACGATCTTCTCGAGGCGCGGCACCTGCATCGGGTTCGTGTAGTCGAACTGCTTCGTGAGCGCCGGCACGACCTCGGTCGCGTAGCGCTCCTTCAGGCGGTTGCTCACGCGCCCTTCACCTCCACGGGCTGGCCGCAGCGGCCGCACGCCCGGACGCGCGCGCCAGTCTCCAGCACGAGGTGGCGGATCCGCGTCGGACTGGTCGCAGCGGGGGCAGACGAGCATGACCTTGCCGATCGCCATCGGCATCGGCTTCTCGATGATGCCGCCCTGCTGCATCTGCGGCACGCGATCGTTCTGGTTCATCCGCGGGCGCGGCTTGGTGTGCCGCTTGGCGATGTTCAGGCCCTCGACGACGACGCGGTACGGGCTGCCCGGCTCGAGCGGCCGGTCGCTCGACGCGCCGACCGTCGCCGCGCTTGCCGGCGTCCTTGCCGGCCAGCACGAGGACGGTGTCACCCTTCCGGATCTCGGGGACCTTGGTCACCCGGGGTGCGACGGCACGGGCCATCTCAGAGCACCTCCGGCGCGAGCGAGACGATCTTCATGTAGTTGCGATCGCGCAGCTCGCGGGCGACGGGACCGAAGATCCGGGTCCCGCGCGGGTTGCCCTGGTTGTTGATGAGGACGGCGGCGTTCTCGTCGAAGCGGATGTAGCTGCCGTCCGGCCGGCCGTACTCCTTGGCGGTCCGGACGACGACGGCCCGCACGACGTCGCCCTTCTTGACGGCGGCGTTCGGGATCGCCTGCTTGACGCTGGCGACGATGACGTCGCCGACCTCGGCGGTCGTCTTCGCGCGAGCGGCCCATGATCCGGATGCACTGGATCACGCGGGCGCCCGTGTTGTCCGCGACGCGGAGCCGGGTCTGCTGCTGGATCACGCCTCGGCCTCCTCCCCGGCTTCGGCATGCGCCCTGCCCGGATGGGCCGCCGCGTGGATCGCCTCGGTCGTCGCCGACTCCTCGGCCACGATCTCGGACGGCTGGTCCTCGCCGGCGCGGGAGATGACCTCGACGAGCCGCCAGCGCTTCGTCCGCGACGAGCGGCCGCGACTCCTCGATGAGGACCGTGTCGCCCACGCGCGCCTGGTTCAGCTCGTCGTGCGCCGCGAACTTGGTGGTGACCCGGATCGACCCGCTTGTAGAGGCGGGTGGCGCGTCAGGCGCTCGACGGAGACGACGATCGTCTTGTCCATCTTGTCGCTGACGACGCGTCCGACCTTCGTCTTGCGCTTGCCCTGCACGTGCTGTTGCTCCTGCCATGCCGGGCCCCCTACGCGCTCGTCTCGCACGAGCTTGCGCTCGTGCTGGACGGTGAGGATCCGGGCGATCGTCCGGCGGGTGCCGGAGATCGCGGTGTAGTCCTTCAGCTGGCGCGTCGCGAGCTCGAAGCGGGCCTGCCAGAGGTCTCGCTTCGCGTCCGCGAGCGCCTGGTCCAGCTCCGCGTCCGTCAGGGCGCGCAGCTTGTCGATGTCCGATCACGCGCCCTCCTCCTCCTTCACGATGAAGCGCGTGGCGACCGGGAGCTTGTGGCCGGCGAGGCGCATCGCCTCGACCGCCGACTCGCGATCGACGCCGGCCATCTCGAAGAGGATCCGGCCGGGCCGGACCACGGCGACCCAGTGGTCGGGGGCGCCCTTGCCGGAGCCCATCCGGGTCTCGGCCGGCTTCTTGGTGGCCGGCTTGTCCGGGAAGATGCGGATCCAGATCTTGCCGCCGCGCTTGACCGAGCGGGTCATCGCGCGCCGGGCCGCCTCGATCTGGCGGCTGGTGATCCAGGCGGGCTCGAGCGTGGCGAGGCCGAACTCGCCGAAGGAGACGGCCGTGCCGCCCTTGGCCATGCCGGCCATCCGGCCGCGCATGACCTTGCGGTGCTTGACGCGGCGGGGCATCAGCATGGCGTCATGCCCCCTGGGCCGCGACGGGCGCGGCCGCCGGCGGCGACGGGCCGCGGCGGCCCGCTGGTCGGGGACGTCGCCCCGGTAGATCCAGACCTTCACGCCGATCGTGCCGTAGGTGGTCCGCGAGAGGACGTACCCGTAGCTGATGTCGGCGCGCAGCGTGCCGAGCGGGATCCGACCTTCGCGGTCCCACTCGCGGCGGGCCATCTCGGAGCCGCCGAGGCGGCCCGCGACGGCGATCTTCACGCCCTTCGCTCCCGCCTTCATCGTCCGCTGGATGCGCCTGCTTCATCGCCTTCCGGAAGGCGATCCGGCGGGCTCAGCTGCTGGGCGATGTTCGCCGCCACGAGGTACGCGTCGAGCTCGGGCTGGCGGATCTCCTTGATCTCCAGCTTGACCTTGCGCGGCTTCGTGAGGTCGCCGATCTGCTTGCGCAGGATCTCGACGTTCGCGCCGCCCTTGCCGATCACGATGCCCGGCTTGGCGGTGTGGATCGTCACGGTCACGTAGTTGATGCCGCGCTCGATCTCGACGCCGCTGACGCTGGCGTTGGCCAGGCGCCGCTCGATGAGGCTGCGGATCGCGAGGTCCTCCTGGAGCAGCGTCGTGTAGTCCTTGTCGGCGTACCACTTCGCGGACCAGGTGCGGCTGATCCCCAGGCGGAAGCCGTACGGGTGGACCTTGTGTCCCATGTCTAGGCCTCCCGATCCTCGAGGACGATGGTGATGTGGGTCATCGGCTTGTGGATCGGCGAACGCCCGTCCCTGGGCTCGCGGCTTCCAGCGCTTGAGGGTGGGTCCCTCGTTCGCGATGGGCCTCGACGATGACGAGGTCGTCGGCCGCGAGGTTGTGGTTGTTCTCGGCGTTGGCGGTGGCGCTCGCAAGGACGCGGGCGACGTCGCGCGCGGCTCGCCTGCGGCATGAAGCGCAGGATCGCGCGCGGCGTCCTCGACCGCGCCGCCCGCGGATGGCGCGACGTGACGAGGTTGGCCTTGCGGGTGGACCCGCGGAGGTACTTGGCGGTGGCGGAAACGCGCACGATCTCGTCCCCTACCGGATGCGCCGTGGAGCGGTCGGTCTTCTTCTCGTGCCCGCGGAAGGTGCGGGTCGGGGCGAACTCGCCGAAGTCGATGACCGACCATGTTCTCGGTGACGATAGACGGGCACGTGCTTGCGGCCGTTGTAGACGGCGACGTGTGCCCGATGAAGTCCGGGAAGACCACGGACGCGCGCGACCAGGTCTTGACGATCTTCCGCTCGCTCCGCTTGTTCATCTCCTGGACGCGGCCGAGGAGCCGCGCCTCGACGAACGGTCCCTTCTTGACCGAACGCGACATGCTTCGGTTCCTCCGTTACGACTTGCGGTGCCGCGACCGGACGATCAGGCGGTTCGGCTTCTTGCCCGTCGCGGTCCGATAGCCCATCGCGGGCTTGCCCCACGGGGTCTTGGGCGGCATGCCCGTCGGGCGACTTGCCCTCGCCGCCGCCGTGCGGATGGTCGCGCGGGGTCATCGCGACGCCGCGGGTCTCCGGGCGGAGGCCCATGTGGCGGGCCCGGCCGGCCTTGCCCAGGCTCTGGTTCTCGTGGTCCAGGTTGGAGACCTGGCCGACCGTCGCCATGCAGCGGAGCGGCACGCGGCGCATCTCGCCCGAGGGGAGGCGGACGGTCGCGTAGTCGCCCTCCTTGGCCAGGAGCTGGGCGCTGCCGCCGGCGGAGCGGACGATCTGGCCGCCCTTGCCCGGCACCAGCTCGATGTTGTGGATCGTGGTGCCGAGCGGGATGTTCGCGAGCGGCAGGGCGTTGCCCGACCCGGGCCTCGGCGTCCGGCCCGGCGACGACGACGTCGCCGACCTTGAGGCCGTGCGGGCAGCGAGCATGTAGCGCTTCTCGCCGTCCCGGTAGTGGAGCAGGCCGATCCGGGCCGAGCGGTTCGGGTCGTACTCGACCGTGGCGATCTTGGCCGGGACCCCGACCTTGTCGCGCTTGAAGTCGATGATCCGGTAGTGGCGCTTCTCGCCGCCGCCGCGGTGGCGGACGGTGAGACGGCCCTGGTTGTTGCGGCCGGAGCCGCGCTTCATCGGCTCGAGCAGCGGCTTGTACGGCTCCTGGGTGGTGATCTCCTCGAACGTCGAGCGGGTCATGAACCGCCGGCCGGCCGAGGTGGGCTTGTAGCTGCGGAGCGGCATCGCTACACCCCCTCGAAGAATTCGATCTTCTGGCCGGCGGCGAGCGTCACGATCGCCTTGCGCCAGGGCGTGGTCCAGCCGGTGATGCGGCCGCGCTTGGTGCCGCGGCGCTTCTCCTTGGCCTTCGTCGTGAGGACGTTGACCTCGATGACCTGGACCTTGAAGAGCTCCTCGACGGCCGCCTTGACCTGGATCTTGGATGGCGTCGCCGTGGACCTCGAACGTGTACTTGCCGCGGCCGGACTCGTCCATCGACTTCTCGCTGATGATCGGCCGGACGATGACGTCGTGGGCGGTGAGCGTCACGCGTACACCTCCTCGAGGCGGGCGAGCGCCGGCTGCTCGATCACGACCGTGTCCGCCTTGAGCAGGTCGACGACGTTGAGCGAGTCGGCCAGGAGGACCGCGACCGCCGGCAGGTTGCGGGCCGAGAGGTCGAGCCGCTCGTCGCGCGCGGGAGCCACGATCAGCACCCGGCCGCTCGCCTGGAGGTTCCCGAGCACGCCCAGCGAGGTCCTTGGTCCGGATCGCGCTCGAGGCCGAAGGCGTCGAGGACCTTGATCGCACCGTCGTCGAGCTTGGCGGTCAGCGCGCCACGCAGGGCGAGCCGCTTCATCCGCCGCGGGAGTCGCTGCACGTAGGAGCGCGGGTGCGGGCCGAAGACGACGCCGCCGCCGGCATAGTGCGGGCGCGGTGCGCGAGCCCTGGCGGGCGCGGCCGGTTCCCTTCTGGCGGTAGGGCTTCTTGCCGCCGCCGCGGACCTCGCCGCGCGTCTTCGTGTCGTGGGTGCCCAGGTGGCGACCGGCGAGCTGCGCGGTCACCGCCTGGTGCATGACGGCGACGTTGACCGGGGCGGCGAAGAGCTCGTCGGAGAGCTCGACCGTCCCGATCGCCTCGCCGTTGCGGGCGTAGAGGGTGGTCTGGGGCATCGTCAGGCCTTCTTCACGAGGACGAGCGCGTTCGGCGCACCGGGCACGGACCCCTTGACGAGGAGGAGGTTCCGGTCGAGGTCGGCCCGCACGACACGCAGCTTCTTGACGGTGACGCGCTCGTCGCCCATGTGGCCGGCCATCCGGCTGCCGCGGTAGACGCGGCCCGGCGTCGTGCCGGGGCCGATGGAGCCGGGCTCGCGATGATGGTCGGAGCCGTGGGTCTTGGGGCCGCGGTGGAAGTTGTGGCGCTTGATCGTGCCGGCGAAGCCCTTGCCCTTCGAGGTGCCGGTGACGTCGATGAGGTCGCCGGCCGCGAACAGGCTGACGTCGAGCGTCTGGCCCGACCTCGTACGTCGGCGAGGTCCTCGACCCGGAACTCGCGGATGACCGCCACCTTGGGCAGGTCCTTGAGCTGGCCAGCCTCGGGCCTGGTGAGCTTCTTCGACGGCTCGACGCCGAGCTGGATCGCGGCGTAGCCGTCGCGGTCGGGCGTCCGGAGGCGCGTCACGGTGTTCGGCTGGATGGCCACGACGCTCACCGGGATCATGGTGCCGTCGGCCTGGAAGACCTGGGTCATGCCGACCTTGCGGCCGATCAATCCGATGCTCATGAGCGGTCCCCCCTCGCGCGCTCAGCCGGGCCCATGCCAAGGCGGCGGCCGAGCACGCGAGCGAGCGCACTCCGACGTGCGTGAGCGAGGGCGCGCAGGCGCCAACGCAGGCATGGGCCGGATCAGCGTGCGAGGCTTCATCACATCTTGATCTCGATGTCGACGCCCGCCGCCAGCGAGAGTCGCATCAGGGCGTCGACGGTCTTCGCCGACGGGTCGAGGATGTCCACGAGCCGCTTGTGGGTCCGGATCTCGAACTGCTCCCGGCTGTCCTTGTCGATGAAGGGCGACCGGAGGACGGTGAACTTCTCGATCCGGGTGGGCAGCGGCACCGGGCCGACGACGTCGGCGCCGGTGCGCTGGGCAGTCTCGACGATCTGGGCCGCCGACTGGTCCAGCAGGCGGTGGTCGTAGGCCTTGAGGCGGATCCGGATCCGCTGCTTTGCCATCTCGTCCCTACTCGGTGATGGCCACGATCGCGCCGGCGCCGACGGTCCGGCCACCCTCGCGGATGGCGAAGCGCTGGCCGACCTCGAGGGCGATCGGGGTGATGAGCTCGACGGTCATGTCGACGTTGTCGCCGGGCATGATCATCTCGGCTCCCTCGGGCAGGCCGATCGCGCCGGTCACGTCGGTGGTGCGGAGGTAGAACTGGGGCCGGTAGCCGTTGTAGAACGGGGTGTGGCGGCCGCCCTCCTCCTTGGTCAGGACGTAGACCCGGGCGGTGAACTTGGTGTGGGGCTTGACCGAGCCCGCCTTGGCCAGGACCTGGCCGCGCTCGATGTCGTCGCGCTCGATGCCCCGCAGGAGGCAGCCCACGTTGTCGCCGGCCTGGCCCTGGTCGAGGAGCTTCTTGAACATCTCGACGCCGGTGACGACGACCTTGCGGGTCGGGCGGATGCCCACGATCTCGACCTCGTCGCCGACCTTGACGATGCCGCGCTCGATGCGCCCGGTGGCCACGGTGCCGCGGCCCTTGATGCCGAAGACGTCCTCGACGGGCATCAGGAACGGCTTGTCGACCGGGCGCTCGGGGGTCGGGATGTACGAGTCGACCGCGTCCATCAGCTCCTGGATGCAGGCGTAGGCCGGGTCGTCGGTGCCGCCGGTGGCCTCGAGGGCCTTGAGCGCGGAGCCGCGGATGACCGGGATGTCGTCGCCCGGGAAGTAGTTCTTGGTGAGCAGCTCGCGGACCTCGAGCTCGACGAGGTCGAGCAGCTCGGGGTCGTCCACCGCGTCGACCTTGTTGAGGAAGACGACCATGTACGGGACCTCGACCTGGCGGGCCAGGAGGATGTGCTCGCGGGTCTGGGGCATCGGGCCGTCGGTCGCGGCGACGACGAGGATCGCGCCGTCCATCTGGGCGGCGCCGGTGATCATGTTCTTGATGTAGTCGGCGTGGCCCGGGCAGTCGACGTGGGCGTAGTGGCGGGCGTCGGTCTGGTACTCGACGTGGGCGATCGCGATCGTGATCCCGCGCTCGCGCTCCTCGGGGGCGTTGTCGATCGAGTCGAACGCGCGGAACTCCGCCCCGCCCTTGAGGGCGAGGTACTTCGTGATCGCCGCGGTGAGCGTCGTCTTGCCGTGGTCGATGTGACCGATCGTGCCGATGTTGACGTGCGGCTTCGTCCGCTCGAACTTCTTCTTCGCCATCGTCGTTGCTCCCTGGCTCCTCGCCGCGTCCGGGTCCCGAGGGGGACGTCCGTCGCCGGCCTTCCCGCCTGCTAGACCCTGGACTTCTGGACGAGCTCCGCGGCGAGATTGCCGGGGACCTCGGCGTAGTGCGACAGCTCCATCGAGTAGCTCGCCCGGCCCTGCGGTCATCGACCGCAGGTCGGTGGCGTACCCGAACATCTCCGCGAGAGGGGACGAACGCCCGGACGACCTGCGTCGTGCCGCGCGACTCCATCCCGTCGATCTGGCCGCGCCGGCTGTTCAGGTCGCCGATGACGTCGCCCATGAACTGCTCCGGCATGGTCACCTCGACCCGCATGAGCGGCTCGAGGATCGCCGGGGTCGGCCTTCTCCACGGCGTCCTTGACCGCCATCGAGGCCGCGATCTTGAACGCCATCTCGCTGGAGTCGACCTCGTGGTACGACCCGTCGAAGACGGTCGCCCGGACGTCGACCATCGGGATAGCCGGCGTAGACGCCCGGTCTCGAGGGCGCCGCGGATGCCGTGGTCGATCGCGCGCATGTACTCGCGGGGGATCACGCCGCCGATCGTCTTGTCGACGAACTCGATCCCGGTGCCCTTCTCGCAGCGGCTCCAGCCTGAGGACGACGTGGCCGTACTGGCCCTTGCCGCCGGTCTGGCGCACGAACCGTCCGTTGCCCTCGGCCGGCCGCCGGATCGTCTCGCGGTAGGAGACCTGCGGCTTGCCGATGTTGGCCGCCACCTTGAACTCGCGGACCATGCGGTCGACGAGGACGTCGAGGTGGAGCTCGCCCATGCCGGCGATGAGGGTCTCGCCGCTCTCCTCGTCGCGTCTTGACGCGGAAGGTCGGGTCTTCCTCGGCCAGGCGCTGCAGGGCGAGGCCCATCTTGTCCTGGTCGACCTTCGTCCGCGGCTCGATCTTGACCTCGATGACCGGCTCCGGGAAGGTCATCGACTCGAGGATCACCGGGTGATCCGGGATCCGCGAGCGTGTCGCCGGTGTAGGTCTCCTTGAGGCCCACCGCCGCGGCGATGTCGCCGGCGTAGACCTCCTCGATCTCCTCGCGGTGGTTGGCGTGCATCTGCAGGATCCGGCCGATGCGCTCCTTGCTTGCCCTTCGTGGAGTTGAGGATGTAGGAGCCGGACTTGAGCGTCCCCGAGTAGACCCGGAAGAAGGCGAGCTTGCCCGACGAACGGGTCGGCCGCGATCTTGAAGGCGAGGGCGCTGAACGGCTCGCCGTCGTCGACCGTGCGCAGGACCTCGGCGTGGGTCGTCGGGTGCTCGCCGATGACCGGCGGCACGTCGAGCGGCGAGGGCAGGTAGTCGACGACGGCGTCGAGCATCGGCTGGATGCCCTTGTTCTTCAGGGCCGAGCCGGTCAGGACCGGGACGATCCGGTACTGGAGCGTGCCCGAGGCGCAGCCCGCGCACCAGCTCCGCCTCGGTGAGCTCCACGCCCTCGAGGTACTTGTGCATCAGCTGCGTCGTCCATCTCGGCGACGGCCTCGACGAGCTTCTCGCGGTGCTGGCTCGCCTCGGCCACGAGCGTCGGCCGGGATCGCGACCGACGTCGATCTCGGACCCGAGGTCGTCGCGGTAGAGGATCGCCTGCATCCGGATGAGGTCGATGACACCGACGAACGTGTCCTCGGAGCCGATCGGGATCTGGACGGGCACGGCGTTCGCGCCCGAGGCGGTCCTCGATCATCTCGACGCAGCGCCAGAAGTCGGCGCCGGTGCGGTCCAGCTTGTTGATGAAGCAGATGCGCGGGACGCGGTAGCGGTCGGCCTGGCGCCAGACCGTCTCCGACTGCGGCTCCACGCCGGCGACGCCGTCGAAGACGACCACCGCGCCGTCGAGGACGCGCAGGCTGCGCTCCACTTCCATGGTGAAGTCCACGTGCCCGGGCGTATCGATGATGTTGATGCGATGCTCGTCCCAGAAGCAGGTCGTGGCCGCGGCCGTGATGGTGATGCCCCGCTCCTGCTCCTGGGGCATCCAGTCCATCGTGGCCGCGCCCTCGTGGACCTCGCCGAGCTTGTAGATCTTCTTGGTGTAGAAGAGGATCCGCTCGGTCACGGTCGTCTTGCCCGCGTCGATGTGCGCGATGATCCCGATGTTCCGGGTGCGCGCGAGCGGGTACGAGTCGGGCCACGATCAGGGTCTCCGGACCTACCACTTGAAGTGGCTGAAGGCCTTGTTGGCCTCGGCCATCTTGTGGGTGTCCTCGCGGCGCTTCACGGCAGCGCCCAGCCCGTTCGACGCATCGACGAACTCGGACGCGAGCTTCTCGCTCATGCTCTTGCCGCTGCGCTTGCGGGCCGCCTGGACGAGCCAGCGCACGCCGAGCGAGAGGCGGCGGTCGCCGCGGATCTCGACCGGGACCTGGTAGGTGGCGCCGCCGACGCGGCGCGGCTTGACCTCGATGATCGGGGTCGCGTTGCGCAGAGCCGCCTCGAGGACCTCGAGGCCGGGGCGCTTCGCCTGCGCCTCGGCGCGCGCGAGCGCCTGGCGCAGGATCCGATCGGCGAGGTTTCGCTTGCCGTCGTTCATGAGCTTCGCCGAGATCCGGGCGGTCGTCCGGTTGAGCGGCGTCGCCTCGTACTTGGCCTTGCGGGGGATGCTGGCGCGGCGCGGCATGGTCCCTACTTCTTCTGGCCGGGCGAGCTGAGCCGTGGCCTTGGCCCCGTACTTCGAGCGGCCCTGCTTGCGGTCGCGGACGCCGGCCGTGTCGAGCGTCGCCGCGGATGATGTGGTACTTGACCGACGGGAGGTCCTTGACCCGCCCGCCGCGAACGAGCACGACGGAGTGCTCCTGGAGGTTGTGGCCGATCCCCGGGATGTAGGCCGTGACCTCCATCTGGTTGGAGAGCCGGACGCGGGCGATCTTGCGCAGGGCCGAGTTCGGCTTCTTCGGCGTCATCGTGCGCACCTGCAGGCAGACGCCGCGCTTCTGGGGGGCGCCCGGAATCGGCGTCTGGCGCTGGTCGAGGCTGTTCCAGATCTTGCGCATCGCCGGGGCCTTGACCTTCGCGATCTTCGGCTTCCGGCCGTGGCGCACGAGCTGGCTGATCGTCGGCACGGAGACGCTGTCCCTTTCTCGGCGTTCTGGTGGTCGAGCTGCTCACCCATTCGGGTGGCCCGGCCGGTCGGACCCCGTCGCAGCTGGCGCGGGGCGCAGCGCGCCCACGACCGACCGGTCGCGGCACGCAAGCGGGGAGTGTACCAGCGGGCCGGCGAGGGGTGTCAAAGACCCCGTCTGGCCCGTGTCGCAGCGAGCAGCTGGCGCCGTCAGTCCTGGCTTCCACCTGGTCCGGGTCGGCATCCCCGGCGAGGTCGCCGAGCAACGAGGCGATCTCGCTGTCGACGCCGCCCTGGCATCGGCCAGGAACGGGTTGAACGCGTCGTCGTCGCCCTCGCCCGCGGGCTCGTCCTCGTCCGCCTCGCGGGGCGTCAGCCGCCGCCAGCAGCGCGGAGAGGCGGGCCGTGTCGTCGTCGGCCCCGCCGTCGACGACATCCTCGAGGAACGGGTTGTACTCGCTCCCGAACTCCGCCGGCAGCTCGCCGCCGGCGAGCGCCTCGGCCGCCCGGCGCCGATCCGCCTCGCGGCGGGCGGCGACGTTCGCCGGCGCCCCGGTGCCGGCCGGGATGAGCTTGCCGATGATGACGTTCTCCTTGAGGCCGATCAGGTGGTCCTTGGCGCCGTTGATGGCCGCCTCGGTGAGCACCCGGGTCGTCTCCTGGAACGAGGCCGCGGCGAGGAAGCTCGCCGTGTTGAGCGACGCCTTCGTGACGCCGAGCAGGACGACCTGCGCGGTCGCGGGCTCGCCGCCCTCGGCGAGGACGCGGTTGTTGGCCTGCCTCGAAGTCGAGGCGGTCGATGAGCTCGGTCGGGAGGAGGTCCGTGTCGCCCGGCTGGTCGATGCGGACCTTGCGGAGCATCTGCCGGACGATGATCTCGATGTGCTTGTCGTTGATCGTGACGCCCTGGCTCCGGTAGACCTTCTGGACTTCCTTCACCAGGTAGCGCTGGACCGCGTCCTTGCCCCGCGTGTCGAGGTATTCCTGCGGGTTGATCGGCCCGTCGGTGATCGGCGTCGCCGGCCCGGATCTCCTGGCCGTTCTCGACGAGGAGCTTCGCGTTGTGCGGGATCGCGTACTCGCGCTCGACGCGGTCCTCGGCACGGACGGCGAGCTGGTCGCCGTCGCGGACGAGGATCCCCTTCTCCGGGCGCGACCACGTCGAGCCGTCCGCGCCGTCCTTGCCCGCCACGCGGGCGAGGACCTGGCCCTTCTCGACGAGGTCGCCCGCCGCGGCGAGGACCTCGGCGCCCGGTCGGGAGCCGGAGCGGCGCGTCGAACTGCTCGACGCTCGTGACCTTGACCTTCGTGCCGACGTCGCTGCGCGGATGATCTCGACGATGCCGTCGATGTGGCTGATCTCGGCCTTGCCCTTCGGGACGCGGGCCTCGAACAGCTCCTCGACGCGCGGCAGGCCGGCCGTGATGTCGGCGCCGCCGGCCGACGCGACGCCGCCGGTGTGGAACGTGCGCATCGTCAGCTGGGTGCCCGGCTCGCCGATCGACTGGGCCGCGATGATCCCGACCGCCTCGCCGGTCGCCGACGAGCGAGCCCGGTCGCGAGGTTGCGGCCGTAGCAGAAGCGGCAGACGCCGTAGCGCGCCTCGCACGTCAGCGGGGAGCGGACCAGGACCTCGCGGATGCCGGCGTCCTCGACCAGCCGGGCGGCGATCTCCCCGATCTCCTCGTTGGGCTCGCACATGACCGTCCCGTCGGGGCGGAGACCGGGGCGGCCGCGAAGCGCCCGACGAGTCGCCTGGCGAAGGCGCCGGGCTCCAGGGTCGATCTCGTCGGACTCGGCCCGGGTGATCCAGCTCCCCTCCTCCGTGCCGCAGTCCTCGTCGCGGGTGATCACGTCCTGCGCGACGTCGACGAGGCGCCGCGTCAGGTACCCGGAGTCGGCGGTGCGGAGGGCGGTGTCGGCGAGGCCCTTGCGGGCGCCGTGGGTCGAGATGAAGTACTCGAGGACGGTCATGCCCTCGCGGAAGTTGCTGCGCACCGGGACGTCGATGATCCGGCCGGACGGGTCGGCCATCAGGCCGCGCATGGCGCCCAGCTGGCCGATGTTGCCCTTGTTGCCGCGGGCCCCGAGGTGGTCATCATCGCGACCGGCGCTGTGCGGGTCGAGGTTGTCCATCATCTTGTCCGACAGCGTCCTTGGACGTCTTCTGCCAGACGTCGACGACCGCCTCGTAGCGCTCGTCGCTCGGTGATGAGGCCGCGCTGGAACTGCCCGTCGATCTTCTTGACCTGGTCGTCGGCGGCCGCGAGGAGCTGCGGCTTCTCGGTCGGCACCGAGATGTCGGCGACGGCGATCGTCATGCCACCGCGGGTCGCGTACTCGAAGCCGATCTGCTTGATGCCGTCCACGAGGTGCGCGGTCTCGGTGGGCCCGAGAGCACGGTAGCAGCGGTCGACGAGGCTCCGGAGATCGTGGCGCTTCAGCTCCTTGTTGGCGAAGCGCAGGCGGTCCGGCAGGATCTGGTTGAAGATGATCCGGCCGACCGTCGTGACCAGGCGCTGCTCCACGAGGCCCTCGGCCTCGTCGCTCCAGGTCCGGACCATCGCCTCGACCGGCTCGTGGAGGGTGACCGTCCGAAGCTGATAGGCCAGGATCGCCTCGTCCTCGTCGGCGAAGATCCGGGCGGGAGCCTTCGACGCGATGCCGGGGTCGTTCATCGTGAGGTAGTAGCAGCCGAGGACCATGTCCTGCGTGGGCGACACGATCGGGCTTCCGTCGGCCGGCGACAGCAGGTTGGCGGTCGACAGCAGCATCGTCCGCGCCTCTTCCTGGGCGGCCGTCGAGAGCGGCACGTGGACCGCCATCTGGTCGCCGTCGAAGTCGGCGTTGAAGGCCGTGCAGACGAGCGGGTGGATCTGGATCGCCGAGCCCTCGACGAGGACCGGCATGAAGGCCTGGATGCCCAGCCGGTGCAGCGTCGGGGCGCGGTTCAGGAGCACCGGGTGATCGGTGATGACCTCTTCGAGGACGTCCCAGACGACCGGCACGACACGCTCGACGATGCGCTTGGCGCTCTTGATGTTGTGGGCGAGGCCCTTCTCGACGAGCTGCGCGCATGACGAACGGCTTGAAGAGCTCGAGCGCCATCTTCTTCGGCAGGCCGCACTGGTGGAGCTTGAGGTCCGGCCCGACGACGATGACCGAGCGGCCCGAGTAGTCGACGCGCTTGCCGAGGAGGTTCTGGCGGAAGCGGCCCTGCTTGCCCTTGAGCATGTCGCTCAGGCTCTTCAGGCGGTGATTGCCGGTGCCCGCGATCGCCCGGCCGCGGCGACCGTTGTCGACGAGCGCGTCGCACGCCTCCTGGAGCATCCGCTTCTCGTTGCGGATGATGATCTCGGGGGCGCCCAGCTCCAGGAGCCGCTTGAGGCGGTTGTTCCGGTTGATGACGCGGCGGTAGAGGTCGTTCAGGTCGGACGTGGCGAAGCGGCCGCCGTCGAGCTGGACCATCGGGCGCAGCTCGGGCGGGATGACCGGCAGGACCGACAGGATCATCCACTCGGGTCGCGTGCCGGAACGCCGGAAGGCCTCGATCAGGCGAAGCCGCTTGATCGCCTTCTTGCGCCGCTGGCCGGAGGTCGTGCGGACCTCGACGTGGAGGGTGCGGCCCAGCTCCTCGAGGTCCATCCGGGTGATGATGTCGCGGACCGCCTCGGCGCCCATGCCGGCCCAGAAGACGCGGCCCGTGCGGGCGCCCGAGCCGTAGCGCTCGTCGAGGTAGCGGAAGTCGGTCTCCGACAGCGTCGTCATCGACTGCAGTGACTCGAGCTCGTCGCGGGTCTTGCGGATCTCGTCCTTGCGGCTCTCGGCCTCGTGCTTGCGCGCCTCGCGGAGGGCGTCGATGCCGGCGTCCATCGAGAGGCGCAGGTCCTCGACCTTCTGGTCGGTTGCCCGCTGCTCGTCGGCCTCGCGCGTCCGGAACTCCTCCGTCACGCGCTCCGACTCGGCGAGGACGATCTTCTGCAGCTTGGCGTCGACCGTCCTGGCGGCCTTCTCGCCGGCGGCGAGGACGACCTCGCCCGTCGGGGCAAAGGCGATCGTCGCGTCGGCGATGCCGCCCTTCAGACCCGCGAGCTGCGCCTGGGCCGCCTGCGCGGCGGCGCCGATCTCGTCGGTCCGCTCCGTGCGCTGGCGCTCGAGGTCCGCGAGGAGCTCGCCGCGGGCGACGAGGAGCTCGTCCTTGCGGCGCTTGAACGCGGCGCGCTCCTGCTCCTCGGCGTCGTCGGGCTTGCCGTCGCGTCCGCGACCCTCGGACTCCTCGTCGAGCGCCTGCAGCGCGCGCCGGCGGGCGTCCTCGTCGACGTGGGTGACGATGAACAGGGCGAAGTAGAGGATGCGCTCGAGGTTGCGAGGGCTGATGTCGAGCAGGATGCCGAGGCGCGACGGCGTGCCCTTGAAGTACCAGATGTGGCTGACCGGGCTGGCCAGCTGGATGTGGCCCATCCGCTCGCGGCGGACCTTCGCGCGGGTGACCTCGACGCCGCACTTGTCGCAGATGATGCCCTTGTAGCGGATCCGCTTGTACTTGCCGCAGTAGCACTCCCAGTCCTTCGTCGGACCGAAGATGCGCTCGTCGAAGAGGCCGTCCTTCTCCGGCTTGAGCGTGCGGTAGTTGATCGTCTCGGGCTTGGTGACCTCGCCGTACGACCACTCGCGGATCTGCTCCGGGGACGCGAGCGAGATCCGGATGGCGTTGAAGTTGTTGACCTCGAGCATCGTTCTCCTCCGCGCCGCAGCGGGCCCTCAGCGGCGCGATTCGGACCGGGTGCGAGCGGAGCCGGGCCGGCCGAGCACCGGCTCCGCGTGATGGGTGCGGGGTGTGGCGGTCAGTCCTCGAAACCGGCGAGGTTGATGCCGCCGAGATCGGGGAGGGGGTAGGCCGAGACGTCCTCGACGAACCGGATCTCCTCGTCGTTCTCGTTGAGGATCTCGACGTTGAGGCCGAGGCTCTGGAGCTCCTTGATGAGCACCTTGAAGGACTCCGGGACGCCCGGCTGCTGGATCTCCTCGCCCTTGACGATCGCCTCGTACGTCTGGACGCGGCCCATGACGTCGTCGGACTTGACGGTCAGGAGCTCCTGGAGGATGTTCGCCGCGCCGTACGCCTCGAGCGCCCAGACCTCCATCTCGCCGAAGCGCTGGCCGCCGAACTGGGCCTTGCCGCCCAGCGGCTGCTGGGTGATGAGGCTGTAGGGGCCCGTGGACCGGGCGTGGATCTTGTCCTCCACCAGGTGGTGGAGCTTCAGCATGTAGATCTGGCCGACGGTGATGCGCCGGTCGAACTCCTCGCCGGTCCGCCCGTCGCGGAGCTCGATCTTGCCGTCCTCCGGGAGGCCGGCCTCGCTGGAGCGCCTCGCGGATCTGCTCCTCGGTCGCGCCGTCGAAGACCGGGGTCGCGGCCTTGAAGCCGAGCATGCTGAGCGCCCAGCCGAGGTGCGTCTCCAGGATCTGGCCGATGTTCATGCGGCTCGGCACGCCGAGCGGGTTGAGGATGATGTCGACCGGCGTGCCGTCCGGGAGGAACGGCATGTCCTCCACCGGCAGGATCTTGGCGATGACGCCCTTGTTGCCGTGGCGGCCGGCCATCTTGTCGCCGTCGGAGACCTTGCGCTTCTGGGCGATCGAGACGCGCACCAGCTGGTTGACGCCGGGCGGCAGCTCGTCGCGGTCCTCGCGCGTGAAGACCTTGACGTCGACGACCTTGCCGCGCTCGCCGTGCGGCAGGCGCAGCGACGAGTCCTTCACCTCGCGCGCCTTCTCGCCGAAGATCGCGCGCAGGAGCTTCTCTTCGGCGGTCAGCTCCGTCTCGCCCTTCGGCGTGATCTTGCCGACGAGGATGTCGCCGGGCTGGACCTCGGCGCCGATGCGGACGATGCCGTCCTCGTCGAGGTCCTTGAGGGACTCCTCGCCGACGTTCGGGATGTCGCGGGTGATCTCCTCGGGCCCGAGCTTCGTGTCGCGCGACTCGATCTCGTGCTTCTCGATGTGGATGGAGGTGAACATGTCCTCGCGCACGAGGCGCTCGCTGATGACGATCGCGTCCTCGTAGTTGCCGCCCTCCCAGCTCATGAACGCGACGAGGATGTTCTGGCCGAGGGCCAGCTCGCCGCCGTCGGTCGACGAGCGAGTCGGCGATCGCGTCGCCGGTCGCGACGCGCTGGCCGACGTCGACGATCGGGCGCTGGTTGATGCAGGTGCCCTGGTTCGAGCGCACGAACTTCTGCAGCGGGTAGGTCCGCAGCTCGCCGGCATCCTCCTCGACGAGGATCGCGCTCGGCGGTCACCGAGGTCACGACGCCGGCTCCGCGGGCGAGGACGACCTGGCCGGAGTCCAGCGCGGCCCGGCGCTCCATGCCGGTGCCCACGATCGGCGCCTCCGGCTCGCAGGAGCGGCACGGCCTGGCGCTGCATGTTCGAGCCCATCAGGGCGCGGTTCGCGTCGTCGTGCTCGAGGAACGGGATCAGCGCCGTCGCGACCGAGACGATCTGCTTCGGGGAGACGTCCATGTAGTCGATCCGGTCCGGCGCGACCTCCGGGAAGCTGTCCCGGTAGCGGCACGGCACGCGGTCCGTCCAGAAGTGGCCCGGCCTCGTCGAGCGCGCGCGTTGGCCTGGGCGACGTGGTGCTCCTCCTCCTCGTCGGCGGCGAGGTAGACGATCTCGTCGGTGACGACGGGGCGGATCGGGAACGCCTGCGCCTTCTGGCGCTTCAGCTCGCGCGGCCGCGCGTCGGTGAGCGGCTCGCCCTTCCGCGACGACGACCTCGCCGCCCTTGCCGACGACGTCGGCGCCGGCCAGCGTAGGCCGCGAGGTCGGGGTCGTCCCAGGCGACGCTCCGCTTGACCTTGCGGTACGGCGTCTCGATGAAGCCGTAGTCGTTGATCCGGCCGTACGTCGCCAGCGAGCCGATCAGGCCGATGTTCGGGCCTTCCGGCGTCTCGATCGGGCAGATGCGGCCGTAGTGGCTGTGGTGCACGTCGCGCACGTCGAAGCCGGCGCGCTCGCGCGACAGACCGCCCGGGCCGAGCGCCGAGAGGCGGCGCTTGTGGTCAGCTCGGCCAGCGGGTTCGTCTGGTCCATGAACTGGCGAGAGCTGGCTGCCGCCGAAGAACTCCTTCATCGCCGCCGACGACCGGCCGGATGTTGATCAGCGCGTTCGGGCGTCGCCTTCTCGATCTCCTGGATCGTCATGCGCTCGCGGACGACGCGCTCCATGCGCAGCAGGCCGATCCGGAACTCGTTCTGGATCAGCTCGCCGACGGCGCGGACGCGGCGGTTGCCGAGGTGGTCGATGTCGTCGGGCTGGCCGCCGCCGTTGTTGAGCACGATCAGCTGGCCGACGATCGCCGCGATGTCCTCGCGGGTGATCGTCCGGCCCAGCTGCGGGTTCGTCGCCGTCCTCGCGCGGCAGCTCGATCCCCATCCGGGCGGCGACGGCGTCGAGCTTCTTGTTGAACTTGTAGCGGCCGACCCGCCCGAGGTCGTAGCGGCGGAAGTTGAAGAAGAGGCTCTCGACCAGCTGGCGCGCGTTGTCGCCGGTCGGCGGGTCGCCCGGGCGCAGCTGCTTGTAGACCTCGATCAGCGCCTCGGCCTGCGTGTTCGTCGGGTCCTTGTCGAGCGTCGCGGCGATGTACTGGTGCTCCGGGTTGTCGTCGACGTCGGCGAACAGCGCGGCGATCTCCTCGTTGCGCTCGTAGCCGACGGCGCGCAGGAGCGTGGTCACCGGGATCTTGCGCTTGCGGTCGACCTTGACCGAGAGGACGTCGCGGTTGGACGGTCTCGAACTCGAGCCAGGCGCCGCGGTTCGGGATCACCTTGGCGGCGCACAGGTCGCGGCCCGGCGCCGGGATCCTCGACCTTCCGTAGTAGACGCCCGGCGAGCGGACGAGCTGGCTGACGACGACGCGCTCGGCGCCGTTGATGATGAAGGTGCCGAGGTCGGTCATCAGCGGGAAGTCGCCCATGAAGACCCGCTGGCGCTGGATCTCGCCCGTCTCCTTGATCAGGAGCTCGACGTTGACGTACAGCGGCCGGCTGAAGGTCAGGTCGCGGGTGCGGCACTCGAGCTCGGAGTACTTGGGGTCCCCGAACTCGTAGTCCAGGAACTGGAGCTCCATCACCTTGCCGGTGAAGTCCTTGATCGGGCTGATCTCGTCGAAGAGCTCCCGGAGGCCCTTCTCGATGAACCAGGCGAACGATCGGACCTGGAGCTCGATCAGGTTGGGGATCTCGCGCTTCTCGGAGATCCGGGCGTACGAGATCCGGCCGGAGGCACGGGACGGGACGAATCAGCGACAGGCAGCATGAACCGCTCCTTGGCGGAGGAGGGAGAAGGGAGGGAGGGCCGCGCTCACGGAATTGGAAATTGTATCGCGATTCCCGCGGTCTGTCAAGCGCGCGCAAACGCCGGGCGGTGACCAGGGTCACCGCCCGGCGCTGGCGGCCGCGACGATCGGTCGGACGGCGAGGGCGCCCGCACCGCGACGACGGTGGTGCGGCAGCTACTTGATCTCGACCTTGGCGCCCTGCTCCTCGAGGGCGGCCTTGATCTTCTCGGCCTCGTCCCGGGCGATGCCCTCCTTGACCGGCTTCGGGAACGCGTCGACGAGGTCCTTGGCCTCCTTGAGGCCGAGGCCGGTGAGCTCGCGGACGACCTTGATGACCGGGATCTTGTTGGGGCCGATCTCGGTCGAGGATCGCGCGTGAACTCGGTCTGCTCCTCCTCGACCCGGCGACCGGGGCGCGCCGCGGCGGCGGGCCGCGGCCGCCGCGGCGACCGGGGCGGCGGCGGTGACGCCGAACTTCGTCCTCGAACTTCTTGACGAACTCGGCGACCTCGACGAGGGTCATCGCGCCGATCGCGTCGAGGATCTGGTCGTGGGTGAGGGTGGCCATCGGGTGGTGCTCCTTGGTGAGCCCGCCGGGGCGGGCGGTCGGTGGGTCGTCGGGCGGGTCGCACGCCGGGCTGGGCGCCTAGGGGCCGGTGGGCCTTCTGCTCCTGGAGCTGCGTCAGCGCGTAGCCAAGGTTGCGCAGGTTCGCGGCCAGGAGGCCGGCCACCTGCGTGGCGGGCGCGTTGAAGGCGCCGGCCAGCTGGGCCAGCAGGACCTCGCGGGACGGCAGCGTGGCGAGCTTCTGGCACGCCGTCGACGTCGAGGGCCTGTCCCCCGACGACCGCCGCCGGTGACCTTGACGAGCTTGTACGGCCGGACGGCGTCGAGGACGGTCTTGGCGACGGAGCGCCTCGTCGCCGGTCCCGAAGGCGATCGGCCGACGGGCCGCGGAGGAGCGGGGCGACGCCCGGCGTTCCCCTCCTGCTCGGCGGCGATCCGCATGAGGCGGTTCTTGACGACCCGGTAGGTGACGTTCTGCTTTCGAAGCGCGCGCCGGATCTCGCCGATGTCCTTGACGGTCAGGCCGCGGTACTCGGTGGTGATGAGCGTCGGTGCTGCGGGCGAGGTCGTCGCGGAGCTCGGCCACGGTGGCGCGCTTCGCGTCGGTCGGCATGCGGCCCTCTGCTGCGCTGCGCGCTTCCGGCGCGCCCGGTGGACCCACCCGGCGGGGTCCCCTGCCAGACGGTGCTTCCTCGCGTCTTGCAGGGTCCGCGCGGGCGCCCCCGGGAGAGGGCGTCGCGTCGGTGGTCCTGCCTCGGCGTGCTCGTCGGCGTCCCCGGTGCTCGCGCTTCCGCGGCGCCGATCCGGTCCGACGGATCAAGCCCCGACCGTCGCCGGGCCCGCTGGGGCTCCGGGCGACACGGTCCGCGGGCGCAGGCTGTCTGCGGCGGTCCGTCTTCGATCTTGTGCGACGCGCCTCTCGGCGGCCGCGCTGCGGGATGGTACAGCCGATGCCGGCGCGACGCGCGCCTGGAGCCGGCGGCGCGCTCAGGCGGCGCGGCGGCCGCGAGCAGGCCGGGCAGGTCCACCCGGACGCCCGGGCTCATCGTGCTCGCGATCGTGAGGCCCGCAGGTAGGTGCCCTTGGCCCCGGCCGGCTTGGCCCGGTTGATGGCATCGAGGAGGACGGCCAGGTTCGCGACGAGCGCGGCGTCCTCGAAGCTCGCCTTGCCGACGGGGACGTGGATGATCGCCGCGACTTGTCGACCTTGAACTCGACGCGGCCGGCCTTGACCTCGTTGATGGCGCGCTCGACGTCGAAGGTCACGGTGCCGGCCTTCGGGTTCGGCATCAGGCCGCGCCGGCCGAGGATCCGGCCGAGCTTGCCGACCATGCCCATCATGTCGGGCGTGGCGACCGCGACGTCGAACTCGAGCCAGCCGCCCTCGATCTTCTTGACCAGGTCCTCGCCGCCGACCTCGTCGGCGCCGGCGCGCAGCGCCTCCTGGGCCTTCTCGCCCTGGGCGAAGACGGCGACGCGGACGACCTTGCCGGTCCCGTGCGGGAGGACGACCGTGCCGCGGACCATCTGGTCGGCGTGGCGCGGGTCGACGCCGAGGCGAAGGTGCGCCTCGACGGAGGGATCGAAGTTGACGATCGAGGTCTTCTTGACGAGCTCGACCGCCTCGGCCGGGCGGATAGGCCCTGGTGCGATCGACGAGCTTGAGCGCGCGTCGCGGTACTTCTTGCCGTGCTGGGCCATGTGCTGGCTCCTCGTGCTGGCGGCCGGCGTTCCGGCCTCCCCCGTCTCGTGGGGTCGTCGTCCGGCGTCGAGCGCGGCCGGAAGCGCGTCGTCGCGGCTAGCCGACGACCTCGATGCCCATGCTGCGGGCGGTGCCCTCGACCTGCCGCATGGCGGCCTCGATGTCGTTCGCGTTGAGGTCGGCGAGCTTCTGCCGGCGATCTCGCGGAGCTGGTCGCGGGTGACGTGCCCGCCTGTCTCGCGGCCGCGTGGTCGCGGAGCCCTTGTCGACGCCGGCGGCCTTGCGCAGGAGGTCCGCGGCCGGCGGCGTCTTGAGGACGAACGTGAACGAGCGATCCTCGAAGATCGTGATCTGGGCCGGGATGATCTGGCCCGCCTTGTCGGCGGTCTTCTCGTTGTAGGTCTTGGTGAACTCGATGATGTTGATGCCGTGCGGGCCCAGGGCGGTGCCGACGGGCGGCGCCGGGGTGGCCTTGCCGGCCGGCAGCTGGAGGGTGAGGACGATCCGGATCTTCTTGGCCACGGTGGCCGGTGTTCCTTTCGCTCAGAGCTTCTCGACCTGGAGGAGGTCGAGCTCGACGGGGGTCTCGCGGCCGAAGATGCTGACGAGGACCTTGACCTTGTTGCGCTCGGGATCGACCTCGTCGACCGTGCCGACGAACTCGGCGAACGGCCCGTCGGTGACCCGGACGCTCTGGCCCTTGGTGAACGCGACGCGGTACTTCGGCGTCTCCACGCCCATCTGGCGGAGGATCTGCTTGACCTCGTGCTCCTCGAGCGGGATCGGCTCGCTGCGGGCTGCCCGGGATGTTGCCGGTGCCGACGAAGCTGGTCACGCCCGGCGTGTTGCGGACGACGTACCACGACTCGGGGTCGTAGATCATCTCCACCAGCACGTAGCCGGGGAACACCTTCTTCTGGACGGTGTGCCGCTGGCCCTGCTTGATCTCGATCTCGTCCTCCATCGGGACGAGGACCTGGAAGATCTTGTCCTCCATGCCCATCGACTCGATGCGGTGCTCGAGGTTGGCCTTGACCTTGTTCTCGTAGCCCGAGTACGTGTGGATCACGTACCAGCGCTTCTCGGGCGCTCGGACGCTCTCGGTCATCATCGTCCTCTAGGCCGCCGGCGTGATGAGCCGGATGACCTCGGTGAAGACGAGATCCCAGACCGCGATGAAGATGCCGATGGCGGCGCTCACGACGAAGACGAGCACGGTCAGGTTGCGGACCTGGTCCCGCGTGGGCCAGGCGACCTTCTTGAGCTCGGACCAGGATTCCTGGAGGTATCGACGGAGGCGGCGCACGGTTCGGCTACTTGCTCTCTAGCTGGCGTGGAGGAGTGGCAGGGGCGATAGGACTCGAACCTACAACCGCCGGTTTTGGAGACCGGTGCTCTGCCAATTGAGCTACACCCCTGTGGGTCTCTCCCTACTTCGCCTCGCGATGCAGGGTGTGGCGACGTTCACGCGGACAGTACTTCCGAAGCTCGATCCGGTTGGGATCGTTCCTCTTGTTCTTGCGCGTGGTGTACGTCCGCGTCTTGCACTCGGTGCAGGCGAGCTGGACGATCGGACGGTTCTCCGCTGCTTTTGCCATCTCGTCCCTACTCGGTGATGGCCACGATCGCGCCGGCGCCGACGGTCCGGCCACCCTCGCGGATGGCGAAGCGCTGGCCGACCTCGAGGGCGATCGGGGTGATGAGCTCGACGGTCATGTCGACGTTGTCGCCGGGCATGATCATCTCGGCTCCCTCGGGCAGGCCGATGGCGCCGGTCACGTCGGTGGTGCGCAGGTAGAACTGGGGCCGGTAGCCGTTGTAGAACGGGGTGTGCCGGCCGCCCTCCTCCTTGGTCAGGACGTAGACCCGGGCGGTGAACTTGGTGTGGGGCTTGACCGAGCCGCGTCTTGGCCAGGACCTGGCCGCGCTCGATGTCGTCGCGCTCGATGCCCCGCAGGAGGCAGCCCACGTTGTCGCCGGCCTGGCCCTGGTCGAGGAGCTTCTTGAACATCTCGACGCCGGTGACGACGACCTTGCGGGTCGGGCCGGATGCCGACGATCTCGACCTCGTCGCCGACCTTGACGATGCCGCGCTCGATGCGCCCGGTGGCCACGGTGCCGCGGCCCTTGATGCCGAAGACGTCCTCGACGGGCATCAGGAACGGCTTGTCGACCGGGCGCTCGGGGGTCGGGATGTAGCGAGTCGACCGCGTCCATGAGCTCCTGGATGCAGGCGTAGGCCGGGTCGTCGACGCCGCCGGTGGCCTCGAGGGCCTTGAGCGCGGAGCCGCGGATGACGGGGATGTCGTCGCCCGGGAAGTAGTTCTTGGTGAGCAGCTCGCGGACCTCGAGCTCGACGAGGTCGAGGAGCTCGGGGTCGTCCACGGCGTCGACCTTGTTGAGGAAGACGACCATGTACGGGCACCTCGACCTGGCGGGCGAGGAGGATGTGCTCGCGGGTCTGGGGCATCGGGCCGTCGGTCGCGGCGACGACGAGGATCGCGCCGTCCATCTGGGCGGCGCCGGTGATCATGTTCTTGATGTAGTCGGCGTGGCCCGGGGCAGTCGACGTGGGCGTAGTGGCGGGCGTCGGTCTGGTACTCGACGTGGGCGATCGCGATCGTGATCCCGCGCTCGCGCTCCTCGGGGGCGTTGTCGATCGAGTCGAACGCGCGGAACTCGGCCCCGCCCTTGAGGGCGAGGTACTTCGTGATCGCCGCGGTGAGCGTCGTCTTGCCGTGGTCGATGTGACCGATCGTGCCGATGTTGACGTGCGGCTTGGTCCGCTCGAACTTCTTCTTCGCCATCGTGGTTGCTCCCTGGCTCCTCGCCGCGTCCGGGTCCCCCGGGGGACGTCCGTCGCCGGCCTTCCCGACTCCTAGACCCTGGACTTCTGGACGAGCTCCGCGGCGAGATTGCCGGGGACCTCTGCGTAGTGGGACAGCTCCATCGAGTAGCTCGCCCGGCCCTGGGTCATCGACCGCAGGTCGGTGGCGTAGCCGAACATCTCCGCGAGCGGCACGAACGCGCGCACGACCTGGGTCGAGCCGCGCGAGTCCATCCCGTCGACCTGGCCGCGCCGGCTGTTCAGGTCGCCGATCACGTCGCCCATGAACTGGTCGGGCATTGTGACCTCGACCCGCATCATCGGCTCGAGGATCGTCGGGTTGGCCTTCTCCACCGCATCCTTGACTGCCATCGAGGCGGCGATCTTGAACGCCATCTCGCTCGAGTCGACCTCGTGGTACGAGCCGTCGAAGACGGTCGCCCGGACGTCGACCATCGGGTACCCGGCGTAGACGCCGGTCTCCAGGGCGGCGCGGACGCCGTGGTCGATGGCCCGCATGTACTCCCTGGGGATCGTGCCGCCGATCGTCTTGTCGACGAACTCGATCCCCGTCCCCTTCTCCAGGGGCTCGAGCTTGAGGATCACGTGGCCGTACTGGCCCTTGCCGCCGGTCTGGCGCACGAAGCGCCCGTTGCCCTGCGCCGGCCGCCGGATCGTCTCCCGGTAGGAGACCTGCGGCTTGCCGATGTTGGCCGCCACCTTGAACTCGCGGATCATGCGGTCCACGAGGACGTCTAGGTGCAGCTCGCCCATCCCGGAGATGAGGGTCTCGCCGCTCTCCTCGTCCGTCTTCACCCGGAACGTCGGGTCCTCTTCGGCGAGGCGCTGCAGGGCGAGGCCCATCTTGTCCTGGTCGGCCTTGGTCCGCGGCTCGATCTTCACCTCGATGACCGGCTCGGGGAATGTCATCGACTCGAGGATCACCGGACGATCGGGATCGACGAGGGTGTCACCGGTGTAGGTCTCCTTGAGGCCGACGGCGGCGGCGATGTCGCCCGCGTAGACCTCGTCGATCTCCTCCCGGTGGTTGGCGTGCATCTGGAGGATGCGCCCGATCCGCTCCTTCTTCCCCTTCGTCGAGTTGAGGACGTAGGAGCCGGACTTGAGGGTGCCCGAGTAGACCCGGAAGAACGCCAGCTTGCCGACGTAGGGGTCGGCGGCGATCTTGAACGCGAGGGCGCTGAAGGGCTCGCGATCGTCGACCGTACGGACCACCTCGGCGTGCGTCGTCGGGTGCTCGCCGATGACCGGCGGCACGTCCAGCGGTGAGGGCAGGTAGGCCACGACCGCGTCGAGCATCGGCTGGATGCCCTTGTTCTTGAGCGCCGAGCCGGTGAGCACCGGCACGATCCGGTACTGCAGGGTGCCCAGCCGCAGCCCGTGGACCAGCTCGTCGACGCTGAGCTCCTCGCCCTCGAGGTACTTGTGCATGAGGGCGTCGTCCATCTCGGCGACGGCCTCGACGAGCTTCTCGCGATGCCGGCGCGCCTCGGCCTGGAGCTCGGCCGGGATGGCCACGACGTCGATCTCCGACCCGAGGTCGTCGCGGTACACGATCGCCTCCATCCGGACGAGGTCGATCACACCCGCGAACGTGTCCTCCGAGCCGATCGGGATCTGGATGGGCACGGCGTTGGCGCCCAGCCGCTCCTCGATCATGCCGACACAGCGCCAGTAGTCCGCGCCGGTCCGGTCGAGCTTGTTGATGAAGCAGATGCGCGGCACGCGGTAGCGGTCGGCCTGTCGCCAGACGGTCTCGGACTGGGGCTCGACGCCGGCCACGCCGTCGAAGACGACCACCGCGCCGTCGAGGACGCGCAGGCTCCGCTCGACTTCCATGGTGAAGTCCACGTGCCCGGGCGTATCGATGATGTTGATGCGGTGCTCGTCCCAGAAGCACGTCGTGGCCGCGGCCGTGATGGTGATGCCCCGCTCCTGCTCCTGGGGCATCCAGTCCATCGTGGCCGCGCCTTCGTGGACCTCACCGAGCTTGTAGATCTTCTTCGTGTAGAAGAGGATCCGCTCGGTGACCGTCGTCTTGCCGGCGTCGATGTGCGCGATGATCCCGATGTTGCGGGTTCGCGCGAGGGGGACGAGGCGGGTCATGGGCGACGCTCCGGGCCTACCACTTGAAGTGGCTGAAGGCCTTGTTCGCGTCGGCCATCTTGTGGGTGTCCTCGCGCCGCTTCACCGCGGCTCCGAGGCCGTTGGAGGCGTCGACGAACTCCGCGGCCAGCTTCTCGCTCATGCTCTTGCCATTCCGCTTGCGGGCCGCCTGGACGAGCCAGCGCACGCCGAGGGAGAGGCGACGGTCGCCACGGATCTCGACCGGCACCTGGTAGGTGGCTCCGCCGACGCGGCGGGGCTTGACCTCGATGATCGGCGTCGCGTTGCGCAGGGCGGCTTCGAGGACCTCGAGGCCCGGGCGCTTCGCCTGGGCCTCGGCGCGGGCGAGGGCCTGGCGCAGGATGCGGTCGGCGAGGTTGCGCTTGCCGTCGTTCATGAGCTTCGCCGTGAGGCGGGCCGTCGTCCGGTTGACGGGCGTCGCCTCGTACTTGGCCTTGCGCGGGATGCTGGCGCGGCGCGGCATGGTCCCTACTTCTTCTGGCCGGGCAGCTGGGCCGAGGCCTTGGCCCCGTACTTCGAGCGGCCCTGCTTGCGATCACGGACGCCGGCGGTGTCGAGCGTGCCTCGGATGATGTGGTACTTCACCGAGGGCAGGTCCTTGACCCGCCCGCCGCGAACGAGCACGACGGAATGCTCCTGGAGGTTGTGGCCGATCCCGGGGATGTAGGCCGTGACCTCCATCTGGTTGGAGAGGCGGACGCGGGCGATCTTCCGGAGCGCCGAGTTCGGCTTCTTCGGCGTCATCGTGCGCACCTGCAGGCAGACGCCGCGCTTCTGGGGGGCGCCCGGAATCGGGGTCTGGCGCTGGTCGAGGCTGTTCCAGATCTTGCGCATCGCCGGGGCCTTGACCTTCGAGGTCTTGGGCTTCCGGCCGTGGCGCACGAGCTGGCTGATCGTCGGCACGGAGACGCTGTCCCTTTCTCGTCGAGCTGGTGGCCGGCCGGGTCCCCTCGGGGGTGCTCGGCCGATCGGGTCCCGCGCGGGCGCGGGCGCAGGTGACCACGACCGGCCGGTCGTGGCACGCAAGCGGGGAGTGTACCAGCGGGCCCCGAGGAGTGTCAAAGTCCTCGACGCCCGCCGGGCCGGGTCAGTCGTTGCCCTCTTCGTCGCCCTCCTCGGGCTCGCCGGCGAGCGCGCCGAGGAGGGGGCCGATCTCATCGTCGCTGCGGCCGGCAGCTTCGACGAGGAACGGGTTGAAGGCGTCGTCGTCGCCCTCGCCGCCGAGGGCGTCGTCGTCCTCGCCGGCCTCGCCGGAGGCGTCGGCCGCCGCCAGCAGGGCCGTGAGGCGCGCCGTGTCGTCCACGGCGCCGCCGTCGCCGGCATCCTCGAGGAACGGGTTGTACTCGGCGCCGAACTCCTCCGGCAGCTCGCCGCCGGCAAGCGCCTCGGCGGCCCGCCGGCGCTCCGCCTCGCGGCGGGCCGCGACGTTGGCCGGTGCGCCCGTCCCCGCGGGGATGAGCTTGCCGATGATCACGTTCTCCTTGAGGCCGACCAGGTGGTCCTTGGCACCGTTGATGGCAGCCTCGGTGAGCACCCGGGTCGTCTCCTGGAAGGAGGCGGCGGCAAGGAAGCTGGCGGTGTTGAGGGATGCCTTGGTGACCCCCAGCAGGACCACCTGGGCAGTGGACGGCTCGCCTCCCTCGGCCAGGACGCGGTCGTTCCGGGCCTCGAACTCGAGGCGGTCGATCAGCTCGGTCGGGAGGAGGTCCGTGTCACCCGGCTGGTCGATGCGGACCTTGCGGAGCATCTGCCGGACGATGATCTCGATGTGCTTGTCGTTGATCGTGACGCCCTGGCTCCGGTAGACCTTCTGGACTTCCTTCACCAGGTAGCGCTGGACGGCGTCCTTGCCGCGCGTGTCGAGGTACTCCTGCGGGTTGATCGGCCCGTCGGTGATCGGGTCGCCGGCGCGGACCTCCTGGCCGTTCTCGACCAGGAGCTTGGCGTTGTGGGGGATCGAGTACTCGCGCTCGACGCGGTCCTCGGCCCGCACGGCGAAATCGTCGCCCTCGCGGACGAGGATCCCCTTCTCGGGCGCGACGACGTCAGTCGAGGCGCCGTCCTTGCCCGCCATGCGGGCGACGGGCTGGCCCTTCTCCACGAGGTCGCCGGCCGCGGCGAGCACCTCGGCCCCGGCGGGAAGCCGGAGCTGGGCGTCGTACTGCTCGACGCTCGTGACCTTGACCTTGGTGCCGACGTCGCCGCGGATGATCTCGACGATGCCGTCGATGTGGCTGATCTCTGCCTTGCCCTTCGGGACGCGCGCCTCGAAGAGCTCTTCGACGCGCGGCAGGCCGGCGGTGATGTCGGTGCCACCGGCCGAGGCGACGCCGCCGGTGTGGAAGGTCCGCATCGTGAGCTGGGTGCCCGGCTCGCCGATTGACTGGGCGGCGATGATTCCAACCGCCTCACCCGTGCCGACGAGGAAGCCGGTGGCCAGGTTGCGGCCGTAGCAGAAGCGGCAGACGCCGTTGCGGGCCTCGCAGGTGAGGGGTGAGCGCACGAGGACCTCGTGGATCCCGGCGTCCTCGATCTGGCGCGACGCGGGCTCGCTGATCTCCTCGTTGCGCTCGCACAGGAGCGTCCCGTCGGGGCCGGCGACCGAGGCCGCCGCGAAGCGGCCCACGAGGCGTCGGGCGAACGAGCCGGGCTCCATCGCGACCTCGTCGGACTCGGCCCGGGTGATCCAGCTCCCCTCCTCGGTGCCGCAGTCCTCCTCGCGGGTGATGACATCCTGGGCCACGTCGACAAGGCGCCGCGTGAGGTACCCGGAGTCGGCGGTCCGCAGGGCGGTGTCGGCGAGGCCCTTGCGGGCGCCGTGGGTGGAGATGAAGTACTCGAGGACGGTCATCCCCTCGCGGAAGTTGCTCCGCACGGGGACGTCGATGATCCGGCCTGAGGGATCGGCCATCAGGCCGCGCATGGCGCCAAGCTGGCCGATGTTGCCCTTGTTGCCGCGGGCGCCCGAGGCCGTCATCATCGCGACCGGGCTGTTCGGGTCGAGGTTCTCCATCATCTTGTCGGAGAGGTCCTTCGACGCCTTCTGCCACACGTCGACGACGGCCTCGTAGCGCTCGTCGTCGGTGATGAGGCCGCGCTGGAACTGGCCATCGATCTTCTTGACCTGGTCGTCGGCCGCCGCCAGCACGGCCGGCTTGTCGGCCGGCACCGAGATGTCGGCCACGGCGATCGTCATGCCCCCGCGGGTCGCGTACTCGAAGCCGACCCGCTTGATGCCGTCCACGAGGTGGGCGGTCTCGGTGGGCCCGAGGGCGCGGTAGCAGCGGTCGACGAGAGTGCGGAGGTCGTGCCGCTTGAGCTCCTTGTTGGTGAAGCGCAGCTGGTCGGGCAGGATCTGGTTGAAGATGACGCGACCGACGGTGCTCACGAGGCGCCGGTCGACGAGGCCCTGGGCCTCCTCGTCCCAGGCGCGGAAGATGCCTTCTACCGGCTCGTGGAGGGTGACCGTCCGCATCTGGTAGGCCAGGATCGCCTCGTCCTCGTCGACGAAGATCCGGCGGGGGGCCGTCGAGGCGATGCCGCGCTCGTCCATCGTGAGGTAGAAGCAGCCCAGGACCATGTCCTGCGTGGGCGCCACCACCGGGCTGCCGTCGGCCGGCGACAGGAGGTTCGCCGTCGACAGCATCATCGTCCGTGCCTCTTCCTGGGCGGCCGTCGACAGCGGCACGTGGACCGCCATCTGGTCGCCGTCGAAGTCGGCGTTGAACGCCGTGCAGACGAGCGGGTGGATCTGGATCGCGGAGCCCTCCACGAGGACCGGCATGAAGGCCTGGATGCCCAGCCGGTGGAGGGTCGGCGCGCGGTTGAGGAGCACCGGGTGGTCGGTGATGACTTCCTCGAGGACGTCCCAGACGACCGGGACGACGCGCTCGACGAGGCGCTTGGCGCTCTTGATGTTGTGGGCCAGGCCCTTCTCGACGAGCTGGCGCATGACGAACGGCTTGAAGAGCTCGAGGGCCATCTTCTTGGGCAGGCCGCACTGGTGGAGCTTGAGGTCCGGCCCGACGACGATGACCGAGCGGCCCGAGTAGTCCACCCGCTTGCCCAGCAGGTTCTGGCGGAAGCGGCCCTGCTTGCCCTTGAGCATGTCGCTCAGGGACTTCAGGCGGTGGTTGCCGGTGCCGGCGATGGCCCGCCCCCGGCGGCCGTTGTCCACCAGGGCGTCGCAGGCCTCCTGGAGCATCCGCTTCTCGTTGCGGATGATGATCTCGGGCGCGCCCAGCTCGAGGAGCCGCTTGAGGCGGTTGTTGCGGTTGATGACGCGCCGGTAGAGGTCGTTGAGGTCGGAGGTCGCGAAGCGGCCGCCGTCGAGCTGGACCATCGGACGCAGCTCGGGCGGGATCACCGGCAGGACCGAGAGGATCATCCACTCCGGACGGGTGCCGGACCGCCGGAACGCCTCGATGAGGCGCAGCCGCTTGATCGCCTTCTTGCGGCGCTGGCCGGAGGTGGTCCGGACCTCGACGTGGAGCGTCTTGCCGAGCTCCTCGAGATCCATCCGGGTGATGATGTCGCGGACCGCCTCGGCGCCCATCCCGGCCCAGAAGACGCGGCCCGTGCGGGCCCCGGACCCGTATCGCTCGTCGAGATACCGGAAGTCGGTCTCCGAGAGCTGGGTCATCGGCTGCAGGGACTCGAGCTCGTCGCGGGTGCGCCGGATCTCGTCCTTGCGGCTCTCGGCCTGCTGCTTGCGCCCCTCGCGGAGGGCGTCGATGGCCGCCTCCATGAGGACCCGCAGGTCCTCGACCTTCTGGTCGGTCGCCCGCTGCTCGTCGGCCTCGCGCTGGCGGAACTCCTCGGTCACGCGCTCGGACTCGGCGAGGACGATCTTCTTGAGCCTCGTCTCCACGGCCCTGGTGGCCTTGTCGCCGGCGGCGAGGACGACCTCCCCGGTCGGCAGGAAGGCGATCGTCTCCTCCCCCACCCCGCCGCCGAGCGCCGCGAGCTGCGCCTGGGCCGCCTGGGCGGCGGCGCCGATCTCGTCCGTGCGCTCGGTGCGCTGGCGCTCGAGGTCGGCGAGGAGCTCGGTGCGCTCCGCCACGAGCTCGTCCTTGCGTCGGTTGAAGGCGACCCGCTCCTGCTCCTCGGCCTCGCCGGGCTTCCCGTCGGGACCGCGGCCCTCGGCCTCCTCGTCGAGCGCCTGGAGCGCCCGCCGGCGGGCGTCCTCGTCGACGTGGGTGATGATGAAGAGGGCGAAATAGAGGATGCGCTCGAGGTTGCGAGGGCTGATGTCGAGCAGGATCCCGAGGCGCGAGGGGGTGCCCTTGAAGTACCAGATGTGGCTCACGGGGCTGGCCAGCTGGATGTGCCCCATCCGCTCGCGGCGAACCTTGGCCCGCGTCACCTCGACGCCGCATTTGTCGCAGATGATCCCCTTGTAGCGGATTCGCTTGTACTTGCCGCAGTAGCACTCCCAGTCCTTGGTGGGACCGAAGATGCGCTCGTCGAAGAGGCCGTCCTTCTCCGGCTTGAGCGTGCGGTAGTTGATCGTCTCGGGCTTGGTGACCTCGCCCCACGACCAGTCGCGGATCTGCTCGGGCGAAGCCAGCGAGATCCGGATGGCGTTGAAGTTGTTGACCTCGAGCATCGTTCTCCTCCGCGCCGCCGCGGGCCCCTAGTGGCGCGATTCGGACCGGGTGCGAGCGGAGCCGGGCCGGCCGAGCGCCGGCTCCGCGTGATGGATTCGGGGGGTGCGGGTCAGTCCTCGAAACCGGCGAGGTTGATCCCGCCGAGATCGGGAAGCGGGTACGCGGAGACGTCCTCCACGAACCGGATCTCCTCGTCGTTCTCGTTGAGGATCTCGACGTTGAGGCCGAGGCTCTGGAGCTCCTTGATCAGCACCTTGAAGGATTCGGGGACGCCGGGCTGCTGGATCTCCTCGCCCTTCACGATCGCCTCGTACGTCTGGACACGGCCCATGACGTCGTCGGACTTCACCGTCAGGAGCTCCTGGAGGATGTTCGCGGCGCCGTAGGCCTCGAGCGCCCAGACCTCCATCTCCCCGAAGCGCTGGCCGCCGAACTGCGCCTTCCCGCCGAGGGGTTGCTGGGTGATGAGGCTGTACGGGCCCGTCGACCGGGCATGGATCTTGTCCTCCACCAGGTGGTGGAGCTTCAGCATGTAGATCTGGCCGACGGTGATGCGCCGGTCGAACTCCTCGCCGGTCCGCCCGTCCCGGAGCTCCACCTTGCCGTCCGTGGGCAGGCCGGCCTCGCTGAGCGCGTCCCGGATCTGCTCCTCGGTGGCGCCGTCGAAGACGGGCGTCGCGGCCTTGTAGCCGAGGACGCTGAGGGCCCAGCCAAGGTGGGTCTCGAGGATCTGCCCGATATTCATCCGGCTCGGCACGCCGAGCGGGTTGAGGATGATGTCGACCGGGGTGCCGTCGGGCAGGAAGGGCATGTCCTCCTGGGGCAGGACCTTGGCGATCACTCCCTTGTTGCCGTGGCGGCCGGCCATCTTGTCGCCGACCGACACCTTGCGCTTCTGGGCGACGGAGACGCGGACGAGGCGATTGACCCCCGGCATGAGCTCGTCGCCGGCCTCGCGGGTGAAGATCTTCACGTCGACGACCTTGCCGCGCTCGCCGTGGGGCAGGCGCAGCGAGGAGTCCTTCACCTCGCGGGCCTTCTCGCCGAAGATCGCCCGCAGGAGGCGCTCCTCGGCAGTCAGCTCGGTCTCCCCCTTGGGGGTGATCTTGCCGACCAGGATGTCGCCGGGCTGCACCTCGGCGCCGATGTAGACGATGCCGTCCTCGTCGAGGTCCTTGAGCGACTCCTCGCCGACGTTCGGGATGTCCCGGGTGATCTCCTCGGGCCCGAGCTTCGTGTCTCGCGACTCGATCTCGTGCTTCTCGATGTGGATGCTGGTGAAGAGGTCCTCGCGGACGAGGCGATCGCTGATGACGATCGCGTCCTCGTAGTTGCCGCCCTCCCAGCTCATGAACGCGACCAGGATGTTGCGGCCGAGGGCCAGCTCGCCGCCGTCCGTCGACGAGGAGTCGGCGATGGCGTCGCCGGGCGCGACGCGCTGGCCGACCTCGACGATCGGGCGCTGGTTGATGCATGTTCCCTGGTTCGAGCGGACGAACTTCTGGAGCGGGTAGGTCGCCAGCTCGCCCGAGTCCTCCTCGACGAGGACCCGATCCGCCGTCACCGAGGTGACGACGCCGGCCTTGCGGGCGACGACCACCTGGCCCGAGTCGAGGGCCGCGCGACGCTCCATGCCGGTGCCGACGATCGGCGACTCCGGCTCGAGCAGGGGCACGGCCTGGCGCTGCATGTTGGAGCCCATGAGGGCGCGGTTGGCGTCGTCGTGCTCGAGGAACGGGATCAGCGCCGTGGCGACCGAGACGACCTGCTTCGGGCTGACGTCCATGTACTCGATGCGGTCGGGCGCCACCTCCGGGAACTGGTCGCGGTGGCGGCACGGGACGCGATCCTGGATGAAATGGCCCTGCTCGTCGAGGCGCGCGTTGGCCTGCGCGACCCAATGCTCCTCCTCTTCGTCGGCAGCGAGGTACACGATCTCGTCGGTGACGATCGGGCGGATCGGGAAGGCCTGGGCCTTCTGCTTCTTGAGCTCGGCGGCGGCCGCGGCGTCGATCGGATCGCCCTTCTTCACGACGACCTGGCCACCCTTGGCCGCCAGGTCCGCGCCGGCGCTGCAGGACGCCAGGTCAGGGTCGTCCCAGGCAACCGTCCGCTTCACCTTCCGGTAGGGCGTCTCGATGAAGCCGTAGTCGTTGATCCGGCCGAAGGTCGCCAGCGAGCCGATGAGGCCGATGTTCGGCCCCTCGGGGGTCTCGATCGGGCAGATCCGGCCGTAGTGGCTGTGGTGCACGTCGCGGACGTCGAAGCCGGCGCGCTCGCGCGACAGGCCGCCCGGACCCAGCGCCGAGAGGCGGCGCTTGCTGGTCAGCTCGGCCAGCGGATTCGTCTGGTCCATGAACTGGCTGAGCTGGCTGCCGCCGAAGAACTCCTTCATGGCCGCCACGACTGGCCGGATGTTGATGAGGGCGTTGGGTGTCGCCTTCTCGATCTCCTGGATCGTCATCCGCTCGCGGACCACGCGTTCCATGCGCAGGAGGCCGATCCGGAACGCGTTCTGGATCAGCTCGCCGTTGGCCCGGATGCGCCGGTTGCCGAGGTGGTCGATGTCGTCTGCCTGGCCGTGGCCGTTGTTGAGCACGATGAGCTGGCCGACGATTGCCGCGATGTCCTCGCGACTGATCGTCCGGCCGAGCTGCGGGCTCTCGCCGTCCTCGCGCGGCAGCTCGATCCCCATCCGGGCGGCCACCGGGTCGAGCTTCTTGTTGAACTTGTAGCGTCCGACGCGCCCGAGGTCGTAGCGCCGGAAGTTGAAGAAGAGGCTCTCGACGAGCTGGCGGGCGTTGTCGCCGGTGGGCGGGTCGCCCGGGCGGAGCTTCTTGTAGACCTCGATCAGTGCCTCGGCCTGCGTGTTCGTGGGGTCCTTGTCGAGGGTCGAGGCGATGTACTGCCGCTCCGGGTTGTCGTCGACCGTCGCGAAGAGGCCGGCAATCTCGTCGTTGCGCTCGTAGCCGACGGCACGCAGCAGGGTCGTGGCGGCGATCTTCCGCTTGCGGTCGACCTTGACCGAAAGGAGATCCCCGCGGGCGGCGGTCTCGAACTCGAGCCAGGCGCCCCGGTTCGGGATCACCTTGGCGGTGTAGAGGTCGCGCCCGGAGACCGGGTCCTCGGTCTTCCCGTAGTAGACGCCCGGCGAGCGGACGAGCTGGCTCACGACCACCCGCTCGGCGCCGTTGATGATGAACGTGCCGAGATCGGTCATCCACGGGTAGTCGCCCATGTAGACCCGCTGGCGCTGGATCTCGCCCGTCTCCTTGATCAGGAGCTCGACCTGCACGTAGAGCGGCCGGCTGTAGGTCAGGTCGCGGGTGCGGCACTCGAGCTCCGAGTACTTCGGGTCCCCGAACTCGTAGTCCAGGAACTGGAGCTCCATCACCTTGCCGGTGAAGTCCTTGATCGGGCTGATCTCGTCGAAGAGCTCCCGCAGGCCCCTGTCGACGAACCAGGCAAACGATCGCACCTGGAGCTCGATCAGGTTCGGGATCTCGCGCTTCTCGGCGATCCGAGCGTACGAGACGCGCAGGGGCGCAGACATGGACGAATCAGCGACAGGCAGCATGAACCGCTCCTTGACGGAGGAGGGAGACAGAAGGGAGGGCCGCGCTCACGGAATTGGAAAGTGTACCGCGATTCTCCCGGCTGTCAAACGTGCCGGTACGCGGGCTGGCGACGACCGTCACCACCCGGCCCCGGAGCCGCGACGCCGGTCGGGCGCCGTGGGGCGCCCGACCGCGGTCGTGGATGATGCCGGTCGCTACTTGATCTCGACCTTGGCGCCCTGCTCCTCGAGGGCGGCCTTGATCTTGTCGGCCTCGTCCCTGGCGACGCCCTCCTTGACCGGCCTGGGGGTGGCGTCGACGAGGTCCTTGGCTTCCTTGAGGCCGAGCCCGGTGAGCTCGCGGACGACCTTGATGACCGGGATCTTGTTGGGCCCGATCTCGGTGAGGACGGCCGTGAACTCGGTCTGCTCCTCCTCCGCCACCGCGGCTGGGGCGGCTCCGGCGGCTGGGGCCGCGGCCGCGACGGCGACCGGGGCGGCCGCCGTGACGCCGAACTTCTCCTCGAACTTCTTCACGAACTCGCTGACCTCGACGAGGGTCATGGCGCCGATCGCGTCGAGGATCTGGTCCTGGGTGAGGGTGGCCATCGAGTGGTGCTCCTTGGGTGGGCCCGAGGGAACGGGCGTCGGGGACTGGTCGTCGTGGGGCGCTACGCGCCGGTGCTCGCCTTCTGCTCCTGGAGCTGCGCGAGCAGCGAGCCCAGGTTCCGCAGGTTCGCAGCCAGGAGGCCGGCAACCTGCGTGGCCGGGGCATTGAAGGCACCGGCCAGCTGGGCCAGGAGAACGTCCCGGGAGGGCAGCGTGGCGAGCGTCTGGACGCCGCCCGCATCGAAGGTCCGACCGCCGACGACGGCGCCGGTGACCTTGACCAGCTTGTAGGGCCGAACGGCGTCGATCACGACCTTCGCGACCTGGGCCTCGTCGCCGGAACCGAAGGCAATTGCGGACGGGCCGCGGAGGAGCGGGCCGACGCCCAGGTTCCCCTCCTGCTCGGCCGCGATCCGCATCAGGCGGTTCTTGACGACCCGATAGGTGACGTTGTTCTTCCGAAGGGCGCGCCGGATCTCGCCGATCTCGCGGACCGTGAGCCCGCGGTACTCGGTGGTGATGAGCGCGGTGCTCCCCGCAAGGTCCTCGCGGAGCTCGGCCACGGTCGCGCGCTTCGCGTCGGTGGGCATGCAACCCTCTCGTGCCGCGCGCTGCCGGCGCGCCGGTGGACCCGCCGGGCGGGGTCCCTGCCAGACGGTGCTTCCCTCGCGTCTCGCAGGGTCCGGGCGGATCCGCCCCGGGGAGGGCGGGCGCTGTGGTCCTGCCTCGGCGTGCCTGCCGGCGTCCCCGGGCCCGCTTCCGCGGGTGCGGTCCGGTCCGGCGGATCAAGCCCCGGCCGTCGCACAGGGCCCGTTCGGGGCCCGGCGTGGCGGCCCGCGGGCGCAGGCTGTCTGCGGCGGTCCGTCTTCGATCTGGTGCGGCGCGCCGTCGGCGAGCCGCGCTGCGGGATGGTAGCCGATCGCCGCCTCGGATGTCCTGGCGCCCGGCGGCGGCGTGTCAGGCGGCGGCGGCCGCCAGGAGTGACGGGAGGTCGACGCGGACGCCTGGGCCCATCGTGCTCGCGATCGTGACCCCCCTGAGGTAGGTGCCCTTCGCGCCCGAGGGCCTGGCCCGGTTGATGGCGTCGAGGAGCGCGGCCAGGTTGGTGACGAGCGCCTCCTCCGCGAAGCTGGCCTTGCCGACCGAGACGTGGATGATGGCGCCCTTGTCGACCTTGAACTCGACCCGGCCCGCCTTCACCTCGCCGATCGCCCGCTCGATGTCGAAGGTCACCGTGCCGGCCTTGGGATTCGGCATCAGGCCGCGCCGGCCGAGGATCCGACCGAGCTTGCCGACCATGCCCATCATGTCCGGGGTCGCGACTGCGACGTCGAAGTCGAGCCAGCCGCCCTCGATCTTCTTGACGAGGTCCTCGCCGCCGACCTCGTCGGCCCCCACGCGGAGCGCCTCCTGGGCCTTCTCGCCCTGGGCGAAGACGGCCACCCGCACGATCTTGCCGGTCCCGGCGGGGAGGACGACCGTGCCGCGCACCATCTGGTCGGCGTGGCGCGGGTCGACGCCGAGGCGGATGTGGGCCTCGACGGAGGGGTCGAAGTTGACGAGGGACGTCTGCTTGACGAGGGCCACCGCCTCGGCCGGCGGATAGACCTTCAGCGGATCGACGAGCTTGGCGGCTTCCCGGTACTTCTTGCCGTGCTGGGCCATGTCGGAGCTCCCTGCTGGCGGCCGGCGTTCCGGCCTCCCCCGTGTCGTGGGGTCGCCGCCGGCCGGATGGCCGGGTGAGCTGGTCGCCGGCTGGGCCGGCGACGCCATGCGCCGGGCTAGCCGGCGACCTCGATGCCCATGCTCCGGGCGGTGCCCTCGACCTGGCGCATGGCGGCCTCGATGTCGTTGGCGTTGAGGTCGGCCAGCTTGATGCTGGCGATCTCGCGGAGCTGGTCGCGGGTGATCGTGCCCGCCTTCTCGCGCCCCGTGGTGGCGGAGCCGTGCTCCACGCCGGCGGCCTTGCGGAGGAGGTCGGCGGCGGGTGGCGTCTTGAGGATGAACGTGAAGGAGCGATCCTCGAAGATCGTGATCTGGGCCGGGATGATCTGGCCGGCCTTGTCCGCCGTCCTCTCGTTGTAGGTCTTCGTGAACTCGACGATGTTGATGCCGTGCGGACCCAGCGCGGTGCCGACCGGCGGCGCGGGGGTCGCCTTGCCGGCGGGCAGCTGCAGGGTCAGGACAATTCGAATCTTCTTGGCCACGGTGGGGCTCGGTTCCTTTCCCTCAGAGCTTCTCGACCTGCAGGAGGTCGAGCTCGACGGGCGTCTCCCGGCCGAAGATGCTCACGAGCACCTTGACCTTGTTGCGCTCCGGATCCACCTCGTCGACCGTGCCGACGAACTCGGCGAACGGCCCGTCCGTGACCCGGACACTCTGGCCCTTGATGAACGCGACCCGGAACTTCGGCGTCTCCACGCCCATCTGGCGCAGGATCGCCTTGACCTCGTGCTCCTCGAGTGGGATCGGCTCGCTGCGCGCGCCGGGAAGGTTCCCGGTGCCCACGAAGCTCGTGACACCCGGAGTGTTGCGGACGACGTACCACGACTCCGGGTCGTAGATCATCTCGACGAGGACGTAGCCGGGGAACACCTTCTTCTGGACGGTGTGCCGCTGGCCCTGCTTGATCTCGATCTCGTCCTCCATCGGGACGAGGACCTGGAAGATCTTGTCCTCCATGCCCATCGACTCGATGCGGTGCTCGAGGTTGGCCTTGACCTTGTTCTCGTAGCCAGAGTACGTGTGGATCACGTACCACCGCTTGTCGGGCGCCCGGACGCTGTCGGTCATCACCGATCCCTACGCGACCGGCGTGATCACCTGGATCACCCAGGTGAAGACGAAGTCCCAGAAGGCGATGAAGACGCCGATCGCGGCGCTCACCACGAAGACGAGCACGGTCAGGTTGCGGACCTGGTCCCGCGTGGGCCAGGCGACCTTCTTGAGCTCAGACCAGGATTCCTGGAAGTATCGACGGAGGCGACGCACGGTTCGGCTACTTGCTCTCTAGCTGTGAGGAGGAGTGGCAGGGGCGATAGGACTCGAACCTACAACCGCCGGTTTTGGAGACCGGTGCTCTGCCAATTGAGCTACACCCCTGTGGATCGATCCCTACTTCGCCTCGCGATGCAGGGTGTGGCGGCGTTCCCGCGGACAATACTTCCGGAGCTCGATCCGGTTCGGATCGTTCCGCTTGTTCTTGCGCGTGGTGTACGTCCGGTTCTTGCACTCGGTGCAGGCGAGCTGGACGATCGGGCGGTTCTCGGCGGCCTTTGCCATCTCGTCCCTACTCCTCGATCGAGACGATCGCGCCGGCGCCGACGGTCCGGCCACCCTCGCGGATGGCGAAGCGCTGGCCGACCTCGAGGGCGATCGGGGTGATGAGCTCGACGGTCATGTCGACGTTGTCGCCGGGCATGATCATCTCGGCTCCCTCGGGCAGGCCGATGGCCCCCGTCACGTCGGTGGTCCGCAGGTAGAACTGGGGCCGGTAGCCGTTGTAGAACGGGGTGTGCCGGCCGCCCTCCTCCTTGGTCAGGACGTAGACCCGGGCGGTGAACTTCGTGTGGGGCTTGACCGAGCCGCTCTTGGCCAGGACCTGGCCGCGCTCGATGTCGTCGCGCTCGATGCCCCGCAGGAGGCAGCCCACGTTGTCGCCGGCCTGGCCCTGGTCGAGGAGCTTCTTGAACATCTCGACGCCGGTGACGACGACCTTGCGGGTCGGGCGGATGCCGACGATCTCGACCTCGTCGCCGACCTTGACGATGCCGCGCTCGATGCGCCCGGTGGCAACCGTGCCGCGGCCCTTGATCCCGAAGACGTCCTCGACCGGCATGAGGAAGGGCTTGTCGACCGGGCGCTCGGGGGTCGGGATGTAGGAGTCGACCGCGTCGAGGAGCTCCTGGATGCAGGCGTAGGCCGGGTCGTCGACGCCGCCGGTGGCCTCGAGGGCCTTGAGGGCGGAGCCGCGGATGACGGGGATGTCGTCGCCCGGGAAGTAGTTCTTGGTGAGCAGCTCGCGGACCTCGAGCTCGACGAGGTCGAGGAGCTCGGGGTCGTCCACGGCGTCGACCTTGTTGAGGAAGACGACCATGTACGGGACCTCGACCTGGCGGGCGAGGAGGATGTGCTCGCGGGTCTGGGGCATCGGGCCGTCGGTGGCGGCCACGACGAGGATCGCGCCGTCCATCTGGGCGGCGCCGGTGATCATGTTCTTGATGTAGTCGGCGTGCCCGGGGCAGTCGACGTGGGCGTAGTGGCGGGCATCGGTCTGGTACTCGACGTGGGCGATCGCGATCGTGATCCCGCGCTCGCGCTCCTCGGGGGCGTTGTCGATCGAGTCGAAGGCCCGGAACTCGGACCCGCCCTTGAGAGCGAGGTACTTCGTGATCGCCGCGGTGAGCGTCGTCTTCCCGTGGTCGATGTGACCGATCGTGCCGATGTTGACGTGCGGCTTGGTCCGCTCGAACTTCTTCTTCGCCACGTGCGCGTCTACCTTCTGCCTGGGGGGCCGACTGGGGTGGTGGAGCCCAGAATGGGACTTGAACCCATGACCTCATCCTTACCAAGGATGTGCTCTGCCAACTGAGCTATCTGGGCCCGGGTGTGCCGAGTTGAGTTGGTGGTGGGCAGGAGAGGAATCGAACCTCTACAGTCGAAGACGGCTGATTTACAGTCAGCTGAGCTCACCACCTGCTCAACCTACCCACGGAGACGATCGACCGGGCGAGGCTGCGGCACCGTGGTGGCGCCCGGGCGAGACCTGTTCAGTTGGAGCCGACGACGGGACTCGAACCCGGAACCGGCGGTTTACAAAACCGCTGCTCTACCAATTGAGCTACGTCGGCGGGCGCAGGAGAACACCGCAGTCGTCTCCGAGGCGCAACGGCCATCATATTCGGGCGGGTGGACCACGGTCAAGCGCGCTCCCCCTGCGAGTCCCCGTCGCCCCTAGGGGGGCTGGGATCGGCGGCTGCGGCGTCCTCCCGTCCCTCGACCACGTTCGGCTCGACCCCGGGGATCGACGCGATGCCCGCCGCCCCGGCGTCCACCGCGGGTCCCAGGCTGGACGCCGGCAGGTTGCCGGAGCGTCCGCCGGCGGGGCGCTCGGGCAGGCCCCGCTGGGCTGCCGCCTCGAAGACGAGCACCGAACCGGCCACCGAGGCGTTCAGCGATTCGATGCGGCCGCGCATCGGGATCCGGATCAACAGGTCGCAGCGGCGCCGAACGGCAGGCGCCAGCCCGCGGCCCTCGCTTCCCACCACCAGCACCAGCGGGCCACGCAGGTCCGCCTCGCGGTAGGTCAGCGGCGCCTCGGCGTCCGTGCCGACGATCCGCAGGCCACGCACGTGGAGCTCGGCCAGGCTGCCCGGCAGGTCGTCGACGGGCGCCAGCAACAGGTGCTCCGTTGCGCCGGCGGACGCCTTGATCGCGGCCGGCGAGAGGGGCGCCTGGCGCCGGGTCGGGAAGACGATCCCGTGGACTCCGGCCGCCTCGGCACTCCGCAGGAGCGTCCCGACGTTCTGCGGGTCCTCGAGCGAATCGAGGGCCAGCACGAGAGCCGGCTCGTCCCGCTCGATGGCCCGCGCAAGGATGTCCGCCGTCGCGGCCGGTGGGCGCGCCGCCACCACCAGGGCGATCCCCTGGTGGCCGTCGAAGCCTGCCACGGCCGTGAGCGACCCACCCTCGATCTCGATGACCGGGATCCTCAGGGTCGTCGCGTGCAGGACGATCCGTTCGAGCGCGTCGCGACGGCCGGGGGTGACGAGGAGCCGGCGCGCCGGGCGGCCTGCGACGAACGCCTCCTCGACCGGGTGGCGGCCGGCCACGAGCTCTTCGCCTTCGCCCAGGACGACCTCGGGGGGGAGCGGCTCGGGGGGTCCTGCGGAACCTGCCGCTGCCCACCTGCCTTGCGGCAGTCGCGCGTCCCATGGCCGAGCTCCGGGGCGGCTCGGCGGGTGTCCGTGGTGCGGCCGTCCGCCCGCGGGGCTCGGGCCCCTGGACACGACGCCACGATCGCCTGGCGACGGCGGGCGGCCCTGGGGCGGACCCAGGGGAGGCGGTGCCTCGGTCCAGCCCCGGTACGTCGACGGCGGCGGGCCGGTTGGTGGCCGGCGCGCGTGCGGCCCGGTCGGGCGCGGAGCCACCGGCCACGGGCCGGCTGGGCGCGGGCCGGTCGGGCGCGGTCCGCCCGGGCGCGGACCCGTGGGGCGCGGACCCGTCGGGCGCGGGTTGCCCGGCCACGGGCCTTCAGGCCGGAGACCCCCGGACTGCGGGCGAGTGGGCCATGGGTCGCGGGGATACGGGCCAACGAACCCGGGATGCCGGGGACCGTCTGCCCGGCGACCCGGCGGTGGCGGTCCCGCGGGACGTCCGTGCGTCATGGGTGCGCCCGGGGGACGCGAACCCTGGGGCCGGTCCCCCGGATGGGATCCCGGCGGCCGACCCGGCCCAGCCTGCCACCCTGCGCCGCGTCCCGACGCCCAGGGGTCGCGGGGATCAGGGCCGGCGCCCGGACCATGGTCGGGTGGGACCCTCGGGCCACCGGCGTGGAACCCCTGCCCGCGACGCTCATCCGGGCCCCCCCGCCCCGGTCTTCCGGCGCCGGGACCTGGCGCCCCGCCACCCGAGCGGCGGGGCGTGCCGTGGCGGTCGCCACGCCGCGGCTGGGGATGGTCGCCACGGTGCGGGCGGGGCGGATGCGGGCCGTCAGGCACGTGCCGAGCCCACGGATTGCGCGGGACGTTCGCGGTCAGGCACCGGTGGCCGCCCCGGCACGCCGCCAGCGCTGCCCGTCGCGGGTGTCCTCCACGATGACACCTGACCCCGCCAGCTCGTCGCGGAGCCTGTCCGAAGCCGCCCAGTCACGCGCAGCCCGCGCCGCCACCCGGGCCTCCAGCAGCGCGACGAGATCAGCCGGCAGCGCCTCGGTCGCCTCGGGCAGCACCCCGAGGACCGCGTCGAGGTCGCGCAACGCGCCGATCGCGCGGTCGGCATCCGACTGCGAGAGAGTCCGCTCGGCGAGGCGTCGGTTCAGGTCGCGCACGAGGTCGAAGACCGCCCCGAGCGCCGGCGAGATCGCGAGGTCGTCGTCGAGCGCGGCGCCGAACGCATCGCGGGCGGCCGCGATGACACCCGGGACGGTCGGATCGTCTGGTCCGTCCGACCGGTAGGCCTCCAGGGCCGCCATCACGGCGTCGAGTCGCTCGACGGCCGCCGTCGCGGCGACCAGCGACTCGTCGCTGAAGTTGAGCCCCGTCCGGTAGTGCGCCGCCAGCAGGGCGTAGCGCAGGGCGCGCGGCGAGACGCCGGCCGCGAGAAGGTCCGTCACGCGCGCGATGTTCCCCTCGGAGCGGGCCATCTTGCGACCGCCCATCTGGAGGTGGGCGCAGTGGAGCCACGTGCGGACGAACGGCCGGCCGGTGGCGGCTTCGGACTGGGCGATCTCGTCCTCGTGGTGCGGGAAGACCAGGTCCACGCCGCCCGTGTGGATGTCGAAGGTGTCGCCGAGGTAGAACATCGACATGGCGGAGCACTCGAGGTGCCAGCCGGGCCGGCCCGGGCCGATCGCCGTCTCCCAGCTCGGCTCGCCGTCCCTGGCGGCCTTCCAGAGCACGAAGTCGCGGACGTCGTCCTTCGAGTACTCGTCGGCTGCCACCCGTTCGCCCACCCGCAGCTGGTCCGGGTCGAGGCGGGCCAGGCGACCGTACGCGGGCCAGCTGGCGATCCGGAAGAAGATCGAGCCGTCGTCGGTACGGTAGGCGTGGCCGGCCTCGAGCAGGCGCTCGACGAGCGTCACCATCTCGGGGACGTGCTCCGTGGCGCGCGGCAGCACCTCGGGCGGTGTCATCCGGAGCGTCCGCGCGTCGTCGAGGAACTGGGCGATCCACTGGTCGGCGAGCTCGCCGATCCCGATCCCGGCGGCCGCCGCACCCTGGATGATCTTGTCGTCGACGTCGGTCAGGTTCATCACCCAGGTCACGCGGAGGCCGCGCCAGCGAAGGTGCCGGACGAGCAGGTCGGCGAACAGGAACGACCGGAAGTTGCCGACGTGGGCCGGCCCATAGACGGTCGGGCCGCAGGAGTAGATCCGGACGTGCCCGGGCTCGAGCGGCTCGAGCGTGACGGGCCCGCCGCTCAGGGTGTCCTGCAGCCGGATGCTCATGCCGGGGGCTCCGTTCCTGACCGGGCAACGACGACGACGGCGCGGGCGCTGATTGCTCGACCCGCGCCCTCCGGCCCGACGAGGTTGCCCGTCGACGCCTTGACGTTGACGCGGTCCGCCGGCACTCCGACCAGGGACGCGACGCGGGTGGCCATGGCGCCGAGTTGCCCGGCAAGCCGGGGCCGGGCGCCGATGACGGTCAGGTCCACCGACGCCGGAGCATACCCTGCCGCGCGGACCTCCCGGACGCAGCTCGCGAGCAGCTCGTGGCTGGCGATCCCGGCGGGCGTGGCGGGGCCGGCCGGGTGGAGGCGGCCGAGGTCGCCCAGCCCGGCGGCACCCAGGAGCGCGTCGGAGACCGCGTGGAGGACGACGTCGCCATCCGAGTGGCCGTGCAGACGCGGGCGCGCCGTCGATGCGCAGCCCCCCGAGGATGAGCGGCCCGCCGGGCCCGAAGGAGTGGCAGTCGTCGCCGTAGCCGACCCGGATGGCGCCCGGGGTGGGGCCGGCGAGGTCGGGCGTCTTGGGGTCGCCGGCGGAGAGGCCGCGGGCGGAGAGGCCGCGGGCGGAGAGCGCCGCCTCGACCCGGGCGAGGTCGCCGGGCAGCGTCACCTTGAGGTTGGCCGTCTCGCCGGGGATCGCATGGACCGGGATTCTACAGGCCTCCAGCAGCGAGGCCTCGTCGGTCCAGGTCTCGCCGCCGGCCGGTGGTCGAAGCGCCCAGGCGCGCGCCAGGACGTCGCGCCGGATCCCCTGCGGCGTCTGGGCCACGGCGAGCGACTCGCGGTCGACCGTGGCGGAGACCCGGCCATCCTCGATCCGCTTGAGCGTCTCGGTGACGGGCACCACCGGGATGGCCGCACCGTGCTCCGCGGCCGCGGCCGCGACCTGCTCGACGAGCGTCCGGTGAGACGAGCGGCCGCGCTCCGTCGTGCACCAGGACGACGTCGTCCGGCGCCCCGGCGCCAAGCGCCGCTACGCCGGCGGCCACCGAATCCTGCCGGCGCGCGCCTCCGGCGACGACTGCGGACACCTGCAGCGGAAGCCAGGCAGCGGCCGCCAGCTCGGCGACCCGCTCCGCCGAGGTCACGACCACGATCCGACGGACGATCGAGCGCGTCTGCCAGGGCGCCGAGCGTCCAGGCCAGCAGGGGGCTCCCCGCCACGAGCGCCCCGAGCTTGTCGACGCCGCCCATCCGTGTGCTCGCCCCGGCCGCGACGACGACGACGTCGACCCCGCTCACTCGCCGCGAGGCTGGGCGAAGATCATCCGCCCGGCGACCGTCTGCAGGACACGCGTGACGACGACGCCGACTTCGCGATCGAGGAGGCGCGCTCCGCCCTCGACCACGATCATGGTCCCGTCGTCGAGGAAGCCGACGCCCTGGCCGGCCTCCTTGCCTTCCTGGATCACCCGCACGCGCATCTCCTCGCCTGGGAGGAGTGCCGGCTTCATGGCGTTGGCGAGCGAGTTGACGTTCATCACCCGGAGGCCCGGAGATCTCGGCCACCCGGTTCAGGTTGAAGTCGTTGGTCAGGATGACGCCGCCCCGGGCGCGGGCGATGGCCACCAGCTTGGCGTCGACCTCGGGGATCTCGGGCAACGGCTCGTCGATGATCTCGACCGGGACGCGGTCCTCCTTCTGCAGGCGGGCCACGATCTCGAGGCCGCGCCGCCCACGTGCCCGGCGCGTCGTGTCCGGGCTGTCGGCGATCCGCTGGAGCTCCTCGAGCACGACACGCGGCACCACGAGCGTGCCCTGCAGGAAGCCGGCTTCGGCGATGTCAGCGATCCGGCCGTCGATGATCGCGCTGGTGTCGACGACGATCGACGCCGCACCCCGGCCAGGCCCGTCGGGCTCCTCGCCACCCCGCTGGAGCACACCCACGGCCTGGGCCGCAATGATCAGGTCGTGGCGCTTGGCGACCGTCAGACCGGCCATGCCGAGGCCCAGCGTGATCGAGACGCCGAGCGGCAGCCAGGTCCCGAGCGGAGGCGGGAACGCCGACAGCGGAAACCCGAGCAGGAGGCCCATGAGAAGCCCGATGAGGAGGCCCAGGACGGCGGTCACGAACTCGGCAGTCGAGAGCTCCTGGACCCAGTGGACCAGCCATGTGGCGGGGACGACCGTCAGGTAGGGCAGGACGGCGAAGCCGACGACGAGCCAGGCCACGAGCCAGGCGGCGATCAGGGCGCCCGCATAGGCGCCCTGCCCGAAGATGCCCGTCCCGCCCGCCACGAACGAGAGGCCGACGAGGAGCCCCAGGGCGGCGCCGATCAGGCGGATGACGCGGATCACGGTCCGTGAGCCTAGCACCGCGCGGGGGCCACGTCAGGCTCCCGCGCTCGTCCGGCCACGATCGTCAGCCCGTTCCGGTGTCGTCGAGCGCGGCGGCGAGCGCCTCGCGAACCGTCCCCACCAGCAGCACCTCGAGGCCGGCGACCGACTCGACCGTGGCCCGGGCTCGGGGCACGAGCACCCGCGAGAAGCCGAGCCGAGCCGCTTCGCGCAGGCGCCGCTCCGTCCCGCCGACCGCGCGCAGCTCACCGAGCAGGCCCACCTCGCCGAAGGCCACGGTGCCCGGCCGCACCGGGCGGTCGCGGAACGTCGAGGCGAGGGCGATCGCGAGGGGAAGGTCCAGGCCGGGATCCGCGATGGCGATCCCGCCGGCCAGGTTGGCGTAGACGTCGTGGCTCGCCAGCCCAACGCCCGCCCGTCGGGCGAGGACCGCGACGAGGAGGGCGAGGCGGTTGGGGTCGAGCCCGATGGCGGTGCGCCGCGGCGTCCCGTAGCTCGTCGCCGCGGTCAGGCGCCTGGACCTCCACGAGGAGCGCACGGCTCCCCTCGAGGGTCGCGGCGACGACGCTTCCGGGGGCCGGCGACTCGTGCTCGACCAGGAACGCCCGGGCGGGGTCGGCCACCTCGCGCAGACCCGCCTCGGCCATCTCGAGGACGCCGACCTCGTCGGTGGCCCCGAAGCGGTTCTTCGAGGCGCGCACGAGGCGCAGCGTCCCGCCGCGCTCACCCTCGATCGAGATCACCGCGTCGACCAGGTGCTCGAGCGTCTTCGGCCCCGCGATGCTGCCGTCCTTCGTGACGTGCCCGACGAGGATCACCGCGATCCCCTCCCCCTTCGCCAGCTCCATCAGGCGCAGGGCCGACTCGCGGACCTGGCCGACGCTCCCGGCCGGGCCGTCGAGCTCGTCGAGGGTCGCCGTCTGGATCGAGTCCACGATCACGGCCGCGGGCCGGCCGGCGCGCGCCGTCTCGGCGATGCGTCCGACATCGTGCTCGGCAAGGACGTGCACCGCCTCCGCGGCGGGGCCTACCAGGAGGCCCAGGCGGCCGGCTCGGAGGCGAACCTGCCCGCCGGACTCCTCGCCGGTCGCGTAGAGCACGGAGCGGCCGGCCGTCGCAAGGCCCGCGGCCGCCTGCAGGAGCAGGGTCGACTTGCCGATGCCGGGCTCTCCCCCGACCAGCACGAGCGAGCCGGGAACGAGGCCGCCGCCGAGGACGCGGTCGAGCTCCGCCAGCCCGACGGGCAGGCGCGGGACCTCCCGGTCGGCCAGCCTGGCGAGAGGCACGGGCACGGCGCTCGCCGAGGACCCGGGACGGGAGCGGGCGCGGGCGCCCGTCGGGTGATCGCGGACCAGGGTCTCGACGAGCGCGTTCCAGGCGCCGCAGGCTCGGCACTGGCCTTCCCAGCGCAGGAACGCCTCGCCGCAGGACTGGCAGACGTAGCGGCTCTGCGGCCGCGCCACGGCGCCTAAACGGCCTCGACGACCGCTGGCGCCTTCTCGTCGGCGGCCTGGATCGAAAGCCCGGCATCCTCGCCCTTGTCGACCACGATGGTCGTCCCGGGCTTGTACTTGCCCGAGCAGGAGGTGCTCGGCGAGCACGTCCTCGACCATGTTCTGGATGACCCGCCGGAGCGGGCGGGCACCATACGCGACGTCGTAGCCGATCTTGATGATGTGGTCCTTGGCGGCCTGCGTCACCTCGAGCGCCATCTCCTGCGCCCGCAGCTGGTCGCGCACGCGGGCGAGCATCAGGTCGACGATCTCCCGGATCTCGTCCTGGGTGAGCGAGCGGAAGACGATCGTCGCGTCGATCCGGTTCAGGAACTCCGGCCGGAAGGAGCTCTTCAGCTCCGCCTGGACCTTCTCGCGCATGCAGCTCGTAGGAGGCTTCCGCGCGGGCGTCCTCGGTCTCGCCGACCGTCCGGAAACCGAGCGACGAGTTGGTCTGCAGCTGTCGCGCCCCCAGGTTCGAGGTCATGATGATGATCGTGTTGCGGAAGTCGACGCGACGGCCCTTGGCGTCGGAGAGATGCCCGTCCTCCATGATCTGGAGCAGGATGTTGAAGACCTCGGGGTGGGCCTTCTCGATCTCGTCGAGCAGGACGACCGCGTAGCTCTTGCGGCGGACCGCCTCGGTGAGCTGGCCGCCCTCGTCGAAGCCGACGTAGCCTGGCGGCGCGCCGACCAGCCGGCTCACGTTGTGGCGCTCCATGAACTCGCTCATGTCGACCTTGATCAGCGCGTCGTCGCTGCCGAACATGAATTCGGCGAGCGCCTTGGCAAGCTCGGTCTTGCCGACCCCGGTGGGGCCCAGGAAGACGAACGAGCCGATCGGGCGCTTGGGGTCCTTCAGGCCTGCGCGCGCCCGCCGCACCGCGCGCGCGATCGTGCCGATCGCCTCCTGCTGGCCGATGACCCGCTTGTGGAGATGCTCCTCCATCTGGAGGAGCCGCTCGGACTCCTCCTGGGCGATCCGCGTGACGGGGATGCCCGTCCACATCGCGACGACCTGGGCGATCTCCTCGTCGTCGACCGTCGGCTGGTCGCCGGCGACCTGCGCCTGCCACTCAGCGCGGAGGGCGTCGACGCGCGACTTGGCCGCGCTCTCGAGCTCGCGGAGCCGCGATGCCTCGTCGTACTCCTGGGCGTTGACCGCCGTCTCCTTGTCGCGGGCGAACCGGTCGAGCTCCTTCTGGGCCTCGCGAAGCGCGGGCGGGGCGGACGCGTAGCGCAGCCGCACGCGACTTGCCGCCTCGTCGATGAGGTCGATGGCCTTGTCGGGGAGGTGCCGGTCGGTGATGTAGCGGATCGACAGGTCCGCGGCCGCGCGCAGGGCGCCGTCCGTGATGGTGACCTTGTGGTGGTCCTCGTAGCGCTCGCGGATCCCGAACAGGATCTCGACCGTCTGCTCGAGGGTGGGTTCCTCGACCATCACCGGCTGGAAGCGCCGCTCGAGCGCGGCATCGCGCTCGATGTACTTGCGGTACTCGTCGAGCGTCGTGGCGCCGATGCACTGGAGCTCGCCCCGCGACAGGGGCGGCTTCAGGATGTTGGCGGCGTCGATCGCGCCCTCGGCGGCGCCGGCCCCCACGAGGGTGTGCAGCTCGTCGATGAAGAGGATCGCGTCGTTCGTGTTGCGCAGCTCCTCGATGATCTTCTTGAGCCGCTCCTCGAACTCGCCGCGGTACTTCGTGCCGGCGACGAGCGACCCGATGTCGAGGGTCAGGACGCGCTTGTTGGCCAGCGTCTCGGGGACGTCGTTGTTGACGATCCGGTGCGCGAGGCCTTCCGCGATCGCGGTCTTGCCGACGCCCGGCTCCCCGATCAGGGCCGGGTTGTTCTTCGTCCGCCGCGACAGGATCTGGATGACCCGCTCGATCTCCTTCTCGCGCCCGATCACGGGGTCGAGCTTGCCGGCCCGTGCGGCGTCCGTGAGGTTGATGCCGAGCTGGTCCACGGTCGGCGTCTTGCTCGAGCGCTTGGCCTCGGGCGCCGGCCCGGCCGAGGAGCTCTGCGAGAGGACGCGGATGACCTCGTGGCGGACCTTGTCCAGGTTGACCCCCAGCGACTCGAGCACGCCGGCTGCGATCCCCTCGCCCTCCCGGACCAGGCCCAGGAGCAGGTGCTCGGTGCCGATGTAGTTGTGCCCGAGCCGGCGCGCCTCGTCGATGGCCAGCTCGATCACCCGCTTCGCGCGGGGCGTCAGCCCGACCTCGCCGACCACCGGACGATCACCCCGGCCGATGATGAACTCGACCGCCGTCCGGACCTTGGGAAGCTCGACGTTCATGTTCTCGAGCACGCGCGCGGCGACTCCCTCGCCCTCGCGCACGAGGCCCAGGAGGAGGTGCTCGGTACCGATGTAGTTGTGGTTGAACCGCTGCGCCTCGTCCTGGGCGAGCGTCAGCACCTTGCGCGCGCGGTCAGTGAACTTGTCGAACCGGTCCATGGGGTGAGAGTCTCTGCAGGCGGGCCGTGCCGCCGGTCGGGTCATGCTAGCACGACAGCCCCGGACGGCATCGGACGGGGGTCGAGGCCCGCGCGACCTCCCGTCGAGGTCCGATTCGCCGCCAGGGCGGCGCCGGATCCGAGGTTGCGAAAACAGAACGAGGCGCCCCGCCCCGTTGGGGGCGAGACGCCTCGCGCGTGCATCGGGTCAGGCCCCGGCGTCCTCCGGGGACTCGCCGGTCTCGGAGGCCGGCTCCGCTTCGGACTCGGGCATCGCGGCCTCGCCGGTGTCGGAGGTCGCCTCCGCAACGAGCCGGGGCGACTGGTTCGGGGTCGGCCGCCGGCGCCTCGGCCGCAGGGGCCGGCAGGTCGGCCTCCACGACATCCGCCGCGGGGGTCTCGGCGAGAGCAGGCTCGAGCTCGGAGACGACTGCCTCCTCGGCACCGGGAAGCGACTCGCCAGCTGTCGCCTCGGCATCGGGGGCCGGCTCGGGAGCCGCCGACGTCCGCGGCTTCGGCTGCCTCGAGCTGTTGGCGCACCTGGGCGAACGCGGCCGCGAGCGTGTTGTCGATCCCGCCCTCGGGCTCCTGGACGGCGTCGCCCACGCGAATAGCCGCGCTCGGGCCGGTCGCGGCGCGGACGCGCCTCGGGGGCCGGACGGGCCGGCGGCTCCTCGGCCTGCTTCAGGCTGAGGCCGAGGCGATGCCGCTCGGAGTCGAGGGAGATGATCTTGAGCTTGAGCGTCTGGCCCTCGCGGACCACGTCGCCGGGGTGGGCGACGCGCTGGTGGCTCAGCTCGCTGATGTGGATCAGGCCCTCGAGCCCGTCGCGGACGCGCACGAACGCACCGAAGTTGACCAGCTTGGTGACGGTCCCGTCGATGATGTCGCCGACCCGGAAGTCGGCCACCGTGGAGTGCCACGGGTCAGGCTGGAGGCGGCGGATCGAGAGGCTGATCCGGCCCCGCTCGTGGTTGATGTCGATGACCTCGGCCTCGACCTCGTCGCCGACCTTGTAGCCGGCTTCGGGGTTGTTGACCTTGTTCCAGCTGAGCTCGCTCTTGTGGACGAGGCCGTCGATCCCGCCGAGGTCGATGAAGACGCCGAACGGGGCGATCGAGCGCACGGACCCGGTGACCTTCTGGCCGACCTGGAGGCTGCTGAAGAGCTCGTCGCGCTTTTCGCGGCGCTCCTCGTAGAGCGCCACCTTCTCCGAGAGGATCAGGCGGTTCGCCTTGCGGTTGACCTCGAGGATCTTCAGCCGCAGGCGGCGGCCGACATAGGGCTGCAGCTTCTCGGCGATCTCCTGGGCCGCATCGCGCGGCTGCTCGTTCTGCGGCCGGCGCGGGAAGTCGACGATCTGGCTGATCGGTACGAAGCCGCGGATCCCACAGTCGACGATCAGGCCGCCCTTGTTGTGGTCGATGACCGGCGCCTCGATGATGACGCCTGCCTCGAACTGCTCCTGCATGGCGCGCCACTTGCGCTCGAGGCCGGCGCGGCGCAGCGAGAGGACGACGTGACCCTCCGGCGATTCCGGCTGCAGGACGTAGACCAGGACCGTGTCTCCGATCGCGAGGGCCGGCGCCGACTCGGCGTTGCGACCGTACAGCTCGCGGTTGCTGACCACGCCTTCGCTCTTGGCGCCGATGTCGACGAGGATCTCGTCGCGGTCGATGCGCACGACCGTGCCTTCGACGACGTCACCGTGCTTGAAGCTGCGGATGTCGGCGTCCTGCTCGGCGAGCAGCTCGGCCATCGTGGCCGGCTCCGGGCCGAGCGGCGCGGCAGGCTCCGCGGCGGGCGCGTGGGCCAGCTCATCGGCGAGCTCGGCGGCCTCGACGGCCTCGGCGGACAGCTCCTGGGCGGCGGCCTCGACGACCACGGCCTCGACAGCCAGCTCGGCGGCCACCTCGTCGGCGGCGTAGGACTCGGCCGCGAGCTCCTCGGCGGCATCCTGGGCCACCACGGCCTCGACGACGAGCTCCCCTGCCACCTCGTCGGCGGCGTAGGACTCGGCCGCGAGCTCCTCGGCGGCGGCCTCGACGGCCACGGCCTCGACGACGAGCTCCCCTGCCACCTCGTCGGCGGCGTAGGACTCGGCCGCGAGCTCCTCGGCGGCGTCACGGTCGCCGGCCGCCGTGGCGGCCACGGCCTCGTCGGCCAGCTCGTCGGACACGGCCTCGGCGACGGCCGCTTCCGAGACGAGCTCCTCGGCGACGGTCTCCTCGGCCACGGCGTCTTCCGCGAGCTCCTCGGAAATCGTCTCGGCCACGACCGCGTCCTCGACCAGCTCCTCGGCCACGACGTCCGCGACGGACGCCTCGGCGGCAAGCTCGCCAGACTCGATCTCGACCTCCACCGCCTCGGTGGCGAGCCCCTCGGCCACGGCGTCCGCCACGATCGCCTCCGCCGCAAGCTCGTCGGCGGCCTCGGCCGCTTCCATCTCTTCGACCACCGCGACTGCCGGTTGGGCCGTCACCGCTGCCTCGGCGGCCTCGACCGGCGCGTCCTGCGCCGCGGCCTCCGGGGTGGTCGGCTGCTGCTGCTCTTCCGTCAAGGGTTCGTGCTCCTGGTCTGGTTTCCGCCCCGAGACATGGAACGACGGCCGAGATTCACTCGAGCCGTCGTCTGGGTCCAGGTTCGCGGTCCGTGCGCGATGCGTGCGGTCCGTCCCTCCGGTCGCGTCGGTCGGGTTCGCTCTTCGGCTGTCGCCCCGGCTGGGGCCGCGCGAGTCTAGCACAGGGGTGTGACCGCTACAATCCTGCGCGTGCCCGAGCTACCGGACCTCGCGATCGTCGCCGATGCGTTCGACGCCGTGCTTCCGGGGCGCCGGCTCACTCTCGTCAGGGTGGTCGATCCGCTCGTCCTTCGGGCGACGCCAGGACAGGTGTCCGAGCTCACGGGCGATCTCGTTCTCGACGTCGGTCGGAGGGGCAAGCACCTGGTCGTCCACCTCGCCGAACACGACATCTGGGTGGCGCCGATGCTCACGGGGCGGCTCGGGCTGGCGCCGCCGGACGCCGCGAAACCGAAGCCGGCCGTCGCCTTCACGTTCGGACCACGCGACGGCAGCCCACGCCCTCCGGCGGAGTGGCTGGCCGCCGCGCCCTGGATCGCACCCGGCGAGCGACCCATCGACATGCGCTATCTCGACCCGACGCGGATGGGCAAGCTCTACGTAACCCGGCGCGGCGACGCCACCGCGGTGCCGGGCATCGCCGAGCTCGGCCCGGACGCCGACGACCCGGCGCTGACCCTGGAGACGTGGCAGGCGCGCATTCGCCGTCACCCCGGGGAGCTCAAGCCGCTGCTCCGCAACCAGGCCTTCGTGGCGGGGATCGGCAATGCCTACAGTGACGAGATCCTGTGGGCCGCACGCCTGAGCCCGTTCCGGCGTCGCGCCAGCCTGGCGCCTGAGGAGACGGCCGAGCTCTACGCGGCGACCCGGTCCACCCTCTCGGCCGCCATCGACCTCCTCCGCGAGCGCGTACCTCCCACCTTCGAGAAGCAGGTCCGCGACCACCTCGCGGTGCACCTGCGCGGGGGTGAGGCATGTCCGCGGTGCGGCGGCGCGATCAGCCAGGTCGGAGGTCGGGAGGCGACCTCGTTCTGCCGGACCTGCCAGCGCTGAGACGCCGCCAACGCCAGTGAACCGGGCCGCCGTGGCACCCAGCCGAGTGCCTGTCGCGGCCCGGCGGCCATGCCGCCACGTGACCTCGGGCGCCCGATCAGGGCAGCGTCAGGACCTGGCCGACGCGGATGAGCGACGGATTCGTGATCTTGTTGAGCCTGGCAAGTGCCACGGCGGAAGTTCCGAACTTCGCCGCGATTCCGCTCAGCGAGTCGCCCGGCCGGACCCGGTAGGTCGTCGGTCGCGGCGTCGCGAGCGGGACGGGGGTCGGGGCGGGCGGCGGAGATGGCTGGGCCGTCGCGGCCGGGGTCGCGGGAGCCGTCGGAACTGCCGCTGTCGGCGTCGGCGTCGCGACCGGGGTGGGACTCGATGCGACGTTCCCGGCGCTCGAGGTCCCCGGCGTGAGGGGGCCACGCGCCAGCAGGAACGCCCCGATGGCCACGCCCGCGACCACCACGGTGGCAGGCGCCACGAGCCGTCGCGCCACCCTCTGGCTGGGCATCCCGACACCGGGGCCCTCGAGAACGACCGGCGCGGTCATCACGAACGGGCCCGGCCGACCGGAGTAGTGGGCCGCCGACCCGGCCGCTTCGAGCCAGGTCGGACACAGGACGTGGTCCGCGACAAGACAGTGCTCCGCCTGGCGCTCGAGCGTCGGGCGACCCTCGGCGAGGAGCCTGCAGCGATGGGCCCGCGACGGGCGAGCGGCGTGCCAGGGACCGTCGACTGAGGCCAGGTTGGGACAGGCATCGAGCGGCGCGGCGTCGGAGGGAAGCACGGGCTCGCGAAGCTCGGTCATGCCGACAGATTAGCCGGGGCGTGGCGGCAGCGCCCCGCGGGTCCGGGCGCCGCAGGGGGTCCGCGCGCCGCAGGGGGTCCGCGCGCCGCAGGGGTTGGGCGGCATCGTGCCGCGAGGCGCCGTCGTCGTCGCGCGCAGCCCGACAAACACCCGAGCCCGGAAACGCAGAAATCCTGGCGACGACCTATTTTCCCGAAAGGCTGCCCTCTCAGTATCTTCGGCGCTGGAGAGCTTGACTTCCGTGTTCGGGATGGGAACGGGTGTGGCCTCTCCGCTAGAGTCACCAGGATTTCATGCGTCTGATCGAGTGCGGTCGGCAGCGGCTCCACCACGCGACGTGCGCGGGAGGCGCCGGGGATCTTCAATCTCGCGAATTCAGGGCGCCCTGCGCCCGGTGTACCACGGTCCTTCTCGCGGCGCTGACCCTTGGTCAGTCGCGGAAGAGGTCAAGCCCTCGACCATTAGTACGGCTTAGCTTCATCCGTCGCCGGACTTCCACGCGCCGCCTATCAAACAGGTGGTCTCCCTGCGGTCTTACCCGGTTAACCCGGTGGGGAACCTCATCTCGAGGCGAGCTTCGCACTTAGATGCTTTCAGCGCTTATCCCAACCGAACATAGCTACCCAGCAATGCCCCTGGCGGGACAACTGGCACACCAGCGGTTCGTCCACTCCGGTCCTCTCGTACTAGGAGCAGCTCCTCTCAAGTTCCCTACGCCCACGACGGATAGAGACCGAACTGTCTCACGACGTTCTGAACCCAGCTCGCGTGCGGCTTTAATCGGCGAACAGCCGAACCCTTGGGACGTACTTCCGCCCCAGGATGCCACGGGCCGACATCGAGGTGCCAAACGGTGCCGTCGATGTGAACTCTTGGGCACCATCAGCCTGTTATCCCCGGGGTAGCTTTTATCCGTTGAGTGATACCCCTTCCACTCGGAGGTACCAGATCACTAAGCCCGACTTTCGTCTCTGCTCGACTTGTGGGTCTCGCAGTCAAGCTCCCTTATGCCTTTGCACTCTACGCCTGGTTTCCATTCAGGCTGAGGGAACCTTTGGGCGCCTCCGTTACACTTTAGGAGGCGACCGCCCCAGTCAAACTGCCCGCCTGATACTGTCCCGCGCCCGGATTACGGGTCGCGGTTAGAACCGAAATCCAACAAGGGTGGTATTTCAACGTCGGCTCCACCGAGGCTAGCGCCCCAGCTTCACAGCCTCCCACCTATCCTACACAAGCTGAACCCCAATCCAATGTCAGGGTGCAGTAAAGCTCCACGGGGTCTTTTTGTCCTGTCGCGGGTAACGAGCATCTTCACTCGTACTTCAATTTCGCCGGGTCCCTCGTTGAGACAGCGCCCAGATCGTTACGCCATTCGTGCGGGTCGGAACTTACCCGACAAGGAATTTCGCTACCTTAGGACTGTTATAGTTACAGCCGCCGTTTACCGGGGCTTCGATTCAGAGCTTGCACCCCTCCTCTTAACCTTCCGGCACTGGGCAGGCGTCAGCCCCTATACGTCAGCTTTCGCTTTAGCAGAGACCTGTGTTTTTGCTAAACAGTCGCCTGGGCCTTTTCACTGCGGCTCCGACATGCGGAGCGCCCCTTCTCCCGAAGTTACGGGGCCATTTTGCCGAGTTCCTTAACGAGGGTTCTCCCGATCACCTTGGTATTCTCTACCCGCCTACCTGTGTCGGATTGCGGTACGGGCACCTTTGATCTCGCTAGACACTTTTCTCGCCAGCTCGGCTCACTCGAATTGCGGCATGCGCCGCTTACCATCGCTGCTCGGGGTTGATGAGGTGACGGATTTACCTGTCTCCTCCCCCTACCGGCTTGGACGCCAATCCAATAAGGCGCTCGAGCTACCGTGCCGTGTCATGCCCTTGCTCTCACCCGGGATCAGCTCGTGGACTCGACCGACCAATGCCGGCCAACCTCCGTTCGCGTCCTCCGGGCGGCACCTTGCGGTGCAAACGATCTCTGGTGGTTCCGGAATATCAACCGGATGTCCATCGCCTACGACGTTCGTCCTCGGCTTAGGCCCGACTAACCCTGAGCGGACAAGCCTTCCTCAGGAAACCTTAGGCTTCCGGCGTGTGGGATTCTCACCCACATCTCGCTACTCATGCCGACATTCGCACTTCCGTCCGCTCCAGCCGTCCTCACGGTCGACCTTCACTGCGAACAGAACGCTCCCCTACCACCGGCCACCAGGCGAACCTGGCGGCCGATCCGTAGCTTCGGTACCAAGCTTGAGCCCCGTTACATTTTCGGCGCGGAACCACTTGACCAGTGAGCTGTTACGCACTCTTTCAATGGTGGCTGCTTCTGAGCCAACATCCTGGTTGTCTGTGCGATTCCACATCCTTTGCCACTTAGCTTGGATTTAGGGACCTTAGCTGACGGTCCGGACTGTTTTCCTTTTGACCACGAAGCTTAGCCCTCGCAGTCTCACTCCCGGGCTGTATAAATCGCGGGATTCGGAGTTTGGTTGGGGTTGGTAAGCGGGAAGCCCCCTAGCCCATCCAGCGCTCTACCCCCGCGATTGACCACCCGAGGCTGCCCCTAAAGGCATTTCGGGGAGAACCAGCTATCTCCGAGTTCGATTGGCATTTCACCTCTATCCACAGGTCATCCCCTAGCTTTTCAACGCTAGTGAGTTCGGCCCTCCACGGAACGTTACTTCCGCTTCAGCCTGCCCATGGATAGGTCACTCGGTTTCGGGTCTACTGCACGCGACTCGACGCCCTATTCAGACTCGCTTTCGCTCCGGCTCCGTCCTTCTCGGACTTAACCTCGCCACGTGCACGTAACTCGTCGGCTCATTCTTCAAAAGGCACGCCATCAGGCTACCGGCTGTTACGCCGGCAACACCCTCTGACTGCTTGTAGGCACGAGGTTTCAGGTACTATTTCACTCCCCTTCCGGGGTGCTTTTCACCTTTCCCTCACGGTACTCGTTCACTATCGGTCGCCAAGAGTATTTAGCCTTGGACGGTGGTCCGCCCAGCTTCCCACATGAGAGACCTTCCACGTGGTACTCAGGTGGCCGATCTCGGAGGTCGTCTCGCTTTCGCCTACGGGGCTCTCACCCTCTCTGGCCTGCCGTTCCAGGGCAGTTCGACTAGCGATCGACTTTGTAACTCCGCCGAGGCCCGGCAGGGCCTCGATGATCGACTCCTACAACCCCCACTCAGAAACGGCTGCCGCCTATCGCGCTGAGTGAGTTTGGGCTATTCCCGTTTCGCTCGCCACTACTCAGGGAATGATCTCTTTTCCTCCAGCTACTGAGATGTTTCAGTTCGCTGGCTTACCTCCACCTGGCCTATTTGATTCAGCCAGGGGTCACCGGGCATTACCCCGGTGGGGTTTCCCCATTCGGACATCTCCGGATCAACGTCTGCTCGCGACTCCCCGAAGCTTTTCGCAGCCTGCCACGTCCTTCATCGGCTCTTGGCGCCAAGGCATCCACCCCGTGCCCTTAGTAGCTTGACCCCCTCCCGCGTCTGACCAAGCGGTCGGCGCCGGGGGAGTCCGGGATAC
>CAVUGM010000006.1:1190000-1555920 GCA_963741085.1 uncultured Chloroflexia bacterium
AGGTACTCGGCCGGGGTGAGGTAGCCCAGGGCCTGGTGGGGCCGGATCGTGTTGTACGTCGTCTCCCAGGCGAGGAGCTCGGCCTGGAAGGCCTCGAGCTCGGGCTCGGCGGTGGTGACCTCGTAGAACTCCTCGGTGTGGGTCCGGTTCGCCCGCTCGACGGCGCCGTGGAGCTTGGGCGAGCGGGGCGGCAGGACGAAGAGGCGGATGCCGCGGGTCGCGCAGGCGGCCTCGAACTCGGCCATGAACTCGGAGCCGTTGTCGATGCTGATCGCCCGGACCGCGAACGGCATCCGCTCGGCGAGACGATCAAGGACCGCGGCCGCGGCCGCGGCGGTCGCCCGACGTCCCAGCTCGACGACGTCCCAGCGTGACACGAGGTCGCGGGCGGTGAACTGCTTCCAGGCCCGGTCCGGCAGCGGCCGGATGTCGAGCGTGTCGAGCTCGACGAGGTCGCCGGGCCGACTGACCACCCAGTCCGCCGGCCGCCGGACCGCGTACGGGCGCTGCCAGCGCCGCTGCCGGACGCCGACCCGCCGGTGGGCCGGCTCACGGAGCTCACCGGTGGCCCGCAGGCGGGCGAGGATCCGGCCCACCATGCTGACCGACAGGCGGATCCCCTCGCGCCGAAGGAGGACCCGGAGCTTGTCCTTGCCCCAGCGGGGATACCGCTCGCGCTGGCGGCGGACGGCGAGGAGCTGGGCCAGGGTCCAGGTGGGGTGCCGGCGGCGGGCGGGCCTCGAGCTGCGGTCCTCGAGGCTCTCGAGGCGGTTCCGGTCGAAGCGACCGAGCCAGCGGTACACCGTCGGGCGGGCGTACCCGAAGTGGCGGGCGGTACGGGCCACGTTCTCCCCGTGGGCCCGGTGCCAGTCGAGCATGTCGAGCCGGACGCGGGCGGCTCGGGACAGGTCGGGCGGCAGCCGCCGCACGGTCGGGATCCCGGCCGGCGCCACGACCACGTGGCGCCGCGTATTCGTGCCCTGGGGTCGTCGCCGGTGGCGGGTAGACTTCCGCATCGAGAGCCCTCCGTGCTGATGTCAGACACCACCAGCGTACGGGGGCTCTCAGCCCGTCTGCGACGCGTCAGCGCTCCCGCCGCGCCCAGGTCCCGGTGTCACGGACGTATCTGGACGCGCACAACACGCCGGGCCCGTGCGGGTCAGATCGGGCTGGACTCAACGAGCAGGATGAAGGCTCCGCCAGAGAGCCAGCACAGAAGCGCGAGCTCGGGGGTCGCCGCCGCGCCCAGGGGCCCCACGAGGATGACCCACAGCACCACGCCGAGCATGAGGGCCGCGAGCGCCTTCGCGAGCCGCAGAAGGACTTCAAAGACCAGGTTGCTCACCCGACCTCCTCGAGCGCCCGGCGGCCCTGGAGGGCCCGGATCAGGGTTACCTCGTCCGCGTATTCCAGGTCGCCGCCGACTGGGAGGCCGCGCGCGATCCGCGTGATCGATGCGACGTGGCCGGCCAGGCGCTCGGCGATGTACATCGCGGTTGCATCGCCCTCGAGGGATGGGTTCGTCGCCAGGATCACCTCGGCCACCGGCTCGCCGGCCTCCTCGGCCATGATCACGCGCTCGAGGAGCTCGGCGATGCGGAGGCGGTCGGGGCCGATCCCGTCCATGGGGCTGATCGCCCCATGCAGGACGTGGTAGCGGCCGTGCCACTCGCCGGTGCGCTCGATGGCGAGCACATCGAGGGGCTCCTCCACGATGCACAGCCGTACGGCATCCCGGCCGGGATCACGGCAGATGGGACAGGCGGGCGCGTCGCTGATGTTGAAGCAGGTGTCGCAGAACACGACCTCGTCGCGGACCGCCACGAGGGCGACGGCGAGCGCTCGGGCCTCGGCGTCGGGGGCACGCAGGAGGTGGTACGTCAGGCGCTGCGCCGTCTTGGGACCGATCCCGGGCAGGCGAGCGAACGCCTCGATGAGGCGCGCGACCGGTTCGATCAGGGGAGTGGACATGCGGCGCCGTCCGGCAGGTTGGTCACATGCCCGGGAGGCGAAGCCCGCCGGTGATCGCCGCCATCTTGGATTTCTCGAGCTCGCGAGAGGAGCGCACGGCGTCGTTGACCGCCGCGACGACGAGATCCTGGAGCATCTCGACGTCCGCCGGGTCGACCGCGTCCGGGTCGATGTGGAGCTCGACGAGCTCCTGCTTGCCACTGACGACGGCACGCACGACGCCGCCGCCGGCCGTGCCTTCGAGGCGCGCCTCGCGAAGCTCGTCTTCGACGCGGGCGACGTCGCGCTGCATCTGGAGCGCCATCTTCTGGAGGTTGCCGAAGCTCATCGGGTGGGTCGCCTCCTGGCCTCCCGGGCGGCCGCCCGGGCGATCGTCTCGTCCTCGCGAAGTCTGGCGCATCCGCGCCCGGTCCGTCGCCCGGGGGAGAGGTCAGCGTACCTCCGGGGCCTCGACCAGGTCATCGCCCCACACGTCCCGCGCGGCGCGCAGCACGGCAGCGCCTTCGGCGTCGGCCGGCGCGGCGGGTTCGGGGTCCACGTTCGTGGCTACGCAGCGCACAGAGACGGGACGGCCGAGCACCCGGCCGAGGCCGTCCTCGAGCGTGGCCCGGCGGCGATCCGCGACGTCGCGCAGGAAGAGCTGGCTCTCGGGGAACCCGAGCGTGACCACGGCGCCCTCGACGGCGATCGGCCGGCACGCCTCGATGAGGGGCTTCGTCGGTGGATGGCGGCTGATGAGAGCCACGACCTCGGGCCAGCGCCGTCGAAGCTCGTCGAGGGCAACGCCAGGGGTGGCGTCCGCCACCGGCTCGGGACCGGAAGTCGCAGGGTCGGAAGCGCCCGCAGGAGCCGGCGAGGGAGCGGCCGGGGGCGTCGGCGCGACCGATTGGGAGGCGCTGCGCGGAGCGCCGCGACGCTTTGCTGCGGGAGTCGGGGCGGACTCCGCGTCCGGCGGGGTTGGCTCCACGCGCGGGGCGGGGAGCTCGCTGCTCGGGGCGGCAGCCACTCCGACCGGAGTGGCTGCCGCTTGGCCGGAGATCGGAACCCCGCCAGGGGCCGAGCGCGGCGCTCCTGTCGCCGGAGCCAGCGCCGGGACCGTGGCAGCGGGGACGGATACCGCCGTCGGGAGCGCCGGGACCGTGCCCGCGCGGACTGTCGTCGCCGCCACCGGAGGCGCGCCGTCCGCTGGGACGGAGGCCGCTGCCGGAGGCGCGCCCGCCGCCGCGGCGTCGAAGAGGGCGAGCTCCATCGCCAGCCGCAGGCCGCCCGGACCGGGCCGCGAGGAGTCGATCGCGGACAGGCGCCGCGCCGCCGCCGCCAGCGGTGTGACGCCGCGCGCCGCAAGCGGGTCCGCCGCCGACCGGCCGGCAAGGGCGAGGTGCAAGGCGGCGCGAAGGGCGTCCACGACCTGCCCGGCGAAGCTGCCCAGGTCGCGCCCGCGATCCTCGAGCGCATCGAGCACTGCGATCCCCGCGGCCGGGTCGCCGGCGACGAGCGCGCCGGAGAAGCTCGCCACCGTCTCCGCGTCGGCAAGGCCAAGGAGATCGCGGACCGCGTCGGCCGTGAGGTCGTCGCCCCCGGCCGACAGGAGCTGGTCGAGGATCGATTCGGCGTCCCGCATGCCGCCGTCGGCCAGTCGTGCCACCAGCTCGATCGCGTCAGGCTGGGCGGTCCGCTCGTCGGCCTCCAGGATTCGGCTTGAGCTTGCCCTCGATCAGGGGCCGGGGCAGCGGGCGGAAGTCGAAGCGCTGGACCCGAGAGATCACGGCGGGACGGATCTGGCTGCTGTCGGTCGTGCAGAAGATGAAGAGGACGTGCGGCGGTGGTTCCTCGAGCGTCTTGAGGAGGACATCCCAACCCTGGGTGATCCGCTGGACCTCGTCGATGATGAAGACCTTCGTCGGCAGGTCGGCCGGAGCGGTGTAGATCCGGGGCAGGAGCTCGCGGATGTCGTCGACCCGGTTGTTGGAGGCGGCGTCGAGCTCGACGACGTCCAGGGCCCGACCCTCCCGGATCGCGTCGCAGCTCGGGCAGGCGTCGCAGGGCTCACCGTCGGCCACGTTGGGACAGTTGACGGCCTTGGCGACGATCCGGGCGAGCGGAGGTCTTGCCGGTCCCCCGCGGCCCCACGAACAGGTAGGCATGGGCCGACCTTCCGCTCCGGATCGCATTGCGAAGGGTTGCCACCACGGCCTCCTGGCCGACGACCTCGGCGAACCGCTGGGAACGCCAGCGCCGGTAGAGCGCCTGGTGGGAGGGGGTCGAGCTCACGAGGCTCCTTCGGGCCGCAAAAAGGCGAAATGCCGTGCACCCACCGTCGATCGTCGCGTCCCCGCGCCCTCCGATGAGGACGGCTCAGACCAGGCCGTGCCGCGGCACCCGGCGAACCTCGCTTAGCGCTGCTTCCTTCCGGACCTGACGCGGTTCACGTGTCGTCGCTGCGCGGGACCCGGTCCTCGGCGCCATCCAGGCCGGCGGCACTCGAAGACGTTGACCTCGGGTGGGAATTCAGCCCTGCTGGAGCGGATTGCAGGTACAGGGCACCGCTAGTTCCCCGCCTAGCACGGCACGCCGATCATAGCAGGGGCCCCGAGTGCGGCGGCGGAGAGGGAGGGATGACGGCGGCTCTCGTGGCTCAGCGCCGCACACCATCTCGTCGGGCGACGTGACGATTCGCGTCTCCTTGGATGGCAGTGTCATCCGTATGGGACGGGGACCGCGGCAAGGCGTCCGGGGGCCGTGACATTCGGCCCTCGACGGTGGCTGTGCCACCGTCATCCTCACCGCCAGCGGGATGCTCTGACGCGGGGCCCACAACCCGGCCGCTGGGACCGCGCTGAGCCGCTGGCCAGACCGACCCGCCGGCGGATGCGTCCCGGAGAGCCAGGGGTCCGAGATGAGCCCGAAGCCGGAGATCCGCAGAGGCTGGCTTCCTTTGTGGATCGGCGTCGTCGCGTCAGTAGCGGTCGGAGTGGGCCTGCTCGCCCTCGCCGTGGGGTGGGGCGCTCCGGCCCTCGCCGCGTGGGGCTGCCTCAACTTCTTCGCCGCCCTCGGCGTCTACCTTCGGTCGATGTGGGGCTTCCTGCTCGAGGCGCTCCTCGGCGTCGTCCTCATCGCGATTACGGGGTTCGTCACGCTCTTTAGCGGGCTTCTGGGGGTTACGAGCGCGGGTCGCTCGACGGCCCGATGTTCGGGACCGGGATCGTGGGCGTGCTGAACGGCTGGGCCTCGTTCGCGCTGTTCGGCCTCCTCCTCGCCGCAGGCGTCGTCATGATCTTCACCGCCTGGCGCGGCATGAGGAATCGTCCGGTCGCGGAACACCGTTGAGCCAGAGGGATGGGACGTGCACCGGGACCGAGCGTCTGGCCGTCACAGCCGAACACGAGGAGGGTGAGGCGTGGCAAGCGGAGAGGTGGGGCGGGGCTACTGGCGAGCCGTCGGCTCCTTCCTGGTGGTGGCGGCGGGACTTCTCGCGGTGGCGTGGGCGTTTCCCGAGTCGACGTGGGCCTGGACCCTCTGGATCCTGGTCGGCATGGCTGCCGGCGCGATCGCGGGCAAGGGCACGCTCGTGTGGCTGGCCTGGCTCGGGGTCGCGGCCTGCTACGCCCTTGCCGGGCTCTCCGGAATGATCCACCCGGGTCCGTTCTGGGTCCTCGGGGCCGTCGTCGAGGCGGCGCTCGTCAGCCTCGGTTTCGCCGTCGGCACGTCGATCGGCTGGCGTCGAGATCCAAGGGCCGCTGCCCGGTCGACATGGCACGAGATGCGGCCGGCCTGGCGCCGGCTCTCCGTGGGCGCGGTCGTGGTCGCACTCCTCGCCGCCCTCGGGTACACGGGCTTCGTTGGCGTGGTCGGCTCGTCGGAGGCCGTCAGCTCGGCCAAGCTGGGGACTGAGTGCGAGACGCCGGGCACGGCGTTCGGCTGGGAGTACGAGGCGATCAACTACGACAGGGCCGACGACCTGCGCCTCGCGTCCGCGAACCCGAACATGCTGACGTGCAGGTCACAGGGTGAGACCGCCGGCAGCGCGGTGGTCTCGGCCGACGGCGTCCGGATCGCCGGCTGGTACATCCCGGCGGCGCGCACGGTCGGCCCGACGGGCCCGACCGTGCTGATCGTCCACGGTGGCAAGACGAACAAGAGCGGCGTCCTCAAGTACGCACCACCGTTCCACGCGGCCTACAACCTCGTGCTGCTCGACCTGCGCAACAGCGGCAGGAGCGGTCCCGCCGACTCGACCTGGGGCCTTCACGAGCAGCTTGACCTCCGGGCAATGATCGACTGGCTGGTTCGGACCAAGGACCCGTCCTGGATCGGCGTCATGGGCAACTCGAACGGTGCCGCCGCGGCGCTCGCCGAGGCAGGCGGTGACCCGCGCGTCCGGGCCCTCGTCCTCGATTCGATGCATGCAACAGTGTCCGCCCAGCTGGGCAACGTCCTCGAGACCGAGAGGGGCCAGCCCGCGTGGCCGGGATCGTGGGCGATCGTCACCGCCGCGTCGCTCAGGATCGGTGGCGACATCACCACCGTCGACCCGGTGCGCACCATCACCCGCGTCGGTGACCGGCCGGTTCTCCTGATCCACGGCTCGGCGGATGTCTTGGATCGGCCCAGCGAGAGCGCCGAGCGCAACCTGCGCGCGGCCCTGGAGGTGGGGGTCCCGATCGGGCTCGAGATCTGCCAGGGCGCCAAGCACGGTGAGGCGATCACGAGGTGCTCGGACGCGTGGGCGCGCTGGGCCGTCTCGTTCATGGACGCGGCGCGGGGTGGCTGATGGATGCCGACGAAGGGCAGCTTCACCGTCCGAAAGGGATGGCGGCAGAGACCCGGCGGGAGGTCACCATGGGTGATCGCAAGGTGCACGAGCCAGCGCCAAGCGGACATCCCTGGCCCGCCTGGACGGCATCCGTCGTCGGGGTGGGACGCGGCCTCTGGCTCTTCCCGCTCGACGTCACGTTCAAGACCGTCGGCCTGCGGTACGGCTGGCTGAAGGCGCTCTTCGAGCACACGCCGGCCTGGATCCTGGCAGGACTCGGCCAGCTCCGCGCGGAGCGAGCCGCCTGGCGCGCGGTGCGCAACGTGCCGGCCTACCGGCGCTTCCTGCAGGATGCGGGCGTCCGCGGCCGATCGCTGTATCCCCTCGGTATCCTGGCCCGCCTGCCTGAGACCGACAAGCGCTCGTACGTCGATCGGTTCGGCTTCCTCGAACGGTGCGTCGACGGCGCCGTCCCCTACCCGGGCACGACGATCGACGAGTCGAGCGGCTCGACCGGCACCCCCTACAACTGGATCCGCGGGCACCGCGAGCGCGAGGTCGCCCACCGGAACATCGGCTTCTTCGCCCGCTATGCGTTCGGCAACAAGCCCCTCGTCACGATCAACGCCTTCTCGATGGGAGCCTGGGCGGCCGGCTTCAACATGAGCCTCGGGATGATGCGCCACGGGATCGTCAAGTCGGTCGGCCCCGACCTCGACAAGATCCTCTCGACGCTCGACTACCTGGGTTCCGGCTACCGGTTCCTGATCTCCGGCTATCCGCCCTTCCTGAAGCACCTCCTCGACGAGGGCGACCGCCGCGGGTTCCCATGGGCCCGCTACCAGCTGCACGCCCTTGTCGGCGGTGAGGGGATGTCCGAGGAGCTTCGCGACCTCCTGCTCGGTCGCTTCCGGTCGGTATTCTCGGGCTACGGCGCGACCGACATCGAGATCGGGATGGCCGGGGAGTCGCCGGTGAGCATCGCCATCCGCCGTCTTGCCCGGGCGCGACCGGACGTGCGGGAGGCGCTCTTCGGCCACGACTCGCGCCTGCCGATGGTCTTCCAGTACAACCCGCTCATCCATTTCCTCGAGGTCAACGAGGACCACGAGATCGTGTGCACGGTGAGCCGCCTCGACCTGCTCGCGCCGCGGATCCGCTACAACGTCCACGACGAGGGCGGGCTGGTCGAATTCAAGACCGCCGCGGCGACGCTGCGGCGATACGGCTACGACATCTCGCGCCTCGGCTCGGCGCCAGAGACGGCCGGCCCGCGCGGTCTCCTGCCTTGGGTTCGACCGATCCCTCTCCCGTTCCTGTGGGTCCTGGGCCGCCGGGACGCGACCATCAGCGTCATGGGGGCGAACATCTACCCGGAGGACATCGAGACGATCGTCTATCGAGACCCCGACCTCGTCCCCCGGCTCCACTCGTTCCTGCTGTCGGTTATCGAGGATGAGACCGGGATGCCCCGACCTTCGGTCGCGCTCGAGCTCACCGACACGGCCGGCGTGGATGACCCCTGGCGGACCAGGATGTCCGATCGTCTGCGCGACGGGCTGCGCAACCTCAACATCGACTACCGGTCCTCGATCGCCGAGTTCCCATCGGCGATGCAACCGATCGTCCAGACGTATGGCCTCGGCGCGGGGCCATTCGAGGCCGACGCGGGGCGCATCAAGCAGCGACGGATCGCCCCAGCGTGACGGGCAGGCCCAAGCGGCCCGCACCCTGGCCGCCCGCACCTGCTCGGCTGGCCGCCTGCGTGGGTTCTCGCGACTCCGGCGCCGCACCGGGCGCTCCGCTCCTCTCGGAGGAGGGACGCACACCGGGCGTCCGGGGGCCGTGACGTTCGACTCTCGACGGCGGTTGGATGCGTGCCTTCTCGGTGAATGCCAGGTTGGTGGAGATGAGCCAGATGCGCCGAACCGCAGCGATCGCCTTGATGGTCGCCATTGGTGGCTTGCCGGCCGGATGTGGCCTCCTGTCGTCGGCGATTCCCGCTCCGTCGAACGTCGGCGCATCGGCCGAGATCGTCACGGCGGCCCCGGATGCCGGCGGTCCGTTGAGTTACAGGAACTGCCCGACGCTGGCGGAGGCCAAGGCCGCCACACCGGCCCTGAGCCAGGGGCCGGATGCAAACGCCGTCCCGTTCAAGACGATGGTCCTTCAATGCCTCTACTCGATGACTGAACTCGACGTCCAGGGTCGGCCAGCGGGCGTCGACATCCTGGTCTTCGATGCCTCGGCCGACGGGAGCGGGAACCACCTCTGGGACTCGGTACGGACCGACCCGGGCTTCCCGAACGCGACCGACGTTGCCGGACTGGCCGAGGTTGCCTTCACCACCGGGACACCTGGGCACGACCTGTGGGTCGTTCAGGGCCGCTACGGCTTCCACATGTACAGTCGGCAAGGCGGGATTCCGGCCGGCCAGATGGTGGCGCTGGCACGGGCAATGCTGGCAGGTCTGGGTAGGCCGCCGCGATAGGCGTTTGGCGCTCGGGCAGGGACGATCCAGGCCTCGAGCAACGATCCGGCGCTGATCGTCTGAGAAGCTCAGGCTCCGCACCGGGCGCTCCGCTCTTCGGATTGGCTCGACACGGGCGTCCGGGGGCCGTTCGCCTCTCGCCACGGGCCAGACCGGCACCTACGGTGGCCTGGGCGATCAGGTCTAGCTTCGGCTCCGACCGCACAGCGCCACGCCGCGCGAGGTGTGAGGTGGGGAACCGAACCTTGCAGCGACGTTTCGGCAACGTGTCAGCGCCGGTCCGAGCAGCCGCCGTGCTCGTGGCGGCGGGGATGGTTGCCGGCTGTGGCACCTCCATCAGCCCAGCCGCCAGTCTCTCGTCCCGTTCACCTTCCGCCACAAGACCTGCCTGGGAGGAGAGACCAGCGCCCGGCGCCGTCAACGACGCGATCTCGGCGGGCGACACCATCGTCGCCGTGGGCTCCACGGCGCCCGCAGGCGCGGTCCCCGGCGGCATCGCGGCGGCCTGGACGTCGCAGGACGGGAGGACGTGGGACGCGGCCACGGTCGACGGGTCGGCATCCGCGATGGCGGCCGTGGCCCGTGGCCCCTACGGCTTCGTGGCCGTCGGCAACAGTGATGCTGCCGGCAGCCGGCCCGTGGTCTGGACATCGCACGACGGCCGTCTCTGGAACGCCATCCTCGGTTCGACCGCCTTCGAGCCCGCCCAAGGGTGCGCCTCGACGTCGCTCGAAGACGTCGCGCATGGCGGGCGCCTGCTCCTGTTCGGATCGTTGGCCACCGGGGGCACCGACGCGGCGCGGATCTGGGAGGCGGATCTCGGAGCAGTTCTCACTGACCGTGGCGAGTAGGCACGTCAACCAATGCGGCTCGGTGTTGGGACCGTCCACACCTCGCTGGATCGAACCCGCCGGGAGATCGACGACCGGGAGGTCACGCGATAGTCCGTGCCCGGGACCCGGTTGCCCGTTCCACGCCCGCCCGTCGACATCGGCGCGACGACCCCACGCGACAATGGGATGAGGAGCCGGGCGGCGGCCCGACCCCTCATCGATCGCGCGCGCCGCGCCTAGGGAAACAGCTGCTCCGCGAATGCCTCCGCCATCGCGGCGTAGCCTGCGGTCTTCGCGTGGTTGTCCGGGCCCAGCGGCGCCGGCTCGCAGACCCACGTATAGGCGCAGATCGTCGCCACGCTCAGGGGGATCCCCGGCGGCACCGTGACCGAGAACGGCACGGTCGTGTTGAAGGCACCCTCCACGTCGGCGACGCGGATGTGCTTCATCGCGTAGATGCCGGCCACGAAGTCGTTGATCCCGCCGTTCGGGGTCCCGGCGATCACGTCGACCGACAGCTGGGCCTTGGCCGGATCCGTGAACCAGTAGGCGAGGAAGATGTCGTACAGCGTCGCCCCGACGATCGGGACATCCGGCCCGGCTGCATCCCTCAGCGTGGCGAGGATCACGGGGAGGTTCGACCCGATGGAGGCCAGCCCGTCAGGGATGCAGGAGACGCCGTCCTGGCACGGGAAGTCGTTCCAGCCGATGTCGATGGTGACGAACGCGACGAACTTCTGGTGTGCGTGCAGGAAGCTGACCGCCTCGGCGAGCTGCGAGCCGTGGGGGTAGTCGCAGACTCCTCCCTCCATGAAGGTCGTCGTCGTCTCGCCCCCGGCGCAGCCGAGCCTGACATGCTTGAGCGTCGGGTACTGCGCCTTCGCCATCTGGTACAGCTGATCCGCGTAGCCATGGCTCCAGTCGCCGGTGGGCTGCTGGCCCGCGGCGAGCGAGTCGCCAAGGGAGAGGTAGTACATCACCGCGTGGTCGCCGCTCTTGCCCGGCGTCGCGAGCGCCGGACCAGTCAGGGCGAGGGCGAGAAGGGACGCAGCAAGGAACGCGACGAGGCGCCGCATGGGCATGCCCTCCGGGTGGACCGCCCCGCGCGGTCGGGGCGTCCGGATCGTCCGGCAGAGTCCGGCGTCGGTCGAGAGCCGAAGGGCATGCGCAGGCATCGGGGTCTTCTTGCCGGCGTGCGCTTCGCCCATCTCGGCGGGGCACGCGGTCGGCGTCAGGGGGCTGTGACATTCGGCCGTTGACATTCGCGGGAACCACTGGGCATCTTCTGCACCGACGGGGGGCCATGACGCGCGGCCCAGATACGTGCCGCCGGGACCGCGCCGAGCCACTGGCGAGACCGACCCGCGATGATCGTGGGAGGTCTCGGCATGAGGAAGCAATCCTGGCTCGCAGTGGTGATCGCGGCGGCCCTGTGCCTCGCATTCGCGGCGCCAGCAGCGGCGGGTGATCCCATTCGACCATTCCGGGGCTGGGACTCCGGCCTTGACCTCGCGCCCGGTGTCCCGCCGGCCGAATGCGTGGGGGCGGTCATCCTGTACCGCGGTCAAGGGACGGGCGAGTTCCTCCACCTCGGCCGCGCCCACGTTGAGGTTAGCCACTGCACGTATGTGGACCTCGCCACGGGAGCCGGCTGGTTCGACAACGGCACGCTCACGATCACGGCCGCGAACGGCGACACCCTGGTCATGGCCGAACACGGCACCTTCCAGCTCTCGCCAGCCCCTGATGGCTCCATGAACAGCACGATCAACTCCCTGGATTGGACGGTCATCGGCGGCACGGGTCGCTTCATGCACGCCACCGGGTCGGGCGGCGCCCACGGCTTCTCGGTGAATGCGACCACCCCGGCGAGCACGACGACCGTTTGGCTCTCGGGCACCATCTCGTATTGACCTCCTGAGAGAGGCTCCATCCTCGATCGCCAGGTCGGCCCAGAACCCCCGTCGGCCAACGGCCCCAGGCACCGCACGGGACGCCCGCTCTGTTCGCGCGACGGGGACGCACCGGGCGCCCGAGGGCCGTTCGTCTCTCGCCAGATTAGCAACGGGTGCCTACGGTGACCGGCGGCGGGAGGCTCTGACACGCGGTGCACACCCCGGCCGCCGGGACCGCGCGACGTTGGAGGTGTGTCGTGGCTACATCCGAGCGCCACGAAGGTGGTCCGGTGAGTGGCGGGGTGCGCGTCGTCTCGGCGATCCCCCTGCTCGGAATGGCCGCACTGGCGACGTGGGACGTTCTGCACAACTCCGACTGGACAGAGGTGGTGCTCCCCTTCGGCTCGCAGTACCGAGCCGACGTCTCCGCCGCATGTGTGCTCGCGGTGATCTGCTGGGCAGGCGGGCTGGGACTGCTGACACCGACCTCGGTCGGCCTGTGGCTTGGACGCCTCGGAGCCGCGGCGCTTCTCGTCCTGGGGGTCTACGTCGGGTGGGACAACGTCGTCACCTACGACGGGCCTGAGTCGTGGCGTGGGACCGCCATGATGTTCGCGGTGCCGGTGGCTGCGCTCCTGATCGCAACAGGGATCTGGATCCTGATCGCCCTCCGAACGAGCGCCGATGGCCGCGCCACGGCGGCCCCGCCGAGCGGGCCGGAGGCCTGACCGGCTCCGCCCGGGCGCTCCGCTCACCTTGGAGGATGGGACGCGCACCGGGCGTCCCGGAGGCCGTTTGCCTCTCGCCAACCCGGGCCTTCGCGGGCACGGTGTCGGGCGTCACGGGGGGCCATGACTCGCGGCCAAACGTCGTGCCGCCGGGACCGCGCCGAGAGCCACTGGCGGGACCGACCCCCGGCTCCGTATGGAGGACTTCGGTGGGACGAAAGGCCGTTCTCCTTGCGACGATTGCCATTGCCCTCGGCACATGCGCTCGTTGCGCTGGGCACGAACCGCCAAAGGAGCCGACCGGGCCAGGGTGGACGGCGACCGAAGGCATGCTCGCGGCACGGCACGGACACGCGGCCACCCTGCTTCGCGACGGCCGCGTCCTCGTGGCGGGGAGAGGCTCGGACTCACAGCCCTTGACCTCCACCGAACTGTACGACCCGAGCGTAGGAGATGGACTTCGACTGGGAGCATGGTCGCCCCTCTCCCCTCGACCAAGGCGACGCTGTTGCGCGACGGGCGGGTCCTTGTCATGGGCACGGCGGGCGATCTCAGCGGCGGGAACGCCGCGGAGCTCTACGACCCGCGAAGCGGGACTTGGAGCGCGACCGGGGCCACGACGACCCTGCGCCGCGACTACACGATGACATTGCTCGACGACGGCAGGGTTCTCGCCGCCGGCGGATTGGACCCGTCCGCCGCCAAGCCCCTTGCCTCCGCTGAAGTCTTCGACCCGAACACGGGGACGTGGAGCCCGACGGGCTCGATGGACACTCCCCGTTGCGGCCATTCGGCGACGTTGCTCCGCGATGGCAGGGTGCTCGTTGCCGGCGATCTCTGCGGCGCGGCGGCTGTCGGTGCCACCGACTCAGGCGGGGCGGCCGCAGCCGCCACGATGCCGACCGCGGGCGGGACCGCGGGACCCGAAGCGACCATCGAGCCGAGCGCACCTGTGTCGATCGGTCTCCTGCCCGGCCGGGCCGAGATCTACGACCCGGGTCCTGGAACGTGGAGCCCGCTGGCGGACGCGACAGCCCCGCGCCGGGTGGCTGCTGCCGCGCTGCTCGCCGACGGGCGGGTCTTCGTCCTGACCCTGACACCGATGGGTGCCGTCCGGATCTTCGACCCGGCGACCGGGACGTGGCACCCAGTCGGCACGGTGCGGGGCTGGATGAGTCCCACGGCCATCCCCTTGGCCGACGGCAGGGTCGTCGTAACCAGCTTCCAGGATCTGGAGACCTACGACCCGCGGACTGGGGCTTCGCTGTCGATCCAGACGGGGGACGCCACGGACGCTGGCTACTCGGCCACGCTCTTGAGCGACGGCCGGGTGCTTCTGGCAGGCGGATACGCGCTGCTGTCAAGCGGTGGGTTCGCGCCCGTCGGGGAGGTGCTCGCCTTTGCCCACCTGTCTAACCCTTGATCCAGGCTGGGTTGGCCCAGGTGAGCCGACGAACCCAGGGGGCACCAACCGTCGCCAGATCTGGGGACTCGGGCCGGACGGTCGGGACGACGCATCGCGCACGGCCTCCCGTCGGAGTGTTGCTCGGCTACCCCGCAGGCCGCTTCGGACCGCTGCCATCCCAGTGGGTGCCATTCCAGAAGACGGCCGGATGGTCCGGCTCCTCGTCCTGGGGATCGGGACCGAGCCACCAGGCGACGGTCCTGACGATGCCGGCCGCGATCACCCAGGTGGCGACCCCGACGAGGATCACCCAGCCCTCGTCACGGCTGGTCCAATAGTCGAGCGACCGGCCGACGATGGCCAGCGCGCCGGCGGCATACCCCAGCCGGAATGCGAGGCTGGGCACGATCGCCCCGCACCCGCCGAGAATGGCGAAGAAGAGGATGCTCACCCAGCGATCCTGGTCAGGGGGCATGGGCTGGTAGGTACCCCCGAAGAGAACTGCCATTGCACCTGGCCACAGCCTGAACCCGAGGAGGAGGGCCAGCATGAAGCCGGTCACGAGCCCACCGGCTCCGAGCAACAGGTGCCCCAGGGCTCGTTGGATGGCGTTGCCCTGCTGCATGACCACGCCCGCGGCGCACAGGAGGATCACGACCAAGACGATGACGACAAGCTGGACCACGGCCTTATCTCGCTTTAGTGCCGCCGGGTGCTGTAGCCAGGAGGAGGCTTCTGGACACGGCTGTCGTCCTGCCACCGCTCCCTGCGTCGCTTCGCTGACCGCCCCTGACCACGGGACGACTCGACGGGTGGCGGTGGCGCGTTGACCAGGGCGTACGCGAGCAGGACCGCTGCGACGGCAAGGAGGGTGGCGATGCCGAGAGGGAGGGCGGCGTTCGGGTCGAATGGCAGCCTGCCCTGGCCACCTGGGACCCACATCCAGAGCAGGACGAGCGCGTAGCCAGCTCCGACCGTCGCTCCGATCCCGAGGGGAAGAGGCCGCGGCCGCACCAGGATCCAACCGCCGGCGCAGGCCGGCACGCTCCCGAACGCGATCAGCACGATGGCCAACGCGTAGCCCAGGCCGGCAAAGGAGATCCCACCCGACGAAGGGCTCGGCGGCCTTGCGGCTTCGAAAGCCCACAGGTACGCTCCGAGGGCGATCGCAGGCAGCCCGACGAGCAGCAGGATCGTGGCGCCCCAGAGCGCCGCGTCGCTGAACCTGTCGGCATGGCGACCAGCCTGGTTGCCGCTCATTGGTGCCTCCGCCTTCGGGGCAGGCACAAGGCTGGTCCGGCGGGTATCGCTGGGAAAGGGCCATCGGTCATGGGAGCGAGCGTCGTGCGGGTGCGCTCCGCTCGGCATCGGGCGGAAGGGACGCGCACCGGGCGTCTGGAGGCCGTGCCGTTCGGCCCTCGCCAGACCCGCCACGGGCGCCCAGCGTGCCGATCAGCGGGAGGCCCTGACACGGGGCCCAGGCCCCGGCCTCCGGGACCGCGCCGAGCCAGTGGCGAAGCCGACCCGCGAAGGCGTCCCCGGAGGAGGGTTGCCGCGACGCGGAGGATTGTCGCCTTCACCGCGATGATCGCCCTCGCTCTCGGGCTGAGCGCTGGATGCACCGCGGCCGATGGCAGCGTGCTCTTCACGGGTGGCGTTCTTCTCCGCGCCAACGGCGGCTGGGGCATCACCAGCGAAGTGTTGGCGTCTGCCGGTTTGTACCAACCCTGAAACTCGGGCGGCGACAGGGCGGACGATGCCCGACCAGCGCACCGGAGTTCAAGTGATGTGGCCTCCTGCAATCATCGCCCTCATCGAGAGTCCGCTCGGGAAGGTCTGGGGACCCTTCCTCGTCGGGCTCGGCTTCGCCGGCTCGGGGGGTGAGAATGGGACGCGCGCCGGGCGTCCCCGGGCCGGTGCGACCAAAGGTGGGTGATCGAGAGTCGTCGCGACGCCGCATCTGCTCGGCCCGATACCGACGACGGAGCCGCAACTTCAGGGCGAACGCCTCTCGCACCCGGCCCCGTGTCGGTGTTGTCCTGAGAGCCACCAGCCAGGACCGATAGCAGGGTCGCCGTGAGTCGTGCCAGATCGCTGTCGTGGTCGGGGCCCGTCGCGGCCGTGGTCGCGCTCGTGATGGCGTTCGTCGTCGGCCTCATCGGGACGGCGGCGGTCGGGATCCTGTTGGTCGATGGCCGTGACGACAGGATTGACTTTCTACTCGTGGGGGTAGGCGCCGTGGGCGCGGCGTGCGCCGTCATCGGGGCCGTCTGCCGCTCCCGCGTCAGGGCACTGCTGGCGGGTGGGGTCGGATCGGCGGTGGCCGTCGCGGTCGTGAGCGGATGGTGGGCTTGGCCCAGCTGGCTGGTCTTGCTCTGGGTGCTCCTCGGGATCCCGTATCTCGCCGGTTTCGGCACCGCCATTCTGCTGACCGGCGCCTTCCTGCTGGAGGTGCGCCACAGCCCAGCCGCCGCCGCCCTGATCGCAGCCGTGATCGTCGTGGTCGTCGGGGCGGGCGTCGCCTTCGTCGGTCCGAGACTGATCGAGGGTCCCTGCATGGGGACCTCCCTCAAGCAGGCCGCCGCCTCGTTCTCGTATCTGCAGCTCGACTCGGCGTCGGGCGGGCTGCGGGTTTCCCTCGACTATCAGATCAGGGCGGCCGGTCAGGATGCGGCGCAGGTCGGGGCCGCCTACTACGGTGCCGCCGTATACGACGACGACTACTTCACCTTTCTCAGGAAGCGACTCTGCTTTCCGGCAGCGGTCCGTTCCCAGGTGGATGCTCTGACGGCCGCCGTCGATGCACGAGCGCGAGTCCATCGACTTCTCGCGGGTGACCCATTCAACACCGACCTACTTGCCCAGCTCAATTCGTCGCAGGAGACCGTGACCGTCGCGACAGTGGAGTTGCGCCGCGTTCTCGGCCTACCACCCCTCTCGGAACCGAGCACGGCACCAGGCAGTTGAAGGTGGCGAGCAAGCCGTCTCGGGCGGCGGCGACGACCGGTTGCTGATCCTCTGGCCGTAGGCTCGACCGCGAGTGCAGTCGCCGATCTGCTGGCGTAGAGGGAGGCACTGGGGCCGGTCGTCCGCCTCCCGGCTCCGGACCGGGCGCTCCGCTCTCCTCAGACGGTGGGATGCCCACCGGGCGTCCGGGGGCCGTTCGCCTCTCGCCAAGTCGATGACTGCCGCCTACGGTGACGGGTCAACGGGGGGCTCTGACACGCGGCCCGAACTCTGGCCGCCGAGACCGCGCCGAGCCACTGGCGAACCCAACCCGCCCGCGAGTTGGAGGTGACCCATGAGCGCCTTGGTGCTCGATGTCGATACCGCCGCCGTTGCGGACACCCTGACTCGCTACATCGAGGCCGTCGAGGAGCGGGTTCTCGTCAAGTACTCCGCGACCGTCGCTCACGACGACGACCTCGCGTGGTACGGCTCGATGCCCGGCCAGATTGTCGGCTGGGACGAGGTCGAGGGTGTGATCCACGGGATGTTCGACGCCCTGTCCGATATCAGGATCACGCAGACTGATCTCCGCATCCACTTCAGCCCGGATCGGAGCCTCGCGTGGGCGACGTGCCTGTGGGACTTCCGGGCGAGGATGGGCGATCAGCCGGTCATCGAGCCAACCCGTTGCACATGGGTGCTGGAGCGCCGCGACAGAGACTGGGTGATCGTGCACTGGCACAAGTCCGTCGGCGTCCCGGACTGACCCATCAGTGGAGAGGCGCTCCGGCTCCACGCCGGCCGCCTCGCGCCGCTCGCCGGATGGAACGCGCACGACCGACCGGGGTTGGGGACTCCCACGACCCGGCGCCGGGTGCGCAGAGGGAGGAAGGGATGTTCCGTCACATCGTGCTCTTCAAGTTTGGCGCCGACGCGACCCTCGCCCAGAAGGCCGCCTTCGAGGACGGGCTGGCCAGGTTGCCCGCCGCGATCCCCGTCATCCGCGGTTTCGTCTATGGCCCGGATGCGGGCGCCGAGCAGGGCAACTTCGACGTCGCGCTGGTTGCGGACTTCGACTCGTGCGAGGACTTCCTTGTCTACCAGCGGCACCCCGCCCACCTGGAGTTCGTGACCCGCTTCGTCCGTCCCATCGCGGAGGCCCGCACCGCCGTCCAGCATGAGTGGTAGCAAAGGGCGCCCACGCTGACGGGGAGGTTCCGCCCGCTGCATCCTCGGGTCAACCACAGCCAGCGCACCGGGCGCTCCGCTCTCCTCGGACGAGGTGCTAGGCAGTCCCGGTTAGGCCCCCGCACGCCTGTCGCCATCAACGTGGCTATCAACGGCTCGGCTGGGTCCGCGAACACCGCACAAGCCAAACCCGATCCGTGCGCGAGAGGGTGGCGGAGAGGGAGGGATTCGAACCCTCGATGGGTTGCCCCATACCGCATTTCCAGTGCGGCGCCCTAGGCCTCTAGGCGACCTCTCCGCGGACGGGATGTCGCGGCCCAGGCCGTGAGCGGACCTGGGCCGGGTGAAGGGAGCGACGTGGCGGAGAGGGTGGGATTCGAACCCACGGTGCTTGCGCACACCGCTTTTCGAGAGCGGCACCTTCAACCACTCGGACACCTCTCCGCCGGGGAGGATAGCAAATCCGCGAACCGGGACAGACGGAGGCGACGAGTCCAGGGGGCCGCGTGATCGCCCGGGGCCGCGACGTCAGCGCCGGGTTGCGGCGGCCGACTCCTGCAGCTCCGCCGCGTCCGCGCGGAGGATGCCGCTGATCAGGTCGACGCGGCGCGGCAGCGCCGGGTTGTTCGCCAGCTGGACCACCGACCCGGCGGCACCGGAGACCGGATCCGGCAGCGCGTAGACCAGGCAGTCCGCATCGGCCGCCAACATGGCTCCGACGCACATCGGGCAGGGCTCGACCGTCGTGAAGATCGTCACGCCCGCAAGGGATCCCGTGCCAAGCCGTCGGGCCGCTTCGCGCAGGGTGACCATCACCGCGTGGGCCGTCGGGTCGCCGCGCTCCTCGACCTCCTCGTGGCCGCTCGCAACGAGGGCCTCGCCAAGGACCGCCGCCGCGCCGCGCGGACGCTCGCCACGCTCCAGGGCAGCGCGGGCCTCGCCGAGAGCCGCGCCCATGTAGAGCTCGTAGTGCATGTCCGAAAGGGTAACGCCACCGACGCAGAGATTCCACGGGGGTCGATGGGCTCGCGGGCGGAAATCCGGGTTGGGCTCGCGGGCGGAAATCCGGGTTGGGCTCGCGGGCGGAAATCCGGGTTGGGCTCGCGGGCGGAAATCCGGGTTGGGCTCGCGGGCGGAAATCCGGGTTGGGCTCGCGGGCGGAAATCCGGGTTGGGCTCGCGGGCGGAAATCCGGGTACCGTGTGGGCGTCCCCACTCGCCCGGAGACCGGCATCGTGAGCCTTGGCGTCCTGGCGTCGCTCCTCTACTGCGGCGCCGCATTCGGTGGCGCGTTCCTCTTCATGCGCCTGGCCGCACCCGAGCTTCCGCCCCTCGTGGTTGCCTTCGGCCGGGTCACGATCGCGGGCCTGATCCTGCTCCCTATCGCCGGGCGCGGCCGGCTGGCGGCGATGCGGCCCTACTGGCGCCAGTACGCCGTGGTCGGGTTCTTCATGGCCGCGGCCCCGTTCGCCCTGTTCGCCTTCGCCGAGCGTTCGCTCACCGCCGGGATGGGCTCGATCATCAACGCCACGACGCCCCTGTGGACGGCCATCATCCTGGCGGCCTGGGTCCGCCAGGTGCCGACGCCGCGGCGGATCGCGGCCATCCTGGTCGGCTTCGCCGGCGTCGGCGTCATCGTCGGCTTCGAGGGTCTCCAGATCGGGCCCGGCGTGCCGCTGGCCGTCGTCGCGGCGACGGCGGGGGCCGCGTCCTACGGCCTGGCCCTCACCTACATCCGTCGGCGGATGGCTCCCCAGTCTCCGCTCACGCTGGCGCTGGGGCAGCTGATCGCGGCGACGATCCTCCTGGCGCCCCTGGCCGTGCCCGCCGCCCGCAGCGCAACTCCGGGCAGCGCGAGCGTGGTCGCGCTCCTGGGGCTGGGACTCCTCTCGACGGCGATCGCCTGGCCGATCCTGTTCCGCCTCAACCGCGAGGTCGGGCCGATGGCGGCAAGCACGGTGACCTTCCTCAACCCGGTCTTCGGGACCCTGTGGGGGGCGCTCTTCCTCGGCGAGGTCATCTCGCCGACGTTCCTGCTCGGTGCGGCTCTCGTGTTCGTTTCCTTGGTGCTGGTGCTCGACGTCAGGCTTCCGGCTGGCCTGGGGTCGTGGGCGGACGGACGGCAGCCGGCGCCCGCCCGAGCAGAGACGGACGAGTAGACGAACGCTGCCGGCAGGCCGCTGGGGTTGTTTGGGCGGTCCCGGTCAGCCGCCTGAGCTGCAGGGGCTGCCGGCAGGCCGTTGGGACTGTGCGGCGTGGCCGCCAGGCTGGCCACGCTGTGCCGGCACGACGCGCCGTCGCATCGCGATCGCGCCAGAATGGCGGCGACGGGACGATCCGCACCGCAGCGACGAGAGGAGGCCGGGGTGGTCGAACGCAAGAAGATGACCCTGCCGGCGCTGTTCGCGAAGGTTGCGGAGGGGACGCCGATCACCTGGCTGACCTGCTACGACTACCCGACCGCCCACCTCCAGGAGCAGGCCGGCATCGACATGATCCTCGTCGGCGACAGCCTGGGCATGACCATGCTGGGCTACGACTCCACCCTGCCGGTGACGATGGAGGACATGATCCGCCACGCGGCGGCGGTGCGACGCGGGGCGCCCAACGCCTGGGTCGTCGGCGACATGCCGTACATGAGCTACCAGCCCAGCGTCGAGACCGCCATCCGCAACGCCGGCCGCTTCATGGCCGAGGCGGGCTGCGACGCGTCAAGCTCGAGGGCGGCGTCGAGATGGCCGACCGCGTGGCGGGCATCGCCCGGGCCGGGATCCCGGTCATCGGCCACCTGGGCCTGACCCCGCAGAGCGTGAGCGCGCTCGGCGGCTTCCGGCTCCAGGGCAAGGGCGCCGCCCAGGCGAAGAAGATCGTCGACGACGCGAAGGCGCTCGAGGAGGCCGGCGCGTTCTGCATCCTGCTGGAGCTCGTCCCCGACCGCGTCTGCCGGCTGATCACGGAGCGCGCCGAGCACTGCATCATCATGAGCCTGGGCTCGGGACCCGACGCCCACGGCCAGCTCCTCATCTACCACGACGCGTTCGCGCTCTACCCGAAGTTCACGCCGCGGATGGCCAAGGTCTTCGCCGACGCCGGGGCGGTCATCCGCGAGGGCCTCGACGGCTACGTCCGCGAGGTCACCGAGCGCACCTTCCCGGAGCCGGAGAACTGGTTCGGGATGAAGGACGAGGAGTACGACGAGCTGGTGCGGCTGCTGGACTGAGCCGGCTCCGGCCGGCGACCGAGCATCGTCTGGGCCGCTCGACAGGCTGACCTCGGGACGCGGGAGAGGAGACGCCAGTGACCGCTGATCTCCGGGAACGACTCGCGATCCCGGGCGACCCGCCTCGACGACCTCAACGGGCTGCTGCTCGACCCGGGCACGCGGGTCGTCAACGACCTGCTCGAGGTCGTCGCCCGCTACGGGACGCCGGAGGAGATCAACCGGCAGGCCGCGCGCCGCCGGCGAGCTGCCGGCCCTCCTCGACCGGGTCCGGGCAACACACCCGAGTACCTCGCCGACCTCGAGTGGCTGGCAGGCGCAGCGCGACCGCGGCGCGTTCGTCAGCGTCGCCGACTTCCGCCGCGGCGTCCTGGGCGACGCGGCCGACGACGATGGCCGTTCCGGGACGACATGGCGGTCACCCTCGAGGTCAGCGCGCTCCAGTACTTCCCGTGGGTCATCGCGGCCGCCCGGCGGGCGATCGCGGAGCGGACGCTCCTGCCGGCGCGCTGGATCCGCGTCCGCAAGATGAAGGAGCAGGAGGCCGACGGCGACCTGCCGGCGGTCGCGGCGGCGATGCGGATCATCGGCGCCAGCGTACGTCGAGACGCTCGACACGAAGGGCACCGACGGCTCGAACGTCCACCTCGACGGCCCGGCCACGATCACCGGCTACTTCGGCGGCATCGGCGAGCCCAACGACCACCCTCTGCTGTGGGTCGACGAGTTCCTCCACTACTACACCACGTACGGCGTGCGCCAGGTCCTCAACATCAACCCGGGCACGGTGCTGGTGGGCTACCTCCTCTACCGCCTGGGCATCGACATCGAGTTCAAGATCTCGGTCTTCATGGGCAACGACAACCCGTATCGCCGGCCTGTGGACGCTGATCGGCGCCAAGCTCTTCGCCCGCGACGACGGCACCTCGCCGCTGGTCGGCTTCAACTGGAGCAACTCGGTCAACAACGAGACCCTCGAGATCACCGCCCAGGTCCGCCGCGCGCTCGGCTTCGAGGACGTCGTGCGCTTCGAGCACCACATCACCGAGACCTGGAAGAGCATCGTGCGCCAGCCGTACGACCGGCGCGACGAGCTGGTGGCGCTCGCCGACCACGTCCCCAACATCTCGGCCAAGCACGAGGGCGGCGACCCCGGCGTCGACGGGACGCGCGCGCACCCGTCGGACATCCTGGACTACTTCCGCGACAAGTCCGAGGTCGATCGCGAGCGGCGACTGGGAGGCGCTCGCGCTCAACTTCATGGACAAGCTCGACGCCACGAACCACACGGCACGTGCGCTGACGGAGCACGGCCTGAGCTTCGTGGCGGCGGCGAACCTGCACGTGTAGCCGAGGAGCTCGTCCGCGAGCGGCGACCCGAATCGACCAGGCCCGCACAATGGCGCGGCTCCGCACCCTCGCTAGAATGTGGCTGTCGCGCCGTATGGGTCGTCCCGCGATGCGGGTCGCCACCGACGGGCTGGTGGGGCCCGGTGGCGCGATCGTGACCGGAGCGCGAGATCCCAGATGACTGCCACGCCGATCGCGACCGACGCGGTCATTGACTGTCGAGACCTGCGCAAGCGATACGGCGACGTCGATGCCGTTGCCGGCGTCAGCTTCGAGGTCCGGCGGGGCGAGGTCTTTGGCCTGCTCGGCCCCAACGGCGCCGGCAAGACGACCACCATCGAGATGCTCGAAGGCATCCGGGACCCCGATGGCGGCGAGCTGGCCGTCCTCGGCCTCGACCCCCGTCGCCAGGCGCGGGAGATGAAGGGCCGGATCGGGGTCCAGCTGCAGACTGCCTCGCTGTACCCGTTCCTGACGGTGAGTGAGCTGATCGAGCTGTTCAGCCGCTTCTTCCCGCGCCACCTCCCCCTCGCCGACGTGCTCGACGCCCTCGACCTCAACGAGAAGCGGCACGCCCAGACGCGAACCCTGTCCGGCGGGCAGCAGCAGCGGCTCTCGGTGGCCCTTGCGCTGGTGAACGACCCGGAGCTCGTGTTCCTCGACGAGCCCACGACGGGCCTTGACCCGGCCGCACGGCGCTCGTTGTGGGAGGTCGTCAAGGACCTGCGCCGGCGCGGACGCTCTGTTCTCCTCACGACCCACTACATGGAGGAGGCGGAGGCGCTCTGCGACCGTCTCGCGATCATGGATCACGGCCAGCTCCTGGACCTGGGTACGGTCGGGGAGCTGGTGAGTCGGCGCTTCCACGAGCGCGTCGTCCACTTCGAGCGCATCGACGGCCTCGACGAGGCCACGGTGGCGCGCTTCCCGGGCGTCGTCCAGGCCGCCAACGAGGACGAGCTCGTCCTGCTCTACACCACGGACGTGCCGGCGACGATCGGGGCGGTGCTCGCGGCCGCCGACGCGCTGGGCGTCACGCCGGATGACCTCGCGGTGCGCCGGCCCAGTCTCGAGGACGTCTTCCTCGACCTGACCGGCCACGCCCTGCGCGACTGACGGAACGGGGGAACGACCTTGGACGCCCTGCTCGGCCTGACCGTCGCCAACCTCCGGAGCTTCGGCCGAGATCGCGCCGCGGTCTTCTGGACCATCGCCTTCCCGGTGATCTTCATCTTCCTCTTCGGCACCCTCTTCGGGGGCAACGACTCGGCCAGCTTCCGGATCGGCTGGGTGGACGAGGACGGCTCTGCGGCGTCGGTTCAGCTCGGGCAGGCGTTCGACAAGGTCGGCGTGCTCAAGCTCACGACCACCGACGAGGGCGCGGGCCTGGCGTCCGCCCGCAGCGGCCAGCTCGACGCCGTCATCATCGTTCCTCGAGGCTACGGCGCGGCCGTGGCCGCTGCCCGGAGCTCGACTTCGGCCGCGCCACCAGTGGCCCTGACCCTGTACACGGATCCCAGCCACACCGCGACGTCGCCGACGATCGCCCAGATCGTCCAGGGCGTGACGACCGGGCTGAACCAGGCGCTGTCCGGCCGGCCGCCGGCCCTCACCATCCAGGCCGCGTCGATCCAGGGGACGGCGACCCTCAACGGCGCGAGCTACTACGTGCCGAGCATCCTCGCCCTTGCGATCATGCAGCTGGGTGTCTTTGCTGCCATCCCCCTCGTCCAGCAGCGGGAGAAGCTGATCCTCAAGCGCCTCGGCGCGACGCCGCTCCCGCGTTCAACGCTGGTCGGCTCGAACGTCCTCCTCCGCCTCATCATCGCCGCCGGGCAGACCGTCATCATCCTGGGGATCGGCATCGGGGTCTTCAAGGTCCAGGTGACGGGCAGCTGGGCGATGATGGCCGTCTTCGTGGCCCTGGGAGCGCTCGCCTTCACCGCGCTCGGCTACGTGATTGCCTCGTTTGCCCGCACCGAGGAGGCGGCCAACGGGATCACCCAGGCGGTCCAGGTCCCGATGATGTTCCTGTCCGGGATCTTCTTCCCGATCGCCTTGATGCCCGACTGGCTGCAGGGCGTGGCGAAGTTCCTGCCCCTCACCTACCTTGGTGACGCCCTGCGCCAGACCATGGTCGGTGGCTCGCCGTTCGTGCCCCTGGCCCTGTGCTTCGCCGTGCTGACCGGCTGGCTGGTGGTGTGCTTCGCGATCTCGGCTCGCTTCTTCCGCTGGCAGTAGGAGGGACCGGCGGCCTCGGAGCCAGGGTTGCCTGTCGTGGGCGGCCGATGCCACGACCCGCCACCCGCCACGGCACAACGCCGAGTCGCGAGCACGACCGATCCGGTGTCGGCCGCCTGCTGGCTTGCCGCCTGCGCGCGGCGCATGCTCGTCGAACCGATGGGGAGGCACGGGAGCCATCCCGCTCACCACCAGCCGGGCGTCTCAAGCGGTCGCCAGACCGTCGCGCAGGGCACGGGCCATCGACCCATTCGGCATCGGGCAGGCGAGCTGCCCGGCGGGGCCATTGGCCCGGGGGGTGTGACATGCAGTACACGGACCCGCGTTTCGCCGGCCCGCGCGTCGAGGATCGCTCTCGAGCGATGGAGCGACGCTACGAGATCGAGCGAACCTACGAGATCGAGCACGGGATTCGGTCGGACGCGCAGGCGCCGGGCGACAGCCCGGCCCGCGACCGCATCTGGACGCGTCTTCTCGCCGGCCTGCGGTTGGACCGCAGCTCGAACAGGGCAATTCGGCGCCACGCGTAGAATCCACGACGGCCCCCGGCTATCCCGTCGGGGGCCGTTACGCGCCACATCGACGGAGGTGCCTGCGGGGCCGGCCGGCGCGGAGGCGGGGCTCGGCCAGGCCCAGGTTGTACGCCGTCGAGGTGACCAGTGGGCCGACGTCACGCCCCGGTCACGGGGCCTCGAGGCGGTCGCCTGCGGCTCCATGCTCCTCGAGTCGACGACCGGCGCCGGCTCGAACTCGAGCCTGTCCATGACTCCGTCGACGCCTGCGCCTGGCGACCGATCGCCGGCGACGAGGGGCCTCGTGTTCGACGAGACCAACTCAGGCCAGCGCGGCTACCTGCGCCGCGACGGCAGTGGGCGATGCCCTTTGGCTTGGTGATCCCTGCACCCGTGGCGCTGGCTGGCTCAGCAACAACTTCCTCGACGCACCGCAGGGCCGCCCGGTTCAGCGCGTGAGGGCGTTGATCAGGTCCTCGCGGTGGGGCCAGCGCGCCACAAGTTCGGCGGCGTCGGCACCCTCAAAGTCGCTGAGGGCGTAGCCCGGCGCCATCGTGTTGCCCCAGACGCCATACTCGCCGCCGGGCCGCAGGCGGGCACCCATCCAGGCGCCTGCCGGCACGACGTGCTGAACCTCCTGTCCAGCGAGAACGTCCGGCCCCAGCACGACGAGCTCGTCGCGCCCGTCCGGATGAAGCAGAAGCAGCTCGATCGGATCGCCGATGTAGAAGTGCCAGATCTCGTCGGTCGGCAGGCGGTGCATGTCGGAGAACGTGGCGGGGTCGCTGGTCACCATGGCGATGATCGCGCTGCAGAGAGCGCGCCCGTCGGCGCTCGTCCTCGAATCGACGTAGGTCTGCGTGTAGAAGACTCGCTCGGTCTGCATCTCCTGCAGGCCCCAGTGGTTTGTGAGGTCGTCCGGGCTTGGCCGTCTCGTCATGCTCGTCTCCATCTCAGTCTGGCCGGCCCGGCTGTGGGGCCCACGGGGCATCCGCGACCGAGCCGGATAGGCGTTCGTTGCGGGCTCTCAGCCTAGGACACCCACGGTTGGGATCAGCCGATGTGGCGTGACGCGAGCCGTCCCGACCCGGTCGTTCACGTGCGTGCGGCCTCACTGGGGCGACGAAGATCGCCGCTCTGGGGCATTGATGGCGCTCCTGGAGGCTCTGGTAAGCGGCGAGTAACTCTGGTCAGGCAGCATCTGTCTTGCCCGGCTCCGCGGGGCGATACGCTCCGTTCGCGGGATGGGACGCGCACCGGGCGACCGCCCCGCCTTGTCTCGCGGATGACATCAACGATGGTGGCCCCTTGCTCGACGTGGGACCCATCGCGCGCCCATCCTGACGGCACGCACTCACCGCTCGTTCCCGTCCCCGGGAATGAGGCGAGTGTGGCAGGGGGGGCCAAGGCCATGACTCAGCAAATCGCAGCGCCCAGATACCGCCGCACGGCTCTCATCGTCGTCGCGTTGCTCCTAGTCGCCCTTGCGGTCGGTGCGGTGACGGCCGTCAACCTGTTCCCTGCGCGGGCGGATCAGCAGGCGGCCGACGAGTCGACCCGCATGAACGAGTTCCGGGCAGGCGAGCGCGCCAGCCTGACGCAGGCGGCCAGCCAGACGACGAGCCTGAACGAGTTCCGGGCAGGCGAGCGCGCCAGCCTGACGCAGGTGACCGGACGAGTTCCGGGCAGGCGAGCGCCTCAGCCTGACGCAGGCGAGCGCCCCAGCCTGACGCAGGAGTCGACCAGCATCAACGAGTTCCGGGCAGGCGAGCGCGCCAGCCTGACGCAGGTGGATGCTCCACTAGGCCGCTGAACTCGCGCTCGGCAAGCTCCGGGCAGGGTCGCCCGACGTAACGGCCACCGGCTCCGCGTCGGGCGCTCCGCTCCGTTCGCGGGATGGGACGCGCACCGGGGCGTCCGGGGGCCATTCCCTCCGATGAGAGAATCCTGTCTTGCGCAGGGGCCGCGACTGTCGCCGTGTTTGCCGCTCCCGCTCCTGCCGCATAAGGACAGCCCCGTCGCTTCGGCAGCCTGACGAAACGACACGATGAGTCGGAGGAGGTGCTCGAATGGGGCTGTTCGTTGAACGCCAACCATCGGAGTCGATGCATTCCGTGGTAAGGGGGTTGCTCGCGCAGACGCCCGACGACACGGCCGCAGTCGAAGCCCTTGTGCCCTCCGCCGCCGCCGACGCACAGAGGGCGGCGTCGGAGGCCCCCACCGTCCTCAAGACTTCTCGGATCGTTGCCGGTGTGGCTGTCGCAGCGGTCCTGATTGGAGTTGGCATCCTCCTCGTCTTTCTCGGAGACCAGCAGGCGATTCAGCAGGCGGCGGACGCTGCGGCGAACCCGGCCTACAAAGCCCCAGCATTGGGAATCGGAACGGCGGGCACCACGCTTATCACGCTCGGCGGGGCTTGGTCGGCTGCGCTTATCGGGGTGATCCTGTCTGAGAAGTAGGCACACCACCGCACGCGCCGCCCTGAACCAGCACCTCCGTCGGGCATCCATCGCGGGAGCCGAGGAGGACTCGCGGCGTCGGCCCGGGGGCGTGACTACCTGCGAGGAATCAGCCGGGCTCCTCAGTCCCTGGGTCGTTTGCCCGCGACCCTGGCAAGCCCAGTGAGCAGCGTCGTTGTCCGCGGTTGCCGCTGCTTATCCAGACAGCAGCGCAGACAGCAGTAGCAGCCGATATCGCCCTCTCTCGGACGCCGCCGGACATGCTGATCCACGCTCAATTGGCGGCCTAGAGCCCCCATCGCGCAGGGCTTCTGACAACTATGTCCATACCCACGGTGGCAACTGCCGGCACGAAGGCGATTCCCGCTGTTCGGGCCGCCCGAGCGTCGTAGCCCACCTGAGCCTATGCCCGGCATGAGAATGGCGAGCGCACCCGCGTGAGGCCGGTCGCTCAAACCTGCGCCTGGAGACTCCGGCTTCGCCAACTGCTGCCACGCTACCTCCTCTCTGACGCCGACGTGGCGACGAGCCGCCTGCGCCATCTGGCTTCGTGGTACCGCCAGCCGACCGCGTCCAACGTCGACCTCGCTGGCACCTCCGGGGAGGGCCGAACGTCAGATAGCAGCAGAGATAGCGGCGCACTACCGGGAACGGCCAGACACGGGCAGGCTTGAACTGGCACGCCTGTCCGCTTCGTGCGGAGAATCGGGGAGGGGTGGCGCGCCCGGCGGGACTCGAACCCACGACCTTCAGGTCCGCAACCTGACGCTCTATCCACTGAGCTACGGGCGCACGAAAGGTGGCGGAGAGGGAGGGATTCGAACCCTCGAGGCAGGTTACCCCACCTGGCGGTTTAGCAAACCGCTGCACTAGGCCTCTATGCGACCTCTCCGGGCCACGGCGCCGCGCATTCTACCAGAGGCGCCGCTCGAGCCGAGGTGGCTACCGGGCCGAGGTGGCCGATCTCGAGGTGCCGATAAGCGACGGTGGCCGACGGTGGCCGACGCGGCGCCAATCGCCAGCCGCGGCCGGCAGCGGGCGCGAGCAGCTGTCGGCGCCGTGGGCACGCGGCATAGGCCTGGCGCCGAGGTCCTCGGCGACGCCCGTGACCGTCCCATTGTCGTCTTGGGCGTATGCGAGACGAGAGCGTCAAAGGGCGCCGAGAGGACGGCCCACCAGGGCAGCACATCGCCGTCGATGGACGCCCAGGCGGCACTGGGCTCGATCCGCGCCGTTCGAGATCGGCATCGACGGAATCGACGCCGAGTCGCGCGTGCAGTCTTGACGCCCTCCCAACCGCGGAAACGAGAAGGGAGTGGTCATCGCGGTGGCTACCGCGGCGGCTGGGGTCGGCCGGCAGGTGCGACCGCCGAGGGCGGCCGGCTGCCAGGTGCGATCGCGAGGGAGCCGCCTGCGCGAGGGCGATCGGATCGGCCGGGCGCGGAATCCGCCGCCCAACCCGCGGCGCCGCCGAACGGGCCGCAGCCGAGCGTGACCGCTCGCGTTGACACGGCTCGGGACGGCCGGTATCGTCGCCCGATCGTGATCAAGCGCATCTTCCTCTTTCCAGGCCCGGCATGACTGCCCCGGAGCGCGAGCTCCGGGCGCGGGACCTGCCGGGTGCCAGCAGAGGCCGCAGGACCTCTGCTTTTTTGTTGCACTGACGCAGGATGATGATCGCGGTCCGATGGGCCGCCGCCGCGGGGCGGACGGGATGCGAGGCGGAACCGAATGTTCGTGGTGATGTCGGTCGGGGCGACCGAGGAGCAGCTCAACGGCGTGCGGGGCGCAATCCTCGAGGAAGGGCTCACGCCCCATGAGAACCGCGACGGCCCGCGCGTGGTCGTGGCCGTCCTCGGCGAGGGGGGGGCGTGGGTGGAACGGCTGGCCGACCGGCTCTCTGTGCTCCCGGGCGTCGAATCCGTCACGCGCTCCACCCGGCCGTTCAAGCTCACCTCGCGCGAGTTCCACCCCGAGGATACGGTCGTCCGAGTGGGTGACGTCACGATCGGGGACGGTTCGCTCACCCTGGCGGCTGGTCCCTGCGCCGTCGAATCCCGGGACCAGATCTTCGAGACCGCCGAAGCCGTGGCGGCGAGCGGCGCGGACCTCCTGCGGGGCGGCGCCTTCAAGCCGCGCACGAGCCCCTACTCGTTCCAGGGGCTGGGCCTGCAGGGCCTGCGCTTTCTCGCCGAGGCCCGCGAACGGACCGGTCTGCCAGTGGTGACCGAGGTGATGGAGCCAGGCCAGGTAGAGCACGTCGCGGAGTACGCCGACATCCTCCAGATCGGCGCCCGCAACATGCAGAACTACTCGCTCCTGATGGCGGTCGGGCGGATCGGGCGTCCGGTTCTCCTCAAGCGCGGGCTCTCCGGCACGATCGAGGAGTGGCTGATGGCAGCCGAGTACGTCATGTCCAGTGGCAACCCGAACGTGATCCTGTGCGAGCGCGGGATCCGGACCTTCGAGACCGCCTACCGGAACACGCTCGACGTGACGTCCGTGCCGCTCGTCCACCAGCTCACCCACCTGCCGGTGATGATCGACCCCTCCCACGCGGCGGGCAAGCGTTGGCTGGTGCCGCCGCTGGCCCTCGCCGGCACGGCAGCCGGCGCCGATGGACTCCTCATCGAGGTCCACCCGCGCCCCATCGAGGCGCTCTCCGATGGCGACCAATCCGTGACGCCGGCCCAGTTCGCCGAGCTGGCTGTGGCCGTGCGCGCCGTGCACCAGCAGGTGCGACCGATCCATGCCACCCGCGGGCCCGCGATGGCCTCCGGCACGCGCGCCTGATCGGCCGACGTGACACGCGCGACGGCCGTCCCGGCCTGCCCGGTCCGGCCCGCCCGGCGCCTGCGCGGCGAGCTGCGCCTGCCGGGCGACAAGTCGATCAGCCACCGGGCCCTCCTGCTCGCGCTCCTCGCCAACGGCCAGACCCATATCTCCGGTGCCGGCGACGGCCTGGACGTCCGTGCCACTGCCGGCGTCGTGGCGGCTCTCGGCGCCGGCATCGAGCGCACGGGCGAGGATCCGCGGGCCGTCGATTACAGGGTCGTCTCGCCGGGACGGGCGGGTCTTCGCGAACCGGACGGGATCCTGGACTGCCTCAACTCGGGGACGACGATTCGCCTCGCCGCCGGCGTCGTCGCCGGCCTGCCGGCCTTCGCCGTCCTCGATGGCGACGAATCCCTCCGCCGCCGCCCGATGGGGCGCGTCGCGGCTCCCCTGGCGGCGATGGGCGCCACCGTCTGCGGACGCGAACGAGCCACGCTGGCGCCCCTGGCCATCACGGGACGGGCACGGCTGGCCGCCGTCGACCACGAGACCCGCGTCCCGAGCGCCCAGGTGAAGTCGGCGATCCTGCTGGCCGGCCTGGTGGCGGACGGGACGACCACGGTGCGGGAATCGGTAGCCACGCGCGACCACACCGAGCGGATGCTCCGCGCGCGTGGGGTCGCCGTCGGCACGGAGCGGCTCGCAGACGGTGGCGCCGTCCACGCGATCGACGGCCCGGCAGACGTGGCGCCGGTCGACGAGCGGGTCCCCGGTGACGTATCCGGCGCGGCGTTCTGGCTCGTCGCCGCCGCGATCCATCCGGACGCCGAGCTCACGCTGCGGGACGTCGGGACGAACCCCAGCCGGCGTGCGATCATCGACCTGCTGCGGAAGATGGGCGCCGACATCGTGGAGCGCCCGATCATCGCGGTGGAAGACGGGGAACAGGGGGAGCCGCGCGCGGACCTCGTCGTCCGGAGCAGCTCCCTGCATGCCATCGACGTGACGGCCGGCGAGGTCGCCGCGGCGATCGACGAGATCCCGATCCTCTGCCTCGCCGCCGCCGTGGCAACTGGCCGGACCTCGATCCGCGGGATCGGGGAGCTGCGCCGCAAGGAATCGGACCGGGTCGCCGGGATTGCGGCGGGGCTTGGGGCGCTGGGCGCCCGCATCGCCGTCGAGGGCGACGACATCGAGATCGAAGGTGGTCGCGCTCTCACGGGAGCGGCGGCCGAGACCAACGGCGACCATCGCCTGGCGATGACGTTCGCGATCGCCGGGCTGATCGCTCGGGGCGAGACAGTCGTCCGGGACCCGGGGTCCGCGGACGTCTCGTACCCGGGCTTCTTCGGAGAGATGGAAAGGGTGCGAGCATGACGAAACGGGTCGTCCTCATCGGCCATCCTGTCGCCCATTCACTCTCCGGCGCAATGCAGCAGGCGGCCTTCGACGCGGCCGGCATGCCGGTGACGTACGAGCTCTGGGATCGCGATCCACACGCACTGGCCGAGGCGATCGCCGAGCTGCGGGGCGACGGCTTCCTCGGTGCCAACGTGACGATCCCGCACAAGGAGAAGGCGGCGGCTCTGGTCGACCGGCTGACCGAGGAGGCCCATGCCACCGGCGCCGTGAACACGATCACCTGCGAGGGCAAGCGACTGGTCGGGCACAACACGGACGTGCCCGGCTTTCGCGTCGCCCTCGATGCCCTGGTCGGAAAGCAGCGGATGCCCCGCACGGCAGTCGTGCTCGGGTCGGGCGGCGGAGCGCGTGCGGTGGTCCACGGTCTCGTGGCCGAAGGGTTCCAGCGGATCGTGGTCTTCAACCGCCACCTCCACCGCGCCGAGGCGCTGGTCCGCTTCTTCGCCAAGAGCGCCGCCCACATGGAGCTGCGGGCCATGCCGTGGCACGAGTCGATCATCGAGTCCGAGCTGGCCAAGTCGAAGGTGCTTGTCAACGCGACCTCCGTCGGTCTCCACGAGGACGAGTCGCCGATTGCCGGCGAGCTCCTCCCCGCCGACCTGCTGGTGATGGACCTGATCTACAACCCGCCCGTGTCGCGCCTTCTGCGCGAGGCGGCGGCTGCCGGCTGCCAGGTCCAGAACGGCGAGGTGATGCTCCTCCACCAGGGCGCGGCCGCGTTCACGCTCTGGACCGGCCAGCCCGCTCCGCTCGAGCTGATGCGCGAGAAGCTGGAGGAGGGCCTCGCCCGGGTCGGTTCGCCGCCGCCTGCTGGCACCGTCGCCGACGAAGGCGCCGGCACGGCCGGCGAACCCGGAGCCTGACCCTCGCCATGACCGGCTTCCGGTTCCTGACCTCCGGGGAATCCCACGGGCCAGCCCTGGCCGCAACGCTGGAAGGCCTGCCGGCGGGGATCCCGGTCGACGCGGATGCGATCGCCGTCGACCTGCGACGCCGCCAGGGCGGCTACGGGCGAGGGGCCCGACAGGCGATCGAGCAGGATCGGGCCGAGATCCTGGCCGGCGTCCGGCACGGGCGGACGATCGGATCGCCGGTTCTCCTGCTCGTCCGGAACCGCGACTGGGAGAGCTGGACGCGGGTGATGCAGGTCGAGCCGCTGACCGTCAACGAGGCGGCCGAGCTCAGCGCCCTCGCCGCGGACGGCAACCGGCGCGCCCAGCCGGTGACCCGGCTGCGGCCCGGGCACGCTGACCTCGCGGGCGCCCTGAAGTACGGCTTCGACGATGCCCGACCGGTCCTGGAGCGCGCCTCCGCGCGCGAGACGGCCGCCCGGGTCGCGGCAGGAGCCGTGTGCCGGGCCTTCCTGGCCGAGCTGGGGATCGAGGTCTGGTCGTTCACCGCCGAGGTGGGCGGGGTGGCGGTGGATCGTGCCGAGAGCACGCGGACACGCGAGGAGACCGAGGCGAGCCCGCTGCGCTGTCCGGACCCGGCGGCCGAGGCGCGCATGATCGCCCGTATCGACGAGGCTCGATCGGGCGGGGACACCGTCGGCGGCGTCTTCGAGGTCGTCGCCCGCGGCGTCCCCATCGGGCTCGGGAGTCACGTCCACTGGGACCGCCGCCTCGACGGCGCCCTCGCCGCCGCGATCATGAGCATCCAGAGCGTGAAGGGCGTCGAGCTCGGCCTGGGCTTCGCGCAGACGCGCCTCCTCGGCTCGGAGGTTCACGACGTCATCGCCGGTCGGGATGCGACCGGCGGCTGGGTTCACCGGACCAACAACGCGGGAGGCCTGACGGGCGGGATCACGAACGGGGAGCCGCTCGTCGTGCGGGGCGCGGTCAAGCCGATCTCGACGCTGGCGCGCCCGCTCCCTTCGGCCGACCTGCTCACGGGCAAGTCCGTGGAGAAGGCGCACTACGAGCGGAGCGACATCTCCGTCGTGCCCGCGGCGGGCGTGATCGGTGAGGCGATGGTGCTGCTGACGCTGACCCGCTTCGTACTCGAGAAGACCGGGGGAGACTCGCTGGCGGAGGTCCGGGACAACCTGGCGCGCTACCGCGAGCGGATCGCGCGCGGCCCGTCGGGGGCCGGTCGGGCGGCACCCGGGCCGGCCGAGGTCGGCGCCGGCGAGGCTCGCGGCGCGCTCACCGAGCTCGGCGCCGGTGAGGCCGGCTCCGGCGGCGACGACTAGGCGGGCAGTGTGGATCTCGTCCTCGTCGGGCTGCCGGGAAGCGGCAAGACGGCCGCGGGGCGCCGCCTTGCCCGCCGCCACAACGCGGAGCTGGTCGATCTCGACGACGTGATCGCGAGCGCCGCGGGGCGCCCACTCCCCGCGATCTTCGCCGAGGAGGGCGAGGCCGGCTTCCGGAATCGGGAGCGGGCCGCGGTCGCGGCGCTCGGGCCGGCCGACTCCGGGCCCGGCCTCGAGCGGGTCATCGCCACCGGCGGCGGCGCCCCGGTCGATCCGCGGAACCGCTGGCTCCTCTATCGCGGCCGGCGCGTCGCCTGGCTCGACGCCCCGCTCCGAGGTGCTCGCCCAGCGCGTCCGGCACAGTCCGAACCCGCGCCCTCTGCTCGTCGGCCGCGACCCGATCGCGACGGTCCGTGAGCTGGGTGCCACGCGAGTCCGCTTCTACGCGCCGGCGCTGCGGGTCAACGCCCTCGTCGGCCTCACGGGGATCGTCGAGGCCCTGGAACGGCACGTGGACGAGCCGGCTGCGGATCACGCGACCCTGCTGCGTGCGGAGACGCCGATCGGGCGCTACGAGCTCGGCGAAGGAAACGCCGTCCCCGGCGTGCTGGCCGCGCTCGCGGCTCTCGAGGCCCGCCGCGCGATCGTCGTGTCGGAGCCCCGGGCATGGCAGGTGGCGGGCTCCGCGGTGGCGGACGCGCTGGCCGCGGCGGGAATGCCGGTGGACCGGCTCCTGGTCCCCGAGGGCGAGCCGGCCAAGCGCCTGGCGGTCGTCGAGGAGGCAGCCCGTGAGCTGGCGCGCCTGCGGGCGGAGCGGCGCGACCCGATCGTGGCGATCGGCGGCGGAGCGCTCGGCGACACGGCCGGCTTCCTGGCCGCGACCTGGCTGCGCGGCGTGCCCGTCGTCCACGTGCCGACGACGCTCGTCGCGCAGATCGACTCGTCGATCGGCGGCAAGACCGCCGTCGACCTTCCCGAGGGCAAGAACCTCGTGGGCGCCTTCCACCAGCCCGCGGCGATCGTCGTGGACGTCCGGTTCCTGCGGACGCTGCCGCCTCGCCAGATCCGGGCCGCGCTGGGAGAGGCCGCCAAGATGGCCGCCCTCGGCGACGAGCGGCTGTTCGAGCTGCTCGAGGAGCGTGGCCCGGCGATGGCCGCCGGCGAGGCCGACGTGCACGAGGACGGGTCGCTGGCCGAGGTCGTCGAACGCTGCGGATGGGCCAAGGTCGAGGTCGTCGACGGCCGACGAGCGTGAGCACGGAGCCCGGATCAACCTGAACCTGGGCCACTCGCTGGCCCACGCGATCGAGGCGGCGGCCGGCTTCGAGGGGATCCTCCACGGCGAGGCCGTCGCGTACGGGCTCCGGGCCGCCTGCCGGATCGGGGTCGCTCGTCGAGCTGACGCCGCCGGAGCGAGCGGCGCGAATCGAGAGGCTGCTCGACACGCTCGACCTCGGGCGGGCGGCGCTCCCCCACCCGCTCGACGCGGTGCTCGGCGCGCTCGTGACCGACAAGAAGCACGCCGACGGCCGCCTGCGCTGGGTGCTGCCGACGGCGGCCGGCGTGACCTTGCGGACAGACGTCCCCGACGCGGTGGTCGCGGAGGTAGCCCGCGGCGTGCTCGCCGGCACGACCGCGGGAGCGGCGGCATGAGCGGGCGCTCCGGCGACGGCAAGACGAACTCGCGCGCGTCCACGCGCCGGCTCCGCGTCCTCGTCGCCAACGGGCCGAACCTGGACCTCCTCGGCACGCGCGAGCCGGCCATCTATGGCCGGGAGTCGCTCGCCGAGATCGACGCCGGGATCGCGGGCCGGGCCGGGGCGCTCGACGTCGACGTGGCGTTCTTCCAGTCGAACCACGAGGGGGCGATCATCGATCGGCTCCACGTCGGCGACTTCGACGCGGTCATCGTCAACGCCGGCGGGCTCACCCATACGTCGATCAGCCTGCGTGACGCGCTGCTCGGCATCGGGCGCCCGTTCGTCGAGGTGCACCTTTCCGACCCGGCGACCCGCGAGCCTTTCCGGCAGGTCAACTTCCTCGAGGACATCGCGATCGCCCGCTTCGTCGGGATGAAGGCTGCCGGCTACCACCGGGCGCTCGAGGAGCTTGCCCGCCGCTGGGAGGACGGCGAGATCGCGGCCCGCCCCGTCGATCGCGAGCCGCCTGCAGCGCGGCCGGAAACCACCGATGAGTGAGCGTCCTCGACATGCCGCCGGGGAGGGGCCGCTCCCCGAGGGGACGGCGACGGCCCTGGCGCCGCTCCGCGAGCGGATCGACGCCATCGACCACGAGATCGTGGCGCTCCTCAACGAGCGCGCTCAGATCGCCCTCGAGATCGGGCGAGTGAAGGAGCGGACCGGGCGGCGGACGGTTCGCGACGCCAGGCGCGAGGCAGAGGTGCTCGAGCGGGTCACGAGCACGTCGGCCGGCCTGTTTCCCGATCCCGAGCTCGTCGCCCTCTACCGCAAGCTGATCGCCGCGACGCGCCGGGTGCAGCACGCGCAGAAGCGCGCTTCGGGCGGGTCCGGCGGCACCGCCCGCACCCCAAGCCCGCCGGGAGAGTGATCTCACACGCGGTCGCCCTCGGGCCGCGCGACCCCGGTCCCGTGCGCCCGGATGCCGGCCGGCTGCCGGATCGACCGACGACGCGCTTCGCGCCCGCACCGACGGGGCACCTGCACCTGGGCCACCTCGTCAACGCCCTCTACGTGTGGGGCATCGCGCGGGCGACGGGTGGGCGGGTGGTGCTGCGGGTCGAGGACCACGATCGGCAGCGGGCCCGGCGGGCGTTCGAACGGGCGATCCTCGACGACCTCGCGCGGATGGGGCTGCTCCCCGACGAACCCGCGATCAGCGACCTGCGCTCCGGGCCTTCGCCGTTCCGCCAGTCGGACGACCCGGCGCCGTACGCGGCGGCGGTAGCGCGCCTCCGGGCGCTCGGTCGCGTCTACGCCTGCACGTGCTCTCGGGCAGCGCTCGTCGCCTGGCCCGGCCCCAGCTGCCCGGGCGGCTGCCGCGCGCTCGGGATCCCCATCGACGCTCCCGGGTCAGCGCTTCGGGCATGGCTCGGCGATGGCGAGGAGACATTCGACGACCTGCTGGTCGGACGGCAGGCGGGTGACCCATCCGCCGGCGGCGACCTCACCCTTCGCGACCGGCACGGGAGCTGGAGCTACCCCCTGTGCGTCGTCGTGGACGACGCCCGCCACGGCGTGAATCTCGTGATCCGGGGCAGCGACCTCCTCGACGCCACTCCGCGCCAGCTGCGCCTCGGGCGGCTGCTGGGGCATGGGCGGCCGCCCGCGTTCCTCCATCACCCGCTCCTGCGCAAGCCGTCCGGGGTGAAGCTCTCGAAGGCGGACCACGACACGGCGATCCGCGACCTCCTCGACGGAGGCGCGACACCAGCCGACCTCCTCGGCATCGCGGCGGCGGCAGTGGGGCTCCTGGAGGCGCCGCGGCCCGTGCCCCCGGATCGGCTCGGGCCGCTCTTCAGCCCCTGAGCCTCGCGCCGCCCACGAGCGGCCGGGGAGCGCGAGCCGCGCCGGCCGCGCGAGCCGCGGGCGCGACCGACTCCGTGCCGGCCCGCTACCGCCTCGTGGCGGCACGCAGCTCCGAGACCAGCCGGCCGAGCGCCCCCACGTTCCGGCCATCCGGGCCCAGGGCATCGACCAGCGCCGAGGCGACGATGACGCCGTCGGCGCCGGCCCGGACGAGAGCCCGGACGTGGGCCGGTCGAGCAACGCCGAAGCCGACGGCGACGGGGACCGGGCTGACCGCCCGTACGTCGCGGACGTAGCGCCCGATCTCCGGTGGCAGGCTGGTCCGGGCGCCGGTGATCCCGACCAACGACACGCAGTACAGGAATCCGCCGGACCGGGCGGCGATCGCGGCACGCCGAGCCGGCGCGGTCGTGGGCGCCACCAGGTAGACGACGGCCAGGCCCGCCTCGGCGGCGGCGGCCTCGAACGGGGCGCCCTCGTCCGGAGTGAGGTCGGCGACGATCGTGCCCGAGGTGCCCGCGGCGGCGAGCGCGGCGGCCCGCGCCCTGCCATCGCCGCCCCCGATCAGCTGGTTGGCGTAGCCCATCGTCACGAGCGGGATGGTCGGCCTATCTCGCGCGATGCGGCGCACCAGGTCGAGCGAGCGATCCAGCGTGGCGCCGGCCGCCAGGGCTACTGATGACGCGCGCTGGAGGGTGGTCCCGTCGGCGAGCGGGTCGGAGTACGGAAGGCCCACCTCGAGGAGGTCGGCTCCGGCGTCGATCGCGGCGAAGGCGATCGCGAGGGAGGTCTCCGCGTCGGGGTAGCCCGCGACGACGTACGGGATGAGGGCGACGCGTCCCTCGCCACCGGCCCGGGCGAAGGCGGCCGCGATCCGGCGGGCTCCCGGAGTGCCGCTCGTGGCGCCCGTGGTGGCACCGACTGGCCGCTCGCGCTGGGTCATCGGACCGACGCCCACGGTTCGACGTCGGCGAAGCGCTCCAGCGCCGCCAGGTCCTTGTCGCCTCGGCCCGAGAAGCCGAGGAGGACGAGCGTCTCGTCCGGCCAGGCGTCGCCCGCCTCGTGGCGGCGCCCGGACCCGGCCCGTCTCGCTGGGCCGGCCAGCAGCTTCGGCAGCGCCGCGATCGCGTGGGCCGTCTCGAGCGCCGGCAGGATCCCCTCGCTGAGCGTCGCCGTCTTCATCGCCGCCACCGCCTCGCGGTCGGTCGCTGCCGCGAGCGAGATCCGGCCGGCCTCGGCCAGCGCAGCCAGCTGCGGCCCCACGCCCGGGTAGTCGAGACCCGCCGAGGCGCTCACCGCCTCGACCACCTGCCCGTCCCGGTCCTGGAGCATCAGCGACCGCGACCCGTGGAGGATCCCGGGGCTGCCGCCGAGGATGGCCGCCGCGTGCCGTCCCGTCTCGATCCCGTCTCCCGCCGCCTCGGCGACCGCCATCCGAACCGTCGGCTCTCCGATGAAGCGAGCAAGGAGCCCGATGGCATTCGAGCCGCCCCCGACGCAGGCCAGCGCCAGGTCCGGCAGCCGACCCTCGACCGCGAGCAGCTGGCCGGCGGCCTCGTCGCCGATCCGGCGCTGGAGGTCGCGGACGATCGTGGGGTACGGGTGCGGTCCCATGGCGCTGCCGAGGACGTAATGGGTCGTGTCCACGTTCGTGACCCAGTCCCGCATCGCCTCGTTGACCGCGTCCTTGAGGGTAGCCGTGCCCGAGGTGACCGAGCGGACCTCCGTGCCCAGGGCGCGCATCCGCAGCACGTTCGGTGCCTGGCGGCGGATGTCCTCCTCGCCCATGTAGACGACGCACGGGAGGCCGAGGAGGGCGCAGGCGGTCGCGGTCGCCACGCCGTGCTGCCCGGCGCCCGTCTCGGCGATGACCCGGGTCTTCGCGAGGCGGCGGGTCAGCAGCGCTTGCCCGAGGGCGTTGTTGATCTTGTGGGCCCCCGTGTGGGCCAGGTCCTCGCGCTTGAGGTGGAGCCGGAGGCGGCCCGGGAGGGCCTGTTCGCGGCCCTTCCGGCGAGCGCCGCCGCCAAGTCGCGACGCCTCGGCGAGGACGGCCGCCGCAAGCCGGTCGGCCCGGTAGAGGGCGGTCGGGCGGCCGGCGAAGCGGGCCAGGAGCTCCCGCAGCTCGGCCCAGAAGACGGGGTCGTGGCGCAGCGTCGCCCAGGCGGCCTCGAGCTGCTCGAGGGCGCCCACCAGCGTCTCGGGGACGAAGCGCCCGCCGAGGTCGCGCTCGACCCCCCAGTGGCCGCGCGCGTCGGCCTCGACGAGGCCGGGGTGAACGGGGCTCGGGCCGGAGGGCGCGTTCGGGCGGTCGAAGCGGGCGGCGCGGGCTCGCTTGGCGAACAGCGCCACGGAAAGCGGGTCCTTCCGCGGCCGCTCGCCGGGCACGCGTGGCGCCTCCACGCCCGAGGCGACGTCGACGCCGACGGCGGGCACGGAGAGGAGCGCACCGGCAACCGCGGCCGGGTTCAACCCGCCGGCGAGGACGACCCCAACCTCGCGGGCGACGTCGGCAGCCAGGGACGCGTCGGCCCGCGTGCCCGTGCCGCCCGGGTGCGGCCCGCCCGCGGTGTCGAGCACGATTCGCGCGGCGCCGAGCGCGAGGTGCGCCCGGGCCCGGGCAACCGCCCCGTCCACGAGCGCCGCGCGCTCTGCCCGATCCTCCGGCGCCGCGGCCGGCAGGTGGACGACGGCCCACGCCGGACGCGGCGCGGCCGCCGCGCGGTCCGGCGATTCTCCGCCGGCGAACTGGAACGCGTCCACGTTCACCTCGGAAGCGAGCGCGGTGAGGAGCGCGTCGTCGGGACCGGCAACGACGGCCGCGATCAGCGGCGCGCGCGTCGCGCCGGCGGCGCGGGCGCGGCGGGCGAGAGCTGCGCCCTCCGCGATCGAGAGCGCCCTGGGCGTCCCGGCGACGAAGTTCAGGCCGATCGCGTCGGCGCCGACGGCCAGCGCCGCGTCGAGGCCCGCGTCGTCGACGATGCCGCAGATCTTCACGAACGGCGTGCGGTGAGCGGCGCCAGGATCGTCCGGGACGAGGCCGGCCGCGACGAAGGCCGCCGCCGCAGCTCGTGGGTCGCGCGCCCTGACCAGCGCCTCGCCCACGAGCGCGGCGTCGAACCCGGCAGCCCGCCAGCGGGCGACGACCGACGGCTCGCCCGCGCCGGACTCCGCGATCACCAGCCGGTCGTCCGGGATTCGCTCGCGCAGGCGGATGGGATGCTCCGGGTTCACCGCCAGCGTGCGCAGGTCGCGCGAGTTCACGCCGACCAGGCGCGCGCCGCTGGCCAGCGCCGCGTCGAGCTCGCGTTCGGCGTGAACCTCCACGAGTGGCTCCAGGCCGAGATCGCGGGCCCGCGCGACGAGGCTGCCGAGTCGGCGTGCCGGGTGGATCGCCACGAGCAGGAGCACGAGATCGGCGCCGGCCGCCCGGAGCAGCGGCAGCTGGCGCGGGTCGACGACGAATTCCTTGGCGAGGACGGGGACGGAGACCGCGTCGCGCACCGCGCGCAGATCGTCGATCGACCCGCCGAACCAGTGCGGCTCGCAGAGGACCGAGACCGCGACGGCACCACCCGCCTGGTAGGCGCGAGCCTGGGCGACGGGGTCCAGCCCGGCGGCGATCGCGCCGGCCGATGGCGACGATCGCTTGACCTCGGCGACCAGGTGGAGACCCGGGCGGGCGAGCTGGAGGAGCAGGTCGCGGGGTGCGGGCGCGGCGGCGGCGACCCGGGCCAGGTCCCGGTAGGTCGCCCCACCCAGCTCGGCGGCGACGTCACGCGCGCGCCGGGCGGCGATCTCGGCGAGCACACCGCGCGCGGCTCATGCGGGCGCCTCCGTCGCCGCCGTGCGAGCCAGGTCGGCGGCAGCCTTCTCCGCGCGGAGGCGAGCCAGGAGGGCATCGGCCGCGCCCGCGTCGATGGTCGCGGAGGCCCGCTCCACGCCGGCGGCCAGGGTGTCGTCGCGGCCGGCAGCGACGAAGGCCGCGGCAGCATTCAGGAGCACCACGTCGCGCCGGGGGCCGCGGTCGCTGCCACCCAGGACGCCTCGCCACGAGCGCCGCGTTCTCGGCGGGCGTGCCGCCCGCGAGCGCGGCCGTCGGCGCCGACGCCAGCCCGACCCCCGCGGGGTCGACGTGCCGCCGCTCGATGCCATCCGGCGTCACGTCGTGGATCACGCCCGTCCCGTCGAGCGGCAGCTCGTCGAGCCCCGCGCCGTGGACGACGAGCGCCCGCTCGGTGCCCAGCGCCCGCAGCACCTCGGCGACGCGCGGTGCGGCGGCCGGGTCCCCCACCCCGACCACCTGGCGACGGGCCCCGGCAGGGTTCGTGAGCGGACCGAGCAGGTTGAACGCGGTGCGGACGCCGATCTCGCGCCGGGTCGGCCCGGCATGGCGCATCGCCGGGTGGAAGCCCGGCGCGAACAGGAACGCGAAGCCGATCTCGCGGAGCGCGGCCGCCGCCGACACCGCGTCGTGGTCCGTGCGGACGCCGAGCGCCTCGAGCACGTCGGCGGAGCCGGACCTCGAGGTGATCGCCCGGTTGCCGTGCTTCGCCACCGGCACGCCGGCGGCCGCCACGACGATCGCGGCCGCGGTCGAGATGTTGAACGTGCCGGAGTGGTCGCCGCCGGTGCCGCAGGTGTCGACCGTGCCCGCGGGCGCCTCCACGCGCAGGACGCGCTCGCGCATCGCCTCGGCGAATCCGGCCAGCTCGTCGATCGTCTCGCCGCGCATCCGGAGGGCGACCAGCAATGCCGCCAGCTGGGCTGGGGTCGCCTCCCCGTCCATCACGGAGCCCATCGCCGCGCGGGCGTCGTCGCGCCCGAGCGACCGCCCATCGATGATGGCCGCCAGTGCCGTCCGCACCGCCTCGCTCATCGGTGAGCTCCCGCAACCGGCAGGGTCGGGGTGCCGCGCGCAGGCTCGCCGGCCGGCGCATCGTCACCCAGCCCCCGTATCGCGAACGATCCGCTCGCCGCGTCGAGGCGACCGGCCTCGCCCTTCGCCGGCCAGCCGCAGGAAGTTCGCGAGGAGGTGCGGGCCTTCCGGCGTGAGGACCGACTCCGGGTGGAACTGGACGCCCTCCATCGGCAGCGCGACGTGGCGCACGCCCATCAGCACGCCGTCCGCGCGGCTGCGCGCCGTGGGGACCAGCTCGGCCGGGAGCGTGGCTGCGTCGACGCACAGGGAGTGGTAGCGGGCGGCCATGAAGCCCTGGGTCATGCCCACGAGCAGTCCGGCGCCGTCGTGCTCGACCGCGGACGCCTCGCCGTGGACGAGCGTCGGGGCCCGCACGATCGCCGCGCCGAACGCGACCCCCATCGCCTGCATCCCCAGGCAGACGCCCAGCAGCGGGAGCCGGCGCTCGGCGGCGAACCGGACCGTTTCGGTCGAGATGCCGGCGTGGTCCGGGTCCGACGGGCCCGGCGAGACGACGATCCCGCGCAGGTCGATTGCCGGATCGTCGGCGAGCCCGTCCAGGCCCGCCCGGTCGATGGCGTCGTTGCGCACGACGCGCACTTCGGCCCCGGCGGCCTGCAGCGCCTGGACCAGGTTGAACGTGAAGCTGTCGTAGTTGTCGATCACGAGGATCATGTGCGTTTCTCGGTGAGTCCCGGCGAACCGATCGTGGCCGCCGACATCGAGCCTGCCTCCCCGGTTCCGAGTGACGGCCGCGCGTTCGTCCCACCCTCCGCCGCCAGCTCGATCGCCCGCCGCATCGCGGCAGCCTTGTGCTCGGTTTCCTCGAACTCGCGCCTGGGATCGCTGCCGGCGACGATCCCGGCGCCCGCGTGGACGTGGGCCACGCCGTCCTTCAGGACCGCGCTCCGGATGGCGATCGCGGTGTCGAGGTTGCCGTCGTAGCCAAGGTAGCCCGCCGCGCCGCCGTAGAGCCCGCGCCGCTCGCCCTCGGCGGCCGCGATGAGCTGCATCGCCCGCACCTTGGGGGCGCCCGACAGCGTCCCGGCCGGGAAGACGGAGCGCAGGGCGTCGAGCGCGTCAAGTCCAGGTGCGAGCTTCGCCTCGACATGGCTCACCAGGTGGAGGACGTGGCTGTAGCGCTCGACCTCCATGTACTTGGAGACCCGCACCGTGCCCGGACGCGCAACCCGTCCCAGGTCGTTGCGGCCGAGGTCCACGAGCATGACGTGCTCGGCGCGTTCCTTCGGGTCGGCCTGCAGCTGCTCGGCGAGGAGGTCGTCCTCCCGGGCGTCGGCGCCCCGTGGCCGCGTTCCGGCGATCGGGTGGGTCGTCAGCCGGTCGCCCTCGACCTGCAGGAGCAGCTCCGGGCTGGCGCCCACGACCTCGAAGGACGGCGTCCGGACGAAGAAGAGGTACGGGCTCGGGTTGACCTTGCGCAGCGATCGGTAGAGGCCGATCCCGTCGAGTGGGCTTCCGTCGCGCGCGTGCCGGGAGCGCCAGCGTCTGGCGGCGTGCCAGGACGACCTGGATCGCCTCGCCGGCGGCGATCGCGTCCTTGGCGTTGCGCACGGCGGCCTCGTAGGCCTCGCGTCCGAGCGACGTCTCGGGCGGCGTGGACCCGGCCGTGCCGGACGAGTGCCCCGCCATCGCGCGCGCGTCCCCGGCCATGCCGGGCGCGCCGCCGACCGGCAGCGGGCCCGCGATCTCCGCCGTGCTCGGACGGGCGGTCCGCTCGAGGGCCTCGAAGAGGGCTCGCTCGGCGACCCGGTAGCGCTCCTCGAGGCGAGGGGCGTCGGTGTGCAGCGAGGCGATCGCGGCCAGGGTGTGGGTGAGGTGGTCGAAGACGAGCGACGAGGTCGGTCTCGATGAAGCTCGCCAGCGGCACGCCGACCGGGTTTCGGCGCCGGGAGCGGCACGCGTCGGCTCGAAGACCGAGACGGCGTCGTAGGCGAGCGCCCCGACGGCGCCGCCGGTGAAGCGCGGCATCCCTTCGGTCGGCTCGACCGTCCGCCGTGGGATGAAGCGTGCGAAGGGCGGCCAGCGGGTCGTCGGCCGGGAGCTCGGTGACTGGAAGGTCGGGCGTGTAGTCGACGACGCCGACGGGGCGCTCCTGGATCCGGGCGACGCCCGCCGCGAACCTCGAGCAGCCGTCGCGGCCCGACGCCGAGGAAGCTGTAGCGGCCAAGGCGCTCGCCGCCCTCGACGGACTCGAGGAGGTAGGCCGGCGTGATGCCGTCGTCGAGTCGCAGGAACGCGCCGATCGGCGTCTCGAGGTCGGCGTCGCGCACCGCCCGCAGGCGGATCGTGTCCGCGCTCCCCGCGAGGCGCTTGACCTCGCCGAGGCTGAGGGGGTGCTGGCTGGACATCGCCGCGGACCTCCGGAAACGAAAACGACCTCTCGTCCTGCCAGGACGAAAGGTCGGGACCTTCCGCGGTGCCACCCGGGTTCGGCGTGTGCCGCGCTCATCGTGACCGACGGGACGGTTTCGTCGTCCGATCGGCGCTGCCCTCTATCGCTGGCGCTCTGCGCCGGAGCCTACTGGCGAGAGGGAGCCAGCGCCCTCGGTGGCGCAGGCAGGTCCGCGTTCGGTCCGGAGGCTCCCGGGTCCATTCGCCGTCGTCGCCGCCCCGGCTTCCACCAGCCGCCGGGTCTCTGTGCCGGCGCCGCGACGGGTACTCGTCCCGTTCACAGCCACGTATGAAGTTGTGGGCCGGAGTCTAGGCGCGCGCCGCGGCCCACGTCAATCGGGATGGCATCCCGTGACAGACGCTGCGACGCCCGCGTGGATCGCCCGCAGGTACCGTTCGCTACCACGCAGAGCGCGACAGCGGCCCGTCGACGGCCCGCGGCAGCGCCGCACTCCAGGGCTCGTCCGCGGCAATGCTGAACGGGGCCGAGCGGCCGCTCCGCCACGGGCCGTTCGCCCCCGCATTCCACGGCCATGCGGCCGGTCCGCGCGAAGCCCCTCGGCTCGTAGGCTGGCAGGGTGAACTGCATCGTCCTCGTCAAGCAGGTTCCGGACGTCTCCAACATCCCCGAGGATGCCTGGGACCGCGAGAAGGGCACGCTCCGGCGGGCCATGCTCGACAGCATCCTCAACCCCCTCGACCTCCACGCCCTGACGTTCGCCGAGCCAGCTCACGGCCGGCGACCCGGATGCGAAGACCATCTTCCTGACCATGGGCCCGCCGCAGGCCCGCGAGGTCCTCGTCGACTGCCTGTCCCGGGTGCCGGGCGAGGCGGTCCTCCTGACCGACGGCGCCTTCGCCGGGGCCGACACGGGCGCCACGGCCTACTCGCTGGCCTGCGCGATCCGGCGCATCGAGCGCGAGTTGTTCGGCGGCAGCCGCGACTACGTGATCGTCACCGGCATGCAGTCGGTGGACGGCGACACCGCCCAGGTGCCGCCGCAGATCGCCGAGGAGCTCGGCATCGACCAGATCGCCTACGCGCAGGGCCTGATCACGCGAGCCGGAGCTGGCCGTCCGGCGCATCGCCGCCGAAGGGCATCGAGGACGTTCATCCCGTCCGCTGGCCGGTGCTCGTCACCGTGACCGCCTGCACGGACACGCTCTACCGGTCGTTCGAGCGGACGCGCGAGGCGCGCCACGCCACGATCCACAAGTGGAACGCGAAGTCGGTCGAGGCCGACCCGACCCGCATCGGCCTCAAGGGCTCGTGGACCAAGGTCTACCGGCTCTTCTCGCCGTCCGAGGACCGGCCCGAAGACCTGCGAGTACATCCGCAACCCGGCGGAGCTGATCGGGAAGATCGCCGCCCGCTACGGGCAGGCGGCGCCCGGCGCCGAGGTCGGCACCGAGGAGGGCCTACGACGCTCGACGGCCGCGAGCCCACCTACCGCGGCGAGTTCTGGGTCTTCGCCGAGACGCGAGGGCGACGGCGTCCGGTCGGTCTCGCTCGAGCTCCTGGGCAAGGCGCGCGAGCTGGCCGCGCTTCCTCGGCGAGCACGTCGGCGTCGTCCTGCCCTGCGCAGTCGCCGGGCGATCGCCCGGCCCAGCTCATCGCCGCCGGCGCCGACATCGTCTACGTCATCGAGCACCCGCTCCTCGGCTCGTTCGCCCCGATGGCCCACAAGACGGCGCATCGGCCGACCTCGTCCGCGAGCGTAAGCCCCAGGTGATGCTCTTCGGCGCCACCCCGCTCGGCCGCGAGCTCGCCCCGCGGGTCGCCTACGCCTGTCGGTCCGGGCCTCACCGCCGACTGCACGAGGCTCGAGATCGGCGACTTCAGCAAGGGCGCCACGAACCTGGTCGGCATCCTCAAGCAGACCCGGCCCGCGCTCGGCGGCAACGTCATGGCCACGATCATGACCAAGGACTCGCCGACGCCAGATGGCGACGGTCCGGCCGGGCGTGTTCAAGGTGCCGCCGCCGGACCCGGCTCGCACCGGCGAGATCATCCACGTGACCACGGAACTCGGCAGCCGAGACGTCGGCCTCGAGGCGACGCCGGTCGAGTCGTTCGCCACCAAGGTCACGATCCGCGACGCGAAGATCATCGTGGCCGGCGGCCACGGCTTCCGCTCGCGAGCCGACTTCGACACCTACCTCCAGCCGCTGGCCGAGGGCCTCGGGCGCCTCCTGGGCGCCAGCACGAAGGTGGCCGCCTCGCGGATGGCGGTCGAGGACGGCTTCACGACCCACGACTACCAGGTGGGCCAGACCGGCCAGACGGTCCAGCCGCGGCTCTACGTCGCGATCGGCATCTCGGGCGCCGTGCAGCACATCTCCGGCATGCAGGGGTCGGAGATCGTGGTCGCCATCAACAAGGATCCGAGGGCGCGGATCTTCAACTACGCGGACTTCGGCGTCGTCGGCGACATCGAGACGGTCGTCCCGGAGCTCGTCCGCGCGACGGAGGGACGGGCATGACCGCACCGCATCGACGTCCTGGTCGTCGGCGGCGGCCCGGCCGGCCTCGCCACGGCGATCCGACTCAAGCAGCAGCTCGCGGCCGCTGGCCGCGACGCGTCGGTCGGCGTCATCGACAAGTCGCCGCAGCCCGGCTACCACGCCCTGTCCGGGGCCGCCTTCGAGCCGGCCTGCCTCGACGAGCTGGTCCCGGCTGGCGCGACGACCGCAGGTTCATGGAGCACGTGGTCCCGGTCGAGCGCGACGAGATGTACTTCCTCCTGGCGCGGGCGCGCGATCAGGATCCCCGAGCTCGTCGTGCCGACGCGGATGCACCACACCGGCGACGTCACGATCTCCGCTGTCGCGCCTGGCCGACTTCCTCGCGGCGAAGGCCGAGGGCCTCGGGCGTCGAGCTCTACCACGGCTTCTCGGCCCGCGACCTGCTCGTCGACGGCGACCGGGTGCGCCGGCGTCCGCGCTCGGGCGAGGTCGGCCTCGACGCCGACGGCCGGCGACAAGCCGAACCATCGCCCGCCGAGGAGATCCGGGCCCGCGTCACCATCCTCGCCGACGGCACACACGGCGTCCTCTCCACGCGAGTTCCGCGAGCGCTTCGGCGCCGGCCGAAACCCGCAGGTCTACTCGCTCGGGATCAAGGCCGTCGTCGCAGTTCCCCGACGACAACCCGTTCGGCAACAACCGCGTGGTGCACACGCTGGGCTACCCGAACCCGGCGAGCGTCTTCGGCGGCGGCTTCATCTACAGCATGGGCGAGAAGACGGCCGCGGTCGGCCTGATCCTCGGCCTCGACTGGAGATACGGCGACCTGAACCCGCAGCGCGAGTTCGAGCGCTACCGCGCCCACCCGTTCATCGCCAGGCTGCTCGCCGGCTCGGTGACGATCGCCACCGGCGCCAAGACGATCCCCGAGGGCGGCTATTTCGCCATCGGCTCGCTGACCGCGTCGGGCGCGCTGGTCGTCGGCGACGGGGCCGGCTTCGTGAACATGGAGAAGATCAAGGGGATCCACTACGCGATCCACTCCGGGATGGCCGCGGCCGACACGATCGTCGAGGCTTTGGCGGCCGACGATACGTCGAAGGCAGCCTTCGCCGGCTACCGCAAGCGCCTCGAGACGCGCGGCGTCCTGCCGGACCTGCGCCACGCGCGCAACTACCGGTCCGCCTTCCGGATGGGCGTCTATCCCGGCACGCCGCTGTCGCTCGTCCAGAGCTGGCTGCCGGGGCGGATCCCGATGGAGATCGACGCCCGCGCCACGAAGAAGGGCGCCCGCCTCCACCGCCCCGATCCCGGGGGCATGGACGGCGCCACGTTCGTGAGCCTCACCGGCTCGCTCCACCGCGAGGACGAGCCGGCCCACATGGCGATCCTCGACCCCGCGAAGTGCATCACGTGCGAGGCCGACTACGCCAGCTCGTGCACCCATTTCTGCCCCGGCCAGGTCTACCGCTGGGACGGCGAGAAGATCGTGCTCAGCGCGTCGAATTGCCTGCACTGCATGACCTGCGCCGTGAAGTGCCCGCTGGAGAACATCCGCTGGCTGCCGCCCGAGGGCGGCGAGGGCCCGCGCTTCAAGCAGATGTAACGGCCGGGCGGGGGCCACGTCGGCGCGGCGGGGGCCACGTCGGCGCGGCGGGCGGCGCGGCCGGGCGGCGTGCCGGTCTCCGGCTCCGGCCCCTACAGCGGGACCGGCACCGTCGTGCGCGCGTTGAACACGACCACCAGCCACATCGCGAGGAGCACGAGGGCGAGCAGCGCGATCGCGATCTTCCTCGTGCCGCTCACGTCCCGGGCCTCCGACCGGCCGCCCCGCCGGCGGCACCCGTCACTAGGGTAGCCGGGACGCGCGACCCCGCGCCGCGGGACCCGCGGCGGCCGCTCACAAGCGGTGGGCGATCCGAGGCCGGCCGCCCATCTCTGCGGGCAGCGTCCGCCGTGGCCCTCGGCGGACAACCTCCGCGTCAGCTCTGCGGACGAGCCTGCGCGGCTTGATCCGCCCGGCGTCGGCCGCATAGGGACCCTCGCCACGACGGTGGATCGAGACGACGGGCTGCATCGCCGCCGGGAACTCGAGGAGCGCCTCGCGGTAGTCGGCATTGAGATCGCGGAGGCCATCCCGCAGCTTGACGGCGATCCCGGCCCTCCAGGCTTCGTCGGCCGCTTCGGCTTCGCCCAGCTCGAGTGCGATTCCGGGTCGTGGCGTCCCGTTGTCGACGGTCGCCGGGAAGGGCCGGCCCTGGCGAGCCGGCCCCAATCCATCCCAGCTTCTCCGATCTCCCGGAGAAGGATTGCGATCAGCTCGCGACGGCGAGCTTCTTGAACTCCTGGACCTGGCCACGGATCGCGCGCTCGGTGGGGAGCCGCTCGATGCTCGAGGCACCGAAGAAGCCGTTCACGCCGGGCATCCGCAGCAGCGCCTTGCCGACCTGCTCGGGCTCATCGAACGGACCGCCGTGACAGATGACGATCATGTCCTTGCGGACCTTGCGGCCGGCGTCGGCGATCGCCATCACCTTGTCGATGGCCTGGTCGAGTGTGAACGCGACGCCGGCACCGATCGAGCCCGCGGTGGTCAGCCCGACGTGGGCGACGAGCTGGTCGGCACCCGCCTTCGCCATCTCCATCGCCTGGTCGGGGTCGAAGACGTACGGCGAACAGAACATGTCGAGATCGGAGGCGATCCTGATCGCCGCGATCTCCTTGTCGTAGCCCATGCCGGTGGCTTCGATGTTCTTCCGGAAGTCGCCGTCGATGAGGCCGACGGTCGGGAAGTTCTGGACGCCGTCGAAGCCCATCTCCTTGAGCTGCCTGAGGAACACCGGCATGAGGCGGAATGGGTCGGTCCCGTTGATCCCGGCCAGGACCGGCATGTCCTTGACGACGGGGAGGACCTCGGCCGCCATCTCGACGACGATGCCGTTCGCGTCGCCGTACGCCATCAGGCCCGCGAGGGATCCCCGGCCGGCCATCCGGTAGCGGCCCGAGTTGTAGATGATGGCCATGTCGGCGCCGCCGGCCTCGGCCATCTTGGCCGAGATGCCGGTACCTGCGCCACAGCCGACGATCGGGACACCAGCCTCGATTTGGGCGCGGAGCCGGCGAGTGACCTCGGCTCGCGGGATGAAAGGCATGTGGGTCTCCTTCTGGGACCGGATCCGCCCGCTCAGCGCGCGGCGAGCATCTCGAGGAGGCGATCGGCCATCGCGTCGGCGAAGGCCGGGTCATTGATGGCCACGTCGAGCTCGACGAGCTCGACCTTCGAGCTGTCCAGGTTCGCGCGGATGGCGTCGAACAGGGCAGTGTCCGCGTCCGGGTCGTAGAACGGCATCCCTTCGACGTCGATCGCGCTGACACCCTTGAGCGGGATGAACAGCGCCGTCGGACCCGTCGTCGCATTCAGCTTCGTCGCGATGATCTGCCCCAGCTGCGCACACTCCTCGGGCGTGGTCCGCATGAGCGTGACCTGCGGGTTGTGGACGTAGATGTTGCGGCTCTCGTACTGCGCAGGCAGGGTCTCACGAGGCCCGAAGTTCACCATGTCGAGGGCGCCGAGCGAGACAACCTGGGGAACTCCAGCCTTCGCCGCCGCATCCAGGCGATCCGGGCCGGCCGGAAGCACGCCGCCCACCAGCTCGTCGCACCACTCGGTGGTGGTGACGTCCGCGACGCCGGAGATGAAGCCGTCGGCGACGAGCGCTTCCATGGATCGGCCGCCGCTGCCCACCGCGTGGAAGACGAGCACCTCGAACCCGTTCGACTCGATTCGCTCGCGGAGCCGGTCGACGCACGGCGTCGTGACGCCGAACATCGTCGCCGCGACGAGTGGCTTCTCCTCGCCCGCTGCCGCAGCCTGCTCGGCCATCCCGCAGATGGCGCCGGCCGCGTTGGTGAAGACCTGGCGCGAGACGCGGTTGAGGCCGGCTACGTCGACGACGGAGTACATCATCGTGATGTCCTTCACGTCGACGTACGGGCCGACGTTGCCGGAGGCCATCGTCGAGACGATGAGCTTCGGCAGGCCGACCGGAAGCGCCTGCATCGCCGTGGCGCCGATCGACGTCCCACCGGAGCCGCCCATCGCGAAGACAGCATCGAACGCGCCCTGCGCGAGCAGGTCGAGGGCCAGCTTCCGGGCGCCGAGGCCCATGACCTCGAGTGCGTGGCCTCGATCGCGCTTCTCGCGGAGCGAGGCGAGCGACTCACCGCCGGCCTCGGCCGTCTTCGCGGCCGGGCTGTCCGGGGTGAACACCGGCTCGCCGAGGACGCCGGCGTCGAGCACGAACGTCTGGTGTCCGCGCTGGTGGATGAGGTCGCGGATGAAGTCGTACTCCCGACCCTTCGTATCGAGCGTGCCGATGATGAGGATCGTCTTGGACACCTGGGTCTCCTTGCGGTGCATGGTTGCGAAAGCGGGGCCAGCCACGCCAGGTCGGCCTCGACAGGAAGCGCTGGGGCGGGCCGCGGGTTCAGTAACCGGTCAGACGAAGGCGACCGGCAGGTCCCGCCGCCGCGTCCGCGGCCGATCTCGTGATGATTGCCCCTGCAAACATCTCGCCGGCGATCCGGAAGTGGCGGCGGACCGCGGCAACCGCCTCGTCCGCGTCGCGCTGGAGCATCGCGTCAAGGATGGGCTGATGCAGTTCCGCGATCGCGCGCGGATCCGTCTCCTTTGACATGAACGTGATGTACGTGCGGGACATCGGTTCCAGGAACTCCCAGACGCGGTGGAGAGTGGCATTCGAGCTCATCTCGAGGACGCGACCATGGAACGTCGCGTCAGCGTGAGCCTCCGCGAGGATGTCGCCCGCGGCGGCCGCGCGGAACATTTCGTCGATGTAACCCTGGAGCTCTCCGAACTCAGGTTCTGACACGCGCGGCAGGGCGAGCTGGATCCCGAGGGACTCCAGCTCCGCCCGTACCACGTACGCCTCGGCCAGCTCCGCCTTCTCGAGCCGGCGGACTCTTGCTCCCTGAAACACCGTGATCTCGACGACGCCGAGGGTCTCGAGATCGCGCAGCGCCTCCCGCACCGGACTCTGGCTGACGCCGAGCTCGCGGGCAACCCGCGTCTCGACGATCCGGGCGCCCGGCGGGTAGCGGCCGTCAAGGATCGCCTGCAACAGGAACTCCTTGACCTGCTCGCTCAGGACGCTGCGCGTGATCGAGACCATTGTGGTTCGGCGCCTCCGGAGACAGCGAACCGTTGGGGGTTAGGGCGGTCTCTCGGCGCCGTCTAGAGGATCACAACCAGGCCAGTGTTGCCGTCAACGCGGAGGCGGTCGCCGGTCTTGATGGTAGACGTCGCCACGGAGGTGCCGACGACAGCGGGAATGCCGTACTCGCGGGCGAGGACGGCCGGGTGGGACACGGTTCCGCCCGCGTCGGTCACCACCGCGATGATCTTGCCGTAGAGGACCTGCCAGGCCGGGTTGGTCATCTGGCAGACGAGGATCTCGCCCTCCATCAGGCTGTCGAACTCGGCCTCGGACATGACGACGCGCGCCACGCCCTCCACGACACCCGGAGAGCCGGCGATGCCGCTGACCTGGCCGTGCACCTGCACCTGGGAGCGGGTGAACTTGTCGGGGAAGCCCCACAGGTTGAGGTACGGGAACGCGAGCTGGGTCGCGGTGACCGAGCCCACCCAGTCGCGCGGCTGGAGCTTCTCCGCCGCGGAGCGCTTGGCCCTGGCCGCCGCCGCGATCGCCCGTCCGTCCATGCTGGCCGGGTTGCCGATGAACGCTCGCAGCTCGTTGTAGCGGAACAGGATGACGTCGTCCGGCTGGTCGAGGACGCCCATCGCCACCAGCTTCTCGCCGAGGGAGATAAGCACGAGGCGAACGTGTGCGTTGGCGCCCTGGTCGATGTAGAAATGGTGGTCCGGGGTGAGCGGCGCCATCTTCAGGTTGATCTCGTTGGCGGCGCGCATCTCCTCGAGGGCCTCGCCCTCGAGCCCCTGGAGAATCTCCACGGCGGCGGCGTCGATGTCGGCCTTCAGGGCGGCGGCCTTCGACGGGTAGTCGTAGTCCGAGGCGTACTGGTCGCGAACGAGCTGGATGACCGGGGTCATGTCCTCCCGGAAGCTCGTGTAGATGAACTCGTGGCTCCAGACCGCGTGCCAGCCGAACTCCTTCTGGTAGGGGACCACCCGCTCGTCGATGAAGCGGCGGCCACGCTCGCTGGCCTGCAGGGCAGGCACGATCTCGGTCGCGGTCGTGGCGCTGAAGATGGCGGAAAGAGTCGGATCGGCCTTGACCTCCTCCTTCATCTGCCAGAGGGCCTTGATCTTGTCCCAGTTGCGGTCGTTGGCCGAGTTCTGGAGGCGGCCCAGCAGGACCTCGTCGATCGCGCCGTGGGTCTTCTCCATGACCGCCCGGAGGTTGAGGGTCGCGCTCAGCTGCGCGAAGTTCAGCATCCAGTGGATCTTCCAGTGGCGGTCGTGCATGTCGATGGCGTCCTCGAGGAGGACGGCCAGCTCGGCCAGGCTCAGCTGGTCCTTGCGGTCCAGCATCCCCTCGATGTAGTCGAAGTTGCGCTGCATCTCGGGGACGAAGCGCGAGCGCCACCACTCGGTGAACTTGTCGCCGTAGACAGGCAGCACGGCGCCCAGGTAGGCCCCGATCTTGCCCGCATACCCGTCGTCCTCGGGGACGATCGGGCGGGTCGTGTAGTTGTACTCCTGGGTGCCGACATCAAGGCCGGCCATCGCCGGGATGGCGGCCGTGTACAGGTAGCCGTTGACGTTCTTGTAGATCCAGTCGGTCGCGAACGGTGTGCCGAACCGGCGGAACATGTGGTCGCAGGAGAGCCACCAGCCACCGATATCCTCGTACATCGGGCTCAACGGCTTGGGGCAGTGCAGGTCGTCGTAGACCCAGAAGAGCTCCTTCTCGGTCTCAGAAGCCCAATCGACGGGGAACGTCGCGTCCCCGAGGAACTGGCCGAGGACTTCTTCGTTCAGTGCAAGTGCCACGTGTTGACTCCTCCGGGATGCCCGGTATGGCTGCCCGACGACGCTGTGATGTGGTTCGGCCGGGCTGGGTCGCGAATCTTCAGGCGTTGACCGGTCCGGTCTCCGGCTGGGGCGTGGTTGGCTGGCGGAAGGGCTTCATGATGACGACGTTGAACCAGCCGAGGCCCGCGCCGAGCAGGCCGGCGAGGAGCGCCGGGACTGCGGTGACCACGGGGACCAGGTAGTCGCTGTTGAGGTTCAGGCCGCCATACGTCGCGTAGATGCCGACGAAGAACGTGGCCAGGGTCATCGAGATCGCGTTGAAGAACGGAAGCGTGCCGGTCTGGGTGACGGGGAACCACTTCATCGCGTAGATCAGGATGCAGAAGCCGACCAGGAAGGCGATCGCGATCCCGAGGTCGCCGGCCGAGACGATCTGGGTCGTGAAGTTCTTGGTGATCGCGACCATGAGGACCAGGATGAGCGTCGTGCCGATGACGCCGAGGATGTAGGCCGGGATGATGATCTTGAGGGCTTCCGGCTTGCCCCCGAGGGCGAAGTACTCGGCCCACACGATGAAGGCGGCCCAGAGGGGGACGCTCCATTCCTTGAGCCACAAGCCGAACGGCAGGCTCACCACAACGGTGATCGCCACTGCCAACCAGAGCGGAATCGCTTTCATACCTGGTCGAGCCTCCCTACCGCCGATCCGGATCTACACGCCGATCGGTCTTGTCCGCGGGCAGCAGGCGAGCCTGCCAGGCGCTACCGTCGGTTGCGGCCCGGTTGCGAGCAAGGGCCGAATGGATCGTTAATCGATCATCTATCATCTATCATCATTTTCGTTCCATTGCCGACACGCCCGTGACCGGCCCAACGCGCCGAACCACCGATCTCCATCCGTGCGACCGGACTGCTGGCAACAGGACCGCTCCGGCGCTGGCTCATGCTCGAACGACGTGGATAGAGGGTCAGGCAAGCCGGCCACACTCGGACTTTCAGGCCAGTCGACGCCCAATTCGTGCCTAGAATCATGGCGGAGAGGGTGGGATTCGAACCCACGGGGCCAAGGCCCGGCGGTTTTCAAGACCGCTCCGATAGACCACTCCGGCACCTCTCCGCGGCGCCCGCACGGAGGATAGCCTTCAGGACGACTAGCCGGGGGACGGCAGGGGGCCTGTCTGCGTCCGAGTCACGTTCGGCGTTGCGGGCCCTGCGATTGAAACGAGTCACCCCTCACGGGAACCCGGCGCTTCGCCCGCGCGAACCCGTCAGGGGGCGACCGTCTGGGGAACGTCGGCCGCGGCGATGGGGACCCAGGCGAGGGCGAGTGTCGCGGCGTCGGCCGCGGTGCCGTCCGACGGCACGATCGCGGCCAGCACGAGGCGCACGCCCGGCGCCATCCCGGTGACCTCCGCGCGGGCCGGGTTCGACGGCTGGGAGGGCAGCTGCGGCAGGGAGCTGAGGGGGTCAGCGCCACCCGACGGGTCCACGCCCAGCGACCGCACGAGCAGCGACGCGTGCCCAGGCGCTCCTTCCATTGCCGCGGCCGCGGAATCGGCCGACGGTGCGCCCGGACCGCCCGTGACGGCGATGTCGAGGGTGCCGGCCGCGGTCGATGGCAGGAGCGCCACGCGACTGGCCTGCGGAGCGCGGCCCAGGAGCGCGTCGTCGCGCGGGCTGGCGACCGGGAGGGAGGTGACGGCGAGGTGGCCCAGCCCGTCGCGGTTCACGAGCGCAGCCGCCGGCAGCGACCGTCCGACGGCGTCCGGGTCGCCCGCGAGGCGCAGCACGACGACAGACGGCTGGGCGGGCACCGGCAACGGCACCAGGCGAACAGCGCCCGGGGCGAGCATGCCCAGCGGGGTCGCTGAGAGGAGACCCGCGGCGAGCGTCGCGTCCAGGGGGAGGGCCCATGCCTCGAGAACCGTCGGCGTCCCGTTCGACCCCCCGCCGAGCGGCGCGCTGCCGATGGAGCGAACGGTCGCCGCCAGGCTGCCGTCGGGCTGGAGCGAGACACCGAGCGTGGCCTCGGTGGCGTCAGCAACCCGCACCGTCAAGGATGGGACCTGTGGGGCGTCGCTCGCCGGCAGGGCCTGTCCGTCGCTGTCGAGCGCCTCCACGTCCAGGCGCCACAGACCCGGCTGGCTCGGGACGCCGAGGGCAAGGCGGGCGACACGTCCGGGCCGGTTCGTCCGCCCAGCAGGGACCCACGTGGCTCCGGGAGTCGTGGCGGGCAGGTCGGCACCGGCTTCGACGACCGCGAGCGGCGTCCAGCGGACCCGGAAGCGGATCGCCGGCGGGAGGACTGCCCCCGGGCGTGCCGTCCACGGGACGTCCAGTGCCACCCGCGCGCCGGCCGTGGGCGAGCCGATGAGCATCGGAGCGCCGAAGCGCAGGCCGCGCTCCCGCAGGGTCACCACGAGGCCGTCGAGCAGGTTCGCCAGGACCGCGATCTTGTCGGCCCAGTGGATGTCCGACGCGTAGTAGCGGTTCATCGCCCGGAGGGTCGTAAATCCATACCACCAGCGTCCGGTCGGCGAGAGGTATTCGTCGTGGATGCTCGCGGCCACCTTGAGGATCCCCTGCTCGTAGGTCTTGAAGCGCATCGCGAACTTCCAGGGATTCCGGTCGAAGGCGCCGTAACCGAACAGGTTGTGCTTCAGCCGCGCGATGGCCGACGTCCCCCAGCCGCTCTCGAGCAGCGCGTGGGCCACGAAGTAGCGGGCGTTGATCCCCTTCGTACGCTCCGCGGCCGTGAAGGCGGCGCCGAGCTTTGGCAGGGGCGTGACGGACCCGAGCACTTCGTCGATCATCCAGGCGGCATACCCCGATGCCGACAGGATGTCGGTGTTGGGCGTGAACCTCACGCCGACGCGATATGGCGCCATGAACCGCGGCTCGATCTTGCGGGGGCGCGAGCGCGCGTCCGCCACGGAGCCGGGGGCGACGGCGGCGAGGATGACGAGGGCGGCAAGTGCGCCCGCGAGAGCGCGCCCAGATGAGGTGGTTCGCATAGGTCGGGGCCACCATGCGGGACGATCCCCCCACCGACCACGACCCGACCGTCCCGTCCCCTGCTGGCCCCATGGTCCGGTCGGATGTCGAGATCGGGGTACTGGACCCCGCGCGATATAGGATCAGGGCCGCACGGCCGACCCCGGCCGGGCCGACACCCACCGCATCCCCCACCCGCCGCTCGCAGCGGGTTGCACCCGGAGGCCCCGTGTTCCGCCGACTCCTTGGCGGCGCGGACGACCGCTCGCCCGCGGAGACCGCCCCCAGCCGCCACCTCATCGACCTGCGCGGCGTCGTGAAGGACTACGTCACCGAGGCTGGCTCGTTCCGTGCGCTCCGGGGCGTCGACCTGCAGGTGGACGCGGGCGAGTTCATCGCGGTGGTGGGGAAGTCCGGGTCGGGCAAGTCGACTCTCATGAACATGATGACCGGCATCGACCGCGCGACCGCGGGCGACGTCTGGGTGGGTGGCACGCACCTGAACCATCTCTCCGAAGGTCGCACGGCCGAGTGGCGCGGCCGCACCGTGGGGGTGATCTTCCAGTTCTTCCAGCTCCTGCCAACGCTCACCGTGGCGGAGAACGTCATGCTGCCGATGGACTTCGGCGGCCTCTGGACGCCGAAGGAGCGAGAAGCGCGGGCGATGACCCTCCTCGAGCAGGTGGAGATGGTCGACCAGGCCGGCAAGCTGCCGTCCGCGACCTCGGGCGGACAGCAGCAACGCGTGGCGATCGCCAGGGCGCTGGCCAACGACCCGCCGATCCTCGTCGCCGACGAGCCCACCGGCAACCTGGACTCGGCAACCGCCGAATCGGTGATCCGGCTGTTCGACGCGCTCGTGGCCAGCGGCAAGACGATCGTCATGGTCACCCACGATCGCGAGATCGCCTCGCACGCACGCCGGACGATCCACATGCTGGACGGGAGCCTGCTCGACGGAGCGCTGCCGGACGTACTGCCCCCTGATGCGGACTCGTCGGACCCGTCGCCCGCGGACGGGGCGGCGCTGCCGGGCACGACGCTCCCCGACCCGACGGTGCCGGCCGGTGCCTAGCGTCCGCTGGCGCAAGGTGCTCCGCGACCTTGGCGTCGCCCGGACGCGCACCGTCCTCGTCGTGCTCTCGATCGCGGTCGGCGTCTTCGCGGTCGGGACGATCGCGGGAGCGTCCACGCTCCTCCAGTCGGGACTCCGCGAGCAGTACCTCGCGAGCAAGCCCGCCAGCGCCACGATCTCGGCAACGCCGTTCGGGCCCGAGCTCGTCGACGCGGTGCGCCAGGTGCCGGGCGTCGCCGACGCGGAGGCGCGCCGCAGCGTGACCGTCCGGCTGCGAACCGGGCCGGAGACGTACCGCGAGCTCCAGCTGACGGCGATCACCGACTTCAAGGACCAGCGCCTGGACCTGGTGACTCCTGAACCGGGCGCCGCGTGGCCTCCCCCGCGTGGCGCGATGCTCCTCGAGCGCTCGAGCCTGACCCTTGCCGACGTTCCCACGGGCAGCGACGTGCAGGTCCTGACGGGCGATGGGAAGCTGCACACGCTCCGCGTGGCTGGGCTCTCGCACGAGGTCGGCGCCTCGCCGGCCTTCTACGTTGGTCGCCTGCAGGGACACATCACCTTCGACACGCTGGCCCAGCTCGGGTACGGCGCGGCCTTCGACGAGATGCGGATCGTGGCCCGTGACCCGACCCTGACGCAGGCCCAGGTGCGCACGCTCGCCGAGACGGTCCGCCAGCGCATGGAGGACGCCGGCGTCAGCGTCATCTACGTCTTCGTGCCGCCGCCCGGCCAGCACCCGGCGAACAACCTCCTGTCGGGCGTCTTCCTGGTCCTCGGCTTCCTCGGACTCCTGGCGCTCCTGGCGTCGGGCTTCCTGGTCGTCAACACGGTGAACGCGATCATCGCCCAGCAGACTCGGCAGATCGGGATCATGAAGGCAATCGGCGCCCGCGACCGGCAGATCGCCGTCCTGTACCTGGGGATGGTGCTGGCCTACGCCGTCCTGGCCTTGTTGGTGGCGCTGCCGCTCGGCGCAGTCGGGGCATATGGCCTGACCGCGTTCACGGCGCACCTCGTCAACTTCGACGTGACCGGCTTCGTCGCGCCCCCGAGCGTGATTGCACTGGAGGTGGCGGTCGGGCTTCTCGTGCCTCTCGTGGCGGCGCTCGTCCCCGTCTGGCGCGGCGTCCGGGTGACGGTGCGGGAGGCGGTCAACAGCACGGGGATCGCCGACGCCTTCGGCCGGAGCCGTCTCGACCGCGCCTTGCAGCGCATCCGCGGCTTCTCCCGCCCGACGCTGCTCTCCCTCCGCAACACCTTCCGGCGCAAGTCGCGGCTCGCCCTGACCCTTTCGGCCCTGACCCTGAGCGCGGCGGTCTTCATGGCCGTCTTCACCGTCCGGGCGTCACTCAATCGGACCCTCGACGATGCGCTCGGCTACTTCGACTATGACGTCCAGGTGGAGCTGGCGGCGCCGGCCCGGGCGGATCTCCTCGAGCGCGAGGCCATGCGGGTCCCAGGGGTCACGGCGGCAGAGGCGTGGCGCTTTGCCACCACCCAACGGATTCGCGGCGACGGAACCGAGAGCCGGTCGTTCATCACGTTCGGCCTGCCGACCACGACCACGATGGTCCGGCCGAAGCTCCAGGAGGGCCGCTGGCTCGGGCCGGGCGACGGCAACGCCCTGGTGGCGACCGCCAACGTCCGCGACGACGAGCCCGACCTCCAGGTCGGCGACCGGCTCACCATGCGGGTGAACGGGCGCGACTCGACCTGGACCCTCGTGGGGATCGTCGAGTCGCCGACGCAGCGGCCCTTCCTGTACGCCAACGCGGGGCCCCTCGAGCAGGCCGGTCGGGCCGTCGGCCGGGCCAGCCTGGTGATGCTTCGAACCGCGCCCCGCGACGCGGCAACCGAGGACCGGGTCGGCAAGGCCGCCGCCGACCACCTCCGGTCGGTCGGCGTGCAGGTGGCCGCCACGACCACCATCGCCGAGGTGAGGACGACGCAGGAGCGCCTCTTCGACGTCCTGGTCATCTTCCTGTCGACGATGGCGCTCCTCCTCGGCGTGGTCGGCGGCCTCGGCCTGGCCGGGACGATGAGCATCAACGTCGTTGAACGGGCGCGGGAGATCGGCGTGATCCGCGCTGTCGGCGCCTCGGACGGGGCGGTCCTGCGCCTCTTCCTCACCGAAGGCCTGTTGATCGGCCTGATGTCGTGGGCCCTCGGCGCGGTTCTCGCGATCCCGATCAGCAGGACGCTGTCCGACGCCCTCGGGATCGTCTTCCTGTCTCGTCCGCTCTCGTACGCGGTGAGCGCGGACGGCGTCGTGCTGTGGCTTGGCATCGTGCTCGCGCTGGCCGCGGCTGCCAGCCTGCTCCCGGCGTGGCGTGCCTCGCGCCTCGCGGTGCGCGAGGTCCTTGCATACGAATGACCGATCCATCCTCCCTCACGACCTTGTCTCCCGCTCCCGGAAGGAGTCCCATGCGTCGCCCAGCGTTCCTCGCCCTGCTGGCCGTTCTCCTGATCGCCATCGTCGCCGGTGGCTGGCTCGTGCTGGGCCGGGGCGGCGGCGCGACCGCCTCCCCGGGCGCCTCCATCCCACCGGTACCACCCTCCACGGAGGTCACCGCCGACGGTCGTGCGGTCCCGGCGCGCTACGCCGAGCTGGGCGTTGCGGCACCCGGCTCCGTCGTCGCGGTCCTCGTCGCCGCCGGCGACGAGGTGAAGTCCGGCGATCCGCTCGTCCGCCTGGACGACACCGCCGCCCGGGCGGACGTGGACGCGGCGATGGCGACGGTGACCGCGGCCGAAGCGACAGCCGCCCAGGCGTCCGCCGGGGTGACCCAGGCTGAGGCGGGCGTCGCCCAGGCGCAGGCGGGCGTGGCTGGGGCACGCGCCGGAGTGGACCGCGCGAACGCGGCGCACGACGCGGTGCCGTCGGGGGCCCCCACCAGCCGGAAGCGGATCGCCGACGCCGACGTGGCCGCGGCGCGTGCGGCGCTGGACGCCGCCCAGGGAGCGCAGCGGGGCGCACGCGCCGCCTTGACTGGGGCGCAGGAGGCGGGCGCGGCAGCGGACGCGGAGGTCACCCGGGCGAAGGCCGGGCTCGTCGGGGCGCAGGATGCACTGGCCAGGCTCACGCTCACGGCACCGTTCGACGGGACTGTCGCGTCGCTGGATGCGCGAGTCGGCGAGCGGGCGGCGCCCGGCGTCGCCCTCGTGCGGGTGGCCGACACGTCGGGCTGGCGCATCGAGACAACCAACCTTGACGAGACGACGGTGGCCCGGGTCGAGGTCGGCGCGCCCGTCCGGATCACGTTCGACGGCCTGCCGGGCGTGACCCTCGACGGCCGGGTGGCGTCGGTCGACCTCTTCGGCGCTTCCTCCCAGGGCAACATCGTCTACCGGGCCCTGATCACGCCCTCCAAGCTGCCGGACGGGCTGCGCTGGAACATGACCGCCACGGTCACGGTGCAGGCCGCTCCGTGAGGGGGATCATCACGCTGAGCAGGAGCACGGTTGCGACGGATCCGACGAGGACGGCATCCAGGAGGTAGGCGCCCGGCCGCGCACCGTGGCCGGCGCACCGTGGCCGGCGAACCGGACGCCGGGGACCGGGCCGCCCGGCGCGACCGGGACCTGCCGGGCGCCACCGGGGTCTGCGGCCATCCGAATCCTTCCGCGAGCGCCGCGGTGTCAGACGGGCTGGACCATCACAGTGCCGGCGATGAGGTCCTGCCAGCCGCGATGACGCTTGTCGATCAGGATCCAGATGTAGCCGAGGTAGAAGACGGCACCGGCCACCCAGAGCCCGATCAGTCGCACGATCGCCTCGCCCCACCCGATCGGTCCGCCGTCGCGGTCGCGGACGAGGCGCAGGTTGAAGACGCGCATCCCCGGCGTCGCACCCCCGTGCGCCCAGAACCAGGGGAAGTACGCGATGCCCACCAGGAAGACGACGATGAACAGGAGCAGCCCGGCCAGGACGGCGAGCGGGACGGCACCGGCGGCAGCGAGCCCGGCGGTGAGGATCCCGAGCACGACCGCCACGACGGTCAAGGCCACTCCGAGCAGGATGACGTCGATGATGTAGGCCACGAGGCGGACGCCGTGAGGGGCGAACTGGAGCCCGGGAGCGGGACCCGCCGGCTCGACCGGCACCCACGGCGGCGCCCCGGGCGCTCCTGGTGGCGGAGGGGCGGCGGCGGGCTGGACGACCGGCGGGGGCCAGGCCTGCGACGGCGGCGGCACGAGGGGAGCTGGTGCGGCGGGTGGCGGAGCCACCGCGGGCTCCGGCGCCGCGGGTGCCGGCTCGACGGGTGCCGGCTGAACGACGGGCTCGACCGCGGCGGCCAGGGGCGGCTCCGGCGCAACCGGGGCGGGAGCCTCCTGCACGTCCGGTGAGCCCGGCGCGGGCGCCCCCGCGACCGGCTCCGACGGAGGAGTCGGGACGACCTGGGTTGACTCTTCGGGGCGGTGCGGCTCGTCCATGGGCTGGCGTTCCCTCTACCCACGCACCGCCGGCCGGCGCGCGTCGCGGCTCGATCCTAGCCCTTCGGCGGGCCCCGCGTGACCCGCCTTCGCGCCCTGGGGCGCCGGCCGCGGGGATCAGCGAGGGCGGATGACGTCGGTGCCGAGCGTGCCGCGCAACGGCTCCGGGACGATCGACGGAGCCGTCCGGCTGCTGGTAGGTCTCGAGGATCGCGGCGACGACGCGGGCAAGGGCGAGGCCCGGACCCGTTGAGCGTGTGGACGAGCTCGGGCTTCGCGCCCGGGCGCCGGCCGGTAGCGGATCGCCATCCGGCGGGCCTGGTAGTCGCGGAAGTTCGAGCAGGAAGAGACCTCCAGCCAGCGCTCCACGCCCGGCGCCCAGACCTCGAGGTCGTACTTCTTGGCCTGCACGAAACCCATGTCGCGGGTCGCCATGAGGAGCACCCGGTAGGCCAGGCCGAGGCGCCGCAGCAGGTCCTCGGCGCGCCCGGTCATCCACTCGAGCGCGTCGTTCGACGCCTCCGGGTCGCTCGAAGAGAACCATCTCGACCTTGTCGAACTGGTGGACCCGGAGGATGCCGCGGGTGTCCTTGCCCGCCGCGCCAGCCTCGCGCCGGAAGCACGGGCGAGTAGGCGGCGTAGCGGACCGGCAGCGCGTCCGCCGTCGAGGATCTCGTCGCGGTGGAGGTTCGTGACGGGGACCTCGGCCGTCGGCACCAGGTAGAGCTCGTCGCGGGTGGCGACGTACATCTGGTCTTCCTTGTCGGGGATCTGGCCGGTGCCGCGCGCCGACGCCGCGTTGACGACGGCCGGCGGCCAGATCTCCGTGAAGCCGTTCTCCCGGGTGTGGACGCCGAGGAAGAAGTCGATCAGGGCGCGCTGGAGCGCGGCGCCCGCCCCCCTGTAGACCGGGAAGCCGGAGCCGGTGATCTTGGCGCCGCGCTCGAGGTCGATGATGCCGAGCGCCTCGGCGATATCCCAGTGCGGCCTGCCGCTCCCAGGTGGAGACGCCCGCCTGACCGTCCGCCGCGTCCGGCCTCGCCGGCGAGCGGTGCGGCAGGCGCTCGACGCGCGGCAGCGAGCTCGCCCCAGGTGCGGACCACGACGTTGGCGTCGGCGTCGCCGACCGGGACGTCGGGGTCGGCCGGGTTGGGGATGCGCAGGAGAACGTCCTCGAGCTCGGCCTCGACCTGCGCGACCTCGGCGTCGAGGACGGCGATCCGCTCGCCCGCCGTCACCGAGGAGGCCCGCAGCGCCGCGACCTCCGGGCCGTCGGGCGCGGCGCCGGCGCGGATGGCCTCTCCCACCCGCTTCGAGGCCGAGTTGCGCTCGGCCTTGAGGGCGTCGGCCTCACCGAGCAGGCGCCGGCGCCTGGCGTCCAGGGCGAGGGCGGCGTCGACGAGCGAGGCGTCCTCGCCCTTGTCGAGGGCCCCGTCGCGGATGACGTCCGGCTCCTCGCGGAGCCGCTGCAGCCCGACGCTCATGTCCCGGCCTCCTCGCTCGGGGCAGCCCCGCCGCCCGGCGTTCCATCGCCCGCATGATCTCGCCAGCCGGCCGCCTCGCGCAGCCGGCCGACCACGAACGCCGCATCGAGGCTGGCCAGGAGCCAGCCCGCGCGCGGTCCGTTCGGGCGTCCCAGGAAGGCGAGGTAGAGGGCGCCGAATGCGCGGCCGGGGGCCAGCCCCGCCTCGCCGGCGACCCGGAAGAGGAGCGTCTGCCAGGCGTCGCCGCCGCGCGGCTGCTCGTGCTCCGCGGCGATCGCGAGACCGCCGAGGAAGACGCGCTGGTCCTCGCCGAGCGCGATCGCCTCCGGCGGCAGCTCGTCGCGCTGGACCTGGACGATGGCGCTCTCCGGCGCGTAGGAGGCCAGCCAGGCGCGCACGGCCGCCAGCCGCTCGGCCAGCGCGAGGTCCTCAGCAGTCGTGAGGGGCGCGCCCTTCTCCTCGGCGACGCGCGCGGCCAGGTCGACGCCCGGGATCTGGGCAAGGAGCGCGAGATGGGCGAAGGCGGGTCGGTAGACCTCCGCCGCTGCGGCGGCGTCGGTCCCCGCGAGCAGGACGTAACCGAAGAGGCGCTCCGGGTCCGACGGGCAGCTCGCCGCGGAACGGGCGGCCGGCCACGGCCGCTGCGAGGCGGTCGAGCTCGTCGAAGAGGCGCGGGATCGCGTCGGTCCCCTCCGGGTCGAACTCGATCGCCTGGTTCGGGCCGCGGGCGCAGGAACAGGAGGCGCAGCGGCTCCGGCGGCACGGCCTCGGCCATCGTGTGAGCCGACGCGCCGCGTCCCTTCGAGGTGGACATCTTGCGGCCGCCGATGTTGAGGAACTCGTACGGGAAGTTGAGTGGCGGCTCGCGGTCGAAGACCTCCCGGGCGATGGCGTCGGCTCGGTCGCGCGACCCACCTGCCGTGGCGAGGTCCTTGCCGCAGGGCTCGATCGTCACCCCGAGGATGCTCCACTGGGCAGCCCACTCGAGGTTCCAGTAGAGCTTGGCGTTCCCGCCGAACGGCGAGACCCGCCCGGCGAATCCGCATCCGCGAGCCCACGTGACGTAGTCTGGCCGGCACTCGACGCGCACGGTCTCGCCGTCCCAGTCCAGCGCGAGCGTGGTGCCGACCTTGCCGCAGGCGGGACAGATGGCCTGGACCGGGAGCCAGCCCGCCGGCCGCTCGACCTTCGAGACCCGCCGATAGACGTCGCGCACGACCTGCGCCCGGTCCAGCGCCGTCCGGATGAACGGGTCGATCTCGCCGGTCGGGTAGATGTCGCTCATCCAGTAGTAGCGGTCGGGGTGGATCCCGAGGCCGGCGAACGACGTCGATGAAGGTCCCGGCGTGGTGGCGGGCATACGAGGCGTGGCAGTTGCCGGCCTGGTCGGGCACGTGCGCCAGCGGCCGACCCATCTCGTGGTCCACCGCGTCGGGCGTCAGGAGCGCCTGGGCGTCCATCGGGTCCATGTCGTCGACGCCGTACAGCAACGTCGTCGGCAGGTCGCGGTCGCGCAGGGCGCGGGCGATGACGTCGAGGATGACCGGGCCGCGGAGGCTCCCGACGTGGACCGTGCCGGACGGCGTCTTCGAGTCGTTGACGACCTGCGGCCCCTCGACCGACGCCGCCAGCTCGTCCGCCCAGTACATCGGTGCGTCCTCCGCTCCGGGTCCGCCGGGCCGGGTGGCGGCACCGGCCGCCCGCCCCGGTCCGTCCGGGCGGGCGATCAGCTGATCGACTTGATCGTGTAGCCGAAGTCGCTCCCGTTCGGGAGCTTGACGATGACCGACTCGCCGGCCTTCCGTCCGAGCAGCGCGCGACCGACCGGCGACTCGTTGGAGATCTTCGAGTCCGCGGGCCGCGCCTCGGCCGACCCGACGATGCTGAAGGTCTCCTCGCCGTCGATCGAGTCGACCGTCACGGTCGAGCCGAGGGCGACGTGCTCGGTCCCGCTGTTCTCGATGATCACGGCCGTCTTGAGCATGCCCTCGAGCGTCTGGATCCGGCCTTCGACGAAGGCCTGCTCGTTCTTGGCCTCTTCGTACTCCGCGTTCTCGGAGAGGTCGCCGTGCTCCTTTGCGTCGTGGATGCGCGCGGCGACCTCGGAACGGCGGACGTTGACGAGCTCTCCGAGCTCGGCTCGCAGCGCTGCCTCGCCTTCGCGCGAGAGGTAGGTGGGCTTCATGTTCACGAAGGAGCGAACCCCCGGATCGAATTTGCCGCCCTGCGGGCGTCGGCGACGCTTGCGCGGCGGGACAGGTGGCCGATAACGAAACGAACCCCGGGTGCTCCCGCGGGGGCGCCCGAAGTCCGACCGGCGCGGATCATAGCCCCGCCCATCGCCGAGTGTCAAAGCGCAGCGCGTGCCGAGTCGGAACAGGCGACTCGCATCCGCCGACCTGCGCCCCGGCGCGCGCCTCTGGGGCCCGTTGCCTCAGAGCGCGGCAGGGGCGCCGAAGCCGAGGAAGCGCCCTTCCCCATCGCGCTGGACCGCTCGGACACGGAGCACGGCGTCGCGGCGAAGCGGGCCGTACACGTGCGGGTAGGGGCTGTCGGGTTCGTCGTAGCGCCAGGGGGCGCCCGCGAGGCCAAGGTCGACGTCGGCGACCACGAACGGGCCGGGCTGCGCCGCGTAGTAGCGGTTGGCCACGACGAGCATCTCCGCGTCACCGTCCGTGCAGTGGACGAAACCGTCCTCCTCGAACCCCGCCGGCCTGTATGGCGCGCCCGGGTCCGCGACGGCGCGCCACGCCTCCCAGCGGGTCGCCGGCATGAGGTGGAGCGTCACGTGGCCTCCGGCGCCGCCGGGCAGCTCGCGGAAGAGGAGCCGGCGGGCGTTGCCCGCGTAGACCAGCCGGAGCACCTCGGGCGGCAGCCCCAGGCCGTGGATTCGCCAGCGCCCCTGGGATCCGGGGGGCGAGTCGGCAACGCCGCCGGTCGCCGACGGGGGGCCGGACCCTTCCCCAGGCTGGGGCGACCGGTACGTCTCGGGCGAGTCGGGCGGTTCGTACGGGAACGACTCGTCCCGCGTCTCGAGGAAGCGGGCGTAGACGGCCCACCACGCGGGGTCGGGCAGCAGCGTCCGTCCCGAACAGGATCCGCGACGGGTCGCGAAGGAGCAGATCGCGGGCCGCGTACGGCTGGCGCCCGAGCTCGGCGATGCGGGCCGCGATGTCCACGTACCAGTTCGGGTGCGCCGTCGAGCATCGCCCCGACGCGGGCCAGGTCCTCCGGCACGCAGCCGACGTGGGCGCCGATGAAGGTGGTTCCGGGGTGCCGCGCGACGAGTGCCTCGAGCCCGTCGATCAGCTCGTCGAACGGCGGGAAGCCAGGCAGGTCGGGCCGCCCCCGGCGGTCGCGTCGGCCAGAAGTGCCAGTCGGGGTGCTCGAGCAGCTCCTCGTAGCGCTCGTTCGACGCGTCGAGCGGGTCGAAGAAGGCGATCGGGTCCGCGACGTGGATCGTCACCGGCAGGCCGAGCTCGGCTGCCGCAGCCCAGAGCGGGTCCAGTCGCGGGTCGTCGACCGGGACGAGGCGTCCCGACCGGTCGCGCGCGGTCAGGCCCAGCGACTTCCAGACCTTGAGCCCGCGGGCGCCCGCCGCCACCCCGTCGCGGAGACGCCGCGCCTCCTCGTCACCGAAGTCGGGCCGATCCGCCCACATCGGGTAGTCGAGGCCGGCGAAGACGGCGACGCGACCAGCCGAGCGGGGCCCAGCGGGCCAGCTCGCGGCGCAGGCGGTCACCCTGGCCACCGTCGAGGTCGACGATCGCGGCGATCGCGGACCCGTCGAGCACCGCCTCCAGGTCGGCCGCCCCGGCCGCCGCCCAGCGCCCCGAGAACGGCGTCGGTCCGATGTGGTTGTGGGCGTCGATCGCCGCCGTGGACGGCACGGCGATCGGCGTCTCCGGGACCCGCAGCCGCTGTCGAGGGCGGAAGTCACGCAGGGCCAGGTCGCGGGCCGCCGGATCAGCCGGCCCACGCCCGCCCGCATCGCTGTCGGCGGGCTCCCTGGACACCCGGCTATCCCTTGAGGCCCGGACAGGGTGATGCCGCGCACGAAGTACTTCTGGGCGACGATGAAGAGGATGACCATCGGCAGGAGGCTCACCAGCGCCCCGGCCATCATCTCCGGCCACTTGCCGACGAACTGGCCCTGGAAGAAGGCCAGGCCGACCGTCGTCGTGTAGGTGGGCAGGTCTCGCAGGTAGATCAGCGGGTCGAGCAGGTCGTTCCAGCTCCACATGAACTGGAAGATCGCCAGGGTGGCGAGGGCCGGTCGCGCGAGCGGGAACGTAGACCTTCAGGAAGATCTGCCAGGGGTTGGCGCCGTCGACCCGGGCCGCGTCGGAGAGCTCGGTCGGGATCGTCAGGAAGTACTGGCGCAGCAGGAACGTTCCGAAGGCGCCGCCGAAGAAGGCCCAGACCCAGAGCGGCAGGTTCGTCCCGATCCAGTTGCCGCTGTCGCTGAACGGCCAGGGCAGGTAGCGGTAGAGCACGAAGTTCGGCACCAGGACCACCTGGAACGGGATGATCAGGGTGGCCAGGATCAGCGCGAAGAGGATCCGCTTGCCGGGGAACGTCGAGGACGGCGAAGGCGTAGGCGGCCATCGCGCAGGTCACCAGCTGGCCGGCCGTCGCCAGCGAGGCGATGACGATCGAGTTCTGGAAGAAGGTCCCGAAGGTGACGCCCGGGAGGGCGAACCACATGTTCGTGTAGTTCTCCCAGTGGAGGCCGGTCGGGAAGGTGAACGGCGCGCTGGAGAAGACCTCGGCACGGGTCTTGAGCGAGGTCGAGAGCATCCACAGGAACGGGATCATCATCGCCACGCCGCCGACGATCAGCGCCGCGTAGACGGCTGCCTTACGGGTCCACCGCCGAAGGCGTCGGCCTCTTCGATGGTCGTCCCGCAGGCCGACACCCGGCGGCATGACGGCAGCCCGGGAGCTCATCGCGCCGCCCTCACTGGTAGTGCACCCAGCGATCCTGGGTCCGGAAGTAGAGCAGCGTGAAGACGGCCACGATCAGGAAGAGGATCCACGAGGCGGCGCCGGCGTAGCCCATCTTGAAGTTGCGGAAGCCGTTCTCGTAGATGAAGTAGACGAGGGTGATCGTCGCCTCGCCGGGCTTGCCCGGGTTGGCCATCACGTAGACCTGGTCGAAGACCTGGAACGCCCCGATGAGGGCCAGGATCCCGGTGAAGAAGATCGAGGGCGTGAGGAGCGGCAGGGTGACCGACCGGAAGCGGGCCCGCCGGCCCGCCCCGTCGACGCTGGCGGCGTCGTAGTACTCGGAGGGGATCGCCTGGAGGCCGGCCAGGAAGATGATCACGTTGGCCGGCAGCCCCTGCCAGATGCTCATGGCGATGATCGAGGGCATCGCCAGGGTCGGGTCCGAGATCCAGCGCTGCGGCGGGATGCCGACCGACACGAGGAGATGGTTGAGGAGGCCGGTCGGGCTGTAGATCCAGAGCCAGACGATGGCGATCGCCGTCGCCGAGGTCACGAGCGGCAGGAAGTAGGCGGTGCGGATCCAGGCGATCCCGCGGATCGCCCGGTTGAGCGCCGTCGCCAGGCCGAGCGCCAGGGCCAGGCCCAGCGGCACCGAGACGAGCGTGTAGAAGAACGTGTTCCGCAGGGCCTTGAGGAAGCGCTCGTCGCTCAGGAGCGCGACGTAGTTGTCGAGCCCGACGAACTTCGGCGGCGTCAGCATGTCCCACTGCGTGAGGCTGATCCCGAGCGTGGCCAGGATCGGCCCGGCGGAGAGGACCGCCAGGCCGATCAGGGTGGGCGCGAGGAACAGGAGCGCCCAGCGGGCCTCTCCGCGGCGCGGGCCGCCAGGGGCTCGGGATCGGCCGCGCGGGCCCGCCGGCGTGCGCCGGCGGCCCGCGAGCGACGTCACGCCGCGGCGCCGGCTGGGGCCGGTCGGGCGGCCTCGATCACTGGGGCCAGCAGCTTGTCGAGCTTCGGCGTGACCTCGTCGAGGGCGGCCTTGGCCGTCAGCGTGTTGTCGTTGAAGACCTTCGAGTCGAGCTCGTCCTGGAGCGTGGTGCTGAACTCGTTGTAGCCCTTGAACGACGGCTTGAGGTGAGCGTAGGCGAGCGCTTCGGCGAACGTCTTGCCGCCGTCGAAGGAGGTCGCGTACTGCTCGGTGAGCACCTGCTTGTTGGCCGGCATCGACGCCTTCAGGCTGGCGATCATCGCCTGCAGCTCGGGTCCCGTGTAGCACTTCACGAACTCCCAGGCGGCGTCCGGGGCCTTGGTCCCCTTGGAGACGACGACGCCGCTGGGGTTGACCGACGTCGCCTGGCCCGCCGCCCCCTTGGGGAGCGGGGCGACGCCGAAGTCGATCCCGGCGGCCTGGTGGGTCGGGACGAGCCACGAGCCGTTGGCCTCCATGGCGGCCTGTCCGTTCTCGAAGGCGTCGCCGGAGGCCGCCGGGGTCCGGCTGCTGCATCACCTTGTCCTTGTAGATGAGGTCCTGCAGGAACTGGATCCCGGCCGCGGCTTCGGGGGAGTCGATGACGACCTTCGTCTTGTCGGCGCTCAGGATGTCGCCGCCGGCCTGCCAGACGAGCGACGACCAGTAGTTCTCCATGTCCGACGTCTCGGTGTAGAAGCCCCACTGCGAGGTGGTCCCGCCTGAGGTGATCGTGAGCTTCTTGGCGACCTCGACGAGCTTCGCCCAGTCCCAGCTGGCGTCCGGGTAGGGAAGGCTGGCCGCGTCGAACATCTTCTTGTTGTAGAAGAGGGCGATCGTGTTCAGGTCACGGGGCAGGCCGTACATGTGGCCGTCGGCGCCCACGAAGTCCTTGACGGCAAGGTCGGCCAGCTGGCCCGTGTCGAAGCCGTCGCGGGTGATGAGCGGGGTCAGGTCGAGCAGCTGGTCGCGGGTCTGGTAGTCGGGGTAGAGCGGCCCGTCCATCAGGAAGACGTCGGGGGCGTTGCCGCCGGCGAGCGAGGTCTGGAGCTTGTCCCAGTAGGTGGTCCAGTCGGAAACGGTGACCTTGACGGTGATCGACGGGTTCTTGGCGTGGAACGCGTCGACGATCTTCTGCTGGTTGGCGAGCTCGGTCGTGTCACCCCACATCGCGTAGTTGATCGTCGCCGGCGGGCCGGCGTAGCTGCCGCAGGCGGCGGCCGGGTTCGCCGACGGGGCGGCCGAGGCGCTCGGGAGCCGCCGAGGGCGCGCGTCGACGGGACCACCGCGGCCGACGATTCCGGCGTGGGCGCCGGCGTCGGGCTCGCGCCGGCGGCGCACGCCCCCACGACGAGTGTGGCGGTTGCCACGACGGCCAGGAGGCGTGCTCCCGGCGATGCTCGGAACGTGCGCATGGCTGCTCCTCCTCGAGCTTGCCTACCAGTCGGGTCCGCTGCCGCCCAGCCAACCGGGCAGCCATTCCGCCTCCGCGGCGATCAGCTCGTCGGTCATCCGCCAGGCCTCGTCGAGCGAGAGGGCGGCCTGGACCTGGGGATCGGTGAGCACGGCGTGATAGACGAGGTCGCGATCCTCCATCAGGGTCGCGGCCACCGTCAGCTCCTGGCAGTCGACCGCGGGCCGCGTGTACGCGGCGCACTGCGGCGGCAGCGCGTCGACGGCGATGGGGTGGACGCCGAGGCCGTCGACAAGCGCGGGCACCTCGACGCAGGCACCCGCGGACAGGTTCGGGACCAGGCGCGCGTCCACGTTGGGCAGGTTGGCAACGATGCGAGCCGGCTCGCCCGACGTCATGGCATGCACGATCACCGCCGCGTACTCGCCGCTGCGCTCGATCTCGAACGGCTCGCCGGCGTCGAGCCGCCGCTTCGTCTCCTCGTACTCCGCGAGGTTGTTGGCCACTCGCGACAGGTACTCGCCGATGGGGATGCGGAACGGCTCCACCTGGCCCTTGGGGATGTACCACGGGTTGTACTCGGCGTGGTGCTCCGACGATTCCGTCGGGTAGAAGCCGAAGCGCCGGAACAGGTCGGCCCGGACGAGATCGTCGTCGGGCACGCGCCCGGACTTGACGAACGCGTGGAGGGCCGGGTAGAGGTCGGTGCCGCGATGCTCGAGGCGCAGGATCCAGGCCAGGTGGTTGACCCCGGCGGAGAGCGCGTCGAGCTCCTCGAACGGCACCTCGAGGTAGCCCGCCAGCCTGTGGACGGTCCAGTACACCGAGTGGCAGAGGCCGACGGTCCGGATCCCGACCGCCTCGTCGACCGCCTTCACGAGCATTCCCATCGGGTTGGTGTAGTTCAGGAGCGTCGCCTCGGGGCAGGCTTCGGCCATGTCGGCGGCGATGCCGAGCACGACCGGGATGCTCCGCAGGCCGCGCAGGACGCCGCCCACGTTGATGGTGTCGTTGATCGTGTAGCGCAGGCCATGGCGAGCCGGGATGTCGAAGTCGACCTGCGTGGCGCGGGCACCCCCGACCTGGATCGTGTTCACCACGTAGTCGGCGCCCGCCAGCGCCTCCATCCGGTCGAGGCTGCCGCGGATGGTGGGCGCCGCACCCAGGGCGGCGGCGGTCCAGCGGGCCATCCGCTCGGCCGTCGCGAGGCGGTCGCCGTCGATGTCATGGAGGACGATCTCCGCGTCGGCGAGCTCCGGGTAGGAGAGGAAGTCGCCCAGCAGGTTGCGCGTGAACTCGACGCTGCCGGCACCGACGAGGACGATCCGAGGCATCTAGCCCTCCGAGGCGGCGTCGCGGACGCCCACGATACGGCGCAGCTCCCGGCTGCGGTTTCGCCCGGCCCAGCCCGGGCGTTCGGCGTCGCGGCCCAGCCGGCGGGCGAGAAGGAGGGCGATGGGGGTTGAGGGGCCGGGACGCAGGCGGAGCGCGGCGGGAACGACGCTCCTGATCATGGAGTCGGCCGTGCTCCTTCCCGGGCCCCCGCAGCCGGCGCGACGACGACCTGGACGCCGCGGGCCCGGAGGCTAACGACATCGGCCGGGTGGACGTTCGCGTCCGTGACCACGACGTCGACCTCGTCGAGGTCGAAGACGAAGGCCGGGGCAACCTGGGCGAGCTTGCTCGAATCGGCGAGGACGACGCAGCGCCGCGCGCTCCGGCGCAGGGCCCGGTCGGTGAGGATCTCCGGGATCGAGTCGTTCATGAGGCCGCGCTCGGGATCGATGGCGCCGATCCCCATGAAGAGGGTGTCCGCCCGCAGCTCGCGCAACGACAGCTCGGCAAGGTGGCCCAGCGTCGAGTGCATCCGCGGCCGCACGACGCCGCCAAGGACGACGAGCTCGATCCCGGCCCGGTCGAGGAGGACGGAGACGACGTCGAGGGCATTCGTGATCACCGTCAGGCGCCGGTCCACGAGGCAGCGGGCCAGCTCGAGGGTCGTGGAGCCGCTCGAGATCGCGATCGTGTTGCCGTCCTCGACGAGGGTCGCGGCGGCCGCGGCGATGGCCCGCTTCGCAGTGGCCATCGGGCCGACCGCGCTCGGTGTCGAGCTGCCGGCGATGGCGGCGCCCCCGTACGTCCGGACGAGGGCTCCCCCGTCCTCGAGGCGCGCCAGGTCGCGACGGATCGTGGATTCGGTGACGCCGAGCTCTCGGGCGAGGGTGGCGACGCTGGCGCGGCCGTCCCGCTGCAGGCGCCGGACGAGATGGCTGCGACGATCGACACGCGGCATGCGTGCATCGTCGTTCGCGATCTGCGCGACGTCAATGCCCGTCCTGCGCGATTTGCGCAACTTGGCGGCTCATCGTGCTCCCCTCTGCCGGCGACCGGGACGGAGACCACGAGACGCTGCCCCCGCCCTATCCCGCCGCCAGGCGCTCGAGGCGCGCCCGCAGGCGGCGGATCGCCCGGCGGTCCGGGCAGGCGACGAAGACCGTGTCGTCGCCGGCCAGCGACCCGATCACCTCGGGCCAGCGGGCCCGGTCGAGCGATGCGGCGATGGCGTGGGCGGAACCCGGAAGCGTCACGAGGACCAGGATGAGGCCCGCCTCGCGCATCTCGACCGGCACGTCGCGGAACAGGTGCCGGAGGCGCAGCTCGCCGGTCGGGTCGGCGTCGGCCAGGCGTGGCGGCAGGGCGTAGATGGAGACCCCGTCACGGTGCGCCTTGACGAGCTGGAGCTCGGCGACGTCGCGACTGATCGTCGCCTGGGTCGTGCGGAATCCCCGCTCGCGGAGGGCCGAGGCGAGCTCCTGCTGGGTGCGGATCGGGCGCTGCTCGACGAGGTCCCGGATCGCCCGCTGCCGGAGCTGCTTCATGACCACCACGGCCGGCCCCGGCCCTTCCCTAGGCCGCCAGGAAGTAGACGATCACGATCGCCGCGACCACCAGGCGGTAGGCGACGAAGACGGTCATGGCGTGGCTCCGCAGGTAGCGCAGGAGCCAGGCGATCGCGAAGAAGCCCGAGACGGTCGCGGCCGCGAAGCCGGCCACCAGCGGGCCGACCTCGACGGACACGCCCGCCTCCCCTGTGAGCAGCTTCCTGACCTCCCACAGGCCCGCCCCGGCGATGACCGGCGTGGCCATGAGGAACGAGAAGCGGGCCGCGGCCTCGCGGGTGAGGCCGAGTCCCAGGCCGGCGCTGATCGAGATCCCGGAACGGCTGATCCCGGGGATCAGGGCCAGGGCCTGGGCGAGGCCGATCAGGAACGCTCCGCCGAAGCCAAGGCGCTCCATCTCGTCCGTCCTGCGGCCGAGCCGGTCGGCGGCCCACAGGATGCCGGCCCCGATGACCATCATCGCCGCGACGAGCGCCGGCTGGCGGACCTTCGCCTCGAAGAAGTCATTGAGGAGGACGCCGAAGATGATCGCCGGCGGCAGCGTGACCACGATCAGCCACGCGAGGCGGCGCTCCGGGTCGCCGCGGAAGGAGCGGTCGCGGATCGTAGCCAGCCCGGCCGGTATCAGGCGAGCCCAGTCGCGCCAGAAGTAGGCGAGGAGCGCAACGAGCGTGCCCAGGTGAAGAACGACCGCGAAGGCGAGCGAGGTGATGAACGGGTCGGTCCACCCGAGCAGGTACGGGACGACGACGAGGTGGCCGGACGAGGAGATCGGCAGGAACTCGGTGAGTCCCTGCACGATCCCGAGGACGATCGCCTGGAGGATGGTGTCCATCGGACGTGACGGCGGGCCGCGCCCGAGGGCGCAGCCCGCCGTTCCTTGCTACGGCTAGCGGACGAAGAGCGGCGCCAGGACGAGCGAGATCGTGGCGATGAGCTTGACCAGGACGTGGAGCGACGGTCCCGCCGTGTCCTTGAAGGGGTCGCCGACGGTGTCGCCGACCACGGCCGCCGCGTGGGCGTCCGTCTTCTTGCCCAGGACGTTCCCGGCGGCGTCCTTGAGGTGGCCCGCCTCGATGTACTTCTTGGCGTTGTCCCAGGCGCCGCCGCCGTTGTTGAGGACGGTGGCCAGGAGGACGCCGGCGATCGTGCCGACCATCAGGAAGCCGGCCACCGCCTCGTAACCCAGGAGGAGCCCGACGACGATCGGGGTGCCGACCGCCAGGGCGCCCGGCAGGATCATCTCCCTGAGGGCGGCGCTGGTCGTGATGTCGACGACCCGCGCGTAGTCCGGCCGACCCGTGTAGTCCATGATCCCCGGGATCTCGCGGAACTGGCGCCGGACCTCGACGATGATCGCCTGGGCGGTCGTCCCGACTGCCCGGATCGCCAGCGAGCTGAACAGGTAGACGAGCATCGAGGCGATGAACGCCGCGATGAACACGTTCACGTCGGCCAGGTTGACCGACCCCATGATCGGCTTGCGCTGGATCGTCAGGATGAGGTTGACCTTGTCGATGTAGGCGGAGAAGAGGAGGAAGGCCGCCAGCGAGGCCGAGGCGATCGCATAGCCCTTGGTCAGCGCCTTGGTGGTGTTTCCGACGGCGTCCAGCCGGTCGGTGATCGACCGGGCGCCAGCCTCTGCTCGGCTGAACTCGGCGATCCCGCCGGCGTTGTCGGTGATCGGTCCGAAGGTGTCCATCGCCAGGATGTACGCCGTTGTCATCAGCATGCCCATCGTGGCGACGGCGGTCCCGAAGATGCCCCCGACGTTGACCCCGTTCTCGTTGACGATGCCCGCCCTCGATCCGAGCCAGTGGCTGGCGAAGAGGGCGATGCCGATCGTGACCGCCGTCACCGCCGTGGTCTCGAACCCGACGGCCACGCCGGAGATGATGTTGGTGGCGGGACCGGTCTTGGAAGCCTCGGCGATCTCGCGGACGGGCCGGAAGGAGCCCGCCGTGTAGTACTGGGTGATGTAGACGAAGACGATGCTGGTCGCCAGGCCGACCAGGCCGGCGAAGAAGAAGTAGACCCAGGTCGGCAGGCCGTCCGGACTGGTCTGCGTGCCGGTCGACATCATCAGGTTGGTCGTGATCAGCAGTCCGACCACCGAGAACGCCGTCGTCGCCCAGTAGCCACGGTTGAGGATGTTCATCGGATCCTCGTCCTCGCGGCCGCGGATGAAGAAGGCAACCGAGAAGATCGTGGCGATGAGCCCGAAGGCGCGCACGACGAGCGGGAAGAAGATCCATGCCGCCGGGTGCGGCCAACCGGCCTTGAGGGCGATGGCGTAGACGCTGACCCCCAGGATCATCGCCCCGATGTTCTCGGCGGCGGTGGACTCGAAGAGGTCCGCGCCGCGGCCGGCGCAGTCGCCGACGTTGTCGCCCACGAGGTCCGCGATGACACCTGCGTTGCGCGGGTCGTCCTCGGGGATGCCCGCCTCGACCTTGCCCACGAGGTCCGACCCGACGTCGGCGGCCTTGGTGTAGATCCCGCCGCCGAGCTGGGCGAAGAGGGCCACGAAGCTGGCCCCGAAGCCGAAGCCGACGATCAGGAACGGGGCGACGGCGGGATGGTCCAGCCCGCCGTACAGGGCGAAGATCCCGTACACGCCCAGCAGCGAGAGGGCGACGACGAGGAAGCCGCTCACGGCGCCGCCGCGCATGGCCACCTGGACCGCCTCGACGAGGCTGCGCCTCGAAGCCGACGCCGTCCGCACGTTGGCCTTGACGCTGATGTACATGCCGATGATCCCGGAGGCCATCGAGCACGTCGCCCCCACCAGGAACGCCACGCCGGTCATGATGCCGAGCTGAATCCCGAATGCGCCGCCGGGGAGGTTGGACGTTTCCGCGACCGCCTGCGTCTCGACCGCGGCGACGACTCCGCCGAGGATGACCGCCGCGAAGATCGCCAGGATGGCGATCGTCCGGTACTGGCGCCGGATGAAGGCCACCGCACCCTCGAAGATGGTCGCCGCGACGTCCTCCATCGCCTTGGTCCCGGTGTCGCGCCGCAGGACGTCGCGGGCCAGGTAGACGGCGAAGAGGACCGCCAGGAGTCCAGCGATCGGGATGATGAGCTGTAGCTGATCGGAGCTCATGGGCTGGTTCTGCGACCTCCCTGTCACGCACAGCCGTCCGCGCCGGCACGACGGCCGCGCCGGGGACGTGGGATTCGTCGGTACGCCTGGGGCCCGCCGCCCTCTTGTGGGCTGGACGACGCGGCTGCTCGGGCCGCGGCCGAGTGTATCAACTGCCCGAACGCCGGGTCAACCGGCGCATACCGGCCGGTTTATGCACATCTGCGCACGCTCGCCCGATGATCCCGACGAGGGGCGGCGGCCACCGGGTGCCCCTATACTGCCGGTCTTGTGACACGCCGCCCCCTCGGGTGCCTCTTCGAGATCGTCGAGACGCTCGTCCTCACTCTCATCATCTTCTTCGTCATCCAGACCTTCGTCGCTCAGCCCTACCGGGTCGAGCAGCAGTCGATGGAGCGGACGCTCGAGCCGGACCAGTACGTGCTGGTCGACAAGCTGACGCCTCGAATCGACGCCTACTCGCGGGGCGACATCGTGGTCTTCGAGCCGCCGGAGGCCTGGGTCCAGGGCGGGCCCAGGACGCCGTTCATCAAGCGCGTCATCGGCCTGCCCGGCGAGACGATCGAGATCAAGGAGGGTGGCGTGTATGTCGACGGCACCCGACTCGATGAGCCCTACGTCTACGACCTCCAGCCGACCACCACGAACGAGCAGCCCGCGCGCTGGGTGGTCCCGGCCGGCGAGCTCTTCGTGATGGGCGACCACCGCGAGGCATCGGCGGACTCGCGCGCGTTCGGGCCGATCGAGGTCAGCGCCGTCATCGGACGGGCGTGGCTCCGCTACTGGCCCATCTCCACCCTGGGGATCCTCCAGACGCCCCAATACCCGGCTCCGGTCGGGAACGGCGATCCGAGGCCAAGCCCGACCGCGCCGTGACCTGGCTTCTCGTCGGGGCCGGTGTCGTCGTCGCGGTCGGGGCGATGATCGCCGTCGCGGCGCGAGATCCGCGCCTGGCCGCTGGCGGCGCGCTTGTGGCGCTGGTCTTCTCCCCATTCGTGGCCGATCCGCTCCCGGGAACACCCGAGCTCGCGTTCCGGTTGGTCGCCGGCGTCCTTGCCGCCTACCTGCTGGTGGTGGCTGCTCGCCACGCTGGCGACGTCGTCGCGCCGCCGCTCGGAGTGCCGGCCACCATCGCCGCGGGCGCCGCGGCGTTCGTCGCCGGGCTCGGATCCAAGGCCGTCGGCCTCCCCTCGTTTGGGCCGGCGTCCGCCCTGGCGGCGGGCCTCGCCTGCCTCGTGATCGTCGTCCCGCCGCTCGCCCGGGCTACCGGGGCGTTCCGGCTCGGGACAGCCCTGGTGATCCTCCTCGGGGGCGGCCTCCTGGTCCACGACGGGATGGCCGGGACGCCTCCACCCCTGGAGCTGCTCGCGAGCGGGCTGGCGCTCGTGCTCGTTGCCGCCGCGGCCGCCGCGCTGACGATGGCCGCGGCCCGGGCCCGGAGCGACGTCGCGGGCGAGGTGGCCCGGGATCTGGCAGCCGCGCGGCTCCCCGTCGCCATGGAAACCTCCCGGACGCGCCGGCCCCGAGCCTGAGCCGCAGGCGCCGATGAGCCTCCTGCCGTTCCTGGCCGTCACCAGTGTCGGGGCGCTCGTCGCCCTCGCGCTGCGCGGTCGGCGGCACTCCGGCACGCTCGTGGGCCTCGGAGCGGTGGCCGCGAGCCTGCTCGTCCTGGTGGCCACGACGCCCGGCGATCCACTGCTCGTCGGCGGCGGGGCGCTGGCTCTCACCGGGTACGCCCGCGTCTTCCTCGGCGTTTCGCTGATGGGGAGCCTCCTGGTGCTCACCGTGAGCCGCCTGGCAACCTGGGAACCCCTTGGGCCGGCAACCCTCCTCGTGGCTGCCGCGGGGTCGGCCGCCGCGCTCGGAATCGCGGGCGCTCCGATCGGGCTCCTCGCGGCCGGGTCGGCTGCCGCGCTCGCGGCCACGGTCGCGCTTTCACAGCCGGCGACGCCGCTCCGGGTGCGGGCGCTGGCGCGCGAGCTGCGGGGCGCGACCGTGGCGACGACGGTCGGGCTCGTGGCCGTCGGCCTCCTGCCCCAGGGGATCGGCGGCCTGGCGGCGCAGCCGCAGGTCGCCGGGCTGGCGGCCGTCGCCGCCGGCGTGGCGCTTGGTCACCGGTTCGGCGCCATCCCGCTTCACGCGCGGGTCGCCCGCCTGGGCGACGCCGCTCCGGCGTCGACGCTCCCGGCACTCATTGCGCTCCTGCCTGCCGTCTGGGCCATCGTGATCCTCGGCTGGGCGCCGGACACGCTCGGCCAGTCGACCGCGGCGATCGGGTGGGATGGGCGGCTGCTGGTCCTGTTCGGCCTCGCGTCGCTCGTGCTGGGGACGATCGCGGCCCTGATGCAGGACGACATCCTGCGCATCGTCGCCTACAGCGTGGTCCTCGACGCCGGCGTCGTGCTGCTCGGGTACTCGTCGCTCGACCCGGCCGGGCGGGAGGCCGTGCGTGCCTGGCTCGTTCCGTTCGTCGCCAGCACGACCGCGCTGCTCGGGTGGACAATCGCCTTTCGGGCCGCGTTCTCGACGTCGCGACTGTCCGAGGCACGCGGCTGGCTCAGGCGCGCGCCGGCGCTCGGGGCGGCACTTGCCGGCATCGGAATCGCCGCCGTCGGGTGGCCCGGGTTCCTCGTCTGGGACGCCCGCCTGGCGGCGCTCCAGGCCGCAACAGCCGGGCCGGCGCTCATGGTTGCGTCGCTGGCATCCCTCGGCTCGGCGGTGGCCGTCGCGCGCATCCTCGGGGCCGGCCTCGGGCGCCCCGAGCCGCGGGTCATGTCCGCATCGGGCGAGCTCGCCCGGGTGCCGGCGGGACTGCGGGCCGCTTCCCGGGCGTTTGTGGCCCCGGGGGGCCGTCGCGCCGCGACGGTCCGGCTGGCGAGCCATGAGCTGCGCCCGCTCCTCGAGATGAATCGCACGCCGCTCCGGGCGCTGCTGGTCGTCATCCTGGCCGGGGTGGCGTTGTCGAGCGCGATCGGGGCGTTCGGCATCCGCGAGGCGGCGGCCGGGCCGGAGATCCCGATCCCCGTGGAGGCGTCCCCGTCTCCGGATCTGCTGCCCGCTGCGACGCCCGGGCCCGAGCTGCCCGCGCCCACCGACCAGGGCGTGCCGGCTCCATCGGTGGTGCCGTCGGGCGTGCCCGCGCCCACCGACCAAGGCGTGCCGGCTCCATCGGTGGTGCCGTCGGGCGTGCCCGCGTCCTCGGCCGTGCCTGCCGCTTCGGCGCCCGCACCCTCCGCGGCACCGACCCCGTAGGCCGGGGCCGCCGCAGGACTCGCCACAGGTCTCGTCAGGCGTCCGGGGAGAGCACCCAGCGATCGACCTCGCGCGCGTACTTCAGCACGCCCTCGGGGAACCACAGTGCGAGCTCCGCCGCGGCGGTGTCGGGGCCATCGGAGGCGTGGATCAGGTTCTGAGAGACCACCACGGCGAAATCGCCGCGAATGGTGCCGGCGGCCGCCTCCCAGGGGCGCGTCGCGCCGACCATCGAGCGCACGACCGCGATGGCATTGGGGCCCTCGACGGCGATCGCCACGAGCGGGCCCGAGGTGATGAACTCGACGAGCCCGGCGAAGAACGGCCGCTCGCGGTGAACCGCGTAGTGCCGCTCCGCGAGCTCCCGATCGACCTGCACGAGCTTGAGGCCGACGAGCTTGAGGCCCTTGTCCTCGAAGCGCGCAATCACACGGCCGACAAGAAGGCGCTGGACACCGTCGGGCTTGATGAGGACGAGGCTGCGTTCGGTCACTGCAGGCTCCGTGGGGCGCCGGCCGGGGCGGGCTCGAGGGCGAGACGTTCGGCCGAAGCGTAGGCGATCCGTGCCTCGTCGTGGCGCCCGGCCGCCAGCAATGCGTCGGCCCGAACGAGCGCGATGGCGGCCGCGTGCTCGGGGGGCGGCTGGGCCCCGTCGAGTGCCGCCAGCACGGTCGGGGCGGCGTCACGGTCGGCCTGCAGGGCCAGGGCCAGCAGCACCACGGCCCGGCCGGGCGCTGCGGTCAGCATCTCCGCGCCGGCACGCGCGAGCTGGGCGCCGGTCGCGGCCCGGTCGGCGGTCGCCGCCGCATCGCCCGGTCCGGCTTCCGCCTGCGTGGGCTCGGCCCAGGCCAATCCGGCCCCGGCCGCGGTTGCGGCCGCCGGGCCGCGTGGACATCGCCGGATCGATCGCCGGATCCGGCTCGAACGGCCAGGTCGCCCTCGCCACGATCCCGGCCAGGATCGTCTCGAGCGTGCGTCGATCGCCAAGCCCGGGGGCCGCGGCATCGACGTGCGCCGTCGCATCGGCGTCGCGGCCGCGCTCGGCGGCCGCCTCGGCGCAGATGACGTGGGCGAGGACCTGGCCCGCCCCGGCATCGGAGCCGCCGTCGGCCAGCCAGGCCTCGGCAGCCGCCGCGGCGCCGGCGAGGTCGCCCGTGCGAAATCGGACCTCGGCCAGGTCGAGCACGGCGTCGGGGTCGAGGCGATCGGCACCTGCGAGGGTCTCGAGCTCCGAGCGGGCCAGCGCGTAGCTGCCGCCCCGCAGGTGCAGGCGGGCCAGCCGCAGCTCGGCGCTCCGCGCCGCCGCGCCCGATCTGCGGTCACGCTCCACGGCGGCGGCGTCCGACGTCACGTCGGGTCCGGGATGCGGAGCGTCCGGCGTCACGTCGGGTCCGGGATGCGGAGCGTCCGGCGTCACGTCGGGTCCGGGATGCGGAGCGTCCGGCGTCACGTCGGGTCCGGGATGCGGAGCGTCCGGCGTCACGTCGGGTCCGGGATGCGGAGCGTCCGGCGTCACGTCGGGTCCGGGATGCGGAGCGTCCGGCGTCACGTCGGGTCCGGGATGCGGAGCGTCCGCGCCAGCGAGCGGCCCTTGCCGGGCGGAGCCACCACGGCCAGCCGAAGGCCGTCGTCATGGAAGAGCCGGCCCGCCAGCGCGCGCACCTCGTCCGCCGTCACCGCGTCGATGGCGACCAGCGCCTCGTCGGGCGTCATGACCCGGTCGTGGAGCGCCTCCTGCGTCCCGATCCACGACGCCAGGTACCGCGTCTCGTCGAGGCGCAGCTCGAGACGTCCGGCGAGGTAGGCCTTCACCTTGGCGAGCTCCGCGTCCGGCACGGCCACGTCGCGGAGACGCGCGAGCTCCTCGAGGATCGCGGCGATCGTCGGCCGGATCTTGCCGGGGTCGACGCCCGCGTACACCGACACGACGCCGGCATCCGCATAGCTGACGATCGAGCTCCCCACGTCGTAGGCCAGGCCGCGCTCCTCGCGCACCTCCAGGAAGAGGCGGCTCGACATGCCGTCTCCGAGGACGGCGTTCAGGACCGAGAGGATCCACTGGTCGTCGTGGTCGCGGCGGAGGCCCGGGACGCCCACCACGAGCTGGACCTGGGTGGTGGCACGCGTGGCCCGCACGAACCGCTCGCCGGCCGGGATCTGCGGCGCGGGCGCGTAAGCGGGGATCTCGCCGTCGCCGGTCCCGAACGCCCCCGCCGCCATGTCGACGAAGGCGTCGTGGGCGAGATCGCCGGAGGCGGCGACGACGACGTTCGCCGGCCGGTAGTAGGTGCGCCAGAAGCGGTGGATTGCGTCGGCCGGCAGGAGCCGCACGCTCTCCTCGGTGCCGGCGATCTCCCGGCCCAGCGGAGTGTCGTCGAAGACGGCGAGGTCGAAAAGGACGTTCACGTGCTCGGCCGGGTCGTCCAGGTAGGACCGGATCTCCTCGACGATGACGTCGCGCTCGTGCTCGATCTCCTTCTCGTCGAGCAGCGGGCGCGCCACGAGCTCGCCGAGGACGTGCATCGCGAGGTCGGCATGGCGGCGGGGAACGCGGACGTAGTAGACGGTGGTCTCGCGGTCGGTCGAGGCGTTGAACGTGCCGCCGATTCCCTCCACGGCCTCGGAGAGCGCCCGGGTCGTGGGGAACGCCGCCGTCCCCTTGAACGTCAGGTGCTCCATGAAGTGGGCGCAGCCGGCCTGGTCGGCGGCCTCGTGCCGGGAGCCGGCGAGGACGTGGGCCTCGATCGTGACCGACCGGGAGCCCGTCAGCCTGGAGGTGATGACGCGCGGCCCGTCGGGCAGCGCCGTGCGCTCGAACATCGGGCCGAAGGGTACCGGAAACGGGGCCCGGGCCGGCTGCCGTCTCGCCGGGCCCCTGCGACGCCGGTTCTCCAGGCCCCGCGTCAGGTTACCGATCGGCAACGTTCGAGGGACCGACCCGACCCCCGAACAGGGCGCAACGGCCCTTCGGCGGCACCGCGCGCGGACTATCCTTGCGGGGCCTGATCCGGTCGGAGCCGAGGGCCCGCGACCGAACGGCTGGAAGCGCCGCCGCGCACCGTGTGCGCCAGGCTGGCCCGCCTCGGTGACCGCTTGGAGGAGAGGACACGATGGCCACCCGACTCCGGACACCCCTCACGCTGCTCGCCGCGGGCGTCCTGCTCGTGAGCGCCTGCAGCAGTGGAGGGACGGCCAGTCCGGCCGCGCCGAGCGCGAGCGCAGCGCCGGCAAGCGCCGCCGCCGCGAGCACTGCGCCCGCGAGCGCCAGCCCGGCGGCCTCGGCCGTCGCCGGCTGCGAGGCCGGTGCGGCGGCAGGGACCCAGATCCCCGACGTCGTCGCCGGCAAGTTCAACGTCGCGATGGTGCTGATCGGTCCGCACAACGATGGCGGCTGGAGCCAGGCTCACTACGAGGGCCTCGTCTATCTCTGCGAGCATGTCGCCGACGCGCACATCGCCTATATCGAGAACGTTCCGGAGGGCGCGTCCTCCGAGCAGGTCTTCCGAAGCCTCGCCCGGAAGGGGTTCAACTTCATCATCGGCACGAGCTTCGGGTACATGGACCCGATGGCGACCGTCGCCGAGGAGTTCCCGGATCAGACGTTCCTCCACCTCACCGGCTACAAGTCGAACGGCAAGAACTTCGGCAACCTCATGGGCGCGATGGAGGACATGAAGTACCTCGCCGGCATGCTGGCCGGCTCGCGCGCCAAGCTGGACGGAAACCCGAAGCTCGGCTACATGGCGACGTTCCCGATCCCCGAGGAGCTGCGCCTCGGCAACGCCTTCATGCTCGGGGCCAAGAAGACCTGTCCCGAGTGCACGATGGACGTCCGCTGGATCAACACCTGGCATGACCCCGTAGCCGAGAAGAACGCAGCCGCCTCGCTCTTCGACGCGGGCGCGGACGTGGTCCTGACCGGGGCCGACACGCCGGCCGTTGCCGACGTCGCCCAGGAGAAGGGCAAGTGGGGCGTCACCTACGATTACTACGGGTCGTGCAAGGTCGACCACTGCCTGACCACCATCTACTGGCTCTGGGGTCCCGAGTACGCGCGCATCGCCGAGAAGGTCAAGGCCAAGACGTACACCGCCGGCTACGAATACTTCGACGCCGAGACTCACTCCCTCGGCCTGTTCGGCTTCATGGACGGCCAGACCCCGCAGCCCGGCATCAAGGATCTCCCCGCGGCGGACGTCCAGATGGTCAAGGACACGCTGGCCAAGATGCTCGCTGGCACGTTCAACCGGTTCGACGTCTTCGCCGGCCCGATCACGGACAACACGGGCAAGCAGATCCTGGCTGCCGGCCAGAAGCTGCAGCAGCCCGACCTCGACCAGTTCCCGCCCGGTACTCCCCCCTGCACCGTCTGCATGCACTGGTGGGCCAACGGCGTCAACGCCACGATCCCCAGCCAGTAGTCGATCTCGTTCAAGGCCCGCGACGACCGGTTCGTCGCGGGCCTTGACGTTCCAGGGAGCTCACGGGATCGCATGACCCCCGAACCGGTCGTCCCCGAGCCGCCGCTCGCCGTCGCGATGCGCGGCATCGTCAAGCGCTTTCCCGGCGTGGTCGCCAACGACGGAGTGGACTTCGACCTGCGCGTCGGCGAGATCCACGCCCTCCTTGGCGAGAACGGCGCCGGCAAGAGCACGCTCATGAACGTGCTCGACGGCCTGTACCGGCCCGAGGCCGGCGAGATCCTCGTCCGGGGCCAGCGGGCCGAGTTCCGTTCACCCCGGGAAGCGATCGCCGCCGGCCTCGGAATGGTTCACCAGCACTTCGCTCTCGTGCCGACCCAGACGGTCACGGAGAACGTCCTGATCGGCCTGGATCGGCCTCGCTTCCGGATCGACATCGGCCGTTATGACGACGAGGTCGCCGAGCTGGCGTCAAGGCACGGGCTCACCGTCGACCCACGGGCCAGGATCTGGCAGCTCTCCGTCGGCGAGCAGCAGCGCGTCGAGATCCTGAAGATGCTCTACCGCGGAGCACGGATCCTGATCCTCGACGAGCCGACGGCAGTGCTCGCTCCCCAGGAAGCCCAGGACCTCTTCCGGACCCTGCGCTCCATGGTGGCCGAGGGGGCGTCGGTCGTCTTCATCAGCCACAAGCTGGCCGAGGTGTCCCAGATCGCCGACCGGGTCACGGTCATGCGGCGCGGCAAGGTGACGGCCGCCAGGATCCCCATCAGCGGGACCACGACCGCCGAGCTGGCCCGGCTCATGGTCGGGCGCGAGGTTCTCGAAACAATCGAGCGGTCTCCGTTCCACCCGGGCGCGGTCGTGCTGAGCATGCACGACGTCGAGGCGCTGAGCGACCGCGACCTGCCTGCCCTGCGGGGCGTCTCCCTCGACGTCCGCTCCGGCGAGATCCTCGGCGTGGCCGGCGTCGCCGGCAACGGTCAGTCCGAGCTGGCTCAAGTCCTGACGGGACTCCGCCACTGCACCCGGGGATCGGTGACGGTGAACGGGGTCGAGGTCGGCAATCGGACGCCGCGGGACGCCATCAGCCAGCACGTGGCCCACGTCCCCGAGGATCGCACGGGAGTCGGCAGCGCACCCAGCCTTTCGGTGGCCGACAACCTGATCATGAAGAGCTATCGCGACGCCCCGGTGTCGCGGCGCTGGTCCATCGATACGGGCGCCGTCCGCCGCTTCGCCACCCGGCTGCGCGACACGTACAGCATCGCGGCGCCATCAGTCGATACGGAGGCGCGCCTCCTGTCAGGCGGGAACCTGCAGCGCCTGATCCTGGCCCGCGAGATCGCGTCGGAGCCGCGCCTCATGGTGGCCGTGCAGCCGACGCGCGGACTCGACGTCGGGGCGATCTCCACTGTCCACGGCCTGCTCCTGGAGCAGCGCCAGGCAGGGTCGGCGACGGTCCTGATCAGCGAAGACCTCGACGAGATCCTGGCCCTGGCCGACCGCGTGGCGGTGATCTACGAGGGCCGCCTCGTTGGCCTCTTCGACGCGGCCGACGCGGACGTGGCGGAGATCGGCCTGTTGATGACCGGTGGGACGGCGTCCCGAATGGTCGAGCCCGGAGACGCGACGAGGATCGTGCCGTGACCGCCAGCAGCCCGGCGCGGCGGCCGGGTCGGACGTCGCTCATGCCGTGGTCCATCCACATGGAGCGGCGGCTCGAGGTCCCCCGCTGGCTGCCGGTCGTGACCACGATCGGCGCCGTCGTCGTCGCCCTCCTCATCAGCGGCATCATCCTGTGGATCGCCGGCGGTGATCCGATCGCGATCTTCGTCCACATCCTTGGGTCGTCGTTCGGGAGCCTCGGCGTCCTGTCCGACACCCTGGTCACGGCGACGCCACTGATCCTCACCGGCCTGGCGTGTGCGCTCGCATTCCGGATGCGCCTGTGGAACATCGGCGCCGAGGGCCAGTTCCTGATGGGCGCCTGGGGCGCCTCGGCGATCGTCCTCATCCCCGTCGTGCCGCCGGGGACGCCGTCGATCGTCACGATCCCGCTCATGATGGTCGCCGGCATGCTCGCCGGCGCGGCCTACGCCGCGATCCCCGGCATCCTGAAGGCCTTCCGCGGCGTGAACGAGATCATCGTCACGCTGATGCTCAACTACATCGCCGCGCTGTGGATCGCGTACTGGGTCTTCGGACCCTGGAGCGAGGCCGGCTTCCAGCTCAGCAGGCAGTTCCCCAGAGAGGCCTGGCTGCCACGCCTCTCGGACTACGCCCACGCGGTGCCCGCCTTCTCGGGCCTGACCGTCCACATGGGGCTCATCATCGGCCTCGTAGCGGCGATCCTGGTCCGGTTCCTGCTGTTCCGCAGCCGGCGCGGCTACGAGATCCGGCTTGATCGGGGACAGCCCGCGCGCCGCCCGCTACGCCGGCATCAACGTCGCGCGCAACACGGTGATCGTCTTCGCCCTGTCCGGCGCGCTGGCCGGGCTCGCCGGCATGAGCGAGGTCTCGGGGGTCGTCCACCGCCTCCAGCAGGCCATCTCGCCCGGCTACGGCTTCACCGCGATCATCGTGGCCTACATCGCCAAGCTCCACCCGTACGGCGTGGTTGTCGCCTCGATTGCCTTCGGCGCCCTCATCCTGGCCGGCCGCGAGATCCAGCCCTCCGGCATCCCGGCAATGATCCAGGGGATCATCCTCTTCTGCCTGATCGCGAGCGAGGTCGTCCTCCGCTATCGCGTCCGCATCGAGCGCCGGGCCGCCTGATGGACCTGACGATCATCCTCGCCGCCGGCGTCGCGTCGGGGACGGTCCTCCTGTTCGCCGCGGTGGGCGAGATCTTCGCCGAGCGGGCCGGGGTCATCAACCTGGGCGTCGAGGGGATGATGCTCATCGGCGCGGTCGTCGCCTTCGGGACCGCCGTGGCCACGGGCAATCCCTGGCTCGGGGTCGCCCTGGGGACCCTCGCGGGCGGGCTCCTGTCCGTCCTCCACGCCATCATCACGATCAGCTTCCAGGCCGAGCAGGTGGTATCCGGCCTGGCCCTGACGTTCCTCGGCACCGGCCTCGCCCGGGTCCTCGGGGAGGACCTCTCCAAGGCCGGCGCGATCGCCCTCCTGCCGACGATTACCGTGCCCGGCCTGTCGGCCGTACCCATCGTGGGTCCGATCCTCTTCACCAACCAGAGCATCCTCGTGTACGTCGGCTACGTCGTCGTGCCGATCGCCTGGTACTGGATCAGCCGGACGCGGCCGGGTCTCCACCTGCGCGCGGTCGGCGAGAGCCCGACCGCGGCCGACACGCTGGGCGTCGACGTGTACCGCCTCCGCTACGCCTACGTCATCGTGGGTGGCCTGTTCGCCGGCCTGGCCGGGTCAACCATCACCCTGGCGATCTCGCCCGGCTGGTTCGGCGATCTGACCGTGAACGGCCAGGGCTGGATCGCGATCGCGATCGTCATCTTCGCCCAGTGGGGGGTGGGCCGGGCAGCCCTCGGCGCCTATGCCTTCGCAGCCATCCAGAGGCTGCTCCTCGACATCCAGGGCCCGGAAACGCTCTTCGGCGTCCCTAATCCCTTCTTCGTCAACCACACGCTGACGTTCTTCCTGGGCATGGTGCCATACGTTCTCATCATCCTCGTGCTGGTCGCGGTGTCCGGCGAGGCGCTGCGCAAGCGGATCGGGGCTCCGGCGGCGCTGGGCATCCCGTACGTGCGGGGCGAGCGCGGCCAGTAGCGCGGGACGCGAGACGGCGGGGCGCGAGAAGACCGCCGCGAGAAGAGCGGGCGCGGCCAGTCGCGGCGGGCCCGCGAGGGTCGGGTCAGGAGCCCTCGTCGACCTCGGGGCCGAGCAGCTCCATCTGGACGAACCCGCTCGTGTCGAAGGAAAGCTGCTCGGGCGCCGGCTCGGCCGGCTGCCCGACCGGGGCGAATTCCAGCACGATCCGCTCGTCACCCTCGACGAGGGCATACACGATGAGCTGGTCGGGCCGCGTCTCGAACTCGAGGTGCTCGAACGAATCGACATTCAGGCAGATCGAGACCGGCGTGAAGTACGACGACGTCTCCGGCTCGTCGATCACGACCCGCTCGACCCAGCCCGTGCCGTGGGCCACCCGCTCGCGACCGCGCAGGTAGTGGTACGAGACGGTCTGCTTCACGAGCGGGCGCAGCAGGTTCAGGATGTCGTTCCGCGACGACACGATGCCGCTGTTCACGAAGAACTTGGCGGGGGTCGGGCGCGCCATCGGGGCACCTCCTGGGCGGGCCGTCGGGGACGGTGCGGCCGCTCCCGGGCTGCCGGTCGAAACCGGCCCGGGGACGACGCCGGAATCGTAGCGCACCCCGCCGGCCGCGGGGAACCCGCGTCGTCCTATCATCGACGCATGCTCCTCGTGATCGACGTCGGCAACACGAACCTGCGCCTGGCCACGGCCCGCGCCGGCGCGCTCGCGCCCACGCGGCGTGCGGCCACGCCCGCATCCGCCACCCCCGACGAGCTCGAGATCCTGCTCGAGGGGCTCCTCCACCTCGACGGCTCGCGGCTCGCCGAGGCCTCGGGTGTCGCGCTCTCCTCGACGGTGCCGTCGCTCGTCGCGGCGGTCGAGACCGTCGTGGCGCGCCACTCCCTGGCCTGCGCGGTGGCAGCTGCCGGCACGATCCCCTTCCCCGTCCGCGTCGAGCACCCCGAGCGGGTCGGCCCCGACCGCCTCGTCAACGCCTATGCGGCCGCCCAGCTGTACGGCACGCCGGCGATCGTCGTCGACTGCGGCACCGCCACCACCCTCGACGCGGTCGACCACTCCGGTGCGTTTGTCGGCGGGGCGATCGCCCCGGGGCTCATCCTCGGGCTGGAGGCACTTGCGGCGCGGACGGCGAGCCTGCCCCGGGTGGAACCGAGCCTGCCGAGCGGCGCGATCGGGCACGACACCGAGGACGCCCTCCGCGTCGGGACGGTGCTCGGCCACCGGGCCATGATCGAGGGACTGGCCGCCCGGATGCGGCGCGAGCTGGCGACCGGAGCGGGCATCGCCCCGCGCGACGTACGGGTCGTCCTGACCGGCGGCCTGGCAACGCTGCCCTGGGCCCGCGGGGTGGATGGCGTGGACGCCATCGACCCGGACCTCACGCTGCGCGGGCTCGTCCTGTTCCACCGTGCCACCAGCGGGGCCGACGAATCATGACCGGCCCCGGCCGGCTCGCGGGCCGCTTCATCGGGCTCGGGATCACGGGTTCGATCGCCGCCTTCAAGGCCGTGGACCTGCTGCGCCTGCTGCGCGCCGAGGGCGCCGATGTCCAGGTGTTGATGACCCCCTCGTCGACACGGTTCGTGGCGTCCCTGACCCTGGCCGCGCTGTCCCGCCGGCACGTCGACGCCGAGGTGCTGGACCTCCTTCCCGACGGCCGGATCGGCCACGTGATCACGGCCGATGCCGCCGATGCGATCGTCGTGGCGCCGGCGACTGCGCACTGGCTCGGCGCGATGGCCCACGGTCTTGCCGCGGACGTCGTCACCGCAACCTGCCTTGCCACCTCGGCGCCCGTCGTGGTCGCCCCCGCGATGGACGGCGACATGTACGCCCACCCGGCCACGCAGGCGAACGTCGCGATCCTGCGCGACAGCTTCGGCTACGCGATCGTCGAGCCCGGGAGCGGGACGCTTGCGTCGGGCCAGGTGGGGCCGGGGCGCCTGGCCGACCTCGAAGCCATCGTGGCAGCCGTCGTGGCAGCCGTCGGCGACCGACCGGTGCGCCGCCCAGACCCCCAGGACCGGACCCCGCGCATCGGTGACGCGGAGGCCGCGGGGCTGGGCCGGGATTCCGACGACCTGGCCGGGCGCCACGTGGTCGTCACCGCCGGCGGCACAGCCGAGCCCATCGACCCGGTCCGCTTCATCGGGAACCGGAGCACGGGCACGATGGGCATCGCCGTCGCCGAGGCTGCCCGCGATCGCGGCGCGCGCGTCACCCTGGTCGCCGCTGTCGTCAGCGTCCAGCTGCCGGACGGAGTCGAGGTCATCCGCGCCGAGACCGCCGCCGAGATGCGCGCCGCGCTCGGCCGGCTGTTGCTCGAGCCGGACGGGCGGCCGGGCTTCGATGTCCTGGTCATGGCGGCCGCCGTTGCCGACTTCCGACCGTCGGTCCCAGCGGACCATAAGCTGCCACGCACCGATGCCGGGCTCACCCTCGAGCTGGTCCCGAACCCGGACCTCCTCGCGGAGGTCGGCCAGCTCGTCCGCGGCGTCGACGGCGCCGGGCTTCCGTCCGGCCGTCCCCTGGTTCCGCGCCCGGTGCTGGTCGGGTTCGCCGCCGAGACCGGCGGCATGGCGCGGGCCGCCGAGAAGCTCGCCCGCAAGCGTGTCGACCTGCTCGTCGCCAACGACGTGGCCGAGGCCGGTTCCGGCTTCGGCACGCCGACGAACCGGGTGACCCTTCTCGCGCCGGGAGCCGCGGATGAGGCGTTGCCCCTGCTGCCGAAGCGCGACGTCGCGGAGCGCATCCTCGACCGGGTGGTGGCGGCGCTGGACGCCCGGAACGACGCGGCGCAGACTGGATTCGACGAACTCGCCGAGGAGACCCGCGTCCCGTGAGTGCCACGCCAGCCGGCCCCGCCCGCATCACCGTCCTCGACATCGCCCGGATGCACGCCGACGGTGAGCGGATCGCGATGCTCACCGCGTATGACTACCCCACGGCCCAGCTGGTGGACGAGGCCGGCTTGCCTGCCATCCTCGTGGGCGACTCGCTCGGCCAGGTCATGCTGGGCTACGACACGACGGTCCGCGTGACGATGGACGAGATGCTCCATCACACGAAGGCCGTTGCCCGCGGCGCGCGCCGGGCGCTGGTCGTCGGCGACATGCCGTTCCTCTCCTACACCACGCCCGAGGAGGCGCTCGCGAACGCCGGCCGTTTCCTCCGCGAGGCCGGTGCCCAGGCCGTGAAGGTCGAGGGGGGCATCCGCTCGGCCCGCGTGATCGAAGCGTTGGCCCGTGCGGGGATCCCCGTCATGGGCCACATCGGCCTCACGCCGCAGGCCATCAACGCCCTGGGCAAGGTCCGCGTCCAGGGCAGGAGCCGGGAGCAGGCACGGGCGCCTCCTGCACGACGCCCTCGCCGTGCAGGAGGCGGGCGCGTTCGCCGTCGTCCTCGAGCTCGTCCCCGCGCAGCTCGCGGCAGCCATCACCGAGCGCCTGCGGATCCCCACGATCGGGATCGGCGCCGGGGCCGGCTGCTCGGGCCAGATCCAGGTGATCACCGACGTCCTCGGCCTCGGATCGTTCATCCCGCGCCACGCCACGCCCTACGCCGACCTGCGCGCCACGATCCTCGCGGCGGCGGCGGCCTACCGGGCGGACGTCGAGGCAGGGATTTTCCCCGGCGACGCGCAGTCGACGCCGGATGGACGACGCGGTCCTCGACGAGGTCCTCGGCCGGGCGGGCGCGGACCGCGCCGGGACCGCCGACGCGACGGTCGGGGGGATCCCGCTCGACCGGGACCTGTGACTGCGCGAACCGACAGCGCGGGTGTCGGCGCCCCGAGTGGAGCTGTCCTCGTCGTCCGGACCCGCGACGAGCTTGCCGCAAGCCCTGGCGAGGCTGCCGCGCCCGCTCGGTCTCGTGCCCACGATGGGCTGGCTCCACGCCGGCCACCGCTCTCTCATCGCAGCGCGCCCGGGTCGAATGCGCCAGCGTCGCCGTGTCGATCTTCGTGAACCCACGCCAGTTCGGCGACCCCGCGGACCTCTCGCGGTACCCGCGCAACGAGGCGGGTGACGTCGCGATCTGCGCGGACGAGGGGGCCGACCTGGTGTGGGCGCCGCCCGTCGAGTCCGTCTACCCACCCGGCTTCGACACCCACGTCAGCGTGGGCGCGCTTGCCGGCCCGCTCGAGGGCGCTGCCCGCCCCGGGCACCTCGATGGCGTGACGACCGTCGTGGCCGTCCTCTTCGGAGTCGTGCGTCCCGATCGCGCCTACTTCGGGATGAAGGATGCCCAGCAGCTGCGCGTCGTGGCCCGCATGGCGGCCGACCTCGCCCTCACGACCGTCGTCCCCTGCCCCACCGTCCGGGAGCCGGACGGCCTGGCGATGAGCTCGCGCAACGTCCACCTGTCGGCGGCGGAGCGGACTGCCGCGCCGGTCCTGCGCCGTGCGCTCGTAGCCGGGCGGACCGCCTGGGAGGACGGGGAACGCCGCGCCGAGGCGATCCGCTCGATCGTGCGGACGGTCGTCGCGACCGAGCCGCTGGCGCGCCTCGAGTACGTCTCGCTGGCCGACGACGCAACCCTGGCCGAGCTCGACCGGGTCGATGGTCCGGCCCTCCTCTCGCTTGCCGCCGTCCTCGGGTCGACGCGCCTCATCGACAACGTGACGCTGGGCTGACGGCGGGTCGGGCCGGCGGCAACCCGGCGGCGACCGGGCGTGGCGCCGAGGGGCGCCCGCCGCCGCACGGTGGCCGGCGGCAACCCGGCGGCAACCGGGCGTGGCGCTTCGGGAACCGGCTCGCCGCCGAACGGTAGCCGGGCGCGACCCTTTCGGAACCGCGTGAGCTCCACCCTCGTCTGGGGGGCGTGACGCGGGCCGAGCCTCCACCGCGTCGAGCACAGGGGTCGCCCGATGAGCAGCCATCTCCCCTCCCCCGCCGCTGGGCGGTCCGGCCGTCGCGCCGCGCTTCGCCGGCTCGGCGCCCTGCAGCGCGGTCGTCCTGGCGATCGCCGCCTGCGGGGGCGGCGCGGTCCTCTCCACCATCGGGGGGTCGGTCGCCGACGGGACCCGGGTGGCCCAGCCCCTCCCGGCCGCCACTGCCGGGCCGGCGCTGCCCGGCGACGCGGTCATCGGCTCGGGCGAGGCCCCGGCCTCGGCTCCCGGCGGCTCGAACGTGGTGACGGGGCCCCTCATCGTCCGCACCGGCCAGCTGGCGCTCCAGGTCACGGCCCTCGACGACGCCCTCGCGGCGGCCGGGAAGGTCGTCACGGCGGCCGGTGGCTACGTCGCCTCGTCGCAGCGCCAGGGCGACGGCGACACGGCGGGAGCGACCGTGACGTTCCGCATTCCCGCCGAGCGGTGGGACGCCACGCTCGCGGCCCTCCGCGCGGTCGGCACGAAGGTCCTCTCGGAGCAGACCGCGAGCGAGGAGGTCACGAGCCAGGTGGTGGACCTCGGCGCGCGCCTCGTCAACCTGGGGGCGACCGAGACGGCCCTGCAGGCGATCATGGCGAAAGCCACGAGGATCCCCGACATCCTCGAAGTGCAGTCCCAGCTCACCACCGTGCGCCAGGAGATCGAGCAGCTCACGGCCCAGAAGCAGTCGCTCGAGAAGCAGGCCGCCCTCGGCACCCTGACGGTCGCCTTCAGCCTGCCGCCCGTCGTCGCGGTGACCGAGGGTCCAGAACGGCTGGGATCCCGCGGCCGAGGTCGACCGGGCCGCTGCGACGCTCGTCGGACTTGGGCAGGGTGTGGCGAGCGTGGCGATCTGGGCCTCGATCGTCCTGCTCCCGCTGGCGATCGTCCTCGCCGTCGTGCTCGGGGTCGCCTGGACCGTGGGACGCCGGATCCGGCCCCGCCGAACTCCGTCGGCGCCGTCCGCGCCATCGGCCCCGACCGGCAGCTCGACGGCGCCGCGGGCTGACCCGCTCGCCAGCTCGAGAGCCTCGGCCGGCGCGAACGCCCCGAGTCGCCCTACAGCTCCTGGCGGTCGAACGCCCACCAGGCGACGCCCACCGCGCCGATCACGAGGACGACGTTGACCGACCACCGGACCCGCCAGCGGGTCCGGCATCGTTCCGACGGCGAGCGCCTGGGCCGCGCCCCACAGGCTTGTCGGCATGTAGGGTCCGATCCCCGGCAGCGCCGAGAGGATCCCGACGAACAGGAAGATCCCGAAGCCGACGCCTCCCGCGACGAGCGCCGAGCGAGCCGTAACGGAGGCCAGGAAGGTCAGCGCGGCGAAGACCACCAGGGAGAGCCAGATCAGGACGACGGCCGCCGCGAAGCCGCCCGCGGGGAGCGGCTCGAAGAGGATCGCGGTGTAGATCCAGCACAGGGCGCCGCCCACGCCGAGCGCGACGGCCAGCAGGACGCCGATTGCGGCCACCTTGGCGAGCACGAACGCGCCACGCGTGACCGGCTTGGTGAGGACGAACGCCGCCGTGCCGCGCTCCTTCTCGGTGGCCACGGCGCCCATCGTGACCAGGATCGCGATGAGGACCCCGAACTGGCCCATGTTCTTCGTGAACTGGGCCACCGCGTCGGCCGCGACCGGCTGCCGGGATGACGCCCCCGAACTGGCCGCCGCCGACCGCCTCGACGATCTCGCGCACGTAGCGCGCGAAGACCGGCGACAGGAGGCCGAAGATCGCGAAGACCGCGACGACGACGACGAAGTCGCATCGTGCGGAGCTGTTCCCGCAGCTCCTTCCGCAGCATGAGGCCGACGCCCGTCATGCCGGCGGCCTCGCCGCGGACCACGCATTCGACTCCTCCTGCGCGACCGCGCCCGGCCCGTCGCCCACGAGCTGGAGGAAGACGTCCTCGAGCGTCGGCCGGACGCGCTCGAAGCGGGCCAGCCGGACCCCAGCAGCGACCACGAGCGGCAGCGCCTCGGCCGACGCCTGCTCCGTGTCGGAGACGACGACCCGGAGGACGCCGTGCCCGCTCGACGACTTCGCGGGCCCACGGCGGCGTCCGCGGATCCGGGCCGCGAGGCGGGCCACCGCGGCTCATCCTGGCCAGGCTCCGGGTCGAGCTCGAGGATCGGCCGCGCATGGCGCGCGAGGAGCTGGTCCATGGGCGCCTCGGTCACGAGTCGGCCGTGGTCGAGGATCGCGACCCGGTCGCAGATCCGCTCGACGTCCGTGAGGATGTGCGTGCTCATGAAGACGGTCGTGACGCTCCGCAGCTGCCCGATCAGCTCCAGCACGTCGCGCCGGCCCTCCGGGTCGAGAGCGCTCACGGGCTCGTCGAGGAAGAGGACGTCGGGGCGCGGCAGCATCGCCTGGCCCACGCCCAGGCGCTGTCGCATGCCGCCGGAGTAGCCGCCGATGCGGCGGCGCGCGGCCTCGACAAGGCCCACCGTCTGCAGGACCTCGTCGACCCGCGAGCGGAGCGCCTGCCCGGCGAGCCCGTAGGCGCGGCCCACGAACGTCAGCAGCTCGCGCCCGGTCATCCAGCCGTAGAACCGCGGATCCTGGTCGAGGTAGCCGATCCTTCCGGCCAGGTCGATGCCGCCACGACCGACAGGAATGCCCGCGACGGTCGCTGACCCTGCCGTCGGACGACCGAGGCCCGTCAGGAGGCGGAGGGTCGTCGTCTTGCCGGCCCCGTTCGGCCCCAGGAAGCCGAAGACCGAGCCCGCCGGCACGGCCAGGTCGAGCGAGTCGAGGGCGAGCACGTCGCCGTAGCGCTTCGTGAGCCTGCGTGCTTCGATCGCCGGAGCCCCGGCGGGCGGCGCGACATGGGCCTCGGGCGCCGCTCCCGGGTCGCCCGCGGCGCGGTCGCTCGCGGGCGGGCCGGGGACCTCGTGCAGGTTCATCACGTCACGCGTCCTCGCGGCCCGCGAGGAAGTACAGGATCGGGCCGATCAGGTTCACGAAGATGATGATCAGGGCCCAGACGACCTTGCTGCCGCCCTTGACCCGTCGCTCGCTGCGGGTCAGATCGTAGAGACCCCAGATCATCAGCACGAGCTGGATCACGACGATGGGCACGAGCAGGGCAATGAGGGTCGGATCGATGCTCACGAAACAACCTCCGGGGCGGGCGCCGGCGAGTCGCTCCGCGCGGAGGGCTCGGCCGGGATGAGGATGGTGGCCAGCAGTCGGGGCGCCCGCCCCGGAGCCGCGGGCTGGGCAAGGAACGGGACGAGGGCGCCGTTGATGGCCATGCCCATCTGCACGAGCTCGGCATCGCTGAGGTGGATGACGACCTCTCGGTAGCCGACGCCGTCGCGGGCGAGGTCCGGCTGGCCCCTGCGGACATACCTGCCGAAGGCCCCGAGGAGGGACGCCAGGAACATCGCGAACCAGCGCAGGTGGTCTTCGGGTGTGGCCGCCGCAAGGTCGGCAGGGCCGAGGTTCGCCGCGCCTGGATGGAGGACGAACCGGCGTTCCGTGGTACCCCGCACGCGGCGCTCCTCGGCGACCGCCAGGATCCCGCCCCGGCGGAGCACGTCGAGGTGCCGGTAGAGGGTGGCTGGGGCGATCCCGGGAAGCCGGCTCGCGAGCTCCGTCGTGGTGGCCGACCCGCCCCCGGCGAGGGCGAGGATGATCCGCATGCGGACCGGGTGGAGGATCAGATCGGGGCCAGTCGTCGCCTGGCTCGGGCCCGTAACCGGTGCGTCATTATCATTCACGATACTGATAATCTAGCCTGCCCCATCCGCGTCGTCAAGCCGTCCAGGCCAGCGAACCGGCGGCCAGGATCCTGTCGGCGTCGAGCGACTCGGCGACGATCGACTTGATCATCTCGATCTTGCCCATGTCCGCCGCGTGGGTCTTGACCAGGAGGTCGTGGACGTCGGAGGCCACCATGTAGGTGTCCTCGTCGAGGAAGCAGGCGAACAGGTCCGCCCGCCGGATCTCGTCGACGACCGCCGGCCGCGGGCGGTAGCCCGGAGAGGACGAAGCCGACCGTCGCCGGTTCGATCTCGCCGCGCATCACCGCCGGCCGCCGCATCTCGGCCCGATGGGCCCGCGCGAGCGCCACGATGACGTCCTCGCGGTCGCCGGCGACGATCACGATGCGGCGGCCGACGACGTGCTGCAGGACGTGGTGGGGCTCCATCGCGGCCACGCTGATGCCGCCGATGACGAGGTCGAGGTCCGGCCCGGCGTTGAGCGAGGTCGGCCCGGGTCCCCTCGAGGATCATCGCCAGGGACGGGTTCGACAGGATTGGCCGGTACGGGATGACGCCGAGGAGGGGTATCCCGTGGCGCGCCAGCCCGCGCTCCAGGATCGCGGCGATCCCCGGCTGGGCGTCCACGTTGACCTTGTTGACGATGGCGCCGGCGACCTGGACGCCGTGGGCCGCGAAGTGGCTCGCGTTGAGGACGATCTCGTCGATCGGCCGGCCGACGCCGCCTTCGCTGATGATCACGGCCGGAGCGTGGAGCATTGCGGCCACGACAGCGTTCGAGAGCCCGATCACGGCGCCGACGCCGGCGTGCCCGGTCCCTTCGATGAGCAGCACGTCCTTCGATTTGCCGAAGGTCGCGTGGGCGTCCACGATCCGGGCGCCCGAGGTCCTCGACCACTTCGCCGGCGATGTACGACTTCGTGAACCCGCGCGGGATGTGGACCGGGCTCATCGCCGCCATCGGCTCGCGGAGGTCGAATACCGCTCGCATCAGGACGGCGTCCTCGTCAGCCGGCACGCCGTCGTCGTCGACGATCGTGCGCTGCCCGACCGGCTTCATGAAGCCCGTGCGCAGCCCTTCGCCGAGGAAGAGGTCGAGGAGACCCAGCGAGGCCGTCGTCTTGCCGCGGTTCTGGCCGGTCGCGGCGAGGTAGAGGTGGCGCATGCGGCGGCTCGGTCGGTCGGAGTCGGGGCGGCGGCGGTCGACTGAGGGCGGGCTCTCGGGGGGACTCAGCGCGACGCGGTCTTGCGCTCGACGAGGGCGACCGCCTCGTGGAGCCGGGCCGATCGTGTCGGCGTCGACGCTGTCGGGCTCGAGGTACGGGCCCGAGGCGCTCGAGGACGTCGCCGACGAGGCCCAGGAAGACGCCCGCGTCGGCGACGAAGAACTGCGGCTCGTTGTTGTAGCGCACGAGCGTCAGTCGACCCTGCAGGACGCGCCGGTCGTCCATGTGCGCGATCTGGGTGGCGAAGCTGTGCCCCTGGATCCCGTCCGGGTTGTTGAGGAAGTTGAGGGCGTTGTCGATCGCCAGGCCGAAGCGGGCCCGCCAGGCCGTCAGGCGCTCGTGCACCTCGGGTGCGATGCGCACCTCGCCGACCTCGTCGAACACCTCGGGCGCCACCGTCAGCAGCCCCACCAGCGTCGATCCGGCGCGGGCACCGAGCATGACCTGCAGCGACCGCTCGAGGGTGAAGACCTCGGAATCGAAGCGTGGGCTGGTGATGACGTCCGTCAGCAGGTCCTCGACGTTGTCGAGCACCGCGGAGTCGGCCATCGCCCCGCCGAGGTGGAGGATCTCCTCCTTGAACAGGAACTTCTCTTCGTGGTCGAGCATGGCCCGATGGTACACCGCGGGAATCCGCGGGCCCCGGCCGGTCGACCGGGGCCCGCGGACGGTGCAGCCGGCGGCGCTGAGCCGCGTCGATCTACGGGTAGAGGCCGCGGAGGGCGGTGGTATCGGCGACGCGCTTGACGGCGACGAGGTACGCCGCCGTCCGCATGTCGCACTCCTCGAGCTCGGCCATCGCGAGGACCTCGCCGAAGGAGCGGTCCATGATCTCCTTGAGCTTGGCGTTGACGACGGCCTCGCTCCAGTGATCGCGGTTGAGGTCCTGGACCCACTCGAAGTAGCTGACCGTGACGCCGCCCGCGTTCGCGAGGATGTCCGGGATCATGAAGACGCCCTTCGAGGCCAGGATCACGTCGGCCTCGGGGGTCGTCGGGCCGTTGGCGGCCTCGGCGACGATCTTCGCCTTGACGTTGCGGGCGTTGACCGCCGTGATCTGGTTCTCGTAAGCGGCCGGGATCAGGACGTCGCAGTCGAGCTCGAGGAGCTCGTCCGTTCGTGATCGTGGTGCTGCCCGGGAACCCGACGACCGTGCCGTGCTCCTGCTTCCAGCCCACGACCTTCGGGATGTCGAGGCCTTCCTGCTTCCAGATTGCGCCGCCCGTGTCGGAGACGGCGATGACGGTGGAGCCCTCGTCGCGACATGAGCTGTGCGGCGATGGCGCCGGCATTGCCGAAGCCCTGCACCGCAACGGTGGCCTTCGTGAGGTCCATGCCCGAGGTGCTCGGCGGCGTCGACGATCGTGAAGACGCAGCCGCGGGCCGTTGCCTCGTTGCGCCCTTCCGATCCGCCGAGGCTGATCGGCTTGCCGGTCACGACGCCCGGGACCGTGTAGCCGACGTGCATGGAATAGGTGTCCATGAACCAGGCCATGATCTGGGGCGTGGTGTTGACGTCAGGGGCCGGGATGTCGCGCTCGGGCCCGATCAGGATCGAGATCTCGGTGAAGTACCGGCGGCTGAGCCCCTCGAGCTCCTTCTTCGACAGCTTCTTGGGGTCGACGATCACGCCGCCCTTGCCACCGCCGTAGGGGATGCCGACGACTGCGCACTTCCAGGTCATCCACATCGCGAGGGCCTTGACCTCGTCGATGCTGACGTCCTGGTGGTAGCGGATGCCGCCCTTGGCGGGACCGCGACCGAGGTTGTGCTGGACGCGGTAGCCGGTGAATACCTGGACGGATCCCGTCGTCCATGTGGACCGGGAAGTGGACCGTGAGGGCGCGGCGCGGCTCGCGGAGCACGGCGCGGAGGCCCGGGTCCAGGTTGAGGCGCTCGGCCGCGAGGTCGAACTGGCGCTGCGCGACCTCCCAGGCATTGATCGCGGGCGCGGCCTGCTCGGTGGTCATGGAGTGGGGTTCCTCCTGCCCGGCGCCCCGCCACGGGGCTGCCGTCTATCGTCCGCCCCTGTGGGCGACCATGGTGCCGCCTCCGGGACGGCGGCCGGCCGCGGCGCGCGACCCGCGTCTGTCGGGCCGTCGCGGCGCGACGGAGTTCACACCGGGCCGATCATCCGGCCGATCACTCCCCGCCGCATAGGGCCGAACGGGGACGCTTCCCCCGGGCGGATCGGCCCGCAGGACAGGCGCAATGGTACCGTCACGCTGCCGTATCCGTCCCGCAACCGTCATCCGGGCGCCGGTGGCCGGGGCTGGGCGGTGGGAGGTCGCTGGTGCGCCGCGCGACCCGGACCGGCTCAGCGCGCCAGGAGGACGACGCCCCCAAGGCAGGCCGGGCCGATGTGGGGCCCGACCGAGGGCCCGACCATGGCGGTCGAGATGTGGGCCGGGTCGACGTCGCCGGGGAGAGCGGCCAGCAGGTCGTCCCGAAAGCCGGCGACGTCCGCGCTCGGCGTGTGGAGGATCGCGATCCATTCGACCGGGCGGGCAATGAGGAGCTCGATCACGCGCCCGCGCGCCCGCGCCCGAGTGCGCACGCGATCTGCCGTGTCCACGAGGCCGTTGCTCACGGTGACGATCGGCTTGATCGACAGGACCGTTGCGATCGCCGCGCGCGCAGGCGAGATGCGACCCCCCTTGCGCAGGTATTCGATGGTGTCGAGGGCCACGTAGAGATCCAGGTCCAGCGCGCGTTCCCGCAGGTCTGCCGCGATCGCGGCGGCCGGGACGCCCGCTCCCGCCATCTCGGCGCCGCGCAGGGCCAGGATGCCGACTCCCATCGACGCGGAGTCCGAGTCGACGACGTGGATCTCTGCCCCCGGCAGTCCCTGGGCGCCGAGCAGCGCGCTGCGGACCGTGGCCGAGAGCTTGCCGCCCACGGTGACGCAGACGATCGCCCCGGCCCCTGCGGCGAGCTCCGCCTCGAAGGCGGCCTGGAAGTCACCCGGCGACGCCGCGGCCGTGGTCGGGAAGGGTGCATCGGGGGCGACCATCCGGGTCCAGAAGTCATCGGTCGAGAGCTCGATGCCGGAGCGAAACTCCTCGTCCCCGAACCGGACGTAGAGCGGCACCACGCGGACGCCGTGAGCCGCCGCGACATCGGCAGTCAGGTCCGACGCCGAATCGGTGACGATCGCGACGCGCCCCATGACGTCTCCTCCGGTCTCGTGCGGACCGATGATACGAGAGCAGCGCCCCGGCCCGGCCGGCGCAGCGGCGGTCAGGACCCCGCGTGCGCGACGCCCACGGCCAGCGGCAGGCCGGCCGCGCGGACGTCCTCCGCGAACGAGGCCAGGCCGCCCTCAGACGTGTCCCAGCGGGACGGGAACGCGACGAGCCGGTCGAGGCCCATCTCCGCGAACGAGGCCAGGCGGTCCACCCGTTCGGCGCCCACCGGGCGAACGTCGCCGTCGCGGCAGTAGAGCGAGATCCGCAGGGTGGAGGGATCGCGCCCCTCCTCTTCGCAGCGCTGGCGGGCGATCGCCATGTGCTCGGCGACCTCGTCGGGGTCGAGGAAGACGAGATTCAGCTCGTCGGCCATCCGGGCCGCCAGCCGGAACGTCACGTTCTGGCCGTTGCCGCCCACGATGATCGGCACGCGCGGGTGCTGGATCCCCTTCGGGACGTTGATCGCGCCGTCCACGCGGGCATAGCGACCCTCGTAGCTGGCCCGCCCCGGGCCGAGCATCCGGCGGATGATCTCCAGGTGGTCGGCCAGGGCGGCCAGCCGTTCACGCAGGGTCGGGAAGCCGTAGCCGTAGGCGATCCACTCGTCCTCCTTCCAGCCGGCCCCGATCCCGAGCTCGAAGCGCCCGTTCGAGATCACGTCGAGGGTCGATGACATCTTCGCCGTCAGGGCCGGGTTGCGGAAGCCGGTGCAGACCACCATGTGGCCGAGCCGGACCCGCGAGGTCGCCTGGGCGATCGCGCCGAGCATCGTGAACGACTCGAACGTGATCTCGTCGGTCGGCTCCGGCACCGTCGTGAAGTGGTCGAAGACCCAGACCGACTCGAAGCCGAGCGCCTCGGCCTGGCGCGCCCGCTCGACGGCGGTCGCCCAGGCGTCGACGGCGTTCCAGCGGTCGAACTCGCCCTTCCACCCCTGGGGGACCATGACCCCGACGTCCATGCGTGCCAAACCCTCGTGATCGGTGGGGCGCGTGCGTCGCGCCGTGACGGGCGCCCGGCCGGTGCCGGCGATACCGTGTCAGCGGCGGAGCCTATCATCGAGGCCATGCAGACGCCCCCGCCATTCGACCCCTCCGTCACCACCCATTCGGACCCCGAGGCGACGCTCTCGGGGCCGCCGGAGCCGTGGGCGCCGCTCCCCCAGCCTTCCCGCCGGGACGGTCCTCCCTGGTGGATGACCGAGATGATCGAGGCCGAGCCCGCGCTCTCCGGGCGGGTGCTCCGGCGGCTCGGGGTCGTCCGGCGCAGCTCGGGCGTCCCCGGGATCCCGGCGCAGCTCGAGGCGCCGGGCCGCGACACGCCGGCGGGGCGTCTGGCGGCGGCCATCCGCGGGACGCTCGAGAAGGGCGAGCCGGTCGTGGTGACCGGCTGCGGGACGAGCGAGCACGGGGCGCAGGCGTTTGCCGCCATCGTCGGCGAGGCAGCGGCCCGCGGCGGCATCCGCGGCGCCGGCCGACCGGGCTGCGTTGCCTCCGTCCAGGCGTTCGAGGCGTCGCTCGCGCCGCAGCACGGCGGCCTCATCATCGGGATCAGCCACGAGGGCGGGACGGGCGCGACGATCGCGGCGCTCGACGCGGCGGCCGCCCTCGGGGCGCGCACCGCCGCGGTCACCGTCCACGAGGCCTCGCCGATCGGGCGGCGCCGGGATCGTCGTTGCCACCGGCGAGATCGACCGCAGCTGGTGCCACACGATCGGGTACCTGTCGCCGATCCTGGCCGCAGTGGCGGTCGGCGCCGCTCTGACCGGCGAGCCCGCCGACGCCGAGCCGGCAGCCATCCGTGGCCTCCTCGAGGCCGGCATCGCCGCCGCCGGCGAAGCGGATGCGATCGCGGCGGCCCTGGCCGGGATGCGCGAGGTCGTCGTGGTGGCCTCGGGCGCCGATCGTCCCGGCGGGCCGCGAGATCGCCCTCAAGATCGAGGAGGCGACCTGGCTGCCGACCACGATGCGCGAGCTCGAGACCTTCCTGCACGGACACCTGCCGGCGATGGGCGAGCAGACCGGGGTCATCCTCGTCCTGGCCGACCGCGAGGGCCTCGTCGCCCGGTCGGCCCGCGCCCAGCAGGCGATGGCGGCGGCCAGCCGGGTCGGGCGTGCGAGCCGGGGCGATCCTCGCCGCTCGAGATCGACGGCGACTGGCCCGCGTTCCTGCTGCCGGCCGGACGAGTCCTCGCGCCGAGTGCCGCGCGGCTTCCGGGGCCTGTCGTGACCGTCCTCGGGACAGCGACTCCGCTGCAGCTGATCACGGAGCGGCTCGCCCGCGCTCGCGGCACGGATCCCGACTCGATCCGCCGCGACCAGCTCGCCTACCGCGAGGCGGCCACGCTCGCGGAGTAGGCCGGGCTCAGGCGCGCGGCCTCGTCAGCGCCGCGCCCGGCGCCTCAACCTTCGAGCCTCGCGCGGTGTTCGCCCCGCGCCTCGCGGGACCCGGGGACCAGCACCTCGCCGAGCAGGTCGACCATCTCCAGGTCCCACGGCAGGAAGTCCTGCAGCATCAGCCGCTCGACGCCGGCCGCCGCGTAGCGCGCAACGGCGGCCCGCGCCTCGGCCGGGGTGCCGAAGACCCAGCTGCCGCCGGCGCGTCTCCAGCCACTCGGCGCCCGAGTCCGCGCCGGCGACGCCGAACTGCTCGATGACCGCCGCGGCGCGGCGCTCCACCTCGGCCCGATCGCGCCCGACCAGCACTCCGACCATCGCCGAGTGGACGAGCGTGGCCGGGTCGCGCCCGGCGGCCCGAGCGACCTCGTCGAGCTTCGCGAAACGCTCGGCGGCCCGCTCCGGCGAGGCGCCCGAGAGGTTGAACTCGTCGGCGAAGCGTGCCGCGATCCGCATCGATCGCGGGCTCCCCTCCCCGCCCACGATGACGTTGCGGCGCCGGCTGCTGGACCGGGCGCGGCGGAACAGCGACGCCCGGCAGCGCTGTAGTGGCGCCCGGCGAACGACCAGCCGTCGGGCTCCTGCCAGAGGCCCCGCAGGATCGCGAGCTGCTCCTCCAGCATCTCCGCTCGGACCTCGATCGGCGGGAACGGCAGGCCCAGGTGGGCGTGCTCCGACTCGTTCCAGCCGGCGCCGACGCCCGACCTCGACGCGGCCGCCCGACATCTCGTCGACCGTCGCGACGATCTTGGCCAGGGTGCCCGGGTGCCGGAACGTCACCGGCGAGACGAGCACGCCGAGGCCGGATCCGCTGCGGTCTCGCGGGCAAGGCCGGCCAGCACCGCCCAGGCGTCGGTGGTCGGCCGTCCGCCCTCGCCCGGGAAGCTGTCGTAGTGGTCCGACCGGAAGAAGGTCTCGAAGCCGGCCGCCTCCGCGCGACGGGCGATCGCCAGCTGGTCGGCGTACGAGCAGCCCTGCTGGGGCTCGATCATCAGGGCGTAGCGCATCGGTCTCCTCGTGGTGGCGCTCCGCGAGCGATCCAGGCCGGTCGTCGCGTGGGCGCCGACGGCGGCGCGGCGCTCAAGCGCCCGGATCCCTGGTTTGACGGGTTCGTTGCGATAATCTACATTGTTCAGGTGACCGTAAACGATTCCGCCGTGGCCGGCCTCGGCTCGCGAGGACGTCCTCCGCGAGATCGCCGAGGGTGTCGCCGCGCTGGCGAGCCATCGGCGCTGCGCGGGCGCCCGGACGATGCACCACAGCGGGATCAGCCTCGGCCACCTCCAGATCCTCTGGATCCTGCAGGAGCATGGACCCCTGCCGGTGAGCCGGCTCGCGGACTGGCTCGGGATCGGCGTCCCGAATGCCACCGGGCTCATCGACCGGATGGAGCAGCGCGGCCTCGTCGAGCGCGTCCGCGACGTCGGAGGACCGCCGGGTCGTGCTCGCCCGCATGACCGACCTCGGGCGGCAGACCGTCGAGGAGCACGACGGATGGCGCGCCGAGCTCGTCGAGCAGCTCCTGGAGCCGCTCATGCTCGACCAGGTCCGCGCCGTCGCGGCCGGACGTGCGCCGAGCCCGCAGTCAAGCGGCCGGGATGCCGCTGGATGTTCCGCACCATCACGACCAGCCGACCGAGCTCGCCTCGCGAGCAGGCGTCGGACCCAGTACAGGAGACACCTGCCCGATGATGGAAGGTAGCCCGGCCGCCGAGATGGCCCACGGCGCAGCGCCGCACCCGGCGATCGAGCTCTCGCCGCCGCGCCCGCTTCGAGGTCCTCGGCGCGATCCTGCTCGCCCTGCTCCTCGGCGCGCTCGACCAGACGATCGTGGGGACGGCGCTGCCGACGGATCGTCACCGATCTCCACGGCAACGACCTCTACACGTGGGTCGTCACGATCTACCTGCTCACGTCCACGATCAGCGTCCCGTTCTACGGCAAGCTGTCCGACTACTACGGGCGCAAGCCGCTGCTGATCATCGGGATCACGATCTTCCTGGTCGGCTCGGCGCTCTCGGGCCTCAGCCAGACGATGGAGCAGCTGATCCTCTTCCGCGGCATCCAGGGCCTCGGCGCCGGCGCGCTGTTCCCGATCTCGCTGGCGGTCATCGGCGACCTCTTCACGCCGGCCGAGCGCGGCAAGTACCAGGGCCTCTTCGGCGCGGTCTTCGGCGTCTCCGCGCTCGTCGGACCGGCGCTCGGCGGCTTCATCACCGACAACGTCGGCTGGCACTGGATCTTCTACGTCAACATCCCGATCGGGCTCGTCTCGCTGTTCGTGGTGGGCCGCGTCCTGCCGACCGTGCAGCCGCCCGCACGGCACGCTCGACCTCGACTTCGTCGGGGCGCTCGTCTTCATCGCCGGCGATGATCCCGCTCCTCGTCGGCCTGACGAACAAGCAGATCGCACGACTGGAGCGACCCCGCGGTCGGCGGGCTTCATCGTCATCGGCCTCGTCGCTCCTGGCGGTCTTCCTGTTCATCGAGACCGCGTGCGAAGCAGCCGATCGTCCCGCTCGACCTGTGGCGCGACCGGACGTACGCCGGCTCGCTCCTGGCGACGTTCTTCGCCGCGTTCGGCTTCTTCGCGGCGATCGATCTTCCTGCCGCGCTTCTACCAGGTCGTCCTCGGCGAGAGCGCCACGATCAGCGGCTACGAGCTCTTCCCGCTCCTGATCGGCGTGATCGTCTCGAGCATCGTCAGCGGCCAGATCGTGGCCCGGACCGGGAAGTACAAGATCCTCCTGCTCGTCGTCGCTCGCCCTCGTCGGTCTCGGCTCCTTCCTCTTCACGCACCTTGCCGCGACGACTCCGACCAGCCGGTGATCTGCGTCTGGCAGTTCATGACCGGCATCGGCATCGGCCCCACGCTGGCGGTCTTCACGATCGTCGTCCAGAACGCCGTGCCGTTCACGAAGCTCGGCGTGGCGACCTCGAACCTGACGTTCTTCCGCCAGATCGGCGGCACCGTCGGGCCTCGTCGATCGCCGGGTCGATCTTCGGCTCGCAGCTCGCCAGCCCGATCCCCGACCGGCTGGTCGCCAACGGGGTCCCGCAGCAGGTCGTCGGACCAGTTCCAGGGCGGGAGCGGGCTTCGACCTGAACAACCTCGTCGGCGTCGGGACGGACCTGGGCAAGACGATCCTCGCCGCGGTCCCCGAGCAGTTCCGGGCCATCGTGGAGCCGCTGATCCCGAAGATCGTGACCTCGATCTACGAGGCGATCTCGTTCGCGATCGCGTCCGTCTTCTGGCTCGGCGTCGGCTCGTCGATCGTCGCCTTCGTCGCGGTGCTCGTCATCCGCGAGCTGCCGCTGCGGACGACGCTCGGCCCGGGCCCGGAGCAGCGGGCGCCCGCGCGCTCAGGTCGCGGTCGAGCCGACGATGGCCGTCGCGGTCGAGCCGGCAACGGCGCCGATTGCCGAGTGAGGGTCGCGTGACCGACGCCGCGCCAACGCCCCAGGGTCTCGCCGCACCGGGGACGTCCGGTGCGCCCTTCGAGCCGGTTCTCGCCGCCGCCGAGCTGCCGCCGGGGGCGCCTCGTCCGCGTGACGCGCGGCGACCTGGACCTCCTGCTGGCGCACCTCCCCGACGGGATCGTCGCGACCGACGATCGCTGCCCCCACATGTCCGCCCCCCTCTCGATCGGCCGGCTCGACGGCTGCGTCGTCGAGTGCCCGCTCCACAACGGCCGCTTCGACCTGGCCACCGGCGAAGCCGTCCAGTTCCCGACCACGGGCGGCCTTGACGCCGAAGGCGGGGTCCACCCGGCCTGGTCTCCCCCGGGGTCGGCGCCGAAGCCCGAGCCGGCCGGGACGAAGGCCGAGGCGCGGCGGCTGACCCGGATCCGGCGGCTCCGCTTCTACCCGGTGCGGGTCGTGGATGGGGTCGTGGAGGTCGCGTTCCCGCGGCCCTGATCGGCGGCCGACGGGACCGTGACGGGCGGCGGCGGCGGCCGGGATCGGGCGCAACCGGTGCGCCGGCCGGCACCCGCGGATCGTCCGGCCTTCAACCCCTGACGTTTGACAGGTCCGGCGGACTCCCCGTAACCTCCGCCGTCACATGAGAAACCGCCTGCTAAGGGTGGTCGCTGTGCTCGCGATCATCCTCGGAGGCGCTGCCGTCCCCAGCGGCGCGACTCCGGTCCAGGCCGGGTCCTCCTGCACTGGCTGGGCAAGTACGCTCACGCCGCCGCGGACGATCCGGGTCTACAGGACCTCCCTCCACCGCGTGGAGACGGTCGACTTCGCCCGCTATGTCCGGGTCGTCATGGCCAACGAGTGGGGGCCGACGAACCCGGCCGCGGCGCTGCGAGCCGGCGCGATCGCGGTGAAGCAATACGGCTGGTACTACGCCCGGAAGTGGCGCGGTGGCTCAGCCGGCGGCCGATGTTACGACGTGACCGACTCGGCGGCCGACCAGGTCTACAACCCGTCCAGGCGCGTCCCAGCGGCGATCGCCGCGGCCGTCCGGGCGACGTGGCGGGTCTCCCTGCGCCGCGACGGACGATTCGTCCTCACCGGATACCGGGCCGGGACCGGCCGCTGCATGTCCGAGGTCAACCGGGGCCACCTCTACCAGCGCGACGCCTCGAACTGCGTGCGGACCCGCGGGGACTCCTGGGAGACGCTCCTGCGCCGCTTCTACCCGGGTCTCTCCGTCGTCACCGCTGGAGTCGGCGATTTAACTGGCGATGGGGTCGGCGATGCCCAGGTCGGGCTGGCCAACGCCTCATCCGGCTCCTTCGCGGCCCTCCTGTACAGCTCCGGCCAGGTGACCCCGGCGGCCGCCGCGCAGTGGTTCCCGACATCGGCCCTGAGCGCAACCGCGGTCCCGGACCGCGTGATGGGGCAGGCTGCCGGTGACGTGAACGGCGACGGCCTCAGCGACGTGGTGACCCTCCTGGCACGCGCCGATGGCTCGTATGCCGTCGACGTCCAGCCTTCGACGGGCACCGGGTTCGGCGTGCCGGTCACCTGGTGGTCGAGCGGGACAACCGCGGTGGGCGGGGCAGCCGTTGCCGAGGCAGGGCTCTTCGACGGGGCAACCGCCCGCCTGGTCGAGGGAGACTTCAACGCCGACGGTCTCACGGACGTCGGGATCGTCCGGCTGGTCGGTGGCGCCGCCCCGTCATCCGAGCTGTGGGTGGCCGAGTCGAACGGGCTCGGCTTCGGCCGTCTGCATCGCTACTGGTCGCAGGCGGTCGACCTGACCCAGGCCGGTGGCTTTGCCGCCCTCGACGTCACGGGCGACGGCCGGGCCGACCTTGCCTTCGTGCAGGACGTGCCCGGCGCGGCCCAGCCGGCGGTCCAGATCGAGGTCGCCCGCTCGGTCGCGACTCGCTCGAGCCACTGGATCACGACCGCCACGACCTGGCAGACACTCCCGGGCGCCGCCGCCGACGTCCGGCCCGTCGTGTCGGACGTGAACGCGGACGGACTCGGCGACCTGGTCCTCGCGCAGCGCGCCGGTGCCGACGGCATGACATTCGGGGCAGCCATCTCGACGGGCTCGCGGTTCTCCTACCGGCCGATGCCAACGGACGTGCCGGTCGGCCTGAGCTGGGCGTCCACCCTGCTCGCCCCGGCAGACCTGGCGGCCGACGGCCGGATCGACGTGGTGGCCGTGAGCGACCTCGGCGCCGATGCGGCCGGCGCCCCGCTCGGGTTCAGGTTGACGCGGCTGATCGCGACGGGCTCCGGGCTATCGGTGCGCCCCTGGCTCACCGAGCCCGCAACCCCCTTCGCCGAGGTGGCCCTCCCCTAGGTCAGCCGCCGCGTTGGGCCGCGGCGAGGCTGTTGGCTTCCACGAATGCGCGCAGCGACCGCGCCACGAGGGCCAGGTCGTCGGTGACCGTGACCAGCTCGAGGTCCGCCTCGGTCACGGCGCCGGCGGGCAGGAGCGTGTCGCGCAGCCAGCGCAGGAGCCCCGACCAGTGCTCGGTGCCGATGAGGAAGACCGGGAAGTGGCGGATCTTGCCGGTCTGGATCAGGGTGAGCGCCTCGAACAGCTCGTCGAGCGTGCCGAAGCCGCCGGGGAAGATGACGAAGCCGTCGGCGTACTTCACGAACATCGTCTTGCGCACGAAGAAGTAGCGGAACTCGACGCCCAGGTCGACCCACGGGTTGAGCCACTGCTCGTGGGGCAGCTCGATGTTGCAGCCGACCGAGAAGCCGCCGGCCTCGTAGCAGCCGCGGTTCGCCGCCGCCATCACGCCCGGGCCGCCGCCGGTCATGACGGTCAGGCCCTCCAGGGCCAGCAGGCGGCCCATCTCGCGCGCCTGCTCGTATGTCGGGTCGCCCTCGTTCGACCCGCGCCGAGCCGAAGACGCTGATCGCGGGCCCGATCTCCGCGAGCGCGTCGAAGCCCTCGACGAACTCGGCCGTGATGCGCAGCGTCCGCCACGGGTCGGAGTCGAGGAAGGCGGGCCGCGTCCGGCGGAGCAGGGGCTCGTCGGCCGTCCCGCGCCGCGTCCGCCCGGCGGTCCATGGCCTCGCGGCGCACGATGAGGCGGCCGGCCCGCTGGCGGTCGCGCCCGGGGGAGATCGGCTCGCCGTCGAGGGCGCGTGCCTGCGTCGGGTCGGGCTCGTCGGAGCGGGAGGGAGGCGGACCGGACGTGTCGGGCATCGGAATCTCTCCAGGTGGCGGAATGCGGTGGATCAGGAGGGAGGAAGCAGCCAGGATCTTCCAGGTCGCCTCGGCAGGCCCGGCCGTGCAGGAAGCGGCGTGGCGCACGAGCGGGAGGCGCAGGAGCCGGGCATCGGCCAGGAGCCGTTCGGCCAGCTCGGCGTCGTCCATCCGGAGGTAGCCGAGGCCCGCGTCCCGCCAGGCCCGGCCGTCCTCGTCTGCGCAGGCGCGGGCCCCGAGGCGCTCGACGAACCGGCGCAGCTCGCCCGGCGCCAGCGGCTTCCTGCGCAGGTCGACGAAGTGGACCGCGACACGGCGCTCCTTGAAGAAGCGCAGCGCCGCCTGCGTCGGCCGGGAGTCGGCGAGGCCGAAGACCTGGACGGTCGGGCGCGGCGGGCCGGGTCGCGGGCATGGCGCGATCGTAGCGGCATCTCCGCGCCGGGGTCGGATCCGCATGGCGCGCGGACCGGGCTGGCTGCGCGGCACGGGCGCCGGGCCGCACGGCGCGGCGCGGGGCACGCTACGATGGCCCGGCCAGCAGAGGAGGCCCCATGTCCGCCTGGTTCACCGTCCGGCTCGACGATCGCCCGGGCTCGCTCGCCCGCGCCGCGCAGGCGCTCGCCGACCGCGGCGTCAACATCACCGGGATCGTCGGCGTCGCCGAGGACACGGACGGCGAGCTGATGCTCACGACGAGCGACGCCGGCCGCGACGCGCGAGGCGCTGACCGCTCTCGGCGTCGCCTTCGACGAGCACGACCCGACGGACCCCCACGGCCTGGCCTCGCCCGGCTCGCTGGCCGACATGGCGCGCACCCTCGCCGACCGCTGAGCCGCCGCGGCGACCGTGAGCACACCCGCGACGGCAAGCCGATGAGCTTCCGTTCATGAGCCCGCGCCGGGCCTCCGCCGGGCCGCCGACGGTCGCGATCCGCGTCGTCCACGAGGACCGGCCAGGCGCACTCCCGGCGATCCTCGCGCGTCATCGCCGCGGCGGGCGGCACGGTTCGCACGATGAGCACGGTCCGCCGGCTCGACGCCGACGCCGGCGTCGGCGCCGCCGTCGAGACCGAGATCGAGATCGAGGGCCTCGACGAGCCGGCGCTCGACGGGGCGGTCGACGCGGCTCCGGGCGTCCGCGAGCGGCATGCCACCCGGAGCCTCGACCGGATCTTCGGCAAGCGCGTGATCGTCGTCGGCGGAGGCGCCCAGGTCGCCCAGGTCGCGCTCGGCGCCGTGAGCGAGGCCGACCGTCACAACCTCCGCGGCGAGCGGATCTCGGTGGACACGATCCCGCTCGTCGGCGAGGCGAACATCGCGGGAGCCGTGCGGGCGGTCGCCGACCTGCCCCGGGCTCGACTTCTCGTCCTCGCCGGCTCGATCATGGGCGGCGACATCAGCCGCGCGGCCGACGAGCTGCGCGCGGTCGGCATCCCGGTCATCGCGCTGAACATGGTGGGCTCGATCACCGACCACGTGGACCTCGTGGTGAGCGATCCGGTCCAGGCCGGCACGATGGCCGTCATGGCGGTCGCCGACACGGCGACGTTCGACCTCGCCCGCCAGCGCGGCCGGCGGTACTGAGCCACCCCGGACGCTGGCGACGTCGATGCGGATCGCGACCTGGAACGTCAACTCGCTCAAGGCCCGCCTCGAGAAGGTCGAGTGGTGGCTGGAGCGGGCCGCGCCCGGACGTCCTTCTCATGCAGGAGACGAAGCTGGCCGACGACGACGCTCCGGTCGCTCCCGTTCCGGATGCTCGGCTACGACCTCGCTCCACCACGGCGAGGGGCGCTGGAACGGGGTCGCGATCGCCAGCCGGGTCGGCATCGCGGACGTCGTCGCGAACTTCGGCGACGGGCCGGTCCGGAGCAGCGGCGCCGGGTGCGACGGCACCGACCGAACGAGGACTTCGACCCGATCGAGCGAGGCCCGCATGGTCACCGCCGTCTGCGGCGGGGTCCGGGTGGTCGAGCCTCTACGCACCGAACGGGCGCGTCGTCGACACGCCGTGGTACGTCGGGAAGCTGGCCTGGTTCGGCCGGCTCCGGCGCTGGCTCGCCGAAACGCAGGACCCCGGCGCGCCGCTGCTGCTCGGCGGTGACCTCAACGTCGCGCCTGCCGACGAGGACGTCTGGGACGCGGCCGCGGCGCACGGCGGCACGCACGTCTCCGATCCCGAGCGGGCTGCCTTCCGGGACGCTCCTCGGGTGGGGCCTCACGGACACCTGGCGGGCGGCGAACCCGGGCCTCCGGCGATTCACCTGGTGGGACTACCGGGCTGGCAACTTCCAGCGCAACGAGGGGATGCGGATCGACCACCTCCTGGCGACCGCGCCGGTCGCGGCGCGCGTCGTCGCCGTCGAGGTCGATCGCGAGGCCCGGAAGGGGACGCCGACGCCCTCCGACCATGCCCCGCTCGTCCTCGACCTCGACGAGCCGGGCACCCCGTTCGAGCCGGGCTGGGGCGGCTCCGAGGAGCGCTTCGCGGCTCGCCGGGCCGCTCACCGCTCCTGAGCACAGGCGACCGCGGGGATCAGGCCGGCTCCGGCTCAAGCTCGACCCTGCCGGCGGCCCGGATCAGCCCTCGGCCGGCGGAATGGGCGATCGGACGAACAACGCCTCCACGAGGGCGTGGCGGAGACGGTCCTGCGCGGCCTGCCCGGCGCTCACCGCGTCGAGAGCCAGCAGCGCCGCCCCGAGCACCGGCGGCGCGTCCAGCCGGCGGATGGTCGCTCGCGGCGCGCCATCTGCGAGCCGGGCTCCGAAACGTTCCAGGAAGGCCGGGTCGTCGGCCCGGAAGACGGCCCCGCCGAGGATGACCGGCGTCGGTGAGCGCAGGAGCCGCAGCCGGCGCATCGCCGCGAGCGCCATCGTTGCCAGCTCGTCGGCCAGGCGATCCACGATGGCCCGGGCCTCCGCATCGCCCACCCGGGCCGCCGCGAACACGGCCGGCGCCAGGTCGCCGATCCGCTCGGGTTCGATGCGGCCGGCCTCGATGGCCAGCGCGACGTCGAGTGGCCGGCGAGCCCCAAGCAGTGGAGGGAGCGTCCGTTCCAGCTCCGTCCGGGGCCCGCGCCCGTCCCGCCCCCGGATCGCGGCGCCGAGCCCCGCGAGGCCCACGGCGTGGCCGCCGCCCCAGTCGCCGGAGACCGCTCCAAGGGCCGGCAGCCGGTACGACCGCCCACCGGGAGCGATCCCCAGGCAGTTCACGCCGGAGCCGCAGACGAGGGCGATCCCCCACCCGGCGGGCGAGCCGGCCCGCAGGATCGCGTCCGCGTCGTTGCGCACGACCACTCGGGCGCCGACGCCGGCCCGCTCGAGACCCTTCCGGATGCGCCGCACCTGGGGCGGCGTGTCGGCGCCCGCGGCGCAGACGACCGCGAGGGCCGCCGAGCCCGGTGCCAGGCCGACGAGCGCCTCCATCTCGAGCAGCCGCCGGGCGGCGCCCCGGAAGCCGACCCGCTGGTGCGACGCGGTCGCCCCGCGGCGCGCCGCCAGCACGGACCCATCCCGCGCGAGGAGCACCAGGTCGGTCTTGGAGTTGCCGATGTCGGCCGCAACGAGCGCCTGCGGCGACGCGGCGGCGGCGGTCGAGGCACGGGCCGGGTGCCCCGGTCACGGCCGTCGATCCCACTCGATGACTGTCGCCCCGAAGCCGTCCAGCCGGAGCTCTGCCCGCCCGTCCTCCAGCGCAAGCGGCTCGCGTCCCGCGGACGACACCACCCGGGCCGCCCGCGCCTCCCCCGGAAGGCGCAGCGTCGTCCTCGATGCGGCGGCGGCGTGGTTCGTGAGGGTGACCATCCCCCCGTCCGGGCCGCCGAGCACGCCCGCCGTGACGTCGGGGTCGTCCGTGAACGCCCGCTCCGCGATGCCGGCTGCGGCGGCGAGGCCAGCGTACAGGCCCCAGGTCCGGTCCGGCGGGCCGTGCGCGTCGGCCTGTCCCGCCACCAGCAGCTCCACCGGATGTGAGCAGACCGCGACGAGACCGGATCCGCGCCGGGCCGCGACCAGGGCTGGATCGCCCTGTCCGTCCAGCGCGATGACACGGCTGGCCGCGGCCGGCGCCAGCGTCACGCTCCGCTGGGCCAGCGAGCCGTCGCCGGACGGCAGCTCCAACGTCTCGCCCGTGCGGAACGGGCCCCATTGCTCGACGAACCTGAGGACCGGGCTCGCGCCACCCGGCGCGCGGTCCGTCAGCCGGGCGCCGAGGAGGGCTGCCATGCCGGGGATCGCCACGTCGGCGGAGCACGAGATCCAGGCCGCGCCGCCGGCGCCGAGATGGGCTGCCGCGCCATCCCAGAACGAAGTCCGAAGGTGGAGGCTCCCCGCGGATGAAGCGAGGGGCGCCGGCAGCAGGACGAGGCGGGCGTCCGGCCACGCCCCGTCGAGGCGCTCGCGTGGGAACGAGACTCCGAGGCCTGCTCGCGCCGCCATCACGTATCCGTTGAGCCACGCGGCGACCAGGGGCCACGGGTCGCGCACCGGCGTCCAGGCCGTCTCGGCCGGCACATAGCGCCCCGACGGCGCTCCCTCGAGGCCATACGAGGCTGGGTCGTACGGTCGCGCGTACTCGTGCGGGACGACGACGGCCGCCGCAGGCGAGTAGCCGAACCCGGCGCGCCCGTCGAGGTCGAGCCGTGCGACGGTCGCTGCAAGCTCCGCCAGGACCGCGGCGCGCGGCCGCGGCGCGCCGGCCGCGTCCACGAGGCCGAACTGTGTCTCATGGGGGGCGCGCACGTACGGGGCCCGCCGATACGCCGCCCGCTCGGCGTCGCTCCAGCACCAGGCGAAGAAGCCGGCCGCGCCGCGGCCAAGGCTCGACCAGGCGAGGAGGCGGTCGTGGGCCGCGATCCGCTCGGGATCGAACTGGGCCGACGAGGCGCCGTACTCGTGGACCATGACGGGGCGGCCCGTGCGCCGCCGCCAGGGCGACCTCGAAGGCGGCGGCGTGCGTCGTCCGCGAGCCGAGCAGGCCGTCCGGGAAGAGCGCCGGGTGGTAGATCGGGTAGGGGTGGACGCAGGCGACGTCGAGGTGGTCGGCGACGACGTCGGCCCTGAAAGGGCCCCCGACGAGCTCCTGGCCGCTCGTCCCGATCGTCACGACGGCGCCGGGGTCCGCGGCCCGCACGGCGGCCGCGAGGGCCGCCGTCCACCCCCGCGCCTCGTCGTCGGTGGTGTCCGGGAAGGGCCAGAACGGGGGTTCGTCGGTGAGATCCCAGGCCAGCACGCGCGGGTCCCCCGACCAGCGCCGGGCGAGCATGCCGGCGTGACGTGCCTGGCCGGCAACGAGCGCCGGGTCGCGGTGGGGATGGCGGCCGGCGCGCCACGCCACGTCCCAGAAGGCATCACCCACCTCGCCGCCCATGAGGAGCGCCGGGTGCAGCAGGAGTCCGTGGCGTCCAGCGGCTTCGAGGATCTCGTCGAGGACCCGCAGGTGCGCCTCGTCGAATTCGCCCTCCGCGGGGCTCGACCGCCTCCCAGGCGAGGTCGACCCGGGCGGCCGTCAGGCCGGCGGCGGACATTGCCGCGAAGCTCGCGTCGAAGGTGGCGGCACCGACGCGCCACGGCCAGTCGGGTCCCTGGGGAGGCACGACGTGCGCCCCGACGGGCACGAACGCCCGGCCGCCACGGCGGAGGTATGGCGCCCCGGCAACGACACGATCGACCATGCGCGCGACCCTACTCCTTCGTCGTGACCTTTCCCGCGTGCCGGAACAACCCGGCCGCGCCGCGCTCGCCCGACAGGCGCCAGGCCAGGAGCTGGAACGGGACCACCGCCGGGGCGTTGGCGGCCGGCCCGGGAATCTCGCGAACCGGGCTGGCGAACGTGCCGGGAGGTGCCGACCCCGCGGGCCCGAGCCAGGCCACGGGCGAGCCGGCGGCGAGCAGGTCGGCTGCCAGGCCCGCGTCGAAGGCTGCCGTCGATGGGTCGAGGGAGACGAGGGCGACGGCGGTCTCCGGGCCTGCCTGCTCGAGCGGCCCGTGCCGGAACGAGGCGCCCGACATCGCTTCCGCGTGGACGGTCGACGACTCCTTCAGGATCAGCGCTCCCATGCCGGCCGCCGCCGCCGCGGTGCCGCGCCCCAGCACGAACAGGTCGCGGCGCCGGCCGAGCCAGGTCCGCCAGGCCTCGGCCAGCCGCTTCGTGCCCCTTGAGCAGGGCTCCGATCGCGTCGGACGAGGCGGCCCCGGCCGCCGCGGCTTCCCGCGCGGCCTGCGCCGGGGCGATCCCGCGCAGGACCGCGGCGACGGCCCCGAGGGCGAGCAACGACGCCGTGAAGCTGGCGCTGGACGGCGCCTCCTCGGGTCCGGCCCGGGTTGCGACGACGGTCGTCGCCCGGTCGCCGAGCGGGTTCGGGATCTCGTTGGTCACGACGCAGAGGGCCGGGCGCGCCGGCATCCTCGATCTGGGCGGCGAGGCCGAGCGCCTCGGCGCTGCGACCCGACTGGCTGACGAGGACGACGAGATCGACGAGCTGCAGCAGCCCGCGCCCGGCGTGGGCGAGCTCGGCCGTCTCGACCTCGAAGGCGCCGACGCCGCCCGCCGCGAGCTCCGGCAGGACCGCCCGGCAGGCGTGGAGCGAGCCACCCATCCCCGTCAGGACGACCCGCGGCGAGCGCCCGCCGCTCCGTGCCGGCGCGATCGACTCGGCCAGCGTCACCAGGCTGGCCACCTGCCCCTCGATCGCCGCGCCTGCCCGGTGCATCGCCGCCGGCTGCCCGAGGATCTCCCGGATGAACCGGTCCGGCAGGGCGGCGGTCACCCCGGCCCCGGCGGCGCCCGGCATCAACCTACGTCCTTCACGGACCCGGCGGTGAGCCCCTCGATGAAGCGCCGCTGGAGGAGCAGGAACGCGATGACCATGGGCGCCACGGCGAGCACGGTCCCGGCCATCGTCTGGCCCCAGACGACGGTGTTGCGGCGGGCCAGCAGGGCAAGCCCGACGGGCAGCGTCCGCATGCTGTCGGAGTTGGTGATGATGAGGGGCCACAGGAAGTCGTTCCAGGCCCCGATCAGGGTGAAGATCGCGAGCGTCGCCATCCCCGGGGCGGCAATGGGGAAGATGATGGAGCGCAGGATGCGCAGCTCCGACGCGCCGTCCATGCGCGCCGACTCCAGGATCTCGTCTGGGATCGAGCGCAGGAACTGGCGCATGAGGAAGATCCCGAAGACCTGGATCGCGCTCGGGGCGATGATCCCGAAGTAGGTGTTGACCCCGATCGCGGGGAACACCTTGTGCAGCTCGACCATGATCCGGTACAGCGGGATCAGGTTGACCTGGAACGGGACCATGAGAGTCAGCAGGAAGACGAAGAAGATGAGGTCCCGGCCGGGGAAGCGCAGCTTGGCGAACGCGTACGCCGCCGCCGTCCCGAACAGGACGTTCAGGGCGACGATCGAGGTCGTGACCACGACGCTGTTGAGGATGTAGGTCCCGAACGGCACCTTCGTCAGGACGGTGCGGTAGTTGTCGAGCGTCGGGGGAGTCGGCAGCAGGGTGCCCGAGAAGATGTCACCGGGGAGCTTGAACGACGTGACCAGGGTCCAGTAGAACGGCGCCACCATGACCAGGGCTAGCGCGACCAGGGCGGCGTAGAGCGCGATACGGCGCATCGCGTCGGGACCCGGCCATCAGGAGCGCTCCTCGAAGAACCGCATCTGCACGAACGAGAGCGCGGCCAGGATGATCAGCAGGATGTAGGCGATCGCCGAGGCCAGACCGAGGTTGAGCCGGTTGAACTCCTCGATGAGGTCGTAGACGACCGTCCGCGTGGAGCCCACCGGCCCGCCCTGGGTCATCACGAAGACCTGGTCGAAGGTCTGGAAGCTGCCGATGATCCCGATGATGTAGACGAACACGATCGTCGCTCGCAGCCCCGGCAGTGTCACGTGGCGGAACTGCGCCCAGGCGCCGGCCCCGTCGACGCGGGCCGCGTCGTAGTACTCGCGCGGGATCGACTGGAGGGCCGCCAGGAAGACGACCGTCTCGAACCCGAAGCCCTGCCAGATCGAGGTCACGACCACGGCCGGAAGTGCCGTCGTCGGGTCGTTGAGCCAGGCATGGCCCGGCAGCCCGAAGAAGCCCAGCACCTGGTTGATCAGGCCCTGGTCCTGGTAGAGCATCTTCCAGACGGCGGCCACGGCCACCAGGGAGACCATCGTCGGCAGGAAGAAGGCCGATCGGAAGAGCCCCCGGAGGCGCAGCGAGTTGTTGAGGAGGATGGCCGAGCCGAGGCCCAGGACGGGCCCGATCCCCATCCCCATCACGACGAAGAAGGTCGTGTTCTGGAGCGCCCGCAGGAAGCGCTCGTCAGACAGCAGGTTCGCGTAGTTCTGGAGCCCCACGAAGGTGGGCGGCCGGATGCCGTTGAACTCGGTGAGGCTCCAGTAGGCGGAAACGACCATCGGGACGAGGAGGAAGACGACGGTCGCCAGCACCGCCGGCGCGATCAGCACGTAGCCGGGCAGGCCCGCGCGCACCCGGCGACCCATCGTCGTCCTCCTCGCCCGGGCGCGCTACTTGGCCAGCTCGGCGTCGGTCTTCGTCGCCGCGTCGTTCAACGCGTCCTGGGCGGTCTTCTTGCCCAGCAGGGCGGCGTCGAGATCCTCGTTGATGATCGTGTCGACCTTCGACCAGGCCGCCACGTACGGAAGGTGAGTGGCCGTCGACATGACCTGCTTGAAGACGTCGAACGGCGCCTGGCCGCCGAAGTACGGGTCGGGCGCGGTCAGCTCGGGCCGCTGCGAGGGCGGCCGTCGTGGCCGGGGCCGCTCCCGCCACGGTGAACACCCCGACCTGCTGGGCGGACCTGCAGGAAGTACTGGATGAAGAGCCAGGCAGCATCCTTGTGGGTCGAGCCGACGGGGATCGAGAGGCCCGTGCCACCGAGGTACGAGCCCTGCTGCTTCGAGTAGGGCGCGATCGCCACCTTCCACTTGCCGGACTGGGCGGGCACCCCGCTCTTGAGGAGGCCCATGTAGTACGGGCCATCGGAGAACATCGCCACCCGCCCGTCGCTGATCGCGGGCGGCAGGTCGCCGTCGGCGTCGGACCAGTAGAGCCCGGTGCCGTCGCTGATGAGGTCCTTCTGGAACTGGAGGCCGGCCACGCCCTCGGGGCCGTTGAAGGCGGCCTTCGTGTTGTCGGCGTTGAGGAACGTCCCGCCGGCCTGGTAGAGGAACTGCGAGAAGTGGAACGTGTTGGGCCGGATCGCGTAGAGGTACTTGTCCAGCTTGCCGTCCTTGTTGGTGTCCTCGGCGAGCTTCTTCGCCGCCGCCCGCAGCTCGTCCCAGGTCGTCGGCACGGCGATCCCCTTCTTCTCGAAGAGGTCTGCCCGGTAATACAGGGCGTATGCGTCGAAGTCGTTGAGCATCGCAATGTAGTCGCCGCCGTAGGTCATCGCCTCGAGCGGACCCGGCGCGTACTGCGACTCGATCGGCTGGCCGTTCAGCTGGCCGGCGCTGAGCGCCTTGAGGCCCGTCAACGCGCCGTTGGAGGCCAGGGTCGGCAACCAGGTCGCGTCGAGGGTCGCCACGTCGGGGCCCTGCCCCGCGGAGACCGCGACGTTCAGCTTGTCCAGGAACGTGTCCCAGTCGAGATCCTGCCGGTCCACGGTGATCCACGGGTACTTCGCCTGGAAGGCGGCGATCGTGTCCTTCGTGAACGGGGTCACGTCAGCGCCGTAGTAGTCCCAGACGGTCAGGGTCACGGGCGTGGTGTCGAGGCTCGCCGCAGGGGTTGGCGAAACGGCGGCCGCGGGCGTCGCGCTGGCGGCCGCCTCGCTCGGGCTGGCGGCCGGGGACTCGCTGGCGGCGCCACCACAGGCCGCGCCGACGATGGCGAGCGTCGCGAGCAGCGCCCCCATCCGGATCCGTCCACGCGTCACGCTTCTCCTCCTTTGGCCGGGCGGCCGTGCCGCTCGACGCCTTCCGCGGTCGCCGCCTGGCGACCGCCTGCTGCTGCGCTCCCCGGGTACGGGCGGGGCTGCCCGACGGGGACGAGCGCACGGGCGCGCGTTCCCCGCGATTCGAGGTAGAGCTTCGCCCGGTCGCCGGCGACGTGGGTGATCGTGTGCTCGACCGCCGCGCCGTCCTCGGTCCAGGTTGTGCCCTCGATCCGGAGTGCCAGCCGCTCCGCCGTCTCGAGGAGGCGCCGCTCCCGGACGCCGAGCAGGACGGGCTCGATCGTCTCGCGGACGTCGCCGATCCGGACGCCGCGGGCCGCGAGGGCCTCGTACAGCGAGCCCTGCTCGAGATCCTCCTCGAGCAGGCCGGGAAGGCGGTCGGCCGGGAGGTGCGCGGCCTCCAGCATGACCGGGCGGCCGTCGGCCAGGCGCACCCGCTCGACGCGGTGGACCGGCGCCGCCTGCGGCAGGCCGAGGGCGGTGGCGACGGCCGCCGACGCACGCACCGTCTCCGCCCCGACCAGGCGTGTCGAGGGCTCGACGCCGCGCTGCCGCATCTCGTCGGAGAAGCTCCAGGTGCCGGTCAGGTCGTGGAGGATCCGGCTCCGCCGGACGAACGTGCCGCGGCCCCGCGCCCGCTCCAGGCGACCCTCACGGACGAGCTCGTCGAGCGCCCGGCGGACCGTGATCAGGCTGCAGCCGTAGTCGTCGCACAGGCTTCGCTCGGGTGGGAGGCGGTCGCCCGTTGCCCACTCCCCTGCGTCGAGGGCAGCTCGCAGGTGCAGGTAGACCTGGTGGTGGAGCGGCACGGGCCCGGGCTGGAGCTGGAAGCGCGCCATCGATCTCCGGCGTGGGACTGACGTGATAATGTTATAAGCATCGTGGCGAACCGGATCGCCGCTGTCAAGCCGGGTGACGTCGAATGGGCCTGAAGATCGCGGTCGTCGGCGGCGGGAGCACCTACACCCCGGAGCTGGTGGACGGCCTCGCGATCCGTGCCGAGCGCCTCCCGGTCGACGAGCTGGCTCTCCTCGATGTCGACGGGCAGCGGCTCGACATCGTGGCCGGGCTGGCGGGGCGCATGCTCCGCCGGCGCAGCTGGGCCGGACGGCTCGTCGCGACCACCGACCGCGACGCTGCGCTCGACGGCGCCGACGTGGTCATCGTCCAGCTCCGCGTCGGCGGCCAGGCCGCCCGGCTCCTCGATGAGACGATCCCTCCCCGATTCGGCTGCGTCGGCCAGGAAACGACCGGACCGGGCGGCTTCGCCAAGGCCCTGCGAACGGTGCCGGTGGTGCTCGAGCTGGCCGAGGAGGTGGCCCGGCGGGCGGCACCCGGCGCCTGGATCGTGGACTTCACGAACCCGGTGGGGATCGTCACCCAGGCGCTCCTCGACGAGGGCCACCGGGCAGTGGGTCTCTGCAACGTCGCGATCGGCTTCCAGCGCCGGCTGGCTGCCCATTTCGGCGTCGAACCCGAGCGTGTCGCGCTCGAGCACGTGGGCCTCAACCACCTGAGCTGGGAGCGCGCCGTGCGGGTCGACGGCGTGGACCGGCTGCCGGAGCTGCTGGCGCGCGACGACGCGGGCCTGGCCGACGAGGTCGGGCTTCCGGCCGAGCTGCTCCGTGACCTGCGCGCGATCCCGTCCTACTACCTGCGCTACTACTACGCGACGGGTGAGGTGGTGGAGGAGCAGCGGGCGGCACCCACCCGGGCGGAGGAGGTCATGGCCATCGAGCGCGACCTCCTCGAGCTGTACCGCGACCCGGCGCTGGACGTCAAGCCGGAGCTCCTCGAGCGGCGCGGTGGCGCCTTCTACAGCGAGGCGGCGGCGCAGCTCATCGCCTCGCTCCACGACGGCGCCGGGGACCTCCAGGTCGTGGACGTGCGCAACGGCGGTGCAGTCCCGAACCTCCCTGCCGACGCAGTCGTCGAGGTGCCCTGCCGGGTCGACCGCGACGGGGCACATCCCCTGTCCGTGGCGCCGCTCGCGCCGGAGATGCGCGGCCTGGTCCAGGCTGCGCTGGCCTACGAGGAGCTGGCGGTCCGGGCCGCCGTCACGGGCGACCGGACGACTGCGTTCCGCGCCCTGCTGGCAAACCCCCTCGTACCTGACGCCGCAACGGCGCGGGACCTGATGGGGGCGATCCTCGACGCCAATCGGCACGCGCTGCCGCGCTTCTTCCGCGACGCCCAGGACGAGTCCCCTCGGTTGGCGGGCCGGCGCAGCCCGGCGGCAAGGACGAGTCCGGGCCCTGGGCGATGAGCCGAGTGCCTCCCGCCTCGACCGGGCCGGCAGGCGGAGCGGAGCCGACCGGAGCGGACGCGGGTGGGCTGCCGCGGCAGCGGCGCTTGGCACCTCGGGCGCGACGTGGCACGATCTCGCAGGTGACCGGCAGATCGGCCGAGGCGCAGGACCTGGACGACCAGGCGAGGCTGCCGACCCCTCCGTGACAGCCTCCCGAGCGGCATCGCGACGGCCGCCCGCGCCTGAAGATGGAGACACGATGAGCATGGCGACGACCACGGGCGCGCAGTCCCGTGCGCTGCAGGGTGCCGACAGCCACGAGCTGATCCGTGTCCACGGCGCGCGCGAGAACAACCTCAAGGACGTCAGCCTCGAGATCCCGAAGCGCCGGCTGACGGTGTTCACCGGCGTCTCCGGCTCGGGCAAGAGCTCGCTGGTGTTCGACACGATCGCCGCGGAGTCGCAGCGGATGATCAATGAGACCTACAGCGCCTTCCTGCAGGGCTTCATGCCCACCCTGGCGCGGCCCGAGGTCGACGTGCTCGAAGGGCTGACGACCGCGATCATCGTCGACCAGGAGCGGATGGGCGCCAACTCCCGCTCCACCGTGGGCACGGTCACCGACGCCAACGCGATGCTGCGGATCCTCTTCAGCCGGCTCGGCCAGCCGCACATCGGCTCGCCCAACGCGTTCTCCTTCAACGTCCCCTCGATCAGCGGAGCAGGTGCAGTCACCTTCGAGCGCGGCGGACAGACCGTGAAGGAGCGGCGCAGCTTCACCCGCGCCGGCGGCATGTGTTCGCGCTGCGAAGGCATGGGATCGGTCAACGACATCGACCTGTCCCAGCTGTTCGACGACTCGAAGTCGCTCGCCGATGGGGCGCTCACCATCCCGGGCTACGCCGCGGGCGGCTGGAACTACCGGCTCTACGCGTCGTCCGGCTTCGTCGACCCCCACAAGCCGATCCGCGACTACACCGAGCAGGAGCGCCAGGACTTCCTCTACCGAGCGCCGACCCGGATGAAGATCGAGAACATCAACATGACGTACGAGGGGTTGGTGCCGCGGATCCAGTCGTCGTTCCTGTCCAAGGACGTGGATGCGATGCAGCCGCACATCCGGGCCTTCGTGGATCGGGCGGTGACGTTCACCGCCTGCCCGGACTGCGGCGGCACGCGGCTCAGCCAGGGGGCTCGGGCGTCGAAGATCAAGGGGATCAACATCGCCGACGCCTGCTCGATGCAGATCAGCGACCTGGCCGATTGGGTCCGCGGCCTCGGCGAGACATCGGTGGCACCGCTGCTCGCCGCGCTGCAGCAGTCCCTCGACTCGTTCGCGGAGATCGGGCTGGGCTACCTGAGCCTCGACCGGCCGTCGGGCACATTGTCGGGTGGCGAGGCGCAGCGGGTCAAGATGATCCGCCACCTCGGCTCCTCGCTCACCGACGTCACCTACGTCTTCGACGAGCCGACCGTCGGCATGCACCCGCACGACATCCAGCGGATGAACGCACTGCTCCTGCAGCTGCGCGACAAGGGAAACACCGTGCTCGTGGTGGAGCACAAGCCGGAGACGATCTCGATCGCCGACCACGTCGTCGATCTCGGCCCAGGCGCGGGCAGTGCCGGTGGCGAGGTTGTGTTCGAGGGGACCGTGGACGGACTGCGGTCCAGCGGCACCCTGACCGGGCGGCACCTGGGCTATCGGGCCTCCCTGAAGTCTTCGGTGCGGACCCCGTCGGGAGTGCTGCCGGTGCGCGGCGCCCGCGCCCACAACCTGCGGGACGTCGATGTCGACCTTCCGCTCGGCGTGCTGGTGGTGGTGACCGGCGTGGCCGGATCGGGCAAGAGCTCGCTGATCCACGGCTCCGTCTCGGGGCGCGAGGGTGTGGTGTCGGTCGACCAGGGCGCCATCCGTGGCTCGCGGCGAAGCAACCCCGCGACGTATACGGGACTGCTCGACCCGATCCGCAGCGCATTCGCAAAGGCCAACGGCGTGAAGCCGGCGCTGTTCAGCGCCAATTCCGAGGGCGCCTGCCCGACCTGCAACGGCGCCGGCGTTATCTACACCGAGCTCGGCTTCATGGACACCGTCGCCACCACCTGCGAGGACTGCGACGGGAAGCGGTTCCAGGCATCCGTGCTGGAGTACCACCTTGGCGGCCGCGACATCAGCGAGGTGCTCGCGATGTCGGTGTCCGAGGCCGAGGAGTTCTTCGGCGCCGGCGAGGCCCGCACGCCGGCGGCGCACGCGATCCTCGACCGGCTCGCCGACGTCGGGCTCGGCTACCTCAAGCTCGGCCAGCCACTCACGACACTCTCCGGCGGCGAGCGGCAGCGGCTCAAGCTCGCCGCCCAGTTGGCCGAGAAGGGCGACGTCTTCGTTCTCGATGAGCCGACGACCGGCCTCCACCTCGCCGACGTCGAGCAGCTGCTCGGCGTGCTCGACCGGCTCGTCGACTCCGGCAGGTCGGTCATCGTCATCGCGCACAACCAGGCGGTCATGGCGCACGCCGACTGGATCATCGACCTGGGCCCCGGTGCCGGCCACGATGGCGGCCGGATCGTCTTCGAGGGCACCCCTGCCGACCTCGTCGCCGCCCGCTCCACCCTCACCGGTGAGCACCTTGCGGCCTACGTCGGCGACTGACCAGGGCCTTCGCAGACACCCTCGGACGAGCACTCACATCCGCTTCAGGTCGCCCCTCTGGCCGGCCGTCACCCACGGTCACCACGTTCGGTGGCATCTCCTCGACGGCGAGACGACGCACCCGGCGGGGCAGGTGAAGGCACGTCCTCGCCTGTCGCGCACGCACGCCCCTGTCCGGGCCGCGCGCGTCCGCACGAGCGGCTAGATCCGGATCATCTCCGCGACGTCGAGGACCAGGATCGTGGCGCCCGCGTAGGACACCAGCGCCTCGCGCCAGTCGTGGAGCCGCTCGGTGAGCACGAGGGGGACCTCGACCTCGCGACTGCGGCACGTATCGTGGAGGATCTCCACCACCGCTGGGACGACCTCGTCCTCCACGGCCAGCAGGAGCGTCACGTTCGGAGTCTCGAGGAAGCCTCCAGTCGAGCCGACCCTCGTGAAGCGGTGGCCGGCCGACCGCAGGTGCTCAGCGGCCGCGTCGGCATCGGGCGGCTGGACGATCGCAACCAGGAGCTTCATCGAAGAAACCCTACTCCTCGCCACCGGGGGGCGACGGCGGCACCGGCACCGAGGCCGGCGACGCGATGGCGGAGGACGTCGAGGCCGCCAGGGCCCGCGCCCGAAGGCGGCGTTCCTCGGCTCCTTCGACTTCTGTGCGCCAGCCCCGGCCGGTCCTGGCGCCGTCCATCGCGTAGCGGTCCGCGACCATCAGGTCGAAGGCGTGCACGGAGGCCTCCTGGTTCGAGTACCGGCCGGCCGTCCAGCTCCGCGAGCGTGTCCCCTGCTGCTGCAACTCGACGACGCGATAGTCCTCGCGGTTGGTGATGTCCCAGAACTCGACCGCCCCCGAGACATCCACCCGGTCGCGGTCGTCGGCCTCGACGTACAGGTCGCAGTGGACCGTGCTGCGGTTCGGACCGTCGGGCCAGGCCTGGTGCGTGAGCACGTAGTCGGGATGCACCGAGACGATCAGGTTCGGCCACAGGATGTAGTAGTAGATCCGGCGCGCCTCGGCCTCGTCACGTGCGTAGAGGAGCGGTCGGCCGTGCCGCAGGCCGTCGATCGACATCGTCTCGCAGCCGTCCGCGAAGACCATCCAGCCGCCCTTCCAGGGCCCATCGGCCAGGAAGTCCTCGCCGAGGTCGTAGGGGGTGAGCTTGTTCAGGAGCGGGTGGACCGGCGGGCAGTGGTAGCACTCGCTGTAGTTCTCGGCCACGATCTTCCAGTTGGCCTTGACGTCGTACGTGAGGCGCGCGGCCCGGCGGAGACTGCTCATGTCCCGCCCGAAGCCGGCATGGTGGTCGTACCAGTCGCCCATGAACGTCCGCAGGTCGGGCGTCGTGGCCTCGTCTGCGAAGCAGAGGAAGACGAAGCCCTGCCAGGCCTCCGCCCGGATGGACGTGAGGCCGGTGGCTTCGAGGCTGAAGTCCTCCAGATCCTCCGTGTGCCTGGCGCGGAGCAGGCTCCCGTCGAGGTCGTAGATCCAGGCGTGGTACGGGCACTGGAAGCGGACGGCCTTGCCGCACTCGCGCTCCTCCACCGCCGTGCCGCGGTGCCGGCAGACGTTGTAGAAGGCGCGCACCGTGTCATCGCGGCCGCGGACGAGGATCACGTTCTCGCCGAGGACGTCGCGCAGGACGAAGCTCCCGGTCTCGGGCAGCTCCTCGGAGCGCGCAACGGCGACCCAGTCGCGGAAGAAGACGTGCTCGGTCTCCCAGGCGTAGATCGCCTCGTCGTGGTAGGCCCGGGCCGGCAGCAGGGAGGCGCGGCGGAACGGCGCGCGGATCGCCGCGATCTCCTCAGGCCTGATCGGCGACCAGGCACGCGGTTCCGAATTGACGGACGGCTTCGCACCGGCCACGTGGTCCCTCCTCGTGTGGAGGCCCGATCGTAGCCGACGAGGCGGGTCGGCGACGGCGCGGGTCGGTGACGGCGCCTGCGTCCGGGGGTCAGCCGGCTTCCGTCAGGGCGTCGGCGCTGGCGTCGGGTCGGGCGTGGGCGACGGGGTCGGTGAGAGGGTCGGGTCGACGCTCGGCGAGGGCGACGGCCACGGGGTCGGCGACGGGGTCGGCGAGGGTGTTGGAACGGGTGCCACGACCGGTGCGGCGACTGGCGGCAGCCAGATGCCACCCGGACGCGCCTTCGGGAAGTAGGTCCGGACCCAGGCTCGAACGGCCGCGAGCTTCAGGACGTACCCGGCGCCGTACTGCCACGACGCGAAGGCGCTGGGCCCGAAGACGGTCTGCTTCACGTGGGCGAGGTCCGCCCGCGCCACGACCGCGAACAGCAAGTCGCGATCCGCAAGCGGCAGGTCCGTCTTGTAGGACCCGCGGGCGATGGCAAGGAGCCCGGGCACGATGTCGGGACCGAGCGCGCGGACCTTCTTGACGGCCGCGATCACGAGCTGCTGCTGGCGTCGCGCCCGGGCATAGTCGTTGTCGGCCTTCCGGGTGCGGGCGAAGATCAGCGCATTGCGCGCGTCGAGGTGATGCGGGCCGGCCTTGAGGCCCCAGCCGCGCTTGCGGGGCGTCACAGAGTAGTACCGGTCGTAGAAGCTGCGGGCGACCGTGACGTCGAGGCCGCCGACGCGCCAGACGAGCCGCTGGAAGGCCTCGAATCCCACGATGACATAGGCATCGATCTCGATCCCCAGCGCCTGTCCCACCATCTGGCGCAGCGTCGTCCCGGGAGTGCGGCTGGACCAGCCGAGGCTCTGATAGATCGCATTGATCTTGCCCGGGAAGCGCCGCGTCGCCGTGAGCGGGAACCGGACGATGTCGCGCGGAATGCTGATGATGGCCGTTCGTCCCGTCGCTGGATCGACCGAGGCGACCATCATCGCGTCGGTCCGCAGCCCGCCGAGGCCGGGTCGCGCGTCACTCCCGAGCAGGAGCACGGTCAGCCGCCCATCCTTGCCCAGAACGCGCCGGGCGGCCGCGGCGTCGAGGGCTGCAGGATTCAGCGTGCCGCTGATCTCGGCCCCGGCGATCGCGAGGGCAGCGTCGACCAGCCGCCCGGTCGTGGAGACGAGCTTTGCTGGGTCGCCGGCGACGCGCGCGAGCGCGGCGACCGCCGGTCCGACCGCCGAGGCCGCGGGCGTGGTCGAGATGAATGCGACGGAGCCGCCGATGCCGACGACGAGGGCGAGCCCCAGGATCGCGAGTCGAGTACGCATGGCGCAAGGCTGCACCCGCTGAGGGCCACCTGGCACCGCCCAAACGTTCCCCCGTTGCTGGTACTCGAGTCCAGGTGCTTCCGTCGTCAGTCGAGGGTGACCGTCTCGTGCCAGCGCGGGACGTGGACCTCGAAGCCGAGCGCGGCCACCTTCGGCCTCAGCGCCTCCTGAGGGCCCGGGTCGCCGTGGACGAGGAAGACCCGCCTCGGAAAGCCCGGGGCGCCGGGCTGCCGTCCCGCGGCGAACGCGGCCAGCCAGTCCAGCAGCTCCGGCTCGTCCGCGTGGGCCGAGAAGCCGCCGATTGATCGGACCTGGCAGCGCACCTCGCGCACGGAACCATCGAGATGGACGGTCGTCGCGCCCTCCTGCAGGCGCCGCCCGAGCGTCCCCTCGCCCTGGTAGCCGACGAACAAGAGGACTGCGGCCGGGTCGTCGATCAGCTCGCGCAGGTGACCCAGGACGCGTCCCCCGGTGAGCATCCCGTTCGAGGCCACGATCATGTAGGGCCGCGGCGCCCGGGCGATCGACCGGGACTCCTCGACGGTCCTCACGATCCGCTGGCGCGGGTAGTCGAGCGGGGTGTCGCCGGCTTCGAACAGCTTCCGGGTCTCGTCGTCGTAGTACTCGGTGTGCGTGCGGTAGGCGGCGGTCGCCTCGCGCGCCATCGGCGAGTCGAGGTACAGCGGGATCCCGGGGATCACGCCGGCCGTCGCCATCCGGTCGAGCTCCCAGATCAGCTCCTGCGTGCGCCCGATCGCGAACGACGGGACGAGCAGGACGCCGTCGTTCTCGGCGACCAGGCGGACGATCTCGGCCAGGACCTTCCGCGCCTCGGCGTGGGGCTCGTGCTCCCGGCCGCCGTACGTCGATTCGCACAGGACGTAGTCGGCCTCGGCGAGTCGCGTCGGGTCTCGGATGATCGGAGTGTCCCGCTGGCCGAGGTCGCCCGAGAAGACGAGCACCCGCTCTGGGCCGCCGGGCTCGTCCGTCACCCGCAGCCGAATGATGGACGAACCGAGGATGTGCCCGGCGTCGAGGAAGGTCGCGTGGATGCCGGGCGCCACCTCCTCCTCGATCTCGTAGCGGATCGGCCGGAAGAGCCGGAGGGCGGCCACCGCGTCGGCCTCCGTGTAGAGCGGCTCGTCGAGGTCGACGCGAAGCGCCTCGGGCGCGGGCGCCGGGCCGGGCACCGGCGCGGCGGAGTCGGGCGCGGGCCCGGGCGCGCTCAGGCCCCCTGGCCCGTGGGCAGGCATCGGGCGTTCGCCGTAAGCGGCCTCCGGTTGGGCGCGGGCAATGTGCTCTCCGGGCAGCTCGCGCGGGACCGCCGGCAGCGCGTGGCGGTCCCACGTCCCGTCGCCCGCCTCGTGGGCGCTCGCGGCATCGCGGGTGCCTGCGTGGCCGGCCTCGACCGACTCCCCCGTCGCGGCCTCGCGGATGGCGGCTTCGAGCAGGCGCTGGTCGCGGGCGTCCTCGGCGGCCGCCTTGTCGGGGTGACGCCGCTCGAAGCGCTCCTCGCGCTTGGCGAACCCTTCCTGGAGGCGTCCCGAATCAGTCAGCACGAGGCGCGCGAGCTCGATCGTGCCGGCCGTCGCCCGCACAGGACCCCGGAAGCCGTCGCGGACCACCACGGGGATCAGCCCGCAATGGTCGAGATGTGCATGGGTCAGGAGGATCGCGTCGATCCCGGCGGGCTCGTACTCGAGCGGGATGCGGTTGCGGATCGCCTCGCCGGGCCCTCCCTGGAACATCCCGCAATCGACGAGGATGCGGGCCTGACGAGTCTCGAGCAGGAACTGGCTGCCTGTGACAGTGGTGGCGGCGCCGAGGAAGGTGAGCTCCATGCGGTCATGGTGCCACGCCGGGGACGGCGTTCGCGCCCCAACCGGTTCTGGTCATCGGGCTGGAGTCCAGCCTCGACGTCGCGGCCGCGGCCCCGGGGATCCCGGGACGGTCTCGTAACCGGGATCCACCAGCGCCGCGGCTGGTCCATCCAGCGGGCCCCCGGACGTGGATCGAGCTCGGCGGTTCTCGTCGTTGGCTTCCTGCTGGGCGGCACGCCGGTCTCGGCACGATCCTGTTTGCCTTCGAGATCGGGCGATCGTCAACACGTCTCCCGCCGCCGTCGGCCGGAACTGGCGGACGAGCTCCACTCCCCAGGGACCGTCAGGGATAGCCTCAGCGGCCCGCCGCTTGGCCGCCGCCTTCGTGCGAGGGCGGGATCCCCGACGCGGCAGCCAGGCCACACTCGAGGGCGGACAACTCAGCTGCCCGGTCGAGTCGCGGCCGCTGCTGGGCCGGCGTCGGCGCTTCGGTCTCGAGGCGCAGGAGGACGGCGTCGAGCGCGTCCAGGAGCGCGATGAACCGGGCGCGGAGCGCCGGCGCGCCGGCGGCCGAGGTACGTGGCGCCGCGCCAAGCTGCCGGTCGCGCTCCGCGAGGAGTCGCCGGGCTTCCTTGTCGGTCTCGATCCAGGGGGGAGCGACGCCGGCGTTGCGGAGGACCGCGTGGCCAGCCGCGAGCGGATCGTCGTAGGCACCGTCCTGAGCAGGGAGACGGCGCCCGGCCCACGCGCCGGTATCCCACTCGCCGCGCTCCTGCGCTTCGCGGATGAGCCGGTCGGCGAGCGATTCCCAGGTGGGCGCTGCGGTCTTCTCGCCGGCGCCGTCGCGGTGGATCGGGCTCATCGCGGCTCCCTCCGCCCGGCACCCGTCCGGGCCTGGCCATGTTCGCGGCCTCGTCCGCCGGCTTGCTACGCAACCCGGATGAGGACCAGCGCGTCGATCGCCACCGCGGCGAAGAGCACCGTCAGGTAGCTGATCGAGAACTTGTACAGGCGGATGGCGCCCACCGCGGCGCCGTCGGCGGTCACCGAGCGGTCGAGCCGAGCCGCCTGCCAGAGGAAGAGCGCCCCCATGACGACGGCAGCTACCAGGTAGATCAGGCCCATCCTCGCGACCGCGAAGAAGACCAGGCTGATCACGACGAGCAGGATCGTGTAGAGCAGGATCTGGCGCGTCGTCTCCGCCGTGCCCCGCACGACGGGGAGCATCGGCACGCCGGCGGCGGCGTAGTCCTTCGCGATCCGCATCGAGAGTGCCCAGAAGTGCGGAGGCGTCCAGTAGAAGACGATCGCGAAGAGGAGGATCGCCGGGAGCTCCACCCTTCCGGTGACCGCCGCCCAGCCGATGACCGGCGGCAGCGCTCCGGCGGCGCCGCCGATGACGATGTTCTGCGTCGTCGTGCGCTTCAGCAGGATGGTGTAGACGAACACGTAGAAGGCGATCGCGAGGAGCGTCAGGAATGCGGCCACGACGTTCACGAAATAAGCCAGCATGGCGATCGAGATCACGCCGAGCACGATCCCGAAGACGACCGCCTGCTCGGGCTCGACCGAGTGCGCCGGCAGGGGCCGGCGGCGAGTGCGCACCATCAGGATGTCGATGTCGCGGTCGAGGTACTGGTTGATCGCGTTGGCACTGCCGGCGGCAAGCGTCCCGCCGACGAGCGTCCAGACGACGAGCCAGCCCCAGTCGACCCAGTTGACGCCCGGCAGGTCGCGCGTCGCAAGCACCATGGCGGGTACGGTCGTGATCAGCAGGAGCTCGATGATCCGGGGCTTCGTGAGCGCCACATAGGCCCGGACCGTGTGCGGAGAAGGGCCGGGCGACCGGCGCGGCGGCGGGAGTGCCGCTGTCCGTGCCGGCCCCATCGCCGGCGTCGTTGCCCCCGTCGAGGCCGCCGCCCCGTGTTCCGCTCGGCGCCGGGCCGGCCGATCGTGCGGCGGCAGTTGCCGCCGACCGGGCACCGTAGTAGCTCACGAACGCCGCCCCGATCGCGGCTACCCAGATGAACGTCGCGAACGCGACGTGGAGGGTCACGGTCCACGGGGCCAGCTGCGTCCAGACCTGGAACGCGCCCACCAGCGCCTGGAGCGGGTAGAGCACGGCGGCCACGGTGACGAGCCGGAAGAGCGTCCGGCTCACCCGGCCCGCCCGCCAGCCCCGCCACGCCGCGATCCAGGTCCCGGCCAGGACGATGCCCACCACCACGCCGACGTACCGGTGGAGCGCCTGGGTCAGGGCCAGTGCTGGCGGCCGCCGCCGGCATCTCCCCGAAGGGCGGCACGATCGCGCCGCCCATCAGCGGCCAGTCCGGGAAGACGAGGGCGGCGTCCGCCGCCGTCACGTTGGCGCCGAAGATCAGCATGGCGAACGTGGCAATCGCCGTGAACGCGGCCAGCAGGGTGAAGCGCTGGCTGCCGCCGCCGCGCGGAAGCCGTGCCGGGTAGCCCGCTCGCACCAGGAGGAACACGAGGAGCCCCGCCACCGACATCGCGGCGGCCAGGTGCGCAGTCACCGAGACGCCCGGAGTTGCCGAGGCGCACGGTCTCCCGGCCCAGCCAGGCCTGGAACGTCACGAGCGCGACCGCGGCGAGCGACGCCGAGGATCAGGCTGGGGCGGTCTCGATGGTCGACGACCGCGAGGACGGCCACGCCGACGACCATGACCCCGATGACGGCGGCGATGAGGCGGTGGATCCACTCGGCCCAGGCCTTGAAGTCCAGCGGCGGGACGATCTGCCCGTAGCAGAACGGCCAGTCGGGGCAGCCAAGGCCAGAGCCGGTCGCGCGCACGACCACGCCCACGATCACGAGGGCGAGCGTCATCGCCAGGGTCGCCGCGACGAGCTTCTGGTAGCGGGTCACCGAACCTCCGCGGCTGTTGCGCCGGGGTCGTGGAGCGTCCGGCGCCGGGGCGCGCGGCCGGCCGGTTCGTCGTGCTCGCCGCGAGCGGGGCGGATTGTACCGTGCGAGCACGCAGGCGACGCGGCATGTGCCACCGCGCCTGCGGGCAGCCCTCGCGGGCCCTCCTGCGCCGTTCGCCGGCGTGACGAAGGTTGCCGGGGGCGACGACCCGGACTTCCGGCTACCATCCGCCCGTGCCGTTCCAGCTTCGACTTCGCCGTCCATGCCCGAGCTCACGACAGTCAGCTCGTGCCGCCCCGCCGCGAGCGCTCGGGATCCTGCTCGCGGTGGCGGTCTCTGCGGCGGCCTGCACGGCGGCTAGCGGGAGCGGGGCGCCCGGCGCCGGGCGACCGACTGGCGGCCCGCCATCGGGCCAGCCCGCAGGTTCCGGTGCGGCAGCCTGCGACACGGTCGACTTCACCGGCTGGCCGAAGCCGGGCAGCGTCACCACGAGCGGCATCATCCCGGTCCTCGCGAGCTCCGAGAAGCTCGTGGGTCCGAGCCGGCTCCTCTTCGCCCTGGTTGACGACCAGAACCAGCCGATCGCAAACGAGGCTCTCCAGGTCCAGATGGGCTTCTACGACCTGTGCGCGAACCCGGCCACGCCGACCGAGACGCTCACCCCCACGTTCGAATGGGGCATCCCCGGCAGCCGGGCGTTCTACGTGTCTACTCCCACTCTGGCGCGGGCCGGCCCGTGGGGCGTGGCCGTGGCCGTGCGCGACCCGCGCCACCGGGAAGACCACCGGGGCCAGGCTGCAGTTCACGGCCTCGTCCGAGCGGCCCGGCCCGCGCATCGGCGATGCCGCGCCCTCCGTGAAGACACCGACCATCGCGGGAGCCGGTGGGGACGTGCGCAAGGTCTCGAGCGACCCGAACCCGAACCCGTCTTTCTACGCGACCTCGCTCGACGCGGCCCTGGCGGCGAAGGAGCCCTTCGTGCTCGCCTTCATCACGCCCGCCTTCTGCACGAGCGGCCAGTGCGGCCCGACGATGGAGGTCCTCAAGCAGGCGACCAAGGCGGCTCCCATCCAGGTGGTCGCCGTCGAGCCGTACCAGCTTGCGTTCCAGGACGGACGCCTTCAGCCCGTGCTCGAGGACGGCAGCTTCGTCCCGGTCGAGGCCACGAATGCCTACGCGATCCCCACCGAGCCCTGGATCTTCGTGATCGATGGCGCCGGGAAGATCACCTCGTCGTTCGAGGCGGTCGTCGGCCAGCAGGAGCTGGTCGACGCGATCAACGCGGTCACCCGCTGACCCGGGCCCGGAGTGCCACGCGGGGCGGATTGCGCCACGTGTTGCGGGCGCGCGAGCCCGCCTACGCCGGGTCGCCGATGATCGAGCGGATCTCCTCGTAGAGCGGCCGGAGCCGGGCGTACATCGGCCGATAGACCCGCCGGTAGAGAGAGTCGTGGAGCCGCGCAGCCTCGGGGTCAGGCTCCCGGGTCTCCACCATCCAGGTCATCGCGCGCCAGCCAGACGGTCAGCCACGGCGAACCGTCAGCCGCGGGCGTTCCGGGCGCGGACCGCGGAATCAGCGGTGACGAGGCGACGCCGGGGCAGCTGCGACGCCGGCACCGACGCCACGACCTCGGCCAGGGTGGCGTCCGGCCCCGGCGTCCCGGGGCCGACTACCCGTTCGATCACTGCCGCCCCGCCCGCCGGCAGGTCGTCGTGAACGGTCTCCTCGCCCCAACCGTTCCAGCGTCGCACAGGCGGATGATGCACCGGCGGGAAGCGCTGCGTGGTGTCCCCTCCGCCCGGGCCAACGGGCCCTACGCCACCAGGGCCGTCAGCAGCTCGTCCCAGGCCGCCAGGTACGCGTCGACGTCGGCGTCCTCGGCCGGGACCGAGCAGACCGGGCCAGCACCCACGATCGCCTCCCAGATGCCGCGATTGGCGAGCCAGACCCGGATGAGCCGGAAGAGGAGCTCGTCCCCGCAGGCGCGCGCCTCCGCGGCCGTCCGTGCCGGTGACGGCTGGAACGTGTAACCGGAGCGCGGGCCGAGGTGGTGGATATGCCACGCCAGGCCCGCCCGCTCCACTGCCGTCCGCATGCCACCGGCCAGGCGCAGACCCAGGCGCTGCGTGCTCGCGTAGGCGGTGGGCGTGAGGATCTCGAGCATCGTGGCCCGCGCGGCCGCCATCGACAGCGCGTTGCCGAAGAGCGTGCCACCCGTGGCGACGAGCTTCGCCCGCTCGCCATCGGGGCCTTTCTCCTGGCGCAGGTGCTCCGCGATCTCGTCGGTCATTCCCCAGGCACCGAACGGCACCCCGCCGGCGATCGACTTGCCGATCGTGACGAGGTCGGGCATCAGGCCCCAGGCGGCGGTCAGGCCGCCGGCGCCGACGACCTGCGTGTGCGTCTCGTCGTACGCGAGGAGCGTCCCCGTCTCACGGGTCAACCCGCGCAGCGCCTCGTGGAACCCGTCGTCGGGGAGGATCAGTCCGTGGTTGTTCGTGAGAGCCGGCTCGGTGAGGACGATCGCGACGTCGCGCGGCTCCAGCGCGCGACCGAGTGCCGCCAGGGCGTTGAACGGCACGAGTCGCGTCCCGGCGACGGCCGCCGCCGGCAACCCCGCTTCCTCCGGGACCAGCGTGCCGTCGTCGGCGAGCTCGACGAGCGCCTCCTCGAGGTGGCCGTGGTACTTGCCGTCGAAGAGGAGGACCTTGTCGCGACCCGTCACGACCCGGGCGACCCGGATCGCCTCCGTGTTGGCGTGGGTCGCCGAGAGCGTGTACTGCCACTTCGGGAGCCGGTAGCGGCGAGCCAGCTCCTCGGAGACGACGATGGCGTCCTCGGTCGGGAGGAGGAACTGGTTGCCGCGCGCCATCCGGTCGGCCATGGCTCGCACCAGGGGCTCCGGCGCGTATCCGCAGAACATCGACATGTCGGCGATGTTGAAGTCGCTGTACGTGTGGCCGTCCACGTCGGTGAAGCGGGCGCCCTTGCCCTCCACGACCCACGGCGGCACGTGGTGATAGCTGCCGAACAGCCACGCCATCGGGACGCCATTCGGCATCGACGCACGCCCGCGCTCGAGGAGGGCGACGGACCTGGGGTGCCTCGCACGGAACCTCGTGTCCTCGCGGTCCTTCAATTCCTTGACGAGGCGACGATCGACGGTCGGGGGCTGCGGCTCGAGCGGCACGAGGGCGAGTGTATCGGCTGACGACGCGCCGGCGGCAGGCCGATGCCCGGGTCGGGGGCGTCACCATCAGGACGGATGTCGTCGATCGTCATGAACACGGACCTATCACTGTCGGGCTGGGCCGAACGGCGCACACTCCCCGCCTCCGACGGGAGGCAGGGACGCGCGGTCACCCAATCTGGTCGTCTAGGCCGCGCCGAGCCAAGGACGAACCCGACCCGCCGCCGCGCTGGGAGGACAGACATGGCTCTGTTCGGATCGGAATGAAGGGCATCCGCACGCGGGCCCTTGCCGTCACCGCTGCGGCGGTGCTCATGACCCTCTCGTTGAGCGCGGGGGTGGTCTCCGCGGATGGCGGCCGGGATCACCGGAATGCCGAGAACACGTTCACGAAGTGGGCAACCACGGAAACCCCCGTTCCCCCCGTCCTCTTCGACATGGCGGGCTTCGTCGGCGGCGACGTCGGCACGGGCACGTACGCTGGGGAAGTCTATTCGTTGAACGCCGGCCCAACGGTGCTGGTGATCGACGCCGCCTACCATTTCAATGGCTCGCGACACTCGTTCACCGCGCTGGTCCATGTTGTGCAAACGGGCTATGCCCCGGGTTCCCGGGCCGTGGTCACCGGACGGGTCACGGAAGGCTGGCAGAAAGGCAACCTCGTGGAGGCTGGATACACCGTGATCGCGTGTACCCAGGCCCCCAACGGCACCTGCTTCCAGGGCTGGCTCGACATTCTTCGCGGGACCAAGTCCGGGGATTGACCCCACGGTAGCAGCAGAACCTTCCGGGCGCGGTCCTCGATGAGCCGGGGGCCGCGCCCGCCGGTAGGACGAGGATGAGTCGCTTGCCTCGTCTGCGCGTCCGCCGCCGGCTGGTTCGTCCCAAACCTGCCGTGACGGCACCCGTGCGTTGCCGCGGAACATCGAGATGTCGGCGATGTTGCAGTCGCTGTTCGCGCGCCCCGCCACGGCCCAGAGCTCCGCCACGGCCCAACGGCACAGCCGACCGTACCGGACCCTCCCGGACCATCGCGCCCCGTGATCATGGCCCCGGGGCGGCGCATCGTGCGGCTGCGCGTCCCGCCCAGCCGTTTCGGAGCCTCCTTCGATGCCGCGCCTTACGTCAAAGGTCTTTGTCGACCTCGCAATCTGGATGACGGGGTTCGGGCTCATGATCGGGATCGTCTTCCCGCCCTTCTGCCTCGTCCTCGGGCTCCCGGCGGATCGCGTCCTGACGCCCATCTTCTACGCCTCGACTCTGACGGCCGGGTTGATCGTGGGGGCAGTCAACTTCGGGCTGGCGCGGCTCGTCGTCGGGCGCCGCCTGCGGCTGCTGGCCGATCGAATGGGCACCGTCGAGGAGCGCCTAGGGCAGGCCGTCTACACCCAGGACTGGAGCGCCTGCGACCCCGAGTCCTGCGCCCTTCCAGTCGACTCCGCCGACGAGGTCGGGGCAGCAGCCGGATCCTTCAACCGCCTGATCCGCACGCTGGCGCGCACGCACGCCGTCGAACAGGCGATGCGCGACTTCAGCGCCGTCCTGTCGAGCGAGTTCGAGCTCGAGGGCCTGGGCGACGCCGCGCTCGACGGACTGCTGAGGAACACCGCGGCGGACGCCGGCGCGATCCTCGTCGTCCGCGAGGACACGATCGAGCCACTGGCGACCCACGGCCTGCGCACGATCGGCGAGATGGCCACCAACGACCACGTCCGCCGGGCTCTGCGCACGGGACGGGTCGAACGGATGACCGTCGGGAGCCCGGAGGCGATCATCGACTCCCTGCTCCTCGGCCAGCCGGCTCACGAGATCATCGTCGCGCCGATTGTCTTCAAGAGCGTCGCCCTGGGGGCCATCGTCCTCGCAACCACGGGGACGTTCGGCGCCGACGCAATGCCGCTCGTGGAGCAGTTCCGAGCCGACCTCGGCCTGGCGGTGAACAACGCCCTGGCCCACGACCGCCTGGAACGCCTGGCCGCGGTGGATCCGCTCACCGACGCCTACAACCGGCGCTTCGGCCTGGCCCGGCTCCAGGAGGAGTACTCGCGCGCAGTTCGCGCAGAGGGACCGCTGGGCATCCTCATGCTCGACCTGGACCACTTCAAGGCCGTGAACGACGTGTACGGCCACCTGGTCGGCGACCGCGTGCTCCGTGCGGTCGCGCGTGCCTGCCGCCGCGTCCTCCGCGAGGGCGATGTGCTGATCCGCTTCGGCGGCGAGGAGTTCCTGGTCCTGCTTCCGGGCGCGGGGATGGACGACGTGCTCCAGATCGGCGAGCGCGTCCGGCGGGCGATCGCCGAGACCTCCGTCCTGGAGGGTGATCAGTCGATCGCCGTCACCGTCAGCCTGGGCGGAACGACGTACCGGGAAAGCGGGTCGAGCTCACCCGAGCAGCTTGTGGCCGAAGCGGACGCCGCGCTCTACGAGGCGAAGGCCGCCGGTCGCGACCGGTTGCGGGTGGCGTAGCCGCCGGGGACGCGCCGAAACCCGAGGCGGATCCGCGGCGGAACGCGCGCCGGGCGGACTCCCGCCGCCGGATCAGGTTCCCGACGCCCCCGTTCCCGTGCTGCCCGGGCGCGTGGAGCGGCGTCGCCGTCGGCACAGCGCGGGCAGGTCGCCCGGCCCGGCTCGAAGGTCGGGATCTCCAGCTGCCAGAGCCCCTGGACCGGGTAGCGGCGCCCGGTCGTCGGCGAGGCCAGGACGGCCGTTCCGCCGGACCGGTCGGCCATCACGAAGCAGCCCACGATCTCGCCGCCGGCCGCCTCGACCGGCGGCAGCATCGCGAGCAGCGAGCCGCCCGTCGTCAGGATGTCGTCGACCAGCAGGACGCGCTCGCCCGGCTCGATCCGGAAGCCGCGCCGGAACTCGCGGTGGGTCGTGCCGTCCGCGTCGCGGACCTCCTCGGCGAAGATGCCGCGGACGCCGAGCTGGCGGGCGGTCTCGAAGGCGAGCACGATCCCGCCGGTCGTCGGGCCGGCGACGACGTCCACCATCGGCCGGCCGTCGGCGCCGCGGGCTGCGGCGGCCCAGAACGCAGCACAGCTCGCTCGTCACGGCCGGGTCCTGGAGGAGCAGGAACTTCTCCAGGTAGCGCTCGCTGTGGCGGCCCGACTTGAGCAGGAAGTGGCCCTCCTTCAGGGCGCCGGCGCGCTGGAAGAGCGCCTCGGTGCGCTTCGCGACCGCGGCGCGCGCGGCCAGCTCGAGGGCAGGGTGGATCGTGGTCATGGCCCGATTCTACGCAGCCGGACAGGGCAGCCGTGGCCGGTCCTGACGGCGCACACCACTCGCGCGACGACCGCGATCCAGATCACGGTCGCGACCGACTGTACGATCCAGAAGCTGCGATGGCGCGTCTTGTGGCGCATCCCGAAGAAGACGAGCCACGCCCCGCCGACGCCGCCCGCCAGGCACAGAGCCCAGAGCGTTCGCTCCCGGATCCGGCGCCCTCCTCGCGGCGCGGCGAGCTTGTCGTAGGCATAGGCTGCGGCGGTCGCAACGTTGATCGACGAAGAGCCAGGCCAGCAGCGCGACGTCCACGGCCGCGACCCTACGGCCGGTACTCGACGCCCTTCGACGACGCGGGGCCCGGCCGCCGCGGCAGCGCCGTCCCGACGAGGGCGTCGTAGCCCGCCAGGCCCCGCCGGGCGCACTCGCGCCGCCAGCTCGTCGACCAGGCGGACGGGGAGCGTCGGGTCGGCGAAGATCGCCGTCCCGACCTGGACGGCGACGGCGCCGGCGGCCAGGTAGTCGAGCACGTCGTCGATGCCCGTCATCCCGCCGATCGCGATGACGGGGATGTCCACGACCTGGGCGACCTCGTAGACGATCCGCAGCGCGACCGGCTTGATCGCCGGGCCGGAGAGGCCGCCGTACGTGTTGCCGAGGAACGGTCCGGTCCGGTCGGCGCGCAGCGCCATCCCCGACAGCGTGTTCACCGCCGACAGGGCGTCGGCGCCGGCGGCGGCGATCGCCGCGGCGATCGGCCGGATGTCGGCGACGTTCGGCGAGAGCTTGACGATGAGCGGCAGGTCGGTGGCCCGGCGCACGGCACGGGTCACGGCGGCGGCGGCGTCCTGGTCGATCGCGAACTGGAGGCCGCCCTTGCCCGACGTTCGGGCAGCTGATGTTGAGCTCCACGCCGGCGACGCCCGGGCACGAGGTCGAGCTTGCGGACGACCCCGACGTAGTCCTCGATCGACTCGCCGGCGACGTTGACGATCACCGGCACCTTCCAGGCGGCCCACAGCGCGCGCGTACCGCTCGAGCACGGCGTCGACGCCCGGGTTCTGCAGGCCGATGGAGTTGAGCATCCCGCCGGGCGTCTCGGTGACGCGCGGCGGGCGGTTGCCGGCGCGCGGCTTGAGCGTGGTGCCCTTGCAGCAGATCGCGCCGATCCGCTCGACGTCGACGACGTCCGCGTACTCGACGCCGTAGCCGAACGTGCCCGAGGCGACGAGGATCGGGTTGGCGAGGACGCAGGCCGCGCCCGAGGTCGACCGAGAGGTCCACCGCCGCCGGCGTCGCGGCCGGTCCGCACGCGTCCGCGGCCGCCGGGCGCCGACCGGCGCGATCGCCGGGCTGCCGAGAGCGACGATCGGCGATCCCGCGGCTGCGGCGCTCGACGCGCGGCCCGTGGACGGACCCCGGCGCCGCGGAGCTGCGCGCCGGGCGGGCGTACCGCCCCGGGCTCGACGATCGCGCTCCGGATCGTGCGCACCGTCGGCGTGCGCCTCGGCTTCGCGGCGACTGGGCCGGGTCCCTTGCCGTGCGTGACGGCCCGCTTCTTCGGCTTCACCGTCGTCCGCCCGCGGCTCGGCCCCGCCGTCATCGCTTGTGGGTCCCGGCGCCGGCCGTCGCCTCCCAGTCGATCTCGTCGCTGGCGAAGACCGGGCCCTCCCGGCAGACGCGCTGCGGCCCGTCGACGCCCCAGATCACGCAGCCGAGGCAGGCGCCGACCGCGCAGCCCATGTTCTGCTCCATCGCGACCTGCAGGAACGCCTTGCGGCGGGCCTCCGGCGAGCCGGGCGGCACCGGCTTGCCCGCCGCCGCGCTTGCGCCCGAGCGTCGCGACGCCGAGGCGGTTCCGCCGGCCGACCACCATGGCCGGCGAGGGCGCGGAGCATCGGCAGCGGCCCGCAGGCGAATGCCTGGTCGGCCCACGCCTCGTACTCGAGGACGAGGTCCGTCACGAAGCCGTGGTGGCCGACGCTGCCGTCGTCGGTCGCGACGACGTACTCCAGCTCGTCGGGAAGGAGCGAGCTCGGGTACACCTCGGACGCGTCGCGGCAGCCGTAGAGGAGGACGACCTGGCGGCCGTCGCGGAGCGCCTCGTCGGCGAGCAGGCGCACGTCGGCGATCCCCAGCCCGCCGGCGACGAGGAGCAGGTGCCGGCTCCGCGTGTCGACCTGGAAACCCTGGCCGAGCGGGCCCGAGCATGTCGAGGCGGTCGCCGGGCCGCAGCCGGGTCATCCAGGTCGTCCCCTTCCCCACCTCGCGGAAGTGGATCGAGATGGCGCCAGCCGTGGCGTCCGCGGTGTTGATGGTGAACGGCCGGCGCAGGACGAGCCCCGACCAGTCGCCGGTCCGGACGTGGACGAACTGGCCGGCCCGCGCCGCGACGGCCAGGGCCGGGGCGTGGTAGTGCTGGAGCCACTGGCCCGGCAGGATCCGGCGGCTCTCGAGGAGCTCGGCGTCGACGAGCTGCATGCGGCCTGGTCGGGGCGGGCGGCGTACGGGCCGATCCCAGGCCGGTCGGTCAGCCGTTCTCGCCGTCCTCCTCGTTCTCGTCGGCGTCGGCGTCGGCGGCGTCGGCGTCGTCGTCCGCTTCGTCGTCGAGCTCGGCGCGACCGCCGGATAGGCCTCGGCGACCGCGTCCGCGATGTCGCCGAAGACGTCGGTCGGGTCGTAGAACTCGACGATCTCCTCGGGTGTCCCGAGCTTCCGCCACTCGCCCTCGGCGCCCTCCGGGACCACCTCGGCCACGACCCGGCCGGCTCCGGTGAGGGTGAGGCGCTCGTCGTCGTCGTCGATGACGATCAGGTCGCCGAGCTGGCCGGCGATGCCCGCGACGCTCGCCTCGAACTGGTCCGAGGAGGTGCGCCTCGGCGATCTGGCTCCGCTCCTGGAAGGTGAGGGCGATGTCGTAGAGCGAGTGCGCCGCCGACTCTGCGTCGTCGGCGACGGCCGGCTGCGGCGGCCGCCCATTCGTCGGCCGCGGCGGCGTAGGCGTCGCGCTCGCGTGGCGGGACGGTCTCCTCCGGCGAGATGCCGGCGACGTTGAGCAGGTCGTCGGCGGCGGTCGGCTCCGGCCCCAGGCCGGCGGCCTCGCGGGCGGCCTCGGCAAAGGCCGCGTAGATGTCCGCCGGGTTGTAGAGCTCGACCAGCTCCGAGGCGCGACTCGATGACCTCGGTCTCGCTGATCCATTCGCCGGTCTCCTCGTCCTGGAAGCGGGTGCGGCTGCGGAAGCGTGAGGTCGGGCGCGATGGACAGGTAGTCCGGGTCGTCGTCGATGAGCGTCATGCCGCCGATCTCGTTGATCCGGGCGGCGTTCGCGTCGAGGAATCCGTGCAGCTGCTCGGCGGCGCGGGCGAGGAAGTCGGAGCGCTCGAGCGCCGCGTCGCGGGCGAGCTCACCGAGGAGGTCGGCGCGGTTCACGTCCATGGCGGGCGGCTCCTTTCGTCCAAGGGGTCGGGGTGGTCCGTTGGTCGCGAGCACGGGTCGGTTCCCGTGGCGGTCGAGGGTGCATGGTCGGGGTCAGCCGGCATCGCCGGTGGGCGTCAGCCTTCCTCCTTGTCCGAGCGTCTCGATGCCGAAGTACGTGAGGTCAGGTCCCATGCGCTCCCGCAGGAACATCGCGTGGTGCCGCTCGAAGATCCACTCGCCGGCGCGGTGGCCCAGCGCGGCCGCCCCTGCGTCGGCTTCCAGCTTGTCGACGGTCGCGTAGTCGGGCAGCTCGAGGAGGATGACGTTGTCGTAGTCCCAGCCGTAGGCCACGTTGTACCAGCCCAGGAACTTGATCCCGAACTTCTCCTCGTAGTCGTCGACCTGGCGCGGGAAGATCGTGCGCATGAAGAACTTGAAGAACGAGTCGCGCCCGCGCCGGACGTTGAAGAAGGTCGCGAGGACCGGCACCGACGGGAGCCCTCCTGCTGGCCGGATGATCCTGGTCGTGCGGCGGGATCGTACCGCAGAGCCGGCTCCCGGGCGCGCCCGAGCAGCCGGGCTATTGTCGCACGCCCGGGTCGCGCTCCTCGGGCAGTCGCCGTGTCCCGGTGTCGAGCGCCGGGGCACGCGAGTCCGTGGGCGCGGGCGGCCGGATCGGCGGCCGCGGGTCGGGTCGGCGGTCGGCGGCTCGGCGCGGCGTCGGCGGCTCCGGGCGGCAGTCGGCGCGCTGGCCGGATCGGTCGGCGGCTCACGGCGCGGCCGCTCGGCGGCACGTCGGCGGCTCAGGCGGGTCGGCGGTCGGCGGCTCGGGCGAGGTCGGCGGTCGGCGGCTCACCGGCGGTGCGCGGGCCCTTCGCGACTCCCCGGGCGCCTCCGCGCTCGGGCGAGACCCTCCACCGGCAGCGTGGGCGACCCGCTGCTGATCCTCCACCTCACCGACGGTCCGGGTGGTGCTGGCCAGCGGCCGGCGGCGGGTGCGCCGGTCGGCCGCCACGAGGCGGAGCAGGAAGATCACGGTCTGCCCCGTCAGAAGAAGCAGGCCGATGACCACGAAGAGGAGGAACGCCAGGAGCTCGAACGGCCAGTCCAGGCTGAGCCCGAGCGGGATCAGGAGGATGAAGAAGGCCAGCACGAAGCATCTGGAACCAGAAGCAGCCGAGGCCCGGCCCGCGTTCGGGGTCCAGCTCGGCGCCCTTGTACTCGGGCCGGTGCGAGGGCGGGCCGGAGGCCGGTCGCCGCCCGGAGCCGGTCGGCGCCGGCCGGGTGACTTCCTCCTCCGCGGCGCCCGCCTCGGGGCCAGCGGGCGGGCTCGCCGCCGGGGCGTCGTCGGGCGCAGTCGCGTTCGATGTCTCGTCGGTCACAGGGTCCTCGCCGTGCCCGTGGGGGGCCGCATCGCGGAGGCCACGATAGCCGAACGCTGCGGCGCCGTCCGGCCAACGCTGCCCGGCCGCGCGTCCTCCGCAGGCGCTACCCTTCGCGGCGATGCCCCAGGACCACCGCTCGTCCGAACCCGCGCCCGATCCCCTCGCCACTGCCCGGTGGCACCCCGAGCCGGAGCTCGTGGCGTTCGGCGACGAGGCTGTGGCCCGAGCCTCCCTCGAACGACTCGGCGAGGCCACCTGGCGGACCGCGCTCGACTACCTGTACGACGAGGGCGTGCGCCGCGGCGTCGCCCCGGTCACGTACGCCGAGCTTCGGGAGCGCTTCTTCGCGCCGAGCGCCGGCCGTCCCTCCTTCGCCCCGGTCGAGCCGGTCACGTCGGCGGCCGTCCTCGCCGAGTTCCGCGAACGCCTCGCGCCGTATCTCCTCAACGCCTACCACCCGGGCACCCTGAGCTACTTCACCCCGGCGCCTCTCCCGATGTCGATCGCCGGCGAGGTGCTCGCCCAGTGGGCGAACCAGGGGATCGACGTCTGGGCCTGCGGTCCGGCCGGAGCCTTCGTCGAGGAGGAGGTTGTCCGCTGGCTCGGCGACCTCGTCGGTTACGCTCGCGAGGAGAGCGACGATCAGCCCGAGAGCTTCGGCGTGCTGACGTCGGGCGGCACGCTGGCGAATCTGATGGGACTCCTCATCGCCCGCGAGGTGCACCTCCCGCGGCGGCTCGAGGTCGCGGCTGGCGGCCTGCCGCCGTCCGACGCGCTCGACCCCGGTGCGATGGCACGCGGCGGCATGCGAGCGTACCCGCCCCCGCCGCGCGGCGCGGCTCTCGAGGGCTGGCGCGTCTATGCCTCGGATCAGTCCCATTTCTCGATCGCGAAGGCACTCGATGTCCTGGGGTTCCCCACTGAGACGCTCGTGGTGGTCCCATCCGACGAACGGTTCCGCCTGCGAGGGGTGACCGTCGAGGAATGCGTGCTTGCCGACCTGGCGGCCGGCCTGCGACCACTGGCGATCTGCGCGGTGGCGGGGACCACGAACACGGGGAGCGTCGACGCCACCGGGGAGCTCGCCGAGCGTCGCGGCTCGGCACGGCCTGTGGCTCCACGTGGACGCTGCGTACGGCGGCGCAGCCCTTCTCTCGCGGCGCGACGCCCCGCGTGTCCCCGATCTTGCGCTGGCCGACTCGATCACGATCGATCCCCACAAGTGGTTCTTCCAGGCCTACGACATCGGCGGGCTCCTGGTCCGGCGCCGCGCCGACCTCGAGGAGACGTTCCACCGGCGCCCCGAGTACTACCGGTCCGCTCACCACGAGGAGCAGCCACTCAACTGGTACGAGCTGGCACTCGAGGGAACGCGCCGCTGGCGAGCCCTCAAGCTGTGGATGAGCTGGAAGCACCTCGGGACGGAGGGATTCGGGCGGCTGGTCGAGGCCAACGACGACCTGGCGGCGCACCTCGCGGCGCGGATCGCCGAATCCGACGACCTCGAGGCGATCCTCGACCGGCCTGCCGGACCTCTCGGTGGTCTGCTTCCGGCACCTGCCCGGTGGGCGCTGCCCGGGCGGCGGCGATCGAAGCCGCAGACCCGGCCGCGCTCGACCGCTATACAGACCGCCTGGCCACACTCCTCCAACACTCGGGCGACGGCTGGCTCTCGACGACGGTTCTCCGCGGGCGCACCTGGCTGCGGGCAGGGATCGTGAACATCCTCAGCTCCCCCGCCGCCGCCGACACGATCCTCGCTCGAATCCGCGAGCTCTCGGCGACCGCAGCCGCCGAGGCCGGCCTTCCCAGCCTCGACTGACGCCCGGTCGGTCGACGAGGCTGCACGGTCGCACCTGCGGCGTTGCCGAGGGCCATGGGCCGGTCGGCTCTCGACGGCGTCCCGGTCAGGGGGCATGCTCCCGGCAACCGGAAGGAGCGCCGGGAGGCTCGCGTCGAGGAGGGCGCGGCCGTGGAATCCCTGGGCCAGGCCGCAGCGCGCGGCCGAGCGTCGCGCTCGCGGCTCGTCCGCATCACCGTCGTCCCCGCATTCGTCGCCGCGGTCGCCCTCGTCATCCTTCCGACCGGAGCGGCCGCTGATCACCGCGTCCCGCCGCCGGCGTGCCCGAGCGGGGCCTTCCTCCAGGGCATCGAGCGGGCACCCGGCGGTGTCATCTTCGGCGGGACCGTGGTGACCCGTGAGCCCGACATCTGGCACCTCCAGGTCGCCGTCGCGAGCTGGTTCCACCGATCGCCGGTCCCCGGCTTAGCGCCGGGCGAGCTTCCCGCGACGATGGACGTGCTGCTGGGTCCACGCGGATCACTCGCTGGACGCGCGGCGACGGCCGCGCTTCCGCCCGTCGGAACACGCCTGATCGTCGCTGGCACGTGGGCCGGAGGGCTGGCCGACGTGACGGTCGCCTGCGGAGTCCTCGCGGACATGGCGACGCCTGTCGGGGCAGCGTGGCTTGCCCAGGCTTCCAGCCACTATGCGGCTGCGCCACCGAGCACGGACCGGCCCCCGCAGCGCCTGCCCCTGGACGCCCCGTGGTTCCAACTCAGCGCGGGCGCCGCGTTCCTGCTGGTCGTCGCCATGGTCCTGGGTGCGCTGGCCCAGGCATGGGACCCGGCACCCGCGGTCTGAAGCCGACCGGGCGGCTTGCCCGGAGGCCCGGGTCAGGCCTCGTCGTCCCCGTACGCCACGCGGCCGCCGGCGACGGTCAGGAGGACGCGTCCCGGGAGCGCGCGACCGAGGAGCGGCGTGTTGCGGCTGCGGGAGCGCAGGCTTGCCCCAGAGACCGTCCACGATGCCCCGGCGTCGAAGACGACGAGGTCTGCAACTTCTCCCTCGACGAGCCCGCGGGCGGGGCCACGCCGGCCCGAACGCCCGGCCAGCACCGATGCGGGGCCCACGGTTAGCGCCTCGATGGCGCGCGCCAGGGTCAGCCTGCCGGCGTCGACCGCCGCCATGAGGATCCCCAGGGCTGTCTCGACGCCGCAGATGCCGTTGGCAGCGAGCCCGAACTCGGTGTCCTTGTCGACCTGCGTGTGGGGCGCGTGGTCGGTGGCGACGGCGTCAGCCGTTCCGTCCACGAGGGCAGCCAGGACCGTGGCCGCGTCTCCCGCCGCCCGGAGCGGCGGGACGACCTTGCACGCGGTTGCGTACGGGTGGGCGACCAGGGCGCCGTCCCCCCACGGGTCGCGCGGAGCTCCCGCGTCGTCGAGCGCCTCCCAGGCCCAGCGGCGGGCGCCGGCCAGCCACTCGTCGGTCATGCCGAGGTGGTGCGGCGTCACGTCGCAGGTCACGGGCAGCCCGCCCGCCTTCGCCCGTCGGACCGCGTCGAGGGCGCTCGCCGTGGAGAGGTGGGTCACGTGGAGCCGCGCGCCGGGTGCGTCGGGGAGGACCGCCGCGAGGATCGCGATCGCCCGCTCGACGGCGGCGACCTCGGCCGCGACCGGCCAGCCCTTGAGCCCCAGCACGGACGCGATGTAGCCCTCGTTGGCCTCGGCCCCCGTCGTGAGCGTCAGGTCCTCCGCGTGCTCGACGAGCGGGAGGCCAAGCATCCCCAGGTAGAGCAGGGCATTGCGCAGGATGACCGCGCTCTTCACGGGCGACCCATCGTCGGAGAAGCCCACCGCGCCGGCGTCGGCCAGCTCGCCGAGGGCGGCCAGGCGCTCGCCCTTGCGGCCCTCGCTCACCGCGCCGTGGAGGAGCAGCTCGACCGGCGACCCGGATTCCGAGGCCGCCGCCCGGATCCGGGCAAACACGCCCGGCTCGTCGGCGGCTGGCGTCGTGTTCGGCATCGCGCAGACGGTCGTGAAGCCGCCGTGGGCCGCCGCGGCCAGCCCGGACGCGACCGTCTCAGCGTCCTCGTTGCCGGGCTCCCGGAGATGGACGTGGAGGTCGAGGAACCCGGGCGCCACGACGACGCCGTCAGGGCCGATCCCGTCCGCCTCGCCGCCCTCGAGGTAGGTGACCGCCTCCAGGATCCCGTCCCGGACGACGATCTCGCCGGGGCCCTCGCGTCCCGCGACCGGGTCCACGAGCCAGGCCCGGCTGATCTCCAGGCGCTCCACCTTCTCGCCGATCCGCATCCCCGCCGCCTCCGAAACGCCCGACGCGCCCGCTCCCCTGGCCTCAGACACCGATCGGGACCTCCGGCGCCCCGCCGTGGATTCCCGACAAGAGGTAGAGCAGTGCCATCCGCACCGCGACCCCGTTCGAGACCTGCTCGGTGATGACGCTGCGGTCGAGGACGGCGACGTCGGGCGCGATCTCCACGCCCTCGTTCATCGGGCCGGGGTGCATCACGAGCGCATCGGGCCGAGCCGCGGCGAGCCGCTGGCGGGTCAGGCCGAAGCGGGCCGCGTACTCGCGCAGGCTCGGCAGGAGCCCGGCGTCCATCCGCTCGCGCTGGAGCCGGAGGGCCATGACCACGTCGGCGTCGGCGAGCGCGGCGTCCACGTCTGAGGTCACACTGAAGCCGCCGTGACCAGCCGGCCCACGGCCGATCGCCCAGCGCCCCGCCCACGTGTCGAAGCCGCGCAGGATCGGGGTGGGCCCGCAGATCCAGAGGTCGGCGCCCATCGCGGTCAGGGTCCAGACGTTGCTGCGGGCGACCCGCGAATGGAGCACGTCGCCGAGGATCACGACCTTCCGGCCGCGGAGGTCGCCGAGGTGGGCCCGCATCGTGTAGAGGTCGAGGAGGGCCTGGCTGGGGTGCGCATGCCAGCCGTCCCCGCCGTTGAGGACGCTGCCGGAGAAGACTTCGGCCGCCAGGTACGGCGCCCCCGAGGTCCCGTGGCGCATGACGATCATGTCGGCGCCCAGGGCCTCGATCGTGCGGATCGTGTCCACGAGCGACTCGCCCTTCGTCACGGACGAGGCGCTGGCCGCGATGTTGACGACGTCGGCCGAGAGGTTCTTGGCAGCCACCTCGAACGAGACCCGGGTCCGCGTCGAGGCCTCGTAGAAGATGATCGTGACATTCCGGCCGCGGAGCGCCGGCACCTTGGCGATCGGGCGGCCGAGGACCTCTTTCATGGCGTCGGTGGTCTTCATGACCAGGCCGATCTCGGCGGCCGAGAGGACGTCCACGTCGAGCAGGTGTTTCTGGGTCCAGCTCGTCTCGGGCGCTCCCGTGGCGGGCGCGCCCGGGGTTGCCGCGGCTGTCGATGCGATGGCCTCGGGTGCGCTCACGCCTCGTTCTCCCGGCGCTCGATGAGGACGCCGTCCTCGCTGTCGATCTCGGCGACGTGCACCTTGACCAGCTCGTCCCGGGATGTGGGCACGTTCTTGCCGACGTGATCGGCCCGGATCGGCAGCTCCCGGTGGCCCCGGTCGACGAGAACCGCGAGGCGGATGGCCCGCGGCCGGCCGAAGTCCACCAGCGCGTCCATCGCGGCGCGGATCGTGCGCCCGGTGAAGAGGACGTCGTCCACGAGGACGACCGTCTTCCCGTTGAGGTCCACCGGGATCGCGGTCGCCTTCACGATCGGCTGCTGAGCGATCAGCGACAGGTCGTCGCGGTAGAAGGTGATGTCGAGGGCGCCGACGGGAAGCGTCACGCCCTCGTGCTCGGCGATCGCGACCGCGACCCGTTCGGCGAGGGGGACGCCACGGCGCTGGATCCCGACCAGGACGAGCCCATCGGTGCCGGCCTGGCGCTCGACGATCTCGTGGGAGATGCGGACGATCGCCCGGCGGACCTCGTCCGCCGTCATGATCTGGCGACCGTCCATCAGGCGACCGACCTGGCTTGGGGCCCGGTGCACCCGCGACGTGGCACGTGCGTCCTCCTTCCCGGCCTCGCGGGACCGGTCGTTAAAGGGTTCCAGACAGTCTAGCGCGCCACGCGCGCAGGATCGGGTCGGCTGCGACGTGTCGGCCGGCGCGCGGCCGGCTCCGCGGGTGCCACGACCCCGCCGGCGACTCGACGGGTCAGCGGGAGACGACGAGAGGGTCGTTCCCGGGGTTGGGCATCGTCTGCACCTGCCCCGCCGCGTCGCCATTCCAGGCGAAGACCGTGACCAGGCTCCCCTCGCCGTTCCGGCCCGGGGGTGTCGACCAGGCGAGCCGGTCGGCGTCCAGCGAGAAGCCCGGGAGGGCCGACTGGTCCACCAGGACCGTGTCGCCGAGGGCGCCGTCGTCGTTGACGGCGACGAGGGCGAGGCGTCCGGCGCCGGGCTCGGCCGGGTCGGCGACCCACACGCCGAGGCGCCGTCCGGCGGGATCGAAGCGGACGTCCCACTCGGTGACGCGGGGGCCGGACGCGTCACCCGGGAGCCCCTGCGGCGCCGGGACGGCGCCGTCCACGAGCACGGCTCTCCACGCCGCGGCGACGAGACCACCCAGCGCTGGAACCCATGTCCGTTCGACGTCGCTCCACGAGAAGGCGCCGGTCCAGTACACGACGGTCCGGCCCGTCGGGTCGACCACCGGCCGCCACACGCCGTCGAGCCGGAGCGGAGCAGTCGTGTCGTGCGCGGGGTCGAGCAGGAAGGAGCGGGCAACGACCGTCGCCGGATCGGCGTCCGGGGCTGGGACCGCGCCGGGCAGCGGGCCGGGTGCTGCGGACGGCGCCGGCGGAACCTCGGCCGTCGGCGAGGTCGAGGCCTTCGTGCCCGTGGCGTCCGACGTCGCGGCTGCATTGCGGACGGTGCTGCCGAGGATCCGGTCGTTGAGCCAGCCCGAGAAGACGGACGCATGGTCCGTCGTCAGCGCCAGCGCACGCTGCCGGCCGACCTCCCAGGCGTAGATGTCCGGCCCATGGGAGCCGTCGGTCGGGCGCGCCGAGAAGGCGACCCACCGGCCATCGGGGCTGTAGGCCGGCGGTGTCCCGATAAGCACCACGTTGTCGGCGATCTTGAGTGCGGCGGCTGGCGTCGGAGCGGGAGTCGGCGGTGGCAGCGTCGGCAGCGGCGTCGGCGGGCGCCGGCGTCGGCACGGCGGTCGCGACCGGGCTGGCCGCAGGCGTCGCTGCGCCGGAGGGCTCGGGCGTCGGCGAGCTGGAGGGCGCCGGCGTCGCAGACCCGGAGGGCTCGGGTGTGCCGGTCGGGCTCGCGGAGGGCGTGGCAGACGGGCTCGCGGACGGCGACGCGGCCGGCGCCGACGGCGTGGGGGAGCCGGCTGGAGGAGTAGCCGGCCCCCCCGACGCCGCGGGCGTCTGGACAGGCACGCTGGTGGGCGCCGCGGACGCGGCCGGCGCCGGAGTAGTGGTCGGGACCAGGTTCACGGGCACCGCGTAGACGGCGCCCTGTCCGACGACCACCGCCGGACTTCCGTCCCGCGGCAGGGTCATGGACGACGGCTTCACGTTGAGCGAGGCGAGGGTCCGGACGCTGCCGTCGAGGGTCCCGCAGGCCGCGCCCTCGGTCGCCGGGCAGACCTGCCCAACCTGGGCGCTGGAGATCATGTACGCGCCATCGGCGCCGCGGCTGACCCACGCGACCGGCTGCGCATTCACGAGGATCGGGGTCGCGGCCGGCAGGAGGCTGGCCGCCGGCGGGAGCGAGCCCGACGGCGTCGTCGACGGGACGACGAGTGGTCCTGCGAGGAGAGCGACGAGGGCGACGACAGCCAGCCCGGCGAAGGCGACGCTCGGACCGCGGGAGCGGCCGACGGCGGACCGGCGCCGGTCGGCGCCGCGGCGCCCGCGCGTGGCGCGCCGGACCTCGTCGTCAAGGGCCAACGAGACGCGCGCCCCGAGATCGCGTGGGACGGGCGGCAGGTCGTCACGCAGGCCGTGGAGGAGCGCGGCATCCGCGGCGTAGGCGGCCACCGTGCGCCGGCAAGGCTCGCACAGCCGGAGGTGCTCGTCGAGCCATCCGGCGTCCGCCTCGTCGAGCGGCGCAAGGAGCGCCTCGGATGCCAGCTCGAGGCTGCGGGCGTGCGGGTCGTTGATGCGATCCGGGTGGCGCACGATGCGCTGCAGCCCGCTCATCGCCGGACCTCCCCCGACGGATCAGGCCGCGTTTCGAGGCCGGCGTCGCGCTCGGCGGAGGCGGCCTGCTCCTCAGCGAGGGCGCGCCGCAGGCTCTCACGGGCGCGCGTCAGGAGGGCCCGGGCGGCAACGTGGGAGGTGCCCAGCGCGCCGGCAAGCTCGAGCCCTGTCATCTCGTGGACCTCGGCGAGCAGGAGCGCCGAGCGCTGCCGCTCGGGAATGTGCTTCAAGGCACGCTCGAGATCGCCGGACAGGTGAAGGTCCATGACCTGTCGCTCGGCCGACGGCGCCGCGCCCCGCGACTCGCCCGTCCAGGGCACGAACCGGATGATCCGGCGCCGGCGAATCTCGTCGAGGGCCACACGGTGGGCAATCTGGTAGAGCCAGGCCCGGGCCTTGGACACGTCGTCGAGGTCGGCGTGGGCCCTGTAGGCGCGGATGAAGGCGTCCTGGGTCAGGTCGGCAGCCAGCTCCGGGTCGCGCAGCATCCGGACGAGGTAGGCGTAGATCTCCCGCTGGTGGAGGGCGAACAGCTCCTCGACGAAGGCTCGCGCGGCGATTGGATCGGTGGGTAGCGCCGCGGCGCGCGCCTGGCGCGCCGTCCCGGCGGTGCCCGCGGGCGTCGCCTGGGGCGACGGAATCTCGTCCGTCTCGCGGTGCGGAAGATCGCGGCCCGGGATCACGGGACGCGGGCTCCAGCCGAGCGAGAGATCGACGAGCACGAATCCTCCGGGATGCCGCTGCCGCGCGGGCGGGTCCCGTGCGTCGGCCCCATGACGACGGGGGCCGGACGCGTGTGACGGCCGGCGGCCGCGACGGATCGCGGGGTCTTCATGGGCGACCTGTCCGGTGATCGGCACGCGGGTCGGGGCGGTCGTCCGCCCCCTCGCGACCAAGGTGACGGACCAGCTGGTCGGCTGCCTCCTCCGGGCTGACGGAGTTGACGGGGAGTCCCGTGCCGAGCTCGAGACCTGCGATCTCGCGCAGCCGCGGATGGATCTCCCAGTGCCAGTGGTAGGTGGCGTCGACCTGGCCGCCCACGGGCGCGGTGTGGAGGACCAGGTTGTACGGAGGGCCGCCGAGCAGGTCGAGGCGCCCGAGCACCTCGCGAAGGGCATCCGCCGACGAGGCGATCTCGGCATCGGTCGCGCGACCGAAGTCGGCCACGTGGCGCCGCGGCACGATCCAGACCTCGAAGGGGGATCGGGAGGCGAAGGGTGCGAAGGCGACAGACGCAGCGTCCTGCCAGATGAAGCGGGTCCCGCGGTCGCGCTCGACGCGAGCCGCCCGGCAGTACGGGCACTCGCTCTCGCGGATCATGAACCGCGCGGCGCCCCCGATCTCCTCGGCCACCTCGTGAGGGATCTGCGGCAGGTCGTAGACGTCGAGGCAGAGATGGTTCGTGCGGGCCCCGGCCTGCCGCCCCCAGTTCTGCAGCACCTGGAGATAGGCCGTCTGGCCGGTCCGTTCCGCCTCGTCAACGGCCTGGCGGGCAGCCGACAGGAGCTCGACGATCAATCCGATCCCGACCGAATGGAGGGGTCGATGCTCGCCCGGGGGCGCGACGATCGTCCGCCAGCTGCCGGCCGCGCGCGCCTGGCTGAGGGCGATCTGGGTCACGCTGCGCTCCTGCTCGCGTGCCTCGGCTTCCGTGCCCACGGTCCGGAACGCGAAGTCGCGCAGGATCCGGGTGCGGACGCCGTCGCCGGGTGGGATCCGGCAGTTGAAGCAGTCGTCGTGGTCGTCGACGGGCTCGGCGTGGGTGACGAAGCGCTCGCGCTCGAACTCGCGGTCGACGAGCGTTGCCACCCACCAACCGGTGATGGCGTCGCGCCGGAGCTCGAAGAGGCCCGCGGGCATCACGGGGTTCCGGCAACGACAGGGGCAGCTCGTCCGATGTCAGCCGTCGCGAGCCCTCGGGCCAGGTCCTCGAGCTCGCGCTGCGGATCCGCGTCCGGCGGGACTCGTCCAGCGAGTTCCCGACCGAGACGCCCAGCGAGGGCGACGGCGAAGACGCCGGCCACCGCCGCGACCGATGCCGTTGATGGCTCCAGGTCCGACCGGGCAACCGGGCCCGCGGGATCCGCCGGTCCGGACGGGAGGCCCGCGCGGGCGCGCTCGCGAGCGATCGACGTGGAGCGCAGGCCGGGGACGCCACAGGGATCGATGAGGTCGAAGTCCTCCAGGTTGGTGGTCACGTTGAGGGCGATGCCGTGGAAGCTCACGCCCCGGGCGACCCTGATGCCAAGCGCTCCGATCTTGCGCGGCAGCGGCCCGCCCGCGTCGACCCAGCAGCCCGGGTGGTCAGGGCGAGGACCGGCGGCGACGCCGGATGCAGCGCAGGTGTCGGCCATGGCGCCCTCGAGGGCCTCGACGAACGGGCGGACGCCAAGAGAGCGCGCACCGAGCGGGAGGTCCGGCTCCCGCCCGCGACCCGTCATCGGCGCGGCCAGGGCGACGATCGGGTAGGCCACCAGCTGCCCGGGTCCGTGGTAGGTGACCTCGCCGCCGCGCTCGACGCGCACGACGTCGATCCCCCGTGCTGCGAGCAGGTCGGGGAGGGCCAGCACATGGGCCTGGCTGGCGTGGCGACCGAGAGTCAGCACGGGATCGTGCTCCAGCAGCAACAGCTGGTCCTCGTCCAGGATGCCGTCCGCGCGAGCGGCGGCCAGCGCCTGCTGGAGGCCCCACGCGTCGCGATACGCGATCCGGCCGAGCCAGCGAGCGCGCATCGGCCCCGGCGCCGCCTGCTCCTTAACGGTCACGCGTTGCACCTGCGCACGATACCAGCGCACGCTGCACGGGCGGTCGGCACGGGGCACGGAGGATCGACCGGGGGCGACGAGCTGACGCCCCGCGGAGCGGCCCGTCGGCCAGGCACCCCGCAAGGGCCCGGCGAAGGTCGCGCTTCCTCATCCGGCCTTCAGGATCGTTTCAGGCGCCAGTGGCTGAATCGGGATCACGGATCTCGGCCTCCTCCCCGAGACTCCTCGAACCGCCGGACGACCGACCTCCTCCCGGTCACCCGGCAGCGCAACGGACCCGTGTCGCCTTCCCTTTCTCGGGCGATCGGGTCCGTTTCGCGTTCCGGATACGGCAACGTCCCTATTGCGCGAATCGCGCGAGTCGGCTCAGGCTACCCGTCCCGAAGCGGTGCGTGCGCGCACCGCGACTCCGTGGGTGCCGAATGGGGAGCGTACGCATGGCGCTTGGGTGGGACGTAGGTGCCGCCCTGGCGAACGTTTCGCCGGTCGGCCGCCGGCGCCGGCGCGACGCGGACGAGCACGAGATGCGGGCGATCGAGGCGACCGCAACCCATCGGCTGGCCCTGATGTTCGGGGTGCCGGACCTCGACGTGGGGATTCCCTCCCTGGCGAGTCCCGCCGTCGCTTCGGCCCCGCGGACCCGATCGCGTGGCCTCGCCGCGAACCATCCCCGACCGGCCTTCCGGTCCGCACATCGACCGGCCATCCGGCTCCACCTGCCGGATCGCGGAGCCGTCCTCCGGAGCGTGCCGGCCCTGGTCCTCTTCGGCAGCGTCATCGCGGCAGCCGTGGTCGGCATGGTGTCCGTCGGCGGACCGGGTCCTTCGCACGGAGGTGCCGATGCGGCCGTCGTCGCGCCAATCGCCGCACCGGCCACGCCCACCACCGAGCCGGCCACCCCGACCGCCGTCCGGCCGACGCCGGACCCCACCCCCGAGACGACCCCCGAGCCGGCTGCGTCGCCGTGGGCCGAGCCTGGAACCACGACCCCTGCCGCGACCGAGCCGACCGGCAGCGTCGGCGCCGCCCGCCGTCTCGCGGACGCGGCCCCCAACCCGACCATCGCGCCCGCGCCGGCGGTCCCGGCGGGGCCGCGAGCGACCCCGCGCCCGGCTCCAAGGCCGTCGCAGGTGCACGCGACGCCGCGCCCAACGCGACCTCCGGCGACGGGGGCGACGCCTGCCCCGGACTCTCCTCCCCCGCCCGTGGTGGTTGCCCCGCCGACCACGGCACCCGCGCCCTCGCCGACGCCGGCACCCGACGCCCTCGCCGACGCCGGCTCCGACGCCCGCACCAACCCCACCTCCGAGTCCCACGCCGACCCCGGACCCGACGCCCGCGGCACCGTCAGCGCCCGATCCCGCCCCGACCCCCTGACCGGGAAATCGGGCGCCCGATCCGGCGTCAGCCCTTGACGCTACCGGTCGTCAGGCCGGCGACGATGTAGCGCTGGAACGCGAACGCGATGATGACCGGCGGAAGCGCGGCGATCACGCCGCCCGTCGCCAGCAGCCCGAAGTCGACGCCGTGGCGGCCGATGAAGTCGTTGATGCGCGATCGGCAGCGTCTTCGACGCGTTCGTCTGGGTGATGATCAGGGCGTAGAGGAACTCGTCCCACGCCAGCAGGAACGACAGCAGCGCCGTCGACGCGCAGGCCGGGAGCGGCGACCGGCACGATGACCCGGACGAGCGCCCCGAGCCGCGAGCAGCCGTCGACGCGGGCGGCGTCGTCGAGCTCGGGCGAGATCGTCTCGATGTACCCGCGCATGATCCAGATCACGAACGGCGTCACGAACGACGAGTAGATGATGATCAGGGCGAGCGGCGTGTCGCGCAGGTGGAGCGCTGCTCATGATCTGGTAGAGCGGCAGGACCAGGGCGATCGGCGGCAGCATGTACGTGGCCATGAAGGCCAGGATCAGCCAGCTGCGGCCGGGGAAGCGGAGCCGGGCGAAGGCGTAGGCGGCGAGCGTCCCCACGACCATCGCCACCGCCGTCACCGTCGAGGCGATGACCGTGCTGTTCACGAGCGCGGCCCGGAAGCCGAGGGCGCTGTCGTCGGCCGTGCTCCCGACCGTCAGGTCGAGGAAGCGCTGGAACGTGACGTGGGCCGGGATCCACTCGCAGCGGCCGCTCGAGCAGGTCGACGGGCTCCGCGACGCTCGAGATCAGGAGCCACGCGAACGGCGCCAGGATCGCGAGCGAGGGCGAGGACCATCGCGCCGTAGAGGAAGGCCGTGCGAGCCGCGTTCCGCAGGCGGCGCCGACGACGCGCGTCGGCCGGCGCGTGCGGTCGCGGATGCGGCCGGCGCGGTCACGGGCACGGGCACGATCGTCATCGGCTACACCCTCCCGGTCCGGCCGAGCAGCCGGAGGTAGACCGCCGCCAGGGCCATGATGATCAGCGCGATCAGGTACCCGAGCGCGGCGCCGGCGCCCGAAGTCGTAGCCCTGGAACGCCGTCTGGTAGGCGTAGATCGCGATCGTCTGGGTGGCGTTCGCCGGACCACCGCCGGTCATGATCCAGATGATGTCGAAGACCTTGAACGCCTCCATCGTGCGCAGCACGAGGACGATCAGGATCACCGGCGTGATCAGCGGCAGCACGATGAGGCGGAACGACTGGAACGACGTCGCGCCGTCGACCTTCGCCACCTCGACCAGCTCGCGGTCGACCGACTGGAGCGCGGCGAGCAGGAGGATGGCGCACCAGCGGCGTCATCTTCCAGACGTCGGCGAGGATGACCATCCACATCGCGAGGTCGCTGTTGGAGAGCCAGACCTTGTAGTCGGTGAGCAGGCCGAGCTGCGTGAGCAGCGCGTTGAGGGCGCCGTACTCCGCGTTGTCGATCCAGCGCCACATCAGGGCGTTGACGATCGTGGGCAGCGCCCAGGGCAGGATGATGAGGGTGCGCAGCAGCCAGCGGCCCCGGAGCGGCTGGTCCATGAGCAGCGCGAGGCGCGAGCCCGAGGCAGCAGCTCCAGCGTGGTCGAGACGACGGTGAAGAACAGCGACCGCCAGACGGCGGCCCAGAAGTCGGGGCTGGTCAGCTGGTCGACGTAGTTGCCGAGGCCGACGAACGGCTCGTCGCCGGGCTGGATGAGGCTGATGTCGAAGAGGCTCATCCAGGCCGCCCGGGCGAGCGGGACGAGGACGACGAGCACGATGACGAGGGCGGCGGGGGCGATGAACGCCGCCGCCACCCACGTCTCCGGCCAGGGTCTCGCTCGCGCCCGCGGGAGGCGGGCGCGAGCGCGAGCTGCACGGTCAGTGCGCCTCGGTCACGGGAGCGCCGGGCGACGTGCGCGCGCACGCGCCGGGTTCCGCGGATCCTACTTCTGGAAGTCGGGCAGCTTGGCTGCCACGTCGTTGAGCGCCTGCTCCGGGGTCACCTTGCCCTGGAGCGCCTCCTGGATGGCGACCTGGAGCGCGTTCGAGAGCTTCGTGTAGTACGGCACGACCGGCCGCGCCACGAGGCCCGCGAACTGGGTCTTGGCCGCCGCCCAGAAGGACGGGTTGGACTTGGTGAGGTCCGGGTTGTCGAAGGACGCCTTCCACATCGGGAAGGCGAGCGCCGTGTCGAGCTCCTGGCTCTTCTGGCTGGCGATCGAGAGCGCGTAGGCCAGCGCCTCGTCGGGGTGCTGCGAGCTCTTCGTGACCGCGAGGGCCATCCCGCCGTTCACGCCGCTGGTCGCGACGCTGCCCTCGCCGGGGCTGCCGACGACGTCGACCTGGCCGGCCACCTTGGACTGCTTGGGGTCGTTCATGACCGCGTCGCCGTAGGTCCAGTTGAGGGCCATCGCCGCCTGGCCCGCCGACATCGTCGCTGTTGACGTCGTCCTCGGTGAAGCCCGAGCGAGGCCGGGTTCATGAGGCCGTCGTCGAGCAGCTTCTTCATGAACTGGAGGGCCTTGAGCCCGCCGTCGGTGTTGAAGAGGGCGTTGCCCTGGGCGTCCACGAAGTCCGTGGCGCCGAAGACCGCGGCGAGCTGGGTCCAGTCGCAGATGACTGCCTCGGCCTGCTTCCAGCTGCCGACCATCGGGTACTTGACGATGCCCTTGGCCTTGATCGCCTTGGCGGCCGTCACGACGTCGTCCCAGGTCTTGGGCGGCGCGGTGATGCCGGCGTCGGCGAGCATCTTCTTGTTGAAGAAGAAGAACTTGGAGTCGTTGATCCAGGGCACGCCGTAGGTCTTGCCCTGGTAGTTGGCCGCGGTCCAGGCGGACTCGAAGACGCCGCTCTTGAACTCGGCCGGGATCTTCGCCGTGATGTCGGTGACGATGCCGGCCTTGGCGAATTCCGCCGGCCAGATCGCGTCCATGAGGACGACGTCGTACTGGCCGGAGCCGCCGACCTGGTCGGTGACGATCTTGTCGTGGAGCGCGTCATAGGCGACGAACTCGGGCACGACGGTGACGTTCGGGTTGGCCTTCGTGAAGGCGTCCGTCATCGCCTTCACGTCCGGGTCGCTGTAGGCGGCCTGCTTCATGAACAGGGCGTGCAGCGTCACCGGCCCTGCGCTCGGGCTGGCGGTGCTGCCGCTGCAGGCGGCCAGCATCAGTGCTGCGATCGCGATCGCGCCGTACCGGCCGGCCCGGGCCCTGCGTGACCCAGAGAGATGACCCATCGTCTGCTCCTCCTGTCTGACCGCCTGCGAACGTTTAGCCGCGCAGGCTCGACGTGCCGAGCGCCTAGCTCATCCCATGCGCGCCGCCGCTGGTCGAGAAGATCCCGAAGAGGGCCGAGGGAGCCGAGCGCCGGCGAGCCAGCTCGAGGGCGGCCGCGACGGCCCCGAGGAGGGTGGCGTCGCCCCGGAGGCGTGACACGACGAGGCGCGGGGCGCGCGGCAGCCGGCGGGCGAGCACGGCTGCCAGGGTCGGGACGTACGGTTCGAGGGCCCGGCCAACGGAGCCGTCGAGGATCACGAGGGCCGGGTCGATGACCGCGCCGACGTCGACGAGCGCCATCGCCACGTGGTCGAGCAGCTCGTCCATCACCTGGAGCGCGATCGGGTCGTCGGACTGCGCGGCGTCCACCAGCTCGGTGATGCCGGTTGAGCCCGCCTTCGTGGCCCAGGCCAGGCCCCGAGACCCTGCGAGCGCCCATGCCCGGGCCACCAGGGCGCTCTCGGCGACCACGGCCTCGAGCCCGCCGACCGTCCCGTCGAGGGGGCGGCGGGACTGGGCGCGGTTGACGAGGAGATACCCGATCTCGCCGCCACCGTTGTGACTGCCCTTGACGAGCCTCCCGTTGGCCACGACCGCTCCCCCGACGCCGGCACCCAGGTGGAGGGTGAAGAAGTCCATCGCGTGACGCCCGTCGCCCCTCCACGCATGGGCCAGAGCCGCAAGGTTGACGTCGTTCTCCACGACGAACGGGATCGTCACCCGGGCGCCCAGCGACGAGACGACGTCGAACCCCTCCCACGCCACCGATGGCCCGGCGATGCCGATGCCCGTCTCCGGGTCGACGATGGCGGGAACCCCGACGGCGAGCGCGGCAACGGGGACGTCCTGCACCACGGCCTGGGCGTGCCAGCGCGTCGATGACGGAGACCAGGGTCTCGAACGCCGAGCCGAGCTCCCCGGTCGGGCGGAGCTCCTCGTGCAGGAGATCGCCGGCGAGGTCGGCCAGGGCGCCACGGCACGACGCCGCCGCCAGGTCGACGGCGATGACGGCGCCGGCCCGCGGGTTGAACACGATCACTCCCGCGGGACGCCCGGCCTCGGAGAAGGATCCGCGCTCCTCGACGACGAGCCCGGCCTTGAGGAGCCGGCCCACGATCCGGCTCACCGTCGCAGCCGAGAGATCGAGGCTCCGGCCGATCTCGGGTCGGCTCGTCGACCCGCGCTCGCGCACGAAGTCCAGGACGAGGTACTCGTTGACCTCGAGCATCGACGCGTGGCGCAAAGGCATCTTGTTCCTATCCGATAGAAACGAATGCGCGGAGTGTACGACACCGGCGCGCGCGCGGTGCGCCGATTCCGCGCGAGACCCGGTACCGTTGGCTCATGCCGAACCGCGCAACCGCCTCGCCGCCCGCGGCCGTCGTCTTCGACCTCGGGGGCGTGCTCATCGACTGGGACCCGCGCCACCTGTACCGGCAGCTTTTCGCTGACGAGGCCGGGATGGAGGCCTTTCTGGCCGAGGTGGCGACCGCCGAATGGAACGAGGCGCAGGACGCGGGTCGGCCGTGGGCCGAGGGGATCGCGGCGCTCGTCGACGAGCATCCGGAGCGGCGCGACCTGATCGAGGCCTTCCACGAGCGCTGGCCCGAGATGCTGGGCGGGCCGATCGCCGGCACGGTCGAGGTCCTCGCGGACCTGCGGCGAGCCGGCACACCGGTCTACGCGCTGAGCAACTGGTCGGCCGAGACCTTCCCGATGGCCCGCCGGCGGTTCCCGTTCCTCGAGTGGTTCGACGGCGTCGTCATCTCGGGCGACGTGGGAGCGGTCAAGCCCGATCCCAGGATGTTCGAGCACCTCGTCGCGGAGCACGGGCTGGAGCCGTCGACCTCCATCTTCATCGACGACCGGGCCGACAACGTCGAGGCCGCGATCGAGCTCGGGTTCAGCGCGATCCACTTCGTCGACGCGGCCGACCTCCGGCGGGCCCTGGAGGACCTCGGGCTTCTCGAGCCGCCGGATCGAGGGCCTGGCCCGTCGCCGTCGGTGCCGCGGGCCGGGCCCGAAGCAGGAGGCTAGGTCGATGCACGTCCTGGTGGCGTACGCCACCCGACACGGGGCCACGCAGGGAATTGGCGAGCGGATCGCGGAGCGCCTGCGAGCGGCCGGCCTCGAGGCGGAGGCGCGGCACGTCGACGCGGTCCGGACCGTCGAGGAATACGACGCGGTCGTGGTCGGCAGCGCTGCCTACATGTTCCACTGGCTCAAGGAGGCGACCTCGTTCGTCCGCCGGAACCGGGCAGCGCTGGCGAAGAAGCCAGTCTGGCTCTTCAGCAGTGGACCCCTCGGCACGGAGCCGATCAACGCTGAGGGGAAGGACCAGAAGGAGGCGGCGACGCCGAAGGAGCTCCGGGAGCTTGCGGCGAGCGTCGCTGCGCGCGGCACGCAGGTCTTCTTCGGCGCCTATCACCGGGACCAGCCCGCGATCGGCCTCGCGGAACGATTCATGGCCCTTCTGCCGGCGGCCCGGGAAGGCCTCCCCGACGGCGACTTCCGCGACTGGCCCGAGATCGACGGCTGGGCGGCGGAGATCGCCGGCGAGCTGGAAGCCTCGGCGGCCGGCCCCGCCGCACCCTCCGCGCCGGCATGATGAACTCGAGCGGTCCGGAGATGCCGCCCCCCGCGCGCGCGGCCAGCGCGTCACCCCGCGCCAGCGTCACGGGAAAGGAACGCGTCGCCCTGATCGTGCACCGCGGCCTGGACCGCTGGCTGTCCCCGCTGGGCGTCTGGGTCTACCGGCGCACGAAGGGCGGGATCACGCGGGCCTGGAAGGTCGACGCCCTGCTGCTCGCCACGCGGGGCCGGAGGTCCGGTCGTGAGCGCGTCGTGGTCCTCCAGTTCTTCCCGGACGGCCAGGCGATGATCGTGGCCGCGGCCAACGATGGCGGCGAGTCGCACCCCGGCTGGTACTTCAACCTGCGGGCCGAGCCCGCCGCGCGGGTCGAGGTTATGGGCCGCACCATCGCGGTCCGGGCCGACGAGCTGTCACCCGACGATGCGGCGGCGTGGTGGCAGCGGATCCTGCGGCGCGACCCGAGCTACGAGCGCTACGCTCGCGTCGCGGCGAACCGGACGATCCCGATCCTGCGCCTCGTGCCGGTCGCCCGCGACCGCTGAGGCGGCCTCGACGCGGCGATCAGGTCTGGAGGGGCGTTGAGCGCCTGGCGTTCGAGCTCGGCCTCCCGCGACATCCGCGGCGAACGTCGGTTGGGGCCATGCCGCCTCGGCTGTGGGTCCGTTCCGACGCGCGACTGACGCGTCTTGCACCGGCTGCCGCCCTTTCAGCGAAGATTGAGGCAGTACATTCACGCTCCACTCTCCCGCACGAGGTCCTCGCATGCCATCCAACAACCGGCGCCGCTCGGGGGTCGCGATCGCGGCCCTTCTCGTCGCGATAGGCGCCCTGGCCTTCCTGCTCGCGTTCGCGTTCGGCCAAGGCGCGGCCTACCCCGACATGCCGATGCGCGGCTGGGGCTTCCGGTACCCGGGGTTCGGCCTCCTCGCCTGGCTCGCGATGGCGATCCTGCTCGGCCTCGGCATCGGCGTCGCATACTCGTACCTCCGGCGCCCCGGGCCTTCCGCCCCGCCGCCCCCGCCGACCGCGATTCAACCGACGCCTTCCACGCCCCTCCCACCGGCGACGATGAGCGCGCCGGCGGCGCCTGCGCCGACCACTGACACCATCGCCGTGCTCCGCGATCTCGCGGCCCTGCACGGCGAGGGCCATCTCACGGACGAAGAGTTCGCGGCCGCGAAGCGGAAGACGCTGGGCCTGTAGGCGGGAGCCGCGCCGCGGCGCGTGAAGGGTCTTTCGACTCATGATCCCGAGCCGTGCCCGGGTCGTCCAGGCTGCGGCAATGGTTAGCCTCGTGGTCTTCATGGAGGCGTGCTTCGTCGCGCCGCCGGGCGGCAGCGCCCCGCCGGGCGGCAGCGCCCCGCCGGGCGGCAGCGCAATCCCACCCAGCAGCGCTGCCACGCCGGCCGTCACGGAGGAGGCAGCATCACCCGAGCCTGCCAGCAGCCCTGCGGGCCTCCCCTCCCAGTCCCCTCCTCCGACCCCGAGGTCGACGTCGGCACCGTCGGCGATCCAGGCGCCCGCCGCCACTGCGGCGCCGGCCATGTCCGCGAGCCGGATCACGCATGTCGTCGTCATCTGGATGGAGAACCGCGAGGCGTCCGCCGTCAGCGCCTCCTCGATGCCCTACCTGTATGGGCTCTCGCAGACCTACGGCAGAGCGGACAGCTTCTTCGCGGTGAGCCACCCGTCGCTGCCGAACTACCTCGCCCTGTGGTCGGGCTCGACTCACGGCATCACCGACGACGGCACGTACGACCTCGCCGGCCCGAGCCTGTCGAGCCAGATGGCCGCGGCCGGACGATCGTGGCGCATCTACGCCCAGGACTACCCAGCCTCGCCCGGCTGTCACACGGGCAGCGCGTACCGGGGCGGGGCCGACGGTCCGGGCGTCGACGGGACGTACGCTCGGAAGCACGTCCCCGCGATGAGCTTCGCCTCGGTCTCGGGCAGCAACCAGTGCGACAACATCCAGCCGTTGGCACGCTTCGATCCCGGCGTGAACCTGGCCTTCGTGGCGCCCAACCTCTGCAACGACATGCACGATTGCTCGCAGGCAACTGGCGACGAGTTCCTGCGGGCCTTCCTGCCAACCGTCTTCGACGCGCCCGACTGGGCGCACACCCTCCTCGTGGTGTCGTTCGACGAGGGCACGACGAACGACGGCGGGGGCGGGCGAGTCTTCACGATGGTCGCCCGCAGGGGGCTCTCCAGTGTCGCTTCGCCGACCTTCCACGACCACTACGGGCTCCTGCGCACGATCGAGGACATCTTCGGGTTGCCATGCCTGGGCGCGGCGTGCCGGGCGATGACGCTGGGCGAGTTCCTGCCGCCGTCGTAATCGCCCGCATGGCGGCCGGTTGGCCCTCGCGGCCACGCAACCCGCCCGAGCTCGGCGCGCGCCGGCGAAACCGATCCTTTCAGGGATGGTTCAGGCGGCACCGGCACGCTCGCCCTCGTTGCCGCAGATCGACCAAGCCGGAGATACCCCGTGCAGCCCGAGAACCCCTCGACCGGCACGCGCCGCCCTTCGCGAACCCTCGTCGCCGCGGGCGTGGTCGTGGCCCTGGTGGTCGTGGCGGTCGTCGGCGGCGCGGGCCTTGTCTACTTCTTCGGCCAGTCCGTGCCCGCGGCGGTCTCCCTGCCGAGCGCGGCGGCGTCCTCCGGGGCCGCCGCCGCCGCCCCATCGGCCGCTCCTGCGGCGACCACTTCTGCCGTCGCGCCGACGGCTGGCCCGTCGCCGAGCTCAGGTGCCTCGAGCTCCGCACCGGCAGGCCCCGGCGCAACGGGGACTTCGAGCCTTACGGGGACCTGGAAGGTCGACAACTCGATCGGCAGCTTCTCGGACTTCAGCGACAGCTTCGTGGGCTATCGCGTCGCGGAGAACCTCGCCAACGTGGGCTCCACCACGGCCGTCGGCCGGACGCCGAACGTCACTGGCTCGCTCACGGTCGCCGGGGACTCGATCACGGCTGCCACGGTCAAGGCGGACCTGTCCACGCTCCAGAGCGACCGCCCACAGCGCGACGGCCAGCTGCACCAGCAGGCGCTGCAGACCGACGCGTATCCGACGGCGACGTTCGTCCTGGCGACGCGGATCGCGCTCGCCCACCTCCCGGCCGAGGGCGAGACCATCAGCGCGACGGCGATCGGCGACCTGACTCTCCACGGCGTCACGAAGCGCGTCTCGATGCCGCTGCAGGCGAAGCTCGCGGGTGGTGTCGTCACCGTCGTCGGCTCGCTCCCCATCGCGTTCGCCGACTACGCCATCAGACCACCCCAATCGATGATGGTCCTCTCGGTCGCCGACTCCGGCACCCTCGAGCTCCAGCTGCACTTCACGCCGGGCCAGGCGTAGCGGCCGGGGCGCCGGGCGGGTCTTCGATCGACGCTTCGGCGCTCGGTCGGCTGCTCGGAGTTACGCCCGCTGGTCGGTGCTTGGCTTCTCCCACAGGTTCACGCCGCCCTCGACCGCGTACCGGTCGATCTCGGCAAGCTCCTCGGCGGAGAAGTCGAGGTGGGCGAGCGCCCCGACGTTCTCGCGGATCTGCTCGGGCGAGCTGGCGCCGATGAGGGTGGTGGTCACGCGCGGGTCGCGCAGCACCCAGGCGTAGGCCATCTGGGCCAGCGACTGGCCGCGTCGCTTCGCGATCTCGTTGAGCGCCCGCACGCGGTCCAGGTTCGAGTCAGCCAGATACTGACGTTCGAACGAGTCGCCTCCGGGCTGGTTGACGCGCGCCTCGGCCGGGATGCCGTCGAGGTACTTGTCGGTCAGCAGGCCCTGGGCGAGAGCGGTGAAGGCGATCATCCCGGCTCCCACCTCCGCGAGGGCGTCGAGCAGGTCGGGCTCCACCCAGCGGTTGAACAGGTTGTAGCTGGGCTGGTGGATGAGCAGAGGGACGCCTTCGGCGCGCAGGAGCGCGGCCGCCTCGCGGGTCGCCCGTGCCGAGTAGGACGAGATCCCTGCATACAGGGCCTTCCCCTGCCGGACGGCCGTCGCCAGCGCGCCCATCGTCTCGGCGAGCGGGGTGTCCGGGTCGAAGCGGTGCGAGTAGAAGATGTCGAAATACTCGACGCCCACCCGGCGGAGGCTCTGGTCGAGGCTGGCAAGGACGTACTTGCGCGACCCGCCGCCCTGGCCGTACGGGCCCGGCCACATGTCCCAGCCTGCCTTGCTGGAGATGACCAGCTCGTCGCGATGGGCGGCAAGATCCTCGCGCAGAATCCGCCCGAAGTTGACCTCCGCGCTGCCGTACGGCGGGCCGTAGTTGTTGGCCAGGTCGAAGTGGGTGATCCCGAGGTCGAACGCGGTGTGGACCATCTCACGCTGGCGGGCCATCGGCGTGTGATCGCCGAAGTTGTGCCACAGCCCCATCGAAAGGAGTGGCAGCTGGAGGCCACTGCTGCCGCAGAAGCGGTAGGTCATGGCGTCGTAGCGGCCGGGAGCGGGAGCGTAGGTCATTGGGGTTTCTCCGGGAGGTTGGGGCGGTCGGACGCCGTGCGCGAGGAGTCGGAGGCGGTGTGCACGCCAATGATGCCGCTCGCAGCAGGTAGCATGGCGCCCATGCCACGAATCGTGCGCGCCCTCCTCCGAGGCCGCGCGATGCGTCGGCGCCCATGACACCTCTCGAGGCGATCGCGATCGCCCTTGCCGGCGTCGCTGCCGGGACGATCAACACGGTCGTCGGCTCGGGGTCCCTGGTCACGTTCCCCACCCTGCTCGCCTTCGGATTTCCGCCCGTGGTGGCGAACGTGAGCAACACGGTGGGGCTCGTCCCGGGGTCGGCGAGCGGGGTCGTCGGCTATCGGCGGGAGCTGGTTGGTCAGCGTCCCCGGATCCTGCGCCTTGGCTTCGCCGCCCTCCTCGGCTCGATCACCGGCGCCTTCCTCCTCCTTGCGCTGCCGGCCTCGACGTTCGCGCGGGTGGTCCCGTTCCTGATCCTCTTCGCGAGCCTGCTCATGGCGCTCCAGCCGCGCCTCGCTGCGCTGGTGGCGCGCCACCGACCGCAGGCAGCCGAGCATTCGCTCGGGCTGGCCCTCCTGGTCTTCCTCACCGCCATCTATGGCGGCTACTTCGGGGCGGCCCAGAGCGTGATCCTGATCGCCCTGCTCGCCGTCTTCGTCCAGGACGACCTGCAACGACTCAACGGGCTCAAGAATGTCCTGGCCCTGGTGGTGAACGGCGTGGCGGCGCTCGTCTTCATCGCGGTCGCGCCGGTGGACTGGCGGGTCGTTGCGCTCATCGCCGCCGGCTCGATCGTGGGCGGCCAGCTCGGAGCGCTCGTGGGCCGGCGCATGTCGCCGCTGGTGCTGCGTTCGGTCGTGGTCGGGGTGGGGCTCGTGGTCTCGGCGACGCTTCTGCTCGCCTGACGGTGGGGGCAGCGGCCCGCCACGTCCGTCGCGGAGACGGCCGCCGGGCTGCGAGCGTTCGTTGACCGGCCGGGGGCCGATGCTAGAATGGCGTTCGCTCCCGGGCGGGAGTAACTCAGTTGGCAGAGTGTCAGCTCGAGCACCGCGCCCGAGATGACTCCCTGCTCCGCGAGGCGGACGATCGCGTGCTGTGGCCGCCCGATATCCCAGGGCGGCTCCCTGCTGCGATGCGCCCACTCGAGGCTCATCCCCGGGCACGATACGTCGCTTGGGGGAATCGAGCGGAAGACGTCTCGTCCCGGTTAGGTCCGCGCCGACCACGCGCTCAGCACCCGCTCGCCGCGGAGGTAGACTCCGACCGACCATGAGCCTCCGCAGACTCCACGGCATCGATCCGGGGCCGATCGGTGTGTTCGCCGGGCCACTCAATGGCCAGCCGGCCGCGCTCCAGCGCGAGTTCGTGCGCGAGATGGAGCGACTCGGCTACGGCACACTCTGGTATGGCGAGGGCCTCGCCCAGGAGGTCTTTGCCAGGGGTGCCATCTATCTCGCCGCGACCGAACGACTTGTGATCGCCAGCGGCATCGCCAACATCTGGGCGCGCGACGCGGCGGCCATGGCGAACGGTGGCCGGACCCTCGCGGAGGCCTGGCCGGGGCGGTTCATCCTGGGCATCGGCGTGAGCCACGCACCGCTCGTAAGGCTGCGTGGCCACGACTACGAGCGGCCCTACTCGGTCATGCGCTCGTACCTCGACGCGATGGAGACGGCACCCTGGCGAGGGCCGGTGGCCGAGCTCCCACCCCTTGTGCTGGCCGCGCTCGGGCCCAGGATGGCGGGCCTTGCCGGCGAGCGCACCGCGGGGGCCTACCCGTACTTCTCCACCGCGGCCCACATTCGCGAGGTCAGGGGCATTCTGGGAGCGGACCCATTCCTGGCGGCGGACCTGCCGGTCGTCTTGGCGGACGACCTGTCTGCAGCTCGCGCGATCGGCGATCGCCACCTGTCCGCCTACTTACGATCGGCGAACTACACCAACAACCTGCGCAGGCTCGGCTGGCCTGAGACCGACCTCGAGATCCCCGGCTCGGACACGCTGTTCGAGGCCATCGTGGCCTGGGGCAAGCTCGATCGGATCAGCGACCTGGTGCGCGAGCGTTTCGAGGCGGGCGCAGACCAGGTCGTGCTCAACCTCGTGGCCGCCGACGCCTCTGTCCCGCCGCTCGACGAACTCAGGAGACTCGCGCCGCTGGCGCATCGGCTCGGCTAGTGCCTACGGGGCCTCGTGCCTGAGGGCGTGCGCCCAGCGCTCGCCGATGGGGACCCGTCCGCGTCCCACTGCACTCTGGCACCTGGTAACCCGCGCGTCGACCGGGACCTCCTGACGAGCGTCAGGTGGCCGTGACGAAGCCCACGATCGCGTCGACGAGGCCATCGGCAAGCGGGTGGTCGTCGTCGGCGTAGCCGCTTGTGTGGTCCTCGCTCCGCGGTTGCCCGAGCCCGATGCCCATGGTCAGCCCGAGGAGCAGCGGCCAGGTCACTGAGCGCTCCGGGTGCTCCATCTGTCGGATGAGCCAGCACCTCAATGGGCAGGGTCGTCCACAGTTGTCTCTTGCTGGACATCATCCCGACCGGCACCATCGTCGGCAGCGGAAAGGTTGGGCGCGTCGTCCCAACGTGGTCCCGCCGCCCATGGAGTGAGGGGATGCTGACCGTCGAGACCCGTAATGTCACCGGGCGCGTCACCGCTGTCGGAAGCGCCGGCCCATACACGCTCGTGGTCGACCGGCCACATGGAGCGGGCGGCGGCGGACTCGGCTTCAACGGAGGGCAGCTCCTGTACCTCGCCATCGCCGGCTGTGTCTCGAACGACCTTTTCCGGGAGGCACAGTCACGCGGCATCGAGCTCACATCCGTCCGCGTCGTGGTCGAAGGCGACTTCGCCGGCGACCCCCAGGTCTCGACCCCGGTCGGTTACACCGTGGAGATCGCCGGCGACGCGAGCACCGACATCCTTCGCGCGCTAGTGCACGACGTCGACGCGATCGCCGAGATCCCCAACTCCCTCCGGGCCGGGACGCCGGTCCGACTCGGCGCAGTCACCGTGGGCGGCCGGCCCACCGCGTGAGTGATGTCCGGGGCGATCGTGCGACCACGGACCTTTAGATGGGACTCGCCACCGACCGTGAGGTCGGCGTGGTCGCGGCCGTGCTGGTCGCCGGATCGGAGAAGGCGGCCGCCCACCGACTCGGCCTGTCGCACTCGACCGTGAAGCACCACCTGGCGAACGCCCGGTCCAAGGTCGGAGAGGAGACGACGGCGCAGCTGGTGTGGATCCTGGCGCCGCGGCTACCTGAACCGGACGGCCGAGCCCAGACGGACGAGGAGCGGACTGCCCGACGAGGTGTGGGCCTCCTGGGTCAGAGCCGACACAGGTCCCATCTCTGTTGATCCCGGGCACGAACGTCCGTGGCCGCGCTCACCGCGCCGTGGGGATCGCGTCGGCGCGGGACGGGCGCTGCTCATCGCCCGCTCCGCCTCCCTCGGACCCGTCGGCCCGAGAGTGCGCAATCCGGGCGGCCAGGTGGTTGAGCTGCCCCTTCATCGCGGCGTAGCCAGCCGCGTCGTCCACGAGGCACCTGGCGATGGCCTCGGGGATGCCGGCCGCGCGCTCCTGCAGGTCGCGTCCGCGGTCGGTCAGGTGGATGGCGACCCGTCGCTCGTCGGAGGTGGCGCGCTCGCGCCGGACCAGCCCGGCACGCTCGAGCCGGCGCAGCAGCGGCGAGAGGGTGCCCGAGTCGAGATCGAGCCGCTCACCGAGCTCACCGACACCCAGCCCGTCGCGCTCCCAGAGGACCAGCATGACGAGGTACTGCGGATAGGTGAGGCCGAGGTCGGCGAGGAGCGGGCGGTAGGCGGCGTTGAGCTCCCGGCCGATCCGGTGGAACAGGAAGCACAACTGATTGTCGAGGCGCAGCTGCGGCAGACTCACGCCTCGACGTCCGAGAGGAGCCGCTCGATGTCGCCGGCGAGCTTCGCGGGCTCGGCGTTGGGGGCGAACCGCTTCACGGTGGTGCCGTCGGAGGCGACCAGGAACTTGGTGAAGTTCCACTTCACGGCCGACACGAGCATGCCGTTCGAGCGCTCCTTGAGGAAGGCGAAGATCGGGTGGGTTCCCTGGCCGTTGACATCGACCTTGGTCGTCAGCGGGAAGGAGACCCCGTAGGTGGCCCGGCAGAACTCCTCGATCGCCGCGTCGTCGCCGGGCTCCTGGTGGGCGAACTGGTCGCACGGGAACCCGATCACGACGAGCCCCTGCGGCCCGTACCGCTCGTGGAGTGCCTGCAGGCCCTCGTACTGGGGGGTGAAGCCGCACTTGCTGGCGGTGTTGACGATCAGCATCGGGCGGCCGCGGAACGCGGCGAAGTCGATGGGTGCGCCGTGGTTGGATGTGGCGGAGAGGTCGTAGATTGAGTCCATGGGATACATTGTGCATGACTGGATTGTGCACGTCCAGTCGGCAGACCCTTCCCGCCAGGCTCCGGTTCCTCGGGCCGCGAGACGAACGAGCCCCCACAGCGCACCTACTCAGGTCTACGGAGGACCGACATGGGCACCTGGCAGTTCGACCCGCTTCACACGCAGGTCGAGTTCTCCGCCAAGCACCTCGGCATGATGACCGTGCGGGGTCACTTCACCGAGGTTCAGGCCACGGGCACCATCGACCCCGACCACCCGGAGGCGTCGTCGGTGGAAGTCACCATCCAGACGGCGAGCATCCGCACCCACGATCAACGGCGCGACAACGACCTGAAGGCGTCGAACTTCCTCGAGGTCGACAAGTTCCCCACCATCACCTTCAAGAGCACCGCCATCGCGTCGCTCGGTGCCGACCGGTACACCCTGAGCGGCGATCTCACCATCAAGGGGAACACCCGCTCGGTGACCCTGCAGGTCCTGAGGTACGGGGAGTTCAACGACCCCCGGATGGGCCATCGGATCGGCTACAGCGCCCAGACGCAGATCAATCGGAGAGACTTCGGCCTGACGATGGACGCGATCCTCGACGGCAGGCTCGTGATCAGCCACGAGATCCAGATCATGATCGAGGGTGAGTTCGTCGAGCAGCCGGACGAGCAGACGGTCGGGGCCGCAAGTGCCTGACGGGGGTGTTCAACCGACGCCCGCGTCGACGCCTATGTCGAGCCCCCGCCGGCCTGGCTTGGGATCAGCGGGATCAGAGCCCCGACCCGGGCTCACGACCCGCGCGCATTGGCCCAATCGGCCGAATAGGCAACCGCGGCCCTCCGACCCCACTCTTGGGGCATGACGGCGCGCTGATCTGATCCACACCGGCTCCCGGGCTCCCCAGCCAGGCTCAACCGTGAGAGCACCACCTCGCGAATGCGCGGTCCACGGTCGGGGCGGCGACGACGGCGCAGCTCGTCTGGATCCTGGCCCCGCGCCTGCCGGAGCCCGATGCCTCGATCCCTTCGGATGAGCAGGGCGACACCCGTCCACAAGCGCGGTCCGGCAACCGCCCAGGGCGTAGCCTCGGCCCGTAGAAGGTCGAGCTCGCCCAGAGAGGAGTGCCGGGTCAGTAGATCCAGGGGATCAGGCGCGGCGTCCGGCTGCGGTACTCGGCGTACGTCGGGAACACCTCGCCGAGCCAGGCCTCCTCGCGCCTGGACTTCAGGTCGAAGAACAGCGCGAGCACCAGGGCGCACAGCAGCGTCGACACGGACGCCGTCAGGAGACCCCAGCCGCCCGCGAGGAGCACGAGGCCGCCGTACATCGGATGGCGCACGAGGCCGAAGGCGCCGCCCTCGATGAGCTGCCCGTTGGCCACCGGGCGCGGGAAGGCCGTGAGCTGGCGACGCAGCCCGACGATCCCGCCGGCGATGAGGGCGATCCCGCCGGCGATGAGGGCGATGCCGATCACGGCTCCGATCACGCGTGCGAGGCCCGCCCAGTGTGGACCGGCGGATCCCGTCACGATGACGGCGACGAAGAGGACGGCCTGCAGAGCGACCCAGCCCTCGCCGCGACGACCGAGGTCGGGGATGTGGACGCGCGGCGTGCGGGGCGTGATGGCGGTCACCGCGCGGCCCCGCCCTTCGAGAGCACGCCCGCGATGATCGCGAGGCCGCAGGCCACCAGGAACATCGCAAACACCGGGATGTAGATGCCGGCGATCGTGCCGAACCCGGCGATGAGGGCGCCGGCCCCGAGGATCACGCCGAACCACTCGATTGCGAGCCCGAGGGCGACGCGCATGGCGGCGAGACCGAGGAGCAGGACACCGAGACCGACGAGCCAGATGCCCTCGGGCAGGCCCGGGAAGAGCATCAGGACCCCGGTCATGAGAAAGAAGATGCCCCAGCCGAGGACGTCGAGGCGGTGGGCCAGGTTGTTGGTATCTGCGTTGTTGGTGTCTGCCACGCCAGTCATCTGTGCCTCTCCGGTGGCCCTAGCCACCCCTCCCGTCGGCCCGGCACTCCATCGGAACCGATCACCGACTGCCTGAACTATAATGAGCGAGCGCTCACTTTGGGAGTGCCATCTGGCTCTATTCGCACGATGGCATCCTGGTACCATTCAAGTGTGAGCGCTCGCTCTTGTTAAAGATCCGGAGGGACCGATGCCGCGCATCTCGGCCGAGCGTGAAGAGGCGACTCGCCGCCGGATCCTCAAGGCGGCCCGGCAGGTCTTCGTCGAGAAGGGCTTCCATCGGGCGAGCATCGACGACGTGGTCGCCGCCTGCGGGCTGTCGGTCGGGGCCATCTACACTTACTTCCCGAACAAGGGCGAGCTGATCCGGGCGAGCATCCTCGACGCGAACCGCGAGGAATCCGATGCGGTTCTGGCTGACACGCGGGCGGCCGGGTCGGTCGGCGAGCGGCTCGACCGAGGGATCCGGGGCTGGTGGCGCTACACGATCGAGGCGGAAGGGGCGCCCGCGTTCCTGGCCGAGGCTTGGGGCGAAGCCTCGCGACGGCCACTGATCCGGGACCTCATGGCCAGGCGCTACGAGCGCGGGATCACGATGACCTCGATCATGTTCCGCGAGTGCGTCGAGCGGGGCGATCTGCCGACGCGCATCGACGTGGATGCGCTCGCCCGCACGATCGGGGCGCTCACGGACGGCATGGTGCTCGAGTACGTCGTCTCCGGCGGTACGCTGCGGTTCGAGGACGCGCAGAATCGCATCCGCCTGGTGCTCGAGGCTGCCATCAGGGAGGCAGCCGCCTAGCGGGAGCGACATGATGGGCGCGCGAGCGCGGCTGCTGGCGGGTGTCCCGGCCGGCGTGGTGGCCACGGTCACGATGGATGGCGCGATGGTCGCCGCCGCCGCGATCGGCGGCGAGGCGTTTGCCTCGGAGCGCACCGACCTGGCCGTCATCGGGCGCTGGGCCGGTGGCCTGCTGCGCGGCCGATGGCGCCACGTTGACGCCAGCCGCGAGGACCCGGGGGCGCTGGACGTCCCGCTCGGACTGATGACCCACTACCTGACCGGGATCGTGCTCACCGAGGCGTTCGTCCTGGTCCCCTGGCGGCGACCCGCGCCCACGTTCGCCGCGGCCGTCGCCTACGGCATCGCGACGTCGGTGTTCCCCCTGTTTGTGCTGTTCCCGTCGCTCGGGTACGGCCCGGCAGGGCTCCGCTCGGGCGAGGCGGCCAGGCTCGCGCGGATCATGCTCGTCGGGCACACCGCGTTTGGTGCGGGGATCGGCCTGAGTACTGCGCTCCTGGTGGCGCGCCGGCGCTGATCAGGGCGCCGGGACGACGCCCTCGAGTCCCGCGGGGAGCTTGAAGCTGGTTCGAGTCACGCTTCGCGCGCGGCATCCGGCTCAGGAGGCGGCACCGGTTCCCCCGCAGGGGTGGGCCTCTGCTCGTCCAGGAGGGCGAGGATGCGTTCGGTGTTTGCTCGGATCGCGGTGACGTTCGTGTAGATCCACTTCGGCGGGGACGTGTCAGGCATCGCGGCGATCCGCTCTCCGATGTCCATCCTGCCGACCCCGGATCCAAGCGCTCTCGCGAGGAGCGCCCCACCGGCAACTATGGCAGCGATGACCCACGCCTTCTTCATGTGAGCCTCCTCAGGCCAAGAGGACTTCGGCCGCGGGCCCACAGCCCGATCCCGACGCCGAACGCGGTGTGGCCGCTGAGCGTGATCCGGATGACTCGAGCCGCCTCGCCCGACCGGAGGCCGAACCAGCCGTAGCCCATCGAGGGGAAGAAGACGAGGAACGGCGCTGCGGCTGTCGCGATGCCGAACGCCGTCGCTCCGAGGAAGCTCGGTCGCCCGTTCCCGCGACGCGGGACCAGCATGTACGCCTGCGTGAGGACGATGCCCGTGACGTAATGGGTGAGGAGGCCCAGCGCCAGTTCCCCGCGTCGCGCCGGTTCCCTCGTGATGTTGCCGTGGCGCCATCGGCCGCGCACCGAGTCGGTCACCCAGCGGCCGATCACGTCCGGGCCGTAACGGTCGGAGGTGGAGGCGCTCTCACCGAGCCTGCCGGCGGCCACCATCGCGACGTCCATGGTGATGGTCGCGAGCACGCCCACCGGAACACAAGCCGGACCATGTAGCGGGCGGGACCGACGGGCGCGCATTGCCCAGCCATTATCCGTCGCCGATGGGGGATCCTGGAGGCGGGCCGCGACGACATCCAGAGCGTGCCCCCTGCGACCCGATGAGGGGACGCTCTGCGTCTACGCCTGGCTGAGCATCAGCTCGACTTGCTCGGCGACCCTGCACCCGATCGTCCTGCACCTCGTGACCAGCTCACCGTCGATGTACCTCGACACGCCGCCGGAGTCGGAGAAGTCGCAGCCGGTGATCTCCTGGCATTGGGTGCTGCCGAACTCGTTGGCGAACCACTTCGACAGGCGGTCCCCGCGGTTCATGCTGGGGTTGAACTTGTTGAGGTGGTCACCGAAGGCATCTCCGCCGACCGTCATGATGGCGAGCAGGCGGACGACCCGCAGGCGACTGTTCTCGATCTCCCCGTCCTTGAGGCCGATCGCCATCACCCCCGCCGTGAACGCGCTGCACGTCTTGCCCATGAACAGCGTCCCGCCCATGAACGCTGACGTGGCATCGAACAACTCGCGGTGCTCGGCCGGTGAATAGCCCAGGCGGCTGAGCACGGCCTGAGCGCAGTGGAACTCGTTCTCTGCGAAGTGCGAGTACAGCCTCGAGTAGCCTGCCCTGGTGCCCTCCGGGATGGCGTCGGAACGGTCGCCGTCGAGCGCGCCTCGCCACAGCTCCGCCGAGCGCAGGACGGGGCCAAGGCACTGCCGCGGGAAGCCCTCCTTCGTTCGGATCTCCCCGCACTGGAGCGTCTGGTGGCAGGCGACGAAGTCGCGGCACAGCGCATGCCCCCGGTCGAAGATCACCGGGAGACCGCGGTCAACCTCCCGCAGGCTGTGCTGTGTGCCCATCACCGCGAGGGGCGAGGTGACGGCCCCACACTCGTGCCGCGTGTTGCCGATGCCCCCCGGCATGCCGGCGCTGAGCCTGACAAGCCACTCCTTGTCCGTCGACGAGACATCGAGGATCGTCTGCATGGCCGTCGGGGCGCAGTGGCCCATCCTCAGGAGGTTCGAGAAGCCTCGCCGCCGGTAGCTCCAATTCGGGCGGCGCTTGGGTCGCTGCCGGCTTGGTGCCTCCATCAGGTGCGCCTCCCGGGATCTCGCCCAATCTGATCGCCCCGCGTTCGCGCCGCAGCCGACGGGAGCCGACCGCCGGACCCTCCGGTACTGTCTCGGCGGCATCCCAGCACTCGCGCACGAGGGTCGATCTTGGAGCGGCTCTATGCGGCTCCCGCGGCCAGGGTCCGGACTGGGCACCGGAGCCTCCCGCAGGCGGTCAGGATGCGGCGCGGATCGTGCGGTTGGCGAGAGCCGAAGGGCATGCCCTGGTCGACCTCCTCGCGGCCGGCTTGACGGCATGGCCCAACGGCCGAGTAGAAACCGCGGCCCGTCGCCCGCACGCTACAAGGCATGACGGCGCGCTGGTCTGATCCGCCTGACTCCCGTGCTCCCCACCGGCTCGCAGAAGGCCGCCGCCCACCGCCTCGGCCTGGCGCGCTCGACCGTGAAGCACCACCTGGCCAATGCGCGGTCCAAGGTGGGTGCGGCGACGACGGCGCAGCTCGTTTGGATCCTGGCGCCGCGGCTGCCGGAGCCCGAAGGTGTGGCCAAGCCGGAGGAGTAGCCAGGTCGTTGGCGGCGGTAATGAGCAGGTCGAGCCCGGCCCCAGCCCGGCGTCGAGGGGCTCGACTCCGGTCATCTCGGGCGCGACATCACATCGGCATTGCCTCGTAGACCCACATGTCCATCGGGCACTCGGCCAGCAACGCGACCGCTTCGTCGATCGACTCGGCCTGCACGATGGAGTAGCCGAGCGCCGGTGACTGGTCCGCGGTGAGCTCCGTCACCGTCCGGTGGCGGGTGACATCCCGTCCATTGAACAAGGGGTTGCCCGAGTCCACGACGTGGCCCTCGATCGACGACCACCACGCCCGATGCGCCTGCTGGAACTCCGGCGTCCGCTCCATCTCGCCGTGGGCCAGGAATACGAACTTCTTCACGATGCCTCCTCACTTGAAGGTGGGTCCCGACGGAGAGCGTCGACGTAGTTCTCCAGCGTCTCGCCATCGGTGCCCCACCATGGATGGAACTGGCCCGTCCAGGCCTGCAAACGGCTGAGCGGCTCCCGCTCGAGCGCCAGGAAGTTCGTCCGCCCGAGCTTGCGTCGGCTGACCATCGCAGCCCCCTCGAGCACGCGGACGTGCTTGTGGATCGCCGGCAGCGACAAACCCCGGAGCTCCGCCAGCTGGCTGATCGAGCGGGGCTGAAGAGCAAGCAGCAGGATCATCTCGCGCCTGTGCTCGTTCGCCAGAGCGTCGAACACCCGGCTCAGGTCGTCCATGGTCGCCAGCTAACGTTCACCACATGGTTAACTGTAGCCGGCGGTACACGCGCCGGTCAAGTGTCGGCACACGGCACACGGCGCACGGCTGCGGCCTCGACCCGACGTTGCGATCTCCCACGATACCGATCGCGAGGTCGGCGTCGTTTGCGGCCGTCCTGGTCTCCGGGTCGGAGAAAGGCGGCCGCCCACCGCTCCGGCCTGTCGCACTCGACCGTCAAGCACAACCTGGCGAACGCCCGGTCGAACGTGGGCGCGACGACCACGGCGCAGCTCGTGTGGATCCTGGCATCGCGTCTGCAAGGCCTCGAGGCCGAGGTATCAAGCGAGCCCATGGCCACGGTGAACCGCGCAGCCAGTAGCCACGCGCCCCGGGGGGCTGCCGGTCCGAGCGCTGGAGGCCACGAGATGCGAGCATGATGGTTCGAGCGGTAGAGGCCAGCTGTCCTCAGAGTCGCCGGGGATGCCGCAGGCGCCGAAGCTGCTCGGTCTCCCCGCGGTCGAGCGACCATCCCGGGTCCCTGTCGTCGTCAGCAGGCGACGTGCAGGAAGAAGGGGCGATGGAGAGCAGAGATGCGGTCTGACCTTCGCGTCGAGCTTCCCGATGGGACCGTCGTCGGGTACGCGGAGGCTGGCGACCCCGACGGTCCCCCAGTGATGTACCTGCACGGGAGTCCGAGCTCGCGCCTGGAGATCGATTTGCCGGGGATCCGAGAGGCCGCAGTGGACCTCGGCCTCCGCGTCCTCGCCCCGGACCGCCCAGGGATCGGCCTCTCGACATTCCGTCGCGTACACGATCGCGGACTACCCGCGGCTCGTCCGGGCCTTCTCGGATGCGCTCGGGCTCGAGAGGTTCGCCGCTCACGGGTGTGTCGGGTGGCGGCAAGTACGCGTGCGCATGTGCCTGGGTGCTGCCCGACCGGGTGACCCGGGTCGCGCTCGTGTCCTCGACCTGCTCGTTCGACCTGCCGGGTGCTCGGTCGACGTGGAACGCGGAGGACCGGCGTCTGTACCGGAGCGCCGACCGGGCGCCGTGGTTGGTCCGTCTCTTCCTCGCGAAGGTCGCACGCGACCTCAGGCGAGACCCGGACGCACTCTTCTCGACGGTCGAGCGCAGCGTGGGAGCCGCCGACAGGGAGGTCCTGGCCGTGCCGGGGTTCCGCGAGGCTCTCGACCGGGACTCGGCCGAGGCGTTCCGGCAGGGAGCGCGTGGTGCTGCGCACGATCTGACCCTCGAGGCCCGGCCCTGGGGTGTGCCGCTCGAGCGGATCGAGGTGCCGATCGAGATCTGGCACGGGGAAGACGATCGCGTCGTGTCGCCGGAGCAGTGCCGCATCCTGGCCCGGACTCTGCCGCTCGTCACCGAGCACCTCGTCGCCGGAGAAGGCCACTTCTCGTTGTTCGCCCGCCACGCGGGAGCCATCATGCGTTCCGTCGTCAGCTCCAGCACGGGCTGGGATCCGAAGGGCTCAGGCGTCTGATCCAGTCGACGCCCCCGCCGTTGATCCGCCGCACGGGTCCTTCACGGCCTGCCGTTGAGCTGGAGGCGAACGGGACCTTCGCTCGCTACTTCTGGCCGACGAAGAGCCCGTAGCCGAACGACGCCCACGCCGACGGCGCTCCCGGCTCGTCCCCCGGCATGTCCTTCGCGGTGCCAAGCTGGGTCTCGAGCGCCGGCCGAAGCGACGGCTGGGTCACATACACGCGGAGGGCTCGTGCCCAGCCCCTGACCAGCCAGGGCAGCCCGATCCAGCGCATGCGACCTCGGACCTCGTGGACCGGATCGATGCGGTAGGCCCGCACTCGGCGGTCGCTCAGGCCTGAGGCATCCCAGAGCATCTTCCAGGCATCGAGGGTCACCATCTCCGTCCCCATCTGGCGAGCGAGCTCGGCCACGCGGGGAGACGGCGTCTTGGTGAGCAGGAACCCCTCGTTGAGCCCGACGTAACCGCCGGGTTTCGTGACCCGGACGAGCTCCCGGATCACCCCCTCCTTGTCGGCGACGAACGCGAGCACCGACTCGCACAGCGTCGCGTCGAACCGGTCGGCCTCGAAGGGCAGCGCGAGCGCGTCGGCGACCAGGAACTCGGTCTTGTTCTCGACCCCCTCCTCGCGCGCCCGTCGTCGCGACCACTCGATCATCCGCTCCGAGATGTCGACGCCGACCACTCGGCAGCCATACATCCTGGCGGCACGGGCGGGACCGACGCCGATCCCGCAGCCGACCTCGAGGATCTCCCGGGCATCTTCGACGTGGCAGAGGGAGAAGAGCGACTTCGTCGCGGGGAGACCACCGATGTGCTTTGTGATCCCGACGTACGCCTGCATGTCGAGGAACGAGTCCGTCATGTCGAGCGACCCCCTCTCGTGCGACCGTCACCGTCCGCGACCTAAGGTGTCGGCCAGCCCGGGCGCGACGTTAGGCGGGCCAGACATAGGGCCCGCGCCGTACTGGCCGCACCGACGCGATGATGGACTCCCGGGATCGCAATCCGAAAGAGGCTTCGGGCCTGAACTGACCCCGGTCGGCCGGTCGCGTCCTCGACCGGGTGGCGCTCGGTGCTGGGTCGCTCACCAAGGTCGTCGGGATGGTCGTCGCCCCTGCATCATCGACCGACGAGCAGGCGCTCGCCCGCATCGAGCGGGAGCGCGACGCCGCCGTGGGTCGCTACCGTCGCGACCAGGATCGTCCCCACATGGAGGTCGAAGAGCCGAGCCGCCACAGCCCAAGGCGTACCGCTTGCTCGAGAGGGCACCCGCCGCCGGCCATCTGCCTGAGCCCCGAGCGACGCCTCAGTCTCCGAGGGCGTCCGCGGTCTCGACCGGCATGGTGAGCATTGGCCAGTGCCCGGTCGGGAGAATCTGGATCGTCCAGCCCGGAGCGTCGGTTGGGATGCGGACGGGACCGTCCGCCTTGCAGTGGAGGTAGGTGCGCGGCACTGAGTCGCTCGGGAACGCTCCTGCAAGCAAGGGTTCGCGGAACGTCTCGATCGGGTGCGGAACGGCGTTGTCGCGGAAGCGGTCGAACAGCTCCCCCGTGAGCCCGTGCTCGCCATAGAACATGTCGAGCTCGGCCTGCCCCGGGACGGGCAGTCGGTCCGGGTCCCCGGCCGCGACTGCTGCGGCAGTCATCCCGGTCGGCCGCATCTGGTCCCATCAGGTCGAACATCGACATCGCCTGCGGGAAGAACCGCGCCGGCCAGGTACACGAGGCGCCGGACCCGTGGAGCGGCCTGCGTGACAACACCGGTGACGACGGCGCCGCCATACGAGTGCCCGACAAGCACCACGTCTCGGAGATCGCGCGCCTCGAGCAGGTCGACGACGTGCGCGACATGCGTTGCGAGACCGATCGCGGCGGCCGGAGCCGTCGCCTCGTCGCCCAGACCGGGCAAGGTGACCGCAATGACTTCGTGGCCGGCCGCCGTTAGCTGATTACGGGTCTGGTTCCATACCGCTCCGCCAAGCCAGGCGCCAGGCACGAGAACGAATGTGGCCATGTCTACCCTCCGTTGGTCGATCCGTCCGATGTCGACAACCCGCATCGATCCGCCCGAGTGTCCACCACGCGTATCGGCTAATGAGGGCTGTTCATGACCTCATTGGCTGGTAGTCTGGCGACATGCCAGCGTCTTCTCGCGTGCTCTCGCTGCTGCACCTGCTTCAGGGCCGCGAATGGGCCACGGGCCCGGAGCTTGCCGACCAGCTCGAGATCGACCTGCGCATGCTCCGTCGGGATGTCGTGCGACTCCAGGACCTCGGGATCCCGGTCGAATCGAGACTCGGCCGGCACGGCGGCTATCGGCTGCGGCCGGGCTACCGGCTCCCGCCGCTGATGCTGACCGACGACGAGGCGACGGCGGTCGCCCTGGCCCTCCGGGCGGCCCAGCGCTCCGGGTTAGGCCTTTCCGCGCCGGCCATTGAGGCGGCGTTGGCGAAGATCCGGCGCGTGCTTCCATCACGACTCAGCGAGGACATCCAGCACCTGGAGGCGTCCCTCGCCTTCGCGGACTCGGGTCCGGAGCGTGAGACCGTGGCGGCAGTGACCCTACTCTCGCTCGCTCGCGCCATGACTGCCCAACGGCGCATCCGCATCGGCTACTCGGCGCGCGATCGAGCTGCGACGCGCCGGGACATCGATCCCTACGGGTTGGTTGTGATCCGGGGCCGGTGGTACCTGGCCGCCTTCGATCACGTCAAGCAGGATCTTCGTACGTTTCGTGTCGACCGGATCACCGCGATCGAGCAACTCGGCCTGCCCGCCCTCGTCCCCGCCGGCTTCGACGCAACCGCGTTCGTGGAGCAGACGCTTGCGCGCGTCCCGTGGGGATGGGAGATCCAGGTCGTCGCCGCCGCGTCAATGGCGGACGTGCGCGCGACGCTGCCGGGCACGCTCGCTGAGCTCCGCGAAACCGGCTCGTCGACGATCGTCCGCTTCCAAGCCGCGAACCTCGACGGTGCCGCGAGGATGCTGGCCGCGATGCCCTGGGCGTTCGAGATCCGGGCGCCCGACGAACTTGCCGACGCCCTCCGATCGCACGCGCTCCGCCTGCTCAAGGCGGCCACACGCGCACGCTGACGTCGACCCAGCACGGCGCATCAAAGCTCGTGATCTCCTGGAATGGTCGACCGGATCGGCGATCCGGCAGGGCGACAAAGGACGGTCGAGCCGTCCCTCTCGCGACTGCGGGCAAGCTCCAACCTGACGAGGCGCTTAGGGCCTTGACAGGCAACTTAGCGAGTGCTAAGTTTCTTCCCATGAGCCCGAGATTGACAGCCGACGAGCGGCGTGAAGCCGTCATCGCGGCGGCGGCAGTGGAATTCGCGGCCGGCGGTTTCGCCGGGACGGCAACGGAGGCGATCGCGCGCCGCGCCGGCGTCTCCCAGCCGTACATGTTCCAGCTGTTCCGCACGAAGAAGGACATCTTCCTTGCCGCCGTCCGCGACTGCTTCACGAAGATCGCCGGGCACTTCGAGGCATCCGCGAACGCGGCACGGGCCGCCGGTCGGGACCCCGAGCATGTCCTCGAGGCGATGGGTGACGCCTACGTCGCGTTGCTGAAGTCCGACCGAGATCTGCTGCGGCTCCAGCTCAATGCGTATACCGCTTGCTCCGACCCGGCCATCCAGACAGAGGTGCGTGCGCAGTTCCGGGAGCTTTGGCACAGAGTCGCCCAGGTGTCGGGAGTCGATCCGAACGAGCTCTATCCGTGGTTCGCCAGCGGCATGCTGATCAACGTGATCGCCAGCATCGACGATGCCACGACGCTCGAGGGGTTCGCCACCTACGTGCACGGAGGATCCGGCATTGCCCAGTGATGGCGCCCCTTTTTTGTCTCGTGAACTTAGCGACTACTCGCTCGCTTCTGGCGGGCCGGAGAAGGAGATCATCATGAGCATCACTGCTATGGAGCCGGTCCCAGAGGGCGGCGTTCGGCCGGCTCGGGACCATGACCGGCCATCAGGACGCGCCGCAGGAGCCGAGCGACGAGCCGGGCGGCGGGCGATCAGCGTGTCGCTCCTGCTGATTGGCGTCTTCGCGGTGGTGTCCGGGGTGTGGAGCCTGCTTCTGCCCCGCGGCTCGTTCGCCCTCCCTCTTCACGTGGCAGCCGGGTCCTTGTTCGGTCTGCTTTCGCTGGTCCACGTTCGTTACAACCGGAACGCCGTCCGCCTCTATCTGCGCGACCTCGGTTGGTCGCCGGTGGTGCTCAGGCTCCTGATCGCAGCTGCGATCTCCCTTGTGCTGCTGGTTCCGGTCCTCCGCCTCGCCTAGAGCTGGTGCCAGAACCGGACGTTCCGCCTTGCAGTTCTCGTGTCGCACCAACAACCGAAGGAGAAACCGATGATCACGCGATCCATCCCGCCGCTCACCGAGACGGAGCGCGCCAACAAGGCTACTGCGGCGCGCTTCGTCGAAGCCTTCAACCACGACGACTGGGACGCCGTGCGGGAGGTCGTTGCCGGCGGCTTCGTCTTCCACCATCCGATCGGTGGCACGGTCGAGGCTGGGCCCGAGGGCATGGTGGCGACCTGGACCGGCTTCAAGCGCCTCTCGCCGGACTCGTGGCATCCCATCCCACTGCTCATCGCCGAGGGCGACTGCGTGGCCGTGCTTCTGCCCACCTACGGGCACTTCACTGGCCGATCGGATCAGGCCCCGGCGCCAACGGGCGGGCGGCTCGACTACGGCATGGTGAACATGGTCCGGTTCGAAGCCGGCAAGCTCGTCGAGATGTGGTTCGGCATGGATCCCCTCGTCGAGCTGCAGCAGATGGGCGTGGCGCCGGCGTTTCCGCCGCGCCCCCTCACCCCGGTCGAGCACGCGAACCTGGCGGCGTTCGCGAGCCAATCCGGCCTGGCGCCGACTGACTTCGACAACGTGGCTGCGTTCGGCGATACCGTCATCGCCTTCTCTCCGCCGCAGGCCAGCCCGTCATCCGTGAGTCGGCTGGTCGAGGTCCACCGGTTCGCCGGCGACGATCACGCACTGGTCTACCGGCACGTGATCACGACCGAGCCGCCGTACGGCGGGGATCCATCCATCGACACGGAGTTGAGTCGCGCGGTCGCGAAACGCTGGTTCGACGAGGTGCTGAGCGGTCACGACCTGACGGCGCTGGCCGAGGTCGTCTCTCCGAACGTCCTGGTGCACCCGACGGCGATGCCCTGCGAGGCCGGCTACTACGCCAAGGCTGGGGTCGAGCAGTGGCTCAGGGAGCAGTGGTCTGCCTTCCCGGATCTGGCGGTGGTCGAAGACTCCTCGGTCGCAAGCGGCGACATCGTGGCGGTGCGGTGGCATGCGCGGGGAACATCGCAGGGCCACTACCTGGGCGTCGCCCCGACTGGCCGAACCCTCGACTACACGGGCCTGTCCATGTACCGCATCGAGGCCGGAAGGATCGCCGAGATCTGGGAGACGCGGAACTCTCTGGGCATCCTCCGCCAGCTGGACCCACGCATTGCAGGCGGACACCATCACTGAACGGCTGACTCGGCGGCGGGCGGAGACCCCTGCCACCGGAACGACGCCGTCAACGGGAAGCGCCGATGACCATCGGAGCGAGCCCGGAGAGGAGCTGGAACATGAACGCTGCGCTCGTCACGGTGACGCGCACGACCACGGACCTTCCCGTGTCGAAGCGCTTCTTCCCGGGACTGCTGCCGATCATTGGCGATGAGGCGTACCAGAGGGTCTTCGCGAGGTATGGCGAGCTCTACTCGAACCAGATGCTTCCGGCGAACCCGCAGCTGCGATGGCACCTGGTCGAAGGGATCCTTCCGGGCCTTGCCCTGTACCAGGTCCTGAGGGAGAGCGGCGAGTCACGAGACAACGCGTTGGGAAGAGTCGATCGAGCGTTCGATCAGCTCTTCGCCGGCGATGTCAAGCAGATGAGGCGGATCGGGCGTCTGCCCTTCGCGTTGCTGTTCTTCAGGGTGTTCCTGAAGACATTCATGCGGAAGTACCCACCTGATGGTTGGGCGATCGAATGGCGGCAGAACTCCAGGGACGGGATCGGGTTCGACATGACCACGTGCTTCTACCACGCAACCCTGTCGAACTTGGGGGCCCCGGAACTGACTGCGGCCTTCTGCCGGGTCGACGACCTGATGTACAGCTCGATGTCGCGGTACGTGTCGTGGCAGAGGACGACGACGATCGCCAGCGGCAATCCGTATTGCGACTTCTGCTTTGCGTCAACTCGTCAGTCAGACTAGGGAATGGAGTGGAGATGATGACGACACCGCTAATCACCAAGCAGTACGAAGACACCAAGATCGACGTAAGGGTGGTGCTGTCCGCGCTGTGGATCGCGATGCTGATCGTGTTCGCCTACGTCGACATCTTCGGGTTCCTTCGCGCCGATGTCATCGACGCCGCGCGCGATGGCAGGGTGGCAGCTACGGGGTTGCGGTCGACCAGGTCTTCCTGGTCTTCACGACCCTCTACATCCTCATCCCGTCACTGATGGTGTTCCTGACGCTCGTCCTGAGGACCCGGGTCAATCGGATCGTGAACATCGTCGTCGCCCTGCTCTACGCGGTCAGCATCGTGGCGTCGTGCATCGGCGAGGGGTGGGCCTACTACCTCCTCGGGAGTGCCGTGGAAGTCGCGCTCCTCGCCGCGATCGTCCGCACGGCATGGACGTGGCCGGCCGCTCCCGCGATCGTGGGGCGGAGGGAGTCGCTCGCATGATGTCGACGACGCGGTCCGCCGTTCGATTGGCGACCATTGGGGACGCCGAGCCCATCGCCGACCTGCTCGCGGACGCATTCCTCGACTACGAATGGTCTCGCTGGGCCGTTCCCGCCGACAACCGCCGTGAACGGCTCCGCGGCCTCCACCTGCTCTACGCCCTTCACGTTGTAGTGCGGGGCGGCGTCCATCACCAAGGAGCCGGGCGAACGCTGCACCGCCGACCATGGTCTCGCATGCGTAGCACCGCAGATGAGATGGTGGCCACAGACGCGACCGAACGTGGAAGGGCCCCGGGTTCGCGCCCGGGGCCCGAGGTTCGAGTGGTGGCAGCGGTCCTATCCGGCGTCGCCCTCGGACTCAGGGGCCTGTAGCCGAACCCCCCCGTCGTTCGGCGAGTTTCGTCCCAGCGAACCCGGCCGACCGCACGGCCGGCGGGAATTCGACCCCCGTCCGGAGCGACGCCGGCAAGTTGTCCCTCACGCGTCGCGACCGGCCGCGGCAAGCTGGCGCAACTCGAATATGGGGTCGCGGCGAGCCTCGGCGACGCAGTCCTCCAGGCGTTCATCGACCCGGAGCCGGTAGCGGTGGAGGATGGCCGCGGGCGGCCGGACGGACGGGCCGAGCAGGATCCGCAGCAGCTGCCGTGGCGCAATACTCCGCACATGCCGAGCATCTGGGGGCCGAGCATCTGGGGCATGACCCCACGCCAGAGCGTTGAGGCTGAGTGTGGTCGCCGGGGGAAGCAAGCGGTGGTTTCGGGTTGCCTGAGGTTCCTCGATGGGGGTACGAGTGATGCCAGTCTCCTCCTCGCTCTCGGCGGTCCTCCTGCGGAGCAGGTCCTGTCGGGTCGAGCGGGCGGGTTGAGCGGCTACTGGCCCCGCGTGTGGGCGACACGGGGGCTCCTCTACGCCTGGGACGACCGCGCCACCGCATCCATCATCAACGCCACGACGGACGAGGCTTGGCGGGTCCGGGAGATGGCCCTGAAAGTCATCGCTCGTCACAAGCTTGTGGCGGCCATCGATGCCGTCTCCCGACGGCAGGACGACCCGGTGACGAGGGTGAGGACGGCGGCATATCGCGCTCTCGTGATACTCACGGCCGTACGAGCTTAGGCAAGCCCCCCCCAACTGGCCCCGCGCCGCGACCCATCCCGCGAACGCAGCGGAGCGCCCGGTGCGGAGCCGGACCTTGGCTAGCCAAGTGGGGCGGCGGGAGCGCGGCGTGCATCCCTCACACCTCTGGGGCAAGCCCGAGAGCACCGCCGCGCTGTCCGCCGAGGCCCTGGGTAGGGCCGGTGCCCCGGCGGGGGGAACCGTGGCACGTGGCCGCAGGATGGCCGGGTGCCGACGCCATCACGGAGGGCCGTCCGGCCTCCCGCAACGGGCCGAAGGGAACCCCTTCAGCCCCTCGCTGGTCGACAAGTCGAACGGCCCTCGGGAACACCACGCCGTCTACGCTCGCCCCCCAGGAGCGTTGCGTCCGTGTAGTGTCGCGAGGGCCGCCTAGCGAGCGATGAGTGCAACGCGAATCCTGCGGCACCGACGTCAGCATGTCAACGCATGGATCGCCCGACGGCACTGGCCCCGGCATCCGGTCCGCCTCCTATCGCCCGCCCGTCTGACGGGCGTCCATAAGGACCACCAGCGCCTCCAGAGCAGCGACCTCCGTCGCCTCAATGGACAGCAGCCCACACCCGCTCCCGCTCGTCGTCCGTCACCGACTTCGCCTGCGCAGCCAGAAGCGCCAAATGGCGAACGCGATGATCTCCACGACGACTGCGATGATCGCGAGCGACCAGCGAACACGGCGCCAGTTGACGGCCACGCGCTTGGTCATGGCCGAAGCCTGCGCCTCCCCGCAGCCCCATCCGGGAACCGAACGGCCCGGCACGCCCGGTTCGACTCAGGCCCCGCTCGGGACCGTGCTCCGCTCCTCAACCACCTTCGCCACCGCGGGGTCAAGAAGCGCCTCGCTGCGGGCGGGGATGAACGTCACCTTGACGCGCTCCGCGCTGTTGCTGAGCGTCACCCACGGCAAGTCTGCCGTCGCCGTGTTGAAGCGGACGCTGCCATCGGACAGCCCCGTGCAACAAGCGCACTTCTCCAGCCTCGACGACGCGGTCGGCAGTGTGGCGACTCGCCCCACGCCCGGCTTCGTGAAGGCCTACTCGGCGCCCACCACGTCGATCACGACGCTGTCCCCGATCGCGAGGCCCGGCAGCGAACCTTCCTCGTTCTTCCGAAGACGCCACACGAGACCATCGTAGTTACCCGTGTTTCCTCCTCCATCGAGGCGCCACCGACGCAACGACGGTGCGCGGTCGCCCTCAACGCATGGGCGCGGGCCGGTCTCGCCAGTGGCTCGGCGCGGTCCCGGCGGCCGGGTGTGGGCCGCGTGTCAGAGCCTCCCGTGACATGGGCCACCGTAGGCGGCAGTCATCCAGTTGGCGAGAGGCGACCGGCCCTCGATCCTCGACGCGCTTCCCGTCCGCGGGCGGAGCGGAGCACCTGATTGCGGAGCCCGGGGCCGCGGCTGGCCTACCCGAAACGGATCCGGCACGAAAGTGCGCTCTGGCCCTGTTCCGAGAACTGCGGAGTGAGGGACGATCCAACCAACAGATCGAGCCCCGACGCCGTCTCCCCGCGGTGCCGGGGTTCTCTGTTTCCCGGCCCTGCGGCAGCATGGCCGTCACGATCCGGTTCCTGGCCTACTCCAGGAAGTCGCGCAGCTTGCGGGAGCGCGACGGGTGGCGAAGCTTCCGCAGCGCCTTCGCCTCGATCTGGCGGATCCGCTCGCGGGTGACATTGAACTCGCGGCCGACCTCCTCGAGCGTCCGCGCCCGGCCGTCCTCCAGCCCGAAGCGGAGTTGCAGGACCCGCCGCTCGCGGCCCGTGAGCGAGTCGAGCACGGCCGCCACCTGCTCCTTGAGGAGCTGGTGCGCTGCCGCGTCGGCGGGGGCGACGGCGGCGCGGTCCTCGATCAAGTCGCCGAGGGTTCTGTCCGGCTCCTCGCCGACCGGTGTGTCGAGGGAGATCGCCTGCTGGCTGGCCCTGGTGATCTCGCGGACCTTGTCGGGCGTGACCACGACCTCCTGGCCCGTGGACATGGCCTCAGCGATCTCCTCGACGGTCGGCTCGCGACCCAGCTCCTGGACGAGTTGCCGCGAGACCCGCATCAGTCGGTTGATCGACTCGACCATGTGGACCGGGATGCGGATCGTGCGGGCCTGGTCGGCGAGGGCACGCGTGACGGCCTGTCGGATCCACCAGTGGGCATAGGTGGAGAACTTGAAGCCCCGCTCGTAGTCGAACTTCTCAACCGCCCGGATCAGGCCAATGTTCCCCTCTTGCAGGAGGTCGAGGAGATTCATCCCGCGGCCGATGTACTTCTTCGCGACCGAGACGACCAGGCGCAGGTTCGCCGTCGTCAGCTGCTCTCGGGCTTCTCGGCCCAGGCGCACGATCTCGCCCTTGCGGTGGGCGAGCTTCGTGCTGAGCGGGACCTCCGAGTCGTAACCCATGCGCTTGAGCAGGTCGGCATCGTGGTCCGTCGATGATCCAGCGTTCCACGGCCGGGAACGCCACGCCCTCGCGCGTCCAGTCGTAGAGGGCCCGCAAGCCGATGTTGTCTCGCGAGTCGAGGTCCCCGTTGTGGACCGCGAGATAGGCGAAATCCAGGACCGTCAGGAAGGCATCCGGCGTGCGCGACACGTTGTGGGCCGCGACGAGGTGGCGAGCCTGCTTGAGGAGCGCCCTGGTCCCATCGGACTGGGCAGGTTTGGCGGCCTTGACAAAGTGGAAGGCGGGCGAGGCCACGAGGAGGTCACGGGCCGCCTCGTCGGCGATTGCGTTACGGACCATCGTGTGCGCCTCGGGCCCGAACGGCAAGCGGTGCTGCGGCTTGGCCCTCCGCGTCTTGCACTCGGTGTCGTGGAGGGTCCACTCGTGGAGGCTGACGATCGCCTTCCAGGGGAACTCCACCATCCACTCGCCGAGCTCGATCGCCTTGGCCAGGACGACCTCCTCCTCGGCGGTGAGGAGGGCGACCTTGCCGATCTCCCGCAGGTACATCCGGACCGGGTCGTCGATCCCGATCACGTCGGCCGAGAGTGCCTCGATCTCGTCGGCGGCCGGCTCGCTGAACTCTCCAGCCGGCGGTGCCTCGAGCTGCCTAGCCGTCGGCTCCTCGAGTTCCTCGTCGTCGAGCGTGGCCGGAGCACCGGCAACGAGTGCGGGCGGTCCGGTCCCGTCCCCCTCGACCACCTCCCCACCGGTGACGACGGCGTCGGCGGGCGCCGTGGGGAGGTCGGGATCGGCGTGGGCGCTCTTCTTGGCGATGGGGACCGCGACGGCGCTGGCACTCGCGGCACCAGTGCGGATTGTCCGGGCGCTGGCGAGCGTGACTACGGGGAGCGACGCCGATCGGAGGCCCAGCGCCCGTCTTGTGATCCCATCCCTCCCTGACAACTACCAGCTCATCGCCACTCTCACTCTACGCTCACGCCGGCCTCGCGCAGGAGCGTGGTCGTGACGGCGAGGCGCGAGTCGACTTCCGCGAGCGGCGCGACGTCGACGTTGCGCGGCTCCGTGACCGATCCGGGCAGACGAAGCGCAAGTGACGGGGGTCGCGGCGGGCAACTGGGCCAGCCCGTCCTCGACGGCGGCCTTCTGCGCGAGGGTGGCGACGGCGCCGAACGTGAAGAGCACGACGTGACGGAACATCCTTTCCTCCCGCGACGCACACTGCGCTGGGTCATGGGAGTCCCCCAGCCCACGTCGGTTGTCCCCGGACGCCCGGTGCGCGTCCCATCGTCCGAGCAAGAGCGGAGCGCCCAGTGCGGAGCCTGTGCGAGTGTGGATGGGTCGCACAGGAGGCCGGGCGCACGTCTTCGGCCGGCCGACCCTAGTCGGGGCGCCCGTCAACGACGACGATGTCCGAGGGGTCCCTGTCGTCCGGGACGAAGAACTCCTCCGCGACGCCGTCGACGCGGACGACCCCTGCCCTCAGCGACTCCCGCAGCTGGTCGACGAACTTCGGGGTCAACACCACGAACCGGACCCTGGCGTCAGTTGTGGCATCGGTGCCGTAGGCCAGCCCGAAGTGACGCCCGTGGTTGTCATGGCGGCCTTCGAGGGTATCCACGATCACGTCGCGTGCCATTAGGGGGAAGACCTCGACACGAACCCATCACCGGAGGGGTTGAGAATGGCCGGTCGCCCCTCCTTCTGGCGAGAGGCGATTGGCCCGCGGACGCCGGTTCCCGATGTCGGGTGGCACGCTGCCCGACCGGCCCGTTCAGCCGGAGCCGCAGCGTGGAAGGCGACGATGGAGCGTCTCGGCGGTGAGGAGACCGAGGCTCAGGCGTCCCAACCCGCGAACCGAGAACGCCGGACTGACCTCTCAGTGGACTTGTCCACAGACTTGTCCACCGGCTTATCCACACCGGTCCGAACTTGGTGGACCGTCGATCCCCGCCCGGACGAGATTGGTGGACAAGCCACTTGGAGCACGTGGCCGGGGACCGTAATCTGGGTCTTGCCCGAAGGGGCTGAGCACGACGACGCCCGATCAGGGAGCAATCCCGGGTCAGGCAGAGATCGAGACACCGAGTGGTCGCAAGGCCACCACGGGGCCCGGTCCAGCGACGGCCGAGGACGACCGCGATTCACCTCAAGGTTGCCAACCCCCGCCGCGTCGAAACGGATCGGTTCCTTCGGACGTTTGATTCCCAGACCCGCGCGCCGATGCGCCGACGCGGCCCCTCCCGGGTCAGGTCGGCACTGAGACGCCTCTGGACCCCGTCAGCCCGGCCGCCTCGACCGTCCTCGACCCGGCCACCGCTCGCTGGACCAAGGTCGGCGTCGTGCCTGGATCTGGCACCCTCGCCCTCCCTCTCGATTTGCGAGGCACACGATGATTGGCGTGGTGAGCCCGGCTATTCGAGACCACCACGAAATTCGGCTACGTCACGAACGGGGACCGTTCCGCAAACGCTCCGTCACGCAAATGGGCCGCCAGGACGTCGCCGAAGCGGTGTCGTCCTGGGGCAAGCGGCGCGCGCGGACGACAGCACATAATCGGCGTGGCAATCGGGTTCCCAACCGGTCTTCAGCTCGCCGCTCGTCAAAGGGACGCTACCGCCGGCTGGCACCCACGAGCACGGGCGACGTCGACGGCTCGATCGCGTCGCGCGGGGTGGAGGTGCGGACCAGACCATCGCGCATCCGGACCACCCGGTCGCACGCGTCGCCAACATCGCTGTCGTGGGTCACCAGGATGAAGGTCTGGCCGCGGTCCTGATTGAACCTGCGCAGGAGGGACAGGACCTCCTCCGAGCGCTCCGAATCGAGGTTACCGGTCGGCTCGTCGGCGAGGACGAGCCTGGGCTGGTTGACAAGGGCGCGCGCGATCGCGACCCGCTGCTGTTCGCCTCCCGACAGCTCGGACGGCCGATGGCCGGCCCGGTCGGCGAGCCCGACCATCTCGAGCGCCTCGAGCGTGGCCGCTCCGACCGTCCGCGCCGCCCGAGCCCGGCGTAGTCGCAGGCGAGCATTACGTTCTCGAACGCGGTCAGGGTCGGGACGAGGTTGAAGTCCTGGAAGACGAAGCCCATCTCGCGAGCCCGGATCTGGGTCCGCTCGCGATCTCCGAGCTCGACCATGTCGCGGCCGTCGAACGTGAGCTCGGGTCGCGGGCCGTCGTTGAGGTCCGGGGCGTGCAGGAGCCCCAGGATGTGCATGAGGGTGCTCTTCCCCGACCCGGACGGCCCCATGATCGCGACCATCTCGCCGGCGTCGATCGCGAAGTCGACGCCGCGCAGGGCGCCGCACCTCGTTGTGCTTGCCGAGCTTGTAGGTCTTGCGCAGGGCCCGGCCTGCGAGGAGTCCCATCGAACGATCTCCCGGGAGCGCGGTCATGGCGGTCACTCGTAACGGAGCGCCGTGACCGGGTCGAGCCGGGCGGCGTGGAGGGCGGGACGAAGCCGGCGATTGCGCCGAGGATCGTCGAGAAGGCGACCGCGGTGATCGCGGTGCCGAGCGTCAGCTCGAAGAGGATCGTGCCCGACGAGCGGCCGGCTTCGTTCACCACCGTGACGACGATCGCGCCGAGGATGAGCCCGATGGCCCCGCCGAGGAACCCGATGAGCGCGGCCTCGATGACGAGCTCGCGGACGATCCGCGTCCGGCTGCCGCCGATGGCCCGCTTGATGCCGATCTCGCGGGTCCGCTCGGCGATCGACATGGCCATCGTGTTCACGACCGACAGGCCGCCGACGAGAAGGCTGATCAGCGCGATCCCGACCAGGATCGAGTTGAGGATCGAGGTCGCGCTCCCGATCTGCTTGTCGAAGTCCTTGCCCGTCATCGTGGCGACGCCGGGGACCTGCGCCGTGATCCGCGCGGCGAGCGCGTCGATGTCCTGACCCGGGGTCGGGTAGACGACCATCGAGGTGGCGAGGTCCGCCGCGGTCAGCTTGCCCGCGATCATCGGGGGCAGGGACTGGACGAACAGCGCCTGGGCGGCGGCGAGCGGAACCTCGCGCCGCCTGATCGGGGGCTGTGAGCGTCGGCGCGAGGACGCCGACGACCGTGAACGGCACCCCCTTGAGGTCGATCGTGTCGCCGGCGTGCTTGTTGAACTTGCGAGCGATGTCGGAGCCGAGCACGACGACGTTCGAGCCCTCGTCCGCCGCAGTCAGCTTGCGGCCCTCCGTCGTCGAGGTCTGGAAGGTCTCACGGCCCTGGTCCGACCCGGCCAGGCTGCCGGTGATCATGGGCGGGACGCCCATGTTGACGGCGCCCGCCTGGGCGTCCATCAGCATCATGACCGCCGGGACGACGACGTCGACGCCCTCGACCTTGCGGACCGCATCGGCGGTGGCCAGGGACATCGGGGCCGCCGAGAACCCTCCGACCGCGCCCGACTTGTCGCTGAGGGTGATCTTGTCGGCGTAGTAGGTGCGAACCACCTGAAACGAGCGCGTTGATCTTGTTGGCCATCGAGCCGAAGACGACGAGGGCCCAGATCCCGATCGTGATCCCCAGGATCGTGAGGGTGGTTCGGACCTTCCGCCGGCCCAGGTTGCGCAGGTATCGCATCTCCACGCCTCATTGCGGAGCGCCGAGGCGGGTCGCGTGCGTCGCCGTGCGCTCGGGGACGCGATGGTCGGGCCCGTCCGCGGGCATGAAGCCGTTGGACTGGAGGCTGCCCCAACAGGGGCGTGGCGTTGGCGCGCTTCTGGAGCGCGCCGCCTCCGAACGAGACGATCGACCGCGAGGTCGCGTCAGGCTACTGCAAGTCTCGACGTCCCGAGGGTCGGTCGACTACTCCTATTTGGATCAGCGAGGGGGGTCCGAATAGCCCGACATCCGAGAGCTCGACCGACTCGGTGACGGGCGCGACAACCGACCCGTATCCCTCAGGCGGGCACGGTGCCCCAGTCGGCGCATCGGATGGAGGAGCGCCCAGAAGGCCTCGATCTTGCCGTTCGTCCAGGGCGTGTCCGGTGCCGTTCGCCTGCACGCCGCATCCCGGCCCGGGTTGATCGGGGTCCGCCGAAGAGTGCTGCGGGCCCGTCACGCGACTCCCTAGAAGACCGCGGTCTCCGGCCCGACGCCTTCGAGCCAGGCCTTGACGTCGCGCAGGAAGAAGCCGGCCCCCGCACCGTCGTTGGCGCGGTGGTCGATCCCGATGACGATGTTCATGACCGGCCGGATGGCGATCACGTCGCCCTGGGGCGTCTCGAGGACGACCGGACGCTTGGTGATGGCCTCCATGGTCAGGATCGCCACCTCGGGCACGTTGATGATCGGCAGCGTCAGGTTGCTGCCGAACCAGCCGGTGTTGTCCACGGTGAAGGTGCCACCGCCGAAGTCGTCCAGCCTGAACGTGCCCATCCGGGCTCGCCCGGCCACGTCGGCGATGGCGTGGTTGATGCCGTTGATCGAGAGCTGGTCGACGTCGCGGATGACCGGCACGACGAGGCCGTCGTCGACGGCCACCGCCACGCCGAGGTTGACCCGGCGCCTGGCGACGAGGCCCTGCTCGGTCCAGGTGGCGTTGAAGGTCGGGTGGCGGCGCAGGGCCTCGACCGACGCCTTGACGACGAACGGCACGAAGCTGAGCGCGATCCCCTCGCGCGCCTGGTAGTCGCGCTTCGCCGCCTCGCGGAGGCGCACGAGGTTCGTGACGTCCACCTCGACCTGGACGTAGGCGTGGGGCACCGCCAGGGCCCGGGTCATCTGGTTGGCGATCCCCTGGCGCATCTTCGTCAAGGGCACGACGACCTCGTCGGCGCCCGCGGGGAAGACGACCCGGGTGGCGGCCGGCGCCGCGGGGGGCAGGACGGTGGGAGCGGCGGGGGCAGTGAGGGCGGGGACAGTGAGGGCGGGAGCGGAGGCCAGGCCGGCTGGGACGCCCACGCTGGTGCCGGTCCGTGCCAGCGCGGCCTCGACATCGCGGCGGCGGATCCGGCCCGCCGGCCCGGTCCCTGCGATGCCGGCCAGATCGGCGCCCGCCTCGTGGGCCAGCCTGCGCGCAACCGGGCTCGCGAACAGGCGTCCGCCGCGCGAGGAGCCGCCCACATCGCGGAGCGCGCCCGACTCGAGCGACGCGGCGCGCGGCGCGGCCGGTGCGGCGCTCGCGGCCGGCGCAGCAGCCGCTGTCGCTGGGCCGGCGGTTCTGGCGCCGACGGCCCAGCCCCCGACAAGCTGGAGATCGGCAAGGGCTCGATCCACGTCCTCGATCACCTCCCCGACCGCGGCGAGGAGGGCTATGGGCGAGCCCACCTCGACGAGCGCGCCTTCGCCCACCAGGTGGCGCAGGAGAACGCCGCCGGACTCGGCAGGGACGTCGACGGCCGCCTTTTCGGTCTCCAGGGTCACGAGCGTGTCGCCGACGGCGAACGCGCCCCCTTCCGGCACGGCCCATGTCGAGAGGACGGCCTCGGCCGTGTTCGCCGCGATCCCGGGCATGCGAAGGATCAGCGGCACGTCAGCCCACCGGCAGCTGGCGCAGGCGGGCGACGACTTCCTCGGTCCGGGCGAAGGCGGCGCGCTCGAGGACCTTGCTGATGGTGGGTGATGCCTCGCCGCCGGTGACCCGTTCGATCGGCGCGTCGAGCCAGTCGAAGAGGCGGCGCTGGATCTCGTCGACGAGCCACCCGCCGTAGGACGTGCCGATCGCCCCTTGCTCGGCGATCAGGACGTTGTTCGTCTTGCGGACGCTCTCGCCGATCGTTGCCCAGTCGAGGCTCGCGCGGTCGAGCCAGCGAAGGTCGATGACCTCGGCGTCTATCCCCGTCTCCTCGACCGCCTCGAGGACGTGGCGGGTCATGGACAGGTACGTGAGGATCGTCACGGCACCGCCCCGGCGCCGGATGGCCGCCTTGCCGACCGGCAGGTAGTGGTCGAAGTCGTCGGGGAGTCCGGGCCCGGTCGAGGTGTAGAGGTCGACGTGCTCGAGGACGACGACCGGGTCGTCGCAGGCAAGCGCCGTGTTCATCAGGCCGACATAGTCGAACGGCGTGGACGGCGCGACGATCCGCCAGCCCGCCGACGTGGCGAAGATGCCGGCCGGGTCCATCGAGTGCTGGGAGCCGTAGCCGGTCCCGGTGGCGACCTTGCTGCGGAGCACGATCGGCACCTTGCCGTCGCCGCCGAACATGTGGCGCGCCTTGGCGACCTGGTTGAAGAGCTGGTCGGCGGCCACCCACAGGAAGTCGGCGTACATTAGCTCGACCACCGGCCGGAAGCGGCCGTCGAGGGCGATCCCGCCGCCCAGTCCAGCGAAGGCGTTCTCGCTGATGGGCGTCCCGAGGATCCGGCCCGGGTAGGCATCCGCGAGGCCGCGCGTCGCCCCGTTGGTGCCCCCGTTCAGGTGATGGACGTCCTCCCCCATCACGAGGATCCGGGGATCCGTCTCCAGTCGGCGAGCCATCACGCCGGCGACCGCCTCGATGAACCTGACCTCCTGGAGCCGCCCCGCGTGGTCCTCGACGTCGGTGAAGGTGATGCCCTCGAGCTCGCCCAGATCGCCGCGGACCCCGTGGTCGACGAAGCCGGGGTCCGGCCATTCGGCGGGCCTGATGCGGCGCGCCCCGAGCTTGCCGCCCGGCGCGGGCTCGAGGATCACCTCGCCCAGCTCGGCCATCATCGCCCGGGCCCGGGCGACGGCCGCGTCGATCTCCTCCTGGTTGCAGGAGCTCCCGCCGGACCAGGTGGCGGGCGGTCGCTTCGATCGGGTCGCGGGCTCGCCAGGACGGCCTCCTCCTCCTTGGTCCGGTAGCGGAACGCGCTGCCGGGGAACGGGCCGTTCTGGTGGAAGTAGCGGTAGACGTCGGCCTCGATCAGGGTCGGCCCGAGGCCGGCGCGCATGTGGCGAAGCGCCTCCCGGGTGGCGAGGTGGACTGCCAGCGGGTCCATCCCGTCCACCTTCCAGCTCGGGATCGCCGAAGCCCGGGCCGCGGGCGGAGAGGCGCGGCTCGGCGGTCGCCTCGGAGACGTGCGTGGAGACCGCGTACTGGTTGTTCTCGACGAAGAAGCAGAGGGGAGCTTCCAGGCGGCCGCCAGGTTGAAGGTCTCGAGCGTCGACCCGATGTTGATCGCGCCGTCGCCGAAGAAGGTGAAGGCGACGGCGTCCGTCCCGGCATGCTTGTGGGCCCAGGCGGAACCCGCCGCCAGCGGGACGCCGCCGCCGACGATCGCGTTCGTGCCGATGGCGCCGGCCTCGAGCCACTGCAGGTGCATGCTCCCGCCGCGCCCGTGGCTGAAGCCGAGGTCGAGGCCGCAGATCTCGCGAAGGGTGCGGAGGAGGGCGGCCCGGACGTCGTCGGGGTACGGCGCGGTCGGGTCGATGCCCTCCGGATGGAGGTGGCCGAGGACCTTGGCCAGGAACTGGTGGTGGCCGCGGTGGGAGCCGTTGATCGTGTCGCGCGAGGTGAGACCGATCACCGAGCCGACCGCTCCGCCCTCCTGGCCGATGCTGGAGTGCGCGGGCCCGTGGATCAGCCCGTCGGCCGCCAGCTCCAGGACGTACTCCTCGAAGGTCCGGATCAGAACGAGCTGGCTGAAGATCGCCGTCAGGAGCGCGGGCTCCGCCGCGTCCCAGTCCGCCTCGCTCACGACGAGCTGCGACCATGCGACGGTCGGTTCGAGGCGTCTCGTGGATCGGCATGCCGGCTCCCTTCGCTGGCGACGAGGCCCGCGAGTGTACACGCAGCGCCGGGTGTGTCTCGCGGGGCGGCCCGGGAAGTCGGGCGCCGGCCCGGCGCATCGTCGGCTGCCCTCCGGGTGGCATTGCGCGGGTCCCTATGCTTGCCGGGCGACGGGCGGGCGGCCGCCCGGCCCGGCACGAGGAGAGGGGCATTGACCGGCAGACCACGGATCAGCTACGTCGACCCGGACACGCTCGACCAGGCGATGCGCGCCGAGCTGGAGCGCTGCGCGCGCATCGGGACGCCGCGCCCCGAGAGCCAGGCGGTCCGGGCCCACGTCCCGGCTGTCTTCTGGTCGTTCGCGAATGCCTGGCAGGCGATCTTCCGCGAGGGCGTCTGCGACCACACCATCAAGGAGCTCTGCCGGGTCTACGTCTCGCGCACCGTCAAGTGCGAGTTCTGCGGCAACCAGCGCTCGCTGCAGGCATCGGCGCAGGGGCTCCTCGAGGGCAAGTACGACCAGCTGCTGAACTTCGAGAAGTCCGACATCTACGACGAGCGCCAGAAGGCGGCCCTCGCCTACGCCGAGGCGATCACCTGGCGCCTGGAGACCGACGACGCGTTCTGGGAGCGGCTCCATCGCCACTTCAGCGAGCCCGAGCTCGTCGAGCTGGGCTCCTTCATCGCCCTCACCATGGGCCAGCAGAGCTGGCTGCGGCTGCTCGACATCGAGCACCATGCCGTCCTCGCCGGCGACGCAGCGTCGATGGCGCCCGGCTTCGAGAGCGCGGACGCCGCCGCGACGACCAGGGCGAGCGACGACTACTGGGCCAAGCGCTGACTCCCCGTTGGGGACGACATTTCTCGCCGCCCGCGGCCTGGTTTCGGGTATTGACACGACCCCCATGCGCCCTATAATCCGCCGACCGAGCAATCGATTTCGTGCCCGGCGTCCTAGAGGCGAAGCGAGGTCAGCACAATGCTCCGTTCGAAGCCTACGACTGGCGTGCCGGGGGGTCGGCTCTTCCTTGCGTTCCTGGCCGCCGGTGCGGTCGTCGTTGCGGCGTGCTCGAGCGCCGCATCTCCGAGCCCGTCCGCGGCGCCGCCGAGCGTCGCGGCTTCCGCCGCGCCCACGAGCTCCGCCGCCGCGTCGGCATCGGCAGCGCCGTCGGCGTCGGCCGCTGCACCGTCCGCGTCGGCCGCCGCAGTGGCATGCCCGCTCCCGGCGGGAACCGGACCGATCGTCATCGGCGTCTCGCAGGCCCTCACCGGCGACAAGTCCGACCCGGGCACGGCGATCCAGCATGGCTACCAGGTCTGGGCCAAGGAGGTAAACGACGCCGGCGGCCTCCTCGGACGCCCGGTCGCGTTCAAGGTCTACGACAACCAGAGCCTGGCCGTCACGGCCGTGAGCCAGATGGAACGCCTGGCCACAGTGGACAAGGTGGACCTCATGTTCGGTCCCTTCTCGTCCGCCCTCACGATCCCGACGTCGGCGGTAGCCAACAAGTACGGCTACGCCTTCATCGAGGGCGCCGGCGGCGCGCCGGCAGTCTTCCAGCGCGGATTCGACAACATCTTCTTTGTCCAGCCCGCCACGGCCGACCACCAGGCCGACCCGTTCGTCCAGTACATCCTCTCGCTGCCGGCCGACCAGCGGCCGGCGACCGCGGCGTATCCCCAGCAGGATGACCCGTTCGTCTCGGCGACCGAGAACGGCGCCCAGGCCACCCTCGAGGCGGCCGGCATCAAGACCGTCTACAAGGACGTCTACCCGCCGACCCAGACCGACTTCGCGTCCATCGCGGCCAAGGTCAAGGCATCCGGCGCGGACATCGTCCTCGGCGGCACGATCGGCAGCGACTCGATGGCGCAGACCCAGGCGTACTCCTCCATCAACTACCAGCCCAAGGCCGTCTACTACACGAGCGGTCCGAGCACGACCGGCCCGTTCAAGCAAGCACTGGGCACCAAGGTCGAGGGGATCTTCTCCGGCGATGGCTGGATCCAGACGTCGAAGGCGCCAGGCAACGACCAGTTCGTCACCGAGTACCACGCGATGTTCCCCAAGGAGACCGACATCGCGACCGAGTCCGCAGAGGGCTACTCGGTCGGCCAGGTGCTGCAGGCGGCCGTGACGGCGACCCAGTGCCTCGACAACAAGACCATCACCGGCTGGCTCCACGCGAACAAGGTCCAGACCATCCAGGGCCTGATCGGCTGGGACGCCGTCGGTCGGCCGAACGGCAGCTACCTCCTCGAGCAGTACCAGAACAACAACCTCCACGTGGTCGCGCCCGCGGGCGACCCGAACAAGGATGCGGATCCGCAGTACCCGAAGCCCAACTGGTAGGTCTCCGCCCGACCGAGCGCCACCGGAACGGCCGGCTGGCGCTCGGTCGTCTCATGGGGCACCGCAAGGGGACTGCGAGTTGAACTGGGATCTCCTCCTCCAGGCGATCGTCCTCGGCATCCTGACCGGCGGCGTCTACGCGCTCATGGCCTCCGGCCTGACGCTGATCTTCGGGATCATGCGCGTGGTCAACGTGGCCCACGCGGCGATGATCGTGACCGCGGCGTACGTGTCCTGGCTGCTCTACACGACCTACGGCCTCGATCCGATCGCCTCCATCGTGATCATCATGCCCGTCTTCTTCGTCGCCGGCGCGGTCGCCCAGAGGGTGGTCCTGCGCCGTCTCGGCGGGCAGGACGTCACGCTGACGGTGCTCCTGGCGTTCGGGGTCGCGATCATCCTGGAGGGGCTCCAGGGCAGCCTGTGGTCCTCGTCGTTCCAGGCCATCAAGACCGGCTACTCGCTGCAGAGCTTCGACGTCGGCGGCGTCATCTACGTGCCGCTCATCCGCGTCGTGGCGGCGGGGGCGGCGCTGCTCGTGCTCGGCGGGCTCGTCTGGCTCCTCACCCGGAGCGATCTGGGCCGGGCGATCCGGGCGACCACCCAGGACCCCCGGACGGCCGCCCTCGTGGGCGTCAACGTGGAGCTCGTGACGATGCTCGCCTTCGCCATCGGGGTCTCGCTCGCGGCGGCCGGCGGGCCGCTCTTCGGGATGCTCTTCGCCTTCTACCCTGCGACCCACTGGCTGTGGATCGGGAAGCTTCTGGCGATCGTCGTCCTCGGGGGGATGGGGAGCCTCACGGGCACGTTCGTGGCGGCGATGATCCTCGGGCTCGCCGAGCAGGTGGCGGTCGTCTTCCTGCCCCTCGACTGGGCGCCCCTCGTCTTCTACGGCGTCCTGTTCGGGATCCTGATCGTGCGGCCCCAGGGCCTGTTCGGCGCCACGGCGCGTGAGAGCCTGTAGCCCGATGAACGCTCGCCGGCTCTTCCCGATCGTGGCCCTCGCGGTCTTCATCCTCCTCCCCGTCCTGGTGAAAGAGGGCTTCTACCTCGACCTGCTCCTCGTCACCTTCATGTACGCCGCCATGGCGGTCGGCTGGGACATCCTCGGTGGCTACGCGGGCTACGTCTCGCTCGCCACCGTCGGCTTCTTCGGGATCGGCTCGTACGTCGGCGGGCTCCTCGTCGTCAACTTCGGGATCCCGGTCTTCGTCAGCGCGCCGTTCGTGGGGCTCCTGGCCGCCGTGATCGGGGCGGGCCTCGGCTGGATCTCGCTGCGGGCACGGGGCACGACCTTCGTCATCGTGACCCTCACCTTCAGCTACGTGGTCCAGCTCCTGGCGCTCAACCTGCGAACCGTCACCGGCGGCAGCTCGGGCCTCTACCTGCCCCTCCTGAAGCTGCCCGCCGACCTGGTGATCCTGCCCTTCTACTACTCGATGCTGGGCCTGATGGTCGTGGCCATCCTGGTGTCCCTGGCGATCCGGCGCTCGAAGTTCGGCCTTGGCCTGATCGCCATCCGCGAGGAGGAGGGCAAGGCGGACGGCTCGGGCGTCAACACGTCCTTCTACAAGATCCTGGCCTTCTCGATCAGCGTCTCGTTCGCCGGGGCGGCCGGGGCGCTCCAGGCCCAGTACCTCAACTACGTGGACCCCGACCTCGCCTTCGAGCTGATCCTCACCCTGGGCGTCCTGATCATGTGCCTCGTCGGCGGCCGCGGGACGGTCTGGGGCCCGGTCCTCGGAGCGTTCATCATCCAGCCGCTCTCTTCCTACCTGATCTATGTGATCCCGTCGGAGATCGCGGGCCAGGTCCACCTGATCGCCCTCGGCGTCGCCCTCGTCCTGGTCGTGATGTTCCTGCCCAACGGCATCCTCCCGACCTGGACCGAATGGCGGGCACGCCGGGCACGCAGCGCTTTGAGAGCCGGCGAGCCGGCTCCGGGGGAGGCATCATGAGCGCGCCATTGCTGGCACCGGCCGCCGACGCATCCGTCCGGGACGACTCCACCTTCCTGGCGGTTGCCGGGATCGAGAAATCGTTCGGCGGCATCCGGGCCCTCACGGACTGCTCGTTCGAGGTCCGGCAGGGCAGCATCACGGCGCTCATCGGCCCGAACGGGTCGGGCAAGACCACGCTCTTCAACTGCATCACCGGCTTCTACGAGCCGGACCGCGGCCAGATCTACGTCCGCGGCGTCGCCGTCGCCGGGCGCCGGCCCAGCGACATCGTCCATCTCGGCGTCATGCGTACGTTCCAGATCACGCGGATCTTCAAGCGCATGACCGTCCTCGAGAACATGATCGTCCCCATCCGGCAGCTCACCCTGCGCTCGCTCTTCACGGCCGCCGTGAAGGGCCACGAACGGGAGCGGGCCGAGGTGCTCCTCGAGTTCTTCGGCCTCCTCAAGCTGCGGGACGAGCCCGCCGGCAGCCTCTCCTTCGGGCAGCAGAAGCTCCTGGAGCTCGCCGCCGCGCTGATGGCCGACCCAGACATCGTCATGCTCGACGAGCCCGCCGGCGGGCTGAACCCGGTGATGATCGAAAAGCTCGCCGGCCACGTCCGGGAGCTCAACGGGCGCGGTGTCACCTTCCTGATCATCGAGCACAACATGGGCTTCGTGATGAACCTGTGCGACCCAGTGATCGTGATGCACCGCGGCACGGTGATCGCCCAGGGCTCGCCCTCGGCCATCCGGGACAACCCGATCGTCCTCGACGCGTACCTCGGAGACTGACGATGCTGCTCGACATCGAGGGGCTCTTCGCCGGCTACGGCAGCGGCGGCGACGTCCTGCGCGGCGTCGACCTCACCCTCGCCGAGGGCGACTTCGTGTGCCTCATCGGCCCCAACGGCGCCGGCAAGTCCACGCTCCTGCGGGTCCTTTCCGGGATGATCCGGCCCCGGCGCGGCAGCATCCGCTTCGACGGGGAGGACGTGGCCGGGCTCCGGCCCGACATCCTCTTTCGGCGCGGCATCGCCCACGTTCCCCAGGGCCGCAGCACGTTCCCCCAGATGACCGTCCACGAGAACCTGCTGATGGGCGGTTACAGCATCCGCGACCGGGCGGTGGCGCGCGAGCGCTACCGCGCCGCGTCGACGCTCTTCCCGATCGTCGTCGAGCAGGCAGACCGGAAGGCCGGCCTGCTGAGCGGCGGCGAGCAGAAGCAGGTCGAGATGGCCCGCGCGATCGTCACCTCGCCCCGCCTGTTGCTCCTCGACGAGCCCACGCTGGGCCTCGAGCCGCGGGCGTCGCGCACCGTGATGGCCAAGATGCGCGAGCTCAACGAGCAGGGGGTCACGATCCTTCTCGTCGAGCAGAACGCGCGAACCGGGCTCGGCGCGGCGCGCTCCGGGTGTGTCATGGAGCTCGGGACGATCAAGCTGCGCGGAGAAGGCCAGGCCCTTCTCGACGACCCGGAGGTCAAGCGCCTCTACCTCGGCGAGAGCGCCGCGGTCGGGGCGAGCTTGCTGCGCCAGCCGTGAGTGCGACGAGGACAAGGGCGACCATCGTGGACGTCGCGGCGGAGGCCGGCGTCCATCCGTCCACGGTGTCGCGCGTCCTCAACGGCCGCACCGAGTCAACGATGCTGCCCGCCACACGCCAGCGCGTCGTCGCGGCCGCCGACCGGCTCGGCTACCGGCCGTCCGCGATCGCCCGGGGCCTCCGGCTGCAGCAGACGCTGACCCTCGGAATGCTCGTCCCGGACATCTCGAACCCGTTCTTCTCCCCGATCATCAAGGGCGCCGAGGAGGCCGCCCTCGAGCGCGGCTACAACCTGATTCTTTGCAACACCGAGGACGATCCAGCCCGCGAGGCAACCTACCTCCGGCTCCTCCCCCAGCGCCAGGTGGACGGGCTGCTCATCGCCTCCTCGCAGATGGCCGACGACACGATCGCCGAGCTTCGAGATGCGGAGGAGCTCCCGTTCGTCCTTCTGAACCGCGCCACGAAGTTCGCCGGCGACCTCGCGGTCGTCGTCGACAACCGCGCCGCGGCGGTCGCGGCGGTCGCCCACCTGGCCGGGCTCGGGCATCGCCGCGTTGCGCACATCGCTGGTCCGCAGACGACGACCACGGGCCTCGAGCGCCTCGACGGGTACCGGGAGGGAGTCCGCCTCCGCGGCCTCGCGAACGATCCCGGGCTCGTTGTGGAGGCCGCCGCGTTCACGGTGGAGGCCGGCAGTCGCGCGCTCGCCACGATGCTCGCGGGTCGGGCCCGGCCGACCGCCGTATTCGCGGCCAACGACCTCATCGCGATCGGGGTGCTTCAGAGCCTTCGGGATCTCGGGATCGTCGTTCCCCGCGGCATCTCTGTCGTCGGCTTCAACGACATCCCGCTCGCCGGCTTCCTCGAGCCCGCGCTTACCACGGTCCGCGTGCCGCAGTTCGAGATGGGCAGCGCCGGCGCGCACCTCCTCATCGACCGGCTGCAGGGCCGTCCGATCGGCAACGTCCGCGTGACGCTGCCGACGGAACTCGTTATCCGTTCATCGACAGACGCCCCTCCGGGGGCGCGCGCCAACCCCCAATGAGCACCGGAGTCCGACCATGACCCGTCTCGTCGACCTCACCCAGCCCTGGGGCGACCGGATGCCCACCTGGCCCCAGTTCGCCTCGATCGAGGTGACGGACATCACGACGCATCACCGTGACCGCAAGAGCACGATGCTCGTGAAGACGAACATGCACACCGGCACCCACATCGACGCGCCCAGCCACTACTGCGAGACGGGCAGGGACCTCGGGAAGATCGAGCTGGGGGACCTCTACGGCACCGGTCTCGTCATCGACCTCCGGCCGATCACGACGGCTTGGAGCTACTACAGCCTCGAGGACATCGAGCGCTGCATTCCCGCGGGCGAGGAGATTCGCGAGGGAGACATCGTCGTCCTCTACACGGGCTGGGACCGCTACAACTGGACGCAGCCGGCGCGCGACGACGTCACCTACTTCGACCGCCATCCGGGGCCCCGGCCCGAGGTCATCGATTACCTGATCGAGAAGCGGATCAAGTGGATCGGCGCCGACCTCGCCTCGATCGACCACTCGCTCTACACCCGCGTCCGCCACATGCGCCCCGACCTCGTCGCGGAGTACGAGGCGCAGACCGGCCAGCCGATCGAGGAGACCCTGCCCATCAGGGACTTCGAGTACATCCACTACGCCACGGCCCGAAACGACGTGTCGATGCTCGAGAACCTCGGCGGGGAGATCGCAGAGGTTGCCGGCCGACGCGTCGTCATGGGCGCCTTCCCATGGCGCTGGCAGGGTGGCGAAGCCAGCGTCTGCCGCGTCGCCGCGTTCCCGGAGGAGTAGAGATGCAGGCACTGGTGCTCACCGCTCCGCACGAGTTCGAGATCCGCGACGTCCCCGTCCCGGAGCCGGCCGCCAACGAGGTCCTGTGCCGGGTCCGGGCGATCGCGATCTGCGGCACGGACGCCGAGATCATCGAGGGCGGCTTCCCGGGCCGCTGGCCGCGGGCGTACCCGTTCATCCCCGGTCACGAATGGTCCGGCGACGTCGTGGCGGCGGGAGCGATCGCCGAGCAGAACGGGTTCACCATCGGCACGCGCGTCGCCGGAACCAGCCACTCAGGGTGCGGCCTGTGCCGGATGTGCCGGATCGGGCGCTACAACCTGTGCTTCAACTATGGGCGGGAGGATCTGGGCCACCGCCAGTACGGCCATTACTCGCAGGGGGCGTATGCGGAGTACGTCGTGCACACCATCAAGGCCGTCTTCCGGATCCCCGACGCCATGGCATACGAGACGGCCGCCCTCTGCGACACGGCTTCGATCGCGCTCCACTCGGTCCGCCGCCCGGGGATCGAGCCCGGCGACATGGTGGCCTCCGTCGGCTCGGGCGGGATGGGGCTCCTCGTCGGGATGTGCGCCCGGACGCTGGGGGCCTCCCGGGTCGTCGTCGTCGGCGGCGGGCGGCGCCTCGAGCGGGCCCGCGAGCTCGGCTTCGAGACCGTGGATTACCACGACGGCGACCCCGTCGCCCGGGTCCGCGAGTGGTCGGGCGGCATCGGCGTGGACGTCGCCATCGACTCGGCCGGCTCGAAGGACTCCGTGGGCCAGGCGATCGGGATGGTGAGGAAGGGTGGCCGGGTCGCCTTCACGGGCATCCCGAAGGAGCCGACCCAGGTCAACTTCCAGAAGGTCGTCCTCGAGGAGGTCGACCTCTACGGGGTGCGGGCGAACCGGAACACGATGGAGTCGGTGATTCCGCTGATGGCCGACGGCCGGATCCCGGCGGATCGCCTGATCACCCACCACTTCCCGCTCTCCGAGTTCAAGGAGGCGCTCCGCACGTTCAACGAGCGCGTGGACGGCGCCCTCAAGGTGATCGTCGAGCCATGACCGAGGCACCTCCGGCGACGATGCGGGCGGTCGTCTTCGAAGCGCCCGAGCAGTTCGCCGTGGCATCGGTCCCGACGCCCGCGCCGGCGCCAGGGCACGCCCTGGTCCGGGTCGCGGCGTCGATGGTCTGCGCGACCGACCGCAAGATCCTCGCCGGGCGCTTCGCCGGCACCCGCTTCCCGCACATCCCCGGCCACGAGTTCTCCGGCACCGTCGTCTCGCTCGGGCCCGGGGTGAATGCTCCGGCGCCCGGGACGCGCGTCGGCGTCGAGGTCCACGTCGGCTGCGGAGTCTGCGACCGCTGCCGGGAGGGGCTCTACAACCTGTGCCGGAACTACGGCCGGACGGAGATGGGACACGCCCACGTCGGGTTCACGATCGCCGGCGGCCTGGCCGAGTACGCCAGCGTGCCCGTGGCCGCGCTCCATCCGCTGCCCGACGCGGTCAGCACGGCAGACGGCGCCTGGACCGACAACCTCGGCGTCGCCCTGTGGGCCATCGAGCGCGCTCACCTCCTCGCCGGCGAGACCGTCGTGGTCATCGGGCCCGGGGCGATCGGGCTCTGCGCGGCGCAGCTCGCCCGGGCCAGCGGCGCCGGCCGCGTGATCCTGGTGGGTCGCGGCGAGCGCCTGGCGCGGGCGGCGCGTTTCGCCGACGCGGTCGTGGACGAGGAGGACGCCGGGCCCCTCGCCGGGACGGCGGACGTCGTCGTCGAGTTCGCCGGCACCGCCGACGCGGCCGCCCTGGCCCTCGGGACAGCCCGTCGCGGCGGCCGGGTCGTCCTCGGCGGGGCGACCGGCCAGGGGGTCACCTTCCCGCCGATCGACCTCTCGACGATCGTCCGGGGCCACATCGACGTGCTCGGATCGGTGGCCAACCCGAAGGGCGTGTCGGGGCGGGCGCTGGCGCTCCTGGCGTTAGGCGCGGTCGACGTGGCCGCGCTCACGACCCACCACTTCCCCCTAGAGCGGTTCGCCGAGGCGTGGGCGACGTTCACGGAGCGCCGGGACGGCGCGATCCGGGTGATGCTGACCCCGTGAGGAGGAGCCGATGACCGGCAACCGCACGACCGGCAACCGCACGACAGGCGCCGGAGGCCACCGTGAGTGAGGCGGCGCCGAGCCGGGTCCAGCTCGCCGTCTCGCACTGGAAGCCGCGCTTCGTGGCCAACGGGGTGGACGTCAACGACTTCGAGCGCGTCCAGGCCGCGACCACCGAGTGGGCGGACTGGGCGCCGAACTGGAAGGCCGTCGGCGACATACACCGCGAGCTCGCCGAGGCGGCCGAGGCACGCGGCCGCGACGGTCACCGCTACAGAGGCGTACCGGCAGGCGGCCGTCTCGTACCACCTCGGGAAGTTCCTGTGGTTCGAGGATCTCGCCCTGCACCTCGAGCTGAGCGCCCTCACTGTCTCGTCCTACGCGCGCGCGTTGCCGCATCTCGATCCCCCCGGTGTGCGCCTCGACATCCCCTTCGAAGGCACCACGATCCCCGGTCACCTGCGCCGGCCGCGGGACGTCGACCGACCGCCGGTCGTCCTCGTCGTGCCCGGGCTCGACTCCGTGAAGGAGGAGCTCTTCACGATGGAGCAGGACTTTCTGCGGCGCGGGATGGCGACGCTCACGGTGGACGGCCCGGGCCAGGGCGAGAGCGCGCCGCGCTTCCCGATCCGTGCCGACTGGGCCGGCGTCGTCCGGCCGATCATCGACGCGCTCGAGGCCCGCTCCGACGTCGACGCCGGTCGTGTCGGCCTACTGGGGATCAGCATGGGCGGGATCTACGGACCCCTCGCCGCCGCCGGCGAGCCCCGCATCCGGGCGCTCATCGCGCTGGCCGGTCCGTACGACCTGTCCGAATGCTGGGGCGCCCTGAACGACCTCACGCGCGGCGGATACGTCTTCTACACCAAGTCGAGGGACGAGGCGGAGGCCTTCGAGCGCTCGCGGTCCCTGGCCCTCTACGGGGTGCTCGACCGGGTGCGCCAGCCGCTCCTCGTGGTCCACGGCGCACGAGATCGGCTCTTCCCGCCCGAGCAGGCCGAGCGGATCGCCCGCGAGGCGCCGAATGCCACGCTGCTCCTCTACCCGGACGGGAACCACGTCTGCAACAACATCACGTACAAGTACCGGCCGGCGATGACCGACTGGATGGGGGAGCAGCTGCGCTGATGGGCGACTGGCTGGAATCGATCAACCCGGCGACCGGCGAGCTCCTGGAGCGGCTGCCGGCGGCGACCCCGGACGAGGTCGAGGCCGCGATCGCGGGCGCCGACGCTGCGCAGCGGTCCTGGCGCAGGGCCTCCTTCGATGAGCGGGCCGCTGCGATGCGGCGCCTCGCCGCGCACCTCCGGTCCCGGCGGGAGGAGTATGGCCGCCTGATCACGCTCGAGATGGGCAAGCCCATCGTCGAGGCGCTCGCCGAGATCGACAAGTGCGCCTGGGCCTGCGAGTTCTACGCCGACGAGGCAGCCGTCTTCCTCGCCGACGAGGAGATCGCCACCAACGCGAGGCGCAGCCTGGTGGCGTTCGAGCCGCTCGGCGTCGTGCTCGCGGTGATGCCCTGGAACTACCCGTTCTGGCAGGTCATGCGGTTCGCCGCGCCGGCGCTGATGGCCGGCAACGGCGCGATTCTCAAGCACGCCTCGAACATCCCGCGCTCCGCGCTCGCCATCGGCGCCGCGTTCGAGGAGGCGGGCTTCCCGCCCGGCCTCTTCCGCACCCTGCTCCTCTCGGGCGCCGCCGTCGAGCCGGTGATCCGCGACCCGCGGATCCGGGCAGTGACCCTCACCGGAAGCTCGGACGTGGGGGCGCGGGTCGCGGCGATCGCAGGCGCGGCGCTCAAGAAGACGGTGCTCGAGCTGGGCGGCTCGGACCCCTTCATCGTCCTCGACGACGCCGACGTGGCCTCCGCCGCGGCGACTTCGGTCCGCGCCCGGAACCAGAACACCGGGCAGTCGTGCATTGCGGCGAAGCGCTTCATCGTCATCGAGGCCGTGGCCGCGGAGTTCGAGGACCGCTTCGCGGCTGGCGTGGCAGCCCTCCGCGTGGGTGACCCGCTCGACCCGGCCACCCAGGTCGGGCCGCTTGCCCGGGCCGACCTGCGCGATGCGCTCGAGCGCCAGGTCGACGCCTCGGTCCGCGCCGGGGCGCGGGTCCTGACGGGCGGGCACCGGGTCGAGGGCCCGGGCTCGTTCTACGCCCCGACGGTCCTGGTCAACGTCCGCGACGAGATGCCCGCCTTCGCCGAGGAGACCTTCGGCCCGGTGGCGGCGATCCGGCGCGTCGCCGACGCGGAGGAGGCCGTCGCCGTCGCCAACGCCTCCGAGTACGGCCTCGGCGCGGCGATCTGGACCGGCGACGTCGCCCGGGGCGAGACCCTCGCCCGGACGATCGAGTCGGGTGCGGTCTTCGTCAACGGCATGGTTGCCTCCGACCCGCGCCTCCCGTTCGGGGGCGTGAAGCGGAGCGGCTGGGGACGCGAGCTCGGGCCGTTCGGGATCCGCGAATTCACCAACATCCAGACGATCTGGATCGGACCGGAGAGGGTCCCCGCCGGCCAGCCCGTCGAATAGTCGCATCGCGGGCTGAGCCCGCAGGGGAAGGATCGCCGCATGGCGTACCGGATGGACGAGCTCGAGCTGTCGGCCGAGCAGCGCCTGATCCAGCAGACGACGCGAGCCTACGTGGACCGGGTCGTGATCCCTTTCATCAAGGAGGACCGAACACGCGAGTGGCTCTTCGATCCGGACGCTCGGCTTCCCCGCGCGATCCTCGAGGAGGCCGACGCCGCGGGCCTGCGCGGCCTGGGCGTGCCCGATGCGTACGGCGGCATCGAGCTCGACCCCGGAACCGAGGCCCAGACGTTCGCGGTGATCGCCACTGAGCTCGGCCGCGGCGACGCCGGGCTGGCCGACAAGCTGGCCCAGGGCTGGAAGGTCTCGGTGCTCCTGCGGAACGTGGCGCCCGAGCACTTGCAGGCGCGCTGGTTCCCCCGCTTCATGGCGGACCCCTCGTTCCTGATGGCCCACGCCCTGACCGAGCCGAAGGGCGCCTCCGACCGCTGGCTTCCCTACAACGTGCCCGAAGCCAACATGGACACCCGGGCGACGTTCGCTGACGGCCAGTGGACGATCAACGGCCGCAAGCACTACATCAGCAACGGCTACGATGCCTCGCTCTACGTCGTCTACGCCAACACCGACCCGGCGCGTCGGGATGCTCCAGGGCACGAGCAGCTTCCTCGTCCCGCGCGACACGCCGGGGCTGACGGTCACGCGCTGCAACGAGACGATCGGCGGCCGGTACATGAACAACGGCGAGATCGTGTTCGAGGACTGCCGGGTCCCGGAGGACCACCTCCTCGTCCAGGGCGACGCACTGGGCAAGGCCGGGGTCTACTTCCGGCCCGGGAAGATCCTCCAGGCGGCCAAGAACCTGGGCACCGGAATCGCCGCCTTCGAGGACACGGCAGCGTTCGTGCAGCAGCACGTCCAGGGCGGCAAGATCCTGATCAAGCATCAGGCGGTCGCGCTCCGCCTGGCCCGCATGGCCACCCGGCTCGACGCGGTCAGCGCGTTCCTGCGCCACGCGGCGCGGGCCGTGGACCAGAACGCCGCCGACGCCGAGAAGCTCTGCAACATGGTCAAGGTCTTCGCCTCGGAGGAGGTCTTCGCGGTCTGCCGTGACGCCCTGGAGCTGCACGGTGGGCACGGCGCGATGCTCGACCTCGGCATCGAGAAGTACCTGCGCGACGCGGCGGTCTACCTGCACATGGACGCCACCGTGGACATCTCGGCCTTCCGGATCATCAAGGCGATGTTCCCTGAGACGGCTGGCACCTACGCCGGGCCCGACTGAACGACGGCCCTCGCGCCGATGCAGTACGTCGACGTCGGCTCGGCGAAGGAGCTCCCTTGAAGCTGGCTGGCAAGGCCGTCGTCGTTACGGCGCCGGGTCGTCGCGGGCCTCGACACCCACCCGGGCACCACCTTCACATTCGCCCGGATCGAGGGGACCGCAGGACCCACGCCCTCGAGGAAGTGATGGCGGACCTCGATGCGGAGGAGGCGAGCGCAAGGGCTTCCAGCAAGATCGTCTCGGCGGCGGGGGTCGTCGCTTGGCTCCAAGACCTCCCGGCCCTGTGGGCGTCTGCGGGACGACTCAGGGCGGCGTCTCCTGACGGAGGCGATCTTCGAGAAGGTCGAGGTCCTGGGGGTCCAGTCGGTCACGATCCACCCGACGCCACAGGCCGATGCTCACGGCTGGTCGGAGGCGTTCGACTCCGTGCCACTCCGACTAAACGCGGGCTTGGCGTTTAGTACGGATGGTCGGGGCGAGAGGGATAGCCCCGCCACCAACGACCTTCCGATCACGAGGCGTCTCGCCGAGCCGCCAGAGCCTTGCGACCTGGTCCGCAGCGCATGACGCGAAGGTCCCGTCACCCTTCCGCGCGCCACCGACCGCGAGGTCCGGGTCGTCGCCGCGGTCTTGGCGGCCGGCTCCGAGAAGGCCGCGGCCCACCGACTCGGCCTGTCGCACTCGACCGTGAAGCACCACCTGGCGAACGCACGATCCAAGGTGGGGGCGGCGACCACGGCACAGCTCGTGTGGATCCTGGCCCCGCGGGGCATCACGCTCGTCAGCGACGGCGACAACATCGATCCCGGCGGCACGCAGACGCGAACCGTCGATCTGACCCAGCCCGGCTCCTATCTCTTCGTGTGCAACATCCCGGGCCATTTCAAGGCGGGCATGTTCTCCGCCGTGACCGTCACGCCGTAGCGAGCCGGCGCGCCGTTCGCGCTCCGACGCCGCGCCGCGGAGCTCGACCGCTGCGCGATCCTGCGTGCCCCGATGCGGGGTACGTCTGGGGTCATGCGCCCTCGATGAGGTCGCAACGGCTGGCGCAGCAGTGCGCAGCCGTCCGCACCAAGGCTGCCCCTGATGCCGACCTCCTGGGCGCGCCCCGCGTCACCGGAGGCCGCGACCGCGGCTCGGCCCCGCTCGGCGAGAAAGACGCGCTTCGCGCGTCAGTCCGCGGGGTCCGGGCGCGACTCGACGTACCCCTTCGACTCCAGGCCGTCGATCAGCTTGCCCATCGACTGCGTGGTCATCGACGCCTGAGCGGTGAGTGCCGAGGTTCGGAGCCCGGCCGCGTGGACCAGGTTGCTGATCGGTTCTCGTCGACGCTTGGGGGCATGACGGCGGGATGGTTCGATCCACACCGACTCCCGGGCTCCCCACCGGGCTCGACCGTCAAGCACCACCTGATGGCGAACGCGCGGTCCAAGGTGGGGGCCGCGTCATGCCCCGATGTTTTCCACGCGCTCGGCCCCGGGCACCCCCGGCACGCGTCGGTGTTCTGTCATTCTAACGGCGGTTGGTACAACGGAGCCCGAGCGATATGCCTGATGCACGGGGCCGAACGACCCTTGGCGCCCCTCTCGTTGGGACCGACGAAGGCGGAAGATCGGAGGCGTAGTCCATGGATGTCGGCCAGGATCGCCGGGCCCACTGGGACGAGCGGCACGCGGCGGGCGAGCCCATCGAGCTGATCGAGATCGACCCATCGCTCGAGGAGGAGGTCGCGCGTCTGACGCCCGGCCGCGCCCTCGACCTCGGCGCTGGCGACGGCGGGAACGCGGTGTGGCTGGGGCGGCGTGGGTGGCGCGTGACCGGGGTCGATTTCTCGTCGGTCGGGCTCGAACGCGCCCGAGCCCTGGCCCGGGCCTATGGCGTTGCCGTGGACTGGGTCCTTGCCGACCTTCTCGAATGGCGGCCGCCGGAGGCGTCGTTCGACCTCGTCACCCTGGTCTTCATTCACATGCCACCAGCCGACCGCCGGGCGGTTCACCGGATGGCCGTGCGGGCGGTCGCGCCCGGCGGCACGCTGCTCGTCGTTGGCCATGATCGCTCGAACCTCGTCGAGGGCACAGGCGGCCCGCAGGATCCCGAGGTGCTCTTCACCGCCGCCGAGATCGCGTCGGAACTACCCGGGCTCTCGATCGAACGGGCCGAGACTGTCCGCCGGCCTCTCGGCGATGATCGATCCCGGATCGACGCCGTTGTCCGCGCGGTTCGGTCGGTCAACTGAACGACAGGGGGCGAGCGCCTGGCTGGGCGTTCGGGCGCCCCACATGCCTGGCTGCGACGATCTCGGCCAGGATCGCGAGGCGATCTCGACCGGCGTGTCGCCGCCGAGGTCGAGCCCGATGGGTCCGTGGATGCGGGCCAGATCGGCGTCGTCGATCCCCTGCTCCCGGAGGCGCGACAGCCGCCCCGCTGCGTCCCTCGACTCCCGAGGGCCCCCACGGAAGCGGCCCGCGCGCCGGAGGGCCACGGCGATGGCCGGATCGTCGAACTTCGGATCGTGGGTCAGGCCGCGACGCTTCCGGTCTCGTCGACCCTGCCCGGTCCGCGAGCTCGTCGAAGAGCGTGGTCCTCGACGACACCGGGATCCGGGATGGCCGCTGTCGCATCCTTCGAGTAACCTCGGAGCTCTCGCGTGCGACCGGAAGCGGGGTCGCCACCACCATACCGTCGTCACCGCCAAGCGCGGCGAGCATCGCGATCGGGACGTCGGGTTCGAAGGGCAACGCAGGGCCATTGGTCATCAGTTGCCGGGCGTTGGTGGCGGCCCCGCCGCTTGACCATCGAGCGCCTTGCCAATTCGGCCGGGCTCTCGTTCGCCCTCGCGGCGTCGACCGCCTACCGCTCTCGGTTCGTCGTCTTCTTCACGACGAACGCCACGACGGTCGGGATCAGACTCGGCCTCCACGGGCCGGCGGCTCGACCCTCCGCTGGACGCTCATGAACCCGACGACGGCGCCGGCGGCGTCGACCGCGATGATCAACGCCACCGGAACGGCCTACGACTCCCTGGTCCGAGGTCCTCGCGGACACCGGCGTTCTGTGGACGTGCCGTGCCCCCGGTGGGTCGCGTACGCGACCAGGACGTTCACTTCGAACCTCCTCGTCCGTAAGGCTACGCGGCTCCTAGTGCGCCGTGCGCTCTGTTCGCACACGACCATCGAGGACCGGGGTCGGTTGCCAGGACGGCACGACCACCGCCCACACGAGGATCGCGTCGATCGCGAGGCCGGGCACGGCGGGAAGGCTGATCAAACCCACGAGGATGGTTGCCGAGGCGAGCGAGGCGACCACGACGAGCGGGCGTCGCCAGCTCCTCGGAACGAGGATCCCGGCTCCGGCCAGCGCCGCGAGCAGGTATCCGGCGACGGTGACCGAGGTGAACACGACCGCGATCGCCTTGACGGCATCCAAGTTGACCCCCGTTCCGGTCACGATCGAGGGCGGTGTGGACGCGAATAGGAGGCCGCAGGCAACGGCCCCGATGTGCATGACTCCGTGGCCGACAAGAACAAGGGCGATGAGCAGCGGCATGGCTCCAGCCTTCCGGTTCCGGGCCGGCCCATCCGGCCGGCGACCTGCTGCCTAGGCTGAGGGTCAACCCGCCGGGCGCGCATCAATCCTTGGATCGGCATGAGGGTTGATTTGCCGAGCCATCCCGTCCGCGCAAAGGGCGATTCCGGCGAGAGCTACGCGAGCAGGCCGAGCTCTCTCCCCCGCGCCACTGCCTCGACCCGGTTCGCCGCCCCGAGCTTCCCGGACACGGTGTGGACGTGGGTCTTGACCGTGCTGAGGGTCACGAACAGCTCGGCGGCGATCTGACGATTGGACCGCCCGGCCGCAACGAGGCGCAAGACTTCGAGCTGGCGCGCCGTTAGCGGCTCGATGAGCGACGTCCGAGGCAGCGAGCGAGGAGCCATCGCTGCGGCGCGATCGCGAAGTGCGCGTGACTCATGCAGCGACGTGAGGTCGCCGCCGCGGCGCGCGAGCTCGATCGCTCGTTCAGCGGCGGCCACCGCACCAGGGTCTCCCAACCGCGCGAGTATCTCGGCCCGCGCCAGGTGGATCCGCGCTGCGGCCGGCATCTCGCTGCCGTCGGGGTCGACGAAGTCGGAGAGGACTTCCTCGCAGGCCTCGATGCCGGCGCGCAGATGCCCGCGGCGGGCCTCGAGGCGGGCAAGGTCGCGCGTCGAGTCAGCGAGCGCAACCCAGTTGCCTGAGGCTCGGACCGCCGGCCGGGCAGCCCGCAGTTCATCGATCGCGCGGTCCACGTGGCCGGCGTCGACCAGGGCGAGGCCGAGGGTGGCATGGATATCGGCAAGGAGGCCAGCGGCACCGGGCGGAGCGAGAGCAAGAGCCCGCTCAGCATGGCCGACCGCGGCGACCGGATCGCGCCGGAGACGCGCGGCGATCGATCGGATCAAGGCGTGATACGACGCCTGGACGGCTGCGCCCGGCAGACCGCTGGCGAGTGCTGCGGGCAACGCGGCTTCCGCATCGGCGAGATGGCGATCCACGCCTTCGGTCTGCCCGGAGAGGACCAGGGATAGGGCGTAGAACGTGCTGAGCCGGAAATGTGACCGGACCGCCGCCTCGGGTAGCCGGTCCATCAGGCTGAGCAGCCTTTGGAGCTCGCCGGCGTGGATGAGGGCCCCTCCGCCAGCCGCAATCTGACCGCGCGCCCGGTCGACGTCACCGGAGCTGACGGCGTGCTCGATCGCGGCGGCGGCGAAGCCATGCTCCGCGTACCAGTCGGCCGCCCGGAGGTGAAGCGCGGCGGGCTTCGCCGGGTCCGCGACCGCCAGTCGCGAGCGGAGCAGCTCCGCGAACAGATGGTGATAGCGATACCAAGACCGCTCGTCGTCGAGCGGTACCAGGAGGACGTTCGCCTGCTCGAGGCGTTCGAGCGTGGCCTGCCCGTCGGCTCGGCCAGTAAGTGCATCGCACAGCGGGCCTGTGAGGCGATCGAGCACCGAGGTCTGCAAGAGAAACTCGCAGTCGGCGGCGTCGAGCCGCGAGAGAACTTCGTCGGTGATGTAGTCGAGGACGTAGCGGTGGCTCGCCGCAAAGTCGCGGACGCGACGCGAGACATCCGGCTGGCCGGCGAGCGAGAGGCCCGCTAGCTGCAGCACGGCGGGCCAGCCCTCGGTCCGCACGATCAGCGTGGCCACCTCGTCATCCGAAATCTTCACGCCCATCCGATCCGAGAGGAAGACCGCCGCCTCCTCGTTGGTGAAGCGGAGCGCGTCGGCCCGAAGCTCGAGCAGCTCGGCGTGGGCCCGCAGCCGCGCGAGCGGCAGGCTCGGGTCCTGGCGGGTGGAGATCACCAGGTGGGCCTGGGCGGGCAGCCGCTCGAGCAGGACCCCGACGGCGCGCAGGACCTCGGGAGCAGTGATCACGTGGTAGTCGTCGAGCACGAGCACCCGGGGCTCGGGCTGCTCGGCCAGCAGGAGGGCGATCTCGTCGATGACGTCGTCGGCTTTCGCCCCCGGTCCGCCTTCCTCGATTGCCCCGAACCCGTCGCCGCCAAGCATGGCGGCGCCAGCCCAGAGGTAACGAAGGAATCGAGCCGGATCGTTGTCTGCCTCGACCAGCGGGATCCAGGCCGCTGGTACGTCAGATGCCGCCAGCCACTCGACGAGGGCCGTCGTCTTCCCGAAACCCGCCGGGGCCGACACGAGCGTCAACCGCGCGTCCAGGGCACCCATGAGGAGCTCGTTGAGGCGCGACCGACGGATCCACTTCCGCGACGCACGGGGTGCCGTCAGTCTGAACGGGAGAACGGGGCCTTCGATCACTCCTGCCACTGTCGCGGATCGTAACGGCGGCCGACGATGCGAACGAGTGCCATCGGATATCAACCGCCCACCTCGATCAACGGGTGGATGCCCGCAGTCGGGGTCGAGCCTCACGCTCCTCCTGTCTCCGGCATCGGGCCGGACACGAAGGAGGTTGTGATGTGTCTCTCGGGCCGCCACGGGCTTCGGCTGCGAGTTCGGGGGGAGCTGGGGCCGGCGTGGTCTGCGGTCTTCTCGGACCTTGCCGTCGAACTTGAGCCGGATGGGACCACGATCATCAGGGGTGAGGTCCGCGATCAGGCTGCCCTGCACGGGCTCCTCGCCGCGATCAGGGATCTCGGCCTGACGCTCATATCCGTGGCGACGGTCGCGACCCCCAAATCAGCAAGCGGCAGTCCGACAGCGTCGTCGACCTGTACCTGGCAGAGCGAATACCGCAGCTCGCGGTGCTGACGTACGATTTCTGCACTCGATACTGTCGCCAGATCGTGCACGGATTGCGTCACCGGCCCGGGCGACGGCCCGATCGCCGCCCCCGCCGCTCTCCCCGGTCTACGAACCTGCCGGGTCGAAGATGCGATCCCAAGTCGTGAGCATCTTCCACTTCCGCGACGGGCGCCAGGCCGAGCGCTGGTTCTACCCGGAGAACCTCGCTGTCTCCTCGGCGCACTTCATCACACGAGCCTGATCATCCCGAAGGACGATCGGGAGCGCCTCGGTCGCCAGTTGCAGGCTGGCACGGCCCGCGCGCTCCCGTCGGTCGGGCGATCGTGAAAGGTGTCGGAGCGGTCCTCGGCCCCTCGCCCACGGTGACCGGCCGCAGTCGTTCCGTCAGGTGAACACGTTGACCGCGCGGGCGAGGACGAGGCCGACGACCACGAACGAGATCAGCGCCTGCGAGCCCATGGCCACCTTCGCCCAGTGGACCATCGGCATCGTGTCCGTCGGGCTGAACGCATTGGCGGTCGTGAAGCCGACGTAGAGGTAGTCGATGAACTGGGGCCGCCAACCCGGCGGCGCCACCTCCGGGTTGAGCTGCTGGGGGAACGCCAGGTCGGGATAGCGCGGCATCCCGTGGGCGCGGATGGCCGGCCCGCCGGCGTCGAACTCCCAATAGAGGAACGCGAAGGCGATGTTGTTGCCGAGCCACACCTTGGCACCGGCGAGGAGAAGCTGGTCGGCCTGGCTGGTCAGCGGCGATCCCGTCATCAGGTCGTAGATGAGCAGCGCCGTCGACCCGAGCGTGCTCGCAAGGATCACGACCACGAGCGCGATGGAAGTACGGCGCTGCCACGGTCCGGTGCGGTCGATCCGGCCGGGGTCGCCCACGATGAGCGCCAGCAGCAGGAGCCCCTCGATCGACGCGAGCAGCCAGCCGGGCAGGATGGAGAGGCGCGGAGGCGCGACGAGCGCTGCGGCCATGAGGGCGAGCACGGCGAGCGCCATCGGCCAGCGGGATTCGCCGATCACCGCGCCGGCAGGCGTAGGCTCAGGCAGGGCCGTGGCATCCTCGCGCGCGATCTTCTCCACGCTGTCCCTCGGCGCGGGCTTTCGAGCATCCCGCGGCGTCCCGTTCTCGGCGAGGGTAGCAGCCCTGGTCGGCCCGGCGCGCTGCCGTTGGCCGGGCGAGCGCGTCGCGGAGCTCGCCGGCGAGAAAGACGGGAGCGGTCGACCGTTCAGACAGCCAACGCCTCCGGGATCGCCTCGGCACCTTGGCCCTGACTGATGCGCCACCCGTTCGCGATCGCCACGGCCCCAACCACGAGCCAGAGCGCTGCGCCCGTGGCGATGAGCGATGCGAACATCTGCTCCCCTGACATCCGCTCAGGGGTGAGGACGAACTGGCTGACGACGATCGGCATGTGCATGAGCATCACGACCAGGACGCTCTGGGTGCGGTCGTAGACCCACACCATCAGCACCCGGTAGGGCGGCAGCCACGCGAAGAGCATCGCGGCCATGAACAGGACCGGCGGGATCGCGCCGGAGGAAGCGGCACTGCCGGCGAACAGCGGCAGGTGCCACGTCCCCCACAGCAGGCCCATGATCAGCCCGGTGCCAAGGACGCCATGGCGCAGGCGCAACCGTGGCGTGACGAAGCCCGTCCAGCCGAGTTCCTCGAAGACCGGGACGATCAGCCCGACCGCGAAGCCCGACAGCAGGAGGCTCGCCTTGTCATCCGCCGTGATGATGGCGGGGACGAACGCCGGGGACGTCAGCGACAGCGCGAGCAGGGTCAGGATCGTCGACCAGCGGCGCGGTCAGGAGCGCCACCGCGTACCAGCGCACGCCGACGCGCCACCGGAGGAGCCGCGACCAGGAGGTCGGCCCAGCCCGCTCGTCCGTCGACGAGACCCGTCATGACGACGCCGGCCACGCTGGGACCCAGGATCGACGCGAAGCCCACGAGGGCGAACGACGGGCTCGTCGAGGTCGTGGCCAGGAAGCCGCCAGGGCCAACGAGGATGAGGATGGCGCCCCACGAGATGGCGAACGCCAGGGCGTAGTAGGTCCGTATCGGGTGCTGCTTGACGAACGCCTTGATCGTCATGACCCGGCGATGACCTCCGGGGGATGGCGACGGTCTCGACCGAGATCAGCGACAGGCCGAGGTCCCGGATCGCGGCGAGGAGCCCATGGACGGCGGCCTGGTCGGCCAGCTCGCCGCTGACGAGCGTCGTTCCGTCGGGCTCGGCCGCCACCGCGAGATCCGCGAGCACGGCCGACCAGGTCGCGGAGCGAGCTCGCCCTGGACCCGGACCCGAACCTGGTAGCGGACCGAGATGAGCCATCAGCCGACCTCCGCATCGCTCCGGTCCCCGGCGGCCGGATCTCATGACGGAGCGTGCGGCTCAACCCCCGGTCCGCACATCCATCCCGCGGATGGATCGACGGTTGGTTTCGGTCCGGAGGCCGATCGGGCTCTGAGCTCGGTCGAGGTCGCGTCGAACGGCACTGTGCGACCGGAGATCTCCGCCGTGACACTGCCGGGACTTACCCTGTCCCCGCGCCCTCACTGGAAGGCTGACGGTCACGATGGAGACGCCAGGGCGGGATGCCCTGATCACGACGAAGCTCGGCGTCCAGGCGCGGGGCAGGCGCAACGTCGACCGCGAGCGGCTGCGGGCACAGCTCGACACTGCCACCGAGGCGCGCCTCGTGCTCGTCTCGGCGCCCGCCGGCTTCGGCAAGAGCACCCTGCTCGCCGACTGGCTGGGTCGACCGGCCGTCCATGGCGCGTGGCTGTCACTCGACGCGCGCGACAACGACATCGTCCGGTTCGCTCGCTATCTCGCGGCGGCCACGGCACGCCTGGCAGGTGGAACGGAGGACACCCCGGCGTTCGACGCCGAGTCCTTCGATCCCGAGCTCGCCCTGGCCGGCATCCTCGACCGCCTCGCAGCGGCCGGGAGCGGCGCCGTCCTGGTGCTCGACGACTACCACGTGATCGACGAGCCGGCCATCCACCGGCTCGTCGCGTCCCTCGTCGAGCGTCTCCCGCCGGGAGCCCGGCTCGCGATCGCCACGCGCGCCGATCCACCGCTCCCGCTCGCGCGCCTGCGTGCCCGCGGCGAGCTCCTCGAGGTTCGCGCGCGAGGACCTCCGCTTCACGGCGGCCGAGGCGGCCGCGCTCGTGCGCTCGACCGGCGTCGAGCTCCCCGCCGCGGAGGTCGAGGAGCTCACCGAACGGACCGAGGGGTGGGCGGCGGCGCTGCGGCTGGCCGCGGTCTCGCTGCGCGGCCGGCCCGACCATGCCGAGCTGGTGCGGCGGTTCGGGGCGAGCCACCGCTACATCCTCGACTACGTCGTCGAGGAGGTCCTCGCCGGGCTGCCGCGCGAGACCCAGGAGTTCCTCCTGCGCACCTCGATCCTCGACCGCCTGTGCGGTCCGCTGTGCGAGGCCGTCACGGGCGAGCCCGACGGCCAGGCGCGACTCGAGGAGCTGGAGCGCGCGAACCTCCTGATCATCCCGCTCGACGACGAGCGGCGCTGGTACCGCTACCACGCGCTCTTCGCCGAGATCCTCCGCGCCCGGCTGCGGACGCTCCATCCCGACGAGGTCGCCGAGCTGCACGCGAGAGCGTCGGCCTGGCACGAGGAGCGCGGGGATGACGACGAGGCGATCGGCCATGCCCTCCGCTCGGGCGATCTCGAGCGCACGAGCCGGATCGTCGCCGTCGCCTCGGGCCGGCACGTCAGCGCGGGCGAGCTGAGCACCGTGCGGGGGTGGCTCGACGCCCTGCCGCCGGAGGTCGTCCGCGGGCATGCGCAGCTGAGCGCGTCGTACGCCTGGTGCCTCGTCCTCGCCGGCGAGACCGAGGGAGTGGCCGAGCGGCTCGCCGACGCCGAGCGCGCGCTCGCCGACGGGCGCGACGGCGGTCCGATGATGGCGCCGGCGATCCCGACGCAGCTCGCTCTCCTGCGGTCGCAGCTCGCCGCGCTGGAAGGGGACAGCGCCACCGCGATCGCGCAGGCGCGCCTCGCGCGCGAGCTCGTCCCGGCTGGGCTGCCGGCGGAGACGGAGGCAACCCTGCGTGGCACGGCGACCGTGCTGCTGGCCTTCGCTCTCGCCCGTGCCGGCGATCTCGACGCGGCTGCGGAGGCCTACGAAGCCGCGCTGCCCGACCTTCGAGCCGGCGGCAACCGCTTCGCCACCGGCCGCGCGATCGGCGACCTGGCCAGGATCGCGATCAAGCGCGGCGATCCCGAGCGGTGCGCTGAGGCTGTGCGAGGCGGAGCTCGAGCGGACCCCGAGGGAGTCGGCCGCGACCGACAGCGCAGCGGTCTGGGCCGTCATGGCCAGCGCCCGGGCCGAGCTCGGGCAGGCCGAGCTCGCCGACGGCGCCGCCCGTCGCGCCCTCGAGCTCGCGACCCGCGCCGGCGACGCGCCCGTGCGCCCGGTCCGCCCAGGCGACGCTCGAGCGCATCGGCCCGCTGCTCGCGAACGGCGGCCCCGAGCCCCGTCGACCCGAGGGGGCGGGTCGGGACGGTCCCGTCGAGGCGCTGACCGCTCGCGAGCTCGAGGTCCTGCGCCTGGTCGCCCTCGGTCGGTCCAACAGCCAGGTCGCGACCGAGCTGTTCGTGACGGTGGGCACCGTCAAGTCGCACCTCCACACGATCTCGGGCAAGCTCGGGGCAGCGAACCGGGTCGAGGCCGTGGCGCGCGGCCGGGAGCTCGGCCTGCTCGGCTGAGGCGCTCCGGTTCGCGTTCGCCGGCCGTCCGCGCCCGAGAACCAACCACCGCGTCCGTCCAACGATGGATGCGCCGGGTGCCGGTTGAGCCCCAGGGTGAACACCATCAGCACCGGCCGCATCGGCCGGCGCGAGCGGAGAAGGGCCAGCGACGGCGTGGCACGAGCGACGCCCCGCGACCGGCAGACTGGAGAGCATCGATGAGCACGAACGGGACGACCGCGCTGCCGGCGAGCACGTCCGGCGGCGCAGCGGATGAGGCTGCGACCGGCAGCGCCCGCGTGAGCAGCGAGGCGGTCTGGCAGGCTCTCGCGAAGGCCTCGTTCGCCGTCGTCAGCCACGTCAACGCCGCGGGCGAGCCTCGATCGAGCGGCGTCGTGTACGGGACCGCCGACCGGCGCCTGTACGTCGCCGTCGCCGCCGACGGCTGGAAGGCGCGCCAGATCGTGACCGGCGACGAGGTCGCCGTCACCGTGCCGGTCCGTCGCGGCGGCATCCTCGCGCTGCTCGCTGCCCATCCCGCCGGCCACGATCACCTTCCACGCCAGGGCGACGGTCCACCCGGCGGGCTCGCTCGACATCGGCTCGGTGTCGAAGGACCTCGAGAAGCTCGTGCCCGAGGCGCGGAAGGCGGGGAGCTGCGTCATCGAGCTCGTGCCCGAAGGGCGGTTCCTGACGTACGGCATCGGCGTGTCGCTGATGGACATGGCCAACCCGGCGCTCGCGCTCGCCCGCGTGCCGGTCGCGTAGGCGAGAGGAGATCCACCATGAAGCTGCTGATCGCCGTGTCATCGAAGCACGGCAGCACCAGGGAGATCGCCGGCTCGATCGGCGAGACCGTCCGCGAGGCGGGCATCGAGGTCGACGTCGTCGACGCCCAGGACGTCGAGTCCGTCGCCCCGTACGACGCCGTCATCGTCGGGAGCGCGGTCCACTGGGGCCGCTGGATGGGGCCGGCTCGCGACCTCGTGAACGGCTCCGCGGATGCGCTGCGCACACGACCGGTGTGGCTGTTCTCGAGCGGGCCGCTCGGGCGCGACATCGTCGATCCCGCCGACGCCGCCGAGGGCATGAAGCTCCTCGAGCTCGTGGGAGGCCGGGAGCATCGGGTCTTCGCCGGCAAGGCGGACAAGCAGGGGCTCGGCTTCGTCGAGCGGCGGATCCTGTCGATGGTGAAGAACCCGTACGGCGACCATCGCGACTGGCCCGCCATCCGGGAGTGGGCCGCGTCGATCGCCGCGGAGCTCACGGCGGTCCCGGCCGGCGCTCGAACATGACGGAGATCGAGACCCAGCGACTCGTCGTGCGGCCGTTCCGACCCGACGATTGGCAGGACCTCCACGCGTATCTCTCCCTGCCAGAGGTCTACGAGTTCGAGCCGGGCGAACCGTCGACGCCGAGCAGGCCCGGGCGCTCGCCGACGAGCGGTCACGGGGCTGCGTGTTCTGGGCCGTGGAGCTCCGGGCGGAGCGGCGGATGATCGGCCACCTCTACTTCCAGCGGGTCGAACCCGCCGAGCTGCAGACGTACGAGCTGGGCTACATCTTCAACCCCGCCTACCACGGGCACGGCGTACGCCACCGAGGCTGCCCAGGCGCTCGTCGACCACGCCTTCGCGGAGATGGGCGCACATCGCGTGATGGCCCAGTGCAATCCTGCCAACACCGCCTCGTGGCGACTGCTCGAGCGGATCGGCTTCGTCCGCGAGGGCCACCTGCGCCGCAACATCTTCTTCCGCCGCGACGTTGAGGGCCGCCCGATCTGGCAGGACACGTTCGAGTACGGCCGGATCAACGACGAGTCGACCTGATCATGGCATCGCAGACTCGCCACGCACCGGACAGCAGGGTCGAGCGGTGGCTCGCACTCTTCTGTGCCGCGGTGGTGGTGGCTTGGGTGATCCAACGACTCGTCCCCAACCAGGCGGACGCCATCGAGGCCTTCGCCGCTCCCGATTGGCTCCCGCTCGCCGCCGCGGGTTTCGCCGCGGCGGGGATCATGTCACTCGATCGCTCTGCCCTCTGGCTTCGCGTGCGGGCGGCGCTGCGCTGGACCGGTCTCCTGCTCATGGTGTGGGCGGCGAGTGGGCTGCCGTTCGACCTGCTGACCGCGGCAGGCCTCATGGGTCACCGAACGGCCGCCGGGGAGATCGTCCTGTCCACCGTCTACTGGCCGGCGCTGGCGACTCGGGCGTTCGCGCTCGCGGCCGTCGTCGTGCTCGCGCGTCTCACCCTGGCGCAGCCGGCCGCCCCGGCGTCCACGCGTCCACCTGCCTGGTTTGGCTACGTGGCGTTCGTGCTCGCGCTGCCCTACCCCGTTCTCAGGGTCCACTGGGCGCTGGGAGGAACGCTCGGGCTCATGTCGCCCGGCGGGGCCGGCGCGGGCTGGGAGCCGTTGCTGATCGCGATCCCGTGGGCGCTCGCGGCCGTTCTGTCCCTGCTCCTCGCCTCACCGCCGCGCTGGATGTCGCGACGGCTGTTGCTAGCGGCGGGCTGGTCCGCCACCGCCATCGTCGCCATGATCGGCCCGGCTGCCTTCTGGGCCTTCGTCGGCGCACTGGCCAGCGGCGGCGATATGGCCACGGGTGAGATCGACCTCTGGGTCTTCGGTCTCTTCTACGGCAGCTGGTTCCTCTGGGCGATCGCCGGTGGGGCCGCCACCCGCGCATATCAGCTGCGCAGTGCACCTCCAGGGATGCCCTCGCTGGCATGAGCGAGCGCTCGCCTTCCAGCCACTGGCTGAGACACGCACTCGACGGCTTCGGTCACGATGGGCGTCCAGCTGGGCCTGAGCGAGGGGCCACGACCGTCCACTCGTGCATGACGCAACTGGGAGAGGTCTGGAAAGGCTGGCCGCTCCCGCAGGCGACGACCTCGCTCCACCTCCCGCCTCCGTGCTAAGGGCGAACTCAGCCTGAGGAGGCAAGGCTGAGAGGCAACCTCACACGAGTCGGCTACATCGGTGACGGCGATCCGCGCAGGCCGCGTCAACGACGCTCGATCGAACCCTGCGAGGACGTCGAGACATCAACCCGCGCTGGGGACCCGAGGATCGTGAGCTTCGACTGCGAGTTCACGTCGCCTGAGACCGACTCCGCAGCGCGGACCTCGGCGTGCGACTGCGAGCTGACGTTGACGACTGCCGACCTCACGCTCAACCCGCCCAGCGCGGCCGAGGACTGGCTCGAGCTGTTGAGCGTCAGGGCGTCGGCAGACCCGGTCAACTTCACGGTCGCCTGCGAGCTCGTGTTCACGTCGAGGCTCGGAGCGTTGACGCCTGCGACCGTCACGGATGCGGATGAGGATGCGTCGACTGCCGTCAAGGTCGGCGTCGTGACCTCGACCTTGATCTTCCCGTGGGTCGTGCCGTCCTTCTCGATCGTCAGTCGAGCACCGTCGACCTTCGTGACGATGTGCGGCAGGACCTTCTGCCCGGCGGTGACCGTCACCGACGGCGATCCGCCGACCGCGACCTGAACCTCGATCCCCTCCGCGGCGCTGATCGCTGAGAAGTCCCCGACCTGTCGGGGTTCGATCGTCGTCGGTCCTGTGTCGACGCACGCCGCAAGAATGAGGATCGCGGCGAGCACGAGCGATAGGCCACGCACAGCCCGTGCCAGTCTGGTCACCACGACCCGAACCCTCCCAGCGTCGAGGTACGAGTCTCGCTCGGCACCTCAACCGTCCCGGGCGGGCCCGCGGACCGAGGGGCCGGACCTTGCTCGATCAGGTGCTCGTCGGTCCCTTCCCATGGGACCCGAAGCGACTCCAGGCACTCCAGAGGATCCCAAGCCCGAGGGCGATGACGGCGAGCGGCCAGATCTTGTCCCAGTCAAGCTCGCCCATAGCGAAGCCGAACACGTTCACGAGCGTGTAGTAGATGCCCACCCCGAGGATGATCAGCCCGATGAGGATCGCTCCGACATCGAGGCGGCGTAGCCTATCCACTCCCTCTTCCCTCCCTGACGTCGTACCCGTGACCGTGCGTGCGCAGGCCGGTCACGCGAGTGACGTGCCGCATCCCGGCAGGCGTCGAGGTGCGCCATTGGCCAGCGCGTCTCGCGTACAGCCCGAGGGTCACCGCGGCAGCCCCCGACGCCAAGATGCATTCGTCACGAAGTGGTCGGCCGGACGAGCGCTCACGGGCGTCCGCCCTGCCCCCAGGCGAAGCTCGCCACCAGCCCGTCAGTAATGCCAGGGGCACGGTCGTCGGGTGCCGTCGGTAGGCCGCATACCCGGCGGACCGCTCGCCCAGCCACCCCTCCTCGCGACGCGAACGAGCTTGAAGCGCTGCTCGGCGCTCGCCGGCCTCCATTTGGACGCGAGGCTGTCGGTGTGAGTCTGGTGCCTATCCTGGGCAGAACCCGTCGGTGACAAAGCGATTGCACGGCGTGTGGTCCGCGGCTAGAATCCGCCTGCTCCCGGGCGGGAGTAACTCAGTTGGCAGAGTGTCAGCTTCCCAAGCTGAATGTCGCGGGTTCGAGCCCCGTCTCCCGCTCCACTACCTCGCATCGACCCCGGAACGACACCCAGAGCGGGTGTCGTTCGACGTTTCGGGCTCGCGACCGGCAACCGGAGGCCCAGACGGTCCGAGCGCCCGCTCCGCGGTGACAAATGCCGGCCGGACGATGAGCCGGCGGGTTCGCGGACTTGCCGACAGGAGGCAGGCGGATAGACTTGGCCCAGCGCGATCGAGGATCGCGACGCGCCATTCCATCGTGGACCGACCACCTTCAACCGTCGGGAGTCCCGAGACAATGCCCCTGTATCTCGATACCCACAACAAGATCCCGGGTCTGACCGGGGACGCCGTGGCCAAGGCGCACGCTGCCGACCTCGCGGTCCAGGCGAAGCATGGCGTCACGTACCTGCGCTACTGGTACGACGAGGCGACCGGCAAGGTCTTCTGCCTGGCCGAGGCCCCGAGCGCCGAGGCCGCGATCGCGGTCCACGCCGAGGCCCACGGCCTCCTCGCCGACCAGATCGTCGAGGTCAAAGAGGGAGCGTAGCGAGCGCCTCATTCGGGGTCATCGCTCGTCCCTCGCGAAGGGCCGCCTCGAATCGATCGGTCCCGAGGAGCTCCTCGAGGTGTGCGAGGTGCCGATCGTGGGCGGCAGCAGCCTGGGGCGGGACGATTGCCCGGATCGCCTCACGGAGCGAGGCGCCGGCGCCGTCGAGGCGGGCCGCCGCTTCGGCGTCGTCGGCCGCGACCGCTACGGCCAGGTTCTCCATCGCGCTGGCGAGACCCGGCATGTCCCCGAGCTCCTGGCGAATGGCAAGGCTCTGTCGAAACAGCCCTCGAGCCCGGACCGTGTCGCCGGCTGAGAGTGCGAGGTTGGCCAGCTGGGCCAGCACCCGGGCGACGCCACGCCGGTCACCGATCTCCTCGAGGATCGCAAGGGCCTCGATATGGAGCGACCGGGCCACTTCTGGATCTCCCGACCGACCGGACGCCAGGGCGAAGGTGTCGAGGGCGAAGGCCTCGGTCCAGCGATCGCCGAGCTGCCGGATCGAGGCCAGGATCTCCTCCTGGAGCTCCTGTGCGGCGGCCGTCTCGCCCTCGCGTGCGAGCACGTCGGCTAGGTTGATCGACCCGAATGCGGTCCCACGCACGTCGCCCAGCTCGCGGGTCAGGGCGACCGCCTCCTCGTAGAGCGATCGTGCCCGTTCGTGATCGCCGAGCTGCAGCGCCGCGTTCGCCAGGTTGTTGGCCGCATAGGCGACGCTCCGCTGGTCGCCGATCTGGCGATGGAGGGCGAGGCTCGCCTCGTGAAACGTCGACGCGGCCCGGAAGTCGCCCTGCATCAAGGCCAGGTTGCCGGCGCCGGTGAGGGCATCCGCGCGGAGCGATGACACCTCGTCCCCCGCCGCCTCGGACATCCGCGCCAGCCAGCCGCGGCCTTCGGTCACGTGGCCGCGGATCTCCCAGTAGCGCCACAGGCCGGCCGCGATGCGGAGTCCGGCCCGACCCTCGCCGGGCTGGTCGAGGCACCACTCGAGCGCGGCCCGCAGGTCGTCGTGCTCGCGGTCGAGCCGCCGCAACGCCTCGACGGGCTCGGGACCCCGGAAGAACGCCGGCGAGACCTCGTCGACGAGGGCCAGGTACCAGTCGCGGTGCCGGCGCTGGGTCGGCCCTCCCTCGCCCGCCTCGACGAGCCGGCCGCGGGCGTACTCGCGGACGGTCTCGAGCAGCCGGAAGCGAGCCTCGGTGGCCGTCGGATCGGTGAACACCAGGGATTTCTCGACCAGCCGGCCGAGCAGGTCGAGAAGATCGAACGGGTCGACCGGATCGCCCGCGCACACGGATTCGGCGGCCCCGAGCGTCGCTCCCCCCGCGAACACGGACAGGCGCCGGAGGACGGTCCGCTCGGGCTCGGTCAGGAGGTCGTAGCTCCAGTCGATCGTCGCGCGCAGGGTCTGGTGCCGGGGCACGGCAGCCCGGCTGCCCGCCGTCAGGAGTCGGAACCGGTCGTCCAGTCGCTCCGCGATCTGCTCGACCGGCAGAGTCCGCACCCGCGCCGCCGCGAGCTCGAGCGCCAACGGGATGCCGTCCAGGCGGCGGCAGAGCTGGGCGACCGATCGCGCGTTCTGGTCGGTGACGGTGAACATCGGCAGGACGGCCTGCGCCCGCTCGACGAAAAGCCGGCAGGCATCGATGGCAAGGAGCCCTCGTGCGTCGACGATCGATCCTCCGTCGGGCGTTGCCAGCGAGGCGATCGGCAGGATCGCCTCACCCGCCACGCCGAGCGCCTCGCGGCTCGTCACGACGACCCGGACGCCCGAGCAGGAGCGCACGAGCGCCTCCGCCAGCTCCGCGCAGACCGCCAGGACCGGGTCGCAATCGTCGAGGACCAGCAGGAGCCGCTTGCCCCGGAGGTGATCGACGATCGAGGTCAGCAGGGAACGCCCCGCGGGTTCGGTGAGCCCGAGCGTGCTGACGACGGAGGGGAACACGAGGTCCGGGTCGGTGAGGGTGCCGCATTCGACGACCCAGGCCCCATCCGCGAACTGGTCGAGGAGCACCCTGGCCAGCCGGAGTCCGACGCGGGTCTTGCCCACGCCTCCGGGACCGGTCAGGGTGAGGAGCGGCGCGTGCTCGAGGATGCGGGTGGCCTGCTCGATCTCGCGCTCGCGTCCGATGAAGCTCGTGACCTCGAGCTGGAGGTTGTTCCTCGGGGCTTCGGTCGTGCGGGGCGGCGGGAAGTCGGCCAGCATCCCAGGGACGGTGACCTGGTAGAGCCGAAGGGGGCTGTCCAGTGAGCGGAGCCGGTGGACACCCAGGTCGCGCACGGCTGTCGGCGGGGCGAGCTCGTGGGAGATCAGGTCGTGGGTCGTCTGCGAGATGAGGATCTGGCCACCGTGTGCTGCCGCACACACCCTGGCCGCCCGATGGACGTCGATGCCGACGTACCCCTCCGACCCTGTCGCCGGCTCTCCGGTGTGCAGGCCGATGCGATCGCGGACGGCGACCTCGTCGGGCCAGGCATAGCCGGCAATCACGAGCTGTGCGTCGACGGCGGCCTGGACGGCGGCACGCGCGGTCGAGAACACGAAGTAGAGTCCGTCGCCCGCCGATCCGCGCTCGAGCGCGCCGTGGCGCGCGAACGCGTCACGAACCAATCGGTGGTGGATCGCCAGCACCCCCGCGTAGCGGTCGCCGAGGACCTGGAGCAGGTTCGTCGAGCCCTCGATGTCCGTGAACACCAAGGTGACGGTCCCGGACGGATGGCCGGTGCCGGGCGATGGCTGCGACAGCAACGGTGACTCCTCGGCGATGGGTACCCCAGCCTACCCGTGGATCCCGGCCGAACGCAACGGGCGCGCCAGCGGCGTAGACGAGCCCGGTGTCGAACCCATGAGGTCGTGCTGCACGGACTCGTCGGAGAACCAGGACCGTCCTGCATGGGCGGCGCCCGTCGCGCCATGGGGCCGCTGGGGGCCGGAAGCCGGGCTGGACTCCCTCGTAGACTGCTCAAGTGTCGACCTGTCCCGACTGTGGCCGCGAGCGACCAGCCCGTTTCGCCCGCTGTGGCTACTGCGGCTGCCGGTTTGCCGATGCCGAGCCGATGCCGGATGTCAGCCGCATGGTCACCGTCCTGGTCTCCGACCTCCAGGGCTCCACCGCGCTTGCCGAACGGCTCGATCCGGAGACGCTGCGCGAGGTGCTCGATCTCTACTTCGACGCCATGCGCCTCGTTCTCGAATCCCATGGTGGGACGATCGAGAAGGTCATCGGAGACGCCATCCTGGGGATCTTCGGACTGACGAGCGCCCGGGCTGATCATGCCCTCCAGGCGGTGCGGGCTGCGGCCGACGGGCAGGCGGCCCTGCTCGCCCTGAACGCGCAGCTCGATGCGCGGTGGGGAGTCCAGCTCGTCAACCGGACCGGTGTCGCGACAGATCGCCTCGTGGTCCGAGCCGCCGGCCCCGACGAGCATATCCTGAGCGGCGACGTCGTCCAGCGCGCCGCCCGGCTCGAGCGGTCGGCACCACCGCTGGGCGTGGTGCTCGACGAGCCCACGTTCGCGGCCGCCAGCTCGATGGCGGCTCTCGTCGCCGAGCCGTTCGTGCCGGGATCGCCGGACCTCGCGGGGTCGCCAGCGGCCGAGGCCGCCGTGCCGACGTCGTCGTTCCGTCTCATCTCGATCGATCCGGCAGATGCAAATCCGCCCGGTCCCACCCCGACGCTGGAGGCCGGCGGCCAGACCTGCCCGAACTGCGCAACAGCCAACCCCGATGACTTCCTGCGTTGCGGCCAGTGCGGCGCGCGCCTCGTCGCAGCGCGTGCGATGGCGACGAGGAAGACGGTGACCATCGTCTTCGCCGACCTCGACGCCCAGGGAGGTGACGGCGAGCAGCTCGCCCCTGACGTCCAGCGCGAAGTCATGGCCCGGGCGTTCGCTGCGTCACGTGACGCTCTCGCCCGGCACGGCGGCACCATCGAGAAGTACATCGGCGACGCGATCATGGCCGTCTTCGGCCTGCCCGTCCGCCACGAGGACGACGCGTTGCGTGCAGTCCGCGCCGCCCTGGAGATTCGCGCAGCCCTTGCGGCCTTGGCCGCTGAGCTGACGCGCAATCCCGCGATCCGCCTCGCGGTCGCCATCGGCGTCAACACGGGGGAGGTGATCAGCGGGGAGGTGAGCCTCGGCCAGCGGCTGGTGACAGGGGATGCCGTGAACGTGGCCGCGCGTCTCGAACAGGCCGCCTCGGCCGGTGAGATCCTCGTTGGCGGCCTGACGGCGGTGCTCGTGCGCGACCAGGCACGCCTCGAGGAAGTCGAGTCGCTCGCACTCAAGGGCAAGGCGCTGCCGGTGCGAGCCCATCGGCTCCTTGGGCTGCAGGACGCCTCGGCGGCGCCCCGCCGGTCCGAGACCGGAATGGTCGGCCGCGAGACCGAGATGCGGCTTCTGATCGAGGCCCTGGACGCAGCCGAGACTGCGCGTGCCTGTCGCGATCGTGACCATCGTTGGCGACGCCGGCGTCGGGAAGACACGCCTGACACGGGAGTTCATCGACGCCGCGAGCGCCCGGACGACGATCGTGCGCGGTCGCTGCCTCTCCTATGGCGACGGCATCACCTTCTGGCCCGTCGTCGAGGTCGTCCGGGACGCAACGGGCCTGCTCGAGTCGGACACGCCGGCGGTCGCCCTCCGGAAGCTCCGCGGCCGCGTCGGCGACGAGGCGGTGGTCGAGCGCGTGGCGTCGGCGGTCGGCCTGCGCGATGCCCAGTTCCCGGTCGGCGAGCTGTTCTGGGGCATCCGCAGGTTCCTCGAGATCCTTGCCGCCGACAGGCCGCTCGTGGTCGTCTTCGACGACATCCACTGGGCCGAGCCGACCTTCATGGACCTGCTGGGCCACCTGGCCGCCAACGCGCACGACGAGCCGATCCTGCTGCTGTGCACGGCCCGCAACGAGCTGCTCGAAAGGCGGCCGACGTGGGGCCAGGCGCCGGAGGAGCGGATCCTCGTCCTTGCGCCGCTGTCCGACACGGACGCCGCGCGGGTGACCGAGAGCCTGCTCGGCCAGGCCAGGCTGGCGGATTCCGTGCGGGAGCGGGTCGTCGCCGCCGCCGAGGGCAACCCGCTATTCGTCGAGCAGCTCGTCTCCATGCTCCGGGAGTCCGGCGCGCTGCGGCTTGTGGGCGATCGATGGGAGCCGGCCGGCGACCTGTCGGGGCTGGAGATCCCACCCACGATCCATGCCCTGCTGGCCGCCCGCCTCGACCAGCTGCCGGAGGGCGAACGGCAGGTCGTCGATCCGGCCTCGGTGATCGGGCTCGTCTTCGCCCGCCTCGCGCTGCAGGCCATCGTCGAGGACGAGGTGCGCGAGCACGTCCCCGAGCGTCTCGACGCGCTCACCCGGCGGCAGCTTGTGCGCCCAGCCCACCTCGCGGACGGCGAGGTCGCGGAGTACCGGTTCGCCCACCTGATGATCCGCGACGCGACCTACGCCGGGCTCCTCAAGCGCACGCGGGCCCACCTGCACGAGCGGCTCGTGGCGTGGGCCGACGAGGCGAATCGAGCGAGCGACCGGGCGATGGAAGTCGAGGAGATCCTCGGCTACCACCTGGAGCAGGCGCACCGTTACCTGTCCGAGCTTGGGCCCCTCGACGAGCATGGTGTGGCGCTCGGGATCGATGCCTCCGCTCGCCTCGCCTCGGCCGGCCAGCGTGCCTTCGTGCGCGGCGACATGCCGGCGACCGCGAGCCTCGTCCGTCGCGCGGCGGCGCTGCTGCCTGATGGCAACCCAGCCCGGCCGCGCCTCCTTTTCCAGCTCGCCCTCGCGCTCACGGAGGTGGGTGAGGGCGAGGGCGCGGACGCCGCCTTTGCATCGGCGGCCGACGGTGCCGCGCGGCATGGCGACGCCGGGCTCGCGACGAGCGCCCGGCTGGAGCGCGTCATGACCCAGTACTACGCTGATCCCTCCCGGGTCGACGTCGATATCGAGGCGCTGATTCGTGCGGGCACCGCCGAGCTCGAGCTCGCGGGCGACGAAGCCGGGCTGGCGCGTGCCTGGCTGTCGATGGCCGGCGTGTGCATGGTCGATGCCCGCTGGGGCGATGCGGCGGAAGCCGTGGAGCGGGTCATCGAGCACGCGCAACGGGCCGGCGACCGAGTCCTCGAGATCCGCGCCGGGTCGAACCTGGCGATGTGCGCGCTTTTCGGCCCGACGCCCGTGCCGGCGGCGATCCGACTCTGCGAGGCCATCATCGCCCGGTCGGCCGGCGACCGGAAGGCCGAGGCCGTGACCCTGCGCAGCCTCGCGCACCTGCACGCGATGCAGGGCCAGTTCGAGTTGGCGCGCCAGGAGTACCGACGGGCGCGCGCCATGCTCCAGGAGCTGGGCTGGACGTTCCACGCCGCGCTCACCTCGATCGACTCCGGACCCATCGAGATGCTCGCGGGCGACCCGGTGGCCGCCGAGGCGGAGCTACGGCGCGACTACGAGACCCTCGACAAGCTGGGCGACCGCAACTACATCGCGACAGTGGCCGCGTACCTTGCGGAGGCGCTGTACCGGCAGGGCCGCCACGAGGACGCGGGGGCGATGGCGTCGCTCAGCGCGGAGGTCGCGGCGCCCGACGACGTGGCCACGCAGGTGGCCCTGCGGGGCGTGCGCGGCAGGCTGCTCGCGGGGAGCGGCCGCCTTGACGAGGCTCAGACGCTCTGCCGCGAGGCGGTCGAGATGAGCCGCACCGAGGATGATCCGGCCGATCAGGCCATCGCGCTCTCCGCCCTGGCGGACGTCCTGCGGGCCGCGGGCAGGCGGGCCGAGGCCATCGAGACCCAGGTGGCGGCGCTGGACCTCCACGAGGCGAAGGGCGACCTCGTGTCGGCCGCGGCTGTTCGGAGCTGGCTGGCCGAAGTCACCCCCGAGGCGGGCCCGCAGCCCCCTTCGTAGTGACGCGGCGCCCCTCGGAAGCGCACGTGGGCGCCCCCGTGGGGCGCCCACGTGGCGGCGGGCCGGTCAACCCGCCTTCATCGGTCTTACTTGGGGTAGACCTTGGGATCGTTCTCCGGGGCCAGGATCCCGAAGAACGCGACGTTGTACTGGTTCGCCTTCTTGAACAGGACGCAGGGGCCGGTGGCGCCCTTGGTGCAGGCAGGGAGCAGTCCGCTGGTGACGAGGGCGCCGCCCCCGAGCGGGACGAACGGCGTGGTGCCGCTCCAGCAGATGGTGAACTGCCCGATTCCCTTGGTCACGAGGCTGGCCTTGAGCGCCATGACGATCGTCTTGGGGCTCGCACCCAGGAGCGCGATCGGGGCTGTAGCCGAAATTCAGGACGCCGTTCGGCTCGAGCGGGCCGCCCCCACACCCGGGAAGACCATCCGGAGCAGACGTCCAGTTGGCCGTGAAGGACCCAAAGTCCGCGACGAGGGTCGCCGCTGAGCCGCTCCCGCTGGACGTCTGCAGGCACGTCGGCATTGTCCGGGCACGGGGCGATCGGCTGGTTGGGCGGGACGGTGACGGCCATCACCGGCGATGAGGCCGAGAAGTACGAGTACGCGCCGCAGCCGGTGCTCGGTGCCGCGGACGACAGCGAGCCGGCAGACGCCTCGAGGCGGTACGACCCATCCGAAGGGATCGTCAGGCTGAAGGTCGCGATGCCCGCCGACGCGTTGGCGGTGTAGGTCGCGAGCGTCTTCTCGCCGTCCGAGACACCGAGCTCAACCGCGACCTTCGACGCGCATGGATCGCTGGTGGCCACGGTGTGGCCGTCGGTGGTTACCAAGACCTGGACATTGAACGGGACGCCGGTCAGGACCGACTCGGGAGCGCTGATCACCAACTCACAGGACGGTCCGCCCTCACCGACCGGACACGTCGTCGATGCCGAGGCGGCACTCGCAACACCGCCGAGCGGGACGAGCATCGCTGCCACGAGAGCGAGGGACGTGAGAACGGCCGACAGGCGGCGTCGGACGCGGGGCACACTGGACATCGGTAACTCCCTCCTCACTGCGGAGCCCTCGCGGCGTGCCACCACACGTTACGCGAGCGCGAAGGCGGTCTGACCCTCGTCTCCGCCACGCACCTGCGATGTATGTGCGAAGTGTCCACTGATGTCAAGGGCATCGGCGATGCGCGAGCGTCGCGGCACCTACTCGGCACACCGCCGTTGAACCACCGCCAGCCCGTTCAGCCCTTCGACACCGAGAACGCGACGCCGCGGCCGTGGACCGCCGCGAGGGCGAGCCAGACCTTCACCATCTCCTCGAGGGGCTTCGCATTCGCGAGACCTCCGGCATCCTCGGGCACGAAGCCGAGCTCGGCGGCCAGTCGCAATGCGATCGATTTCGCTTCCTGATCGTCGCCGGCGACAAACATCGCGGCGGGTGCGGACCGTTCGCGTGCGGTGGCCAGGTTCTCGAAGCCGATCGTGTTGAACGCCTTCACTACCCGCGCATCCGGGAGCAGTTCGGCGAGATCGTCGGAGGTGCTCCGCGCCGGGTCGCCACCGAGCCGGTTCATCGCGTCGATGACGACGCGGCCGTCCATCGGCGGAAGATCCGCGACCGCCGCCGCCAGCGCGTCGGGGCGGAGCGTGAAGACGATGACATCTGCGTTCGCGACGGCCTCGCCGGGACGGACAGCGGTCGCATCCGGAATGGCGGCAAGCGCCACCTGCGTCTTCATGCTCTGCGGGTCCCGCACGCCGAACACGACGTCGTGACCGACGGCGGCGAGTGCCTGACCGAGACCGCCGCCCACGTTGCCGGCACCCATGATCGCGATCCGCATTGCCAGTCCCCGCCTCTCTGCCGTCGCTCGGACGCCTCCCCATGGCATCCATCTCGGGCGCCGTCGAGTGTAGAACGGACATATGCCCGGGCGGCGGGCGACCAGATCAGGTGACCGCACCGAGCCAGGGAGGGACGGCCGATGACGGTGACTCAGGTCGGCAACGCCGCGCGCCAATTCGACGCCGCAAAGACCGCGATCGAGCCGATGGCCTCGAGCTCCACGTCCTGGAACGACGCCCCGAGGATCTCGCGGAGACCCTCCTCCGAGTCACCCAGGTTGTCGAAGGCGCCCTGCCGGTTGAAGGCGCCGAGAAACCTCCTTGCCGCGAACGTGTGCTGCCCGGCCGTCCCGATGACCGAGGCACCGAACAGGACGCCCGTCGGTGCAAGGACCTCGGCAACGTTGGCGACGGCGACAGCCTTGCGCGAGAGCGGCCCCGGCAGGCAGTGGATGACCAGGTGCAGCGCCGCGGAGTCGAACGGCCCCTCGACCGGCAGCGGCTTGAGGACATCGGCCTCGACGGCCGTAACGTCGAAGGACCGCAATCGACGCGAGACGTGCCTGAGCACGTTGCTGTTGGGATCGAGGATCGTCACGCGGCTGCCGTCCGGCAGACCGGCATGCGCGAGGAAGTAGCCGGTGCCGGGACCGACGTCGAGATGCCGGTCGCGGATGTGCTGCTGGTACCGCTCGACAAGCCGGGTCGTGGGGCATCTCCAGACGAACCGGGCGATCGGGCCGAGAACGAGCGGGTCGTACGCCTTGAGCACCAACCCGTTGTAATCGCGCTGGCCCTTGTAGGCGGGATTGTCACGATCCACAGCGTTGGAACCCCCTTGGTTGCCTGGGACGCGGTAGGCTCGCCAGGATTCGCATGGTCGACACGGTGATGGCGGATACTCCGAGGCGATGACGAAGAGTCGCCTCGAGGCGTTCAGCGACGGCGTGATCGCCATCCTGATCACGATCATGGTCCTCAGCCTCGGCGTACCCCGCGGCACGGACCTGGCTGCCCTCGGTCAGCTCGCCCCGAACTTCGCGGCGTACCTGCTGAGCTTCATGTTCCTCGGGATCTACTGGAACAACCATCACCATCTGCTGCAGGCCGCGCGGCACGTGGACGGTCGGGTGCTGTGGGCGAACCTGCACCTCCTGTTCTGGCTGTCGCTGATCCCGTTCTGCGCCGCCTGGATCGGCGAGACGAGTCTGGCGCCGGTCCCGACTGCGGTCTACGGCTTCGTGCTCCTCATGGCTGCCGTGGCGTATTTCCTCCTGGTCCGCGCGTTGATCCGCGTTGAAGGCCGCGACTCGACGATCGCGACCGCGATCGGTCGCGACGTGAAGGGGATCGCCTCGCCTCTTCTCTACCTCGTCGCGATCCCGCTGGCCCTCGTCGCGCCGCTCGCGGCGTTCGGAATCTACCTGCTGGTCGCCCTCATCTGGTTCGTGCCGGATCTGCGGATCGAGCGTCAGATCGACCATGGGGCGCACGAGCTGACAGGCGGCGCACGAGCGGACCAGCCGGACTGAGCACCGCGCGAAACGGCCCTCTTGCCTCACGACCACCTCGAACCTATGGTCCGGCGCCTGACGGGAGCGGAGGGAGCATCCTGTCGGGATCCGCCTGCGGGAAGCCGCGACGTTCGCGATGTCGTTCGCGGTGCTGGTCTCAGGATGCGGACCTGGCGACGACGGGCGGCGTCACCACCGGGACGGCCTGCGTCACCTGGGGCCCGCTGCGGCCCCGTAGAGCGGACTGACCGCGAGCTGCTGATTGGCGTGTCGCTGGTCGAAGCCACAGCGGGCGCGGTACAGTGGTTCCGCTGGGAGCGACGCCGGTGCCGGTTGCCGGGCGTGGAGTGTTTGACGGTCGCGCCTCCGCCAGCACCGGGACACGGCCGTGGTCATACGTCAGATGGGAGAGGAATGGCTACCGATGGCTGATCCCATCGCCCGGCTCAGGGTCCTCGGTATCGAGGTGGTCGCCTACCGGAGGACCGATTGCGATTGCGACGTCGAGGCCCTGACGCGTGACGTCAGCGACGCCTGCGAGGAGTGCCCTTCCGTCGAGGAGATCTTGCCCAGGATGAAGTCCGTCGCCGACAGGCATGCGCTCGGCGTCGAGTACGACACGAGCAAGCCCGTGGCCGACAAGGGCTCGGTGTCGTTCTGGTTCGTCCCTCGGAGCTAGCGAGGGCGGCCGATCCGCGAGGGCCGTAGCAACCCCGTGAAGGGCCGGTCGGGGCGTCAGATCCCGAGGATGCGTCGCTTCGCCGCTGCGAACTCGTCGTCGGTCAGGACCCCATCCGCGTGGAGCTTCGCGAGGCCCGTGAGCTGGTCGTGGATCGACGGGGTCCCGGCAGCCGCGCTTGCGACCGGCGGCGCAGGAATGGTTCGGGACGGGGGAACCGTCGGAGCCGGGTGGACCACCTGCGTGCCAGACGGGGCGACGCCGAGCGTCCCCCAGAAGCGCTCGACCTTGGACCTGTAGAAGTCCTCGCCGAGGCCGCCCCTGCGGAACGTCGAGGTCGCCGCGCGCATCTGATCGACCGCCGCCCGGTTCTCGGGTCGGAGCTGCAGCCCGTGGCGACAGATGGGGCAGGCCAGATACTCGTTGCTGCCGTATGGGATCAGCGGGATGAAGTAGAGGCTGATCCGCTTCTCGGACTTGACGTGGTGGAGGAAGACCTGGTTGTGGCAGTTCGGGCAAGTTGTCGGCGCGACCTCACCCAGGTCCTGTGCCTCTCCTGCTCCCCACCCGAAGATGACGACCATCGGGACGGTCCTCCAACTGCCGTGCCAGTTTGTACCAAGGTCGTTGGACCGGTGCCGGGAACCGCTCGTCGATCAGCCCGAACGCGTGATCCCCTGCACCGCGCGCACCACGTGACCCTTGGCTCGGCCGCAGCGGGTCATCGACTGATACCCCATCGTGTCGGCTTCTCAATCCTGCGCCGGTCCGGCCGCGGACAGGCACTCATGGATGCATCAGTTCGTCCGGCCACACGACGTTCCGAGCCATTCACGCAGCCGGCTCATGGATCACGACGACCTTGAGGACGACGATCGCTAGTCCCAGGCAACAGAGGACCACAGCGACACGAATGGCAAGCGGCCTCCCTGTATGGGCGGCCCTGCCGACCGCGAGGCCCCTGCGACCGCGGAGCACAGGGGAGCTGTCGTGACCCCGCCACTGCGCCGGCCTGACGGGGTCGGCGAGCTCGCCGCGATGCAACCGTCCGCCGCCTGACCAGATCACCGGCAGATCGGGTGCCGGTCCCCCGTTGTACCCTCTCGTCACATCGCACAGGAGCCTCGAGTGGTCTGTTCGAGTTGCGGCACCGCGAACCCGGCGGGCACGAAGTTCTGCAAGGAATGCGGCACGCGACTGGGCCTCGCCTGTTCCAGCTGCGGCGCGGCGCTTCTCCTCGACGCCAAGTTCTGCGGCGAGTGCGGCACCCCGACCGCCAACCTCGGTGGACCAGGGGTGGTTCGACCCGACACGCCGTCGGCCTCGTCGCGACCGCCCGGCTCCCGTCATTCAGTCGCCGAGCGCCGCGTCGTCAGCATTCTCTTCGCTGACCTCGTTGGGTTCACCCCGTTCGCCGAAGGCCGGGATGCCGAGGAGGTGCGCGAGACCCTGACGCGCTACTTCGATCTCGCGAGCGAGGTCATCGGGCGCTACGGCGGCACCATCGAGAAGTTCATCGGCGATGCGGTCATGGCCGTCTGGGGCGCCCCGGCCGCCCACGAAGACGACGCCGAGCTCGCCGTGCGGGCAGGCCTCGAGCTTGTGGATGCGGTCCGGACCCTCGGCCCGTCGATCCAGGCGCGAGCCGGCATCCTCACTGGCGAAGCGGCGGTGACCCTCGGGGCGGTCGGCCAGGGGATGGTCGCGGGCGACCTCGTGAACACGGCGTCCAGGCTGCAGTCAGTCGCGCCGCCAGGGGCCGTCCTGGTCGGCGAGGCCACGAGGCGGGCGTCGTCCGGGGCCATCGCCTTCGAAGAGGCCGGCGAACAGACGCTGAAGGGCAAGACCGCCCCGGTGCCCGCCTGGCGGGCACTGCGGGTCGTCGCCGAGCTGGGCGGGAGGAACCGAAGCGAGACCCTCGAGGCGCCCTTCGTGGGCCGCGACGACGAGCTGCGGCTGCTCAAGGACCTCTTCCACGCAACGAGTCGCGAGCGGCGCGCCCGCCTGATGTCGGTGATCGGCCCGGCAGGGATCGGCAAGACCCGCCTTGCCTGGGAGTTCCTCAAGTACATCGACGGCCTGGTCGACGTCGTCTGGTGGCATGACGGCCGCAGCCCGGCATACGGCGCCGGGATCTCGTTCTGGGCCCTTGGCGAGATGGTCCGGGAACGCTGCGGCCTCCTGGAGACGGATGACGAGCCGACGACGCGGGCCAAGGTTGCCGAGAGCCTTGCCGAGCACGTCCCCGACGAGGGCGAGCGGCGCTGGATCGAGCCCGCACTCCTCGCCCTGCTCGGGTTCGAGGTGAAGGTGGCCTCGGAGCAGCTGTTCGGGGCCTGGCGGACGTTCTTCGAGCGGCTGACGGCGACGGCCCCGGTCGTCATGGTCTTCGAGGACTTCCATTTCGCGGACAGCGGCCTGCTCGACTTCGTGGACCATCTCCTCGAATGGAGCCGCAACGTCCCGATCTACGTCGTCACGCTCTCCCGACCCGAGCTCCTCGAGAGGCGCAGCGACTGGGGCGCCGGCAAGCGCAACTTCACGAGCCTCTACCTCGAGCCCCTCCCCCAGGCGGCGATGCGCGAGCTCCTGGTGGGGCTCGTGCCCGGGCTCCCGGATTCGGCGATCCGCTCCATCGTGGCGCGGGCTGACGGGATCCCGCTCTACGCCGTCGAGACCGTCCGGATGCTCCTCGCCGGGGACAGGCTGGTGCTGGAGGGCGACGTCTACCGGCCCGTCGGCGACCTCACGTCGCTGGCCGTCCCCGAGACGCTGACCGCCCTCATCGCGAGCCGGCTCGACGGCCTCGCGACCGAGGATCGCACGCTCGTCTCGGACGCTGCTGTCCTGGGCCAATCGTTCACCCTCGCCGGCCTGTCGGCCGTCTCCGGGATCGGCGAGGCCGGGCTCGAGCCACGCCTGCGTTCACTCGTCCGCCGGGAAATCCTCGCCCAGGAGCTCGATCCCCGAAGCCCGGAGCGAGGCCAGTACAGCTTCGTCCAGGCACTCATCCGCGAGGTCGCGTACAACACGCTCGCCCGCAACGACCGCAGGGTCCGCCACCTGGCCGCTGCCAGGTTCTTCGAGGCCCTCGGAGGCGACGAGCTGGCCGGTGCGCTGGCAGACCACTACCTGGCGGCGTACCGCAGCGCCCCCGAGGGCCCGGAAGCAGACGCGCTGGCAGGCCAGGCCCGGATCGCGCTTCGCGCCGCAGCCGAGCGCGCCGCGGCACTCGGCGCCAGCGACCAGGCGTTCGCCTTCTACGAGCAGGCACTCACCGTCACGACGGACCGTGTCGAGCGCGCCGGGCTGCTCGAGGATGCCGGGGAGGCTGCCTCCGCGGCGGGTCGCCACGAGATCGCCGAGTCTCATCTCCGCGAAGCGCTGAGGATTCGCCGCGAGCTCGACGATCGGCCGGCGACTGCGCGCGCCGCGACGGCGCTCGGCGCGGCTCTCCTCGGCGCCGCCCGATCGGCCGACGCCCTGGCACTCCTCGAGCCGGCGGAGCGCGAGCTGGCCGACCTCGGGTCGGATCCGGCGGGGATCGCACTCGGGAGCCAGCTCGCCCGGGCGCACTTCTTCGCGGAGGACCACCGCCGGGCGATCGAGGTCGCCGATCGGGTGCTCGAGGCCGCGGAGCACGCCGATCTCGGTGCGATCGTCGCGGACACGCTGGTGACGAAGGGAACCGCCCTCGCGAGCCTGGGCCGCCCGCTGGAAGGCCTCGGCGTCCTCGGCGCCGGGCAGTCGCTCGCGGAGGCGCTCGGCCTCGGCCCGACCCTCGTCCGTGCCGCGATCAACCGGGGCAGCGTCGCGGCCACCGCGGACCCCAGGGCGTCACTCGAGATGGTGCGCTCGGGGCTCGTCCTCGCTCGCCGGCTCGGCCGTCGCCACTCGGTCACTCTCCTCCTCTCCAACGGCGGCGAGTGCGCCATCCGAACCGGCGACTGGCCGTCGGCCCTCGCCGACGTGGAGGCGATGCTGTCGCACGAGCTCGAGCCCTTCGACCGTCTCATCCTGCTCGAGGTCGATACGAGCCTGCGAGCCCTCGCCGGCGATCCGGTCTCGGATCGCATCGCCGACATGGAGCGCCTCGTCGGATCCAGCACCGAGCTGCAGCCGCTCACGACCGTGTGGATCGCCCGGGCGTTTGCCGCGTTCGCGGCCGGGCGGCTCGACGACGCCCGCACTGACTGGCAGGCCATGGCCGGTGCGAGCCCAGCCAACTTGCCGGATTCGATCTCGCGTGCGGCGCGGTCGGCGCTGTGGGCGGGCGACGCGGACGGGGCCCGCGAGGATCTCGCCACGCTCGAGGCGGCCGGGATGCATGGCCCCGCGATCCACGCCGACCGGACGACGATCCGGGCGGGCCTCGCCGCGCTGGAAGGCCGCGCCGAGAAGGCTGCGGGCCTCTACGCGGAGGCGATCCAGGCCTGGCGGGACCTCGGCCTGGCGTGGGATGAGGCGCTCGCCGGCCTCGACATGGCGCAGCTGCTCGACCCGTCCGCTCCAAACGTGCGGGCAGCCGCCGAGCGGTCGCGCGAGATCCTGGTCCGGCTCGGCGCGCGCCCGTTCATCGTCCGGCTCGATGCGGCGCTGGCCCGGTCACCAGGCGAGACCGGCGACCTGCCGACCCGAGCTGGAGTTCCTTCGGCCACACCAACCTGACGGCCGACACCTACCGGATCTCGTGTCCCGCCAAGCGGGACGGGTCGCCCGAGATAGGCTCCGTGGCCTTGAGCCACGCCGGCGGTCCCTTCGCGAACGCGGGCCGAGAAGCGTTCGAACTGGGTGGCTTCGATGACCATCTCGCCCGCCCGAGCGGTCAGGCGACGGGCGCCCTCGGCCGGGCCCTGTCCAGGCGCTCGAGGAACGGGCGCGAGCCCAGCCGCGCGAGCGTTTCCCGGGCGGCCTCGATCGCCGCGATGATGTCCGGCGCGTCGCGTTCGTCCGCCGGAAGGAGCGTCGCGACGTCGACCGACCGCCGTCGCCTCGTCGAACGTGAGGCCGAGCTGGCGATACGCCCGCTGAGCCTCGCGGTATCCGGCGACGGCGCTGGCACCCGCGACCCTCGAGCGCGTCGATCCCGGCCTTCGCGACGAGGCGGTCGGCCGAGAGCGCGGGTCCCCGGTAGCCGGACGAGTCCATCAGAGCCAGCGTCTCGGCCGCACCCTGAGCGTCGCCGGCATACAGCGCGCTGCGGATCACGAGGGGGTACGCGAGCGGGGCGAAGTAGGTCGTCAGCTCGACGGCCCTGGTCCCGAGCCGGCGCGCCTGGTCGTAGCGGCCGTCGACGAAGGCCGCCCAGGCGGTGGCCCAGTGCTCGTACGACTCCCACTGCGGGTCGGTGATGCCGCCGGTCGTGCGGAGTCGCGTCGCCGCTCCGACATCGGCCGCGGCGTCCTCGCCCCGCAACGTCCGCAGGATCGCCCGGTCCACGAAGAACTCGGCCTGCTGGGTGAAGACGGTCTCGATCGCCAGCCACTCGTCGAGCAGCGCGGCCGCCCAGTCCCAATCGCCCGTGCGCAGCGCGCAGATGCTGGCGTTCCCGACCATCTGGAACCCGTAGGCGCGGGACCCGAGGCGCTGCCCGATCTCGATGCCCTCGCGCGCGAGCGCGAGGCCGACTGCCGGCTCTCCCCACTGTTCGAAGAACGTCATCAGGACGCGCCCCTGGAGCTCGAGGTCGCGCAGGTCGTTCGCTAGTGCCAGCTGATGGGCCCCGCGCAACAGGACGATGCCCTCGCGCGGCCGACCCATCATGAGCAGACCCACTCCCCGCGAGATCATTCCCCGCGTAGTCGGCGCGAGGAGCCCGAGCTGCTCCGCGATCGGAAGGTACCGGTCGGTCCATGTCGCAGCCTGGGCGACGTCGTTCCGGCCCGAGTGCGATGCCGCGAGCGCGCTCATCAGCTCGACGCCGGCCTCGGTGTGCTCCAGGTCCGAGAATTCCGACCACGCCACCTCGAGGATCGACAGCGCGCGCTCGGGATCGCCGATCACGAACCTGACGTCCCTCCCATGCTCGGCGACGGCCAGGGCGATCGCCTCCCGGTCCCCGGTCCGCCGGCGCTCGGCCACGGCGGCCTCGGCATGGCGGATGACGAGCGCCGCATCGAGTCCCTGGCGCGCGGCCGCGACGATGCCTGCGTGGAGGTTGGCCCGCTCGGCGGGATCGACGGTGATCTCGAGCGACTGCTCGAGGAACATGATCGCCTGCTCGTACGAACCGAGGGCGGACGCTCGCTCGGCCGCACCCCGAAGCGCCACGCGGGCCTGGGCCGCGAGCGCGTCGGCCTCGGCCGGATCCGCGGCCAGCCGTTGCGCTGCGAGGTAGTGCCCGGCGAGCCCGCCCGCGAGCTCGTCCGTGCCGAGGCCCTCGAAGTAGCGCGCCGCCGCGAGGTGGCGAACCTTGCGGTCGCGCTTCGAGAGTGTGTTGTAGGCGACCTCCCGGATGAGGGCCTGCATGAACGTGTACTGGCCGCGCTCCGGGGAGCGGGGATCCACGTCGAGGACGAGCAGCTCGCGTCGGACGAGCGCCCGCAGCCGCGGCTCCAGCTCAGACTCCGGGATGCCGGAGACCGCTGCGAGCCCCTGGATGCTGAAGCCCTGCCCGAGGACGGCGGCATCCGCCACGAGGTCGCGATCTGGCGCGTCCAGCCCGTCGAGGCGCGCCGCGATGAGCGCGGTCAACGTCTCGGGGACGGCGACGTCGTCGAGCGCCCCGACCGGCCGGTACCACCCGCCTTCGAGCACGAGACGGCCCTGCGCGAGGAGCATTCGCACGGTCTCCACCGCGTACAACGGCACGCCGTCGGCACGCGCGACGATGCTCGCCACGGCCTTCGAGGGGAGACCGGGCACGAGGCCGGCCAGCAGCCGTTCCATCTCGGCTGGCGGCAGCGGCTCCAGGTAGATCGACGTGAACGACCGCTTTCCCGCGCCCCAGTTCGGGCGGCGGTCGAGGAGCTCCGGGCGGGCAAGGGTGACGACGGTGATCGGCACCCCGCGGCTCCATTCCATCAGGTGGTCGATGAAGTCGAGGAGGCCCTGGTCGGCGTGGTGGAGGTCCTCGAAGACCATGACGACCGGCGAGGTCGCCGCGAGCCGCTCGAAGAAGGTGCGCCAGGCCGCGAACAGCTGGTCGGACCCGATCTCGACGTCGACGCCAAGGAGGGCGAGGAGTGCCGTTTCGATCCAGGCGCGCTCCGACGGGTCCGTGACGTGCTCCCGGACGGTCTCGGCGATCCGGGCGCGCGTCGCCGCCTCGTCATCCGCCTCGACGAGCCCGGCCCGCCCGCGGACCATTTCGCCGAGGGCCCAGAACGTGATCCCGTCTCCGTACGCGGGGCTCCGGCCGGCGTGCCACCAGACGCTGTCCAGCAGGCCGTCGAGATGCTTGAGGAACTCCCACGCGAGCCGCGACTTCCCGATCCCGCCCGGACCGATCACGCTCACGAGACGCGGTCGCCGCTCCCGGTTCGTGGCCTGGAACAGGTCCTTGAGCTGGCGGAGCTCCTCGTCGCGGCCGACGAACGGCGCCTCGAGCGTGTCGCTCCGGTTCTTGCCGCCCCGCTGGGCGACCACCCGCAGGGCGCGCCATGCGTGTACGGGTCCGTCCTTGCCCTTGAGCTCATGCTCTCCCGCGTCCTCGAACACGATCGCGCCCGACGCCGATCGCTCGGTGGACTCGCCGACCAGCACCGCACCCGGCCGCGCCACCGACTGCAGCCGCGAGGCGGTGTTGACGATGTCGCCCGCCACCATGCCCTGGTTCGTGGCGCCGATCGTGACGGCGGCCTCGCCGGTAAGCACGGCGGCACGCGCCTGGATCCCGGGACCCAGCGCCTGGACGGCGCCGACGAGCTCGAGGGCGGCGCGGACGGCGCGTTCGGCGTCGTCCTCGCGAGCCACCGGCGCGCCCCACACGGCCATCACCGCGTCGCCGATGAACTTCTCGACGCTGCCGCCGTACTGGCCGATGACGTCGCTCGCGACATCGAAATAGCGGGTGAGAGTCTCGCGAACTTCCTCGGCGTCGCGCGCGGCCGCGAACGGCGTGAAGCCCACGAGATCGGCGAACAGGACGCTCACGAGACGGCGCTCGGCGCCCGAGTCGGCTCTCGGACCAACCGATCGCAGGGTGGCGGTGGCGGGCGCGGCCGCGCCCGCCTGGATCGCCACCGGCTGGGCTCCCGCGCCAAGCGGCGTCGCGCACTCCGAGCAGAACTTCGCCCCTGGGACGTTCGTCGTCCCGCAGGCCGGGCAGGTCGTCGCCAGCGGTGTCGCGCACTCGGCGCAGAACTTCGCGCCGGGACGACTCTCGGTGCCGCAGTTCGGGCAGGTCACGTGGGCGAGGGCCTCCGGCTGACGAAGGACGACGGGCAGAGGTGCAAGAGTCTACGAGCGCGGGCCCGCGAGCGCGCGGACGTCGTCGCCTGTCGATCTGCAGGCAGGCGGGCGACGTCCCCTCCGTGTTCGCGCCAGGGAGACGCCACCGCGAACCGGATACCGATCAAGCCTCGGCCGCGTGGCGCGTCCGCTGTCTCGCGGATTTGCGGCTTCTTGTCGAGAATAGGGCCATGAGCGAGCGTGACGCGACGGCACATGGTCATCGCGTGGTCATCGTGGGCGGGGGGTTCGCCGGGCTGTACGCAGCGAAGGGCCTCAGGGACGACGAACGGCTGGTCGTCACCCTCGTGGACCGCCGCAACTTCCATCTCTTCCAGCCGCTGCTCTACCAGGTCGCCACGGGGGCACTGTCGCCGGGCGAGATCGCCCAGCCCCTGCGGGCAATCCTGCGAGGGAAGCGCATCACGGTCCTCCTCGGAGAGGCCGTGGGGCTCGATCCGGTGGCCCGCCGCGTGATCCTCTCGGACGGCGGCTCGATCGCCTATGACAGCCTTGTCGTGGCGACAGGCGCGCGGCACTCGTATTTCGGCCATGAAGAGTGGCAGCCATTTGCGCCCGGCCTCAAGACGATCGAGGATGCGATCGAGATTCGGCGCCGGATCCTCATCGCGTTCGAGGCCGCCGAGCGCGAAGGCGACCCGCAGAGCCGCCTGGAGTGGATGACGTTCGCCGTCGTGGGCGGGGGACCGACAGGGGTCGAGCTGGCCGGTGCGCTCGGTGAGATCGCCAACGACACGCTGCGCCGCGACTTCCGAGCCATCAACCCACCGGACGCCCGGATCGTCCTGATCGAAGCTCTCGACCGGATCCTGCCGACCTACCCGCCTGGATTGTCACGTTCGGCCGAGCGGCAGCTCCGGCGGCTCGGGGCCCAGGTTCTGACGGGAACGCGCGTGACCGACGTCGACGAGTCGAAGCGTGACCATCCTGCGCGGCGCTGTCGTCGAGCGAATCCCGACTCGCACGGTTCTGTGGGCCGCCGGGGTCCAGGCGTCGTCATTCGGTCGGCGCGTGGCAGACGCGCTCGAGGTTGCGACAGATCGGGTCGGGAGGATCACCGTCGGCCCGGACCTGACTGTGCCAGGTCACCCGGGGATCTACGTCATCGGGGACGTCGCAGTGGCCGCCATGGGCCGGACCCGGAAGTCACGAGGCAGGGCGCAGGGAGGCGCCGCGGCCACGCGGCCGGCGAGCGTGCCGGGAGTGGCGCCCGCGGCGATCCAGGAGGGGAAGTACGTGGCTCGCGCGATCAAGCAGCGCGTTCGCGGCGCACCTGTGCCGGCATTCCGGTATCGCGACCGCGGGGACGTCGCGACCATCGGGCGGTTGTCCGGAGTCGCGGACGTCCGATGGCTGGGTCGCTTCGGTCGCATGACCGGCTTTCCCGCCTGGACGATGTGGCTTGGGATTCACATCATCTACCTCATCGGGTTCGCGAACCGGATCGTGGTGACGATCCGGTGGGCCTGGTCGTTCGTCACCCGGGGCCGCAACACGCGGTTGATCACCGAGGGCACGCTCCTGCCGTCCATCTCGCGGGCCGAGCCGGCCGACCGCACGGATTCCGCCATCGACGGCGCCCACCAGGACGAAACCAGCGCCTGACCTGGCCTGGACGGCGATGGCGCACGAGCGCGCATGATGGCCAGCGCGATGGCCTTTCACTCGCTGGTGTAGGGTCCGTTCGCGGTCCTGGCCGGGCGCATCGAGTGACGATCCACCTGAGACAGGCTCCGTCACGGGCGCGATGCAGGGGGGCAGTCCGCATGCCGGACGAGGTCATCGGCCGGGGGGTCGAGCTCGCCGCCGCCGAGCGGTTCGTCGGGCGCGTGGCCGGCGGCCTGGCTTCGCTCGTCCTCGAGGGTGAGCCGGGCATCGGGAAGACCACGATCTGGGAGGCGGCACTGGTCGCGGCGAGCGACGCGGGGTTCCGCCTCCTGAGGTCCCGTCCGGCGCGATCTGAGCTCGGCCTCACGCTCGGCGGGCTGACCGACCTCCTGGATGATCTCGATGAGCGCGTTCTGGGGCGTCTTCCCGACCCGCAGCGACACGCCCTCGAGGTCGCGCTCCTGCGCGTGGCGCCCTCGGGATCGCTGCCCGACCAGCGGGCCCTGTCCGTCGCGGTCGCCGGCGTGCTGCGCCTGCTCGCGGCGTCATCGCCGGTGCTCGTCGCCATTGACGACGCGCAATGGCTCGACGAGAGCTCGGCCGCCATCCTGGCGTACGCCGTCCGCCGGTTGTCCGACCGGCCCATCGGCTTGCTCGCGTCCGTGCGCGGCCGCACATCCGATGGCGGCGTGCTCGACCTCGTGTCGGCCGTGCCGCCCGACAGGTCCGATCGGGTCGTCCTCGGGCCGATGCCGCTCGCGTCCCTGCACCGACTGTTCCAGGTCCGCCTCGGGCGCTCGTTCCCGCGACTCGTCCTCGTCCGGATCGAGGCGGCGTCCGGTGGTAACCCGCTCTACGCCCTGGAGATCGCGCGCGCTCTGTCGGCCGCGAATGCCGCGATCGATCCGCACGCTCCGCTTCCGATCCCGGACTCGCTGGGCTCGCTCATGGCCGGGCGAATCGCGGCATTGCCGCCCGCGACGCGAGACGCGCTGCTGCTGGCCGCCGCGGCCGCGGTCCCGACCCTCGAGACCCTCGAACGTGCCCCGCAGGCCAGCCGGGAGGCGCTCGAGCCGGCCGTCGAGGCCGGCGTGGTGACGCTCGACGACGGAGTCGTCCGGTTCAGCCACCCGCTGTTCGCGCAGGCCGTCCTCGGACTGGCGCCGCCATCGGATCTCAGGCACGCGCACGCGGCGCTGGCCCGGGCCACCCGCTCCCCGGACGCCCGGGCGCGCCACCTGGGACAGGCCGCGGTCGGTCCGGACGAGGCTGTCGCCACGGTCCTCGTCGAGGCTGCGCTCGGAGCGCGGCGCCGCGGAGCGACGCTCGACGCCGCCGCGCTGTATCTCGAGGCCGCGCGCGCGACGCCGGATGGCCTGGTCGACCGCCGCCTGGAGCGCGCGCGAACCGCGGCCGAATGCCTGTTCATCGACCTTTCGGAGACGGTCCAGGCGGACCGCATCCTCGAGCTCGCGATCGGTGCCGCTCCGCCGGGGCCCGGACGCGCCGACGCCCTGAGCCTTCGTGCCGTCGTCCAGTACTACCACGGGCGTATCCCCGACGCGGTCGCGATGGCCGGCCAGGCGCTCCAGGAGTCCGGCGACGACGCGCCGCTCCGGGCAACGGTCCTCGGGCGGCTCGCATTCCTCGTCATGCAACTCGACCTTGAACGAGGTCACGGGCTCGTGGCGGAGGCCGTGGCCCTGCTGGAAGGTCACCCCGGACCGGTCGACCCGGACCTGCTGGCGAACCTCCTCCTGCTCCGGGCCGTCGCCGAGCTCGCGCTCGTGCGCCCGACGCGCCGGGCGGAGATCGACCGTGGGCTGGGCCTGATCACCGAGAACGGGAGGTCGTGGGAGCGGGAGGGCGCCGATGGGAGCGCATTCGGCCTTGCCCGCCACACGGACGATCTCGACCGCGCGATCGCCATGACTCGCGAGCTCATCCGGGCGAAGTCGGGGCCCGGGGGCGAAGACCCGTTCAACCTCGTGCAGCTGTCCGGGCTGCTCCTGTACCGCGGCGAGTGGGCGGAGGCCCGCCGGGTTGCCGAGGCCGCGATGGAGGGCTACGAGCGGGAGGGTGCCGAGGTCCATCCGGCGTGGGGCCTCCGGGGAATCGCCCTCGTGGCGGCCCATGACGGGCGCCTGGCCGACGCGCGGCGGTGGGCCGACGAGGGGCTGCGCTGGGCTACGGATCGGGGTGACCCGATCATGGGGGTGTTCCACCACCACATCCTCGGCTTCTGCGCGCTCTCGTCGGAGGCGTGGACCGAAGCGCATGCACACCTCACGGAGGCGGCGGCCCTGGCCGACCGGATCGCGACGCGCCACCCCGGCCGCTTCAAGCTCGCCGGCGACGCGGTGGAGGCAGCCCTGGCGCTCGGTGACGTCGAGCGCGCTGCGGCCGTGGTGGCCACCCTCGAGACGGTGGGGCTGACCGCGCCGACGCCCTGGGTCCTCGCCATCGGCGCTCGCGCGTCCGCTCTCCTCGCCGTCGCCCGGGGCGACCTCGATGTCGCCGCCGCCGCGTTCGACCGCGCCCTGCTCGAGCATGAAGCCCTGCCGATGCCGTTCGAGCGCGGGCGAACGCTCCTCGCCAAGGGCCGGCTCCACCGCCGACGGAAGGAGAAGCGGCTCGCCGACGAGACCCTGCGCGAGGCGCTGGGGATCTTCGAGTCGCTTGGCGCGCCCGGGTGGGCGGACCGCGCTCGCGCGGAGCTCGCTCGGATCGGGTTGCGGCCACGCGCCCCGGAGGCGCTGACCGAGACCGAGCGGCGCGTGGCGGAGCTGGCGGCCGACGGGCTCAGCAGCCGGCAGATCGCGGACCGGGCGTTCCTCGCGCCGAAGACGGTGGGCAACGTCCTCGGCCGCGTCTACCTGAAGCTCGGGATCCACTCGCGGGCGGAGCTGGGTGCGCTCATGTCGTCGGGCCGGGCCGGCCTGCCGGAAGGCGAGCGGGAGGGACGGGCGACGACTTCGCGCACGTGAGCCGCCGGCGATCTGCATCTGATCGGGGTGATCGCCTCTTTCGTCGAGGCGTCGGCCGCCGGTAGCGTCTGCGGCCATGAACCGACCGCTCGACCGCGACCCCGTGGCAACCTTCCTCGTCGAGCGCTACTGGCCCGGCGTCGACCTTCCGACCCTCCGTAGCGCGCTGCCAAGGCTGGAGGCGGCTGCCAGGGCCATGACGGCGGAGGGGAGCCGGGTCGAGCACGTCGGTTCGATCCTCATGCCGGTCGACGAGGTCGTGTTCTCGCTCATCGCCGCGGGCGACGAGTCCATCGTCCGGCAGCTCAACGAGCGAGCCGATCTTCCCGTCGACCGGATCGCCGAGGCGATCGCGCTCCTGGCGGCCCTCGCGCCACGGGGCGAGACCGACGATGGAGAGACGGGTCAGGAAGCGGATCAACGTGGCGCCCTCAACCCCAGGAAGGAATGACGCGATGCACGCCTACCCTGTCCCGGCTCGCGCGATGCGAGCGCTCCTCGTGTTGTCCGTCGTAGGCCTTGCCGCCTGCACCTCATCGACCGCGCCGACCGCTCCGCCTTCGTCCGTTGCGCCGGCGAGCGCGTCCGCCCCGGCCGCGCCGGCGTCGGCGACGGCGGCGCCGTCCGCGAGCCCGGTGGCCACCGCGTCACCTTCTGCCGAGGCGTCGCCGACGGCGGCCGCCGAGGCCACCGCGGTCCCGACGTCGATCGACCCGTGCCAGCTCATCTCGGCCCAGGAGGCCGGCACGCTCGCCGGCGCAACGTTCGGTCCCGGCAAGGCGGAGACCCTGCAGGGCAACAGCCGGATGTGCACCTATGGAGCGGGGTCGAAGAACGTCTTCAACGTGATCGTCGCGGTCGCGCCCGACGTGGCGACCGCGCAGAAGCAGGAAGCCTCGGCGGAAGCCGACCTCAAGGCCAACGCCGCTCAGCTGAACCAGGGCCTGACGATCACGAAGCTCCCGGGCTTCGCTCCCGGCACGGACGCGGTCCTCGTCGAGCTCAAGCCCAACGCTCTCGGCATCGGCGGTCGGGCGATCTACGTCCTCCGCGGCACGACGTTCTTCGGGTTCAACGACCTCGTCTTTGGGGCAGCCGCGCCCTCCGCCGACGCGGTGAAGGCGGAAGCCATGACGGTCCTCGGCAGGCTGCCATAGTCGAGAGACGTGCCACGGCCGGGGGTCCGGGTCGCCGCGACGAGGCCGGACGACCACAGTCTCGGTAGCCTCCCGGCCGGGATGCAAGCGTGCCCTTTCGTCACCTCGCCGGCCCGCCGGGCACGGGCGATCCGGATGGGCGGGCGCCGGCTGGGTCAGGCTGTGAGCCGAGCGGCGGCGGCCTTCGCACCCACGAGGTTTCCCTTCCGTTCGTAGAGATCGAGTGCCTGTCGGAAGGACTCGTCCGCATCCGGGCGGCGACCTGCCGCCCGCAGAGTGTCCCCCAGGACCAGCGCACCATCCGCGTGGAAGGAGATGAAGTCGGTGGTCGCGAGGTATCCGACCGCACTGCGCGCATGGCGTTCGGCGTCGGCGAGAGCGCCCGCCTGGAGATGTCCAGCCGCCATGGCCGCCTCCAGCAGGGCCCCGCCCACACGATCGTCCGTGGCCGCGAGGCGGGCCAGGCGCTCCCCGTCGACAGGGAGCCCGCAGGCGATCAGCGACCGCGCGTGGAGCGCCTCGACGAAGAGGTGCGGCTGGCCCGTCGCTGCGAACCAGTCGCGTCCCTCCGCCAGCATCCGCTCGGCGCCGGTGTGGTTGCCCGCAAGCGTCTCCACGTCGGCGGCGACCTCGTTGAGTGCGGCGGCCCACATTCGCTGCCCACTTTCCCTGGCGATCTCCAGGCATCGGGCAGCCAGCGACCGCGCCAGCGCGAAGTCACCGAGGCGGGCGTGCATGTGGGCCAGGGCGTGGGCGATCCCCATCTCGATGGCCCGATCGTCCGGCGAGCGGGCGAGGGTGTCGTTGCACCATCGGATCGCCTCCCGTACCGGCGTCGGCCCGAAGTAGAGGTCGGTGCTGATGCTCAGCACGATCTCCTTCTCCTCCCAGCGGGATCCGGCACGGCGAGCGTGTTCGAGCGCTCGAGCCAGGGCTGCCTCATCGCCGGCCGAGCTCCCTTCGCTCCAGGATGCGGCGCCGCGCAACGTCCATGCCAATGCCAGCCCACGGTCGTCGGCCAGGCGCTCGAAGATGGCCTGGGCCTCGTCGGCCGCACCCCGGAGCTCGCTGGGCGAGCCGTCGTCACCACCGAACTCGAGGTAGCGCAGCACGCGCGCGTACGCCATGGCCCGCTCGTCGCCGGCCGCCTCCGACCGCTCGAGAACCTCCGCGAGACACGCCTTGGCGTCGTCCAGGCGACCGCTCGAGTTCAGCACGCGAGCCAGGTCGGGCAGGATGGCGAGTCGGGCCGGGTCGGCCGGGTCGAGCAGTGCGGCCGCCCGGCCGTAGAGGTTCACCGTCGCCGCGACGTCGGACCGCTCCAGCGCCCGGCCGCCGGCGGCGATCAGGCGCTGTGCCGCCCGACGGGCCAGCTCGCGCGCCCGCTCATCGACCGGGGCCAGCTCCGCGCGATAGCGGAACGCCTGCTCGAGGTGGTACCCGGCCATCTCCTCGACCTCGGTCCGGCGGTCGCCCGCCGCCGTGTCGAGCCAGCCCGCGAAGCGCTCGTGCAGCTCGGCCCGCTCGGCCTTCGGGAGTCGTTCATACGCGGCGTCACGGATGAGCAGGTGGCGGAAGCGGAAGGCGTTCCCCGGCGTCGTGACCGACCGATCGGGACGGATCAGCTCCTTGCGGACGAGCGTGACGAGGTGCCCGGGGACGTCTGGGCGCGACTCGCTCGGGGACAGGGCGACGACCGCGAGCTGGTCGAAGGTTCGTCCCGCGACCGAGGCCCGCTCGGCCACGGCCCGCTCGGCGGGCGCCAGGCGGTCGAGGCGGGCCGCCAGCAGCGCCGCGATCGTCGGCGGCACGGCGATCGAGGTGAGATCCCGGGCCGCCGTCCAGCCGCCGGCATCGGCGACCAGCGCGCCGTCGTCGATGAGCATGCCGATGAACTCCTCGACGAAGAGCGGGTTGCCCTCGGCGGCCTCGGCGATCCGGGCCCGCACGGCGGGCGGGAGGGCGCCGCCCGGAACGAGCGCGTCGATGAGCGCGAACGCGGGGCCCTGCGGGAGCGGCTCGAGGAGGATCGTGGTGGCGTTCAGCTTGCCGCCGCCCCATGCCGGGCGGTCGTCGAGGAGCTCGGGGCGCGCCGGGCACACGAACAGGATCGGCGAGCCGCGGGCGAGGTCGGCGACCGCTTCGAGCAGGTCGAGCAAGGTCGGCTCGGCCCAGTGGATGTCGTCGACGAGGACGACGAGCGGCCGCTCGTCGGCGAGGTGCTCGAGCGCGCGGCGGAAGGCCCAGGTGAGCTCCTCCGGGGCAGCCGACGCCTCGAGGCCGATGAGACCGACCAGGCCCCGCCCGATCGCCAGGGCCTCGGGGAGACCGGCCACGAACGCTGCGATGCGCTCGCGCTCCGTCCCGGCGCTGTCGTCGTCCCCGATGCCGGCCGCCTGGCGGACGATCTCGGCCACCGGGAGGTAGGTGATGCCCTCCCCGTACGGGAGGCACCGGCCGCGGACGACGAACGCGCGGTCGCGGACGGCGCCCAGGAACTCGGCCACGAGGCGGCTCTTGCCCACGCCGGCCGCGCCGAGAATCGTGAACAGCTGGCACGACCCAGCCGAGACGGCGCGCTCGAAGGCCTGGTGAAGCGCATCCAGCTCGCGCTCGCGTCCGACCATCGGCGCGTCCAGGCGCCGTCGATGCCCCTCTGCTCCGACGGCGACGCGCTGCAGCCGGTGGGCGAGCACGGGTTCGGCCTTGCCCTTGAGCTCCAGCCGCTCCGCCGGCGCGACCTCGACGGCGTCCCGCACGAGGTCGTACGTCGGCCGCCCGATGACGATCTCGCCCGGCGCGGCGGCTGCCTGGAGCCGGGCGGCGACGTTGACGGCGTCACCCACGACGAGGCCCTCGCCCGGCCCGCCGGTGCCGACGACGACGGAGCCGGTGTTGATGCCCGTCCGCGCCTCGAGGGCCACGCCGCGCTCGTCACGCAGGCCGACGTTCAACCACCCGAGCGCCTCGCGCATCTCGACGGCCGCGCGCACGGCGCGGAGCGCGTCCTCCTCGTGGACCAGGGGAACCCCGAAGACCGCCATCACGGCGTCGCCGATGTACTTCTCGACCGTCCCGCCGTGGCGCTCGATGACCTCGCGCATGCTCGCGAAGTAGCGGCCCATCACGTCCCGCAGCAATTCCGGGTCGAGCCGCTCGCCGAGGGCCGTCGAGCCGCTGACGTCCGTGAAAAGGATCGTCACCGTCTTGCGAGTCTCGCGGGCCACGGAAGGCTGCCCGAGCCCCGCGCCGCAGTACCCGCAGTGCCGGAAGCGTGCCGGGTTCTCTTGGCCGCAGGCGGGGCAGCGCAGCATCTCCAGAGTGTAGGTTCGGCCGCGGGCGCCGGCGAGCCGCGGCCTGATCCATCCGGCCCTCGTGCATGATGGGGCTTGACAGATAAGTAAGCAGTCACTACTCTCCCGTCCATGAGCGCTGCTCCGACGTCCATCCGGCATACGACCCATCGCCTTCACGCCGACGAGCGGCGGGCCGAGGTGATCGACGCGGCCGTCCAGGCGTTCGCGATGGGCGGCCTCGCCGGCACCTCCACGGAGGACATCGCCCGGCTGGCGGGTGTCTCACAGCCATACGTGTTCCGGCTGTTCGGGTCCAAGCAGGCGTTGTTCATCGCCGCTGTCGGGCGCGCCTTCGAGCGCATCCGGCTCACGTTCGAGGAGGCTGCACGCCACCCGGTCGAGATGGCCTTCGGCTTCAACCCCACGCTCGCCTCGATGGGGATCGCCTACCAGGACCTGCTCGGCGACCGCGCCCTGCTGCGCCTTCAGCTCCACGCGTTCGCCGCGTGCTCCGACCCGGCCGTCAGCGAGTTCGTGCGCTCGGAGTTCGCGGGCCTGGTCACCCGCGTGTCGGAGCTGTCGGGGGTGCCGCAGGACCAGCTCCGCTCGTGGTTCGCCGAAGGGATGCTGCTCAACGTTGCCGCGGCAATGGACCTCAAGGATGCCCACCTCGCCTGGCAGCGCATCTGTGATGGAGGTGTGCGCCCGGTTTGACGTATCGACCCCCTTTTTTGACCGAACTAGATAGTGGTTGCTAACTAACATTTGACGAAACGGAGATAGAAGGAAGCCGTCCCGATGACCGCCCGACGCCGCATGCTGCTCACCTTCCTCGCGACCTCGCTCGCCCTGTTCATGGTCTCGCTCGACAACCTGGTCGTGATCACGGCCCTGCCGGTGATCCGCCGGGACCTCGGCGCCTCGCTCGCCCAGCTCGAGTGGGTCGTCAACGCCTACACCTTGACCTTCGCCGTCCTCCTGCTCACCGGCGCCGCGCTCGGCGACCGGTTCGGGCGCAAGCGGATGTTCGTGATCGGCGTCGCCGTGTTCACGGCCGGGTCGGCGATGGCCGCGCTGTCGCCCAACGGCGACGTCCTGGTGCTCGCCCGCGCGATCCAGGGCACGGGCGCCGCGATCGTCATGCCGCTCACCCTCACCCTGCTGTCGGCGGCCGTACCGGCCGAGCGCCGCGGCCTCGCTCTCGGCCTGTGGGGCGGCATCTCCGGCCTCGCGATCGCAGTCGGCCCGCTCGTCGGCGGCGCGATCGTCAACGGGCTGGACTGGCACTGGATCTTCTGGCTCAACGTGCCGATCGGCCTTGCGCTCGTCCCCCTCTCGCTCGCGGTTCTCCAGGAGAGCTACGGGCCCGACAGCCGGCTCGACATCCCGGGCCTGGCACTCGTCTCCGGCGGGTTGTTCGCGCTGGTGTGGGCGCTCATCCACGGCAACGGTGACGGATGGAACAGCCCCACGATCCTGACGGCGTTCGCCGTCGCCGCAGTCCTGCTGCCGCTGTTCCTGGTCCGCGAGGCCCGTGCCGCGAGCCCCATGCTGCCGCTCCGCTTCTTCCGCAGCCGCGCGTTCTCGACGGCCAACGGGGTCAGCTTCCTGATGTCGTTCGGCGTGTTCGGCTCGATCTTCCTGCTGGCCCAGTTCTTCCAGTTCGTCCAGGGCTATACGCCGCTCGAGGCGGGCCTGCGCACGCTGCCGTGGACCGGCATGCCGATCATCGTCGCGCCGATCGCGGGCGTGCTGTCGGACCGCATCGGCGGCCGACCGCTGCTGGTGGCGGGCATGGCGCTCATGGCGGCAGGGCTCGGCTGGTTCGCTGCGCTTGCCAGCCCGACGGTCGCCTACATCGTGCTCGTCCCGGCGCTCATGATCGCCGGCATCGGCATGTCCCTGTTCTTCGCCCCCACCGCGAACCTCGTCCTGTCGGCCGTCCGGCGGCAAGAGGAAGGGCTCGCATCCGGGGCCAACAACGCCATCCGCGAGGTAGGTGGAGTGTTCGGGGTCGCGATCCTCGCCTCCGTCTTCGCCGCCAACGGCGGATATGTCTCACCGGCTGCATTCGTCGAGGGGATGGTGCCTGCGGTGTGGGTGGGTGCGGCGGTCGTGGCCGTCGGGGCCATCGTCGCCCTCGCAATCCCGGGCCGGCGCCGGCCGGTGATCTCCATTGCGCTGCCCGCGACGCCGGTGGCGGGCGAGCGCGTGGTGGCCGCGGAGCGGGTCACGGCCGACCAGTAGGCCTCACATGCCCTCTGGCGACGTAGCCGGCCTCCGGCGACGCAGCCGGTCTCCGGCGAAGCAGCCCGCATCCGATGAGCGAGCCCGTCGGCCTGGGTCCGGCGGGCTCACGCTCGCCGTGGTGGCTCGTCCACCGGGTCACACAGGCTCGGCGCGTGCCCTCCATTGAACGCCGCCTCGCGGGTCGGCTGAGCCTCGCGGACTGCCTGCCGAACCGGTGCGCAGCCCGACGAGAGAGCCGAAGGCCAGGCTCCGCGCGGCCCCAGACGTGGCAGGGCGGACCGCCCGGACGGGCGGTCCGCCCTGGTGATGAGGCGCTCAGTTGAGCTTCATCTGCCAGATGCCCTGTGAGTGCGTGGCGGCGAAGAGCACCCGCTTGCAGCTGCCGCCTGGCGTGCAGGTCGCGACCCGCGACGACGGCTGGATCTCGAGGTGCATCACCTCGTACCGCGGCATGCCGGCCGTGACGTGCCAGCCGCCCGTCCCGTCGTTGTCACCGCGAAGCACGCCGAAGTCGGTCGCGACGTACAGCGTCCTGGTTGCGTCGTCGCGGACGACGTCACTGACCGGCAGGTCGCCGTTGGCCGCCGGGGTTGGGTATGTCGACGTGCCGCTCTCCACGTGGAGGTTCGTGAAGAGGCCCGAGCCCGGAGCCGTGCCGTTCTCGCGGACCTCGAAGACGTGGCCCGGCGTCGACGGTGTCACCGCGTTGTATCCCGAATAGGTGACCCACGCGTGACCCGTGTCGGCAGGGTCGACGTAGATCGCGCTCGGGAACCGGGTTGGCGAGGTGGCATTGTCGATCCGGTGCCAGGTGACCGTGGCGGGGTCCAGCGCGTCGGCGTTGTGGGTCACGAAGAGGCGGCCTGCCGACGTCGCGGCCCACAGCGTCCCATGGTCGGCGCCGTCACGCGCGAGCCAGGATACCGAGCCCCCGGTCCGGTCGGAGCCGTAGGTGGCGTCCGTGAGGTTTCCGCCCATGGGCCGGTAGTCGCCGCATTTCGGGTCGGCCCCGGACGTCACGAACTCCGGGCAGTTGCTCTCGTAGAAGGCGATGTTCGGTGTCTTGTCCTGCGGAACTGCGCCGGGAGTGCCAGCGCCGAAAGCCCAGGTCCGCCAGACGTGCTCCGCGCCCGAGAAGATCGGGTGCGTTCCGGGCGCCGGGTTCGGGTCGCCGATCTGCGGCCAGTAGAACGCAACCGCCTCGCCGCTGTTCACGATCGGGGCCGAGGTGATGACCCACTTCTGCGGGTCACCGTTCTTGAAGTTCGAATCGCTGAACCCGCCCGTGTACTCGTTGAATAGCCAGGTCGAGTTCGTCGCGTCGTAGCCGGCGTTGCCGCCGTCGCCGTAGATCACCTGCGAGTACGCCTTGTTGGTGCAGCCGTCCAGGTTTGACCATGTGCCGTTGTCCTGCGTCCCGGCCAGCACCTGGCAGCCATTGGACGGGTTGATCGCGACGCCGATGAACTGCAGCGTGCTGCTGAAGTTCTTGTCGATGTGCTGGAGGAGCGTCGGCACGCGCGACAGGAGCCGCTTGCATGCGGCGTAGCTGCCGGATGTCGGCGGCAGGGGTCCGCCACCGTTGCGGAAGGCCGAGTCGCACTGCGACGAGATGTCTGCGAACGCGCCGCTCGTCCGGATCATCCCGCCGTCCGAGCCCTCGAAGATCTGGGTCGGGTTCGTCGGGTTGACCGCGATCGCGTGCTCGTCGGGATGGATCCCGTTCGGGGCGTTGACGCACCCGTTGTCGAAGTACGGCGCGAAGGCGCACCACGACGGATGGTTGATCGTCGAGTCGTAGGTCAGGTCGGTGAACGTCCGCTGGTCGTGCGCCGGGTCCGGATCACCGGCCGTGTTCGAGTAGAGGACCGTCCGGCCGTTCGAGCGGCCGTTGCCGCAGCCGACGCCGTTGGTGTCGCAGGGCTGCTCGCCGTACTGCATCGAGCCGATCACGTAGACCGTGTCTGGCATGCCTGCCGGCGTGTAGACGTTCTGGTCGTACCAGCACTGCCCCGTGCAGAAGTCGTCGGTCGCGAAGTACGGGTTGCCCGTCGTCTTCGAGGTCAGGTTCTGCCACCCGGTGAAGCTGGCCGGAAACGCGTGCGTGGCCGGATTCGGAGCCGTCGCGCCGGCTGGCTGCGAGGCAAGGAGCGTCGCCGCCGGCTGGTTCGCATCGTCGAGGCGCCAGAAGTCGGACGCCAGGGCGCCGGAGATGCCGGCGCCGTTCTGCGTGCCCTCGGTCAGGTAGATCCGGGTGTGCCCGTTCTTGACCGTCAGCGCGAACATCAGCCGGTCGATGCCCGCCCCCTGGTCGAACTGGGGTGCAAAGACCTGGCTGAAGGCCGTCGCCGCCGCGCCGGCATCGCGGCGCCAGAGCCCGTGGTCGAACGCGGAGGCGTAGACGACGTCGGGGTTCAGCGGATCGAGCCCTACGTTGTTGATGCCGAACGAGGTCGCGCTGGCGCCGTTCCAGACCATCGTGAACGTGGCGCCGCCGTCGGTCGACTCGTACAGGCCCGGGGCGTTGGCGCCTGGCGCCAGGCGCGTCGTCCCGCCGTTGCCGATGACGTGCGAGAGGCCGCGAACGGCCTGGGCCGAGCCGACGAGGATGTGGTTTGCGTTGCGCGGATCGATCAGGATCGACCTGATCGCCCGGCCGAGGAACGCGTCTACGCCGGGAGCGACGCACGCGTACGTCCCGTTGCTCACGCAGGAGTCACCGAGCTTGGCCCACGTGTTGCCGCCGTTGGTCGAGCGGTAGAGGCCGACCCCAGCCTCGCAGCCGGACGAGCAGCGGTTCGGCTCGCCGGTCCCGAGGTAGATCGTGTTGCTGGTCTTGTCGGTGGGGTCGAGCGTCAGCGTCCCGACCGAGTTCTGCTCGAGACCGCCCGGGTCGAGCTGCGTCCACACTGGATTCCCAGCGAGCGCGTTGCTCGTGCGCCAGACCCCGCCGCCGGAGACCCCGGCCCACACCCTGCAGGCGGCGCCGTTGCCCTGGCCACAGCCGGGATCGACGAGGATGGTCGTCGTGCGACTCGCCGTGTTGTTCGTGGCACCAGAGAAGGACGTGACGCCCGGCTGGGTCGCGCTCACCGTCGGGCCGAAGAGCTGCCACTTGTGCCCGTTGGCGCCGGGGTCACCGGTCAGCGCGTCCTTCGCGGCGATCGCCTGGAAGGTCGTGTCCGCGCTTGCCGCCACGGTCGGTGGGATCTCATCGGCCGGATAGGTCCGCTGGGCCGACAGGTACGCCTCGAATCCACCGAGCGGACCCTCGCCCGGGGTCGTCGCGTCCGATCCGGCGCCGCCGCTCGTCGACCGCGCCGAGTCCGCCTCTCCCGATGCGAACTTCGAGACGTGCCCCTGGCTCGCCTCGTCGGTCGTCGGGCCCGGCCCCAGGATGGTGGTCCCTCCAGTCGGGAAGAACTGCGCCCCGATCACGAGTGCGACCCCCGCGACCACCGCGAGCGCACCGAACTTCCTACGTCGCATTGTCGCCCCCTCGCTCCGGGCCCCGCACCCTCTCCAATCCCGACGGGCATTCAGCCGCGACATTCGCGCGGCGATGCCGGGGCGGCCCGGCCATACGCGCCGGATCGTAGGCAGGTCGATGATTAGAGCCGTGTGAGAACGGCACTCGGGCGCGCCCCGGTAGCGGCGGCGATCGACGACGGGCCGTCGGGCGGGGATCCGGTCCCGCACTGCGCCCCAGTCAGCCCTTGGGCTGGACGACGGCCAGGACGTTATGGCTCGGGTCGACGAACCAGGCCGCCCAGGAATGGCCCATGTCGGCGATGCCGTCCGACCGTCACCGGGTCCGGCGCCTCGTACTCCTCGATACGCACCCCTCGCGCCCGCAGGTCGGCGAGCGTCGCCCGCAGGTCGGGCACGCGCCAAGCCATCTGGGTCTGGGTGTCGGACGTCCCGATCGTGCTTTCGGTGAGCACCAGCTGCGTCCCGCCGCCGCACCGGAAGACGATCCGATCCGGGTCCTCCCGCAGGATCTCCAGCCCGAGGGTGTCGCGGTAGAACGTCCTGCTCGCGTCGAGGTCAGTCGAGAGCAGGATCGGGAACACCGGATGATCACTGAGCATCGGACGCCCTCCTTGTCGTTCGCGCGAACCATCAGGCGCTTCGGTGGCGCCGGAGCGCGATCTGCGCCAGGCTGTGGTCATCAATCGAGCGCCGAGCTCACCCGCGAAAGGCGGCCCGCTCACCGGAGGGCGACGCTCCCGCCGCGACCGGCGAGGCCACGACGACGCACGAATCGCTGACCCGTCCGCTGTCACGCTACAACGTTCGCAGGTTCGGGACCCGAGGTCGCGTCCAGCTGCCCACCGCGGAGTACCGCACGCCGCCACCGAGACGGGCGACGGGTGGCGTGGCGGACAGGCGTGGCGGGACCGGCTGGTGGACCCAAGCCGACGGGCGTGGCGGGGCCGGCAGGTGGACCCAACCCGACGGGGGTGGCTGGGCCGGCGCGGGTGGCTGGGCCGGCAAGTGAGATCGCCGCGCGCGAACCCTCGACCTGGGGCGGCGAAGCCGCGGGAGCACCCCGCCACATCGCGCCCGGCCCGCTCAGACGATCTCGGGGCCCAGTGACGTCCCTGCGTGCACCGCGAGACACTCGCGAGGCCGGACGCCGGCTCTCGTGAGCACCCGGATCACGGCCCCGATGACGATGAGCAGGAGCGCGAGCGGGAAGAGGTGCCACGGCTCGAACGCCTGGTCGAGCAGCACGAGCCCGGAGAGCGCGGCGACGCCACAGACCGGCGCGAGGGCGGGGCCCGAACCGTCCGCCGCAAGCGCCTCCGCCAGGAGGAAGACGAGGACGCAGTCCTGCGCGTAGAGGTTCGGGTCGACGAGGAGCGCGACTGCGATGCCCGCCGCGAGCACGACCCTCCGGGCGGGCGTCCCGAGCCCGAGCCCTTCGCGGCGCACGACGAGCAGCCACGCCGCCACGACCACGACCGACAGGCCTGCCCACAGGATGTTCACGAGATGGACGGCCGCCTGGCCGACGAGCCCCACCACGAGCCCGTTGAGACCCTCCATCGTCGCAATGCTGCCCTGCCAGGCGGCCCCGCCCGCCGCCCCCGCGCCCGCGAAATGGCTCGCGACAACCGCGACGAGGTAGCGGGCGTACTCGCCGTAGAGGCCAGGCCCCGTGATCGGGAGGCTTACGAGGATCAGGGTGCAACTCCCGGCGAGCGCCCACGCGATCCCACGCCATCGTCGGGCGAGCGCCATCAGCACCATCGCCAGCACGAAGATCTGTGGCTTGACGAGGAGGACGGACAGCGCGAGCCCCGCGACGGCCCACGAGCCGCGTCGGGCGGCTGCAAGCGCGACGAGGCCTGCCACAAGCAGGACGAGCGACCACTGGCCCTCGGCGAGGGTGTGGTAGACGACGAACCCGAGGACGACGGCGAGGATCCCCGCGATCCGTTCCCATCCTCGGAGTGCCCGGGTGATCCACGCGGCTGCGCCGACGGCGAGCACGGCGTTGCCGATGGTCCACGCGACCCTCGCCAGCGGCTCCGGCAGCGTACCCAGCGGCGCCATGGCGACCGCGACGAACGGCGGGTTGATGAACGGCATGTAGCCGTTCGCGCCGACGGGGAACGGGATGACCGACCGCTGCACGGCGATCGTGGCGGCCGGGTCGTACATCGAGCTCGCGGCCCCCCGAAGGACGAGGGAGCCGGCCGTCCAGAAGGCAAGGAAGTCGTGATGCGCGGCAAGCGAGAGAGGCCCGAGCCGGAGGAACGGACCGAGCGCGACCGGGGGTGCCGCGAGCTCTGCGACGAGCGCTGCAACCAGGCACGCGCCGATCGCGACGAGGGCGGCGATGCCGACCCGCGCGGCTGGCCGCGTCCACGCCGGAGGTGTCCCGGGGCGCAGGCCTGCCAGGATCTGGATGACCGACACGGGACGGGGGTGCGCGGCCAGCCCGGAACGTTCTCGCACGGCGGGGCTCCGGAAACCTGCTCGGGCCTTGGCGAGACGGCCCGACGGCGGCTTGGTCACGCTCCGGTCCACGCTCGAGTCAGGGCAACGGCCGCCAGGCTCTGCCGAGCAGGAATGCGAGCGCGGCCGCCAGCACGCCGAGGGCCACGAACGCGACGCTGATCTCGGCCGCCTGGGTCTTGAAGATGAGGTTCGTGGGAAGGCCGGCGAAGACGCTCTGGAGCTCGTCGGCGCTCTCGGCCGGGTGGTACGTCCCGCCGGTCCGGTCGGCCACCTGCTGGAGGGTCGCCTCGTCGATTCCGCGCCGGAACCCGTTAGCGCCACCGGCGCCGCCACCAAAGCCGCCACCAAAGCCGCCCCCGCCGAAGCCTCCGCCGAAGCCCTGGGCGCCGGGCTCGTTGCCGATCAGCTGGCGCGGACACTGCTGGCTGATGGCTCCGCCGTCGGCGGTGCCGAACCCGATCGGGTAGACCCGGATCCCGCGGTCCGCCGCCTGCTGCGCCGCGTCCAACGGCGCAACGCCCGTGTTGTTGGCGCCATCGGTCAGAAGCACGATGATGTCCGCGACGTACGAGCCGGCCGACGGGGCCGGCGGCTCCGTGCCGGGTTGGGTGTCCGACACGCTGTGCGGCACGGAAGGGTCGACGCCGCTGATCGCGTCGATGGAGGCGAGGATCCCGCTCCCGATCGCCGTTCGCCGACCCGTGACGAGGCTCTGGAGCGCCGCGAGCAGAGCGGCCCGATCCGACGTGGGAGCCTGGACCGTCTCGGCGAAACCGCTGAACGCAACGATCCCGATCTGCGTGTCCGCGGCCTGCGCGTTGATGAACGAGGCGGCCGCGGCCTCCGCCGCGAGGAGGCGGCTGGGCGGGACGTCGTCCGAGCACATGCTCCCGGATACGTCGAGCGCCAGGATGATGGTCGTCTGGTTCGAGGGCACGGCCACCGTCACCGCGGGCCGGGCGACCGCCACGGCAAGCAGGGCGACGGCCGCGGCGAGGAGCGCAAACGGGAGGTGGCGCCGGACGCGCGACCGCGGAGGCAGCGCCTCGTGAATGAGGGACACGCTCGAGTACCGCATCCCGACGGGCCGTCGGCGGCGGAGCGCGAGCACGTACGCCGCGACGAGCAGCGGCACGAACAGGAGGAGGACCAGCATCACCGGCCACTGGAGCGTCACGGGAGCCGTCCCAGCCAGCGCAGCGACAGGAGGCCGCCGATCACGAGCAGGAGCACGCCGGCGCCGGCGACGGGCCCCGTCAGCTCGATCGCCTCGGGAGACGCCACGAGCTTCGTGTCGAGCGTGGAGTAGACGGCCAGCAGGCCGGACGTGTCCGTCGCGTGGTAGGAATCCCCGCCGGTCGTCGCGGCGACCTGGTCGAGGAGGGCCTGGTTCAGCTGCGTGTGGACGGTGAAGCCGTCGAGCTTGAGGTCCGCGCCGGCTGCGCTCCCGATCGCCACGGTATCGATGCGGATGCCCTGGTCGGCGGCCGCCCCGGCGGCCGCCAGCGGATCAGGCTGCTCGTTGTTCTCCCCGTCGCTGAGCAAGACGACCACGGCCGGCAGGTGGGTCCCTGCCGGGACGGGCGTCGGCGCGGGAGTCGGTGAGGGGTCCGGGGAGCGGTTCGAGTAGTAGTTGGTCGGCGGCGGGTTCAGCGCGACGTCGACCGTGTGCAGCGCGGTCAGGATGCCCTGGCCAAGGGACGTGCCGCGCTGGGGCCTGAGGCGGTCGATGGCGGCGAGGACGGCCGCCTGGTCGCGCGTCGGGGCCTGGACCGAGACGCCGCTGTCACTGAACGCGACGACGCCCACGATCACCCCCGCCGGCTGGCGCTCGACGAACGCCTTCGCGGCGGCTCGCGCCGCGTCGATGCGCGTGGGCTGGAGGTCGGTCGCGGCCATGCTGCCGGAGACGTCGAAGGCGAGAATGACGATCCCCTCCTCGCGCGGGAGGCTCAGCACGCCCTGCGGCCGGGCCAGGGCGAGCGTGGCCAGGACGAGACCCACCAGGAGGACAGCCTGCGGAACCCGGCGCCGAACTCGGGCGGCCGATGACGACGGGCCCACCGGAACGGGCGCAAGGCCGGCCCTGGTCAGGCCCGCCCGGCGGCGTCGCTCCAGCGCCCGGTCGAGGACGATCCCGACGGGAACCAGGGCGAGGAGCACGAGCGCGGCCGGCCAGGCGAAGGACATCCCCTACCTCCGCCGACGGCGGCGAAGGGACGCCATCCGCACGATCGCACGCACGAGGTCGTCATCGGTCGCCAGGTCGAGGGCGTCCACACCGGCCCTCGCGAAGGCGGCCGACACCGTTGCCTCCCGTCGTCGGGCCGCCTCTGCGAATCGGCGGCGGAAGGCCCGGTCGTGGGTGTCGACCACGACCTGCTCGCCGGTCTCGGCGTCCTGCATGAGGAGCAGGCCCACGTCCGGCAGCTCCGCCTCGCGTGGGTCCCGGAGCCGGATTGCCAGCACCTCGTGGCGCCGATTGAGGAGCTCGAGCTCACGTTCCCAGCCCGGCTCGCTGATGAAGTCCGAGATGACGAAGACCAGGGAGCGGCGCTTGATCCCGGCGCGGGCCGCCCTGAACAGCGGAGCGAGGTCGGTGAACGGGGCGTCCCGGTGCCGCGGGTGCGCGTCGAGGTCGGCGATCAGGCGAAGGACCTGCTCACGTCCGCCCCGGGCTGGGATCGTCCGCTCCACCTCGCGGCCGTAGAAGATGGCCCCCACCCGGTTCCCGTGGCGCGTAAGGATGCGGGCCAGCGTGGCCACGAAGTCCACGAGCACGGTCCGCTTGAGGCGGTCCCCCTCGGCCGTGCCGAAGTCGACGGATGGGCTCAGGTCCAGCAGGAACCAGCCGTTGATCTCGCGGTCCTCGTCGTACTCGCGCACGTACGGCGTGCCCATCCGGGCCGTCACGTTCCAGTCGAGGTGGCGGACGTCGTCCCCGGGCACGTACTCGCGCAGGCCGGCGAGGTCGACGCCGTTGCCCCGGAAGAGGCTCCGGTAATCACCCTGGAGGAGGCCGTCCAGGCGGCGGACGACCTTCCAGTCGAGACGCTCGAGGATGCGCTCAGGCGCTGGCGCGGACGTCGGTCGGCTCCCGGAGGGGTACGACGGGGGCCCGCACGGACGTGAGGATCGTCGTCAGCAGCTGGTCGGCGGAGATGTCGTCCGAGAGGGCCTCGAAGGAGAGCACCATCCGGTGCCGGATCACGTCACGGGCGACGTCGAGGAGGTCGTTGGGCAGGGCATAGTCGCGCCCGCGGAGGAAGGCCAGCGCACGGCCCGCCAGGACCATGTTGATCGAGGCTCGCGGGCTGGCCCCATAGGTGATGTACCGCGCCAGGTTGGGCATGCCGTACGCCGACGGATCCCTCGTCGCCTTCGCCAGGCGCACCGCGTAGTCCACGAGGGCCGGGTCCACGTACACCCGGTCGGCCTGGCCCTGGAGGCGGAGGAGCTCATCGGTCGAGAGAACCGCCTGGACCGCCTCCATGCGACCGGTCACACGCTCGACGATGGAGAACTCCTCGGTCGCCGTCGGGTAGCCGATGAGGACCTTGAGCATGAAGCGGTCCACCTGCGCCTCCGGCAGGGCGTAGGTGCCCTCGGTCTCGATCGGGTTCTGGGTCGCGAGCACCAGGAACGGCTCGGGCACCCGGTGCGTCTCGTGGCCGATCGTCACCTGGTGCTCCTGCATGACCTCGAGGAGCGCGCTCTGGACCTTGGCCGGGGCCCGGTTGATCTCGTCCGCGAGCAGGAGGTTGGCGAAGACCGGACCGAGGGAGGTGCTGAAGTCGCCGGTCCGCTGGTTGTAGATCCGCGTCCCGACGAGGTCGGCCGGGACCAGGTCGGGGGTGAACTGGATCCGCCGGAACTCGCCGCCCATCGCCGCCGCGAGCGTCTTGACCGCCAGCGTCTTGGCCAGGCCGGGCACGCCCTCGACGAGGATGTGCCCGCGCGCCAGGAGGGCGACGAGCATCCGCTCGAGCAGATGGTCCTGGCCCACGATGATCTTCTTGACCTCGTAGAGCAGCGGTTCCATCGGTAGCATCCCGCCCGGGGCGGCATCATGGTCCACGGCGATGTACTCCTTGCGGATCAGTAGGGTGGAAGGCCGGCCGGGCCGCCGGCCACGTCGATCGGCACCGCGAACCCGATGCCGACGAACACGTCTTCCTTGGTGGGGTTGAGGAGGGCGGCCACGATCCCCACCACCTGGCCGTCGCGATTGAGGAGTGGTCCGCCCGAGTTCCCGGGGTTGACCGCCGCGTCGACCTGGATCAGGCCGTGCAGCACCGGGCCCCCCTCGCGAGCCTGGGCCGTGCGGTCAAGACCGGAGACGACGCCCGCGCTGATGGAGCCGTAGAGGCCGAACGGGTTGCCGACGACATACGCGTCGCTGCCGACCTGCACGGCATGCGGGTTGCCCAGGATGGCCGGCACGACCTTCGCCGGAAGCCTGTCGGCCACGAGGACGGCGATGTCGTTCTGCGGCTCGCTGGTACCGACGTGGGCAGGCGAGGTTGTCCCATCGGCGAACGTCACCTCGATCGACGCGGCCCCGGTCACCACGTGGAGGCTGGTGAGGATGTCGCCCTGCTGGTTGACGACCACGCCGGTGCCGAGGCTGCGGTTCTCCGGAGGCGAAGCCGCGGGCGCCGACGACGCGGCGGGCGCGGGCGAGGCGCCCGGCCGGGGCGAGGCAGCGGGCCCTTGCGAAGCGGCTGCCGGCCCATCCCCGGTCTGGACCAGGACGAGTGAAGGCTGGATCGCCTGGTAGATCAGCTGCGAGCGCGCCGGAGGCGGGGTCATCGAGGCCAGCGCCTGCTGGACTCCCTGCTGGACGTCCTGCGCCGTCAGCGGTTGCGGGCCCGGGACGACCACGCCATAGATGGCGATCGCGACGAACGCGGCGGCGACGCCCGCGCCGAATAGTGCCGGCTTCCGGGCACGTGCCCCGAAGCGGTCGCGGCGGCGGGACCGGGTCCCCACCCCGGCGGGCGAGCCCTCGGGCTGCTCCATCCATTCGACCCGTGCAGAGCGCTCCATGGCGCTCGGTCGCCAGAATGATGACGCAAACCTCGCATTTTCCTGAAAGACGCCGAGGAGCGCCCAGTCTCAGGGATGCCGAAGGCTCACGTGCCGGGCTTGACGACCATCAGGAAGACGATGCTGACGATGAGGATGCCGGTCAGGATCCCGCCGCGCTGGATCGTCCTGACCGTCGCCGGGATCTCGGGCGATGGCGCCGCGCCGGGTGCCGGGGGCGTCGCCGTCAGGGCGATGAGGCGGTGCAGGGCATTCCGCAGGACGGTCAGCGAGAAGGCGAAGGTCACGACGTAGAGGCCGATCCCGAGCGCGAGCCACCAGCCCGTCGTGAACTCGTCGACCGGCGCAGAGACGAAGACCAGGACGCCGGTGACGGCCTGGACGGCTGCCAGCGGATAGACCAGCCCATTGCTGATCGCCGCCGTCTGTCGGGCGCTGAAGTTCGCGTGCTGCGGCTCGCGGCTTGCCAGCGCCCCCATGATCGAGTAGGCGAAGGTGGGTCCGAATGCGACGATCGCGCCCAGCACGTGCAGGAAGAGCAGGTACGGGAACAGCGGCGTCAGATCCACGGCGAACCTCCTCTGGGGCCGGGAAGCCCGGCAGCGACTGGTGCCGAGGATAGTCCGTCACCCGGCCCGCGCGTGTGCCCGCGATCCACGCCGGCCGTCGCTGTGGATGAGGATCCCGCCCGGACGCAGCAGGCGCCGCTCCTGGCGGTGGACCTCGCGGCGGATCCGTTCGATCGCGCCGCCGTGCGCGGCACGGAACTCGGGTGAGCCGAACAGGCGGCTCTCGTGGACGGCGTCGAATGATCCGCTCTCCAGGAAGTCGAGCGCGCCGGGGACGCCCAGGTCGACGCGATGATGGACGAACGTCTCGTCGGCGAGGTCTCCGATGTCGATCCCGACCGGAGATGCCCCGAGCTCCTTCAGCAGCCGGCACATCCACGGCTCGAACGCCGCGGTCCGCCGACCCGTGGCCGGCGACCGGCTCGAGTTCGACCCGCACGCGATGTCGAGGACGATCTGTCCGTGGATCGTCGAAAGTGGGCCGAAGGCGTCCAGGAGGCGGCCCACGAACTCCGTCATGACCGCCCGGAGGTGCGGCTCGGCCGCGATCTTCGAGGCCAGGTGATGGCGCACGTCGAGCTCGTCGAGGGCGCGGCCCAGGAGCTCCCGGTCGGCGGGCGTCGGGCCGAGGGCGGTCAGGTGTCGAAGAGCGTCAGTCGCCATTGCTGGTGCCAGAACGGGGACCCGCGGACGCCACCGCACGGGACCTATCGGCCCGAGGAGGGAACCGGGTCGCCGCCCTCGTCGGTGAGAGATGCCAGTATCCCATCGGGCCGGGGTGCCGGCAGCGCGGGCTCGTCAGCGTCGGGCGCCACGACCCCGAGCTCCGCCTCGAGCTGTGCCGTGAGCGCGGCCCCGTGGTGCTCGATGATCCCCGCCATCATTGCGTGATGAGCGCATAGGCGCCGGCGCCAAGCTTCTCCACGACGTCGTTCTTGAGGAGACGGTGGACGACGATCACGTCCGAGCCCATCAGCTCGTCACGGCCGGCCATCTTCTGGTGGAGCGCCTGGCCATGGTGGACGACGAACTTGAGGTTGAGGTCCGGGATGCGGACGCAGGCGTTGCACGCGCAGGATGTCGCCTGGCGGACGTCGCGGCGCCGCCGGCGGAAGCCGAAATAGCAGCGCTCGATCGTGTCGAGCAGGAGCGAGCCGTCGATCTTCTCTGCGGGCGCATAGGCGAATGCCGCGTCGCCCTCGAGCTTGGCCAGGCGGAACGCCGGACGGAGGGCCGTGACGACCGTGCCGACGAGGTCCGCCACGATGTCCTGCGCGTGGTCGATCTCGACGCCGGCGAGATAGCTCGTGTAGCCGGAGATGTCGGCGATCAGGAAGCAGGTCGGCTGGGCACCGGAGACCATCGATCCGCGCTGAACCTCTATGTGCGTGACCTCACGACGTGCTGTCCCGGGGACGCCCCCGTGTTGTCCCGCGATCCTAGCCGGCGGCCGGGACCGGGCCTTCGCGCAGGCCGAGCACGTTGCCGGCAGGGTCCTTGAACCAGGCGCCCCGGACCGGCCCGAACTGGGCAATGAAGTTGACGGTCTTCGGCGTCTCGTAGTCCTCGAACGCGACACCCCGCGAGGTGAGGTCGCGCACGACGGATTCGATGTCGTCGACCTCGAAATGGGCCACCGTCTGGCCGCCCGCCGCCGGCTGCCCGCGGCGGAGCGTCAGCTGCGACCCCTTGCCGGCGCCGAACCGGCAGCCTGCGGGGGTCTCCTCGAGGAGCGTCAGGCCGAGCTGCTCCTGGTAGAACCGCTTGGCCTCATCGATATCCGTGACCACCAGGGTCGTCACGGCCATGAACTCGGAGAGCATCGTCTTCACCTCAAAGGTGGGCGGGCGAGACGCCGCGTGGCGGGAGCCCGGAAGACGCACGCCGCGCGACGGCGGTGCTGTTGCCGCCGTCCATCGCAACGTGGTCCGTCACGTCCGTGGCGTACCTCGCGACGACGGCAGCCCGCTCGGCCTTGCCCCCGAGCCAGCGCTCGACCTCGACGACCTGGTGCATCACGACGACCTTCGGCATGCCAACCCCCTGTGGAGGGACCGCGTCGCGACTGCCTGATGGCAGGGACGGCCCCCCGGCGCGAAGGCGGCGAGTATAGGAGCGGTCCTGCGTTTCGTCCTCTTCGCGGCCCACGGGACGCGACGCATCCTCCTGCCCGGTCCGCTCCTGCGCCCGCCCGCTAGAGTAGGGTGCGTGGAGACCTACGACCTGGCCGACGCGGCCCGGCGAGCAGGCATCGACTCGGATGCCATGCGCCGCCTCGTCGAGCTCGGGATCGTCAGCCCGCGCGCGGATGGCCGCTTCACCGGCGGAGCCGTCCGCCGTGTGGGCCTGGTGGGCAGCCTGGCCAGCGCGGGCGTCCCGCTCGACGGTCTGGGTGCCGCGATCCGGAGCGGCCAGCTATCGCTCGACTTCCTCGACGCGCCCGCCTTCGAGCGCTTCTCGGCGCTCAGTGGCGTCACCTTCGCCCAGTTCGCCGAGCGGTCCGGTGTGCCGGTCGAGCTGCTCATGCAGATCCGCGAGGCGGCCGGCTCGCCGGCGCCCCTGCCCGACGACCTGATCCGCGACGAGGAGCTGCCCTACGCCGAGTACATCGCCCTCCACGCGACGGCCGGGATCCAGCAGGGCGCGACCCTGCAGCTGCTCCGCGTCCAGGGCGACGCTCTGCGCCGCATGGCCGAGACGGAGTCGGCGTTCTGGGAGACAGTGGTCGTCCGGCCGGCGATGGAGGCAGGCAGGCGGCCGGACGAGGTCCACGGGGCCGAGTTCGGCGACCAGATGGCCGCCCGCGGTGAGCGCGCGGTCATTGGCTTGTACCACCTCCAGCAGGGGCAGGCGTGGACGAAGGGCCTGATCGCGGGCCTGGAGATGCAGCTGGCCGCGCTCGGCCTCCACACCCGCGTCGAGCACCCCCCGGCCATGTGCTTCCTCGACATCACCGGGTACACGCGGCTGACCCAGGAGCGGGGCGACGCGGCGGCAGCCCAGCTGGCCGAGCAGCTCGGTCCGCTCGTGCAGCGGGCATCGGTCAGGCACGGGGGCCGGCCGGTGAAGTGGCTCGGGGACGGGGTCATGTTCCACTTCCCGAACCCGGGCCCGGGGGTGGTGGCGGCCCTCGAGATGGTCGAAGGCGTGGCCGAGGCCGGGCTGCCGCCGGCCCACGTGGGCCTGCACGCCGGGCCGGTGATCTTCCAGGAGGGCGACTACTACGGCGCCACCGTGAACGTCGCGGCGCGGATCGCGGAGTACGCCCGACCCGGCGAGGTGCTCGTCAGCCAGGAGGTCGTCGACGCCTCGGGCCCGGCCGAGGTCGCCTTCCGCGAGGTCGGCCCGGTCGAGCTCAAGGGCGTGGCCGGCGCCATGCGCCTGCACGCCGCCTCGCGGGCCGGCTGAGCCGCGGGGGCTGCCCGCGGCCCGGAAGCGCGCTGACGGGAGTCGTTCGAATCGCGAGGTCAGCCAGAGGCTGCGGCCGCCTCGACGATCTGCTCGGGATTTGACGTGCCGTTGACAGTCAGGACGACGTTCCCGGTCTTGTGCTCGGTCTCGACGTACCTCGTGGCCTCGACGACGTCCTCCAGCGTGTACACCCGGTCGATGACCGCCCGGTATCGCCCGTTCTCGATCAGCTCCTTGAGGTGGCCCACGTTCTCCCGGGTGACCCGGGGGAACGGGAACACCACGCGCCTCCCGCCGGCCCACGGGGTCACGAGCGACAGGACGAGGTTGAACAGGCCGTCTGTCGCGACGTAGAAGCCACCCGTCCGGAGAGAGCCTCGGCAGCGCCTGAACGACTGCTTGCCGACTGCATCGAAGATGACGTCGTAGGACTCCCCGTTCGTCGTGAAGTCCTCCCTCGTGTAGTCGATCACCCGGTCCGCGCCGAGCGATCGCACCGTGGCGACGTTCCTCGTGCTGCACACGGCGGTGACGTCGGCGCCGAGGGTCCTGGCCAGCTGCACCGCCGCCGTTCCGATGGACCCGGATGCGCCGTACACGAGGATCCGCTGCCCCTCGTGGAGACCGACCCGGGTGAGTGACGTGAGGGCGTTGGTCCCCCCGTCTGAGACCGCCGCCGCCTGTTCGAAGGTCATTCCCTCGGGCATGCGCGCCAGCGCCGAATCCTCCCGGAGGCAGAGGAAGTCGGCGTGCGCGCCGAACCTCAGGCCGGTGGTGCCGAAGACACGCTCGCCCACACCGAGCTCGCGGACGGCCGGGCCGACCGCCTCGATCTCGCCGGCGAACTCGCTGCCGAGGACCCGTCGCCGCGGCCGGAGGACGCCGAAGGCAAGGCGGCTGAAGAGGGCGGCCGCGAGACCGCTGCGCCGGTTCGCGTCGCGCGTCGCGCAATCCGCCCGGGCGACCGTCGTGGCATGGATCCTGACGAGGACCTCGTCAGCCTTCGGGACGGGTCGCGCGACGTCGGCGATTCGAAGGACCTCCGGCGGCCCGTACCTGTCGTACACAATGGCTCTCATCGGAAGCGGGTCCCTCCGCCGGCTCGTCCGAACCTCTCGCTGCGAGGCGCCCAATCTCGACCCTACCCGGCGGGGCCTGACTCGGCGTCGGCAGGCACGAGCTCGATCCGCTGGGTGAGCGCGAGACGCCACGGCCAGCGCCACGGCGTGGCGCCCACCAGGTGGAGGGGCGAGCCCGCGACACTCTCGAGCGGATCGCCTCGATGGCGATGGAGCGGCACGACGCCCGGCCGGATATCCCAGATGAGAGCCCGGCCGCCGGGGCGTAGCACCCGGCCGATCTCGGCCTGCCCGGCCGTCGCATCGGCCCAGTGATGCATCGAGAGGGTGCTGACGACGAGGTCGAACGAGCGGTCCGGGAACGGCAACGCCGAGACGCTGGCGACCTCGAACGTCGGCCGGAGGTTGGTGGCGACCGACCGATCGGCATTGGCTCGGGCCCGCTCGATCATCGCCGGGTCGAGGTCGAGCCCGGTCACCTCGAGGTCGTGATCGCGGGCCAGGCGGTTCGCCAGGTGCCCGGGGCCGCAGCCGACGTCGAGGACGTGCCCGCCTGCAGGCGCGGCCGCAGCGACGTCGGCGGCGATCGACCCGTAGAACGGGCCGAGCAGCCTCCCGCTGAGCGCGTCGTAGCCAGCGGCGTCGCCCATGATGATCCCGCCCGACGTCTCGAGCCTCGAAGCGCCCCGGGTATGCCGCAGGACGGCGGCGGCCGCCGCAGCGCCGCCGAGCATGATCACCACCGTGCGCCGCCTGGGCATGACGCCCTCCTCTCTGCCGCGGGTGGGCGACAGTCTACGGCCGTTCGGCCGGCCACCTGCGCGGCTCGTTCGACGGCGACCCACCCCGTCGTCCAGGTGCTTCGAGGGCCGAGGGATCAAGCGCGTCGTGGCGGCGCGTCGCCTGCGGAAGGACTTCCCCTTCGCCGGACGCCGCGGTACCTTCCCTGCGTCCGACTCGCCAGCCGCACGAGGCGAGCCGTCCGCACGAAGGGAGGCGTCCCATGCTCCGGTCCGCTCGGGCCCACGCGGCCCTGCCCGCGGCCGATCTCGATCGAGCTCGCCACTTCTACGAGGAGACTCTCGGCTTCGGCCCTGCCGACGTTCGGTCCGGCGGCGTTCTCTACGACGCGGCCGGTGGCACCCGCTTCCTCGTCTTCCCGAGCGCGGGGCGTGCGTCGGGCAGCCACACCCAGATCGGGTTCCAGGTGGACGATCTCGCGGCCGAGGTCGCCGAGCTTCGTTCACGCGGGGTCGCCTTCGAAAGCTACGACATGCCCGGCTTCGACCACGCGACGATGATCGCGACGTTCGAGGCCAACCGCTCAGCCTGGTTCAAGGACACCGAAGGCAACCTCGTCGGGCTCGTCGAGCTCCCGGCCTGACGCCGCTTCGCGCGGCTACATCTGGGTGAAGCGGATCTCGGCAGTCTGGTCAGGCGCGACGAAGGAGACGACCGCCGACGCCTCGGCCGCGACTTCGTCACGGGCGACAGCCGACAGGGGCGCCGCCTGCTCGACGGTGAGGACGACGGCCCCCCGACTCGTGTCGACGCGCCAGGCGCCCGCCAGGTAGCCGTCGACGAAGAAGGCGCGCTTGCGAGCGTAGGCCGCGCCCCACCTGAGGATGCCGGTGATCCGCGAGCGATCGGCGTGCGCGAGGAACACGTTGTCGTACTCGCCGAGGAAGCGGACCGGCGCCGGGACCTCGGCGTCGGCCAGGAGCCCGTCCTCGGCGTCCACGAGCACGCGACCGGCCTCGTCGCGATACGTCCGAAGCTGGTCCCGCATGCCCCCGACGGTTGCAGCGAGAGCCGTCAGCCCGGACCACGTCCGCATGTCGGCGATGGTCGCCGGACCGAACGCGCGCAGGTACCGCACGACGACGTCCTCCCGTGTCGTTCGCTCCTCGCGGTCCCCGCCGAGCCAGCCCGCAAGGGTGGTGATCCGAGGCGCGCCCGTCCGCTGCCACAGGCCACGCGGCGGGACCTGCACGACGGGGACCAGGATGCGGATCGCGTAGGCCAGCGCGTCGGCGTCCGCCGACGGCCAGCGTCGGGACAGGGCGGCCCCGAGCTCGACGAGCGAGAGCGGCCGCTCCTCGAGGAGGTCGATGCCCGCGCGGAGCACCCCATCGAGGTCGACGCCCTCGAGCCGCCGCGCGAAAGGACTCGACCTGAACGATCGGACGGCATCTTCCTGCATGAGTGGACGGATGCCGAGCGCGTCGCGAGCGGTCACGAGGTGGAGAGTCCCGCGGAACAGGCCGAGCCGGAGGGCGGACCGCTCGAGCACCAGGCCCTCGAGCGCCGATGGCACGAAGCCCCGGAGGCGGGCGCGCAGCGAGAGGTAGGGGTCGGCCGGCACCTGGGCCTGCAGGCCGACGACCTGTTCGATCGCCGAGGTGACGGGTAACGCTGACACCTCGAGCAGGCCCTGGCGGGCGAGCAACGTGCGATTGAGAGTACGCCGGGTCAGGACGGCTCCCTCGGGTGGGCGCATCAGCAGCTTCGCATCGTCCGGTCCATTGCAGCACCCTACCGCGCCTTGCTCGCCGCGACTTGACCCGAGTCGATACCCTTCCGAACGAGGTGAGATCCATGACGAACAGGGCCGACATCGACCCGCAGGTCCCGCCGAGCGGTCCCGGGTGCGCGGAGTGCCTGGCGTCCGCCGGCTGGTGGCTCCATCTGCGCCGGTGTGCGCTGTGTGGCCACATCGGTTGCTGTGACTCGTCGCCGTCGCAGCACGCAAGTCGCCACGCATCCGAGACGGGGCACGCCGCCGCCCAGAGCTACGAGCCGGGCGAGGACTGGTTCTGGGACTACGCTGCGGAGCAGCCGTTCGAGGGTCCGATCCTGGCCCCGCCCACCCACCACCCGCTCGAACAGCCGACACCGGGACCCGCCGGCCGCGTGCCCGCAGACTGGCAGGAACACCTGCACTGACGCCGACTGGAATCACGCCAAAGGGGGATTCGAATGCTCCAGCCCGAGCCTGTCTGCCTGCTGATCGCCGACATCTCCGGCTAATCGAGCTACCTCGCCGGCGCCGAGCTCGACCACGCCCACGAGATCCTCGGCGACCTGGTCGGCATGATCGTTCGCCTCGCCGAGCAGCTCGACGCGGAGACGTCCGCGCGCGGCGCCGAGCAGGCCGAGGAGCCCGAGCCGCCGGCACCCCGGGCGGATGGCATCCTCGCGGGCCTCCCCGCCGACATCACGCCTCGGACGTTCAAGGCTCCGATGCTCTCACTGTAGGCTAACCGGGGCTATCGCTCCGCGAGGGCGTCGTCCGGCTCGGGTTGGCCCTCGCGCGCGACGGTGCGGACGCCGAGGCGCCGAGCCTGCCGAGAGCGCCGAGCGCGAAGGTGCCGTCGGGACCCTTCGCGATCTGGCGGAGCGCGGCGACGACATCGGTCCGCACCTCCGGGTCGCGCCGCACGAGAACCTCGAGCCACGCCGCAACGGATGAGGAGAGGTCGGGCTCACGGACGGCCAGGGCGAGCAGCGGCGAGACACACGCGCTGCCGTGGGCGAGGATCGGCTCGCGATGGTCGATACGCTCGGCGGGCGGGCAGGATTCGAGGGAGGAGATCAGCTCGTCGAGCGTCTTCCCGTCCGTCCGTTCCTCCAGATCTGCGTTCACGACAAGGCCCTCCTGACGACGACCGTGCGGCCTGCCTGGAACCGCTTCCTGCCCGAACCCTCGGCTCGTGTATCGGTACCTATCCTGCGCCGATCACCGCGTCGGCACACGCCCATCGCGCGCCGGGGACCAGTTCGGGCGCAACGCGGAGCTCCCGCCCCGCTGAGGAGGCAAGGGGTCGCGAACCGCTGGGGCCTCAGTCCGCCCGGCTCGGGCAGATCGCTCGGTAGTCGCAGCGGCCGCAGGCCTTCGGCGAGGGCGTCGCGTGGAAGTCGCCTGAGCGGATGAGCGCGGCGCGGGCCAGGAGGTCGTCGCGGGCGGCGTCGAGCTGCTCGTCGGTGCGGGTGGTGCTCATGCGGATGGCGGCCTCGGTGAAGTAGAGGGTCACGCGGGCGGGTGTCCCGAGGCCGAGGGCGTCGCGACAGGCGAGGGCGTAGATCGAGAGCTGGAGGCTCTGGTCCACGCCCTTCTGGCTCTCCATCCTGCCCGTCTTGTAGTCGACGACCTCGATCCCGCCCGATCGGCAGGGCGTCGACCCGGTCGATCGAGCCGATGATGGCGACCACGGGGCTTCCATCGGAGGGTTCGAGGCGCAGGATGAAGTCGAGCTCCTCGTGGAGCGCCTCGCCGACGCCGGCCAGCTCGCCCGTCCAGAAGTTGTCGAGGAGCGTGCCGATCCGGCGCCGATAGGTCTCCTCGCTGGTCCGGTCGGGGAAGCCGGATGGCTTCCAGGCGGCCGCGAAGTGCCGCTCGAGGTCCTCCCGGGTTGGCGGCGGCTCGCCGGCCGCGGCACGCTCGCGGCGCTCCCTGGTGAACGCCTCGAACGCTGCATGGGCCGTGCTCCCGAAGGTGAACGCGGCCACGGTGTCGGCGACCGGCACGCGGTAGACGTGGCGGAAGGCGTACAGGGCGGGGCAGCGCTCGTACGCGTCGAACTGGCTGTAGCTGAAGGCCGCCGGGAGCGGGGCCACGGCGAGCAGGCTGGCGCCCGCTCCCGCGTCGGCGGAGAGCGTCCGCAGCGTCAGCGGGTCCAGGCCGGCCGCGCGGGCGGCGTCGGCGGTGACTGCCACGGCCTCCCCCACCCCGGCCAGCTGGGCGGCCAGGGCCGGCCGGGCGGAGGCGGCCTCCGGGTCGTCGGGTGCGATCCCCTCCATGAGGGACAGGATCTCGGTCGCCCGCAGGCGGAGGGCCGTTCGCCGCTCGCGCGGGCTCGGCAGGGCGACGATCCGTTCAACCGCCCGGGCCGCATCGTCGCCGTTCCCGTCGCCGGTCGCGCCGTCGTCCGGGCCGCCGTCCCCTCGGGCCACCGCTTCGGCAGCCGGCGTGGCGGCCGTGCGGTCGTGCTCGACCAGCTCCGCGCCGGACTCGTCGAGCAGCTCCCCGACGAACTGGCTGGCAGTCTTCTGGACGGTCGGGCCGCCGTGGGTCGTCAACACCAGGCTCTCGCGTGCCCGCGTGATCGCGACGTACAGGAGCCGCCTCTCCTCCTCGGTGTGGAGGTCGCCCACGGGGACGGCCTCGCGCAGCAGCTCGCGCGGGAAGAGGCTCCAATCCTGCGCGCGGACCGGCCACTCCCCGTCGAGCAGGTGCGGGACGAAGACGTGATCGTACTCGAGGCCCTTGGCCTGGTAGAGGGTCATGAGCCGGACGCCCTGGACGTCATCGGCCATCTCCACGCTCGTCGGCAGCTCGCCGCCGGCCGCCTGGTAGGCGTCGAGGTAGTCCACGAAGTCGGCCAGGCTGCGCTCCGGGTGCTCGCGCTGCCAGTCGGCCGCGAAACGCATGAGGCTGGCGACGTTGGCCACGGCACGCTTGCTCTCGAGGGTGTCGGCCGTGAGGAGGTCGAGGAGCATCCCCGTCCGCTCGAGAAAGCGCTCGAGGATCGTGAAGGGGCCCTCGCGGGGCGCGGCCGGAGCGAGCTCGTCGAGGGTTGCCAGGAACCGACGAAGCTTCGCTCGGGTCTCCGGCGCGAGCTCGAGGGTACGGCTGTCCGCCGTGACTGACGGTTTGTGGGTGCTAACCGAGCCGTTGCCGTTCTCGATGCTCGGCACGGCGTCGAGCGTCACCTCTCCCGCACCCACAGCGAAGCGCACCATCTCGATGAGGTGGCGGGCGGCCCGCCTGGCGGCCCGCGTGATCGTCAGCAGCTCCAGGGCGTCGAGACGCCACGGGCCCGCGGTGAGCACCCGCGCAAGGGCGACGTCGTTGAAGGGGTCGCCGAGCATCCGCAGCGCCTGCTCGAGGTCGCGGATCTCGGGCGCGGCGAAGAGGGAGAGTCCTCCCGACACCGTGTACGGGATGCTCTCCTCGCGGAGGCGGCCAACGATCGCCTCGCGGTGCTTGTGCTTGCGATAGAGGATGGCGAACGTGCGCCACGGGACGGCCGGCTGTCCGCCGGTGGCCGGATCCCACGCCGCCAGCGCCTTGATGCGCTCGACGATCGCGGCGGCTTCATCGTCGGGTCCCGCGCAGGTCCAGAGCTCGACCGACGCGGACCCGGCGCCGCCCCGGTTCGGCGCCAGGCGCTTGTCGGGCGCGTATCGGAGCTCGTTGCGGCCGATCAGCCGGTTGGCGACGACGAGGATGGGCGGGACGCTGCGGAAGTTCTCCTCGATCCGCATCCGAGTTGGCTCCCCCGGCGCGGGCCCTGCCGGGTCGTGGGCCGGCGGGCCGGAGAAGCGCCGGTCGAACTCGACGAACGCCGCGTAGCTCGCCCCGCGGAAGCGATAGATCGACTGGTCGTCGTCGCCGACGACCATCACATTGTCGGGCCGGTCGGGGGTCCGGCCGAGCATCTCCACGAGCTCGATCTGGGCGATGTTGGCGTCCTGGAACTCATCCACGAGGAGGTACCGGAAGCGCCGTTGCCAGCGCCGCAGGACGTTGGGCCGGCGGCGGAAGAGGCCGATCACCGCGGCGATCTGCTCGCCGAAGTCGAGGGCACCGCGCCGTTCGCGTTCGGCCTCGTAGGCGCGGTAGACGAGGGCCAGCTCGGACAGCCGCATCACCTCGAGGGCGGCCCCGTCGGCGACGTACGTGTCGGCGAGTCGCTCGGCCTGCTCGCGTTGCCCGGGGGTAAGCTGCCTCGGTCCAACGGCCCGCCCGGTCCCGGCGACCGTCCGGCGCGCTTCGCGGTCGGCCATCTTCTCGACCTTCTCGAAGTCGGGATCTGCAGCCGGATCGCCGGCATCGGCGCCGCGTTCGGCCCTCCGGAAGCCCACATAGGCATCGTGGGTCTCCTTCCGACCTCGATCGATCGCGCCCAGGGCGTCGAGGCGGCCGAGCGCGAGGCCGTAGGGGCCGAACCGGGCCTCGAAGGCGGCCTGCTCCGACGCGACGAAGGCGTCGAACCCGTCGGGGCTGACGAGCTCGTCCTTGGCCCGGTTGATGAAGCCGACGAAACGGTCGAGCCAGTAGTTCGGATTCCCTCCGCCGGCGTAATAGAGGAGCGGCAGCGCCGGGCGGATATCCCGCAGGAGGAGCATCTGGCCCACGCCGTCGAGCACGTCGGGGGTCGAGGGAAGCCCGGCGTCCGGCGCCGACTCAACGAGGATCCGATGGCAGAAGCTGTGGAAGTTGGCGACAGTGAGCCGGGCCCGCACGGCCGGGCCGAGGGACTTCTCGAGGCGCTCGGCGAGCTCCCTGGCGGCCTTCACGTTGTACGTGACGACGAGGATCTGCTCCGGGAGGAGCGGCCCCGCGAAGGGATCGACGGACTCGGCCCCGGCGCCCGGCGCGGCCTCGGCGGCCTCGGTGGGGAGCGCCAGCGGGTCGCGGCCTCCTGTGTCGGCGATGCCGGGGGAACCCTGCCCCCCGCTCTTCGTCTCGAGCAGGCGGCGGACGCGCTCGACGATGACCCGGGTCTTCCCGGTCCCGGCGCCGGCGATGACGACGAGCGGGCCCTCCTCCCAGGCGACGATCCGGCGCTGCTCGGCGGTCAGGTCGACGATCGGGCTCGGCGAGGTTCGGTCCCGGGTCAGGTCCTCGCGCATCGCGACCTCCTCGGTGGCGCCGGTTTCAGCGGATCCTCGGTCGGCGGCAGGCACCCCGGAGACGGCCGGTGGACCCGACGGAAGGGGCCGGAGGTCACCAGGTGCGCTGCTGATGCCGCTGAAACGCCGGTACGCTCCACGAGGCGACCGTAGGGGCCGTCCGTGCCACCTCGTCCGGCACGCATTGACCGCGCGGTTCGTGCCAGAACCGGACGCAATTGGCGGCGTGCAGTCAGCGTCGACCGGCCGGGACCGATCGATCGGTGCGACCGCCGAGGCTGCTCAGCCTGGGATGTCCACAGGTCGGCTGGGCGGGATGGAGCTGCCGCGGTACCCGGGGTCCGTGTCCCACGGGCGTGCCGTTCGAGCTGGCACAGGCGCATGGCAAGATGACGCCAGCACCGCACGCGCCTCGTGTCGGCGTCACGCGGCCCGCGATCGCGCGTGGCGCATCCCAACCCCGGAGGTGCGATGACCGACGACGGCATGATGATGGCTCCCGAGTACGACACCATCCCCGACTTCAGCTGCGACATGGTGGTCCCCGGCCTGTTCCAGGGCGACTTCCCGGACAAGGACGTTGACTGGGGCAGGTTCGACGACGTGGTCTCGATGACCGAGGACGTGCCGCCCGTGCAGCTGCAGCGGGGCGGGCTCTGGCTGCACGTCCCGATCTGGGACGGCGAGGTCGAGGACTCCAAGGGCATCCGCGACGCGGCGCGCACGGTCGCCGACCGGGTGACCGCGGGCAGGCGCGTGCTCGTCCATTGCTGGATGGGCCTGAACCGGTCGGGCGTCGTCTCGGCCCGGGCCTTGATGTTCATGGGCTTCGCCGGTGGGCGACGCGATCGCCGCGGTCCGTGCGGCACGCGGCGAGAACGCACTCTTCAACGGGCACTTCGTGGAGTGGCTCTACGCGGAGGCCGGCGAGACCGTCCCCGACTCCGAGCACGCAGTCGGCTGGGAGCTCCCCGACAATCTCGCCTCGCGCAACCTCGGCGAGGTCCGGCGTCGAGGGGCCGACCGATCCTGAGGTGGAGTTGCCCCGGTTTCGTGGACGGTGATGCGTCATCCGGCCGCGACGGCCGGAGCTCGAACGATAGCGCTCCTCGAACTGCTCGGGACTGAGGTTCCCGAGGCTGCTGTGGCGGCGGATCCGGTTGTAGAAGACCTCGATGTAGTCGAACACGGCGGCCTTCGCCTCGGCCGGGGTCGCCCAGTCCGAGCGGTCGATGAGCTCGGTCTCGAGGGTGGCGAAGAAGCTCTCGGCCATGGCGTTGTCGTAGCAGTCGCCGACCGAGCCCATCGACGCCGCGATCCCGGACTCGCGCAGGCGCCGTCCGAACGCCAGGCTCGTGTACTGGCTGCCCGTGGTCGGAGTGGTGGATGAGGCCCGTCCGCCGGGCGGCGGCGGACGATCGCCGCGTCGAGGGCCGCGGTGACGAGCTCGGCCCGCATGTGGGTCGCCATGCTCCAGCCGACGACCCGGCGGCTCCAGGCGTCGGTGATCGCGGCGAGGTAGCAGGAGCCGCTCCTCGTCGGCAGCTGCGGTGATGTCGGCGACCCAGAGCCGGTCGGGGCCGGGTGCGCGTGAAGTCGCGGTTCACGAGATCGGGGAAGGGCTGCGGCGTCCTCGTCGCGGATCGTCGTGCGGACGAACCGGCGGCGGTGGACACCCGCGAGATGGTCGCGCCCGCATCAGCCGGGCGACCCGCTTGCGCGAGACGTGGTACGCCGGCCTCGGCGAGGTCGGCCCAGATCGCGGGGCACGCCGTACGTGCCGCGGCTCCGGGCGTGGGAGCGCCGGATCTCCGCCGGCCAGGTCCGCGTCCGAGCGCGCCCGGGCGGAGGGACCGCGTGACCGCCAGGCGTAGTAGCCGCTCGGGGAGACACCGAGCGGCCGTGCAGAGGATCCGCACCGGGTACCTCGCCTTCTCCTGCTCGACGAAGCGGAACCGGGTCACCGGGTCCGCTCGGTCTCCGAAGCGAAGAAGGCGGCTGCTTTTCGCAGGATCTCGCGCTCGGTCTCGAGGACCTTCACCCGCCGGCGGAGCTCGACGAGCTCGGCCCGCTCGTCGGCCGTCGAGCGGCGTTCCCGCGGGGCGCTCGTGGGCCAGGCGGATCCACCTCGCGAGGCTCTCGTTGCTGATGCCCGAGCTCCATGGCGACCTGGCGGATCGACTGGCCCGACGTCTCGGCGAGCCGGACCGCCTCGGCCCGGAACTCGGTGCTGTAGTGGGTGTGCCTCCTCAACGTGGACTCCTTCCCGCGGACGCTGCCGCGATGGTAGGTGTCCACGAAAGCGGGGTAGGTCCAAGGGCCGGCGTGCCAGCCGACCTGTCACGGCCGGGGTGCAGGCATCGGCGCATGACGACGATCGAGCTGCCTCCACACCCTGCCGAGCTCCCGGCGCAGCCGGCCGAGCCGGCGCCTTCGCGCTCGATGGCCGACGCGCCCCTGCCGGCGTACGAGAGCCACTCGTCGGTCTCGACCTACCTGGCCTGCCCGCTGCGCTACGGGTTCCGGTACGTCGAGCGGCGCCCGGGCGAGGTCAGCCCCGGCCAGTTCGCCTTCGGCAGTGCCGTCCACAAGGCCTTCGAGGCGTTCGGCCGGGCCCGGATCGCGGCACGCTCCGGGGAGGCCTCCGAGCCCGGGCCGGAGGTCCTGCAGGACGCCTTCGACCGGACGATCGCGGCCTGCGACCTCGGGCCAGCCGAGGTGGAGGAGGCGCGGCGGCGAGCGGTGCCCGTCCTCGATCGCTTCCTGCGGCGCGAGGCGGCGGCCGGCACGCGGCCCGTGGGCGTCGAGCTCGGCTTCGGCGTGGACGTGCCGCTCGCCGGCGAGGTCGCCGACGGCACCGTCGCGATCCGCTTCGTCGGCTACGTGGACCGCGTCGACCGCGCGACCGACGGCTCGACCGTCATCGTCGACTACAAGACCGGGCGGCCCCGGTCGCAGGCGGACGTGGACGCGGACCCGCAGCTGACGGCCTATGCCTTCGGCTGCGCCCGGGGCGGCCTCCGCGACCCGGCGACCCGCGAGGTCCTCCCGCCCGCATCCCGGCTCGGCCTCTACTTCGCCGAGGCCGGCGAGCTCGCCTGGACGTCGCGCTCGGACGACCAGCTGGGGACATTCGAGGCGGGCCTCGTCGAGACGGTCGGCCGGATCCACGCCCGCGAGTTCGAGGCCCGGCCCGCGCCGTGGCGCTGCCGCTGGTGCGAGTTCCACAACGAGTGCCCGCATGCCACGCCGGCCGTCACGGGAGTGCCGGGATCCCCGCCTCGGTGAACTCGGGCAGCGTCCATTCGTTGACGGCCGCCCAGCCCGCGTAGCCCACCAGCGTCACGACGGCCGTCAACAGGAAGAAGGTTGCCACCGGGCGGCGCGCCAGCCCGCGCGACGAGGCGACGAGCGCCCAGGCGAGCAGCGCGATCGACCACGGGATCCCGAGGGCTGCCGTCGAGCCCTCGACCGTTACGACGAAGAACGTCGCGCCCTGGATGAGGCCCGCGGTCGCGGCCGTCGCGCTGAACGGCTCGTGCCGTGAGCCGGGCGAACGCATGCCAGCGGCGATGATCAGCACCGAGATCGCGACCCATGCGAGATGCCAGATCCAGTGGCTCAGGACCTCGTCGAGCCAGTGGTCGAGGTCGCCGGCAGGGGTGGCGTAGAAGGCATCGCGGGCCGGGCCGGCCTGGAAGACGTCGCCAATCGCGTTTGCCGCGAGGTGGATGCCGTGGGCCTCCACCCAGGCGACGGCCACGACGATGAACAGGACGTTGCCGGCGCGCCCGAGCCCGCCCGCGGCGTCGAAGGCGAGCCAGGCCAGGGGCAGTACGACGAGCGGCGCGACGATGTCCAGGGTCTCCTGCCAGGTGAATCCCGCAGGCGGCCCGACGCCCGGGGTGAGGAACGGCGGCACGAGCAGGAAGAACGCCAGCGCGCCGCTGTACAGGAGGAGCGCAACGGGCAGGTCTGCGCGACGAATCGTGGTCGACCCGGACATGTCGTGACCCTCCCTCGGTCCAACGGACGCACCGCTATGACGCACAGGTCCGGGTCCCTGATACACCTCCCCTCCGGGCGCCGGTCAAGGCCCGTTCGGCACGTCGGGCGGACCCAAAACGGGCCTCGACTCCCCCGCTCCCGGCCGGATCGGCGCCGCGTTCGGCGGATCCCTGCCAGCATGGCGACTTGTCGTCGGCCTGGAACGAGGAGGGGTGGAACAGTGGACAGGGATTTCGTCGATCAGGTGGTGGCCGCCGCGGCCGGCGTCGTCGCGAGCGGTGCCATCTCGGCCAACGGGCACGGCAACGTGAGCGTGCGAGTGCCGGGCTCTGACGAGATGTACTACAGCGCGGCCCCGTCGCTGCGCGGCCTGGGACCGGACGGCGTCGTTCGCGTGGCGCTGGATGGGACGCTCCGCGAGGGCAACCTGCCGCCCATCCAGGGCGCGGTCGTCGCGATGCACACGGCGCTTTACCAGGATCACCCCGAGGTCGCCTGCGTCCTCCACATGCACTCGCCGTTCGCCACCGCGCACGCTGTCGCCCACGTCCCGATCGAGTGCTGGATCGAGGCGATGGCGATGTTCGGACTTGCCGACGGCGTGCCGGTCGCCGCGTACGGGCCGCGCGGGTCGGGACAGGCGGTCGCCAACATTCGCGCGGCGCTCCGGCACGGGGTCCCGGCAGTCCTGCTGGCGAACCACGGCGTACTCGTCTTCCACCGCTCGCCGGAGCTCGCGATCATGGTCGGTGGGGTCGTCGAGGAGGCGGCGCAGGCGGCGATCAACGCCCGGGTGCTGGGCGGCCCGGTCGCGCTCCCGGTCGAGCTCAGGGCGGCAGCCCTGCAGCGGGCCATGGCCTTCGAGGCGGCGGGAACGAAGACGGCCTGAAGTCGGGACCCGCCAGAGCCACGAGGGAGGCGCCCCGTCGTGGTGACCCATCCTGGGGTACCCTCCGCGCTCAGGCTGCGACGGGGTGCGGGGTGATCTGCTCGAGCTGCGGGACCGAGAACCGGGCGGGACGGAAGTTCTGCGGCGGCTGCGCCGCGCCGCTCGCGCTCCCGTGCCCGGCGTGCGGGGCCGCCAACGAGCGGGACATGCGGTTCTGCGGCGAGTGCGCGACGCCGCTTGCGGCAGGGGCCGCCGCGGCGGTCTCCGCGATCGACCGAGCCGGCACTCCGGGCCCCGCCGCCCCACCGGTCGCCGAGCGCCGCCTCGTCACGGTGCTGTTCGCCGACCTCGTCGGTTTCACCACGCTCGCGGAGGGCCGCGACGCCGAGGACACGCGCGAGCTCCTGAGCCGCTACTTCGAGCTCTGTCGCGACGTCATCGGCCGCTACGGCGGGACCGTGGAGAAGTTCATCGGCGACGCCGTCATGGCCGTGTGGGGCGCGCCGATGGCCCACGAGGACGACGCCGAGCGGGCGGTGCGAGCCGGCCTCGACCTCGTGGACGCCGTACGGACGCTGGGTCCGTCAATCGAGGCACGCGCCGGCATCCTCACGGGGGAGGCCGCGGTCACCCTCGGGGCGACGAACCAGGGGATGGTCGCGGGCGACCTGGTCAACACGGCGTCGCGGCTCCAGTCGATCGCCGCGCCCGGGATGGTGCTGGTGGGCGAGGCAACCCAGCGGGCCGCGTCGGCCGCCGTAGCGTTCGAGACGGTCGGCGAGCAGGCGTTGCGGGGGCGGGAGGCGCCGGTGGCGGCCTGGCGCGCGCTCCGCGTCGTGGCGGAGCGGGGCGGGCGGAAGCGTGCCGAGGCGCTCGAGGCGCCGTTCGTCGGCCGCGATGACGAGCTGCGGCAGCTCAAGGAGCTCTTCCACGCGACGAGCCGGGAGCGCCGCGCACGCCTTGTGTCCGTCATGGGCCCCGCCGGGATCGGCAAGACCCGCCTTGCCTGGGAGTTCACGAAGTACCTCGACGGGCTCGTCGAGAACGTGTGGTGGCACGACGGGCGGAGCCCGGCCTACGGCGACGGCATCAGCTTCTGGGCCCTCGGGGAGATGGTTCGCGAGCGGGCCGGTCTCCTGGAGACCGACGACGAGCCGACCACGCGGGTCAGGATCGCCGAGACCCTCGCCGCCCACGTGCCCGACCCCGACGAGCGTCGCTGGATCGAGCCTGCCCTGCTCGCCCTCCTGGGGATCGAATCCGGCATCGGCTCCGAGCAGCTGTTCGGGGCCTGGCGGACCTTCTTCGAGCGCCTGGCCGCCACCGCCCCGGTGGTCATGGTCTTCGAGGACTTCCACTTCGCCGACGCCGGCCTCATCGACTTCGTCGACCACCTCATGGAGTGGTCTCGCAGCCACTCCATCTACGTCGTCACCCTCTCCCGGCCCGAGCTCCTGGACCGCAGGCCGGACTGGGGCGCCGCGAAGCGCAACTTCAACTCGCTGCACCTGGAGCCGCTCGCCGAGCGGGCGATGCGGGCCCTCCTTGCGGGCCTTGTGCCGGGCCTCCCGGAATCCGCGGTGCGCGCCATCGTCGAGCGGGCGGACGGCGTGCCGCTGTACGCGGTCGAGACCGTTCGCGTGCTCCTGGCCGACGGCCGCCTCGCCCTCGAGGGCGGTGCCTATCGCCCGGTCGGGGACCTGACCACGCTCGCCGTCCCGGAGACCCTCACCGCGCTGATCGCCTCGCGACTCGACGGCCTGGCACCTGACGACCGGGCCCTCGTCTCCGACGCGGCGGTCCTTGGCCAGAGCTTCACGCTCGCCGGGCTGTCGGCAGTCTCCGGGGTGGCAGCGAACGAGCTGGAGCCTCGCCTGCGCGCTCTCGTCCGCCGCGAGCTGCTGACGCTGGAGGCCGATCCACGGAGCCCCGAACGTGGCCAGTATGCGTTCGTCCAGGCGCTGATCCGCGAGGTCGCCTACAACACGCTGGCGAAGCCCGACCGCAAGCGCCGCCACCTCGCAGCCGCCCGTTTCTTCGAGAGCCTGGACACAGACGAGCTGGCGGGCGGCCTGGCCGGCCACTACCTCGCGGCCCACCTGAACGCCACCGAAGGGCCGGAGGCGGACGCGCTCGCGGCCCAGGCGCAGATCGCCCTTCGGGCGGCGGCCGAGCGGGCGATCGCGCTGGGCTCGCACGACCAGGCCCTGACCTTGCTCCGGCAGGCCCTCACCGTGACATCGGATCCGGAGGAGGAGGCCGAGATCCTCGAGCTCGCGGGCGAGGCTGCCTCCGCGGCGGCGCAGCACGACCTGGCAGAATCGCTCCTGCGGCAAGCGATCGACCTGCGGCGGCAGCGCGGGGACCGGCCGGCCACCGCCCGGGCCATCACGGCCCTCGGGCGCGCCCTCCTCGGACCGTTCCGGACCGAGCAGGCCGTTGCGCTCCTCGAGCCCGCGGCTCGCGAGTTCGCCGACCTCGGCATCGAGCCCGCCTTCGCGGCCCTCCACGGCCAGCTGGCCAGGGCCCACATGATGCGCGGGGACACGGAGCGGGCCATCGATGTCGCCGACCGCGTTCTCGAGGCAGCGGAGCGGGCCGACCTCGTGGCCCTGGTGGCCGACACGCTGGTGACGAAGGGGACGGCACTCGGCGGGCTTGGTCGTGGCTACGAGGGACTGGGCGGCATCGAGACCGGCCTGCGTCTCGCGGATCGCCACGGCCTCGCGATCACGGTCGGTCGCGCCCGCCTCAACCGTGGCTGGCTCCTCAACCCAGGGGATCCACGCGAGGCGCTGGCCAACGACCGCGTCGGCCTGGCCGACGCGAGGCGCCTGGGCCAGCGCATCTGGGCCGACGCCTTCCTCTCGAACGCCGCCCTGAATGCGAGGTGGACGGGCGATTGGGACTGGGCCCTTCTCGAGCTCGACGAGAGTCTTGCCGGCGACATCGGCCGCGAGACCCGGATGGTCGCCATGAGCTCGGCGACCCAGATTCGGACCTGGCGCGGCGACCCGGTCGAGGAGCAGCTGGCCGAGGTCGAGCGCCTGGCCGAGGGCGAGGCGGACCCCCAGGTCCTCTCGAGCGTGCTCAGCGCTCGCGCGGCGTCGATCACGAGCGGAGGCGACCATGCCGCAGCCATGCTCGCCCACCGACGGGTGGCCGACCTGAACACCGGCGTAAGGTCGGAGGCACTCGGGCTGGCGGCCAGGGCAGCCATCCGTCTCGGCGACGCCGCGGCCGCCGCTGCAGACCTCGCTGCGCTGCAGGCGACGGGCATGCGCGGGCCGGCGATCGACGCACGAAAGCTGTCGATCCAGGCAGGGATTGCCGCTCTCGAGGGGCGCGAGGCCGAGGCTCTCGGCCTCTACCGCGACGCGATCCGCCGCTTCCGCGATGCTGGGCTGCCGGTCGACGAGGCCTTCACGGCCATCGAGATGGCCGCGCTTCTCGACCCGGCGGAACCGGACGTGCGGGCCGCCGGGGACGCCGCGCGGGAGGTCCTCGAGCGGCTCGGGGCGCGGCCCCTCCTCGTGCAGCTCGAGGCCGAGATGGCGCGCCCGCACGTGCGCGAGGGCGCCATCGGCCGCGGCGCAAGACCGGAGCCTGCCCCGCCCCACGTCCATCCTGCGTACCCATGACGACCTCCGTGCACGTTCAGGATGCCGGGATGGGCAGGCGCGAGGTCTCCTCGCGGCTGGCCGAGCCTGCACCTGCGCTGATTCGGGCTCGAAGGCCGCTGTGCACCTTGGATCCTACCGGGCACCGCCGGGAGGCCAGGGAGGCCGCGTGATCGTCTGCGTGCCGGTCAAGCCCAGCGGCGACATCGACCCCCGCTGGGGCCGTGCCGCCCGCGTGGCCGTCGTCGAGGTGCGCGACGGTGAGCTTGTCCGTTGGGACGAGCACGAGGTCGGCTGGGACCGCCTCCACGACGAGGGCTCCGAAGGCAGCCACCACGCGCGCGTCGCGCGGTTCCTCCGGGAGCAGCAGGTGGAGGTCGTGGTTGTGGGCCACGTGGGCCCGCCGATGGCCCAGATGCTCGAGCAGATGGGCCTCGAGGTCCACGCGGGCGCCGCGGGCGACGCCGGGCGGGCGGTGCTGTTCGCGACGGTCGGGCGGTCGACGTAGTCAACGGGTCGGTCTCGCGGTGCGGTCGTGCAGTGTGCGTTGCGGGTGACGCAGGGGCCGTCACGCAGCCGACACTGGACCCAGCAGGTCACCAATGCGAGACTTTCGGACCGCGCCGCGTCACTCGGTCGGCGCTGGCTCTGGCGAGGGGGATCCGATGCCGACGTACATGGACATGCACGACATCCCGGGAGTCAAGGCGGCCGACGTGGTCGGCGCGCACGAGGCCGATCTCCGGGTCCAGGGCCAGTACGGAGTCAACTACTCGCACTACTGGGTCGACGAGGAGGCTGGCAAGGTCTTCTGCCTCGTGGACGCCCCCGACCGAGAGAGCGCCGCCCGCGTCCATCGCGAGGCGCACGGGCTCGAGGCCCACACGCTTTTCGAGGTCGAGCAGGGCGCGTAGAGGAACGACGCCGGGACCGGCCGCGACCTCGACGGTCGCACTCGTCCAGCCGGGTCGCGGGCTCGGCCCTCAGCCCGCCTCGTCTGACGCGGCAACGGTCGCCTGGATGCGGTGCAGCAGGTCGATGTACTCGCGGAGCTCCTGATCCGAGACGTCGCCCATCCACGTCTTCTCGTTGCGGTGGACAAGCGTTCGAACCTCCTGAACGACGGCGCGGCCCTCAGGTGTCAGTGCCACGAGGAGACTTCGCCGGTCGGCAGGGTTCGGGCTGCGCCTCGCGAACCCTCGCCGCTCCAGGGAGTCCACGACGCCGGTCACGGTCGCGCGGGTGACGATGAGGGACTCTCCGATCTCCGAGGGAGACATCGCGCCGCGGTCCCGGAGGAGGCCGAGGACGAGGCCGCCGGCCGCGCTGACGCCGATGGGTCGCAGCAGGCGTCCGATCCGGTCGAACAGCAGGTCGGCCGTCCGGATCGTGTTCATGACGGCCTCGGTCGCCAGGACGTTCGCGTCGGGCGTCTGCTCGTAGAAGTCGTCGGGCATCCGGATCTTCGACATGCCCACCATGATACGTGGCTTGACAATACGGGGCCTAACTATATAGTCGGTCCTGGCGGCTGGCCCGTTGTGCCGGCCGCGTCGAAAGGGTGGGTTCAGCCATGGTCAAGGTGATCGTCCAGCATCACGTCGTCGACTACGACCGCTGGTTCCCGGTGTTCACGGAGCACGAGGCCGTCCGCGTGTCGCACGGTGCGACCGGCCACTCGGTCAACCGCGCGGTGGCGGACCCGAACACGGTGGTGATCGTGAACGACTTCGCGACCCTCGCGGGCGCGACGGCGTTCTCCCAGGACCCTTCGCTTCCCGAGGCGATGGAGCGCGGCGGCGTGGACGGCGCGCCCCAGGTCTGGATCGTCGAGGAGGCCGACGGGAGATCGTATTGAGGCCGCTCCGTCGGGGCGGCGGGCAATGGCCGGCAGGGGCCGCAGCTCCCCGACCCGACAGCCCGCTTCAGGCGGAATCGCCCGGACCGGCCCCCGGCATCGGACCTCCCGCCGCCTGCCGGACGGCCCTCGTCAGGATCTCGAAGAGGGGGCCCAGCTGGCCCATGAGCTGCCCGTCCTCACCGTAGATCGACAGGTTGGCGCCCTGCAGGACCTTCGACGCGGACTCCACGATCTGGGGCGCCTGTTCGAGTGGCAGGATCTCGCGGCGCAGCTCCTGCTGGGCGCGCGGCAGGAGCAGCTCGCGCTCCACGTCGAGAGCCTTGACCCGGGCCTGGAGGTCGCGGAGCTCCATCTCCTCGGCGAGAATCTCGCGCTCGCGCGCGATCCGGAACAGCCGGACGGGCGCTTCACTGGCCACCCGCGCCTGCTCCGCGTCCATCTGCGAGCGGAACCGTTGCTGCTCCAGCTCAAGCCGCTGCTGCTCGGCCGCGAGCTGCTCGGCCTGCATGCGCCGCTCGCGCGCCAGCCGCGCCAGCTCCATCGCCTCCTCTCGACGCAGACTCTCGCGGTCGCCAGCAAGCTTCTGCTCCTGCACGCGACCTTCGGACGCCATCGCCGAGAGCTGCGTCTCCTCGGTGGTCCGCAGGTCCGCCTGGTCACTCCGGAGCTTGATCTCGTTTCGGACCTCGGCTTCCAGCTGCCTGCGCAGGTCGGGATCCACGATGAAGACCTGGGCCAGCTGGGCCGCCTCCACGGCGATGCCCCAGTCGCTGGCGCCGCCGCCCGCGTCGTGGATCGTCGAGCGCAGAGCCGCCTCCGCTACGCCGCTCAGCGTGGTCTTGCGCTGCTCGATGCACTCGACCATCGTCATGTGGGAGACGGCGTCGCGCAGCTCGCCCAGGACCAGGTGCGTAAGCTGGCTCGTGATCTCTTCCATGCCTGCGTTGCTGCTGAAGTCGAACTGGCGCGCAGCCGCGACGGGGTCCGAGACGCGGTAGATGATGATCCCCTTGAAGCGGAGCGGGATGCCGTCCCGCGTCTCCTGGGTGAAGGCGAACGCGGCCTCCTGCTTGGTGCCCGGCACCAGCACGTGCACGGTCCCGGGTCGGATGAACACCTGGACAGCCGACCCCCGGTTCTCCATCACTCCCCTGCGGCCGACGAGCAGGTACTGGTTGGGCCCGGCCTTCACGAACGGCATCTGCGCGACCTACCTTCCTGAACAGGTGCGGTGACGAGGTCAGGTCGATGGTCACGCAGACGACCGGACTGCGGCGACCAGCGCCAGGCCCCCTGGCGGGAGGGAGACGGCGGAGCAAGGTCGGGCTCTGACCGAACGACCTGGCGTCCGAATTCCGGGCGTCATCGGACCAGGGGACCGTTCACGTGCACCTCCCTTGCCGCGGCGGCACAAACCGGGTTGAAGATCACGAGTCGGTTGCGGTCGGGTGCGGTCTGCTGGAGGGACCATCGCAGCGACTGGCCGCCTGATCACTCCCCCGGAAGTACTCTGGCCGCGAGTCGTCGCCGCGCGACCGGACGAGCCCGTGTCCGGGTACCAGGACCCTCCGTCCTGCACGGGCCTCGTGCGTCCTGCGCGGCTGGTGCGGCGAGCGGCGCCAGGCTGACCCTAGTAGTCGGGGTCCTCCATCAGCGCCTCCTCGTTGATCGCGGCGTCGCACTCCTGGCAGATGGGCGGATCCCAGCCGGCCGCCGGCGGAAGATCGGTCCGGCCGCAGGTCGAGCAGACGAAGACAGCGCCGTCCGCTTCGAGGTTGGCCGAGCCGACGGTGCCGCCTGCACCCTCCGCACGGTCCGTGCCGTGCATGCCGGTTGCGCCGACCGCGTCGTCGCGGGAAGAGGCTCCCTGCGTCGAGGCGGCCGGGTCGGATGAAGCCTCGTGACGCCGGCGGAGCCAGCCCCGTCTCATCCGGCCCACGTGTACCCCCCATCGACATACAGGGTCTGGCCGGTGATGAAGGACGCCTTGTCGCCCAGCAGGAACGCGATAGCCCCGGCGACGTCCTCCACCCGCGCGAGCCGCCCCATCGGGACCCGGTCGAGGACCTCCAGGTCGAGCGCGCCGGCGGCCAGCTGGTCGCGGATCAGGGGCGTGTCGGTCCAGGAGGGCGCGACCGCATTCATGCGGATCGGCCGTCCGGCCCATTCGACGGCGAGAACGCGCGTGATCCCGACCACGCCGAACTTCGCGGCCGCATAGGCCACCCGTCCCGGCAGGGCCCGCATGGCCAGCACCGATGCCAGGTTGACGACCGCCGACCCAGGGGCGAGGTGCGGGTAGGCCGCCTGACAGACGTAGAAGGTCCCGTTCAGGTCGACGTCGATGACCCGTCGCCAGTCGTCGAGCGACAGCTCCGCGGACGGCCCGGTCCGGTTGATCCCCGCGCTGTTCACGAGGCCGTGGATCGGGCCCGAACGCTCCTCGAGCAGCGCGAACGCCCGCTGCAGCTGGTCGGGCTGCGTGACGTCGGCCCGCACGAACAGTCCGCCCAGCTCGTCGGCGACCGCCTGTCCGGCAGGATCTGCGTCGAGGATCGCGCAGGTCCAGCCCTCTCGGGCAAGCTCGCGTGCAGCCCCGAGCCCGATCCCCCTGGCTCCCCCCGTGATCACGGCGTGCTTCATCCGCCTCGCCTTCTCGCTGCCTGCTCGGCGCCGCGCGGGCCCGCCGGCGCATTCCCGGCTGCGCGCATCGTCCCACGGCGAGCGGCCTCCCGGCGCGACGCGGCGCGTCAGAATGACGGCGACCCGGCAACCACGGGAGGAGCGCCGAGATGACGACGATGCGCGCGGCACGCTGGCACGGCCGCGGCGACCTGCGCGTCGAGGACGTCCCGGTCCCCGTTCCGGGTTCGGGCGAGATGCTCCTCCGCGTCAGCTGGTGCGGCATCTGCGGGACCGACCTGGAGGAGTATCGGGACGGCCCGGTCGTGATCCCGGTCGGGCGCCCCAACCGGCTCACCGGCCAGTGCGCCCCGGTGACCCTCGGCCACGAGTTCGCCGGCCAGGTCGTGCAGCTCGGCCCGAACGTCGCGGGCTTCGAGGTCGGTGACCGGGTCGTGCCGGACATCTGCCTCTCGTGCGGCAACTGCCACTTCTGCCGACGCCACGAGTACGCGCTGTGCGTGGACTGGGCGGCCATCGGGTTCCACGGCGACGGTGGGCTCGCCGAGTTCGTCAAGGTTCCGGCGCGGATATGCGTGCGCCTCCCCGAGAGGATCGGGGACGACGAGGCGGCGCTCATCGAGACGACGGAGGTCGCCGTGCGCGCGGTCCGAAAAGCCGCCATCCGCCTCGGCGACTCGGTCGCGATCGTCGGCGACGGGGCGGTCGGGCTCATCACCCAGCAGGTTGCCCGCGCCGCCGGCGCGACAACGGTCGTCCTGCTGGGCCACCGGCCGGCACGCCTCGAGCTGGGACGGCGGCTCGGCGCGAGCGCGGCCATCGACACACGGGGCCCGGCATGGCGGCAGTCGCTGGCCGACCTCACCGGTGGACTGGGGGCCGATGTCGCCATCGAGTGCGGCGGGCGAGCCGAGGCGATTCGCGACTCGATCATCGCGACCCGGAAGGGCGGGCGGATCGTGTTGCTGGCGGTGATCGGGACGCCGATCCCGGTCGACACGTGGGCGATCGTGGAGGGGGAACGAACGCTCACGGGGAGCGTGCAGCACCATTTCGACGAGGACCTCCCGACCGCCGTCGAGCTCCTTGCCTCCGGCGCGGTCGACGTTCGCCCCCTGATCACGCGCCGCATCGCGCTCGACAGGGTGGTCGCCGAAGGGTTCGCCGCCCTGGGGGCCGGCGGGTCCGACATCAAGGTGCTGGTCTCGACGCGAGAGACCGCCTGACTGGCCGCGACGGCAAGTAGGGCCGGACGACCGCCAATGGGCCGGACGACCGCCTGACGAACCGCGACGGCAGAACGCCTCCGGACGACCACCCCGCCGGAGGGGGGTTATCCCCACCCCGAAGATGCCCGCTGCCCGGCTGGTTCACAGGATCCCTCGACCGTAGGGTTTGGCCATCGATGACGCACGGCCCGGAGGGACCATGGCAATGAAGGTAAGTCGCACGCTTCTCTACTCGGGGGTGTTCCTGGTCGCGGCAGGCGGCGTGGTCCTGCTGGCCGCGGGCGGCTCCCTCGACCCCGACAAGGTGACCGAGGCGCTGCGTCTCTGGCCCCTCGCCGCGGTCGCGGTCGGTGTGGCCCTGCTGCTGCGTCGGACGCGATATGCGACCGCCGGCGGGGTCACGGCAGCGGTCCTGCCCGGGCTCATGCTGGGCGGGCTCGTCGTTGTCGCGCCGTCGCTCGGGCCGGCCTGCACCGACATCGCGCCGGCCGGCGTTGTCGCACGCGACAGGGACGTTCGCGGGCGCCGCGACGGTCGACCTGCACCTCGCCTGCGGCAGCGTCAGCGTGGACACCACGCCGGGGGCCGGGTGGCGAGTCGAGACTGGGACCGGCTCCGGCCAGAACCCGTCCGTCGAGGCGACTTCGGGCCGGCTGGTCGTGGCGTCCGCGCCGGATCGGCGGCCGTTCACCTTCGCGCGCGGCGGCGACTCCTGGCACGTCGTGCTCCCCACCGCCAGCTCGCTCGACCTTGCGGCCGAGGTGAGTGCCGGGCGCGGTCGCCTCGACCTCGCGGGTGCCAGCCTCGCGAACCTGCGGCTGGTGGCGAACGCCGGGGACCTCCGGGTCGACATGACCGGGGCGTCGGTCGGCCAGATGTCGCTGGTGGTCAACGCCGGCGCCGCCGCAGTCAGCCTGGGCTCCGGCCAGGACGTCCGGGCCGACATCGCGGTCACCGCGGGCGCGGTCCGGCTCTGTGCGCCGGCCGACCTGGGCCTGCGGATCCGGCAGGACGGCGTCCTGTCCACGCAGCGCTTCGCGGGGCTCACGCGCAGCGGCGACACCTGGGAGAGCCCCGACTACGCAATGGCAAACCACCACGCGGACGTGTCCATCACGGCCAACGTTGGTAGCGTGGACATCAACCCCGTGGGAGGCTGTCAGTGAACCCCCGTCGTCTGTACCGAAGCCGCACCGAGCGGCAGCTGGCCGGCGTCGCCGGCGGCATGGCCGAGTACCTCGAGGTCGACCCGACCGTCGTCCGTATCCTGTGGATCCTCTCGGTCTTCGTCGGCGGCTTCACGCATCGTGCTCTACGTCATCATGGCCTTCGTGGTCCCGCTCGAGCCGGTCGCCGCCTGCCGGCGCCCGGTCCGGTCGGGTGCTCCCGGTCCCGTTGCGCCATCGGGCGCCGATTCGGCCGACCGCCGGGACGAGCCCGGCCGTGGACGGCTCCTTCCGGGGACGGCGGCCGGCGGCGCGACCTGGACACCGGCGCCCGGCTGGCAGTCGGGCGCGGCACCCGATCGCCGCGGCAACGGCCGAACGCGGCCGTGGCGGCCTCTTCCTCGGCGTCCTGCTGGTCGTCTTCGGCGTCATCGCCCTGGGCAACGTCCTCGTGCCCGGCTGGATCGGCGCCGGCCATCTCTGGGCCGGCCTTCGTCGTGGCCCTCGGGGTCGCCCTGATCGTGGGCGCCATGCACCGCACCGCCGCCGACCGGTGATCGGCGCCCCGTTCCTCGTCCTCGGCCTGCTCCTGGTCCTGAGCGCCCTCGTGGGCGCCCGGGTCCGGGAGCGGCGCGGGGGCGCGGTCGGGACCTTCATCCTCTCCCCGCTCCACCCGGCCACCTGGTACGCCGTCCTGGCGATCCTCCTGGGGTTCTGGGTGGAGCTCTTCGCGTTCAGCCTGGCGGTTGCCGCCTTCTCGTCGGGCATCTCCCTCCTGGTCGTCGGAGTCGGCTTCGTGATCGTCGGGCTCACCATCGAGGCATGCCGGCTCGTCGCGGCGGTCGAGCGCCGGCGGGCAGTCTTCGCCGACCCGCGACCGCTCCGGCCGCACGCCTACCGGCCGTACGGGAGCGGGCTCCGCGACCTCGTCCTCGCCGTCTTCCTCGACGTCGACCGCTGGCGCGACGTCGTCTACGTGTTCGTCGCCTTCCCGCTGACCATCCTCGAGGCGTGCGTCGTGGTCGGGCTGTGGGGCGCCAGCGTGGCGCTCCTGTCGGTGCCCGCCTGGCTACTGGCGTCGGGTTCGCTGGCGGGTTCCTCGGTCACGGCGCCGTCCTCGATCTCACCTGTGGGCGCCGCGCTGGCCGCCGGGGTGGTCGGCGTCCTGCTGGCGCCGGTGGCCGCGACCGTCTCGCAGGGCCTCATGGCCCTCCATCGCGCCGTCGTCGCGGGCCTCCTGTGCGAGTCTGACCAGCGCCAGCTCGAGCGCCGCGTCGAGACGCTCGAGGTGAGCCGCAAGGCGGTCCTCGACGTCGAGGCGAGCGAGCTGCGCCGCATCGAGCGCGACCTCCACGACGGCGCGCAGCAGCGCCTGGTCGGGCTCACGATCGACCTGAGCCTGGCCGCCGAGCGGATCGACACGGACCCGGCGGCGTGCGCGCGAGCTCGTCGTCGACGCCCGGGACCAGGCCCGCCTGGCGCTCGCCGAGCTGCGCGACCTCGTGCGCGGGATCGCCCCGGCCATCCTCCTCGACCGCGGCCTGGTCGCCGCCCTGAGCGCGCTCGCCGCGCGCGGCAGCGTGCCCACGACGGTGACGAGCACGCTCCCACCCGGCGTTGCGCCTGCCGGACGGCGTGGAGCGGGCGGCATACTTCGTGGTGGCCGAGGCACTGGCCAACGTCGCCAAGCATTCTGCGGCGACGCGCTGCGAGATCCGCTGCCTTGCCGATGAGCGCGGGCTCGTGGTGGAGGTCTGGGACGACGGCTCCGGTGGCGCGAAGGTCCTGCCGGCCGGCGGTCTGGCCGGGCTGGCGGGCCGGGTGGAGGCGCTCGACGGGAGGCTGGCGGTCGACAGCCCTGAGGGTGGGCCGACGCTCGTGCGGGCCGAGATCCCGGTGGTCGGCGAGCGTCAGGAACCCAGGTAGGCCAGCACCGCCAGCACACGGCGATGGTCGTTCTCCGAGTCGGGCAGCTCGAGCTTGCCGAAGATGTTGCTGATGTGCTTCTCGGTCGCGCCCTCGGAGATCCCGAGCAGCGTCGCGATCCCCATGTTCGTGCGACCCTCGGCCATCGCCGCCAGCACCTCGCGCTCGCGGGGCGTGAGCGCGGCGAGGGGGTCGTCCGCCCGACGCGCCACCATCAGCTGGGCGACGACCTCGGGGTCGAGGGCAGTGCCACCCCGGGCCACGCGCCGGAGCGCGTCCATGAACTCGCGGATGTCGCGCCACCCGGTCCTTCAGCAGGTAGCCGACGCCGCCGGCCCGGTCGGCGAGCAGCTCGGTCGCGTACTGCCGCTCGACGTACTGGCTCAGGACGAGGACCGGCGCGCCCGGGACCAGCCGACGCGCCTCGATCGCCGCACGCAGCCCCTCGTCGCGCTGGGTGGGCGGCATCCGGACGTCGACGACCGACACGTCGGGCCGGTGCTCGACGACCGCGGCGACCAACGACGGGCCGTCGCCGACCTTGGCCACGACGACGCCGCCCGAATCGGCGATCAGGCGGGCGAGCCCTTCGCGGATGAGCACGGAATCGTCGGCGATGACGACGCGCAGGGCGGGTGGGTCCTGCGACGGCTGGGGGTCCACGCGTCGATCATGCACCAATGGTCACCCCGCGACCCGACGGATCGTCGGGACCGCCGGCCTCTCCGGCCCGGCGCCCAGAGAGTCGTTCTGCGGCCGGCGCGCGAGAGCATCGCCGGGTGCTGGATGACCCACGGCGCCCTGCGATCCTGAAACTCGTTCGGGCCGGGGTGCCTCGAATCGCGTGAAGGCCCTGCAGCGTCCCCCCGACAACCGGAGGGCAGGGCTCGAGAGGGACCGATTGACATGCGCTTTGATCGTTCCGGCCGAGTCGCCCGTGGCGTCGCAGCCGCCGGCATCTCCGCCTTCGTCGTCGCCGGAGCCGCGTTCGGGGCCGATGCCCTGACGAAGGCGCCGACCACCGTTGCCCTCGACGCTCAGCTGACGGGCACCTCGACGACACTCGGGGAGGCGACGGAGTCGCCCGAGCCGACCGAAGCCGTCCAGGCGCCGGGGGCGATCGAGACTCCGGAAGCCACGGAGGCCCCGAAGGTCGCGCCTGTCGAGGCGACCGGGACAGCCGAGCCGACCGAGAGTCCCGAGGCCGCCGAGGCTCCAACGACGGCGTCCGTCGAGGCATCGAAGCCCGAGCCGACCGAGGCCGCCGAGCCGAAGGAGACGCCAAAGGTCTCCGACCAGCAGGCCGACAAGGGACAGCAGGGTGACGAGGCGACCGAGGGGGCCCCAGGTCATCACGATCTCGATGATCACGCCACCCACCGCGGCGAGGCCCAGGGCGCCGAGGGCGGAGCTGGCGGCCAGGGGGGCGACGGCGACTGACCGCCGTCCGCACTTGCCACCGAGCGCACCTGCCACCCGAGGGCCGCTCCGCCACCGCGGGCGGCCCTCGGTGATTTCCCGCCGGCCGCCAGGCCGCCGGCGGGAGTCAGAGCGCGTGACGCGGAGCGCCCGGAGCCCGGGGCGCCACGTCTACCAGCGGTCGTGGCGGACCAGATCCTCCAGCGGTCGACGTTGCACGTGGCGCGCGGAGCCGGCCGGGTCGTCCGAGGAGAATCCGAGGGGCGTGAAGAGCATCGGCTCACCCTCGGGCGGCACCCCGAGGACCTCACGCGCCGCCGACGGATCGAAGGCGGCGATCCAGCAGGTGCCAAGGCCCAGGTCCGCGGCGGCAAGGATCATGTGGTCCATCACGATCGCGGCATCCACGTCCGCATGGCTGCGGCCGTCGTACATGGTGCGTCGCCACGCCTCGGCCCGGACGGCGCAGACGCACAGGATGAGCGGCGCCTGCACGAACCATTCACGATCGTAGATCCGGCGGAGCTCGGCCTCGCGGCCGGCGGTGCGAACGACGACGATCCGGAAAGGCTGGCGGTTGGCCGCGGTCGGGGCGACGCGGCCTGCCTCGAGGACCACGGCGAGCAGGTCGTCGGGCACGGGGTCCGGCCGGTATGCGCGCACGCTGTGCCGTCGTCGGGCCAGGTCGAGGAAGGTCATCGATAGCCTCCGGGCGGCCCCTCCGGACGGCAGTATGGACCGCGACCGCGGGCGGGGTCGGGCGCCCACGAACAGTCGGCCTGGGCCATCATGGCTCGCATGACCCGGCTGCCGTGCTCTCTCGCTGATCGATGTTGAACGGCGAACCCGGGGCACTCCTGGCCGGGCTCGATCCCTCCCAGGTCGAGGCCGTCCGTATCACGCGCGGGCCGGTCGTCATCCACGCCGGCGCCGGGTCGGGCAAGACGCGCGTCGTGACCCACCGGGTCGCGTACGCAGTCGCGACCGGAGCCGTCGACCCGCGCCGAATCCTCGTCGTCACGTTCACCGACAAGGCGGCGGGCGAGATGACCGAGCGCCTCGCCGCGCTCGGCTTCCCGCGAATCGCGGCCCGGACCTTCCACGCGGCAGCCCTGGCGCAGCTCCGCCACTTCTGGCCACGCCTCCAGGCTGGCCAGCCCGCGCCCGCGGTCCTCGACTCGAAGATCCCGATCGTCGGCCGCCTGGCCCGTGCCCTGCCGGGCGGATATCGCTTCACGCGGCGAAGGACCTCGCCGACGAGATCGAATGGGCCAAGAGCCGGCGCCTCCGGCCGGCCACCTACCCCGGCGAGGCAGGCGATCGCAGTCCCGCCGATCCCGGTCGAGCTGTTCGTCCGCCTGTGGGCCGGCTACGAGCGGGAGAAGGATCGCGTCGGGCCGGCTCGACTTCGACGACATGCTCACCCGGACGGTCGACCTCCTGGAGTGGACGATGCGGCCGCCGCCGAGACGGTGCGCGCCCGCTACGGCTGGTTCAGCGTCGACGAATACCAGGACACGAATCCGCTCCAGCAGCGGCTGCTGGACCTGTGGCTCGGCGATCGCGACGACCTGTGCGTGGTGGGCGACGAGGACCAGACGATCTACACGTTCGCCGGCGCCACGTCCGCGTTCCTGGCCGGCTTCACGCTGCGCTTCCCGACGGCACGCGAGGTGACCCTGGACCGCAACTACCGGAGCAGCCCGGAGATCCTCGCCCTGGCCAATCGCCTGCTTGCCGCGGAGGGGCGCCGCAAGCGGCTCGTCGCCACGCGGCCCTCGGGACCGAAGCCGGCCATCCGGCGCTGCGCCGACGCGATCGCGGAGCTCGACCTCGTGGTGGCGACGATCCGCCGGCTCATTCGCGAGGGCGTGGCGCCTGCGGAGATCGCCGTCCTCGTCCGTGTCAACGCCCAGGTCCCGCCGGTCGAGGCGGCGCTGACGAAGGCCGGCATCGCGTTCCGGGTGCGCGGGCAGCGGTTCTTCGAACGCCAGGAGGTCCGAGAGGCACTCCGCCTCGTGCGACGGCTCCCTCCCGCGGCGCGCGGGATCGAAGTCCTGGATGCCCTCGAAGCACGCCTGCGCTCGGAGCTCGGGTTCGACCCCGACGCTGCGCGCGCGGGTGCCGAGTCCAGGGAGCGCACGGCGTCGCTGGCCCTGATCCTGGAGATCGCTAGCGAAATCGTGGACACCGACGCGTTCCGGGCAACGGCGGACCAGGCTGTCGCGCGCGCCCGAACCTCCGGGGACCTGCATCCCGGCGGGATGGACGGGCGCGGACTCCTGGCGGAGCTCGAGGGTCGGGCCGCGGCCGAGGCCGCGGGCTCGCTCGACGGCGTGAACCTGCTCACCCTCCACCGGGCCAAGGGCCTCGAGTGGGACGCGGTGCTCCTGCCCGGGCTCGAGGAGGGTACCCTGCCGATCCGCCAGGCGGTCGACGACGACGCGGTCGCCGAGGAGCGACGGCTCTTCTACGTCGGACTGACACGGGCGCGGCGCCACCTGCTCCTGTCGTGGGCCGAGCGGCGGGCGTCGTCGGGCGATCGCGAGTCCCGGCGGCGGCCGAGCCGGTTCCTGCGGGCGCTCGAGGCCCCGGGCACCGGCGCGGTGCGCCTGGGGGCCGGAACGGCGCGCCCCGCCGGAGAGTCGGCGCGCGACCGAGCCGGGTCGCGATCCACGGTCCGTGCGTCGGGGGTAACCGTCCTTCCCGGCGCCCCGATGCCGTCGCGATCAACGCCGCGCCCGAGCGACGACGCCCTGCTGGCCGACCTGCGCGCGTGGCGCACCGAGCGTGCTCGCCGGGACAAGGTTCCCGCCTACGTCATCGCCCACGACGCCGTGCTGCTCGCCGTCGTGGAGGAGCGGCCGACGTCGGCGGCGGCGCTCCGCCGCGTGAGGGGCATGGGCCCGGCCAAGCTCGACCGCTACGGCAACGACATCCTGGCGATCGTGGCCCGCCACTGAAGCCTCCCGCCCTCACGCCACCGAGATCCCGCGCCGACCGTTCCCCGGCGCGGGCTCACTCGCGGAGCCGTTCCCCCGCTCGAACCGCGACGGCGAAGTGGTTGCCCGGCGGCGCCAGCGGGCAGCTCCAGCGCGGGTCGTAGGCGCATGACGGGTGATAGGCGTAGTTGAAGTCCAGCACCAGCTGTCCGCCCGACCCTCCCAGGTCGGCGCCCTTTACGGTGTCGAGGAGGTAGCGCCCGGCACCGTACGTCTCCTGGCCCGCGGTGCCGTCGCGAAACGGGAGGAAGACGCCGCCGCCGTAGACGGCGATCCAGAAGACGTCGAGGTCGCCGATGGGCAGGCGCACGCGCCCGATCCGCTCCAGCGGATACTCGTCGCCGCCGAGACTCGTCGCCACGACGGGCAGCGGCGGCGCCTCCTCGACGGCCACCTCGAAGCGAAGCGCGGGATCGTGGGGCCAGTACCGAAGGCCGGCGAATGCGGCACGCTCCGTGGGCGGGATCGGCGAATCGGGGTGTTCCCGGAACAGCTCGTCGCGCCCCGCACGGTAGCGAGCGAGCGCCACCTCCGGCTCGCGCTCCGCGCTCGCCCGGACTTCCGCGTAGAGCGCGGCGACGGCACGTCGCCAGCCGAGCAGAGTCAGGGACATGGCCGTGCCGGTGGCGTGGTGGCGAGGGCCGGTCGGAAATGCGATCCCCGCGCACGTCCACCGCTGCTCGGTGCGCACCGCCGGCGCGCGGCGATGGCAAACACGGCGCTGGGGGCGGTGGTGTTCTGCATCGACGAAGGGTACCGCGAGGGGTGGCGGGGCGATCGGGGCCGGCAGGGCGTGCGTCAGCTCCGGGGCCCGGCGGCCTCGCGCTGCCGCGCCGGCACGGCGCCGCCACGCCGCCGGCAACCGCCCGAGCGTCTAGCCTTGTCGTGGGCTCCGGGCGCGCGCCCGGCCCCGGGGTTGCGCTCGCGGCGGCGCGGACTGGGTCGGGCCGCGTCACTTCAGACAGGCAGAGGGAGGCACATCGTGTCGGTGGTCGGCGGGGTGGCGCTCTTCACGAACGAGTATCCGCCCCACGTGTACGGCGGCGCGGGCGTTCACGTCGAGTACCTGGCCCGCGAGCTGTCCCGCCTGGCGCCGGTCGACGTCCGCTGCTTCGGCAGCCAGCACGCGGACGAGCCGAACCTCCGGGTCCGCGGCTACGGCGCCTGGGCGGCCGCGAGAGAGGGCACGGACCCGCGCTTCGCCGGCGCCCTCGACGCCTTCGAACGCAGCCTTGCGATGGCCAAGGACACGCTCGAGGCCGATGTCGTCCACTGCCACACCTGGTACACCCACATGGCCGGGTTCCTGGCCAAGAAGCTGTGGGGCATTCCGCTCGTCCTCACGACCCACTCGCTCGAACCTCTGCGACCCTGGAAGGTCGAGCAGCTCGGCAACGCCTACGGCCTCTCGACGTGGATCGAGAAGACGGCGATCGAGGACGCGGACGCGGTGATCGCGGTCTCGCAGGAGACGCGGAACGACGTTCTGCGCTTCTTCACCGTCGACCCGGACCGTGTCCACGTCATCCACAATGGCATCGACCTCCAGGAGTACCGGCGGGATCCCGGCGTAGATGCCCTCCGGGCGTACGGCGTTGATCCGGACCGGCCGTACGTCCTGTTCGTCGGCCGCATCACCCGCCAGAAGGGGATCATCCACCTCGTGAACGCGATCCCGTCCATCGACCCCTCGCTCCAGGTGGTCCTCTGCGCCGGCGCTCCCGACACGCGCGAGATCGGCGACGAGATGAGCCAGCGGGTGGCCGAGGTCGGTGCCGGGCGGAATGACGTCATCTGGATCCGCGAGATGGTGCCCCGGGCCCACGCGATCCAGCTCTACTCGCACGCCGCGGTCTTCTGCTGCCCGTCGGTCTACGAGCCGTTCGGGATCATCAACCTCGAGGCGATGGCATGCGAGACCGCCGTCGTCGCCTCGGCCGTCGGCGGCATCCCCGAGGTGGTGGTGCCCGGGGAGACGGGCGTTCTCGTGGACCTCGAGATCAAGCCCGGCACGTTCGACCCCGCGGCCCCGGCCCGGTTCTCGTCCGACCTCGCGGCGGCCGTCAACCAGGTCGCCATGGACCCCGGGCTTCGCGAACGGCTCGGCCGGGCCGGACGACGGCGGGTCGAGGATCATTTCAGCTGGGCCGCGATCGCGCAGCAGACGCTGGACCTCTACCAATCCGTCGCCGGAGGCTGACCGTGCGCTGCAACCGACAGACCAGCGGGCCCACGGGCCTGCGGAAGGAGACGGCGTGAGCACGAGGGATGGCCGGAACCGGGTCGTGATCGATGGCCTGAGCCCGCGCGTGGCCGCCGGCGAGTTCCCGATCAGGCGGATCGCCGGCGACACCGTCGAGGTGGAGGCCGTCGCGTTCGCCGACGGTCATGACGCCCTCGCGTGCGTGCTCCTCCATCGCCGCGAGGGCGATCCGGCCTGGACCGAGACCCGGATGGAGCCGCTCGTCAACGATCGCTGGCTGGCAAGCTTCGCCGTCCCCGATGTCGGGCGGTACCAGTACGCCGCGATGGCCTGGGTGGACCACTTCGCGACCTGGGCACACGACCTCGAGAAGCGGCTGGAGGCCGGCGCGGACGTCTCGGTCGACCTGCTGATCGGTGCCGACCTGGTGGACGCGGCGGCGGTGCTGGCAACCGGGCCGGACGCGGCTGCGACCCCGGCCACCGGGACGGGTTCACCGGCGGTCCGCGCCACCCGGCCGGACGCACCGGCCCTCGACCGGAACGGATTCACTCGGGCCGCGCCACCCGGCCGGAACGCACCGGCGGCCCCGGCTACAGGGACGGACGGGCGGCGCCTCACCGTGATCGCCCAGCTGCTGCGTGGCGGGGGCGCGGCGGCCGAGGACGCCGCGCTGTCCGACGAGCTGGCCGGCCTCATGGCTTGCCACGCCGAGCGGCCCTTCCCGAGCCGGACGCCGGAGCTGACCGTGGTCGTGGATCGGGAGAGGGCTCGCTTCGGCGCCTGGTACGAGCTCTTCCCGCGCTCGGCGAGCACCGAGCCCGGGCGGCACGGCACCTTCCGCGACGTGGAGGAGCGCCTGGCCGACGTCGCGCGCCATGGGCTTCGACGTGCTCTACCTGCCGCCGATCCACCCGATCGGGCGGGCGTTCCGCAAGGGCCCCAACAACAGCCTGCCCGCGGGGCCCGACGACCCCGGCAGCCCGTGGGCGATCGGCGCCGCCGAGGGCGGGCACATGTCCGTGCACCCCCAGCTCGGCACGCTCGAGGACTTCCGGCACCTCGTGCGGCGCGCGGCGGAGCTCGACATCGAGATCGCGCTCGACATCGCCTTCCAGTGCTCGCCGGACCATCCGTACGCCGCGGAGCACCAGGAGTGGTTCCGGAGGCGACCCGACGGGACGATCCAGTACGCCGAGAACCCTCCCAAGAAGTACCAGGACATCTACCCGTTCGACTTCGAGGCCGCCAGCTGGCGGGAGCTGTGGGACGAGCTGAAGCGCGTCGTCGACTTCTGGATCGACCAGGGGATCCGCATCTTCCGGGTGGACAACCCCCACACGAAGCCGTTCGCCTTCTGGGAGTGGCTGATCGGCGAGGTCAAGTCGGCGCATCCGGAGACGATCTTCCTGGCCGAGGCGTTCACCCGCCCGAATGTCCTGTACCGGCTGGCCAAGGTCGGCTTCACGCAGTCGTACAACTACTTCCCGTGGCGCAACACCAAGGCCGAGCTGACCCAGTTCTTCACCGAGCTCACGCAGACGGGAGCCCGTGAGTTCTTCGGTGCGAACCTCTGGCCGAACACGCCCGACATCCTCACCGAGTACCTCCAGCACGGCGGCCGGCCCGCGTTCGAGGCGCGCCTCGTCCTGGCCGCCACCCTCGGGCCCAGCTACGGCATCTTCGGGCCGGCGTTCGAGGAGTGCCGGGCCGAGCCCCTCGGCCCCGGCAGGGAGGAGTACCGCGACTCCGAGAAGTACGAGATCCGGCCCTGGGATCCCGACCGCGCGGGCACGCTGGCCGGGCTCATCGGCCGGGTCAACCGGATCCGGCGCGAGAACCCGGCGTTCCGGGCGAACGTTGGCCTGCGCTTCCACCCCGTCGACAACGACCAGCTGATCGCCTACTCGAAGAGCGCGGGCGATCCGGCGACGCAGGTCCTGGTGGTGGTGAACCTGGATCCCCATCATGCCCAGGCCGGCAGCGTGGAGCTGCCGCTCGAGGATCTGGAACTCGATCCGCACCAGCCGTACCAGGTCCACGACCTGCTCTCGAACGTGCGCTACCTGTGGGACGGGCCACGCAACTACGTGGAGCTGCGGCCGGGGACGCAGCAGGCTCACATCTTCGCGATCAGGCGGCGGGTCCGCACGGAGGCGGACTTCGACTACTACCTCTAGGAAAGGGCGGCGCCCACGAGCAGGGCGTGTCCGCCAGCGCCATCCGGCCGCCGCGGCGCCGCCCTGGCAGCCCGCCTCAACCCCGGCGAAACCCGCGATCAGGCCGCGGCGGTTGACTCGCGGGAGTCGCCCTCGGCGTCCTCCCCGTCGGCCGTCTCGGGAGACGGCGCCCCGTGTGGCAGGTCCCTGGTGAAGGCGAGAGAGGCCAGCGCGATCAGCGCCGCCGCCAGGAGCCCCGCCTTCAGGGAGCGGAGCTGCGCCTGCTCGTAGTCGTCGACGATCGCGGCCGTCGTCGCCGCGTCGAGCCCGGCCTCCTGCGCCGCGGTCTCGATCTGGGTGGACGAGACGAAGTCGACACCGGTGCCCGCGGCTACTCCGACCTGGGTTGCGACCTCGTCGCTGATCCGCGGGTCCGCCTCGATGTTCGAGACGAACGTGCTGGTCAGGCCGGCCAGCACGATCGCCCCGATGAGGGCGACGCCCAGCGAGGAGCCCAGCTGCTGCCCCGTGTACTGCAGGCCGCCCGCCTCGCCTCGGCCCGACGCGTCCACCGAGGACTGGACGACGAGGCCGAGCTGCGACGCGATGAGCCCCATGCCCACGCCCAGCACGGCCATGAAGATCGCGAAGGCGGCGTCGGCAAGGTCGGGCCGGATCGTGGCCATCAGGCCGACGGCGGCGATGCCCGTCAGCGCCAGCCCGGTGCGCGTGATCCCGCGCACGGTGTACCGCCCCGACAGGCGCGACCCGATCGCCGCCGCGAGGAACATCGCGATCGAGGTGGGCAACATCCGGATACCCGTCTGGAGCGCGTCGAGGCCGAGGACCAGCTGCAGGTAGAGCGGGATCGTGAAGAAGACGCCCATCAGGATCAGGTTCTGGCTGAACAGGCCGATCAGCCCGGACCGAAGCGACGGGATCTTCACGAGATCGAGGTGCACCAGCGGGTCGCTCCCGGTCGCTTCCCTGCGGCGCTGCCAGGCGACGAAGGCCCACAGCAGCACCGCCCCCGCGGCGATGACGAAGAGGGTCGGCGACAGCCCGAAGATCTCGAACGGGCGGCTCCTTGGGCTCGACCCAGCCCCATGTGCTCGACTGGAGGATGCCAAGGACGACCGCACCCAGGCCGGCCGCGGACAGGAACGTGCCGACGGCATCGAGCCGGGGCTTCGGGCCGCTGCGCAGAGCGTCCCCGACGAACCTGACCATGGCCAGGATGCCGACGACGATGACGACCTCGCCGATGAAGACGATCCGCCACGACAGCTCGGTGGTGGCCCAGCCGCCGACGATCGGCCCGATGGCGATCCCGGCGCCCGCCACGCCGCCGATCACCGCGTAGGCCGCCTTGCGCTCCTTGCCTTCGAAGTTGCCGGCGATCAGGGCAGCCATCGCGGGCAGCACGAGGGCTGCGCCGATCCCCTCGAGGATCGACCAGCCGAAGGCCAGCTGCGCGACGGTCTGCGAAACGGCCGTGATGCCCGACCCGCAGGCGTAGATGACCAGGCCGATCACGAAGGCCCGGCGGCGGCCGATGATGTCGCCGATCTTGCCGCCCGTGAGCATGAACATGGCCATCACGAGGCAATAGAGCGTGATGACTGCCTGGATCGTGCTGACCGTGGTGTCGAAGTCGGCGACCAGCTGGCTGATCGAGACGTTCATGACTGACTGGTCGAGGACCATGATGAACTGGGCGCCCGCCAGGGCCACCAGCGCCCACCTGCCCTTCATCGGGTCCTCCCGTGCCGTGTTGTCGTTTGGGCTGACGATACGGCACGCCGGGATGGACCCGTGGGTCCGCCCCGGCGATCGTGGCTCTGTCGCGGGGCCTCGTCGCGTCGCCCATCGCAGCGGATGCGCGCTCGAGGTCCGACACATGGTTAACTGTGAGTTAATGCCGTGTTACCGTCGGTCGAGGCTTCCGAGCGTTCGAAGGGATATCCCACATGGCTGACCTGAGACCCAAACGGATCGCAGAGTCCATCGAACCGTTCCGGGTCGAGCCCGGCCGGCGGGTCCGCCTGCCCCGCGACTTCGATCCGGCCGGCGTCACCCCCGGGACCGCCAGCCTGTCGATCGACCAGTGGGTCGTCTGCATCGTCGTGTCCCTGTCGCTCATCGTGGTCGAAGAGGTCCGCAAGCTCCTCAAGGTCCGCCTGGGTGACGAGGCGACTGCTCCCAGCGCACCCTCGTCGGCGCTGGCAGCCGCCTGACCCGGAGGGGCGGGTGATCAAGGCGTGAGTGACGGCACGGCGCCCGGCTCGCACGAGCCCGAAGTGAGCTCGGGCGAGCCTCGAACGCCGGTGAGCGAGACTGACGCCGCCGAGTCGTCCGAGCGCGACCCGGCGGCGCCCACCCCGGACGTCGACGCCGTCCTGGCTGCGGCGCGCCTGGCTGACGGAAGGACCCCCGGCCTCCGGGCCGACGACCCGTGGGCCGAGGCCGGGCGCAAAGTCCTGCGCTTCCACCTGGCGAAGATGCTCGCCCGCGTGCCCGGCGTCATCGCCGGCGAGGACGCCGAGGAGGTCCACGCGATGCGTGTCGCGGCGCGGCGGATGCGCGCCGCGTGGCGGGTCTTCGGCGGTGGGTTCGAGCGTGATGCGCGGCAGCGCTACCGCGGCGAGCTGCGCGACATCGGGGCCCGGCTCGGGGACGTCCGGGACCTGGACGTCCTCATCGAGATCCTCGTGACCTACGGCGAGCGGCGGAGCGCCCGCCAGCACGCCGGCCTGGAGCCGCTCCTGGCGGCGTGGCGCGCGGAGCGGGAAGCGCGCCGCGTCGATCTCGTCGCGTCTCTCGGCTCGGAACGCTTTGCCGAGTTCGTCCGCGACTACGCAGCATTCGCCGAGACTCCGGGGCTCAATGCCCGCGTCGTCCCGCGGAACGCCCCGGGGCTCGTGCGGAACCGGATGCCGGCAACGATCTGGGGCGCCTACCAGGCCGTCTGGGCGTTCGACGACGAGCTCGGGACGGCCGACCTCGAGACGCTCCACGAGCTCCGGATCGCGGCCAAGTGGCTGCGCTACACGCTCGAGTTCGTCCGCGAGCCGCTCGAACCGGAGGCGACGGCGCTCATCCGGCCGGTCGTCGCGCTCCAGGATCAGCTGGGGTACCAGCACGACCAGCATGTCGCCTCGGGGCTCGCGCGCGCGTACCTCGCCTCCGTCACGCTGACGGACGCCCAGGTCCGGGCAGTCACGAAGCTGGTGACGCATCTCGACCTGGGGGTGGATCGCATGCGGCGCACGCTCGGGACGACATGGCGGCCGATCGTCGACCCGGGCTACCGGCGGGCCCTCGGCCGCGCCATCGCGCGGCTCTGAGGGGTGTCGGCCGTGACGATCGACGAGCGACCCGCATGACGACGGTGGTCACGGCGGGATCCCGGCTCGCGACCGTCGAACGCTGGATGCCGGGCGTCCGGGTGCTGCGCACCTACGAGGGGGCCTGGCTTTCCCGCGACCTGATCGCCGGCATCGTCCTCGTGACGCTGCTCGTCCCCCAGGGGATGGCCTACGCGGAGCTGGCCGGTCTGCCGGCGGTCACCGGGCTCTACACGACCGTGCTGTGCCTCGTGGCGTACGCCATCGTCGGGCCCTCGCCGGTCCTGGTGCTGGGCCCGGACTCGGCCCTCGGACCGATGATCGCTGCCACGATCCTGCCGCTCGCCGCGGGCAACGAGGAGACAGCGATCGCCCTCGCTGGGATGCTCGCGCTCCTCGTCGGGCTCATCACGGTGGGGGCGGGCCTGGCGAAGCTCGGGTTCGTCGCCGACCTGCTGTCGAACCCTGTCCGGACAGGCTACCTGGCCGGCCTCGCGGTCACGATCTTTATCGGCCAGCTGCCCAAGCTGTTCGGGTTCTCGACCGATGCCAGCGGCCTTGTCAACGAGGCGCTGGCATTCCTGCAGAACCTCGACGCAGACGAATCCGTGGTCGCTCGCGATCGGCCTCCTGAGCCTCGGCATCATCCTGGTCCTCCAGTGGCGATCGCCGCGGACGCCGGGGATCCTGATCGCGGTAGTCGTGGCGATCGGTCTCTCCGTCGTCCTCGACCTGGCCTCGCGCGGCGTCGCGGTCATCGGAGTGCTGCCGCAGGGGTTCCCGCTCCCGTCCTTCCCATCCGTGAACGCGTCGGACATCCCGACCTTGTTCGTGTCGGCGCTCGGGATCTCGCTCGTCGCCATCGGCGACACGATCTCGACCTCCGGCGGCTTCGCGACGCGCGGCGGCTACGAGGTGGACGGCAACCAGGAGCTGGCCGGGATCGGCTCGGCGAACCTGGCAGCCGGCCTCTTCTCGGGCTTCCCGGTGAGCACGAGCGGCTCGCGGACGGCCGTCTCGGCGCAGTCGGGGGCCAAGACGCAGCTGACCGGCCTGGTCGCCGCCGGGTTGGTCCTCCTGATGCTCGTATTCGTGCCGGGGCTCGTCCAGGCGATGCCCCAACCCGTTCTGGCGGCCGTCATCATCGCGGCCTCGATCAGCCTCTTCGACGTCGCCGAGCTGCGCCGGCTGTTCCGCGTTCGCAAGACCGAGTTCCTCCTCGCGATCGCCTGCGGCCTCGGCGTCATGTTCATCGGGGTCCTGCAGGGCATCATCGTCGCCGTGGTCCTGTCGGTGATCTACATCTTCAAGCGTGCCTGGGCGCCGTATTCGGCCGTGCTCGGCGCAACCCCGGACGTGCCCGGCTGGCACGACATCGAGCGTTACCCGGACGCCGAGCAGGTGCCGGGGCTCCTCATCGTCCGCTGGTCGGCGCCGCTCTTCTTCGCCAACGCCAACCAGTTCCGCGACCGGGTCCGGGCGCTCGTGAAGGACGCGACCTCGGCGCCTCTCTGGGTTCTGGTCGCGGCCGAGCCGATCACCGACATCGACACGACGGCCGGCTCGATGCTCGCCGACCTCGACCTCGAGCTGAACGCGGCCGGGATCCACCTCGCGTTCGCGGAGCTCCAGTCGGGAGTTCGCGACGTGATCGTCAGGTACGGACTCCTTCAGACCATCGACGCGGGCCATCTCTACCGCTCGGTGACGGAGGGGGTCGAGGCCTTCGAGCGCGAGGTGGGCGGAGTTGCGGGTCCGCCAGCGCCAGGGACCAACCCGGTCGCGTCAGGGTCGACGAGCACTCCGCCTGCAGGCCCGCGGCCATAGATCAGGTGCCTCCTGCAGGGCGTCCACCACCGCGGAGGACGCGCTCAGCCAGACCGGGTGGTCCACTCGGCATTGACGCCAGAGGACTGCCACCTCGACGATGAATTCCAAATACACTCAGCTCGTGGCGACCCGACGAAGCGAGCCGCCCGCGCCGCAGGCAGCGCGGGCGGCCCTGCTGCTGGTCACGATCCTGCTGGCCGCTTGTGCCCAGGGGCAGGAGACCACGCGGTCAGCCCCTCCCACCGACTTGTCAACGAGCCCGGTGGCAATCGCCCCGACGGCGGCTCCCACGCCCACACCGACTCCGGCGGCACAACCGACGCCCACCCCGAGCCCGGTTCCGACCCCAACCCCCGGTCCGACAAAGGGCTGGCTGCTTGCGGCGACGGCTGTCCGCGCGGCCGCGAGCGGCAAGGCCGGCGTGCAGATCCGCCTGGGGGCCAACTTCCCCCTCACGGTCCTGCCGGCGACGAAGACAGCAGCGGGCGTCCAGTGGGTCCAGGTCACGCCGCTCACGGTCGCCAAGGCGAAGACGGGCTGGGTCCCGGCCTCGGCCGTGACGACCGCGAAGCCCGGGGGCACGACCAGCGCCGGCTTCGACGCACTGGACCCTGCGCTCGCCGCCTACCTCGCAAGACACGGGACGAACGTCGGGGCAACCGTGTTCGACATGACCCGCGGCGTCACGTACCGGTATGACTCGGGACTCTCGTTCATCACCGCGAGCTCGGTCAAGCTGCCAATCATGCTGACCCTCCTGCGTCAGCTGGAGGCCGCCGGTCGGCGCCCCACCGGTGACGAGGTGGCCCTCCTCACGGCGATGATCGAGCTTTCCGACAACGACGCCGCCACCGCCCTCGACCTCGAGATCGGCGACCGCGCGGGCCTCCAGCGCTTCGCCGCCACGTTCGGGCTCGCCGGATTCGTGCCCAGGAGCACATACGACGGCGGCTGGGGCTGGGCAACCATTACGCCAGACGCCATGGTCCGGCTCCTGACCCTGTTCCAGCAGGGCAAGGTCCTGAGTTCAGCCGCCGACACGCGGCTCGCGCGCACCCTCATGAGCCATGTCGAGGACGAGCAGCGAGTGGGCCTGGGGACGACCGCACCCGCCGGGTCGACCGTCCTGCTCAAGACCGGCTGGACGCCGGGGCCCGACGGCCTGTGGGTCGCGAACTCCTCCGGGATCGTGATCACTCGCCGGGCAACCTGGGTCGTCGCCGTCTACACGGATCACCTTGCCTCGCTGGACCAGGGCCTGGCGATCCTCGACCATGTGTGCGCCGCGGTGGCCGCCCGACTCAAGTAGGGTGGCAGCGTGAAACGCGCGGCGCCGGCGATCGTGGTTGTCATCCTCGCGATCGGCGCCTTCGTGGGACTCGGCGGCGCGCGCATCACGCCCGCCCCGAGCGGCAGCCCCGCTGGCTCCGTGGGACCTGGCGCCACGCCGGGTGTCCCTCGGGCCGCCGCGCCCGCCTCGCCCACGCCCGCCGCGCACGCGGCGCCTTCCATGACACCAATGGCATCCGCTGCAGCCTCCCCAGCTCCGTCCGTCTCCCCGTCCACGGGCTCCGCGGGCGACGTCGCGATCGTGCCCGTCGTCGAGTTCCGCAGCGCCCTCGAGACCGTCGGCCCCGCTGACGCGGGCGCCGCCATCGCCGGAACGTCGCCGCTATTCGCCGGTCTCATCCTGGTGCGCTCGCAGGCTCCGGCGATCCTGCAGGCGCTGGGCCTCGCCGGGAACACGCCCGCGAAGCTCGTCCTCGTCGACGACGCCGCCGGCCTGGCTACCACGCTCGAGGCCCGGCGCAACCTGCTGGGCTTCCTGCGCGCCGACGCGGCCGGACCCGCGGTTCGCGCCCTGGCCTGGCAGGGGCGGGCGCTCTTCGGCGTCGACAGGGTGAGCACGACCAGCGCCTGGACGCTGAGGGCCCGCTTGCCGCAGGCCGCGCGCCCGTTCGATCCGGCGCGCCTGTGGACGCTGGCCGCGGCGGGCGACATCATGCTCGACCGCGGCGTCTACCGCGAGACGATCCTCCGCGGCAGGGGCGTGAACTTCCCATTCGCCGGTGGCCAGGCGGCCATCGTCGGTCACACCTGCTGTACCGCTTTCGGCTGGCCGATCCCTCTCACGAAGCGTCTCGGCGGCGCGGGAGCGGTGCGGGCGATCACGAAGGGCGCCGATCTCGCCCTGGCCAACCACGAAGGCCCGGCGCCCGTGAACGCCACGTACCACACGCAGGGGACGGTCTTCTCCTTCGACCAGCGGCTGGAGCCGGGCCTCGCCCAGGCCGGATTCGACTGGGTCAGCCTGGCCAACAACCACATCGGCGACCGGAGCGGCGCGGCGATCCTCCAGACATTGGCCGTGCTGGATCGCCTGCATATCGCGCACGGCGGCGCCGGCGCCACGCAGGCCGCCGCGCGGGCCCCCACCGTCTTCGACGTCGGCGGCGTGAAGGTCGCCGTCCTCGGACGCGACGCCATCGCGGCCCGCTACTGGGCCCAGGCCGCGAGGCCGGGCTCCGCCGGGCTCGTCAAGGCACAGGTGGTGGCCGACATTCACGCCGCCAGGGCGGCGGGTGCCGACGTCGTGATCGTCTTCCCGCACTGGGGCGTTGAGTACCACGCGACGCCCACGTCCGCGCAGCGGGCCCTGGCGAAGGCGATGATCGATGCCGGAGCGGACATGGTGATCGGCAACCACGTCCACTGGGCCGCCGCGATGGAGGTCTACAAGGGCCGGCCGATCTGGTATGGCCTGGGCAACTTCGTCTTCGACCAGACCTGGTCCGAGCAGACCCAGCAGGGCCTCCTCCTCGAGCTGACGTTCGACGGGAAGCGGCTCGTGCAGGCCCGGATCCACCCGCTCCAGATCCTCGACTCGTCGCAGCCAAACCTGCTCGATCCGGCGGGCAGCGGTCGGGTCGTCATGACCCAGGTCTTCAACGCTTCGAAGGGGCTGCTGGCGTGGTGACGCCGAATCCGCCCGACCGCGATCGCCAGCCTCCTGGACCGCCGTCCCTTTGGCGGCCCGAAACCCACGTCGGGCTCGCTACGAGCGCGTCGCGTCCGTGGCGGGCAGCTCGGCTGCCAGGCGCCGCTCCAGGGCGCGCAGCGTTTCCACGCCCTCGGGGCTCGTGCCGGGTTGGGCTGCGCGCGCGCGGATGAACGCCAGCAGGTCGGTCAGCACGGCCACCCGCTCGTCGGCACCGGGCAGCCGCGAGGACGTAGGCCAGGACCCCGTCGACGACGCGCGGGTAGACCCTCGAGGCCCCGACTCGGTCCAGGGTGCCCGCACGATCGAGGAGGTCCATCGCGTCCGGCCGCAGGTGGCAGAGCCAGAGCTCGATCCCGTCGGCGGCAAGCTGCTCGCGGAGGGAGTCCACGGCCTCGACGACCGGGACATCGACGTCCGGCGACAGGGACAGGTCGAGCAGGACGACCACGGGAGGTGGCTCCGTGCTCTCGGCTGCCGCGATGATCCCGTCGCGCACCGACGCGACGTTGGCGAAGAAGAGCATCTCGTCGGGGCGCACGATGAGCAGCCCCGGGATCGCCGCGTCCGGCTCGGCCTGCAGGTCGACCGGCTCCAGGCCGCCGGTCGCCCGGCCGAGGAAGGTCAGGCGGCCTTCGCTGGCGCGCCAGACGAGGATGCCCAGCGAGGCGACGACGGCGATCCCCAGGGCCTCCAGGGTCGGCACGACGAGGACGCCGACGAGTGCGATCAAGGCCAGCCAGAAGTCGACCCGCCGCAGCTGCCAGAGCTGCCGCATCTTGGCCACCTTCATCATGCCGAAGACCGCCACGATGACGATGGCGCCCAGGGTCGCCTCGGGCAGCGGCTCGAAGAGCGGCGTCAGGAAGAGCGCCACCAGGGCGGTCGCCGCGGCCGCCGTGACCAGGGAGGCCGGCGTCCGGGCGCCGGCCCGGTCGTTGGCCGCCGACTTCGACAGCGACGAGCCGATCGGGAACCCGGTGAAGAGGCCGGCGCCGGTGTTGGCGGCCCCGATCGCGATCAGCTCCCGGTTCGGGTCGATCTTCCCGCCGTGCTCGCGGGCGAACTCGTTGGCTGGTCCGATGGCCTCCGCGAACGCGACGAGGGCGATCCCGATCGCGCCGAACAGGAGCATCGGAATGGCATCCAGCTCCGACGCCCGGCAGGGTCGGCCCGCGGAGGCCGGCGGGGAGCGCACCCACCACCTTGACGCCACGACCCTCCAGCCCGAGGACGACCGATACCGCGATCGACGCCAGCAGGACGACGAGGGCGGCCGGCACGCGCGGCAGACGTCGCTCCAGGAGGATCATCCCGGCGATGCCCGCCAGGCCGACCGCCAGCGTCAGCAGGTCCGTCTCGCGCAGGTGGGGGATCATGTCCAGGACGAGCGCGCACGGCGCTCTCGCCGTGGGCCTCGATGCCGAGCAGCTTGGGGATCTGCTTGATGGTGATCAGCAGGGCCAGGCCGAAGACGAAGCCGAGCAGCACGGACTCCGAGAAGAACTGGGCGATGCGCCCGAGCTTCAGGAAGCCCGGCCGCCATCGAGACCAGGCCGGCCAGGATCGCCAGGGCCGCGGTCAGGGCCGCGTACTCGACGCTCCCAGCCGGGCGCAAGGCCCGAGATGGTCGCGGCCGACATGATCGCGATCGCCGACGAGACCGCGACCACGAGCTGGCGCGAGCTGCCCAGGATCGCGTAGGCCAGCAGGGCGACCGGCGCCGCGTAGAAGGCCGTCTCCGGCGGCATGCCGGCCAGCTCTGCGTAGGCCATCCCCTCCGGGACGAGGATCGCGCAGACGGTGAGCCCGGCGATGACGTCGACGGGCAGCCAGTCGCGCTGGTAGCCGGGAACCCAGGAGAGGACCGGCCAGCGAGGCGCAGTGGTCGGTCCAGGGGGCCTGGCGCTCATCGTGATCCTCGTGGAGGTCCGGGACGGCGCGAGCATCTCCGTATGCCGGTGACGTGATGAAGTCATCGGCTCAGGATGATCTCGAGCCCGGGTCGGCGTTCGACCCGGGCTCGACGTGCGAGATCGTCCGAGGGTAGGGTTCAGCCGGCGGCGGGTGCCTCTGCGTTGGCTGCCGGTGCCTCGGCGTCGGCTGCGGCGGCGGCAGCCTTGATCGCGTCGGCGGTCTCCTCGTCGACCGGGACCGACTTCACCGCCTGTGCCTCCGGCATCTTCAGCCGGACCTCCTCGACGGCAGTCGCCGAGACGAGGCACATGATGCCCGACGTGCCGGCCGTGATGACGTCGGCCAGCTCCTTCTCGACCTCGACTCGGTGATAGAGGTTGCGGGCCTTGCCGGCGGCCGCACCGGCCACGCCGAGGGCGACGGCGCCGCCAATGATCGTGGCGGGCAGGAAGATCCCGGCGACCACCCCACCGACAATGCCCCACTTGAGGCCCTTGCGGGTGCTGTGCTCGGTCATCTTCTGGATGTGGATCCGGCCGTCTGCGTCGGCCTTCGCCACGAGGACGCCGTCGATCTCGAGCGAGCCGTCGATCTCGGCCGAGAGCAGCCGGTCGTAGATCGCCATCGCGGCGTCCATGTCCGCGAAGCGGGCGACGATGAGCGCATGGTTGCCCTGGGCGGCGATGGCGCCCTCGGCGAGGACGCCCTTGTCGTCCGCGACCTGGCCTGAGACGACCACGACGTCGTCCTGCGGGGCCTTGTTCTCGTCAGTCACGCGTTGAACCTCCTGCCCCGGACTCCCCGTCCGCGGGCCGTGCTGCGGGGAGTCTCCCCCTGTCGAGCGGGTGCGCCCTGCGTGCACCCGGGCGACGAGAGAGAAGCATAGACGTCCGAAGGCCCGGGCGACTCAGGCTGCCGCAGGCGGATCCGCGACCCCGAAGGCGGCCTTGACGGCTTTCGAATTCAGGTACAGCAGGATGATCACCGGCATGATGGCCATGGCGAAGCCGATGCCGGTCCCGGGGAACTGGAAGAACGCGAGGACGGCCTCGAAGAGGCTGATGCCGGCGACGATCATCGCGGTCAGCCAGGCCCACGGCTGGAGCGCCCACAGGCCGAGCGAGACGAGGAGCCAGAGGACGCCCATCGCGACCGCCAGCCAGCCCCAGGCAGCGCGCTGGAGCAGCTGCCACCTCCCGCCCCGGTTCCCGCCGTGCCTCGTGCCTGAGCCGCCGCCGAAAGCCGCGGCGCGAAGTCGCGTTCTGCGCGTGGCACCCTCTCGCTACGATGGCGGCCGACATCGAAGCACCGACTTCAGGAGGGACCAGGCCCCATGACCGACCAGGCGCCGGTGCTGCGGCAGCACGGCAACGCCTACAACATCTTCATCCTGGTCCTGACCATCTTCTCGCTCGCGATCATGGTCCTGCTCCTCCTCCCGGTCACCCCGGCCGAGCACGATTTGCTCCTCCTCTACGACAACGCCGTCTGCGTAATCTTCCTGATCGATTTCGGGTTCAACCTCACCGGCGCGAAGCCGAAGCGGGCGTACTTCATCGGCCAGCGGGGCTGGCTCGATCTCCTGGGGTCCATCCCGAGCATCGGGGTCTTCCAGCTCGGGGCCCTGCTCCGGCTCGCCCGCCTGAGCCGTCTCACCCGGATCACCCGGCTGCTCCGCGGCCAGGCCGGCAAAGACCTCGTCAAGGACGTGCTCGCGAATCGCGGGCAGTACGCGACGTTCATCACGATCCTGCTGGCCGGCATCGTCCTCTCGGTCGCGAGCATCCTGGTCCTCGAGTTCGAGAGTCGGTCGCCCGAAGGGAACATCAAGACCGGAGGGGATGCCATCTGGTGGGGCATCGTGACGCTCACCACGGTCGGCTACGGCGACTTCTACCCGGTGACGCTCCCCGGGCGACTCACGGCCGTGTTCGTGATGTTCGGCGGCATCGGGATCATCGGCGCCCTCGCCAGCATCCTGGCGAGCCTGCTGGTCTCACCGTCGGCGCCCGAGGAGCCCGCGGCCGTGGAGACGGCGGTCGCCCCGTCAACCGCACCCCAGGCGGCGAGCGGTCCCGGCAGTGCGGATGTCGCCGCCGTGCCTGTCTCCTCCCCCGCTGTCGACGCGGTCACCCGAAGCGCGATCCTCGGCGAGCTGGCGGGCCTGCGGGCCGAGGTCGCCGCGCTGCGCGCCTCGCTACCCGCACAGCGCGAGTAGCCACGCCCGAGCCGGTTGCACCCGGCGGCGTCGCGGCCACGGAAAGGCGCCCTTCGGCACTCCCCCGCCCGGGTTGTGTGGCGTTGAATTGCCGCGGAAGGAGCGTGAGATGACCGAGATCGCTTCGCCACCGCAATCGCTCGACGCGTCCCTGCCGGAGCCAGAGGTCGCCCGCGAGCCGATCGAGGAAGGCCTGGTCGCGGGCCGCCCGGTCGAGGACCGGGGGTTCGAGGTCGTCGAGATCGGCGTCGGCGCATCGGCCGGTCTCGCGATGGGAGCCCTGATCGCCGGCCCCATCGGTGCGGCTGCCGGCGTCGTGATCGGGGCCGCTGCTGCCGTCGTGGCGGGCGAGGCGATCGAACGCCGCGTGGGCCACGCCGCCGAGACGACGGACGCCAGCGAGGATCCGTCAGCCTCCTGGGTCTGAATGGGCCGCGTCGATCAGGGGATCGGCGCCAGGGCGAGGAGCGTGCTCCGAAGCAGGAGGTCGGCCGCGGGCCGGTGGGCGTTGAAGGCCGCCACGAAGACGTCTCCCGACACCGTCTTCGATCCCGCCGACCCGACCAGGGTCACGCTGATGAGCCGTCCGGAGACGCCGCGGTTACGCAGGTCGAGCGCGGCGAGGGTGCCGACGTTCGTTCGGGCATCCGCCGCGAAGATCGAGGAGATTTGGGCTCGCGTGTAGCTGGCGGTCCGCCAGGTCGCCCACGGCGAGCCGGCGTCGTAGGCTGCGCCGCTCGCGTCGCGGTCCGGCGATCCGCGCAGGTACGAGACCGGACCGGCCACCTTCGCCCCGGTCGCAGAGACGAAGACGTTCTCGTTGTTCTCCGTGGCGCCGCCGCCGGTCGAATGGAAGAGCGTGTTGGCGATGGCCGTTCCCTTGCGCAGCACCTGGCCGGAGGTGTCGGCGATCACCTTGTCCGCGGCGCCGTTCTCGACGTGAACGCCCAGGTAGACCTGCGAGCGGGTGTCGGCGTACACGTCGAATGTGGAGACGCCGGGCCGCAGCCGGTAGGCCGCATAGGATCGAGCGGCGATCGTCTGGGCGGTTCGGGCCGTGACGGGCCACGTCGACGGCATCTCCGCCGGGACGACACCCCGGAGGTACGCCTCGATCCCAAGCTCGTCGATGACGTCGACCTTGGCGCCGGCCACGATGACCCTCAAGGTCCCCCGGTAGAGGTCGTACGCCGAGGAGGCCGCCGGGAGCGAGAAGATCGTGGCGTCGGTGGTGCCCCGCACCCGCAGGTCGATCGGGGCGGGCCCCTGCAGGAGGATCGCGCCCCTCGCATCGTCGACGACGAGGCGCCAGCTGGTCGTCGTCCCGGTGGTCGAGGGGATCAAGCGCAGGCGCGCATCGGCCGGGAAGAGCTGGGCGGCGCCGACGATCGACCAGGTGCCGCCGCGCGCGGTGACGGCGAGGGGCGCCGCGGAGGTCGGGACGAGGTCGTCCACGAGGAGCACGCGGACGGCGGTCGAGGTGGGGATCGAACCGAGCGCGGTACCCGGGTAGTAATGGGCCAGGATCGTGTTCGCGTCCTGCCCCGCGAACGCGCGTCCGCGGGCCCCATACTGCGAGAGCCCCACGCCATGGCCCCAGCCGCGGCCGTAGAACGTGACGGTCGAGCCGAGGGCGGTGGCACCGCTCGGTGACGGGGTCGGAGCGGGCGCGGGCGTCGGCTTGGGAGTCGGCGCCGGGGTCGGAGCGGGCGTCGGCGCGGGCGTCGGCTTCGGTGTCGGAGCGGGCGTGGGCGTCGGCTTGGGAGTCGGCGCCGGGGTCGGCGTGGGAGTCGGCTTCGGGGTCGGCGCGGGCGTCGGCTTGGGAGCCTGCGCCGGGGCCGGGGCCGGGGCGAGGACGCCGGTCGCGGCGTAGAGGGCCGCGACACCGTAAAGGCTGCTGACGGCCTTCCCGTTGACCTGGCTGATCCGGTACCAGGAGCTGCCTGAGCGGTTCCCGTTGCAGCTGGCGCTCCAGCTGCTCCCGGCGACCGTCCCCGTCACCGTGACCCGGGCGCTGCCCGCCAGGGTGGTCTTGACCGGGGCCGTCGTCGTCGTGCCGCCGCGCAGGTTCACGCTGCCGCAGGCCGGGGCCATTGTGGAGGTGGAGGACGCCGGCGTCGGCTTCGGGGTCGCGGTCGGGGTTTGCATGGGCGCAGCCGCAAGCGTCGGTGGGGTCTTTGGCGGGTACGAGGCCGACGGGGCGTCGGCGAACAGGCACGCGAAGTAGGTCCTGCCGGTGACCGCGTCGAGGGCCGTTCCGCACCCGAACCGTCGGAAGCTCGCCAGCTCGGAGGAACGATGCGGGGCAGAGCTCATGAAGTTGCGCTGGGCGACCGCGACCGTCAGCGGCGACCTCGTCGTGGCCGCCCCGCAATGGCTTCCGTTGATGTCGCAACCCAGCGCGTATGTCGTCGCGGCGGTGCCCCGATCGTTCCAGTGGAGGATCTCGCTGCGCGCGAAGGTGTACCCGAAGACGGTCTTCACGATGTCGAGCGAGCGATAGGGCGCGGTCGTCCCGGCGAGAGGGCATCCCTGGACGTAGTGGCCGAAGTACCTGCGCGCCGCCATGTCCGCCGCGCGCCCTCGGACCACGAGCGAGGCCTTCGTCGGGCAGCTGAAGCGGGCGTCGCGGGCAATCGCGGCGAGGCCGGCATCGATCACCATCGCGGGCTTCCCGAGCGCCGCCCGGTCGAGGTTGATCAAGCGCATGAGCTCGCCGGCGAGGGGGTCGGAGGTCGCGCCCGTCGTCGGCGTGGGCGTCGGCTTCGGGAGTCGGCTTCGGGGTCGGCGCCGGGGCCGGGGCGAGGACGCCGGTCGCGGCGTAGAGGGCCGCGACACCGTAAAGGCTGCTGACGGCCTTCCCGTTGACCTGGCTGATCCGGTACCAGGAGCTGCCTGAGCGGTTCCCGTTGCAGCTGGCGCTCCAGCTGCTCCCGGCGACCGTCCCCGTCACCGTGACCCGGGCGCTGCCCGCCAGGGTGGTCTTGACCGGGGCCGTCGTCGTCGTGCCGCCGCGCAGGTTCACGCTGCCGCAGGCCGGGGCCATGGTGGAGGTGGAGGCTTGGACGCCCGCGGGCGGCGCGGCGCCGAAGGCGGCGAGCAGCCCCACGAGGGCGCCGACGACGAGCGTGGCCGGACGTGACGTCCGGTGGGCGCGTCGCGCGTCCTGGGTGGCGCGAGCGGGTGCTGCGGGCACGGCGTCCTCCATCGACGCCGCCAAGCGTGGTCCTCGATCGGCCGCCCGCCCACGACCCAACGGGACCAGAGGGAACCCCACCAATGGGACTACCCGGCGGTCTGGGCCGGCGGGTCTCGCCCGCGCCCATGGCGGCCGCCGGCGGGAACGATCAGTCCTCCGCGGGCGGGCGAACCGGACCCGGGGCCTCACCCCGGGCTCCCGCCGGCCTGACGTGGCGGGCCCGTCGGGCGCTACCATCATGTTGGTGCGCTCGCCATCCGGCAGAGTCTCGACCTCCCTCCTGGTTCTCGCCCTCGCGTGCGCGGGCGCCTTCCTCGTGCTCGCAATGGTAGTCAGCCGGCAGGGTTCGCTGGCATTCGACGAGCCCGTCATCGCGTTCGTCACCGGGCTCGGCATCTCGACCGACGCCTGGCGCGCGGTCACCGAGCTCGGCGGGCTGCTTCTCGTCCCGCTTGGCGTCGGCCTAGTCGGCTGGCTCGTGCTGCAGCGGCGCTACTCCGAGGCGGTGATCGTGGCGATCGCCCTGATCGCGGCGACCCTCTTCACCGATGCGGTGAAGGACTTCATCGCGCGTCCGCGCCCGCCGGGGCCGCACCTCGCGCCCGCGGCCGGTTACAGCTTCCCATCCGGCCACACGCTCAACAGCACAACGACGTACGGCCTCATCGCCCTCTACGCCTGGCGCAGCCGCGCCAGGAGCGGGATGCGCTGGTTCGTCTGCTGCGGCCTGCTCACTATCCCGTTCCTCGTCGGTCTGTCCCGCATCGCCCTCGGCGTCCACTACCCGAGCGACGTGCTGGGAGGTTGGCTGGCCGGGGCGGCGGTCGTGCTCCTGGTCGCAGCGATCACGCCGCCTCGAGTCCCGGAGCCGGTCGCGGGGTCGTCAGCCGGACCCTGATCCATGATGCTCGACCGGCCGGCCTTCGGGTCGGCCACCGGCAGGTGACCAAAGGCTCTGGCTACCGACCGCGAGGCGCGATCCGATGGCACGCAGCCTCGGAGGAGCGCGCATGCTCTCCGTGCGGCCGCCGAAGGCAGCCACGCCGGCTGGAGGAGCCCCATGAAGACGGCGGCAATCGTGTACCGGAGCCGGACCGGCACCACCCAGCGGTACGCCGAGGAGATCGGCGCCCACCTCCGGGCGAAGGGGATCCAGGTGGTGGTCGGATCGGTGGTTGATCTCGATCCGCGAGAGATGGCGAAGGTCGACTTCGTGTTGCTCGGTTGCTGGACCAACGGCCTCATGCTGATCCTTCAGCACCCGGACGAGCCGTGGATTGCCTATGCCCGCGAGATCCCGCCGCTCGGGCGCGCGCGCGTGGCGCTCTTCACGACGTACAAGATGCGGACGGGGAGCATGTTCCGGAAGATGAGGGCCGAGCTGGGCCAGGCGGCGCAGGTGCCGTCGCTCGAGCTGAAGTCCCGCGATGGCAGCCTTTCGGTCGCCGACCGGGTCGCCCTCGACGCCTTCGTCGCCTGATCCGGAGCCGCCCGACATGCCCGAGGACGGGTCGGCCGCGACCCCGACGGTAGTCGTGCTCGGCACGCTCGACACGAAGGGCCCCGAGCACGCCTACGTCCGGGACAGGCTGGAGGCCGCGGGCGTCGCCGTCGTCCTCGTCGACGTCGGCGTCCTGGGGGACGCGGCCGTGAGGCCGGATATCCCAGCCGAGGACGTGGCCCGCGCGGCCGGGACGACGCTCGAGGCGGTCCGCCGGGCGAGCGAGGACGGCACGGGGCGGGCGGCAGCCCTCGAGGCACTGTCGCGGGGAGCCATCGCGGTCGTCGCCGACCTGCGGGCACAGGGCCGCTGCGCGGGCGCGATGGGGATGGGCGGCAGCGGCGGCTCGACGATCGTGTCGGCGGTGTTGCGGTCGCTTCCGATCGGGGTGCCGAAGCTGCTGGTCTCAACGATGGCCGGGGGCGACGTGCGGCCCTATGTCGGCACAAAGGACCTCACCCTCGTCTACCCGGTGACCGACATCTCCGGGCTGAACCGCGTCTCGCGCCGCGTCCTGGCCAACGCGGCCCATGCGCTGGCCGGCATGGTGCTGCTTAGTGAAGGGTCGCCGGACGACGCTCCGCGAGCGCCTGCGGCCGATCCGCTGCCTGGCAGCGAGGCCGCGGCCGAAGCGCCTCTCGTGGCGATCACGATGATGGGCGTCACTACGCCCGGGGCCCAGCGCGTCCAGGCCCTCCTCGAAGCCGCCGGCTTCGACACGATGGTCTTCCACGCCAACGGATCGGGCGGGCGGGCCATGGAGGACCTCATCGACGAGGGCGTGCTGGACGGTGTCATGGACCTGACCCCGAGCGAGCTCACGTCCGAGCGCTTCGGCGGGATCGTCGGCGCCGGGGCGGGGCGGCTCACGGCGGCGGGGCGGGCCGGCATCCCCCAGCTGGTGTCCACCGGCGCCCTCGACATCGCCAACTTCGGTCCCCGCGCCGCGGTCCCCGCCGCCTTCGCAGGGCCGACCCGGCGGGCCGTCGCCCACACGCCGGCGATCACCTCGGTCCGGATCGACGAGATCGAAGGGGCGGAGATGGGTCGCCTGCTGGCGGCGAAGGTCAATCGCGCGACGGGGCCGACGGCCGTCGTGCTCCCGCTCGGCGGCTGCTCCACCTATGATCTGCCGGGCGGCCCGTTCGTCGATCCGGCTGGGGACGAGGCCCTCTTCGCAGCCATCCGCGCCGGTCTCCGGCCCGGGATCGCGTGCCGGGAGGTCGCGGCCAACGTCAACGACCCGGCATTCGCCGAGGTCGCCGTCGCCACTTTCCTCGAGCTCTGGTCGAGCGTCCGGCCCCTTCCCGCGGCGGCGAACCAGGGCGCTTAGCAGACCGGAGCAGACGGTCCTCTCCGGGCCTGACGCGGCAGGGCTTGCCGGATGGTCGTCTCGCGGCAGGTATGGTCGTCTCGCGGGGATTCGGCCGAGCATCCAGGGCCGTGCTACAGGAGCGCACCGGCAAGGAGGCCGAAGACGACCGCACCGACCCACAGCACGCCAACGACGATCGCAAGCACCCGCCAGCGGGCGATCAGCAGGCCGCCGGTGATCGCGCCGATGCTCGTGCCGGCGCCGGTGATCAGGAATGCCATCGCGGCTCCCTCGCTCATCCCACCCTGGACCAGCGAAGCCAGGAGCGGCAGGCTCGCCTCGGTGCTGAAGTACATGGGGACGCCGAGCGTGGCGGCGAGGACCACGGCCCCCGGACCGGAACCGCCGAGGTATGTCGTAAGCCACGCAGTCGGGACGAGCGCGATTGCGGCATACCCGAGCGCCGCGAAGCCAATAAACAGGATCAGCATCCGGCTGCCGATGGTGACGATCTCGCGGGCCAGCTCCGGGAGCCGCCAGGAGCGGGCCCGGCCCTGGAATTCGGCGACCGCGGCGGCACCCGGACCGAACGCCGCCGGGGTGAGCGACGCCGCGGCGAGCGACGGGGCGGCCGCGTGGCAGGTTCCCTGCGGACACGTTCGATCGACGAACCGAGCCTGGTTCGCGAGGAAGCCGGCGCGCTCGGCCGCGAAGGCGACGGCGCCGCCCGCAAGGCCGAGCACGATCGAGGCGCCGAAGAACACGAGCGCGAACGGCCAGCCGAAGAGGCCGGCGGACAGGAAGAGTTCGTCCGGCGACGTCAGCGGGGACGCGACCATGAACGCCACCACGGGCGCCCACGGCACGGCGCTCGCGAGCATGGAGAGGATGACCGCGGTCGTGCCGCAGGAGCAGAAGGGCGTCGCCACGCCGGCGACGACCGATCCGACGACGGCGACGCCGGTCCGGCGGCGGAACAGCGCCGCCACGCGCTCGACGCCGACGTAGACCTTCAACGCGGCCGCGGTCACGATCCCGGTCGCCAGGAAGGGCCAGTTGTGGATGAAGGTGGAAGCGACCTGGCCCGCCACCAACCCAGCGAGCTCGAGAAGCGTCACGATCGAGAACCTCATTGCCGGGACGCGTCCGAGGCCTCGAACGGTAGCCTGTATATTGATATGTGTCAATATAGATGCCAGCGAATATATCGCCCCTGCCGCGAACGCCTGGGCTTCGCGCGAATGGGCGCATCCAGTGGCGCACGACGGTGGCGAACGAGCCCCGGCGCTGCCGCCCGCCAACGTGTGAATGCGTCAGGCGGAGGCGGCGAAGGGCGGCCAGACGCGCGCGGCCCGTGGATCGCCTGGCGGTCAGGCCCCGCCTTTCCCATTGCCATCCGACGCGGCCGCCGCGACCAGCTCGCGCATCCGCTCGGCCGTGTAGGACGGGCCCTCCGCCCGGGTCAGCTGGCCGAGGACGTCCATCGGCAGCTCGTTCAGGATCGCGCCGTTCGGATTGAAGAGCACGTGCTCGTCCACGGCGAGGCCGAACGCCGAGCCCTCCTTGACCGCGTGATACAGGGTCCGCGGCCGCACCGCGTCCCCCACGTTGACGACGTTGACGCCGGCCGCCCGGAGCTCCGCGAAGAGTGCGGCGTCGGGCCGCGTGTGGCAGGTCACCACGTCGTCGACCTCGAGCGTCGTGCGCTTGAAGTCGCGATCGCGAAGCACGACGGTGCCGCCCTCGATCGACTCGACGGTGGTGGAGGTGATCACCGTGACCGGGTGCCTGAACGGGCGCGACTGGAGGACCTCCGCGTCGCCCTGCGCGAAGCGCTTGCGCATGACGTACATGTGGATGACCTCGCAGTCGGCGGCGAACTCGCGGTTCTCGGTGACGATCGTGAGCTCCTTGCCGATGTCGGCCAGGAAGGCCGCCGTGTCCGTCGCGGCGTAACCGTCGCCCCAGAGCAGGACGCGCTTCCCGATCTTGCGCATCCTCCGGCCGCCCGGATGGCACTCGCAGGCGACCTTCGGGCAGCCCATCGCCTCCTCGAAGGGAACGACGGTCGAGGCATCGCCGGCCACGGCTGGCACGAACGAGACGGCGCCGGTGGCGTTGAGGACGACGTCGAAGCCGCGCAGCTCGTCGACCGTCGGGGCGTGGTTGAGCCGGATCTCGACGCCGAGGTCGAGGATCTGGTCCCGGATCCAGTCCAGGTACCAGCGCATCTTCTCCTTGCCGGGCACGAGGCAGACATAGAGCATCGCCCCGCCCAGCTCAGCGTGCTTCTCGAAGAGAGTGACCCGGTGGCCGCGCTCGGACGCGACGCGGGCCGCTTCCATGCCGGCCGGGCCGCCGCCGACCACGGCGACGTTCACCGGCCGCCCGGTCGGCCGCATCTCCGCGTAGGCCGGGTTGCCGCAGGCAGCGTTGATCGAACAGGCGATCTCCTTCTTCGCCATCAGCGACTCCTGCCAGCAGCCGCCCAGGCAGGAAATGCAGCGGCGGATCGACTTCACCTTGCCGTACTGCGCCTTCACTGGCCAGTATGGGTCGGCGAGGAGCTGGCGGGCGAGGCCCACGAGGTCGGTCCTGCCCTCGGCCAGGATCTGCTCGCAGTACTCGGGATCGCGCAGCGAGTGGCTCGTGATGACCGGGATCCTGACGGCCTTCTTGACGGCTTCCGCCGCGTAGGTCGCCCAGCCCTGGGGATAGGGCGGCGGGTCGAACCCGGCGCCGGGGCTCTCCTGGATGCCCATCGAGAGGTCGACGGCGGCGCAGCCGGCCCGTTCGAGCATCCGCGCGATCTCGATCCCCTCCTCCGTTCCGCGCCCGCCTTCGCACCACTCGTCGAACGAGTAGCGCAGGAGGACCGGGAAGCCCCTGCCGCACTTCTTCTGGATCGAGTCGATGACCGCCAGCGGGAAGCGCATCCGGTTCTCGAGGCTGCCGCCGAAGCGGTCCGTCCGCATGTTGAGGAACGGGCTCATGAACTCCGAGAGGAGGTAGCCGTGGGCGGCGTGGAGCTCGACGGCGTCAAAGCCAGCCTGCTTGACGCGCCAGGCGGCCTCGCTGAAGAGGTCCACCAGCTCGAGGATCTCGGCGATCGAGGCGGCGCGGATCTCCTTGCCCTTCTCCTCGGCGTTCTCGTAGATGATCTCGTGCCCGGCCGACCAGGGAAGCTTGAGGACGCGGTCGGTGGCGCCGAGCGTGTTGTAGCGGGGGATCGCGCATTGCCGGCCGGGGTGCTGGAGCTGGACCGCGCACTTCGCGCCGTAGCGGTGCATCCCCTCCGCCAGCCGGGCCAGGCCGGGGATGTAGTTGTCGCCGTCCGCGACGAGGCAGGTCACCGTCGGCCGCCCCGTCTTCATGTCGGGCGTGGTCGCGCCCACGATCACGAAGCCGGTCCCGCCGCGGGCGATGTCCGTGTGGTGGTGGATGTCGCGCTCGCTCACCTCGCCGTCGGCGTGCGAGGAGCTGATGTCGGTGGGCACGTGGACGATGCGATTCGCGAGCTCGATGCTCCCGAGCTGGAGCGGGCTGAAGAGGTGCGGGAAGGCCATCACCGGATCTCCTGGTTGGGGGCGACCTCGAGCCGGGCCCGGTCGGACCCCGACGCCCCGATGCTCGTCGGTGACTGCCGCGGCGGCAATGCCAGAGCGGTCCGTTGCGCTGGCAGAACCGGTCGCGGGTGCCGTGAGACGCGACGGAATCGCTCCAAGTGGCCCTGTTGGATGCGGCTGCCCTCGCGGACGATCCGCCCATGGCCGTCCACGTCTGGCAGCAGGAGCTCGACCCGGACTTCCCGCTCGCGGTCCTGGAGTACGCGACGCAGGGTGATCGCGACCGGATGCACTGGCACGACCACCTGGAGATCGCCCTGGTGCTGGAAGGGCGCGGCGCATTCCTGTTCGGGCGGCGCACGTCTCCCGCCGAGCCGGGCGATCTCTTCTTCATCGACAACTCGCAGCCGCATGTCGCGCTGGCCGAGCCGGGCGGGTCACTCCGGCTGCTGCTGGTCCTGTTCCGGCCCGAGCTCATCGCCGGGCCGGGGTGCCGCGAGCTCGACCTCGGATACCTGGCCCCGTTCCGCGTCGATGGCCGCACCGTGTCGGCCCGCATCCCGGGCGGCTCGTGCCTCGCCGCCGAGCTCGCCCCCGTCCTCCTCGAGCTCCGGGCCGGCTGGGAGCGCCACGACCGCAACGAGCGGCACCTGCTCGACGCCACGCTGCGCCGCGCTCTCGGCCTGGTGATCCGCGAGCGCGGCTCCGGTTCCGCCGCCGCTCGCGCGGCCGCCGATCGCCGCGAGCAGATCCGTCCGGTCCTCGCCTACGTGGATCGCCACTGCCGCGAGAGCATCACCCTCGACGAGGTGGCGGAGGTCGTCCACGTGAGCCCGTCGCGCGTGCGCCACGTCTTCAAGGACGTCACCGGCGTCGGTTTCAAGGAGTACGTGACGCACGTCCGGGTCGCCGAGGCGAAGCGGCTCCTGCTGGCCACGGACCTCTCGGTGGCGGAGGTTGCTCGCGCGGTGAGCTACACGAACCTCCACCAGTTCTACCGCGTCTTCTACCGCTCGTGCGCGATGTCGCCGGGCGAGTACCGGCGCTACTACACGCCAGCTGGGGCCGTCGGGGTCGGATAGCCCGCGGGCGAGCAGGCGCCCCCACAGGTCCGTACGATCAGGCGAACATGGCTGGACTGGCGACCCCGACGCCGCTCATCGTCATCGTGGCGTTCCTGGTGGCGTTGCCCGTCGTCGCCTTCCTGAGCCGCCGGCTTGGGCTCCCGTACACCGTCATGCTCGTCGTGGCGGGCCTCCTGATCTCGGCCCTGCCGATCGGCAAGCCGGTCGACCTCTCGCCGCAGCTGGCCGTGACCCTGCTCCTGCCGGGCCTGGTGTTCGAGGCGGCCTATCGCCTGGATGGGGACGAGCTGCGCCACACGTTTGGAGGCGTGGCCGTGCTCGCCATCCCGGGCGTGATCATCACGGCCGGCGTCGTCGCGATCGTGCTCCACCTGGCCACTGGCCTCCCCGCGAACGAGGCCTTCCTCGTGGGAGCCATGGTGTCGGCCACCGACCCGGTGGCGGTCGTGGCGACGATGCGCCGCCTCCGCGCCCCGCGTCGCCTGGTGACTCTCATCGACGCCGAGAGCCTGCTCAACGACGGGACGGGGATCCTCGTCTTCACGATCGCCCTCGGGACCTTCGCAGCGCCGTCGAACCTGGGCGCGGACACGGCCGCCTTCGTCGTCGACCTCGCCGCCAGCGTCGCCATCGGGGCCATAGCCGGCTTCGTCATCGCGCGGGTCGCCTCGCTGATCGACGACTACCTCATCGAGCTCACGCTCACGCTCCTGGCCGCGTACGGCACCTACCTCGTGGCGGACCTGGTCCACGAGTCCGGCATCATCGCCACCGTCGTGGCGGGCGTCGTCATGGGCACATACGGGCGGCGCGAAGGCCTGAGCCAGCGGGCCGTCGAGGCCGTGGACGTCGTCTGGGAGTTCCTGGCCTTCGTCCTCACGGCCATCGCCTTTCTTCTCGTCGGCATCGCGATCCCGCTCCCGAGCCTGGGCGGAGCACTGGTCCCGATCGCCTGGGGCGTGGCGGCCGTGCTGGTCGGACGGGCGCTCGTGGTGTACGGGCTCCTTGGAGGGGTGGCTGTGCTGGAGCGCCGGGCAGGCCTGGTGCCCCGCCTCCCGCTCGCATGGCTCCACGTCCTGAACTGGGCCGGGCTGCGCGGGGCGGTGGCCACCGTGATGGCCCTCTCGCTGCCGGCGGACCTGCCGGACCGGGTGCTCCTCCAGCAGATCACGTTCGGAATCGTGCTGTTCACGCTGATCGTCCAGGGGACCAGCGCCGGACGGGTGATGCGCTGGGCCGGCGTGGAAGGCGACGGGCCGGCGCTCGATCCGGCAGGCGAGGCGGGCGGCGTGACCACTGGCTGACCCCCTGTCGGCAGACGCCGATCGGTTCGAGGCCGCTCGGACCTACTGGCTGGCCGGTCGCGCGTCCCCGCCGGCTGACCGCGTCGAGCGGGTATCTGATCGGACTCGGACGTGACGGCGCGGGAGCGATGCAACAGGCGACCTCCGGCACTGGCCGGCTCGATCCCTGGGGTCCAGATTGCCCGAGCGCGACCCAACACCTTCCCGGGTCCCGGCATCTACTTGATATGGCAGGGTTCGCGCGGGATGCCGCGATGGCGATCACGACGGTCCGCGAGGCGGCGGCAGGCGACACGGTCGCCTTCGCCCGGATCGTGGCGGCCTACCACGCCGACATGGTGCGGGTCGCCTACGTCGTGGCCGGCGGCGACCAGGACCTGGCGGATGACGCCGTGCAGGCGGCCTGGACGATCGCCTGGCGCAAGCTCGGCTCGCTGCGCGACCCGGATCGCCTGAAGCCCTGGCTCGTCTCGGTGGCCGCCAACGAGGCGCGCCAGCAGTGCCGGCGCCAGCGCCGGCATCACGTCGTGGAGATCGACGTCGGGGCCATGGATCCGGCGGGTCGCGACCCGGCCGACCGGGCCGGACAGCTCGACCTCGAGTGCGCGCTGCGCAACCTTTCGCCCGACGAGCGTGCGCTGCTGGCGCTGCGCTACGAGGCGGGCCTCGACTCGTCGGAGATCGGCGCGCTGGCAGGGCGGCCGGCAGCGACCGTCCGCTGGCGCCTGGCCCGCCTCCTCGCACGTCTCCGCAAGGAGCTCTCCGATGCCTGAGCTCGACGTCTTCGAGGCCCGGCTGACCGAGGCAGTCCACTCGTTCGCGGGACGCGCCGAGACGCGGGTGGATGCCGCAGCCGTCGCCGAGCGAACGGTCCGGCGGCGCGGGATCGGGTCGCTGGGCAGGCTGGGGCGCCTGCTGCCAGTGCCCGTCTCGATCCTCCTGCTCCTCGCGCTCCTGCTGGCGATGCTCGCCTGGTCGATCGGGGCGGGAGCCCCGTGGAGCAACCGGGCGGTCGTCCTGGTGCCCGTCCCGACGGCGACCGCCGCGGTCACCCCGGCGGCGTCCCCGACGCCGACGCCCGTGCCGTCGACCACCGGGACCGGCGACCAGTACGTCGTCGGGACCGAGTCGGGAGTCTTCCTGGTGACCGACTACACCTCCACGAAGGTGGGCGACGTCACGCAGATGCGGGGCGGAACGACGTCCTCGGTCATGACCATGAACGACAGGCGGGTCACGGGGACGATGACCTACGTGAACAGTCTCGATGTTCACGCGAACGTGGGATCGGAATGGGGGACGGGCCGCCTGGTGAATGACGGGGGAACCTGGGAAGGCAACTGCACCGGCATGGCCTGGGAGGCTGGCAACCGGGCGGCGGGGTCGTGTTCGCTCGTCGGAACCGGCGGCTACACGGGCTACCTCTATTACTTCCAGCACACGTATGGCGCGGCCGGGCTCAACGTCCAGGGCTTCATCCTCCCCGGCTCGGCTGCGCAGAGATAGGAAGGACATCCAGATGCGCGCGCTCGTTCGACCTCTCGCCGGCCTTGCCATGGTCGGGGCGCTGCTCGCCGGCTGCGGCGCATCCGCCACGCCAACAGGGTCGCCCACCGCGGCGCCGACGCCGACCCCCTGGCCGTCCAGCCCGGGGACCGGCGACCAGCGCGTGGTCGGGACGATGACCGGCAGCCTGACAACGCCGTACACCACCGAGACCCCGGGCCCGGACGGTGTCGGGCACATCCGCGGCGGGGTCCTGACGGGCACCAGCACCGCCAACGATGCGCGGGCCACCGGCGCAGTGGAGTTCGCGTTCAACCTCGACACCTACACGAACGTCGGTTCGGAGTGGGCCACCGCCAGCATCAAGAACGCCCAGGGCGCGTGGGACGGCACGTGCAGCGGTGGCTCGTGGGAGGCCGGGAACCGCAGCCTCATGTCCTGCTGGCTGACCGGGAGCGCGGCGTACAAGGGATACACCCTCTACTTCCAGCACTCCGCCGTCGGCACCCAGGCGGACTTCGACGGCATCATCTACCCGGGCTCGCCACCCAAGCCGTAGCCACGTCGGGCGGGATGACCGCCGCGTCAACCTCGCACCACGTCTCGCAGCCCCGGCCCGAGCCGGGGCTGCGTCGTCTGCCGGTGTGCGCCCCCCGCGGCGCCCGCGCCCGCCGCCGCAGCCCCGTAACCCGTCCGAAAGGATGCCGGCGCGAGACTCGCGCCATGAGCACGTTCGAGATGACCCCAGCCCTCGCGCCCGCGGCCGTCACCTGGCGCGCTCTCGGGACGACCGTCCACCTCCTGGTGACCGATCCCCGCCGGCTTCCGATCGCCCGTCGTGCCGTGCAGCAGGTCCTTGCCGACGTCGACGCAGCGTACAGCCGCTTCCGCGCGGACAGCGAGATGCAGGTCATCGTCGCCGACGGCGGCCACGACCACCTCGTCAGCCCGCTCCTGGCCCGCGCCCTCGGGACCGCCCTCCATGCCGCCCGGGCGACCGACGGCGCGGTCGACCCGACCGTCGGTCGCGCCATCCGGCTGCTGGGCTACGACGACGACTTCGACCGCCTTCCACCCGATGGTGCGCCGCCGCTGACGTTTGCCTCCGTTCCCGGCTGGCACGAGGTTCGGTTCGACCCAGCCACGCGCCACGTCCGCGTCCCGGCCGGGATCGAGCTCGACCTCGGAGCAACCGGCAAGGGCCTGGCGGCCGACCTCGCGGCCGAAGCGGCCCTCGACGCGATGGACGGCGCGGGCGTCCTCGTCAGCCTTGGCGGCGACATCGCGACCGACGGGACGCCTCCGGCGGGCGGCTGGCGCGTCCTCCTCGCCGAGGACCACGCCGCCTCCCCCGACGGCGCCGGCGAGGTGGTGCGGATCACGCGCGGCGCGATCGCCACCTCGAGCACGACGATCCGGCGCTGGACACGGGGCAGGATCGTCCGCCACCACCTCCTCGACCCGGCCACCGGCCTGCCGGCGAGCGGGCCGTGGCGCACGGCGACGGTCGCCGCCGCCACCTGCGCCGACGCGAACGCCGCCGCCACGGCGGCCATCGTGAAGGGCGCGGGCGCACCGATGTGGCTGGTCCGCAACGGCCTGCCTGCCCGGCTGGTCGCGGAGGACGGCAGCGTCCTGCGCGTCGCAGGCTGGCCCGCACCTCTCCCCGGCGATGCGGACACCGCACCGCGCGACTCGCTTGACTCGACCCTGCCGATCCCGGCGCCGGCCTTCATGGAGGTTCCCGCATGAGCACCCAGCTCTTCTGGTTCACGACGCGCGGCGCGGGGATCGTCTCCCTGCTGCTCCTGACCGGGGTGATGTACCTCGGCCTCCTCGGCGCCCTGCGCTGGCAGACCAGCGCCTGGCCGCGCTTTGCGACGACGGGCTTCCACCGCAACCTGGCGCTCATGTCGGTGGTCTTCCTCGCCATCCACATCGTGGCCGCCATCGTCGACCCGTTCGCGAACCTCGGGCTGCTGGCGGCGCTCGTCCCGTTCTCGTCCGCCTATCGCACGCTCTGGCTGGGCCTCGGCGTGATCGCCCTCGACATCGGGGCGGCGGTTCTCGTCACCAGCCTGGTGAAGAACCGGATCGGGCGGCGAACCTGGCGAGCGGTCCACTGGCTGGCGTACGCGGCTTGGCCCCTGGCCCTCCTGCACGGGATTGGCACCGGCACCGACGCCGCAGCCCCCTGGATGCTGGCGATCGACCTCGCCTGCCTCGTGGTGGTCGGCTCGGCGGTCATGGTGCGGGCGACCAGCCGTCCGAGCCGGCCCGCGGCGCCGATAATGGCCGGCGTGCAGCGCCCTGCGAGCCTGGGCACCGGCCGGGCGGCCGGGGTTCGGGCCACTCCGCCGGCCGCCCGGTCCTGATCCGGTGCGCATCCTCGTCGCCGAGGACGATGCCGGCCTGCGCGAGCTCCTCGTGATGGGGTTCGAACGGGCCGGCTACCACGTCGATTCCGTGGAGCGCGGTGATGACGCCATCGACCAGCTGAAATGGTACGAGTACGACGTCGCGGTCCTCGACTGGCGGATGCCCGGCGGCGAGGGGATCGACGTGGTCCGCTGGGCGCGGCGCCAGAAGCGGCCGACGGCGATCCTGATGCTGACCGCACGCGACACCCCGGGTGACCGCATTGCGGGCCTCGACACGGGGGCGGACGACTACCTCGTGAAGCCCTTCGACTTCGGGGAGCTGCTGGCACGCGTGCGAGCCCTCCAGCGGCGCCCGCGGGGAGTCGACGGCGAGACGATCGAGCGGGGTCGGCTGGTCCTCGACCCGGTGCGCCGCGAGGTGGCCTTCGCCGGCCGGCCGGTCTCGCTCACCGTCACCGAGTACCTGATCCTGGAGCTGCTGATGCGGCGCTCACCGGCCGTCGTGGACCGCAAGGCAATCGCCGAGCACGCCTGGCGGGACGAGACCGACCCGCTCGGGTCCAACGCGATCGACGTCCAGATGAGCCGCCTGCGCGGGAAGCTGGCCGGCGCGGACGTCCGGATCGTGACCGTTCGCGGAGCGGGCTACCGGCTGGAAGAGACGTGAGCGGCCCGGGCCGCGACGTCCGCACCTCGTCGCTGCGGGTGGCGGCCGGCGCGACGGCGGTGGTGGCGGCGATGTACCTCGTCGTCGCCGTGGGCGCCTTCGCCGTCGTCACCAACGCCCTCACGAGCCAGCTCGACGCCCGCCTCGCCAGCGACCTGCACCGGATCGTCTCGGGTCCGGGTGGTCCCGCGCCCGGCGGCGGCTTCGACGCGCCGCCGCCCGACCGTCCCTTCGGGCCGACCCAGCTCGTCTGGACGGTTCTCCCCGACGGGACCGTGATGGCGAACACGAACGGGGCGCAGCTGCCGCCGGACGCCACGGCGGTGACGTCGCCCGAGACGATCAGTGTCGGGGGCGTGGACGTCCGCGTCGCCGGAGCCCAGGCCGGCAGCAACCACGTCATCGTTGGGCAGCGCACCGACGAGCTCGCGGCCACGCAGCAGGCGCTCCTCGTCGCCGAGCTGGTCATCGGGCTTCTGCTCCTGGTCCTGGTCTTCGGCGGGGCGGTCGCCGTCGGACGGCGGGTCGCCGCGCCGATCGAGCGTGCACGCCGGCGCCAGCTGGCCTTCAGCGCGGATGCGTCCCACGAGCTGCGGACGCCCGTCTCGGTCATCGAGGCCCAGACGAGCCTCTCGCTCGCGGGCCCGCGTGAGCCCGACGCGGACCGCGGCGCGTTCGAGCGGATCGACCGCGAGAGCCGGAGGATCCGGCGAATCCTCGACGACCTCCTCTGGCTGGCCCGCTTCGACGACCTGCGCGGCGCGCCCGACGCGGAGCCGGTGGACGTGGGCGTGATGGCCTCGGCAACCGCCGACCGCTTCGCCGTCGTGGCCGAGTCGCGGGGCCTCTCGATCGCCGTCGAGACCGGGCCCGGCGACCACGTCGCATCGATCCCGCCCGAATGGCTCGACCGGCTGCTCGGGGTCCTCGTCGACAACGCGTGCAAGTTCTCCCCGGACGGTGGACGGATCCGGATCGCGGTCTCGATCGAGGCCGGCCGGGTCAGCCTGGCGGTCGAGGACGGCGGGCCCGGAATTCCGCCCGACGAGCGCGACCGGATCTTCGACCGCTTCCACCGGGCGACGGCGACGGGTTCCGGGTCCGGCCTCGGGCTGGCGATCGCGGACGGGATCGTGCGGGCGACCCACGGCCGGTGGCGGGTGGGGACGAGCGCGCTCGGGGGCGCGAGCATGGCCGTGAGCTGGCCACGGGCGCTCGGCGACTCCAGGAGTGGCACGCCCCGCCCGTCGTAACGGGTTCGAAAGGGTTGCCGGCTGAGACTGCCGGCATGGACACCAACCGACCCGCACCCCTCGATCTCGCGGCCCGGGCCCGGGCGACCCGGCGCCTCAACCAGCTGACCACCGGCGTCGCCCTCGCCGGAGCCATCGGCGTCGTCGGCTTCGGGACTCTCGCCGCAGCCACCAACAGCGGCAGCGCCGGGTCGACCACCACCTCGGCCTCGGCGGCCGGGACGACGAGCTCGACCTCGACCAGCAGCTCGACCTCGACCTCCTCGTCGCTCGCGAGCGGCGTGGCGCCCCAGGCGGCCACCGGCCCGGCCCACGTGACGACCGGAGGCTCGTGATGTCCGTCGCCATGAGCGCTCGTCCCGCCGGCATCGCCGGCAGACCGGCCCCGAGCGGCTCGACCGTCCGCCAGCTCGCCTCGTTCGCGGCCATCGGAGTCGTGAGCACCGCCGCGTACGTCGTCCTCTACGGCGCCCTGCGGATCTCGCTCGGGCCCGGGGCCTCGAACGTCGTGGCCCTGCTCGCCACGGCGGCCGGCAACACGGCTGCCAACAGGCGGCTGACGTTCGGCGTCCGTAACCGGAGCGGGGCCCTCCGCGACCAGGCGGGCGGGCTCGTCGCCCTCGTCGTCGCCATTGCGATCACGACACTGGCGGTGGGCATCCTGGGCGCCGTGGCGCCGGGCGCCGGCCGCGCCGCAGAGCTTGCCGTCCTCGTCGGGGCGAACGTCCTCGCGACGGCCTGCCGCTTCCTCCTCCTGCGCCGCTGGATCGCCGGTCCCGTCCGGAATGCAGCGGCCCACCACGCCGGAGCCGCCGCATGAGCACGCTCGTTCGCCCTTCCGCTCCCTCCGCCGGCGCTTCGTCGCCGGCAACGCGCCTGGCGACCCGGGTTCGGGCGTTCGACCGGACGGACCCCCGGGCGCTGCCCGCGCTGGGCGCCGTCTCGGCGCTGGCGGCCGTCCTGTACCTCGTGAACCTCGCCGTCAGCGGCTACGCGAACACCTACTACACGATGGCAGCCCAGGCCGCATCCCAGAGCTGGAGCGCCTGGTTCTTCGGCTCGCTCGACGCCTCGAGCTTCATCACGATCGACAAGCCGCCGCTGTCGACGATGGTGATGGGGCTCTCGGTGCGCCTGTTCGGCCTCTCGTCGTGGAGCATCCTCCTTCCCGAGGCGCTGATGGGCGTGGCCGCCGTGGCGGTCCTCTTCCTCGCCGTGCGCCGCTCGTTCGGGACGGCCGCCGCGACGATCGCCGGGACGGTGATGGCGCTCACTCCCGCTGCCGTCCTCATCTTCCGCTACGACAACCCCGACGCCCTCCTGACGCTGCTGCTGGTCTCGGCCGCCTGGGCCCTCCTGCGGGCACTCGATGCCGGGCACGTGCGCTGGCTGGCGCTGGCTGGCGCCCTCGTCGGTCTCGGCTTCATGACCAAGTTCCTCCAGGCGTGGCTCGTGCTGCCGGCGTTCGCCCTCGTGTGGGTCGTCGCGGCGCCGGGCGGCTGGCGCCGGCGAGTCGCCGGGCTGACCGTCGCGGCCGGTGCCGTGGCCGTCGCGAGCCTCGCCTGGCCGGTCGCCGTGGAGCTGGTCCCCGCGGCATCCCGCCCGTACGTCGGTGGCAGCACCGGCAACTCGGTCTTCGACCTGATCCTCGGATATGACGGGCTCGGCCGGATCTTCGGCGGCGTCGGCAACGGTGGCGCCGGCGGCGCTGGCGGTGTTGGGGGCGGCGGCGGGATGTTCGGCGGGGCGGCCGGGATCCTGCGCCTCTTCAACGACCAGTTCGGCGGCCAGGTTTCGTGGCTTATCCCGTACGCGCTGGTCGCGCTCGCGAGCGGGCTGTGGCTCCGCCGCCGGGCCGGCCGGACCGACCGGGCGCTGGCCGGCTACCTCCTGTGGGGCGGCTGGCTGGGCGTGCACGCATTCGTCTTCAGCTTCATGTCCGGCGTCATCCACCCCTACTACAGCGTGATCCTGGCCCCGGCGATCGGGGCCCTCGTCGGCGCGGGCACGCTCGAGCTGTGGCACCTGCGTTCGCGGTCGCGCGTGGGCGGGCTGCTCCTCGCGGGCGCCCTCGTCGCGAGCGGGGCCTGGGCATGGGCGCTCCTGGACCGGACACCGGACTTCGCGCCCGGCCTGGGAACCGCCATCCTCGCGATCACTGCGGCGGCGGCGATCCTCGTCGCGTTGCCGGCCGGCGGGCGTCGGCGCCTGGCCGCCGGCCGCGATGACAGTGGCCCTGGCAGCTCTCCTGGCCGGACCGGCGGCCTACGCGGCGCGGACGATGGCGACGGCCCACTCCGGCGGCGACCCCGCGGCCGGACCCGCTTCGGCGACCGGCTTCGGCGTGCCGGGTGGCGGCGCTGGCCCGATGGGTGCGCCGCCCTCGGGCGGGAGCCTCCCCGGCGGGAGCCTCCCCGGCGCGGCCACCGGCCCGGTCCCCGGGAGCGGCACGGCCTCGAACGCCGGCGGCGGGTCGGCGGTCGGGGCCGGTTTCGCACCCGGGGCCGCGGGCGCCGGGGCGGCGGTCGATGTCGCGTTGACCTCCTATCTCACGGCCCACGCAGGATCCACCCGCTGGATCGTGGCCGCGACCGGGTCCGGCACGGCCGCCGAGATCCAGCTGGCAACGGGCCTGCCGGTCATGACGATGGGCGGCTTCAATGGCTCGGACGCCGTGCCGACCCTCGACCAGCTGAAGGCCTACGTGGCCTCCGGAGAGCTCCGCTACGTGCTGCTCTCGGGCGGCGGGGGCGGCGGTCCGTCCTCCTCGACCACGAGCGGACGTGACGCCTGGGTGACCTCGGCCTGCAGCATCGTGGCCACCGGGTCGTCGAGCGGGTCGTCGAGCGGCACGCTGTACGACTGTGCGGCGGCGGCGGGCGGGTAGCGGCGGCGAGCGCGGAGGTCGCCGGGCCTGTCAATTCCGCCGGGCGGCGTTCGTCGTCCAATCGAGAGCGGAGAAGCCACTCCACTCCGCAGTCCCGCGAAGGAGCACGACGATGGCGAAGTTCCTGTTTGCATACCGTGGCGGCGCAATGCCCGAGGGCGAAGCGGCCCAGGCCTCGGTGATGGCCGCCTGGGGAGCGTGGTTCGAGACGGTCGGCGGCGGGGTCCTGGACCCCGGCGATCCGAGCGCGAAGTCGCGAACCGTGACCTCCGACGGCACGGTCGGGCCCGAGAGCGCGGCGTCGCTCAGCGGCTACACGGTGATCCAGGCCGACAGCCTCGATGCGGCCGTCGGGTTCGCGCGGACCTGCCCCGTCCTGGCCGGCGGCGCGTCGATCGAGGTGATCGAGACGTTCCCGGCCATGTGACCGAGGAGGGAGCCTGCCCCGCCGGACCGGGTAGAACGGGCCTCAGCGGGGCAGGGCCGCTCAGTCCGGCCCTGGCGAGACCGGGTCGCTGAGCGCGGTCTCGCGGGCAGGGCCGCCAGTCCGGCCCTGGCAGCCGGGTCGCTGAGCGCGGTCTGGCGGGCAGGCCGCCGGGGTCCCGGCGGGGTAGGGCCCGCTGAGCGCGGTCTCGCGAGGCAGGCAGACTGAGCGGGGGTCCGGTGGGCTTGGCGTCGCGCAGGCGTTGGCGCCGCACAGCCCCTCGACGCCGGCATCCCCCATGACGCATCCTTCACGCACCCGGCCGAGCACCGGTATGAGCGTGGAGGCGACTCCCCTGACAACGCCCGCGGCGGACCCCGAGAAAGGGTTGATCGTTCCCGATTGGCTATCCCAGGCCGCCGCGCTCGGCTGGCGGCTCCTGGTCGTCGTCGCGTTCGCCGGCGTCGTCCTCGAGCTGGCGACCATCCTCGGGACGGTCATCGCCTCGGTCGTCCTTGCGGCCATCGTGACCGCCGCCTTCGATCCCCTTTCGACCCGGCTCCGGGCTAGCGGGCGGTCGAAGGCCGCGACGGCCGGCCTGGTGACGCTGACCGCGGTCGGCCTGGTCGTCCTCGCCATCGTGGTGATCGCGATCGCCTTCGTGCCGGCGACCGTCGACCTCCTTCGGTCGCTCAAGGCGGGCCTCGACCAGCTCCAGAAGGCGCTCGAAAGCGGGGCACTGGCACCGCCGGTGTCGACGCTCGTGACGCAGGTCGTGGACGGAGTCACCGGCCTGGGTGACGGCCGCCGCGGCCGTCGTCGTCTCGGCGATCGCCACGGGCGCGACGATCGGGCTGCTCGCCATCTTCCTGCTCTTCTTCCTCGTCAACGATGCCGACCGGGCGATCGACTGGGCGCTCCAGGCAGCGGCTCCCTGGCAGCGCTCGATGATCGTCGACGGCACGGCAACCGCCCGTCGTCGGGTCGGCCGGTCGATGCGCGAGACGGCCCAGCGGGCCGCGATCATGGGCGGGGTGGCGCTCGTCGCGTCGCTCGTGCTGGGCCTGCCGGATCCTCTCGCCCTCGGCGTGCTTGTCTTCGTGGGCGGTTTCGTCCCGCTCCTGGGCCCGATCGCCACCGTGGCCCTGGTCGGCCTGGTGGCGCTCGGGAGCAGCGGCGCGCTCGCGTCGATCCTCATCGTGGCCGTGCTGGCAGCGACCCCGGTGGTGCTGCCGCGGCTTCCCCACACAGGGCAGTTCAAGGGCCACGGGGTCCACCCGGCCCTGGTCCTCGTGGCGTTGACCGTAGGCTCCGCGGTGGCAGGCATTCTCGGCCTCATCCTCGCCGTGCCCGTGGCGATCATCCTGCGCGAGATCGCGCCCGACCTGATCGCGTCCCTCAACGGCGACCCGCAGGCGGAGAGCCGAAGTGGCGTCGTGCCCCGCTGGTTGGACCGGATCGCCCAGTGGAGCTGGCGCCTCCTCGTCCTGTTCGCCGCGGTGGGGCTCGGCCTGGTCTTCGTCACTGCCGTGCCGCTCCTGCTCGTCCCGTTCATCGTCGCGTCGGTCGCGGCGGCCACGCTCGCGCCTGGCCTGAGGATCCTGCTTCGGCGCGGGCTTGCCCCCACGACGGCATCCCTGGGGCTGACGGTCGGAGGGTTCGGGATCATCCTCGCCATCCTCGCCGTTGCCCTCGCGGCCCTCGCGAACCAGGGTCAGCAGATCGTTGACGACACGTCCGGCGGCGCCTCCAAGATCGATGACCTCCTCAACTCCGGCCAGAGCATCGCCTCGATCGCCTCCGCGGTGGGCCCCCAGGTCGTGCAGGCGATGACCCTCGTCCTCGCCGGCATCGCCGGCCTGACCATCAGCATCGTCCTCGGGTCGATCCTGACCTTCTACCTGCTGCGCGACGGACCGAGCGGCTTCGAGACCATGACGAAGCCCCTCGCCCGATGGCGCCATGACGAGCTGAAGGGCGCCGGCACGCGCGCGACGGGCGTCCTGGGCGGCTACATGATCGGGACCGGCGCGATCTCCGCGGTCGGAGCCGCCAGCCAGTTCCTCGTCATGGCGCTGCTCGGAATCCCGCTCGCCTGGCCGCTCGCCGTCCTGTCGTTCTTCGGCGGCTTCATCCCGTACATCGGCAGCCTGCTGACGACGGGCCTCGCGTTCCTCGTCACGGTCGCGGTCGGCTCGACCCAGGACATCGTCGTGATGGCCATCTTCACCCTGGTCTTCAACATCGTGCAGGGCAACATCGTGGCGCCCCTGGTGTACGGGCGGATGGTCAGCATCCACCCGGCCGTGGTGTTGCTGGCGATCCCGGCCGGGGCGGCTCTCGGCGGCATGCTGGGCATGTTCCTCGCGGTCCCGGTGATCGGAGTCGTGGCAACCACGTGGCGAACCGTCCTGCAGGTCTTCGGCACGAATCCCCCGGTTCGAACGCGGGGGAGACGCCCCAGTCGGCGACCCCGTGCCCGACTCACCACCGGGCGGACTTGCCGGGGCCACCGCCCCGGCCGGGAGCCCGGGCGCATAGCTCGAGGCGCCGGGACGGCGCCGACACCCAGGCAGGGAGGGCGAGACCCGATGACCGACCCCGGCAAAGGCGTCGATTGGCCCGCTGTCGCCCACGGAGCTGGCCCGCATCGACGCCTACTGGCGAGCGGCCAACTACCTGTCCGTGGGCCAGATCTACCTGATGGACAACCCGCTGCTGCGCGAGCCGCTGCGTCCCGAGCACGTCAAGCCTCGTCTCCTCGGGCACTGGGGCACGACGCCCGGCCTCAACCTGATCTACGCCCACATGAACCGGGTGATCCGGAACTGGGACCTGGACGCCATCTACGTCATCGGGCCCGGCCACGGAGGACCGGCGATCGTGGCGAACGCGTATCTCGAGGGGACCTACAGCGAGGTCTACCCGAGCATCACGCGGGACGAGGACGGCATCCGGAAGCTGTTCCGCCAGTTCTCGTTCCCCGGCGGCATCCCGAGCCACGTGGCGCCCGAGACGCCCGGGTCCATCCACGAGGGCGGCGAGCTGGGCTACGCGCTCTCGCACGCCTACGGCGCGGCATTCGACAACCCGGACCTCGTGGTCTGCGCGGTCGTCGGCGACGGCGAGGCAGAGACCGGTCCGCTGGCCACCAGCTGGCACTCGAACAAGTTCCTCGATCCCGTGCACGACGGGGCGGTCCTGCCGATCCTGCACCTCAACGGCTACAAGATCGCCAACCCGACCGTCCTCGCCCGGATCCCGCGCGACGAGCTGCGCGCCCTGATGGAGGGGTACGGCCATCGGCCGTACTTCGTCGAGGGCGACGATCCCGCGACCGTGCACCAGCAGCTGGCCGCCGCCGATGGACACCGTGGTGGAGGAGATCCAGGCCATCCAGCGGGCGGCCCGGGACGGCGGCGTCACGACCCGGCCGCAGTGGCCGATGATCGTCCTCCGGACCCCCAAGGGCTGGACAGGGCCGCGGGACGTCGACGGCGTCCCGAGCGAGGGGACCTGGCGGAGCCACCAGGTCCCCATGGGCGAGGTCCGCACCAACGCCGGCCATCGGGCGATCCTCGAGGCGTGGATGCGGAGCTACCGGCCGGAGGACCTCTTCGACGAGCGCGGAGCCCTGGTTCCCGAGCTCGCCGAGCTGCCGCCCAGGAGCTACCGGCGGATGAGCGCGAACCCGGTCGCCAACGGCGGCGAGCTCCTGCGGGACCTGCTGCTGCCCGACTTCCGCGACTACGCCGTCGAGGTCCCGACTCCCGGCGCCACGATCGCCGAGGCGACCCGCGTCCTCGGCTCCTACCTGCGCGACGTCGTCGACCGCAACCGCGAGACCTTCCGGGTCTTCGGCCCGGACGAGACGGCGTCGAACCGGCTCGGGGCCGTCCTGGACGTGACGGACCGGGCCTGGATGGCCGAGACGGTCCCGGGCGACGATCACCTCGCGCCCGACGGGCGAGTGATGGAGGTGCTCTCGGAGCACCAGTGCCAGGGTTGGCTGGAGGGCTACCTGCTCACCGGCCGGCACGGCCTCTTCAACTGCTACGAGGCCTTCATCCACATCGTCGACTCGATGTTCAACCAGCACGCGAAGTGGCTGAAGGTGACCCGCGAGCTGCCCTGGCGGCGTCCGATCGCCTCGCTCAACTACGTGCTGAGCTCGCTCGTCTGGCGCCAGGACCACAACGGCTTCAGCCACCAGGACCCGGGCTTCATCGACCACGTCGTCAACAAGAAGTCCGACGTGATCCGGGTCTACCTGCCACCCGACGCCAACACGCTCCTCTCGGTGGCCGACCACTGCCTCCGGAGCCGGCACTACGTGAACGTGATCGTCGCCGGCAAGCAGCCCTCGCCGACGTGGCTGTCGATGGACCAGGCGATCCTCCACTGCACGCGCGGGATCGGGATCTGGGACTGGGCCAGCAACGATCAGGGCGGCGAGCCGGACGTCGTGATCGCCAGCGCCGGCGACGTCCCGACCCTCGAGGCGCTGGCCGCGGTCGACCTCATCCGGCGGCACCTGCCCGAGCTGAAGGTCCGGTTCGTCAACGTCGTCGACCTGATGCGCCTCCAGGACGCGACGGAGCACCCGCACGGGCTGTCGGACGCGCGAGTTCGACTCGCTGTTCACGACGATCGAAGCCGGTCGTCTTCGCCTACCACGGCTACCCGTGGCTGATCCACCGCCTCACCTACCGCCGGACGAACCACGCCAACCTGCACGTCCGCGGGTACAAGGAGGAAGGCACGACCACGACGCCGTTCGACATGGTCATGCTCAACGACCTCGACCGGTTCCACCTCGTGATCGATGTCATCGACCGCGTGCCGGGCCTCGGCCCCAGCGCGGGCCACGTTCGCCAGCTGATGGTCGACCGGCGGATCGAGGCTCGCGCGTACACCCGCCTCGAGGGCGAGGACGCCCCCGAGATCGCGAGCTGGAGCTGGCCCTCTGCCCGCGGTTGGGGCGCGCCCGTGACGGGAGATGGCGGCGGTGCCCGGATCCTCGTCGTCAACGCCGGCTCCAGCAGCCTCAAGCTGCGCGTCCTCGACGAGGCCGACGACGTGGTCGCCAGCGCCGACCTGCCCGCACCGCGCGGCTCCACCGACGCCGCGCTGATCGCGGCCGCGCTGGCCGGCTTCGGCCCGATCGCGGCGGTGGGCCACCGGATCGTCCACGGCGGCACGCGCTTCAGCGGCCCGGTGCTCGCTCGACGACGCCGTCGAGGCGCACCTGCGAGCGCTGACGGACCTGGCACCGCTGCACCAGCCGAAGTCGCTCGCGGCGCTGGCCGTCGTCGACCGCGTCCTGCCCGACGTGCCCGCGGTCGCCTGCTTCGACACCGCGTTCCATGCCGCCATGCCGGCCGCTGCGACGACCTACGCGATCCCGCCGGAGTGGCGCAAGCGCTGGGCGCTGCGGAAGTACGGCTTCCACGGCCTGTCGCACGCGTACGCGACGCGGCGCGCCGCGGAGCTGGTCGGGCGCCCCGCTGGAGCAGCTGCGGATCGTGACCTGCCATCTCGGCGCGGGCGCGTCGCTGGCCGCGATCCGCGGTGGTCGCTCGGTCGACACGACGATGGGATTCACGCCGCTCGACGGGCTGGTCATGGCGACCCGCTCGGGCAGCATCGACCCGGGACTCGTCCTGTGGCTCGAGGAGCACGTCGCGGATGCCGCCGGCCGAGCTCGCGTCCACGCTCGAGCACCGCTCGGGCCTGCTCGGGCCTGGCGGGCACGGCCGACATGCGGGCCATCCTTGCGGCCGAGGCGGCCGGCGACGAGGCGGCCGCGCTCGCGATCGGCGTCTACCTCCACCGGCTGCGGGCCTCGATCGCGGCGATGGTGGCGGCCCTCGGCGGTCTCGACGTGCTCGTCTTCACGGGCGGCGTCGGCGAGAACGCGCCGGCCATCCGCGGAGCGAGTCGCCGCCGACCTCGACTACCTCGGCGTCGCCGTCGATCGCGAGGCGAACGCACGCGGCGCGCGGGGACGTGGAGATCGGCGCCGCCGGCGCACCGGTGCGCACCCTCGTCATTCGCGCCCGCGAGGACCTCGAGATCGCACGCGAGGTCAGGTCGGTGCTGGGCCTGAGCGCGGCGATGCCTGGACGCGGTTCAATAGCCGGGTGACCCTGCCCCGACGCGACGCTTCCAGCCCCGGTCAAGCCGGGGCCTACGCCGCCTTCATCCTCATCGGCTGGTGCGGCCTCTTCATCCCGTCGCTCCTCCGTGTCATCAAGGACGAGTTCCAGCGCACCGACGCCGAGTTCGCCGCGGTGTACTTCGTCTTCGCCCTCCTGTTCGCCACCGGGGCGCTGTCGTCCGGCCTCATCGCCGATCGGGTCGGGCGGCGAGTCGTCCTGCCCGCCGGCGCGCTGGCGATGGCGGCCGGGATGAGCCTCGAGGGGGTCGCGCCGACCTGGGGCATCTTCGTGCTCGGAGCGGCCCTGACCGGCGTTGGCAGCGGGGCCGCCGACGCAGTGGGCACCAGCGTGATCATGGACCTGTCGCCCCCAGGAAGCGGGCGGGCGCTCAATCGGCTCCACCTGTTCTACAGCGTTGGCGCCCTCGCCGCTCCCCTGGCGATCGGGACGCTGCTGGCCGTGGGCGTCGACTGGCGGGCGATCGCGCTGGCAACCGGTCTTGCGGGACTCGGCCTGACGTTCCCGCTCGCCCGCCTGGGCAGCGTGCCGGCGCGGGCGCGGGCCGACACGACGACCGAGCTCGGGCGGACCTCCGCACTCACCTTCGGACTGCAGCTCGCGCTGGTGGCGCTGGGCGTTGCCATCGCCTGCTACGTGGCCGCCGAATCGGGCGTGTCGAGCTGGCTGGTGGGCTTCCTGGCCGACGAACCGATGACCGTGGCGACGCTCGCCCTGGGCCTCTTCTGGGCCGGGATCGCGGCCGGGCGCCTGGTCGCGAGCCGCGTCGCGGACCGGTTCGACGCGGTCCGCTTCACCACCGCCTGCGCGCTCCTGGGCGGCATCGCGATCGTCGCCGCGGTGTTCGCCACCACCGGGCTGGTCCGCGTCGGCCTGTTCCTCGTCGCGGGGTTCGCGTTCGGCCCGGTCTACCCGATGATCATGGCCGTCGCAGGGTCGCTCTTCCCGCATCGTGCAGCGGCCGTGGCGGGGATCATCACCGCAGCCGGCGTCGCCGGGTCCATCACCTACCCGCCGTTCATGGGGCTCATCGCGGGCGCCGCGGGTCTCCGCGCCGGCATGCTGGGGGCGGCCCTCCTGATCGTCCTCACCGGTGTCACCGTCGTGCTGGCAGGCCGGCTCGCCGGGCGTACTCGGGGGCGGCGAGAGCCAGATCCGGTCCGGGCAGCGCCGGCGTGAGCTGACGGTCGCCTGCGGGAATCCCGCCGGCAGCGCCCTGGCCCTCCTGCAGGCTGCACCCCACGGGTCCGCTCCAGCCCTGGTAAGCGCCGGGGCACGAACGGCGTCCCGGAGGTGTGCTTCTCAGGACCCCGCAGCCCGGCCCGGACGGTCGGCGCCGATCCGCGCCCGCGACGCCGCGAGGGCCGCCTCGACCCGGCTCGAGACCCCGAGCTTGACGAGGAAGCGAGGGCGTCAGGCGGATCGCACCCGGTTGTTCTTCGGCAGGTGCTCGAGCTCGGCGAGGCCGAGCGCCTCCAGGAGCGGCGGGACGTACATCCCGAACCGGCCGCGGTACCCCTTCCGCAGGCCATACCAGCCCCCGACGGGATTCTCGGGCGAGCGCCCCCAGGCCTCGACGCTGCCCTCGGGGGCCGGCTTCTGCTCGTCGGCGGCCCCGAGCGGCACCCAGTCGGCCCGCTCCACGAGCATGGCGCGGAGATCCTCGATGCAGCGCAGGTGGTAGCGGAGCTGGGTCGTCCCGACCTGGCAGACGAGCGCCGGTGGGTCGGCCGCCTCGTCGCGCCACATCTGGTACTCGGCCCCCCCGCTGGCGGTCAGCAGGATCCAGGGATCCTCGCGCGTTCCGGAACCGCGTGTCGCAGCCGTCATGGCCCCCTCCGTCTGCTCGCGCCGTCGCGGCGCAGCGGCCAGTGAACCACATCCGTCGAGGAAGGCCCGGATAGCGAGTTCGGGGTCGCGGACACCCCATCAGGGATGGGCGCGGACGCCCCTCCGGGCTGGCGCGGGACGCGGTGAAGCCGGGCGCGGACGCCCCATCCCGTGGAGGCGGGGCTCGCAGTCAGGACGGGCGCGGGTCCCGGGCTGGGCGCGGGACGTGGTCAGGACGAGCGTGGGTCCCGGTCGAGGCGGACCGCGAACGTCCGCCCGCGGATCGTCGCCCCCCGCAGGGCACGGATCACGGCGTCGACGACGTCGCCGGCCACGTCGACGAGGGAGAAGCTGTCCGAGATCTGGATGGCGCCGATCACCGAGCCCGGGACACCGGCCTCCGCCGTGATCGCGCCCACGAGGTCGGCCGGCCGCATGCCCGCGCGGCGGCCACCGCCGACGAAGATGCGCACCCAGGGTCCGTCCGTTGGAGCCCCGGGTCGGGCATCCCGGCGCCCGGGCGGGCCGGCAATGGAGCCCGGGGCTCGGACGACGCCGCGGACCGACGGCCCGGCTCGGAAGCCAGCCGGCGGCCGGTCCCGGCTCCCATCGTGGAAGCCGACCGGCGGGCCGCCCGGGCTGCCGGCACGAAACGGTCCCGGTGACGGGCGCGGCGGGCGGTCCTGGGGCAATGCCGCCGGCGCGATCTCGACTTCCGCGTTCCCGCCGGCCTCCCCGGCGTCGAGCAGCGCGATCGCCGCCAGCGCGATCTCGACGGCGTCGAACTCGTCGGCGAGCGCGTCGACGACGGCGCGGTAGCGTTCCAGGCCCGGTCGCTCGACGCCCGGCGCGGAGCGCCCTCGGCGCCGCCCGGCCGCGTGTCGTCTCCGTCCGTCTCGCCGTCCCCGTCCCCCGCCTCGCGGGCGCTCGACGCCAGGCGCTCGCGCGAGGCTCGCCCGGAGGAGCTCCAGGCGCCGCTCGCGCAGGTCCGCGACGGTCGGGACGGTCGCCCGCTCCAGTCGCTGCCGTCGTCGCCGACTCGATGTTCTGGAGGAGCCGGTGCTCGCGCGGCTCGACGAGCGTGATCGCCGTCCCCTCGCGACCTGCGCGCCCCGTCCGCCCGATCCGGTGGACGTAGAGGTCGGGCGACGAGGGGACGTCGAAGTTGACGACGTGGGAGATGTGCTCGATGTCGAGCCCGCGGGCGGCCACGTCCGTGGCCACCAGCACGTCGAGCGCGCCGTCGCGGAACCGGCCCATCACCCGGTCGCGCTGCTCCTGGGAGAGGCCGCCGTGGAGCGCCGCCGCGTCGTGGCCGCGCCCGCTCAGCGCCTCCGCCAGGTCGTCCACCTCGCCCCGGGTCCGGGCAAAGACGAGGGCAGCCGACGGATCCTCGACGTCGAGGATCCGGCCCAGCGCGGCGAGCTTGTCGGCGCGCCGGACGACGTAGACGAGCTGGCGCACCTTCGCCGGCTCCTCGTCGGTCGGTCGCTCGGGACGCACGGAGACGCGGACCGGCTCGCGAAGGTGGCGCGCCGCGACACGCGCGATCGTGGGCGAGATCGTGGCCGAGAAGAGCGCTGTCTGGCGCGTGGCGGGCGTGGCAGACAGGATCGCATCGAGGTCCTCCGCGAAGCCCATGTCGAGCATCTCGTCGGCCTCGTCGAGGACGACGGCCTCCACCGCGTCCAGGCGAAGGCTGCCGCGCGTGAGGTGGTCGACGGCACGTCCCGGGGTCGCGACGACGACGTCGAGCCCGCCCCGGAGCCCGCGCAGCTGCTGCCCGATCGGCTGGCCGCCGTACACGGGGAGGACGCGTGCGCCGAGGCCGCGCCCGTAGCGGTGGACGGCCTCGGCGACCTGCATCGCCAGCTCCCGGGTCGGCACCAGCACCAGCGCGAGGGCGGTCCCCTGGGAAGCCCGGCCGAGGCCACCCGACCGCCAGGCGCTGCAGGATCGGGAGGGCGAATGCGGCCGTCTTGCCGGTGCCGGTCGGCGCCTCCGCCAGCAGGTCGCGACCGGCAAGCAGGGGCGGGATCGCCACCTCCTGGACGGGCGTCGGCTCCTCGTAGCCGAGGCCGGCGAGCGTCTCGAGCAGCACCGCCTCGAGACCGAGCGAGGCGAAGGTCGTGGGGCTGGGATCCGCCATCGGGTCAGCGTACTCCGCGGCGCGGGGAGGGAGTGGCGGGGGCCCGCCGGTGCTGCGGCGCACCGAACGCGACCAACGCCGTGGGTCTCCGGTACCACCGGCGAGCGCCGCGGCCCCGGGCCGCGGGGTATCGTCGTCGCAGGTGCGTCCGAGGTGGATTGCGCCGGGGCGGAGTGCACGGTGGACCTCGGGATCCAGTTCTGCGAGCGCTGTGGGCGGGACATGGACACGCTCGTCAGCGCCCGGGCCGCCTTCCGCAACTGCCCGTCCTGCGGAGCGGCCTGTTGCGACGACTGCTGGAACCTGGTCGACGGCGCCTGCCTCGTCTGCGCTCCCTTCCGCCTCGTCGACAGGCCCGCCCGATCGCGCGTGATGCTGGCCCCCGAGCTCGCCGCGGCACCCGCCCCGGCCGTAGAGGTCGACGACGTCGACGCCGACCTGCGGGGCGCGGAGGCGACCGGACGGCGGGTGGGAATCGAGCTGGAACACGGGTCGTCCGCGCCCGCGCGAGATCGTGGCCCTGGGCACGATGCCGGCCGCGGCGCCGGACGCGTGGCGCGCCGTCCTCGCCGAGACGACGCCGCCGGCCCCGCGCGGCGGCGACCCGCCGCGCCGGCCGGCTGGGCCTTGCCGCGAGCGGCCGCCTGGGTCGTCGTGGCGGGTCTCGCAGTCGTCGCGCTGGGGGCCTCGCCCGGCGGAGGGACGCCGGTTCCCGCCGAGATCGCGACACCCGCACCACCCAGCCCGACAGCCATGCCGACGCCCGCTCCGCCCACGGCGACGCCACGGGTCACGCACGCGACCCCGCGGCCGCGACCTGCGCCGGTGCACGTCCAACCCCGGCCGGTCCCGCGGGTCACGCCCCGGCCTGCGCCGCCGGTGATCGTCGCACCTCCGCCGCCCCCCGCCGGGTGACCGTCGGGCGACGACGACGCCGGGCCCAGCGGGACCGCCCCGACGCCGGCGAGCCCGGCGAGACCGCCGCCGACCGCCGGGCCCCGAGACCGCCCCCGGCGCCGCCGAGCCGACCCGGCCCGCAGATGACTCCTAGGGCAGGAGCTGGCGCAGCGCGAAGCCCACGTTCGCCGGCCGCTCCGCGAGCCGGCGCATGTACCACGGGTACCAGTGGCGTCCGTAGGCGATGAGCGTGAAGACCGGGAACCCGGCCTCCTGCAGGCGTCGCAGCTCGCCGGCGCGAATCCCGTAGAGCATGTGGACCTCGAGCCGATCGCGAGGAACGCCGGCCGCCGCCGCGAACGCCGCGATCCGCTCGATCAGGCCGCCGTCGTGAGTGCCGAGCGCCAGGCGGGCCCGCCCGTCACGCGCCGCCTCGGCGAGGACCAGGGCGGCCGCCTGGTAGCGCGCCATCGACCTCGCGCCGCCGGCGCCAGGCGAGCGCCGCGGGCTCGTCGTAGGCGCCCTTCACCAGGCGGACGGCCGGCTCCAGCGGGAGGAGTCGGCGGAGGTCGGCGGGCGTCCGGCGCAGGTAGGCCTGCAGGCAGATGCCGACGTTCGCGGTGGACGGCCTTGAGGCGCTCGTAGAGGACCAGCGTCCGCTCGACGTACGCGGACGACTCCATGTCGAGCCAGAGCCAGGTCCCGGTGACGTCGGCTCGCGCGGCGAGGCCGTCGAGATGGCGCAGGCAGGCCTCCTCGTCGATGTCGAGGCCCAGCTGGGTCGGCTTGACCGAGAGCTCGATCGGCCGGGCCAGGCGCGGCGTCGCGGTCCAGGATCGGCGTGGTAGTGGGCGGCCACCTCGTCGGCCTCGGCGATCGACGGCGAGGTTCTCGCCGAGGCGCGTGAAGAGGATCCCCTGGCCGGCGGCGGCGAGCGGGCGCCGCGGCGGCGAAGGCGGCGTCCACGTCCTCGCCCGGCATGAAGCGGCGCACGGCCTTGCGCACGAAGCGCGAGGCGCGGCAGCGCGCTCCTTGAGCCAGGGGTTCCGGGCCATCCAGAGGAGGATCGTTCTCACCGGGTGTCTCACCTTCTCGCGCGTCGACTGGCAGGCAGGCGGCCGGCCCTGCCTCGGGTCGCGCGCGCCGGCTGGCGGCAGTATCGCCCGAACCGGCGCGCCGCCGGGGCACCGGCCGGCATCGGGTTCGCCGATACCGGCCGGCGTCGGGTTCGCTGCTATAGGCTGGTCCGGTGGCCACGCCGTCGCCAGCCGCCCTCCGCTCGTTCGTCCGGCGGCACACCTCTCTGGAGCCGGTGCCCGACGTCCCCGGCATGCGCCTGCACGTTGGCGACGACGTGATGGCACTCTGCCGGCTCGTCGGCCGCGAGCTGGGCGATCCCGACCCCGACCTGCCGTACTGGGGCTTTGCGTGGGCTGGTGGCCTGGCGATCGCGCGCTACCTCCTCGACCATCCGGCTGAGGTCGCCGGGCGCCGGGTGCTCGACGTCGCCGCCGGTTCCGGCGTCTGCGGGATCGCCGCCCTCGGCGTCGGAGCCGCCTCGGTGCTCGCGATCGACGTGGATCCGTTCGCGGAGGCCGCCGTCGGCCTGAACGCGCGCGCCAACGGCGTGCGGATCGCCTTCAGACGCGACGACCCGCTCGACGGGCCTCCGCCGGCATGCGACGTCATCCTCGCCGGCGACGTGTGCTACCAGGAGACGATGGCGCAGCGCATGGTCGACTGGCTGCGGCTGGCCGCGCGCGAGGGGATCCGCGTCCTGGTCGGTGACCCCGGGCGGACCTATCTGCCGATCGACTTCCAACGCGTGGCGACCTACCGGGTTCGGACGAGCCACGAGCTCGAGGACGCCGAGGTGAAGGAGTCGGCCGTGCTGGTGGTCCCCGCGCAGGCCGCCGGTCAGCCCTCGAGCGGGCGACGCGGCCGCTCCAGCGGCGAGCGCCCGACCGCGACGTAGCGCACCGTCTCCTCGATCCGGCGCCTGCGCGTCTCGTCCCGCTTCGCCGACGCGACCCAGAACAGGATCGCCTTCCTGAGCGACGGGCTCATGCCGGAGTAGCCGCGGGCCGCCGCCGGGTCCGCGGCCAGCGCGGCGGCGAGGTCGTCGGGAACGCGCAGCTCGTCGATCTCGGTGAGGAGATCCCACGAGCCGTCGGCACGAGCCTCCTCGATGGCGCGCATCCCGGCGGGAGCCATCCGTCCTTCCGCGATGAGGCGCTCCACGCGCTCCTTGTTGGAGCGTGACCACGTGCCACCGCGCTTGCGCGGGGTGAAGCGCAGCATCGTCCGCTCGTCGTCGAGCGGGCTCAGACGGCTGTCGATCCAGCCGAAGCAGAGCGCCTCCTCGACCAGCTCGACCATGTCGACGACCGGCTTCCCGGACGACCTGCGGTAGGTGATGGCCCATGCGCCGCGGGCTGTCGCGTGGTTAGCCGCCAGCCACGCCCGCCAGGCGGCCCGGTCGGCGGGCTGGACGCGCTCGTCGTCGGCGCCGGGGAGGCGGGCGACCCGCGCGCCGGGTCCCTCGGGGGGGTTCGGCTTCTCCGGGCTCGGCATCGAGGGTGACCTCCGCGGCGGGCTGTCGCGCATTCTCGCCGCTTCCCGGCCGGCCTGCGAGCCACGAGCCGAAGGCGTCACGGGCACGCTGCCTTCGCGACGAGCCTGCCGGCGGCGAAGGGTCCCGATTCGTGCCGGGCAGGGGCACCGCGACCAGCCTGCGGGCGGCGAGACGAAGCCGGCGCGCTTCGCTATCTCACGTATTGACGTAATGTTGTAATCTCAGCGCAGACGGAAGCAAGAACCCGATCATGACAGGAGCACCCCGATGAGCCACCACACCACTCCCGACGAGCTCGCCGGCTGGTTCGCCGGCCGCCTTTCCGACGACTGGTTCGAGACAGCGCCGGGCGTCGAGGTCGACCGCGAGGGCCTCCCGGGAAGCCGTTGTGCACGAAGACCTCCTGCCGGCGGTTCATCGCGCGGGGTGCACCGTCGGCGTCGAGGAGCACCAGCCCCACGTCGACCGTGTCCAGGATGGCGTCCGAGAACCGGCGCTGTTCCTCGATCGTCGCGAGCGTGCCCGGCGAGAGCTCGAGGCGTCCCTGCTCGGCGATGTCGCGACTGACCTCGATCCGCGCGATGGCCGACGAGATGGCGAGCGAGGCCCAGACGACCACGCAGAGCAGGATCACCGACCGCGAGATGTTGGCCCCGCCGGTGCCGAGGTAGATCAGGCCCGGCACCGCCCAACCCCGCGGCGACCCAGGACAGGGCGACGCCACGGGTCCCGAACTTGCGCCCCGAGCCAGAGCGCCGGGATGACGACCAGCAGACCGGCACCCCCGCCGGCCGCGTCGAGCCGGGACAGCCCGAGGGCGGCCAGGTCGAGCACGGGCACGACCGCCACCGCCCACAGCGGGAGCGTCGACCACGGCGCGATCGCCGCCAGCACCGTGATGATGATGACCAGGACGAGCCCGATGGCCGGCCACGCGTCGACCCCGGAACCGCCCAGGGCACGGAGGATCACGTCGAGCAGGTAGAGGGCCACGAAGACGCCCTGGATGACTCCGGGGTGCGGGTCCTCGGTCAGCAGGAAGCGACGTACCATGGCTGTCGGACCTTGTCCGCGTTGCTCCATGAGTCCTCCTGCCCCTGGTCGTGCGGTCTCAGAATGGCAGAGGGGAACGCGTTCTACGAGAGCGGATCAGACGTCGCCCGGCGTGATGTCGGCGACCGGGTTGGGCGCGGCGCCGCCGTAGCGCCGGTCGCGGCTCGCGTAGATCTCGATCGCGTGCCACAGGTGGCGCCGGTCGACGTCGGGCCAGAGCACGTCGGTGAAGACCATCTCGGCGTACGCCGCCTGCCACAGCATGAAGTTGGACAGCCGCTGCTCGCCCGACGTGCGCCAGACCAGGTCGGCGTCGGGCTGCTCGGGCACGTAGAGGTAGCCGCGCGAAGGTCTTCTCGTCGATCTTGTCCGGGTTGAGCCGGCCGGCGGCGACGTCGCGCGCCGATCGCGCGCGCCGCGTCGGCGAGCTCGGCGCGGCCGCCGTAGTTGACGCACATCGTGAGCGTGAGCACGTCGTTGTCCCGGGTCAGCTCCTCGGCGACCTGGAGCTCGTTGATCACCGAGCGCCACAGCCGCGGCGCGCGGCCGGCCCACCGCACCCGCACGCCGAGCTCGTGCATCTCGTCGCGGCGGCGGCGGATCACGTCGCGGTTGAAGCCCATCAGGAACCGCACCTCGTCGGGCGAGCGCGACCAGTTCTCGGTCGAGAAGGCGTAGGCCGAGATCGCCTTCACGCCGATCTCGATCGCCGCCCTCGACGACGTCGAACAGCGAGGGCTCGCCCTGCTCGTGGCCCTCGGTGCGGGGCAGCCCGCGCTCCTTGGCCCAGCGGCCGTTGCCGTCCATGACGATCGCGACGTGCCGCGGCACCAGGTCCGTCGGGACGTCGCGGCGGCCGGGCGCCCGGACGGGTGCGGCGTCGGGGCGCGTACGGCGGCGCGTGCAGCCGGCTTCGGCCTCACGGTCGGGCCATCGCTCGCCCTGCGCTCGACGTAGGCCAGCGAGCGGAGGCCGCGCTCGAGGTGCCAGGCGAGGTAGGCCGCGACCAGGCCGCTGGCCTCCCGACGGTGGCGCGGCTCGGCGGCGTCGACGACCGCCCAGTCGCCGGCCAGCAGCGCGCCGAGGAGCGCGATCGTCTCGGCGGCCGGGCTGGCCGAGCCGGGCACCCGGCAGGTCGCGCACAGCATGCCGCCCGCCGACGGGCTGAACGCAGCGGTGCGGACCGGCTCGCGCCGCAGCGGGCGCAGTGCGTCGAACGACGGCGCGTAGCCGGCGACCGCCAGCGAGCGCAGCAGGTAGGAGTCGAGCACCTGCGCCGGGCCGGTGCTCGCCGCCGGCCATCGCGCGCAGGCCGCCGACGAGCAGCAGGAACTGCTGGAGCGACGGGCTCGCTGCTCCTCGGCGACCAGCCGCTCGGCGGTCTCGAGCATCACGGTGCCGGCGGTGTAGCGGTCGTAGTCGGCGCCGAGCCGGCGTGCCGTACGGCGTCGAGCGTCTCGGCCTGGGTGATCGATGTCGAGGTTGCGGCCCTCGGCGAGCTGCAGGTCGACGTGGGTGAACGGCTCGAGCCGGGAGCCGAAGCGCGACGTGGTCCGGCGTACGCCCTTGGCGACCGCGCGGACCCGCCGTGCTGGCGGGTCAGCAGCGTGATGATGCGGTCGGCCTCACCCAGCTTGTGGGTGCGCAGCACGATCGCCTCGTCGCGGTAGAGGGGCACGCCGCCGATTCTGCCGCGCCGGGCGGTCGCGAGCGAGCGCGGCGCGCCGCGCGGCGCCGCGGCGCGGCGCCTTCGCCAGCACCCGAGGGCGAACTCGACCGCCGCCTGGTCGAGCCGCTCGGGCGAGAGCCGCCACTCGAGGATGCTCGGCCGGCCTCCACGAACGTGCGCGTCGGGCAGCTCGTCGGCCAGCATCGCGGCGTCGGCCGCCGGGTGGATCGGGTCGAGCCGGGTGGCCGACCACGAGGGCCGGCGCGCGCGATCGCCCGGCGCTCGCGTGGCCGACGGCGCGATCCGACCGAAGAACAGCCCGTGCATCACCGCGGCCACCGACGCCGGGCCGCTGGTCGCAGGGTGTCGAGCGCGATGCCGGCCCAGAACGGCACGATCCCGCGCGGGACCGGGCGGGTCAGCGCGCGCAGGCCGTCGACGGTCAACGGCAGGAACCGGGCGGCGAACATCAGCGGCGCGAAGGCCAGGATCCCGGCCTCGACGGCGTTGTCGAGGATCGGCATCTCGACGATCAGCCCGCGCACCCGCTCGGGCGCGATCGCGGCGACCTCGAGGGCGACGTTGGCGCCCGAGCGACGTGCCGCCGATGACCGCCTGCGGCGGCGCCGAGGTGGTCGAGCAGCGCGACCACCTGCTCGGCGAAGGCCGTCATCGAGTAGGCCAGCGGGTCGTCGGGCCGGTCCGAGCGGCCGTGGCCGAGCAGGTCGAGGGTGACGACGTGCAGCCCCTCGGCGGCCAGCGCCCGGGCCAGCGGCTGGTGCATCCGGCGCGGCATCAGCTCGGCCGGCAGCAGCACCACCCACGCGTCGCCGGCGCCGTACTCGGTGTACTCCAGCCGGTCGCGCCCGGCGTCGCTCGACGAAGAACTGGCCGATCCGCTCGGACACCAGCATGGTCGCAGCCTCAGGCGCGGTTGACCGCGCTGATCGACCGCCTTGAGCGAGGCGGTGACGATGTTGGCGTCGACGCCGACGCCCCAGAAGATCTGGTCGCCGACCGCGCACTCGACGTACGCCGCCGCGATGCGCGTCGCCGCCGGAGGACAGCGCGTGCTCGGCGTAGTCGAGGACCCGCACGTCGCAGCGTCGTCGCCGGCAGCTCGTTGATGCGCGTCGACGAACGCCGCGATCGGACCGTTGCCCGTCGCCGTCCAGCGTGCGCGATCTCGCCGTCGACGTAGACGTTGACGTCGAGCGCGTCCTTCTCGCCGGCCGCCGAGGAGGTGTGCACCGAGTTGAGCTTGAGCGGGGTCTCGCGGTCGAGGTACTCGTCGCGGAAGACCGCCCAGATCGCCTCCGGCGTCATCTCGCCGCCCTCGGCGTCGGTGTGCTGCTGGACGACCCGGCTGAACTCGATCTGCAGCCGGCGCGGCAGGTCGAGCTTGTGCTCGGCCTTGAGGATGTAGGCGACGCCGCCCTTGCCGGACTGGCTGTTGACCCGGATCACGGCCTCGTAGGTGCGGCCGACGTCCTTCGGGTCGATCGGCAGGTACGGCGCCTCCCAGGGCAGCTCGCCGACCGGGCACGCCCTGCTCGGCGGCCTGGCCGGTCGAGGTCCTCGAGGCCCTTCTTGATCGCGTCCTGGTGGGAGCCGGAGAACGCCGTGTAGACGAGGTCGCCGGCGTAGGGGTGGCGCGGGTGGACCGGCAGCTGGGTGCAGTACTCGACCGTGCGCCGGATCTCGTCGATGTCGGAGAAGTCGATCTTCGGGTCGATGCCCTGGCTGAACAGGTTCATGCCGAGCGTGACCAGGTCGACGTTGCCGGTGCGCTCGCCGTGGCCGAACAGGCAGCCCTCGACGCGGTCGGCGCCGGCCATCATGGCCAGCTCGGTCGCGGCGACCGCCGTGCCGCGGTCGTTGTGCGGGTGCAGGCTGATCACGGTGTTCTCGCGCCGGGTCAGCTGGCGGGAGAACCACTCGATCTGGTCGGCGTACACGTTGGGCGTCGCCGATCTCGACCGTCGCGGGCAGGTTGAGGATGATCTCGCGGCCGTCCTCGGGCTGCCAGACGTCGGAGACGGCCTCGCAGACCTCGACGCGAGAACGGCAGCTCGGTGCCGGTGAAGATCTCCGGGGAGTACTCGTAGCCGATCACGGTGCGTGTCGAGGTAGCTCTCGGCGTACTTCATCACCATCTCGGTGCCGCGGATCGCGATGTCCTTGATCTCGTCCTTGCCGGCGCGGAAGACGACGCGGCGGAACAGCGGCGCGAGCGCGTTGTAGAGGTGGATGTTGGCGCGGGGTACGCCGACCAGCGACTGGACGGTGCGCTCGATCAGGTCCTCGCGGGCCTGGGTCAGCACCGAGATCGTCACGTCGTCGGGGATCTGGTCGCCCTCGATCAGCTGGCGCACGAAGGCGAAGTCGGTCTCGCTGGCCGCCGGGAAGCCGACCTCGATCTCCTTGTAGCCCATCCTCACGAGCAGGTCGAACATCTTCATCTTGCGCGCCGGGCTCATCGGGTCGATCAGCGCCTGGTTGCCGTCGCGCAGGTCGGTGGAGAGCCACCGCGGCGCCTCGGTGATGGTCTGCGCCGGCCAGGTGCGGTCGGGCAGGTCGATCGGCGGGAAGGCGCGGTAGCGCTCGAACGGGCATCCCGCTGGGCTTCTGCGGGGGGATCGTGCTGGTCATGGGAGGTCCTCGCTGGCTCGGGAGCTGGGGAGGCCGGACGCACGCACTCACTCCGCAGCGAGGGGGTCCGGCTCTGGCTCAGACCTCGCTGCGGCAGCGAAGAAGAAGCTGGCGCGTCATGACCCGGCCACCGTACCGCATCAGGCCGGAGGTGCCAGGGCAGGGACGAGATAGGTCTCGAGGAACGACCGCAGCGAGGCGGGGTCGTCGACGTCGACCGCGCCGCCCGGCACGGTGACGAGCGAGAGGACGATGCGCATGACCCACTCGGCGGCGCCGCGCGACGTCGAGGTCGGCCCGCACCTCGCCGGCGTCGCGGGCCGCCTCGAGGTAGTCGTGCCAGAAGCGGGCCATGCCCGGCATCAGCTCGGCCAGGCCGGTGCCGACCATCTCGGCGAAGTCGGCCGGCTCGTCCTGCTTGCAGCTGCAGGAGGAGCGCACCGGGCTGCTGCTCGAGGGCGAGCGCCACCGACGGCCTCGGCGACCTGGGCCGGCGAGGCCGCGCGGCCGCCGACGACCCGGGCGTGGGCCTCGGCCCAGAACCGCTCGTCGGTGCGGACCAGCGTGGCGACGACGAGCGAGGCCTTGTCGGGGAAGTGCCGGTAGAGCCAGGCCCGCGAGACGCCGGCCTCGGCCGCGATCTCGGTCACGGTCGTCCGCCGGATGCCCGAGCGGCGCAGGCACCGCTCGGTGGCGTCGAGCAGCCGGTCGCGCGTGGCCGACCGGGCCGCGGTCGGCCGTCCGGTCGACGGCTCGACGTCACGAGATCTCGAAGTCGGCCGAGGTCGGGCTCCTTGGTCCAGGTCCAGTAGTCGACCAGCCGCCACGGGCTCAGCCCGTGGATCTCGCCGTCGGCGTTCTTGAAGAAGCGAGTGCTTGATCGACGGGCTGCGACCAGACCAGCGTCTTGATCTCGGCCTGCGAGCGCTCGTGCCAGTCGTCGTAGCGTGTCCTGGCGCGGCTCCATCGTCCGGTGGCCGCCGTCGATCGAGCTCCTCGATGCACTGGGTGATGTAGCGCATCTGGCACTCGGAGTGGAAGATCAGGCTGCCGCCGTGGGCGAGGTTGGTGCCCGGGCCGTACATGCAGAAGAGGTTCGGGAAGCCGGGCACGGTGATGCCGAGGTAGGCGGCCGGCCGCTCGCCCCACATCGCGCGCAGGTCGACGCCGTCGCGCCCGATGATCTCCATCGGGAACAGCGACCTCGGTTGGCGTGGAAGCCGGTGGCGTAGACGATGCACGTCGGCCTCGTGGCGCGTCGCCGTCGACGGTCGACGACCGCGTCGGGCTCGATGTGGTCGATGCCGTCGCGGACGAGCTCGACGTCGTCGCGGGTGAGCGTGCGCAGCCAGCTGCCGTTGTCCTGCAGCGTGCGCTTGCCGGTCGCCGGGTAGTCGGGCACGACCTTGGCGATGAGGTCGGGATCGTCGTCGACCTGGCTCACGATCCAGTCGGTGAACATCTGGCGGGTGAGCTCGTTCATCTCGCTGACCGCGCGCTGCTGGTCGGGGTAGTCGGGGTCGACCCGGGCCGCCTCGAGCCCCTTGTCGCAGCCGGGCCAGAAGATCAGGAAGCGGTACCAGCGGCCGTAGAACGGCAGGTGGCGCAGCGCCCACGGCACGCCCGGGCCGACCGTGCTCGTGGTAGTTCGGGTTCGGGAACATCCACTGCGCGGTGCGCTGGAACACGGTGAGGTGCGCGACCTCGGGCGGCGATCGTCGGCGCGATCTGGAAGCCGCTGGCCCCGGCGCCGATCATCGCCACCCGCTTGCCGGCGAGGTCGACGTCGTGGTCCCAGCGCGCCGAGTGGAACGACGGTCCGGCGAAGGTGTCCTGCCCGGGGATGTCGGGGACGTTCGGGCGGTTGAGCTGGCCGACGGCCGAGATCACGGCCCGGGCCGACGAGCGTCTCCTCGGTGCCGTCGGTCGGCCCGGACCCGCACCGACCACGTGGCCGACGCGTCGTCCCACGTCGGCGCCGAGCACCTCGGTCTCCCACCGGACGTGCGGCTCGATGCCGTGCTTGGTCATCACCCGCTCGAAGTAGCGCCTGCAGCTCGGGCTGCTGGGCGAAGAACTCGGTCCAGTGGTCGCTCGGCTCGAAGCTGTAGCAGTAGAAGTGGTTGCCGACGTCGACCCGCGCGCCGGGGTAGGAGTTCTCCCACCAGGTGCCGCCGACGCCGGCGTTCTTCTCGACGATCGTGAACGGGATGCCGGCCTCCTGCGAGCCGGATGCCGGCCAGCAAGCCCGGACTGGCCGCAGCCGATCACGACGACCGGGAACGCCTCCGCGCGCCGCCTGGTCGGACGGGCTCGACCACGCGCGGGCGTCGGCGCCGTCGAGCTCCATCTCCTCCATCAGCATCGGGACGTACTCGGCCGGGCACGTCCTCGCAGACGAGCCAGTCCATCATCTCGTGCAGCAGCTCGGCCGAGATCGGCTCGGGCTCGGGGCAGCCCCGGTCGCGGTAGTCGCGGATCACGTCGAGGGCGAGGGCCCGGACCTCGGCCTTGTCCTCCTCGGTCATGTAGCCCTGCACCTCGTTGAGGAACAGCCCGGCCGGCTTCAGCGCGACCGCGGATGAGCTCGGGGTCGCCGGACATGTGGACGAGCGAGAGCATCAGCGTCGGGATGCTGACGTCGAGGAGCGCCTCGGCGATCTCCTCGTCCGACGTGTCGAACGGCTCGACCGGCGTGCGGGTTGCGCATGTCCGCGTCCCTGTCCCCCGATCGGGTCGGCGCCCCATCAGCAGTGCGATAGTACACATTCTGCTGCGCTTCTGTCTACTACGGCGGTCGGGGGACCAAGTGCGCCAGGTGTGCGATCGAAGGGCGCGGCCGGGTGCGGGTCGAGGAGGCGCCGCGACCCCGTCCCCACCCGGACCCGACGGGGCGGTGGTGCCGGTCGAGGCCACCGCCATCTGCGGCTCGGACCTGCACTTCTACGACGGCGACATCGCCGCTCGGCGACGGCCTCGCCGTGGGCCACGAGTTCATCGGCACGGTGGTCGAGGTCGGGCCGGACCGTGCAGACGGTTCGCCGTCGGCGACCGGGTGCTGACGGCCTCGGTCGCCGGGTGCGGCAGCTGCGACGGGTGCGCCACCGGTGACCCGGTCACCTGCGTCGACGGCCCCCAGGTGTTCGGATCCGGCACGCTCGGCGGCGGCCAGGCCACCCACGTCGCCGTGCCGGCCGCCGACTTCCAGATGCTCGCGCATCCCCGACGGCGTGGACGACGAGGCCGCCCTGCTGCTGACCGACAACCTGAACACCGGCTGGATCGGGGCCCAGCGGGCCGACTTCGCGCCCGGGCGGCACCGTCGTGGTGCTCGGGCCTGGGCGCCGTCGGACTGTGCGCCGTGCGTTCCGCCCTCGCCCTGGGTGCCGGCCGGGTGCTGGCCGTCGACCCGGTGGCCGGTCGACGGGCTCGGGCCGTCGACTCGGGGGCGATCGCCGTCGAGGCCCGACGGTGGAGGCGGTGCTGGAGGCCACCGGCGGACGTGGCGCCGATGCGGTCATCGACGCCGTGGCCCACGACGCGACGCTCGACGACGCCCTCGCCTGCGTGCGGCCCGGCGGCACCGTGTCGGTGATCGGGGTCCACGACCTGGAGCCCTATCCCCTGCCCGTCCTGATCGGCGCTGTTCCGCAGCGTGACGCTGCGGATGACCACGGCGCCCGTCCACCGGACCTGGACCGAGCTGGTTCCGCTGGTCCAGAACGGCCGACTCGCGCACCGACGGGATCTTCACCCACGAGTTCGCCCTCGACGACGCCGCGGCGGCCTACGCGGCGGTGGCCGCCCGCATCCGCCGACTGCATCAAGGTGATGCTGCTCCCCTGACCGGTCACTGCTCCGCACGTTGGTTGTCGACAACCAACCCCACCGGGGGCCCTCCGCCGGTCGAGGCGCGAAGGCGCCCTGGCGCCGAGCCTCGAGACCCCGCAACCGACGCCGTCACCACCCCACCCCACCGCGCGTTGGTTGTCGACAACCAACCCCACCGGGGGCCTCCGCCGGTCGAGGCGCGAAGGCGCCCTGGCGCCTGAGCCCCCGCAACCCACCCACCGCACGTTAGTTATCGATAACCAACTCACCGCGGGGCCCTACGCCGGTCGAGGCGCGAAGGCGCCCTGGCGCCTGAGCCTCGAGACCCCGCCACCGGCGCCACCCCACCCCACGTTGGTTATCGATAACCAACTCACCGCGGGGCCCGCCCTACGCCGGTCGAGGCGCGAAGGCGCCCCGGCGCCTGAGCCTCGAGACCCCGCAACCGACGCCGTCCCCACCCCACCCCACGTTGGTTATCGACAACCAACCCCACCGGGGGCCTCCGCCGGTCGAGGCGCGAAGCCGCCCTGGCGCCTGAGCCTCGAGACCCCACAACCGACGCCACCCCCACCCCACCCCACGTTGGTTATCGATAACCAACTCACCGCGGGTC